>CAVYED010000010.1:0-21252 GCA_963767615.1 uncultured Iamiaceae bacterium | reverse complement strand
GTGGCCCCCGAGGGGCTCAGGCGGCGACGCACGCTGGCCGGGCCGGCCACGTTGGACATCTGCACCCACCGCACGTTGTCGCGATCCACGGTCAGGTCGGGCCAGCGACGGTACATCTCGTCGATGGCCACCCCGCTCTCGAGACGGGCCAGATGGGCCCCGATGTAGTAGTGGATCCCGTGCCCGAAGGTGATGCCCAGCGGGCCCTGCCGCTCGATGTCGAAGCGATCGGGATTTTCGTAAGCACGGGGTGCGGGTGGCGGCGCCGGTGACGACCAGCACCGGACTGCCGGCGGGGATGGTGACGTCGTGGAAGGTGCGGTCCTGGGTGCAGAAGCGGCCCTGGTACTGCGAGGGCGGCGATAGCGCAGCAGCTCCTCGATGGCCCCGGGGGTCAACGAGGGGTCGGCCTTCACCCGTTCGAGCTCGGACGGGTTGTCGTCGAAGATCAACGCGGCGTTTCCGATGAGCTTGGTCACGGTCTCGCTCCCGGCCGCGGCGAGCAGCGAGATGAAACCGGCGATCTCGAGGTCGTCGAGATGATCCATCGTGCCGTCCTCGCGTTCGACCTCTGCCTCGACCAGGTGGCCGATCATGTCGTCGGCGGGATGTTGGGGCTTGTCGGCGACGAGGGCGGCGTCGTACGCGGACGAGGCCATCGCGGCCTCGATGCCGGCTGCGGTGGGGAACGGGTTGCCCACCTCTCGTTCGAGCGTGGCGTCGGTCCAGTGCCGGATCTGCTGGCGGTCGGCCTCGGGGATCCTGACGATGGCGCAGATGACCTCGACCGGGAACGGACCGCTGATGTCCTCGACCACGTCGAACGGTCGCGACGTCGAGCTCGTCGAGGAAGCGGGTAACGACCGTGTCGACGACAGGTCCCCAGTTGGCGATGTGGAGCGTGTGAAGGCCCGGCTCACGAGCTTGCGCATGCGATCGTGCATGGGCGGATCCATCATGATCATCGAGTTCATCAAGCCGGTCATCTCGCCGAACTCGGTGCTGGTCAGCTGGTCGATGGTCAGGCCGTGCGTGGACGTGAACGCGGCGACGTCTCGGTGCACCTCGACGCAGTCCTGGTAGGCGACACCGCCCAGAAGCCGATGTCGGGGTTGTGGTACACCGGCGCCTCGTCGCGAACCAGCGGTAGACCTCGTCGGGGTTCTCGAAGAACTCCCGGCTGAACGGATGAACTCCATCGGCGTCACGCTCCTTCGAAGAGACTGCTCGCCACCACGTCGGCGGCCTCATCGGCGTCGCCCTCCCAGGTGACGACGCCACGGTCGAGAAGGACCGCCCGGCTGCACAGGCGCAGCGCCGGGGCGACTGCTGATGATCAACAGCGAGGTGCCGGCTTCGCGGATCGTGGCCAGCACGTCGTACACCTCGTTCACGACGATCGGCGCCAGACCCAGCGAGAGCTCGTCGGCCACGAGCAACGGCGGCGACTGACCATCACACGGGCGAGCGACAGCATGCGCTGCTCCCCGCCCGAGAGCGTGCCGGCGATCTTGCCGAGCGATCGCCGAGCTTGGGGAAGAGCTCGTAGGCCGGGTCGAGGGCCGGATCCACCCCACCCCGACCGAGCCAGGCGCGGAACGACAGGGTGAGGTTCTCCTCGACCGTGAGCGTGCCGAAGACCGAGCGGCCCTCGGGGGCGCGGGCCACGCCCATGCGGAGCGAGTCACGGGCGGGTCGGCCCGTCATGTCGATGGCCTCGACCTCCACCGCGCCGGATGTCGGTGCGAGCAGGCCGCTGGCCACACGGGCCACCGTGGTCTTGCCCATCCCGTTGGCGCCGAGCAGGGCCACGGCCTCGCCCCGGCCGACGGTGAGCGAGACCCCGAACAACGCCCGGAAGGGACCGTAGGAGGCCTCGACGTCACGGAGCTCCAGCATGGGCGCGACCGTCATGTCTCCAACTCCAGGTCACCGAGGTAGGCGTGGCGTACCCGCGGGTCGACCATCACGTCGGCCGTCGTGCCCGAGGCGATGGTCCGTCCGAAGTCGAGGACGAACGTGCGCTGGGTGAAGCTGGTCACCAGTTCGACGTCGTGCTCCACGAGAAGGATGGCGAACCCCTGCTCGGCTTGGACCCACGCAGGGTCTGGGCCAACGCCGCCGTCTCGCTGTGATCGAGGCCCGAGGAGGGCTCGTCGAGCACAGCAGCTTCGGCTTGGTCATCAGGGCTCGACCGACCTCGACGAGGCGACCCTTGCCCAGGCTGAGCGCCTCGATCTGGTCGTCGGCCACGTCGGAGAGCCCGAGCAGCTCGAGGACGGCGTCGGCCTCGTTCTTCTCCTCGATCGTGGGACGACCTCGACCGATGATGTCCTTCCAGAACGAGCCGCTCCGTTGCGCACCCGCTCGGCGATCAACAGGTGCTCACGCACGGTGGTGTCGGCGAAGAGCTCGATGCGCTGGAAGGTCCGACCGATGCCGGCCTTGGCCCGGCGGTGCACCGAGAGACCGTCGATGACGCGCCCGTCGAAGGTGAAGCTGCCACTCGTCTGGGGGTTGATGCCCAGGAGGCAGTCGAAGAACGTGGTCTTGCCCGCCCCGTTCGGACCGATCAGCCCGACGCGCTCGCCTTCCGCCACGTGGAGGTCGACGCCGTCGAGGGCCGTATGCCGGAGAACGACTTGGTGATCGTGGTGGCCTCGAGCAGCGCGCTCATCGCGGCGCCTCGACGGGTTCGCCGGTCGGTGCGGGTGCGTCGACAGGACCGGACACGCCCGTCTCGTCGGGCGGACCTGTCGTCGTCGGGCTGCCGCGCCGCCGGGCCAGCCAGGCGTCGACCCGGGCGGGGACGGCGGGTGCCGTACTGACACCTTCGGGGTGCTTCGCGTACTGGACCGCGGTGAGCCGAACAGGACGAAGCGCCACTGGGGTTCGATCGGGAAGAGCCCGGGGATCCGGCTCTGACCGCCGAGGATCCAGCCGAGGAAGGCGCCCTTCAAGATGACGGCGTCGAAGAGCATGAACACCCCGCCGGCCTGGGCGGCGCCGGTGACGGTGCGCGAGCTGAGGCTGACCACCAGCACGAGCCAGAACAGCGCCGGGACGGGGGCGAAGTTGTTGGCGTAGTTCACGTTCTTCTGGGCGATGGAGAGGAAGGCTCCGCCGAGGCCGGCGATGAACGCCGACACGGCGAAGGCGATGATGCGGCTCGCGCCTTGGCGATGCCGATCGACTCGGCCGCGACCTCGCCGCCCTGGATGGCCCGCAGCGTGCGTCCGAAGGTGCCGCCCCGCAGCTGGATCACCACGATGGCCACGACCGTGAACACGATGAGGCACAGGGCCAGGAAGGTCTTGTCGTTGCTGAAGTCGAACGGACCGAGCGTGGGTCGGGGTACGCGGGTCCCCTGCAGCAGTGACGTGCCGCCACCGCCCACCCAGGAGAACTTCACGACGACCGCATCGAAGAAGAAGGCGAAGGCCAGGGTGGCGATGGCCAGCCACACGCCACCGAGGCGACGGACGGGATAGGCCAGCAGCGCCCCGACGACGGCGGCGATGCACGCCCCGATCACTGCGGCCAGCAGCACCGACATGTCGTAGCGAGAGGCCATCTGGAACACGGTGAACCCGCCGATGGCCGCGAAGGCGCCCTGGCACAGCGAGATCTGTCCGGCGAACCCGGTGATGACCGTGATCGACAAGAAGATCATGCCGAGCACGACGCCCTGCGTGACGAGGAACAACCAGAACTGGTCGGCGCGGAAGAACACCACTGAGAAGACGACGACGAGGAACGTGACCCCGAAGACGCGCGAGGCGATGGTGAGGGTGCGGCTCCGATCCACGGTGGCGTCGACGGGCGGCGGCGGGTCGACACCGGCCATGGGGTCGGAGGCTTCGGGGGCCTTCCGGATCGCCGGCCAGAACACGAAGATGGCGAACAGCAACAGGAACGGCACCGCCGGCGTGATGTTGTCCTGGATGGGCTGCAGGAAGGTGAGGGTGTCGCTCCACTGGGGCAGGAAGGTGTTGAACAGCGAGATGAACACGCCCAACCCGAGGCCGCCGATGAGGGCTCGGGGCAGGCTGACGAGGCGACCGACCGCGGCGGCGGCGACGGCGACGACCACGAGGCCGAAGAAGTCGGGGGCGACGAGGGTGTTGAACCGGGGGGCGATGAGCACACCGGCGAGGCCGGCGAAGAAGCTCGACAGCGCCCAGGAGAACGCCGACACCTTGTTGGCGTCGACCCGGTTCAACTCGGCCATGCGCGGGCTCTCGACCACGGCCCGCATGCGGAGCCCGAGGGCGGTGAACTTGAACAGCGCGGCGAGCGCCAGCATGGCTCCCACGGCGACGACGAGCTGAGCGAGCTCGTCTCGGCTGAACGGGTAGACGCCGAACGGGTCGTAGAAGACGCTGGCCCCGCCCGACACGATGCCGGTGGGGGTCTGCCCCGCCACGGCGGTGAAGCCGAACACCAGGTCGAACAGCGCCGGCATGGCGACCGTCAGACCGATCGACACCACCAGCTTGGACACGGCCGAGGCGGTGCGCAGGTGTCGGAAGATCAGCCGTTCGAGGATCAACCCGACCAGCGGCGCCAGAACGAAGACGGCCACGATCAGAGCCGGGAGTGTGGGCCACTCCCAGTCGGTGCGGGCCTTGAAGTACAGGGCCGCCGACATGTAGGCCTGGGCACCGAAGGCCAGGTTGAACACCCCGGACGTCTTGTAGGTCAGGACGAACCCGAGGGCGATGAGCGCGTAGACCGAACCGGGCGGGAGTCCCTGGAGGAGCGCCCGGAAGAAGTCCTCGGCCCCGGAGGAGAAGATCACGTGTCGGTCACCGCCACTGGGTCGAGCGTCGTCGAATGGTCAACGCGACGGGATCACTCGTCGAACGTCATCTGCTCGGGCTCGGACCAGTCCCGGTTCTCGTTCGACCAGCAGATGAACGGTGTGTCGGCGTCGGCGACCGTGACGAACACGCCGTTGGTGACCTGCACCGGAGCGAAGCACTCGAACTCGGAGCCGGCGGCGGGGTCGTCCTGGGTCGGCGGGACGTGCTGTCGCGTCCAGTCGATCGGGTTCAGGAGGCCACCGGCGGTGTCGGCCGTCAGCGTGTTGGTCGCGTCGATGACGCTCTGGCGGTCGAAGTCGGGACCGGCGGCGAGGAGTCCCTCGACGGCCACGGTGGCGTTGATCCAGCCGGTCATGGCCAGCTCGCTCAACTCCTGACCGCTCTTCCCCATGTACTCCTCGAACTTCTGCTGGGCCTCGTTCTGGGTGGCCTCGAACGGACGGAAGCCGGGCGTCACGTAGTCGCCCTCGAAGATGTCACCGGCCTCGGTCACGAAGGCCTGGTCGTAGGTGTTGGGGTGATCGAGGATGACGTCGTCCATGCCCTGGCGCTGGAGCTCCTGGGCGAGGGTCTTCATGCCGTTGAGGTCCGTGCAGGTGGAGACGAACTCGACACCGGCGTCCTTCATGGCCGTGACCTCGGGCCCGATGCCGTTCGGCAGACCGAAGGCGAGGTCGTCGTTGAAGTACACGACCTCGGCGCCCGTGACGTCGGCATACATCTCGAACGAGTCTCGACGAGCACCGGTGCAGACCTTGGAGTTCTCGCTCACCCCGTATCCGAGGGTCGCCACCTTGGTCTTGCCCGACTGCTGGAGCAGGTAGGAACCGGCCCGGGTGGTGCAGTCGCCGCAGGCCGGCGCCTGGCTGGGGAAGATGGCGTCGCGGCCGGTGACCTCGGTGGCGTGGATGCCCCAGCCGTAGGTGGGCACACCGGCGTCGTTGAGGTCGCCGTAGCCGGCGGCGACGAGGGTGGCCACGAAGACCCCGAACTCGCTGCCACCGGAGATGACCTCGATCGAACGGGCCTGGTTGTTGGCCAACTCGTCGTCGAGGGTCTCACCGACCTCGAGCTGGCGGCCGTAGATGCCGTCGAACTCAGAGTTCTGGTAGTCGAAGTAGGCCTTCACCCCCGCCTCGTAGCAGTCGAGGATGCAGGTCCCGAGCGGGTTGTTGGCCTTCGTGCCGATGATGGCGTAGCTGATCGAGTCGTCGGTGACCCCGGGGACCCCGCTGATCGGCACGAACGTGTCGCGGTCGCCACCGGCGGCGGTACCGCTCGAACCACCGGTCGACGGCGAGGACGAGGTCGTGCCGTCGTCGTTGCTGCACGCGGCTGCGACGAAGAGCACGGCGACGAGTGCCAGAAGCACACGGTTCCTGATGCGCATGAACGAATCCCCCCTGGGTTCACCTGCTGTGGCGCCGAACCATAGTTGACATGAACGTCAGATGCTCGCGATTGTCGGACGGACCGGTCAGGACGACGGTCGAAGCCATCGGCACGGATCACGCGCCGGTTCGACGATCCGACCAGGGAGACCCCGATGACCGCCGCCGACCACACCCAGCTCGACCTGCTCACGTTGGAGGAGACCGGCGAGGGTCGCTACGTCGCCCCGCACGAGGGCGACGGCGGCAGCCGTGACGTGGTGTTCGGTGGGCAGATGCTGGCCCAGATGATCGTGGCGGCGACGAGGAGCACCCCGGGCAAACGGGTCAAGTCGTTGCAGGCCGTCTTCGCTCGGGCGGCCAGCTTCCGCGCACCGCTCGAGATCGATGTCGACCCCGTGCACGTGGGCCGGGTCTTCGCCAGCCAGTCGGTGACGGTGCACCAGGGCGACCGGAACTGCGTGAAGGCCATCGCCCTGCTCGACGTGGCCGAACCCGACCTGATCACCCACGCCCCGACCCGACCCGACGTGGCGGGTCCCGACGAGTGCGCGCCGGCGCCGGGCTACCTCGTCTATCCCGGGGCCGAGGCGCGCATCGTCGACGACGTCGACCTGCTGCACGCCGACGCTCCCGTCGGACCGGCCGAGCTGTTCCTCTGGACCCGCCTGCCCGGGCCTTCGCTCGATCTCACCACCAGCCAGGCCGTGCTGTCGTGGGCCACCGACGGCTATCTCATCGCCACCGCCATGCGACCCCACGCCGGCATCGGTCAGGAACAGGCCCACCGCACCATCTCCACCGGCGTGATCTCCGAGGCCCTCACGTTCCATCAGGCCTTCGATGCCAGTGATTGGCTGCTCATGGCGCTCGAGTCCCCGTACGCGGGTGGGGGTCGCACGTACGGTCGAGCCCACGTCTTCGACGAATCGGGGGCTCTCGTCGCCTCGTTCGCACAGGAGAACATCGTGCGGGGCATGGACGCACCACCCGCGGGCGCCGACCCCCGATCGGCGATGTGAGCGGGCGACGCGGGCGCTCCCGATGAACGAGCCACAGATCCCCATGGGCTTCTGGGCGGTCGCCGGCGCCCACCCGGAACGTCCCGCCGTGGTCGAGAGCAGGACGACGACCACGTTCGCCGAGATGGCGGCGACGAGCGACGCGATGGCCCGGGGGCTCTGGGCCCTCGGTCTGCGGCGCGGCGACGGCCTCGCCGTGGTGGTACCCAACCGGGCCACCTTCTTCGCCTGCCATCTGGCCGCCATGTCGGCCGGCCTCTACATGATCCCGATCAACACCCATCTCGCCCCCTCCGAGGTGGCCGACATCCTGGGCGACTGCGACGCGGCGGCACTGGTGGTCGACGCAGCCCTCGCCGATCTCTGTGCGGCCGCCGTCGCCGCGGGCGACGTCGATCCGGACCACCGCTTCGCGGACCCCGAGGCGGAAGGCTTCAGGCCCCTCGCTGCGCTGCTCGAGCTCGGCCGGACCGCGGAGCGGTTGCCGGCCGGCCTCGGTGCGGGGACGACGATGATGTACACGTCGGGCACCACGGGGCGTCCGAAGGGCGTGAGGCGCCGCCTTCCCGACGGCGAGGCCAACGAGGTGTACGGCACAGCCGCCGGCGTGTACTGCCAGGGCTTCGGGATGACCCCGGGGCCCGGTGTCCATCTGGTCTGCGGTCCCCTTTACCACGCGGGGCCCTCGGCGTCGGCGACCGCTGCCCTGCACGCGGGGAACACGCTCGTGCTGATGGAGCGTTGGGACCCCGAGGTCTGCCTGAGCATGATCGAGCGCCATCGGGTCACCAGCACGCAGATGGTGCCGACCATGTTCCACCGACTCCTCGCCCTCCCTGCGGACGTCCGTGGCCGCTACGACCTGTCGAGCCTCGAGAGCGTGATGCACACCGGTGCGCCTTGTCCGCAGCCGGTGAAGGCCGAGTTGATGGAGTGGCTCGGTCCGGTCGTCTACGAGACCTATGGGGGCACCGAATCGGTGGCCACCATCGCCACACCGCGCCGTTGGCTCGAGAAGCCCGGCACCGTGGGACGCGCCATCCACGGCATCACGCTCCACATCCTCGATGACGACGGGCGGGAGCTCCCCCGTGGCGAGGTCGGGCAGATCTGGGTCGAGAACGCCAATGCCCCCGCCGCGGAGTACTACAAGGACCCCGACAAGACCCGCGGCATGCGACGCGGCTCGTGGGTGACGCTCGGCGACGTGGGCTACGTCGACGACGACGGGTATCTCTTCCTGCGCGATCGAGCCGTCGACATGATCATCTCGGGGGGCGTGAACATCTACCCGGCCGAGATCGAGAGCGTGCTCCTGGAGAGTTCCCTGGTCGGCGACGCCGCCGTGATCGGGATCCCGGACGACGAATGGGGGGAGGCCGTCCTCGCCATCGTCGAACCGGCCGAGGGCACGGCTGCGGGCGCGGCCACTGCCGAGGCGATCCTCGCCCACTGCGCCACCCGGCTCGCCCGCTTCAAGCTCCCCCGCCGGATCGACTTCGTCGCTGCACTGCCCCGACTGGCGAGCGGCAAGCTGCAGAAGCGGCTGCTCCGCGAGCGCTACTGGGAGGACACCGACCGCAGGATCTGACCCGGGCGGCGAGAGGCGCGGGTCAGCTCAGGCCGAGACGTCGGTTGTCCCAGGTGAGGATCCGGCCGTGGACCGTGAGCTCGATCATCGCCCCGGCGGCGGGGTCGTAGGCGGCTCTGGTCGCGGTGGGCATGGCCCGCGTCGAGGTCCGGAACGCGTCGTACTTGCGATGCATCTCGGCGCCGACGCGCTCTCGCAGCTCATCGGGGAGGTCGTCGAGCACACGACCGGTGCAGCTGAAATGGACCGCTTCGAGCTCGGCCCAGCGCTCGCCCGTCTCGACGAGGAAGGAACAGCGCGGATCGTGACGGACCCTGAGCAGCTTCTTTCCCCGGGTCGACAGGTAGATGCGGCGGTCGACCACGGCGAACCAGATGGGCAGCGCGATCGGCTGGCCGTCGCGACGAAGGGTCGTCAGGATCCCGGTGTGGGCGTCGGTGACGAAGGACCAGGCCTCGTCGTCCGACATCCGGATGCTGCGGGCACCACGCTCGGCCATCAGCCGTCCTCCTCGTGATGGATCGACCCGGATCGCCCGGACGGGCCGACGGGGAGGTCCCGGAAGGCGATTCCCCGATCCGGCTGCGGCTCGCGGGGAAGGCCCAGGGTGCGCTCGCCGATCACGTTGCGCTGGATCTCGTCGGTACCGCCGCCGAGGCTGGCACCGAACGTGGCCAGAGCCACCTCGTGGTAGGCGCCCCCGCCCGGTGCGTCCGGTCCCGCCAGCATGGCGTCGGCACCCATGAGACCGAACGCCAGGTCGCGCGAGGTTCGGGCGATCTCGGACATGGCCAGCTTCCCCACCGACGCTTCGGGGCCGGGGCCACGCGATCGTGACGCCGCCCGGCTGCGCAGCCCGTTGTAGCGGTTGACCTCCGTCATCGCCCGGAAACGAGCGAGCCCCTGGCGGGCCACCGCGTCGCCGCGCCGGCCACCGGCCTCGGCCAGCGAACGCAGGGCGCGGGTGTTCACCACGAAGCCGGTCACCTCGCGCTTCGTGGATCGGGCGGCCTCGGCCAGCACCGCGCCGACGGTCCGGTCGAGCTGGCCCGCGAGGCTGCCGGGGAAGGCACCGGCGGCGCGGGCCGCGCCGGCCGAGACGCCTTGGCGTTCGAAGGCGAGCGTCGTCTGGGCGACCCGCCAGCCGGTCCCCGGCTCGCCGATCATCCGGTCGACGCGGACCCGAGCGTCGGTCAGGAAGACCTCGCAGAACTCGGTGGCTCCGTTCATCTGCCGCAGTGGTCGGACCTCGACGCCGGGCTGGAGCATGTCGACCACGAAGTAGCTGATGCCCTCGTGCTTGGGGACCGCCGGATCGGTGCGGGCCAGGAGCAGCCCCCGTTCGGAGAGGTGGGCCCCCGAGTTCCAGACCTTCTGACCGTTGACGACCCATTCGTCGCCGTCGAGGACCGCCGAGGTGCGCAGCCCGGCCAGGTCGGACCCGGCGGAAGGTTCGGAGAACAGCTGGCACCACGACTCGCGGCCATCGGCCAGCGGTGGCACCAGTACGGCACGCTGCTCGTCGGTGCCGTGGGCGAGCACGGTGGGCCCGCCCATGGTCTGGCCGACCCCGGACGGGGGTCCGATCACGCCGGCCTCGGCGAGGGCCCGACCGACGGCGCGGGCCGAGGCCGACGACATCGCTCGGCCCCCGAGGCCGGCGGGCCAGGTCGGCATCGCCCACCCGGCCCTCGCCAGGAGCCCCCACCACTCACCCACGGTCAGGTCCGGCGACCAGGTGCCGCGGATCCACTCGACGATCTCGAGTGGGTCGGGCGGAACGGCCCGGTCGCTCATGACCCCAGACCGAGGTGCTCGCTCGACCCCACGCTGCTCATCCTTCGCGGGTGAGCAGCAGCGCACCGGCGATGGGTCCTCCGCCGTTGCCGACCGCGGCCACCTCGGGATCGGCCACCTGGCGCTCGCCCGCATCGCCGCGCAGCTGCAGGCAGGCCTCGTGGATGAAGCCGAACCCGTGGAGACGCCCGGCGGAGAGCTGGCCGCCGTGGGTGTTGAGCGGCAGCTCGCCGTCGAGAGCGATGCGGGCACCGCCCTCGACGAACGGGCCCGACTCGCCCCTGCCGCAGAAGCCGAGCGCCTCGAGCCAGACCATGGCCAGGAAGCTGAACCCGTCGTAGAGCTCGACCAGGTCGACGTCTGCGGGTGTCAGATCGGTGCGGGTCCAGAGGTGGGCCCCGGCGTCACGGGCCGCCATGGTGGTGAGGTCGTCGTACTGGTCCCACGACGGCCGGCCCCGCAGGGCCGTGCCCATGGCCTCGACCCGGGCCACCGGGTGATCGACGTTCCCGGCGTGATCGGCTCGCGACACGATGAGTGCGGTCGACCCGTCGACGGGCACGTCGCAGTCGTAGAGGCCGAACGGTGTCGTGATCATCCGCGCCGCGAGGTAGTCGTCGAGCGACATCGGGTCGCGGTAGATGGCGTTCGGGTTGAGCCCGGCGTTGCGCCGGGCGGTGACGGCGACCATGCCGAGCTGCTCGCGTGTCGTGCCGAACTCGTGGAAGTGACGCTGGGCGTTCATGGCCAGCCAGTTCGCCGCCGAGTAGGCCCGGAACGGGATGTTCCACTGCATCGAACCACCGATGCCCCCGCCGCCTCCGCCGGCGCCGATGCCCTGGCGCCCGCCGGTGCCCTGCGCCGTGGCCTCGGTGACCGTGCGGTAGACGAGGACGTGGTCGGCCAGACCGGCCCCGACGGCCATGACCGCGTTCACGACGGCCGCCAGCTGCGCCGGCCCCTCGATGCCCCCGGTGTGCCAGTTCACCTCGAGGCGCAGCGCGTCCTGCACCTCCGGGGTTCCGGGGCCGGCGAACGCCGCACCCCCTGCGGTACCCCCTCCCGGGTAGGTGGCGATGCCGTCGATGTCGTCCAGGGTGAGTCCCGCGTCGGCAACCGCCACCCGGGCGGCCTCGACCGTCAGATCGAGGCCGGTGCGGTTCAGTCGACGGCCGATGGCGGACTGGCCGATTCCCGAGATGATGGAGCGTCGCTCGAAGTCGGTCACGAGACCTCCTCGAAGAGCGGGAACCAGACGTCGCCGTGCTGCTCGAAGACGACCTGCACATCCATGCCGATGGACACCGCCTCGGGAGCGACCCCCACGATGTTCGTGGTGAGGCGGAGTCCCTCCTGTTCGGGGAACTCGACGATGGCGATCACGTAGGGATCGGCCGGCCCCACCCACGGCTGGTGGTTCACGGTGTAGGTGGCAACCACC
This sequence comes from uncultured Iamiaceae bacterium, assembly GCA_963767615.1. Lineage (GTDB taxonomy): Bacteria > Actinomycetota > Acidimicrobiia > Acidimicrobiales > Acidimicrobilacustridaceae > Rhabdothermincola_A. The sequence continues at coordinate 9,184 of CAVYED010000010.1, read as the reverse complement.
GCCCGCCCGCTCACCGGCTCGGGCGCGAGCTCGCTCCCGCCACAGGCGGGGCACCACGGCCCCGGCGGATGGAGCCAGTAGCCACAGCCCTGACAACGAAGGAACCGCAGCTGCGCGTCCGCTCCCGACGTCCAGAAGAACGTGTTGGTCTCGTCGAGCGCCGGCAGGACGCGAAAAGGGCGTGTCGGTCATGGGTGATGCTCCTGACAGGGGAGATCAGAGGGTGTCGGGCGGGGCCCGGCTCGCCTACTTCCCCTCGCGCGCCATCATGCGCTCGACGAGGGTCATGGTGGTGACGAGGCCCTCCTCCTGGAACTTGCCCGTGCCGTAGCTCACCAGCGTGGTGTCGACGTCGGCGGCCTGCGCCCGCAGCGCCCCGGCCGTCGCCTGCTCGCGGGGCACGTGGGTGAAGGCGTCGAAGGAGAACTCGCGCATGGCGTTGAGGTGGGTGATCTTGTGGATCTCGTCCTCGGGCAGGCCCTGCAGGTACTTCCAGGCCATCTCGGGGGCGTTGGGCCACGTCGAGTCGGAGTGCGGGTAGTCGCACTCCCACATGATGTGGTCGCCGTTGAGGTGGTGGCGCACCTCCATCCCGGCGGCGTCGTCGATGAAGCAGGTCAGGATGTTCTCGTTGAACACCTGGCTCGGCAACTTGTCGCCGAAGTCCTGGTTCGTCCAGCTCTTGTGGTGCTGGTACGTGTAGTCGACCCGCTCGAGGAAGTAGGGGATCCAGCCGATGCCGCCCTCGGACAGGGCGATGCGCAGGTTCGGGAACTTGCGCAACACCGGCGACCAGAGCAGGTCGGCGGCACAGAGCACGATGTTCATCGGCTGCAACGTGATGAGCGTGTCGATCGGCGCATCGGACGAGGTGCTGACGAGGGTGGACGAGGAGCCGATGTGCAGGCACACGACGGTCTGCGTCTCGACGCAGGCCTGCCAGAAGGGGTCCCAGTGATCGCTGTGGAAGCTCGGGTGGCCGAGCTTCTCGGGGTTCTCCGAGAAGGTCACGGCATGGCTGCCCTTGGCCGCCGTGCGGCGGATCTCGTCGGCCATGAGCTGCGGGTCCCAGAGGGGCGGGATGGTGAGCGGGATCATGCGGCCCGGATAGGTGCCGCACCAGTCCTCGATGTGCCAGTCGTTGTAGGCCTGCAGCAGCTCGAGGGCGATCGCCTTGTCGTCACAGGTCGAGAAGAGCTGACCGGCGAAGCCGGTGAGGCTGGGGAAGTTGAGCGAGCCCAGCACCCCGTTGACGTTCATGTCGCGGATGCGCTCGTGGATGTCGAAGCAACCGGCTCGCATCTCGTCGAAGCTGGTGGCGTCGAGACCCCACTCCTCGGGCACACGGCCCGAGACCGCGTTGAGGCCGACGTTGGGCATGGCGTTGCCCTCGAACATCCACACGTCCCGACCGTCGTCGAGGCGCTGCACGAACGGTGCCCGTTCCGCTGCCTTGGCCGACAACCGCCCTTCGAACAGATTCGGCGGCTCGACGACGTGGTCGTCGACGCTGACGAGGATCAGGTCTTCAGCCTGCATCTCATGGCCCCCCATGATCGTTGTCTGACAGAAGTGTTAGATTAGTGGCCGCACGGCGGGGCGCAAGCCGGGCCGGAGATTTTCCGAGACGAGGGGCTGATGACCGACGTCCTTGCAGGCAAGCGGATCCTCGTTGTCGGCGCGTCGTCGGGCATCGGTGCCGCCGTCGCCCGCCTGGCCGCCGAGCGCGGGGCCAGGGTGGCCGTGAGCGCGCGCAGCGAGGACCGGTTGACCGAGCTGGTCAGCAGCCACCCCGGCACCGTGGCGCTGGCCGGCGACGTCCGTGACGAGGCCTCGATCGCCGAGGTCGTCGACGGTGCGGTCGCCGCCCTGGGCGGACTCGATGCCGTGGTCAACACCGTCGGGATGTCACCCCTGCTGGCGATGCGCGACGCCACCCAGGCCGACTGGCACCAGGTGTTCGACACCAACGTCATCGGCGCTGCGCTGGTGGCCACGGCGACGGCGCCGCACCTGACCGCCTCGGGCGGGCAGCTCGTGATCCTGTCGTCCAAGGCGGTGCGCCGACCCTTCCCGGACCTGGCGCTGTACACCACCTCGAAGTTCGCCCTCGACGGGCTGATGAAGTGCCTCCCCCTCGAGTTCCCGGGCCTGCTCGTCACCCGGGTCGTGGTGGGCAATACCGGGGGCACCGAGTTCGCCTCCTCCTGGGACCCCGATGCCATCGGCGCCGCAACGGAGCGTTGGCTGGCATCCGGGGTGCTCGGTTCAGAGGGGATCATGAGCCCCGACCACGTCGCCGCGACGGTGTTGCACGTGCTCGAGTCCCCCGCCCACATCGACGACGTCGCCGTCATCGACCGCCCGCCCACGACGTGACCGTCGCCGGAGCTGCACACCGTCCCGATGACGGGGGCGGCCCGGGGGGCCCGGTACGTTGAGCGCCATGGACGGCACCGAGGTCGTGCGCCGACCCCCGTTCGGCGACAACCCTCTGGTCGGCGAACGAGGCGCCAACACACAGCGACGCATCCTCGATGCGGCGCTCGAGGTCTTCTCCCGCCACGACTACCACGACACCCGCGTCGAACTCATCACCGAGGCCGCCGGATGCTCCCGACCTGCCTTCTACCAGTACTTCTCGAGCAAGGACGACGTCTTCTGGCGCCTGGCCGCCCACATGGCCAAGGCCATGGATGCCCTCGCGGCCGACCTCGACGAGATCGGTCCTGACGCCGCGGGGGTCGACCACCTCCGGCGGTGGCTCGAGGGTCTCACCGACATGTGCGACACCTACGCACCGATCCTCTCGTCGTTCCAGGCCGCCAGTCGCGATCATGCCCGCACGGCCAAGGGCTCGCAGTCGGTCAGCGAGCGCCTGGGCGCCGCCATGCTGCGCAGCTTCGATCCGACCGGCGCCGGACCGCTCCCGCCGGCCTCGGCGAGCGCGACGGTCTCGGTGGCGTTGCGCTCGATCCACTACTGGCGCCTCGGGCTCGGGGGACTCACCCGCGCCCGCTTCCTGAAGGGCCTGGCGAGCACACTTCATCGCCAGTTGCACGGACCGATCCCCGGCGTGAACGTCGACCCCGCGGCGAAGGCACCGGTGAAGGACCCGCCGAAGTGGCCGATGACCCCCCACCCCGACGGCGATGCCCGACCGCTGCGTCCCCGGGGCCAGCAGACGCGCCAGCGTCTGCTCGACGCCGGCAGCGCCATCCTCCCCATCTGCGGCTACCACGAGACCCGCGTCGACGACATCGTCGAAGAGGCCGGGGTCTCCCACGGCAGCTTCTACCGCTACTTCGAGAGCAAGGACCAGCTCTTCCAGGTCCTGGCCACGGACGTGGCCACGCAGATGGTCGAGCTTCTCGCCGCCTTCCCCGATCGAGCCGGCGACGGCCTGACCGAGTGGCTCGAGCGCTGGTTCCGCACCTACCGCGAGAACGGCGGCATCATCAGCGCCTGGCAGGAGATCGGCCAGGTCGATCCCGTGCTCGCCGAGTTCTCCCTCGGATTCGCCACCGTGTCCCTCGACCGCCTCGTCCGCATCGTGCACCGCCGGGGCTTCGGTGACGCCGATGCCGACGCTCTCGTGCTGCTGGCCGTCGTCGAGCGCGTGCCCTACAACGTGCTGGTCCTGGGCTACGTCGACGAACCCGATGCCGTCGTGGCCGCGGAGTTCATGATCCGCCGTGCGCTCTTCGCCTCGGCCCCCGCATGACCCTCTTCGCGGCGTCGGCGCAGCCTCACCCGTCGACGATGGCGATGGCGTTCTCGGGGCAGTTGAGGGCGCCGCGCCGGTGCCGCTTCCTCGAGGTGGGGCGGGACGTCCCCGGTCGGGTCGACGCAGTAACCGTCGTCATCGGCGTCGTAGAACTCGGGGGAGAGTGCGTAGCAGCGACCGTGGCCGGTGCAGGCGTCGGCGTCGAACTCGATCCTCATGGCATCCGTTCTCGTCAGGCGTTCGGGGTCCGGAATCCAGGTTCGCGCCGGCTGCGGGGGAGTCACAGCTCGAAGGTCGGGAGGGCGATGGTTCCCTCGCCGTTGATGAGCCCGGCGGTGTAGGCGTCCAGCCAGACGGTCATGGCCGCCACGGCCCGTGATCCGGTACGGGCCGCCGCCACATCGCTCTCGACCGTGCCCTCGACCATCGTGAGCGCCGAGGCCTGGACGGTCTCGAGGAACGACGAGCTCACCTCGAGCAGCTGGTCGTAGGCGGCCTGCGGGAAGCCCTGGACCGAGAGCCCCGAGCTCCACACCGAGCGCCCTCGCGGTACGGCCGCGTCCTGGATCGGTCGCAGCTCGGTGGCCAGGTCCGTGTAGGCCGGGTCGCCCCCGTTGAGAGCCTCACCGACCGGTGCCAGCGCGGCCACCGCGGGGAGCCGGGGGGTGGCGTAGGTGCAGGTGAGCAGGCCCTCGCAGGAGATCTGGAAGCGGTCCGGCGTGTCGAGCCCCGCGGGAGGTGTCTCCAGGATCTCCAGGTTGTAGCCCGCGTTGTACCCGAAGGAGTCGGTGAGCCCACGCACGACGTCGCCGTCGGGTTCTGCGGGCGGGGTGTCGAACAGGCTGGTGCGGGCGAAGGCCACCACCGTGGCGTCGTCGGCCGTCGACGCGTCGATCGCTTCGGCCGCGAGTGACATCGATGCCTCGAAGCTCTCGGCCGTCGGCTCCTGGGAGAAGCCGACGAGCGGCGCGTCGGGTTGAGCGCTGGCGATCTCGCCTCGCAGCCAGCGGCCGCCGAAGTACCCCGACAGGTACAACAGCCAGCGGGCGGTGGCGTCGTCGATCTCTCCGGCCCCCGAGAAGAGGTCGTCGAAGACCTGCACCGGCACGTACCCGAACAGGAAACGCTCCATTTCGGGGGTGGAGCCGTCGAGGGACGCGACGTACTCGCCGGCCAGCTGGTCGAGCGTGGCCTGGTCGGCACCGAGGACGTCGGTCGGGAAGGACGGGTAGCTGACGAGCTCGACGGACACTGGTGCGACCTCCGCGACGGTGGTGTCCGACGAGCCACCCTCGTCGGAACTGGTACAGGCCGTGGCCGCCAGCGCCATCACGACGAGCACGCCGGCCAGCTTCGATGTGGTGCGCATCTTCGCTACCCCCGGTCCGATGTGGCCGGCACCCTACATGACACGTTTGTCAGGTCGCCGGGAGGGTCCGCCGGTCCTCCCCCGCCTGGCATCTAACAGCTACGTCAGCTAGTCTGACCGACGTTCCGATACCGACTCCGCTGATCAGAAGGGTGCCGCCATGCCGTCACGCCAGCTCGACTTCCCGGTCTTCGACTGTGACAACCACATGTACGAGACGCCCGAGGCGCTCACCAAGCACATCGCCGACGACTACCGCGGCGTCATCGACTACGTCGAGGTCAAGGGCCGCACCAAGATCACCGTGAAGGGCCAGATCAGCGACTACATCCCGAACCCGACGTTCGCCAAGGTGGCGGCGCCCGGGGCGCAGGAGGAGTACTTCCGCATCGGCAACCCCGACGGCAAGTCCCGACGCGAGATCATGGGCAAGGCCATCACGGCGCCGCCGGCCTACCGTGAGCCCGGACCGCGCATCGAGCTGATGGACGAGCTCGGCATCGACCGCACGCTCATGTGGCCCACGCTGGCCAGCCTGGTCGAGGAGCGTCTCCGCGAGGACCCCCTGGCCATCCACGCCGTCGTCCACGCACTGAACCAGTGGATGTACGAGCAGTGGACCTTCAACTTCGAAGATCGGATCTTCCCCACGCCGGTCCTCACGTTGCCGGTCGTGGAGAAGGCCATCGAGGAGCTCGAGTGGGTCCTCGAGCGCGGCGCCCGCGTCATCCTCGTGCGCCCGGCGCCCGTGCCCGGCTTCCAGGGCCCGCGCTCGTTCGCCCTGCCCGAGTTCGACCCGTTCTGGGAGAAGGTGCAAGAGGCCGGCATCCTCGTCGGGATGCATGCCAGCGACAGCGGCTACCAGCGCTACATCAACGAGTGGGAAGGCGTGCGGGGCGGCGAGTTCCTTCCCTTCAAGGGCGGCTCGGGCTTCAGCGCCATCACGCACGGTGGCGGCCGGGCCATCTCCGACACCATCGCCTCGGCCATCGGACACGGCATGCTGACCCGGTTCCCCGACCTGCGCCTGGCGCCGGTCGAGAACGGCTCGGGCTGGGTGCGTCCCCTCGTCTCCGACATGGAGAACGCGTACCGCTTCAACCCGCACGCCTTCGAGGAAGACCCCGTGGAGGTGTTCAAGCGCTGCGTCTACGTGCATCCGTTCCACGAGGACGACCCGCGTGGGCTGGCCGACCTCATCGGCGTCGACAACGTCATCTTCGGCTCGGACTACCCCCATCCCGAGGGCATGTCCGATCCGATCACGTTCGTCGACGAACTCACGGAGTTCGACCACGAGGACCAGGCCAAGATCATGGGCGGCAACCTGGCCCGCATCATGCGGGTGAAGGAGCACGTCAAGGTCTGACGCTCGGACGGCTCCGGGCCTACGGCCGGGGCCGTCTCTCAGCGGCTCTCAGGACGCAGGCGGGCCCTTCGGGACCTCGCGGAACGCGACGTCCTTGTCGAGCGTGCGCTCGCGAGGCATGCCCAGCACCCGCTCGCTGATGTTGTTGCGTGCCATCTCGGTCGTCCCGCCGCCGATGCTGTTGGCCTGGCGCATGAGGAAGCTCACGCCCACGCCGGCCGCGGGCTCGTCGGGACTCCACGCCGCGGCAGCAGAGTCGGCCATCTCGAGACCGATGGTCGCCGTGCGTTCGCCGACGACCGCCGACATGAGGCGGGCGATGGCGGCCCCCGAGTCCGGCATGGTACCGGCGGCCATGCCGGCCCCGATACGCCGGCTCAGCTCTCCCGTGGCGCGTTGCAGCGCTCGGGCCTCACCGAGGAGGTCCCGGATACGGGGATCGTCGAGCTGGCCGGTCTCGCGGGCCAGGGTCACCAGGGGGTTCTCGCCCGTCTGGGGGTTGCTGTGCCCCGGTGCGGGGCCGCTCACGAACGGCGAACCACCGCCCATGGCGTTGCGCTCGTGGAACATCCACCGACGACCGATGGTCCAACCATCGTCGACCTCACCCACCCGACGATCGTCCGAGATCCGCAGGTCGGTCATGAACTCCTGGCAGAACTCCCGCGACCCGTTGATCATCTCGATGCGTTGCACCTCGACGTCGGGTTGGTCGATCTTGATGATGAACACCGAGAGGCCCTGGTGCTTGGGGACCTCCCAGTTGGTGCGCAGTAGGCACAGGCCGTAGTCGGACCACCAGGCCCCGCTGGTCCAGACCTTCGAACCGTTGATGACCCACTCGTCGCCATCGCGCACCGCCGTCGTGAGCGCGCCCGCCACGTCGGACCCACCACTGGGCTCGGACAGGAACTGCATCCACAGCTCCTCGCCCTTCAGGATGGCCGGGAGGTGTTGCTGCTTCTGCGCCTCGGTCCCGAACTCGAGCAGCACGGCTGCGCACGGCACGAACGTGGGCACGTTGATGACGCTCGGCATCTCGTACGGAGCACAGACCTTGTTGAAAGCGCGCTGGTGAGCGGGCGAGAGACCCTGCCCGCCGTACTCCCGCGGGAAGCAGATCCCGGCGAAGCCGCCGTCGAAGAGGGTCCTCTGGAGCTCACGGGCCCGGGCGATGCTGGCCAGCTCCTCCTCGTCGGAACCGAAGCCGCGCATGCCGAGGGCGGTGCTGCGGGGCGGCATGTTGGCGGCCAACCAGGTCTCGGCACGAGCGGCGAAGTCCTCCACGCTCTCCACGGCGGTCTCGGTCATCGTGGTTCTCCCGTGGGGTCGAAGGGGGTGTCGTCGTTGTGCCTCATGCGGTGGCCCCTCCCGATGATGCGACGGCGAATCCGGCGAGGCGCTGACGATGATCGGCCGGGGTTCCGAAGACGGCGCGATCGGCGACGACCCGACGGAGGAACAGGTGGATGTCGTGATCCGACGTCAACCCGATCCCTCCGTGCATCTGCACGCAGTCCTGCATCAGTTCGGTGAGGTACTCACCCATGTAGGCCTTGGCCGCGCTGGCCGTCTCGACCACGGAGGCCGCCTCGTCCTGGACGTCGTGGGCCAGGGCTGCGGCCAGCCCGTGGCTGGCCTCGAGCCACATCTTCATGTCGGCGAAGCGATGCTTCAGCTCCTGGTACGACGCGAGCGGTCGACCGAAGGAGTAACGGTCGAAGGCCCACTCGACCGTGAAGTCGAAGGTGCGCTCCGCCGCACCCACCATCTCCGCGGTCTGCACGACGAGCGCGAGTTGCAGCTGCCGCTCCACGTCGGCTGCAGCCGACCCGGGACTGCCGAGCTGTGCCGACGCGGGAACGACGACCTCGTCGAGATCCACCCGGGAGAATCGCCGTACCAGGTCGACGCCCTCGAGTGGGCTGATCGTGACGCCCGAGGCGTCGGCTGGGAGGAGGAACTGGGCCAGGCCGTCCGGTCCCTGCGTGGTCACCAGGAGGTGGTCCGCCTGACCGGCAGCCTCGACGGGCGCCGAGGTCCCGGAGATGACCACATCTCCACCGGCGGACCTCGACGCCGGGGCCGCGGGCGAGGGGGGCCGATGGCGTGCTCGGAGCCGCACCACGCGGCGATCGCTTCACCGCTCACCAGCGCCTCGAGGACCGGGTGGTGATCGGCGCTGCCCGAACGGGCGATCGCGGCGGCGACAACGTTCGTGGGGAGGAGCGGACCGGGCGCGACGTGGCGCCCGAAGGCGTCGGCCACGACGGTGAGGTCGACGACCCCGCTCCCGCTGATGCTCCCGCCGCCCAGGTCCTCGGGAACGAGCAGCGAGGTCCAGCCGAGCTCCGCGCCCTGTCGCCAGTAGTCGCGCTCGAAGCCGTCCGGTGCCGTGGCCAGGCCGCGGACCTCGGTGAGCGGGCACTCGGTTGCGAGGAAACGTCTCGTCGTGTCGCGGAAGAACTCTTGATCGTCGGTGAGGGTGACCTCCACCCTGCCTCCCCTGTGGTCGGTCCCGGGGCGTGTCCTGGGCGACAAGGAACCTAACAGAGGCGTCAGGTAGTCGACCCAGCCCGGTCTTGTGCGGCGATCCTGCGTCCTCCGGTCACGTCGCCGGGTGCGGTGTCGACAGACGGTCACGACAGGGATCGCCGCTCCTTGCGGCGTCCGGTTGACGCGGCCAACCGTGGACCGGAGGAAGACATCACGGTCCGCT
>CAVYED010000009.1:0-159046 GCA_963767615.1 uncultured Iamiaceae bacterium | reverse complement strand
GCGACCCGGGTCTGGCCTGCGTTGAGCCCGATCAGCAGCGGTGACACCTCGGCGTCTTGGTCGGCGTAGAGATCGACCAACCCCGCCGGGACCAGGGCCACGACCACCTCGACCTGCGCGCCGCAGATCTCCCCGTCGAACCACGACCGCGCCAGCACCGGCCAACGGCCCAACCGGTCGACACGCACCGCCATGCGTTTGGCGTCACGATCGGTCAGTGCGGCGTTGGCCTTCAACCACCCCACCGGCGACCGCCACCCCTCCACGTCGTGACGTCCCGCCGAGAAGAACCCCACCAGCGCCTCACACAACCGGGCGTCGAGGCGATCCCGGGCCGCCGACAACGAGCGGGCCAGCGCACCGTCACCCCCACTCGCATCGATCTCCTCGATGCTCGAGATCAACCCGTCGCTCATGACCGCAGGATAGCGAACACACGTACGATGATCAACCGAAAAGCGAAAGAATCCCTGAATTCTCTGACTGGCAGGACGGGTCCTCGGACCACTCCTCCGCCGCCCCGGTTTCCGGTGCGCGAGGCCGTCGGCGGCGCCCGCAGCCGTCAGTCGCTCGTCGTCGGTGAGGTCGGTGGAGTCGGTGGTCTGTGGGCCCGACGTGACCAGGGCCCGCGAGCTCACATCTGATCAGACGTCGGTACATCGGGGTTCTCGTGGAGCCCGGGTGCGCGACCAGCCGGGCCAGACCTCGCTGGCACGGTCGCCATGGCGTCGAGCGCGGGCCAGACCGACCAGACAGAGCGCCCGCAGTCGCTCAGAACGAGACCTCGAACGGACCCGGACTCAGCCCTTGTGGCCGAGGGTGTAGCGCACCTGCTGGTCGAAGCCCAGCTGCCCGTCCGGCCGACGCCCCGCGTCCAGGGCGATCGCGGCCGCCGCCCGCACGGCATCGACCTCGTCGGCGGGAACGGCGTCCCACATCTGGCGTTGCCCGTGCGACATCGTCCACTCGTACCAGGCCTCCGCATCGGCGAAGCGGACGGGCACCGTCGCCGTCGCCGTGCGCACCTCGGTGAACCCGGCGATCGTCAGCAGCTCCTCCATGGACGCATCGGAGGAGAAGGGCCCGCCCGTGTTGCACGCGGGCGTCGCGCATCTCGTCGGGCAGGTAGGGCCGGAACACGGCCTCGACGGCCTGCCACTCCTCGTTGAACGGCGCGAACGTCGTCACCCCGACGCGGCCCCCGCCACCAGCAGCGGGTGCCAGGCCACCACGGCGGCCAGCGGGTCGGCGAGGAAGAACAGCACCAACGACGACGCGATCAGGTCGACGCTCTCGTCGGCCAGGTCCGGCGCCATGGCGTCACCGACGAGAACCTACACCCGCTCGGAGAGACCGGCGGCGGCCACGTCGGCGGTGGTGCGCTCCACCATCCCGGGCGCGATGTCGATGCCCGTGACGTGACCGCTCGGTCCGACGGCCTCGGCGAGCGGGAACAGCGCCGCTCCACGCCCGCACCCGACGTCGAGGGCCCGCTCGCCGGGCTGTGGATCGAGCTCGGCGACGAGTCCCGCAGCGATGGGGAGGAAGAAGTCGACCCCCACGGCGTCGTAGGTGCCGGCCACCCGGTGGAACACGTCGGCAACGCGGGCGGAGGGATCGTCGGCCATGGCCGGACGGTACTCCCCGGCCCGAGAGCGGGGGCCGGAAGTCCGGCGTTCGCGACGGCGGATCCATTGGACCGCCGCCCCGTCACCCACCCCGTCGCCGCCGTGTTCCCGTCGGTCGGCGATCCGCAGGCGTCCTCATCCGGGTACGTTCGGTTCACGAGGACCAGGAGCGACCATGACCGACGACGCAGCGCCACCGACCCTCGACCTCCCGGTGGGCATCGCCGCCCTCGGGGCCCGCACGGAGACCGATTCCCTGGGTTCGATCGAGGTGCCCGCTGATCGCTACTGGGGTGCCCAGACGCAGAGGTCTCTGGAGCACTTCGCCATCGGCGACGGCCGCGACCCCATGCCCATCGAGGTCTACCGGGCCTTCGGTCACGTGAAGAAGGCGGCGGCCAGGGTGAACGCTGCGGCCGGTCGCCTGCCGACGTGGATGGCCACGCTCATCGAGAGGGTGGCCGACGAGATCATCGCCGGCGACCTCGACGGTCACTTCCCGCTGGCGGTGTGGCAGTCGGGCTCGGGCACCCACTCGAACATGAACGTCAACGAGGTCATCTCGAACCGGTGCATCCAGCTCGTCGGCGGCCAGTTGGGCTCGAAGACGCCCGTGCACCCCAACGATCACGTGAACATGGCGCAGTCGTCGAACGACACCTTCCCCACGGCCATGCACATCGCGACGCGGGTGATGCTCGACGACCACCTCCTCCCGCTCCTCGACGGCCTGCGCGGTGCGCTCGACGCCAAGTCCCGCGATTGGGCCGACGTCGTGAAGATCGGACGCACCCACCTGCAGGACGCCACCCCGATCACCGTCGGCCAGGAGTGGTCGGGGTGGGTGGCCATGCTCGACGACGCTCGCCGCGGCCTCGTCGCCGACTGCGAAGGTCTCTGGTCGCTGACGGTCGGCGGCACCGCGGTGGGCACCGGTCTCAACACGTCGCCGGGGTTCGACGTCGCGATCGCCGCCGCCATCGCCGAGTCGACCGGCCGCCCGTTCGTCACCGCCCCCAACAAGTTCGCCGCCCAAGCATCACTCGATGCGATGGTCCGGTGCTCCGGGGGGTTGCGCAACCTCGCCGTGTCGCTGTTCAAGATCGCCAACGACCTGCGGTGGCTCGCCTCCGGGCCGAGAGCGGGTCTCGACGAGCTCCGTCTGCCCGCCAACGAGCCGGGCTCGTCGATCATGCCAGGCAAGATCAACCCCTCTCAGGCCGAGGCCCTCCTCATGGTCACGACCCAGGTGATGGGCAACGACGCCACGGTGGCCATGGCGGGTCGTGAGGGCAACCTCGAGCTCAACACGTTCCGGCCGGTGGTCATCGCCAATGTGCTCCACTCCATGCAGATCCTCGGCGACACCTGCGACCACGCCCGCCGGTTCATGATCGAGGGCACCGAGCTCAACCGCGATCGCATCGCCGGCTACGTCGAGCAGTCGGTCATGCCCGTCACGGCCCTGGCCCCGGTGATCGGGTACGACACGGCCGCCGAGATCGCCCATCTGGCCACCCGCGACGACCTCACCCTCAAAGAGGCCGCACTCCGCTGCGGTGTCGACGAGGAGCTCTTCGACCGGGTCGTGGTGCCGTTCGACCTCACCCGCCCGAAGGACGACGACGGGTCCTGACCCCCTCGGCCAGACTCGTCGCCATGGACGAGCTGCGATTCGACGACACCACCGTGATCATCACCGGCGCCGGCCGGGGGCTGGGGCGCGAGTACGCGCTCCTCTTCGCCGAGCGCGGCGCCAACGTGGTCGTGAACGACCTCGGCGTCGCCATCACCGACACCGGTGACGGCGGCGAGGCCCCGGCCACCAACCCCGCCGACGACGTCGTGGCCGAGATCGCCGCCGCCGGGGGCACCGCCGTCGCCAACCACGACACCATCGCCACCACCGAGGGCGGCGAGGCCATCGTGGCGACCGCCCTCGACGCGTTCGGTCGGGTCGACGTGGTGGTCAACAACGCCGGCCAGGTGCGCCTGCACCCCTTCGGCGACTTTCCCGACGAGCACATCGACACCGTGATCAGCACCCAGCTGCGCGGCACGTTGAACGTGAGCCGACCGGCGTGGAGGGCCATGGAGGCTGCGGGCAGCGGGCGCATCGTCAACGTGGCCTCGGGCGCGGCGTTCAACGGCGTGCCGGGCGGGCTCGTGTACGGGATGGCCAAGATGGGCGTGGTCGGGCTCACCCGGCAGATGTCGGTCGAGGGCGCACCGGTGGGCATCGTCGCCAACGTCGTCGCCCCCTACGCCAAGACCCGCCTCGGCACGGGCTTCGGCCCCATCCCCTGGAGCGACGAGCTGGGGGAGTGGCTCCACCCCCGCCTGGTCGCGCCGTTGGTCGGCTGGCTCTCCCACCCGACCTGTCCCGTGAGCGGCGAGTGCTTCAGCGTCGGTGGTGGGCACGTCGCACGGCTGTCGCTGGCCGTGAACGAGGGCTACCTCGACCGCGACGCCACCATGGAGTCGATCGCCGACCACCTCGACGAGGTGCTGTCCGGGCCGACCACCGAGGTCACGCCCGCGGCCTCGCCGGTGATGCGCTCGATGCTCCAGGGCTTCGCCGGTCCGCAGGGATGACGCACCGGTAGCGTCCGCCCATGCCCACCGCGCGCCTCAACGGCATCGACGTCTACTACGAGCGTTCGGGCGAAGGCCCGCGGCTGCTGTTCTGCAATGGCTCGGGGCAGAGCCTCGACACCAGCCGCCCCCTCGTCGACGCGTTCACGGCTCGGTTCGACACCGTCGCCCACGACCAGCGCGGCCTCGGGCGCACCGAGGTCCCGCCCGGCCCGTACACCATGGCCGACTACGCGGCCGATGCCCTGGCGCTCGTCGACCACGTCGGATGGGACACGTTCCGCCTCGTCGGCATCAGCTTCGGGGGGATGGTGGCCCAGGAGCTGGCCGTCACCGCACCCGAACGGGTCGAGCGCCTGGCGTTGCTGTGCACGTCACCCGGCGGCGAGGGCGGAGCCAGCTACCCGCTGCACGAGCTGGCCGACCTCCCACCCGACGAACGGGCCCGCACGGCCATGCAGGTGATGGACACCCGCTTCGACGAGCAGTGGCTGGCCGAGCACCCGAGCGACCGCATGTTCGTGGAAGCCATCGCCGGTCGCGAGCCACCCGAACCGGGCTCGGACGCCGAGCGGGGTCAGTTCGAGCAGATGCAGGCCCGCCGGGGTCACGACGTGTTCGACCGGCTCTCCCGCATCAGCTGCCCCACGTTGGTGAGCAGCGGCCGCTACGACGGCATCGCCCCGCCGGCCAACGGTGAGGCCATCGCCGGGCAGATCCCGAGCGCCGAGCTGCGGCTCTACGAGGGAGGCCACGCCTTCTTCGCCCAGGACCCGGCGGCGTTCGGCGATCTCTTCACCTTTCTCGAGGGCTGAGCCCTCGGATCAGGGTCGGGTGGGCCCGGCTCAGCCCATGGCGTCGGCGGCCTGGGACATGAACTGGTTGAGGTCGAAGTACTCGCGCCAGTTGGCCAGCTTGTCGCCGTCCCACTCGAGGATGCCCATCACCGGCAGCTCGACGAGGCTGCCGTCGGGCTTGCGGAAGATGTCGACGCGCTCGGTGATCACCGTCGACCCACGCGACACCATCTCGAGGATCTTGAACTCGACCACGGTCAGGCCGGTGGTGAACATCGCCACCATGCCGGCGATGGCCTCGTGGCCCACCAGCGGGTCGACCGGGATGTTGTGGTAGATCCCGTCCTCGGTGAACCAGGCCGCGACCGCGGCCGGGTCACCCAGCTCCCAGGTCTTGCAGAACTCCCGGGTCAGTGCCTCGTAGTCGTGACCGTCGCTCATCGTCGTCCCCTCGTTCGCCGCGACCTGTCGCCGCGCTCGATGACGGCCATGATGCCACCCCCCGTGACCGGTGGTCGTCGGGCCTCGGTAGGGTCGGTCGCCAGCGCCCGGAGCCGTCGGGTGCGACTCCGGGGGGACACGCCATGCCGATCAGCCGACTCGACGACTACCTGGTGCACCAGATCCCCGAACCCGTCGGCACGGTCTCGGCGGCCGACCCCAACTTCTACGACCGCCACTACTTCAACCTCCACGGCAGCTCCGACGAGGTCTTCCTCGTCACCGGGCTCGGTCAGTACCCGAACCTCGGGGTGACCGACGCCTTCGTGTCGGTCTCGGTCGGTGGCACCCAACACACGGTCCGGGCCTCACGGCACCTCACCGAGGACCGACTCGACACCTCGGTGGGTCCGCTGCGGGTCGAGGTCATCGAAGGACTGCGGTCGCTCCGTGTCGTCTGCGAGCCCAACGAGTGGGGAGTGGCCTACGACCTCGTCTACGACGGCACCGTACGGGCCCTCGAAGAGCCCAAGACCATCACCGAGGCCGGCGGGGTGCGCACGCAGGAGACGTGCCGATTCGCCCAGGTCGGCACCTGGACGGGCACGCTCGAGGTCGGCGGCCGGACCTTCGCCGTCACACCCGATCGGTGGCAGGGCGCGCGCGACCACTCGTGGGGCGTTCGACCCGTGGGCCGCCCGGCGCCGGTCGATCCCGATGCTCCCCGGCCGGCGAACGCCCCGATGGGGTTCTTCCACAACTGGCTGCCGATGCAGTTCGACGACCACATGGTCAAGATCACCATCGACGAGATCCACGACGGGACCCGCGTGCAACAGGAGGCCGTGCGGGTCTGGGACCTCGCCGCCGACCGCCCCGACGATCACCTCGGGCGCCCCGAGATCGAGATCGACTACATCACCGGTACGCGTGAGGTGGCCGGGGCCGAGGTGTCGTTCAGCGGTTCGGGTGCGTCCGACCTGCGGGTGCGGGTCACCCCACTGCGCACCGTCTACCTGAAGGCCGGTTCGGGCTACCTCTACGACGGCCGCTGGGGCCATGGCGTCGACCAGGGAGGACTGGTGGTCGAAGGGCTGACCCACGACATCTCGACCCCGGAGGGACGCGCCGAGGCCTCGTGGCTCAACGAGACGCTCAGCCGCTACGAGACCAGCGACGGCCGCGTCGGCTACGGGATGTTCGAGAACCTCTGTGCCGGCCTGTACCTGCCTGCGGGCTTCGACGGACCCGACGCCGTGGCCTGACCGACTCGGCGGCCACGGCAGGACCGCCGATCAGGAGGCGGCGAGGATGTCGATCACGAAGACCAGCGTCTCCGTGCCCGAGATCCCGGCCTGTTCGTTGCCCTGCTCGCCGTAGCCCTTGTCGGGCGGGATGATCAGCATCACCCTCGAGCCGACGGTCTGGCCGATGAGCCCCTCCTCGAATCCGGCGATCACGCCGCCGGTACCCACGGGGAAGTCGACCGGCTCGCCCCGTTCCCAGGAGGAGTCGAAGACGGAACCGTCGGACCACTTGACCCCCACGTACTGCACCGTGACGGTCTGGCCCGATTCGACGGCCGGGCCGTCACCGACGATGAGCGGCTGGATCACCAGTTCGGTCGGGGCCGGCGTTCCCGGCAGCGTCACGGTCGGAACGCCCTCGACGAGAGCGACCGTGGGCAGGCCCGGGACCGGCGCCACCTCGGTGCCCGATGCGCTCGTCGGCAGGGTGATGGCGTCGCGGACGTCGAACACGAAGATGACCCATTGGCCCTGTGCGTACGTCGCCGCGGCCACGCGGGCCCCCACCTGCTGGCCGATGAGGGCGTTCTTGATGCCCTCCTGGAGGTTGGCGTCGAGGGGGACGACCTCGGGCTGCTGGCCCCAGGTCGACTCGAGCTCGCTGCCGTCGACACCGCTGATCACGACGTAGTCGAGGCTGACGCGCTGCCCATCGGCCACGGTGGCGCCCGTGCCGGGCACGACGACCCTCGTGTCCGTCATGGTGGTGTCGGGGCCGGCGAAGGACGGATCGAAGGTGACGACCGGCGCCACGGCGATGTCGGCGGAGACCTCGACGTCGGCCAGCGACGACGTGTTCACGATCGTCGTGGTGGTGGCGGCTTCGGTCGTCGAGGACGAGGAACCGTCGCCGTCGGAGCTGCACGCTCCCAGGAGGAGGGCCGCAACGGCGAGGGCGGAGCCGGCGAGCACGAGGCGGCGACGGGGGAGGGGGGATGTCCTAGGCACCCCGCCACGCTACGACGTACCCGGGCAAGGTGAGGTAAGGCGGGTTCTCACCCTGCTCTCACCCGTCGCGAGCAGACTCTGTCCATGGCCGGGCACCTGGTGATCGCTGAGGACGACAGGGCGGTGCGCGAGTCGGTGACCCGGGCGCTCGAGCTGGAGGGCTACCGCGTGACCGCCGTGGCCGACGGCGCGGCGGCACTCGACGCGGCGTCGGCCGACGACGTCGACCTCCTCGTGCTCGATCTCGGGCTGCCCCACGTCGACGGTCTGACGGTGTGCCGCCGCCTCCGTTCGGCCCGGTCCCGGCTCCCGATCCTGGTGCTGACGGCGCGCACCGAGGTCTCCGATCGTGTCTCGGGGCTCGACGCCGGGGCCGACGACTACCTCCCCAAGCCCTTCTCGCTCGACGAGCTGTTGGCCCGCCTACGGGCCCTGCTGCGGCGATCGATGGCCGACGACGAGGAGCCCCGGACCGCCCGTGCCGCCGATCTCGTGGTCGACGAGGCCGCTCGCCGGGCCTGGCGGGGCGACCGTGAGCTCGAGCTCACCAAGACCGAGTTCGACCTGCTCCTGCTCCTCGTCGAGAACGTCGACGTGGTGCTGGCCCACTCCACCATCTACGACCGGATCTGGGGCTACGACTTCGGACCCGACTCCAAGGCCCTCGCCGTCTACATCGGCTACCTGCGCCGCAAGACCGAGGAAGCGGGCGAACCTCGCGTGATCCAGACCGTCCGCGGGGTGGGCTACACCCTGCGCCCCTCATGACGCTCCGATCACGCATCGCGCTGGCGCTCGCCGTCTTGGCCGGCGTCGCCGTTCTGGCGGTGGCCGTGGCCGGCTACGCGGCCACGGCCAACCAGCTGCGCCAGGAGGTCGACGAGAGTCTGGACGAGACGGCCCGGCGGTTCCTGGGAACCGACGGGCGCGCTCTCGTGGCGCTGTGCAACCCGGAGGGGCCCCGTGGTCGTGGCCCCATCGAAGACCTCGTGGCGCGCGATGTCGTGGTGCAGTGCGTCACGCCGAGCGGCGACATCGTCAACACCGTCGGCTCGGCCCGCCTCCCCGTCGACGATGCCGACCTGACCCTCGACACCGGCCAGGACGCGGTGCTGACCCGGACCGTCACGGTCGTCGACGCCGACGGCGACGGCGACGAGCCCTACCGGGTGGCGTCGGTGGCGCTTCCCGGTGGTGGCGTGGTGCAGATCGGCCGCCGCTATGCCGAGACCCAGGCCGTCCTCGACGGCCTGCGGACCCAGATCCTGGCCATCGGCGTCGTGGTGATCGCCGGGGGAGCGCTCGCGGGATGGTGGATCGCCCGGCGAGCCACCCGTCCGCTCGTCGAGCTCGCCGCCGCGGCGGAAGAGGTGGCCGACACCGGTCGGCTCGACGTGGACCTCCCTCCGCCCGGCCACGACGAGCCGGGTCGTCTCTCCCGTTCCTTCGCGGCCATGCTCGCGGCGCTCAGCCGCTCGCGCGACCAGCAGCAACAGCTCGTCCAGGATGCCGGACACGAGCTCCGGACGCCGCTCACGAGCCTGCGCACCAACGTCGAGACCCTCCGACGCCATGACGATCTCCCCCCGGAGACCCGAGCCGTCATCCTGGGGGATCTCGACAGTGAGAGTCAGCGAGCTGGCCGCGCTCGTCGACGAGCTGGTGGAGTTGGCCACCGACTCCTACGACGACGAACCCGTGACCGAGGTGGCGCTCGACGACGTGGTCCGTGAGGTGGCCGAGCGGGCGCGACGGCGAACGGGCCGGATCGTGTCCGTCAGGGGGCCAGGACGCCCCGGTGTGGGTGTCGGGGCGGCGCCGCGCGTTGGCCCGGGCGGTCGGGAACCTGGTCGACAACGCCGCCAAGTTCAGCCCCGCCGACGGGCCGATCGAGATCGAGGTCGGTCCCGGTCGGGTCGTGGTCCGTGATCACGGCCCGGGGGTGGCCGACGCCGACCAGGCCCGTGTGTTCGACCGCTTCTACCGCTCTCCCGAGGCGAGGGCGCAGCCCGGGTCAGGACTCGGTCTGGCCATCGTCGAACAGGTGGCCAGGGACCACGGTGGTTCGGTGTCGGTGACGAACGCGCCCGATGGCGGGGCTGTCTTCACGTTCGTGATCCCGCCGGTGGAATGACGACGGAGAACGGCCTCCACCGAGCCGGGAGGTCGTGGACCGCTACGGCCCGTCGTTCTCCGGCAGGGACGACTTGACCTCGATGAGGCGCTCACGCAGCTCGTGGTCGCGGTGACCCAGGTCGTCGACCCAGAGGTCGATGGCCTGGCGCAACGTGGCGTTGCGGTTGCCGGACATGACGGCGACGGCCTGCGCGTCGTCCTCGGCGTTGGCGTCGGCGTCGACCAGGTTCGAACCCTGGCGCTTGGAGAAGATGACGGCACCCAGCACGACCAGCAGTGCTGCACCGGCGATGGCGAAGCGCCAGTTGTTGTCCTCGAGGCTCAGCATGGCCGGCAGCATCAGCAGCGACACCAGGTTCATGACCTTGATCAGCGGGTTGAGCGCCGGGCCGGCGGTGTCCTTGAACGGGTCGCCGACCGTGTCGCCGATGACGGCGGCCTTGTGGGCCTCCGAGCCCTTGCCGCCCTCGTTGCCGTCCTCGATGTACTTCTTGGCGTTGTCCCACGCGCCACCGGAGTTCGACAGGAAGTTGGCCATGAGCTGGCCCGTCACGATGGCGGCGGCGAGGAAGGCGCCGAGGGCCAGGTAGCCGATGCCGAAGCCGATGATCACCGGGGTGAGCACGGCCAGCAGGGCCGGAGTGGCCAGCTCACGGAGCGAGGCCGAGGTGCAGATGTCGATGACCGCGCCGTAGTCGGGTCGCTCGGTGCCGTCCATGATCCCGGGCTTGCTGCGGAACTGGCGACGGACCTCCTGCACCACCGTGCCGGCGGTGCGCGCAGACGGCGCGGATCGCCAGCGACGAGAACAAGAAGGCCACCGAGCCACCGATGAGCAGGCCGATGAAGGTCTTGGGGTCGGCCACGTTGATCTGGACCAGGCTGGCCAGTGTGCCGGAGATCTCGGCGGCGGCGACCTGGGCGACGTCGAGTGTTCCCTTGGCGATCGTCTCGGAGAACGAGGCGAACAACGCCACCGCGGCGATGACCGCCGAGCCGATGGCGAAGCCCTTGGTGACGGCCTTGGTGGTGTTGCCCACGGCGTCGAGGCTCACCATGATCTTCTCCGGCTCACCGTCGAACTCGCCCGACATCTCGGCGATGCCGGCGGCGTTGTCGGCGACGGGGCCGAAGGTGTCCTCGGCCACGACGATGCCGGTGGTGGCGAGCATCCCGATGCCGGTGAGGGCCACCAGGTAGAGGGCGAAGCCGATGTTGCCCCCGCCGAGGGCGATGGCCACGCCGATGGCCACGGCGATGGCGATGATGGCCCACACGGCGGACTCGAGCCCGAGGAGACGCCCTCGAGGACCGTGGTGGCGGGGCCGGTGCGGGCGGCCTTGGCGATCTCCTGGACCGGCTCGGTCTCGGTGGAGGTGAAGTACTGGGTGATCTTCGAGGCGGCGAAGCCCAGGATGACACCGGCGACGATGGCGCCGAAGAGGCGGGCGCCCGGGTTGGAGACGGTGGCTCCGGCGGGGTCGCCGATGTAGAAGAAGGCCACGGCGCCAGCGCCGATGATGGCGAGCGCCTGCGCGATGTAGATGCCCCGGTTGATGGCCTTGAGGGCGCTGGTCTCGCCGGCCCGGGCGCGGACCATGAAGATGCCGACGATCGACGCGAGCAGGCCGATGCCCATCACGATGAGAGGGAACATGAGGCCCTTGGCCGCGTCTTCGGGGCCGAGGCCGATGCCCCGGAAGCCCGAGACGCCCAGGATGATCGAGGCGACGAGCGTGACGGCGAAGCTCTCGAAGAGGTCGGAGGCCATGCCGGCGCAGTCGCCGACGTTGTCGCCCACGTTGTCGGCGATGGTCGCCGGGTTGCGGGGGTCGTCCTCGGGGATGCCGGCTTCGACCTTGCCGACCAGGTCGGCGCCGACGTCGGCGGCCTTGGTGAAGATGCCGCCACCCACGCGCAGGAACAGCGCCAGCAGCGAGCCGCCGAAGCCGAACCCGACGAGGATGGCCGAGGCGGTGTTCTGGAACACCATGATGATGATCACGGTGCCGAGCAGGCCGAGGCCGGCGGTCAGCAGGCCGGCCACGCCGCCGGTGCGGAACGCCACCTGGAGGGCGGCCGGGAAGTCGCTGCGGCGGGCGGCGGCGGTGGTGCGGACGTTGCCCCTCACGGCCAGCCACATGCCGAAGAAGCCGATGGCGCCGGAGAAGAGGCAGCCCATGAGGAAGGCCACGGTGCGCCAGAAGCCGGACTGGGCGAAGGACAAGGCGGTCTGCCCGTCGGGCTTGTCGACCGCCGTCGACGTGGCGAACACGATGATGGCCAGCGGGATCACGATCATCCCGATCGTGCGGAACTGGCGCTTCAGGTAGGCCAGCGCCCCTTCCTGGATCGCCCCGGCGACCTCCTGCATCTCTGCCGTGCCCTGCTCCTGGGCCAGCACGCCGCGCATCAGGTATCCGCCGACGAGCAGCGCCACGAGGGCGACGCCGACGAGGAAGATGAGCCATCCCCATTCGGCGCTGTCGAGCGTGAAGGTCTGCCAGCCGCCTTCAGCCGCGGCGAGGACTTCGATCATGTGGTGCGTTCCTTCTCTCGTCGCCGGTACCGCCGGCGCCTCGGTGCTCCACCGGCACTTCCCCGGTGCCGATGGGCGCCGAGAGTTCAGCCGTAGGGGCCCGGAGTGTCAAACTCCGGGCGGCGAGGGCTCGGTGCGAGGATGGGTGGCGTGACCTCCGTCGAGCCTCCTGACGAGCCCTTCCGGGGGGGCGAGCGCGGGCACGGTGAGGGCTCGGGGCACGCGCACTCGCATGGCGGGGGAGTGGCGGCGGCCACGCGGGCCGGTGCCCGCCACACCCGTCGGTTGTGGCAGGTGTTCGTACTCATCGCCGTCTTCCTGGTGGTCGAGGTGGTGGCCGCGTTCGCCACCAACTCGCTGTCGTTGCTCTCCGATGCGGGCCACATGCTCACCGACCTCGTCGGGCTCGGGATGGCGCTGGCCGCCATCCACGTGGCCAACCGGGGCAGTCGCCGCTCCGACCGGACGTTCGGCTTGTACCGCCTCGAGATCCTGGCCGCCCTGGCCAACGCACTGTTGTTGTTCGGCGTCGGGGCCTTCGTGCTCTACGAAGCGGTCGAGCGGATCCGCGAACCCGTCGAAGTGGCGGGTGGGGCGATGCTCGTCGTGGCGGTGCTCGGTGGGATCGCGAACCTCGTCGGTCTGATGCTGTTGCGCGACGGGGCGAAGGAGAGCCTCAACGTCAAGGGCGCCCACCTCGAGGTCATGGCCGATCTGCTCACCTCGGCGGGGGTCGTGCTCGCGGCCGTCATCATCCTGCTCACGGGGTGGGAGGCGGCCGACCCGGTCATCGCCGCCGGGATCGGGCTGTTCATCTTCCCCCGGACGTTCCGCCTCGCCGCCCAGGCCGTGCGGGTGCTCGTCCAGGCCGCGCCCGCCGGGCTCGACGTCGACCGGCTGCGCGACGATCTCGCCGCCATCCCCCGGGTGGTCGACGTCCACGATCTGCACGTCTGGACGCTCACGTCGGAGATGGACGTGATGAGCGCCCACCTGGTGGTGGCCGACGACGCCGACGCTCATGGCGTGCTCGACACCGCTCGTGACCTGTTGCGCGATCGCTACGGCATCGGCCACACGACGCTGCAGGTCGAGCCCGCCACCCACGTGGGGTGCGACGAGATCACCTGGTGATCAACCCGAGGAGCTCGACGCGTCGCTCGCCGCCGGAGCGGGCGCGGCCGGATCGCCGAGGGCGTACATCTTGCCCCCTCGGGTGCCGACGTAGATCCGACCCTTCCAGACCGCAGGGGTGGATTCGATGCACCCCTCGAGTTGGACGGCCCACACCTCGGGCGGGTCGACACGGGGATCGGAGACGTCGTAGGCCCGCAACACGCCCTGGCAGTCGCCGATGATCAATCGATCGTCCACGACCACCGGGGACTGCCACGTCTGGGAGCCCAGGTTCTTCTCCCACAGCACCGCCCCGGTCTGCTGGTCGATGCCCATGACCCGCCCGACGTTGGTGTCGGCGTACACCACGCCGTTGGCCAGTGCGGGGGTGCCCCACACACCCTGCTTCCCGGGCGCCTGGTCCTTCACCGACCACACGAGCGGGTTCTCGGCGTTGCGGGGATCGAGCTTCATGATCTGGCCGACCTCGGTCGAGCGGGTGTTGCGCCGCTCGTACTCCGAGCCGACGTAGAGGAAGCCGTCGGGGTCGATCACGATCGAGGCGTCGGTGTCGTCGCCCGTCCAGAAGCGGAAGACCCGGGTGGGTTCGACGCCGTCCTTCAGGCCGGTGATGTCCCAGCCCTGCACCAGTCCGGCCGAGTTGGCGAAGTAGACGGTGTTGCCGGAGATGGCGACCGAGTTCTCGATGCTGAACTGGCGGTCGCTGATGAGCGACTCCAGCTCGGCATCCCAGCTCGGGGTGCGGAAGACCACCTCCGGGTCCACCGTCACGAGGCCGTCGGCGCCGTAGCCCCGGTTCAGCTTGACGATGTAGAACCAGCTGTTCTCACCGCCCTCGAAGAGGTAGTCGTCGATGATCAGGCCGGAGCCGTCCCAGTCGTCGTTCCAGACCTTCTGCACGCCGAAGTCGGTGGCGCCGAGCTTCCACAGCTCGACGGCCTCGCCCGGACGGTCGATGCTGAGCACCCGGTAGTAGTTGTCGCGTGACCCCGAATAGATGATGGGGAAGCCGTCGGGGTCGATCGTGACGGTCCCCTTGATGATGTCGCCGGTCTTGAACGGTGGGAGGAGGTCGGTGCCCGACTCGGCGTCGAGCCAGTGCACGCCGTAGTCGTAGGCGCCGAAGGACACCACGGTGCGCCCGCCCTGCTCGTAGACGTTGGGCTGACCCGTCCAACCGGTGCCGCACCAGGTCTGGGTGCCGCCACCGTCGGTCGAGTTCCCGCACATCGTGCCCGCGGGTAGGTCCACAGCACCTGGGGCGCGGCGGGCACCGGGCCCTCGCCGTAGTACGAGCGGGTCGGGTTCCCCCGGAAGGTGAGGATGCCGGGCACCTCCTCGCTCCACATGCGACCGGAGCTGGCCGGGTTCACCCAGCCGTCGAACGGGGGCAGGGGTGCCTCGGTGGTGTCGGTGGACGCCACCTGCTCCACCGTGTCGGCGGTGTCGGGAGTGGCTTGTTCGTCGGTGGTGTCGGAGGGGGCGTCGCTCGAGAGGAGGGCGTACCCGCCCCAGAGGGCCACGAGGACGACGAGGACGGCGACCGGCGCCAGCCACGGGGGTCGCGGCGGCCGTGGAGGCCCCCCGTGTGCCCCCACCGATGGGTAGGGCCCGTTCGGATCGGCCATCTCACCTCGGGGGGTCTGCGTCAGCCGGCGCTGCCCTCGGCCACGATGCGCTCGAGCACCAGCTCGGGATGGTCGTGTCCGACCCGCTCCATCCAGTACTTGCTCTCGAACAGTGCCATGAGCGTGCCGTCGTCGCGGCCCAGGACCCATACGCCCTGCATGGCGCGGAGCGCCTCCGCGCTCGCCGCGTCGGTGCGGCGGGCGATCGTTAGCGGGTGGGCTGAGCTCGACCGGCGCCCCGAACTCGTTCTCCAGACGATGGGTCGCCACCTCGAACTGCATGGGACCGACCGCAGCCAGGATCGGCGCCTGGTCCCCCAGGTCCTCGTCGCGCAGCACCTGGATGACACCCTCCTCGTCGAGCTGGGCGACGCCCTTGCGAAACTGCTTGAACTTGGAGGTGTCGCTGACCCGGGCCCGCTGAAGTGCTCCGGGGCGAAGCTGGGGATCACCGGGAAGGCGACCGCCTCGTCGAGCCACAGCGTGTCGCCGACCCGGAGGTCGTTGGCGTTGACCAGCCCGATGCACGTCACCCGGGAAGGCCTCGTCGATGGTCTCACGTTCCGGACCGAACACCTGGTGGGCGTACTTGGTGGTGAAGGGCTTGCCCGTCGTGGCATGGGTGAGGACCATGCCCCGCTCGAAGCGGCCCGAGCACACCCGGATGAAGGCGATGCGGTCTCGGTGCGACGTGTCCATGTTGGCCGGCACCTTGAACACCAACCCGGAGAACGGCGCGTCGAGTGGCCCGCCGCCCTCGTCGTCGGGTCGAGGGGCGGGCGAGGGGACCAGGTCGACGACGGCGTCGAGCAGGAAGCGAACCCCGAAGTTGGTCAGCGCCGAACCGAAGAACACCGGCGTCGACTGCGCCGGAGGAACGGCTTGACGTCGACGTCGGCCCCACCTCGTCGAGCAGCGCCAACTCTTCCTGGGCCGCCGCCCACCCGTCCCCTTCGTCGGTCGCGGCCTGTTCGGCCGAAACCACCTCTTCGGGGGCTTTGGTCGCGCCGCGGGCCGCTCGCGCGAAGCGGGTGTAGATGCCGTCCCGCGGTCGACCACGCCCCGGAAGTCGCCGGGGATGCCCACCGGCCATGTGACCGGGGTGACGACGAGCCGATCTGGGCCTCGATCTCGTCGATCAGTTCCAGTGCGTCGCGGCCCGGCCGGTCCCACTTGTTGATGAAGGTGAGGAACGGCATCTCCCGTTGGCGGCAGACCTCGAACAGCTTGAGGGTCTGGGGCTCGATGCCCTTGGCCGCGTCGAGCACCATCACCGCAGCGTCGGCGGCGGCAAGCACCCGGTAGGTGTCCTCGGAGAAGTCGCGGTGGCCGGGGGTGTCGAGCAGGTTGACCACGCAGTCGCGGTAGGGGAACTGCAGCACCGTCGAGGTGATGGAGATGCCGCGCTGCTGTTCGAGGGCCATCCAGTCCGATGTGGCCGACCGGCGACCCGAACGCGCCTTCACCGCCCCGGCCTCCGCGTTCAGCGCGCCGCCGTAGAGCAGGAACTTCTCGGTGAGCGTCGTCTTGCCGGCATCGGGATGGCTGATGATGGCGAAGGTGCGCCGCCGGGCGGCCTCGACCGCGGGGGAGGGCATCGGACCGAGGCTACCCACTGCCCCTAAGGTGCCCGATCGTGTCGAACGACCCGGAGACCCGAACCGTTCCCGGGGCCCGACCGCCGGATCGAGGTCGGCGGTTCTCGAGCAGCGGGATCGAACTGGCCGTGAACGAGTGGGGCGACCCCGATGCGCCGATCCTCGCGCTCGTCCACGGGGGGTTCGACTTCTCCCGCACCTTCGACGTCTTCGCGCCGATGCTGGCCGACGCCGGGTGGCGGGTGGTGGCGTGGGACGCACGCGGTCACGGCGACTCGGAGCACGCGCACCTCTACAGCTGGGCCGCCGACGTCCGCGACCACTTCGCGGTGATCACCGCGCTCACCGATCGGCCGATCTGCGTGTTCGGACACTCCAAGGGTGGCGGCCAGATGCTCGACCTCCTCGACGCCCGACCCGGACTGGCGAAGGCGTTCGTCAACTTCGACGGGCTGCCCTCGCAGCACTCGGCTCCGGACATCAGCGATCACGAACGGCGACGGATGCGGCGCGCCGACCTGGAGTCGACGCTCGACCGGCGCCGCCGACGCAACGAGCTCCAGCGCCGCCCCGACACCATCGAGGGTCTGGCCGGGCGCCGGGCGACCATGAACCCGAGACTGGCCCGGGAATGGCTCGAGTACCTCGTCACGGTCGGGGCCCGTCATGACGAGGACGGCTGGCGGTGGAAGATCGACCCGGTGCTCCACCTCGGCGGCTTCGGCCCGTGGCGCCCGCAGTGGTCGATGGATCACCTGGCGTCGCTCCCGATGCCGTTCCTCGGGGTGCTCTCGGGCGTGACCGACGACCCCATGGGTTGGAACAGCCGCCGTTCGGATGTCGCCCCCTACCTGCCGCCCGGCGGGCAGCTCGAGTTCTGTGACGACATCGGGCACTTCCTCCACATCGAGCAACCCCGGGCCATGGCCGACATGGTGATCGAGTTCCTGGAGCCTCACCGGTGAGCCGCACGACCGAGCTCCTGCCGTCGGGACGCCTCCGCCTGGCGCTGCACACCCTCGCGGCGGGCGGCGGGCGGCCGCTGCTGTTGCTCCACGGTCTCGGGGAGGCCACCCCGACCGAGGTTCCGTCGTGGGCCGGCGACTGGCCCGGGCCCGTCCTGGGGCTCGACTTCACCGGCCACGGCGCCTCCGATGTGCCGCGGGGCGGCGGCTACACCCCCGAGGCGCTCATGGCCGACGTCGATGCGGTGCTGCAGCTCCACGGGCCGCTCACGATCGTCGGCAGGGGGGTCGGCGCGTGGATCGCCCTGCTCGTCGCGGGCGGACGTCCGCACCTGGTGCACGGTGCCGTCCTGGCCGACGGCCCGGGCCTGGCCGGTGGCGGCCACCAACCACCCTCGCCCTACGTCGCCCTGCTGGAGCCGTCGCAACCGGGACTCCCGGATCCGTACGCGCTCCTCGAGCTGTCACGCGACGTTCGTCCGCCCGACTATGCCCTCGACTTCGTGCGCTTCGCCGTCGAGGACGCGCAGGTACCGAACCCCATCGTCGTGTCCGCCCGGGTCCGCCCCGACTGGCTGGCCGCCGTGGCCGCCGACATCGGTGTGCTCGACCTGCCCATCGACGAAGCCCTCCTCGCCGTGCGCTGAGCCTCGCCGCTACAGGTCGCGGGCGGCGACGTAGTGGGCCAGATCGGTCAGTGCATCCACCGCTTCGGGCAGGAGCGGTGAACGTTCCAGGGTGTGGAGTGCGACGTCGGTGAGGTCGCCGATCGTCGCTTCGATGTGGTCCTTTGCGCCGCTGTCGACCAACACCTGTTGGAGGGCGACCACCTCGTCGTCGGTGAGGTCCACCGCGCCGACCCGATCGAGCAGCACCGCATCGGCCGGGCTCGCCCACTGCATCGCCGTGGCCAGCAGCGGCGTGGGCTTGCCCTCGCGCAGGTCGTCGCCGACGGGCTTCCCGGTGCGGGTGGCGTCGCCGAAGACCCCGAGGATGTCGTCACGAAGCTGGAACGCCTCACCGAGTGGCGCACCGTAGGCCGAGAGGGCCTCTTCCAACTCCTCGAAGCGACCGGCGAGTGCGGCACCGACGTGCAGCGGACGTTCGATCGTGTACTTGCCGGACTTGTAGCGAGCGATCCGGTGCGCTGTGGCCAGATCGGTGCCCGGGCGGGCCGTGCCGAGGACGTCGAGGTACTGGCCGACGTTCAGTTCGATCTTGAGCTCGCTCCACACGGCGAACGTCGGGGGTGGCGCCGCTCCCATCAGGCGGTCGGCGTAGACGTCGGCCAGGTCGCCGACCAGGATCGCCACGCCCTCGCCGAAGCGCCGGGGCTCGCCTCTCCAGTCGTGGCGGTCGTGGAGGTCCTCGAACTCGAGGTGGACGGTGCGCTCGCCCCGACGGGTGTGCGAGCCGTCCATCACGTCGTCGTGGACGAGCGCGAAGGCGTGCAGCAGCTCGAACGCGGCTCCGGCGTCGATGACCATCGGATCGGCGGGGTCACCGCCCGCTCCCACGAACGCCCAGTGACAGAACGCCGGTCGGAGGCGCTTGCCTCCGTTGAGGACGAAGCGGGTGAGCACGTCGAGCGGGGCCCCGAGGTCGGGGTCGACCTCGAGCCACCGCCCGGTCTCGGCGGCGAGGAGCTCTCGCAGCCGTCGTTCCACCGGTCCAGCCACCGTGAGGAGCGCGGGCGGGGCATCGGCGGCGCGGCGTTCGACCTCGGTCACGCTTCGGTCCCCTCGTCGTCGGCCGGACCGGCGTCGGCCTGGGTCTCCGGCGCGGGCTCGGCGTCGTCGAGTGTGTCGAGATCGGCCACGATCCGGGTCACGTCGAGCCGGGCGGCGGCGAGGCGCCGGCGGCACGACGCGATGAGCGCCGCGGCCCGCTGCACCTGGGTCGCCAGCTGGTCGACGTCGACGTCGTCGCTGTCGAGCTCGGCGAGGATCTCCTCGAGCTCGGCCACAGCGTCGGCGTAGGCGAGATCGTCGGGGTCGCCGGGGACCTCAGCGGGCATCGGTGTCGGTCTCCGTTCGGGGGCGTGGGATGGGGTGGGGGTCGGGCGCGACCACAGAGGTGAAGCTCCCGTCGTGGACCGTGGTCACGACCTGGTCGCCGGGCGCGACGTCGATCGTGCCACGGACCACGGCACCCGTCACGGTCCGGGTGATCGTCCACCCACGAGCGAGGGCTCGTCCGGGGTCGAGTGCGTCGACCCGGACCCTGCGGGAGTCCAGGTGGCGCTCGGTGTCGCGCAGGGCGCGCGTCGCGCCGGCGGCGAGGTCGCTCGTCGCCGTGGTGAGGCGCTGGTCGTGGAGGCGGAGATGGGCGCGGGCGGTGGCTGCGGTCTGCCCGGCTCCCCGTTCGAGGCGGGCGGCCGCTGCCGCGACCGTCTCCGGGGCCCGTCGGCGAAGGAGCCTGTCGGTGGCGTCCAGCCGATGCTCGGCCAGCGTGAGACGGGCCCGCACGGAGCGCACGGCCCGGCGGGCCCGGTGCATGGCGTCGGCTTCGGCCCGGTCGAGGGCCAGCGCGCCGTGGCGGGCGATCTCGGACCACGCCCGTTCGGCGCGTTCGGCACTGGCGCGCACGTGGCCGACCAGGGCGGCGGCGCAGGCCGTCGGGGTCCGTTCGCTGCGATGCGCGACGAGATCGGCCACGCTCTGGTCGGTCTCGTGGCCGATCCCCGTGATCACCGGTACGCCGAGTCCGGCGATGGTGCGGGCCACGGTCTCGTGGTCGAACACGGCGAGATCGGTGCGCGCTCCGCCCCCGCGGACGAGAGCGACGGCATCGACGCGGTGCCGGACCACGGTGCGCAGCGCCGCCGCGACCTCACGCTCGGCTCCCGCGCCCTGCACCCGGGTGTCGACGTGGATGATCTGCCAGGCCAGTCCGCTGTCGGTGAGGGTCTCCAGCACGTCGGCCTCGGCCGCGCTTCCGGCCGCGGTCACCAGACCGAGGCGCAGCGGCGCCACACCGAGCTCGAGGGCGCGGTTGCGGTGGAGGAGGCCCTCGATCTCGAGGAGCTGCAGCACCCGGTCGCGCTCGTTGGACAGCAGCCCCAGGGTGTAGGTGGGGTCGATGTCGTGCATCTGCACCTGGAGTCGCCCCTTCGGTGCGTAGAACTCGAGGCGGGCGCCGATGCGGATGCGCACCCCGTCGACGATGCGGATGCTCTCGTGACGGCGCAGGAGGGCGTTCACACGGTCGCGGGTCGACGACCACAGCACCACGGGCACGCTGGCCGCCGGCGGGGCGCCGGGCGCGGTCCGGTCGACCAGGTCGAAGTAGACGTGGCCCTGGCGGCTGCGGCTCAGCGATGCCACCTCGCCGTCCACCCAGAAGCCCTGCCCGAAACGGGCCTCGACCGTGTCGGCGATGGCGCCGGACAGCTCCGTCACGGTGAAGGTGCGATCCGGCATCGGGCGCACGGTAGTGGCCGACCTGGGGCACAGCGGCGCCGGTGGTCGGTCGCGGGTGCGCGGGCCGGCGTCCTCGCCTGTGCCACAGTCGGAGTGATGCGTCGACTCCGTCCCGTCACCGCGCTCGCTGCCCTCCTCGTGGTGGTGTCGGTCCTCGCGGGCTGCAGCGATGCGGGCGACGACGGGGACGCCGCCTCCACGACATCGGTCGGCGCAGGCACCTCGATGCCGGACACGACGGTCGTCACCACGGAACCCACGACCACGACGTCCCTCTCCCCGCCGCCACCACCGGCGTCGGTCCTTCCGCCGCCCGCCACCGAGCCCGGGGCACCGGCGGCCGCGGTCACCTGCACGTCGCTCGCTCAGGCTCTGCCCTTGGCCGATCTGTTGCCCCGTGACCTCGGGAGCTGGCCCGACGAGCGTCAGCGGGTCATCGTCGATGCCAGGCGCAACGCCGCGCTCTACGAGCAGGCCGCGGGCGGCGCTCCCGGATCTCTCGTGGGCCCTCTGACGGCCCTGCGGCTCTTCTCGACGTTCGTGGCCGACACCGCGCAGAGCGCGGGAGACGTGGCCTCGGCGCTCTCGGCGATCGACGGCTACCCGCAACAGGGCGAGGTGGCCGCCGCCACGGTCGAGGTCGAACGCTGGGCCCGGGTCAACTGTCCCTGACCCGGGTCGGACTCACTCCTCGACGAGCTCGATCAGGGTGCCGAGCGCGTCCTTCGGATGGATGAAGGCCACGGTCGTGCCCCTGGAACCGGGGCGAGGCGCGTCGTCGAGCACCCGGAAGCCCTGGGCCTTGACGGCGTCGAGGGCCTCTGCGCAGCTCGACACGCGGTAGCCGACGTGGTGGATCCCCGGGCCGCCTCGCTTCTCGAGCCACTTGGCGACGGTGGAGTCGTCCCGGGTCGGGGTGAGGAGCTGGACGTAGCTCTCGGCCACCTTCAACAGCGCTTCCTCCACCCCGTCGCTGTCGACGACCTCGCGGTGGTCGACGACCGCACCGAACGTCTCGCGGTAGTAGTCGATGGCCTCACCCAGGTCGGGTACGGCGATGGCGATGTGATCGATCTCGGTCAGCAGCGGGCGGGTCTGGGCGGTCTCGGTCGTCTGCGCCTGTTGGTCGTCTTCGCCGGGTCGACGGACGTTGATGCTCATGAGGTCTCCTCGTTTCAGGCGCCGTGGCGGCGGAAGGCGGTGATGCGATCTTCGCCGACCTCGGCCCGGAAGGCCGGATCGTCGATGCCGAGGCCCTCTTCGGGGGCCATGCAGAGCACGGCGATCTTGCCCTCGTGCAGGTTGCGGTGCACCTGGTAGGCGGCCTCACCGGTCTGGTCGAGCGGGTAGACCGCCGACATGATCGGCTGGATCCGGCCTCGGCAGATGAGGTCGTTGGCCTCCCACGCCTCGGCGTAGTTGGCGAAGTGGGAGCTGATGATCCTCTTCAGCTTCATCCAGAGGTGACGGTTGTCGAACTCGACCATGAACCCGCTGGTGGCCGCGCAGGTGACGATGGTTCCACCGCGACTCGCGACGAAGACCGAGGCGCCGAAGGTCTGGCGGCCCGGGTGCTCGAAGACGATGTCGACGTCGCGTCCGATGAGCCCGCGGACGTCCTTGCCGAGCCGACGCCACTCGGATTCGTCCTGCGTGTGCTCGTCGGCCCAGAAGCGGTAACCGGCGGCCTTGCGGTCGATCACCGCGTCGCAGCCGAGGTCGTTGAGCAACGACACCTTGTCGGCCGAGGACACGATCCCGACCGGGGTGCCGCCGCCGTTGAGGACGTACTGCACGGCGTAGCCGCCGAGGCCACCCGTGGCGCCCCAGATCAACACGGCGTCACCCTGGCGCATCTGTGCGGCGTGGGGGCTCACGAGCATGCGATAGCTGGTGGAGTTGCACAGCGCATTGACCGCGGACTCCTCCCACGTGAGGTGGGCGGGCTTCGGCATGAGCTGGTTCGCCTTCACGACGCTGAGATCGGCCAGACCTCCGTAGTTGGTCTCGAATCCCCAGATCCGTTGGTTGTCGGCCAGCATCGAGTCGTTGTGGCTGGAGTGGTCCTGGTCGTCGACGTAGTTGCAGTGGACGACGACCTTGTCGCCCGGCTTCCACTTGCGCACCGCCGAACCGACGCGCAGCACCACGCCGGAGGCGTCGGACCCGAGGGCGTGGAAGTCCTGGTCGTGGCGGGCGCCCCAGTAGCCCTCGCGACCGAGTCGCGACAGGAAGCCGAAGGTCGAGACGGGCTCGAAGATCGAGCTCCACACCGTGTTGAAGTTGATCGAGCTGGCCATGACGGCGATGACGGCCTCATCGGGGGCCAGCTCGGGGAGCGCGATCTCCTGCAGGTGCAGCGAGGAGCGCGGGTCCTTCTCGTGCGAGGGGAGACCCTCGAACATGCTCTGCTCGTCCTTGCGGACGACGACTGCCCGGTAGGACTCCGGGAGGGGCAGGGCGGCGAACTCGTCGGCGGACGCGCCGGACCGGATGGCGTCGAGGATCTGCTGCATGGCGGCAAGGTAGTGGCGGGTGGCCGTGCGATGCCAAGAAGCTGACGGATCCGTCAGCCAGCGATCGCGCGGGTCGAGCCCGGCGATCGGACGGATCGGGCGGAATCGAACGCGGGGGGTGGCCGTACGGCTACAATTCATGAGGCCGGGGCAGGCAGTGCCCCGACACGAGGAGAGGCTCCCCATGGCACCCGTGCCCGACGAGATCGATGCTCAGGCGATCGTCGCACGGGCCCGCGCCGAGGCCGATGCGGTGATCGCCCGGGCCGAGGTCGATGCCTTGGCCATCAAGGGCCAGTCCGACGCAGAGGCGAAGGTGATCCGGGCCCGGGCCCAGGTCGAGGCCTCCGAGCTCGAGACGCGTGCCCGCAACGACCGGGACCACGCCGCCCGCATCCTGGCCGACGCCGAGACCCGCGCCGCGACGATGCTGGAGGAAGCAGAGGAGATCCGGCGCGGCGCGGACGGGACGATCGAACGGCTGGTGGCCACTCGACGCGAACTGGAGTCCGTCATCGAACGTCTCGCTCGTCTCCCGCATGCCGTCGTCGATCTCACCCAGGACGGCGAGACGTCCCTCGACCTCGGCGACGAGTCCGTGCCGGGGCCGGCCGCGACCGTCGACGAGCTCGACGCCGACGCCCTGTCCGAGCGCGAGGTCGTGCCCATGGGGGCGTCGGTCGCCACCTCGGTGCGTCCGGTCCCCCCCGTGTCGTCCGTGGCACCTGCGTCGGACGAGACCGACGCCGACGACGAGGCCGAGGACCCCGTGACCCGCATGGTGCGCTCCGCCATCGAGCGCGCCGCCCGCTCGGCCACGCAGTCGTCGGTGTGGTCGTCGAACCCCGCTGACCTGCGTGAGGCCCTCCGCGACAACCGGGGCGACCTGACCTAGGAGTACCCCTTCGGCCTTTGGCCCTTCGGTGGCTCGGGTCCCTACACTGACGGGCCTGTCACCCTCGGGAGGGAAACCATGGCCGGATCTGTCATTCTCAGCGGCGCGCGTACGCCGATCGGCAAGCTTTCCGGAGCGTTGTCCGGGTTTGCGG
Organism: uncultured Iamiaceae bacterium; assembly: GCA_963767615.1. Taxonomy (GTDB): domain Bacteria; phylum Actinomycetota; class Acidimicrobiia; order Acidimicrobiales; family Acidimicrobilacustridaceae; genus Rhabdothermincola_A. Next base: position 134,340 of record CAVYED010000009.1, on the reverse strand, counting down.
CGACCGACCTCGGTGGCATCGCCATCAAGGAGGCGCTGGCCCGTGGCCGGCGTCTCCCCCGATCAGGTCGACGCCGTCCTGATGGGCCAGGTGCTCCTCGCCGGCGCTGGCCAGCTCACCGCCAGGCAGGCTGCCGTGGCGGCCGGGCTCCCGTTGAGCGTGCCCGCCACGACCATCAACAAGGTCTGCCTGTCCGGCCTCAACGCCATCCACGTCGCCGACATGATGATCCAGACGGGCGAGGCCGACATCGTCGTGGCCGGGGGCATGGAGTCCATGACCAACGCGCCGTACCTGCTGCCGGGCGCCCGCGCCGGCTACCGGATGGGCGACCAGAAGGTCGTCGACTCGATGATGTTCGACGGCCTCTTCTGCGCCATCGACCAGTGCGCCATGGGCGCCGGTACCGAGAAGTACGCCGCCACCAAGGGCCTCTCGCGCGAGTCCCAGGACGCCCTCGCCGCGCTCAGCCACGAGCGCGCGGCCAAGGCGCAGAAGGACGGGCTCTTCGACGACGAGATCGTCACGGTGGAGATCCCCCAGCGCAAGGGCGACCCGATCCTCTTCCGCGAGGACGAGGGTGTTCGTCCCGGGACCACCCACGACAGCCTGGGCGCTCTGCGCCCCGCGTTCGACAAGGCCGGCAACATCACCGCCGGCAACGCCTCACAGATCTCCGACGGCGGATCAGCGGTCGTGGTGTGCTCCGAAGCCGCCGCCGAGCGTCTGGGCGTCACGCCGCTCGGGCGCATCCTCGGCTACGGCCAGGTGGCGGGCCCCGACGCCTCGCTGCTCGACCAGCCGGCCAACGCCATCAACGCGGCACTCGCCCGCGCCGGCATGAGCGTCGGCGATCTCGACCTGTTCGAGCTCAACGAGGCGTTCGCCGCCGTCGGCGTCGCCTCGATGCAGACCCTCGGCATCACCGACGAGGTCACCAACATCAACGGCGGTGCCATCGCCCTCGGCCACCCGATCGGCATGTCCGGCAACCGTGTGGCGCTGCACCTGCTGATGGAGCTCAAGCGCCGCGGTGGCGGCAAGGGTGCTGCCGCGCTGTGCGGTGGCGGTGGCCAGGGCGACGGCATCCTGCTCGAGACCGTCTGATCCCCCTACTCGACCTCGCGGCGCCCTTCGAGGGCGCGACCCAGCGTCAGCTCGTCGGCGTACTCGAGATCGCCGCCGACGGGCAGGCCGCTGGCGATGCGGGTCACCCGCAACCCCAGCGGCTTGAGCAGGCGGCCGAGGTACATCGCGGTCGCCTCACCCTCGATGTTCGGGTTCGTGCACAGGATCACCTCGGTGATGCCTTCGGGCTCGATCCGGGCCAACAGCTCCTTGACCCTGCAGCTGGTCGGGTCCGATGCCTTCGATCGGGCTGATCGCACCCTGGAGCACGTGGTAGCGGCCCTTGAACTCGCCGGTCTTCTCGACGGCGACGATGTCTCGGGACTCCTCGACGACGCACACGACCGAGTCCTCGCGGCGCGTGTCGGCGCAGATCGCGCACTCGGCCCCCTCGGCGATGTTGAAGCACCGGGGGCAGAACGTGACGCGTTCCTTGGCGACGGTGATGGACGCGGCCAGGCGGAGCGCATCGGCCGCCGGGGCCTTGAGCAGGTAGAAGGCGATGCGCTGCGCCGACTTCGGCCCGACGCCGGGGAGCCGGCCGAGCTCGTCGATGAGGTCCTGCACAGGACCGGCGTAGAACGTCACGCCGGGTCGGGGTCGGCGTCGCCGTCCTCGTCGGCCAGGACCTCCGCGTCGACGATGCCGAGATCGGACAACCCGTCGAGCGAGAGGCCGCCGCCCGGGGCGTCCGGTCCGCCGAGCCCGCCGAGGCCTCCGATCCCCCCGAGGTCGGGGAGGGCGCCGAGGTCGAGCCCGCCGAGCGAGCTCTGCTGCATCTCCCCTATCTGGACCATGGCGTCGTTGAGCGCGGCGAGCACGAGATCCTCGAGCATGGCGACGTCGTCGGGGTCGACCGCGTCGGGCCTGATCTCGACGCGTCGGAATTCCATGCCCCCGCTCACCGTGATGGACACGGCGCCACCGCCGGCGCGGCCGGTGATCTCGGTCTCGGCGGCCTGTGACTGGGCGGCGAGCAACTGCTGTTGCATCTCCATCGCCTGTCCGAGGATGGCGTTGAGATCGAACGAGTCGGACATCGGGGACTCCCTGGGGGTGGTGGACGAAGAGGCTCAGAGGAGCCGGTCGGAGGGCGGGTCGACGAGTTCGGCACCGGGGAAGACCGCCGCCACCCGGTCGACCCCGCTCTCGGCCACGTCGTCGGCATCGGTGAGGTCGGCGAGGTCGACGTCGGCGGGGTGATCGACGTCGGCGAGGGCGGGTCTGGTCGGTGCGGACGGGTCTTCGGCGTCGCCGTCGACGACCACCCGGACGATGACGGGTCGACCGAAGCGGTCCTGCAGGGCGGCCTCGACCTCGGGGCGGCACTCGTCGCAGCGTTGGGCGTGCACGGAGTTCGGGAGCCCGAACACCGCCGTGTCGCCCTCGACCGACAGCCAGCGGCCGCCGGCGAAGCGCACCCGGGGCTTCTGCGGCAGCGCACCGAGGACCTCGTCGGTCCAGATCGCCACGAAACGATCGAGGCCGGGCACGTCCGGCGACGGGGCGGTCGGAGCTTCGGCCTCGGTGGGTGGAGGCGTCGGTCCCGCCTCGGGCTCGGGGGGAGTGGGCGCGCCCGTCGGTGCGGACGGGGTGGGATCGGGGGCTGAGGTCGATGTGGCCGTCGGGGCCGCCGCGCCGGCCGCACGGCTCGGGGCGGGCGGGCGTCGGGTGCCGCCGGTCGGTGTCGAGGCCGGCGCGGCGGGCCGGCTGGGAGCGGTGCCGCCGGAGCGGCGCTGGGCCAGGACGTCACGGGCGCCATCGGCCGGTCGTCCGCCGGTCGCCGGCTGGGACGCGGCCTGTGGCTCCGGAGCCGTGGCGGCGGCGGTGGCCGGTCGCACCCTGCCGCCCGGGGCCGGGCGTCGGCCGCCATGGCGGAGGCCGCCGGTGACGGCCGCCGCGGACGGTGCCGCCGGCGCTGGTGCACCGATGCCGGCCTCGAGGCGGGAGACGCGCTCCGCCAACGCCTCGGGGGAGGTGTCGACGTCGGCCCGGGTGACACGCACCAACGCCACCTCGAGAGGGACGCGCGGATCCAGGGCGTCCTGGATGCCGACGAACGACTCGCCCAGCACCTCGAGGGCCCGGGTCGCACCGGCGGCGGTGAGGCGCTGGGCCTGATCGACGCAGCGGGCCCGGTCGGCGTCGGTGAGCCGGGAGAGGTCGGCGTGGACGGCGGCGAGGAACACGTCGCGGAGGCGTGCGATCAACGATTCGCCCAACACCCGGGGGCTGCTGCCACGCGCCATGGACGATTCGACGGCCACGAGCGCCCGCGCGGTGTCGCGATCGCACACGGCTTCGACCAACTCGTCGAGCCCATCGGCCCCTTCGGGCACCCCGCCGGCGGCCACCACCCGGTCGAGGGCGGACAAGGTGTCGCGGGCCGATCCGGCGCCGGTGCGCAGCACGTAGGCCCGGGCGTCGGCGTCGACGTCGAGCCCGGCATCGGCGGCGACGTCGTCGACCAGGGCTTCCAGGTCGGTCGCCGGGAGGAGGTGCACCTCGAAGTGCTGGGTGCGGCTGCGGATGGTGGGCAGCACCTTCTGGGGGTCGGTGGTGGCCAGCACGAACACCACGTGCTCGGGCGGCTCCTCGAGCGTCTTCAACAGGGCGTTCGAGGCCGCCGTCGACAGCATGTGCACCTCGTCGAGGATGTACACCTTCGTGCGACCCGGCGAGCCCAACGACGCCTTGGCGATCAGCTCTCGGATGGCCTCGACGCCGTTGTTGGATGCCGCGTCGAGCTCGTGGACGTCGAAGCTCGTGCCGGCCTCGATGGCCAGGCACGACGGGCAGACACCGCAGGGCTCACCATCGGTGGGGTTCTCGCAGTTGAGGACCTTGGCCAGGATGCGGGCGGTGGAGGTCTTGCCCGTGCCCCGGGGTCCGCTCAGCAGGTAGGCGTGGCCCACGCGGTCTTCGACGACGGCATTGCGCAACGCCGAGACCAGGTGCTCCTGACCCCGGACCTCGGCGAAGCGCTGGGGTCGGTAGCGGCGGTAGAGCGACTGGTAGGACATCGCCGCCGAGCCTACCGACCGCCCGCGACGAGGCCCGCTCCCCCGTGTGACGGTCAGGCGACCTGCGGCACATCGGAGATCCCGGTGAGAGCTGCTGCCTTCCGGCCCTGACCCGGTTCGCGGGCTCCGATTGCACAGGACCCGACCGCCACACGCGAGAGCGGGCCGATGCACACGATACCCTCTCGGCTGCGTTCCCCGGCCGGCTGGCCGTCCGGGGACCCCGGGAGGGGTGCGAGAGCGGCCGAATCGGCACGCTTGGAAAGCGTGTGTGGGGAAACTCACCGTGGGTTCGAATCCCACTCCCTCCGCTCGACACCTCCCCGTCCGGCTGCGCCGGGCGGGGACGGTCGGGTCACTCCTCGGCTGAGGACGGCGGGGCGGAGGACGGCGGGGCGGAGGACGGCGGCTCCTGGTAGTCCTTCCCCCGCATGAACAGCCATGTGACGAGGATGCCGACGGCGATGACGAGAGCCATGACCAGGATGACGAGGATCAGCACGCGGTGATCCTACGCCCAGGGTCCTCCTGGACGCGTGGAGCCCGGGTCCCCGCCGGCGTCGGTCGCAGCGCAGCGGCCGGGCCCGGCGTCGTGGAGCTCCGGGTGCGAGGATTGCTCCCATGGACTTCGCCGCCGCCTCCGCCACCGTCAACGCCGTCGAGGTGCTCGACACCCCGGCGCTCGAACTGATGGCCCGTCTCGAGAACAGCGGCGAGACCTTCTACGAGATGCTGGCCGACCGGGTGGGGAACGACGCGGCCGCCGTGCTCTTGCGGCGCAACGGTCGTGAGGAGGCCGGCCACGCTCGGCGGGTCCTGCGGGCGTTGGCCATCAAGGAGGGTGAGGGCTACGAGCCTCCTCCCGAGGTGTTCGAGCCGCTCACCGTGGACCTCCCCGACACGATCGATGTGAGCATCCTGCCGTTCATCGTCGCCGGGGAGATCGACGGCGACGCCGGCTACCAACGATGGGCCGATCGTGAACCCGATCCGGAGGTCGCCCGTCTGCTGCGCCTGAACGGGCGCGAGGAGACCAAGCACGCCGAGCGGGTGCAGGAGGTCATCGCCATCCTCGAGGCGGCGTCGAGTTGATCCAGCGGTGACGGCCCGTGCCGACGGCGCTCTCGGGTCGGTGCGCCGGTAGCGTCGCCGATCGTGGCAACGACCGACGACGAGCTCATGGGCCTGGCCCTGGCGGAGGCGCGCGCCGCGCTCGGGCACGGCGACGTCCCGGTCGGGGCGTTGGTCGTGGTCGACGGCGCCGTGGTCGCCTCACGACACAACGAGCGAGAGCTGACCGGTGACCCCACGGCGCACGCGGAGGTCCTGGCGCTGCGTGACGCCGCCCGGGCGCTCGGGACCTGGCGTCTCGGCGGCGCGACCCTGGTCGTCACCCTCGAGCCGTGCCCGATGTGCGCCGGGGCGGCGGTCAACGCCCGGGTGGCCAGGATGGTGTTCGGGGCGCGCGACATGAAGGCAGGCGCCTGCGGGTCGCTCTACCACCTCGGTTCCGATCCCCGCCTCAACCACGAGTTCGCCACCACCGTCGACGTCCGCGCCGAGGAGTGCGCCTCGTTGCTGTCGGAGTTCTTCGCCGGACGACGCTGAACGCGGGAGCGAGCGTCGGCCCCGCGCGGTCTGGCCCGTCCTGAGGGCGGACAACTAGGGTCGACGGCGGAGAGTTGCCAGAGCGGACGAATGGGGCGGCCTCGAAAGCCGTTGTGGGTTTCGGCTCACCGTGGGTTCGAATCCCACACTCTCCGCCGCTGCGTCACGCAGGTCGACCGGCGCCCTCGGGCGCCGGTTCCGCGTGTGCCTGCGTAGCCTGACCGCCTGATGATGCACCAGTCGCCGCACATGCTCATGGGGTCCGACCCCTCCCGCATCAAGGGGGTCAAGGTCGGGCGCCGCACGATCCGCCGGATCCTGTCGTTCGCCACCCCCTACCGCGGGGCGTTGATCGGCTTCATCCTCGTCATCATCGCCCAGGCCCTGTTGGCGCTGGTCCCGGCGCTGCTGCTGCGACGCATCATCGACGTCGCCATCCCTCAGTCCGATCGCTCGATGCTCGCAGTCCTGGCCGCGTTCATCATCGGTGCCGCGCTGGCCGCCGCGACGCTGTCGTTCGTCGAGCGCTTCTACTCGGCACGGATCGGGGAGGGACTGATCTACGACCTGCGCGTGCGGCTCTTCGACCACGTCTCGGCCATGCCGATCGCCTTCTTCACCCGAACCCAGACCGGGGCATTGATGAGTCGGGTCAACAATGACGTGATCGGCGCGCAGCGCGCCGTCACGACGACACTCGGCTCGGTCGTGTCGAACTTCATCGTGCTCACCACGACGCTCATCGCCATGCTGCTCCTCGAGTGGCGACTCACTCTCCTGACCCTCCTGGTGCTGCCGATCTTCATCATCCCGGCCAAGCGCGTCGGGCGACGCCTCTCGGCGATGACCCGTCAGGGCTTCGACCTCAACGCCTCGATGAACACCACGATGACCGAGCGCTTCAACGTGTCGGGCGCCATGCTGGTCAAGCTCTTCGGTCATCGCTCCCGCGAGTCCGACGAGTTCACCGGTCGAGCCGCACAGGTGCGCGACATCGGTATCAAGAGCGCTCTCTACGGACGCACCTTCGTCATCGCCCTCACCCTCGTCGGGGCCATCGGCACGGCTCTCGTCTACTGGCTCGGTGGCGAGCTCGTGATCAGCGGCACCATCACCCTCGGCACGATGGTGGCCCTGGCCGCCCTCGTCGTTCAGATCTACGCACCACTCACCGGGCTGTCGAACGCCAGGGTCGACATCATGACGGCGCTCGTGTCGTTCGACCGCGTCTTCGAGGTCCTCGACATGGAGAACCCGATCGTCGACGCCGACGACGCGGTGGCGCTGCCCGATTCGTCGGGGCGCATCGAGTTCGACGACGTCACCTTCCGGTACCCCGCCGCCAGCGAGGTCTCACTGGCCTCCCTCGAGGGCGCCGGCAACGACGAGCTCGACGCCCGCGCCGGGGTCGAGGTCCTCCACGGCATCACCGCCACCGCAGAGCCGGGCCAGCTCGTCGCCCTCGTGGGCCCGTCGGGTGCGGGCAAGACCACGCTCAGCTCGCTCGTTCCCCGCCTCTACGACGTCACCGGTGGTGCGGTGCGCATCGACGGCCACGACGTCCGCTCCGTCACCCTCGACTCGCTGCGGGCGTCCGTCGGGGTCGTGAGCCAGGACCCTCATCTGTTCCACGACACGGTGGCCGCGAACCTCCGCTACGCCCGGCCCGGTGTGACCGATGCGGAGCTCGTCGAGGCCTGTCGAGCGGCGCAGATCCACGAGGTCATCGCCTCGCTGCCCGACGGCTACGACACCGTCGTGGGGGAGCGCGGCTACCGCCTCTCGGGTGGGGAGAAGCAGCGACTGGCCATCGCCCGGGTGCTGGTCAAGGACCCCGCCGTCGTCATCCTCGACGAGGCCACCAGCCATCTCGACAGCGAGAACGAGTCGCTCGTCCAGCAGGCCCTCGCCACCGCCCTCCAGGGCCGCACGGCACTGGTGATCGCCCATCGTCTGTCGACGATCGCCAACGCCGACCAGATCCTGGTGCTCGACGAGGGACACCTCGTGGAGCGCGGCCGCCACGAGGATCTCCTGGCCGCCGAGGGCCTCTACGCCGAGCTCTACCGCACGTTGGTGCGCGGTGAGCTCGGCGAGCTCATCGTCTGAGCGTCGACGCTCCCGAAGCGCCGTCCACCGTGAGTGTGCCGGCGGCGGACGTGATGCCGGAGGGCATCTCCGCCATCAGATCGACGGGCGCAGCGACGAGGCCCCCCCGCCCGGCGTCGTCGGCCGCCCGACCGAGGGCGAGGGTGTCGTCCAGGAGTCGGCGGGCGTCGGTGCCGAGGAGCGACAGGTCGTCGGACACGAGCGCCATCCCGCCCGATACGGCCACCGCGGTGGCCCACGTCGCCGCAGCTTCCTGGCCGAGGGCGGTTCGCTCGCTGCGCAGCATGAGGCAGTCGGGGTCGTTCAACCACAGTCGACGGTGCATGAACGCGCGTGCGGACGTGTTGCGCCAGGCGTTCAGGGTCGAGGGCTGGCTTTCTCGATAGCCGGGTAATGGGACTGTCGTCGCCTCGACGGGCCATGACGGAGCCACGTCGGCGCCGATGCGGTTGCCATCCACCACGCCCACCACGTTGGCCAGCGGTGCGCCGCAACCGAGGAGGAATGCGTCGGTGTCGATTCCGGCGGCCGCCGCAGCGCGATCGGCGCCACGGCGGATGGCGTCGAAGCCCGATCGGATCCGCTGCGCCGGAGTCCTCGACGCGTCGTGCCACGCACCGTCGAACGACGGCGCGAACGTGAAGTCCAACTTCAGGTAGCCGAATCCGGCCTCGACCAGGGACGCGGCGACGTGTTCGAGGTGTGCGGCCACCTCGGGGTGCGTGGTGTCGAGCCCGTACATGAAGCCGTGGAGTCCGCCGCCCCACGGCGGATTGAACATGGTGATGAGCGGCTCGCCGTCGGCGGTGTGGGCCAACCAGTCGGGATGGCGGGTGGCCACCTCGGAGTCGGGTGCGGCGAGGAACGGCGCCAGCCAGATGCCCGGGTGCCGGCCAGCCGAGGTGATCTGTCGGGCGATGGCCTCGAGCCCGCTGGGGAAGCGGTCGTTGGTGGTGAGCCAGTCGCCGATGGCGGGCTGATAGCCGTCGTCGACCTGGAACACGTCGAAGGGCCAGTCGTCGGCCAGGGAGAGGTTCGACAGGATGTCGGCCTCGGTGACGTCGTGGAAGTAGTGGTACCAGCTGCACCAACCCACCTGGTACGGGGCGTCGACACGGGCCTCGCCGACGCTTCCGGCCAGTCGGGCCCAGCCGGCGAGGAGGGCTTCGGCCGGCGCCCCGGACGCGACGACCAGATCGTGCAGCTCCCGGCGTTCGTCGACGCCGAGGAGGGCGTCGCCCAGGAAGGCCTCGCACCACAGCTCGGGACCGTGTTCGCCGTTGCGCAGCCGCAGGGTGCCGTCGTGGTCGGTGCCGGCCGTGAAGCCGACCAGCACGGGGAGCCCGGTGTCGTCGACGAGCACGGTCACCCACTCGGAGCGCAACTCGTCGGGGTCGGTGACGGTCCGCTGGTCGGCCTGGTGGATCCCGGTGAGCAGCTCGAGCGACCCCGGGGCGAGCGAGGGGTCGCGGTCGACGCCGAAGACGGCGGTGCTGCACGGACTCCACGACTGGTAGCCGTGCCGGAACATCCGCAGCCGGCCGCTCACGTCGACCAGGCGGAACACGACCGCCGCCGAACGCACGGTGCGGGCCGTGCCGCCGTCCTCGGCGACGGTCCATCGCCAGCGCTCACCGTCGGCGCCGTCCGTCAGCGCGCCGTCGGGCCAGTCGTCGGGGCCCGTCAGGGCGGCAGAGAAACCCCGGAGCCCGTCCTCGCGACCCCATGGGCCGACCAGGCGGACGTGGCCGCCGCCGGAAACCTCGATGCGGTCGAGCGCGAGGCGCACCCGTCAGCCCCGAGACGTCGTGGTCGTGGGGTCCGGGTCGAGGAGCCGGCGCAGGGGTGGGAGGACCTCGGCCCCCAGCGTGTCGATCTGCTCGCGGGCCTGGCCGGCCGTGACGCCCGGCGCGTGGATGCGCAGGTTCAGGCAGTCGGCGCCGCTCTCGAGGAGCGCGGAGGCCAGTGCGGCTGCGAGCGCATCGGGGTCGTCGCGGCAGAGCCAGCCCGAGCCCTGCCAGTGCTGCTGGCGCTCGACCGGCGTGTATCCCTGGTAGACGTCGAACTGGGCGGCGAAGGCCGCGGCCGGCGGCTCGCCCAGCCACACCCGGCGCAGCAGCACCCGCGATCCACCGTCACCGCCGGCGAGATGGGCATCGGACAGCTGTCGCAGGCGGCTGGTGACGCTGGCCCCGTCGTAGATCACGCCTGCGCCCACCCCGGCGGCCCTTCGCGCCGCCGCCGGACTCATCGCCGTGCTGACCAGCGGGATCGAGCGGCCATCGGCGGCCAGGCTCCCCAGTGCCCGGTCCTCGGCCAGCACGCCGAGGCCCTCCCCGCGGAGCATCGACGCCAGGCGGGGGAGGTCTCGCTTGAACCGGGGAACCGCGTCGGCGAGATCGAGGTCCATGGCGGTGAAATCGAGCTCCAGCGACCCCGGGCCGACACCGAGGCCCACCCTGCCCGGGAAGCGGGCGTCGAGCCAGGCCACCTCCTCGGCCAGCATTCCGACCGGGCGAAGAGGGAGCAGCAGGGGGCACGGTGCGGCCCACCCGCTCCCCATGGCGTCCAGCTGCCAGCCCGTGACCTGCAGGGGATTGGGGAGGTAGCCGGAGAAGCCTCCGTGGTGCTCGCTGGTCATCACGCCGTCGAACCCGACGTCCGCGGCCAGCGCCGCCTGTCCGCACAGCTCGTCGACGATGGCCGGGGCGGTGAGCTCGTTGTGCGGATAGAGGCGCAACGACACCGAGTGGGGCGCGAACGGGTCGCCGGAGTGACGGGGATCGGTCATCGGCGCCGAGACTAGGGGGCGGCTGCCGCGGACGCCGGTGCCGCCTGGCTACGTTGCGGGGGATGCGGGTGGCGCTCGTGACGACCTCGGACGTGGCGGTGCTGGTCGACGACATCGATCGTCCCGTTCTCGATGCTGCGCTCGTCCGGCGCGGTGTCATCGCCGACTGGGTGCCCTGGGACGACCGGGGCGCGGACTGGGAGGCCTACGACCTGATCGTGGTGCGCAGCCCCTGGGACTACACCGAGCGGCTCGATGCCTTCCTGGCGTGGCTCGATCTCGTCGCCGCGCTGCCCACCCTGCACAACCCGGCAGCTCTGATCCGCTGGAACCTCGACAAGCGCTACCTGGAGGACCTGGCTCGTCGTGGGGCGGCCGTCGTGCCGACCTCGTTCGCCGACGACGAGGTCTCGCTGGACAGGGCACTGGCCGCTTCGCTCGCCGACGAAGTGGTGGTGAAGCCGACCGTTTCGGCCGGGAGCCGCTCGACCGGCCGGTTCGCGACCGGCTCACCCGGGGCGTGGGCGTTGGGCCGCGACATCCTGTCGAGGGGGCTGAGCGTCATGGTGCAGCCGTTCGTGCGCTCGGTCGACGCCGCCGGTGAGCGCTCGGCGGTCGTGTTCGACGGATCGATCTCGCACGCGTTGCGGAAGGCTCCGACGCTCGCACCCGGCGGGGGGCTCCGGGGCGATGCCGACATCGAGCAGGTCGCCTCGGTGGAGCTGTCGGCCGCGGAACGCGACGTGGTCGACCAGGTCCTCGCCGCGTCGAGCTCCCTGGCGGTGGAACGGGGCTGGCTCCGGCCGTCCCAGGACCTGCTGTACGGGCGGTTCGACGTCGTCTCGATGACCGACGGATCCGTCGCGCTGCTCGAGGCCGAGCTGTTCGAGCCGTGCTTCTTCCTGCCCGTCGCACCGCACGCGGCGGGACGCTTCGTCGACGCCGTCGTGCAGCGGGTCCTCTCCGCCCGCGGGCGTCCTACGGTGGGAGGTCATGAGCGACCAGCCCGATGAATCGGAGATCGTGCGTCGGCTGTGGTCCCACGAGCAGATCCGTCAGCTGGCCGCCCGTTACGCGGTGGCGGTCGATTCGCGAGACATCGACGGACTCGTCGCGCTCTTCGTCGACGACGTGAGGGTGGGGCGCGACGCCCGCGGCCGCGAGGCCCTGGCCGAGACGTTCCGGACGTCGCTCGGTGCCATCGGGGTGTCGATGCTGCACGTCGGCACCCACGTGATCGACCTGCTCGACGACGACCATGCCACCGGGTCGGTCTACTGCCTGGCCGAGGTCGAGGAGGACGGGCGGATGATCCGCCAGGCCATCCTCTACCGTGACACCTACGAGCGTCGCGGCGGGCGGTGGCTGTTCGTCCGGCGCATCCACGAGCTCTGGTACGGCGTCACCCTCGATGCGAACCCGCTCGACCAGCCGCCGGCGCACTGGCCGCAGCGTTCCTTCGGTCGGGGCACGGTCCCCGAGTCGTGGCCGACCTGGGCGGCGTTCCACGGCGCACCGAGCGACTGAGCGCTTCCCTGGGCCCGGGCGCGCTCCGGCGCCTACCCTTGACCCCCGTGACGACCACCGACGCGACCACCGACACGGAGCTCGTGCAACAACGGCTCCACCAACTCCTCGACCTCCACGATCCGAAGGGCGACCCCGTCGAGTTCCTCGGCGCTCAGTTCGACCTCGGCCTGGCGTGGGTCAACTTCCCCGAGGGTCGGGGTGGGCTCGGCCTCTCGCCGATCCTGCAGAAGCAGATCGACGAGGCGATCGCCGATGCCGGGGGCCCCAACGCCTGGGCCCGCAATCCCATCGGCCACGGCATGGGTGCACCGACGGTGCTCAGCCATGGCTCCGACGCCCAGAGCGAGCGCTACCTGCGGCCGCTGTTCACCGGCGAGGAGGTGTGGTGCCAGCTCTTCAGCGAGCCGGGCGCCGGCTCCGACGTGGCGTCCCTGGCCACCCGCGCCGAGCGCGACGGCGACGAGTGGATCGTCAACGGCCAGAAGGTCTGGACCACGCTGGCTCACGTGTCGCGCTTCGGGATGCTCCTGGCCCGCTCCGACCCCGACCAGCGCAAGCACAAGGGCATGACCTACTTCGTGGTCGACATGCACGCCCCGGGCGTCGAGGTGCGACCGCTGCGCCAGATGACGGGGGACGCCGAGTTCAACGAGGTGTACTTCACCGACGTGCGCATCCCCGACGCCGAACGCCTCGGCGACGTGGGTGAAGGGTGGGGTGTGTCGCTCACCACCCTCATGAACGAGCGGGTGTCGCTGGGCGGGGGCACGCCCCCCAAGGGTTCGGGAGCCATCGCCGAAGCCGTCGCCGTGTGGCACCAGGTCGGCGGCGGACCGGTCGAGCGCGACGAGCTGGCCCGCCTCTGGATCCAGGCCGAGGTGGGCCGCCTCACCAACATCCGCGCCGCGCAGGCCCGACGGGTCGGCACGCCGGGTCCCGAAGGGTCGATCGGCAAGCTCATGTCGGCCGAGCTCAACCAGCGCATCTACACCTTCGCCGTCGACCTCCTGGGGGCCGAGGGGATGCTCTACGGCTCCTACGAGATGCAGCGCGGCGCAGGGGGTCAGTCCACCCAGCAGCGGTTCCTGCGCAGCCGGGCCAACACCATCGAGGGTGGCACTTCGGAGGTCATGCGCAACATCCTGGGCGAGCGGGTCCTCGGCCTCCCCGGCGACGTTCGCACGGACAAGGAGCTCCCCTGGAGCGAGGTCCCCCGCTCCTAGGAGCGCCGGTCCGGCCGATCGGTGAGCCGTGCGGCACGCGACGTCGTGGATGGCGCATGTCGGGTGTCGTACGGCGGTCGCTCAGTCGTCGCCCGCGGGTGCGAGCGACCTCGGCCGATCGTCCTTCGACCCGGTCCGGTTCTCCTGCGACGTCGGTCGGCGTCCGGCGAAGCCCGCCCACATGCCGACGGCGACCACGCCCAGCCCGGGGACCACGAAGGTGGTCGTGACCCCGAGTGGCAGCAGCAACCCGGCCAGCCCGAACGACAACGGATCGAGGGCCAGCAGGGCGAAGGCCATGATCGCCATGACCCGGCCGCGCACCCCTTCCGGGGTGCGCTCCTGCAGCCAGGTCGTCACCACGACCATGAGTGCGCTGTAGGCCGCCCCCATCGCTGCGGCCACGAACGCGGCGACGAGGAAGTGTCCCGCCAGACCGAGGCCGATCATCCCGCCTCCGAGCACCAGCCCACCGCCGCCGAGGGCGAGGTGCGGTGATCGGCGGCTGAGGGCCGGTGCGCCGATCAGCCCGATCAGGGAGCCGGCACCGAAGGCGCCCAGGAGGGGACCGAGTCTGTCGGCCCCGCCGAGGTTCTGTTCGGCCAGCACTGCGCCGCCCACCATCACCGGCCCGGCGATGAGCAGACTGAGCGCGGCGATCGTGACCAACTGGCGCCAGACCTCGCGGTCGGCGCGGGCTGTTCGGAGCCCGTCGACGAAGCGCGGCCGAGTCTCTCCCGCCGGGGGCGGCTGGGGGGCGGCACGGTGGAGCCCCCATGCGGCGATGGCCGAGGTGGTGGCCAGCGCCACCACGACCCAGAGCAGCGGTCCCGGGCCGGCCCAGGCGTAGATCACCGCGGCGGCTGCGGGCCCGAGCAGGTCACCGACGCTCTCGGTCCCGCCGACCACGGCGTTCACCCGGGCGAGGCGCCCGGGTGGGACGACCGCCGGTGGCGTCGCGAAGGCGGCCGGGTAGGCGGCGCCGTCGATCACCCCGAGCAGGGCGCCGATCGACACGAGTACGACCAGGGATGGGACACCGCCCACGGTGGCGGTCGCCGCCAGGACGACCAGGACCGCCACACGGACGATCGCGGCGCGGTGCAGCACGATCGTGGGTCCGATGCGGTCGACGAGGGTGCCACCCCACGGCAGCAGCAGCGCCCGGGGGAGCGCCTGGGCCACGAGGGCCACCGCGGTGGCCGAGGGTCCGTAGGTGAGCGCCATGAGGGTGATGCCCATCACCAGCACGGCCTCGGTCGAGTAGGTCGCGCCGGCGACGACGATCATCCAACGCTCGGCGAGCGGTGGTCGTCTCGTGCCGGAAGGGGAGGGGGGATCATCGCAGGACTCGCAGAATAGTGAGACTTTCTCGTCTCATATTCTGCGTGACGGAACCAAATGAGTCAAGTGAGTATCGTTTCGGTGTGCCACCCGTCGCCCGTCGCAACCCCCGGGCCGATGTCGCCCGAAATCGAGAGCGCATCCTGGCCGCCGCCATGGAGGTGTTCGCCGAAGACCCGTCGGCAACGATCGACGCGGTCGCGGCTGCCGCCGGCGTCGGGCGAGCCACCGTGCACCGCCACTTCCCGACCCGGGACGATCTGCGCCGGGCCGCCTGGTTGGGGGCACTCGACGACGTCGGACGGGCCGTGAGCATCGCAGTGGACCAGAACCTGGCTGCCGTACCCGCTCTCGATCGCGTGCTCGAGGCGATCCTGGCCGAGTCGGTGGCCTATCGCGTTCTGGTCCGGGTCGCAGTGGAGGTCGACGCTCAGGTCGACGCGGCCTACCAGGAGCTCCTGGGATCGGTGGGCGCGGTCCTCGGTCGCGCCCGTTCCGAGGGATTGCTCGACGATGCGATGGACATCGGATGGCTGGCCGACGCCTGGTCCGGTGTGGCACTGGTCGCGCTCGAGTGGGTGGCGACCGGCAAGCTGGACCAGCCCGCCGCGGTGGTGGCGGTCCGCCGGACGTACTGGGCCGGGGCGGGTTCGGCATCGGCCCGCAGGATGGTGCGCCGTTGACGGCCCACCACGTGAGGTCGGTGTGTGCCAACCTCGCCCCATGCAGGTCCATCTGGTCGACGGCACCTACGAGTTGTTCCGCCACCACTTCGCCCTGCCGTCCCATGTCAGCGGTGCCGGGCAGGAGGTGGCGGCGACCCGTGGGGTCCTCGGGTCCATGCTCGGGCTGCTCGAGGACGGCGCCACCCACGTGGGCATCGCCACGGACCATGTCATCGAGTCGTTCCGCAACGACCTGTGGCCGGGCTACAAGACCAGCGCCGGGATGCCTCCGGAGTTGCTCTCGCAGTTCCCGCTCCTCGAGGAGGCGCTGGTCGCCGCGGGCTTCGCGGTGTTCCCCATGGTGGCGTTCGAGGCGGACGATGCGCTCGGTGCGGCCGCAGCTGTCGCCGCCGCCGATCCGACGGTCGACCAGGTCCTGATCTGCACCCCCGACAAGGACCTCGGTCAGTGCGTCGTCGACGATCGGGTCGTCCAGTACGACCGGCGCAAGGACGTCGTCTACGACGCTGCGGGAGTCGAGGAGAAGTTCGGCGTGGCGCCGGCGTCGATCCCGGACTACCTGGCCCTCGTCGGTGACAGCGCCGACGGCTTCCCCGGACTGCCCGGCTGGGGGGCCAAGTCCGCCGCCACGGTGCTCGCCCGCTACCGGCACCTCGAGGACGTTCCGCGTCTCGCCGGGGACTGGGACATCACCGTGCGCAGCGGGGCCAAGCTCGCAGCCACGTTGCACGACCAGCTCGACCTGGCCCTGCTCTTCCGTCGCATCGCCACGATCGACACCGACGCACCGACGATCGAGGCGGTGTCGGAGCTCGAGTGGGCCGGGGTACGACCGGAGTTCGTCGCGGTCGCCGAGCGGCTCGAGGCCCCTGCGCTGACGGCCAGGGCCGAGCGCCTCGCGCCGCGCCGCCGCTGACGATGCCGTCTCGGGCGTCCCGCGCGATCAGGACTTGTCGGTGCTGGCCTCGCCGCTCGACGTCGTGTCCTTCTCCTCGCCGTCCTTCTTGGCGTTGTCCTCGCTGAGCTTCTCGCCTTCCTTCATGCCCTTTTCGAACTCGCCCTTGGCGGAGCCGAGGGAGCGGGCCAGCTTCGGGAGCTTGGCGCCACCGAAGAGGAGGGCGATGACGAGGAGAGCGATGAGGATCTCTGGTGCACCGAGGTTCATGGGGGTTCCTTTCGCCCGGCGGGGTCGCCGGGTTCTGCTCAGGCCTGCTGGTCCGTCTCGTCCTTCGTCAACGCGTCGCCTTCTTCGAGGCCCTTCTGGAACTCGCCCTTGGCCGAGCCGAGGGAGCGGGCCAACTTCGGCAGCTTGGTCGCGCCGAACAACAAGACGATGACGAGGAGACCGATGAGGATCTCGGGGACACCGATGTTGGCGAACACGGCTTTCCTTTCGGGCGCCAGGACCGGGTGTCGGACCAGCGACGTCTACAGGCTACGACCTCTGGCCTCCGGGCGGTACCCACGCCGTCGAAGTCTCTCCCTGCATCGACGTCCGGTGCAGGGCGGGTGGTGATCATCGGGCCCGCGGATCGGCGGTGATCGCGACGGCACCCGACCTACCCTCCGTTGATGGCCAGCCCGTTCACGATCGTGGAGGTGGCGGGGCGTGAGGTCAAGGTCACCAACCCCGACAAGGTCTTCTTCTCCGCCCGTGGCGAGACGAAGCTCGATCTCGTCCGGCACTACCTGCTGGTCGGGGAGGGGGCCCTGCGGGGCGTGCACCTTCGCCCTACGGTGCTGAAGCGGTTCCCCGACGGCGCCGACGGCAAGATGTTCTTCCAGAAGCGGGTCCCGAAGAGCCGTCCCGACTGGCTCCAGACCGCCACGGTGGCCTTTCCCAGCGGCCGTACCGCAGAGGAGCTCTGTCCCACCGACCTGGCTCACGTGGTCTGGGCGGTGAACCTGGGGTGCCTCGATCTCAACCCGTGGGCCGTGCGGCGCTTCGACCTCGAGCACCCCGACGAGCTGCGGGTCGATCTCGATCCCCAGCCCGGGGTCCCGTTCGCCGCCGTCCGTGCCGTGGCGGCAGTCGTGAACGACGTGCTGGCCGAGCACGGCCTGGTGGGTTGGCCGAAGACGTCGGGGTCGAGGGGCATCCACGTCAACGTGCGCATCGTGGCCTCCTGGGATTTCCTCGAGGTTCGCCGGGCCGCACTGGCGTTGGCCCGTGAGGTCGAGCGGCGGATCCCGGAGCTGGCCACCTCCAAGTGGTGGAAGGAGGAGCGCGGCGACCGCGTCTTCCTCGACTACAACCAGAACGCTCGGGACCGCACGGTGGCGTCGGTGTACTCGGTGCGCAGCAACCCCGAGGCCCGGGTGTCGGCGCCGTTCCGCTGGGACGAGCTCGACGCCGTCGAACTCGGCGACTTCACCCTGGCGTCGATGCCGGCCCGGTGGGCGGATGTCGGCGACCTCGAGGCGCCGATGGACGACCAGGCCTTCTCGTTGCGGCCGCTGCTCGAGCTGGCCGCGCGCGACGAGGCCGGCGGGTTGGGAGACGCGCCCTGGCCCCCGAACTTCCCCAAGCAGGCGGGCGAGCCGCCCCGTGTGCAACCGAGCCGGGCCCGCCCCACCGAACCGGACTGATCTGCCGGAGATCGTTCAGAGGGCGAAGATGCGGTGCAATTCGTAGGGGACGGCCTGCTCCAGTTGGTCGTAGGTGCACGAGGCCGGGTCGCGGTCGGGGCGGAAGCGCACGAGGCGGGTGGCGTGGCGGAACCGGTCGCCCTGCAGGTGCTCGTAGGCCACCTCGGCCACCAGCTCGGTGCGCAGCGGGCTCCACGTCATGTCCTTCGTGGCGTTCCATCGGCTGGGCGCGCCCGGCATCCGCCCGCCTGCCTCGTGGGCCTCGACGTTGCCCCATTCGCGCCAGGGGTGCTCGGCCAGCGCGTCGGCCTCGTAGGGCGCGACCTCGTCGACGAGCTCGGCCCGTCGGGCGGCCGTGAACGACGTGGCCACCCCCACGTGGTGCAGGACGCCGTCGTCGTCGTACAGCCCGAGCAACAGCGAGCCGATGCCGTCACCGC
This sequence comes from uncultured Iamiaceae bacterium, assembly GCA_963767615.1. Lineage (GTDB taxonomy): Bacteria > Actinomycetota > Acidimicrobiia > Acidimicrobiales > Acidimicrobilacustridaceae > Rhabdothermincola_A. Next base: position 115,869 of record CAVYED010000009.1, on the reverse strand, counting down.
TCTTGTGACGCCGGTAGCCGGCGACCACGGCGTCACACGTCCGCTTGTGCTTCACCTTCGTCTGCGTCCGCTTGTCGGGGGTGTAGACGCCGTCGCGGGCCTTGGCCATCACGCCGTCGAGGCCGGCGCCCTCGAAGCGCACGAACCAGTCCGCGGCCACCTCGGGGTCGGTGGTGCCCGGGGTGAGGTGCACGGGAGCGGCGGCATCGGCCAGGGCGAGCTCGAGGGCCCGACGGCGATCCGCCATCGCCCAGCTCATCAGCGACTGGTCGCCGAGGGCCAGCAGGTCGAAGGCCACGAAGCTGGCCGGCGTCTCCTCGGCCAGACGGTTGACCCGTGATTCGGCCGGGTGGATGCGTTGCTGCAACGCGTCGAAGTCGAGCCCGTCGGCCGTGGCGATGACGATCTCGCCGTCGACCACGCAGCGTTCGGGCAGCTCGCGCAGCAGCGCCTCGGCCAGTTCCGGGAAGTAGCGGGTCAGAGGCTTCTCGTTACGGCTGCCCAGCACGATCTCGTCGAGGTCACGGAACACGATGCACCGGAACCCGTCCCACTTCGGCTCGAACCACCAGCCGTCGCCCTCGGGCATCGACGGCGACGCCTTGGCCAACATGGGCGAGACGGGTGGCATCACCGGAAGGTCCACGAGCCGCACGGTACCGGTGACCGTGGGCGTTCGATGGCCCTCCGGGCGGTCGGTAGGATCCCCGCCATGTCGGAACGAACCATGCAGGACCGGCTCGCGGATCTGGGCGAGCGCAAGGAACAGGCCCTGCACGCGGGCTCCGAGCGGTCGGTCGAACGCCAACACGCGAAGGGCAAGCTCCTGGCCCGTGAGCGCATCGACTACCTGCTCGATGAAGGCTCGTTCCACGAGCTCGACATGCTGGCCCGCCACCGGGCGCACGACAGCGGCATCGAGGAGCGCCCCTACAGCGACGGCGTCGTCACCGGCTGGGGCACGATCGACGGCCGCAAGGTGTTCATCTTCTCGCAGGACTTCACCGTCTTCGGAGGGGCTCTCGGCGAGGTCTTCGCCGAGAAGATCCACAAGGTCATGGACCTGGCTCTCTCCGTGGGCGCACCGCTGATCGGTCTCAACGACGGCGCCGGTGCCCGCATCCAGGAGGGCGTGGTGTCGTTGGCCAGCTACGGCGGGATCTTCCACCGCAACGTGCTCGCTTCCGGGGTGACCCCGCAGATCTCGGTGATCCTCGGCCCGTGCGCCGGCGGTGCGGTCTACAGCCCGGCCATGACCGACTTCATCTTCATGGTCGACGAGACCTCCCACATGTTCATCACCGGACCCGACGTGGTGAAGACCGTGACCGGCGAGGAGGTCACGCTCGAGGAGCTCGGCGGGGCCAAGAGCCACGCCACCAAGTCCGGCGTGGCCACGTTCGTCTCGCCCGACGAGAAGTCGTGCCTCGACGACGTGCGCTATCTCTTCGGCTTCCTGCCCTCGAACAACCTCGAGATGCCACCGGTCGACGTGCCCGCCGATCCGCCCGACCGCCTGTGCCCCGAGCTCGTCGACCTGATGCCGTCGAGCCCCAATGTGCCGTATGACATGCACAAGGTCATCGAGTCGGTCGTCGACGACGGTGACTTCTTCGAGTACTTCCCCCGTTGGGCGGGCAGCATCGTGTGCGGCTTCGCCCGCGTCAACGGTCAGCCCGTCGGCGTCGTGGGGAACCAGCCGATGGTGCTGGCGGGCGTGCTCGACATCGAGTCGGCCGAGAAGGCGGCACGGTTCGTGCGCACCTGCGACGCCTTCAACATCCCTCTGCTGACCTTCGTCGACGTCCCCGGGTTCCTCCCTGGCGTCGATCAGGAGTACGGCGGCATCATCCGCCACGGCGCCAAGCTGCTCTACGCCTTCTGCGAGGCCACCGTGCCCCGCATCCAGGTCATCACCCGCAAGGCCTACGGCGGTGCCTACGTGGTGATGAACTCCAAGTCGATCGGAGCCGACCTGGCCTTCGCCTGGCCCTCGGCCGAGCTGGCCGTCATGGGCCCCCAGGGCGCTGTCGAGATCCTGTACCGCCGTGAACTCGAGGGGTCCGCCGACCCGGTCAAGCGTCGGGTCGAGTTGGTCGACGACTACACCGAGCGTTACGCCAACCCCTATATCGCGGCGGAGCGGGGCTTCGTCGACGATGTGATCGATCCCGCCGAGACGAGGCGCAAGGTCATCGCCGGCTTCGAGATGCTGAAGTCGAAGCGCGAGGAACTGCCCCAGCGCAAGCACGGCAACGTGCCGCTGTGACCGCCCCCGACGCGTCGGCCCCCCGGGTGGCGTCGATCCATCCGGTCCCCACGGTCGAGGAGGCGGTGGCCATCGCGGCTGCTGTCGAGGCGGGCTGGCCCCGGCTGATCGCCTCGGGCGGGGACGAGTCGGCCGAGCCGTCGCGTTGGCGGTTCTCGGGGCGCTGGTGGTCGCGACCCGTCCCCTCTCGACGTGCCCGCCCCTGACACGGCAGCGGTGCGCCGGCGCTGGGCCAGAATGGCGTCATGGAGCTGACCACGGTGGCCGACGACCACGCGGTGGTGCACGACGGCCTCGAGGTCCGGGTCTACGACGACCTGCAGCCCGACACGGTGTACGAGTACGACGGGTTCGTCTTCCGCACCCTGGCCCGGCCCGCAGGGGAGCGGTTGGCGACGATCGCCACGGTCAACGACGTCCACTTCGGCGAGACCGAGTGCGGCGTGATGGAGGGCCTCGAGGCGGGTCCCACGTTCCGTGTGCCCGACGGCGCCGAGCCCTACCCCGAGATGATGAACCGCGGCGCCATCCACGAGATCGAACAGGTCGCGCCCGATGCCGTGGTCGTGAAGGGCGACCTCACCTCCGAGGGCACCGTCGAGGAGTACCGCACCTTCCTCGAGTTCTACGACGAGGCGTTCGGCGATGTGCTCACCCACGTTCGAGGCAACCACGAGAGCTTCCACGGCGGCGACCTCGCCGCGGTCCCCACGCAGAGGGTCGACGTCCCGGGTGTCACCGTCGCACTGCTCGACACGTCGAGAGAGGGAAGCGCCAGCGGTACCGTCACGGGCGACCAGCTGTCGTGGTTGCACGACATGGCCGCCGAGGCCGATCGGCCCGTGCTGGTGATGGGTCACCACCATGTGTGGAGTCCCGACTCGTCGACCAGGGCCGAGGGCTATTTCGGCATCGATCCCGATGCGTCGGAGAAGCTCATCGAGGTCGTGGCCGCCCATCGGGTGATCCGCGGCTACTTCGCCGGGCACACCCACCGCAACCGGGTGCGCCACATCAGCGTCAGCCGTGAGATCCCGTGGGTCGAGGTGGCGTCGGTGAAGGACTTCCCGGGGGCGTGGGCCGAGTACCGCGTCTTCGAAGGTGGCATCCTCCAGGTCTTCCGTCGCATCTCGACGGCCGAGGCGCTGGTGTGGAGCGAGCGGACGCGGGGCATGTTCGGGGGCATGTACTTCGACTACGCCTTCGGCGAGCTCGGCGACCGGTGCCTTGCCATGTCGGCCTCACCGGCGTGAGCGGCACCGACGATGCGGCCGAGGGGCCGCTCCCGTTGGCGGACCTGCGCGTGGTGGATCTGTCGACGGTGCTCGCCGGCCCCGGCTGCGCCCGCCACCTGGCCGACTTCGGGGCCGACGTGGTGAAGGTCGAGCGTCCGGGCACGGGTGACACCGTGCGCTCCATGGGTTGGCGGGACCCCGCCGACGACGTGACCCTCTTCTGGAAGCTGGTGGGGCGAGGCAAGCGCAGCGTCGTCCTCGACCTCACCACCGGAGCCGGTCGACACGACCTGCGCCGTCTCGTCGCCACCGCCGACGTGCTGGTCGAGAACATGCGCCCGGGCAAGCTCGAGGCGCTCGGGCTCGACCCCGATGAGCTCATCGCCGACAACCCGACGCTGGTGATCACCCGTGTGACCGGTTTCGGTCAGACCGGTCCCTACGCCTCCCGCCCGGGCTTCGCCACCCTGGCCGAGGCCCTCTCGGGGTTCGCCGCCGTCAACGGTGAACCCGACGGCCAGCCGCTGCTGCCGCCGATCGCACTCACCGACGAGGTGACCGCCATCGCCGCGGCCTTCGCCACGATGGTCGCCGTGCACTCCGGTGTCGGCCAGGTCGTCGATGTCAACCTGCTCGAGACGATGCTGCACCTCATGGGGGCGTTGCCGTCGGCGTGGTCGACGTTGGGCTACGAGCAGCCCCGTCTCGGCTCCGGCATTCCCTACAGCGTGCCGCGGGGCACGTACCGGTGCGCCGACGGCCGCTGGGTGGCCATCTCCACGACGGCCGAGCCCGTGGCCCGCCGGATGATGACGCTCGTCGGTGCCGGCGACGATCCGCGCTTCTCGAGCTTCGAGGGTCGGGTCGCCCATCGCGGAGAGATCGACGACCTGGTGGCGGCATGGGTCGCGGCCCGATCGATGGGCGAGGTGTTGGCCGAGGCCGAGGCGGCAGAGGCCGCCGCGGCGCCGGTCTACGGCCAGCGCGAGGTCGCCGACGATCCCCACCTGCTGGCCCGCCGGTCGCTCATCGAGGTGGAGGGCGTCACGATGCAGGACGTCCTGGCGCGCCTGTCGGCCACTCCCGGCCGGGTGCGCTTCGCCGCTCGGGACCTCGGTGCCGACACCGCGGAGGTGCTCGCCGAGCTCGACGACGTCGACGGGTAGCCACACGGGGACGTTCCCGGTCCCGACTCTCGGTGGCGGCGTCCCGGCGGCAGGCTCAGCTGTCGGCGGGGGCGACTTCGATGCGATGCTGACGCCACTCACGGGCGCTGTCGAGAGCCTGGTCGGCGCGATCGAGGACTTCTTCGGTGTTGAGGCCGTGGGCCGGATAGCAGGCCACCCCGGCCCACATCACCGCGTCGGGCTCGATCTCGGCGAGCGCCATCCGGATCCGTTCTGCCGTCCAGGTGGCGCCGGCATCCGTCGTGTCCTCCAGGAGGAGGGCGAACACGCCGTCGCGGCAGGCGGAAGGCCTCGTCGGCCTCACGGATGGTCGCCGTCACCGCTGCGGTGACCCGTCGGGGGTCGGCGGGCTCGGGTGCGCCGCCCCGGAGGCCGACGACGACCTCCACGACCACGACGGCGACGGGCCGGAGGTTGCGCCGGGCGGTGGCGATGCGCGACTCGAGCGCCACCACGAACCAGCCCTCGGCCAGGAGCCCCGTGGTCTCGTCGGTGAGACGGTTGGCCTCCGTGGAGCGCCGACGGGCGGTGAAGGTGGTGCGCCACTCCAAACGGGCCTCGGCGTCCTCGCGGGCCTCGTTGGCATCGTGGAGATCGCGACGGAGGTGATCGACCTCCATCTCTGCCGTGCGTGCCCGGTCCTGCCAGACCCGGATCCGGGTGAGGTCCACGACGACCATGGCGGCGGCCGCGGCAGCGAGCCCGCCGGCGACGAGCGCCAGCGTCGTGGGTGCGCCGAGGGCCACGGACACCCCGGCGGCGAGGCCGAGCACGCCCGCGAGCACGGCGCTGATGGTGAGGCGATCCACGCTTATCTGTCGGTCGTTCGACCCGTAAGTTGAACGCCGGCCGTCACCCGTCCCGGGAGATCCTGGCGGCGTTGGGGCCACAGGCCGATTCAGGAGGTCGATTCCGGGGCGACCGTGACCGCGCGATCGGCGAGGACGAGCTCGGCGATGTCTCCCATGATCCGACCCAGCTCGAAGTCCTTCGGCGTGTAGACGCGCTCCACCCCCGCGGCCAGCAGCACCTCGGCGTCCTCGTCGGGGATGATCCCGCCCACCACGACGGGCACGTCGACGCCCTCGGCCCGCAGGCGCTCGACGACGTCGGGCACGAGTTGGAGGTGGCTGCCCGACAGGATCGAGAGTCCGACCACCTCGACGTCCTCGTCGCGGGCCACGGCCGCGATCTGCTCAGGCGTCAGGCGTATCCCCTGGTAGATGACTTCCATGCCGGCATCGCGGGCGGCGACGGCGATCTGCTCGGCACCGTTGGAGTGCCCGTCGAGGCCGGGCTTGGCCACGAGGAGGCGGGGGGGTCCGCCGGGCGAGGCCTTCACCCGCTCGGCCACCGCCCGCAGCCCTTGGCCGAGCTCGCCGATGCCCGCTGCGGCACTCACGCCGGTCGGGGCGCGGTACTCGCCGAACACCTCACGCAGTGCGCCCGCCCACTCACCCGTGGTACCGCCGGCCATGGCCAGGGCGATCGTGGCGGGCATGAGGTTCTCGTCGGTGGCCGCGGCGCGGCGCAGCTCGTCGAGGGCGCGGGTGACCGCATCGCCGTCTCGGTCGGCCCTCCACCGCTCCAGCTCGGCGACGGTCTCGGCCTCCACGGCGGCGTCGACCTTGAGGATGTTCTCCTCCCCGCCGAGAGGCGATTCGGCGGTCTCGGTGAATCGGTTGACCCCCACGACGGCGAGCTCGCCCGATTCGATGCGCCGGACCCGTTCGGTGTTCGACGACACGAGGCGGCCCTTGAGCTCGTCGATGGCGTGGAAGGCCCCACCGAGGGCCAGCACGTCGTCGAGCTCGGCGGTGGCCTGCTCGATGAGCTCGGCGGTACGCGCTTCGACGACATGGCTCCCGGCGAAGATGTCGTCGTACTCCAACAGGTCGGTCTCGAAGGCCAGCACCTGTTGCATGCGCAATGACCACTGCTGATCCCACGGGCGGGGGAGACCGAGCGCTTCGTTCCACGCCGGGAGCTGCACCGATCGGGCCCGTGCATCCTTCGACAACGTGACGGCGAGCATCTCGAGGACGATGCGCTGGATGTTGTTCTCCGGCTGCGCCTCGGTGAGGCCGAGGGAGTTGACCTGCACGCCGTAGCGGAAGCGGCGCGCCTTCGGGTCGGTCACGCCGTAGCGCTCGAGCGTGAGCCGATCCCACATCTCGGTGAAGGCCCGCATCTTGCACATCTCCTCGACGAACCGGATCCCGGCGTTGACGAAGAAGGAGATGGACGCGACGACCGCGGGGAACTCGTCGGGCTCGACCTGGCCCGAGTCGCGCACGGCGTCGAGGACGTCGATGGCCGTGGCCAGGGAGTAGGCGATCTCCTGGACCGGCGTGGCGCCGGCCTCCTGCAGGTGGTAACTGCACACGTTCATCGGGTTCCACGCCGGGATGTGGTGCGCGCAGTAGGCGATCATGTCGACGATGAGCCGCCTCGAAGGCTCGGGCGGGAAGATGTAGGTGCCCCGCGACAGGTACTCCTTGACGATGTCGTTCTGGGTCGTGCCCCGCAGGGCCTCGGTGGCGACGCCCTGCTCGGTGGCGTTGGCCACGTAGAGGCCGAGCAGCCAGGCGGCGGTGGCGTTGATGGTCATGGAGGTGTTCATCTCGCCGACGGGGATGCCGTCGAGGAGCTGACCCATGTGGCCCAGGTGGGCCACCGGCACGCCGACCTTGCCCGACCTCCCCCCTGGCGCGGGGGTCGTCGGGGTCGTAGCCGGTCTGCGTGGGCAGGTCGAAGGCGATCGACAGGCCGGTCTGTCCCTTGGCCAGGTTCGTGCGGTAGAGCTCGTTGGACGCCTTGGCCGTCGAGTGGCCCGAGTAGGTGCGCATCATCCACGGCCGATCGGGCTCTCGGCGGGCGGCTGGCTGCGGGCTGGCGTCCATCCCCCAATCGTTCACCAAGATCGGTCCGTCTGTCACGACGATGACCGACCGGTGACCGCAGCGGTCCGGTCGCGGGTCCCCCTCGTCGGGCGATCCGGCGCTCCGGTCCTCCGGGTCCGGCTCAGACGAAGGGCTCCGTCCTCTCGCCCAGGGCGGACGTGAGCCGGTCGAGGTACTCCCGCCGGGAGATCTCGATGGCGCCGAGTGAGGCGAGGTGCGGGGTCAGCCACTGCACGTCGAGCAATGTGGCGCCGATGTGCACGAGGTGTCCGACCAGCGCGACGAGCGCCACCTTCGACGCGTCGGTGGCGTGGTGGAACATCGACTCGCCGGCGAACAACCCCCCGATGTGGACGCCGTAGAGCCCCCCCACCAGTTCGCCGTCCGTGGTCCATGTCTCCACCGAATGGGCCCAGCCCAGGTGGTGCAGACGCAGGTAGGCCTGCTGGATCTCGGGTGAGATCCAGGCACCCTCGCGGCGTGGGTCGGCGCAGGCGGCGACGACCTCGTCGAAGGCGGTGTCGACGCGGACCTCGTGGCGTGCGGTCGATCGTCGTAGCGAGCGGGAGATGCGCAGGCCGTCGAGCGGAATCACCCCACGGGGGTCCGGCGACCACCACGCCATCCCGCGGCGGCCCGTGAGCGGCATGGGGAACAGTCCGTTGCGGTAGGCCGCCAGGACGGTGCCGGGCTCGAGATCGGCACCGAGGCCGACCAGGTCGCCGGGGCCCTCCTCGTCCGGCAGATCCCGTGGATCGGGGAACTCCCAGGGGGAGGCCGGTGGCTCGATGGGCACGGGCCGTTTCTAGCGTCCCACTCGGCACCGGTGCGACGCAGGATGGCGGTGGCGGCCCGGGAAGGCGAAGGGCCTACCTGGCGTAGTCGTAGAACCCGATGCCGGACTTGCGACCGAGATGCCCTGCGGTGACCATGCGGCGCAGCAGCGGCATCGCCGCATAGTTCGGATCGCGGAACTCCTCGTAGAGCGCGTCGAGGATGGCCAGCGACGTATCGAGCCCGACCAGGTCGAGCAGCGCCAACGGCCCCATGGGGAAGTTGCAGCCGCCCTTCATCGCGGTGTCGATGTCGTCGCGGTCGGCGGTGCCGTTCTCCAGCATTCGCACGGCGTTGTTGAGGTAGGGGAAGAGCAGGGCGTTGACGATGAACCCGGCGCGGTCCTTCACCTCCACGGCGTTCTTGCCGCACGCCTCGGCGAAGGCCCTCGCCTCGGCGATCGTGTCGTCGTTCGCGGTGAGGGGTCGGACGATCTCGACGAGGCTCATCGCCGGCGCAGGGTTGAAGAAGTGCACCCCACACACGCGGTCGGCCCGACCGGTCTCCATGGCCATCTCGATCACGGGAAGCGTGGAGGTGTTCGTGGCGAGGATGGCGTCGGGCTTCACGATGCCGTCGAGCTCGCGGAAGAGGGCCTTCTTGACGTCGAGGTCCTCGACCACCGACTCGAGGACCAGGTCGCAGTCGGCGAGTGCCCTGAGGTCGTCGGTGGCGCTCACGCGGGCGAGGATCTCCGCCGCGGCGTCGGCTTCGAGGCGGCCCTTGTCGACCTGGCGGGTGAGCGACCTCGACAGCCCGGCGACCATGGCGTCGGCGGAGTCCTGCTTGCGACTGCGCAGCACCACCTCGATCCCGGCCTTGGCGGCGACCTCGGCGATGCCGGATCCCATGATCCCCGAACCGATGATCCCGATACGCGTGATGGTCATGTGGAGACTCCCGTCCGTGCAGGCCTCGTCGCCTGCGGCCCCCCGATGTTACCGATCGGTAGCTTCGAGGTTCCAATGCCGCCGCCGGATGCGTCCATCGGGGCGCGCCCGTCTGGTTAGCGTGAGAGCGTGGCTGCTCCCCCCGACGACGACCGCCCGCACCCCTCCCCCGGGCTCCTCGCCCTCGTCGGAGGGGGTGAGTTCTCCGAGGGCTGCGACTTCGACACCGAGCTGCTGGCGGCGTCGGGGGCCGACGAGGTGGCCGTGATCCCTACCGGCTTCGCCTACGAGAGCCCCCGACGATCAGTGCAGGCGGCCACGTCGTGGTTCGCCGGGCTCGGGGTGGCCGTGCGGGAGGTCCCCGTCTACACCCGCGCCGATGCACTCGCCGCCGAGAACGTCGTGACGGTGGCGTCGGCGCGTTTCCTCTACGTCGTGGGCACGTCGCCGATGCACCTGCGCTCGGTGCTCAAGGACACGCCCGTCTACGACGCCCTCGTGCAGGCCTGGCGGGGTGGTGCGGTGCTCGTGGGCAGCGGCGCCGGTGCCGACGTGTTGTGCGACCCCATGGTCGACACCCGCGGCGGCGCATTCACCGTGGGCCTCGGGCTGGTGCCCGGCATGGCGGTCATCCCTCGTTCGGACACGTGGTCGCCCGACAAGGTACGTCGCACCGTCGAACTGGCCCCACCGGACCTGGTGCTGGTCAGTCTCCCGGAGCGCAGCGGCATCGTCCGCGACCCCGATGGTTGGTGGCGCACGGTCGGGTCCGGCTTGGTCACCGTGCACCGAGGCAGCCATCAGGCCACTCTCGCGGACCTGCCGGGGGGCTGACCCCACTCGGCGATCGGCTGCGGAGGACTTCGTCAGGTCTCGGTGATGGTGATCGACTCGATGACCACGGCGGGCTGGGGAACGCCGCCGAGCCCCCCACCGCTCGGGTTCTCCACGGCCGTGGCCAGGATGCCGGCCACCAGTGCGGTGCCGGCGTCGTCGGTCGTGCCGAACACGACGTAGGTGCCCTGGGTGTCGAGGGTCGACACCGCCGGGCCGCCGGTCAGGAAGAACTGGGCGCCCGACGAGTTGGGCTGTGACGTGCGGGCCATGACCAGTTGGCCGGGGACGTAGGTGAAGGGTCCACCCTCGTCGGGGATGGTGTAGCCGGGCCCGGGGTCGCTCGGGCTGTTGGTCGTCGGGGCGCCGCCCTGCACGATGTCGAGGCCCTGGTCGGCGCGGAAGATGGCCGAACCGTCGTAGTACTTGTACCGGGCCAGCACCACGAAGTTGTTCGTCGTCTCCGGTGTCGTCGCGGTGTCGAGATCGACTGCGATGGTGCCGGCGCTGGTGGCGAAGGTGGCTGTGTAGGTCTTGGCCGGGTCGATGCACATCGGCGGGGGTTCGGCGAAGGTCGTGGTGCGCTCGGCGGTGCCGTCGGAGGCAGGGCACGGAGTGGCGCCGGTGATGGTGGCGCCGGGATCCGGCGGCGCAGGCACCAGCGATTCGGTGTCCGCGACCGTGGTCGACGTGGTCGACGCGTCCGAGGTGGCCTCGTCGGTGCCGTCGTCCCGGTTCACCACGGTGAGCACCCCGACGATCGCGACCACGAAGACGGCGATGGCCAACGTGATCGTGAGTCGTCTGCGTCGTTCCGCTCTGGTGTTCGCCGCGGCCTCGGCGGACAGCCGAGCCTGGTGGCCGGCCTTCTGACGTTCACGTTTCGCGGTACCCATCGAGCGGGGACGCTACCGCGGGGTCGGACGGGCCCGGCCGCGAGGCACGTCGCCACTACGGGATGGCCGCTCCGGCGGTGACCGTGACCGACTCGATGCGCACCGGTCGCACCGGCAGGCCGTCCTGGCTCCCGAGTCGGTCGATGGCGGCCAGCGTGGCGGCACCGTCGAGCATGATCCCGAACGAGGTGACGCCGGGGTCGATGGCCGGCGCGTTCTCGAACGTGGCCACCAGGAACGCGCCCCTGTTCGTACCCGGGGAACCGTCTCCGGTCATGGCGATGGTGCCGGAGGTGAAGATCTGGCCCGCCTCGGGGACTTCGTCGGGGATGGGGAACGCATCGGCCGATCCGCCGTCGACGAAGAGCCCGCCCGCCTCGAGCCAGGCGGTGGGCTCGATGCGGGTGATCGGTTGGCCGTCGTAGTAGCCGTAGCCGGCCAGGACCACGAATGCGTTCACCGACTCGGGGGCCCGCTTCGGGTTGAGCTGGAACGTCATGGGCCCGGCGGTCGTCGTCACGACGGCCGAGTAGAAGCGCGTGGGGTCGATGCACAGCGGTGGGGGCTGCTCGAACGACGTGGTGCGCGGTGACGAGCCGTCGGCGGCAGGGCAGGGCGTGGGGCCGGTCAGGGTGGCGCCAGGGGTGGCCGGGACCGGAGCCACTCCGCTGGCGGGGTAGTCGGCGGCGGAGCGAGGTGCGGTGGCGGTCGTGCTCGGAGAGGAGGTCGTCGTTGTGGACGACGTCGTCGGCGTGCCCCTGGTGGCGGCGATGCCCGCAGCGACGGTCGAGAGGAGGACCACGATGGCGATCGAGGCGGCGATCACCTGCATGCGTCGCTGCCGGGATCGCGAGCGCTGGGCGGTGGTGGCGGACTCGCGTCGACGGGCGTCGTCGCGGCGGCGTCGGTCAGAGGTGGACATCGGGCCCGACGGTACCGCTCGTCCCGGTCCGGGTCGGGGGCACCAGAGGGCGCCCGGTAGCGTTGTCGTCCGTGGCTCTGCTCGTTCAGAAGTTCGGTGGCACCTCGGTGGGCGACCCCGAGCGCATGCGCGCCGTGGCCGATCACGTGGCCCGAACCGTGCGCCGGGGCAACCAGGTCGTGGTGGTGGTGTCGGCCATGGGCAAGGAGACCGACGAGCTGTTGCGGGCGGCGCGGGAGGTGTCCCAGACCCGACCGGGACGCGAGATGGACATGCTCGTCACGGCCGGTGAGCGCAAGGCGATGGCGTTGCTGTGCATGGCCCTCGCCGATCGCGGCGTCGAGGCGGAGTCGTTCACGGGCTCCCAGGCCGGCTTCCTCACCGACTCGACGCATCAGGACGCCAAGATCATCGAGGTCAGGCCGGAACGGGTCAGCGAGGCCCTGAGCAGGGGGGCCGTGGCCGTGGTCGGCGGCGCCCAGGGCATCTCCCCCGAGCGGAACATCACGTTCCTCGGCCGCGGTGGTTCCGACACGACGGCCGTCGCGCTGGCCCACGCCCTGAACGCCGATGTGTGCGAGCTCTACACCGACGTCTCCGGGGTGTACACCACCGACCCGCGGGTCGTCGACGGTGCCCGCAAGCTCTCCAGGATCAGCTTCGACGAGCTGATGGAGATGACCGCCAACGGATGCCCCAAGCCGGCCATGCGGTCGGTGGAGTACGCCCGCACCCACGGGGTCGACCTGCACGTCCGGTCGGCGTTCACCTGGGCGACCGGCACGCTCGTCACCAGAGAGGACGACGACATGGAACAGGCCATCGTCTCGGCGGTCGTGCACGACGCCTCGGACGCCAAGGTCACGATCGGTGGTGTGGAGGATCGCCCCGGCATCGCCGCCCGCATCTTCCGGGCACTCGCCGACGAGCGCATCAGCGTCGACCTGATCGTCCAGAACACCTCCGAGGCCGGGAGGACCGACATCTCCTTCACGGTGCCCGACGAGGAGCTGGCCACGGCCATGGCCGTGTGCGAGCGTGAGGCCTCGGCCGTCGGTGCCGACGAGATCTCGGGCGACGCCGACATCGCCCGGGTCAGCGTCATCGGGGCCGGGATGAAGACCCATCCGGGTGTCGCCGCCACGGTGTTCGAGACGCTGGCCGCCAACGACATCAACATCTTGATGATCGCGAGTTCGGCCATCCGGATCTCCGTGGTCGTCACCGACGACCAGGCCGAACGGGCCATCCAGGTCCTCCACGCCGCCTTCCGTCTCGACGAGGGCCCCGCGCTCATCGACTGAAACCCGCGGGGGAGACACCCGCCCTCACCGGTAGGCTTGAATCCCTATGCGTATCGGGATCGTGGGAGCAACAGGGCAGGTGGGTCGCGTCATGCGATCGATCCTCGCCGAGCGGCAGTTCCCCGTCACCGAGCTGCGACTGTTCGCCTCCGAGCGCTCCGCCGGCCGCCGCCTCCCCTGGGGAGATGCAGAAGTCGCCGTCGAGGACGCCGCCCGTGCCGACTTCGGTGGCCTCGACATCGTCTTGTTCTCCGCCGGCGGAGCGTCGTCGCGCGAGTTGGCCCCCAAGGTGGCCGAGGCCGGTGCGGTCGTCATCGACAACTCCTCGGCGTGGCGGATGGATCCCGAGGTCCCGCTGGTGGTGCCGGAGGTCAACGCCTCCGCACTCGAGTCGATCCCCAGGAACATCGTGGCCAACCCGAACTGCACGACCATGGTCGCGATGCCCGTGCTGAAGCCCCTCGACGTCGAGGCAGGTCTCGTCGGGCTGGTGGCCAGCACGTATCAGGCGGTGTCGGGCGCCGGGCTGGCGGGCACGGCCGAGCTCGACGACCAGATCCGCAAGATCGGTGACGGCGCCCCTGCGCTCGCCATGTCGGGGACTGCGGTCGACTATCCCGCCGCCAACAAGTTCGTCGCCCCCATCGCCTACAACGTCATCCCCTTCGCCGGGTCGCTGGTCGACGACGGGCTCGGAGAGACCGACGAGGAGCAGAAGCTGCGCAACGAGACGCGGCAAGATCCTCGGTCTGCCCGATCTCGAGGTGTCGGCCACGTGCGTGCGGGTGCCGGTGTTCACCGGGCACTCCCTGGCCATCAACGCCCACTTCTCGCGGGCCATCAGCCCCGAGACGGCCCGCCGCCTCTTGTTCAAGGCTCCCGGAGTGGAGCTGGCCGACATCCCCACACCCTTGCGGGCCGCGGGGGTCGACCCCACGTTCGTCGGCCGGATCCGCGTCGATCCAACCGTCGAGCACGGTCTGTCGTTGTTCCTGTCGGGCGACAATCTCCGCAAGGGCGCTGCTCTCAACGCGGTCCAGATCGCCGAAGAGCTCCTCGCCCGCCGGAACCGTTCGCTCTAGGTCACGGCACCGGCTGCGTTCCGCTCAGACCGGCGGGTCGGTGAGGTACCGATCGGCGGCGTCGCTGAGCGACAGGTCGAGCTGGTTGGCCAGAGACGCCACCCAGGCCAGTACGTCCCCCAGCTCGTGGAGCTGTTCGGCAGGGGTGCCCTTGCGCACCGCCTGGGCCAGTTCGCCCACCTCCTCGCACAGCCACGCCACCGTCGAGGGGATGCCCCGGTCGGCGTCGGCCTCGCCGTAGAGATCGGCCATGAGGTCCTGGAGCTCGTCGAGGTGCATGGCCCGACTCTCCCACGGGGTGACCCGGCACGGACCGGCCGGTCCGGAAACGGGAACCGCCCCGCACCGAGGCGGGGCAGTTGGTCGGGCTGGCGGGATTCGAACCCACGACCTCTTCGTCCCGAACGAAGCGCGCTACCAAGCTGCGCTACAGCCCGTAAGGTCGCCGAGCCTACCCGGGTGGCCCCGGGGGCGGCGAAACGGTCGATCAGCCCCGGATGGTCACGTCGGCGACCTGGCTGGTGGCCTCGTCGATGGGCTCGAACCAGCCCTCGCCGTCGAGCAGCACCTTGGCCGCCTTGCGCAGGCGGAAGGCGTCGAGGGGCTTCACCAGGTAGCCATCGGCGTCGTGGCGGCGGGCCAGGAACGCGTCGTGGGCCCGGTCGAGCAGCATCAGCACCGCGGTGATCGGGATGCGGTCGATGCCTTCGGCGTTGCGGATCGCCATGCACGTCGCCATGCCGCCCATGTTGCCGATCTGCTGGTCGAGGATGACCAGGTCGGGTTCCACCTCGTCGATGGCCTGGAGCACGTCGATGCCCGCCCGCACCCGGTAGACCAGCGTGTCGGAGGTGGCGAGGGCCGCATCGACCTCGTCGAAGATCCAGTCGGCGTCGGTGGCCAGCAACACGGTAGGCACGGCGGCGAGGGTACTTCCTCGTCCGGACGGCCCCCAACCGCAGGTCGGGCGGGTGCCGGTGGTCCGGTCCGGAGCACACCGCTACCATCGTCCTCTTCCGTGCCAGTCGGGCGGAACCGCTGCTGGGAGGAAGCCGTTGCTCGAGATCACCGTGGAGCAGACCGACAGGTACACCTTGTGCCGGCCCGTCGGCGAGCTCGACGCCTACACCGTGGGCTCGTTCCGCGAGGCGCTCGCCGAGCTGTCCTCGGTCCGTCGGCTCCTCATCGATCTCTCCGATGTGCCCTTCATGGACTCTTCTGGTCTGGGTGCGCTCATCGGCGGCATCCGCCGGGCCCGTGAGGCCGACGGCGAGGTGACCGTGGCGTGCAGCCGTCCCACGCTCACCCGCTTGTTGCACACCACCGGATTCGACCGCATCGTGGCCGTCACCGAGACGGTGGAGGAAGCCGAAGCGGCACTGCTCGACCCGGTCGACTGACGTACCCGTCGGCGCCGACGGCTCAGGGCGTCGCCCGGAACAGGTGGGCGGCGATCCGGTCGAGGCCGCCGATGTCGTGCACGTCGCTGCCGAGGAACGGGACCTTCACCACCGGGGCCGGCGCCACGTCGCGCCGACAACCCGGCCAGGTGGGCGTCCTCGGTCGATGCCACCGAGGCGAAGTCGGCGAGGTTTCCGTAGAGCTCGCCCAGCGCGGTGCCGGCGTGGTCGTCGGCGCGTGCGCTGAGCGCTGCGGGCCGCTCGGCGCTGAAGTGCGGGTGCACGCGGTTCACGATCAGCGCCCGCACCGGGATGCCGGCCTCGTCGAGCTTCTCGGCGAAGAAGCTGGCCTCCTCCACGACGTCTCGGCGAGGTGCGGTCACGAGAACGAAGGCAGTCTCCGGGGCGCTGAGGAGCTCGACGACCTTGCCGGCTCGGTCCTTGAAGCCCTGTTCCATGCCGTCGAAGGCGGTGAAGAACTCGACGAGATCGGTCACCACCTCGCGTCCGATGACCCGTGACACGGTGCGCAGGAAGGCCTGTGCGGCCACGTTCATCGCTCGGGCCAGGCCCCGGGTCGGCGTGATGAGCAGCTTGTAGAGCCGGTGGTCGAGGAAGCGTGTGAGACGGCCGGGCGCTTCGAGGAAGTCGAGGGCGTTGCGCGTGGGTGGGGTGTCGACGACGATCACGTCGAAGCGCTCGTCGTGGTGGAGTTCGTAGAGCTTCTCCATCGCCATGTACTCCTGGGTGCCCGAGAGCGCGGTGGAGATGTTGCGGTAGAAGCGGTTGTTCAGGATCGACTCGGCCTGCTGCGCATCGGAGGCGTTCTGCGTCACCAGCGCATCGAAGGTCGTCTTGGTGTCGAGCATCAGCGCCCACAGCTCACCGGGCCAGTCGCCTCCGACGAGCGAGGCCGAGTCGGTGAGCCCGTCGAGGCCCATGGCGTTGGCCAGGCGCCGCGCCGGATCGATCGTGACCACACAGGCCCGTCGACCCTGGCGGGCCGCCTCCATGGCCATGACCGCGGCCGTCGTCGTCTTGCCGACCCCACCGGACCCGGTGCAGACCAGGATCGTGTGGTCGGCCAGGAGCGTCGACAGCGGGTCGGGGGCCGTGTCGGCCGGCGGGGTGGGCTCGATCGTGGTCATGGGGTCGTCAGCGGCGTGAGGTCGGCGATGCCGTCGGCGAGGGCGTCGGCCAGGACGTCGACGTCGTCGGGCCCGAGGTCGGTCGAGAACAGGAAGGGCAACTGCACCTGGGGCAGGGGAAGGGTCGAGGCCATGCGGGCGATCTGCTCGTCCTGCAGGGCCGTCCGCTGCGCCCGGAAGTCGGCGGCGGCCCGGAGCCGATCGGCCTCGTCGGGCCGCAGGGTCACCCCTGCGGCCGACGCCGCCAGGGCCGGGTCGGTGTCGAGGCCGGGCCGCACGGGGTACACCCCGTTCACCACCACCGGCCCCAGGCTCACGCCCACCTCGTCCTCGAGGCTGAACGCGGTGTCGATCAGCTCGTTGACGGGTGTCTCCTCGGGCAGCGTGACCAGCATCACCTGGCAGCGCTCGGGGTCGGTGAGCATCTCCAGCACGTCGGCGGCCTGGGTCGCGACGGGACCCGACCGCACGGCGTCGACGAGACCGCGCGCCGAGCGCAGGAACGAGATGGCGTGTCCGGCGGCCGGGGCATCGAGGACGATCAGATCGGTTTCGCCGCTGCGCTCGAGCTGCTTCACCTTGCCCAGCACGAGGATGTCGCGAATTCCCGGTGCCGCCGTCGACACCATGTCGAGGGCGCCGCTGGAGAGGAGCCGGCGACTCACCCGGCTCAGCCCGTGGTCGGCCAGGTACTCGAGGAGAGCGTCGTCGGGGGTGAGCGCCCGGGCGCGTACGTCGGCGGCGCCCCGCGGCCCGCCGCCGGGCGACAGCACCACCTCCTCGTAGCCGAACGACGGTTGCCCGAACAGGCCGGCCAGCCCGCTCTTGCCCTCGACCTCGATCATCAGGGTCGACAAGCCGGCCAGGGCCGCGCACCGCGCCACGGCCGCGCTCGACCGTGCTTTTGCCGACGCCCCCCTTCCCGGCCACGATGAGCACGCGTGATGCTGCGAGGAACTGCGCAGGATCCACTCAATCTCCTCGGAGGACTTCGGTGCGCAGACTATCGGTCATGGGTCTCATCCTGACCTTCGTCGGGCTCGTGATGGGAGTCCTGGTGCCAGTGCTCCCGGCGGCCGCACAGGCGGCGATGATCCGGCGCCCGCCGGTGATGACGCCGGCTTCGTCGCCGTGGTCGAGGTCGACGGGCTCCTCGACCCCGTGCTGGTCGACTTCGTGCAGACCTCGATCGACGAGGCCGAGGCGGCCGGGGCGATCGCGTTGGTGCTCCAGATCGACTCCAGCGACGTGGTCGTGTCCGACGCCCGCTTCGCCGAGCTCCTCGACCGCATGACCTCGGCGTCGGTGCCGCGTCGACGTCTGGGTCGGCCCGTCCGGATCCGGGCTCACCGGCTCCGGGGCCCAGCTCGTCGGGGCGGCCGACGACGTCGGCATGGCGCCGGGATCGCGGCTGGGCGACGCCGGAGCGCCGCTCACGAGGGTCTCGACCTCGACCGCCTCCTCCCCATCGCCGACCGGGTCGTCAACACCCAGGAGGCCGCCGAGCTCGGGATCACGTCGTTCCCGGCCCCCACCATCGGGGACTTCCTCGTCAACCTCCCCGGGGTCCAGACCCGCGAGGTCACCCAGGACGACCAGACCCGCCGGGAGCCGCGTGACACAGGTCCAGTTCGGGCAGCTCTCCCTGCTCGACCAGCTGATGCACACCGCGGCCAGCCCGGCGGTCGCCTACCTGCTGTTGGCCGTGGGCCTGGCGTTGATCATCTTCGAGCTCTTCACCGCCGGTGTGGGCGTGGCCGGGGTCGTGGGCGCAGGGTCGTTCGTCCTCGCCTGCTACGGCCTCGCCGTCCTGCCGGCGCACTGGTGGGCTCTCGCCCTGATCGTCGTGTCGATGCTGGCGTTCGCCGTCGACGTCCAGACGGGGGTCCCGCGCTTCTGGACGGGTGCCGGCGTCGTCATGTTCACCCTCGGCTCGCTGTTCCTCTACGACGGGCTGTCGTTGTCGTGGGTCACGTTGCTCGTCGGGATCGTCGGTGTCCTGCTGGCCTTCCTCGGCGGCATGCCGTCCATGGTGCGAACCCGGTTCTCCACCCCGACCATCGGGCGGGAGTGGATGATCGGTGAGGTGGGCCGAGCCGTGTCTCCCGTGGATCCCGACGGCGTCGTGCAGATCCGTGACGCGCTGTGGCGGGCGTCGACCAACCGGGCCACCCCGGTCGAGGAGCTCGATCGCGTGCGGGTCATCGGGATCGACGGCCTGGTCCTCGAGGTCGAGCCCGAGGAGGGCGGCGCCCGGGACTATCGCGAGCGCCGCAGCACCCGCGACCCGGAGACGTGACAAAAGTCGCACAAACCCCTTGTTCCGGACTTCGCGCGGCGATATGTTCGCTCGTGAAGGGGGTCGTGAACGGTGAGTGCGCAGCGCAACGACGAGACGTGGCAGCTCAAGGCAGCGTGCCGCGGTCCGCAGGCCGCGGTGTTCTTCCCGCCGCCGCAGTTCGAACGCAAGGACGACAAGCTCCACCGTGAGCGCCGCGCCAAGGAGATCTGCGCCGGTTGCTCCGTGAAGGACGACTGCCTCGACTACGCCATCGCCATCCGCGAGCCCCACGGCATCTGGGGCGGTCTCAACGAGCTCGAGCGAAAGCAGCTGCTCATCCAACGCACGGGCTGAAGGTCTGCGACATCCGTTCGGGGGGACGGATGCTCGCTGCGTACCCGGCGCCGGGGACTGGACATGTGTCCGACCCGGCGCCGGGGCTTTTTCGGGTCCGTTCAGGGGCGTTCGAGTCGAGGTCCGGCGATGCGCAGGTCCCCGCGTCGCCGGGTGCGACCGGTGGCGTCGAGGTGGGACAACAGCGGGACGACGTACTTGCGCGTGGAGCCGAGGGCTTCGCGGACGTCGCCGACCGTCACTCCTTCGGGCCGGTCCCGGAGCAGGTTCGCCACGATGGCAGCCGCCCGGTCCACGGCGTCGGCGGCGAACCACACCTTGTCGGCACGCACCACGAGGCCCTGCTGCACCAGGTCGCTCACGACCGCGGGGTCGGTGCCCGCGGCATCGGGAGGGGTGAACGGCGCCGCCCGCAGCGCGGCCAGCCATGGGTCGGCGGACAGCGCCGACGCGGCCACCCGGGAGGCTCCCACCGGTCGGGCCCGCCCCTCGACCACCTCGATGCCGGTCAAGGTGACCGCCACGGCCTGGTGCCGTTCGTCGAGGACGGCGATCTCGAGTCCACGCGGGCCGGCGTCGTCGATTCGGGCGCGGACCTCGGCGCGGGTGTCGACGAGCACCTGCGGCGCCACCACCCAGGAGCCGACGTCGGCGGGCCTGCGTTCACCCGTCAACCGTTCGAGGTGATCGACGTCGACCCACCCCCTCTCGGCCACCACACGATCCACGGACCGGTCCGGTCGGGCATCCGCAGCTCGCAGTAGCGGGTCGACGTCGAGGATCACCCCACCCCCCACCGTCTCGTCGCGACCCCACTCGCGCAGGACGAACCGGTCTCCCGGCAGGAGGGGGAGGGCGACCGGCAGGTGGAGCCGCACGAGGCCGGTGGTGCCCGGGTCGAGGGCGTCGTCGCCCAGGACCCGCAGGCGCACGGCGAACTCCCCGGCGCCGAGGTGAGCGACATGGGCCCCGCGACGTGACACCGGGTGCTCGAGGGAGGCCAGCACCTGGACCTCGGCGTCGACCCGGTCGGTGAGGTGCCAGCGGCCGGGGGTGACGAGCACGTCGCCCCGGGCCAGGGAGGAGCGTTCGATCCCGCTGAGGTTGACCGCCACCCGATGGCCGGGACCGACGCGGGTCGTGTCACGGTGGAGTGTCTGCAGCCCCCGGATCCGCGCCGTGCGCCCGGTCGGGTGGAGCACGACCTCGTCGTCGACGCGCAGCGACCCGCCGCCGAGCGTGCCGGTGGCCACGGTGCCGGCCCCCTTCACGACGAATGACCGGTCGACCCAGAGTCGGGGTCGGCCGTGGTCCGGGGCGGCGGGGGTGTCGTGGACCAGCCGGTCGAGGGCTTCGCGTAGATCGTCGAGTCCCCGTCCGGTGGGGGCGTCGACCTCCACCACCTCGGCATCGGCCAGGAACGTGTCGGCGAGATGATCGGCCAACTCCAGGTGGGCGATCTCGACGTGGTCGTCGTCGACGAGCCCCACCTTCGTCAGGGCGACGATCCCGTGGCGGACGCCCAGTAGCCCGAGGATCCGTAGGTGCTCCTCGCTCTGACGCTTCCAGCCCTCGGTGGCCGCGACGACGAAGAGGCACGCCGGCACGGCGCCGACCCCGGCCAGCATGTTCTTGAGGAACCTCGTGTGTCCGGGGACGTCGACGAACGACACGACGGCCCCCGAGGCCAGCTCCGCGGACGCGAAGCCGAGGTCGATGGTGAGGCCGCGCTCCTTCTCCTCGGTCCAGCGGTCGGGGTCGGTGCCCGTGACCGCCCGGACCAGGGTGGACTTGCCGTGGTCGACGTGGCCGGCCGTGGCCACGACACGTACGACGCGGTCGTCGCTCACCGCTTCGCGGCGAGGACCGCAGCCAGCGCCGAGCCGAGCCGAGCGTCGTCGTCCGGGTCGACGGTGCGCATGTCGCAGATGGTGTCGCCATCGGCCACCCGGGCGATGATCGGAGGATCCGCGCTGCGAAGCGCACGGCGGTGGTCACCTCGGACCCGGATGCCGTGCGACGCGGATCTCGGCGCCCGGCAACGTGCCGCCGCCGGTCACCGACGCGCAGGCCACGACGTCGACGTCGTCGCCCGGCCCGATCGACGACACGACGGCCGCGGCTCGGGCGCGCAGCTCGGCTTCGGGGGCGGTGGCCATCCGCCAGAACGGGAGCCGATCGGCGCGGCGACCCAGGTAGGCGAGAGCGATCTCCTGGAGGGCCCCGAGCACCAGGCCGCCGGGGCGCAGCGCGCGGGCCAGCGGGTGCGAGGCGCATCGCTGGACCAGCTCCGTCGAACCGACGATCACGCCAGCTTGCGGGCCGCCGAGCAGCTTGTCGCCGGAGAACACCACGACGTCGGCACCGGCCTCCAGCGTCTGGCGCACGGCGGGCTCGTCGCGCAGCCAGGCGGGCGGTCCGTCCGGCAGCCACGGGCAGGCCGCGTCGAGGAGGCCCGAGCCGAGGTCGACGACGACCGGTGGACCGACGGCGGCGAGCTCGGCGGTGCTCACGGCCTCGGTGAAGCCGACGATCCGGTAGTTGCTCTGGTGCACCTGCAGCAGTACGGCCACGTCGGCGCCCGGCGCCTCGACCGCGGCGATGACGTCGGTTGGTCGGGTGCGGTTCGTGGTCCCGACCTCCACCAGCCGGCATCCGGACGTGGCCATCACCTCGGGGACCCGGAAGCCCCCGCCGATCTCGACCAGCTCTCCGCGCGACACGACCACCTCCCGATCGCGAGCCAGGGCCGCGAGCACCAACAGGACGGCCGCGGCGCAGTTGTTCACCACGATCGCGGCCTCGGCCCCTGCGGCCCGGGCCAGCAGCGCGCCCACGTGGTCGTGCCGCGAACCCCGCTCGCCCGTGGCCAGGTCCATCTCGAGGTTGGCGTAACCGGCGTGCTGGGTGTGGGCGAGTGGCGCCCGACCCAGGTTGGTGTGCAACAACACCCCGGTGGCGTTGATCACGGGCTGCAACAGCCGCCGCCGCCGGGCGTCGGCCCGTGCACGGGCGCTGGACGCGTCACCGGCCGCCACCGCTTCCCGGGCCACGTCGACCAGCAGGGGGTGGGGGAGACCGGTGTCGCGCAGCGAGCGGGCCAGGGCATCGATCGACGGGGGTCGACCGGTGTCGGGAGGCTGGTCTGGAGGCGGCGCGTCCGGGTCGGGCACGAGGTGAGGATAGGGGTGCGCCCCGGGGACAGGCGGCGGTGGGCCGGTAGGATGGAGAGCCATGGCTCTGGTGCTGATCGCGATCTTCGTGGTGCTCCCGATCGTGGAGCTCTACGTCATCGTGACCATGTCGGGGCTGATCGGGCTCCTCCCCACCCTCGCCCTGCTCCTCGTCGTGAGCCTCGGTGGTGCGTGGTTGGTGACGCGCCAGGGCATCGGCGTATGGGGCCGGACCCGCAGCGTCGTGGAGCGCGGAGAGGTGCCCGCGGCCGAGATGGTCGACGGTGGCCTCCTCCTCGCCGCCGGCTCGATGCTGATCGTCCCGGGGTTCGTCACCGACGCCGCGGGGCTTCTCCTGTTGCTCCCGCCGGTTCGGGCGCAGTTCCGGAATCGCCTCGTCGCCCGGTGGGGCGGACGCGCCGGTTTCGGAACCGGCCGCGGAACCGCCTTCATCGACGTGGAGTACATCGGCGACGTCTCCCCTCGGCCGTCACCCACCGGTGACCTGCCGCCGGAGCTCGGCCAGGGGCGGTGAGTGCGACGGCGGCGCGATGGAACCACGGCGAGGTGCCCGTGCGTGATGCCGCCACGGTGATGATCCTCCGCGATGCCCCGGGCGGCCTCGAGGTCTTCATGCTGCGGCGCAACCTCAACAGCGATTTCGTGGGTGGGGCCTACGTGTTCCCCGGCGGCGGGGTCGACGACGTCGATCGCCATTCGGACCTCGATGCGGTCTGCCGAGGTCGCACCGACGCCTCGGCGTCGGCTCAGCTCGGCATCGACCGGGGCGGGCTGGCCTACTGGGTCGCCGCGGTGCGGGAGTGCTTCGAGGAAGCCGGGCTGTTGCTCGCCCGCCCGGCCGGCCGAGAGGGCGGCGATGTGGTCCGCTTCGACGACCCTGCGGTCGCCGCCCGTTTCGACGCCCACCGCACCGCAGTCGACTCCGGCGCTCGCCGTCTCGTCGACGTGTGCCTCGAGGAGGGCCTCGAGCTCGCCGTCGACACGATTCACTACTTCAGCCACTGGATCACACCGCTGGGCGCGCCGCGTCGCTACGACACGCGCTTCTTCGTGGCCCGTGCGCCCGAGGCGCAGGTCGGGCTGCACGACGATCGCGAGGTCATCGCCAACCTGTGGATCCGACCCGCCGACGCGCTCGGCCGTCACCATGCCGGGGAGTTCGAGCTGATCTTCCCCACGATCCGCAGCCTCGAGGTCCTCCAGCGCTTCGAGACCGTCGACGCCGTACTGGCCGCAGCGGCGGCGATCGAGACGGTCCCGGCGATCCTGCCGCGCATCGTGGCCGAGCCCGAGGGTGGGTTCCGGATCGCCCTGCCCGGTGACCCCGGCTATGCCGAGGCCGACCTTCCGTCCGACCTCCCGACCGGTTCCGGGATGAACCGTCTCGTCGGCCACGGTCGTCTCGACCCGGTTGACGTCGATGCCGTCCCCTCCGCCCCGACCGTCGACGAACGAGAGCCGAGCTGACATGGCCGACGCCAGGACCGACCACGACGACGAGGACGTCCCCGCTCCGCCCCCGCCGCTCGTTCCGGGCGTGGCCCGGGCGCTCTCGCCGCTGGTGCGGCGCATCGTGGCCCCCAACCCTGGGATGATGACCGGACCCGGCACCAACACCTACCTGGTCGGCATCGACGAGATCGCCGTCATCGATCCCGGTCCCGACGACGCGGATCACCTCGAGGCGATCGCCGGGTGTGGCGGGGACCGGATCCGCTGGATCCTCTGCACCCACACCCATCCCGATCACGCGCCGGGTGCGGCGGCGCTGCGTGAGCGCACCGGTGCCGAGATCGCCGCCTGGGGAAACCGCGACGGCCTGAAGGTCGGTCGCCGCCTCCGTCAGGGTGACCAGATCGAAGCCACCGAGTTCCGCTTGACGGCCCACCACACCCCGGGTCATGCGTCGAACCATCTCTGCTACTTCCTCGAAGAGGAGCGCATGCTCTTCTCCGGCGACCACGTGATGCAGGGGTCGACCGTGGTCATCAAGCCCCCCGACGGCGACATGGCTGCCTACCTCGACTCGCTCGAGAAGGTGAAGGCGCTGCGTCTCAAGTCGATCGCCCCGGGCCACGGCTATCTCATCCAGGACCCGAAGCCGTTGCTGCAGTGGTACATCGACCACCGGATCGAACGTGAGGCGATGGTGTACGACGCCCTCGCCGCCCGGGGGACGGCCAAGATCCCCGTGCTGGTCGAGGACATCTACACCGACGTCGACCCGGAGCTGCACCCCGTGGCGAAGTACTCGGTCCACGCCCACCTGCTCAAGCTGGCCGCCGACGGGCGCGTGACGGGCAAGGCGCTCACCCGCCCCTGGTCGGTCGTCTGAGCCCGGTCAGTGCACCTCGGGTGAGAGCTCGCTGAATCGATCGATCCGTCGCAGCGCCGGGAACAGCGCCATCCAGGCCACGACCACGACCAGGGTGGCGGCGCCGCCGGTCACCACGGCGGCGGCCGTGCCGAGCAGGGCACCGACCACCCCCGACTCGAAGGCGCCGAGCTCGTTCGATGCGCCGACGAAGACACCTTCGACGGCGAGCACCCGCCCTCGGGCCTCGGGTGGCGTGACCAACGGGACGATGGTCGAGCGGATGAAGACGCTCACCGCATCGGCGGCACTCAGCACGAGCATGGCCACGAAGGCGACGGCGTAGATGCGGGTGATCCCGAGGGCGATGGTGCCCACACCGAAGAGGGCGACCATGGCGAACATCGTGCGCCCCACGTGGCGTTGGACGGGGCGGATCGTCAACCAGAGCGTCATCGCCGCGGCACCGATGCCGCCCGCAGCCCTGAGCCACCCCAGTCCGATGGCTCCGACCCCCAGCCGGGTCTGGGCGATGGCGGGCAGCAGGGCCACGGCCCCGCCGAAGAGGACGGCGAAGAGATCGAGTGAGATGGCGCCCAGCAGGATCGGACGCCGTCGGATCACGACCAGTCCCTCGGCCGCCTGGCGGAGTCGGCCCTGTGGCGTGGTCGGCGCACCCACCTCGACCGGGGCGTGCTCGGGGTGGAGGGCTGCGGCCGCAGCTTCTCCCGCGCCGTCGAGGACCTCGGCGGGTCGGGACTCGTCGGCCAGGTCCACCAGGGCCGCGGACGCCGGATCGTTGACGGACGCACCGGAGCTCGTGCCGCTGTCGATCGCCCGGTCGTGCTCCGTGGGTCGGGTGAAGCTGACGACGATCGCCCCGAACCCCGCGAACGCCATGCAGGCCACGAACGGCCACGCCGGGCCGATCACGTAGAGGAAGCCGGCCAGCACGGGCCCTCCGATCAACGCCACCTGCCAGGTGGCGGCATTGAAGGCGACGAGTCGGGGCAGGCCGCCGGGAGGGGCGTTGTCGGCGCTCAGCGACCGGGTGGCCGGCGCCAGGAAGGCGCGGGCCACGCCGAACGCGACCACGAGAGCGAAGATCGGGGCCGTCGAGGTGTTCGAGTTGAAGGCCAGTGCGGCGAGGCCGGCCGAGCAGGCCATCTCTCCGACGAGCCCCAGCGTGATGATCCGGCGGCGGTCGAAGCGGTCGGCCAGGGAGCCGGTCAGCAACACCAGTGCGATCGCCGGCAGGAACTCGGCCAGGCCCAGGAAGCCCAGGTCCAGGTCGCTCCGGGTGAGGTCGTAGACGAGGATGCCGAGCGCCGTCACCTGGGTCACGGCCGCCGCGGTGGCGGCCAGGGTCGTGGCGAGAGCGGCGACGACGGCCCGGTCGCGGAACAGCTCCCCGGCCGTGACGGTCACGTCAGGACGTGGTACTCGATGACGTCGTCGACTTCGCGTCGCTCCGCACGACCCGCCAGACGGAGGTGCTCGAGGTGGGCGTGGGTCTCACTGTCGGCCATCGGTCCGCGGCTGCGTGGCGAGAAGAGCGTCTCGGACCACCGCGTCACCGGAGCCCATCCGACCTCGGCGGACGCGTCGGCCAGCTGGGTGAGGCGCAGGGCGTGGTGATCCTTGATGGCCTGGCAACGGCCGGCAAGATCGGGGAACGGGTGCCCGTGGGCGGGGAGCACCTGGGTGATGCCCTCGAGCGCCGCCACCTTGTCGAGGTTGGCGAGGTAGGCCGAGAGCGGATCGCCGCCCATGAACCCGCCGATGTGCGGGGTGATCGTCGGGAGGACGTGATCCCCCGAGAGCAGCACGCCGTCCTCGGGCGACCACATGCACAGGTGATCGTGGGTGTGGCCGGGCGTGGTGAGCGCGATCCAGTCACGGTCGCCGAGCCGCACGACCTCCTGGTCGTCCACCGCGATGGTGGGTCGGGGAACCCGCATCCAGTCGAGCTCGTCGAGGCGCCCCTCTTCGATGGCACTGCGCAGCCGCTGTCGGAAGTTGCGGAACGCCGGGAAGGAGATCTCCAGCTCTGCCGCTACGGCGGGGTCGAGGTCCTGTTCGGCGGCCAGGAGGGTGGCGGCCTCGCCGTCGTCGGCGGGGTTGCTCGGTTCGAGTGGGGTCTCCTCGAGGTCGAGCACGTCGGACCACCGGCGAAACATGGTCGACGTCAACACGTCGGTGCCGGCGGCCTCCACCAGGCGATGCGCGCCGCCGAAGTGATCGGGGTGGCTGTGGGTGACGTACGCGGTGTGGACCCGGGCCAAGGGGATATCGGCGTCGCGCAGGCGGTCGAGCAACGCGTTCCACGACTCCTGCGAAGGGAGTCCCGGGTCGACCAGGGTGACGCCCCGGCTGTCCTCGATGGCATAGGTGTTCACGTGTCCGAGGCCCGTGAAGTTCGTGGGGAGCTGAAGCCTCAGGATCCCCCTGGCCACCTCCGTGATCTCCGTCGACGCCTCCTCTTGCTCCTGTTTCGGGATGCGGGCGGGAGGGTGCTCGTGCGGGTGCGGATCGGTCACGTCGTTCGACGCTACCCACATTTCCCGGAGCGGTTCGGCGCTCCGGACCCGTCAGGTCGGGTCGGGGAGGACGAAGAAGGTGTCGCGGTAGAAGCGCAGTTCCTTGACGCTCTCCCGGATGTCGTCGAGGGCGCGGTGGCCCTCGGCCTTGCGGGGCGCATCGTCGAGCAGGGTCGGATTCCAGCGCTTGAGGAGCTCCTTCACGCTCGACACGTCGACCGACCGGTAGTGGAGGAACTCCTCGATGTCGGGTAGGTAGGTCGCCAGGAAGCGACGGTCGGTGCCGATCGAGTTGCCGCACAGCGGCACCGAACGCGGGGCCTCGATGTGCTCCTGCAGAAAGGCGAGGGTGGCAGCGCCGGCATCGGCGAGGGACATGGTGGACGCCTCGATCTCCGGGAGGAGGCCGCTCTTGGTGTGCATCGTCACCACGACCTCGTCCATCGCCTCCAGGGCGGTTCTCGGTTGGTGGATGACGAGGTCAGGGCCCTCGGCCACGAGGTTCAACTCGTCGTCGGTGATGAGCGTCGCGATCTCGACGATCACGTGGCGGGTCGGGTCGAGCCCGGTCATCTCGAGGTCCATCCAAGCGAGCATCGGACGAATCTACCGATCGGCCCTGCCTACCATCGCCGGGTGCGTGAACTCCCCGTGGTGCGACTCGATCCGTCCCTTCCGCTACCGGCCTACGCGAAGGCCGGCGACGCCGGACTCGACCTCTGCGCCCGCGAGGATGCGGTGCTCTCCGCCGGCGGGGGTCGCGCCCTCGTGGCGACCGGTCTCGCCGTGGCCGTTCCGGCGGGGTACGCCGGCTTCATCCAGCCCCGCAGTGGCCTCGCCCTGCGCCACGGCGTCACCTGCCTCAACACACCGGGACTGATCGACAGCGGCTATCGCGGTGAGCTGAAGGTCCTGCTGGTCAACACCGATCCGGTCGAGGACTTCGTGGTCACGCGGGGGGAACGGATCGCGCAACTCGTGATCCAGGCGGTCGAACAGGCCGTGCTGGTCGAGGTCGCCGATCTCGACGACCTCGGTGCGTCGAGCCGCGGCCAGGGCGGGTTCGGTCACACGGGCCGCTGACCCCACCGTCTCTCCCGCCCGGTCAGTTCCTCCGTCCGAGCAGCAGGGCCACGTGCCCGTCCACGGGGTCGACCTCGTCGACCACGACGCGAGGTGGGACGAGCTCGGCGAACCGGGAGAGTGCGTCGCGGGCATCGGGCTCGCGGGGGTCCACGGGCGGTGCCGGAACGACGCGCAGGTCGACTCGGATCTCTCCGGACTTCCCGCTCAGCGTCAGGACCATCGAGGCCGCGCCGGGACCGGTGCCCGGTGCCTCCCCCGGGGGGACGGGTCGCGCGGCCCGGAGCAGGAGGATGAGGGATTCGTCGACCGCGATGCGGAGATCCTCGACGACCGACACGTCGAACCCCCGTCGTACCGCCAATGCCGACACGGCGATGCGCACCACCCGGGCGAACCTGGACTCGGCGGGGACCTCCAGGCGGACCTCGTCGTCGGGGGACCGGGTTCGTGCCGCGACGTCGTCGGGCGAGGGGAGATCGCCTCCTGGTCCGCGCGCGGGCATGGGTCACTCTCGCACGGTCCGTGGGCCGCAGGTGGCCCGGGTCGTTCGGCCCTGCCGACGGCGCCCGCCGCTCGTCACCATGACCCCATGGAACTGGACGGCAACGGTCTCGAGGTGCTCGGTCGGTCTGCCTGTCTCGATCTGCTCGGCAGCGCGTCGATCGGTCGGGTGGCGTTGTGCATCGACGCCCTCCCGGTCGTGTTGCCCGTGACCTTCTCCGTCCACGACCGTGACCTGGTGATCTGTGCGATGGGCGGTCGACGGATCGCGTCCGCACTCGACGACACCGTGGTCGCGTTCCAGGCCGACGGTCACAGTCAGGAGACCGGTCTCGGCTGGAGCGTTCTGGTGCAGGGGGCGGTTCGGGTCGTCCCCGACCCCTCGTCGCTCCCGGTGGCCCGCCGCCCGCGCGCCGCATCTGGGGTGCAGCCTCCGAAGATCAGTTCGCGGCGATCCGCACCGATCTCGTCTGCGGTCGGAGGGTCCCGTGACGCAACGTCAGTCGGGAAGCGGGACGAGCCATGTGAACGAGGCCCCGCCCCCGTTCCCAGCCTCGAGCCGGGCGGTGCCGCCACGGCGCTCGGCCCGCGCCCGCAGGTTCTCGAGGCCCAGGCCCGCGTCCCCGCCTGTCGTCGGCCCGCAGCCGTCGTCGTCGACGTCGATCTGGAGGCTCGTGCCGGTCACGGCCACCCGCACCGTCACGTGCTGCGCCCCGGCGTGGCGCACGACGTTGCTGACGGCTTCGCGCACCACCGCGGCGATGTCGTCACCCATGCTCCTTGGCACGGTCAGGTCGATCGGTCCTTCGAAGCTCACCTGTCGAGGGAGCTGAGCGGGTTCGGCGACCTCGTCGATGACGTCGAGGAGCTCCTGGCGCAGGCTGGCCCCGGGGAGCTGTCGGCGTTGCAGTTCGAAGATCGTCGTTCGGATGTGGCGGACGGTGTCGTCGAGATCCGCGACGGCCTGTTCGAGGCGCGGGGCCAGTTCGGCGTCGGTCGTCCTCGCCGCGGCGCCCTGCAGGCTGAGCCCCGTCGCGAAGAGCCTCTGGATGACCGTGTCGTGGAGGTCGCGGGCGATGCGTTCGCGGTCCTCGACGACCCGCAGCTCACCGACCCGACCGTGGAGGCGGGCGTTCTCGATCGCCACGCCAGCGGTGGTCGCGAGGCCGACGGCCAGTTCCTCGTCGATCTCGTCGAACGGCGCGCCCCCGGCCTTCTCGGTCAGGTAGAGGTTGCCGAAGACCTCGCCGCGCACGCGGATCGGCACCCCGAGGAAGGTGGTCATCGGTGGATGGTGTGGCGGGAACCCCGCACGGTGGGGGTGGGTCGAGAGGTCGGCCAGCCTGATGGGACGGGGGTCTGCGACCAGCATCCCGAGGATGCCGAGTCCCTCCGGAGCCCCGCCGATCCGGGCCACCGTGGTGTCGTCCATGCCGGTGGTGAGGAACTCGCTCAGGTTCGAGCCGGTGGGGTCGAGGACGCCGAGGGCGCCGTAGCGGGCGTTGACGAGGCTCGTCGCGCTCTCGAGGATCCGCCGCAGCAGACCCGGCAGGTTGGATTCGGAGTTGACCGTCACGATGGCGTCGAGGAGTTGGCGCAGCTCCTTCACGGCGACGGTCTGGTTGGCCACGGCGGCGATGGTAACGGCGGGCGGCGCACCGGATCGGCGTCCGCATCCGTTGCGATGGCCGTTCCTCCTCTCCGGAACGGGCAGACTGACCGGGTGACGACCCGCGTATTCCTCCTCGACGATCACGAGATCGTCCGCCGTGGTCTGCGCGAGCTGCTCGAAGCGGACGGCGATCTCGAGGTGGTGGGTGAAGCTGCGACTGCGGAGGAGGCTCTCCGGCGGGTTCCGGCGCTCGCCCCCGACGTCGCGGTGCTCGACGTGCGGCTCCCCGACGGCGACGGTGTCGAGGTGTGCCGTGAGATCCGCAGCGGTCAACCCCAGATCCGTTGTCTGATGCTCACCTCCTACGCCGACGACGAGGCGCTGTTCGACGCGATCATGGCGGGCGCGTCGGGGTACGTCCTGAAGCAGATCCGCGGCACCGAGTTGGTCGACGCCGTCCGCACCGTGGCATCGGGGCAGTCCCTGCTCGACCCCGGGGTGACGGCACAGGTGCTCGAACGGCTGCGAGGCGGCACGATGGGCGATGCCCGACTCGAGTCGTTGACCGATCAGGAGCGGCGCATCCTGGACCTCCTGGCCGAGGGTCTCACCAATCGGGAGATCGCCGAGCGGATGTACCTGGCCGAGAAGACGGTCAAGAACTACGTGTCGAACCTGCTGGCCAAGATGGGGATGCAGCGGCGCACCGAAGCGGCCGTCTACGCCGCCCGTCTCAGCGAACGCCACCGACGCAGCACCGAGTAGTCGCGCCCAGGATCAGTCGACGACCGTCGTGTGGTCGTCGGCCGGTGGCGGCGCCCAGCCGCTGACGTGCCAACCCAGCTGCAGGATCCCGCCGGCCACCGCCCCCACGCCCACTGCGGCGGCGATGCCCTCGGGGTCGGGGAGGACGAGGTCGAAGTAGTCGCGGAACCACGGGATGCTCAGCGCGCCGATGAACAGCAGGGCCATGGCGACCACGAGGCCACCCCGCCAGCTCGTGAGGGGTCGACTGAGGAAGGCGAGCACCCAGAGGGCGACGACGAACAGCACGATGACCGCCACCGTGCGGGCTTCCGCGAGGTCGGCGTCGGAACCCTCGCGGGCGATGAGGTAGGCGATGAAGGTGGCCGTTGCGGCGACCAGGCCGGCGGGTATGGCGAAGCGGAGCACACGGCGCAGGAAGCCGGGTCGGGCGAGGCGGGCGTTGGGGGCGAGGGCGAGGAAGAAGCCCGGGATGCCGATGGTGAGGGCGGAGATGATGGTGAAGTGGCGGGGCAGGAACGGGAACGGGAGGCGCCCGACACCGACGGCCAGTGCCAGGGCCATCGCATAGAAGGTCTTCGTCAGGAAGAGGTTGGCGACGCGCTCGACGTTGGCGATGACGCGGCGACCCTCGGCCACCACCGAGGGGAACACCGCGAAGTCGTCGTCGAGCAACACGAAACGGGCCACCGCGCGCGCTGCCGGTGAGCCGGCGCCCATGGCGACTCCGATGTCGGCATCCTTGAGGGCGAGGGTGTCGTTCACGCCGTCGCCCGTCATGGCCACGGTGTGGCCCCCGTGCTGGAGGGCGTGGACCATCGCCCGCTTCTGCTGCGGGGTGACCCGGCCGAACACGGCGTTGTGTTCCATCACCTCCGCGAGCTCGTCGGGGTCCTCCGGCAGCGTGCGGGCGTCGACCGGGTGGTCGGCGCCGGGGACCCCGACCCGTTCGGCGACCGCGCCGACCGTGACCGGGCTGTCACCGGAGATGATCTTGACCGTCACGTCCTGGTCGGCGAAGTAGGCGATGGTGTCGGGCGCCGTGTCGCGGACCTTCTCGTCGAGCACGATCAGGGCGACCGGGTCGATCTCGGCCGGCAGGTCCTCGCCGGTGAGACCGTGCGGTGCGCAGGCCAGCATGAGGACGCGGCGGCCCCGGCGGGCGTAGTGGTCGAGGCGGCCGCGGGCCGAGGTGGTGGCGTCGTCGTCGGGGGCCCGGGTGAGAAGGATGTCGGGCGCCCCCAGGAGCCATGCCCCGTGATCCGCGAAGGACGCCGCGCTCCACTTCCGGGCCGAGGAGAACGGGACCACGTCGGCGACGGTCCAGCCCGGGGGATCGGAATGGCGGGCGACGATGGCGGCGAGGCTGGGATTGGGATGGTCATCGGTCGCGCCCAGGGCGGCGAGGATCGCGCCGACATCGATCGTGGTGTCGTCGTAGTGGCCGAGGTGCTCGATGGTCGCCAGGGCGAGCGTGCCCTCGGTGAGCGTGCCGGTCTTGTCCAGGCAGATCACGTCGACGCGGGCCAGGCCCTCGATGGCTGCGAGCTCCTGGGTGAGCACCTTCTTGCGGGCCAGCCGGGTGGCTCCCACGGCGAAGGCGATGCTGGTCAACAGCACCAGTCCTTCCGGCACCATGGCCACGAGGCCCGCCACCGAGCCCTGGATGGCCTCGACGAACCCCACGTCGGCGGCCAGCTGCGCGGAGACCAGCAAGATGGCGGTGGGGATCATCAACCAGCTCACCATCTTGATGACCTGGTTGATCCCGGCGCGGAGCTCGCTCTTGACGAGCGAGAATCGGCGCGCCTCGCTGGCCAGCTTGAAGGCGTACGCTTCCGCCCCGACTCCGGTGGCCCGGATCGCTCCGTTCCCCGCCACGACGAAGCTGCCCGACATCACCTCGTCCCCGGCGGCCTTGGCCACGGGATCAGCCTCGCCGGTCAGCAGCGACTCGTCGATCTCGAGTCCGTTCCCGTCGAGCACGAGTCCGTCGACGGCGATCTGGTCACCGAGGCGGAGTTCGACGACGTCGTCCTCGACGAGGTCCTTCGACATGATCTCGACGACCGCGCCGTCCCGGCGCACCTGGGCGTGCGGTGCGTTGAGGAGGGCCAGGCGGTCGAGCGAGCGTTTCGCTCTGACCTCCTGCACGATCCCGATGACCGCATTGAGCACCAGGACGATGCCGAACAGCGCATCGCGGTACTCCTGGACGGCGAGGATGACCACGAGGAGGCTTCCCAGGAGGAAGTTGAACGGTGTGAAGACGTTGGCCCTGACGATGTCGCCGATCGAGCGGCTCGTGGGGTCCTCGACGTCGTTCGTTCGACCGTCGGCCCGGCGTTGCCCGACCTCGGCCGCGGTCAGTCCCCGGAGGTCGGCGGGATCGCCGACGGTTGCGGTCACCCTTGTTGTCTACCGCACCCGCTGCTGCCTCTCGGGGGACAGGGTCCGAGACGGATCAGGCGGGGGTGATCAGCCCGTAGTGCCCGTCGTAGCGGCGGTAGACGACGTGGCCCCGTGAGGTGGTCGCGTCGACGAAGAACACCCGGCCCTCGTGGCCCACGTCGAGGCGTTCCTCGGCTTCGGCGAGGGTCGACCTCACCGCGGCCGGGCCGACGGCGATCCCTTCGTCGCAGTCCGGTGGACGGGGTGCTCCGTCGAGCGCGAGCTGCAGTTCCAGCCCGCCGTGTTCGGTGACGTGCAGAACGGCGTCGAGTCCGGTGTGGGTCTCGGTGAACAGGTAGAAGTCGTGACCGAGGAGCTCCAGGTCGAGTCCGGCCTCGTCGACGGTCATGGGGGAGAGCGCGAACGTCTTGTGGCGCACGACCTCGCGGTCCTCGACGTCGCGATCGGTGATCTCGGGTCGATGGGCCGGGTGCGTGCCGTGGAGCCATTCGTCGTCCACCGTCGGACGCTCGTGCCCGTGACCGTGCCGTTCGGCCTCTCGTACCAGGTTCCGGCGCAGACGGGCCTCGAGCAGATCCGCGGCCTCGATCAGGTCACCCGCGGCCACGTGAGCTCGCACGATCCGACCGTTGAGGTCGAGCGACGCCTCCGCCACGGCGGGACGGGCCTGCGCCGGGTTGGCTTCCTGGATCAGCTTGACCTGTGCGAACAGCACAGGCTTGCCGGTGTAACGGCTCAGCTGTGCGATCTTCTCCACGGCGTACTCGGTGGCGTCCTCCGGCACGTCCCCCCGGGTGGTGACTGCGACCTCGAACTCACGAACGTCCATTTCGACCCTTCCCGACGACCACACGCCCGCCCGTCGGGCTGGGTTCACCGGCCATCAACGACAGCTTGGGCCCGGACCGCCGACCGGGGAAGGGCGGAAGGTCCCGAGTCCGCCGGCGGTGGACGCATCCGGGTCCTCGGTCCCTTGGCCACGGGCGCGTTCGCGGGGCAACATGACGGTGAGGCGGGGTCCGCCCGCCTCGGAGCCCGGAGGTCCGAGATGCGTCTGATCGACAGCCGAACAGGTATCGAGGTCATGGATCGGTCCGAATGCTTCGAGTTGCTCGCCTCGACCGACGTCGGGCGCATCGCCGTCGTCGATGCCGGCCATCCGGTCATCTTCCCCGTGAACTACGCCATGGACGGCGAGCACATCGTGTTCCGCACGGCGCCCGGCACCAAGTTCGATGCCACGGTCCGCGGGGCGCCGGTGTCGTTCGAGATCGACTGGACCGACACCGAGACCAGGGCGGCGTGGAGCGTCGTGGTGACCGGCTGGGCCCGGATCGTCGAGACCCCCGACGAGCTGGCCCGAGCCGCGGCCCTCGACCTCGACCCGTGGTCGGAGCACGACAAGCCCCACTTCGTGGCCGTGCACCCGGAACGGGTGAGCGGGCGGCGCATCACTGCGCTCCCTCCCACCTGAGACCGGTGCTCGGCGGCGGTTCGGGCGGGCCGGTCCGAGAGGCCGGCGTCCAGGCCGCGGGACGCGAGGGGCGGACCGGTCGACGGAAAGGGACTTAGGTCCCCATCGCAGAAGTGTGGGTGTGGGGACCCGGCTGCCAGGATGAGGACGTCATGACGGTCGACACGGTCTCCACCTTCGTCGCGGTCCTCGCGCTCGGCCTGCTGGGCCGGCGCGGCGATCGTGGTCGTCCTCGCCGTCGTCGCGTCCCGGGGGGGACTGAACGGGACCTTGGCGTCGACATGGGACGACATCGGTCGGGCCGCCCTCCCGTTGGCCTGGTTGATCGCGGCGGTCACGACGGTGGGTTCGCTCTACTACTCCAAGGTCCAGGGCTATCCGCCGTGCGAGCTGTGCTGGTACCAGCGCATCGCCATCTACCCCTTCAGCGTGATCCTGGCCATCGCCGCATGGCGACGCGACGCCTCCATCCGCATCTACGCCGTTCCGGTGCTGGCCATCGGCGCGGTCATCGCGGGGTACAACCACTGGATCCAGGCCTACCCGCCCGACTCCGGATCGGCCTTCTGCACCGCCGACACGCCCTGCACCGCCCGGTACGTGTGGGAGTTCGGCTTCGTCTCGCTGCCTTTCATGGCCCTTTCGGCCTGTGCGTTCATGATCGTGCTGCTCGCCGTGGCCCGGCCCACCCCCCGCTCGGCCCACCTCCCGGAGGAGAACCATGAGTAACAAGCCCACCCGGACCGCCTCGCACTCGTCGAGGGTTCAGAAGGCCTCCCAGGCCGGTCAGGGCCGCAGCCTCGTGCTGTGGATCGCCCTCGCCGCCGTCGTCCTCGTGGCCGGCATCGTCGCCATCGGTGTCTCCCGCTCGAGCAGTTCGTCGACCGGCGGACAGGCGTCGCCCAGCGGTGGCACGGTCGTGCCGAGCGGAGATCTCAGCGCGGGCAGCGTCGAGACGGACGGTGCGGCACTGCCCCCGGGTGGTTCCGGGAGCGACGCCGCGGTCGGCACGACCATCCCGACCGTGACCGGCGAGCAGTTCGACGGCTCGGCCATCGTGATCAGTCCCGACGGGAAGCCCCAGGTGATCCTCGCGGTCGCGCACTGGTGCCCGCACTGCCAGGCCGAGGTCCCTCGCATCCAGCAGTGGCTGGACGACAACGGCATGCCCTCGGACGTGGAGATCGTGGCGGTGGCCACATCGAACGATGCGACGAGGGTCAACTACCCGGCCGGCGATTGGCTCCGGAGCGAGGAGTGGAGTGTCCCGACCCTGGTCGACGACGAAGCGAACTCCGCCGCGCAGGCACTCGGAGTCACCGGCTTCCCCGGCTTCATCGTCGTGGGTGCTGACGGCAAGGTGGTCCAACGGGCGAGCGGGGAGATCACCACCGAACAGTGGGAGGCCCTCGTGGAGGCTGCCCGCTCCGGTCAGGCCGCCGCCTGAGCCAGCTGTCCGGGATGTGCTGGTCCCGGTCCTACCGGTCGAGGAGCTCTCTGACCCGAAGGATCCGGAGCTGGGCGCGTTCCACCGTGTCGTTGCCGAGGCGGCGGGCGTCGTCGTCGCGGCCGTCGTTTCGAGCGATCGCCCCGTCGACGACGTCGGCCTGGAGCTCGGGGAGGAGCAACGTCAGCGCCGTGGCGTCGAACGCGTCCGGTGCCGTGACCCCGAGACGTCGGAGGCCTGTCTCCAGGTCACGGTTCTCGCCGAGCTCGGTGCGCTGTGGCTGACCCCATCGCTCCAGGAGCTCGAGGGCGACCCCGTCGGCGGCGTCGGCGTCGGCCAGCACCCGGCGGGCGACCTCACGGGTCTCCGGGTCGGTCCCCTCCCGCACCATCAGCTCCGCGAGCGGCCGCCGACGTTCGTGGCGTTCGACCAGCCGCAACGCCTGGGTGACGTCGACGGTGTTGTAGCCGGCGTCGACGGGGATGGTGAGGGGAGCGCCATCGGGCAGCCGTCCGGCGTCGGTCAGCCTCCCCTCGGGCGCAGAGCCGCAGGCCGCGCAGAGCGCAGCGACCGCCGCGGCCACCGCGACGAGGGCGCTCGAACCCGTCCGCCCGCCCACCGACCGTGGCGCGGCGGTCAGCGCCCGGGGCCGTCGTAGCGGCATCCCGACGTGCAGGTCTCGTGAACGTCGATCCGGGCCAGACCGGGCAACGACGTCGCCAACCGGTCCCAGATCCACACGGCCAGCACTTCGCTGGTCGGGTTCTCCAGGCCTTCGACCTCGTTGAGGTAGCGATGGTCGAGTTGGTCGTGTACCGGGGCGAATGCGTCACCGATCTCGGCGAAGTCGAGGACCCATCCGGTCTGGACTCCGACCTCCCCCGACACCCACACCGTCACCGCGAAGGAGTGGCCGTGGAGCCGCGCGCACTTGTGGTCGGCGGGCACGTTGGGCAGGCGGTGGGCCGCCTCGAACCGGAACTGTTTGTGCAACAACATGGCTCACGACACGTCGGGGGCGATCGGGGTCGGATCGGGGTGGGTGCCCCTGGTGGGGTTCGAACCCACGATCTTCGGATTAAAAGTCCGCTGCCTTGACCGCTTGGCTACAGGGGCACGACGAGCCTAGTGGTGCTCGATCGGCGCCCCGGGGGCCAGGTCGGTGGGGACTACCGTCACGCCATGAGCCAGGCACCGGTCGCAGCGGGTCACCTCGACCTCCCGGCGATGGTCACGGCGTTGGGTCGTCTCGCGTCGAGTGGCGCGCCGTCGTCGGAGCTGGCCGTGCATCCTGGTCGCCCCGACGATCCCGACCGGGCCCGCTATCGCTGGGGCTACCAGTGGGACGACGAGTACACCGCGTTGCGTTCCGCCACCGTCCGTGCCGCCGTCGACGACCTCGGGTTCCGGCTGGGCACGTTCGGCGACCTCGCCGCCGCGAAGGCGAACGAGGGGCGGACCGCGTGAAGGGGCCGCGATCCCCCGCGGCCCGTCGGGCGCTGTCGCTCTACGACGGTGCCCCCCGTGGGGATCGCCTCCACACGATCCTGCGGTGGTGGAGCGCGCCGTTCGCCGACCTCGAGCTCGAGGTGCCGTTGTCGGGTCCGGTGCTCGAGGTGGGGTGCGGTCACGGGCTCTTCAGCTGCTACCTGGCCATCGCCAGCCGGACACGCGAGGTCGTGGGCATCGACATCGACGTCGAGAAGATCGCCGTCGCCGAGTCCGCCGCGGCGCGACTGCGCCCGGATGAGGCCCGCGTCCTCTTCGCCGTCGGGGAGGGATCCGT
The DNA here is from genome assembly GCA_963767615.1 of uncultured Iamiaceae bacterium. Taxonomy (GTDB): domain Bacteria; phylum Actinomycetota; class Acidimicrobiia; order Acidimicrobiales; family Acidimicrobilacustridaceae; genus Rhabdothermincola_A. Next base: position 77,199 of record CAVYED010000009.1, on the reverse strand, counting down.
GCCCCGTGTCGAGCGAGGCTGGCGTTCGATCGTCATCGCCGACGTGCTGTACCTGCTCGGCGCAGAGGGTCGGGAGGCGCTGCTCGACGACTGCGTCGCCGCGCTCGCCCCGGGAGGGCTCCTCGTGATCAAGGAGATCGATCGCGTCCCGGCCTGGAAGGCCCGCCTCGCCACCGTCCAGGAGTTGGCGGCGACCCGCGTGGTGCGCATCACCGAAGGCGCCCACGTGGCCTTCGCCGATCCTCACGAGATCGCCGGTCACCTCGAACGACGAGGCTGCGTGACGATGCTGAAGCGGCTCGATCACGGCTATCCCCATCCGCACTGCGTCATCCTGGCCACGGCCCCGGCGTGAACGATCCTCATCCGGTGTCGGCGCCTCATCCGGGCGTGGCCCATGGCGTCGAGGCGCAGCCCGACGACGCCTATTTCGACGTCATGGCCTCCTCCGTGGCGTCCCACTGGTGGTACGAGGGTCGGCGTCGCCTCCTGGCCCAGATCCTCGCCGGTCGACTCCGTCCCGACGCAGTTGCCCTCGACGTCGGCTGCGGCACGTCGGAGTCGCTCGACGTGCTCGAGAGCGTCGGCGCACGCATCGCGGTGGGCACGGACCTGTCGGCGCACGCCCTCGACCACGCCATCCGCCGGCGGCCCCGGCCACGGGTCATGCGGGCGCTCGCCGAGCAGTTGCCCTTCCCGGACACCACGTTCGGGGCACTCGTGAGCATGGACGTCATCGAGCACGTCGACGACGACGTCGTGGCCCTCGAGGAGTACGTCAGGGTGTGTCGGCCGGGAGCACCTGTGGTGCTGACGGTCCCGGCCTACGAGTGGCTCTGGAGCGATCACGACGACTGGGCCGCCCGCCGCCGCCGGTACACCGCCCCCCAGCTGCGGTGCGCCGCCCAGGACGCCGGTCTCGTGGTCGACTCCTGCAGCTACTACTACGCCTTCCTGCTCCCTCCTGCAGCGCTGCTGAGGCGCACGCCGCTGCGCCACCTGACCGCAGACACGCCGGAAGAGGCCAGCTCCTTCGGCCCCACCGTCGATGGTGTGCTGGCGGCCTTGTCCGCGCTCGAGCGTTGGGTGCTGCGGCGCTGGACCATCCCGTTCGGGCTCTCGATCGTGCTGGTCGGACGCACCCCGGGTGGCGAGACCGACGGATCCTCGATGGCGGCGGGGAGACCGAGATCCCGGGAGTGGTCACTCCCGACCCGGAGCGAACGCCGCGAACGATGGACCCGCCAGGCCCGGATCGCCCGCCTCACCGCCCGCCGGGCGGCGCATCTCGGCATCGTCAAGCTCCGGGGCGTCGGGGCGGACGAGGAACGTCGCCGTCAGCTCGAGGCCCGGTTCGCCGTGCGCAGCGCCACCGACGTCGCCGACGAGTTCGGGCAGATGAAGGGCGCGGTCATGAAGCTCGGGCAGATGCTGGGCTTCGCCGCCGACGGTCTCCCGCCCGATGCCCAGGCGGCGTTGGCCCGGCTCCACGAGGACGTCCCTCCCATGGCGCCGAGCCTCGCCGAGCGGGTGGTCCGCGACGAGCTCGGGGCGGAGGTGGGCGACCTCTTCCTCGACTGGGACCCGGTTCCCGTCGCCGCCGCATCGATCGGTCAGGTGCACCGGGCGGTGATGCGCGACGGGCGCAACGTGGCGGTCAAGGTGCAGTACCCGGGGGTGGACCGGGCCATCACCGACGACCTCGACCAGGCCGACCGCCTCTACGCACTGGCCGCCGGCCTGGCCCTCCCCGGACTGGACGCCCATGCCCTCGTCGACGAGCTGCGTGCGCGGATGGCCGACGAGTTGGACTACGGCCTCGAGGCCACGGCCCAGACCGGTTTCGTCGAGCGCTACGCCGATCATCCGTTCGTGCGGATCCCGGCGGTGGTGCCCGAGCGTTCGGCGCGCCGCGTCCTCACGTCGGAGTGGGTCGACGGGCTGACCTTCGACGAGTTCCGGGCGACCGCCACCCCGGCGTCACGTCAGCGCGCCGCGGAGGTGCTGTTCCGCTTCGTGCAGGGCTCGCTGCACCGTCATCGCGTGTTCAACGCCGATCCGCATCCCGGCAACTACCGGTTCCACGCCGACGGCACCATCACCTTCCTCGACTTCGGTCTGGTCAAGGCCTTCACCTCGCAGGAGTGGGAACGTCTGGCCCCGGCCATCGATCACGTGCTGGCCCACGACCCCGTCGGGGTGGTGGCGGCGATGGAGGCGGCCGGTTTCCTGCACGAGGGGCACGGACTCGACCCGTACCGGGTGTTCGAGGTGGTCAGCTCCCCCTATCGCGCCTATCTGGCCGAGGAGTTCACCTTCACCACGAGCTACGTGGGCGACACCCTGGCCACGCTGCTCGACGTCCGGGGACCGAACGCCGACGTGATCGCGGCACTCGACATGCCCGCCGGCTTCGTGCTCCTCGATCGAGTGGTCTGGGGGATGAGCGCCATGCTCGGTCGCCTCGAGGGGCGCAACCGGTGGCGGGGGATCCTCCAGGAGTACCGCAACGGTGCTCCGCCCGTCACTGCGTTGGGACGCGCCGAGGCGGCGTGGCGGCGCTGAGGCCCGGTCCGTCGCCGGCTCAGTCGACGAGCTCGTCCGGGTCGTCCGCAGCCGTGTCGGGGTCGCCCGCGTAGGACTGGGCCAACAGGAAGCCGACGGCCCGCTCGGCCCGGGGGAATCGGGCCACCAGGTCGTGGAAGGCGGGGGAGTGGTTCGCCTCCACGAGGTGGGCCAACTCGTGGATCAGCACGTAGTCGATGACGAACTGGGGCCAGCCGACCATCCGGTCCGAGAGACGGATGGCGCCCGTCTGGACGGTGCACGACCCCCAGCGGTTGCGTTGGTTGCCCACCCAGCGCACCGACGAAGCTCTGGGCAGGTCGTAGCGGCGGCTCAGCGTGTCGGCGCGGGTCTTGAGGTCGGTGTCGTCGACGGGTCGTCGCCGGCGGTCGAGGCGGGCGACGAGCTCGTGGACGTACTCGTCGATCTCACGGCGGGACAGGCGGGCCGGGACCAGCACGCGGATGCGGCCCTCGACCACCTGAGCCTGCACGGTCTTGCGTCGACGGCTGCTGCGGACGATGTCGACGGGGTACTCGCTGTACGGGATGGCCACCGCGGCCACCTCCCCTGGGTCAGATCTGGCTGGGGACGGTGAGCTCGTCGTCGTCGACGAGGACCAGTCGATCGCCGACCGAGATCCGGTCGCCGTGGTGGGTGACCCATCGGCCACCGAGGTTGGGCATGCGCTCCCAGGGCAGCCCGGCATCGTGCTCGACCGCTCCGATGAAGCCTCCGTGGGTGATCACCAGCAGTTCGCCGCCCCGGTACTCGCCCTCGATCCGGTCGAGGGCGCCTCGGGCCCGCACCGAGAGCAGGTCGTGACCCTCGTAGCCCGGGGGGCGGCGATCGGTGGCGAGGTAGCCCGGCCACCCCTGCTCGATCTCGACACGGGTGAGGCCCTGCCATTCGCCGGCGTCGCGCTCGGCGAGGTCGGGCTCGATCACCACCGGTCCCACGCCGAGTTGCTCGGAGATGATGCGGGCGGTCTCGAGTGCCCGTTGCAGCGGGGAAGCGCAGATGACGTCGACCGTCCCGACGCGTTGGGCGGCGTGGAGCGCCTGCAGGCGGCCGAGATCGGTGAGGGCGGGATCGGCCCGGCCCTGCCAGCGGCCGAGGGCGTTCCACTCGGACTGGCCGTGGCGGACGAGGAGCATGGACGTCATCGTCGCTGGACGGTAGCGGCCCGCCGGGACAGCACCGACGCCAGGTTGGACGCCGAGGGGTCACTAGCATTCGACGGTGCCCCGTCTTCGTCTGTTCGCCGGTGCTCGTGACGCCGCCGGTACCGCCCGGGCCGAGGTCCTCGGAGCGACCGTGGCCTCGGCGCTGGAGGCTGCCGTCGCACGGTTCGGGCCCGAGTTCGCCGAGGTCGTCGCCCACAGCCGTGTCTGGTGCAACGGGGAGCCGGCCGAGCTCGCACAGCCGGTCGGTGACGATGACGAGATCGCGGTGCTGCCACCGGTTTCGGGCGGAGATGCACCGGTGAGCCGATGACGGAGGCCTCGGCGAGGCCCGGGCCGCAGCGCCTGTCCCGGGAGGGTCCCGCGGTGAGGGCGCCGGAACGCCCCTCGGCTCGGGCGCCCGCCGAGCGGAGCCCGTTCGGCGCCGCACCGGGATGGGTCGAGCGGGTCGTCGCCGGGGATCAGCCGGCGGGTCCCCGCGGCCGCCTCGGCGTGCTCTGGTTCGCCGTGGCCTGCCTGGCCGGGGTGGTCGGGGTCTTCGCCCTGGCGCTGGTGTTCGCCGCCGTGGCCGCCGTGGCCGCACTGCAATGCGTCGCCGCCTGGCGACAGGCCCGAACGACGCCGATGCGGGCCGTCACCGCCGGGACCGCGGGACTTCTCCCGATCGCAGCGGCGTTCGGCATCGCTCTGGTCGGCCTGCTCGTGATCGCGGCCACCGTCGCCTCGGTGGCGGTGGCGGTGGTGACCGATCGCGCCGTGCGGCACGGCGCCGAGGCTCGGCGACCGAACGTCCTGGTGTTCGCCGGGATCGCCGTGCGCTGCGGCATCGTCCCGGGTCTCGTCGCCGCCTCGGCCGTCCTCGTCGCCCGTGCCAGCGGGGCGGCCTTTCTCGTCCTGCTCGTCCTGATCAGCGGCTACGAGGTGGGTGACTACCTCGTGGGATCAGGTGCCGGCAGCAGGATCGAGGGTCCGGCGGCGGGCATGGTCGCAGTGATGGTGCTGACCTTCGGAGTCGCCGTCTACCAGTTGGCGGTGTTCGACACGGCCGCGGCATGGGTCTTCGGGGGACTCGTGGCGGTCACCGCTCCGCTCGGCCCGATCGTGGCCGCCACACTGGTCCCGTCGGCGACCGCGTTGGGTCCGGCGATGCGGCGGCTGGACTCCTGGTCGGTCACGGCACCCCTGTGGGCGTGGATGTTGTGGGACTACCTCGGGTGAGGAGCGGGAACGACGGTTCGGGTCTGCACGACGTCGGGGATCGTCGGCGTCGGTTGTCGTACACTGCAGCCCTTCGATGCGCGCCGGGCGGTCGGCCAGAGGAGAGCTCATGACAGGTGCATCCGACACGACGGGGCAGTCCGGCGGATCCGGGGACCCGGCGTCGCTCGACCTCGACGATCTGCGGGCCCGGCGCGACGCCGCAGTCTCCGCGGAGAGCGGCCTGTCCTACCTGCGCCGCCTCGTCCAGGGTCCTCTCGACCTCGTGCGGGCGGAACTCGAGCACCGTGCGGCCGGGGAGCAGCGGGATCTCGCCACCATGGTCGAGCAGCTCCCCGACGTGCTCACCGAGACCGGCCGGGCCGGCGTCGGTGGCCGACTCCCGCGTTCTCTCGACCCGACGTCGCTCGACCCGGAGCTTCAGGCCGAGCTCGACCGGCTGACCGACGGCGGAGCGAAGATCGCCGACCTCCCCGGGGAGTCCAACGACGAACTCGTGGCGTTGGCCCACGACCTCGACGCCCTCGAACGGCGCATCTCCGAGCGGCGCCAGGCCCTGCATCGCGAGATCGATGCGTTGAACGGTGAGCTGGCCGAGCGCTACCGCAGCGGTGCCGCCACGGTCGAGGGTGCGTTGTCGTCACGACCCGAGTGACGGCCCCCGAACGGCGTCGACCGGCCATCGTCGCCGTAGCCTGACCCCGTGCGTTCCCTCGCGGTGCTCTCGATGCACACGTCCCCATTGGCTCAACCTGGTTCTGGCGACTCGGGCGGCATGAACGTCTACGTCCGTGAGCTCGTCGCGTCCCTGGCCCAGGCCGGGGTGGCCACCGAGGTCTACGTGCGTCGCGGCGCCGACGACCTCCCCGAGGTCGTCGACGTCGAGCCCGGATTCCGGGTCGTCCACGTCGACGCCGGGCCTGCCGACCTGGCCAAGGAGCACCTCCCCGAGGTGGTGGACGCCTACACCGAAGCCGTGGCCGCGCACCTCACCCGCCGCGACGGACCCGACGCCATCCACGCCAACTACTGGCTCTCGGGGCTGGCCGGGCACCGGCTGAAGCACGAGCTGTCGCTGCCGCTCGTATCGACGTTCCACACGCTGGCCCGGGTGAAGGCCGAGACGGGGGACCCTGAGCCCGATCGCCGGGTCGAGGCCGAGACCGAGGTGATCGGTTGCTCCGATGCGATCCTGGCCAGCTGCGACGCCGAGGTCGCCCAGCTCGTCGAGCTCTACGGGGCCCGTCCCGACCGGGTCGAGATCGTTCCCCCGGGAGTCGATCACGCCTTCTTCTCTCCCGGTGATCGCGCCGGCGCCCGCGCCGCGCTCGGGCTCGGCACGCACCCGGTCCTGCTGTTCGTCGGTCGGATCCAGCCCCTCAAGGGGGTCGGCGTGGCCATCGAGGCGCTCGCCGAGTTGTCCAGGACGCACGCCGACGCGGTGCTGGTCGTGGTCGGAGGTCCGAGCGGTGCCGACGGGGACGCCGAGTTCGCCGACGCCCAGGCCCTCGTCGAGCGTCACGGCCTCGCCGACCGGGTGCGGTTCGTCGATCCGCAGCCTCATCACCTGTTGTCGACCTACTACCGCTCCGCCGACGTGTGCCTGGTGCCGAGCCGGTCGGAGTCCTTCGGACTCGTCGCCCTCGAGGCGGCCGCGTGCGGCACACCCGTCGTGGCCGCCGCGGTCGGGGGTCTGCTGAACCTGGTCGACGACGGCGTCACCGGCGTGCTGGTCGACACGCGCGTCCCTTCGGACTACGCCGCAGCGGCCAGCCGGATCCTCGACGATCCATCTCGGGCGACGGCGATGGCCGCCGCCGCCGCCGAGCGTGCCCGTCGCTACACCTGGTCGACGAGCGCGGCCCGCCTGCGGCGTCTCTACGCCGACCTCACCGCCCGCGAGCCCGTCCGGTGCTGACCACCCACCGAGCCGACGGCTGATGGCCGACGAGATCGCCGACGGCGCCACGCTGGCGTCGCTCGACGCCCGGATCGATGCCTGGTTCCGCACCCAGCTCGACGAGAACCCGGTCGTGGCGGCGGTCGAGCGGGGCGAGCGCGACGAGCGACGCTGGTACGTCCGGGTCCGGGGCGAGGCCAAGGACGTGTTCACGATCTGGTTCACGCTGCGGCAGCGAACGCTGCACTACGAGACCTACGTGATGCCCGCTCCCGAGGAGAACCACGCCGCGTTCTTCGAGCACCTGTTGCGGCGGAACCGTCATCTCGTCGGGGCGTCGTTCGCCATCGGTGAGGAGGACGCGGTGTTCCTCGAGGGTTCGCTGCCCGTGCACTCCGTCGACGAGGGGGAGCTCGACCGCATCCTGGGGTCGATCTACGCCTACGTGGAGAGGTGCTTCCTGCCTGCACTGCGCATCGGGTACGCCTCTCGTTTCACCGAGCCGTAGACGTCGTTCGGTGAATTTTCATTGTCTTTCATGTGATTCCGGTCTAGAGTGACCCTGGCTCGGGTCGCCGGCTGATCGGGGAAGACGGTCGGCGACCCGGCCGCCCAGGTGGAGAACCGCCGTCGGCGAAGAGGTACCCACGCGGCCGATTCGTCGACGTGCCACTAGCTTCGGCCCATGGTGCGACTGCAGATCGTCGGCGGCGGGAAGATGGGCGAGGCGTTGCTCACGGGCCTCCTGGGCGCCGGGTGGGCCCCTGCCGCAGAGCTGGCCGTCGTCGAGAAGGGGGCGCCACGGCGGGCCGACCTGGCGCTGATGTTCCCCGGTGTGGCGGTGCTCGACCGCCCCACCGCGTGCGAGGGCGCGCTGCTCGCCGTCAAGCCGGCCGACGCGGCCGAGACCTGCGCCGAGATCGCCGTGGCGGGGGTCCAGCGGGTCGTCTCGATCGCGGCCGGGGTGACGACCGCTGCCCTCGAGGCGTCGCTGGGTGGTGGCGTCGCCGTGGTGCGGGCCATGCCCAACACCCCGGCCGTCGTCGGGGCCGGCGCGTCGGCGGTCGCCGGTGGTGCGAGTGCGGGGCCCGAGGACGTCGAGTGGGCCATGTCCATCCTCGATGCGGTCGGGGTCGTCGTGCGGGTCTCGGAGGCCCAGCTCGATGCGGTCACCGGTCTCTCCGGGTCCGGGCCGGCCTACGTGTTCCTCGTGGCGGAGAGCCTGATCGAAGCGGGCGTGCTGGTCGGGCTCAGTCGCGAGGTGGCCGAAGTCCTGGCGGTCCAGACCATCCTGGGCTCGGCGCAGCTGCTCGAGTCGAGCGACGAGCACGCAGCCGCGCTCCGTGCGTCGGTCACCTCACCGGGCGGGACCACCGCCGCCGCGCTGCACGCCCTCGAGGTGGGGGGTCTGCGGGCGGCGCTGCTCAACGCCGTGCGCGCCGCCACGGACCGCGCACGCGAGCTCGGCACCGGCTGATCGGCTCCCCGGCCGCCGGAGCGGGGTCATCCGGCCGGTACCCTCACCGACGTCATGGCGCCCCGGTACGACACCATCTCCTTCCTGTCCGACTACGGGCGCGTCGACGAGTTCGTCGGTGTGGTCCACTCCGTGATCCGCTCGATCGCCCCCGACGTCGCCGTCGTGGACCTCACCCACGACATCCACCCCTACGACGTCCGCGCCGGCGCGCTGACCCTCGCCCGCAGTGCGCAGTTCCTCTGCCCCGGCGTCGTGCTGGCCGTCGTCGACCCTGCGGTCGGGACCTCCCGCCGGCCGATCGCCGTCGAGGTCGGCGAGGGCGCGTCGGTGCTGGTCGGACCGGACAACGGGCTCCTCGCTCCGGCCGTCGCCATGTGCGGGGGCGCCACCCGTGCGGTGGTGCTGACCTCGCAGGACCATCGTCTCGACACCGGCGCCGCGACGTTCGACGGGCGCGACATCTTCGGTCCTGCGGCCGCCCATCTCGCGCAGGGCGTCGAGTTGACCGAGCTCGGGCCCCTCGTCGACCCGGTCACCCTCATGCCCGGCCTGGTGCCGCTCAGCCGCCACGAGGAGGGAGAGCTCGTCGCCGAGGTGCTCTGGGTCGACCGTTACGGGAACGCACAGCTGAACGTCGAGCCCGAGGAGCTCGACGGCTTCGACGAGCGGGTCGCCGTCGTGGTCGAGGGTGCGCATCACACCGGGCGCCGCGCCGACACGTTCGCCCGGGTCGCGCCGGGCGAGGTCGGCCTGGTGGTCGACTCCTACGGCCTGGTGGCGCTGGCGCTCGACCGCGACTCGGCGGCGCGCGAGCTCGACCTCACCGCTGGATCCAGCGTCGTCATCCGTTCGCTCGACGACGGTCGCGACGGCATCGTCACCCCTGTCACGCTCTCGATTCGCCGTACGGTCGGCGAGGAGGCCACACCATGAGGCCCGGAACGGTCATCGCCCTCGGCATCTTGTTGCTCGTCATCCTGGGCGCGGCGACGCTGCAGCTGTTCATCCTCGCCCGTTGACGAGGGCAGGTCAGGCCCGTGAGGCCAATCGGTCCCGGGTGAACCGTCGGCTGTTGACCCACAACAGCGCGCCGGCCAGGACCCACAGCACCGCGCCCACGCCGATCACCCCGAGTGGGGGCAGCAGCAACATGGCCGATGCCTGTGCGGCCGCGAGGAAGATCAACGGCAGGATGACCGCCCCGCCGAGTTGGTTCGCCTCCTGGGTGGTCTTGGCGCGCGAGGACACGACCACGAGGAGCCCGAGCGCCAGCAGGGCCACCGCCGGACCCACCCACACCACCATGAGGAAGAACTGGGTGTAGGGCAGGAAGATCCGGCCCATGACGGGCCACGCCACGACGTTGCCGATCAGGGCGAAGACGACCGCGCCCACCCAGGTGATCAGAACCGCGGGCACGAACGCCGAGAGGACCTTGGCGACGAACATGTCCCGGTCGCTCACCGGGAGGTGCAGGAGGACCTCGAGGGTGCGGCGTTCCTTCTCCCCGGCGAAGGCGTCTGCGGCCAGCACGGCCGACACCATCAGGGGGATGACCAAGAGCAGCGGTGGGAGCAGGTAGCCGAGCACGAGCACGATCAGGCGCTCCTTCTCGGGCAGCGAGAGGATCGGGTCGACCAGGCCCGAGAGCAGCGGCGACTCGAGGGCGCTGTCGACCTGTTCCCCGGGAACCGAGCGGGCGAGCAGGCCGATGGAGAACGGCAGGGCCAGCAACAGCAGGGCGGGGACGAGGATCATGGGAAGGACGATGGCCTTGGAGCGGCTCACTGCACGGAGGTCCCGGCCGACGATGGTCGTCACGGCCAGCCGGTCGATGGCGATCATCGACGGACCTCGTCGAGCCTGGCGAGAGAGGCGGGGTCGGTGGCGGGACGGGCCCCGTCGACCGTCGTCACTACGCGAGCGAAGCCGTCCGTGCTCAGGCCGCCGTCCTCGTCGGCGATGCGCTGCTCGATGGCGAAGTACACGTCCTCGAGCGTGGGGGGACGCAGCGCGGCTCCGAACACGTCGAGCCCGAGGCCGACGGCCGTCGCCACGACGCGGGGCAGCACGTCGCGGCCGTCGACGACCAGCCGGACCCCGTTGGGGTGGGCGAACGCCTGCTGGACGCCGGCCACCCCGGCGAGCGCTTCGACGGTGGTGCCCCGACCCTCGGTACCGAGGTCCAGCTCCGCGCCGATGCCCGGCCACAGCCCCGCGGCGAGCTCGTGCGGGGCTCCGAAGGCCCGGAGACGCCCGTGGTGAAGCACGGCCATCCGGTCGGCCAGCCGTCCGGCTTCGCCGAGGAAATGGGTGGCCAGCACGATGGTGCGACCCTCCGCCGCCATCCCGCCGATCAGGTCGATCACGTCCCGGGTGCCCGCCGGGTCGAGCCCCGAGGTCGGCTCGTCGAGGAACAGCAGCTCCGGGTCGTGCAACAGGGCCCGGGCGAGCGCCACCCGCTTGCGCTGGCCGGTCGAGAAGCCCTGGGTGAGATCGTCGGCGCGGTCGGCCATGTCGAAGCGCTCGAGCAGGTCCATCGAGCGGCGATGGGCGTCCTTGCGGCCGTATCCCCGGATCCGGGCGACGTAGGTGAGGTTCTCGAGTGACGTCAGCCGGTCGTCGAGGCCGGCGTTCTCGGTGAGCACCCCCGTCCGGCGCCGCACCTCCTCGCCCTGCGTGACCGGATCGAAGCCGAGGACGGTGGAACGGCCGGCATCGGGGAGCAACACGCCGTCGAGGAGGCGGACCGTGGTGGTCTTCCCCGCACCGTTGGGACCGAGCAGTGCCAGCACCTCGCCCGGGGCGAGGCGCAACGAGACCCCGTCGACCGCCGGCCCGTGGGCGAAGGCACGCGTCAGGCCTTCGGTCTCGATGGCGTGGTCCACCGCCACAGTGTGGCCGCGCCAGCGCCGAATCGGGCTCGACGGCCCCGGTTCACTACCATCACGCGGGGCCTGACGAGGATGTCAGCCAGAAGGGGTGGTGCCACCGGGCGGTGGCACCGAAGGGGATCACGTGAACCTGGCCACGATCGTCGAGCCACACCCGGAGTCCGCCGTCGCGCTCGTCGTGGACGACGAGCCCATCACCTTCGGCGCGTTGCGGGCGATGGTCGCGAACGCTCGTGGCGGTCTCGTCGATCTGGGCGTGCGCCCCGGCGACCGGGTGGCGGTGGCCTCGGGCAACGATCTGGTCTTCGTGGTCGCCCACCTGGCCACGATGGGGGTGGGTGCCGTGACGGTTCCCCTGAACCCGTCGGCACCGTCGGCGGCGCTGATCCACGAGATTCGCGTCACGGGGGCCACGGTCCTGGTGGCCGGTGCCGCGGTGGCCGAGGCGGCCATGGCCTGTCGGGACTGCGGCGACCTGCGCGAGGTCGTGATCGGGGGGAGTCCCGAGTGGGACGCGCTCCTCGCCGGTCCTGCGGTTCCGATCGTGGACCGTGACGCCGGCGACCTCGCCGTGCTGCTCTTCACGAGTGGCACCGCGGGCGCGCCGCGTCCGGCCATGCTGACCCACGGCAACCTTTCGGCGAACCTCGACCAGGTGTGGTCCCTCGAGCGGCGGCGTCCGCGCCCCGGGGACGTCAGCCTCGGGGTGTTGCCCCTGTTCCACGTGTTCGGCCTCAACGTGGTGCTTCACCTCGGCCTACGCAGCGGCACGGCGGTCGTGCTGTGCCGCCGTTTCGACCCCGAGGAGACCGCGGAACTCGTCGGGCGTCACGGTGTCACCCACATCGCAGGAGCTCCTGCGATGTGGGCGGCCTGGCTGCGGTCGGTCGAGGTCGACGATGCGGCGTTCGCGTCGGTCCGGGTGGCGACTTCGGGGGCGGCCAAGCTTCCGCTCGACGTCGCCGAGGGATGTCTCGTCCGTTTCGGTCTCGACATCGCGGAGGGATACGGCCTGACCGAGACCTCGCCCGTCGTCACGTCGAGCACCGACGTCGAGTCGCCGGCGGGGTCGGTCGGTGTGCCCCTGGCCGGGATCGAGTTCCGGATCGTCGACTCCGACGGCGAACCTGCCCTCCAGCACGACCCCGGGGAGATCTGGGTGCGGGGCCCGAACGTCTTCGTCGGCTACTGGAACGATCCGGAGGCCACGGCGCGCGCCCTGACGCCCGACGGCTGGTTGCGTACCGGCGACCTCGCCGTCGTGGACGAGGACGGCAACATCTTCCTGGTCGACCGGGCCAAGGAACTGATCATCGTCTCGGGTTTCAACGTCTTTCCCGCCGAGGTGGAGGACGTGCTGATCGAGCACCCCTCGGTCGAGGCAGCGGCGGTGGTCGGAGTGCCCGACGACGCCACCGGTGAGGCGGTGAAGGCCTGGGTGGTCCCCTCGTTCGGCGGTGAGGTCGATCCGGTCGAGTTCCGCGAGTACTGCCTCGACCACGTGGCCCGCTACAAGTGCCCGACCGAGTTCGCGATCGTCGACGAGCTGCCGGTCGGCACGACGGGGAAGGTCCTGCGACGCGTCCTGCGCTGAGGTACGCGGGCCGGCCGCGGCGCCTCGACGGCCGCCGCGCATGCGACTTTGTGAACGGGGGCACGAGGTCGGTAGCGTCGCCGTCGTGGACCGCGCCCGTCGTCGTATCCCCGAAGCCACGGTGGCCCGTCTCCCGGTCTACCTGCGCACCTTGGCGGAGATGCGCGACGGCCAGGTCACGACCGTTTCCTCGGAGCGACTCGCCGAGATGGCCGGCGTCAACGCGGCCAAGGTCCGCAAGGACCTGTCCTACCTCGGCACCTACGGCACCCGGGGCGTGGGGTACGACGTCGAGTACCTGTTGTTCCAGATGAGCCGCGAGCTCGGCCTCACCGAGGACTGGCCCGTCGCGATCGTGGGGATGGGAAACCTGGGGGCGGCCCTCGCCAACTACGGCGGCTTCGGGGATCGGGGCTTCCCCGTGGCCGCACTCGTCGATGCCGATCGGGGCAAGGTCGGCACGGTCGTCGCCGGCCATGCCATCCACCACCTCGACGAGTTGCCGGACCTCGTCGTGGAGCGCGGCATCGCCATCGGCATCGTCGCCACACCGGCCAGCGTGGCCCAGGACGTGGCCGATCGGCTCGTCGACGCCGGCGTGGCCTCCATCCTCAACTTCGCCCCTGCGGTGATCTCGGTGGAACCGCCCGCGCTGCTGCGCAAGGTCGATCTCGCACTCGAGTTGCAGATCCTGAGCTTCTACCGCCAACGCGACGGGCTCGACGGTCCCGAATCGGTCGCCACGGGGGGCAACGGCCACGCACCGATCGACTCCGACCCGGCGACGAGTGGAGCCGCGTCCGCCTCGACCGAGCGCTGACGTGCCCGTCGACGCGCCCCTCTATCCGGTGAACCTGGTGGTGGCGGGGCGCAGGTGCCTGGTGGTGGGAGGTGGCCCGGTCGCCCGCCAGAAGGCGGAGGAACTGGTGCGTTGTGATGCCGAGGTCCACGTCGTCGCCCCCGACATCGTCGACACCCTCGCTGCGCTCGACGTCACGTGCCATCGGCGCCCGTACGAGGCCGACGAGGTGGCCGGCTACCGTCTCGCGGTGACCGCCACCAGCGATCCGGCGGTCAATCGTCAGGTGTTCTCGGAGGGCGAGGCGCACGGCGTCTGGGTGAACTCGGCCGACGACCCCGCCAACTGTGCGTTCACCCTGCCGAGCCGTGTCCGCCAGGGCCCGTTGCTGGTGACGTTCGCCACGGGAGGGAGATCTCCTGCGCTCGCGACATGGCTTCGCCGGCGATTCACGGCAGAATTCGGTGTCGAGTACCTCACGTTGTTGGACGTGCTGTCCGACGAGAGGGAGCGACTCCGTGCCGACGGCAGGTCCACCGAGGGCCTGGACTGGCAGGGTGCGCTCGATTCGGGAATGCTGGACCTGATCCGCGAGGGCCGCCTCGCCGAAGCCAAGGAGCGCCTCCAGGCGTGTCTGTCGTCGTCATCGGCTTGAACCACCGCACCGTGCCCCTCGATCTGCTCGAGCGGCTCACCATCGACGACTCCCGCCTTCCCAAGGCGTTGCACGACGTCGTGTCGCGCGACCACGTGAGCGAAGCCGTGGTGTTGTCGACCTGCAACCGCACCGAGGTCTACGCCGTCGCCGAGAAGTTCCACCCGGCCTATGCCGACCTGCGCAACTTCCTGTCCGAGATGGCCTACCTCCCACCCGAGGCCTTCGCCGACCACCTCTACGTCCACGACGGCGAATCAGCGGCCTCGCACCTGTTCACGGTGGCGTCGGGCATCGACTCGGCCGTCGTGGGAGAGGCCGAGATCCTCGGGCAGGTGCGCCACGCCTGGGAGCGGGCCCAGTCCGAGGGGGCAGCGGGGGGTCGATTGAATCTCCTCTTCCGTCACGCCCTCGAGACCGGCAAGCGGGCTCGGACCGACACCGGGATCGGCCGTCACGTGGCTTCGGTCTCCACCGCCGCGGTGGCCATGGCCGCCGCCCACCTGGGTGATCTCGACGGTCGCTCGATCCTGGTGCTCGGCGCCGGGGAGATGGGCGACGGCATGGTGCGCGGCGCTGGCGGCGAAGGGCGTGCGTGACGTCCGCATCGCCAACCGGACCCGCGACCGTGCCGAGGAACTGGCCGATCGCGTCGGGGGTCGCGCCATCCGCCTCGCCGACCTCGACGAGTCGTTGACCGAGGTCGACCTGCTCCTCACCGGTACAGGGGCCACGTCGATGCTCCTCGAGCACGCCGACATGGCCCGGGTCATGGCCAACCGGGCGGGGCGACCCCTGCTCGTCGTCGACGTGGCGGTTCCCCGTGACGTCGATCCGGCCGCGGCCGACCTCCCCGGTGTCACCCTGCTCGACATGGACGATCTGCGGGCCTTCGCCGAGGCCGGCCAGGCCGAGCGCCGGCGCGAGGTCGATGCGGTGCGAGCCCTCGTCGCAGAGGAGCTCGACCGGTACGTGGCCGTCAGCTCCGCTCGCGAGGTCGCACCGTTGGTCTCCGCCCTGCACGGACGCGCCGACGACGTCCGGGTGGCCGAGCTCGACCGGTTCCGGGGTCGTCTCGGCGGCCTCGACGAACGGCAGGTCGAGGCCGTCGAGGCGCTCACCCGGGGCATCGTCGCCAAGTTGCTGCACGAGCCCACCGTCGGGCTCAAGGACGCCGCCGGAACGCCGAAGGGCGAACGTCTCTCCGAGGCCCTGCGCGACCTGTTCTCTCTCTGAGCCCCGTGACCGTCGTCCGCCTGCGGGCCGCCACCCGGGGGAGCGCCCTCGCTCGTTGGCAGACCGATCATGTGGCCTCCCTGCTGTCCGCCGCGGGTGAGGCGACGGGCACCACCGTGACGGTGGAGCCGGTGGTGGTGGAGACCGTCGCCGACATCCGCCTCGACATCCCGATCTGGGAGATGGGCGGGAAGGGTGTCTTCGTCAAGGAGGTGCAGGCTGCCGTCCTCGACGGACGCGCCGATCTGGCCGTCCACTCCGGCAAGGACCTGCCCGCCCTCACCCCGGCGTCTCTGCGTCTCGCCGCCGTGCCCGAGCGCGCCGATCCCCGAGACGTGCTGATCGGGAGCACGCTGGCCGCGCTGTCGCCCGGTGCGATCGTGGCCACCGGTTCGGTGCGGCGTCGTGCCCAATTGGCGTGGGTCCGTCCGGACCTCACCTTCGCCGGCCTCCGCGGCAACATCGCGACCCGCCTGGACAAGGCCGACCGCTTCGACGCCATCGTGATGGCCGCGGCCGCGGTGCAGCGTCTCGACCTCGACGTGGGCGATCGAACCGTCGAGGTGCTCGAACCCCGGGTGATGCTGCCCCAGGTGGCACAGGGCGCTCTGGCTGTCGAGTGCCTCGACGCCGATGGGCCCGCCGCCGAGCTCCTGGCCGCCATCGAGCACGGACCCAGTCGCCTGGCCGTCGATGCCGAGCGGGCCTTCCTGGCCGAGTTGGGCGGCGATTGTGATCTCCCCGCCGGTGCCCACGCCACCGTTTACGGCGAACACCTCACGCTCGACGCCGTCCTCGCCTCGATGGACGGGCACACCCTGTTGCGCCACCGTGTCGACGGCGCGGCCGCGACCGGTCCGGCTCTCGGTCGCGGGCTGGCCCGGTTCCTGCTCGACGATGCCGGTGGCTCCGCCTTGCTCGAACGCTGAGTCAGCGCGGGATGGTCGATCCGGGGCGGCGGACGGGGCGGCCGTCGGTGTCGATGGCCGCGGCCATCAACTGGGCCACGGATGCCGAGTCACGTACCGCCTGGAACGGGGCCACCGGATCGTCGGCGACGGCGACGACGGCCCACGCATTGCGGGTGCGGTCGACCAGCGGGTAGAGGCCGAACCGGTTCGGCGCGCTCACCATCGAGGCCAGCGCGGTCCCGTCGCCGCGGAGGCGGTCACGCCACACCCCGAGCCCGTAGGTGGGGACGCCGGTGGCGGCCACCCATGGTTCGTCGCTCGTGTCGAGGTTCGGGGTCTGATCGCGTTCCATCTCCTCCACCGACTCCACCTCGATCACCCGGCCGTCGGGGGTGGCCCCTCGGGCCAGGATCATGGCGAGGAATCGGCCGAGGTCGTCGCTGGTCGTCTCCCCGTCGGCGGCCAGCAGGCCCCTGCCGGGATCTCCTGTCACCTCGGGGGACGTGTCGCCCGGCGGCCGGAACCGGGTGGCGGGCATGGCCAGCGGATCGAAGAGCCGCTCCCGCACGATGTCGGCCCAGGGTTCGCCGGTGACCTGCTCGGCCAGCCGGGCGGCCACGTGGTACCCGACGGGGCTGACGGCGAACACGGTCCCGGGCGGGCCCAGCAGGGGAGCCACGGCGATGGCGGCGTCGCAGCCGGGCACGCTGGCGCAGTCGGAGTCGCGGGGTAGCCCCGAGGTCTGCGACAACAGCTGGCGCAGGGTGATCTCGCCGCGTGGCCCGTCGGTCATGAACGAGAGGTGGATTCCGACGGGTTCGTCGAGCGTGACGAGACCGTCGTCGACGAGGGTCATGAGTGTGGCCGAGGTGAGCCACATGCCGGTCTCGGCGAGGGGGAGCGGAGTGGCCGTCGTGGTGGCTCCGGCGACGAACCGGTGGAGCTCGGTCTCGTCCTGTACGACGGTCAGGGCGGCGCCGTCGAGCGCAGCCTGAGCGATCCGCTCGGCGAGTTGTTCGTCGAGGAGGGTGAACGGCACCGTCGGGACGGTGATGACGGGACCGCGCTCGGCGGAGTCCTCCGCATCGGGCGTCGCATCGCCGCCCTCGTCGGTGCAGGCCGCGGCGGCGAGAAGGACGAGGAGGGTCGCGACGACCACGAGCGCCCACGGCGGACGCGAGACTCGACGTCGAGAGGAGAGGATCATCGACCATGGAGGCTACGGGCGACGTCGCGGGACCCCATGACCGTGGCGAGCACGAGATCGGCGTCGGGCCCCATCCGTCTCCGTGGCCGGACGATCCCCGCCTCGACCCGGCGCTTCTCGCCGACGGCGATCGTCGCAACGTGCTCGACCGCTACCGCTACTGGTCGAACGAGGCGATCGTCGCCGATCTCGACACCCGTCGCCATCCCTTCCACGTCGCCATCGAGAACTGGCAGCACGACCTCAACATCGGAACGGTCGTACGAACGGCCAACGCGTTCAACGCCGCCGGGGTGCACATCGTGGGCGCGCAGTCGCTGGAACCGTCGCGGCGCCATGGTCACCGACCGCTACCTGCACGTGCAGCACCACCCCGACGTGTCCGATCTCGGCCGCTGGGCTCGTGCCGCGGGTCTCCCGCTGGTTGCGATCGACATCGTCCCCGGCGCCGTGCCGTTCGAGACGACCTCTTCCCCGATCCTGCGTCCTGCTCTTCGGTCAGGAGGGCCCAGGGCTGTCGCGCCGCCGCTCTCGACCTCGCGGATCGGGTGCTATTCCATCGCGCAGTTCGGGTCGACCCGTTCGATCAACGTGGGCGTCGCCGCCGGGATCGCCATGCACGGCTGGGTGCGTGAGCACGCCGTGTCGGCCGGTCGGCCCGGTCAGTCCACCTGATCGTCGAGCTGCGCGGCGAGCATACGGGCGACGGTCCGTCGTGCCGCTGCGGCGCTGAGCGTGTTCGTCGTGCGCAGCCTGTCCCAGGTCGTCCACGACAGCGTCACGTCGAGCGCCGCCAGGAGTTCTCGTCGCGTTGCTCTCGCGTCGCGCGTCGAGCTCGGCCGCGAAGTGCCGTGCGACCTGTTCCCGGAGCTCGGCGTCGCTGTCGGCGCGCGCTGCTCGCAGCTCGGCGGAGAACGGTTCCTGAAGGGTCGACGCTCGCCTGATCGGGCTGATCCACTCGTAGAGCTGGGCGCGCTGGGCGGTGATGCTGGCGATGCGCTCCGGGCGGGCTGCGCCGGCGTCGAGAGGAGCGAGGCGGTTGCGGGCCCGGGTGAGTTGGCGTTCGGCGACGGTGCGCAGCAGTGCGTCGAGGTCGGCGAAGTGGTGGTAGATCAGGCGTTCCGAGATCTCGGCGCGTTCGGCGATCCGTCCGGCGGTGGGTCGTAGGTCGCCCTCACCGACGAGGGCCAGCAGGGCGTCGGCGATCGCTTCGCGGGTGCGGTCGGCGCGGGCCCGTCGCCCGTCCACCCGAATCGACGGCGGCGGTGCGTGCGTTGTCGCCACGGGAGCGAGGACCATGATCCCCGAGTGTGCCACCATCTACTTTCACCGACACTGCAATGATCCGGTGAAGTCGGTCACCGCGAGGGGACTGGGAAGGGGTCACCGTGGACGTGTTCCGAACGCCCGACGAACGCTTCGTGGACCTTCCGGGCTACCCGTTCGCCCCGCACTACGTGGAGGTCGGCGCCGGTGACGGATCCGGCCGGACGCTCCGGGTGCATCATCTCGACGAGGGCCCGTCGGACGGCCCCGTCGTCCTGCTGCTGCACGGTGAGCCCTCGTGGTCGTATCTCTACCGCCACATGATCCCGTTGCTCACCGCCGCCGGGCTGCGCTGCGTCGTGCCGGATCTCGTGGGCTTCGGGCGCTCCGACAAGCCGATGGCGCCGACCGACTACAGCTTCGCCCGTCACGTCGAGTGGCTCCGCGAGACGGTGTTCGATCGGCTCCAGCTCGACGACGTGACGCTGTTCGCGCAGGACTGGGGTGGGCTCCTCGGGCTCCGCCTCGTCGGTGAGCACCCGGATCGCTTCGCCCGGGTGGTGGCGTCGAACACGATGCTGCCCACCGGCGATCACGACCTCGGTGAGGGCTTCCGTCGTTGGCGCGCGATCTCCCAGGCTGTCGAGGAGTTCCCCGTCGGCAGGTTCGTGGCCGGCGGCTGCGTCACGCGCCTCTCCCGGGAGGTGATCGCGGCCTACGACGCCCCGTTCCCGGAGGAGGCGGCGAAGGCCGGGGCCCGGGTCTTCCCCACGCTCGTGCCCGCCACCCCGGATGACCCCGCCAGCGCCGCCAACCGCGCCGCGTGGGAGGGTCTGCGGCGCTTCGATCGCCCGTTCCTCACCGCCTTCAGCGACCAGGACCGGATCCTCGGCGGCGCCTACCGGCCGCTCCAGCAACTGATCCCGGGGGCGCAGGGCCGGGCCCACGTCACCATCGAGGGCGGGGGTCACTTCGTGCAGGAGGACTGCGGGCCGCAGTTGGCCCGGGTGGTCATCGACTTCGTGGGCGAGACCTCGGGCTGACCGGCTCCCGGCCGAGAGGGTCGACGGACCGGTCACCTAGGGTCCTGACGTGGACACGGTCTGGGTGCTCGGCGACCAGCTGTCCCGTGACGTGGGCCCTCTGCGGGAGCGCCGACCGGGTGAGGTGCGGGTGCTCGTGGTGGAGAGCACCGCGAAGCTGGCATCGAAGCGCTGGCACCGACAGCGGCTCCATCTCGTGCTGGCATCGCTGCGTCGCTTCGTCCTGGAGCTGAGAGAGGCGGGCTTCGACGTGGACCATCGACATGCGCCCACGCTCGCCGTTGGTCTCGAGTCCCATCGTCGCGACCATGCACCCACGAACGTCGTCGCCATGGCGCCGATGTCCTTCGACGGCGAACGGATGCTTCGCGCCCAGGGTGTCGTGGTCACGTCGAACGAGCAGTTCCTGTGCTCGACCGAGGCCTTCTCGGCGTGGGCGGACACCCGCAAGGCCCTCCGAATGGAGGACTTCTACCGGTGGCAGCGCCGACGGCTCGGGTATCTGATGGAGGGCGACGAGCCGGTCGGTGGTCGATGGAACTTCGATGCCGAGAACCGTGACCCGCCCCCGAAGGACGGCCGCACCTGGCCGGCGAGCCCGTCGGACGAACTCGACGGGCTCGACGAGGAGGTGCTCGGCGACATCGATCGCAACGCGCCTCATGTGTGGGGCGCTCCGCCGGATGGCACCTGGGCGACCACGCGGGTCGGTGCGCAGCGTCGCCTGCGCCACTTCGTGGACGAGGTCCTCCCGCTGTTCGGACCGCACGAGGACGCCATGTTGCGAGACGAGTGGAAGATGGCGCACTCCGCCCTCAGCCCTTACCTGAACCTGGGGCTCCTCCACCCACGGGAGGTGGTCGACGCCGCCGAGTCGGCCTGGCGGCAGGGCGGTGTCCCGCTCTCCTCGGCCGAGGGCTTCGTACGCCAGGTCATCGGATGGCGGGAGTACGTGTGGGGCGTCTACCGCCGGTGGATGCCCGGCTATCGCGACGCGAACGGGCTCGGCGCGACCCGTCCGCTCCCGCCGTCGTTGGCGGAGGGGCGCACCGAGATGGCGTGTGTCGCCTCGGTCGTCGAGGGTGTGCGCCGTCGAGGGTGGGTCCACCACATCGAGCGCCTCATGGTGCTGGCCAACCTGTCGCTGCTCAGCGGTGTGGAGCCGGCTGGTCTCGTGGAGTGGATGTGGGCCTCGTTCGTCGATGGGGCCGAATGGGTGATGGTGCCCAACGTGGTGGGCATGGGGCTGCACGCCGACGGCGGCCGCATGGCCACCAAGCCCTATGCCTCGGGCGGGGCCTACATCAACCGCATGAGCGATCACTGCCGGGGTTGTCGCTACGACCCCAAGAAGCGGGTCGGGCCCGATGCGTGTCCGTTCACGACGCTGTACTGGGACTTCCTGGCTCGTCACGAGGAGGCCTTCCGGGGGAACCACCGCATGGGCAACCAGTTGGCGGCCATGCGGCGGCTGTCCGATCTCCCCGAGGTGCGCGAACGGGCCGTGGAGGTGTTGACCCGGCTCGATGCGGGCACGCTCTGACCGCGCCGGCCCGGTGGCCCGGTGTGGCCGTCGCGGTCGCAGTCCCTGCGCGGGCCTCCGTCCCGCTGGGCGTCTGGCGGGACGGAGGCCGGAGGGGCACACTGGCGCCAAGGTTCGAAAGGCAGGTCGCGTGGACCTCACCGTCGCCGCCATCCCGGGGTTCTTCGCCACCATGGGGATCGAGCACGCCTACCTCCGCCGTCGACGTGACGCCGGGCGTGCGATCGGCAAGGGCTACGAACGTCAGGACACCATCGCCAGCCTCTCGATGGGCGTCGGGAGCTTCGTGGTCCCGATGGCCATGGCCAGGCTGGTCGCGCCGATCACGCCGGGACGAGGCCGGTACGCCAAGGTCGCGCTCGGTGTCGTGGTCGGCGCGGCGACGCTGACCACCGTCGCCGATGTGGTCGCCCGCCTGAGCAGCGACGGCGTGACGCCCCCCGGCGTCCTACCCGGAGCATCCTCGGTCACGGGGCCGGACGACCCGGTCGAGCCGGCCGCCCCCTCGTCGCGGCGCGAGCGGCGCCGGGCCCGAGCGGTGGCGTTGGCCCGGAAGGTCTCGGCCTCTTCATCGGTGGTGGCCGTCGCCGGAGCCATCGTCACCGGGAGCGCGGCCTGGGGCGCTCGCACGTCCGCCCGCTACGCGTGGAGGCGTTCGGGGCATCGCCGTGATCTGGGGGCCGGGGTGCTCGTCACCCTCGGCGCCATCGCCGGCGTGGGACTTCGTCTACTACTGGAACCACCGGTTCATGCACGAGAGTCGCTGGCTGTGGGCCATCCACGTCGTGCACCACTCGAGCGAGCGGTACAACCTCTCCACCGCACTGCGTCAGCCGGTGGCGGAGCGCTTCGGGGCCATGCTCCCCTACGGGCTCCTCTCCCTGGCCGGCGTGCGCCCCGAGCTCATCGAGACGGCGCGCGGCGTGAACCTGCTCTACCAGTACTGGATCCACACCGAGGCCATCGGTCGGCTCGGTCCGGCCGAGGAGGTGCTCAACACCGCCTCGCACCACCGCGTGCACCACGGCAGCAACCCGCAGTACCTCGACCGCAACCACGGCAGCATCCTGATCGTCTGGGATCGACTGTTCGGCACCTTCGACCGCGAGGACGAGCCGGTCGTCTACGGGCTCACCACGGAACATCGACACGTTCGATCCGGTGCGCATCGCCACCCACGAGCACGTCGAGATGTTCCGCGACGTGGCTGGTGCGGTGACGTGGCGGGATCGACTGTCGTACGTGTTCCGCGGACCTGGTTGGTCCTACGCCCGTCGGGCCGAGCGTGAAGGATCGGCGACGGGGCCGGTGGCGGCCTGAGTCAACGCACGTCGGCGACGTCGTAGCCGGCCTCGTCGATGGCCGCCCGACCCTCGTCGTCGCTGACATCGCCCTCGACCACCACGGTCTTGGTGTCGACGTCGACCGCGACGTGTTCGACGGCCGGCAACTTGGCGAACTCGGTCTCGATGGCGGCACGACAGTGGTCGCACGAGATGCCGGGAACGGTGTAGGTGCGGGTGGTCACGCTGACCTCCGGAAGAGCGCCGGGTAGATACCCCCCTACCCTACCTGCGATAGACTGCCGCCATGACCACGAGGGGCTACTCGCTGACCAAGGACCAGTACCTCGCCCGCCTCCGTCGCATCGAGGGCCAGGTGCGGGGCCTCCAGGGCATGATCGAGGACGACAAGTACTGCATCGACGTCCTCACGCAGATCGCCTCGGTCACGAAGGCGCTGCAGGGCGTGGGGCTCGGCCTGCTCGACGAGCACATGCATCACTGCGTGATGGCAGCCGCCCAGGAGAGCGACGACGCCGGTGCGGCCAAGCTCGACGAGGCCATGTCGGCCGTCGAGCGCATGCTGCGCACCTGAGCTCGTTCGAGCCGCGCCGGGCGGACGAGAGCGACGGTGACGCGTCCTCGGTGCTCCTCGGTGAGGCTCGGGTCGACCACGTAGCCCTCGGGGTGACGGAACGAGGTCAGGCCCTGCGGATCCACGAGTTGCTCGGTCAGCACGTGGCGGACGAGAGCCCCCTTCAGCAGCTTGTTCCAGTGGCTCACGGTGGAGAAGTGCCGCTCCTTCCTCCGGGTCGGGGTCTCGTCGAGGAACCGGACCGAGATGACCAGCGCCGGCCCCTCCGGAGTCCCGACGGGCGCGGGGGCCCAGGCCGCCCGGTGCTCGCCCGGCAGCAGATCCCACACGACCCGCCGGGCCACGACGGGCGCGAGGGCGGCGGTGACCGGGGTCCGCCACCACGTGGCCAACCGTCCCATCGGGTCGAGGGAGGCGCCCATCTTGAGCTTGTAGTCGGGGATCGGGTCCCCTGGGGAGACCAGACCGAAGAGGCCGGAGAAGATGACCACCTGGGCCCGCAGGCGCCGGCGTTCCCGGGGAGGGAGCGTCGACGCGTCGAGGGCGTCGTAGAGCACGCCGGTGTAGCGATCGATGGCGGGCATCGTCGGCGCCTCGGCCACCCATCGGTTCCGGTCGAGCGCATCGGCCCGCGCAGCCCCCTTCACGCCGAGGAGTGCCGCAGTGGTCGGACCGGGACCGTCCATCGCCGCGACGAGAGACGTCATGACCTGTGCCCGTCGAGCGTCGAGCTCACCGAACGAGCCCCGCCCGGGTACCCAGGGTGCTCCTCTCCCGCCCGGGCGCTTGCCCTCGGAGGGCGGGATCAGCACGATGGGGGAGCGAGCCATCCGGCCATGTTGCCCGCCCCGTGACCTCTTCGGGCACCGAGGATCGAAGGTGCCGGTGACACGGGGCATGGGGGTGTCCGGGCGGGGTCGTGGTAGACACATCGGTCGTCGATACCGTTCGTCGTGACATCTCGAGGAGGTGATGGCACATGCCCACGTGTGAGCCCCCAAGTCCGGCCGTGTGGTCCTGCCCCACCCCCGAACCCCACCGCTGACGGCTCCGGTCTCCACGACTCGAGCAGCGTGACGGGGACGGAGGTGGCGGTTCGCTCCCGCCCGCTCCCGGAGGTCCGTCATGGTCAGCCCCCTCAACGCGCCCCGCGCCCTGCGCCAGCGCCGCCAGCAGCGCACGCAACGGCTGCTGGCCCTCGAAGCCGTCTCGCAGTCCCTTCTCTCCGTCGCCACGCTCACCGGCGCGCCCGTCGTGCACAGCTCCGGCGCCGAAGTCGGTCGCCTCGTCGACATCGTGGTCCGGTGGTTGGGCGAGCCGTATCCGCCGCTGACCGGGTTGGTCGTGCGGGTCGGTCGGCGGCTGGCCTGGGTCCCGGCCGACACCATCGAGGAGATGGCTCCGCGGCGGGTGACGCTGCGGTCGGTGCGCTTCGACCTCCGTGACGTCGTGCGCCGTGACAACGAGGTGCGCCTCGCCGACGACGTCCTCGACCACCAGATGGTCGACGTCGACGGGGTGAGGGTCTTCCGGGCGGCCGACCTCTTCCTGGCCCGCGTCGGTTCCGGCTATCGCCTGGTGGGCGCCGACGTCGGCCTGGGCACCCTGATGCGTCGTCTCGGTCCGGCGCGATGGCGTGCGCAGCCGCACCCCGACCGGGTCATCGACTGGGCGGCCATCCAGCCCTTCTCCCAGCCGGGTGAGCCCGTGCGGATCCGACGCCCCAACGGGGACCTGCAACGGCTCCGCCCGGGCGAGCTGGCCGATCTGCTCGAGGAGCTCGGCCGGTCGCAGCGCCAGGAGCTGCTGGACGCGCTCGACGAGGAGACCGCGGCCGACGCCCTCGAGGAGATGGAGCCCGACGAGCTGCGGGCCCTGCTCCGCGAGGTGGAGCCCGAGCGGGCGGCATCCCTGGTCGCGCAGATGGAGCCCGACGAGGCCGCCGACGCGCTCCGCGACCTCGACCCCGAGACCCGTGACGACCTGTTGGCCACGATGCCCACCGACGTCGCCGCCGTCCTGACCGACCTGTTGGACTACGACGAGGCCACCGCCGGTGGCGCGATGACGACCACCGTCCTGGTCTGTGAGGGCCAGACCACGGTGGCCGAGGCCCGCCGTCGGCTGCTCGGCCAGCGCGAGCACCTGGGCGACATCGACGGTGTGCTCGTGGTCGACGCCGACGGGATCCTGGTCGAGGACGTCTCGATGGGCCGGCTCTTCGTGGCCGAGCCCGATCAGCGCCTCCGCGACCTCGTGCCCCAGCCCAGCCTCGTCACCGTCACCGCAGAGACGGCGCTGGCCGACGTCGTCGATGCGTTCGTCGAGAACCGGGGGTCGTCGATCGTGGTGGTCGACGAGTCCGGACACCCGCTGGGTCGCATCCTGGCCGACGACGTCGTCGACGCGCTCCTCCCCGATCGCCGCCGCCGTCTCTCGGGCCTTCTCTCCTGATCGGCCGGCGATGAGCGACCGGGACCCACCTTCCGACGTCACCCCCGCGCCGCGGGGGCGTCGGCGCGCCCGGTGGAAGCTGTGGATGCTCGTCCTCGGCCCCGGGCTCATCGCCGCCAACGCGGGCAACGACGCCGGCGGGGTGGCCACCTACGCCTCCGCGGGATCCCAGTTCGGCTACCGGACGCTGTTCGTCATGCTGCTGGTGACGGTGGCTCTCGTCATCGTCCAGGAGATGTCGGCCCGCCTCGGGGCCTTCACCGGCGAGGGGCTCATGGCCCTCATCCGGGAGAACTTCCCGTTGCGGGCGGCCACCTTCGCCATCGTGTGCCTCGTGGTGGCCAACCTGGGTCTGGTCGTGTCGGAGTTCGCCGGCATCGGAGCGGCGTTCGAGCTGTTCGGCGTGTCGCGGTACGTCTCGATCCCGATCGCCGCCCTGGTCATCTGGGGGGTCGTGGTCGTCGGCAACTACCGGTATGCCGAGCGGGTGTTCCTGTTGCTGGCGTTGGCCTTCGTCGCCTACCCGATCGCGGCGGTGCTGGCCCGCCCCGACTGGGGGGAGGTGGCGCAGAACCTGGTCGTGCCGAGCTTCGTGGCCGAGCGCACCTTCCTCTTCATCGTCGTCGCGTTGATCGGCACCACCGTCACTCCGTACATGCAGCTCTACCAGGCCGCCGCCGTGGCCGATCGGGGTGCCGGTGCCGACGACTACGCGATGGTGCGTGCCGACAGCATCGTCGGTTCGGTGCTGGCCAACCTCGTGAGCATGGCCATCATCATCGCCACGGCGGCGACGATCGGGGGCAGCGGGCCGTTGAACTCTGCCTCGGAGGCGGCGCAGGCCCTCGAACCCGTCGTCGGACCCGGCGCCGAGGTCCTCTTCGGGATCGGGCTGCTCGGCGCCTCGGCGCTGGCTGCCGCCGTGGTGCCGCTCGCCACGTCCTATGCCGTGGCCGAGGCCCTCGGGGCCGAGCGCTCGATCTCCAGGACGTTCCGGGAGGCGCCGCTCTTCCTGGGCATCTTCACCGCCCTCATCGTGATCGGGGCCGGCGTGGCCCTCCTGCCCGGCAACCTGATCACCCTGCTGATCAGCATGCAGGTCCTGAACGGCGTGATCACCCCGATCGTGTTGACCTTCATCCTCGTGTTGGCCAGCCGGCGCTCGGTGCTGGGCGATGCCGTGAACAAGCCCTGGTTCCGGGTGGTGGCGACGGTCTGCGTCGTGGTCATCGCGCTGTTGGCGTCGGCCGTGGTGGTGCAGACGATCCTGGGCTGGTTCGGCCTGGGCTGAACGACACCGCCGAGAGCGGGTCCTCTACGCTCGATCTCGGTCCGTCGTGACGATGTGATGGGGGAGAGCCACGTGATCCACGCCGACTTCACAGAGTTCAAGGAGACCACGGGCGCCGACCCGTTCACCCTCCAGAACAAGAAGCTGTTGAAGGTCTTCCTGCAGTACGGGCCGGTGAAGGCCCGGATCGGATCGATGGTGGCCTACCAGGGTGAGGCAACGTTCTCCCACGCCGGGTCGGGCGGGATGGGCGGCTACCTCAAGTCGAAGATGACCGGGGAGGGGGTCCCGGTGATGGACATCACCGGGGGCGGCGAGGTCTTCCTGGCCAACCAGGCCGCCGAGATCCAGATCATGTACCTCGACAACGACAGCATCTGGGTCAACGGCGCCAACGTGCTCGCGTTCAGTGCGTCGATCGGCTACGAGATCAAGTCGATCGGTGGCGCCGGGGCGATGGCCGGGGGCATGTACAACGTCGTGCTCACCGGCACCGGGTACGTGGCCATCACCTGCGATGGCCCGCCGATCGTGCTCGACGTGTCGTCCGCCCCGACCTTCGCCGATCCGCAGGCCGTGGTCATGTGGACCCACGGCGTGCAGATGGGGATCAAGGGCGACGTCAACGTGAAGTCGTTGATCGGGAAGGGCTCGGGGGAGACCTTCCAGATGTCGTTCTCCGGCGAGGGTTGGGTGATGGTGCAGCCGTCGGAGGGCGTGGCGCGGGGGTCGGGCTCGAAGACCGGCCTCGGCTTCTAGCGATCCTCTTCCAGGGGAATCACCAGGACACGACGGTCCCCGGGCTGGTGCTCGGTCACGTGGCCTCGACCGTGGAGATCCTCGGCCAGCACCACCGATCCCGCGGGTAGCTGCCGGGTCGTGCCGTCCCCGACGGTGAGGCGGACCCAGCCGTCGAGGAACACGACGAACTGCCGCCGGGGTGCGCAGTGCCAATCGGGACGTTCCGCGTCGGCCTTCACGGTGACGACGTGGAGACGGTCCACCGCGACGGGGTCGGACTGCCACAGCTCGGCCACCCCGGCCTCCGCGGGTAGGACCGTACGGTCGAGGCCGACGTCGCTGAGGTGGGAGACACCGCCGCCGTCGGCCCAGATGCGCACATAGTCCACCGGCGCCACCTCAGCCGGTGGGGTGAGCGGCGCCGGGAGGACGGCCGAGGGCCGACAGGGCGACGACCCGTGCCTTCTCCCACGCCGGAACCCGGGCGCGCTGCGTGAAGACGTCGTAGCCGTTGTCCTCGATGCGACCGAGGATCCCCCCGTAGAGCTGTCGGGCCGCCCAGATGCCCTTGGCCGACGAGGCGGGAAGCTCGCGGATCCCGAGATCCGCGTCGGCGTAGAGCTGATGGCAACGGTCGATCTCGAAGCGCATCAGATGGATCCACGAGTCGTCGACGATCCGCCGGTGGGGGTCGGCCCCGAAACGGCGCAGATCCTCCTGGGGCAGGTAGACGCGGCCCCGGTCGAGGTCCTCCCCGACGTCACGGAGGAAGTTCGTGAGTTGGAAGGCGACGCCCAACGCCCGTGCGCCGGCCCGTGCCCGTTCGGTCGGGGGCTCGAGGATCGGCATCATCATCTCGCCGATGACCGCGGCCGAACCGTCGACGTAGACCTCGAGATCGGACCAGGTCTCGTAGGTCTCGACGGTCAGGTCCATGGCCATCGAGCGCAGGAACCGCACGAACAGGTCGACGTCGAGGTCGAAGGCCTTGATGGTGTGGATCACCGCCTTGAGGACGATGTCGTCGGACCGGCCCCGGGTCAGGTCGGCGAAGAAGCGGTCGGAGAAGCTCGGTGAGGGCCGCTTCGCGCTCGGCAACGGTGCCGAAGGCGGGGTCGTCGACGATCTCGTCGGCGAACCGGCAGAAGCCGTAGAGGGCGTGCACGTGGTGGCGTTTCACGCGGGGCAGCGCGTAGGTGGCCCAGTAGTAGGTGGTGCCGTAGGCCCGGTTGAGGCGGCGGCACTC
Organism: uncultured Iamiaceae bacterium; assembly: GCA_963767615.1. GTDB lineage: Bacteria > Actinomycetota > Acidimicrobiia > Acidimicrobiales > Acidimicrobilacustridaceae > Rhabdothermincola_A. Next base: position 48,094 of record CAVYED010000009.1, on the reverse strand, counting down.
CTCGTAGGACTGCTCGAGGGTGATCGGCCCGGGGGGCGGGCTCACGCCAGCCCGGCGACCCGCTCGGCCGCCAGTCGCCCGCTCACCAGCACCATCGGGACACCCACGCCGGGCACGGTACCGGAACCGGTGAAGACGAGTCCGGGGGCGTGCCTGGTGATGTTGTTCGGGCGGAACGGACCGCTCTGGAAGAAGGTGTGGGCGAGGGCGAACGGGGTGCCGCGCTCCATGCCCTGGCGTTCCCAGTCGAGTGGGTCGACGAGGCGCTCGACGACGATGTCGGTGGGATAGCCGAGCTCGGCGATCCGCTCGTGGAGGTCGTCGCGGGCCCGATCGCGTTCGGTGGTCCAGTCGACCTTGCCGTCGAGGTTCGGGCAGGGTTCGAGGACGTAGAGGACGCTGTCGCCCTCGGGGGCCATGTCCGGCTCGTCGACGGTCGGCACGCTGACCAGCAGCGACGGGTCGGGCATCCGGACACCCTCGCCGAGCAGTGCGTCGAAGGCGCCGCGCCAGTCGTCACCGAAGTGGATGTTGTGATGCGCCGCCTCGGGGCCGGGCGTCCCCTTCAGCCCGACGTGCCAGAGGATGCACGACGGCGAGTAGGCGCCGCGTCGGGCCTGGAGCGGCACCGGCGTGCCCGGCAGCAGCGTGCGGTAGGCGACGGGTAGATCGGGGTTGCACACCACGGCGTCGGCACCGACGATCTCGCCGTCGGCGGTGCGCACTCCGGTGACCCGTCCCGATGTGCCCTCGGCGAGCAGGACGCGGTCGACGGGTGTGTCGTAGCGGAACTCGACGCCGCGGTCCACGAGTGCGGCGGCCATCGACGTGGGGATGGCCTGCATGCCCCCCTCGGGGTGGTACACCCCGGCGATGGAATCCATGTAGGTGATGATGCAGTAGACGGCGAGGGCCTCGTAGGGGGCCAGGCCGGCGTAGAGGGCCTGGAAGCCGAAGACCTTGTGCAGCCGTTCGTCGGTGAAGTACTGGGCCACCTTCGCCGAGAGCTTGCGGAACCCGCCCATGCGCAGCAATCGCAGCGCGGGCCCGAGGGGCTTCGCCAGCTGCAGTGGCGAATCGAAGTTGCGCCCGATGAAGTTGGGCATCTCGACCTCGTAGAGCTCGCCGAGCCAGTCGGCGAACGCGTGGAAGGCGGCGGCCTCCTGCGGGCCGCAGACCTCGGCGATCTCGGCGGCCATGGCCTCACGTCCACGCCGGACGTGCAGCACGGAACCGTCGGCGAAGGTCGTGCGGTAGAGCGGGTCGACGGGGCGACGTCGTGAGGTAGGCCCGCGGGTCGACGCCCAGCGCGTGGAAGCAGTCGTCCACCAGCTCGGGCATCGTGAACACCGTCGGACCGGCGTCGAAGCGGTAGCCGTCGATCGACAGGGCGTGAGCCCGGCCGCCGGGCCCGGCCTGTTGCTCGAGGACGAGCACGTCGTGCCCGTCGCCTCGGAGGTGACAGGCCGCAGCCAGCCCACCGAGCCCGGCACCGACCACCACGACGCGCATCAGGCGGCAGTTCTCGGGGTCACGCCTGCGGTTCGGGGTCCGCGGAGACGTACGGTGGGGGGTCGGGAAGCCAAGTGGCGCTCCTCGGCGTGGGCCCTCGGGCCCCGCCCGTTCGGTCGGCCGGCACGGATCAGGAAGGACGGGCCGTGGACAAGGGACAGTACCTGTTCGTCATGGCCGCCTGTCTGGTCGTGACGCTCCCTCTGGAGTGGGCCTTCTCGGCTCGGGTCTATCGGCGCCCCGGGCGGACGCTGCGTGCCCTCGCTCCCGTGGTCGTGGCGTTCTACGTGTGGGATGCGGTCGCCATCGCACGGGACCACTGGTTCTTCAACTCGCAGTACGTGACCGGGATCGTGCTCCCCTTCGGGGTCCCCCTCGACGAGTTGGTCTTCTTCGTCGTCGTGCCGTTGTGCGCCCTGCTCTCCTACGAGAGCGTCCGCAACATCCTCGACGGGCGGGTGCCCTGGGTGACGCGCCTCGTCGCCGGTCGGGCGACCAGCCCCCAGGACGCGCGGTGATGGAGTACACCCTCCTCGCCGTCGTCTCGGTGATCGTGGTCGTGATCTACGAGCGGCTGTGGCTGCGCAGCGGGATCTTCTCGGACTCGCGCTTCTGGATCGCCATGGGGATCTGCTACGCCTTCATGATCCTGGTCAACGGGTGGTTCACCAAGCTCTCCGCTCCGATCGTGCTGTACGACCCCGACCGGCATCTCGGTCTCCGCTTCCCCTGGGACATCCCCGTGGAGGACTACGTGTTCGGCTTCTCCCTGCTCACCGCGGTTCTGGCCCGGTGGAAGGCGCTGGGTGCGCGCGAGAACGCGCTCGACGCCGGGGTTCGGGCGTGAAGGCGGCGACGCGCTACGGCCTGCAGGCCGCGGCGGCGTTCCTGGTCATGGAGCCGGTGGCCTACGCCGCGCACCGTTGGATCATGCACGGTCCGGGCCTGGGCTGGCACGAGAGCCATCACGTGTCCCGTACGACCTTGTTCGAGAAGAACGATCTCTACCCGGTGACCTTCGCCGCGGGCACCGTGACGGCCATGGCGCTCGGCGCCCGGTACCCGAGGTTGCGCAGCCTTCTGGCCGTCGGCGCCGGGGTCACCGCTTACGGGGCGACCTACGCCTTCGTCCACGACGGGGTCGTCCACCGGCGGGTGCCCGGCGGGGCCGCCGTGGCCCGCCGTTCGGCGTTGGCGCGACGGCTGTCGCGGGCTCACCGGCGTCACCACGTCGACAGCTCCGAGCCGTTCGGGATGTTGGTGCCGCTCGGCGTGGCCTGGCGCGAGAGCGCCCCGACCGCCGACACCCGGGCGGCGTCGTAACCGCCGTGGGGGTGCGTCAGGTCGTCCCGATCGTCGGGTGGTCGGCCGGCTGGAGCGCCGGTTGGTGGCTGGGTTGGCGACTCCCCGGACTCGCAGGGTCGAGCCGGGTGGTGCCGATCGACGGACACAGGGTCCGTCCTCAGGTGGCGGTCATCGTCCCGGCTCGGAACGAGGAGGCGTCGATCGGGGCCCTGCTGGACTCGATCACCGCACAGGTCCCACCCCCGACGGAGGTGGTGGTCGTCGATGACGGGTCCACCGATGCCACGGCAGCCATCGGTGCGGGGTGCGGGGTGCGGGTCGTGCCTGCGGGCGACCTCCCGGACGGCTGGGCGGGCAAGCCGTGGGCGAGCCACGTCGGGGTGGAAGCGACGACGGCGCCGATCATCGTGTTCCTCGACGCCGACGTGACGCTGGCGCCGGGGGCGATCGCCGAGGTCGTCGCCGAGCACCGGGTCCGGGGCGGACTGGTGTCGGTGCTCCCCGACCACCGGCCCGGACCGGGGTACGAGCAGTGGTCGGCCCCGTGCAACCTGGTGTCGGTGATGGGCTCCGGTGCGGCCAGCCCGGCCGGCACGGGGCGCGCCGATGCGGCGTTCGGGCCCTGTCTCGTCACCAGTCGCGCCGAGCTGGGTTCGGTGGGAGGTCTGGCGTCGGTGGCGGCCGAGGTCGTCGAGGACATCGCCCTGGCCCGGCGTTACCGCGATGCCGGTCTCCCGGTGAGCGCCCACGCCGGTGGCGACCTGGTGGCCTTCCGGATGTACCCGTCCGGACCAGCCCAGCTGATCGAGGGCTGGACGAAGAACATGGCTGCCGGGTCGGCGGCGGTGCCGTGGTGGCGGTCGGCGCTCGTCGCCCTCTGGGTGACGGCGGGGCTGGGCGGTCCGCTGGTTGCCGTGCGGCGCCGGGACCGACGGGGGCTGCTCACCGCGGCGGCTGCGTGGCTGGCGTTCGCCGTGCAGTTCCGGGTGCTCAGCGCCCGGTTGGGCCGGTTCCGTTGGTGGGTGGGCCCCGCGTATCCGGCGTTGCTGGCGGGATTCGTGGGGCTGTTCGCCCGCTCGGTGCGTGCCCGCTGGTGGCACCGATCGGTGACGTGGCGAGGTCGTCAGGTCGCCGTCGGGGCGCGACCTTCGTCGGGGCCCGGTCGGGTTCTGCGGGCGGCGACCAGACCGGCGATCCTGGCCACCCGGGCCCGGTTGTAGCGCTGGATCATCAGGCAGGGAGCATTCGCCGCCACGGCGTAGACGACCATGGCGATGGTCAGGAACCACGGGTTCCACAGGGCGAAGAACGGCGCCGCGAACATCACCAGCCAGTGGGTGTACTCGGCGCGGCGGGTCTCGGCGGCGTACCGCTCCAGGCGGCTGCGTCCCCCCGACGTGCGCTTGGACACACCGCCGGCGAAGAGCCCGCCCAGCTCGGGGGTGCGGTCCTTCCACCGGCGGATCCCGAGCCGCTCGTAGGTGCGGCCCCCGCGTTCGAACCGTCGTGGTCGAGTCAGCCAGGTGTCGTGGTCGAGACGTGAGAGCGATACCCGGTGCATGCCGTAACCGGCGCCGACGCCGATGACCGTCCACGCCACCACGTCGACCACGATCGTCATCCCGAGCGACAGGTCGACCATCGCCACGACCGTATCCCGCCTGATCGCAGCAGGCGCTCCCGGTGCTACCGGTTCGTGCCATCATCGCCCCGCAGGATGCGTGCCGCGCCCACGGTCGCATCGGGGGTACGACATTGGACGCCGAGGTCATCCACCGTCGACGCTGGCTGATACTGGCTGTTCTCGCGGCGAGCGTCTTCCTGGTGGTGGTCGACAACACCATCGTCAATGTGGCGCTGCCGACCCTCAACCGTGAGCTCGACGCGTCGATCTCGGAACTGCAGTGGATCGTCGACGCCTATGCGCTGGTGTTCGCCGGCTTGTTGCTGCTCGGCGGGGGCATCGGCGACCGTTTCGGGCGCAAGGGGGCCATGCAGATCGGCCTCGTCGTGTTCGGTGTCGCTGCGGTCCTCGGGTCGGTCTCGACCACGACGCTGCAACTGATCTTGTCCCGCGGGGCGATGGGTATCGGTGCGGCTCTCGTGTTCCCGGCCACCCTCGCCATCCTCACCAACGTGTTCACGGACCCCACCGAGCGGGCCAAGGCCATCGGCGTGTGGTCGGCCGTCTCCGGGCTCGCCGTGGCCTTCGGCCCGATCACCGGTGGCTTCCTGTTGGAGCACTACTGGTGGGGTTCGGTGTTCCTCGTCAACGTGCCCATCGTGGTGGTCGCATTGATCTGCGGTGCGTTCCTGCTCCCCACGTTCGCGTGACCCCGAGGCCGGACGTTTCGACGTGCCCGGCACCTTGTTGTCGATCTTCGCCATCTCCGTGCTGGTGCTGACGGTCATCGAGGCTCCCCGTTGGGGGTGGACGTCGGCCGCCACGATCGGCGGCTTCGTCGCCGCCGCGGTGGGCCTCACGGCCTTCGTCTGGTGGGAGTTGCGCGTCGCCAAACCGCTCATCAACGTGCGGATCTTCCGCATCCCCCGATTCAGCGCGGCTGCGGGCTCCATCGCCGTGGCCTTCTTCTGCCTGTTCGGGTTCATCTTCATCATCACCCAGTACTTCCAGTTCGTGCTCGGCTACTCGACGTTGTCGGCGGGCGTGCACACGCTCCCGTTCGCGTTCTTCGCCGGCGTCACCGCGCCGATCGCCGCCCGACTGGCCCTTCGCTACGGGCCGCGCAGGGTCGTGGGCACGGGCCTGCTCAGCCTCGCGGCAGGTCTCCTCCTGGCCAGTACCGTCGAGGTCGCCAGCGCCTACTGGGGCCCGGTCATCATCTCGATGGCGTTGCTGGCGATCGGCTTGTCGCTCGTCACCGCGCCGGCCACCGAGGCGGTGATGAGCTCGTTGCCGAAGGAGCAGGCCGGCGCCGGCGCGGCCGTGAACGACCTGACCCGCGAGGTAGGGGGAGTGCTGGGCGTCGCGGTGGTCGGCAGCGTCTTCGCGTCGGTCTTCGGGCCTGCCCTCGGGCGGGGTGTGGCTCAGTTCCCGATCCCCGCCGATGTGCTGGCGGTGGCCAAGGAGTCGGTGGCCGCGGCGCTCGAGGTGGCCGCTCAGGCGCCGCCCGTGGCGCAGGGGGCGATCGCCGACGCAGCGCGCTCGTCGTTCATGGACGCGATGGGCGCCGGGAGCCTCACCGCCGCCGGCTTCGCCGTGGCGGGCGCGGTGGCTGCCTTCGTGTTCCTGCCCGACCGCCGTCGCGACGCGGAGGCGCCGGTGGGACTGGCCATCGAGGGCACCGAGGTCTAGGAGGCCTCAGGCCCCCCGTCCGTGCAGCTGCTCCTTCAGGAACGACTCGCGGGCCGCCCAGTAGGAGACGGTGGCGGCGGCCAGGGTGATCCCGATCGTCACGAGGAACCCCGCGACGCGGAACGGCGCCGGCCCGCTCTCGGCCAGCAGGACGAAGGCGCGCAGGATGCCGAAGGCGGCGATGATGCCGGCCACGGCCGCGGTCACGTTCAACAGCAGCGGACGGTCGATGCCGCCCGGCGGGTCGACGGTGAGCACGAGGAGGGCCACGACCAGACCGAGGAGGGCCACGTCGCCGATCTCGACCACGTCGGTGAGCGAGAGGAGCCGGCCGCGGATGCCCTCGCCGACAGGGTCGCTGAAGAAGTTGATGAAGCCGCCGACCACGTTGAAGACCGAAGCGATGAGCAGGCCGGTGGCGGCGAGGGTCGACGGATCGCGGAACAGCCCGCCCAGTATCCCGGCCGAGCCGGCGTCATCCTGTGGTGGAGGGGGCGGTGGGCCCGGCGTGTCCTGGGGCTCGTTCATCCACCGAGCTTCCCACGGTCGGGGCCGACGCGCCCGCGCCCGGCGCGGCTCAGGCCTGGGGATCGGGCGGCACGATGGGGAGTCCGAGCTCCGACGTGGGCGGCAGGGTGGACGACGGGCCGGTGCTGGTGTCACCGTCGACCGGGCCTCCGATGAAGTGGCCCGCGGCCATCATCTGGCGGATCGTCGTCGACATCCCGTCCACGGACCCGTCGAGGGTGATGAGGTTGCCCTCGCCCTCGGCGGCGAAGTGGCGGATGGCCTCGGTCCACATGGCGAAGAGCACGAAGCTGGGGTCGAGATGGGCGTCCTCCATGGCCATGGCCGCCTCGGCCATGCCCGTCGCGACCTCCCGGCGGAACGCGGCGACTCCCTGGCCCCGGAGGCGGGCGGCCTCCATCTCGGCGGCCGCGGCGATCTTGATGGCCGCGCCCTCGGCCTCGGCCCGCTTCGTCTCGCGGATGAGCAGGGCCGCACCCTCGTTCTCGGCGGCGACGCGCTCGTTGTTCGACGCCACCACCCGCTCCATCGACTGGGTGATGGCGGCGCCGAAGCTCATGTCGTTCACCTGCAGGTCGAGCAGGTGGTAGCCCCATTCGGCCAGCTGGGTGTCGAACTCCTCCTTGACGTGCTGCACGATCTCGGTGCGCAGGCCGAGGATCTCGGCTTGACGCTTGGTGGCCACGTAGCTGCGGATCGTGCCCTCGATGGAGCGCACGAGGGCCTGCATGAAGTTGCGCTGGTCGAGGAACTTGAAGGCGACGCGCGTGATGGTCGCTTCGCTGGCGTCGGCAACCGTGTAGAGGACCATGCAGGAGAAGTTGACGTTGGCCTGGTCGATCGTGGTGGCCTGGAACTGCAACTCGACGGCCTGGTTCTGCACCGGGATGCGTTGGTGGACCTTCTCGAGCACCGGGACCTTCAGGTTGAGTCCCGGCTGCATGAGCCGCTTGTACTTGCCGAACTGGGTGACCACGGCGACGGTGCTCTGGCCGACGGTCACGAACATGCCGAAGATGATCGCCAGCACGACGACCAGCAGTACCAGTCCCACGATCACGACGGTCACTTCGGTGGCACTCATCTGTCTCCCCTGCGCTCGGACGGCGGCGCGGCCGCTCCCTATCCGTCGGCATCCCGGCCGCGCCGCTTGAAGTCTGGGCGCTCGGGCGCGTGACCGTGGTCACCGCTATCGTCGCCGGCCATGACGGCGTGGGGTGGGTTGGACCCGGAGAGTCCGGCCAGCAACGACCGGGCGCTGCCCGAGCAGCTGTTCCCCGCGTGGTACGAGCGGGGCGAGGCTCGTCGGGGTGGTCGTTGGCAGGTCCGCAGCTGGGTGGGGGGCGAGCACCCGGACGGGGCGGTCGTCGAGGACGTGGGCAGCACCGACGGCCTGTTCGAGATCTGGCGGGCCGACCTCGACGCCGAGGGTCGTCCCCGCCTGTGGTTCAACCCGCGGGCCGTGCCCGACACGCCACCGATGTGGTTCGTGGCGCTCCCCGAGCTGACCGGTCCCCGGCCGGCGATGGCACTGGTGGGTTACAGCGATCCGTGCCTTCCCGCCGGCACCGTGGTGAACGACGGGACCTTCTTCCACCTGCCGGTGCGCAACGAGGACCAGGTGGGCGCGTTGCGGTGGTGGCGGGACGAGGCCGTCGTCGACCAGATCTTCGTCGCCCCTGCCTGGCGGCGGTACCGGGTGGCCTTCGCCATGATCTTCGCCGGGTCGGCCTACCACCAGCTCATGGGGTGGCCCGGCCGCCTGCACGCCGACGGCCGGCGCACCGAGCTCGGCGAGCGGCTGGTGAAGGGAATCCGTCGCGGTGATCTGCCCGGGCCGCTGACGACGCTGATGCCACCCATGGACCCGGGAACGGGCTCGGACCCCTGAACCGACCTGGTTGTTGATCGGTCTTCCCTCTGCGCCTAGCGTCGAGGCGTTCGTCTGCCCCACCAGGGCACGACCGGTTGGGAGCGACCATGTCGATCTTGCAGAACAAGGCCCTCTTGGCATCGATGGGGGTCGCCACGGCAACGGCCACCACGTTCGCCGGGTTCGCCCCCACGGTCGTGGCGACGGCAGGGGCGGTGGACGGCGATGACACGTCGAACGTCATCGCGGCCGATCCCGTCACCGACGGCACCTACGAGTCGTGCTCGGCCTACTTCGGCTACGGCAAGGGGGGGAGGAGGAGGAACCGCTGGAGCTGACCACCTTCCCCGTGACGGTCCAGGGGGGCACCCCCGACGGCCCTGCCCCGACCGTCGGGAACGGTGCCATCGACGTGGTGCTGGTCCTCGAGGACGTGAACGGCGACGAGCTGCGCTGCGTGCCCGAGCAGGTGACGGAACAGGAGTGGGACGACACCTGGGGGGGTGCACCGTTCGACCTCCCCGCGTACCCGGGGCCCGGTCACTACGTCTATCCGTCCGTGCTCGGGATCGCCGGGCCGGTCGCCTTCCAACCGACGGCGATCGACGGACTCGACGACCTCGAGTCCGTCAGCTTCGAGGTGGTGGGCGTGCCCGAGGGCTACACCCTCGTCGACCCGACGGGAACGTCGCTGCTCCCGCAGGCCTTCGCCGCCGTCTTCGAGTCCTTGTTCGCCGGCGACCCCAGCCCGTTCGTGGTGGCCTACATCGCGGGCGCCGCCGGCGCCGACGCGGCGACGGCCTACGGAGAGGCCTGGGACTACTGCTTCGATGAGTCTGGTTCCGCCGTCCCCCCGAACAGCAGCGACCCGGCCCTCGTGGCCGCAGTCCAGTCGTTGGCCGATCTCGCGGAATCCGAGCCGCCCGTGTACACCGCGCCGATCAACTGCGACATCGTGTTCGACGTCACCTTCCCCGCTCTCTTCGTGCTCGCCGTCCAGGCCACCATCGACACCGAGAGCCCGATCACGGTGTCGCTCCCCGTGCCCGACGAGCCGACCACGACCACCACGGGTGCTCCGGTCCCTGCTCCGGCTCCTGCGGCGGCCGCGGTGGTCACCCCGACCTTCACGGGCTGACCCCGCGGGCCAACCCTGCTCAGGCGTCCGCTGCGCCGTCGGCTCAGAGGGCACGTGATCCCGGCTCCGATGCGTTCGGGCGGGTTCATCGTGCCTGGCCGAGCACGCTGAGCACCGACACCACCACCAGCAGGACCACCACCGCGAGCATCAACAGCGCGGCGGGCAGGCGCGGGTGCACGGGTGGGTCGATGCCCCGCGCGACGGTGCGTCGCCGGTCGCGGTCGGCCGAGCCTGCGTCGGTGATCGATGTCTCGACGGACCTTTCGGTGCTCTCGACGGGCACGGAGCGGGTCCCTCCGTCCGGGACCTCGCCGGGGGGAGCGTCGCTGGTTGCCACCTCGCGACCCTAGTTCTATAGTCCCGGACTATGCGATTGGAAGTCACCCGTCGGGCGGATCTCGCCACCCGGGCGATGCTCGTGCTCGCTGACCACGTCGGCCGAGTGAAGGGGGCCGAGCTGGCGGAGCGCCTCGATGCCTCGCCCGGGTTCCTGGCCCAGGCCATGACGCCGCTCGTCGATCGGGAGTGGGTGCGCTCCGAGCCGGGGCCGACCGGTGGCTACGGGCTGGCGGCCGACCTCGCCGACGTCACCGTGCTCGACGTGATCGAGGCCGTCGAGGGGCCGACCGACACCCGTCGCTGCGTCCTCGAGGACCGCGCCTGCCTCGGCGGCGGCCCCTGCGCGCTGCACCAGCCGTGGTCGCGTGCGCGCACGTTGCTCCTCGGGGAGCTGGCGTCAACGCCCTTGGCGTCCCTGGCCCACGGCACGTGATGGATGTCGCGCCGAAGGGTTCGGCAAGGGGAGCGACGGCCGCGGAGGCCGGCCCGTCGCGCCGTTCCACCCTGCGTACCGTGGCCGTGCCCACCGAGCACGGCGGCTGGGGCCTCACCGCCGAGCCAGCGGTGCTCGGATTGCTCGTCGAGCCGAGCCTCGCCGGGCTCTGCATCGCCGCCGCGGCGTTCGTGGCCTTCGTGGCCCGCACCCCGCTGAAGGTCCTCCTCGTTGATCGGGCCCGTCAGCGTCACAGCGACCGCCACGCAGTCGCTCGGCGGGTGCTCGCCATCGAGGCCATCGTCTTGGCCGGCCTGGGCGCAGGGGCCCTCGCATCAGCCGACGGCCCCTTCCTGTGGCCGTTGCTCGTTGCCGCACCGCTCGTCGTCGTCGAGCTCTGGTTCGACATGCGGTCACGGAGCCGCCGCCTGGTGCCGGAGCTGGCCGGCTCGGTCGGCATCGCCTCCGTGGTGGCCATGATCGTGCTGGCCGGCGACGGGCCCGTCCGACTCGCTGTCGCGCTCTGGCTGATCCTGGCCGGTCGCGCCGTGACCTCCCTGCCCCACGTCCGCGCCCAGGTGGCCCGCATCCACGGCCGCCCGGTCGGTTCGACCCCGACGCTGCTCGGCGATCTCGGAGCGGTCGCGCTCGTCGTGGTGTCGGAACTCGTCGATCCGGTCGTGGTGGGGGGCGCAGTCGCGGTCGTCGTGCTGGTCGTCGTGCAGCGGGTGCTCGCCCGGGGTGAGGTGCCTCCCGCGAAGGTGTTGGGCCTGCGTCAGATGGCGATGGGCGTCGCCGTGGTGCTCGCATCTGCGGCCGGGGTGCACCTGGCCTGAGCAGGACCCGCGTGGCCGAGATCGAGATGTTGGCGATCGACACGAGTGCCGACCCGACGCTGGCGGAGCTCGTCAACGCTCGCCCTGGGCGCACCTGGGCCTCGCCGACCTCCCCGACCAGATCGAGTCCACCCACCACCGGCACCTCCACGAGGAGCTCCGACGTCTCTCTTCGCTGGCCGAGCGGGTCGCCGAGGTGCACGGCGACCGACACCCCGAGCTGGCGCTGGTCGAGGCCACGTTCGTCGGGCTGCGGACCCGATCTCGAATCCCATCTCCGGAGCGAGGAGGAGGTGCTCTTCCCGATGATCCGTGAGCTCGGCACCACTGAGCGGAGCCCGACGATGCAACGTTCGTCCCTGGCCCGACCCATCCGGGTGCTACGCGCGGAGCACGATCGGGCGGGCGAGCCGATGAGCCAGCTCCGCTCCCTGTCCTTCGGCGACACCCCACCCGAGGACGCCTGTGCCGGCTACCGGTCCTTCTACGAAGGCCTGTGTCGATCTCGAGGTCGACACGCACCTCCACGTCGACAAGGAGAACGACCTGCTCTTCACGGCGGCGATCGAGTGTGATCGGCGCGCTGGCGCTCGATGCTGACGGTTCCTTCGCACGAGAAGCGCTCCGCGCCCGCGTCGAGGGTGGTGCGGCGCTCAGCCGACAGGATCGAGCGGGCCGGACGGCTCGGCGGGGAGGCGGAAGGCCACTCGTCCGCCGGGCGGTGGTTCCAGCCAGACGTCTCCGCCGTGGGCCTCGACCAGGCCACGGGCGATGGCGAGGCCCAGGCCGGCACCCCCTGTGTCGCGGGTGCGGCTGGGGTCGGCGCGGGTGAAGCGGTCGAAGGCGCTGTCCTCGAACCCCGGGGGGAAGCCCGGGCCGGCGTCGACCACGCGCACCCAGGGGCCGCGCCCGTCGGTGCCGACGGACACCTCGACCCGCGAGCCGGTGGGAGCGTGGCGGATGGCGTTGTCGAGCAGGTTGCGCACGACCCGGCCGAGCGCCCGTGCGTCGCCGTGGGTGCCCACCCTGCCGACGGTGGCGAGCACCAGATCGACACCGTGCGCGGCGGCCGTCGGGGCGAGGGCCTCGATGGCCTCGTCGGCGATCTCGGCGAGATCGATGGAGTCGTGGGCCAGGTCGAGGCGGCCGCTCTCGACGCGAACCAGGAGGAACAGGTCCTCGACGAGCGACGTGAGGGCTTCTACGTCGCGCTGCATCGACCGGTAGTAGCGGGGGGTGTCGTCGACGACCCCGTCGGCCAGGGCCTCGACGGCGGCGCGCAGCGCGGCCAGCGGGGTGCGCAGGTCGTGGCTGATGTTGGACAGGACCGCAGTCCGTTCGGCTTCGAGGCGCAGGCGCTCACGTTCGAGCTGATCCAGGCGGGTGTTCAGTTGGTCGACGGCGCGGCCCACGTGGCCGAGCTCGTCGGCCCGGTCCAGCCCGGCGCGGGCCTGTCGGTCGCCGGCCTCGATGTGACCGACCGTGCTCTCGAGCTGGCGAACGTCGCGGGCCAGTGGGGCGGTGGCCACGAGCACCAGCCCGGCGGCGAACACCGACGTGATGGCAAGCAGCGATACGACGGTGGCGAGGTCGCCGGCGTCGAGGACCATGAGCCAGGCCAGGGCGAGAGCGGCGGCGGTGCCGAGGGCGAGTCCGGCGAGGGTGATGGCCAGGACCTGCGTGCGCAGCGATCGGGTGCGCCGGTTCATGGTGCGCACCGCCAGCCCGGCGCCGACCATCGTCATCGCCAGCGCGAGCACGGCGACGACCGCCCGCCCGGGTGCGGCGGCGATCTCGTCGTTCCAGGCGGCGGCGGCGAGCAGCACGGTCACGGCTCGAACCGGTAGCCGACGCCCCACACGGTGACGATCCAGCGGGGTTCGTCGGCGTCAGCCTCGAGCTTCTGGCGCAGGCGCCCGACGTGGACGGTGACGGTGGCGGGGTCCTGGTAGTCGGGGGAGGAGTCCCAGACCTGGACGAGGAGCTGGCGGCGGGAGAACACCTGGCGGGGGGAGGAGGCCAGGTGATCGAGCAGGTCGAACTCCTTGGGGGTGAGGGTGATCAGCTGGCCGTCGACGCTGACCTCGCGGGCGAGGCGATCGATGCGCAGGGCGCCGAACGTGGCGATCTCGTCGACCTCGGGCCGGCTCGCACCGGCACCGGCACCGGCCAACACCGGCTGGGTGCGACGCAGGACGGTGCGGACGCGGGCCGCCACCTCGCGGGGCGAGAACGGCTTCACCACATAGTCGTCGGCGCCGAGCTCGAGCCCGATGATGCGGTCGACCTCCTCGACGCGGGCGGTGAGCAGGATCACCGGGACGGCGCTGCGCTGACGCAGGTTCCTGAGGATGGTGAGCCCGTCGACGCCGGGGAGCATGACGTCCAGCACCACGAGGTCGGGCGCGTGGGTCTCGAGCCAGTCGTCGGCGGCGGCGCCGTCGCCGAGGGCGTGGACCTCGAAGCCCTCACGGCGCAGGTACTCGGCGACCACGTCGCGTACCGTCGGCTCATCGTCGACGACCAGGACGGTCCCGGGGCTGGTGGTGTTCTCCACGCCGATCAGGCTAGGTGAGCGAGGATCGCCTGCCGAGGGGCTCGCGGGGAGTTTCGCGATCGTTGTGGGCTTCGTCTGCGTCATGACAGATGTACCCGGCACGCTTCTCGGCATGACAACGACCGCTTCCGCCGACACCTCCACCTCGTCCGAATCTCCCTATCCCGGCGATCACGAACCACCGAGCCCCTCCCGGCGCCGACGCTGGATCTGGGGGCTGTTGATCGGCGGTGGCGTCGTGTTCGTCGCACTCGCCGCTTTCGTGTTGATCGTCTTCCAGCCCCAGCGGCTGTTCATCGACGACAAGGTCGACGAGGCCCTGCCCGGGCTCGTCGTCGCCGGCGACGCTCCCGCCACGGAGGCGCCTGCTGCCGAGACCCCGGCGGCGCCCGTCGCTCCGACGGCCGAGGAGGTCGCTCCGGTCGTGCCGCCCGTGCCGACGGACCCGTTCGAGGCGGCGCTCCTCGAGGCTCAGCGCATCGGTGCCCCCGTGGCCGTCACCGCCGGCGACTTCGTCAGCCTCGAGCACGCCACGTCGGGGACGGCGTTCCTCGTCGTGCAGCCCGACGGCTCGCGCGTCCTGCGCATCGAGGACCTCGACACCGACAACGGTCCCGACCTGCGGGTGGTGCTGTCCACCGCCGAGGTGGGCTCGGGCGACTACGGGAACCTCATCGAGCTCGGTCGCCTGAAGGGCAACATCGGCAGCCAGAACTACGAGATCCCCGTCGACCTCGACCTGTCGACGATCCGCTCCACGGTCATCTGGTGCGAGCGCTTCAGCTCAGGCTTCGGCGAGGCCCCCACCATCGTCGTCTGACGCCGCAGGGGGGGGTTGCTGGGTCGCATGCCGCCGCACAGCGGAGGCCGACCCGGTGCCCCCGCCAGGATTCGAACCTGGGCACACGGTTTAGGAAACCGATGCTCTATCCCCTGAGCTACGAGGGCGGGGATGGCGCGAAACGTGGCGCGAAATGCGGTGCGACACGGCTCCACGGCCGGTGATGAGGGTACTCGGGCTCATTGGGCGGTCGCGGAGTGGCCTGGGATGGCCTCAGGTCTTGCGCGACCCGGGTCCGGGCGCGACGAAGCCGCCGTGGTTACGGCGGGGGTGGGTCAGGCCGCGGCGGGGAGGGCGCAGCGATCCGGAGGCCGCCAGCGGCGGCCGAGAATGAGGTGGTCGCCCACTCGTTCTGTCGGAGACTGCGCGACCACGCCTTGGTTTCGGCAGCCACGGGGAAGCGGCTTCGGCTGCGTCGTCGTCGCCATCTGGTCTGGCGGCGACACCGATGTCGAGGACTCTGTGCTGGTTTGCACTCGGGCGACGGCCTCGGTCGGGAACGATGCCGGTGTGGGAGGCTGGCGAGATGGGGGAACTCCCGTCGGGGACGGTGACGTTCGTGTTCACCGATATTGAGGGTTCGACTCGTTTGTGGGACATGGCCCCTGCCCTATGTCAACAAGGTCCGTGGTCACTACACCTAGCCGAAGAACGAACCCCAGACCTGGCACCGCAGACGACTGCCTCATGACCCGCCAAACCCTGCCGGCAGTGAGGCAGCCAACCGGTCACAGGCAGCCACCGGTTCAGGTGGCTCGGCCGTCGGGGTTCGTTCGTGGTGCGTTCCGTCATGTCCCGATTTCGTCAGATGGGTGGGGCCCGGTTCACCAACGGTGACCCTCAGACTGCGTCCCCGTGGCACGGGCGGCTTCGACGTCGTCGACGAAGGCCCGGGCGAGACGGCGATCCCGGCTCGATCGGGCCATGCGCTCGCCCTCTTGACCGAGACGGAGCAGCGCGGCGGTCATCGTCCGGTCGTCGTGGCCATAGAGCAGGAGCTGGCGTCCTGCCGAGTCAAGGTAGTCACCCATCGTGTCTCCGTAGACGATGACACTCGGCGTTCCATCAACGCGCCTGCGGAGGCGGGTACCGACTGACCGTCCCGCGAGATCCCGAAACGCCTCTGTGAGAGCCTTGGCACACTCCACCCCTGTCCTGGGATCGTTCACAGCAGGCGACAGCGCCATCAGACCGATGTCGACCAGCGCGCTGATGGTGTAGCCGACGTCGCTGTCGGGATCTTGGGTGCGCGCGATCGTCACACAACCGAGGATTCGCTCGGAGTCCTCCTGCCGCGCCGACGATGGCCCCGACATCCACCCGATGACCTCCCCGGCGACGACCGGCGTTCCGGTCCCGGCTTCGAGGACGACCGTCGTCTCGTCCGCATCCGTCAGCTGGTCGAGCCTGCCGGTGTCGATCGCGTCGATGACGCCGTCCTCGGGCGCTTCGAGGTCCAGTGCATCGGAGGGTCGCTCGATTGCGACCTCGTCGACGACGTCGTCGTGGCGAAGAGCGCGTTCATGAGCGCGGGCCGCCCGGCGAATCTGCAATCCCGTCCAGCGGATGGCTTCGTCGACTCGAAGCGACTGCAGGGTTCCGTTGATGTACCACACGATCAGTACGCTCGTCGTCACGAGCAACAGCACGCTCACCGCCATGGTCAACGGTGGAGCGAGTTCGTCGCCGGTGCGGCTCGCCAACAGAACTTGGCTGGCAAGGATGAAGCTCGCCGTGAGTGCGAAGACCGCGAGCACCCACTTGTTCTCGTTGCCCCGGAGATGCATGCGCAGCACGCGCGGTGAGAATTTGCTCGCCATGTTGCTCGTCGTCAGGGCAGTCAGCGCCAACACGATGCTCAGCGCCGTGAAGACGAGCGCCAGCATGCTGAGCAACGAGGAGCGGGCCTCGCTGGCCGTGACGGCGAAGGTCGTGGGGTCCGCTTCCGGCCCGAGACGTTCGGTCATCACCGCGGCAACAACGCCACATCCCGCGCTCACGCCGGCGGCGAGCGCTTGGTCCTCTTTCAGAGCGGTCTTGGTGTTCTCCAGAAGTCCTCTGAAGTTGGCCATGTTCGGTCACTCGGGTCGGTCGGCGGAGATCCCATTCTCGGCTTCATGGCGGGTGGGGAACATCCCAAAACGGCGGGGCTGGGGAGTAGCCACTCCCCAGCCCCGCCGACGGGTCACGCAAGGAGAACCGGGCTGCGGTGTTCGGATCTCGAGTTGAACGCTCTTCGGATCTCAGCGGGGGGTGACGGTGGCGAGCAGGACCCTCCGGGGAACCGGAACCCTGCGAACACCCCCGACGCAGCTGGTCAGGTGCCGATCGTGTCGGCCGAGGACACGTCACAGTTCTCGACTCCACTGTCGACCGCTGCGACCAGGTCGTTCCATGCGGTCACGACGTTGTTCGCTGCGGCTTCGATGCCCTCGGTGCCGGTCGTGACGACCGTGTTGACGCTCTCACCGAGTGCGTTCAACGAATTCCTCAGCGCCGTGGTCTCGGCCGAGAACTGGTCCTTGGCGGTTGTCTCGAGGTCCCCGAGCGCACTCTCGACGGCGTCGAGCTTGCTCTGCAGCTCCTCGGTACCGCCGGTCAGTGTGCTGAGCGACGTGAGTTCGGTGAGCGAGGTATCGACCTTCTCGAGATCCGTACAGACGTCTGCGCTTTCCGTGTCGCTCGAACAGCCGGCGCTCAGTAGAGCGAGCATTGCGACTATTGCGACTACTGCGAACTTGTGCATCAGGTGTGTTCCTCCATGTGGGGCACTTGAGTTCCGATGTGGGCGGTGGTGGTCGGTGCGCCCGACCCGTGTCGACGATCAGAGCTGCATCGATGGCCACAGGTCAGGCCAGAGCTGATCTGGGGACCCGACGATCGACGGGTCCGCAGCACCGACCACCGACACGTCCTTGTTGTCATAGGGGATCTGGCTGAGAACGTGGCGGATGGCATTGATGCGTGCCGTTCTCTTGTCGTTGGAGTTGACGACCGCCCACGGCGACTGGCGAGTGTGGGTAAGGGCGAACATGTCGTTTTGTGCCTCGGTGTAGGCCTCGAAACGCTTCGGCGCCTCCATGTCCATCGGGCTGAGCTTCCATGTCTTCAGCGGATCGTCGCGTCGCGCATTCAGGCGGTCCACCTGGATGTCGGGGTTCACCGAGAGATAGAGCTTGAACATCCGCAGGCCGTCGTCGATCAGACCCGCCTCGAGGTTCGGTGCCTGCCGAAGGAACAGCGTGGCCTGTGGGACCGTGCAGAATCCCATCACCCGTTCGACACCGGCGCGGTTGTACCAGGACCTGTCGAAGAAGGTGATCTCGCCTCCTGCCGGCAGGTGGGCCAAGTACCGCTGGAAGTAGAACTCCGTCTTCTCACGGTCGCTGGGGGCCGCGAGCGCGACGTGCTCGGCTCCCCTGGGGTTGAGGTGCTCCCGGAATCGCTTGATGGCACCACCCTTCCCAGCGGTGTCACGACCCTCGAAGATGATCAGGACGCGCTCGCCCGTCTGCTTGATCCAGTACTGCGCCTTCACCAACTCGACCTGAAGCGCGAGCAGGTCGCGTTCGTAGGCCTTCTTCTTCATCTTGGGTGGCACCGGCAATACGGAACCTGGTTGGCCCGACTCACTCGGCGGCCCGACCTCAATCTTGTCCATTCCTTTGGACTTGCCCACGATGCGCGATTCCCTTTCGGTCGATTCAGTCGTCGTATTCCTCGGGGTCGCCCCCGACCTTCACGAGATCGAGGATCTCGGCGGTGAGCGCCTCGCCCCGAGCGATGTAGCCAGGCCTCGTGCCCCGGGGGACGAGGACCCGCAGGCCGCGCTGACGGATCTCGAAGTCGAGCGGCGCGGGGAAGTCGATGGCTTCACCATCGACGCCGGCTTCGACCACGCCGCTCTTGGCGTCGACGGTGAAGCTGGAGGCGGTCCATGACTCGAAGTCGCGGCTCTTGAGGTCGACCCTGCCGACGTCTGCATCGGGCACGCCGGTCACGGCGCTCACGCCGAGCACCCCGTCATCGAGCCTCCGGCGCCGGGCGAAGTCCGGTGGGCCGCTCTGGACGTACGGGTTGACCGACACCGTGAGCACCGGCGTCGACTCGAAGGATCGACCATCCGGCGTCGAGAACATCACGTCGGGGCGCTCGTCGGGCGACGCCGCCCCGGCGGTCAGGACGTCGAGGAAGGAGGTGACCTTCTTGGCCCGGTAGTCGTCCTTCTTGACCGCCTTGGGGTAGGCCCCGAGCGAGACGTTGTTGAGGAACAGCCGACCGCCGACCAGGCCGTGGTCGATCGCGATCTCCTCGCCATCGGTGATCGCCGCCAGCGCAGTGAGCGGATCGTCGCGGTCGAGTCCGAGGTCGAGGGCGAAGTGGTTCCGCGTGCCCACCGGGATGCAGAAGAACGGGAGGCCGGCGTCGTTCGCTACGGCGGCCACGAGACCGAGGGAGCCGTCACCACCGGCCATGCCAAGGGCATCGGCGCCGCGCGCCGCGGCGTCCTTCGCCAGCTGGGTCAGGTCGTCACCCCGCTCCAGCATCACGACCTCGATGCCGACCGCAGCAGCGGCGGTGGCCAGGTCGTACTGCTCGGCCTTCCCGTCACCGCTCCAGCGGTTGACGATGAGCACCGGGTGCTCCACGGCGGCGGACCGTCGCACGTAGGACTTGGCGCTGTTGGCCAGCAGGGCGACGTCCCGGCGGAAGGCGAAGGCGGTCGCTCCCGCTCCCACGCCGCACCCGACGACGAACCCCACCTTGGCGCCGCTCCACCAGCCACTTCGGGCATCACCCATGATCGTTGCTCCCGTTCTCCGCAGGGCACCAGTCGTGCCGCAGAATTGTCAGTCGTGCCGCAGAATTGTCGACAGCCTCCCAGCACCCCAGCCGTTCGGCTAGCCCCCAAAGGGAGAGCCGGAGGGGTAGCGCCGCACGACCGGGCCGTCCGGGGCGCTGCCGCCCGGCGTCGTCAGCGCGGTCGGCCGGGCAGGTGTACCGAGTCCAGCCCGAGCTCGTCCCACTCTCGGGCGAGGCGCGCACCATCGATCCGGATGGGCCGGAGCTCCGCGGCGAGGGAGAGGCGCAGCTCGGCCCTCGCGAGGTCGGTCCGGTCGAGCGGGACCGCGGCCACGAGGGTGCCTGCGCCGGCATCGGCCACACGTCCGAGCGCTTCGAGATCTGCTCTCGAGCAGCCGCGGACCACGTGGTCGGCCACCAGGCACCGCCGGACCACACCGGTCGGCGCGTCGTCACCGCCCAGCGCGAGCGCAGGCAGCAGCGCTACCGCCACGCCGAGCGCGACAGCGGCGTCGGACGATGCGATCGGCGCCTGCCGGTAGGTCTTCACCCGTCCGTCGGCCCGGCGCCCGACCACGACAGCCGCAGCGCCCGGCGAGCCGAGCACGAGGTCCATCGCCCGACGATCTGCATCGGCGGCCGAGACGTCATCGTAACTGGCACAGATCGCGGTGACGAGCATCGGGTCCACAGGCGCTCCAAGGCCATCGGCATGCCGGCTCCCGCCAGCGTCGTCCATGGTCGGTCAACCGCTGTCGGAGCGGAAGGCCCAATGTGGAGATGTCAGGGAGCAGTGCCCTCGCCTGCCAAGTATCCCAGCGCTCTCGCCTTGTCCACCGCTTCACGCCGGGCGTGCACGTTGAGCTTCCCGTACAGGGTGACGGTGTGCTTCTTCACCGTCCCGGGCGAGATGTACAGCTGCCGAGCGATCTCCTTGTTGGAGTACCGCTGGGCGAGCAGCTGCAGCACGTCGGCCTCTCTGTCGGTCAGCGCCGGCTGCCCCGGCGCAGCATGTGCGGTGACCTCGGCCGATGCTCCCGCTGGCGCGACGATCCGTGCCGAGCCGGCAGCCGTCGTCGCATCGAGGACCCGGCGCACCCACTCGAGCTGCTGGCCGGCGACGTCGAGCCGATGCAGCAACGGCACGACCGGTTCACCCACATCGGCGATCGACCGCACCGCGCCACCGGCGCACGACAGGCGAACGGCCTCACCCAGCGCGCCGAGTGCCGCATCGTCGTCTCCCTCCCCCCAGCGACGCACCGCCTCGAGGGTGAGGAGCCTGATCCGGGTGGGGTGATCGACGCCGCCGGACTCATTCAGGAGGTCGTCGAGCAGATGTGCCGACCGGGCCCGGTCCGCGGGGTCGCCCGCTCGGAGCAGGATCTCGATGGTGGTCGTCGCCGACTCGTAGAACTGGAAGCTGAGCTGGTCGACCTCGACGCGCGCAACCGGCGCGCCCACCCCAGCGCAGCGAGCTCGTTGCCGAGGCGCAGGTCGAGCTCGGCCACGAGCCCGTGGGCAGCTGGGAGGAGCGACTCGCTCCGCGTCTCCAGCAGGTAGCGCATCATGGCGTCGGCGGTCCCCCGAGCGGCAGCCGGTTCACCGCGCGCCAACTGGGCGAGCGCGAGCGCGATCGCAGCGTGGACCGCCGTCCCCGACGACAGGGAGAAGCGCCGGTCGACGACCTCCCTCAGGTGGGCGACGGCATCGTCGAGCTGGTCCTGCATGTAGGCGCTGATCCCGAGGAAGTAGTGACCCGCTCCCTCGGACGTAACGAGGCCGGCGCGCGCCCCGTCGGCCAGCAGCATGGCCCCATACCGGTCGACCATGGCCAGATCGGACTGCAGCCATCCGACGTAGGACAGCCCCCAGGCCGCCGGCGACCAGGGTAGGTCGACGAAGTCGGGGTCGCCGAGCGTCCCCTCGGCGATGGCGCACGACTCGCCGATGCGCCCGGCGAAGGCGTGCACCACGATCTCCAGCACCGCGGCATGCGACGCATGGCGATGCGGCTCGCCGGCGAAGCGGCGCCGAGCGCCTCGCGCCCGCTCGAGCGCGCCGTCGAGATCGCCGGCGATCAGGTCCACGTACGAGCCCCGGAGCACGGCGATCGACCCTCGGAGCTGCTCCTCGGTCTCGGGATCGACGTCGGCGCCACCGTCGAGCAGCGCCTCGGCAGTGTCGAGGGCGACCGCCATCTCCGCAAGCCTGGATCGGCCCTCGGCGACCAGCCACGCCTTCAGCACGAGCAGTACTGGCTCTCGCTCGATAGTCGGACGCGGGAACCGATCGAGCAGGTGCTCCAGCGCGTCCCAGCGCTCGGCGTCGACGAGCTCGACGCCGAGCCTGCCGGCGACGCGCACGGCAGCCTCGCTGTCACCCGCCAGGACGAACTGCTCGATGGCTGGCGAGGCCAGGCTGCCCTCCTCGAACCAGGCAGCGGCACGGCAACGGGCCTCGGCGATCGAGGGGGCGTCGGTTGCCCGGTCCCGCCAGTTGCTCAGGAGCTCGGCGAAGAGGTGGTGGAACCGGTACGAGGACCCATCGGCGGACGACACCAGGAACAGGTTCTCGTCTCTCAGCGTGTCGACGAACTCCCGACCTCCGAGCACCCGTCGGACCTCGGGGCCCACGATGGCCTCGCACATCGATGGGCTGAAGGTCTCGACGAGCGACGCGGCCACGAAGTAGCGACGCATCGGTTCGGACTGACCCTCGAGCACCTGGCCCACGAGGTACTCCTGGGCTCGGCGATCCATCATGTCCGCCGCCGTGGGTACGCTGCCGTCGCGGGCGGCTTCGCAGGCCATGCGGACGCCGACCGGCCACCCCTCGGTCTTGTCGAACACCACGTCGACCACGGCCTGGTCCAGCTCGGTCCGCAGCTGCTGTGCCATGGCCCTGCCGGTCTCGTTCCGGTCGAACTGGAGGTGGGACATGCGCAGCTCGACGAGGAGGCCGTCGGCTCGGGCTGCCTCCAGCGGCAGCGGTGGGTCGTGACGGGCCGCGAGCACCAGGTGCGCCATCGGCGATGGGAACTCGATCAGCGCCGCGACCACCTCGTGGACGGCCGGATCCGTCACGGACTGATAGTCGTCGAGGACGACCACGATGGGGACGCCGAGGTCGTTGAGCTCGTTCAGGAGGTAGGTCGCGACCGTGGACGGCACGGGCTGCTGTTGTGCCGAGGCGAGCTGGGTGACGGTGGGCAGCGCGTCGGGGACCACCCGCTGCACCGCGGCGCACAAGTACCGGAGGAACCCGCGCAGACCGTCGGTCCCATGGCCGAGGCTGAGCCAGGCGACCGGCAGGTCGAGCCCCGCCGACCACTGACTGAGCAGCACCGACTTGCCGAAGCCCGCGGGAGCACAGACCACCGTCGTCGGCACGCGGAGCGCCGCATCGAGCGCGCTCGCGAGCCGGGTTCGCTCGATGAGCTGTGGGGCGAGCACCGGCGGCTGGATCTGCCCGGCGCGAATGGCGCTGTCGGGCGAGACCGACGGGGACACTCCCTCCTCTGCCTCGCTCACCGCGCCCCCTTCACTGCGGCCGCCGGTGGGCGAGCGCTCAGCACGGATCCAAGGTACCTCGCGCCGCTTGCCCACTCGGCGGCGACGCGGTGGGCGAAGCCACGCGAGTGCGCCTGTGGGGTGCCCAAATGGGGCTGTTCGCTCGGGGTTCGGGTTCCTACGTTGGCGGTGTGGATGCGCCCGACCGCGGTGCGCCTGCTCTTCCGCACCACGGGGAGGCTCGATGCCCGACGAGACAGCGATGGCTGCCGTCACAGGCGAGCGCGTCGAGGGGGCCGCCATCGAGCGTGTCCGTTTCGACGTGCCCGGGTGGGTCCGCCGAGGCGGCACCAACAGCTGGTTGCTCATCGGCATGGCGGGCGCGCTGACGCTCGCCGTCGTCGCGTTCGCGGCGACGCGTGACCTGACCGTGCCACTGGTCATGGGGGTGTTCCTGGGCATCGTCTTCGCGCCCATCGTCGGGTGGCTCGCTGACCGGGGCGTCAACCGGGCGCTAGGCGCGGTCATCGTGCTCGTCGGGCTGGTCATCACCTTCGTCGGCGTCGGGTACGTCACCGCCAGCGCCCTCAGTGGCCAGAGCGACGCGCTGCGCCAGAACCTGGACGAGGCGGTGACCGAGATCAGCTCATGGGCGGCAGACCTCCCCATCAGCGACGATTCCGTGGCCGACGTGGACGCCTCGGCTCGCGATGCGGGGCCCGCACTGCGCGATGGTGCGGCCACCGCCATCGCCACCGCCATCGACTCTGCTGCCGGGTTCGTGGCGGGCCTGGTCCTCGGGACCATGGTCCTGTACTACATGCTCAAGGACGGGCCGGTGCTGATCGCTCGGTGGGTGGCCCGCAAGAAGGATCCCGCGGTCCGCGCCGCCGCCCAGCGGCTGGTCGAGCGCTCCATCCACGACGTGCAGTCGTACTTCGCCGGGAAGACCCAGCTGGCCCTCGTGAACGGCGTGTCGATCGCGTTTGGCATGTACGTCGTCGGCGTGCCCGGCGCGCTAGCGATCGGCGTGGTGAACGTGATCGGGGCCTACATCCCCTACATCGGTGCCTTCATCGGTGGTGCCTTCGCCGTGCTCATGGCGCTCGGCGACGGCGGCGTCGGCCTGGCCCTGGTGGCCTTCGCCATCGTGATGGTGGCGCAGCTCGGCCTCGAGAACCTCCTCGAACCGAGGCTGCTCGGATCGAGCCTCAACATCCACCCGTTGACCGTCCTGCTGGCCACCACCTTCGGTGGGCTCGTTGGCGGCATGATCGGGCTGATCCTGGCTGCACCGGCGCTGGCCATCGGCAAGGACCTCGTCAACGAGCTGCGGGACGTCGGGTTCTTCGACGACGCGACCGAGACCCCGCCTCGGGGCGAGCCGACCTCCGACGGCTGACCCCACTGGTGCGGGATCATCGGTCCGTGTCGATTGCACCCCGCGTGCTCCGTGTTGGGGGTGTTCGGCCACGAGCCTCGGTGGGACATTCGACTTCGATGACGACCTACAAGATGACCACGCCGATCCCCGAGAGCATCACGACGCCCGACACGGTGGCGAGCTCGATCGGGCCGCTGCGCTCGTTCGATGGCGTGCCGTCCCCCGAGACGGTGTCCTCGGTGTACGACTACCTCGACCGCTCTCGGGCGGTCGAGGTGTTCCTGAACAGCATCCCGGCGATGTCGATGGCCGCGCTGCGCGACGGCCAGGTCGCTGCCGGGGCAGACGCCTGCCACAAGATCTGCATCTTCGACACGTTGATGGACTCGACGTCGCTGGTCCTGACCGGCAACACGTCGACGATGTACGCGATCGGCTTTCTCGACCTCGCCAAGGACGGGCCGTGCGTCATCGACCTCCCCGAGCGCATGCTCGGCATCCTTGACGACATGGCGTTCCTCTACCTGACCGATCTGGGCGTGGCTGGCCCCGACAAGGGCAAGGGGGGCAAGTTCCTCGTGCTGCCACCCGGCTACGACGAGCCCGTCCCCGATGGGTACTACGTCGTTCGCTCGGAGACGAACGGCGTCTGGGTGTTCATGCGCGGCTACCTCGACCACGGCGTGAAGGCAGCGTCGGACAACATCCGCGACAACCTCGAGGTGTACCCGCTGTCTCGGGCGTCGGACCCCCCGGCCATGGAGTTCATCAACATCTCAGGCGAGCCCGTCAACACCGTGCTCGTCAACGACGAGAGCTTCTTCGAGCGGTTGCACGCACTGATCCAGGGTGAGCCCGACAGCTTCCTCGGCCCGGAGGCCAAGGGCATGATGGCGTCGATCGGCATCACGAAGGGCACACCCTTCCAGCCCGACGACCGCATGCGGGCGATCCTGCGCGATGCCGCCTCGATCGGCAACGCGGCTGCCCGCACGATCAGCTACGCGCCGAGGAACCCGGGACAGTTCGTCTACGAGGACAGCTCGACCTGGGTGATGGGCTACGCCAACAAGTCCACCGCCTTCACCTCCGAGCACGGCGCCCGAGACCTCGAGGGTCGGGTCTTCTTTCACTTCGGCTACATCTGCGTCTCGCCGGCCATGGCCCTCACCGTCGCTGGTGCCGGGTCGGACTACGCCATGGCCGCCATCGACTCGTCAGGACACGCGCTGGACGGGGCGAAGCCCTACAAGCTGCACTTCCCGCCCGAGGTCCCCGTGAAGGACTTCTGGGCGGTGACCATGTACGACACGCAGACGCGCTCACAGCTCCAGACGGACCAGCGGTTCCCGACCCTGGGCAGCCAGGACGACGGCCTCGAGTACAACCCCGACGGCTCCTGTGACATCTGGTTCGCACCGGAGGCACCTGCGGGCCACGAGCACAACTGGCTGCAGACCATCCCCGGCAAGAGCTGGTTCATCGCCTTCCGCGTCTACGGACCGGAGCAGGCCTGGATCGATCAGACCTGGCGCCCGGGGGACATCGAACCCGCAGGCTGACCATGCCACCGGCGCCAGCCACCGACCGACCGACGACGAACCACGACGACAGGATCGGGAGATGACCGAACAGGTGAACGATGGCCTGATCGCCATCTACGGCGACGCGGCCCACGCCGAGCTCGACTTCGACTCACTCGTCGCCTGGGAGGCCACGGACGCGTTCGATGCCGCCGTCGCAGTGAAGGCACCATCGGGCGACATCGAGGTCCGTCGGTACCACCAGTCCAACACGCAGACCACCGTCGCCCACGGGTTGGGTGTCGGACTCGCCACGGGTCTCCTCGTCGCGCTGCTCCCAGGCGTCGGGGTGGTCGCCGCTGCCGGCGGTGGGGCTGCCATCGGTGCTGCGGTCGGGGCGCACAAGAACATGACCCTCGAGAAGGAGGAGCACGAGCGACTGACTGAGCTGGCCGCCGAGGCGCTCGACGAAGGGGAGGCGCTCCTCGTCGCCATCTGCCCTCCCTCGTTGACGGAACGCTTCGATCGGATGCTCACCAGCGCCAGGCGGGTCGTGCAGGTGAACGTCGAGGACTTCGCCAGCTGACGATCGCTGCGCAGGGCTCTGCTGCATTGAGCCGGGACGGGAAGCCCAGGGGCAAGGCTCCGAGGACGACCTTGACCCACCCGTTCGTGGTCGACGGCCCACCATCGGATGCCGTCAGTCTGAGCGCGAGCACGAAGATCAAGGTGCCGATCGCGCCGACGATGATCCCCATCGCCGACCCCTCCGAGGAACCGCCGGTGGTTGTAGCAGAATGCCGACCGGCTGTCGCTCCCCAAAGGTCCTCGCTCGACGACTCCGACCACGGAGGTTGTCGGACGGAGCGCTAGACGCCGAACCGGGTGTAGTAGCCGTCGAGCATGTGCGGTCGCGGATCCCCGGGGTCGGGCATGAAGTCCACCACGAGGTACTCACCCTGTTCGAGATCGAGGTAGAGGTAGCCGTCGAACCCGGGGGAGATCGCACCCATGCCTCCGACCGCTTCGACCGCCACCGACGGTGTCCTGTTGGCGGCGAGGTCCTCCACGACGAGCTTCGTCTGCTCGTCGGCGATCGGTTTGCCGAGACGCAGCAGCGCCAGCTCGTGCACCGCGGAGTCGGTGTTCTGCACGTGGTACCAGCCGGCATCCATGTCCTCGGGCATCTCGTACCCGGCGTCGGAGAGCGTGATGGTTCCGAGCACGTCCTGGCCGCTGGGTGCGGGGGCTGATGATGTCGCGTCGGTCGGCGCGGAGATCACCAGTGGCGTGGTCATCCCCATGAGGGCATGGGCCACGCCGTTGGCGTCGGGCACGTAGCACATGGCCATCACGAGGCCCTCGGTGAGGTTGACCATCGCAGTGGTGTCCTGGCCCGAGCCGATGTAGCTGACCCCGCCGACCATGTCGACGAAGTCGATGGCCCCGGCGCCGGAGGAGTCGCCGGCCCCCGCCGCCGCCAGCGTGGCCAGGTCCACCCCCTCCTTGATGTGGGCGAACATCACCTGATGGGGCTCAGCCCCGAGGTTGTGGAACGTCAGCAACGTCCACCCCGGCTTCAGCCCACCCGAGGGGTCAGGGCTGATCGTGAACGAGTACTCGGTCGCGTCGAACTCGAGCTGCTGGACCGGCTCGGGTAGCGGCATCGGTGCGACCGCGGGGCTCGTCGGCGACGAGGGCGACCCGTTCGAGCTCGACGATGCGTCCGAAACGGCGTCACCGTCGCTCTTGCTGCAGGCTCCCAGGGCCGCCACGACCGCGATGACCGCAACGACCGCGGCGGCTGTTCGTGTCCTCGACGTGGAACGGCGATCTCCCATCGGTGCCCTCACCCTCCGGCCTTTCGTGGTCGCGGCACGACCCTCGGGCGAGATCAACGCTGTATAGCTGGGACGACGATCCGAGGTGTCAGCCGCTGGCCATGGCGAGCGGTTCGTCGCCGTCAGCCGACGTGGACGGCAGCGAACGTGCCGGAACCCCTCCGAGACGGCGACTCAGGCGACGACGCCGCGGAGCTTCAGCTCGATGATGGCGTCCATGTCGAGGCCGAGCTCGGCCAGGATCTCGTCGCCGTGCTCGTTGAGCTCGGGAGCGCGGCCGGGGGTGGCCGGTACCCCGTCGTACTGCACGGGCGCCGTGACCATCTGGAACGGGATCCCGGTCGAGGTCTCGCAGCCCTGCACGTAACCGTTGGCGACCGTCTGGGGGTCGGCGGCTGCTTCGAGGGTGTCCTGGACCACGCACCACTGCCCGCTGAAGGGCTCGAGGCGCTCGCGCCACGTGGCCAGGGACTCGCCGGCGAAGACCTCCTCGAGCAGCTCGACGGCGGCGAGGCTGTTGGCCATGAGCGTGGCGTGGTCGGCGAAGCGGGGGTCGTCGGCCAGCTCCGGTCGGCCCACGACCTCGCACAGCGGTGCCCAGTACTTCCCCGCCTGCAGGCACGTGAAGGACAGATGGCGCCCGTCCTGGGTCAGGTAGACGCGCGTCAGGGGGTTGCCGCCCATCTGTTCGGCGGAAGGCGGGGCCCACGGCATCTCGACGAGCAGCGAGAGCGCCATGGCCTGCCCCATGGCCCACAGCCCGACACCGAAGAGCGAGACGTCGACGAGGGTGGCCTCACCCGTGCGCTCGCGGTGGAACAGCGCCCCCATGATCCCGCCGGCGATGGTCATGGCGCCGATCGAATCGCCGAACCCGGGTGCGGGCGGCACGGGGATGAGGTCGTACTCGGGGCGTCGACCCCCGAGAGCGATCCCGGAGCGGGCCCAGAACGCGAGCGAGTCGTACGAGCCCTTGTCGGCGTCGGGCCCCCGGGCCCCCTGACCGGTGCCGCGCACGTAGACGATGTTCGGGTTGTGCTCCCGGATGTCGTCGACGTCGATGTGGAGCTTGGCCCGCACTCCCGGCAGCTTGTTGGTCAAGAACACATCGGAGGTCTCGGCCAACCGGTACAGGATGCTCAGGCCCTCCTCGCTGGTGAGGTCGAGGGCCAGGCTGCGCTTGCCGCGGTTCGAGTGCTCGAGCAGCGCGTGCACGTCCTTCGGCAGGGTCACGACGCCCGACGACGCCAGCCCCCGCATCGCGTCGCCTCGCTCGACGTGCTCGATCTTGATCACGTCGGCTCCCCAGTCCGAGAGCAGCGCCGAGGCGGCGGGTACGAACGTGTGCTCCGCCACCTCGAGGACACGGACACCGTTCATGACTGCGGTCACTGCGCATCTCCCCCTGTGGCTCGCTCGCCGATACGGCGCCGCGAGGCCGTCGATCTTGTCCCGTCGAGCGGTTCGAGGCCACGGTCCTTGCCCGCCCCACCGCCACGAACCCGTGGGAACGCTACCCCCGAACGCCGATGCGATCAGAGAGGCAGCTGCTCGGGGAGCTCCCGGCGTTCGACGATCTCTGCGCCGAGGTCGGCGGTGAGGGTACGGCTGGCCCCGAACATCTCGTCGAGGACGAACACCCGGCGAACGTGGCGATGCAGGGGGTGGTCCATGGTGAACCCGATCCCGGCCAGGACCTGCTGGCAGTGACGCGCCGCCATCCGAGCGCTGCGCCCGGCGAGTGCCTTGGCCATCGCGGCCGTCTCGGGGGAATGGTCCTCCCACGCGGCCCCGAGCAGGCCGTCAGCGGTCTCGATGGCGATCAGGGTGTCGGCCAACCGGTGTCGGACGGCCTGGAACGAGCTGATGGGCCGGTCGAACTGCACCCGCTCCAACGCGTGCTGCCGGGCCAGCTCCAGCATGCGCCGCGACGTGCCGATCAGCTCGTGGCCCACCGCCAGCCGGGCCAGCCGAACGGCGTCGGCCCACGGGCCCGCATCGTCGTGGCCGCCAGGGTCGACGCGGATCGTGTCGCCCGACACCGCCACGAACCCGAACCACGGGTCGATCCCGTCCACGGGGTGAACCGTGAGTCGCTCCGTCGCGATGTCGAGCGCGAGCAGTCGCTGACCATCGCCCACGGGCACGACGAGCCCGTCGCCCGGGGGCGGCCCACCGACCCGGGATCCTCTGACGGTCAACGACCCGTCGGCCAGCCGGCCGGGTGGGTCCCACCGCCCCGGTGGGGGCAGGACCAGGGCACGATGGCCGTCGAGACCGATGGCGAGGCCCACGACATCATCGAGCGCGGACGAGGTCGAGGCCGATCGGCCCTGGAGCTCGAAGAGGACCGAGACCGCCGCCCGAGGGTCCACCGCCAGCGCGTCGGCCCAGCCGAGCTCGGAGAGGGCATCGTCGAGGTCGCGGCCGGTGAGCGTCTCCGTGGCGTGGCGGAGGCTCCGCTCGAACAGCTCCAGGTCCTCGCCATCCATCAGCGGTCGCTCCCGAGATCGAGGAGGCGTCGGGCGATGATGTTTCGTTGGATCTCGGCGCTCCCGCCGTAGATCGTCGCGGCCCGGGAGTAGAGGAACTCGCCGCGCCACCGCTCCGCGTCGCTGCTTTCACCGAAGAGCACGTCGGCCGGAAGACCGTCGGCGGCGAGTTCGAAGACGGCCTGTTCGACCGTGCTGAGCAGGACCTTGTCGATCGAGGTCTCCGGCCCGAGCGGCTCGCCCCGGGCCATGCGGTGTTGGGTGTGGCGCGACCGCGCTCGGAACGCCGAGAGGAGCTGGGCCACCTCACCGACCCGGGAGGGGTCGATGGCGCCGGGAGGTGCGACGTCGAGCAGCTGTTGGAGCCGGCGGTGCAGGTACGCGGCCCGGTGCCACAACGCGGTGCTGCGTTCGTAGGGGAGCAGGTCCATGGCCACCGACCAGCCCTGGTCCTCGGCGCCGAGCTGACGGTCGAGGGGCACGACCACTTCGTCGAAGAAGACTTCGGAGAACTCCTGGGTGCCGTGCATCGCGTCGATCGGTCGGACGGTGATGCCGGGGCTGTCCATGTCGACGAACAGTGCGGTGATGCCCCGGTGGGCCGATTCGGGGGTGCCGGTCCGGGTGAGCAGGATGCACCGTTGCGCGAACTGGGCGAGGCTGGTCCACACCTTCTGGCCGGTGACCACCCACGTGTCGCCGGATCTGGTGGCTCGACATGTCAGCGCGGCGAGGTTGCTGCCCGTGCCCGGCTCGGAGAAGCCCTGGCACCAGGTCTCGTCACCGCGCAGGAGCCTCGGAACCATCGAAGCGGCCAGCTGATGTGACGCGAAGTCGATCATCGTCGGCGCCAGGACCTCGGTGACCGAGTAGATGCCCGGCTCCACCAGGTCGCGTGAGGTCACGGCCTCGCCCAGATAGGCCCGCAACAGCGGCGATCCACCGAAGCCTCCCACCCGCTCCGGCCAACCCCACCGCATCCATCCCGCGTCGAAGAGCTGTCGCTTCACCGTCGACAGGTGCGCCATCTGGTCGTCGAGCGTGCCCGGGCCGGGGTGCGTCGGGCTCAGCGCGGGGGCGTTGTCGTCCAACCAGGTGTCGAGCGCGGGTCGGAACTCGTCGAGGTCCATCGGCGGTTTGTCTCCTCAGCCGTCCGAGGGCGACGGACGTGTCGGTTCGTGCGGCGGATCCGACTCCCCGCCGATGCGACGCCAGGGCCGGTCGGGATCGAAGAGGTGCATGTCGAACCGTTCGGAGAGGTGCTCGAACACCTTGATGCCTCGGACGCTGTTGCCGTGCTCGTCGAGGCGGGGGGAGAACACGGCGATGCCCCCCACGTCGGGTAGCGCGCCCATGATGCCGCCGCCGACCCCGCTCTTGGCCGGGATGCCCACGGTGTAGGCCCACTCGCCCGCGTAGTCGTACATGCCACAGGTCAGCGCGACGGTGAGCAGGTCGCGGGTGAAGGCACGCCCCACGGCCCGAGCGCCGGTCACCGGGTTCACCCCGCCGTTGGCCAGGGTGGCGCCGATCACGGCGAGATCCTGCACGGTGACGAGGATCGAGCACTGAGCGAAGTAGAGGTCGAGGGTCTCCTCGACGCGGTCGCTGATGATGCCCCGGCTCAACATGAGGTAGGCGAGCGCGCGGTTCCGGTTCCCGGTGGCGCGCTCTGAGGCCCAGACCTCCTGGTCGATCTGCGGGCGGTGTCCCAGCCACGCCTCGAACGTCGACAGCACCGTCGCGAGTCGCTCGTCGAAGTCGGCTCCGGGCACGAGGTCGGTGGTGGCGATGGCGCCGGCGTTCACCATCGGGTTCGGGGCGCGGTTGCGGGAGTCGTCCAGCTCGAGGGCGTTGAAGGCTTCACCGGTGGGAGCCACGCCGACCCGGCGCAGCACCTCGTCACGGCCGTGGGTGTCGAGCGCCAACCCGTGCAGCAGCACCTTCGAGCTCGACTGGATCGTGAACCGGCTGTCGGCGTCGCCCACGACCACACCCTGGCCGTCGACGGTCATCGCGGCGATGCCGAATCGATCGGGCTCGACGGTGGCGAGCTCGGGGATGTAGCCGGCGGGTTCGCCCTCGGTGAGACCGGCGAAGCGTCGGTGCAGCTCGCTGCAGCTCTGGGCGAACCAGATCCGGCGCTCGCGTTGTTCGGGTGTCGTCGTCACGGGTGGCCCTCTCGAGGGGCGGCGTCGGTTCTGCGGGCGCCGATCGCCCGACCCGACAGGGGAGCGCGAACGGCGTGGCCGCAGTCTCCCACCGACCCGACGGTCCTCTTGTCCGCTGATCGGATCCGGTCAGCCGTGCCCGTACGCTCATCCGGGCGTACCACGACCGTCCATCGGAGTCGCCCGTGATCCCCGACGTTGCATTGCCCTCGGTCCGCGCCGTGGCCGTGTTCTGCGGATCGAGCCACGGCACCGACCCGGCCTTCGCCGACGCCGCCCGAGGGCTCGGTGCCCTGCTGGCGCAGCGGGACATCGAGCTCGTCTACGGCGGCGGTCGCGTGGGACTCATGGGGGTGATCGCGGATGCCGTCATGAGCGGTGGGGGACGGGTTCATGGCGTGATCACCCGGGCCCTGGCCGAGCGAGAGGTCGCGCATCCCGACCTGACCGAGCTCGAGGTGGTCGAGACGATGCACGATCGCAAGGCGTCGATGGCCGACGCCGCCGATGCCTTCGTGATGCTCCCCGGCGGATTCGGGACCCTCGACGAGTTCTTCGAGGCCCTCACCTGGACCCAACTCGGTGTGCACGCCAAGGCGTGCGGGATCCTCGACGTCGGCGGCTACTTCGGGCCGCTGCTGTCGTTTCTCGACACGGCGACCGAGCGGGGCCTCCTGCGCCGGGAACACCGGGCCATGGTGCTCGTCGACGACGACCCGGGCGCGCTGCTCGAGCAGATGCGGGCCTGGAGCCCCCCGCCGGGGGAGAAGGTGCTCACCCCCGCTCAGCGCTGAGAGCCGACCGCCTGAGCCCGCCGACGTGTTCGCGGAGGCATCGGCCTCCAGATCGACCTGTCGACTCCGCACCGTTGCTACGTTCGGGGTGATGACCAAGGCCGATGCCAAACGTGGTGCGGGTAGCAACGGAGTCGGCGACGAAGCGGCGCGCGAGCGCGCGAGGCGGTTCGGCGACGAGGCCTACACGAACTCCGGGGTGTTGCGCAGCGAGGTCTACGAGGCCGAGCTGGCCCGCCTGCAGATCGAGCTCGTCAAGCTCCAGGAGTGGATCAAGGCCAAGGGCCTGCAAGTGGTGGTCCTCTTCGAGGGGCGCGACGCCGCCGGCAAGGGCGGGGTCATCAACCGGATCACCGAGAGCGACGAATCCGCGTGTGATCCGCGACGTGTCGCCCTCGGCACTCCGACGCGAGCGCGAGAAGACCCAGTGGTACTTCCAACGCTACGTCGAGCACCTGCCCGCGGCCGGCGAGATGGTCCTGTTCGATCGCTCCTGGTACAACCGCGCCGGGGTCGAGCGGGTCATGGGCTTTGCCACCGAGGACGAGTACCAGGAGTTCATGCGCTCCTGCCCGCAGTTCGAGCGGATGCTGCAGCGCTCGGGGATCATCCTCATCAAGTACTGGTTCTCCGTCAGTCGACGAGGAGCAGGAGCACCGCTTCCAGGCCCGGCTGAAGGACCCGACCAAGCGCTGGAAGCTCTCGCCGATGGATCTCGAGTCGCGCACCCGATGGGAGGACTACTCCTGGGCCAAGGACGAGATGTTCGCCTACACCGACACCAAGCAGAGCCCGTGGTTCGTCGTCGACGGCGAGGTCAAGCGCCACGCCCGCCTGAACTGCATCAGCCATCTGCTGCAGCAGATCCCCTACGAGGAGCTCCCGGCCGGCCCGACGAAGCTGCCGACGCGGCCGAAGGCCACGGGCAAGCGGGTCCGCCCCCCGATCGAGAGCCAGACCTTCGTCCCCGAGCTCTACTGAGGGCGCTCCTCCGGTCGGGATGACGTGACCCTGCGGTTCGGTCCGGTCGGGACCCTCAGCCCGTGGGGGGAGCGGTGAAGGAGCGCTCGTAGCCGACGATGAGCTCGTCCTTCCAGTTGCGTCCGGACATGCGCACCGTCACCGTCGGTCCGCCCTCGTCGTCGAACTCGAGAACGCCGAACTGCCCGAAGCCCGGGAAGGCCCCCTCGCTGTAGGGGCCGCCCTTCACGTTCCCCGGCCGGTCGAGGGCCGCGGTGTGGAGGACCGGGAAGCCTGCGCCGCCGGCGGCGGAGTAGTCGCTGTTGGTGCCGTCGTCGATGGCCACCATGTGGGCGTCCCCGCTCACCATCACGAGGTTGTCGATACCCGCCACGGCGATCGCGTCGGCGATCTCGGCCCGCTCGTCCGTATTGCCGGCCCACCCGTCGGATCCCTCCGGCTGCCGTGGCGATCCAGGGCACCGGGTTGACCCACAGGACCACGGCGTGGCTGACGGCTCGCCGTGCGTCAGCTCGTCGAGGAGCCAGTCCTTCTGGGTCTCGCCCAGCATGGGTGTCGTCGGTTCGTTCGGAACGCGTGGTCGGTCACGCACGACCCGGACCCGGCCGATGGTGAATGCCTGGTTGATCGGCGCGTCGCCCGGCGGTACGCGTAGTGCGGAACCGCCGCGCCGGTAGGCCTCGCGCACGCGCCGCGGCCCGCACGAATTGGACGCATCGGCATCATTGGGGCCGTAGTCGTGGTCGTCCCACACGTAGGCCATCGGCACCTCCCGGGTCAGGGCCGCCTGGGCCGGGGTGGTCAGCGCCCGCCGGAAGGCGTCGAGAACCTGCTCCGTCGTGCTCTCGATGTTCTCGTAGTGGAGGTCACCGAGAGCCAGATGGAGGAGCGGGTCCTCGGCGCGGATGGTGTCGAAGACCGCCCCGTTCGAGTTCGTCCGGGCACACGCCGGCGGCGGTGAAGGTGAACGACATGGGCCCGTCGACGGGCGTCGTGAATCGGCCGTAGCCCCGTCCCGCTGTCCGGCTCACCGTCGACGACGCAGTCGGTAGCGGTACTCGGTGTCGGGATCGAGCCCGTCGATGTCGAAACGAACCGTGCCGAAGCGGTCCGGCTCCGACGGGGTCGGTGAGCGATCACTCGGCCCGCCGCGACCGATCGACCTCCACCCGGGCCGATTCGCGACCTCCGGACCAGCCGGGCGGTGATCGTGATGCTCGTCGGCCGTCAGCCCGCCGGCCCACACCCACTCGACCCGGTCGACCGGGATGTCCGGGGCGGCGCTGTCGGCGTGGGTCGGTCCGTAGTAGTGATCGTGCACCCCGTTGGCCCCGCCCAGGCGGCCCCGAGCAGCACCGCGGTCGCCACCGCCGAGCGCGACGATCTCGCGGGGCAGTCGGCGGTGCTGCCAGCTGAGCCACAACAGCACCGCGGGGATCATGAGAGCGACGCGTCAGCGCCACGGCGACGCGCGGCGGGTACTCGACGGCGGCGAAGATCCCCGCTCCCGGCGGCGCCGAAGGCGATGAACAGCGCGGCGAAACCCTCCCAGCGCCACGCCAGCAACGCGCCCGAACAGCGCGAGGACCAGCTGGATCGCCCATCTGCCGCACCGACCGGCCGAGCCTGTATCCGTCGGCATCGACCGGGAGGTCCACGGCAAGGGTGAGCAACGCCAGAGCGAGCGCGGCCGCGGCGGCCGAGAGGTGGGCGCCCAGACCTCAGGGCTCCGTGCGCGGTGGGATGGATCGGGATGGCACCGATCACGGGCCGTGGTAGGGGTCCGCACTCCACGGGCAGTGGTGGCAGGTCGCGGTGTGACGCCATGTTGTCGACCGACCACTGGACGGCCAACACCAGCGTCAGACCGATCAGCGCCCCGCCCGATCACGTCGGTCGGCCATTCGACGCCTCGGGATCCGGTGGATGGCCTGGCCGCCACCCCCGTCCCAGGGCGAGACGCAACGGAGCGATGATCCAGGTGCGGTCGAACAGAACGGCCATGGCGAGCGGCACCAGGCCGGCGAAGAGCACGCCGAACAGATCGCGGCCGCTGGGGAAGAAGTCCAGCTCGCCCGCGAGGGGCCGACCCACGGCGGTCGGGGATGTGCCGCCAGCGGCCGGATCACCAGGCGATGAGGAGCAGGGCCGACCATGGTCGCCACGTAGCCGGCGACCAGCACCCGGCATCGCAAGGCAGCGATGCCCGGCCAGCAGCGAGGGCCAGCCCGACCTCGCCCGGTCGGGATCGAGAACGGCGAACGTGTCGAGAAGACCTCGCGCGGGCGAGCCAGTCGCGATCCCCTCGTTGAAGGCCGTCGACGGTCTGGGGTGACCAGGCGACGAGCCGATCAGCGCGGCGAGGAACGCTGCCGCGACCACGGCGAACCCCACAGCCACCACGAGGGCCGGCCGGGTGGACCCTGCGTCCTCGAGTCGTCGGCGAGCCCAGCGGTGAGCGGAGAATCACGCCGCGCGCCCATTGCGGCGGCGACGGCCAGGTCCGAGCCGCGTCAACGACGCCACGCCGTAGACCAGGCCGATGACACGATCGACCAGGGCCAGGGCGAGCAGCCAGACGATGTCCCGGACATAGCCCTCCGGCCGGATGTAGTTGGCGATCGAGCCGACCATCACGTAGATCGCGCGGCGACGATCGCCGTGACCCCGATCATCAGGTAGCACGGGCCGTGGCCTCAGACCGGGTACCGGCGATGCGACGGTCGGGCCCGTGATCTCGTCGACCACCGCCATCGCCGCCACCTTGGCGCGGTCGTCGCGGGCTTCATCGGCGTGGGCCCTGAACAGCTGGCTGAGCTCGCTCACGATCCAGAAGAGCAGGCCGACGCTCATCACCGCAGGCACGAAGATGTTGCAGGCGGTCGAGACCGAGCAGGCCGACGGCGGGTCTCACGGCGTCGCTCGTCGTCCTCGACGGCTCGGAGCCGGCTCACGGCGTCGTCCTCGTCGTGGATGACCACGACTCCCGAGGTCGCCGTCGACGGTGACCTCGTGGCCGGCGAGCAGCGAGGTGGCGCCCGGGACGTTCAGCACGGCGGGCACCCCCAGCTCCCGGGCCAGGATCGCCGCGTGCGACAGCGGTCCGCCACGGTCGAGCACGATGGCTCCCGCCGCCAGGAAGAGCGGGGACCAGGACGGGTCGGTGGCCTCGGCGACCAGCACGGCGTCGCGGGCGAACGTCGTCGGAGGGTGAGGCGACCACCTGGACCCGTCCCCGGAACCGCCCGGGGCTCGCCGCCCAACCCTCGAGCGGTCGGCCGTCGAGCTCGGGGGCGAGCCTGCCCTGGTCGGCGCCCCGGAGAACCTCGGTGGCAACGGCCCGTCCTGCTGCGTAGCGCACCCGCCAGCGCTCGCCGGCGGCCACCATCGTCCGGCGGCGACCCTGCTCTCCTCGGAGCAGGCCACCGAATCCTCGGGTGACAAGCAGGTCGATGTCGCCGGGTCGCTCAGAGCCCGCCCGTCCGACGAGTCGCCGGCCGAGCCTCGAGGTGCACTCGGCGCACCTCGCCGCCGAGGGCCAACAGCGCGGCCTTGGTCGCTCCCGCAGGGCCATCGGGCGCGGCTCTCGCGGCGAGTCAGCCGATGGATCGCCCTCATGCGGATGCGCGACGAGGATCGACCCGTTGTTCCAGTCGGGGCGTCGACGAGCGCGGCGAACACTTCGTCGAGGCCGTCGCTCCGCGCCGCCCGGGCCCGTCGAGGCCGGACGGCCGCCGGGGGTGTGCGTCCGAGCTCCGCCCAGGTCGGGCCCGGGAACACGGCGGCACTGGCGCGGGGACGACGGCGTGACGTCAAGCCGGTGCCGGCGCGACCGCTCGATCGGTCACGACCGGCCTCGTCGTCCCCCGAAGGTGGCGGCCGAGCATGAGCTGGAGTCGGCCGAGACGTGGCCGTCGGCGTCGGCCGCGACGCCGACCTCTGCCGCCATGGCCCGGCCCGCCGAGGTCGAGCAGTCGGAGGTGATAGGCCAGCAGACCGGAGATCGTCGAGGCCGCGAGGTCCGGGCCGCGTCGGCGAGGATCCCCGTCGTGGCCACGGCCGTGATGGCAGCGTCCAGCGGCGGCGCGGTGCCGCAGGCCGAGCACCCGCAGGTCGTGGGCGGCCGAACCGGAGCCGACCGCGCGAACGGCTGGGCTTCGGGCGCCGCGGCGTCCGGCCCCGGCGACGGGACCCGAAGTACTCCTCCTCGAGCTCGGTCGGCGGCCGCCCCGGGAAGGGCCCCCGCCATGCCTCGCAGACGGGCGAAGTCCATCGCTGCTCGTCCACGCACCCGGACGATGGCCCGTCGGCCCGGTGATGTCGGCGGGCAGGACGCCGAGATCGTCGAGCAGTCGGCGGAACGCCTCCTCGACCAGGTGGCCGGCGATGCCCCACACCAGAGGTGGGAGCACCCCGGGAGCATCTCCCCGATGCCGGCGGTGGTGAGGTCCATGACGTCCAGCTCGTCGGCCGGGTCGTCGAAGCCGTCCCCTCGTCGGATCCAGTGTGGTGATCGGGCGGGCCTGGACCAACCAGACCGCGGTCTCCGTCCCACGCCCACTCGACATCCTGTGGGGCGCCGGCCAGCTCCTCGACGCGCAATGCGAGGTCCAGGGCGGTCGACAGCTCCGGCGCGACGTCTCCACGAGCACCCACCCGAGGGCAGGACCACGGCATCGGGGGTCTGACTGCCCGACACCAGGGACTCCCCCAGCCCCTCGACCACCTCGATGCGGGCCCGGGCCGCGTCCCCCCCGGGGTCGACGGTGAACACCACACCGGCCCGCTGGGCCGGGACCATCTGCATCAGGACCACCGCCATGGCCGCGTCCTCGTCGCCGATGCCGAAGCCGCGTCGGTACGCGCAGGGCGCCGGGTGCCACAGCGACGCGAACACTGTCTTCACCGCGACGAGGAGGGCGTTCGCGTCCTGGGCGTCGACGCCGAGCACCGAGCGGTACTGGCCGGCGAATGACGAGCGCTCGAGGTCCTCGACGGTGGCGGAGGACCTCACCGCCAGGGGTGAACCTCTCCCCACGGCGCGGCCGACCGCAATGATCGAGTCGGCGTCGCCGGGCGTGAAGGTCGCCACCTCGAACCGGTCGTCGATCTCATCGGCAGAGAGGTCGGCTCCGTCGCGAAGCGACGTGATCATCGCCGCGACGGCTCCCTGGGAGACGAAGCGTCGGTAGGCCGATGCGGTGACCGCACCCGTCGGTGGCACCGGGAGGCCCCAGTCGATGAGGCGGTCCAGAGACCGCCCTTTGCCCCCCAGCTCCTCTGGACCGAGGTGTCCTTCGAGGATCAGCGCCGCCGGAAGGGGATCGTCGGCACCGATGGTTCCTTCGTGGGCGGTGTCACTCGTCGGCCTGGTCATGGCCCTCGCGCACCTCCCCGGTCAGACCATCGCGATAGGCCGCGATGGCGCGGTCGGCGAGGTCTTCGGTCCGTTCCCCGGTCACGGCCGCGCGTCCTGCCATCCACCGCACGAGGTCGGCGCGGATCGGCACCAGGATCCGGGAGATCCAGGTGCGAGCGAGCAGCAGGGCGGTCATGGCG
Organism: uncultured Iamiaceae bacterium; assembly: GCA_963767615.1. GTDB lineage: Bacteria > Actinomycetota > Acidimicrobiia > Acidimicrobiales > Acidimicrobilacustridaceae > Rhabdothermincola_A. The sequence continues at coordinate 8,353 of CAVYED010000009.1, read as the reverse complement.
GCGATGGCGCCGAAGACGATGACGAGATCCCACTCGTCGGCGCGTGCGGCACCCATCGCCCCGAGTCCGCTGAGCACCGTGGCTGCCGCCAGCGTCGTCCTGACGAAGATCGTCGGCCTCATGGCGCTCCTCGCTCCTGTCTCCTTCGCCCACCCTAGGGGTGCTCGCGAGCAGGCTCCCCCCTGCCTTGTGCCTACCGCGGGCGGCCCGGCGGTTCGACGACCCGGGCGAACGGCAGGGCGCGGCTATCGTTCGCCGATCACGCTCCGGGCGGGCCGGGACGCGGTGGAGAACGGGAGCATTCGGTGGCGAACTCGAGGATCACGTCGCGGATCGGGTTGGCGTTGGTGGCGCTGGCGATGGTGGCGGCCTCGTGCACGAGCGACGAGGGGTCGAGTCCCGACACCACGCTCGGCACGGCCGAGCTTCCCGCCGACATCCTCGAGGTGATGGACCAACCCCGGTACGCAGACGCGACCTGGCTGCTGCTGGCCCGCGACGTCGAGACCGGTGCGACCTTCTACTCCCTCAACGCCGACCAGATGGCCTTCACCGGCTCCACCCGCAAGCTCTTCTCCGTCGGCTCGGCGCTCACCGCTCTCGGACCCGACGCCCGCCAGACCACCACCGTGCACCGAGAGGGTGAGGTCGCGGCCAGCACCCTCGACGGCGACCTCGTGCTCGTGGCCGGCGGCGACCTCACCTTCGGCGGCCGACGCATCGATGCCGACACCGTCGAGTACACGAACCTCGACCACAACGACGCCAACAACCTCGGCGGCTCCCAGCTCACTCCGCAGGACCCGCTCTACGGCCTCGACCAGCTCGCCGCCCAGGTCAAGGCCTCGGGCATCGACACCGTGTCGGGTGACGTCGTCGTCGACGCCCGGTACTTCGAGCCCTACCGGGTGCCGAACGGCAACCTGCTGATCACCCCGATGATCGTCAACGACAACCAGGTCGACGTGAGCGTCACCCCCTCCGAGACGGGTCAGCCGGCGACGGTGGAGTACCGCCCCCGGACCGAAGCCTTCGCGGTCGACGGTTCGGTCGTCACCGCCGCGGCCGGGACCGACAGCGACGTGGCGCTCGGTGGCACCGAGGCGAACATCACCGACCAGGGCGCGCTCCGCCTCATCGAGTGCCTCGGCCAGCCCGATTGCGCCGGCACCGTCGAAGGCGACATCGCCACCGACTACGAGGCCCCGCTCAGCGGCGACCCGCAGTTCGTGCAGACCTTCCGGGTCGAGGACCCCGACACCTTCGCCCGCGTCGCCTTCATCGACGCGCTGCGCCGCGCCGGGGTCACCGTCACCGCTCCCTCCATCGCCCCGAACGACGCCGCCGCCCTGCCGGCCGAGTCGCCCACGGCGAGCGACACCGAGGTGGCCGCCTTCGAGTCGGCCCCCTACGCCCAGAACGCCCAGCTCGTGCTCAAGGTCAGCCTCAACCTGGGCGCCAACCTGTCGCTCAGCCTGTTCGGGCTCACCGAGGGCGAACGCACGGTCGACGGCGCCCTGGCCGCCGAGCGCACCTTCCTCACCGAGACCTTCGGCATCGACGGCAGCCAGTTCGACTTCCCCACCAACGGCAGCGGCTCGCCCGACAGCGAAGCCTCCCCCGAGGCCATCGTCGACCTGCTCGTGGCGATGGCCAAGACCCCGAACGCCGAGGTGTTCAAGGATGCCCTCCCCGTGCTCGGCGTGAACGGCTCGCTGGCCACCACCGGCACCGAACTGCCGGCGGCGGGCAAGGTGTTCGCCAAGACCGGCACCACCGTCGGCGCCGGTCCCGACGGCGAGACCCCCGTGCTCATCGCCCAGAACCTCGCCGGCTACATCGAGACCAAGAGCGGCCGGACGATCGCCTACGCCCTCATGGTCAACGATGCCGGCGAGCTTCCCGACTTCGAGGAGGACATCGGCGCCGTCTTCACCGACGAGGCCGTCATCTCCAACATCCTCTACGAGACCCTCTGACCGGCGCCGCGAGCATCGCCCCGCGGGGGAGGCACCTTCGCCATACTCGGAGCGATGTCCGGGGACCACCTCGCCGCCGGCTCCGTGGCCCCCCGTCTGCGGCGCGGCCTGACCGTCGGGGTCGCCCTGGTGGCCGTGCTCGCCGTCGTGGCGATGGCGTGGTTCTGGCCCCGCGGCGAGGCGCCCGAGCTGAACCCGGGTGGCACCGCCCTCCAGTTCGTGGACGCCACCGTCACCGGTGTCACCATCGAGGACTGTGTGAGCATCGAGGTCGCCGGGGCGGCCACCGACTGCCAGGTCGTCGATGTCGAGATCACCTCGGGCGAGCCGTCCGGCACCAGCGCCCGCTTCAGGATCCAGGCCAGCGACCTCTCCAAACCCGACCTGAGCGCAGGCCACCGCGTGGTGTTGGCGCGCAATCCGCAGGCTCCGGCGGAGTTCCAGTACAGCTACGTCGACATGCAGCGCACGACGCCGCTGCTGCTGCTCGGTCTCCTGTTCGCCGTGGCGGTGATCGCCTTCGCCGGGTGGAAGGGGGTCCGGGCCCTTCTCGGCATCGGAGTGGCGTTGGCCGTGATCATGGTCTTCCTCCTCCCGTCGCTGCTGCGCGGGAACCCCGCGCTGCCGGTGGCCCTCGCCGCCACGGTCGTCATCGCCTTCGCCGTGCTCTACCTGGCTCACGGGCTCAATCCGTCGACGACCGTCGCCCTCGTCGGCACGCTCGTGAGCCTCGCCGTGACCGCCGTGCTGGCCCAGGTGTTCGTCGGGCTCGCCGGTTTCACGGGGCTCCTCGGCGACGAGGCCGTCACGCTTCGCATCACCGCGGACGTCATCGATCTGCGCGCCCTCCTGGTCGCCGGGATCGTGATCGGGGCCCTCGGCGTCCTCGACGACGTCACCGTCACGCAGGTCTCGACCGTCGTCGAGCTGCGCCACCGCGCCCCCGATCTGAGCCGACGCGAGCTCTACGGCTCCGCGGTCAGGGTCGGTCGCGACCACATCGCCTCGGTCGTGAACACACTCGTGCTGGCCTATGCGGGCGCGTCGCTGCCGCTGTTGCTCGTGTTCCTCCAGGGGGCGCGGCCGTGGGACCGGGCGCTGACCAGCGAGCTCATCGCGGTGGAGGTCGTGCGGACGCTGGTCGGCAGCATCGGACTGGTGCTCGCCGTCCCCCTGACGACGGCCCTCGCCGCGTTGGTCATCGCCGAGACCGACGAGTCGGATGCGATCGGAGCCGAGGAGCCCCGCTGATCCCCGGGGCTCGACCGTCCCGGCTCAGTGGGTTCGGACCAGTGCGAACTCCACCGTCGTGCGTTCGGTGAACCCGAGCCGCTCGTAGACCCGTCGGGCGCCGTGGTTGGTGTCGGCTACATGGAGGAAGGGCTGTTCGCTCCGCTCGAGGATGCCGCGGGCGACGGTGTGGGTCAGCGCGGCGGCGAGGCCCCGGCCGCGTGCGTCGGGGTGCGTGCACACCGCCGAGATCTCCGTGTGGCCCGGCAGGTGCACCCGTTCACCGGCCATGGCCACCAGACGGCCGTTGTCGAAGTGCCCGTGGTAGCGGCCCATCTCGATCGTCCGGCTCAGGAACGGCCCGGGGATGGTGAGGGCGACCAGGTCGAGCATGGCCGGTACGTCATCGACGCGGAGCCGTCGGCTCTGTGCCGCACCGACGTCGACCAGTGAAGCCCCGTCGACGGTCATCTGGTGGCCGGCGCCGCGGGCCATCACCTCCCACGACGCGGGGACGACGCCGATGCCGGCCCGGAACAGCGCCACCGGCTCGGGGCCGGTGGCGGCCGCCAGATCGGCCCATCCCCGGTCGTCGAGCGACTCGACGGCACCGAAGACCGTCACCTCCGGGTGGTAGCGCCGGGCCCGACCCTCGCCCACGGCGAGGCTGGCCTGCGGCCCGGTCAGCGCCCACCACGCCGCGTTGTCGAGCGGATGCTCGTCGCCAGGTCGATCGTCCGTGGATCGCACCCGGACAGCATGGTCCCCGAACCGGCTGTCGTCCCATCCGCCGGCCGTCCCGCAGCCGGTCGCCGTTGGATCCGACCCCGAGGAACTGACGGGCCAGGACGATGTGGTCCACTGGTCGACGTGACTCCCATCCATCTCGGGGGCGAGGTGACAACATGGGTTGCCGTGGGGTCGCGGCGGGGCACATCGGTGGCCAGGGGTCCGCTGGCGAGGTTGTCGGTCCGGGCGAGGAGGCCGACCAGCGTGGTCGTCCTCGCGTACCTCGCGGGCTCGGTCCCGTTCTCGAACATCGTCGCCCGACGACAGGTGTCGGTGGACCTGCGCGACGTGGGCTCCGGGACGGTGTCGGGCACCTCGCTCATGGAGGTGGCCGGCTTCGGGCCGCTGGCGGTCGCCGGCATCGCGGACGTCGCCAAGGGCGCGGTCGGTCCGCTCCTGGCCGGACCCGACCGCCCGGTCCTCGCTGCGCTCGGCGGAGCGGCCGGGGTGTGTGGTCACAACTGGTCGATCTGGTTGAAGGGGGCCGGGGGGCGGGGGATCTCTCCTGCCGTCGGTGCCCTCACCGTCCGCAACTGGCCGGGCGCGGCCGTCCTCCTGGGTGGCCTCTCGTTCAGGGCGGTGAGGGCAACCGGCCTCGGTGGTCTCGCCGCCGACGTGGCCGTGGTGCCGGTCCTGGCGAGAACGAGAGGCCGGACCGGCGCGATGGCCGGAGGGGCAGTGGTGCTTCCCATGCTCGTGAAGCGTCTTCGCGGGAACCGCCCACCGGCCAACCGCGACCTCGCGACCTATTCCGCCCGCCTGGTCTTCGACCGCGACAGTTGGACGTGTCCGTGAGCGTCACGGTCCTCGTCGACAGCGCCGCGTCGCTCCCGGCGGGCCTCGTGGAACGTCACGGCATCGACATCGTGCCCATGTCCGTGGTGGTGGGAGGCGAGGTCCGATCCGACCTCGACATCCCGATCGACGAACTCCTGACCCACCTCGCCACCGAGGTCGTCACGACCACGGCACCCAACGCGGGGGAGTGGATGTCGGCCATCGAGCAGGCCCTGCAATGCGCCGACGACGTCGTCGTGCTCACCGTCTCCGCGGAGATGAGCAGCGCCTTCACTTCGGCGTCGATGGCTGCGTCGATGGTCGGCGACCGGGTACAGGTGATCGACACGCGTTCCGCCGCCGGCGGAGAGGGTCTGGTCGCCATCGCGGCCGCGAAGGCAGCCGAGCGGGGGGCGAGCGCTCCAGAGGTCGTGGACGAGGCGGCGAAGGTCATCGAGCGGGTCCACCTGGTGGCCACCCTCGACGATCTCGACCATCTCGCCCGTAGCGGCCGGGTGCCGAGCGTCGTGGGCACCGCCGGTCGTGCGTTGCGCGTCAACCCGGTGTTCGAGTTCAGAGACGGCGCTGCGCACAGTCGCCATCCCGCCATCGGCCGTCGGGCGGCCGAGCATCGAATCGTCTCGGCCTGCCTCTTGTCGAGGCCGCAGGACGCTGCCGCGGCGATCCTCCACGTCGCCGCTCTCGAGGCCGCGTGCCCCGACCGTGCCCGCTCGCTGCTCGACGCCGTCCTGGCCGAGGTACCCGAGGCGGAGGCCTTCACCGGATCGTTCGGACCGGTGATGCTCGTCCACGTCGGTCCGGGCCTGGTCGGCCTGGCCTGGTGGTGGGAGACGTGACCGAGCGCTCGCCGCGCCGACACCGGGTCGTCGTCGCCGCCGGTGCCTTCGCCCTCGTTCTCCTGACAGCTCTCGCGCTCCTGGCGTTCTTGGTGGTGCAGGGTCGCGATGCCGAGAGGGCTTCGGTCGACGACGCCCTCGGCCGGTTCGAGGGCTCGACCGTCCCCGGTGCGACGTCGGACGCCCGCCCGCGGCAAGGCGTGTACACGGCAACGGGCTCAGGTTCGGAGCGGTTGAGCTTCCAGACCTCGGGCCAGTCGATCGGTCCGACGCTCCCGGCCACGGTCACGTGGCAAGGCGAGGATTGTTGGGACTTCCGGGTCGACTTCAACGCCAACCACTGGCAGACGTGGACCTACTGTCGCCAGGTCGACGGCGTCGTCGAGCGGGGCGGTTCGGTGTTCCAGCGTTTCGATCTCGTGGTCACGCAACCGGAGAGCCGGTCCACGACGACGTGCGACCCGCCGAACCCGACCGTTCAACCGAACGCCGAGGTGGGCCAGACCTGGCCGGTGTCGTGCGTCGTGACGACCGACACCGAGGGCGCCAGCGTGGAGACCGCCACGGCGACCTTCATGGGCAACGAGACGGTGGCGGTCGGGGGCGAGGAGGTCCTGGCCGGAGGCTTCCGGTCGGATCGCGTCTACTCGGGTGACCAACTGGGGCAGAGCCGGTACGAGAACTGGTACGCGATCGACTCGGGCCTGCCCGTCCGGTCGCGGTGGACCTTGGAGATCACCTCCCCATCACCGATCGGCGACGTCACCTACACCGAGTCCGGGGAATGGACGCTCGACGACCTGATGCCAGCGGGCTGACGGCCCCCGGATCGCGGCGCGGGGGAGCGCCGTGACGCCCGGTACCCTCAGGAGAGGATGTCGGACTGGCTCGTGACTCGCGACGACGTGCGCCTGGCCGTGCGTCGATGGGCATCTGCAGCGACCGGTCCGACCGCCGTCGTGGTGCTCGTGCACGGCTTCGGGGCGACGAAGGACGACGAGTCGGTCGTCGCCGTCGCCGAGAACCTGGCTGCTGCCGGGCACCACGTGGTCTCCTACACCGGACGCGGGCACGGGGCGTCCGGGGGTCTCTGCACACTCGGTGACCTCGAGCACCTCGACGTCGAGGCGGCCGTCGAGGATGCCCGGATCCTGGGTGACCGCGTGGTGCTCGTCGGCACCTCCATGGGTGCGGTCGCCGTGCTCCGCCACGCCGCGACGGCCGAGATCGACGGCGTGGTCACCGTGTCGAGCCCGGGGGAGTGGCGGATGCCCCGCACCCTCCAGAGCGGCGCTGCGGCGATGATGACCCAGTTGCGGTTCGGTCGCTGGCTGGCCCGCCGCTTTCTCGGCGTCCGGCTCGCCGCCGGATGGTCGGGAGCCACCCCGCCGGTGGAGCTCGCCGCGTCGATCGGCGCTCCTCACGTGATCGTCCACGGCACGGGCGACAGGTTCATCCGGTCGTCCGAGGCGACCCGACTGCACGACGCCGCCGCCGAGCCCCGGCGTCTCGTGCTCGTGGACGGCATGGGCCACGCCTACATGCCCGAGTCGCGATCCGTCGTGGTCGAGGCCGTCGCCTGGGTGCTGGCCCACGATCCGGCCCCCCGACGCCCATCCGCTCCCTCCGATCTCCCGGTGTAGTCCGACGGCAGGTGCACTGCGGCCCGGGTACCTTCCCCCCATGACGGATCACGTGCAGGGCAAGGTCGTCGTGGTCACCGGTGCTGGCAGCGGCTTCGGGCGGCGTATCGCCGAGATGACGGCGGCGAGGGGTGCGAAGGTGATGGCGACCGACCTCGACGAGGCGGGGCTGTCCGAGACGGTGACGTCCATCGAGAGCGCCGGAGGCGTCGCCCTTGGCCGCGTCGACCGACGTCACCGACCGCGCCGACATGGCGGCGATGGCCGAAGCGGCCGCCGACCGCTTCGGGGCCATCGACGTGCTCGTCAACAACGCCGGCATCATGCCGCTCGCCTTCTACGCCGACCACCTCGCGGCGGCGAGGCGTGGGAGCGCTGCATCGATGTCAACCTCAAGGGCGTGCTCAACGGCATCAGCGCCGTGTACGACCAGATGATCGAGCAGGGCCGAGGCCACATCGTGAACATCTCGTCGGTCTACGGCAACGTCGCCACGGTCGGCGCCGGCGTGTACTCGGCGACGAAGGCGGCGGTGAACGTGCTGTCCGAGACGCTGCGGGCCGAGACGCAGGGACGCATCAAGGTGACGGTCGTGAAGCCGACAGGGGTGCCCGGCACCAACCTGGGCTCGTCCATCGTGAACGGCGGGGCGATCGTCGGGATCCTCGGCCAGAATGCCCAGAGCTACATGGAGAACATCGGCGGCTACCTCGAGGGGACCCTGCCCGAGGAGATGACGGACCCCGACGACGTGCGTTACTGGGCCATCACCCCCGACGAGTTGGCCGCCAACGTCGTCTGGGTGATCGATCAGCCATGGGGTGTGTCCATCAGCGACGTCACCGTGCGGGCGTCCGGGGAGCAGTTCCTGTTCTGACCGCAGGTGCCGGCCGTGGTTCGGGGTCAGCCGGGGATGCCGCTCGCCTCGGCGTCGGCGACGAGCTGGTCGCGTTCGGGCTCGAGGATGAACCCGGCCCGCACTGCTTCGTCGGCCGAGGCCGTCACCGCGGCCACGTAGGCGGCGTTGTCGGCGTAGAGCGCACGCAGGCGTTCCGGGGTGAAGGGCGTCTCCTGGCCG
>CAVYED010000008.1:0-48112 GCA_963767615.1 uncultured Iamiaceae bacterium | reverse complement strand
TCTAGATGTACTCGGCCATCAGGTTGGTGACAGTCGGCTGATCGGTGGGAGTCCTTTGAGGGCGCTGTGGCGGCGGCGAGTGTTGTAGGTCTCGAGCCATGGCGCAAGGGCCTCGGATCGTTCGTCGTTGCTGGTGAAGACCTGCCGGTAGGCCCACTCGGTCTGCAGGGTCCGGTTGAAGCGTTCGACCTTGCCGTTCTGCCAGGGGCAGTGCGGCCGGATCAGCTTGTGGCGGGCCGGGAGCTGCTCGAGATGGGCGGCGAGCGCGTTGGAGTGGGTGTAGCTCCAGTGGTTGTCGGTCATGACCCGTTCGATGCGAGTGATCCCGGCCGCGGCGAACGCGTCGAGCGCTCGTTCGAAGAACCCGGCGCAGGTCGCTGCCCGTCTCGTCGGCGAGGATCTCGGAGTAGGCGAATCGGGAGTGGTCATCGACCACCGAGTGCACGTAGTCGAACCCGATCCGGGCCTTCTTCTTCGCTGAGGTGGAGCCCATCTGGCGGCCGTGTGCTCGCCAGCCGCCGCCGTCGGGGATCCGGCCGATCTTCTTGACGTCCATGTGGACCAGCTCGCCGGGCCGGTCGCGTTCGTAGCGCACCGCGGTGGTCTTCGACGCCCGGATGACCTCACCGGTGAGCGGGTCGCACTCGACCAGTCGCGGGACCTGGTGGCGGCGCAGGATCCGGCTGACCGTCCGCGGCCGGGACACCGAGCTCGGGGCCAGCCAGTCCTGGCCCCGGCGGTGCTCGACGTCGGGCTGCGAGCACCGCAGCTTCGACCTCGGCGCTGGTCCGGGTCGGACTGTGATGCGGTCGCGACGACCGATCGAAGAGCCGGCTTCGCCCTCGGCGTCGTAGCGGGCGACCCAACGGTGCGCGCACTGACGCGAGACCCCCATCGCTTTCGCCACGTGCGCGACTGGGCTGCCCTCGACACGGATCCGTTGCACGAGCAGACCGCCGCCCGTGCACGGTCAGACGGGCGTTACGGTGAGACACGAAGACCTCCGGAGTGTGTGAAGACGGCAATCTCCACAGTGCACCCGGAGGTCTTCGCTATCGATCACCCCAGCCGTCACCAACGTCCCGGCCGAGTACATCTAGACCCCGCGGGCTCGCGCAGGACCTTCGGCTCTGTCGGCGCCGAATCCGTTGTGGTCCGATCGTCCTGCGGTGCAACGCATCCGGATCAGGGGTGGGAGCACGTTCCGCGCCGCGTGGCGCGAGCGCCCTTCCCGATCGCCGCAGTTCCCATCGGATGCTCGACGAGGAGGCCCGTGATGTTCGCCTACGACTACCCGCTGCTCGGAGTGTTCTGGAGCCTGTTGATGTTCTCGCTGATGGTCCTGTGGATCTTCATCGTGATCTGGGTCTTCATCGACAACTTCCGCCGCCACGACCACAGCGGCTGGGCCAAAGCCCTCTGGTTCCTGGCCATCGTGTTCATCCCCGTCATCGGGGTCCTGGCCTACCTGGTCACCCGACCCGCCGACCCCTACGTGATCGTAGAAGTGGCCTAGACGACCTTGGTGTCCGCGTCGACGAGGATGTGCGGGATCGGCCAGACGCACGAGAGCTGTCGGGGTACGCCGCCGCTCACCACCGGGTGGCGGCGTCCTCGGCGCCGAACGGCCGGCCAGCCCGGAATCCCCGGTGAGACCACTCAGCTGAACTTGGTGCGGGGCCGCTCGAGCCGCTCCCCGTCGACGACGAGGTCGACCCGCTCGTTGTAGAAGCAGACGAGACCACCGATATCGGCCGATTCGGCCAGCGGCGCCCGATAGGACCAGGCGACGTCGGCGTGCACCGCCGATCCGGTGTCGACCGACCAGTACTCGGCCCACCCCTTGTAGGGGCACGCACTGGCGGTCGCAGTGGGCGTCAGCAGCCCCATGCGGACAGCGGTCTTGGGTAGGTAGAAGCGAACGGGGAGGCCCGTCTCGAACAACACGGTCGGATGGGTGGACTCGGCCAGCACGAACCCGTCGAGTTCCACGCGCACCTGACGGCTCGACCGCAGGACGTCGACGCGGGTGTAGGGATCCCGGGGATGCACCCAGACCTGTTCGTCCTCCTCGAACCAGGCGTCGAGTGCGTCCCACTCGAAACGGACATGGTCCGCCAGCCCGTCGATCGGCGACCCGGGGTGGTGCCAGGCGGCTCCTTCGATCCGGCGCATCCCGACGCGCAGGTCGAACCAGTGTGCGTCACCCCGACCCGGTGATCGGGTGGTCCGGCCGTTCGGCTCGAGCACACCCCCGGTCACCTCACCGACGGGCACGTAGTACGCCGGATAGTGGGGAACCTCCCAGACGAGCAGCGTGGACGTGGTGTCGAACACCACCACCCCGTCCACGTAGCCGCGCACCCGTTTGCGGCCGGGCTCGGTCCGGACACGTCCACGAGAGACCATCCCGACAGTGTGCCGCGCCTGCGCCGTCGGCTTCCCGGCCGGGCCACGACCCGACACACGGCGCACGACGGCAGGTGGGATCAGTCGCGGACCCGGGCGATGAGCTGATCCACCTTCGACTCCACCCGGTGAAGGTCGGATTCGGAGTTGGCCGACACCATCAGGACCTCACGGTCACGTGCACGGTCACGGTCCGCGCCCCGGCGCTGCGTGATCAGGATCAACGGGCCCTGGAGGGCGGCCAGCGTTGCGAGCACCCCGCTGAGAACGGCGAACATGATGACCGGATAGGGCTCGAAGGGCTCCCAGGCCACGTTCACGATCACCCAGGCGGTGACGGCGACGAGGACTCCGAGAACGAAAGGCCAGGAGCCGACGCGCTCGGCGATCGCGACGGCAACACGCTCTCCTCTGCCGACCTCGGGGTCCTCGAACATGCTCACCTGATGGCCACAGCTCGGGCATTCGAACACGGTCGTCGACGTCTCCTCCGACATCGGCGCAGCGTAGGTCAGTCCGCGCCCGGGCCACCGGGGCCGCTCGTCCTCCGCTTCCACCGGGGTCCGCCACGGCCAGGATCGGATCAGCAGGGCATCAGAGCGTCGACAGGACCTCGAGGACGTTGTCGTTGGAGGGAATCTGCCACTGCTGGGTGCCGACCGAGTCGAACCGGACGATGCCGCCGCGGTCGACGACGAAGAGCGCTGGTCGCTGCCCGAGGCTCATGAGCGTGCTGGCCACGTCGTAGGCGTCGAACACGCGGTGCTCGGTGTCGGCGAGCAACGAGAAGGGGTAGCCACGGTCCCGGACGAAGCGGGCCACGCCGTCGAGGGTGTCGGGCGCGACCGCCACGACCCGCGCGCCGGTCTCGGTGAAGCGATCGATGTCATCCCGCAACTGCGAGAGGTGCCGTCGGCAGAACGGTCAGGCGAAGCCTCGAAGGAACACGAGCACGACCGGACTCACCTCGGAGACCCCGGTGAGATGGAACTCGTCACCGTGCTGGTCGACGAGGGTGAAGTCCGGGGCCGGTCGACCCACGGACGCAGTACGGCTCCTGACAGCCATGACCACCTCCTTTCGCTCAGCCTAGGCAGGACCACCGGTCAGGACATCGACACGACAGACTTCATCCTCGAGCGACGACCTTCGCCCATCCGACCTCCCCCCGATGCCACAGACCGCGCCCTTGCGCCCGCAGGGAACCGCGGCGGACCGCTCGAGGTGTCATCCTGGGCTCTGCGACCTGGGGGAGCGCGCGACGGGGCGACGATCCTCCGACGAACCGTCGACCCGGTCGCCGCCGACCCGAACCAGCCCACGGGCTGAGAGGAGCACCTCATGCAGATGGACGACATGATCCTGGTCAGCATCGACGACCACTCGATCGAACCGCCCGACATGTTCGAGAACCACGTGCCGGCCAAGTGGAAGGACCTCGCCCCGAAGGTCGTCCGCAACGCCGACGGCGTCGACGAGTGGGTGTTCCAGGGTGAGGCCACCTCCACTCCCTTCGGCATGGCCGCAACGGTCGGCTGGCCACGCGAGGAGTGGGGCTTCAACCCGGGCGCCTACTCCGAGCTGCGTCCGGGCTGCTTCGACGTCGACGAGCGCGTCCGTGACATGAACGCCAACGGCGTTCTCGCGTCGATGAACTTCCCGACGATGGCCGGGTTCAACGCCCGCACCTTCACGGAGTCCAGCGACAAGGAGATCGCCCTCGTCATGCTCCGCGCCTACAACGACTGGGCCATCGACGAGTGGTGCGCGGCCCACCCCGGCCGCTTCATCCCCCTGGGCATGGTGCCCATGTGGGACGTCGACCTCGCCGTCGAGGAGGTCCGTCGCCTCGCCGCCAAGGGCTGTCGTTCGGTCAGCTTCCTCGAGACGCCCCACGTCCAGGGCTTCCCGAGCTTCCTGTCGGGCTACTGGGACCCAATGCTCGCAGCGATGTGCGACGCCAACATGGTGCTGTCGCTGCACATCGGTGCCGGCTTCGACGTCATCAACCGACCCCCCGAGGCGCCCATCGACCATCTCATGGTGCTGGCCTGCCAGATCAGCGCCATCACCGCCCAGGACCTGTTGTTCGGACCCACCCTGCGCCGCTTCCCCGACCTGCGCGTCGCCCTGTCCGAGGGGGGTATCGGCTGGATCCCATTCTACTTCGACCGGATCGACCGGCACTTCCAGAACCAGAGCTGGCTCCACGACGGCGACGACTTCGGCGGCAAGCTGCCCTCGGAGGTCTTCCGCGAGCACATCCTGGCCTGCTACATCACCGACCCCTCCGGGCTGGTGCTACGCGACCGGATCGGCATCGACAACATCGCCTGGGAGTGCGACTACCCCCACACCGACACCACGTGGCCCGAGTCACCGGAGTTCGCCTGGGGTGAGTTGCAGACCGCCGGGTGCAGCGACGACGAGATCCACAAGATCACCTGGCAGAACGCCTGCCGGTTCTTCGACTGGGACCCCTTCGCCCACACCCCGAGGGACCGAGCCACGGTGGGGGCCCTGCGGGCATCGGCCACCGACGTCGACACCACCCGCCGGCCCCGCGCCGAGTGGAAGGCACGCAACGAGGCCGCCGGCATCGGGGTCTGAATCGACCCCGCAAGGCGTCCGTCGAGGACGACAGCGTGGCCGGTACCCGCTCGAGGGGGACCGGCACCCCCGGCAGGTGCCGGAGCCGGGCGTCAGTCGAGGCCGAACAACCGTCGGGCGTTGCCGGCGAGGATCGCCGCCTTGTCGTCGTCGCTCAGTGCCGACTCGCGGATCTGGGCGAGCAGGTGGCTGATGCGGCGACCGACCGGGTACGAGTAGAGATCGGTGCCGAACACCACCCGGTCGGCGCCGAAGCGGACGGCGAACTCCTCGGCGAAGTCGAAGTTGTAGCTGAGGCTGGTGTCGAAGACGATGTTCGGCGCCACTTCGGCGATGAAGGAGCACTCCCGGGTGGCCTCGTAGGACCCGAACGCATCGAGGGCCAGCACCGGGGTCTCGGGGATGCTGCGGGCCACGACGGCGAGCTTCCACAGCGCCTCTTCGGGGGTCTCGTTCATGGCGTGCAGGACCGGCACGAGGCCGAGCTCGGCCATGCGTGCGCAGTAGGTCAGCACCCATTGGCTGTCGAGCGAGATGCCCTGGAAGCGGGTGTGGAAGCTGATCCCGACGAGGCCGAGCTCGTGGCGGCAGCGATCGAGCTCGTCGAGGCTGGCCGCTCCGTCCCTCGGCTCGACGATGCCGACCGCGCCGGGGAAGCGGTCGGGGGTTCGGTCGCGATAGCGGGCGATGGCGTCGTTCTCCACCCGGGTGTCGGCGATCCCGTTGACGCGATGGTACCCGTGGCCCGGGATCACGATCGCCTGCTGGACCTGGTCGCGGTCCATGATCTCGAGGCGAGACTCCAGCTCGATCCGCTCGAACTCGGCCTCGTCGAACTCCGGCGCCGAGTCGACGTCGCCGCCCAGGGCGCGGAAGGCGTTGCCGACATGGTGGTGCACGTCGAGGATCTCGAAGCGACCGTCCATCACCGTTTCCCTGGGCGCCCTCCTGTTCCGCCCGGTCCTCAGACCGCCATGCCCTCGTTGAGCTTCTCGACGGTGTCGATGTACTCCTCGACGAGCTGGAACATCACGTCTCGCACCGGGCGCACGTCGTTCATCGAGCCGACGATCTGCCCGACGGGGGCGAACTGCAGGTCCGCACGACCCGAACGGGCGATGCGGGCGTTGGCCTCGGAGGTCAGGATGTTCTGCAGCGGCATGCCGAGCGGGCCCGGACCCTCGGGGTCGGCCCAGGCGTCGGTCCACTGGTTGCGCAGCATCCGCGCCGGCTTGCCGGTGTAGGAGCGCGACCGCACGGTGTCGGCCGACGTCGCCCCCAGGTAGGCCTCGAGCACCGCGGGGCTCGAACCGCTCTCGGCGGTGGTCAGCCACAGCGAACCGAGCCACACGCCCTGCGCGCCCAACGAGAGCGCTGCGGCGATCTGGCGGCCGTTGCCGATGCCGCCGGCGGCGAGCACCGGGGCAGGGGCGATGGCATCGACGACCTCGGGCACCAGGATCATCGTGGAGATCTCTCCGGTGTGCCCACCGGCTTCGTACCCCTGGGCGACGACGATGTCGACGCCGTTGTTGATGTGGCGCTCGGCGTGCACGGCCTTGCCGGCCAGCGCCGCCACCTTCACCCCGTGGGCGTGGGCGAGGTCGATCACGTCCTTCGGCGGCGATCCCAGCGCGTTGGCGATCAGCTTGATCGGGTGGGACAGCGCGATGTCCACGTGGGCGTGGGCGACGTCGTCGGTCCAGCCGAGCACCCCGCCGGCCTGCTCGCCCTCGGGGAGCGGCGGGAGGTCGAAGCGGTCCATGAGCTCGTCGACGTAGCGCCAGTGGTTGGCGTCGATCATCGAGCGGATCGTGTCGAGCATCTCGTCGGGGTTGCCGCCCTCGACGTCGACCGCCTTCTGCGGCATGACCGTGTCGACGCCGTAGGGCTTGCCGTCCACGTGCTCGTCGATCCAGTCGAGCTCGATCTCGAGCTGCTCGGGGCTGAACCCGACCGCACCGAGCACGCCCATCCCTCCGGCCTTGCTCACAGCGGCCACTACGTCGCGGCAGTGGGTGAAGGCGAAGATCGGGTACTCGATGCCGAACATGTCGCACAGCGGGGTCTGCATTGCATCCTCCAGGGACGTCGAGAGTCGCCCCACCGTAGGAGCGGAGCGCCCGTCCTCGCTGAAGTCGCCCCGAAATCCCGTGGACCGGGGGGCCTACGCTCCCCCCATGGACGTCGACGAGGCCTGGACGGCCATGACGGATGCGCTCGCCTTCGCGGTGTCGCGCGTCGAGGACGACCCCGACCCGTTGAACGAGCGGGAGCTCGCCGACGGCCACCAGTACGTCGTGCGGATCCTCACCGCGGTCACGCAGAGCGCCCTGCTGACCTTCGACCCACAGCGGCCGTCGTTCCTGCCGATGCTCGAGTCGGTGAGGTACCTGGGTGCCGCCGGTCCGGACATCGACTACGACGTGGCCATCGTCGAGCCCGGCGTCCCCCACCGCATCTCGGGATCACGCGGCGGCGCCACCTACGTCGGCATCTGCGTCTACGGGCACTCGGGCGATCGGGGCGCCAGCAGCATCGTCGCGTCGGTCGACGTCGACGACCTCGCCGGACCGGACGGCACCTTCGTCGTGGAGTTCGACCACCCCGAAGCCGCCCGGGTGATCGTCCGCCAGTACTTCCACGATCGCACCGCTCAGGCGAGCGGCTCGTGGACCATCGAGCGTGTCGATCACCCCGCTTCAGCGGCCGACGGCGCGCCGGCCCTCCCGCTCCCCACCGCAGGCGGGGTCGCGGCCCGTGTGGCCAACGCCGCCCAGTCGGTGCGGTGGAACGCCCAGCTCAACCAGCTCTGGAGTCCCGAGCGACGCCTCACCCCGAACGCCTTCGTCCGCCAGACCCCCGAGGACATCGTCGCCGCCGTCTCCAACCCCGACGTCATGTACGCCTTCAGCTGGTGGAAGCTCGCCGAGGGCGAGGCGCTCGTCATCGACCTCGTCCCTCCCGAGACCGCCTACTGGGCCCTGCAGCTGTGCGACCGCTGGTTCCAGTGCTTCCCCGAGCGGCGGTCGAACCTCAACGACCGACAGGTCACCCGCGAGCCCGACGGGTCGGTGCGCCTCGTCGTCGCCGACGGCGATCCCGGCCATCCCAACTGGCTCGACACGAGCGGCCACCGCCTCGGCGTCATGTTCTTCCGGTGGCTCCACGCCGACCCCGCGGTCATGCCCACCTGCCGAATCGTGTCGGCGGCCACGGTGCCTGCGCTCTGACGGTGAGCCGGGGCGGCGCCGCCCCGACGCACCACTGGCGACCGGACCACTACCCGTCGCCGGCGACGGCCAGGCGGACCTCCCCCGGCTCGAGATCGGTGCCGTGGGCGCGCCGCCAGTTCGTTCCCGCCACCACGGCCAGCGCTCCCAGGCCGGCGGCCACCACGGCGCAGGCGATGGCCACCGGGCCGAAGGCGTCACCGAGCAGCACGACGCCGCCGATCGCCGTGGCCAACGCCGTCACCTGGGTGCTGGCGGCGACAGCGGCCACCCCGGCCGCGGGCAGCGCCGCCGTGCGCAGCACCCGGCCGATCGTGCCGAGCAACGCCACGGCCGCTGCGGCGGCCAGCGACGAGACCAGCACCGACGCGTCGGCGCCGGCGCTCTGCGCCACGGCCAACGGAGCGACGGCGACCGCCGCCACCACCATCGACGCCGTCACCAGCGACGCGGCGTCGGCACCCTGAGCGACGGCCAGCTGCGCGGTGCGCATCGAGACGACCTCGGTGGCGACGAACGCCACCGCCACCAGTAGCGCCGCCCAGCCGACCCCCTCGACCGACCCGCTTCCGGCGGCGAGGCTGATGCCGACCACCGCAGCCGTCGAGGAGCCCAGCGCAGCGGCCGCGGCCAGCGAACCGACCCGGTCGCGGACCAGCAGTGCCACCGCCGGGGTGCAGGCGATGGCCAGACCGGCCAACGGTCCGTCGAGGGTGCGGAACATCGTGCCCGCGGCGATCATGCTCGCCGCCGCGCTGAGCACGGCGAACACCCCGATACGGGTGCGCAGCACCTGGCGCCAGGATCGGCCCGTCCGGCGGCGGGCGATGGCCCAGGCCACCCCCGCCCCGAGCAGGGCCCGCACGAACACGACGGCGCTCGTGGATCCGTTGCCGTACCGCCACGCCACATTGCACGCGGCGAAGAGCAGCGACGCGGCCAACACGTCCGCCACCGCCGATCGCCCGGTCGTCTCAGGCCGTCGCGGTGCGAGGAGCGGGTCGGCGGGGGTCACCGTCCCAGTATCGGTGACCCCACCCCAACTCACCCACCGGGTTCGGTCGGTGCGTTCACACGAAGCCCAGGAGCGCCCCGACCCAGAACAGGGGGAGGCCGACCACGAGCGCCATCGTGGAGTTCCCGGTGCGGATCGTGCACGACGCCGGTGCCGCATGTCGGGCCGCTCCGGGCACCTACCGATGGTCCCTCCGATCGCCGGCGACGGCGGCGCACGACCGCGTGCTCTCGGGCCCGAGGTCGGATCTTGCGCCATGCTGTGTGACTCGCGGGACAGCTTCTCCACCACACCGTCCGTAGCGAGACCAAGGAGCGGTAGATGACTCCCTCAGCGGCGTTCCCCTTCGAGTCGAAGTTCGTCGAGGTGCTCGGGTCGACGATGCACTACGTCGAATCAGGTTCCGGCGATCCGATCCTGTTCGTGCACGGCAACCCCACCTCGTCGTACCTGTGGCGCAACGTCATCCCGTACGCCGCCGTGCACGGTCGGGCCATCGCCGTCGACCTGATCGGGATGGGCAAGTCCGCGAAGCCGGACATCGACTATCGGTTCTTCGACCATCTCCGCTACCTCGAAGGGTTCATCGACGCGCTGGAACTCCGCAACATCACCTTGGTGCTCCACGACTGGGGTGGCGGCCTCGGGCTCACCTACGCCCGCCGCCACCCCGACAACGTCGCCGCGGTCGCCTTCATGGAGGCGGTCGTCAAGCCGATCGACCGATCCGAGATGGACCTGCCGGTTCGCTTCGTGTTCGACCGCATGCGCGATCCGAAGAAGGGCGACCGGATGAACCTCGACAAGAACTTCTTCCTCAAGCGTCTCATGCCGATGATGACCGGCCGCAAGCTCACCCCGGTGGAGCGCGCCGCCTACCTCGAGCCGTACCCCACGCCTGCGAGTCGCAAGCCCGTCGCGGTCTGGCCACGTGAGGTGCCGATCTCCGGGCAGCCCGCGGATGTCGACCGTGAGATCGCGATGAACTTCGAATGGCTCCGCACCGCACCGCTCCCCAAGCTGTTCCTCTACGCCAAACCGGGTGCGATCCTCAAGAAGAAGCAGGTCGCCGAGCTCCAGGCGTCCGTGCCGGATCTCGAGTCGGTGTTCGTCGGCAAGGGCAAGCACTACATCCAGGAGACCGCGCCGGATGCGATCGGCCTGGCGTTGAGCTCCTGGCTCGTCCGTACGCACTCCGCGCCGACCTGACACCCGTCCCCGGTCGGGTGGGGCGCCGGGCAGCTGGAAACGTGACGACCGCGACGGAGCGATCGCCCGCTCCGCGTGACCCGGCGCGTCCGAGGTCGGTGATGTCGGTCGATGGCCTCGTTCAGGCGTCGGCCCCGGTCCCGCCGGCCGGTGCCGACGCCGGCGGCGGGGGCGCCGCCGGAGCCGCGGGTTCGGTGGCGCCCTGGTCGAGGCGGAACGGCGGGTACTCGTCGCGCATGAGGGAGACGTAGGCGACGACCCGGAAGCCCCAGCGGTTGAGGCCGACGACGAAGTCGAACAGACCTCTGGGGTACCGGCCGGTGAAGAGGAGTGCGACGGCGGCGAAGAGGACCAGCAGTCCCACCAGGCCCACCGAGGCCGCGAACCCACCGGCCGAGCCGCTCGCCGCCCAGGCTCCGCCCCAGATCACGGCGAGCACCATGTACTGGGGGATGGCCAAGAGCCACCACTTCACGAGCACGAGACCCCGGCTGAGGCGCTCCGGGTACGCGACCTCCAGCGTCGCCGGGTAGTCCGGGGCGTGGCCGAGGGTGAACGGGGGATAGCGGTCGGTTCCCAGGGCGCTGTAGCCGTAGTAGGTCACGCGCCACGTCCAACGCAGCACCCCGACGTTGAACTCGAACAGCGACCGGGGATAGCGCCCGGTGAACAGAATGGCGAAGAACGCCACGAACGTCACCACCGAGAACGCGATCCACAGCGCCACCAGCACCACGAAGTGGGGGATGAGCAGCAGCCACTTCACCAGCCACAGCCACCGGTTCAGGGGTTCCTCGAGCCGGCCCTCGAGGCGGACCGGCTGGCCGTCCACGGGCACTGGTCCTCCCAGGTCGATGTGCTGGTGTCGAGCGAGCAGCACCACGCCCACCACGAGCAGGATCCCGCCGAGCGCGACCCCGAGCAGCCCGCCGACCAGCAGACCGATCCCGAGCCCGGCCAGCCACGGCACCTTCGCCCCGGCGGAGGCGTCGACGCTGACCCCGGACGAGCCGTCGGCGTTCATCACCACTGCGACCCATTGCCCCGAGGTCGGCGCCCACTCCAGCGACTGCTGCCCGGGCCCGCTCGCCGAGGCCACCCAGATGTCGCTCCGCTCGGGCGGCGTGGGCCGCTCGGTGCCGTCCTGGTAGCGGTAGTCGACGGAGAACGGATTGGTGCGAAGATTCTTGATCTGGGCGTAGCTCGACCGACGCCAGGTACTCGTCGACGTCGTTCTGCGAGGCGATGCCCACGAACGCGGGTTGCCCGCCGGTGCCCTCGACTCGCAGGCGAAGCGTCGCCAGGTCACCCAGGTCGAACGGGGTGTCGTCGCCGGCTCGGCCGAGGTCGAGGGCATCCGACGTGATGGCGTAGGTCGTGGTCTCGAACCGCTCCGTCGGTGTCATGTAGAAGCCGCTGGCGTCCCGTTGGGTGGCGTGCGCCCACGTCAGCAGGCCGCCTCCGGCGGTGACGGCCAGGCTGGTCAGCGCGAGCAGGGCCCCCGCGACGATGAGGACGATCGCCCCGACCGGCGCACCGCCGGATCGCCGTTGTGGCGGTCCCGGGGGTGGCGGTGGCGCTGCGGTGGGCTGGGGCATCGACATGGATCCTCCCGGGGTCGCGATCCCGTCACGTCATGGTCGGGAACGAGCCGCACCCGGCCAAGGGCCTTCGGTCCCGACCTTCGCGCGTCGGAGTTCGACGTGTCGGGGTCTCCTGAGTAGTTGCGTGGTGCCGCGCGTCGGGCCGCCGTCTACATGGCGAGATCGCCGGCGTCGACGGCGAGGGTGCTTCCGGTCATCAGCATGGACATGTCCGACGCGCAGAAGAGCGCCACCCGGGCGACGTCGTCGGCCACGCCGTTGCGGCGCAGCGGCGCCAGATCGGCCATCTGTTCGAGCATGTCGCCGAGGCCGGCGGCGGCGAACGCGGCCCGACCCTCTTCGATGCCGGGCGTCTCGATCAGCGTCGGGGCGATGGCCAGGGCCCGGATTCCGAGCGGTCCGAGCTCCACGGCCAGGCTCTTGGTCAGGCCGCGCACCGCGTGCTTCGACGACACGTAGTGAGCGATGCCCGGTCCGGCGGCCTGGAAGCCGGCGGTGGACGCCAGGTTGACGATCACGCCCGGCGTGCCTGCGCCAGCCATGCGGCGAGCGGCCGCACTGGCCCCGAGGAACGTGCCCCGCAGGTTGACGGCGAGGACCTTGTCCCAGGTCTCGGAGGTCATCTCGAGGAACGGCGTGCTGGGGAAGATGCCGGCGTTGTTCACCCAGATGTCGAGGCGGCCCAGTTCGGCGACGGCCCGGTCGGCCAATGCCTCCACGGCCGCCTCGTCGGCGACATCGACCCCCATGCCGATGGCCCGCTGCCCGTGGGTCCGGCGGACCGACTCGGCGGTCGCTTCCGCCTGGGCGCTGTTGAGATCGGCGACCAGAACGTCGGCTCCGGCCTCGGCGAAACGGTGGCAGATGGCTTCACCGATCCCGCGGGCGCCGCCGGTGACGACGGCGACGCGGTTGGTGAGCGAGAGCAGATCGGCCAGGGAGCGTTCACCGACGCCTCGTCGGCGACGTCGATCCCGACGCCGATGGCGCGGTGCCCGTGGGCCTGGCTGACGGACTCGGCTGTCGCCTCCGCCTGGGTGCCGTCGAGATCGGCGACGACGACATCGGCCCCGGCTTCGGCGAAGCGCCGGCAGATGGCCTCGCCGATCCCGCGGGCGCCACCGGTGACGACGGCGACGCGGCCGGCGAGCGAGAGCAGATCGGCGAGTGGACGGTCGGAGACATCGGCGACAGGCATGGCGGGCTCCTTGTTGGGCTTCGCTCCTCAGGTTCCTCCCTCGGCCGCGGGACCGAAAGGGCCGAAGGACCGGACCTCGGGGACGGCTCGACCGCAGCGTCGGAATGATTTAGCACTAAATGCGGTTCGAACAGGGCGACACATCGAAGAATCCTAAGGAGCACCGTTGCTGAACCTCACTCCCATCCCTCCGGCGCAGACTGCCGTTCCTGATCGCCGGCTTTCTGTCGTTCCTGTTCTCCGTCTACCTGTACTTCGTCGCCGACGACAAGACCGCAGGAATCTTCGTCGGTCTCTGGGTGCCGTCGATCCACTCGCTCGGGACCCTGTTGCTCGCCAGCCTCGAGCAGCCCACCGGCGATCGCTCGGAGGTGGCGTCATGAGCGAGATCGCCATCTTCATCATCGGTTCGGTCATCTTCGCCATCACCGTCTACGGAAGCGTCATCGGTGGTGGCATCCGCCTGGGTCGTCTCGCCGACGACAGACGCCGACGAGCCCCCGGTCCGGGTACCGGACGTGGAGCCGACCGGGAGCGCCGAGCCCCGACCATGAGCTCGGGTGCAGGCGCGCGGCGTCCTCCGCGACTGCGCAGGCTCCGGAGGTCGACGCCTTGATCCAGACGCTCCAGCAGCGTGTCGTCGCCGCCACCAGCGACCTGTTCGCCCACGGCCCCCGGCCCCTCGCGCACACCCTCACCCACCCGGGGGACCCCGGGCTGCTGGGTCCCGAGTCGGTCTCGTGGCGAGTCATCGGCGACGCTGCGGTCTTCGTCGGCGGCATACGGGCGCTGCTGGTGCAGACCGCGCATCCTGAGGTGATGGCCGGCGTGGAACAGCACTCCCGGTATCGAGACGACCCGCTCGGGCGGCTCTCCCGCACCGCCGCCTACGTCACGGAGACGACCTACGGGGCCATGCCCGAGGTCGAGGCCGCGGTCGCCGCGGTCCGCGACGCGCACGCGCCTGTCCGGGGTCGCTCGGAACGGGACAAGGCCTACAGCGCATCTCACCCGGAGATGGCGGCCTGGGTGCACAACGTCCTGACCGATTCCTTCCTGGTCGCCTACCAGACCTACGGGCCCCGTCCGCTCACCGCCGAGGAGGCCGACCGGTTCGTCGAAGAGCAGGCCCGGATCGGGGTGCTGCTGGGTGCCGATCCGCTCCCGACCACCGCCCCGGAGCTCCGACGATGGATCGACGAGCATCCCGCCATCGCCCGTACCCACGGCCAGGAGCGATCCCTCGAGTTCCTTCGGAACCCACCCCTTCCCCTGCCCGTGAAGGCCGGCTACCGGCTGCTCTTCGCCGCGGCGACGGCGACCCTTCCTTCCGCTCTCGCCGACGTGCCCGGGCTGGCCTCTCCGCCGGGGGCCAGGGATGCTCGGGCGGCTGAGTCTCGACCTCCTGCGTTGGGCGCTCGGCTCCTCTCCTTCCTGGCACCTCGCGCTCGTTCGGTGCGGGGCGCCGGTGCCCGCCGGGACCTTCCGGCAGCCCCTCGCCGCGTGAGCCGGTAGGCAATGACCAACCGCTGGCGTCCACAACCGACGTCGGCCCAGGGCTCGATCCGTTGCGCCCTCTGTGGGTCTGGGCCGAGTTCGGTGCCCCCGCCGAGACGCTCTGGCACCTCCTGGTCGATACCGAGGCATGGCCCCGGTGGGGACCGTCGGTTCGCGGCGCGGTCCTGGAATCGGGCGAGTTGGCCCTGGGGGCCCGCGGATCGGTCACCACGGCGCTCGGCGTCGCCCTGCCGTTCCAGGTCACCCGGTTCGAACCGGGCGCCCGTTGGGCCTGGAACGTCGGAGGCGTCCCCGCGACGGACCACCGGGTGGACCCTCTCGGACCCCACCGGTGCCGCGTGGGATTCGGCGTCGCGTGGCCCGCCGCCCCCTATCTCGTCGTCTGCAGGATCGCCCTGGTTCGACTCGGACGGCTCGTCGACGATCGGGGATCGACGGGCTGATCGTCGACGTTCGCGGCACCGGGTGGGCCTGGCGAACGGGGAACCGGACGCGAATGTGGCTCCCGGCCGAGCCGGGAGCCACATTCAGTTCGTTCCGGGCGTGTGGTCAGCCGGTGAAGGCGGGCTGGGCCGTGGCCGGGGCCGCCGCAGGGGGCGCGGTGGCCGGCGGTGCGGTCGTTGTCGTCGTCGGTGCCTCGCATGTGCCGACGGGGATGACCTGGGTGATGAACACGATCGGGGTCCCGGGCCCATCGCCGGGCTGGTTGCCCACGGCGTACCCGATCGTCGTGTTGCCCTCCGTCACCGGGGCCGTGTAGTCCGCGACCGGAGTCGATTCCCCGACCACGAAGACCTCGACGTCGTAGTCACCGACCGGGAGCTGCCCGGCGATCTGCTCGCCGTAGGAGATCTCGCCGATCGAGAACCCGAGGGTCGTGTTCACCACGTCCACCCGGGGAGCGTTGGCGGCATGGGCAGCCACTGCGCCACCGTTGCCGGGGTCGACGCAGGACAGGTCGATGGGGAAGGGCAGCAGCTCAGGGACCAGCGGGTTGCCGAACGCCGTGGCCACCAGGGCCACGGCGGCACCGGTCGGGGTGACGGCCTGGTCGATCAGGGCCTCTCCGACACCGGCTCGGCGCAGTCGTTGCCGCTCCGCTGTAGACCTGCAGGGAGACCTCGGCCCCGGTCGGGAGCGGGAGCGGGCCGATGACGTCGCCGAACTGGAAGTCACGTCGATCTCGGTGGCGCCCGCACACACCGTCACCGGGGTGCCGCCCTGGTCGGCCGAACTCTGGCCGGCGAGGTTCAGGCCGTGGACGGCGTAGACGTCGGTGGTGGCCTGGGCGCCGACCGGACTCGCCGGAACGGCCAGGGCCAGTAGGGCAGCGGCTGCGGCTGCGATGATCACGCGTTTCATGGGGTGGCTCCTCTTGAGGGGTTCGCGGCGAAGGTTACGGATGACCGTGGCCCGTGTCTACGGGGGTCTGTCCGGGATCGGTCGGGTCCACCGACCGGGGCGAGTCGGGACCTTCGCCTCTTGACCCCCTCCGTGCTCCCTGCGATTCAGACGCCGACGGGCACCTCGATCGTGCCGCCCGGCTCGAGTATGTGGCAGACGCCTTCGATCTCGATCTCCAGCGGTGACTCGTCGCTGTGCCCCACCCGCACCGTGGCCGTCGTCGGCGTGATCTCGACGCCGACCACGTGGCGGCGGTAGCGCACCTCGAAGGCCAGCGATCCCAGCTCGACGGGGATCGCCGGGTGCAGGCGCAGCACGTCGTCACGGGTCTCCAGCCCGGCGTAGCCCCGCTGCAGCAGGTCCAGGGTGCCGACCATGGCCCCGAGGTGGATCCCCTCCTGGGTCGTTCCGTTCTGGGTGTCGAGCACGTCGACGTCGAGCACCTCGGTGAAGACCTTCCACGACCCCTCACGATCGCGACGGGCATGGAGCCACGCGTCCACGAGGTTGTTGAGCGTGGAGCCGTCGGCGCTGCGCTCGGCGTAGTAGTCGATCGTCCGAGGGATCAGCTCGGGGTCGTAGGGGTAGCCGAGCCTCGTGAGGATGGAGGCGAGCTCCTCGGCGGACAGCACGAAGAAGAGCATCGTCACGTCGGCCTGCTTGGCGACCTTGTAGCGGTTGGCCGTGTCGTGCTCGGCTTCGAGGATCCGGTCGAGACGGCGGATGTCGCCGTGGCGTTCGCGCAAGCCGGCCCAGTCGAGCTCCTCGAGGCCCTCGTAGCCCTCGAACTGGCTGATGACCCCGTCGTGGAAGCAGACCCGCATCTTCCGGCTGATCTCGTCCCACGCGTCGGTCTCGGCCTCGGTGAGCGAGAGTCGTTCCCGGAGGTCCTGGGCGACGTCGGGCGGGAGGATCCGCAACACGTCGAGCCCCCGACACAGGCACCAGACGGCCATCACGTTGGTGTAGGCGTTGTTGTCGATGCCCGGGTCGGTGCGGTCGGGATAGCCGTCGTGGTACTCGTCCGGCCCTACCACTCCCTTGATCTCGTAGCGGTCGAGCATCCGGTCGTAGGTCGACGCGCTCGCCCAGAAACGGGCGATCTCGAGGATCATCTCGCCGCCGTGGAACCGGAGGAAGTCCACGTCGTTCGTGGCCTGCACGTACTGCCAGACGTTCAGCGCGACGGCCGCGCCGACGTGGCGTTGCAGTTGCGACGAGTCCGGGAGCCACCGGCCCGAGGTAGGGTTGAGGTGCAGTTGTTGGGTCTCCTCCCGTCCCGTGCTGGCGCTCTGCCACGGATACATGGCGCCGGCGAAGCCGGCCTGCGTCGCCGATCGGCGGGCTGCGTCGAGGCGTCGGTAGCGGTAGAGCAGCAGCGACCGGGCGAGCTGGGGGAAGCGGGTGCTGAGGAAGGGGAAGACGAACAGCTCGTCCCAGAAGATGTGGCCCCGGTAGGCCTCCCCGTGCAGCCCCCGCGCCGGGATGCCCACGTCGTGGCCGACCGAGTTGTTGGACACGGTCTGGAGCAGGTGGAACAGGCTGACGTGGACGTTGCGTGAGATGTCGTGGTCGACGCCGAGCTCGATGTCTGCGATGCGCCAGGTCTGACGCCAGCTGACCTGGTGGCGGGCGAGGAGCTCCTCGAAGTCACCGGCGATCTCGGTCGCCCACTCCAGGGCCTGCTCCGCTGGCTCGCTGATCGCCTCGTCCCGGGACGTGAAGAGCGCCGCGACCTTCTCGACGGTGACCGGCACACCGGAGGTGAGGTGCAGGTCGTAGTGGTGGGCGACGGTGCCGCCGTCGATGTCGATCGCCGGTTCGAGGTCGAGCCGGTTGCCGTCGACGTGCACCCGGGTGCGGGTCGCGACGCGCGATACGGACCCGGGACTGGGTCGTCTCCGCGAGGAGCGACATCACCTCGCGGGACCTGCTGCGGGCCTCGAGCACGTCGAGGTGCTGGCTGGACAGCTCTGCGTAGCGAGGCACCCCGGCGTTGCGCACGCCGCCGTCGATCGCACTACGGACGGTGACCGGGCCGTCCCAGTTCTCGGCGACGATCGTCGTCTCGAGCGCGGCGAGATGGGGATCGCGCAGGCTGACGAGTCGCCGTTGGGCCAGACAGAGGCGTCGGCCGTCGTCGTCGGCGAACGTGGTGCGCCGCACCAGCACGGCCCGCTGTGGGTCGAGCTCGACGTGATGGGAGACGACCTCGGCTTCACGGTCGTCGAACCAGCCGCCGGGGCCACGGATCGCCAGCGGGAGCCAGTTCGGCAGGTTGACGATGCTCTCGTTGGTCACGACGCGTCCGTCGACCTGGTCGGAGAGCCGGTTGAAGACCCCGGCGGCGTAGGTGGCCGGGTAGTGGACGCCGTCGGCCGTCGACTCCGGGGCCGCTCCCCGGGTGGCGATGTAGCCGTTGCCGAGCGTGCACAGCGCTTCGCGCAGGCCCTCGTCCTCGGCGTCGAAGCCGTCGTAGATCAGTCGCCAGTCGCTCATGCCGTGGTCAAGGATGCTGGGTCGAGCGGCAGCGGTCCAGTCGCCGTCTGCCAGGGGACCGGGAAGGCGAGAGCGTTAGGGTCGCCGAACGTCATCCGGGAGGTCCCATGCCGAAGTCGCTGTCCCACGTCGTGGTGCTGACCGACGACATCGAGGAGGTCGTGCGGTTCTGCGCCGAGGTGGCCGGCATCACCACCGTGGCCCGCTACGAGATCCCCAGCGCAGATGTCGCCACCCTGTTCGGCTGGGTCGATCTCACCACTCCGGTGTCGGCGGCGTTCGTCGGCGAGGGGCCGGGGAGCCTCGACCTCGTCGAGATCCCCGGCCCTCTCCGGGGTGAGGTGGCCCCGGGGCTTCGGCTGCTCGCCGTCGTGAACCGGGATGCGGCCGCCGCGGGGGTGGAGGCCGCGGAGGCCGGTTTCGGGGTTCGGGGCCCGTTCCACGTCACCGCCGCCACCGGGGCGGCGATGTCGCTCGTCGAGGTGCACGCCGGCGGATTGCCCTTCGAACTCGTCCAGTTCGGCTGACCTCTTGGGGTGTTCCGACCCATCGCAGCCCGGGATGCGACCCATCCGGGGCAGGATGCGGCGATGACCTACACCTGTTCCTTCCCGGATTCGACCATCGGGGTCACGGGGCACCGGCCGTGAAGGCCGTCGTGTGCCCCGAGGCGGGTGACGCCTCCGTGCTCACCCTCGAGGAGATCGACGACCCGACGCCCGATCCCGGTGAGGTCCTCGTGGAGGTGGCCTACGCAGGGCTGAACTTCGCCGACGTGGCCATGCGCATCGGGCTCACCGGGATGCCCTTCCCCCTCGTCCCCGGGCTCGAGGGCTCCGGTCGCGTGGTGGGCCTCGGTTCGGCGGTGGACGGCGTCGCCGTCGGCGATCGGGTGGCCTGGTGCCCGACCGCAGCGGCGACCACGCTCGGGGCCTACGCCGAGCTCATCGCCCTGCCCGTCGGTCAGGTCCTGCCGCTTCCCGACGACATCACCCTCCTCGACGCCGCCGCCCTGGCGTTGCAGGGCCTCACCGCTCACTACCTGGCCACCGAACGCGCCCCGATCACGTCGGGCACCACCGTGCTGGTCCATGCCGCCGCCGGGGGGACAGGACGCCTTGTCGTGCAGTGGGCCGCCCACCTCGGGGCCACCGTGTTCGCCACAGTCTCGACCGATGCCAAGGCGGTCAGCGCATTGTCCGCCGGGGCCCGCCACGTCATCCGCTACGACGAGGCGGACTTCGCCGACGAGGTACTGCGCCTCACCTCCGGCGAAGGCGTCGACTACATCGTCGACGGCGTGGCCGGCAGCACGTTCCGCAGCGACCTGCGGGCGCTCGCCGACCGGGGTCAGGTCTGCGTGTTCGGCATCGCCGGCGGACTGCCCGACACGTTCTCGCCGATGGAGCTGTTCCCGAGGTCGCTGACGGTCACCGGTGGTTCGCTGACCAACTTCATGCGCGACCGGGCGGAGGTGCTTCGCAAGGCCGATGACCTCTGGACCGCCCGCCGCGAGGGATGGCTGCTTCCCGTCATCGACAGCGTGCGCCCGCTGGCCGAGGCCTCCGAGGCCCAGGTCGCGCTCGAGTCGCGGGCCAGCACGGGCAAGCTCCTGCTCGTCCTCGCCGGTGACGGCTGACCCCGTGGGGTGGAACGCTCAGCGATCCGGTGCGGTCTCCGCGCCGGTCGGCCTCATCGGCGGTTCGACACGGCCAACAGGCGCAGGATCAGCAGGTACAGCCAGATCAGGGTCAGCATCAGGCCGTACGCGCTGTACCACTCGAGCCACTTCGGTGCCCCCCGCTCCACCCCGCCCTCGATGGCGGCGAAGTTGAGCGTCAAGCTGAGGGCGGCGAGGACGATGGCGATGAACGTCACCACCAGCCCGACGGTCCGGAACTGATCGGAGTAGAGGAACCCGACGTCGAAGATGGAGAGCATCCACACCAGCATGTAGAGCAGGCAGAGCCCACCGATGCCTGCGCTGACGCCGAAAGCCATCTTCGCGGTGGGACGGATGATGCGGGTGACGTACAGCAGCAGCGCCACCACGAAGACGCACACCGTGCCGAGGATCGCGGCCGCCACGATCCCGTCGGTCTGGCTGTCGAACATGGCCGAGATGGCCCCGAGGAGGTAGCCCTCCAGCAGCGCGTAGACGAACCCGGGCACCGCCGCCCGGCGAGGGTTGAGCGAGACGTAGATGCCCACGCCGAAGGCCAGCAACGAGGCGAGCCAGAACCCGCCGGGGACCGTCACCGTCGTCGTGGCGTAGCCGCCGGCGGCGTCGGGTGTGACCGGATCCACCGTCGCGTTCCACCCGTACAGGCCCGCCGCGACGAGGACGACGAGGAAGAGCAGGGTCTTGGCGAAGACCCCACCGACCGACATTGATGCATCGGTGGCCGGCGTGTGCAGCGCCGTCTGCACTTCCTCACGGTCGAAGGCGGGGTTCCCGGCGCCGGTCCCGCGGTTCATGGTCGTCGTCACTGTGCAGCGGTCTCCCGGGTCGTCAGGGGTGGGGACCGCACGAAGCTATCGGGCGTCCGGCGCGGGCGGCACGCCGGACCGCACCGACCTGAAGCGGGTGTGGTTCCCGCGCGACCTTCCCCGTGGTGGTCTGGCCGGGGGCCGGTCAGGTGACGAGCTCGATGTCGCCGGGTCGCCAGGTCTGGTCGATCCAGGGCTGCTCGGGTCCGTACACGCGCAATGCGATGAACCAGCTCTTGCCCGGGATGGTCTGCAGCCAGTTGTGGTCGTGCCCGGCGGGCGCTCGGGGTGCGAAATAGATGTCGTAGGAGCCGTCGGCGTTCGTCTCGAGGCCGTCGTCCTGGCTGCCGAGCGTCGGGAACTGTTGGTCGGTCTGGAGCTGCGAGCGCGTCTGGGTGTCGTACATCGTGATCGCCCAGAAGTCCTTGACCGGCACATCAGGCGGCAGATGGAGCTTGTAGGTCTTCGATCCGTCCAACACGCGGCCGTTCGAGTCGATTGCCGCGATGGCGTAGTCCGACCCTGCGCCCGGCACCGTGACCGCCATTGCCGGCGACACGCAGATGTAGCCGAAGTGGAAGAAGACGCGTCCCTCGAGATCACGAGCTCCAGTGTCGGTGGTGTACGTCGTGGACTTGTTCGCGTAGCCCATGACCCACGTCTTGTTGTCGTCGTAGATGAACTGTCCCGGGTTGCGTGGCGCGTAGCTGATCGCTCGGGCGGCGGCATTGCCGATCGCTGCGGCGTCGGTCAGGACGTTCTTCATCCGGTCGTCGGGTGTGAAGGGCTTGCCCTTCTCGATCCCGACGGCGGCCATCATGCCTTTCGCCTCCGGGCCGAGGAAGTCGTCGGGTTCTTGTCGGATCAGGGCGTGCAGCTTCTCGAAGAAGCTGACGTCGTTGGGCAGCACGGTGTTCATCTGCTCGCCCGAGACGTTGATGAACTCCATCGCCGGCGGGTTCGACTCGGTCGACAACGGGTACACCTCGAGGTTGTCGCGGATGTTGTCGGAGGCGGCTTTGATGCCGTGGTCGAGGTAGCCGCGCATGAACACCCACACACCATTGGTCTTCGACGGAACGACGAAGTAGCCGTCGGGCACGTGGCCGTCGTAGCCCGGTGGGAGCACGAGGAACTTGCCGCCCTCGCCCTTGTCGGGCCCGGCGACGCCGAGGTCGGTCATGTAGAGGAAGGCCATGTCGTCGAGGATTCCCAGCATCTTCGGGGGGAGATCGATGACGCACGGACCGTCCTTGGCCAGGTCGAGGAAACCGATGGCGTACATCGTCGAGGTGTTGCCGGTGAGGAGCACCGTCGTCGAGTCCATCAGGGTGTCGAAGATGCAGATCTTGTGGCACGCGTCGGC
Organism: uncultured Iamiaceae bacterium; assembly: GCA_963767615.1. Lineage (GTDB taxonomy): Bacteria > Actinomycetota > Acidimicrobiia > Acidimicrobiales > Acidimicrobilacustridaceae > Rhabdothermincola_A. The sequence continues at coordinate 25,557 of CAVYED010000008.1, read as the reverse complement.
GCCCGCGGCCGATTGCCCGTCTCGCAGTGCGCTCATCGACATCGCCGGGATGCTGTTGAGGAACACCTCCACCGCACGAGACCGATCGAGATAGTCGTACACCGATTCCGTCGTCTCGGCGGTCGGGACGCCATCGAAATAGCTCAGGGTGCCGATCGAACTCTCCACGCGGTCGGGCGTGGTGACGCTGTCCGGAACTGGTGTCGTCATCTTGTAGGTCGCCATGCTGGGCAACCTGCCAGACGCAGCCGTCGTCCACAACCTCCATTAGGGAGGCGCGGTGGCGCAGACGCGGGGTAGTCAGTTCGTGCGCGGTCCGCTCAACCGTCCTCGGCGCTGATGCGCCCTTCGTCGATCGCGACCTTCATCGCCGCGAAGTCACGGTCGTTCTGATCGGCGTAGGCAAAGGCGAACTCGGTCAGTGCCCGATCGAATGTCTCGCTGGTACCGAGATAGGCGCTGATCGCGATCGGGTCGCCGGAGCGGGCGTGTGCATGGGCGAGGGTCCAGCCGCACAGCCGGGCGTAGTCGCGGAGACCTCTCGGGTCCATGCTCTCGACCGCGGCCGAGCCCTTCATGTCGTGGTACTGGCGCCAGTAGTACTCATGTCCGTCGTGACCCTCGGACCACCCGAGGAAGATGTCCCCTGAGGCCTGCATCAGGCGCTGGCCCTGGACGACGCGTTCGCCGTGGGTGTCGTAGGTGCTCTTCGGGAGATGGGCCTCGAGGACGGCGTCGCTCGCTTCCTTGATCTGCAGGAAGAGCGGGTCCTGGTCGTCGCGCCCCTCGAGCAGCACGAGCGCGCAACGTGTGCCCACGCTGCCGACACCGACGACTTTGAGGGCGATGTCGAGCGGGCGGTAGCGCTCGAGCAGCTCCGCTCGATCGTCGCGGATCGACTGGCGGTATCCGGCCCAGCTGTGCTCGATCTGTTCCTGCAGGTCCGCGGTGTCGGCACCGCTGAGGTCGCGGAAGGGCACGAGCAGCGGGGGGCTGCTGGCGATGCGGATCTTGCCGTCGACCTGCTCGGTGAGCTTCTTCATCGCCTTGAGGCTCGTCTTGGAGCGCGCCTTCTCGGCGAACCTGGAGAGCTGCTTCTGGGTGCTCTTCTTCGTGAAGAGCTTGTTCAGCTCCTCGACGGCCAGCTGTGCGTACCAGATGTCGAGCGTGGCGGTTCCGGCGAAGCGAGCCATCGCGTTCCGGTACGCCGCGACCGAACCGGTGACGGCGTCGGCGGTCCGCTTCCGGTCGAACTGGTTCGAACGGCCGGCCAGCGCCACGCTGGTGGCGAGGCGTTTCAGGTCCCACTCCCAGGGCCCGGGAAGGGTCTCGTCGAAGTCGTTCACGTCGAAGATCAGCGTCCGCTCGGCCGAGGCGAAGGCGCCGAAGTTGGACAGATGGGCGTCGCCGCACAGCTGGGCGTTGATGCCGGACACGGGGGTCGGGGCGAGGTCACCGGCCATGATCGCGGCCGCTCCCCGATAGAACGCGAACGAGGACTGCGACATCCGCCCATGTCGTATCGGGACGAGGTGGGCGAGGCGATTGGCGTCCTGGGCGGTGAGGACGCCTACGGGATCGGGGCGGTCCGGAGCCGGTGACCAGTCGGCGTGGCTCGAACGCGGCGTGTGCTTGCGCGCCGCTCTGCCTCGTTCGCGCCGCTCGTCGACGGTGAGGCGTTCCGTGCGGGCTGAGGGTTGATCGAACATCTGGAACTCCGTGGTCACTCGAGGGCGATGGGGTCATCGGGTTGCGTGGCGCTCGAGGGGTCCGACGGATCTCGTCGCAGGGCTCCCTGCTCCCCGGCCACTCCTGGATGATCGCGCCCCGGAGCCGGATTCGCCCATTGCCGTCGTCGCATCCATGCTCGGTGGGCGGGGCGGAACGGGCCAGCGCCGAAGTGGTGATCCGATGGTGCAGGCCGGGCCGATCTCGGGCCGTTCCTCCGATGTCCTCGAGGGTCGTGGGCGCTCGGGGCGGATCCCGTGCCGCTTCTTCCGGCGGCTTCTCGCTGAGCCCGACCCATCGCGCTCTCGTCTCCATGCGGTCCTGTCGAGACGGCGAGGTCCCGCTCCGTCAGGGCGAATCGGGTAGAAAGGCGGTGCAGATGAGAGCAGCGACATGAGCGGTGACGTGGGCGTGACGGCGGGGGGCAGACCCGGGGAGGGTGGCGCCGCGCCCGACCACAACCCGGCGGCGACTCCTTCGCCTGGCTCGCTCCCACACGGGATCGCCGTCTTTGCCGCGCCCTCCGGCGCACCGCGGGTGCGTTGGGTCACCGACCTCTTCTTCGCAGGGGTGTCCGCATCACTGGTGGTCCTGCTGATCCTGGTCGCCGGCACCGGAGCCACGGTCGACGACGTCACCCTCGACTTCGTCGTCGAGTTCCCCGGGTGGCTGCTCTGGTTGGCGCAGGCGGCCTACGTGGTCGGTGTCGTGTACGGGCTCGGACTCCTCATCGGGGTCGGGCTGTTGGCCAAGGGTTGGCTGGAACTCCTGCGCGACATGCTGCTCGCGGCGGCGCTCGCCGTGGTGATGGTCTTCGCGATGAGCAGGATGATCGACGGTCGTTGGCCGGAGTTCGCGATCTTCGACCTGAACGAGACACGCACGACCTTCCCCGCGTTCTTCGTCACGACGGCCACCGCGATCCAGGCGGCAGCCTCCCCCTGGCTGACCGCGCCGATGCGCAAGATCGGATGGGGGTTCACGCTCGCCGCCATCGGCGGCTCGGTCCTCGGAGCGGTCACCACGGTCAGCGACGCGCTCGGCGTGCTGCTCGTCGGGCTCTTCTCCGCGGCGATCATCAGGTACGCCCTCGGCACGTCGGCGGGTTTACCCTCGACGAACCGTGTCCGGTCGGGTGTCACCGATCTCGGCATCGATCTCGGGGCGTTGAGCTACCTCGATCAGCAGCCCGGCCACTCCTCGCTCCTCTCCGGCTCGACGGCGGATGGGGCGCCGGTGTTCGTGAGCGTGCTCGGGCGCGATGCCTGGAGCAGCCGCCGCCTCACGCAGCTCTGGAGAGATGCCTGGTACCAGGACGAGCGGGCGCAGTACGGCTCGGACCGGCGCCAGCAGGTCGAGCACGAGTCGCTGGTCATGCTCCTGGCGAAGGAACGTCACGTTCCGGTGCCCGAACTGGTCACGGTCGGGATGACCTCGCTCGACGACGCCATCCTCGTCACCGAGCTGTTCGACCACACCTTGGCCGACCTGTCGCCGGACGACGTCGAGGATGCCCTCCTCTCCTCGTTGTGGACGGAGCTCGACCAGCTTCACCGCGCCGACATCAGCCACGGATCGATCGACGCCGCCCACGTCTGGTTCGACACGTCCGGCACGATGCAACTGATGGGTTTCGGCGACTCGGTCATCCACCCCACCGACGACCAGCGACACCAGGACGACGCGGCCATGCTGGTGATGACCACCCTCGGGGTCGGTGCGGACCGCGCCATCGCCGCGGCGCGTCAGGTCAAGGGTGACGAGGCGGTGGCGGCGATGCTCCCGTTCCTGCAGACCGCTGCCCTCAACACGCGGCTGCGCCACAACGTCAAGACCCGGAAGCTGAAGCTCGGTCCGCTACGCAAGCAGGTCGCTGCAGCGCTCGACGTCGACGCTGCCTCAGCCCCGCCAGTTGACCCGTGTGACCTGGAAGAGCGTGTTGATGCTCGCCTTCGTGGGGTTCGCGGCGTACACGATCATCGGCGGGCTCGCCGACGTCGGCTTCGACACGATTCTCAACACCCTGGGCGACGCCCGCTGGGGATTCGTCCTCCTGGGCCTCTTCCTCGCCGCAGCGACCAACTTGACCGACGCCGTGGCCCTCGCCGCGATCTCGCCGAGACCGATCCCGGTCGGCGTGACGACGCTCGAACAGTTCGCCATCGGCTTCGTCAACATCGCCGTGCCGTCCAGCCGCGGGCCAGGTGGCGACGAATGCCCGCTTCTTCGAGAAGTTCGGGGTCAGTGCGGTCACCTCCACCACCACGGGTGCCATCAGCAGCCTGATCGGGTTCGTCGCTCAGATCATCCTCGTCGTCCTCACGATCGTGGTCGGCGCAGGGAGCATCGATCTCTCGGAGCTGCAGGGCGGGGGCGGGGCGATCCGGTTGGTGGTGATGGCCCTCGCCATCTTCGTCGGCGTCGCCATCGTGGTCGCTCTCGTGCCGGCGTGGAGGAAGTGGGCCATCGGTGTGCTCCGCGGTCCGCTCGACGAGATGAAGAACGCGTTCAAGATCCTGGAAGACCCGAAGAGCGCTGTGGTGGCGCTGGGTGGGGCGCTCGGAACCCAGATCCTGTACGGCGCCGGGTTCGCGATGTGCGTTCTGGCCGTCGGTGGGTCGATCAGCCTCGGCGAGGCGATCTTCATCAACGTGGCCGTGTCGCTCTTCGCGGGCCTGATGCCGGTGCCGGGAGGGATCGGTGTCGCCGAGGCGGGAATGACCGCCGGCCTCGCGGCGGTCGGGGTGGACAGCGACGTCGCTCTCTCGGCGGTTCTCGTCTACCGGCTCGTCAGCTACTACCTCCCGCCGCTGTGGGGGTACATGAGCCTGCGCTGGCTCGAACGTCACGACTACATGTGAAGGATCGGCACCGCTCATCGCGGGCATGTGGTACCGATGAGCGTCGCCCGACGACCTGATCCGCTGCGCCCGACGGTGCACCGCGGTCGGCGTGGCGGCACGCCGAACTGGGGAGGGGCCACAGTGCGCCGTCGATCGGTCATCGCCGCCATCTCGATCGTCGTTCTCGCGGCCGCGTGCACCGACGACGGCGGAACGTCGTCGAGCGCGTCGGACGCGAGCGTGGCTGCGCCGACCACGACGTCGGCACCGCGCGGCGAGACCGTCGTCGTCCCGGTCGTCGAGGGGCCGATCGAAGGTGGGGACCGGGGCGGGTTGCCCGCCAACCCGGCCCCGCCCGAGATCCTGCAGGAGGCCGGCTACGTCGAGGAGGAGTTCTTCATCAGCGGGGAGGCGACGGCCTATGCCCCCGTCGGCGCCCTCGCGGAGGACGGGAACTGGGAGGTCCAGGCCGCGACGGCCGCTCCGTACACGACCCGGATCCTCGTCCGGCGCCCCGCCGATCCAGCCGACGCCAGCGGGGTCGTCGGCGTCGAATGGTTCAACGTCACCGCAGGGCAGGACGCCGACCCCGACTTCGGTTTCCTGTACCCCGAGATGCTCGCGTCGGGCGACACCTGGGTCGGCGTGTCCGCCCAGTTCGCCGGCGTGGACGGTCCTGGCCTCGGCATCCCGATCGAGGGCGTCACGGCCACCCCCCTGAAGACGGCGGACCCGACCCGCTACGGATCTCTCGTGCATCCGGGCGACGACCACTCCTACGACATCTACTCCCAGGCCGCCCAGGCGATCCGCCGACCGAACGGCGTCGACCCGCCCGGGGGTGGGCCCGCGAACCACGTCATTGCGCTGGGTGAATCGCAGTCGGCCGGTCGCCTCGCCACGTACATCAACGCCGTCCATCCCCTGGCCGACATCTACGACGGCTTCTTCGTGCACAGCCGATTCGGTGGGGCGGCCGCGCTCTCCACCGGTGGCGAGCTCCCGCCCGTCGTGCGCTACCGGACCGACCTCACCGACCCCATCCTGGCCTTCCAGACCGAGACCGATGTCATCCGGGCCTTCCCGTCCCGCCAGCCCGACACCGATCTCCTCGTGACCTGGGAGGTCGCCGGCGCAGCCCACGCCGACCAGTCCCAGCTCGACTACGGCGGAGCCTCCGGTCGGGTCCTCGACCCGGGCCGGGCGCTCCCCGACTTCGAGACGATGTGCGGTGGGACGCTGAACCGCGGGCCGCAGCCGGTGGTCAGCCAACGGGCGTGGAGCGACCTCACCCGCTGGGTGGTCGACGGCACACCTCCGGCGACCGCGACCCAGCTCCAGATGGTCGACGGCGCCATGGTGCGCGACGAGCTCGGAATCGCGGTGGGTGGGATCCGCACGCCCGACGTGGACGTCCCGATCGAGGTCCACTCGGGCCAGCCGCGCCCCGGATCGAGCATCATCTGCTCGCTGTTCGGTTCGTCGACCCCGATCGACCCGTCGTTGCTGGCCACGCGCTACCCGACGCAACAGGACTACGTCGACCAGGTCCGGGCCTCGGCCGAGGCGGCCTTCGACGCCGGTTTCCTGCTCCGCTCCGGCGTCGACCAGGTGGTGGTCGAGGCCGAGGCCACTCCCGTCAGCGGGTGAGACAGCCCACGTCGCCCTCGTGACCCTCCACCCGGTCGCCCTCGCCGGGAAAAGCGGCAGAGTGGTGCAGGCAAGGTCGGCAGATGCGGGAGTAGGGGAGCGACATGAAGCGGATGAGCGGAGTCGATGCGGCGTTCCTCTACGGAGAGACCCCGGCATGGCACATGCACGTGTCGGCGGTCATCGTGCTCGATCCGACCGAGATGCCCGACGGCTTCAGCGTCGACGAGTTCACCGAACGGACCGCCCGGCGGCTGCACCGTGCCCCGCAGTTCCGCTGGAAGCTCCTCGAGGTGCCCTTCGGTCTCGACCGGCCGTTCTGGGTCGAGGACCCCGACTTCGACATCAAGTACCACATCCGCCACATCGGCCTGACGCCCCCCGGTGGTCCCGAGCAGCTCGGCGAGCTCATCGGCGACCTCGTCGGCTACAAGATCGACCGCAACATCCCCCTGTGGGAGATGTGGGTGATCGACGGTCTGGCCGACGGCCGCGTCGCCATCCTGGCCAAGGTCCACCACTCCATCGTCGACGGGGTGTCCGGCAGCGAGCTCGCCACGATCCTGTTCGACTTCGAACCCGACGCACCCGATGACGACGTCGTCGGCGACGAGCACCTCGAGCCACGGACCGTCGAGGAGGTGCCGTCGCCGGTCGAGCTCGTCGCCCGTGGGGTGGGACGGTTGATGCTCTCGCCCTACCGCATTGCCCGGTTCGCCGATCAGACGGTCCGTCAGGGGCTCAGCTTCGTCGGCTTCCAGCGCCGTTCCCGCCCGCCGTCGATGCCGTTCCAGGCTCCCCGGACCTCGTTCAACGCCGAGCTCTCCCGCCACCGCCGTTTCGCGTTCACCAGCGTGCCGCTCGACGACGTGCGTGAGATCAAGGATGCCTTCGGGGTGAAGGTGAACGACGTCGTGCTCGCCCTGTGTGCGGGCACCCTCCGGCGCTACCTCGAAAAGGGTGACGAGCTCCCCGACTCCCCGCTCATCGCACAGGTGCCCGTCTCGTTGCGCGTCGAGGGCGAGGAGACCGGTGTCGGCACGAAGGTCGGGGCGATGTTCGCATCGTTGGCCACCGACTACGACGACCCCGTCGAACGGCTCCTGGCCATCCACGAGAGCACCCAGAGCGCCAAGGAGATGCAGCAGGCCCTCGCCGCCGACAAGATCATGGGGCTCACCGAGCTCGCGGCGCCCGGGCTGATCAACCTGGCGGCGCGCATGTACACGTTGGCCGGGCTCGACAGCCTGACCCCGCCGATCATGAACCTGATCATCTCGAACGTTCCCGGCCCGTCGTTCCCCCTCTACACCGCCGGAGCCCGCATCGAGGCCGTGTACCCGATGGGCCCGCTGCTCTACGGCACCGGCGTCAACATCACCGTCTTCAGCTACACGGGCACCATCGACTTCGGGTTCATGGTGTGCCGCGAGCTCGTCCGCGACCACTGGTCGCTGGCCGAGGGCATCCCCCTCGCCCTCGACGAGCTGCTCACCGCAGCACGAGCCGGAACCGCCAGCACCTAGAGGATGGACACGTGAGGATCGGCGTCGGGCTCCCCTCGACGGTGCCGGGCGTCGACGGCGCCGCCATCACCTCGTGGAGCCGGGGCGCCGAGGAGCGAGGGTTCTCGTGCCTGGCCACCACCGAGCACGTCGTGTTCCCGGGCATGGACCCTCTCGTCCCGCTCGCGGCTGCGGCCGCGGTCACCGATCGCATCGAGCTCCAGACGTCGGTCGTGGTCCTCCCGCTGCGCGATCCGGTCCTGCTGGCCAAGGAGACCGGCGCCATCGACGTGGTGTCGGGTGGCCGACTGACCGTGGGCGTCTCGGTCGGCTGGCGCGACGACGACTTCGCTGCGACCGGGCAGCCGCTCGCCGGCCGGGGGCGCAGGTTCGAGGCCGGGATCGACACGATCCGTGCCCTCTGGTCGGGTCGATCACCGGTCGCCTCGGCGGCCGTCTGCCCACCGTTGGCGCGAGGGACGATTCCGCTGCTGATCGGCGGGACCGCCGAGCGGTCCGCGCCCCGGGTGGCCCGTTCGGCCGAGGGCTGGCACGCCGGCGGCGTGCCGACGAGCGCGGTCCGGGCCGGGATCCCCGTGGTGCGCCGGGCCTGGGACGCCGCCGGCCGCTCCGGGGCACCGCGGATCCTGGTGGTGCGCTACGCGGCCCTCGGTGACGATCCGCGGGCGTCGGTCGGCACCCAGATCGACGCCTACTACGACGAGGCATCACCGGAACTGCGACAGCTGTTCAAGGACAGCGTCCTCGACTCCCCGGCGGCGCTGCAGCGCGAACTGGACCTCGCCGCCGAGGCCGGCATCGACGACGTGGTGCTGTTGCCGTTCTCCGCGTCCCTCGACGAGCTCGACCGCTTCGCCGCCGCCGCTCTCGGCTGAGGTCACATCCCGCTGTCGGGTGCCGGCCCCGGAGTCAGAGGGGGAGCAACGGTGGGAGCCGACGCTCGGCGAGCACGTCGCGGTCCAACGCCGCGGTGATCGAGTTGGCCGTGCCGAACAGGCCGTCGAGCACGAGGGTGCGCCGAACATGTCGGTGGAGCGGGTGCTCCGTCGTGAAGCCGATGCCGGCGAGCACCTGCTGGCAGTGCTTCGAAGCGATGCGAGCCTCCCGGCCGGCGACGGCCTTGGCCATCGCCGCGGTGGCGGGGGAGCCGTCGAGCCACGCCGCGTCCAGGACGGCATCGGCCATCTCGATGGCCACCAGGGTCTCGGCCAGCTTGTGGCGGATCGCCTGGAAAGCAGCGATGGGCTGCCCGAACTGCATGCGGTCGAGTGCGTGCTCGCGGGCCAGTTCGAGCATGCGCCGCGGACGTGCCCACGAGCTCGTGGGCGAGAGCCAGACGGGCCGCGGCGACCCCGACCTCCCAACGGTCGCCGAGCGCAGTCGGGGTGTCGGTGAGCTCGATCACACCGTCGATCTCGTAGAGCCCGAGCGACGGGTCCACGCCCTGCACCGCGCGATGACGGAGTGCCGCCGAGCTACGTGCACCGCCGCTGTCCCGGCGTCGCTGCGGGCCACGACGAGAGCGTTGGGGCGCCGGCGCAGCGCGGCCGACCCGATGCCACGGACCTTAGGGCGCGCCCGTCGATCGAGCCGGGGAGGTCCCATCGGTCGACGGGTGGGAACACGACGGCGGTGTCGTCGTCGGCTCCGACGCCGAGCGCATCGGCCACGCACACGGTCGAGGGCGGCCGACGTCGCTGCCGGCGGCCCCCTGGAGCTCGAACAGCAACGAGATCGCCGCCCGGCGGTCGACGGCGAGCGCGTCGGCCCAGCCCAGCTCGTCGAGCGGCGCATCGAGGTCGGCGCCCGATGGCTCTCGGTGGCACCGTGCAGGCTGCGCTCGAACAGCTCCAGATCCTCGCCGTCCATCAGCGGTCGCTCCCGAGGTCGAGGAGCCGGCGGGCGATGATGTTGCGCTGGATCTCCGAGCTGCCTCCGTAGATCGAGGCCGCCCGGCGAGTAGAGGTACTCGGTGCGCCAGTGCTGCGACGCCGAGTCGTCGCCGACGGTCATCTCTTCGGTCGAGCGCGTCGGCGGCGAGGTCGAACACCGCCTGCTCGGTCGTGGCCAGGAGCACCTTGTCGACCGAGGTCTCGGCGCCGAGGTGCTCGCCCGCGGCCATACGGTGCTGGGTCGCTCGCGAGCGGGCACGGAAGGCGTAGAGCGTCTGGGTGACCTCGCCCAGGCGGATCGGTCGAGGGCGCCCGGCGGGGCATCTCGTCGAGGCAGCTCCAGGCGACGGTGGAGGAACGCGGCGCGTTGCCACAGGGCCGTGCTGCGCTCGTAGGGCAGCAGATCCATGGCCACGCTCCACCCTGCCCTCGTCGCCGAGCATGCGCTCGTGGGCACGACGACGTCGTCGAAGAAGACCTCCGAGAACTCGTGGAACCGTGCATGGTCTCGATGGGCCGAACGGTGATGCCGGGTGAGTCCATGTCGACGAAGAGCGCCGTGATTCCTCGGTGGGCCGACTCGGGGGTCCGCTGCGGGTAACAGGACGCAACGCTCGGCGAACTGGGCGAGGCTCGTCCAGACCTTCTGGCCCGTGACCCGCCACGTGTCGCCGTCGCGGACGGCGGCACGCAGAGCGAGCCGAGGTTCGAGCCGGTGCCCGGCTCGGAGAAGCCCTGGCACCAGACCTCGTCGCCCCGGCAGCAGCCGCGGGACCATGGTGGCGCGTCAGTTCGGGGGAGGCGAAGTCGATCATCGTGGGGGCCAGCACCTCCTGCATGGAGAAGAGCCCGGGCTCGACCAGGTCGCGCGCCGTGACCGCCTCCTGCAGATAGGCGCTCAGGAGGGTCGACCCGCCGAGCCCTCCGGCCCGCTCGGGCCACCCCTAGCGCATCCAGCCGGCGTCGAAGGTGAGCCGCTTCACCTTCGCGATCTGCGCCATCTGTTCGTCGAGGGTGCCCTTCCCCTCGTAGCCGGGGTCCAGGACCGCCGTGGTTGTCCTCGAGCCACGCGTCGAACGCAGACCGGAACTCGTCGAGGTCCATCGTCGAACGTGTTGCTTTTGGGACCGGTCGGGTGTCGTCGCCATCGCATGTTCATCGGGCACGGCCACTGGGTCAAGGTACCGCCCACGACTCGGACCTCGGGCCGGTGGAGCGCGGAGGCGCCGCCCTACGCTTCTCGCCATGCGGGGGATCGAGGTACCGGAACGCACCGAGGACTTCACGGCGGACCCGGTCGAGCTGTTCTTCGACCTGGCCTACGTGTTCGCCTTCTCCCAGCTGGTCGGGCGCCTGATCCCGACCCACCTGGGCGGGCGTGGCCAGGTGACCCTGCTCTTCCGGCTGTTGTGGTTGCCGTGGCAGCAGTTCACCTGGTCGGCCAACGCCGTGTCCGGCAACGGCCGCACGGTGCGGCTCTTCTTCCTCGTCGCCACGGTGGCCAGCGTCCCGATGGCCGCAGCGATCTCCACGGCCTTCGGCGCCGGCGGGCCCGTGTTCGCCGTCTCCCTCGGTGTGATCATGCTCATCGGCCTCGGCACCAGCTGCTGGGCATCGAGCAGGGGAGCAGCGAGTACGCCGCCGCCTTCCGCTGGGCCGCCCCGAACCTCGTGGCCCTCGGGTGTCATCGCCGGCGCATTCGTCGACGGATCCGGCGCACGGTCATGGGAGCTCGCCGTGCTCGTCATGGTGGGCGCCATGATCGTCGCCGGGCAGGGCGACTGGATCATCCGCACGGGCACTTCGCCGAGCGTCACGGCTCATCGTCATCGTCGCCCTCGGCGAGGTGATCGTGGCCCTCGGCACCCCGGTCGTGACCCCTCGGGAAGGCGGCGGCGTACCGGGCCGGACCGTCGCGGTGCTCTGGCGGCCGGTGTGTTCGCCGGGCTGCTGTGGTGGGGCTACTTCGACCGGCCGTCCCTGCGCTCGAGCACCGCGCCGAGGCGCTCGACGGCATCGCCCATGGCCGCTACGTCCGCGACGTCTACACGTGGGCGCACGCCCCATCGTCGCCGGCGTGATCCTGGCGGCCGCGGCACTCGAGGAGATCACGCTGCACCCGGCGATCCGTGCCCGCCGACTTCCGGTTGATGCTGCCGGCGGGCTGGCGCTGCAGGTGGGCATCGCCTCGGCGTGTGGCGGGCGTTCCGCGCCGTGGCATGCGAACGGCTGGTCGCCCTCGGGGTCGCTCGCCGTCCTGCTGGTGCGGGCCGTCATGGTGCGGTTGCTGGTGGTGGTGATCGTGGTGTCGACCTGCTCGCCACGCTCCTCGTCGAGAACCGTCGCATCGAACACTGAGGGGTCGGAGGGTCGTGTGGGGTCGGATCATCGACGCTTCCCGCCAACCGGGCCGGGGCGGCCCTCCACCCTCTGCAGACGGGCAGCGGGTCTCGCCACTAGACATGGCTGCGACCCCGTGGCCGGAGTTGGCGGGGCCGAGGGGGATGAACCGCTGATGAATGCCGTTCGTGTCGACCGTGGCGCCGGAGACGGCTGATGCGGCTGCTGCCCGAGCTCACACCCGAGACCCGTTCGTACTGGACCGGTGGCGAACGCCACGAGCTGGTGCTCCCGGTCTGTGACGACTGCAGCCACGCACCACCCGTCGATGGTGGTCTGCCCCGACTGCCGCGGCTCCCGACTGACACCGACACCCGTGGGCGAGGGCGGCGTGGTCGTCGGCGTGAGCGTCAACCACCAGCCGTGGATCCCCGGGTTCGACCCGCCCTACGCAGTGGCCATCGTCGAGCTCGACGACACGCCCGGGGTCCGTCTCACCGCCAACCTGGTGAACCTCGATCTCGACGCCGACGCCCGCATCGGCCTGCGGGTGGCCCGCCACATTCGTGCACGACCAGGACGTCTGGCTGCCCGTGTTCGAGCCGACGGGCGAACCCGATCACATGCTCGACGTCGAGTCGCCACGAGCCGTCGGTGCGCCCGCCGTCTCCTCGCAGCGCTACGAGATCTGTGGCCCTCACCGGTCAGGATGTCCCAGGTCGGAACGGCGGCTCATGCGCCCTGCACCGAGCCCCCTCGCCGCCGAGGCGGCGCTGACGGCATTGGACGACGCACGGCCTTCGAGCTGTCCGACATCGACGGTCTCTCCAGCCTACCCGGGCCCGGTCAGCGGCGGCATGTCCGAGGGTGACCGTCGGCGTTCCTCGACGAGGTCCTGGGCGTTTCGCCGACCTGGTTCAGTCCAGCGGGCTCGAGCTGCCCGGCCAGGTCGCGCGGTCATCGCCGCGATGTTGGCCGTCGCCTCGGCCTCTGCCGCCACGTATCTGCGTCCGCGCACGGTGTGGAAGACACGCACGCCGAGCTGCTGCGCGGCGTCGGCTCGACCCCGTCGGGGCGGGGCGCGTGGGCGGCGACGTGCAGTCGGCGCCTACCCCTACGGGGCCACGTCGGCCGCGACCTCGATTCAGCATGTACGCCTCGCAGCTACTTCGACCGCTACGGCGCCGACCGTGACATTCCTCGAGTCGGATCACCGTCAATGCCGCACCGGCCGCGACGCCACCCCGACGCCGTTACCGCGAGCCCGAGATGACCCTCAACAGCTACTACACCGGCGCGAGTGATCGAGCTACCCGTTCGGGCTCTTCGACTGGACGTCCCTGCACGACTCGATCACAATCGTCGTGTCGGCCGTCGACGCGTCCTCCGACTGCCCCACGGTGGCATCACCGTGACGCCGTGGCGGCCAGCTCACCGAGCGCGCGCTTCGTGGGACCAGGGCACCCATCACCCACGGCCGCTCGTGTTCGGCCCGCCGCCCACCTTCTGTGGACGACGTCGCTTCGGTCCCGAAGACGTCAACGTGGCTCTCTCTACGACGGCTTCACCTTCAACTGCCTGAGCTCGATCGAGGCGCCTCGGCTTCTGCGGTGAGCGGAGGCCAGCCGACTTCATCGGCGACGGGAGCCGTATCGCCTCGACGGCGACCTCCCGCATCGTCACCGCGAGGTCAGCTTCTCCGGCGGTTCGGCTCCCACGGCTTCAGATTCCTACGCGAAGCCATGTTGCCGGCTCGCCGCAGGCCGACGACGACAGGTCCATTGATCCCAGAGGTCGACCGGTCACCTCTTCCACCGGCGTGGTGGCCGGGAGGCTGCTTCCTGCTCCGCTCGCTGACCGTCGGGTACGTACCTGGCCGCGGCCGAGCCGACGTTCGCGGCTCCGCCGCCGGATCGATCTCGATAGTTGACCGTGTTGTCCACGTTCACTCGAACGTGCCGGGCCGTTGGGCTGGATCGGGTGAACGCTCCGTCGGCGAATTGCGCGAGCGGCCCCGCAGTCGGAGATGCCGTCCAGCGTTTCGGGGCCAGCCAGGCCCGTTGGCGTCAAAGGTCCGAACGTCACGAGCATCTACGAGCATCCTTGACTTCGCAGGTGATGTCCCCGTTCGGCCCGTCCCGATGACGATCCGGTCGATCGTCTCTTGAACAGCACGGCCGCCTTTGCCAGGCCTCGGCCCCCCAGGCGTCGGGGTCGGCGCCCGTTTCGAGGAAGCGGCGGGCTCGGCGTTCTCGTCCAGCTTCTCCTCGAGAGGGCAGGACCGGTAGCGAGACGTAGGTACCCATCCACCGCATCGCTCTGGGCCCGGAAGGTCTCGGTGTCGGCGGGCCTGGGTGCCGCCAAGATCTCCACGCCGGCTGCCCGCCCTGGGCGTCATTCTCGCGCGCATGTTTGACCATGGCCACGTCGTTCGAGCTGCTGAAGAGCACGGCGTTAGGCGTCACTGCTCGCGTCACCTGGACCCGGGGGGTAAAAGGCCTCTTGCTCGTTCGCGACCCGAGCCTTGCCGGCCCGTTTCGACGAGCATCGATCCCGGCCATACGCTGCCCCTTCGATGAGGGGCATCGCCGCCTGGACCATGTGTGGGCAGGTCGCTCGGCGCCACGTCGACCCGCGCATGTCGGGGTCGAGATTTCGTCAAGGAACTTCCAGTTGGTCCAGGTTCGAGCTCGATCGGTCGCAGCGCCGGGGCGAATCAGCGCTCCGGCATCGCCTGCGCCGTGTACATCGTCGGGGCGCACAACTCGTTGGGGTCGGCAGTTCGAACGCGCCAGGTTCGGGCAGACCGGCGGCGTCGCCGGCCTGGTCGGGGCAGATCTGTCGGTGGGGGACGTCAGGCCCGACAGGGCGTTGTTGCCCGACCATCGCCAGGCTCGTTGCGCAGGCCTACGTGAGCCGTTCTTGGACTCCTCGGGTCTGGGCTCCAGTTCCCACGCCTCGACGACCAGTCGACGACAGGCGATCCCGCCGTTGAGCATTCACGTCAGCGAAGGCCTCGACGGCGTCGATCTTGCCCTCGACAGCCGGCGCCACGGCGAGCCGTGTCGGCCGTCACCGTCACAGTGATCGTCTCGTCCGTGATTTCCCGACTTCGGTGGCCTCGAGTTCCTCGCCCTTCGCAGCGTTCATCGCGTCACGGTCGTGGTCGCGCCGGCGGACGGGCCCTCGTCGTCGCTCGCGAGCGCGAGGCCGCCACCGCGACCGCGACGCCCGGCGCCGGCCATCGGTCACTCAGCACTTCGATGTTCGCATTCATAGCGGTCCCCCGGGTCCTCAGCGGGCTCCCCGACCGACGCTACCGTCCCGCGGTGTCGGCCTTTGGCCCGTTGGCCGGGACGGAGCGGTCCGGCGGATCGGTCAGAGGTGTTCGCTGTGACCTACAGAGGCATAAAGCTTTACGGTTCGGGCGATTCACGCGAAGTGGCTTCTGCGATGCCGGCCCGCCCCGCAATCGTCGACCGACAGGCGGGTCGAGGGGAGACGCGTCGGGCGCAGGGGACGGCACGGGGACAAGCATGCGCGCCCCCATGTCGGACGTCGGTCCGCCCCGAGGTCGTCGTGGTCGAGGAGTTAGCGGTCCGGCGCGGAACGGGGGAGGTGCGGGTCCCGTGGCGGCGCTGCGGATCGTCCGACGTCCTGCTCGTCGCCGGCGACTACCAGGTCGTCGCGACCCCCCGTTCGTGCCGGGGAGCGGGTTCGCCGCGCGGTCAGCGGGCGGTCGGCGACGATGTCGTCGATCTCGGGGTCGGCGACCGTGTCCGCGGCTCGACCTTCGTCAGTGGCTTCGCCGAGGGCTCGTCGTCGAGCAGTCGCCCTGCGACAGCTGCCGCGTCGATCGACATCCGCGCGCGGCGGCCTCCCGCGTCGCGCGCCGGACCGCGTTGAACGGCCCTGCGGCGGTGGCCGAGCTGCTGCCGGCGCGGGGGAGGAGCTCGTCGTGCTCGGCGCCGCGGCGGTATCGGGTTGGCGACGGTCGACTCGGGTTGCTGCTGGCGCGACCATCGCCGCATTCGCTTCGTCTTCCGGAGTTGGAGGTCTCTGCGTACCTACGGCGCACGCGTACGCTTCGACCAGCTGTACCGGGGACCTGGCGGCCCAGCTCCGAGAGGCCCTTCCCCGAGGCGGGCCGATGCGTGTGGTCGAGGCCGGTCGGACGGGCGCTCTCCGGGGCCCGCGCTTGCGCGCCTTGCGGTGGGGCGGGCGGCGACCTTCACCATCAGGTCGCCAGGTGGTAGGCCATCCACCGGATCCCGCTTCGACCTGGCGTGTTGCTGAAGGGCATCTGGATCCGGGGCTTCATTCCGCAGACTTCTCCGAGCACCACGCCGACGACATGGTCCGCGACGCCGACGATCTTCCTCGAGATGCTCGCCCGACGGGCGGGTGCGACCCCACGTCGGCGCCACGTTCGGCTTCTCCGAGGTCGTCGACGCCCTGCGCCACGTAGCAGACGGACGAGCCATCGACAAGGTCCTGCTCGAGCGTGCGCCCCGGTCAGTAAGGACGGCCACGGACGGCCGTTCCGGTGACCGCCCGCCGTGCAACGACCGGTCCCCCCGCTGATCCCGTGCGGCCGCCGACGAACGAAGGTAGGTCTTTCGGCCGTCGGCGCGCGCTTCCGGATGCGCGGGGAGGATCACAGTGGGGTCCGATCCAAGTCCCTCGGGAGGTACCACCATGAGCAAGACCCTTCGGCCATCACCCCGGTCGGCCGAGTCACGGCGATCTTCTCTGCCGAGCCCAGCCCGACGCTGAGTTGTTCGCATTGCGAGGCCGTCGTCTCCGACGACGACGCCCAGTGCCCCCGTTGTGACTCCCCGATCGACTGGGGTGCATCCATCTCCGCACTGCGCGAGTGGCAGAAGGCCGGCGGCGCCGAGTCCTCTCCCTAGTCCGACAGCCCGACGGTTCCGCCGACCGTCCCGGTCAGAGGTCGAGGGTCGTCTGCGCGGGGTCCCAGCCGGAGAAGCGAAGGATCTTGGCCTTGTGGCGGAGCAACTGCTCACGGGGCGCCTCGGCGACCAGTGCCGCCAGCGCCAGCGCTGCGTCGAGAAGTTCCTCGACCTCCACGACCGATGAGGCGAGGCCCAGGGCCGCGGCTTCGGCGGCGTCGATGCTGCGACCGGTGAGCGTCAGGTCTCTCGCCGCCGCCCCGCCGACCAGTTCGCGCAGCGGCGCGTAGACCACCTCGCCGAACGTCCGCTCGGGGTGTGAGAACCGAGCCGTCGTCGCCAGGACCCGCAGGTCGCACAACGCGGCCAGGTCGAACCCACCTGCGATGGCCGGTCCGTTCACGGCGGCCACCGTGGGCAGAGGGAATCTGGCCACGGTCTGGTGGTAGCGGTCGCTCGAGCTCCAGAGCCGATCGCCGAACGCAGGGTCCGACGCCGCCTGCTCGAACTCGGCCAGATCGAATCCCGCGCAGAAGGTCGACCCTGCCCCGGTGATCACGACCACGCGCACCGAGTCGTCCACGGCCAGTTCGTCCAGGGCATCGCTGATCTCGTCCCGAAGGGCGACCGAGAGGGCGTTGCGCCGTTCGGGACGTGCGAGCGTGACCACCGCCGTCGATCCACCGACCGTTGTCACCTCGACCAGTTCCGCCATGTCGTCACCTCACCGCCGTGGACGGGGTCTGACACCGACGCCGGTTCCAGGGCCGCCCTGCCCGCTACTCGTAGCAGGTTCCCGCACCGGATGTGGCGGGCACCCGACTCGACGGAGGCCGACGCCGGGTGTCAACCGACGCCGGGGCAGCCGCCTCTGGCGACGCACACCCGGTCGGCGGCCTCGGCCAGCCGGGCCTCGGTGAGGCGGCCGTCGGCCACGGCGGCGGCGATCGCCCGGGTGGTCGCGTCCACGTCGCCGGCGGGGATCAGCACCATGTCGGCCCCGGCCACGATCGACAGCACCGCGGCGTCGGCCACCGAGTAGCGGTCCCGGATGGCGTCCATGGCCCCGAGGTCATCGGTGACCACGAGACCACCGAAGCCGAGGTCCTCGCGCAGCAGACCCTGGATCGCGGCGGGGGACAGTGACGCCGCCTCGCCGTCGGTGAGTCCGGGCACGGCGAGATGTCCCATCATCACGGCCACCTCACCCTCGTCGATCAGTGCCCGGAAGGGCGCGAGGTCGTCGGCCATCTCGTCGATCGGCGGGGTGGTCACCAGCCCGTCGTGGGAGTCGCCCGACGCCCGCCCGTGCCCCGGGAAGTGCTTGAGGGTGGGGAGCACCCCGGCGTCGCGCAGCCCGGCGGCGAAGGCGCCGGCCGCGGCGATGACGACGTCCGGGTCGTCGGAGAAGCTGCGGTCACCGATCGGGCCGTCGTCGGGCTCCGACGACACGTCCACCACCGGGGCGTAGTCGACGGTGATCCCCAGCGCCCGCATCGCCTCGCCGTGCGCCCGAGCCGTCTCACGGATCTGGGTGGGGCTCAGGGTGGCGCCATCTCCCGGGCGCTGGGGAGGTCGCCGAGGACGGCCGCCAGCCGCTGCACCCGGCCGCCCTCCTCGTCGACGGCGACGAGCGGAGGTGGGTCGCCGGCGGCCACGAGCCGGGCGACGGTGCCGTCGGCGACCAGGGGAGCGGCCGTGCCCACCACGATTCCGCCCGTGCCGGACTCGATGGTCGCTCCAGTTCGTCCGTCGAACTCGATTCGAGTGAGGCGAAGATCATCGAGGCGATCCGCGCCTCGATCGTCCGATCCGTCGAGTCGCAGGGCGATGACACGGCTGGCAGGGTCGCCCCGGTCGCCTCTCCCACCCCCGCCGTCGGAGCAACCACCGGCGAGAACGAGCACGGTCAGAGCTGCGAGAGCGAGCCCCGCCGGCCGGCGGTCGGCGGCCGCGCGGTGCCGTGTGCCGATTCGACAGCGGCGCAGGGCCCACGAGAACCGCGGTCCCATCGTCTTCAGCCGTCCCGACCGAGGAGGCTGAAGATCTGCCCACTCGGGCCGTCATCGGGCAGCCCCGCCAGGAACAGTGCCGTCGGGACGACGTCCTCGGGTGCCTTGTGCCAATCCATCCGCACCTCCGGGGGGAGACCCGGCACGTCGACGATGCCGGCCGACAACTCGGTCCGGACAGGTCCGGGGACGATCTCGTTGACGGCGATGGGCACGTCGCGCCACTCCACGGCCAGGGTTCGCACCAGCATGGAAGCCCCTGCCTTCGACACCGAGTACGAGGCCCCGAACGGGCGCCGACCGGCCCCCGATCCCATCACGAGGAACTTGCCGCCCCGAACCCGCAGGTGCGCCTCGGCCGCCCGGGCCAGCGTATGGACGCTGAGGAGGTTCACCTCCAGGACGTACGCGAAGTCGTCGACCGCAGAGACCCGCTTCGGCGGCGCCGTCACCCCCGGCGTTCGCCACGACGAGGTCGAGGCGCCCGAAGGCCCCCACTGCGGTCTCGACGAGAGCGTCGACCGCCTCGCGATCGGCGACGTCGGTCACGACCGGCAGGGCGGTCCCGCCCCGGTTCTCGATCTCTGCCGTGACGGCCTCGATCTCCGCTCCCGTGCGGGCCGCCAGCGCCACCTTCGCTCCGGCTGCGGCGTACCCCAGCGCGATCGCTCGGCCGATGCCCCGACCGGCGCCGGTCACGATGGCCACCTCGTCGGACAGGTCGACGTCGATGTGGAGACGGTCGTTCGCCACTGGTGGCCCCTTCCGGCGGGGCTCCCGGCGGCCCTGGGGTGAGACCTTGCCACAGCTGCCCTCCGTCACCGCCCTCGGGCCCCGACCATGAGCGCGCCCACGTGGCCCGGCTACCGTTCGGCGATGGCCGAGACATCACTGCTGGAACGAGTACGCGCCCTTGCCCCGATGGTCGAGGCGTCGGCCGACGAGATGGAACACCGGGCGGCGTTGACCGACGAGGTCGCCGCTGCAGTGCGCAACTCGGGCGCCATCCACCTGATGGTCCCCCGCGAGTTCGGGGGCGACGAGCTCGGCATCGTCGAGACCATCGAGGTGATCGAGGAGCTGGCCCGCCAGGACGGGTCGGTGGGCTGGTCGACGATGGCGGCCTCGGTCAGCACCGCCTTCAGCGCCATCTACACCAGCGAAGAGGTGGCGGCGTCGCTGTTCGGCACCGACCGTGACGCCATCCTGGCCGGCCAGCTCGCGCCGATGGGTCGCGCCGAGGTCGACGGCGACGGGTACCTCATCTCCGGGACCTATCGCTTCGCGTCAGGGTCCGACCAGACGACCGCACATGCTCGGCGGTTGCCTGGTGTTCCGCGACGGCGAGATGGTCATGCGCGACAACGGCCTGCCCGACGTCGTCGCCGCCGTCGTGCCCAACGACCGGGTCGAGTTCAAGGGGAACTGGGACGTCATGGGGCTGTCGGCGACGGCGAGCGTCGACTACGAGATCGCCCCGATCCACGTGGGCGCCGGTGAGGTCTTCTCGATCTTCACCGAGGTCCCCGAGCGCGGTTCGGACATGCACCGGCTGGGCGTCATGGTCCTCACCGCCGCCGGTCACGCCGGGTGGGCGCTGGGAGTCGCCCGGCGGGCGCTCGACGAGATCGGCACGATCGCGGCGACCAAGGTGCGCATGAGCGACACCCTCCTGGCCGAGCAGCAGGTCTTCCAGATCGGGTTCGCCGAGGCCGAGGCGAAGGTGCGCGCCGCCCGGGCGTTCGTCGTCGAGTCGTTCGCCGCCGCCGAGGCCGAGGTGGCCGATGGAGGGCGCCTGTCTCCACGGACCCAGCACCTCACCCGCCTGGCCACGACGTGGGCCACGTCGGCCGGCGCCGAGGCCGTCGAATGGGCCTACCGCGAAGCCGGCACCGAGGCGCTGCGCAACCCCAGCGTGATCGGTCGGTGCTTCCGCGACATGAACGCCGCCACGCAGCACGTCATGGTCGGGCGCAAGACCCTGACCGACGCCGCCGCCGAACTGCTCGCCGTCGGCTGAACTCCGTCGGTGCTCAGCCGATGTCGATGACGGCACGGCCGAGGTAGGCCCCGGCCTGGAGCTCGTCGAGGACCGTCGCCAGGTCGTCGAGGGTGCCGACCCGCGAGACGTGAGTGCGCACCACCCCCCGATCGGCGAGGTCGACGAGCTCGCGCATGTCCTGCACGGTGCCGACGGCCGAGAACACGATGGTCGGGTCCTTGTAGAACATCAGGAACGGGTCGAGCTCGAACCCTCCCTCGCTCGTCGCCGGTAGCCCGACGGTGACCAGGAGACCGGCCTTGGCCAAGAGGTCGAATCCCAACCGGTAACCGGCGATGTTGGCGGTGAACACGAGCGAGGCGCTCACCCCGCCGAGCTCCCGGGTCACCACCTCGAGGGCCTCACCGGCGTCGACGGCCATCTCGGCCCCGAGCGACCGCACGAACTCGAGTCGCTCCTCGCCGACATCGACGCCGACCACGCGGTAGCCGAAGGCCGACGCCAATTGCACGGCGTAGTGCCCGAGACCCCCGGCCGCGCCGACGACCGCCACCGTGCGACCGGGCTCCACGTGGTGGTCGAGCAGCTTCTTCACCGCGCCGTAGGCGGTGAGCCCCCCGCAGGCCAGCGGGGCCTCGTGGTCGCCCACGCCATCGGGCAACCTGACCAGTGACGGCGCCCACACCGTGAACCTCTCGGCGAAGGTGCCGATGATCGGCCTCGCCTGCGCGCAGTGGCGAGGCGTGCCGGCCAGGCAGTACTCGCACGTGCCGCACCAGAAGCCACCGCCGGCCCCACCCAGGCCCAGGATGACGCGGTCGCCGACGGACACGACGCGCTCCGCACCGGGGCCGAGCGCCTCCACGACGCCGATGGCCTCGTGACCGATCGGCCCCGAACCCGGTGCGAACGTCCAGTCGCCCCGCGCGAGGTGCAGGTCCGAGTGGCACACCCCGCACGTCGAGATCCGCACCAACGCCTCGTCGTCCCCGGCGACCGGGTCGTCCGTCTCCTCGACGGTGACCACACGGTCGTTGATCCGCGCTGCTCGCATCGACTTCCCCTCGTCGTGTCGCTCGCCGTGAGACTAGGGCGCGACGGAGTTCAACGAGTCGGGGCGCCGGTTCAACAGGTCGGGGCCACACCGGGGTAGTTCGTCGTGGCGGCGAAGGCGCCGTTCACGTACAGGTCGACGCGGTACTCGACCGGATGACAGGCGCGCGGGGTGCGGAAGGTGAATCCGGCCCCGTCGGACGGGGGACCGACGTAGAACAGCTCTGCCGGCTGGACCCAGGGGCCATCGGGCGACGGCCGCTCGTAGGCGGCGACGATCACCTGGCTGTCACTCCGGCACGCCGGTCACGCCAGGTCGACCGTGGTGAAGCCGTCGGCGAACCGGAGTGTCTCGACAGTGACGGCGGCATCAGGTGGTGGCGCGCCGCCGGGATCGTCGGCGGCGCTCGGGGTCAAGTCGGCCCGGCCGGTGGCGATCAGTTCCACGGAACGGTCCCGGAACGCCTCGGCGGTCTGACTCTGACCGGGTTCCTGGCGGGCGACCCACTCGAGGAGGGTCAGGTACTGCGCGGCGAGAGCCCGGTCCGTGTCGGTGCCCGCCAGGGACTCCATCTGGCGGACGGCGCTGCGCAACCAGTCCTCGGCCGTGGCTTCGTCCCCCTGGGCGATGGCCACCGCCGATCGGGAGAGCTGGAGCCCCGGTGTGCGGTCGTTCTCGGCGATGGCCTCGTCGAGGAGCTCGGCGGCGCGATCCCAGTCGGACGCGACGACGGCGGCAACGGCGGCCGTGGCGACGGTGAGCGGGTCGTCGGTCCCGCCGAGCTCCAGTGCCCGTTCGAGCTCGGCGGTGGCGGGTTCCGTGATCTCGTCCGAAGTGTCGGTGATGGCCCAGGTCGTGAGCAGGTCGGGGTTGGCGGTGAGGAGGATGGCGGCGCCGAGACCGCGGTGGGCGACGCTGTAGTCCCCCTGCGCCTCGATGGCCGCGGAGAAGTCTTCGGTGGCCTCCTCGAAGCGACCCTCTTCGAGCGCCACCTGCCCTGCGGCGGTGGCCGTGATGGCCTCCGGAGCGACCTCCGGGATCGGCTTGGCGTAGATCTGCAGTGTCCAGCCGAAACAGACCACGGCGAGGATGACGCCCGGGATCACGAACGGGGGCCGCAGCCCCCGTGACACGACCATCGTGAAGCCGACCAGGAAGATGGCCACGGCCAGGACCGTCAGCACGGTCTCGTACTGCGAGGCCCGGTTGTTCCAGGTGATGCGCTCGGCCACTTTGGCCGTCTGCTCCAGTGAGAGCGCGGTGGCGGTCTGCTCGAGCTCGGTGCTGCGTGCGCCGAAGGAGGCAGTGGCGTCGTCGAGGGTGGTTCGGGCTCGTGCGAGACGCTCCGCCTCGGCCGCCGGATCCAGCTCGATCCCGACCGATGTGGCGGCCTCTCCGACCTGGAAGCTCCGGCGGGAACCGAACTCCGCGATCTCCGCCAGGATCTGTTCCACGGCCGAGTTGGCGCCTTTCGCGACGACGTCCGCGGTCTGCGCCTCGGACGCGATCCTGGTGGCCTCCCGGGTCGTGGTGGATTCTCTCGTCCCGGCGTTGGTGGCCAGGACCGCGATCCAGGCGCCCAGCAGTGCCAGCAGCGCGAGGGTGATCCCGACTCCGCGTCGGTAGCGGGCCTCGGTCCGGTCCTGGTCGTCACCGGAGTCGCCCGGTGTCGACCGCGCCGGGACCTCGTGCTCGGACGCCATCTCAGTACACCGTCGCGAAGGTCGTGAAGACGACGGTCACGTAGAGGCCGAGCCCGAAGGCGGCCCCCACACGGCGAGTGAGGAGGCGGTCGGTGAGCTGGGCGACGGTCAACCCGACCACGGACACGAGGAGCAGGAGCGTCGCCCAGCGCAGGCCGCGCACCTGTTCGCGGGTGGCGTCGGCCTGGGCCGCCCACCGGTCGGGGTCGGGCACGCCGGGGGAGGAGACGCTGGTGGTCAGCTCGGTCTCGAGCACGCGGACCTGCTCGTCGATGTCGAAGGGCAGGGGCTCGACCTCGGCGGTGGCCAACTGGGTCAGCAGGGTCTGCCGGCCGAACACCCCCGACGCCGCGGCGATCCGTGAGGCGGACTCGCGCACGGCGTTCGCCTGTTCGGTGAAGTTGGAGGCCAGCCCGGTGGCGCCGCGGGCCGCGAAATCGGCGGCCAGGTCGTCGAGGGCGCCGGCCTCGGCGTAGTCCGCGGCGTAGCTGACATAGGCCACGGCGTCGTTGATGGCGCCGAGCCGCGCCTCGACGGCCAGGCGTTGTTGGGTGATCGTCTGTCCCACGGACTGGCGGTCTTCGAAAGCCGCCGTCGACGCGAGCTGGCCGGCCCGCCAGGTGAAGACGCCGGCGGTGATGGTGACGAGCCCGATCAGCAGGGGCAGGAACCACACCGGGATGAGCCGGCGAGAACTGGTCGACGGAGACTCGGTCATGCTGGCCGGGCGCGGGGCCGTCCGCCGCATCGCTCGACGTCAACGGACCGTTCTGTCTGCATCGTCCACAACATAGGCGGGCTGGACGCGGCCATCGGAGTTCCACCGGATCAGGATCGACGATCCTGGTGTTGTGCGGCGAGGGGTTCGTTCCTCCGCGACGCTGGGCCGGTGCGTGCATGGATGGTCGATCGACCCGGTCCCGCCGCCGGGTATCCGATGCGGTTGGTGACCCGCAGCGATCCTGTCCCGGTCGGGCACGAGGTCCGCATCGGGGTGCGGGTCTGCGGGGTCTGCCGAACCGACCTGCACCTGGCCGAGGGTGACCTCGTCCCCCGTCGTCACGGTGTGGTGCCCGGGCACGAGATCGTCGGGGAGGTCGAGGCGCTCGGCCCCGATGCGTCCCGCTTCGAGATCGGCGAGCGGATCGGTGTCGCCTGGCTGGCCTCGGTCTGCGGGGAGTGCCGGTTCTGCCTGCGGGGCGACGAGAACCTCTGTCTCCATCCGTCGTTCACCGGGTGGGACGTCGACGGCGGCTTCGCCGAGCAGGCCGTGGTCGACGAGCGCTTCGCCTACCGGCTTCCCGACTCGATCGACGACCTCCACGTCGCCCCGCTGCTGTGCGCGGGGATCATCGGGTACCGAGCCCTGCGCCGAGCGGATGTCCCCCCGGGTGGGACGCTCGGCATCTACGGCTTCGGCGGGTCCGCGCACATCACCGCCCAGATCGCCATCGCCGAGGGGGCCGAGGTCCACGTCCTGACCCGCTCCGCCGAGGCCCGAGCCCTCGCCCTGGAGCTCGGTGCGGTGTCCGTCGGGGCGGCCGCCGACCGGCCGCCGGTGCCGCTCGACTCGGCCATCCTCTTCGCCCCGGTCGGCGAGCTGGTGCCGGTGGTGCTCGAGGCGCTCGATCGCTCCGGAACCCTGGCCATCGCAGGGATCCACCTCAGCGACATCCCGCCCCTCGACTACCAGCGCCACCTCTTCCAGGAGCGCCAGGTCCGCAGCGTCACCGCCAACACCCGGACCGACGGCGAGGAGCTCCTCTCGCTGGCCGACCGGCTCGGCCTGCGCACGACGGTCACGCCCTATCCGCTCGAGCGGGTGGACGACGCCCTCGTCGACCTGGCCGACGACCGGATCACCGGCGCCGCGGTCATCGAGGTGGACGGGCGC
>CAVYED010000007.1:0-19676 GCA_963767615.1 uncultured Iamiaceae bacterium | reverse complement strand
GAACGGTCGTGGTGACGGTCCGGGTCGCCACCGGCCGGCCGAGGGGTCCGGGGTGTGGTCGGAGGTCGGTTCGTCGACGCTCAGCGGCCGAGGTCCCGGTGGGTGACCCGCAGGCCGAACCCGTCGTCGCGCAGCCCGGCGGCGATCTCTTCGGCGATGGCCACCGAACGGTGTCGGCCACCGGTGCACCCGAAGGCGATGGTCAGGTAGGACTTGCCTTCCTTCACGTACGCCGGGAGCAGGAGCTCGAGCAGCGATCGGAGCTCGTCGAGGAACCTCGTGGTGATGTCCTGGCCCAGCACGTAGTCCTTGACCGGTTGGTCGAGGCCCGTCTGCGGGCGGAGATCCTCGACCCAGTGGGGGTTGGGCAGGAACCGGCAGTCGATGACCAGGTCGGTGTCGAGGGGGAGCCCGTCTTGTACCGAAGGACACGATCGTGGTCTGCATGCCCGAGGCGGGTGTCTCGGCGGCGAACAGGTCGAGCATGCGGGTGCGGAGCTGGTGGACGTTCAGGTCGGAGGTGTCGACGACGACGTCGGCCTCGGCCTTCACCGGGCCGAGCAGCTCGCGCTCCGCCTCGATGGTGTCGGCCAGGGTGAGATCGGGGGCGGCGAGCGGGTGACGCCGCCGGCTGCTCTCGTAGCGGCGCACCAGGGCGTCGGTGGCGGCCTCCAGGTAGACGATGCGCACCCGTCCGCCCTGGCTGCGGAGCGCCTCGAGGGAGGACAGCACCTCGTCGTGGTAGGGGCCGGTGCCGACCACGAGGACGACCTTGGCGATGCCGGCGCCGGGCGCCTGAGCCAGCTCCGCCACCTTGGTCATGAGCGTCGGCGGGAGGTTGTCGATGACGAACCAGCCCAGGTCCTCGAGGATGTTCGCCGCCTCCGAGCGGCCGGCACCGGACAGCCCGGCGATGACCACGAAGTCGCTCATGGACGCACGCTACCGGCCCCCACCCGCACCCGGCCGGGTGACGTCGTGTGACACCGGGGCGCGACGGGGCACCGCCAGATCGGGTCCGGGGAGGCGCTCACGTCGTCAGCCCGTCGTGCTTGGTCGCCACCAGCGTGAGCAGGCGGGGGATGGTGTCGGCGGCGCCGTACTCCGGGGCGCGGGCCAGGAAGCCCGGCGGAGGTGGGGGCTCCAGCAGCCGTTCGAGGCGAAGACCGACGTCGGCCATGGCGTTCACGTAGCGGCCGAGCGGCCGGTGCAGGAAGCGGATGAAGATGCCCTTCTCGACCTGCTCGATCTCCTCGGTCTCGGACAGGTACGCCCCGATCCGCCAGTACTGCTCGGGCGGGTCGAGGACGTGGTCGTCGATCCATCCCGACCCCGGCGTCGAGATCAACGGGTGGTTGAGGCAGAACACGAACCGTCCCCCCGGACGCAGGACGCGAGCCACCTCGGCCAGCGCGCCGTCGAGATCGTCGATGTGTTCGAACACCAGACAGCACACGACGGCATCGAACCCCCGGTCGGCGAAGGGCAGCGCCTCGGCACCGGACCGCAGGTAGCGCACGCCGCCGCCCCGTCGTTCGGCCTCGACGATCTGGTTCACGGTCGGGTCGACCCCGACGACGAACCGGGAGCCGGGCGTGTCGGTGTCCGCGGCGACGACCCTGGCCACCTGCCCCTCCCCGGTCCCGACCTCGAGGACCCGCTCGTACCCCCGGGTCCACTGGGCCACGATCGGCAGGATCTGCTCGGTGTACTCGGGGTCGGCGCCGTCGGTGAAGGCGTCCTGCCACCACTGCGAATGCGCCTCCCACAACGCCGCGTTCTCCTTCGGCGTGCTCGCGGTCACGATCGCTCGCCCGGCTTCGTCGGTCGCGCCGGGGCCGCCGTGGATCTTGATGTGGACGGCCTCGGCGACGGGGTCGGGCAGCCACGACAGAGCCCTGGAGGGTCTCCAACGGAGCGGCCTTGACGGCGCCGACGCCGCCGAGCTCTTTCACCAGGCGGGCCTTGCGGGTGGGGCCGAGGCCGGGGATGCCGTCGAGGACCGACGTCGTCATGCGCTTGCCGCGGAGTTGGCGGTGGTACGAGATGGCGAAGCGGTGGGCCTCGTCGCGGATGCGCTGGAGCAGGTAGAGGGCATCGCTCCCCCGCGGCACCCGCATCGGATCGGGGGAACCGGGCCGGTACACCTCCTCGAACTGCTTGGCCAGCGACGCCACGGGGATCTCCTCGTCGAGGCCGAGCTCCTCGAGCACCCGGACGGCGACCCCGAGCTGCCCCTTGCCGCCGTCGACGAGCAACAGCTGCGGCGGGTACGAGAAGCGGCCACTGCGCTCGGCGACCGGCTTGTCACGGTCCTCGACGTAGGCGCTCAGGCGCCGGGTCAGCACCTCCTCCATGGCGGCGAAGTCGTCGTTGCCCTGCGGGCCCTTGATCTTGAAACGGCGGTACTCGCTCTTCTTGGGGAGACCGTCCTCGAGCACCACCATCGAGCCGACGTAGTCGCTGCCCTGGATGTGGCTCATGTCGTAGCACTCGATCCGCAGCGGGGCCTCGGGCAGGTCGAGGTACTGCTGCAGCTCGTTGAGCGCACGAGCCCGGGTGTTGTGATCGGCCGACCGGCGCAGACGATGCCGATTGAGTTCCTCCTCGGCGTTGCGGGTGACCATGGCCATCAGCTCACGCTTGTCACCCCGTTGGGGCACCCTGATCGTCACCTTCGAGCCGCGCTGCAGCGCCAACCACTCCTCGTAGAGCTGGGGGTCGGCGCTCTCCACCGGCACCAACACCTGCTTGGGGATGCCCGAGGGTGGCGGGTCGGCGTAGAGGCCCTCGAGGATCCGGTCGACCAGCTCGGGCGCGGTGAGGTCCTCGGTCTTGTCGACCACGAAGCCCTTGCGCCCCAGCACGCGCCCACGGCGCACGAAGAAGACCTGGACGGCCGCTTCGAGCTCGTCGTCGGCGAGCCCGATGACGTCGATGTCCTCGTTCTTCTCGACGACCATCTGCTGCTTCTCGCTGGCCCGCTGCACCGCGCCGAGGCGGTCGCGGACGCGTGCCGCCCGTTCGAACTCGAGCTCGGACGCCGCCTCTCGCATCTCGACTTCGAGACGACCGACCACCCCGTCGGTGTCGCCGGCCAGGAAGGCGACGAGCTCGTCGACGAGCTCGTCGTAGGCCTCCTTGGTGATCTCACCGACGCAGGGGCCGGAGCACTTCTCGATGTGGAACAGCAGGCAGGGGCGGCCGAGCCGTTCGTGGCGCCCGAACTTGTTCGCCGAGCAGGTGCGCACCGGGAAGGTGCGCAGGAGGAGGTCGAGGGTGTCGCGGATGGCCCAGGCGTGGGCGTACGGGCCGAAGTAGCGCGTGCCCTTGCGCTTCGCTCCACGCATGACCGTGGCGCGGGGCCACTCGTCGTCCAGGGTGACGGCCAGGAACGGGTAGCTCTTGTCGTCGCGCAGGCGGATGTTGAACCTCGGCTGGTGCTGCTTGATGAGGCTGTACTCGAGCATGAGCGCCTCGACGTCGTTGCGGACCTGGATCCACTCGACGGACTCCGCCGTGGCCACCATCTGGGCGGTGCGGGGGGCCAGGTTCCGGGGGTTCTGGAAGTAGTTCGACAGGCGCTGGCGGAGGCTCTTGGCCTTGCCCACGTAGATGACCCGCCCGTGGGCATCCTTGAACTGGTAGGAGCCCGGCGTGTCGGGGATCGTGCCCGCGGGCGGTCGCTGGACCATCGAGCCATCGTACGGTCGGGCACCCCCGGGTCGACCCCGTGACGATCGACCGACCCGATGAGCGCACTTCGGGCGGCTCGGACCTACACTTGGGCGTGCCGGCCTGGTCTCCGGCACCATTTCGGACACCGAGACCGACATCCCCGTGGCGTGGCGACCAGGCTGCCCCCACCGGTCACCATCGGTGCCCACTTCCCTGTGGGGGTACCTGACAACATGCTCCGGCTCCAGATCCCGCTCCCCGAGCGGTACGCCGACGCCACACCCGATGACCTCGAGCGCCGCATCGCGGCCGCCAAGCAGACCCTGGGCGACCGGGTCTTCATCCTCGGCCACCACTACCAGCGCGACGAGGTGATGCGGTGGGCCGACGCCCGTGGCGACTCCTTCCGGCTGTCGGTCCTCGCCCAGCAGCACCCCGAGGCCGACTACATCGTGTTCTGCGGCGTGCACTTCATGGCCGAATCGGCCGACATCCTCACCGGCGACCACCAGCAGGTGATCCTCCCCGACATCAACGCCGGCTGTTCGATGGCCGACATGGCCGACCTCGAGGAGGTCGAGGAGGCCTGGGAATCGCTGGCCCGAGTGACCGACATCTCCCAGGTCGTCCCGATCACGTACATGAACTCGTCGGCGGCGCTCAAGGCCTTCGTGGGCGAGCACGGCGGCGCCGTGTGCACATCGACCAACGCCAAAGCCGTCCTCGAGTGGGCGTTGTCGCTGGGCGACCGGGCCGACGACGGCGCCGGTGGGCGCCAGGTCCTGTTCTTCCCCGACCAGCACCTCGGACGCAACACCGGGCACCAACTCGGGTTCACCGAGGACGACATGCGCATCTGGAACCCCCGACTCGAGATGGGCGGCCTCACCGACGCCGAGGCCAAGCAGTCCACCTTCCTGCTGTGGAAGGGCCACTGCTCGGTGCACCAGCGCTTCCGCCCCGAGCACATCGAAGCCTTCCGGGCCGAACACCCCGACGGGATCGTGGTCACCCATCCCGAGTGCGCCCACGAGACGTGCGCGCTCGCCGATCAGGTCGGTTCCACGGACTTCATCATCAAGGCCGTCGAGGCGGCTCCCCCGGGTTCGGTGATCGGGGTCGGCACCGAGATCCACCTGGTCAACCGCCTGAACGACGAGACCCCCGACAAGACGGTCGTGTCGCTCGATCCCCTCGTGTGCCCGTGCTCGACGATGTTCCGCATCGACGCCGCCCACCTGTGCTGGGTGCTCGAAGGCCTCGTCGAGGGCCGAGTGGTCAACCGCATCACCGTGGATGCCGACACATCAGAGTGGGCGAAGGTGGCGCTGGATCGGATGCTGTCGATCACGTGAGCGACGCTGGCGCGCTCACGATCCTGTCGACACCGAAGGCGTTCACCGGGATCTTCGCCACGATCCAGACCAACGCCATCACCAGCTGGACCAGGCTCGAGCCCCGTCCCGAGGTCATCCTGTTCGGCGACGACGATGGCACGGCCGACATCTGTGCTGATCTCGGCCTGCGCCACGTCCCAGACGTCGCGACGAACGCCCGGGGCACACCACTGCTCAGCGACATGTTCCTCCGCGGACAGGAACTGGCAACTCGTCCCGTGGTCTGTTGGTCGAACGCCGACATCATCTTCACCTCGCAGATCAACCGGGCGGCGGAGACGGTCGCCGGCTCGTCGACGCCGCTCTACGTGGTGGGACGGAGAGTCGACGTCGATCAACCCGACGCCCTCGACCTCGGACCGGGTTGGGAAACCCGCCTGGCAACCCGCGCCGACGCAGAGGGCGAACGCAAGCCGGCCAACTGGATCGATTGGTTCATGTTCCCCGCGGGCCTGTTCGGCGAGCTCCCCGAGTTCGCCATCGGGCGGCCCGGCTACGACCCCTGGTTGATCTGGAAGGCGGCTGATCTCGGCGCCACGGTCGTGGATGCCTCCGACTTCGTGCTGGCCGTCCACCAGCGCCACGACTACTCCCACGTGGGCGGCCGCAAGGCTGCGTTCCAGGGGCCCGAGGCGGCCGCGAACGCCGCCATCGTCGACGACTGGCGCCACTACCACTCGATCCTCTACGCCAGCCGACGTCTCGACGGCGGCGGGGGGCTGGTGCCCGCGAGGGGGCTGCCCTACCGGCTGGCCCGCCCGAAGAGCCACCTCGCACATGCGCTGCGGTTCACGCGCCCGCTGCGACAGCACCTGCTCGGCGAGCGCGCGACCCGACGGCGCGCCCCCACCTGACGACCGATTCCGGTCACCGGGCCGCGCGGCGCCGATCCAACGCCCACCGGACGAAACCAAGCGGTCGCCGCCTCGCCCTGAACTCTGCGCCCCCGTAGTGGTGCTCGAACGTGTAGCGGTCAGCGACGATGTCGGGCACCACCTCCGACGGCTGGACGCCCTCCGGCAGGCCTGCCGCCGCGGGCACCGCGGCGGCGGCCGTGGTGTGGGTCGCATCAGCTCCGAACCCGATGTTCTCGACCAGGTTCGCGGCCGGTGTGACCGTCAGCCAGCCTCTCGACCAGCAGTACGCGACCCAGTCGTAGTCCCAGGTGTCGTTGCTGGCATCGACGACGCCACGCAGTCGCCGTGTCCAGTAGGCCCGCTCCGCCCGGTCCGGGTGCGCGACCGCCCACGACCCCTCGACGACCCATCCGGCCTCGTCCCCGGTCGCCGACCGAAATGCCTTCCACCGATCGGCCCAGGTCGCCCAACCCCAGACGTGCAGGTACTTCGAGAAGTAGAGCACTGCGTCGCCGCGGCGATGACCGTCCTGGAAGTTGTCGCCTGTGATCGCGCCGACCCGCGGATCGTCGGCGTACCGATCGAGCGCGTCGCCGCAGAACGTGAAGAAGTCGGGGTGCGGCACACAATCGTCCTCGAGAAGGATCGCTCGGCCGACCTGGTCGAAGACCCAGTCGAGGCCCGACCGGACACGATCACGGCAGCCGAGGTTCTGCTCGGCGAAGTCGGTGGTGACGTCACACGGCCAATCCACGTCCAGCGCCGCTGAACGGGCTGCACGGCAGAGCGCCCCCTCGTCGCGCCGTTCGGGACGGGGGCCGTCGGCAACGATCATCAGACGAGAGGGCTGTGCCCTCCTCACAGAGTCCATGACCCGACGCGTAGTCTCCGGTCGATTGAAGATGAAGAGAGCAACAGGCGTGTCACTCATTCGTCGGCTCGTTCGAGCTCGGCCACGGCGGGAGTCTATGGGCCGCCCTCGCGGCGTCACGGGGCAAGAGCGACAGCGCCTCCCCGCATGACCACGTCCGCTGCCAGCCCGCATCCGGTCGCCCACCGGCACCGGAGAGGCGAGAGATGATGCCGGGGGAACCCGAGGAAGCGACGTCGCCCGCCCGTCGCAACCTCACATGGGTCCTGAGTGGTCGGGTCGTGCAGATCGTCGTGGCCTTCGTCGTCGCCATCGCCGTTGCCCGGTACCTGGGTCCCGACCTTCTCGGCCAACTCGGCTTCGCCACCGCATTCGCCGGCCTGTTCATCCCCCTCGGTCTCGTCGGCGCACAGTTCGTCGTGCGCGACCTGGCCGTCTCACCGGACGGACACCGCATCATCCTCGGCAGCGCCGCTCTCGTCGGCGGCGTCGCCGGGGTCGGGAGCTTCCTCCTGGCGGTGGGCAGCGCCGCACTTCTCCTGCGCGACCAACCGGACGCGGTGACCCTCGTGGCAATCCTGAGCGCACCGTTGCTCGTGACACCCCTGAAGGCAACGGAGTACTGGTTCGAAGCCGCCCTGAAGTCGAAGTACCTCGTCCTCGGTCGTTCCACGGCGTTGCTCGCAGCATCGGGGCTCCGCATCGTGGCAATCGTCGTCGGGGCGGACGTGACCACGTTCGCGGTGCTGATCGCGGCGGAGCAGCTCCTCGCCACAGCCGTCATCGCGTTCTTCTTCCTCCGCGACCCGAACCGCCCGCCGCGCTGGACGGCTCAGCTCCAGCGCACCACCGACCTGGCGCGACGTTCCCTGCCCCTCCTTGTCGCCACCGTGGCGATCGCCGTCTACATGCGGATCGATCAGGTGATGCTCGGTGCCCTCGCCTCCGACGAGGAGACGGGCATCTACACCGCAGCAGTCCGGCTCTCCGAGGTGGCGAACTTCATTCCGGTCGCCGTGGCCGCTTCGTTCGCTCCCGGTCTGGCGCGCCTCCGCAAGGAGGATCCCGAGGCGTACGGTGCTCAGACCCAGCGAATGCTCACGCTCCTCACCGGGCTCGCGCTCGGAATCGCGATCCCCGTCGCACTGCTCGCTCCGTTCCTCGTGCCGGTCCTGCTCGGGAGCGCCTTCGCCGGCGCGGGTGTGGTCCTCTCGATCCACATCCTGTCGAACGTGTTCGTGTTCCTGGGAGTCGGTGAATCCGTCTGGACGACGAACGAGGAGCTCCAGCGACTGGCCATGTGGAGAGCCGTCGGCGGAGCGGCGCTGAACGTCGCTCTCAACTTCCTCTTCATTCCCTGGCTCGGCGCGTCCGGCGCAGCGATCGCAACACTCATCAGCTACGGGAGCGCCGACGTGCTCGCCAACCTCCTGCACCCGGCGACCCGACCGATGTTCTGGATGGAGATACGGAGCTTCGGTCCCCGACGGCTCGAGCAGACCTGGCGCCCCGAGATCGCACGGATTCTCCGGACCCGGGAAGAGACCTGAGACCCTGCGATCGGCCCGTGGCTCCGACCACCGAGTCCGGTCGCCCACGTCAGAAGGCAGACTCCCCGCCGGGCCTCCGTGCGACGAACGAGTAGAGCCGCCCTGGCCGCGCCCGACGTAGGCGACGCCACAAGAGATCCCGGGCGATGGGCATCCGCCCGACGGTCGCACCCAGAGTCCCGAAACGCTCACCCATCACGATCTCAGGAGCCCGGTCCAGGTCCTCCGGACGACGGACCTCCGGGAATGCGTTGATGATCGAGTCCCAGGGCCCCAACTCGTCCACGATCGTGAGCCCCGCCCCCCTGATCGCCGAGAGGTAGGTCGGGAGAGACCATGCGTGCTCGCCACCGGCGAGGCGGTGTACGGGATGCTCCGCGAGGAAAACCTCGAGTTGCCCCTCGTCGTCGACCACGTGCTCGCGCACGGCGATGAACAGTCCGCCTGGCCGCAACACCCGGGCACACTCCGCCAGTGCGGAGTCGAGGTCCGGGATGTGGTGCAGGACCTGGCGGCAGTAGACGACGTCGACCGACTCGGAGGCGACCGGAAGCCGGTCGCCGTAGGCCGCCACCGGCACCACCGGGAGGTCGCGAGTGACCTCGACGAGACAGCCGAGTCCGACGACATCGCTCAGATCAGGTTCGACGGCCACGACCCGCTGGGCGTCGGCCGCGCGAAGGCCCGGCTGGCGATCCCTGTCCCCGCGCCGAGGTCGAGCACCTGACCCAGCGAGCCGGCAGCGACGATGATCCGCAACGTCTCCCGGAACTCCTCCGAGTCGGAGAAGCGGTCCGAGGCGGCGGTCGCATCCTCGTCGAGATACGAGGATCTCACCAGGTCGGCCGAGGCCGGGTCTCGACGGAGCCGGAGAACCGCCTCCTCCGTCGTCATCCGGCCGCTCATGATCGGCCCCGTGCAACGCCGGCGTAGGCCCGAAGCGTCCTCTCGGCGGTCGCATCCCAGCTGAAGTCCGCCGCTCTCGCCCGTCCGGCGGCGGCCAGCGTTGCTCGGCATCGGGCATCGCCGACGACCCCAGAAACGGCGTGCACGAACGCCTTCGTGTCGAGCGGATCGAAGAGGACCCCGGCGTCCCCGACCACCTCAGGGATCGACGCCACGTCCGATGCGATCACCGGACAGCCGTGGACCATGGCTTCGAGCGGTGGCAGACCGAAGCCCTCGTAGATCGACGGGTAGACGAGCGCCTCGGCCCTTGTATAGAACCACGCGAGCTGACCGTCGGAGCCGGACCGGAACTCGACCCGACCGCTGAGGCCGAGCCTGTTCAGCGTGGCGGCCTCGGCGTCAGACATCGCTGCGGGACCGAAGCACACCAGACGCAGGTCGGGGTCGAGGCCGCCCGACGCGAGAACGTCGAGCAGTGCCGAGAAGTTCTTGTACGGGGCGCGCCGATCCCCGACATAGAGGAGGAACGGCGATCGCCCGAGCCCTTCGGCACCGGCCGGCGGAACAGGATCGGCGACCGTGACCCCGAGGGGCGTCACGGTGACGGCCTCGCCGTCGACGTCGAAGAGCTCGATGAGGTCACGACGGGTCTGTTCGGAGATCACGAGCACGCGATCGGACGCCTCGACCCAGGCCCGCTTCCGGCGGGTCGCGTCGACGCTTCCCACCGAGAGCTCCGGGTAGCGCTCCGGGATCATGTCGAAGACCGTGGTCACGAGTGCCGACCGGCGGGGGAGCCGATCGAGGGCAGGGGGATACCAGGTGGGGTGCAGGACGTCGCCGGAACCGAGGAGCTCGGCAACACCAGCGGTGATCCCGAAGTCGACCACCTTGGTGACCGCCTGACGGGCACGTGCGGGACCGGCCTCCCCCACGTGGAGCCCTGTCGCCTCGGGTAGACCGTCGAGGAGATCGTTGATGTGCAGACCACCGATGATCCGAGCGTCGACGTCACGCGCCGCCAGTCTCCTGGCCAGCTCGACGAAGTACCGAGACACCCCACCGGCGCGCTGGAAGCGGAAGACGTCCGGCGTGTACCGAACCTTCACGTCGGGGCCCGTCCGTGGCGGTGCTCGACGCCCACGAGCTCCCCGATGGCTCCGACCACCGTGCCGATCCACCACGATCCGGTGTAGACCGCGATGGTCGTCGCGCTCAGGCACCGCGTTGCCGGACCCGCGGGCTCGTCGGAGCCGATCGCATCGGCCACCAACAACGCCGCGGGCAGGACCAGCCACACACTGCGTCCACGACGTCGGACCAGCCCGAGGAGGGCGAGCGCGCCGACCGGCGGGGCGGCGAGCATCACGACCTGCCGGGGCTCCGGCGTCGTTCCCCGGACCCACCAGAGGCCCTTCACCCGACCGAAGTGGAAGTGCTGCCTGGCGACCGCGGCGAGACTGGTCCTCGGGAGGTACCCGGAGACGAGTCGGGGCTCGAACCAGACCTGTCGCCCGGCGTCGCGGTATCGGCGGTTCAGCGCCCAGTCCTCGTTGAGCGCGACATCGTCGTCCCATCCGCCGAGCCGACGCAGTTCGTCGGTGCGGAAGACACCCATCCAGACCGTGTCCGTCGGCCCCGCGGCCTCGGCTCGGCGATAGCGAGCGAAGCCAGTGGTGAAGCGGTTCGCGAGGGCCCGAGCGATGGCCCGGTCGGTGATCGCGGTGGAACGCACACGAGGGACCTGGCGGCCGCCGACCACGCCCACTGCGGGTTGATCGGCCAGAACGCGGACGCATGTCGCGACGTACTCCGGCTCGATCCGACTGCGGGCGTCGATGCGCACGAGTATCTCCCCCCGGGCGGACCGAAGGCCCACGTTCAAGCTCGTCGAGGTCCGGCGCAGCTCGTTCCGGAGCACGACGAGATCGAGGCCGAGGACGGCGGCAGCGTCCCGGGCGACCTCGACCGTGCGGTCGGCCGAGCAGCCGTCGACCAGGACGACGTCGATCAGCTCGCCCGGATAGGACTGGGCGGCGATCGCCTGAAGACAGCCGGCGATGTCGCGCTCCTCGTCCAGGGCCGGGATCAGCACCGTCACGGTGCCTTGCCCGGTCGTCATCGACCACCGCCTCCCACGACGCTACGAACGGTCCTGCCGATGATCCTGAGATCGACCGAGAGGCTCTGGTGTCGGAGGTACCAGAACTCGTACTGGAGCTTCTCGCGGGCGTCGGCCTCGTCGGCGCCGTAGGGGTACTTGACCTGGGCCCAGCCGGTCAGGCCCGGCCGGACGAGGTGGCGAAGGTCGTAGAAGGGCAGGGCACTCGCCAACTCGGTCACGTAGTGCGGCTGCTCCGGACGCGGGCCGACGACGGCGATGTCGCCGCGCAGGATGTTGATCGCCTGGGGCAGCTCGTCGAGGTGCGTCGCCCGGAGTAGCCGACCGAACGAGGTGATGCGAGGGTCGTTCTCCTGCGTCCAGGACCCCGCACCGCCACCGGCTCCGTCGGATCGAGGGCGCATCGTCCGGAACTTCAAGATGTGGAACGGCCTGCCCTGCTTGCCGACCCTCTCCTGGCGGAAAAGGAGCGGACCTCGATTGGCGATGAGGTTCCCCAGCATCACGACGGGCACGGCCAGAACGAAGACCGCCGAGGCCACCACACCGACCGCCACGTCGATGAGGCGCTTCACCCGCCCGTAGCGGGCCCGGTGGACCTCGCCGACGTCGAAGAGCAACGACACCCGCTCGAGCTCGAACAGCGGGACCTTGCCGAGCCACTGGTCGACGAACAACGAGTAGCTCCGCACCCTCAGGCCCCTGGCATGGAGCTCCGCGGCCTGGTCGACGACGGAGTCGTCGGCTTCCGCGTCGCGATCGAGCACGACCACGGTCGCCCCGTGCTCGAGGGCCAATCCGACGAGCGGTCCTTCCGAGGGCGGCTTCCCGGAGGACTGGCCGGCATCGGCAGGGAGCACGACCTGCACGATCGCGGCGTCATGCTCGGGGGCACGGCGCAGGTCACGGCGCAGCGCCTCGACCTCCTCGACGGTCGCCACCGCGAGCACTCGATCGCGATCCGCCTCACGTTGCCGACCGCCGGTGGCCAACGCCGCGCAGAACAGGTACCAGGGCACCAGCAGCACGGCTGACCCGAAGACCACGAAGCGCGGGAGGAGGGCGTCGCCGCTGACGAGCTGCAGCACCGACACCACGACCGCGCCGCTACCGGCCGCCAGGATCGACGCCACGAGCGCCCGGCCCGCCGTCTTGGGCAGATCCGGGAGCCCGAGACCGTAGGCCGTGACCATGAGCACGCCGATGTAGAGCATCGACCACCCGAACCGGAAGGTCCCGGTGTAGGAGTAGGGAGGGTCGGCGATGACTCGGGCGTGGTAGAGCGAGAGCCCCACGACCGCCACCACGATCCCGCCATAGAGCGCCACACGCGCACCCCGTCTCATCGATCCACCCTAGGGACGCGTGGAAGTCAGGACGGGGACAACAGGGGCGCGAGGAACTGGCCGGTGTAGCTCTCGGCCGTCGCCGCCACCTGCTCCGGCGTGCCCTCCACCACCACCGTGCCTCCTCCGGTACCCCCTTCGGGGCCCATGTCGATCAACCAGTCGGCGGTCTTGATGACATCGAGGTTGTGCTCGATGACCAGGACCGTGTTCCCTTGATCGACCAGTCGGGACAGCACCGTGAGCAATTTCCGGATGTCCTCGAAGTGCAGGCCGGTCGTGGGCTCGTCGAGGATGTACATCGTGTGGCCGGTGGAGCGCTTGGCCAGCTCCGCCGCCAGCTTCACCCGCTGGGCCTCACCGCCAGAGAGCGTGGTGGCCGGCTGACCCAGGCGCACGTAGCCGAGGCCCACGTCGACGATGGTCTGGAGGTGCCGGGCGATGGCCGGCTGGTTGGCGAAGAACTCGACGCCCTCCTCACAGCTCATGTTGAGCACGTCGGAGATGTTCTTGTCCTTGAAGGTGATGTCGAGGGTGTCGCGGTTGTACCGGGCGCCCTTGCACACCTCGCAGGGCACGTAGACGTCGGGCAGGAAGTGCATCTCGATCTTGATGGTGCCGTCGCCGGCGCAGGCCTCGCAGCGCCCGCCGGCGACGTTGAACGAGAACCGCCCGGGTAGGTACCCGCGCACCTTGGCCTCGTGGGTCTGGGCGAAGAGCTTGCGGACGTGGTCGAACACACCGGTGTAGGTGGCCGGGTTCGATCGGGGGGTCCGACCGATCGGGGACTGGTCGATGTTGATGACCTTGTCGATCTGGTCGAGGCCCTCCACGGTCTTGTGCCGTCCCGGCGGGGTGCGCGACCCGTAGACCTGCTGCATGAGCGACCGGTAGAGGATGTCGTTGACCAGCGTGGACTTCCCCGAGCCCGACACCCCGGTGACCGCGGTGAAGCACCCGAGCGGGAACTCGACGTCGACGTTCCTCAGGTTGTGCTCGCGGGCACCCCGCACGACGATCGTGGGACCGGGCGGCGTCCGCCGGGTCTCCGGCAACGGGATCGAGCGACGCCCCGACACGTACTGCCCGGTGAGGGACTTGCGGGACTTGAGCAGACCCTTCACGGCACCGGCGTACACGACGTCGCCACCGTGCTCTCCCGCGCCCGGGCCGATGTCGACCACGTAGTCGGCCACCTTGATGGTCTCCTCGTCGTGCTCGACCACGAGGACCGTGTTGCCCAGGTCGCGGAGACGGATGAGCGTGTCGATGAGACGCCGGTTGTCGCGCTGGTGCAGTCCGATGGAGGGCTCGTCCAGCACGTAGAGCACGCCGACCAGTCCCGAGCCGATCTGCGAGGCCAGCCGGATCCGCTGCGCCTCGCCGCCGGCCAGGGTGCCCGCGGAGCGACCGAGGCTCAGGTAGTCGAGCCCCACGTCGAGGAGGAAGCCCATGCGGGCGTTCACCTCCTTGACGACCCGCTCGGCGATCATGCGGATCGCGTTCGGACAGCTCGAGGCCCACCAGCGCCTTGGCGGCGTCGGCGATCGACATGGTCGAGAGGTCGTCGATGGTGTGACCGGCGATGGTGACGCCGAGCGAGAAGGGCTTCAGCCGGGCCCCTCCGCAATCGGGGCACGGCACCTCGCGCATGTACCCCTCGACCTGCTCTCGCTGGCTGTCGCTCTCGGCGTCGGCGTGGCGGCGCTGCAACCAGGGGACGACGCCCTCGTACTTGGCCTCGTAGGACCGCTGGCGCCCGTAGCGGTTGCGGTACTGCACCTTGATGCGACCGCCCGTGGCCCCGGTGCCGAACAGCAGCAGCTTCTGCTGCTTCCTGGCCAGCTCTCCGAAGGGCACGTCCGAGGAGATGTCGTAGGCGGCGCTCACCGACTCGAGCAGCCGACCGAAGTACTGGGTCCGTGCCGTGGCCCATGGAGCGAGGGCCCCCTGGGCGAGCGTCAGGTCGGGGTTGGGCACGACCAGCTCGGGATCGACCTCGAACCGCGTGCCGAGTCCATCGCAACGCTCGCAGGCGCCGTAGGGCGAGTTGAACGAGAAGTTCCTGGGGGCGAGCTCCTCGAACGAGAGACCGCACACGGGGCAACCGAGGTGCTGGCTGAAGGTGAGGACCTCGTCGTCGAGTCCGGACTCGTCGTGGCGATCGACGATCTGCACCTCGGCCACGCCCTCGGCGATGCGCAGCGCCGTCTCGAGGGAGTCGGTGAGCCGCCTCTCGATGCCGTCACGACGCACGAGACGGTCGACGACGACCTGGATGGTGTGCTGCTCGTAGCGGGCCAGCTCGACGGTGTCGGTGAGCTCGTGCAGCTCACCGTCGACGATGGCGCGGGCGAAACCCTGCGTGGCCAGGTCGGCCAGAAGCGTGTCGTAGGTGCCTTTCCGGCCTCGCACGACGGGGGCCAACACCTGGAAGCGCGTGCCCTCGGGGAGCTCGAGGATGCGATCGACGATCTGCTGGGGCGTCTGGCGGGTGATCACCGCACCGTCGTCGGGACAGTGCGGCACGCCGATGCGGGCGAACAACAGGCGCAGGTAGTCGTAGACCTCGGTGATCGTCCCGACGGTGGAGCGGGGATTGCGAGAGGCGCTCTTCTGGTCGATCGAGATGGCCGGCGACAGCCCCTCGATGAAGTCGACGTCGGGCTTGTCCATCTGACCGAGGAACTGACGGGCGTAGGCCGACAACGACTCGACGTAGCGCCGCTGGCCTTCGGCGTAGATGGTGTCGAACGCCAGCGACGACTTGCCCGAGCCGGACAGGCCCGTGAAGACGATCAGGCGGTCGCGGGGGAGGTCGAGTGAGATGTTGCGCAGGTTGTGCTCACGGGCACCACGGATGACCAGTCGATCCACCCCGAGAGCATACCGGCCCCACCAACCTTACGAACGTCTGTTCGCTGGCCTGGTGTCATCCGGCCCGGGTGTAGACGGTGACCGTCCAGGGCACCTCGAGCCAGTCGTAGGTGCGTTCGCCGGTGACCTCGAACCCCGGGAGGTCGATCGGTGGTGCGGAGGCTTCGCCGGCCTCCACCAGGGCAACCGACGCCACGTCCTGGTCCTCCAGCACCTCCAGTGCGCTGTCGAGCACGGACTCGTCGCGAACGCTCAGCCACCGGGTGTCGTCGCCCTCGTAGACCGCCCCGAGTTCCCGGAGCCAGAAGGCCTGGGTCGACACCACGACGTCCTCGGGGAACGCCGCGACGTCCCTGGCCGCCTCCCCCACATCGTGGGAGCGCTCGGACAGCCAGAGCAGTCCGACGAGCGTCACCACGACGGAGGCCGTCACGAAGTAGCGGCGACCCCACGGCGGCAGGGTCGGCAGTGCGGCGACCCCGAGGACGACCAGGAGGGCCCCGCTGGCCAGGATGTAGCGGCCAGCCCATTGGGGCGCCGCACCACCGGTGAACTGGAACAGCCAGACGAGCGGGAGCGCCCCCACCGCGATCACCCCGAGGATGCGGGCGTTCCGAGTGGCCGGCATCCGCGCCACGCCGACCGCGGCGAGAGGTGTCGCCGCCAGCAGGCCGGGCACGAAGCCCACCCCCTGGGCCACACGCACGAGGAACAACCCGGCCGCGACCGCCGCCGCGGCCGCAGCGATGCGCGCACCACCCTCCCGGCCGGCGAAGAACGCCGTGACCAGCAGGGCGACCGCGAGGATGCCGGCCACGACGAGCGAGCGCGGCTCCAGGTCGGCGAAGAGGCCGGCACCGGTCACCACGGCCTCCTTGAGCCGCAGTTCCAGACCCGAGCCGCCGGCACCGGCGGTCCCGGAGGCACGATCCGATCGGAAGCTCTCACCGAGGACCGCGACCTCGAGCGCCGTCGTGGCCAGGACGGTGACGGCGAGACCTCCCACCACCCCCAGCCCGTTGCCGAGCATCTCGCCCCATCGTCGGCCCCAGAGGAGGTACGCCGAGACGACGGCGGTGGCCACGAAGGCGTAGACGAGCGCTTCGGTGCGCATCGAGTAGGCCGCCCCGAAGGCGAGCCCGGCCAACGCACCCCACCAGAGGGACCGCAGGCGACGAGCTTCGTCCACCGTCGCCAGCAAGGCCACGAGGCCCCAGAGGAGCAGA
Organism: uncultured Iamiaceae bacterium; assembly: GCA_963767615.1. Classification (GTDB taxonomy): domain Bacteria; phylum Actinomycetota; class Acidimicrobiia; order Acidimicrobiales; family Acidimicrobilacustridaceae; genus Rhabdothermincola_A. The sequence goes on along the minus strand of CAVYED010000007.1, from coordinate 2,843 downwards.
GCCACCCCGAGGGTGTGCTCCCAGAAGTCGAGGGCGTAGACGACCAGCGGCGAGGCGAGTCCGAGCACCCAGAAGACGCCCCACGCCGTGCCGGCGTCGGCGCCGATCCGCCGGGCCAGCGTCCGGCCGGCGAACGCGGCGGCGATGGCGCCCAGCATGGGCAACAGGAGCGCCAAGCGGTAGCCGCCGACGCGGTACAAGGGTGCCCCGAGCTCGAGCATCGGCAGCGTCGTGACGTTCACGAAGCGATCCCCGATGGGCGCGGTGTAGAAGAGCCCGTGGAAGGCGGCCTCCGGGTCGGCGGCCCCGGCCCAGTAGCCGACGTCGGGATCGAGCCCGAGTGGCCGCTGGGCCATCACCTCCATCGTCGCCACCTTGCCGCCGGTGTCGGTACCGAGACCGCCCATGGGATCCATCAGGAACGACAGCCCGACGTAGACGGCCAGGAGGACAACCGCCGCCGTCAGCGGCCGGGTGGCCAAGCGTAGAGACCACGGCCCGAGCCCCCGGTGGGCAGCGATCGACATGAGGTCATCTTGGCCGACCGGGATCAGCCGGTCGGTGAGGGTGCTAACCGACTTCGCGGAGCTCGCGCTTCAGGTCCTTGATCTCGTCGCGCAGGCGAGCGGCGTACTCGAAGCGCAGGTCGGCCGAGGCCTCGTGCATCTCCTCCTCGAGCGTGCGGACGAGGCGCTCGAGCTCGTCGGCGGGGAGCTCGGCGAAGTCGGTGCGAGGCCGGTCGCGACGCGTGGAGCGCTGGTCCTTACCCGGAACGGGCGCCTTCTCCGAGGGTCGGAGGTAGGCGAGGATGTCGGTCACGGCCTTGCGGATGGTCTGGGGGTCGATGCCGTGCTCGGCGTTGTAGGCCTCCTGCACGCCGCGGCGCCGGTTGGTCTCGGACAGCGCCCGCTGCATCGAGTCGGTCACCTTGTCGGCGTACATGATCACCGCGCCGTCGACGTTGCGCGCCGCCCGGCCGATGGTCTGGATGAGCGAGGTCTCGGAACGCAGGAACCCCTCCTTGTCGGCATCGAGGATGGCCACGAGCGAGACCTCGGGCAGGTCGAGGCCTTCCCGGAGCAGGTTGATGCCGACGAGCACGTCGAACTCACCGAGACGTAGATCACGGAGGATCTCGATCCGCTCGATCGTGTCGACCTCGCTGTGGAGGTAGCGCACCTTGACCCCGAGCTCGAGGAGGTAGTCGGTGAGGTCCTCGGCCATCTTCTTGGTCAGCGTGGTGACCAGCACCCGGTCACCCTTGGTGACGGTGGCGTTGATGTTCTCGATCAGGTCGTCGATCTGACCCTTGGTGGGCTTGATGACCACCTCGGGGTCGATGAGACCGGTGGGACGGACGATCTGCTCGACGACCTCGGCCGAGTGCTGGAGCTCGTAGGGGCCGGGGGTGGCGGAGAGGAAGACGGCCTGACCGATCCGCTGGGTGAACTCCTCGAAGCGCAACGGACGGTTGTCGGCCGCCGAGGGGAGACGGAAGCCGTGCTCGATCAGGGTGGCCTTGCGGGAGCGGTCACCCTCGTACTGGCCGTGGAGCTGCGGGACGGTGACGTGGCTCTCGTCGAGGACGACGAGGAAGTCGTCGGGGAAGTAGTCGAGCAGGGTGTAGGGCGGCTCACCCGGGCCGCGCCCGTCGATGGGGCCCGAGTAGTTCTCGATGCCGTTGCAGTACCCGACCTCCGCCATCATCTCGAGGTCGTACTGGGTCCGCATCCGGAGGCGCTGGGCCTCGAGGAGCTTGCCCTCCTTCTCGAACGTGGCGAGCTGTTGCTGCAGCTCGGCCTCGATGCGTTCGACCGCCTTGCCCAGCCGCTCTTCACCGGTCACGTAGTGCGTGGCCGGGAAGACGATCAGCTCCTCGAGCTCGGTCACCTTCTCGCCCGTGAGGGGATCGACGACGACGATGCGCTCGACCTCGTCGCCGAACAGCTCGATGCGCACGGCCGTCTCGTCGTAGGCCGGGTGGACCTCGATGGTGTCGCCCCGCACCCGGAACTTCCCCCGCACGAGGTTCATGTCGTTGCGCTCGTACTGGATGTCGACGAGGCGACGGAGGATGTCGCGATGGTCGTGGGACTCGCCCACCCGCACGACGAGGAGCTGGTCCTTGTACTCGTGGGGCGAGCCCAGCCCGTAGATGCAGGAGACCGAGGCCACGACGATCGTGTCGCGGCGGGTGAGCAGCGCCGAGCTGGCCGAATGGCGTAGCCGATCGATCTCGTCGTTCACCGACGAGTCCTTCTCGATGTAGGTGTCCGAGGCCGGCATGTAGGCCTCGGGTTGGTAGTAGTCGTAGTAGCTGACGAAGTACTCGACCCGGTTCTCGGGGAAGAACTCGCGGAACTCGTTGGCCAGCTGGGCGGCGAGCGACTTGTTGGGCGCCATGACCAACGTGGGCCGCTGCAGCTGCTCGATGGTCCAGGCGATGGTGGCGCTCTTGCCCGAACCGGTGATGCCCAGGAGGGTCTGGTAGCGGTTCCCTGCCTCGATGCTCTCGGTCAGCTCGGCGATGGCCCGAGGCTGGTCACCGGCGGGCGAGAACTCCGAGACCACGCGGAACGGGGGCATGGGATCGAGTCTACGGAGGGGGTGGGACGACGCAGTCGAGCGCCCGGTCAGCGTTCCTACGCCAGCCATGGTCAAGCCTCGACGGTGGTCACCGAGGGGCGGACAGCAGTACGTGGCCCAGGCCCGACACTTCCGGTCACCTCTTCGGTGGCGGCACGCCCCCTAACATGATCTGTCGGTTCGTTACGAGAGACGGTGGAGACGACATGCGAGATGCCCTCGGGGCGGTGCAATCGGTTCTCGTCCTCGGAGGGAAC
>CAVYED010000006.1:0-35775 GCA_963767615.1 uncultured Iamiaceae bacterium | reverse complement strand
ATCAGCCACGTCAGCGGCATTTCCCCCCGGTGCGCGACGCTGGGCCGGTGCGTGCATGGATGGTCGATCGACCCGGTCCCGCCGCCGGGCATCCGATGCGGTTGGTGACCCGCAGTCGATCCTGTCCCGGTCGGGCACGAGGTCCGCATCGGGGTGCGGGTCTGCGGGGTCTGCCGTACCGACCTGCACCTGGCCGAGGGTGACCTCGTCCCCCGTCGTCACGGTGTGGTGCCCGGGCACGAGATCGTCGGGGAGGTCGAGGCGCTCGGCCCCGATGCGTCCCGCTTCGAGATCGGCGAGCGGATCGGTGTCGCCTGGCTGGCCTCGGTCTGCGGGGAGTGCCGGTTCTGCCTGCGGGGCGACGAGAACCTCTGTCTCCATCCGTCGTTCACCGGGTGGGACGTCGACGGCGGCTTCGCCGAGCAGGCCGTGGTCGACGAGCGCTTCGCCTACCGGCTTCCCGAATCGATCGACGACCTCCACGTCGCCCCGCTGCTGTGCGCGGGGATCATCGGGTACCGAGCCCTGCGCCGAGCGGATGTCCCCCCGGGTGGGACGCTCGGCATCTACGGCTTCGGCGGGTCCGCGCACATCACCGCCCAGATCGCCATCGCCGAGGGGGCCGAGGTCCACGTCCTGACCCGCTCCGCCGAGGCCCGAGCCCTCGCCCTGGAGCTCGGTGCGGTGTCCGTCGGGGCGGCCGCCGACCGGCCGCCGGTGCCGCTCGACTCGGCCATCCTCTTCGCCCCGGTCGGCGAGCTGGTGCCGGTGGTGCTCGAGGCGCTCGATCGCTCCGGAACCCTGGCCATCGCAGGGATCCACCTCAGCGACATCCCGCCCCTCGACTACCAGCGCCACCTCTTCCAGGAGCGCCAGGTCCGCAGCGTCACCGCCAACACCCGGACCGACGGCGAGGAGCTCCTCTCGCTGGCCGACCGGCTCGGCCTGCGCACGACGGTCACGCCCTATCCGCTCGAGCGGGTGGACGACGCCCTCGTCGACCTGGCCGACGACCGGATCACCGGCGCCGCGGTCATCGAGGTGGGCGGGCGCTGAGCGGACCGTGATGTCTTCCTCCGGTCCGCGGGTGGCCGCGTGGGACGAGGACGCCGCAAGGAGCGGCGATCCCTGTCGTGACCGTCGGTCGACACCGCACCCGGCGACGTGACCGGACGCAGGATCGCCGCACAAGACCGGGCTGGGTCGACTACCTGACGCCTCTGTTAGGTTCCTTGTCGCCCGGGTCGACGCCCCGGGACCGACCACAGGGGAGGCAGGGTGGAGGTCACCCTCACCGACGATCAAGAGTTCTTCCGCGACACGACGAGACGTTTCCTCGCAACCGAGTGCCCGCTCACCGAGGTCCGCGGCCTGGCCGCGGCACCGGACGGCTTCGAGCGCGACTACTGGCGACAGGGCGCGGAGCTCGGCTGGACCTCGCTGCTCGTTCCCGAGGACCTGGGCGGCGGGAGCATCAGCGGGAGCGGGGTCGTCGACCTCACCGTCGTGGCCGACGCCTTCGGGCGCCACGTCGCGCCCGGTCCGCTCCTCCCCACGAACGTCGTCGCCGCCGCGATCGCCCGTTCGGGCAGCGCCGATCACCACCCGGTCCTCGAGGCGCTGGTGAGCGGTGAAGCGATCGCCGCGTGGTGCGGCTCCGAGCACGCCATCGGCCCCCCTCGCCCCGCGGCCCCGACGTCGAGGTCCGCCGGTGGAGATGTGGTCATCTCCGGGACCTCGGCGCCCGTCGAGGCTGCCGGTCAGGCGGACCACCTCCTGGTGACCACGCAGGGACCGGACGGCCTGGCCCAGTTCCTCCTCCCAGCCGACGCCTCGGGCGTCACGATCAGCCCACTCGAGGGCGTCGACCTGGTACGGCGATTCTCCCGGGTGGATCTCGACGAGGTCGTCGTTCCCGCGTCGGCACAGCTCGGCAGCCCCGGGTCGGCTGCAGCCGACGTGGAGCGGCAGCTGCAACTCGCGCTCGTCGTGCAGACCGCGGAGATGGTGGGTGCGGCGGAGCGCACCTTCGACTTCACGGTCGAGTGGGCCTTCGACCGCTACTCCTTCGGTCGACCGCTCGCGTCGTACCAGGAGCTGAAGCATCGCTTCGCCGACATGAAGATGTGGCTCGAGGCCAGCCACGGGCTGGCCGCAGCCCTGGCCCACGACGTCCAGGACGAGGCGGCCTCCGTGGTCGAGACGGCCAGCGCGGCCAAGGCCTACATGGGTGAGTACCTCACCGAACTGATGCAGGACTGCGTGCAGATGCACGGAGGGATCGGGTTGACGTCGGATCACGACATCCACCTGTTCCTCCGTCGGGTCGTCGCCGATCGCGCCGTCTTCGGCACCCCGGCCGATCATCGTCAGCGCCTCGCCGGATTCGCCGTCGCATCGTCGGGAGGGGCCACCGCATGAGGCACACCGACGACACCGCCATCGACCCCACGGGAGACCCACGATGACCGAGACCGCCGTGGAGAGCGTGGAGGACTTCGCCGCTCGTGCCGAGACCTGGTTGGCCGCCAACATGCCGCCCCGCAGCACCGCCCTCGGCATCCGCGGCTTCGGTTCCGACGAGGAGGAGTTGGCCAGCATCGCCCGGGCCCGTGAGCTCCAGAGGACCCTCTTCGACGGCGGCTTCGCCGGGATCTGCTTCCCGCGGGAGTACGGCGGGCAGGGTCTCTCGCCCGCTCACCAGCGCGCCTTCAACAAGGTCTGTGCTCCGTACGAGATGCCGAGCGTCATCAACGTGCCCACGTTCGTGCCGTGCGCTGCGGTGCTGCTCGAGTTCGGGACCGAGGCGCAGAAGCAGCAACACCTCCCGGCCATCCTGAAGGGCGAGGAGCTGTGGATGCAGTTCCTGTCCGAGCCCAGTGGTGGCTCCGACGTGGCGGGCGCGCTCACGACGGCGGTGCGCGATGGCGACGAGTGGGTCATCAACGGTTCGAAGGTCTGGACCAGCGGGGCCTGGTGGTCCGACTACGGCCTGTGCCTGCTGCGCACCAACTGGGAGGTCCCCAAGCACCAGGGCCTCTCGGTGTTCATCATCAAGATCGACCAACCCGACGTCGAGGTGCAACGCATCGAGATGATCAACGGGTCGCGGGAGTTCTGCCAGGAGTTCATGACCGACCTGCGGATCTCGGACGATCGTCGGGTGGGCGAGGTCGACGATGGTTGGACCATCGGTCGTCGGTGGATGTTCCACGAGCGCAACGCCATGGGCGGTGGTTCGCCGTTCGTGAGCGGCCCCGCTCCGGGGCACAGCAACCCCCAGACGGGCGAGAACCCCCTGGTGACCCTGGCCCGCGAGACCGGCCAGCTCGACGATCCCCGTATCCGCGACCTCCTCGGCGAGGCCCGAGCGCTGCAACGCGCCGCGGGAGAGCTGAGCCGGCGTATCGGGGCCGGCATGGCCGCCGGCACCATGCCGGACTCGGGGGCCGCCATCGCCCGCCTCATGTCGGCGGTCGTCGGCGAACGCACGGCGACCATCGGTCTCGAGATGGCCGACTCCGCTGCCGCGGCGTGGAGTCCCGACGAGCCCGCGGCCGGCGTGGGCGTGAGCTTCCTCATGCGCCAGGCCAACAGCATCGGCGGCGGGACGACCGAGATGGCGCGCAACAACATCAGCGAGCGGGTGCTGGGCATGCCTCGCGAGCGCACGCTCGACAAGGACGTCGCGTTCCGCGAGGTCCCGAAGGGCCCGCCTGCGTCCTGAGAGCCGCTGAGAGACGGCCCCGGCCGTAGGCCCGGAGCCGTCCGAGCGTCAGACCTTGACGTGCTCCTTCACCCGCATGATGCGGGCCAGGTTGCCGCCCATGATCTTGGCCTGGTCCTCGTGGTCGAACTCCGTGAGGTCGTCGACGAACGTGATCGGATCGGACATGCCCTCGGGATGGGGGTAGTCCGAGCCGAAGATGACGTTGTCGACGCCGATGAGGTCGGCCAGCCCGCGCGGGTCGTCCTCGTGGAACGGGTGCACGTAGACGCAGCGCTTGAACACCTCCACGGGGTCCTCCTCGAAGGCGTGCGGGTTGAAGCGGTACGCGTTCTCCATGTCGGAGACGAGGGGACGCACCCAGCCCGAGCCGTTCTCGACCGGCGCCAGGCGCAGGTCGGGGAACCGGGTCAGCATGCCGTGCCCGATGGCCGAGGCGATGGTGTCGGAGATGGCCCGGCCGCCGCCGTGCGTGATGGCACTGAAGCCCGAGCCGCCCTTGAAGGGCAGGAACTCGCCGCCCCGCACGCCTTCCCACTCGTTGATGTAGCGCTGGTAGCCGCTGTCGCTGGCGTGCATCCCGACGAGGATGCCGGCCTCTTGCACCTTCTCCCAGAACGGGTCGAACTCGGGCAGGGCGAACGAGCGCGGACCCTGGAAGCCGGGCACGGGCGCCGGGCGCACGAGGATGACGCGGGCGCCGCGCTCGAGGACCCATTCGAGCTCCTCGATGGCCTTCTCCACGACCGGCAACGTGAGGACCGGCGTGGGGAAGATCCGATCTTCGAAGTTGAAGGTCCACTGCTCGTACATCCACTGGTTCAGCGCGTGGACGACGGCGTGGATGGCCAGGGGGTCCTCGCGGAGACGCTCCTCGACCAGGCTGGCCAGCGTGGGCCACATGAGCGTGCGGTCGATGCCGAGCTCGTCCATCAGCTCGATGCGCGGTCCGGGCTCACGGTAGGCCGGCGGCGCCGTGATGGCCTTGCCCATGATCTCGCGTCGGGACTTGCCGTCGGGGTTGCCGATGCGGAAGTACTCCTCCTGCGCCCCGGGCGCCGCCACCTTGGCGAACGTCGGGTTCGGGATGTAGTCGCTGATCTGGCCCTTCACGGTGATCTTGGTGCGGCCCTTGACCTCGACGTAGTCGATGACGCCGCGGTAGTCGTCGGCGATGTGCTTGGTGAGCGCCTCGGGCGTCTCGTACATGTGGTTGTCACAGTCGAAGACCGGGAAGTCGAGCTGGCGTGACGGCATGGCGGCACCCTTCTGATCAGCGGAGTCGGTATCGGAACGTCGGTCAGACTAGCTGACGTAGCTGTTAGATGCCAGGCGGGGGAGGACCGGCGGACCCTCCCGGCGACCTGACAAACGTGTCATGTAGGGTGCCGGCCACATCGGACCGGGGGTAGCGAAGATGCGCACCACATCGAAGCTGGCCGGCGTGCTCGTCGTGATGGCGCTGGCGGCCACGGCCTGTACCAGTTCCGACGAGGGTGGCTCGTCGGACACCACCGTCGCGGAGGTCGCACCAGTGTCCGTCGAGCTCGTCAGCTACCCGTCCTTCCCGACCGACGTCCTCGGTGCCGACCAGGCCACGCTCGACCAGCTGGCCGGCGAGTACGTCGCGTCCCTCGACGGCTCCACCCCCGAGATGGAGCGTTTCCTGTTCGGGTACGTGCCGGTGCAGGTCTTCGACGACCTCTTCTCGGGGGCCGGAGAGATCGACGACGCCACCGCCCGCTGGCTGTTGTACCTGTCGGGGTACTTCGGCGGCCGCTGGCTGCGAGGCGAGATCGCCAGCGCTCAACCCGACGCGCCGCTCGTCGGCTTCTCCCAGGAGCCGACGGCCGAGAGCTTCGAGGCATCGATGTCACTCGCGGCCGAAGCGATCGACGCGTCGACGGCCGACGACGCCACGGTGGTGGCCTTCGCCCGCACCAGCCTGTTCGACACCCCGCCCGCAGAACCCGACGGCGACGTCGTGCGTGGGCTCACCGACTCCTTCGGGTACAACGCGGGCTACAACCTGGAGATCCTGGAGACACCTCCCGCGGGGCTCGACACGCCGGACCGCTTCCAGATCTCCTGCGAGGGCCTGCTCACCTGCACCTACGCCACCCCCCGGCTCCCCGCGGTGGCCGCGCTGGCACCGGTCGGTGAGGCTCTCAACGGGGGCGACCCGGCCTACACGGACCTGGCCACCGAGCTGCGACCGATCCAGGACGCGGCCGTACCGCGAGGGCGCTCGGTGTGGAGCTCGGGGCTCTCGGTCCAGGGCTTCCCGCAGGCCGCCTACGACCAGCTGCTCGAGGTGAGCTCGTCGTTCCTCGAGACCGTCCAGGCCTCGGCGCTCACGATGGTCGAGGGCACGGTCGAGAGCGATGTGGCGGCGGCCCGTACCGGATCACGGGCCGTGGCGGCCATGACCGTCTGGCTGGACGCCTACACCGCCGGGCTCATCAACGGCGAGGGAACCATCGCCCTCCCGACCTTCGAGCTGTGACTCCCCCGCAGCCGGCGCGAACCTGGATTCCGGACCCCGAACGCCTGACGAGAACGGATGCCATGAGGATCGAGTTCGACGCCGACGCCTGCACCGGCCACGGTCGCTGCTACGCACTCTCCCCCGAGTTCTACGACGCCGATGACGACGGTTACTGCGTCGACCCGACCGGGGACGTCCCGCCCCACCTCGAGGAAGCGGCGCGGCGCGGCGCCCTCAACTGCCCCGAGAACGCCATCGCCATCGTCGACGGGTGAGGCTGCGCCGACGCCGCGAAGAGGGTCATGCGGGGGCCGAGGCGAAGAGCGCACGGCGGATCATGAACTCCGCGGCCACGACGGCATCGGGTTCGTCGACGTAGCCCAGGACCAGCACGTTGTAGGGCACGCGCTCGACGACGGCCAGCAGCACGAGAGCGTCGGCATCGGCGTCACCGAAGCCCCGGCGGTGCACGATGCGGACGAGGCGGTCGAGGGACACGGTGGCGAATCCGAGGGAGAACTCGGCGAGCACGGGATCGACCTGGCCGATCTCCTGCCAGGCGCTGATGATGCCGCCGTTCTCGCGGTAGGTGCGGAACCAGCGCTCGAGCCACTCGGTCAGGCCGTCGCCGGCTCGATCGGGGAAGGCGGCGAGAAGCTCGACCATCTGCGTGGCCGCGTCCGTGGCCAGGACCTGGAAGAGCTGGTCCTTGCTCTCGAAGTAGCGGTAGAAGCTGCCGTGGGAGACCCCGGCCTCTTCGACGATGTCGTCGACGCGGGTCTCGTGGTAGCCGCAGATGGGGAGGATGGCGCTGCCGGCGTCGAGCAGACGCTGGCGCGTCTGCTGGCCCCGGGGACGCAGCGGTCGGGCATCGCCGTCGGGGTGGGGGGTCATCGGCCACTTCGGCGGGTCCTTCACCGGTGCCTTCGCCGCGGGGTCGACGTTCACGCCGGGGATCGGTCCGTGCAACTGGCGATGAAGTGTGCTCGCCAGGCCCTTCAGGAAGCGGGCGCGGGTGAGTCCCCCGAGCCCGAGGCGCCAGTAGTGGATCGAGCGCAACGCCACCGAGACCGTCGCGCTCGCCGAGGCCGGCGGGAGCGGTCCGGCGCCGGTCGGATCGAAGCTGCGCAGCATGGCGGCGCCCACGCGCTCGCTGACCGACTGCGAGCCCTTGGCCGTGCGGGCATGATCGCGACTGGCGGCCTGGAACGACGAGAGGATCGGTGCGTAGGTGTCGCACATGTCGGTGAGACCCTCGAGCCACCGCCGGAGGTGGTCGACCCCCGCGGCGTCAGGACCGATCTCGTCGAGGTCGGCCGCGAGGGCATCCATGGCCTTGGCCATGTGGGCGGCCAGGCGCCAGAAGACGTCGTCCTTGCTCGAGAAGTACTGGTAGAAGGCAGGTCGGGAGCATCCGGCGGCCTCGGTGATGAGTTCGACGCGGGTGTCGTGGTAGTCGTGGCGGGAGAAGACCTCGAGCGCCGCATCGAGGATGCGTCGCTGTGTGTTGGCGCCTCGTTCGCCGACCAGAGGGTTGTCGCCGAACGGGGGTCGGCGCACGACCTCGGTGCCGTCCATGGCGCTCAACGTACCGGGCCCCCCGGGCCGCCCCCGTCATCGGGACGGTGTGCAGCCCCGGCGACGGTCACGTCGTGGGCGGGCGGTCGATGACGGCGACGTCGTCGATGTGGGCGGGGGACTCGAGCACGTGCAACACCGTCGCGGCGACGTGGTCGGGGCTCATGATCCCCTCTGAACCGAGCACCCCGGATGCCAGCCAACGCTCCGTTGCGGCGCCGATGGCATCGGGGTCCCAGGAGGAGGCGAACTCGGTGCCCCCGGTATTGCCCACCACGACCCGGGTGACGAGCAGGCCCGGGAACTCGAGGGGGAGGCACTTCATCAGCCCGTCGAGGGCGAACTTCGAGGTGGTGTACAGCGCCAGGTCCGGGAAGGGTCGGCGCACCGCCTTGGACGACAGGATCACGAGCTGCCCGCCCGAGGCGGTCAGGTGCGGCGCCGTCGCCGTGGCCACCAGCGCAGCGCCGATGACGTTGGTGTCGAACACCTGGTGCCAGTCGGCCTGGGTGGCGTCGCGCATCGCCAGCAGGGGTGACATCCCGACGGTGTTGACCACGGCATCGAGTCCGCCCAGGGCGGCGACCGCACCGTCGACGACCTCGGCGATCGAGGCCTCGTCACGGACGTCGCCGGCCAGCGCCACGGTGCCGGGGTGGCTGCTGACCAGCTCGGTCAACCGGTCCTCGCTGCGCGCGCTCACGGCCACCCTGGCCCCGCGCTCGGCGGCCAGGCGGGCGACGGCGGCACCGATGCCCGACGACGCGCCGACAACGAGGATCCGCTTGCCTGCAAGGACGTCGGTCATCAGCCCCTCGTCTCGGAAAATCTCCGGCCCGGCTTGCGCCCCGCCGTGGGGCCACTAATCTAACACTTCTGTCAGACAACGATCATGGGGGGCCATGAGATGCAGGCTGAAGACCTGATCCTCGTCAGCGTCGACGACCACGTCGTCGAGCCGCCGAATCTGTTCGAAGGGCGGTTGTCGGCCAAGGCAGCGGAACGGGCACCGTTCGTGCAGCGCCTCGACGACGGTCGGGACGTGTGGATGTTCGAGGGCAACGCCATGCCCAACGTCGGCCTCAACGCGGTCTCGGGCCGTGTGCCCGAGGAGTGGGGTCTCGACGCCACCAGCTTCGACGAGATGCGAGCCGGTTGCTTCGACATCCACGAGCGCATCCGCGACATGAACGTCAACGGGGTGCTGGGCTCGCTCAACTTCCCCAGCCTCACCGGCTTCGCCGGTCAGCTCTTCTCGACCTGTGACGACAAGGCGATCGCCCTCGAGCTGCTGCAGGCCTACAACGACTGGCACATCGAGGACTGGTGCGGCACCTATCCGGGCCGCATGATCCCGCTCACCATCCCGCCCCTCTGGGACCCGCAGCTCATGGCCGACGAGATCCGCCGCACGGCGGCCAAGGGCAGCCATGCCGTGACCTTCTCGGAGAACCCCGAGAAGCTCGGCCACCCGAGCTTCCACAGCGATCACTGGGACCCCTTCTGGCAGGCCTGCGTCGAGACGCAGACCGTCGTGTGCCTGCACATCGGCTCCTCGTCCACCCTCGTCAGCACCTCGTCCGATGCGCCGATCGACACGCTCATCACGTTGCAGCCGATGAACATCGTGCTCTGTGCCGCCGACCTGCTCTGGTCGCCGGTGTTGCGCAAGTTCCCGAACCTGCGCATCGCCCTGTCCGAGGGCGGCATCGGCTGGATCCCCTACTTCCTCGAGCGGGTCGACTACACGTACCAGCACCACAAGAGCTGGACGAACCAGGACTTCGGCGACAAGTTGCCGAGCCAGGTGTTCAACGAGAACATCCTGACCTGCTTCATCGACGACGCCGCCGGGATGGAGGTGCGCCACCACCTCAACGGCGACCACATCATGTGGGAGTGCGACTACCCGCACTCCGACTCGACGTGGCCCAACGCCCCCGAGATGGCCTGGAAGTACCTGCAGGGCCTGCCCGAGGACGAGATCCACAAGATCACCCACCTCAACGCCATGCGCGAGTTCTCCTTCGACGCCTTCACCCACGTGCCCCGCGAGCAGGCGACGGCCGGGGCGCTGCGGGCGCAGGCCGCCGACGTCGACACCACGCTGGTGAGCTACGGCACGGGCAAGTTCCAGGAGGAGGGCCTCGTCACCACCATGACCCTCGTCGAGCGCATGATGGCGCGCGAGGGGAAGTAGGCGAGCCGGGCCCCGCCCGACACCCTCTGATCTCCCCTGTCAGGAGCATCACCCATGACCGACACGCCCTTTTCGCGTCCTGCCGGCGCTCGACGAGACCAACACGTTCTTCTGGACGTCGGGAGCGGACGCGCAGCTGCGGTTCCTTCGTTGTCAGGGCTGTGGCTACTGGCTCCATCCGCCGGGGCCGTGGTGCCCCGCCTGTGGCGGGAGCGAGCTCGCGCCCGAGCCGGTGAGCGGGCGGGCGGTGGTTGCCACCTACACCGTGAACCACCAGCCGTGGGTGGGGCCGGCCGATCCCTACGTGATCGCCATCGTCGAGTTCCCCGAACAGGAGGGACTCCGCCTCACCACGAACATCGTGGGGGTCGCTCCCGAGGCGGTGTCCATCGGCATGGATGTGCAGGTCGTCTTCGAGCAGCACGGCGACGTCTGGTTCCCGCTCTTCGAGGAGGTCTCGTGACCGACTTCGAGCGACGCTCCATCATCTCGGGAATCGGCCAGTCCGCCATCGGCCGTCGACTGAACCGCACCGGCCTCGATCTGACGGTCGAGGCCGCCCGGGTGGCGGTCGCCGACGCGGGACTCACCCTGGACGACATCGACGGCATCGCCACCTACCCGGGAGGGGGTACCGCAGGGGGTGCGGCGTTCGCCGGCCCCGGAACCCCGGAGGTGCAGGACGCGCTGCGCCTCGAGGTGAACTGGCACACCGGGGGCATCGAGGGGCCGGCGCAGCTGGCGGCCGTCGTGAACGCGGTCATGGCCGTCGGGGCCGGTCTGGCCGACCACGTCCTCGTCTACCGCACGGTCACCGAGGCCACGGCGCAGGGCACCGGCGGGCGCCAGGGCATCGGCGCCGGCGGAGGCGGCGGGGGCATCGGTGGTTCGATGCAGTGGAACATCCCGTTCCGGGCCTACTCGGCGGCGAACTGGCTGGCCATGAACGCCCAGCGTCACTTCCACGAGTTCGGCACGACACGCGAGCAGCTCGGCATGGTCGCCGTCACCGCCCGGCGCAACGCCGGGCTCAACCCGAACGCCATCTACCGCGACCCGATGTCGCTCGACGACTACCTCGCGGCGCGGATGATCACGACACCGTTCGGCCTCTACGACTGCGACGTGCCCGTCGACGGGTCGACCGCACTCATCGTGTCGCGAGCCGATCACGCCGGGAACGTCGATCACCCGGTGGCCCGGGTCGAGGCCATGGGCACGGCCCTGCGGGGCCGGCCGTCGTGGGACCAGTACGACGACCTCACCACCATGGCGGCCCGTGACGCCGGGGCCCACCTCTGGACCCGCACCGATCTGACACCCGCAGACGTCGACCTGGTCGAGCTCTACGACGGGTTCAGCTTCCTGGCCATGGTCTGGCTCGAGGCGCTCGGCTTCTGCGGCAGGGGCGAGTCGGGCCCGTTCGTCGAGGGCGGTGCCCGCATCGCTCTCGACGGCGAGCTGCCGCTCAACACCCACGGCGGCCAGCTCTCCGCCGGGCGTCTCCACGGGTTCGGCTTCATCCACGAGGCCTGCCTGCAGCTGCGCGGCGATGCGGGCGAGCGCCAGGTGGCCGATCCCGAGGTGGCCGCGGTCGGCAACGGCGGAGGACCCATCGCCGGTGCGCTGCTGCTCACCCGCGAAGGATGAGCAGCGTGGGGTCGAGCGAGCACCTCGGTCTGGGGTCATGAGCGACCGGGCCGTTCCGCCCGACCCACTCGAGATCGTCGAGTGGATCCGCGGCACCTGGTCGCCGGACCTGACCGTGGGTGAGTGGTGGGGGCTCCTGGCGAGGGCCGGGTGGGCGATGCCGACCTGGCCCGCCGGCCTCGGGGGCCGAGCGATGTCGTCGGCCTCGGCCCGCGCCGTCGGTCGGGCCCTCGCCGAGGCCGGCGTGATCGGCCCCCCGTCCGGGGTCGGCCAGACCATGGGCGGGCCCACCGTGCTCGCCCACGGCACCGACGAGCAGCGTGCCGTACTGGTGCCACCGCTGGCCGATGGCCGCGAGTCGTGGTGCCAGCTGTTCTCCGAACCTTCCGCCGGGTCCGACCTGGCCGGGCTGCGCACCTCGGCGGTCCTCGACGGCGACGAATGGGTCGTCAACGGTCAGAAGGTCTGGAACTCGGGGGCCCACCTCTCCGAACGGGGGCTGCTCCTGGCCCGCACCGATCCGGCGGTCCCCAAGCACGAGGGCATCAGCTACTTCGTGGTCGACATGCTCCAGCCCGGCGTCGAGGTCCGACCACTGCGGCAGATGAACGGCGCCACCGAGTTCTGCGAGGTCTTCCTGACCGACGCTCGGGTCCGCGTCGACCGGATGATCGGCGAGCCGGGGACCGGCTGGCGGGTCGCCCAGACGACGCTCGCCTTCGAACGCCAAGGCGTCTCGGCCGGCGCGGCCCGCGCCGCCGGTGCCTTCCCCGGCAGCCTCGCGGGCCAGCTCGACCGGACCGTCGGCGCGGTGCTGGCCGAGGCCGCCCGATCCACGAAGCGCGAGGTGACCGGCTTCGTGGTGAACACCCGCGCCCTGCGTTCGCTGGCCGAGGCCGGTGGCCGGCGCGGCGACGCGGTGGCCCGCCAGGGGCTCGCTCGTTTCCGGGCGATGACGGAGGTCAACCGCTACAACGGGCTGCGCACCCGGGCGGCGTCACCATCGCGTGGCCCCGGCCCCGAAGCGTCGGTGGGGAAGCTGGCCATGTCCGAGATCGCCCGAACCTCGCGCGACCTGGCGTTCGGTCTCATGGGTGCCGACGCCATGCTGGCGGGACCGGACGCACCGGGCGGGGGCGCCTACCACGAGGTGGCTCTGGCCACGTTCGGTGCCAGCCTCGGCGGCGGTACCGACGAGATCCAGCGCAACGTGATCGGCGAGCGCACCCTGGGCCTTCCCCGCGAGCCGCAGCCGGATCGGGGAATCGCCTTCCGGGACCTCCCCGTCGGCCCGTCCGGGCGATCCGGGTCGATCCATCACGAGGAGGACGGCTGATGGCCGAGCGTGGTGCCCGCAGCATCCGGATGTCGGACGACGAGGCCTGGTCCTTCGTCACCGACGCCCACACCGGGATCCTGACGACCCTTCGTCGCGACGGCCAGCCGATCGCGCTGCCCATCTGGTTCGCCGTGGTCGACCGCCGCATCTACCTGTCGACCCGGGGAAAGAAGCTGCTCAGGGTCCGTCACGATCCGCGCTGTTCCTTCCTCGTCGAGACGGGCGAGCGCTGGGCCGAGCTCGAAGCGGTCCATTTCAGCTGCACCGGTCGTGTGCTCGACGACCTCCCCGATGAGCTGCGAGAGCGCGTCGGCGCCGAGATGCATCGCAAGTACGACGCGTTCCGGACCTCGACGTGGGCCATGCCCACCGCGACCAGAGCCGCCTACGACCCCGCCGCCGGGGCGATGATCGAGCTCACGGTCCACGGCCGGATCCTCACCTGGGACAACCGACGTCTCGGCCTGAGCTGACCCGCGCCTCTCGCCGCCCGGGTCAGATCCTGCGGTCGGTGTCCTCCCAGTAGCGCTCGCGGAGCAGCCGCTTCTGCAGCTTGCCGCTCGCCAGTCGGGGCAGTGCAGCGACGAAGTCGATCCGGCGGGGGAGCTTGAAGCGGGCGAGCCGGGTGGCGCAGTGGGCGAGGATCGCCTCGGCAGTGGCCGCGCCCGCAGCCGTGCCCTCGGCCGGTTCGACGATGGCGAGGACGGCCTCCCCCCATTCGTCGTCCGGGATCCCGATCACGGCGGCGTCGCCGACCAGGGAACTCTCCAGGAGCACGCTCTCGATCTCGGCCGGGTAGATGTTCACGCCCCCCGAGATGATCATGTCGACGGCTCGATCGCGCAGGAAGAGATACCCGTCGTCGTCGACGTAGCCCACGTCGCCGAGCGTCACCCACGAGCCGCGTCGCATGCCGTGGGTCTTGTCGGGGTCCTTGTAGTACTCCGCGGCGGGGGCATTGGCGTTCTCGACCCAGATCTGCCCGACCTCGCCACGGGGGAGCTCCCGCCCGTCGTCATCGAGGATGTGGAGCGTGATGCCGTGGATGGCGCGTCCCACGGTGCCGGGCTTCTCGAGCCAACGGCGCGGTGTGGCGATGGTGGCCACCGATTCGGTGCCCCCATAGGTCTCGTAGACGACCGGACCGAGCCACTCCATCAACTCGGCCTTCACCGGCTGCGGACAAGGCGCACCGGTGTGCATCACGCTCTCGAGGCTCGACAGGTCGTAGCGGCCACGGACGTCCGCAGGGAGGGCGAGGAGTCGGTGGAACATGGTCGGCACCATCTGCGTGCTGGTGACCCGATGGCGCTCGATCATGCTCAGGCAGACCTCGGGGTCCCAACGCTCCATCAGCACGAGCGTGTTCCCCGTGTGCAGGGCAGCGGTCGCCGACGCCGAGGGCCCCGCGTGGTAAAGGGGACCGCAGACCAGATGGACACCGGGCCCCGGGGTCATCCCGAAGCCCTGGCAGTACACGCCGGCGGCTGTGCCGTACACCTCGTTGGCCTCGCCGTCGGGAAGGCGGCGCCTCACGCCCTTCGGACGCCCCGTGGTGCCCGACGTGTACATCATCGTCGTCCCCGCACCGAGGCCGGCCGGCAACCGCTCCGCGGTCCGGCCGAGCTCGAGCAGCGCAGCGAGGGGCCTGAAGCCTTCCGCCTCGGGGTCCGCGAAGCGGTGGTCCGGATCGACGTCGCCCGCGGCGACGGCGGCCGCACAGAGATCGGCGAGGGCTGCGTCGACCACCAGTGCCGCCGCGTCGCAGTCGCCCAGGATGTCGGCCACCTCGGAGGGGGCGAGATGGGTGTTGATCGGGATCATGTAGAGGCCGGCCGACATGGCGGCCAGATGGCAGGCGAAGAAGGTGGCCCGGTTGGGTACCACCACGGCGAGGCCGTCGCCGCGCCGCAGACCGAGGGCCCAGAGCCCCCGGGCCATCGCGTCGCTCGTCGCCGCCATCTCGGCGAACGTGGTCGTCGTCCTGCTCTCGACCACGGCGGGACGTTCCGGGTGGGCGCCGGCGACCGCCCAGAAGCCCATGGGGATCTGCTGGCTCGTTCATCGGGAGCGCCCGCGTCGCCCGCTCACATCGCCGATCGGGGGTCGGCGCCCGCGGGTGGTGCGTCCATGCCCCGCACGATGTTCTCCTGTGCGAACGAGGCGACGAGAGCCCCCGATTCGTCGAAGACGTGGGCTCGACCGTACGTGCGACCCCCACCCGCGTACGGGGACTCGAGCGCCATGAGCAGCCAATCACTGGCATCGAAGGCCTGATGGAACGTGAGGGCCTCGGAGATCACGCCGGTGGAGATGGTGCGGTGGGCCTGTTCCTGACCGATGCCGGCGTGGGGTCGCATGGCGGTGGCGATGAGATAGCCGTCGGTGGCCCACGACAGCACGGCCTGGCTGGTGGTGAGATCGAGCGAAGGCCCGGGCAGGCGGGTCCAGAGGAACAGCTCGGCCGGTCCGACGGGAGCGTCGGCGTGCAGCAGGTCGACGTCGTCGACGATGCGCGCCTCGGCCCCGGGATAGACGAGGTAGCCCGGCGCCGGCGCGCACTCGTCGGGACCCGCCACGTCGGGTCGGGTCGGGGCGTGGGTGATCAGGTCGGGTTCGGCCACGTCGAGCAGGGCGATGGCCTTCACGCAGTTCCGGTCGCCCTGGTGCACCGTCACCGACTGGCTGGCGAAGACCCGGCCCACGTGCACGGGGTCGACATCGATCTCGAGCGGTGCGCGGAAGCTGGCCGCCCGAGCGAAGACGGCCTGCAACGACTTGACCCGTTTGCCCGGGGTGCTCCTCGTCGCCGCCACGATCATCTGGGCCAGCATCTGCCCACCGAACACCACGTCACGGCTGCCGCCGTCGCCCTCGTGCGGGGCGACGTAGCGACCCTCGCCGGTCTCCTCCAACGTGAGCAGGTCGAGCTGGGTGTGGTCGGCGGCGGTCATCGGGGTCTCCCTGGTCGGATCGTCGAACCGGCGCGTGATCCGTGCCGATGGCTTCGACCGTCGTCCTGACCGGTCCGTCCGACAATCGCGAGCATCTGACGTTCATGTCAACTATGGTTCGGCGCCACAGCAGGTGAACCCAGGGGGGATTCGTTCATGCGCATCAGGAACCGTGTGCTTCTGGCACTCGTCGCCGTGCTCTTCGTCGCAGCCGCGTGCAGCAACGACGACGGCACGACCTCGTCCTCGCCGTCGACCGGTGGTTCGAGCGGTACCGCCGCCGGTGGCGACCGCGACACCTTCGTGCCGATCAGCGGTGTCCCCGGGGTCACCGACGACTCGATCAGCTACGCCATCATCGGCACGAAGGCCAACAACCCGCTCGGGACCTGCATCCTCGACTGCTACGAGGCGGGGGTGAAGGCCTACTTCGACTACCAGAACTCCGAGTTCGACGGCATCTACGGCCGCCAGCTCGAGATCGGTGAGACCCTCGACGACGAGTTGGCCAACAACCAGGCCCGTTCGATCGAGGTCATCTCCGGTGGCAGCGAGTTCGGCGTCTTCGTGGCCACCCTCGTCGCCGCCGGCTACGGCGACCTCAACGACGCCGGTGTGCCCACCTACGGCTGGGGCATCCACGCCACCGAGGTCACCGGCCGCGACGCCATCTTCCCCAGCCAGGCGCCGGCCTGCGGCGACTGCACCACCCGGGCCGGTTCCTACCTGCTCCAGCAGTCGGGCAAGACCAAGGTGGCGACCCTCGGATACGGGGTGAGCGAGAACTCCAAGGTCTGCACCGGTGCTCGTCGAGACTCGTTCGAGATGTATGCCGACGTCACGGGCGCCGAGGTCGTGTACTTCAACGACGACCTCGCCTTCGGTCTGCCGAACGGCATCGGGCCCGAGGTCACGGCCATGAAGGACGCCGGTGTCGAGTTCGTCTCCACCTGCACGGACCTCAACGGCATGAAGACCCTCGCCCAGGAGCTCCAGCGCCAGGGCATGGACGACGTCATCCTCGATCACCCCAACACCTACGACCAGGCCTTCGTGACCGAGGCCGGTGACATCTTCGAGGGCGACTACGTGACGCCCGGCTTCCGTCCGTTCGAGGCCACCCAGAACGAGGCCCAGCAGAAGTTCGAGGAGTACATGGGGAAGAGCGGTCAGGAGTTGAGCGAGCTGGCCATGACCGGCTGGATCAACGCCACCGTGGCCGTCGAGGGACTCCTCGCCGCCGGTCCCGACTTCGACCGCCAGAGCGTCATCGACGCGACCAACACGCTGACGGCCGACACCGCCGGTGGCCTCCTGAACCCGATCGACTGGACGCGACAGCACGTCCCGCCGACCCAGGACGACCCCGCCGCCGGCTCCGAGTTCGAGTGCTTCGCTCCGGTGCAGGTCACCAACGGCGTGTTCGTCACGGTCGCCGACGCCGACACACCGTTCATCTGCTGGTCGAACGAGAACCGGGACTGGTCCGAGCCCGAGCAGATGACGTTCGACGAGTGATCCCGTTGCGTTGACCATTCGACGACGCTCGACCCAGTGGCGGTGACCGACACGTGATCTTCTCCTCCGGGGCCGAGGACTTCTTCCGGGCGCTCCTCCAGGGACTCCCGCCCGGTTCGGTCTACGCGCTCATCGCCCTCGGGTTCGTCCTGACCTACAAGACGTCCGGGGTGTTCAACCTGGCCTTCGGTGCCCAGGCCTACATGTCGGCGGCCCTGTACTTCAAGGCCCGCACCGACTGGGAGTGGCCCACACTCCCGGCTCTGATCGTGGCCGTCTTCGTTCTGGCGCCGCTGGTCGGGTTGATCCTCGAACGGCTGATCTTCCGACACCTGCGCACCGCCTCGGCCGTGTCCAAGCTGGTGGTGTCGATCGGTCTGACGGTCGCCATGCCGGCGCTGTTCGACCTGGTGTTCGGCTTCACCGCCGTGGCGGGGCAGACCCCCACCGGCATCGTGTCCGGCGGGGCCAGCGTCTTCTACGACCCGTTCGGCGTCTACCCGTTCAGCCGAGACGAGCTCGCTCAGCTCGTCGTCGCCGTGGGAGCCATGCTGGCGCTCGCCGCGCTGTTCAAGTTCACCGCCCTCGGGCTCCGCATGCGGGCCGTGGTCGAGAGCCCGCGCATGGCCGAGTTGAACCGGGTCGACGCCAACAAGGTGTCGGCGTTCTCCTGGGCGCTGTCGAGCTTCTTCGCCGGCCTCGCCGGTGTGCTCATCGCCCCCCGGTTCAACACCCTCGTCGCCCCCGACTTCTTCGGCCTCGTGGTCGTCGCCGTCGCCGCCGCCGCGGTCGGTCGCCTCGTCAGCCTGCCCCGAGCCCTCATCGGCGGCCTCGGGTTGGGCGTGTTCATCTCGCTGTTCAACACCTTCCTGCCCCAGTGGAGCGACACCCTCACCTTCCTGCAGCCCATCCAGGACAACATCACGCCGGCGGTGCCGTTCCTGTTGCTGTTCGCCATCTTCGTGTTCTGGCCGGCGATCCGGAAGGCCCCCGAAGCCTCCGACCCCATGGCCGGTGTCGACCCGCCGCCGCCCGTCGACGCCACCGTGGATCGGAGCCGCACCCTCACCATCGCCTCGCGCGTCTTCGGGGTCACGTTCCTCGTCGTCGTCTTCTCGGTGGTGTTCTTCCGCGCCGACCAGTTCTGGTTGTTCCTCGTCACGCAGGGCGTCGTGCTCGGCATGATCTTCTTGTCGATCACGGTCATCACCGGGTTCGCCGGACAGATCTCGCTGTGCCAGGGCGCCTTCGCGGCCATCGGCGGGTTCACCGTGTTCCAGATGGCCACTCGCTACGACATGTCGGTGCTGCTGGCCGCAGTGATCGGGGCGTGCATCGCCGCCGTCGTCGGGGCGCTGCTGGCCTATCCCGTCCGTCGCCTCGGTGGCGTGTGGCTGGCCATCGCCACCCTGGCCTTCGCCTTCTTCTTCGATGCGGTCGTCGTGAAGTTCTCCTGGGTGGGCGGTGGCGGCACGTCGCTGCTGCAGGGGACCCGCGTACCCCGACCCACGCTCGGTCCGTTCGACTTCAGCAACGACAAGACCTTCCTGGCCCTGTGCCTCATCGTGTTCACGGTCGTGGCCATCGTGGTGATCCAGCTGCGGGGCGGCACCTTCGGACGCACGCTGCGGGCCATCCAGGGCAGCGAGGTCGCGGCCGAGTCGATCGGCATCGCCCCGGCGCGAGCCCGCATCATCGCCTTCGCCGTGTCGGCGTTCATCGCCGGCCTCGGCGGAGCCTTCCTCTCCATCGCCCAGAAGAACGTGAACTACGCCAACAACTTCGCCCCCGTCCCGGCGCTGTTCTGGCTCGTGCTCGTGGTCAGCCTCAGCTCGCGCACCGTCACCGGCGCCGCCCAGGCCGGCGGGGTGTTCATGCTCTTCGACGCCGTCATCTTGAAGGGCGCCTTCCTCGGCTGGATCCTCGGCGGTCAGAGCCGGATCCCCGGGCTCTTCCCGATCGAACCCCAGTGGCGCTTCGTCCTGTTCGGTCTCACCGCGGTCCAGTACGCGAAGCACCCCGAAGGGATGCTCGAGTACGGCACCCGCCGCTCCACCGCCCGGGTCGACGCCTGGCTGGCCCGGCGGCGCGGGCAGCCCGACGACGACACCGGTCCGCCCGACGAGACGGGCGTGTCCGGTCCTGTCGACGCACCCGCACCGACCGGCGAACCCGTCGAGGCGCCGCGATGAGCGCGCTGCTCGAGGCCACCGCGATCACCAAGTCGTTCTCCGGCATCCGGGCCCTCGACGGCGTCGACCTCCACGTGGCGGAAGGCGAGCGCGTCGGGCTGATCGGTCCGAACGGGGCGGGCAAGACCACGTTCTTCAACTGCCTCCTGGGCATCAACCCCCAGACGAGTGGCAGCTTCACCTTCGACGGGCGCGTCATCGACGGTCTCTCGGTGCACCGCCGGGCCAAGGCCGGCATCGGTCGGACCTTCCAGCGCATCGAGCTCTTCGCCGACACCACCGTGCGTGAGCACCTGTTGATCGCCGAGCGGGTGCGCAACGGAACGGGCTCGTTCTGGAAGGACATCATCGGTCGAGGTCGTCCCACGATCGAGGAGAAGAACGAGGCCGACGCCGTCCTCGAGCTGCTCGGGCTCTCCGACGTGGCCGACGACCAGATCGAGGCGCTCAGCCTGGGCAAGGGTCGCCTCGT
Organism: uncultured Iamiaceae bacterium; assembly: GCA_963767615.1. GTDB lineage: Bacteria > Actinomycetota > Acidimicrobiia > Acidimicrobiales > Acidimicrobilacustridaceae > Rhabdothermincola_A. The sequence continues at coordinate 15,657 of CAVYED010000006.1, read as the reverse complement.
CGAGGTCGGTCGAGCCCTGATGACCAAGCCGAAGCTGCTGTTGCTCGACGAGCCCTCCTCGGGCCTCGATCACAGCGAGACGGCGGCGTTGGCCCAGACCCTGCGTGAGGTCCAAGCCGAGCAGGGGTTCGCCATCCTTCTCGTGGAGCACGACGTCGAACTGGTGACCAGCTTCACCCAGCGCACGTTCGTCCTCGACTTCGGACGGACCATCGCCTCGGGCACGACGGCCGACGTGATGGTCGACCCGCGGGTACGCCACGCCTACCTCGGTGACCTGGAGTTGGAGACATGACGGTCGCGCCCATGCTGGAGCTCCGTGACGTCGAGGCCTCCTACGGTCCCTTCCGGGCGTTGTTCGGGGTCTCGCTCACCGTCGGCCGGGGCGAGGCCGTGGCCCTGCTCGGCGCCAACGGGATGGGCAAGACCACGGTGGCCCGTGTGGCCAGCGGCCTGCTCGCACCGACATCCGGCGCGGTGGAGGTCGAGGGCATCGACATGACCGGCCGACCCGCCCGTGACTTCGCCCGCATGGGCGTCGCCCACGCCCCCGAGGGCCGCTCGGTCTTCGGCACGCTCACGGTCGAGGAGAACCTCACCCTGTCGTTCCGCGCCTCGCTCGGTCGGGGCGGGGTGGATCCGGGCCTCGACCGGGCCTACGAGCTCTTCCCCAAGCTCGGCGATCGTCGCGGCCAGATCGCCGGCACGCTCTCGGGTGGCGAGCAGCGCATGCTGTCGCTCGCCCGTGTGATGGTCGAGTCGCCGCCGTTGCTCCTGGCCGACGAGCTCTCGCTGGGTCTGGCGCCGATCGTCGTGAACGAGGTGTACGACGTGCTGGCCACGATCCGTGAAGCCGGCACCTCGCTGTTGATCGTGGAGCAGCAGATCGCCCCGGCGCTGCGCCTGTGCAGCCGGGCGGTCCTTCTCGACCGTGGTGTCGTCACCTGGGAGGGCGACGCCGACGAGGCCGCCGACGTGGTGGCGAGCAGTCTCTTCGAAGGAGCGTGACGCCCATGGAGTTCGATCCGTTCAGCCGGGAGTTCTTCGAGAACCCCGACGAGGTCTACCGCTGGCTGCGCGACGAGGCACCGGTGTACCACAACCCCGACATCGGGTTCTGGGCGGTGTCGCGCTACCAGGACTGTGTCGAGGTGCACCGAGACGTCGCCGCGTTCACGTCCACACACGGCCTGACCATCGACCAGCTGACGAGCACCGAGTTCGGCGAGATGACCGGCCTGATGAACTCGATGATCATGATGGATCCGCCCATGCACGATCGCATGCGCAAGCTCGTGAGCCGGGCCTTCACGCCGCGCCGCATCGCCGACTGGGGACCTGTCGTCGACACGGTCGTGACCCGCTTCCTCGACGAGCTCGACGGTCGCGACCGCTTCGACGTGGTCAAGGACATCAGCGGTCCGTTCCCGGTCGAGGTCATCTGCGCCATCGTCGGGATCCCCGAGGCCGACCGCCAGCAGATCCGGCACTGGACCGACGCCACGCTCGAGCGAGAGGTGGGCAACCCGTTCCCCACCGCAGCCGGCATCGAGGCCGCGATGGCCTCGTCCGCGTACTACGCCGCCCTCGTCGCCGACAAGCGCCAACATCCCACCGACGACATGATCGGCCACCTGGTCGAGGCCGAGGTCGAACGCGAGGACGGCACGATGGATCACCTCGACGACCTCGAGATCGCCGGGTTCATCTCGCTGCTCGCCGCGGCCGGGAGCGAGACGGTCACCAAGCTCATCGGCAACGCCGCACTGATCTTCGACGACAACCCGTCCGAGCTCGAACGGGTGAAGGCCGATCCCTCGTTGACCCCCGGGGCCATCGAGGAGCTGCTGCGCTATCGCCCGCCATCGCAGTACCAGGGCCGCTTCTGCACCCAGGACCGCACCTTCCACGGTGTCACCATCCCCGCCGGCAGTCCGGTGCTGGTCGTCACCGGCGCCGCCACCCGCGACCCCCGTGCCTACGAAGACCCCGATCGCTTCGACATCGAGCGACAGGGCCCGCTGGGCATCACCTTCGGCCACGGGATCCACTACTGCATCGGGGCCCATCTGGCCCGTCTCGAGAGCCGGGTGGCCATCGACGAGATGTACCGCCGCTGGCCCGACCTGAGCGTCGATCGCGACAACGTGCGGTGGGTGCAGATGTCCAACGTGGCCGGCCCCGCCAGCGTGCCCGTCGCCGCCTGAGCCCCTCGGGGGCCACCGCGTCCAACTGGCGGCTCGGGGCGACCGTGCCCGCTCGGCGCGCCGTCAGGCGGTCGCGCCGGCGGGCGCACGACCGTCGGTCCAGCGGCAGACGGGGTGTCCCAGAGCCAGAGGGCGCGTTGGGTTCGGCGGTACAGCACGGCGAGCACGTCGATGTCGCCCCGGGTCCCGGCGGCACGGGCGAAGGCCGGCAGCTCGCCTGCCGACGTCGCCGATCCGAGGCTGGCTCGGAGGTCGGCCTCGTCGTCGGCGAGCACGAGGGCGCCGAGGTGGCTCGCCGCACGGTGGTGCTCGAGGGTGAGCATCGCCGCCCTCGTCCGCAGCCGAGCGACGGGATCGCGGAGGGTCGGCAGCACGTCGCTGCGCAGGCCCTCGATGGCGGAGTCGTCGAGGGCCGTGGCCTCCGATGCAGGGAGGACCCCGGGCAGAGCCGGGAGGGGCGATCCGACGGCCTCGGCCAGGTCGGCGGCCAACTGACGGAGGAACCGGTGGTGGGGGGCCATGTAGGCGGCCAGACCCAGCGCGCCGCCGCCTCGGGAGACGGCCGTGGCGGTGATCAAGGCGCACCGCAGCTGCACGAAGGCGGCGTAGTAGCGGACGGTGGCGGCGTCCACGGCGGTGCCGGTGACCTCCTCGTAGAGGTGGTCACGGCGGCGGACATCGCCGAAGGGCCCCGACGGTTCCCGCCCTCATGTCGATCCATGCGATGTCGTCCATCGGGTCGCCGAGGTGGCACAGCTCCCAGTCGACCAAGCCGGTCACCCGCCGTCCGTCGTGAACGAAGTTCCCGGGCCCGGTGTCGCCCTGCACGAGGGTCGCCGGTCGGTCGTGCTCGGGCGGGTGGTGTTCGAGCCAGGCGAGGGCGTAGGCGATCAGTGGTTCGTCGGTGAGCCCATGGGCTTCCGCGAGTCCCTGCCAGGCTCGGACCTCGAGGAGAGCCTGCTCCTGCGGAGACCGGGGACGGGCGAAGCCGGGAAGGTCGAGGACGGCGGGATCGAGGGCGTGCAGCGAGCCCACGGCCGAGACGAAGCTGGCGACGAGCTCCTCGGCATGAGGCGTGTCGGCGGGACCGATGCTCGACGTGCCCGGGACCCGCTCGAGCATGAGCGCCTCACCGTTCGGGTGCACGCCCAGCAGACGCGGCACGGGAACGTCGGTGGGCTGCAGCGCCCGGTAGGCGATGGCCTCGCGGGCCAGCGAGAACTCGCTGTCGGCGAGGGCTCCACCGCCCTGCTCGGCGCGGACGACGACCGGGATCACCGCGTCGTCGACCTCGGCGTCGACGAACCAGAGCTCACGCGAGCCGCCCCCGAAGTCCTCGTTGTTCCCCGACCACCGTGCCGCCGAGCGTCGACTCGACCCACTCGCGGAGCGTGGACTGCACGGATGGACGTTCAGGCGCCGTGAGCGGCGTTCGTCAACTCGATGTGGCGAGCGTGGATCTCGACCGCCTTCTGGGCGAGATCGGAGGGCACCGCCCCGAAGCGCGGCAGTCCCGACCGGCGCGAGGGCAGGGCCACGGTCGCCGTGCCGTTCGCCGTCTCCAGGCCACGCTGGTTGACCATGTGCAGTTCCAGGTCGACCACCGCCCCGGTCTCCTCGATCCGCTTGTCGACCACCGACCCGCTGAGGAACTGGGTGTCGCCCTGGTAGTTGAACTTGCGGATCGAGTCCTCGAGGCGCAACAGGCACCCGTCGTCGCCCATCCAGTCGGTGACGTGGTGCTGGAACCAGCTCTGGCGCATCACCCCGTAGTCGTAGGCCATGGGGTTGCCGATGGCCTGTGCCCACGCCGAGTCCCAGTGGAGGCGTTGCGCGACGTCGGGCACACCCATCTCGTTCTTGATGTAGAAGGGCCTGATGCGGGTCCGGTTCTTGTAGCCCACCCGCGACGAGCGCAGGCCGTAGGGCACGAACCCGTAGCCCCCGGCGTGGAAGGCGATGATCTCGGTGACGGTGAGCGGGCCCTTGACCATCGGTCGGAGCTCCTCGCCGATCTCGACGTCCTCCCACCAGCGCTTCTCGGCGCCCCGGACCTCCTCTTGGGCGTAGATCCGGTCGATCTCCTCGATGTCGGCGTCGGTGTAGCTCGCCGGTTCGATGTCGAGGTACTTGCCCGCGGTCCCGCGATTCCTTGCGTGCCGTGAGGATCGTGAGGACCCGGTACACGCCGACGACCTCGACGCGTTGGTTGAAGATGGCCTGGCGGCTCACCTGCACCACCGATCGCCCTGCGAACTCCGAGTCCTTGGCCTCGACCGACTCGAGCCCGCTGAAGCTGTAGAGGCGATCGCCCGGGTACACGTGGCGGTAGAAGTCCCACGTGCCGCCGGACACGAAGACGTGGATGCCCCGGAACAGCCCCTTCGTGGCCAGCGCCACGTCCTTGGGCACCGGGTCGCCGAGCAGCGGGGTCTTGATGTGGCCGATGAACGTCGGTGAGGCGACCTGCGCACCCCAGCGGGTGGTGGGCCCGTAGTCCTCGTCGACGTGGAAGCGGGTTGTCGTCACCCATCCCCAGCGCCCAGTTCCGTATGGCGTCGGGCGTGGCCACGGAGATGTGCTCCCGCCGGCGATTGGTGGTCTCGATCGCCGATGAGCAACCGGGCCCGTTCGATGTCCTCGTCGCTCAGCTCGTACGCGACGGCCTTCTCGAACTCCTCTTCGAGATCGGTCATGCGGTCATTTCCCCCCCGGCCGTCGAGCGGCCCCCTTCGATGCTCGGAGAGGGTATCGCCGTTAGGGTTCTGGGTCAGGGGCGAGAGGCCGGGGGGCCGGAGAGCGAGGGGACGCGTGGCCGAGACGACGTTGACGACGCGCCGAGAGGGAGCCGTGCTGGTGGTTGTCGATCGACCGACCCGAGCGGGGCAACGCCCTCGACGGCGTGACCATCGACGCCCTCCTCGGCGTCCTCGGCGACCTGGCGACCGATCCGGGCGAGGTCCGGGCCGTCGTGCTGCGAGGCGAGGGGCGGCACTTCTGCACCGGGGCCGACATCGGCGGCGGTGGCGACGGCGGTGCCCGGGCGTCGATCGGTCACATCGCCCGAGGCCTGTCGACCGGTCCGCACCTGCTCGTCCAGCGGCTCTGGGACTGCCGCCTCCCCGTCGTGGTCGAGCTCACCGGCCGCACGTCCGGGCTCGGCCTCCATGTCGCGCTCACCGGCGACTGGACCGTCGCCGGGGAGAGCGCCACGTTCGCCGAGCCCTTCTCCGACCGGGGCTTCAACGTCGACTCCGGGGGCTCCTGGCTGCTGCCCCGCCTCGTCGGGCTGACCCGCGCCAAGCGCATGCTCTACACCGCCGAGGTGGTGGATGCGGCCACCGCGATCGAGTGGGGCCTCGTCTCCCAGGTCGTCGCCGACGCGACGTGGAGGCCGAGGCGCTGGCGGTCGCCGAGGGTTGGCCCGGTCGCCCGACCTTCTCGCTCGGGGCCACGAAGGGACTGCTGCACCGACACCTCGACGGCGATCTCGCCGGAGCCATGGAGGACGAGGCGGCGGCCATCGAGCTGACCGTGCGCAGCGACGACTTCAAGGAAGGCATGCGGGCCTTCGCCGAGAAGCGACCCCCGCGGTTCACGGGTCGATGACCGTGCGGTGCCGCGTGCGAGCCTCCGGACGCCGTCCGACCGTGCTCCCTACACTCGGCGCCATGAGCAGCCTGGCCGTCCACGTCGACGACGGCGTCGCCACCGTCACCTTCGATCGGCCACCGGTGAACGCCATCGACCGGGCGTCGATGGACGAGCTGCGGCGGATCTTCGACTCGTTCGAGGCCGATCGCTCGGTGCGGGCGGCGATCTTCACGTCGGCCGGGAGCCGGGCCTTCATCGCCGGCGTCGACCTGGCCACGGTCGGCGACGCGGCGCCGAGGGAAGTGCCGCCGGGCGAGATGATCGACCCCGGTGGTCCGGCCCGCGAGGCGATGTGGGCGATCACCGACTGCGCCGTGCCGGTCATCGCGGCGGTCAACGGCCCGGCCATCGGGGCCGGGCTGGCCTTCGCCGCGTGCTGCGACATCATCCTGGCCAGCGACAACGCCACCTTCGGCACGACCGAGATCAACGTCGGCCTGCTCGGGGCCAGCGCCCACGTGTCCTCCCTCGTCGGTCGGCACAAGGCCCGCGAGATGTTCTTCACCGGCGAGCTCGTGCCCGCCGCCGACCTCCACCGCATCGGTGCGGTGCGCGAGGTCGTGCCCCTCGACGACCTGCTCCCCACCGCACGGGCCCTCGCCGCCACGCTCGCCGCGAAGAGCCCCATCGCCCTGCGGATGGCCAAGGCCTCGATGAACCAGGTCGAGGGGCTCCCGCTCAAGGAGGCCTACCGGATCGAGCAGACCTACACCGACCGGTTGGTGCGCTTCGAGGACTCCACCGAGGCCCGGGAGGCGTTCTTCGCCAAGCGGGACCCCGAGTGGCGGTGGCGATGAGCCGGTGTCGTCGGGTGCCGCCCCGTGGCTGAGGGCGACCAGCGCCTGCTCACGCCGGTCGACGACGACTTCCATCCCCCGGTCGCCGGCGAGTGGTGGTCGCACGAGACGTGCTGGTTCTGGTTCTTCGTGCCGGAACGCGCCATCGGCGCGTGGATCTACAACTGGGTCCGCCCGAACATCGGGACCAGCGGCGGCGGTCTCTCGCTGTGGGACGACCGCACGTCGCTGCACTGGGAGGTGCCGTACTTCTCCAACTACTCGAACCTGCGCCTCCCCGAGGAGCGTGACCTCAGGTCCTTCACCTTCCCGACCGGGATCTCGGTCGAGATGCTCGAGCCGCTCTCGCGGTACCGGGTGCGCTACGCCCACGCCGACATGATCGACCTCGACCTCGAGTTCGACTCGATCATGGAGCCCTGGGTCAGCACCACCGAGCACGAGGGGAGCCGGCGTCCGCACCACTTCGACCAGTTCGGGCGGGTCACCGGCTCGCTGGTCCTGCACGGTGAGCCGATCGCGGTCGACTGCCTGGCCATCCGCGACCGCACCTGGTCCGTGCGCTCGGAGCGGTGGAAGCACGGTGGCGGCTTCGGGTACACGAGCGCCGCCGCCGACACCGGCGAGTCGTTCCTCTTCGTCGGTGACACCGAGTCCGCCTCGGGGTTCGTCGTCCTGGACGGCCGCCGGGCCGGGCTCGTCAGTGGGGGCCGTCGGGTGGAACGCGACGCGACACACGGATTCATCGACCGGGTGATCGTCGACGCCCACGACGCCGAAGGCCGTCATCTCGAGGCCGAGGGGCGCTCGATCAGCCGGATCGCCATGCCCGTTCCGGGGGTCCACGGGGTGGTGTGGGCCAGTGTGTGCCGGTGGACGATCAACGGCGTGCCGGCGTGGGGTGACGACCAGGAACCCTGGCCGGTGATGGCCTGGTCGAACCGTCGCCGGACCTGACACTCACGTCAGGTCCTGGGTAGCCTCGGCTCGGTCGAACGGGGACTGGGGGTGTCGTGGAGTTCGAGCTGAGCGAGGACCAGGAGCTGTTCCGGTCCACGACGCGACGGTTCCTCGAGTCCGAGTGCCCGCTCACCACCGTGCGGGCCCTCGCCGACACGGCGGCCGGCTTCGAGCAGGACTGGTGGCGCCAGGGGGCCGAGCTGGGCTGGACGTCGATGCTCGTCGCCGAGGGCGACGGCGGAGGCAGCGTGAGCGGCGCGGGGCTGCGCGACCTCGCACTCGTGGCCGAGGAGATGGGCCGGCTGGTGGCTCCGGGTCCGCTGGTCCCCACCAACGTGGTGGCGGGAGCCGTGTCCCGCGCCGGGACCGAGGAGCTCCGGGAAGCAGTGCTCCCGGGCCTGCTGTCGGGTGACCGCATCGCGGCGTGGGGTTCCGTGGACGCCGGTGCGCCGTTCTCGGTGCACCCGGACCGTACGCGGGCGGAGCGCGCCGATGACGGGTTCGTGCTCTCCGGCACCAAGGGGCCGGTCGAGGCGGGCGGGGAGGCCGACCATCTGCTGATCGCGGCGATGACCGATGACGGGCCCGCGCAGTTCCTCGTCGGGGCAACGGATCCGGGGGTGACCGTCGTGCCTCTCGGGTCGATCGACCTGGTGCGCCGCTTCGCGGAGATCCACCTCGACGGCGTGCGGGTCGCACCGTCGCACGTGGTCGGCCCGGCCGGCGGCGCCGGGCCCCAGCTCGAGTGGCAGTGGCAGGTGGCGGTGGCCCTCCAGTGTGCCGAGACCTGCGGGGTCCTGCAGGCAGGTGCTCGACACCACCGTCGAGTACCTCGGCGACCGCTATTCGTTCGGGCGCCCGTTGTCGTCGTACCAGGCCCTCAAGCACCGCCTGGCCGACATGACGATGTGGCTCCAGGCCTGTCACGGCACCACCACCGCGGCGCTCCGGGCCGTCGGGAGCGACGAGGCCGCCGAGACGATCAGCGTGGCCAAGTCCTACGTCGGCGCGCACGCCACCGAGATCATCCAGGACTGCGTGCAGCTCCACGGAGGGATCGCCGTCACCTGGGAGCACGACATCCACCTCTACCTGCGCCGGGCCACGTTGAACCGGGCGATGTACGGCACGCCCGACGACCATCTCGAACGACTGGCCGTCCTCCTCGGGATGGACGCCGCATGAGGACGGGCCGATGAGCTCCGTCCGCACCGGGTCGCCCGACGACGACGTCGAGTCGGTCGAGTCCTTCCGCGAGCGCGCCAGGGCGTGGCTCGCCGAGTCCATGCCCCGGCTCGCCCCCGGCGCCGGCATCGCCGATCGCGACGCCGACCGCTATGCCGAGGAGCGCCGACTGCAGCGTCGGATCTGGGACGGCGGGTTCGCCGGCGTCTGCTGGCCCGCCGAGTACGGCGGCCTCGGCCTCGGTCGGGCACACCAGCGGGCCTTCGACGAGGAGTCGCTTCCCTACGACATGCCCCTGTCGTTCAACATCCCGACCTTCGGGATCCTCGCCGCCACCCTCGTCGACTTCGGCACCCACGAGCAGAAGGCCCGCCACCTCCCGGCGATCCTGCGGGGTGAGGAGCTCTGGGTGCAGTTCCTCTCGGAGCCGAGCGGCGGTTCCGACCTCGCCGGGTGCATCACCCGTGGAGACCGCGACGGTGACGTCTTCATCGTCAACGGGTCGAAGATCTGGAGCTCGGCCGCGGCCGACAGCGACTACGCCATGTGCCTCGTCCGCACGAACTGGGACGTACCGAAGCACCGTGGCCTCACGATGCTGCTCATGAAGATCCACCAACCGGGCATCCAGATCGACCAGATCCGCCAGATCAACGGATCGATGGAGTTCTGCCAGGAGTTCTTCGACGACGTGGCGGTCCCCGTGGCCGACGTCATCGGCGAGATCGACGACGGCTGGTCGGTGGCCTCCCGGCTCCTCCTGCACGAGCGCACCGCCGTCGGCGGCGGGTCGCCGTACACCAGCGGCCGCTCCCTGGGCGGGACGAACACGGGCCCCGATCGTTCGCTGCTCGAACTGGCCGACGCGACCGGGCGGGCGGCCGACCCCCGGGTGCGCCGGCTCGTCGCCGCCAACCACGTGGAGCACGTCGTCAACGTGCACCTCGTCGATCGCGTCACCGAAGGCGTCAGGAGCGGACAGCTCCCGCCCGCGGCGGGCTCGATGACCAAGCTCTTCCACGCCATGGTCGGCGTGCAACGAGCGCAGGCCAGCCTCGACATCGGTGGGATCCGACGCAGTGGTGTGGCCCGAGAGCGACGATGGACCCGGGCGTCGGCTCGGCGAGGCGAGCCTCTCGCGCCAGGCGATGTGCCTCGGCGGCGGGAGCAACGAGATCCAACGCAACATCATCAGCGAACGCATCCTCGGCCTTCCCCGTGAGTGGGCCGCCGATCGTGAGATCCCCTACCGCGACGTCACCCGAACCTCCACCCCATCGGCGCCCGGCCGCCCCGGGGGCTCGTGGCCCGACGCCACCGACCGACACCTCAGGAGACCACCCCCGATGACCACGTCCTCTCGCCGAAGCGTTCCGTCGTGAGCTGCGCGAGTGGCTCGACGCCAACTTCACCGCCGAGGTCCGCGAGGCCCTGCACGGCGCCGACGAGGAGCGCTTCGACGCCCACCGCAAGTGGAACGCCGCACTCGTCGACGCCGGCTACGGCGCCATCGCCTGGCCGTCGCGGTTCGGGGGTCGTGACGCCGGGCTGGAGGAGCAGCTCGTCTACAACGAGGAGACCGCCCGGGTGGGTGCCCCCGGCCCCGTCAACGCCATCGGGGTGGCCAACATCGCCCCTGCGATCATGGCGCTCGGCACCGATGAGCAGAAGGAACGGTTCCTGCAGCCGATGTTGCGTGGCGACGAGATCTGGAGCCAGGGGATGTCCGAGCCCGGCGCCGGATCCGATCTCGCGTCACTCAGCTGCCGAGCCGTCCTCGACGGGGACCACTTCGTCGTGAACGGGCAGAAGACCTGGAACTCCAACGGCGATCGTGCCGACTGGTGCCAGCTCTACGTCCGCACCAACCTCGACGTGCCCAAGCACAAGGGGATCACGTGCCTCCTCGTCGACATGCGCACACCGGGCATCGAGGCCCGACCGATCCTGACCATGGCCGGTGACAGTGGCTTCAGCGAGCTGTTCTTCACCGACGTGCGCGTGCCGGTGTCCGCGTTGCTGGGTGACGTCGACGGGGGTTGGGCGGTGGCCACCAACACGCTGAGCAACGAACGGGCCGGCGTGGCCAGCATGTACCTCAGCACGCGCGCCACCTTCGATCGCCTGCTCGAGGCGGCGAGCGCCATCGGGCCCGACGGCCGGCGGCCGGTCGATGCTCCCGTGGCCCGCGACGAGCTGATGCGCCGGTTCACCGATGTGCGGCTGCTCGAGTTCCTGGCCAAGCGGGCCCTCGGGGCGGCGCTGGCGGGGAAGGCTCCGGGAGCCGAGGGAAGCATCATGAAGCTGGCGTGGTCGCAGACCAGTCAGCGGGTGGCGGCGACGGCGGTCGACGTCCTCGGCATCGGCGCGCTCGACGGGCCCTGGGGCGACGCCCTGCTCTCCTCGGTGTCGCTCACCATCGCCGGCGGCACGACCGAGGTGAACCGGAACATCATCGGTGAGCGGGTGCTCGGCCTGCCCCGCGAGCCGAAGCCGGCGGCTCCCGCCTGAGCTCAGGGCCCGATGCTCGGTCTCGGGTGGCGCCGGACTTCACGTCACGCGGCGATGACCTGGTCCCCGAAGGCGGCCAGGGTGGACGGCGCGGCGAAGTCGGCGAACCACACGTAGATCCGCTCGACACCGCGGTCCTGGAGGTCGTGGTAGTGGGCCAGCAGCTCGTCGGCGTCGCCCACGACGAGGCCTCCCCCCATGTTCCCGAACCGACGGGTGGCCAGCCCGACCACCTCGTCGCGCGTGGCGGGGTCGGCCACGAAGGCCACCATCTCCTGGGTGCTGGCCCGTGCGGCACCGGTGCGGGGCCGGAGCTCGTCGAAGCGGTCGAGGGCGTAGATCGGGCAGTTCCACCACGTGGCATGGGCGGCGACGCAGTTCGAGGGTGCGGGGGCCCGGCCCCGCCGATGACGATGGGGATGTCGGCCAGCGGCGTGGGGCGCTGCTGGCCCTGCGCGAGGTGGTGGAACTGCCCCTCGAAGTCGACCGGCTCTCCCGACCAGAGCGCGGTCACCACCTCGAGCGTCTCGCGTAGACGCCGCACCCGAACCCGGGGCTCGGTCTCGCCGATGCCGAACCGGTGGAACTCCTCGGCCACGGAACCCCAGCCGATCCCGAGCTCGAATCGGCCGCCCGAGGCATGGTCGAGGGTCACCGCCTGCTTGGCCAGGACCGCTGGATGCCGGAACGAGTCGCACAGCACGAGGTGGCCGAGCGTGAGCGTCTCGGTGTGGGCGGCCAGCCAGGTCGCGGTGACCATGGCATCGAACATGTCGTGGCCCTCGGCCATCGGTGGGGCCAGGTGGTCCATCAGGGCGAGTCCGGAGAAGCCGGCCGCCTCGGCCGCACCGGGCTCGCTCGACCATCGCCTCGAGGGTCATGCGCATCTGGGGCAGGAAGAGGTGGAACTCGGGTGCGGTGTTCATCGTGTCGACGCCTCGGTCAGAGGATGGCGCCGGTCTCCTTCATGGCCGCCAGCTCCTCCCAGTCGAGACCGGCGGCGAGCAGCGCGGTCTCGGTGTGCTCGCCGTGCTCGGGGGCCCGGGACACCTCGACCTTGACCTCGTCGAACTGCGCCGGGCTGGCCACCAGCTGGACCTCCTGGCCGTTGCCGGCGGTCATGGTGGGCAGGTAGCCGTTGGCGATGACCTGGGGATCCTCGTAGAGCTCGTCGAGGGTCTGGAACGGCGTCCACACGCCGTCGAAGTCGGCGAGGGCCTCCTTCCAGTACGACAGCGGCTGGGAGCCGAACGCCTCGTCGAGAAGGGTGATGCACTCGGCGCTGTTCTCGGCGCGGGCGGCAGCATCGACGAAGCGCTCGTCGGTGGCCATCTCGGGCTTGCCGAGGCGGCGCACGAAGTCGGCCCAGAACTTGTCGCTCTGCAACAGGATGAGGCTGATGTAGCGCCCGTCGCCGGTGCGGTAGGCCCCGACCCCCGGATTCGGCGACTGCTTGCGGTCCCCGCCGCTCGGCAGCTTCGAGAAGCCGAACAGCTTCGACGCCACGACCAGCGGTGAGATCTGCCACATGGCGGTGGCCAACAGCGACACGTCGACGACGCTGGTCTCACCCGTGTTGGCCCGCTTGAACAGGGCCGCGGCGATGGCCCCGGCGGTGGCCAGCCCGCCCATGACGTCGCCGAAAGCCGGCCCCGGTTGATTCGCCGGCCAACCTTCTGCGTTCTCGGGGTGGATGGCCGCCACGCCGCCGCGGGCCCAGAACGACGCACCGTCGTAGCCGCCCTTCTCGGCGTCGGGGCCCTGCGGCCCCTGCCCCGTGCCGCGGGCGATGATGATGTCGGGGTTGCGGGCGCGGATGTCCTCGGTGTCGATGCGCAGCTTGCGGCGCACCTTGGGCATGTAGTTCGTGAGCAGCACGTCGGCGTTCTCGACGAGCTTCATGAACGCCTCGCGGCCGTCGGCCTTGGTGAGGTCGATGGCCACCGACTGCTTGCCGCGGTTGGGCTGCTCCATCATGAAGTTCACGCCCCCCGGCCCCCCCGGCACGAGGCCCGAGGTGATCAGACCGCGCTGCGGGTCGCCACCCACCGGTGGCTCGACCTTGATGACCTCGGCTCCCCAGTCGACGAGCACGGCGCCTCCCGACGGGATGAACATCCAGCTCGACAGCTCGAGGACGCGAACGCCGTCCAGTGGTCCGGCCATGGTTCTCGTTGTCCCTTCGTGGGTGGTGGTTGGTGATCGGTTCGCAACGTGTCGTCGCTCAGCCCTGGGGCCAGCCGACGGTCTTGGTCTCGGTGAAGATCTCCAGGCCCTCGATGCCGCACTGGCGGCCGATGCCCGACTGCTTGTAGCCGCCGAACGGGGCGTCGGCGCCGTACCAGACGCCGCCGTTGAGGCTGAGGGTGCCGGTGCGGATCCGACGGGCCACGGCCTTGGCCCGGTCGAGGTCCCCGGAGGTGATGGCGCCGGACAGCCCGTACTGGCTGTCGTTGGCGATGCGGACGGCGTCGTCGTCGTCGTCGAAGCCGATCATCACGAGCACCGGCCCGAAGATCTCCTCCTGGGCGATGGTCATGGAGTTGTCGACGTCGGCGAAGAGGGTGGGCTCCACGTAGAAGCCCTTGTCGAACTGCGCCGGGACCTTTCCACCGGTGATGAGGCGGGCGCCCTGGGCCTTGCCCTTCTCGATGTAGCCGAGCACCCGGTCCTGTTGGCGCTTCGACACCTGCGGGCCCTGGAGGTTCCCGGGGTCCGTGGGATCGCCGTAGGTGACGTTGGCGAAACCGGCGGCCACGATGTCCACCGCTTCGTCGTAGCGCGACCTCGGCACCATCAAGCGGGTGGGGATGGCACACCCCTGGCCGGCGTGGAAGCAGGCGCCGCTGGCGCTGGCCAGGGCGGTGGTGAGGTCGGCGTCGTCGAGGACGAGGTTGACCGACTTGCCCCCCAGCTCGAGGAACACCGGCTTCAGGGTCTCCGAGGCCGCCGCCATGATCCGTCGGCCGGTGGCGGTCGAGCCGGTGAAGGCGATCATGTCGACGTCGGGCGACGTGGAGAGCACCTCGCCGATGAGGTGGTCCTGTCCGACCACGATGTTCACCACCCCCGGCGGGATGTCGGTCTTCTCGACGATCAGCCGGCCGAGGCGGGTGGCGTTCCACGGGGTGTCCGGCGCCGGCTTCAGCACGCAGGTGTTGCCCATGGCCAGCACGGGACCGAGCTTGTTGAGGATGATCTCGATCGGGAAGTTCCACGGCACGACCACGCCGACCACCCCGATGGGCTCCTTCCACACCTCCCGCTCGGTGAGCGATGCCCATGCCGAAGGCGTCCTTCGGCCCGAGCGAGCGGCTCCACTCGAACTCGTCGATCATCTCCGCCGGCCAGGTGAGCGCCTCGCGCAACGGGGCGTCGAGCTGGGGCCCGTAGGTGAGCAGCACCGGGCAGCCGACCTCGGACACGAGCTCGGCGCGCAGCTCCTCCTGCTCGGACTCGATCGCCGCCTGGAGCTGCAGGAGGCAGCGCTTGCGCAACTCGCGGTTGGTGGACCAGTCGGTGGTGTCGAAGGCCGTGCGGGCCGCGGCGACGGCGGCCTGCATGTCGGCGGCGGTGCCGTCGGCGACCACTCCCAGCACCTCTTCGGTGGCCGGGTTGATGTTGTCGAACGTGCCCCCTCCGGTGGCGTCGACCAGCTTTCCCCCGATGAGCAGGCGGGCTTCACCCATGATGCTTCCCCTTTTCGGACCCGATCCCCCGGGTCGCTGCAGATGTCGTCGTGGGGGCGCCGGGCGGCGCCCCGGTTCACCAGGTCAGTTCGAGGTTCTCCACGAGCGCAGGCCCTGGCTGTAGAGCAACTCGATGCCGTCGGCGAGTGCGTACTGCGGAACGGCGCGGTGCCATTCCTCGATGGCGACGCGCAGCTCCATGCGGGCCAGGTGCGACCCGAGGCAGCGATGGGCGCCCCCGCCGAAGGCGAGGTGCTTGTTGGCCTCGCGGTGGAAGTCGACGGTGTCGACGTCGGGCCAGGCCTTGTCGTCGGTGTTCGCCGAACCGAGCATCACGCTCACGGTCGTGCCCTTCGCGATGGGGCAGCCGGCCAGCTCGGTGTCCTCCGTGGTGATGCGCACCACGCCGGACACCGGGCTCTCCCAGCGCAGCATCTCCTCGATGGCGGCGGGGATGAGCGCCGGGTCGTCGACGATGGCCTGGCGATGTGGGGGGTGCTGGGCCAGATAGGCCACGAAGCAGTCGAGCGAGGCGGTGACCGTGTCGAGGCCGGCCAGGAAGAACAGGTAGCTGATGTCGAGGATCTCCTCGTGGGTGAGGGTGTGCCCGTCGACCTCGGCGGTGAGGAACCCCGACATGAAGTCGTCCTGCGG
>CAVYED010000005.1:0-741908 GCA_963767615.1 uncultured Iamiaceae bacterium | reverse complement strand
GATGCAGAAGATGCTCGACGGATCGCCCTCGCCGGTGAGCGTCGAGATCGGTGCGTCGACCGCGGGGGTACGCACCCCGCCGAGCGTGTTGCCGTCGGCGTCGCGGACGACGGCCACGCCGGCCCCCTCGATGCGTGGGGCGGTGGGCGGGGCGGTGCCGTCCGCCGCCCATGCGGTCAGTGAAGACATGGCGGCGCGGGCCACGGGGGTCATCGGTCCGTCGTTGACCATCCCGCAGTACGGCGTCGGGTCATAGCTCGAGGTGGTCCACCGGGCACCGGAGGCGGCGCCGTAGTCGAGCGACGACTGGTCGGCGTGGCCGTTCCCGCCACTTGCCAGATCCGGACGGTCGCCGAGTCGGGCTGTCCCCCGTTGGGAACGCTGGTGCGGATGGCCTCGGTCTCGGATTGGAGGACGAGCACGGGTGCATCGAGATCGGTGCGGATGGCCACCGTCGCCGGCGCTTCGTCGGCGGGGTCGTCGCCGAACGGAGCCGCCGAATCGCTGCGGCTGTGGATCAGGAAGCCGTCGAAGGCGCCGGTCAGCGGTTGGACACCGTTGGCGTAGCTGACCAGGCGGAAAGCCGACTGCGACTGTCCGATGGCGATGACCTGTTCGGGCTGGAGTCCGTCCAGGGGGTCGACCGGCCCGGGTGCCCTGAGCATCTCGGCCACGTCGGTGAAGATGCCGTAGGAGTAGGCGTCGTCGGGTACGTCGAGGGGTGCGTAGCGCTCGGGGTCCCATTCCCTGGCCGGCAACAGCGCCGTGGGATCCACGCCCGGCACCTCGAGGAGGGCGCCGCCGCCCATGATCCCGCCCGACTGGGCCGAGACGCTCACGTAGGCGTAGCCCTCGCGCATCAGGTAGGGGTACAGGAAGCCGAAGTCGGGGTCGGACTCGCGCCCGGCGCTCACGTTGAGCCATTCGACGACCACGGTGCCGTTGAAGTCGTCGGGGTCCACGGGTCGACGCACGACGACCCGCGAGGCGTACGGGGCATCCGGGCCGGGTTCGAGCGTCCACATGCCGTCCTCGGTGAGCGGCGTCGTGGGGGTGTAGGACGCGGCCTCCCCGGTGATGAAGTACTCCTCTTCGACGTAGCCGTACTCGGCGTCGATGGCGGGCGGCATGGGGACGTAGACGACGTCGTGTGCCCCGCCGGTGATCGGTCCGGTCACGGTCACGTCGGCGGGCACGACCGTGGTCGTGGTCTCGGTCGAGACCTCGGCGCCGTCGTCACCGGTACAGGCACCGAGCAGCAGGGCAGCGACGCAGGCGAGGGCGATCGATGCCGTTCGGAGGGTGCGCGCCGGGCGCCCCCGATGATGGCTGGTCGAGGATGCTCCGACGCTCTGTGTCTCGCTGGTCATCTCGTGGCCTCCCACTGGACGTCCTCTGGGTTCAAGCCCGGAGATCAGTTGCCAGTATCTAGCAGGCCGGCGACCTCGACGGCGGGCCGGAGAGAGGACGGCTCAGCCCGTGACGAGGTGATCGCCCAGGAAGGCCAGGGTCCGGCCCCAGCCGTCGGTCGACGAGGCGGGATGGAACGACGGCCGCTCGTCGCAGTGGAAGCCGTGGTCGGCGTCGGCGTAGCGCACGAGCTCGGTGGGCACGGGTGCACGTGCCGCTGCCGCCCGCAACTGCTCGACCTCCTCGACAGGGATGTGGGCGTCGAGGTCGCCGTAGAGCCCCAGCCAGGGGGTGCGCAGGTCGGGGGCCACGTCCACGAGGGCGGGGAGGCCGAAACGACCGGTGGTGATGCCTCCGC
The DNA here is from genome assembly GCA_963767615.1 of uncultured Iamiaceae bacterium. Classification (GTDB taxonomy): domain Bacteria; phylum Actinomycetota; class Acidimicrobiia; order Acidimicrobiales; family Acidimicrobilacustridaceae; genus Rhabdothermincola_A. The sequence continues at coordinate 740,140 of CAVYED010000005.1, read as the reverse complement.
CGTAGAAGGTGACCGCCGCGCCGAGGTCGAGGCGGGCGGCGGTGGCGCAGGCCACGCTGCCGCCCATGCAGAAGCCGATGATGGCCTGCGTGGGCCGGGCGATCCCGCGCTCCGAGAGCGCGGCGAGCGCGGCGTCCACGTCGGCGACGATCCCCTCCCCGGTCATCGCCATGATCACGGGACCGAGTTGCGACATGTCGTCGTAGGAGAACACGGGGGCACCCGACCGGTGGAACAGCGCCGGGGCCACGGCCGTGTAGCCGGCGTCCGCCAACGCCGTGGTGACGCGTCCGATGTGGCCGGTCAACCCGAACGCCTCCTGGATCACCACCACACCGCCGCCCGACGGGCCGTCCGGTTCGGCCAGGAAGGCGGGCATCGGCCCGTCCGGCGTGTCGAGGGTGATGGTCGACGTCGTTGACATGAGGTCCAGCATCGCGGCCCGGATCGCCTCGTGCTCGTGGACGCGCGAGCGCCACGCCCGATCCGGGGTCGGCTCAGCTCCCCTCGTCGCCCATGCCGTCGCGGTCGGAGGGTCGGCCGATGTCGTCGCGTTGGCGGCCGAGGAACTCGTCGACGGCTGCGCCGACGGTCGGGGCGAAGTGATCGGGCCCGAACCGCGTCTGCAGGCCGTAGGTGCGCAGACGGTCCTTGACCGGCCCCTTCATCTCCGCGATGACCAGCTCGATGTCCTTCGAGGCGAGGAAGTCGTCGAGCTCGATCAACTCGTCGACAGCCGTGCTGTCGACGTCGGTGATGGGCTCGGCGGCGAGGATCACCAGGCGCACGTCGGGGCCGGCATCGGCCACCACCGAACGTACGTAGTCGTCGAACATGCCGCCGTTGGCGAAGAAGAGCGGGGCGTCGAAGCGGACGATGACGATCCCCGGGATCCGGGCGCCCTCGGGGTGACGGGACAGGTCGTGGTAGCCGCGCACGGTGGGGATGCGACCGAGCTCGGCCCGGTACGGCCGCCACGCCTGGGTGACGAAGCCGATGAAGGCCAGGGCGATGGCGATCACGATGCCCTGGAGCACCCCGATGAGCGCCACCCCGAGCAGGGCGGTGAGCGAGAGCAGCCCCTCGGACCGGTCGACCCGGAGGAGCCGGGTCACGGACGTCACGTCGATCAGCCCCGCGGCGGCCACGATCACCACGGCGGCCAGCGTCGACGAGGGCAGGAAACCGGTGAGTCCGGGGGCGACGAGGATGAACACGACGATGAGGAGGGCGCCGGTCACCCCGACGAGCTGGGTACGTCCGCCGGCCTGTTCGGCCACGGGCGTCCGCGACGACGACGCCGAGACCGGGAAGCCGCCGAGGACCCCCCCGGCCACGTTGGCCAACCCGATGCCGCGCATCTCGTCGCTGCCGTCGACGGTCTCGCCGCGGCGTGCGGCGAAGGTGCGCGACAGCACCCCGGTGTCGGCGAAGGCGATGAGGGCGATGCCGAGCGCCGGGCCGATGAGCGACGCCACGTCCGACCAGTCCAGGCCGCCCAGAGCAGGCGCGGGCAGCCCTTCCGGGAGGGCCCCGACCACGGGGATCTCGTCATCGAGACCGAAGGCCGCAGTGGCGATCATGGAGCCGACGACCGCGATGAGGACCCCGGGCACGCGACTGCCGAGGAGGCGGGGAACGACGATGACGACGAGGGAGGTCAGTCCGATGGCCAACGTCGTGGTGTCGGTCAGCCCGTCGGCGATCCCCGCGATCGTTCCCCGGAGGTCCCCGAGCAGGGAGTCCGAGTCGACCGAGAAGCCCAGCAGCTTCGGGAGCTGTCCGGCGATCACCACGAGGGCGATGCCGTTGAGGTAGCCGATGCGGATGGGCTTCGACAGCAGGTCGGTTACGAACCCGAGTCGGAGCACCCCGCCGAGCACGAGGAGTCCGCCCATGAGGACGGCCAGCAGCCCGGCGAGGGCGACGGCGCGGTCGAGGGTCACCGGCCGCCAGGGGCAGCACCGAGGCGGCGATGATCGGTGCGAGGGCGGAATCCGGGCCCAGTACCAGCACCCGTGACGGGCCGAACAGGGCATAGGCCAGGAGCGGGACGATGGTGGCGTACAGACCGGTCTCCGGCGGGAGACCCGCCGCCTCGGCGTAGCCGATGCCGGCGGGGATCAACAGCGCGGTGAGGACCACGCCGGCCACGAGATCGGGGCGCAACCAGGCCCGCTCGTAGCGCGAGGCGACCTGCAGCCCGGGCAGCCAGTGCCTCGATCCGCTCATGCGGACCGGACCGTGTCGTCGTCGGTCGGGTCGGTGCGCAACCCGGCGGCCCGGCGGCGCAGGGTCAACCCTGCGAGAGCTTTCGGTGGTCCCAGGAGATGACCCGGTCGACGTGGAGCTTCACGACGACCCGCTTGCGCAACATGATCTCGACGAACGGCTTCATCTCTTCGGTGTACGGGGCGTTGTAGCGCTCGAACACGCTGACCCCGAGCTCCCAGATCCGATCAGGGTCCTCGACGATCTCGCCCTTGCCGATCAGCGTCACACCGTGGAGCTCCTCGTAGGTGTCGCCGTCCTCGACGAGCATCGTCAGGTTCGGGTTTCGGCGCAGGTTGACGATCTTCTGGGCCTTGGCCTTGCTCTCGATGGCCACGGCTCCCTCCAGGAAGCCGTACCACATGGCGATCGAATGGATGCTGCCGTCGCCGGCGATCGTCGACATGGTCATCGAACGACGGCCCTGGAGGAACTCGTCGACCTCGTCGGGGGTCATGACGACCTTGCTGCGCTGCTTCTCGCCCTTGAACGGCTGCGTGGCCCCGGCATCGGTCATCTCGTGGTCCCCCATCGTGCGGCTGGCCCGGCCGTCCGGGTCGGGCGATCCGTCGGACGCTAACACCGGCCCGGGCGCCGGGGCCGGGTGGCGGCCGAGGGTCGTTCTGTAGGGTGACGCCGCGTCCGGGACGCCACGGTCCCGGCCACGGACACACTGGGGGAGCACGAGATGACACCCGAGGACGCAGCGCCGGCCACGGCCGCCGCCATCGAGGGGCTGGGCGGCGGCTTCATGTTGGACGGGGCGACCTATGCGCGTGGGGCCGAGGCGGGGTTCTCGGGCCTCGACTTCTACGTGCTCGGCCGAGGCGGTGTGCTCGGCGACGTCGACGCCGACGTGGTGAGTGCCGCCTTCTTCTTCTGGAACCCCGACCAGGTGCGTGCCCAGTGGGACATCGGGCGGGCGGTCATGAGCCCCGCCGCAGGGGCGGCCCTCTTCGCCGAGGTCGCCCACGACTACGGCGATGCCAACATCGCCGACCACGACGGCCTCGGGCGTCTCGGCGACCTGCTCACCAAGGTGGTGGAGGCGGCCTCGCCCGCAGGTGCCTCGGTGTTCGCCGGATGGCGAGGTCTCACCGCTCCGGGAACCGATCGCCCGAAGGCCCTCGTCCAGCACCGGGTGAACGCCCTGCGCGAGCTGCGGGGCGCCCACCACGGTGGCGCGGTGCTGGCCGCCGGCCTGCTCCCCATCGAAGCGGTGGCCTTCCACGGCCCGGGCATGGCACCGATCTTCGGTTGGGATCTCGAGGGAATGGCCGAGCCGGAGACCTTCGCCGAGCGGTGGAGAGCGGCTGAGGCCGGCACCGACGCCGCCATGGCCCGGTCGCTCGCCGCGCTCGACGGTGGGGAGCTCGACGACCTCGTCAGCCTCCTGAACGCGGTGTACCAGACCTGGAAGGCTCGTTGAGATGGACGTCTACGAAGCGCTCTACACGACCCGGGCGATGCGCCGCGTCACCACCGAGCCGATCCCCATGGAGGTGCAGGCGAAGATCCTCGACGCCGCAGTACGAGCCCCGAGCGGCGGGAACACCCAGAACTGGCGCTTCCTGCTCGTCGACTCACCCGAGGTGAAGGGCCGCATCGCCCCGCTCTACAAGGCGGCCATCGCCACGCTGTGGGAGACCATCTACGCCGACCGTCTCGCTGCGGCCCACGCCGATCCCGACAGCCCCGAGTCGATCTCGATGTTCTCCGTGCAGCGCTCGGCCAACTGGTTGGCCGACCACTTCGCCGAGGTGCCGCTCTTCCTGTTCGGCTTCGCGCAGCACGACGCCAGCGGCAGCTCTGTCTACCCGGCGGTGTGGAGCGCCCAGCTCGCAGCGCGCGCCGAAGGCGTGGGCAGCTCGCTCACCCAGGTGCTGGCGTTCAGCGACGCCGAGGTCAAGGAGATCCTCGGCGTCCCGGCCGACGAGGGATGGCACATGAACTGCTGCGTGTCCTTCGGCTACCCGAAGGGTCGGTGGGGCGTGGCCGTCCGCCAGCCCCCGCAGGAGGTGTCGTTCCGCAACCAGTGGGGCGAGCCGGTCGGCTTCGAGGTCACCGAGCCGCTCTGGCCCGGCTGACGCCGTCCGATCGCGGGGTGGGCGTCAGCCCCCGGTGCCGGTCCAGTGGGTGCGCAGGTCGGCCAACCAGTCGGGGAAGTCGATCGGCGGGTCGGGCAACGGGGTGACCCCGTGCTCGGCCAGCGCCGCCTCGTAGACCTCGGGCTGGTCGCCCCACGACCGGGGGTCGCCCATCATCACCTCGAACAGCTTGGCCCCGTCGTCGCCGGCGCGGATCGGCCCGAATGCCGCACCGAAGGGCAGCTCCACGTGGGTGCCCGCAGGGCACCACCGATCACCGAACCACAGGCCCCCGTCGATGACGAACACGACGTGGGGGCTGTAGTGGCCGTGACGGCGCACCATCATCCCGGGGTCGTACTCGGCGTACAGCGACAGGTACTGCGGGTCGGGGCTGAACGAGAACCACTTCTCACGCACGTAGGCCTCGGTGCCGTCGGCGTTGCGCTGGGCCCGACACAGCTGCCACGGCATGTCGGGGTCGTCCATGTGCCGGAACACGACCTCCTTGCCGCGGATCGGGAGGTCCTCGGCATCGGCCATGTCAGGCGACGATCTCGAAGTGCACCTGGGCAGCGTCGAGGCCTCGGACGAACGCATTGGGGGTGGCGACCGGCTCGGTGCCCGGGACCAGCTCCCACCCGGACGTGCGTCGCAGGAGCTCCTCGAAGAAGACCTTGATCTCCAGCCGGGCCAGCGAGGCGCCCATGCAGAAGTGGGTGCCGAACCCGAAGGCGATGTGGTTGTTCGGGTGACGGGTGACGTCGAAGCGCTCGGGTTCGACGAAGTGCTTCTCGTCGCGGTTGCCGGAGCTGTACATCAGCACGACCTGGTTCCCGGCCGGGATGGTCGTGTCGCCGACCTGTGCGTCCTCGACGGCCACCCGGCACATGTTGTGCACCGGCGTCACCCAGCGGATGAACTCCTCGACGGCCACGGTCATGTCGGCGCCCGCTCGCAGCTTGGCCAGCTCCTCGGGCTGCTGCATGAGCTCGAGGATCGTCCGGGCGATGACCGTCCGGGTGGTCTCGGCGCCGCCGTCGAGCAGCAGCAGCGAGTCGGCGATCACGTCTTCGGTCGTCATGGGGCAGCCATCGATCTCGGCGGTGGTGTAATGGCTGAGGACATCGTCGGCGGGACATCCCTTCTTGGCCTCGAACACGTCGGCCGCGGCCTGGGCGAACTCCATGGCCGAGGTCATCCCGATCTCGTTGAAGTAGCGCGGCCCGCCCCCCATGGCGATGGTCGTCTCCGACCAGTGCTTGAGCTTCGGCCAGTCCTCTTCTTCGAAGCCGAGCAGCCTGCCGATCATCATGGCGGGGAGGGGGGCAGCGAGGTCGTTGACGATCTCGGCCTCGCCCCCGTTGGCGGCCACCCCGTCGATGAGCCGGTTCACCTTGGCTCGGATGTCGTCCTCCCATGCCGCGGCGGCACGCGGCGTGAAGCGTCGGGACACCAGATTGCGCCGCTTGAGGTGCAGCGGATCGTCGAGGCCGATGATGGCGCCGTCGGCCGGGAGGTTGGGCCGGTAGCCACCCTTCTCCTTGTCCGAGTTGACGAAGAGAGCCTTGTGCTTCTCGATGTGGACGATGTCGTCGTAGCGGGCGATGCCCCAGAGCTCGTTGACCTCGTCCCAGTAGACGGGCTCGTTGGCCCGCATCCACGCGTAGGTGGGGTAGGGGTCGCCTCCGTACAGCTCCGGTGACAACAGATCGATCTTCAGTCGCTCCACGCGTGCTCCCCAGGTGCGGGCGCCGGTCCGACCGGCGCGGCTGCGGGCAGGATACTTCGTGCGATCCGACCTCTCGTCCGCGCCCCGGCGACCGCCGCTGCGTTGGTCGGGCCCCCTCGGGGGCACACGAGCGTCTACCGTCCTGGCGTGCATCCACGCCGTGCCGCTCGCTCGCGTCCCGCGCCGGACACCGGACCGGGAACGGTGCTGTGAGCGCTCGAACGGCCTCGCGGCCCGGGCGTCAGCGCAGCGAGGCGGCCGACGAGGCCATCCTGTCGGCCACCCTCGATGTGCTGGCCGAGGCCGGCTACGCGGGCTTCACCGTCGCCGCGGTGATCCAACGCGCCGGTGTCTCCTCGGCCACGCTCTATCGGCGTTGGGACACCAAGGAGGCACTGGTCGTTGCGGCATTGGCCAGCCTGGCGCCGGAACCGGTGGCCATCGACACCGGAGCGCTCGACGGTGATGTCCGGGCCCTGATCGACGACATGGTCAGGGCCATGTCCGTCCGGCGCGACGATCTCGCCGGGGTCCTCGCCGGCGAGCTCCGACGGGACGGTGAGTTGCGCGAGGCCGTCGACGCCAAGTTCCTCGTCCCTCGCCTGGAACTGCTGGGCGGGATCCTCGAACGGGCCGTTGCCCGGGGCGAGCTCGTCGATCCGCCTTCGGTCGACATCGCCTGGAGCCTCGTCAGCGGACCGCTCTACCACCGGGCGTACGTGCGCGGCGAGCCGTTCACCCCTGCCTTCGTCGCCGCGGCGACGACGTTCGTGCTGGCAGGTCTCCGCGCCGGGTCGTGACCGGGTCGGCACGGGTTCGGTGCGGACGATTCGTGCGCCCGACCCGACCCATTGCGGGAGACTGACGCCATGAGCCTGCTGATCGTGGACGTGACCGACGGGGTCGCCGTCCTCACGCTGAACGACCCCGACCGCCGCAACGTCGTGTCCAACGCCCTCAACGCCGAGCTGGGCGAGGCGATGGACGACCTCGAGGGCCGGTCCGACGTCGGCGCCCTCGTGGTGACCGGCGCCGGCTCGGCGTTCTGCGCCGGCGGCGACCTCGATGACCTCGCGAGCTGCTCCAGCACCGCCGAGCTCGAGGCCATCTACGCCGGCTTCCTGCGCATCGCCGAGTCGCCGATTCCGAGCATCGCCGCGGTGAACGGTCCCGCCGTCGGCGCGGGGATGAACATGGCCCTGGCCTGTGACGTCATCCTGGCTGGTCGATCTGCCCGCTTCGACACCCGGTTCATGCAGATCGGGATCCATCCCGGCGGCGGACACACATGGCGTCTGCGCCGCATCACCGATCACCAGACCGTGATGGCGATGGTCGTCTTCGGCCAGGTCGCCGACGGAACGCGGGCCGCCGAGATCGGGCTCGCCTGGGCGTGCGTGGACGACGCCGAGCTCATCCCTGCGGCACGGACCATGGCCATGCAGGCGGCGGCCGCTCCGACGGCGCTCGTGCGCCGGACCAAGGCGACCGTGCACGCCTTGGGCGCGATCGACACCGGTGCCGACGCCGTCGCGGCGGAGGTCGGGCCGCAGTTCGCCTCGATGGGCGAACCCGCGTTCGCGGAGCTGCTGGCGCGCCTCAAGGCCCGGATCGGCACCAGGCCCTGATCCAGGCCCCCGTCGGGTCAGGCCGGCCGGCGGCGCATCGAGCGCGCTGCGGGTGCACCGGGCCACGAGCTCGTCGCGTTGGTTGAACCCTCGGTGTTCGAATCTCACGATCCCGGCCTCTGGTCGCGACGTCGAGGCCCGGGCCCCCACGACCTCGGTCTCGGCCCAGAGGGTGTCTCCCACCAGGACCGGGCTCGGGAAGGCGATGTCGGAGAACCCGAGGTTGGCCACCGTGGTGCCGAGCGTGGTCTCGTGCACCGTCATGCCGACGAGCAGGGAGAGCGTGAGCATCGAGTTCACCAACCGCTCACCGAACTCGGTCTCGGCGGCGAACTCGGCGTCGAGGTGCAGCGGCTGGGGGTTCATGGTCAGACAGCTGAAGAACGTGTTGTCGGCTTCGGTGACGGTCCTGGTGACGGCGTGGTCCATGACCAGACCTGGTTCGAGGTCCTCGAACCACTTCCCGCTGATGGCACGGCGCACGTCGTCCTCCTGGGTCGGGGCGGCGGGTCAGCGCCGCGTCTCGGGATGGGTCGGATCGTCGACCGTGTCGGGATCGGTCTGGGCTCGGGCCCATGCGTAGTCGGCCTTGCCGGCCGGGCTGCGGCGGACCTGGGGGCGGAACACGATCTGCTTGGGCAGCTTGTAGCGCGCCAGCGACCGGCCGGCGATGGCGCGCAGGTCGTCGGGGTCGGCCTCGGCGCCGGGGCGCAGGGCCACCACCGCAACGACCTCGCTGCCCCAGCGTCGTGAGGGTCGCCCGCACACGATCACGTCGACGACGGCGGGGTGGCGCAGGATGGCCTGCTCCACCTCCTCGGCGAAGACCTTCTCGCCTCCGGTGTTGATGGTGACGGAATCGCGACCGAGCAGCTCCACCGTGCCGTCGGCTCGATAGCGGCCTCGGTCGCCGGCCACGGCGAATCGCTGCCCGGCGACCACCGGAAAGGTTCGTGCGGTCCGCTCGGGGTCGCCCAGGTAGCCGAGCGGGATGCGACCGCGTGTCGCCAGCCATCCGAGGGCGGGGTCGTCCGGCTCGATGACGGCATCGAGATCTTCGGACAGGATGCAGCCGAAGGGGCCGAGCGTGAACTCGGTCGCCCCGAGGTCGCCGTCGTCGGCGGTGTGGTTGCCGATCGGCCCCGCCTCGGAGGACCCGAGCCCGTCGACCACCACCGAGCCGGGGATCTGCCCGAGGATCCGCTGCTTCGCCGCGACGCTCAGGATGGCGCCACCGTTGTTGACGAAGCGCACGGTCGACACGTCGTAGTCACCGCGTTCGAGCTCGTCGAGGAGCGGTCGGGCGAAGGCGTCTCCGACGACCTGCAACAGCGTGACGCGCTCGCGTTCGACCGTGGTCCAGACCTCCGCAGGATCGAGCGACCCGGTGCCCGGCGTGATGACCACGGTGTTGCCGTGCGTGAGGGCGGTGAGGGCCGTCCACTGGGCTGCGCCGTGCATGAAGGGCGCGGTGGCCAGGTTCCGCTTACCCCCCCGCGCCACCGCTTCGTCGACCAACTGTTCGAGCGACGAGAACTCGCTGCGGGTCCGCGAGCTCGTTCCACCCAACGCGGCGACGAAGAGGTCTCCCTGTCGCCACAGGACCCCTTTCGGCGTGCCGGTGGTTCCTCCGGTGCACAGGACGTAGAGATCGTCCGGCGTCGGGCTCACGGGCGGCGGAGTCGTCGGGCGATCGCCGATCAGCTCGTGGTACCAGCGAGCACCCCGGGCGAGGTCCTGGCCCGAGTCGTCCTCGACCTGGACCAGGAGGTCGAGGGTGGGAAGTCGGTGCGTGATCCGCTCGACGATCGGCGCGAACGCCGCATGGAAGACCACGGCGCGGGCGCGCTGGTCGGCGAACAACGGCACCAGTTCGTCGTCGACGTAGCGGTAGTTCACGTTGAACGGGGCCACGCGGGCGGCGAAGGCGCCGACGTTCGCCTCGAGGAACTCGATCCCGTTGTGGAGGTACAGCGCCATGTGATCCTGCCCCGACTCGAACCCGGCCAGTTCGGCCCGGTCCCGGTGCAGGCCCAGACCGTGATCGTGGAGGACGTTGGCGAACCGGTTGGCGTTGGCGACGAACTCGCCGTAGGTGCGTCGATCGTCACCATGGACGACGCACTCCCGGTCGGGCACGGCCTCGGCGATCGCGCCGATCACTCCTGCGAGGTCGAACTCCACGACGTCAGTCCCGCGTCCGTTGGTCGTGGGCCCGATCGGCCTCGACGGTCACGACGGGCTGGCCGAGCTTCACCGTGTCCCCGGTCGTCGCGTGCACCTCGACCACGACACCGTCGTGGGGGGCGCGGAGGGTGAACTCCATCTTCATCGCCTCGACCGCAGCGAGGGGCTGTCCGGCGACGACCACGTCACCGGGATCCACCATCACCGCCGTCACCGCGCCCGGCATGGGAGCGATGACCGGACCCTGGTGGTCTGCGATCGCCACGGCTCCCCGGGTGTCGGCCAGGCCGTCGACGCGCGTCGACCACGTCCGTCCGCGGTGTCCGAACCAGGTGGAGCCGTCGGCGGCTTCGGCGTACTGCAGGACGTCCGTCGTCTCGTCGAGCGACACGCGGACTTCCGAAGGACCGCGCTCGACGGTGACGGCGCGCTCGGGTTCATCGCCCACCGCGACCATCCACTCGCCGTCGCGGTGGCGCATCGTGACCTCGATCGGCGCCTTACCGGTGAAGCGGACCGTGGCCTGCAGCGTGCGGTTGCCAACCGGCGTCCAGCCGTTGCGTTGCGCCCACGGGCCCTCCCCGGACGTCGTCGGGGTGAGGTGCAGCAGGGCGGCACCCATCACGACGGCGTCGGGCCGGTCGTCGTCGATGAGGGTGTCCAGGCGCTCCTCGACGAGCCGGGTGTCGAGCCGGCCGGCACGGACCTCCGGGTCGGCCAGCAGGTTGCGCAGGAAGCCGACGTTCGTGGTGAGGCCGAGGATCGTCGTGTCGGCCAGTGCGGCGTCGAGTCGACGCAGGGCGTCCGGTCGATCCCGGCCGTGGGCGACGACCTTGGCCAACATCGGGTCGTAGTCCGAGCCGACGGTCACGCCCGGCAGCAGCGACGAGTCGACCCTCACGCCCTGGCGGGTGTCGGCCTCGCGGAGCCTGATCACCCGCCCGCCCGTGGGCAGGAAGTCGTTGGCCGGGTCCTCGGCGTAGATCCGGGCCTCGACGGCGTGCCCGCGTCCGCGGACCTCGTCCTGCGTGAACGGCAGGGCCTCGCCGGCGGCGATGCGGAGTTGGAGCTCGACGAGGTCGACCCCGTGCACCATCTCCGTCACCGGGTGCTCCACCTGCAGGCGGGTGTTCATCTCGAGGAAGAAGAACTCCTCGGGGTGGACCGAGGAGACGATGAACTCGACGGTCCCTGCGCTCGTGTAGCCGCACGCCCGGGCCACCTCGACGGCGGCCGTACCCATCGCAGCCCGAGCGGAGTCGTCGAGCAGCGGCGACGGGCACTCCTCGACGATCTTCTGGTGACGGCGCTGGAGGCTGCACTCGCGCTCGCCGAGATGGACCACGTTGTCGTGATGGTCGGCCACCACCTGGACCTCGACGTGGCGCGGTGCCTCGACGAACCGTTCGAGCAGCAGGGTGTCGTCTCCGAAGGAGCTGCTCGCCTCACGACGTGCACTTCCCGCCGCATCGAGGAACGCCTCCCCGTCGTGGACCAGGCGCATGCCCTTGCCGCCGCCTCCGGCAGCCGGCTTGAGCAGTACGGGGTAGCCGACCTGTTCGGCCGCGGCGAGGAGCGCGGCATCATCGAGCCCACGGCCCTCGCTGCCGGGAACCACACGGACACCGGCGGCGGCGACGATGGCCTTGGCCCGGACCTTGTCGCCCATGGCGGCGATGGCCCCGGTGGGGGGCCCGACGAAGACCAGGCCGGCGTCGGTGCAGGCCTCGGCGAACTCGGCGTTCTCGGCCAGGAAGCCGTAGCCGGGGTGCACGGCCTGGGCGCCGCTGCGGGCCGCCGCGGCGAGCAGGGCGTCGATGTCCAGGTAGCTCTCGGCGGCAGGGGCGGGACCGAGCCTGACGGCGATGTCGGCATCGCGCACGTGGCGGGCGTCGGCATCGGCGTCGGAGAAGACCGCCACGCCGGCGGTCCCCAGCGACCGCAGGGTGCGCAGGACGCGCACGGCGACCTCGCCGCGGTTGGCCACGAGCACTCGGTCGAACACCCTCGTCACATCCTGAAGACGCCGTAGCCCACCGGCTCGAGGGGGGCGGCACCGGCCGCCGCCAGCGCGAGCCCCACGACCATCCTCGTGTCGGTGGGTTCGATGATGCCGTCGTCCCAGAGGCGGGCGGTCGAGTACAGCGCACGCCCCTGGGTCTCGTACTGCTCGCGTATCGGTGCTCGGAACGCCGCCTCAGCGTCGTCGGACCACGGCTCGCCCCGCGCCGTCATCTGGTCGCGCCGCACGGTGGCGAGCACGGCGGCGGCCTGCTCGCCCCCCATGACCGAGATCCGGGCGTTGGGCCACACCCACAGGAACCGAGGTGAGTAGGCGCGACCGCACATGGAGTAGTTCCCGGCCCCGAACGACCCGCCGACGACGACGGTGAGCTTCGGGACCCGGGCGCAGGCGACGGCGTTCACCATCTTGGCGCCGTGCTTGGCGATGCCGGCCGCCTCGTAGTCGCGACCCACCATGAAACCGGTGATGTTCTGGAGGAACAGCAGCGGGATGCGACGCTGATCGCACAGCTCGATGAAGTGGGCGCCTTTCAGGGCCGACTCACCGAAGAGGACGCCGTCGTTGGCGACGATCCCGACCGGGTGCCCCCAGATCCGGGCGAAGCCGGTGACCAGCGTCGTGCCGTAGTTCGCCTTGAACTCGGCGAAGCGGCTGGCGTCGACGATGCGGGCGATCACCTCACGGGGGTCGTAGGGCTGGCGTGGGTCGGTCGGCACGATGCCGTGCAACTCGGTCTGGTCGACGACCGGTTCCTCCGGATCGGCCACGCTCCACGGCGGCGCCGCCGTGGGAGGCAGCGTGTCGACGATCTGGCGCACCAGGCGCAGCGCGTGGCGGTCGTCGTCGGCGAGGTGGTCCACGACGCCTGAGGTGCGAGCGTGCAGGTCGCCGCCGCCGAGGTCCTCGGCGGAGACCTCCTCGCCCGTGGCCGCCTTCACCAGCGGTGGACCACCGAGGAAGATCGTGCCCTGGTCGCGCACGATCACCGTCTCGTCGCTCATCGCCGGCACGTAGGCGCCCCCGGCCGTGCACGAACCCATCACGGCGGCGATCTGGGCGATGCCCGCCTTCGACAGGTTGGCCTGGTTGAAGAAGATGCGCCCGAAGTGGTCGCGGTCGGGGAACACCTCGTCCTGGGCGGGCAGATAGGCGCCGCCGGAGTCGACGAGGTAGATGCACGGCAGACGGTTCTCGAGCGCGATCTCCTGGGCCCTGAGGTGCTTCTTGACCGTCATCGGGTAGTAGGTGCCGCCCTTGACCGTGGCGTCGTTGGCCACGATCACGCAGAGGCGGCCGCACACCCGACCCACTCCGGTGATCAGCCCCGCCCCCGGCGCCTCCCCGGAGTAGAGGTCGTGGGCGGCCAGCGGCGACAACTCGAGGAACGGGGTCCCCGGATCGAGCAGGCCCTCGACCCGTTCCCGGGGCAGGAGCTTGCCGCGCTCGGTGTGACGCAGGCGTGCCGCTTCGGAACCGCCCTCGCGGGCGCTCGCGGTGAGGGTCCGCACCTCGGCGACGGCCCGGTCGAGCGCCTCACGGTTCGCGGCGAAGGTGTCGTCCGATGCGTCGACGTTCGACGTGAGCGTGGGTGCCGTCGCCGCCGGATCGGTCATGGCCTCAGCCGGCGGTGATGCCGAGATCGCTCGACAGGATGGCGCCGTGGATGTTGCGCCCGTCGTCGGAGGCCACCAGGGCGAACAGCACGGCGATGTCGTCGGGTGTGCCCATGCCGCGGAACCCCGTGTAGCGCCCGACGAGATCGACGTCGACGTCGGCGGGCATCTCGTAGCCCGTGGTCAGGTTCGACGCGATCCCGCCCGGAGCGATGGCGTTGACCCGCAGCTTGGTCTTGGCGAACTCCATGGCCAGCGCCCGGGTGAGTTGCACGACCGCCCCCTTGGTCATGCAGTAGACGACCGTGTAGGCGCCTCCCATCAGCCCGGCGTTGGACGCCATGTTCACGATGTTGCCGTCGGTCTCGAGCAGGTGCGGGATGGCGGCCTGGCACATGAAGAACGGGCCGTCGGTGTTGACCCCGAACATCCGGCGGTAGCCCTCCTCGGTGACGTCGGCGACGTGTTCGCCCTTGGCGATGCCGGCGACGTTCCCGAGGACGTCGAGACGTCCGAACGTCTCGACGGCGGTCGCCACCGCCGTCCGGCACTCCGTCGGCCGGGTCACGTCCGCGATGCACGTCTCGATGGTGCCGCCTCCGTTCGCCTCCACCAGTTCCACGGTCCCGGCCAGGCCGGCTTCGCTGATGTCGACGGCGAGCACCTGCGCGCCCTCGGCCGTCAGCCGTGCGGTCGTGGCCCGACCGATGCCCGAGCCGGCCCCCGTGATCAGAGCGACCTTCTCCTCGAAGCGCTGATTCTCGATCGTCATCGTGTTCCCCTCTGCTCCCCGGCATCGTCACCGGCCGGGCGATGGTAGGTCGCCGCCGATGCGGCGGGGACGAGTCGGCCGGCCCCCTGGCACCTCCGGGCGGACAGACGTGCCGGCGGCGATACTGTGCTGTCGGCCACGGACATGAGGGGAACCATGGAGATCAAGGCAGGACAGCGGTTGGCGTGCCCGGCGTGTGCCACGGAGGTGGTGGTCGTGCGACCGCCGTCGGCACCGGTGACCGTCACCTGCGGCGGCGAGGTGCTCGTCGATCCCGGCGCCGAGCGCTCAGGAGCCGGACACGACGGTGCCACCGGCGACGGAACGCTGGTGGGCAAGCGCTACACCGACGACGACTCGACCCTCGAGGTGCTGTGCTCCAAGCCCGGGCCGGGCGCACTGGCCGCCGATGGGCGCGACATGCCCATCAAGGGCGCCAAGCCCCTGCCCTCCTCGGATTGAACCGGGCGAGCTCGTGAACCTCGGTCTGCTGTTGGAGATGGCGGGATCGACCCTGCCCGAGCGTCAGGCGGTGGTCGGAGGGGAGGTCGAACTCACCTTCGAAGAGCTCGCCCGTGCTGCGGCGGGCTGCGCGGAGCGCCTCGTCGCCGGCGGGCACGATGCGCTCGTCTACTGCGGCACCAACGACGTCACCTTCCCGATCTCGCTGTTCGGTGCCGCCGCGGCCGGCGTCCCGTTCATCCCGCTCAACTACCGCCTCGGGGCCGAGCAGCTCGAGCCGCTCGTCGAGGCCCACCCGGGGGCGCTCGTCGTCGCCGAGCACCTCCCGGTCCCGGGTGCCGACCCGTCCCGGACCATCGATCGTCGCGAGCTGGTGGTGACGGGCCACGTCGAGGAGTCGGGCGACCTGCCCCCCTTCGTCGATCCCGACGACGTGGCTGTCGTCCTCTACACGTCCGGCACGTCCGGGATGCCCAAGGCGGCGCTGCTCCGCCACCGCCACCTCACCTCGTACGTGCTCGGCACGGTCGAGTTCGCCGTCGCCGACGAGGAGCAGTCGGCGCTCGTCACCGTTCCGCCGTACCACATCGCCGGGATGGCCAACCTCTTGTCCAACGTCTACGCCGGGCGACGCATCGTCTATCTCGACGCGTTCGACGCCGCGACGTGGCTCGACACGGTGCGTTCCCGTCGGGTGACCCAGGCGATGGTCGTCCCCACCATGCTGGCCCGTGTGGTGGCCGAGCTGGGGGGCGAGCCCGCCGACGTACCGACGTTGCGCACGCTCTCCTACGGGGGGTCGCGCATGCCGCTGCCCGTGCTGGAACAGGCTCTCGAGCTGTTCGACGGCACCGGGTTCGTCAACGCCTACGGGCTCACCGAGACCTCGTCGACCATCGCACTGCTCGGACCCGACGACCACGCTGCCGCCCGCGCCGGCGACCCGGTGGCCCGAGAGCGGCTCGGATCGGTGGGCAAGCTGCTCCCTGGCATCGAGGTGGAGGTGCGTGGGCCCGACGGCACGGTCGTTCCCGCCGGTCAGCCCGGGCTGGTCTTCCTGCGCGGTGAACAGGTGTCGGGGGAGTACGACGGGTTCAGCGTGCTCGACGACGAGGGCTGGTTCCCCACCAAGGACCGGGGTTGGGTCGACGCCGACGGGTACCTCTTCATCGAGGGCCGAGCCGACGACACGATCATCCGGGGCGGAGAGAACATCGCGCCGGCCGAGATCGAAGACGTCCTGGCCCGCCACCCCGGCGTGGTCGACGTCGTCGTCGTCGGAATCCCCGACGACGAGTGGGGTCAGCGGATCGCCGCGGTCGTCGTGGCCGCCGCCGGTGCAACGCCCGATGCCGAGGAGCTGCAGGCCTTCGCCCGCGAACACCTCCGGGGCTCGAAGACGCCCGAGGTGGTGGTGTTCCGCGACGAGCTCCCCCGCACCCCGACCGGGAAGCTGCTCCGCCGCGAGATCCTCGCCGACCTGACGGGCTGATCGGGCCGGCGTGGTCGCATCGGGGCCGGACCTGCTGGCGGCGGCGGCCGCCGTCGGTGATCGGGCGCTGGCCCGGCTCGGTGCGGTGTCCGGAGCTCCCGTCGGCCTGGATCCGGCCCCCAACGACGCGGCCGATCTGATCGCCGAGCGGGCGGTCCGGCTCGGACACGAACCGACGGGGCCGGTGTCGGCGGGAGGCTCGTGCCACCTCCTTCCCTCGGCCGACGGATGGGTGGCCGCGAACCTGCCTCGTGTCGACGACATCGAGCTCGTCCCGGCCTGGCTCGGTGTGACCGCGACCGCTGGCAACGGCCTGGTCGACTGGGAGCAGGTGGCCGAGGCCGTGGCGGCACGTTCCGGGGCCGAGGTCGTCGAACAGGGCCAGCTCCTGGGTCTTGCCGTGGCTGTCGTCCCGATGTCCGACGAGGCGCGCCGGGTCGGCGACGAGCAACTCGTGAGCCGCGACATGGTCGGCGGCCGTCGACCGCTCCTCGGCCGGCGACTCGCGTCACCGACGGACCGGGCGCCGGACCTCCGGGTACCGCTCGTCGTCGACCTGTCGTCGTTGTGGGCCGGACCCTTGTGCGGGCGGCTCCTCGCCGCGGCCGGGATGCGGGTCGTGAAGGTCGAGTCCTCCAGTCGCCTCGACGGGGCCCGTGGAGGCGATCCCGGCTTCTTCCACGCGCTGAACGGCGCCAAGGAGCATCGTGCGCTGCCCCTGGCCACCGACGCAGGGCGCAACGAGCTGCGTCATCTCCTGTCGACGGCCGACATCGTCATCGAGGGCTCCCGTCCCCGTGCGCTTCGTCAGATGGGGATCCAGCCGTCGGAGGTGGTGGGGGCGCGCCCGGGATCGGTCTGGGTGTCGATCACCGCCTACGGGCGTCGGGGGCCCTGGTCGAACCGGGTCGGGTTCGGTGACGACACGGCGGCCGCAGGCGGCCTCGTGTCCGTCGAGGACGGCCGACCGGCGTTCGTCGGCGATGCCATCGCCGACCCTCTCGCCGGGATGGTGGCGGCCGGGGCCGCGGCCGATGCATGGGCTCGGGGCGGCGGGTGCCTGCTCGACGTGGCCCTGCGGGAAGTGGCGCGGCACACTGCCCTGCACGCAGGTTCGACGATGCCGGTCCCACGATGAGCACCGTCGTGATCGATGCCGAGATCGACGGGTGCAGTGGTCTTGCCATTCGCATCGAGGGCGATCGGATCGTGGCTCTCGACGCCAACTCGCGGGTCGATCGCCGAGGTGCCGACGTGATCGATGCTGCGGGCGGGGCGCTGCTCCCCGGGCTCCACGATCATCATCTCCACCTGCTCGCACTGGCCGCCCGGTCGGCCTCGGTCGACCTCGCCGAGGTGCCCGACGCCGCGGGTGTCGACCGCCATCTCCGCCTCGCCGTTCGTGACCGTGGTCTCGACGGCGCAGGTTGGCTGCGGGTCACCGGCTTCGACGAGCACCGCCACGGGGCGATGGACCGTCGGCGTCTCGACGCGTCGTGCGGCCCGGTGCCCGTGCGGGTGCAGCACCGCAGCGGCCTGTCGTGGGTGGTGTCCACCGTCGGCCTGGGGCGCCTCGGCCTCGACGTGGTCGGCCCTGGCGCCGATCGTGATCCTCCGGCCGATCAACGGGTCGGTTTCGCCACGGGAGGAGACGCCGATCCGGGGGTCGAGCGCGACACCGGGGGCCGGGCCACCGGATGGCTGCACCGACTCGACGGCTGGATCGCCCCGCGGGTCGGGCGTGTCGCCCCCGATCTCGCGCCGATCGGGCGCCTGCTCGCCGGCTACGGCATCACCGGAGTCACGGACACGACCCCGGTGCTCGACGACGGCGCCCTCGCCGCCCTGCTCCGTGCGAGGTCGACGGGATCGTTGCCGCAACGCCTGATGGTGATGGGCCGAGCCGACGCCGACGGACTCGGGAAGTGGGTCGAACTCGGGCCGGTGAAGCTCGTCGCCGACGAGCACCGGGGCCTCGACCCGGTCGGGATGGGCGCCGCCGTCGAGGCGGCCCATGCCGACGGGCGCGCCGTCGCCATCCACTGTGTGACCCGGGCCGAGTGCGTGTCCGCGGTCTCCGCACTCGAGGCGGCCGGCGCGCGCCCGGGCGATCGCCTCGAGCATGCGTCGGTGCTTCCCCGAGACCTCGATGCCTACCTGGCCGCCGCCTCGGTCACCGTCGTGACCCAGCCCTCGTTCGTCGCCGAACGGGGCGACCACTACCTCGCTGCGGTCGACCCGGCCGACCACCTCGACCTGTACCGCGCCGCCTCGCTGCGACGGGCGGGGGTGGCCGTCGCCATGGGTAGCGACGCTCCCGTCGGATCCGCCGATCCCTGGGAGGCCATCGCCTCCGCCGGGTGGCGCCGCACGCGTGACGGCCACCTGCTCGGCTGCGACGAGACGGTGCGCGCCCCGGTCGCCCTCGCCGGCTTCCTCGGCTCGGCCGGTGATCCGGGCGGGCCCCCCCGGATGCTGACCACCGGGGTCTCGGCCGATCTCTGCCTCCTCCACGAACCCCTCGCCGCTGCGCTGGCCGACCCCTCGGCCGACAAGGTCCGCAGCACCGTGATCGCCGGCGAGGTCGTCCATGGCCGCTGACCTCCCGGTGCACCGCGCCGTCGAGGCCGCAGGCCTCCTGAGCCGTGCCGCCAGCGGCGACGACACCGGCGTGCTCGCCGGCGAGCCGATCGTGGCCGTCCTCCTCGACGACCCGGAGGCGCTGGTGGAGGTGTCGGCGGCGTCCTCCTTCGTGCCCGCCGTCGTCGTCGGCGTGCACACCTCCCCGGGCCCACCGCCGACGGGGGCCGATGCCCTCGATCTCCTGCTCTTGGCCGGAGCAGCGTCGCCCGACGCCGACGGCGTCGCTGCTGCACGGATGCCGGGAATCGCGGTGTCGGATCTCGAGCGCTCCCTCGCCGCCCTCGCCGACGGCGTGGGTCGGTCGCCTGCCGCCGCGGTCGCCCTCGTCCAACTCCTCCGGGCCGGGCGGCGTCTCCCGACCGAAGACGCCGTCGTGGCCGAGTCGTGGGTCTATTCGATGCTGCAGGCGGGTCCCGACCACGGAGCATGGAGAGCCGACCGCGGCCCCCGACGAGTCGCGTCGGGCGCCGGTGAGGCCACCACGGTGGAGGTCGGCCGCATCGGTGACCGACTCGACGTCGCGCTGTCTCGGCCGCACGTCCGCAACGCCGTCAGCGCACGCCTCCGTGACGAGCTCCACGCCGCGCTCGGGGTCGCCCTCGCCGATCCGACCGTCGCCGAGGTCCATCTCTGGGGAATGGGTCCTTCGTTCTGCAGCGGCGGTGACCTCGACGAGTTCGGCACGACCCCCGATCCGGTGACCGCCCATCTCGTGCGCACGAGTCGATCGCCGGCTCTCGATCTGCTGCGGTGTTCTCCACGCGTGATCGTGCACGTCCACGGTCCCGCCGTCGGCGCGGGCATGGAGTGGGCGGCCTTCGCCGACACCGTGGTGGCGAGGTCCGACGCCACCTTCCGTCTCCCGGAGCTGGCCATGGGCCTGGTTCCCGGTGCGGGGGGTACGGCCAGCCTGGCCCGACGGATGGGCCCGCAGCGAACGGCGTGGGCGGCTCTCACGGGGGCCGTGATCGACGCTCCCACCGCGCTCGCATGGGGTCTCGTCGACGTGGTGATCGATTCCGAGACGTTCGCCCGCTCGGCCGTCGGTTCGGCCGTTCGTTGGAGCGACGCGGGGTAGCCCCTGCGGGGCGCGCCCACGGCGGACCTACGATCCTCGGCCATGAACGAGTCCGGTTCCGACGTGGTGGTGACGGCGACCCGTCGTCGCGCCGACGGCGGGCCGAGTGCTCGGGCTCTGCTCGTCGGCATCCTCGGGCAGTACGTGATGCCGAGAGGCGACGATGTGTGGACCTCGACGCTGGTCGGTGCCCTGGAGGCTGTGGGGGTGGAGGAACGAGCGGCTCGTCAAGCCGTGAGTCGAACCGCCGCCGACGGTTGGTTGGTGGGGGAGAGCGTCGGCCGGTACACCCGCTGGTCGCTGTCCCCGGCCGGTCGCCGCCTGCTCCAGTCCGCACGGGACCGTCTGGCTCGCTCACTCCTCCCCGCTCGCGAGTGGGACGGTCGCTTCCTCCTGGTGACGCTCACCGGGGCCATGCCGGAGCGCCGGCGTCGTGAGCGGCTCGCCTCCGGCCTCGACTTCGAGGGGTTCGGGTCGCTCGGTCCGAGTGTCTGGGTGGCCGCCGACGAGCGGGCCGAGACCGGCGCGCGGGTCGTCCTGGGGGAGTTGGGCCTCGAGAGCCATGCCGTGTTCTTCTCGGCGGCGCCCACCCCCGCCTCGGCCACACCGGGTGAGGTGGTGGCCGCCGCATGGGACCTCGCCGGCGCGGCCGCGGCCCACGAGCAGTTCCTCGCCGACTTCGCCGACGCCGAACCAGCCGATGATCGCCAGGCCTTCGCCATGCGGACGAGGTTGGCCCACGAGTGGCGGCACCTGCTCAGCATCGACCCGGCACTGCCCGTGGCGCTGCTCCCCGACGATTGGGCCGGGGCGCGGGCGCAGGCCCGCTTCAGTGAGTTGCAGGCCCGGTGGGCCGAGGCCTCCGAGACGTACTACACAACTCTGTCGGAACAGCCTGTTGCGTAGTAGATTGGGCCCCATGACCGATCCCGGGTACCCCTGCTTCGACGCCGACAACCACTACTACGAAGCCCTCGACGCCTTCACGCGGCACCTCGACCCCCGTACCGGCCCCCGCACCATCGAATGGTGTGAGATCAACGGGCGGAAGTACCACGTCATCGCCGGCAAGGTGTGCCGCGCCGTCGTCAATCCCACCTTCGATCCGGTCTCGCCCCCGGGCATCCTGAAGGACTACTTCCGCGGCAACCCGAGCGGCGAGTCCCCGCTCGAGCTGATGAAGCAGCGCGAGCCGATCCGGCCCGCCTATCGCGACCGCGACGCTCGCATCGCCACCCTCGACGAGCACGGCCTCGAGAAGTGCTGGCTCTTCCCGACCCTCGGCATGATCTACGAAGAGCTCCTCAAGCACGATCCCGTGGCCGTGCAGATGGTGTTCACGGCCTTCAACCGTTGGCTCGAGGAGGACTGGGGCTTCGCCTACCAGGACCGCATCTTCGCGGCCCCGTACTTCTCCCTCGTCGATCTCGACTGGGCCGTGGCCGAGCTCGAGTGGGCGCTCGACAAGGGCGTGCGGACGATCGTGATGCGTCCTGCGGCGCCGACCACGGTCGACGGGCCCCGTTCCCCGGCCGACCCGATGTTCGACCCCTTCTGGGCGCGGGTCAACGAGGCCGGCATCACCGTCGTCGCCCATGCCGGTGACAGCGGCTACACCTCCAACGGCTACGCCGAGGACACCGGTTTCTCGGCGAACTTCAACAGCGGCAGTCGTCCCCAGCCCATCAAGATGGCCACGATGTTCGACCGCCCGATCGAGGACTTCCTCGCGGCGTTGGTCTGCGACAAGGTCTTCGAGCGTTTCCCCAACCTGCGGGTGGCGTCGGTCGAGAACGGCTCGGGCTTCCTGCGGGCGCTGCTCAAGAAGCTCGATGTCACCCACGCCAAGATGCCCGGCTGGTTCCCCGAGCTGCCGTCGGAGACCTTCCGTGAGCACGTCTGGATCAACCCCTTCTGGGAGGACGACGTGCACGAGCTGGTCGAGATGATGGGTGCTGACCGCATCATCTTCGGTTCGGACTGGCCTCACATCGAAGGCATGCCCGAGCCGCTCGACTACGTCGACGAGCTCAAGAACTTCTCGCTCGACGTGCAGCGGATGATCATGCACGACAACACCGACGCGTTGAACGAGCGACGCCCGGTCTGATTCAGCCCGGGTAGAGGCGGACCTCCGTGGCTTTGGCCACGGCGACGACCTTCTCGCCCGGCGCCAGACCCAAGTCGGCCACCGCCTCCGTGGTGATCTCGGCGGTCAGCGGAGCCGGCCCTTCGAGCTGCACCCGTACGCGGTCGTGGAACACATCGACGTCGACCACCGTCATCGGCCAGCAGTTGCGTGGGCTCCCGCCCGGTGGGTCGCGGTAGACCGCGATCGCTCGGGGATCGACCGCCGCCAGCCCTCGCGTCGGCGACCGATCGTCGTCGAACCGGGTTCCGTGCACCGTCATCCCCCCCGTTGTCGAGAGCACGTCACCCTCCAGGCGCCCCTCGACGAGGTTGACCCCGGCCAGGTCGGCCACGTAGCCGGTCGCGGGGTGGGCGGCGAGATCGGTCAGCTTCCCCTGCTGGGTGACCCGCCCGTTCTCGAGGACCACCACCCGGTCGGCCAGGACGTGGGCGTCGATCGGGTCGTGGGTGACGATGAGGGTGGGCAGACCCGTTGCCCCGAGGTGACGGCGGAGATCGACACGGACGTCGAGGCGCGTCGATGCGTCGAGGGCCGCCAGCGGTTCGTCGAGCAGCAGCGCACGTGGGTCGGAGGCCAGCGCCCGTGCGAGGGCGACTCGCTGGCGCTGACCGCCCGAGAGGGAGCCGGGCCGCCGGGCCTCCTGGTCGGCCAATCCCACCACCTCCAACCATGCACGCGCGCGGCGGCGTGCGTCGCGGCGGCGCCCGCCGGTCGCACGCAGACCGAAGGCCACGTTCTCGGTCAGATCCATGTGGTCGAACAGCGCCAGGTCCTGGAAGACCACACCGAGCCGTCGTCGCTCGGGGGCGACGAACTCGGCCGTCCGGGCGTCGTCGAGGGTGTCGCCGTCGAGGACGATGCGCCCCCTGTCGACGGCATGGAGTCCGGCGATGGTTCGCAGCAACGTCGTCTTGCCGGCCCCGTTCGGGCCGAGCAGTGCCACCACCTCGCCCCGCCCGACCTCGACGGTCGCACTCAGCTCGAGGTCGCCCAGATGCAGGCCGATGTCGGCGTCGAGACCGGGTGGGGCGCTCACGGGGCGGGCTCGCCGGGGGCCAGACCCCCACCCAGCCAGCGGTAGCGGAGGCTCACCAGCACCGTGAAGGAGATGGCGACGAGGATCAGCGCCAGGAGGATCGCCTCCCCGGGATCGGTCTCGAGCCGCTGGGCGACGGCGAGCGGCAGGGTCTGGGTGGTGCCGGGGAAGCTGCCGGCGAAGGTGATGGTCGCCCCGAACTCACCGAGGGCACGGGCCCAGGCCAGCACCGCGCCCGCGACCAGAGCAGGCCGGATGGCGGGAAGGGTGATGCGACGGAAGGTGTACCAGGGTCCGGCGCCGAGGGTCCGGGCGGCCTGCTCGTCGCTCGTGTCGCGCTGGCGCAGTGCGGCGTCGACGGTGATGACCAGGAAGGGCATGGCCACGAAGGTCTGTGCCAGGACCACACCGGCGGTGCTGAACGGCAACCTGATGTCGAACCACGTGTCGAGGTACTGCCCGATGACACCACGGCGCCCCAGCGCGGCGAAGAGGGCCACCCCGGCGACGACGGGCGGTAGCACCATGGACAGCGTGCTCAGCGCACGCAGCGCCGATCGCCCGGGCAGCGTGCTGCGAGCCAGCACCCACGCCAGCGGCACCCCGAACACGAGCGAGAGCAGCGTCGCCCAACCCGATGTCCACAACGACAGGCGCAGGGTGGTGAGCGTCTCCGGTGCCGTCAGGATCGCCCAGGCGTCGCCCCAGGGGGCCCTCATGACGAGACCGATGACCGGAACGGCGAAGAACACCGCAGCCATCCCGGCCAGGACCCCCACCGCGGCCGGAATCGGTCGTGAGGTGCCGCGGCGACCGGCTCATCGCGGCGGTGCGAAGCCGGCGTCGGCCAGGGCCCGTTGCGCCGACGGGCCGAGCAGGAAGGCGACGAAAGCGGCGCCCAGGTCGGCGCGAGCGGCGTCGCGGAGCACGGCGGCCGGGTACGAGGCCACCACGCCGACCTCGGGCAGGTCGATGCCGGTGACGGCACCGTCGCTCGCGGCGACATCGGTGGCGTACACGATCCCGGCGTCGGCCTCACCGACGGCCACCTTGGTGAGCACCGCCCTGACGTCGGGTTCGAAGCTGACCGGGTCAGCGGCGACGCCGGCATCGGTCAGGGCCTCGTCGGCGTAGCGGCTGATGGGGACGTTCGGCGCTGCCGCCACGTAGACGAGATCGGAACGGGCCAGATCGGTCGATCCGCGGATGCCCAGCGGGTTCCCGGGGGCGACGGCGATGGTCAGTCGGTTGCGGGCGAAGACCGTGGCCGGTTCGACGACGAGTCCCTCGCCGCCCAGGTCTGCCATGGTGCGCTCGTCCGCGGAGGCGAAAACGTCGGCTGGCACCCCTTCCCGGATCTGGGCGGCGAGCGACGATGACGCCGCGAACGACGTGCGCACCGTGACCCCCGGGTTCGCGTCCTCGAAGTCCGTGGTGATCGCGGCGAGGACATCGGTCAGCGATGACGCGGCCACGACGGTGACCCTGCCCCGGTCGCGCCCGGTGCTCCCACCGTCGGAGGTGGGGCCGTCGTCCGTGCCACAACCGGCGAGCACGAGGGCAGCCGTCGCGAGGAGGAGGAGATGACGCGGCCGCACGTCGCGATAGTAGTCAATTCCTGATTACCTGCCTCGAGGGCTCTACGCTGCACCCGTGAACCGGAAGCCGACGGCCGCGGATTTCGCGCAGCACGTGTGCCTCGCCCTCGTCGTGGAGGGCGTCGAGCACGGTTGGGCGGTCGGGTCGGTGCTCGCCGCCGACGGCGGCCTCGGTCGGATCTGGACCCTGAGCCGGCCGCTCGCCTACCGCGCCCTCGATCAACTGGTGGACGACGGTCGTGTGCGGCGCCGGGGCACGGCGCCCGGGCGCGGCAGGAACCGCATCCTGCTCGCCGCCACCGCGGCCGGCCGACGCGACGACGCCGCGTGGCTCGACCAACCCGTCCTCCACCTCCGTGACGTGCGCATCGAGCTCCTGATGAAGCTCGAACTCCGACGCCGTCGGGGAATCGTGTCGGGCGACTTCCTCGATCACCAGATCGCCTCCTTGGCGCCGCTGATCGCTGCGGTGTCCGGGCGCCACGGCGACCTCGTCGACCGGTGGCGGGCGGAGCAGGCCCGGGCCGTCGAGCGTTTCCTCCTCGTCGCCAGGGCCGAGTCGACCGATCGCCGCTGACGCCCGAACTGTGTGTGGATCTCCAGGCTCCACTCGGCGAATCCACTCACAGTTCAGGATGGTGGGCGGGAGGCGCCGCCTCCCGCGGGCACGACGGGGTTGTGGGTCCGGATGTGCGACCATCGTCGGCCATGACCGCCTGGAACTTCGCCGACGTGTGGGAGACGGTGGCCGCGGCCCTGCCCGATGCGCCCGCGCAGGTGCAGGGAGAGCGTCGGTTCACGTGGGCCGAGTTCGAACGGCACGCCGATGCGTTCGCGGCCTGGTTGCTGGCCGAGGGGGCCCGCCCCGGTGAGACGGTGGCGCAGTACCTCTACTCCTCGCCCGAATACCTCGAAGCGGTCTTCGCCGCGTTCAAGCTCGGACTGGCTCCCGTCAACACGAACTACCGCTACGGCCCGACCGAGCTGGCCTACCTGTGGGAGAACGCCGACGCCGCCACCGTGGTCTTCCACGGGGAGTTCGCCGACCGCGTCGAGCAGGTCCGCCCCGACCTCCCGCACGTGCGGCGCTGGGTCTGGGTCGACGACGGGACCGGGGGGTGCCCGCCGTGGGCGACGAGCTGGGACGCCATCGTCGGCGGCGTCGCCGCCGACTCGGGCCCCACCCGTCCGCCCTGGGGCCGCAGCCCGGACGACCTCTATCTCGTGTACACCGGCGGCACCACGGGACTGCCCAAGGGCGTGATGTGGCGCCAGGACGATCTGTTCGCGCTCCTCAACGCCTCGGCGGCCGTGCACCACCCCGATGACGGTGGTCTCGTCGGCGTGGCCGCATCGCTCCGAAAGCCGGGGCCGGTACACCTCACCGCCGCGCCGCTCATGCACGGCACCGGTGCCTTCAGCTCGTTCATGGCCCTGTCCAGCGGTGGGTGTGTGGTGACACTCGTCGACCGGCGGTTCTCGGTCGTCGAGATCCTCGACACCATCGAACGGGAGCGGGTGAAGAGCATCGCCATCGTGGGTGACGCCTTCGCCAAGCCTCTGCTCGCGGCGCTCGACGCCGAACCGGACCGTTGGGACGTGTCGTCGCTGCGGGTCATGACGTCGTCGGGCGTCATGTGGTCCGCGCCGGTGAAGCAGGGCCTGTTGGCCCACGCTCCCCGCCTGCTGTGCGTCGACACCCTCGGTTCCTCCGAGGCCGTGGGAATGGCGTTGTCGGTGGCCTCGGCGGACGGCGAGCGGGGTCGTGCCGGCACCGCGGCCTTCACGCTGAGCGACGACACCAAGGTCCTGACCGACGACGGGCGCGAGGTTCGTCCCGGGAGCGGGGAGATCGGCATGATCGCCATGCGCGGGCGGGTCCCGGTCGGCTACCACAAGGATCCCGAGAAGTCGGCGGCGACGTTCCGGGAGTTCCGCGGGTCGCGGTGGTCCATGCCCGGCGACTACGCCACGATCGACGCCGACGGCACGCTGCGCCTGCTCGGCCGGGGTTCGGTCTGCATCAACACCGGTGGCGAGAAGGTGTACCCCGAGGAGGTCGAGGAGGCCGTCAAGGGCCATCCCGACGTCATCGATGCGGTCTGCGTCGGTGCACCTGACGAGCGCTTCGGTGAGGTGGTCGTCGCCATGGTCGAGCTGCGACCGGGCGCCGAGCTCGACGAGGGCGCGGTCATCGCGGAGGTGAAGCGCAACCTCGCCGGTTACAAGGCGCCGAAGCGGGTCCACGCCTTCGCCACCCTCGATCGGGCGGCCAACGGCAAGGCCGACTACGCCGGGCTCAAGGCCCGGGCCGCCGAGCTGGCGCAGAGCGGCGCCGACGGCTGACGGTCGTGGTCGCGACGTCGCCGGCTGCTTCGTCACGCAGCCCCTGGTCGTGGCGTTCGGAACGGCTCAACCCTTCAGGATCTCGTCCTTCAGGTCGCGCTTGAGGATCTTGCCGGTGGCGCCGCGGGGAAGGGGGGCCTCGTGGACGAACCATCGGGTCGGCACCATGAACGCCGCGATCCGTTCGCGGAGGAAGCCCGTCATCTCGTCGAGATCGATCGAGACTCCGGCCCGTGGTTGGACGGCGCAGGCCACCTCCTCGCCCAGGCGCTCGTGGGGGAGTCCGAAGACGGCGGCCTCGTGCACGCCCGGGTGCTCGTAGACGGCGGCCTCGACCTCGGCGCAGTACACGTTCTCGCCGCCGCGCAGCACCATGTCCTTCACCCGGTCCTCGATGAAGACGAATCCCTCGTCATCGAGCGTATCCGAGGTCACCGGTGCGCAGCCAACCGTCACGGATGGCCTCGGCGGTGGCCTCCGGACGGTTCCAGTAGCCCCGGATCAGGCTGGCGCCGCGGAAGCAGATCTCGCCCACCTCGCCGGTGGGTCGGTGCTCCCCGTCGGGGCCGATCACGGCGACGTCGATGATCGGGACCACCCGACCGGTGCTGGAGGGCTTGCGGAGGTAGTCGTCGCCCGAGTTTTCGGTCCGTAGGCGTTGGTCTCCGTCATGCCGTATCCGAGCTGTGGGCGGCGCTCCACCGAAGGACCCTTCGATGCGGCGCACCAGGTCCGGTGGCATCGGCGCGCCGCCGCCGCCCACGTTCTGGAGCGACGAGGTGTCCCGGTCGGCGAAGTCCGGGCAGACCAGCAGGTCCGCCGACATCGTGGGCACACCCACGAAGGTGGTGACGCGCTCACGCTCGATCAACTCCAGCGCACGCTCCGGGTCCCACTTGTGCATCATCACCAGCTTCGATCCGGTGAGGGCAGCGCCCAACATGACCGGGATGCAGCCCGTCACGTGGAAGAGCGGTACGACGAGGATGAAGGCGGTCGGATACGGATGGGGTTCCTTGGGCTCCTGGCGCAGGGACTCGACGATCGCCCGGCAGGCGAAGCCCATCAGCGCCGGTGAGCACGGCGCGGTGGGTGGACACGGCGCCCTTGGGGTGTCCGGTGGTGCCCGAGGTGTAGAGGATCGTGGCGTCGTCGTCGGGGGTGATGGCCACCTCCGGCAGCGGCGCGCCCTCGGTGACGACGTCGGCCAGGTGCGCCGCTCCGGGCGGCAAGGTGGCCGACGACCTGACCACGATGGCCGCCACCCCGAGTGCATCGAGTCGATCGGCGATCCGGTCGAGGCGGGCGTCGTCGGTGACCATCACCTTCGCCCCGGAATCGCTCAGTCCGTACTCGAGCTCGGGACCCGTCCACCACGCGTTGAGCGACACGACCACCGCGCCCACCGAGGTGATGGCGGCGTAGGCGATCACCCACTCGGGGTAGTTGCGCATCGCGATGGCGACGTGGTCGCCCCTCGCCACGCCGTACCGCTGCACGAGCGCCGCGCCGAGCTCGTCGACGCTGCTCATCACCCGGCGGAACGACCACTGTTCGTCTTCGAAGACCAGGAAGGTCTCGTCGCCGCGGGCCCTGAGGGTGTCCCACAGGGCGCGCAGCGAGGGCGGGGTGGCGGCGAACACCTTCTGGGTCCGGCCCTCGACCGTGGTCTCGACGATCTCGAGCGGCCCTCCCGGTCCGGTCACGGAGGTCACCGCCTCGTCGAACGACATCGCCATGGGTGCCTCTCCTCAGGGTGGTCAGTCGGGTCGTACTGTCAGTGCCGCCATCGTGAGAAGGCGGTCGTCGGCGCCTCGGTCGCGGACCGTGACCCTCACGAGATGGTCGTCGCCGCGGCTGCCGATCAACTCGCCGAGAGCGACGAGCGGGCCGACCCGGCCGGGGCTCAGGAAGTGCATGGCCAGGTCGGTGACCCCGAGAGCGCCCGCGTCGATGTCGATGCCGGTCGGGTGGGCGACGGCGGCGCGCGCCGCGGCATCGACGGCGACGGCGATGGCTCCGCCGTGGACGATGCCCCATGGATTGCGCACGCGGGGCGGGGCGTCGAGGCGCACTTCGCCCGGGAGGTCTCCCGGTCGGAGGTCGAAGAACTCCTCGGGAGGACTGGCGTAGAGCGGATCGTCGATGGCCGGCACCCGGCGGCGCCTCAAGGGCCGGGGTACGGGCGGGGGGCCCATCTCCGGGGTCAGGATCGAGCTGGTCATGACGCCCGAGGCCAGCTTCCGGCCGTCCGCAGCGGTGATGTCGACATCGCAGACCGCGGTCGATCGCCCCCGCCGTAGCACCCTCGCCACGAGGCCGAGCGGTCCGTCCGGTTCCGGCGGATCAGCGGGGGGCCGGGCCGCGCGACGCACGGTCAGGTTCGTGGTCACGATCCAGTCGGGCAGCACGGCGATCCCGTTGACCATCCCACCCACGTTGTCGACGAGCGTGCTCAGCAGGCCCATGCCCAGCCGACCGTGCTCGTCGAGGAGATGGGGTCCGGGCTCGAAGCGGGCGTCGACCAGGACGCCGCCTTCGCTCCGCGGGTCGGGCCGCTCGTCCATCAACGTCGGGAGGTACAGCGGGACCGCCATCCCCAAGGCCTCGAGCTCCGGGACCGACGGCAGCTCACCGGAGGCGCCGGGCCAGCTGGGCGGGCGCTCCGCGCTCACGTCGGCACCGTCACGGCCGAGGCCCGAGTGAGGACCCGGCCGTCCTGGCCGTCATCGGTGACCTCCACGCTCAGGGTCGCCCGTCGCGACGACGCGGCGTCGTCGCGCCCGCCGAGGAGCTCGGCCCGCGCCCGGACCGGTCCGACCCGGCCGAGCTCCAGGAACGCGATGTGCAGTTCCACGGTCTCGGCGGGGCCGTCGAACACGGCGGAAGCGGCGTCGGCTGCCGCAGCGTCGATCCCGGCGGTCAGGAAGCCACCGTTGAGGGCACCGAGGCTGTTGCGCACCTGTGGTCGGATCTCGGTCTCGATCACGCCTTCGTCCACTCGGACCAGACCGACGGCGTCGACGAAGGGCCGCGCCCCCACCGCCATCCCCGGCAGCACGGCCCGACGTCCCGCTTCCACGACGGGCAGGACCGGTGCGCCCGGTGGCTGGGGGAGTACGGCGAAGCTGATCGTGGCGAGGCCGGCGGGCTGGTGGCGATCGCCGCGCAGCTCGACCTCGACCACCAGGGTGCGACGGCCGCGTCGGCGGATGTGCATGGTCCCCGTCAGTTCGTCGGTGCCTCCGGTGGGGACCAGGTGGAGGGTCATGTCGGCGGTGGCCACGCGGTCGGGTGTGCAGGCCCGGATCGAGGCCATGCCGCCCATCATGTCGACCCAGGTCGCGACCGCACCCAGCAACGGTTCGCCCGAGCCGGTGCGGATGGCATCGGTGACGGGGAGGAAGCCGTCGAGCGCCCCGTCGGGCCTGAGGTCGATCT
The DNA here is from genome assembly GCA_963767615.1 of uncultured Iamiaceae bacterium. Lineage (GTDB taxonomy): Bacteria > Actinomycetota > Acidimicrobiia > Acidimicrobiales > Acidimicrobilacustridaceae > Rhabdothermincola_A. Next base: position 709,576 of record CAVYED010000005.1, on the reverse strand, counting down.
CCATCCCCAACTCGCCCAGCACGTGGTCCGGCGGGGGGTAGGTGAGCACGGGGCTGGTCACGGTGAGCGATCCTACGGTTCGGGCGCGGAACCGACGTCCGTTCGGTGCGAGGATGGAAGAGCGTCGGCGTCGAACCGACGGCGGAGGGGGTCATGGGCATGCTCGATCTGGTGCTGCGTGGAGGGACTGTCGTGGACGGCACCGGGGCGCCGGGGGTGCGCGCCGATGTCGGGATCCGTGACGGGCGGATCGTGGCCGTGGGTGACGTCACCGAGCCCGCGGGGAGGGAGATCGACGCGGAGGGCCGAGCGGTCACCCCCGGCTTCGTCGACCTCCACACCCACTACGACCCGCAGATCATGTGGGATCCGGCGGCCACGCCGTCGTCGCTGCACGGGGTCACCACGGTCCTCGGTGGCAACTGCGGCTTCTCGATCGCCCCGATGGATCCTGAGGCGGCGGAGTACCTGCTCCCGATGCTGGCCCGGGTCGAGGGCATGCCCGTCGAGGCCCTGGAGGCCGGGCTGGACCTGGCCTGGGATGGGTTCGGTTCGTGGCTCGACAGGCTGGAGGGTCGCGTCGCCGTCAACGCCGGCTTCCTCGTCGGTCACAGCGCACTGCGGCGCATGGTCATGGGCGCCGACGCAGTCGGGTACGAGGCCACGCCGGCGCAGCTCGACGCCATGGTCGCCCTGCTCCACGAGAGCCTCGCCGCGGGTGGCATGGGGTTCTCGAGCACCTCCTCGGCGAGCCACAGCGACCATCTCGGCCAACCCGTGCCGTCCCGCTTCGCCACCGACGACGAGTTCGTGGCTCTGGCGGGGGCCGTCGCCGGCCACCCGGGGACCACGATCGAGTTCATCCCCGGTGCTGCAGCTCGTTTCACCGACGTGGAGATCGAGCGCATGACGGCCATGTCGGTCGCCGGTCAACGCTCGCTCAACTGGAACGTGATGGTGGTCGCCTCGGGCGACGAGGCGCGAGCTGCCCGGGAGGCGAAGCTCGCGGCATCCGATCACGCCGCCGCACGCGGTGGTCGGGTCGTCGGCCTCTGCCTGCCCGAGCCCATGCGGATGAGGTTGTCCTTCGCCACCGGCTTCGTCCTCGACATCGTGCCGGGGTGGGCCGACGTGTTGCACCTCCCCCATGTCGAGCGTCGGACCGCGCTCGAGGACCCGGACACTCGGCGTCGTATGGCCGAGTCGGCGGCGGCCGCCGGGCCGAACCACTCGATCGCCCGCTACGCCGACTACACGATCGTCGACGTCGCCGCTCCCGGGCAGCGTGCCCTGGTCGGACGCACCGTCGCCGCCGTCGCCGCCGAACGCGGCGTCGAGGCCATCGACGCCCTTCTCGACATCGTGGTGGCCGACGACCTGGCCACCGGTCTCGAGCCCCGCAGCATCGGCACCGACGACGAGGCCTGGGCCGAGCGAGTGCGCCTCCTCGACACCGATCCGCGCGTCATCGCCGGGGGGTCCGACGCCGGCGCGCACCTCGACATGATGAAGACCTTCGCCTGCCACACGAGCTTCCTGGCCGAAGGCGTGCGCAACCGTGGCCTCATGTCGTTCGAGCGTGCGGTCCAGTTGTTCACCGACGCGCCGGCGCGGTTCTACGGGCTCCGCGGACGCGGACGTGTGGCCGAGGGCTGGTGTGCGGACCTCGTGGTGCTCGATCCGGCGACGATCGGTCCCGGGACGGTAGCACCCCGCCAGGACCTGCCCGGGGGCGGCTGGCGGCTCTACAGCGAGGCCACCGGTGTGACCTCGACGATCGTCAACGGCGTCGAGATCGTCCGGGACGGCCGCGTCACGGGCGACACGCCGGGGACGACCCTGCGATCGGGGCGCGACTCCGAGACGGTGCCCCTCTGAGCGAGCGGATCCCCCTCGCAGGGCGACTACAGGTCGGGGAAGGGGAGCTCGAGGGTCGAGGCCTGGGTGCCGCCGTCGATCTCGATGATCTTCCCCGTCACGTAACGCGCTGCGGGTGAGGCCAGGTACAGCACACCGAGCGCGATGTCGGTCGGGTCACCGATGAAGCGCAGCGGGGTCGCGGCGATCATGGCGTCACGGACCTCGGGCATCTCGAGGACCGTCTCGAGGGCCGACGTGGCGGTCGACCCGACGGCGATGCCGTTGACCCGGACCTTCGGGTTCACCTCGGTGGCGATGTAGCGGGTGAGGTGGCTGAGCGCCGCCTTGGCCGTGCCGTAGGACGTCAGACCACGGCTGGCGACGCGGCCCGCCATCGACGAGATGTTCACCACGTTGCCGTGGTTCTCGACCAACTGGGGCAGCGCAGCCTGGGTGAGGGCGAGGGCGGTGGTGACGTTGAAGTGGAAGGTCGCTTCGAACGAGCGGGCGGAGAGGTCGGTGAACTCACTCGGCGGCGCACCGCCGGCGTTGTTCACCACGACGTCGATCCGTCCGAGGTCGTTCACGGCGCGGTCGGCCAGCTCGGCGAGGAAGTCGAGGTCGTTCACGTCGCCGGGCACGGCCACCGCTCTGCGGCCGAGGTCCCGGACCTGGGCGGCGACGCCGTCGAGCTGCTCGGCGGTGCGCGAGGTGATCACGACGTCGGCGCCGGCCTCGGCGAGGGTGAGAGCGCTGGCGGCGCCGATCCCCCGCCCGGCGCCCGTGACGATGACGACCTTGTCGTCCATGCGGAATCGATCGAGGATGCTCACGAGCCCGGACCATAACCGGCTGTGGGCACCGGGGGCACGGCCGGACCCCGTTCGCCTCGTTCAGCGTCGCTCTGCGCCGATTGACGGTCCTGTCCGCCGGTCCTACAGTCTGTGACGGATGTCATGGAGCGTCCGTCTCGACCCTCCCGGCGGTGTTCTCGCCCCCGGGAGTCGTCGGGCGGCGGAGTCCCCCAGGGACACGGGCCTCGGCCGCCACGGTGGTCGGGGCTCGTGCTCGACGGCATTCTGATTGACCCTGTTCATTGACCTGATCCATTGACGGGGTTTGTTGACCGGGTCACCGGGCGCCTAAGTTCATGCGCTGTGACGACCGTCTCCGCGGCGTCGCCGTCGGTGGCCCCCGCCTCCGATGCTGGCGAGCCGGCCCGGGGCCGGCCCGAACATGGGGGTTTCATGAATCACAAGCGTCTGCGCTGGCTCGGCGTCCTCGCCGTGCTGGGCCTGTTGCTCGCCGCCTGCGGTGGCAGCCGATCCGACGACACCTCGTCGCCGTCCACCTCCGCCGATGCCGGTGAGGCCGGACCGGCCGACGGCTTCGGCGATCTCGCCACGCCGTGCGGACCCGCCGAGGGCACCAACGCCGCCACCGGTGACCAGGGCGTCACCGCCGACACGGTCACCATCGGCTACGGCGACGACGCCGGCTACCAGGGCGCCCCCGGGCTCAACAAGCAGATGTCGCAGGCCATGGAAGCCATGATCGACTGGTGCAACGAGCAGGGCGGCATCAACGGCCGCACCGTGGTGGGCAACTACTACGACGCCAAGATCCTCGACTCGACCAACGTGATGCTCGAGGCCTGCTCCCAGGTCTTCATGCTCGTCGGCCAGGGCTGGTCGCTCGACGGTGCCGCCGAGCAGACCCGCGTGAGCTGTGAGCTGCCGCAGGTCCCCGGTTTCACCGTCAGCTCGACGGTGGCCCACGGTCCGCTCACCTACAACTCGGTGCCCAACCCGGTCGACCTGACCCCGATCGGCCAGGCCTACCTGCTGGCCGAGGAGTACCCCGAGCAGGTCAAGAAGGCCGCCGCCGTGTTCGGCGACTACGCCGCCACCCGCGAGTCCACGGAGAAGGCCCTCGACACCTACCCGCAGGCCGGCTGGGAGTTCCTCCCCGCCTGTGAGCAGACCTACCCGATCTCGGGCAGCGTCGTGTGGGCGCCCTACGTCCAGAAGCTGAAGGAGTGCGGGGCCGAGTTCGTGTTCTTCTCCGGCTCACCGCTGCCGAACTTCCAGAACTTCCTCGATGCTGCCGCTCAGGCGGACTACGACCCGCTCTGGATCACCGACTCCAACTTCTACGACGCCAGCTTCGCAGCGGCCAACGCCAGCGGGAACGCCGACAACGTGTTCACCCGCCTCGCCTTCACGCCGTTCGAGCAGGCCGACCAGAACAAGGCCACCCAGCAGTACCTCGACGTCGTCGAGGCCTCCGGTGGCGAGCCGGCGCTCCTCGGTGCCCAGTCCACCTCGTCGTTCCTGCTGTGGGCCACCGCGGCCAAGGCCTGTGGCGCCGACCTCACCCGCGCCTGCGTCGTGGACGAGCTGTCGAAGGTGACGAGCTGGACCGGTGGCGGTCTGCACGCCGAGACCAACCCGGCCGCCAACGAGCCGCCGGACTGCGTGATCGTCATGCAGATGCAGGGCACTTCGTTCGTCCAGGTCCTGCCCGAAGAGGCAGGCGAGTTCTCGTGCGATCCCAAGTACATCGCGACGGTCGACCCCGCGGTGCCGACGGTCGCCTCGGCTCAGCTCGGCCCGGACCGGATCTCCACCACCTACACCGGCGGTTGAGCATCGGCGGGTCCTGATCGTTCGCGGTCAACCAGTGTGACGGACGGGCCCCGGCGACGGCCGGGGCCCGTCCGCGTCCGGCCCGGCCAGCCCGAGGTCGCTCAGCGCTTGGTGATCGTCGCGGCGTAGGCCACCATGTACTCGCGCACCTCGGGGGTGAGGATGCCGAGTTCCTGGTTGCGGTTCTCGAGCGCGATCGCGGCTGCGGCGTTGGTCGCATCGAGGTTGTGCCAGAGGACTTCCTTGGTGCGCTGCAACCCGTACGTGGTGTACCCGGCCATCCCGGTGGCCATCTCGATCGCCGTTCCCATGAGCTCGTCGTCGGCCACGACGCGTGACACCAGGCCCATGCGCCGGGCCTCGGTGGCATCGATCGTGCGTCCGCTGAGGATGAGGTCGAAGGCGTGCGCCGCACCGATGAGACGGGGCAGGAAGTAGGTGATCCCGATGTCGGTGCCGGTGAGCCCGGTGCGGATGAAGGCCGAGCAGAACGAGGCCGAGGTGGCGGCGATGCGCAGGTCGCAGGCCGCCGCCAGCGCCATCCCGCCCCCGTACGCCGGCCCGTTGACCGCCGCCACGACGATCTGCGGGGTCTCGCGGAGGTGCAACGTGAGCTCGGACATGAATGCCTGGCCGGAGGTGCCGGCATGACGACGTCGGTGGGTGCCGGGCTCAGGTGGAACGCCGGTGTCGCGCAGGTCGAGGCCAGCGCAGAAGCCCCGTCCCGCCCCGGTCAGCACGATCACCTTCGCCGCCGGGTCGCCGCCGATGTCGTCGAGCGCATCGTGCAGGTCGGCGGTGAGCCCGAAGCTCAGGGCGTTGAGCCGGTCCGGTCGGTTCAGGCGAATCACCCGGACCGCCTCGCTGACCGCGTCGATCTCGATCGTCTCCATGGTCCCCCCTCGTCTCCGGGGTGAGCGTAGGTGGTCGGGATCCCGGATCGATCAGACCACCAGGCTCATCCCGCCGTCGACGGCCACGGTCTGGCCGGTCACGTAGTCCGCAGACGCGAGATCGAGCGTCACCCGGGCCACGTCCTCCGGGGTTCCGGTGCGGCGCAGAGGTGCGCCGCCCTGCACGCCGGCGCGCAGGGCGTCCCAGTCCTCGGTCCAGGGGGTGTCGATCAGCCCGGGGGCGACGGCGTTCACCCGCACCTCAGGTCCTGTCACCTTGGCCAGCAGCTCGGTCAGGTGGATCAGCGCCGCCTTCGACACCGCGTACGGAATCGAGCTGCCCGTCTGTCGGATCCCGGCGATCGATGCCATGTTGACGACGCTGCCCGCACCGGAGGCCCGCAGGGCGGGCAGTGCCGCGTCGATCACCGCCCAGGCGCCGACCACGTTCACGTCGAAGAGTCGACGGAAGAGGTCACCGCTGAGCGCCTCCAGGTTCCGGTGGGCGATGACCTCGGTCGCGCCGGCATTGTTGACCAGCACGTCGAGCGCACCGAACCTCTCGATGGTGGCGTCGACGATCGACTCACCCGTCTCGGGGTCGGACACGTCGCCCCGGACGTAGATGGCCTCCGGAAGTGAGTCGGCCACGGCCCGTCCCGCCTCGACGCTGCGGGCGGAGTTCACCACGACCCGCGCTCCTCGATCGGCAGCCAGGCGGGCCACGGCTTCGCCGATCCCGCTCGAGGAACCCGTGACGACGACGACCTTCCCGTTCAGCTCCATGAGCACACCATGGCCCGAGCCTAGGAGGCCGCTCTGATCGTCTCGAGATGTTCCGTGAGTCGGTTCAGTGACTGAGCGTCCACGTCGACGCCGAGGCCCGGTCCCTGCGGGACGGCGATGCGCAGCGGTCCTGCGCCGGCGACGGCGATCCGGGGCGGCGTGACGTCGTCGGTCACGATGTCGGCGGTGAGCGGGATGTCCCCCGGGAGCGAGCAGGCGCCGTGACCGGCGAGGGCGAGGTTGGCGGCACGCCCGAGCCCGGTGTCGAGCATCCCACCGATCCACGCCGGTACGCCGTTGCCGAGGCAGTGGTCGAGGACGTCGACGGCTTCCAGCCAACTTCCGTAGCGGGGGGCCTTGACGCAGACCACCGTGCAGGCCCCCATGTCGAGCGCCTGCATCGTGAGGGCCGTCGAGGTGAGCGACTCGTCGAGACAGATCGGGGTGGTCATCCGGCGGGCCAGCTCGACATGGTCGAGCAGTGCGTCGACGGCGAGGGGTTGTTCGAGGCAGGCCACCGTGAGCTCGTCGATCGCGTCGAGGCGGCGAGCGTCGTCGGGTGCGCCCGGCTCGGCGTCGAGTCGGTAGGACCCGTTGGCGTCGAGCACGAGCACCGTGTCGGGGCCGGCGGCGAGGCGTGCCGCTCGAGCGTGTTCCACGTCACGGCCGGGGGCGATCTTGAGCTTCACCCGTCCGTAGCCGCGGCGGACCAGAGCGGCGACCGCCTCGCCCGTGGCCTCCGGCGAGGTGCCGAGGCCGATCGCCGCGCCGGCGGGCACGTCGCCGGGCGGCGCCGGTCGGGTGCCGAGCAGACGGTTGGCCAGGGAGGTTCCGGAGGTCCGGAGCTCGGCGTCGAGGACCGCCATCTCGAGGGCGGCCTTGGCCATCGGATGGCCGACGACGTCGCCGAGGAGGCCCCGTACACGGCCTGCGGTGGGTTCGGCGGTGTCGTTCGCGGCGGCATCGAACAGGCGGGGGACGAGGTGTCGCCGCAGGGCGAGGAGGGCGCCTTGCACGTACTCCGAGGTGTAGGTCGGCTCGGGCAGTGCGGCGCACTCGCCCCAGCCGTCGCCGTCCCCTCCGATGAGGCGGACCAGTACCGACGACCGCTGCGAAACGGTGCCGTGGGCGGTGACGAAGGGCGTGACGAGGGGGAGCGACACCACCCGGAGCTCGATCGCCTCGATCTTCATGAGCGGAGGCTACGGCTCCGTCGCCCCCACCTCCCGACGGGGTAGCCGTGGGGTCGCGGCGATAGCGTTCGGGACATGTTCGGACTCCGCAAACCAGAGATGGTCTCGCCCGAGTCGGCCCTCCCGGGTCGCGACGATCCGATCGTCGTCCCGGGCGACCACGCCGTGCTCGGCACCCCGATGGCGCCGCCCTTCCCCGACGGACTGGAGGTGGCCCAGTTCGGTCTCGGCTGCTTCTGGGGCGCCGAGCGGATGTTCTGGAAGCTCGAGGGCGTCTACACGACCGCGGTCGGGTACGCCGGGGGCATCACCCCGAATCCCACCTACGAAGAGGTCTGCTCGGGCCGCACCGGGCACACCGAGGCGGTGCTCGTGGTCTTCGATCCCGACGTCGTCTCCTACGACCGGCTGCTCCAGGTGTTCTGGGAGGGTCACGATCCAACGCAAGGTCACCGGCAAGGGAACGACGTCGGCACCCAGTACCGCTCCGCCGTCTACACCACCGACGCCGATCAGCGGGGCCGCGCCGAGGCCAGCAGGGCGAGCTTCCAATCGGTGCTCACGGCCGCGCACTACGACGAGATCACCACGGAGATCGCCCCGGCAGGGCCGTTCTTCTACGCCGAGGACTACCACCAGCAGTACCTCCACAAGGTGCCCAACGGATACTGCGGCCTCGGCGGCACCGGCTTGTCGTGCCCCGTGGGCGTCGCTCGCACCGAGTGACCGAGTCGTCGGCCGACTGCGACGTCCTCGTCGTCGGGGCCGGCATCGCCGGTCTGATGGCGGCCACCACCCTCGCAGGGGCGGGTCGATCGGTGATCGTGGTCGACAAGGGTCGAGGTGTCGGCGGACGGATGGCGACGCGTCGCATCGGCGAGGCCGTGTTCGACCACGGTGCCCAGTTCTTCACCACACCCGGCGAGGAGTTGACTGCGTTGGCCGAGCAGTGGCGCGAGGCGGGTGCCGTCGTGCCGTGGTTCGACGGGCGGCTGCGTCCCGACGGGTCGGTGGACGCGGATGGCCACGTGCGCTGGCGCGGTCGGCCGAGCATGACAGCGGTGGCGAAGCACCTCGCCGACGCGGCCGACGTACGCACCGGCTACCGGGTCACTTCGTTGACGACGACGGCGGGAGGATGGCGGGCGGAGGCCGTGGATGGTGATCCCCTCCGTGCCGAGGCCCTCGTGCTCACCGCTCCCGTGCCGCAGTCGCTCGCCCTGCTCGAAGCCGGTGGCGTGACCCTCGCCTCCACCGACGATGCGGAGCTGCGCGCCGTCGAGTACCACCCGTGCCTCGCCGTGATGGCGGTGCTGGATGCACCGTCGGGCCTTCCGTCACCGGGGGCGTGGCGTCTCGACACCGAACCCGTCGCGTTCCTCGCCGACAACCAGGTCAAGGGCATCTCGCCCGTCCCGGCTCTGACCGTGCACGCGGGCCCGGAGACCAGTCGGGCGTGGTGGGACCGCAGCGACCCCGAGATCGTCGCCGGGCTGCTCGCGGCGCTGCCGACCCTCGGTGCCGAACCGGTCGATGACACCGTCCAGGTGCAGCGCTGGCGCTACGCCCGACCGGTCGAGTGCCGTCCGGAAGCGGCCCGTCAACTCGCCGATGTGCCGTTCGCGGTCCTCGCCGGTGACGTTTTCGCGGGTCCGCTCGTCGGTGGCGCGGCGCGCTCCGGGCTTGCCGCGGGGCGACTTCTCCACAGCCTGTGGGCATGATCGCGCTCTGAGTGAGGTCTGCGCTGCCAGGTGTGAACTGACCCAGGTCAGGCCGCCGCCCCGAACGGATCGGGGCCGCGGCCGATCGTGATGTTTCCGTGTTCCACGACGTCTCCCCACCGTCGATGCGTGACGTCGGGAGGTCGGATCACGTTGCCAGGGGTGCCAAGTGTCATGGTCACGAATGTTGCGATGAATGTTGCATTTGGGTGACGGAACCAACAGAGTAAGCGGCTGATTGTTGCAACCCGCCGAAGGTCGGCGGGGAAGGAGCCCCCCGAACATGACCCCCATCCGACAACGCCGAGTCAATCGGTCCCTCAAGACCGCTGCCGTCGGCGCATTGGCACTGAGCGCCGCCGTGGCGCTGCCCGCCTTCACCCGTTCGACCGACGACGTCGTCCCCGTGGCCGCCACGGTCACCGCCGAGGTCGCCGAGGCCCGCGTCGCCACCGAGCGCTACCAGACGATCGCCGTGGCCTACGAGGCCGAGCGTCAGCGCGTCGAGATCGCCGGCATCGTGGCCGCCATCGCCGCCATGCCGCCGGACGCTCAGTTCAACCTCAAGTGGGAGGCGATGACCGACGTCGAGCGTGCCGCGACCGTCGAGTACTTCGCTGCCGTCGAGGCCGAGGCTCGCGCCGAGGCCGAGCGGGCCGCCGCCGAAGCGGCCCGCGCCGAAGCGGCCCGCGCCGAAGCGGCCCGTGCCGAAACGGCCCGGCGCAGCAGCCGGGTGACCTCCTCCGGCGGCAACGGCGTCTGGGACACCATCGCCCAGTGCGAGAGCGGCGGCAACTGGTCGATGAACACCGGCAACGGCTTCACGGGTGGTCTCCAGTTCATGACCAGCACCTGGCTGGCCCAGGGTGGCGGCAAGTACGCCCCCGCTGCGTATCTCGCCACCCCGTCTCAGCAGATCGAGATCGCCGAGCGGACGCTCGCCTCTGGCGGGTGGGGCCAGTGGCCCGCGTGTTCCCGCAAGGCCGGACTGCGCTGAACCACCCCCTGCCCGAAGGCGGGTCCGGCTCCGGCCGGGCCCGCCTTCGTCGCGTCCGTCCTGGCGGGAGCGGTCGCCCTGTATGCCGCTAGGGTCGACGCCCACCACCCGATCGAGGAAGGGACCCCTCCACCATGGCCTTCGAGCTGCCCGCCCTGCCGTACGCCCAGGATGCACTCGCACCGCACATCAGCGCCGAGACCCTCGAGTACCACTACGGCAAGCACCACAAGACCTACGTCGACAACCTCAACAAGGCCGTTGCCGGCACGGCGGACGAGAAGCGTCGCTCGAGCGACATCATCGCCGAGGCCGAAGGCGGGCTGTTCAACAACGCCGCCCAGATCTGGAACCACACCTTCTTCTGGAACTCGCTCTCGCCCACGGGCGGCGGCGAGCCCACCGGCGACATCGCCGACGCATCAACAGCGATTTCGGCGGCTACGACGCCTTCCGTGAGCAGTTCGTCGAGGCCGGCCGCGACCCAGTTCGGGTCCGGCTGGGCCTGGCTGGTCGACGACGGCGGCAAGCTCGCCGATCATGAACACCGCCAACGCCGACCTGCCCATGAAGCACGGCGCGAAGGCGCTGCTCACCATCGACGTGTGGGAGCACGCCTACTACATCGACTACCGCAACGCGCGGCCCAAGTTCCTCGACGCTGGTCCTCGACAGCCTCGTCAACTGGGACTTCGCCAACGAGAACCTGGCGGCCTGATCGTCGGGTCGGGGGACGGTTCGCGCCGTCCCCCGACCTCCTTCGAATCTGGGCGTGGACCCTCCGAACCGGTGAGCAGACCATGACGGCACGGCCACGATGATCGGACAGGTCGCGCTCCTCGCCCAGACCGCCACCACCCTGGTCGAGTCGGGCGGTGTCGCCGACCAACTCGCCGAGTCGTCCTCGTCCTGCGGGACCGATCCGTCGTGGGCCTGCACCTGGGTGTACGACCTGACGGGTTCGAAGGCCTGGGCGAGCCTGGCCGACTGGTTCATCGCCAAGCCCGTCAGCATCATCGCCATCCTCGTCGTCGCCTTCGTGGTCGACCGGCTCTTGCGCGTCGTCGTGGGCCGGGCCGCTCACCGTGTGACCGACCCCGCCCCGTCGCGGCGCATGGGGCGGCTGCGGGCCCGGACCCCGGCGGTGCTGTTGAAGACCGGAGACGTGAGCGTCCGGGCCGAGGCCAGGGCTCAGACCCTCACCACGGTGGGCCGCTCGCTGGCGACCGGTCTGGTCGCATTCGTGGCCTTCATCGCCATCCTCCAGGTCCTGGGGATCGACCTCGGGCCCCTCCTGGCCGGCGCAGGGATCCTCGGCGTGGCGCTCGGCTTCGGCGCCCAGACCATGGTGCGTGACTACCTCAACGGGTTCTTCCTCGTCCTGGAGGACCAGTACGGCGTGGGCGATGTCGTCGATCTCGGTCCCGATGCGCGTGGGGTGGTCGAGAAGATCACCTTCCGCAGCACCCGTCTGCGGGCCGTGAACGGCACGGTGTGGCACGTGCCCAACGGTGAGATCCTCCGTGTCGGCAACGAGACCCAGGACTTCGCTCATGCGGTCATCGACGTGCAGGTGGCCCTCGACGCCGACCTCGACGGCATCGAGGACCTCGTGCACGACACCGCCGACGGTCTCGTCGCCGACGCCGCTTGGGCGTCGGAGATCCTGGGTCCGCCCGACCTCTGGGGCATCGACCTTCTCACCCGTGAGGGTGCGACGGTGCGCCTGCTCATCAAGGTCCGACCCGGTGCGCAGTGGAGGGTCCAACGCGAGATGCGGCGCCGGTTGAAGGCCGCGTTCGACGCCGCCGGCCTCACGGCCACGTTGGCCGGTCGACCCGCGCCCGTCAGCTTCGGTTCGGGGGACGGCGACCGACCCGTTCCGCCGACGTCGACGCCGGGTGGCTCGAGTGAGCCGAGTCCCTCGGAGCAGCCCGAGCGTGTGGCCCCGGCTTCAGCGGCGTCGCCGACGAGCTCCCATCAGGACCGCGACGAGCCCCGTCCCGACGAGCTCACCCCGGAGGAGAGCGCTCGCACCATCGAGCGCGATCAGCCGGGATAGGAGGCGCCGGTAGGGTCGTCTGTCTGTCCGACAGCCGGGGGAGGCGTCACATGACCGGGCGCGAACACAACGTCGACGTCGTGGAGCGGTTCTTCTCCGGACCTCGCGACCCTCGATCCACTGAGCCTGCTCAGCGAGGACTGCGAGTGGTGGAACGGGCTCGGGGAGTTCCCGTCGGCGCCGGGTCAGACGGTGTTCCGGGTCGCGACGAGATCGGTGCGCTGGTGCTCGGACGCGCCCCTGCGCCGCCGTTGCCCACCGGCCGCCGGGTCGATCGCTACGACCTGTCCACCGCGGCGTTCCACGATGTCGTGACGCTCTCCGACGGCCCGCACGTCTTCCGCCAGCACCGCTACACCGCCCGCACCCGCCAGGGGCGCGACGACGAGAACCACTACGGCTTCCTGTTCCGGTTCGCCGACGACGGACTCATCGAGCGCATCTGGGAGCACTGGGGCACGCTCGCCGCCTACCGCCAGTTGTTCCAGGGCCCCCTCGTCGTGCACGACCCCGACGAGTTGCTCATGACCACGGCGACGGTCCGCAGGCGCCTCGACCTCACCCGCCCGGTCGAGCGGGCCCTCGTGGAGGAGTGCCTCGAGGTGGCCGTGCACGCACCCAGCGGTTCGAACCAGCAGGGCTACCGCTTCGTCTTCGTCGACGATCGGGAGCGCAGGGACGCGCTGGCTGATCTGTACCGCCAGTCCATGGAGGAGTTCGTCGGTCGCGCCCGGACCGATGCCCCCGAGGACACCGTCGACCGGTCGAGCGATGCCGACCGCCGGATGACGGCCAGTGTCGAGTACCTGCGTGACCACTTCCACGAGGTGCCGGTGCTCTGCGTGCCGCTGATGGCCGGACGCACCGACGGTGACGGCGCCGGGGCCCACGCCGAGCGCACCGCGGCGGTGTGGCAGGCGATGCGGTGGGGCTCGGTCCTCCCGACGGTGTGGTCGTTCCTCCTGGCCCTTCGTTCTCGTGGACTGGGTTCGGCATGGACGACGTTGAGCGTGGTGAAGGAGCGCGAGGTCGCCGAGGTGCTCGGCATCCCGTATGACCGCTGGACCCAGGTCGGGCTGTTCCCGATCGCCCACACCATCGGCACCGACTTCGCGGTCACGCCGCGCCGTCCCGCCACCGACGTCCTTCGGTGGAACTCCTACGGGGGCGAACCGCTCGACGATTCTCCGGCGAGTTGACCTGCACCCCGTCACCGCCGTGCACCCGTCGCGTACCCCGCGCACCCGCGCTGCCGCCGCGTGCCGCAGCCACCGCCCACCGGTCCGCCCCTTCCCGAAGTGTGAGTCGAAACGCGGGGTAGGGCCTGCAGATCCACTCACAGTTCGGGAGTGAATCGGTCCGGACCGGTCAGGTGGGGTCAGGCGGGGTCAGGCGGGGTCAGGCGGGGTCAGGCGGGGTCAGGCGGGGTCAGGCTCCGGAGCGAGGACCACGTCGACACGAGGTTCCTGGGCCACCTCGGTGGTGACCGAGGCGGCGTTGGCGGCCTCCCGGACGTCCTCGGCCGCGGCGCGGCAGGGCGTGCACCCTCGGTTCGTGGTCGGTCACCACCACGGTGTCGACCGGCCACTTGAGGCTGCGCTTGGCCTCGGTCTTGGCCCGGCGCACCTCGCCCAGCACGGTCGGCGGCCATGTCGAGCACGGCGGGTCGCCGTCGGCGGCGGCGGTCGCGGCGAACTCGCTGGTCGTCGGGCCACGGCCGCGGTGTGCACCGAGCCCTCTGCCACCACGACCACACCTCTTCGGTCACGAACGGCAGGAACGGGGCGAACAGGCGCAGCAGCGTCGACAAGCGCCAGCTGCAAGGCGGCCTGGGCCGACGCCGGGCCTCGTCGCCGGCGCTGCCGTAGGCACGGCCCTTGACCAGCTCGAGGTACTGGTCGCAGAACTCCCAGAAGAACGACTCGGTGCGCTCGAGCGCCCGGGCGTAGTCGTAGCCCTCGAAGGCCGGGGTGGCCTCGTCGACCAGGTCGGCCAGCCGCGCCAGCATGGCCCGGTCGAGGGGTTCGGTGACCACCGACGGATCGGCCGGTCGCCGACGGATGCCATCGCCGCCGTCCGAGGCCCAGGGCGAACCGGCTGGCGTTGAGCATCTTGATGGCCAGTCGGCGGCCGATCTTCATCTGGCCCTCGTCGAAGGCGGTGTCGGTGCCGGGTCGGCCGCTGGCCGCCCAGTACCGCACGGCGTCGGCGCCGAACTGCTCGAGCAGGTGCATGGGGGTGACCACGTTGCCCTTGCGACTTCGACATCTTCTTGCGGTCGGGGTCGAGGACCCATCCCGAGATGGCCGCGTTGCGCCACGGCAGCGCGTCGTGCTCGAGATGGGCCCGCAGCGACGGTGGAGAACAGCCAGGTGCGGATGATGTCGTGGGCCTGGGGCCGCAGATCCATGGGGAAGGTGCGGGCGAACAGGTCGTCGTCCTCGCCCCAGCCGGTGGCGATCTGGGGGGTGAGCGACGACGTGGCCCACGTGTCCATGACGTCGGGGTCGCCGACGAAGCCGCCCGGGCTGGCCGCGCTGGGCTTCGTCGTAGCCCGCGCGGCACGTCGACGGACGGGTCGACGGGCAGTTGGCCGACTCGGGGCGAGGATCGGGTGGTCGTGGTCGGGTGCGCCGTCGGCGTCGACGGGGTACCAGAGCGGGAACGGCACGCCGAAGAAGCGCTGCCGGCTGATCGAGCCAGTCGCCGTTGAGGCCTTCGACCCAGTTGCTCGTAGCGCACCCGCATGTGCGGCGGGTGCCAGTGCAGCTCCGTGGCCGCGCTGCGAGCAGGGCGCCGTCGCAGGTCGGTGCCGTCGCGGCCACCGTTGCGCATGTACCACTGGCGGCTGGCCACGATCTCCAGTGGCCGGTCGCCCTTCTCGAAGAACTTCACCGGGTGGGTGATCGGCCGCGGCTCGCCGTCGAGGCTCGCCGCGCGTCGGCGAGCAGCTCCACGATGCGGGCCTGGGCCTGCTTCACGTTCTTGCCGGCCAGCTCGGCGTAGGCGGTCGCGCTGTCGGTTCCGGCGGTCGGCGATCCACTCGGGGGTCTCGGCGAGCAGCCGGCCGTTCTCGGCCACGACCGATCGGGTGGGCAGGCTGGAGCTCCCGCCACCAGATGACGTCGGTGGTGTCGCCGAACGTGCAGATCATGGCGATGCCCGAGCCCTTGTCGGGCTCGGCCAGCTCGTGGGCGACGACCGGCGACCTCGACGCCGAACAGGGGTGTGCGCACGCGTGGTGCCGAACAGCGGCTGGTAGCGCTCGTCGTCGGGGTGGGCGACGAGGGCCACGCAGGCCGGGATCAGCTCGGGCCGGGTGGTCTCGATGGCATGACGTCGCCGTCGGTGCCGTGGAAGGGGAGGCGGTGGTAGGCGCCGGGCCATCTCGCGGTCCTCGAGCTCGGCCTGGGCCACCGCGCAGTGTGAAGTCGACGTCCCACAGCACCGGGGCCTCGGCCTGGTAGGCCTCGCCGCGCTGCGAGGTTGCGGAGGAACGCCCGTTGGGCCACGGTCTGGCGTGCGCTCGTCGATGGTGGCGTAGGTCATCGACCAGTCGACGGAGAGGCCGAGGTGGCGCCACAGCTCCTCGAACGCGTCTTCGTCCTCGGCGGTGAGGTCGTTGCACAGCTCGACGAAGTTGCGCCGGCTGATCTGCACCTTGGGGGCCTTGCGCTCGGCCTTGGTGCGCTCCTCGACCGGGGTGGGGCGGCGAAGCTCGGGTCGTAGGGGAGCGACGGGTCGCACCGCACGCCGTAGTAGTTCTGCACCCGGCGCTCGGTGGGCAGGCCGTTGTCGTCCCAGCCCATCGGATAGAAGACGTCGCTTGCCCCGCATGCGCTGGTAGCGGGCGATGGTGTCGGTGTGGGTGTAGGAGAACACGTGGCCCACGTGCAGCGACCCGCTGACCGTGGGTGGCGGCGTGTCGATCGAGTAGACCTCGTCGCGCTCGGCGGTGCGGTCGAAGCGGTAGGTGCCGTCGTGCCTCCCACGCCTGCCCCAGCGGTCCTCCAGGCCGTCGAGGTTCGGCTTCTCGGGAACGGTCCAGGCGTCGCGGGGCGTGGCGGGCAGAGGCGCTCATGAGGTCCGCCGAGGCTACCGCCGGTCTCGCGTCGTCCCCGAAGCCCTTCCTGGGGCCGCGACGGCCGGAGTAGCGTGACCGTCGTGCTGGACCTGTTCGACACCGCCCGGGGCGCGGTCGTTCCCCTCGAACCCCGTGAGCCGGGGCGAGATCTCGATGTACGTGTGCGGGCCCACCGTCTACGGGCCGCCCCACCTCGGGCACGGCCGCTTCTCGCTGGTGTTCGACGTCCTGCGGCGCTACCTGCTGTGGTGCGGCGTCGAGGTGATGCTACGTGTCGAACATCACCGACATCGACGACAAGATCATCGCCCGGGCCAACGAGCCGGCGCGCACCACCTCCGAGGTCGTGGCCGAGAACGAGAGCCGATCTGGTGGGCGGCCATGGACGCCATCGGCGTGGCCGCGCCCCGACCACGACCCCCATGCCACCGCCTACGTCGATCGCATGGTCGACCTGATCGCCGACCTCATCGGGCGGGGTGCGGCCTACGTCTCGACGACGGTGTCTACTTCGCGGCCGCGTGTGGTCGCCGACTACGGCCTGCTGGCCCGCCAGTCCCTCGACTCGCTTGCAGGCCGGGGCCCGGGTCGACGTGGCCGAGCACAAGCGCTCGCCCGTCGACTTCGCCCTGTGGAAGTTGGCCAAGCCGGGTGAGCCGTCGTGGCCCTCGCCGTGGGGCGACGGGCGACCCGGGTGGCACACCGAGTGCGTGGTCATGTCGCTCGACCTGCTCGGCGAAGGGTTCGACCTGCACGGCGGCGGTCAGGACCTGGCTTTCCCTCATCACGAGAACGAGCGGGCCCAGGCGGTGGCCTCGGGACGCACCTTCGCCCGGCACTGGGTGCACAACGGCTTCGTCGAGGTCGCCGGCGAGAAGATGGCCAAGAGCGTCGGAAACTTCACCACCCTGTCCGATCTGGTCGAACGCACCGATCCCCGGGCCTACCGGCTCCTCGTGTTGCGGGCGCACTACCGCTCGCCGCTCGAGGTCACCCCGTCGACCACCGCCGACGCCGCGGCGGCACTCGAGCGCCTCGATGCGCTCGCCCGCCGGGCCCACGCCGCCGGACTCGGACTGCACGGCCACGATCAGAGCGACGCCGACTCGACCGCGATGGTCGAGTTCCGCCGGCTCATGGACCACGACCTCGACACGCCGGCCGCCGTGGCGCTCCTGTTCGGTCTGGTGACCAGGGCCAACACCGCCCTCGACGCAGGTGACGCCGCGGCGGCGGCGCCGCTGGTGCGTGCCGTCGGTGAGATCAGCCTGGCCGTGGGCCTGGTGCTCGACGCCTCGGCGGCCGAGGTGCCCGCGGAGGTCCTGGCCGAGGCCCGTCGGCGCGACGAGGCCCGGGCGGCCAAGGACTGGGCCACGGCCGACGTCATCCGTGATGCGCTCACGGCCGCCGGCTGGGTGGTCGAGGACACGTCACACGGCACCGAGGTCCGACCCGCCTGACGACGCGACCTCCTGGCGGGTCGCGGTGCCCCGAGCGGCGGCGTGGACCATCTCGTCGGCCCGGAGTGGGCAGGTTTGTTACCGATGGGTAACATGGGGTCATCCGGGTAGGCGCCCGGCTCCGACCGCCCCCATGCGAGGTGCATCCCATGTCCGAGTACTCACTCGACTTCAACGAGGACCAGCTCACCATCCAGAAGTGGGTCCACGACTTCGCCGACACCGTCGTGCGTCCTGCCGCCGAGGAGTGGGACGAGCGTGAAGAGTTCCCGTGGCCCATCGTGCAGGAAGCGGCCAACATCGGTCTCTACGGCTGGGAGTTCATGGCCAACGCCATGGGCGACCCCCTCGGCCTCACCCTCCCGATCGCCATCGAGGAGTTGTTCTGGGGCGACGCCGGCATCGGCCTGTCGATCATGGGCTCGGGCCTCGCGGCCGCCGGCATCAGCTGGCAACGGCACCCCCGAACAGGTCATGGAGTGGGTGCCGCAGTGCTACGGCACCGCCGACGACGTGAAGCTCGGCGCCTTCTGCGTGAGCGAGCCCGACGCCGGATCCGACGTGTCGTCGCTGCGCACGCGGGCGGTCTACGACGAGGCCACCGACGAGTGGGTGCTCAACGGCACCAAGGCCTGGATCACCAACGGAGGCATCGCCGACGTGCACGTCGTCGTGGCGGCCGTCGACCCCGAGTTGCGGGGCCGCGGTCAGGCCAGCTTCGTGGTGCCCCCCGGCACCAAGGGCCTCTCGATGGGCCAGAAGTACAAGAAGCACGGCATCAAGGCCTCGCACACCTCCGAGGTCGTGCTCGAGGACGTCCGGGTCCCCGGACGCTGCCTGCTCGGCGGCAAGGAGAAGCTCGACGCCAAGCTGGCCCGTGGCCGCGAGGCGGGCCACACCGGGGCCAAGCAGCCGGCCATGGCCACGTTCGAGGCCACCCGCCCCGCCGTCGGCGCCCAGGCCATCGGTGTCGCTCGTGCCGCCTACGAGTACGCCCTCGACTACGCCCAGGAGCGCGAGGCGTTCGGCCGGCCCATCATCATGAACCAGGCCATCGCCTTCAGCCTCGCCGACATGAAGATGGAGATCGACGCCGCCCGGCTGCTCGTGCACCGTGCCGCGTGGATGGCCGCCAGCGGCAAGGAGTTCACCGCCGCCGAGGGCTCGATGTCGAAGCTCAAGGCCGGCGAGGTCGCCGTGTGGGCGACCGAGAAGGCCATCCAGATCCTGGGCGGCTACGGCTACACCCGCGAGTACCCCGTCGAGCGCTGGCACCGCGACGCCAAGATCTTCACCATCTTCGAGGGCACCTCGGAGATCCAGCGCCTCGTCATCAGCCGCGCCATCTCCGGCCTGCGCATCGAATAGCCCGCGGGTCGTCGCAATGGCGCCGGCCGATCACCGCGCTCCCGCTCATTACGCTCCGGACCAAAATGGAAATCCCTACATGAGCATTCGGCTCCCCGCGGCCGAACGCCGCGACCAACTTCTCGCCACCGCCCTGGTCACCTTCGCCGGTCATGGCTACCACGAGGCGTCGATGAACGACATCGCCGACGCCGCGGGCGTCACCAAGCCCGTGCTCTACCAGCACTTCGGCTCCAAGCGGGAGCTCTTCCTCGAGGTGCTCCGCGACGTCGGCGACGACCTGCGCGAGCGAGTGCGAGAGGCCACCGTCGGGGCGCCGACGCCCCACCAACAGGTGTTGCGGGGCTTCGAGGCCTGGTTCGGTTGGGTGGCCGAGCGCCGTGACGGCTTCACGGTGCTCTTCGCCGGTGACGTGCGCCGGGACCCCGAGTTCACCGCCGAGGCGAGCAAGGTCGAGCGCCAGATCGCCGACAACATCGCCGACCTGATCGTGGTCGACGGGCTCTCCGAGGAGCGCCGGCGTCTGTTGGCCTACGGAATCGTGGGGCTCGGGGAGAGCACCTGCCGGCGATGGCTGGCCAAGGAGATCGAGCTCGACGCCGACGACCTCGCCGCGCAGGTGGCCGAGATGGCCTGGGCCGGCCTGCGGGGCCTGCGCCCCGAATAGGGCGGAGCGGTCCTCAGAAGCCCTGCTCGCGGTCCTCGCGTTCGGCGGCCTTCACGGCGTAGCCCAGCACGATCGCCGGCGCCAGAGAGATCGAACCGACGGCCATCGACGCCACGATCACGGACACCACACCGTCGGTGAAGTCGACGAAGAACCCGTAGAAGAACGCCACGATGGCCACCGCGAAGAGCAGGTAGCCGATGCGCTGCCCGACGGTGGCGGCCCGCTGCATCTGGGCCCGTCGGGCGCGCACGGGGTCGTCGGCGAAGGGGCGCCGGCTCTCGTCGCCGGGTGACGGCTCGGGGCGGGCCGCGTCGTCGGTCATGGCAACCAGCCTGCCTCATCGAACACGGCGTGCAGCCTGTCGGACATCGTGGCCAGCGACAGGTGCCGCCTCGCCACCTCGACGTTGTGGTCGAGCAGTGCGTCGTCGGGATGCTCGAGGAACGCCGACAGCGCGGTCGGATGGGACGGCTCGAACCAGCGGAAGCCGAGGGCGCGCAGTTCGTCGGCCACGGGGTAGTGCGACACCGCGACGGGTCGCCGGTGGATCGACGCCTCGACCGGTGGATTGCCGAACCCCTCCCAGAGCGAGGGGAAGGCGACGGCATCCGCCGCGGCGTACATCGCGGCGGTATCCGGTGCTGGCGCATGGCGCACCGGCACGCCCCTGGCCCGGGCGGCTCGCAGGAGGCGCTCGAGCTCGGGTCCGTAGCCCTCCTCCGCGGGGCCTGTGAGCCAGTAGGTGGCTCCGAGGGCCTCGGCCAGCGCCAGCGCGGCCGGCACGTCCTTGCGGGGATGGCCCGCACCGGGTGCACCAGCACCACGTCGTCGTCACCGAAGCCGGCGTCGGCTCGGGACGAGGGGCGGTCGGCCAGCGCCACCTCGACGTCGAAGCCGTTGCGGATGGTGATGGCTCGGATGCCCCTGGTCCTCATCTCGTCGCGGGTGAGGTCGTTGATCGTGACGTGCCGCCAGGCCGGATCGTCGCGGGGGAGCTCGCGCACGTCGTCGTACCGCGACCGTTGCCACGACGGGTCGTGATGGTGGAACAGCGCCGGGCGCCCAGCCAGCACGCGGGCCACGGCGCGCGCCGCCGGTAGGTTCATCGGGATCGTGCCCAGGTTCTCCACCACCACGACGTCGGCATCGGCCAGCGCCGAGTCGACGGCGGCGACGAGCTCGTCCATCACGGCGTCCTCGACCGCGCGGGGGCCGTCCACCGCGGCCCGGCCGTCGGCGAACGCGCCGATGGCCAGGTTCGGCACGCGGCGATCCACCGGACCCTCGCCGGCCACCGTGACCACGTCGAAGCCGAACGCCTCCACGGCCACGGCCCACGAGGTGGCCACGACCGAGACCCCGTCGGTGCCGCCGAGGCGGAACGAGACGAACGCGCAGACGGGCATGGGCTCCCGGGGTGGTCGATGGTGACGGCCGACGGTGACCCCGTCGACGGTGGCGCCACGCTACCGGTGGGCGCCCACCGCGCCGAGGGGTCGGGCGCGAGCCTGCGAGCGGCCGCCCAGGAGGTGCTCGAAGCCAACTGGCGGGCGCCCTACACCGTGCCCAACGCCGAGGTCTATCCGTTCCAGTGGCTCTGGGACTCGTGCTTCCACGCCCTGGTCTGGGCCGATCTGGGCGAGCCCGAGCGGGCGGTCTCGGAGTTGGCCCATCTCTTCCGGACCCAGACCGCCTCGGGCTTCGTGGCCCACGTCGACTACGAGCGTGACCCTGCCCACCACGCTGCGTTCTGGGGGTGCGAGGGGCGCTCGTCGATCACCCAGCCACCGATGTACGGCCATGCCGTCGCCCAACTGCACCGAGCCGACGTCGACGTGTCGTCGCTGGTCGCTCCCGCGCGTGGTGGTCTCGGCTTCCTGCTCGACGACCGCCGCCGCATCGACGGGCTGGTCGTGCTGTGCCACCCGTGGGAGAGCGGCGGGGACGACAGCCCGCGATGGGACCGCTGGTGCCCCGGCGGGTGGGACGTGCGCCGCTGGTACGACGTGAAGGGCGACCTGCTGGCCACGGTCGAACGCACCGCCGACGGCTCACCCCTCGCCAATCCGGCTTTCCGGGTGGCATCGGCGGGGTTCAACGCCCTCGTGGCCTTCAACGCCATGGAGCTGGCCGACGTCACGGGTGATGCGGGACTGCGCGGTCAGGCCGAGGAGCTCGTCGTCGCCCTCGATGCCCGATGGGACGCAGTGCTCGGGACCTGGGTCGACGCGGGCGACAGCGAAACGACGAGCGGCCGGTGTCGAACGCTCGAGAGCCTGTTGCCCGCGCTCGTGAGCCGACGACGCGATGCGGTGGATGCCGCACTGGCGGCGATGGTCGATCCCACCGCACACGGCGGGAGGTGCGGCCCGACTCAGGTGCACCGCGACGAACCTGCCTTTGCCGCGCGCACCTACTGGCGGGGCCCGGCGTGGCCGCAGCTCACCTACCTGGCCTGGCTCGCCGCCCGACGGGCGGGATCGCCGGAGACAGCCGATGCCCTGGCTTCGATGCTCGTGGCCGGTGCCACGTCGTCGGGGTGGGCCGAGTACTGGGACGCCGACGACGGCCACGCCCTCGGGGCCGTCCCCCAGTCGTGGGCCACCCTCGCGGTGCTCGTCTGAGCTCGGGGAGCCCGGGGCTACGAGGCGCGGTCGAGCTGGTGTGGGTGATAGGTGTCGAGGGGTGTGCCGGCGATGCGCACCTCGCCGGTGAGGTCCCGGGTGAGGGCCAGGCTGTTGCGAGGATCCGGGAGGGCCTCCACGATCGACAGCAGGGCGGTCTCGGCCCCGGCGGGCAGGCGAGACGCATGCTCGGCGCGTTCGCGGCGGATGCCGACCACGAGCCAGATCAGCGCCGCGGCGGCGACCACCAGGGACAGGGCGGCGAGCACGACGAGAGCGGACATGGCGCGCGACGGTAGGACCGCGCCGACAGTGGGTGGTGGATGATCCGGCCCGGCTGGGTCGTCGCCCGGCTCGACGGGGCCGCCGGTAGGGTCCCGCCATGATCCGCACCGAGCATCGCGACGCCGTGACCGTGGTGACGCTCGATCGACCCGAGCGACGCAACGCCGTCGATCGTGAGGCGCTCCACGGACTCGAGACCGTGATCGACGAGCTCCCCGGTGGCACCCGCGTCCTGGTCCTCACGGGCAGCGGCGGGCACTTCTGCGCCGGCGCAGACCTTCGTGGCGTCGAGGACCCGGAGTTCGTCGCCACGCTCACCGGCGTGTTGCGGGGGCTCCGGGAGGCGCCCCTCCCCACGATGGCCGCCGTCGACGGGTTCGCGCTCGGGGCGGGCACCCAGCTGGCCATGGCCTGCGATCTCCGGTCCGCCACTGCCGCTGCCCGTTTCGGGGTGCCGGCGGCCAAGTTGGGTCTGATGGTCGACCAGTGGACGATCCGTCGGCTCGTGGCCCTCGTCGGTCAGGCTGCCGCCCGGGACCTGCTGTTGAGCGCCGACCCGATCACCGGTGAGCGGGCCCATGCCCTCGGGTTCGTCCAGCGACTCGGGGGCGTCGACGAGGCCCTGCAGTGGGCCGAGCGCATCGCGGCCCTGGCGCCGCTCACCCTCGCCGGCATGAAGGTGGGCCTCAACGAGGCCGACGCCGCCGCCGACGTCACGCCCGCGTTCGCCGATGCCTTCTCCCGGGCCTGGGCATCGGCCGACCTCGCCGAGGGGTTGCGGGCCTTCGGCGAGAAGCGACCCCCGAGCTTCCAGGGCCGCTGAGGCTCAACGGGCGCTGGCCTGCGCCGTCGCGGTCATCGGCCCCGCCGGGTCGAACACCACGCAGGCGATCTGGCGACGCCCGCGGTCCCACTCCTCGGGGTTGGGCAGGATCCAACCCATCTCGAGCACCGACACCTCGTAGGCCAGCCCGACGAACGTTGCGTAGCTGTCGGGGCAGAGGCGTTTGCTGGTGGCCACCAGCTCGGTGTCACCGGGCCAACCGGAGGCGAAGGGGACGTCGAGGACGGCGATCACCTCGTACTGGTGGGGCTGGGTGCAGTCCACGAGCACCACCACCTCACCATCGCCCACCCGCGTGGCGTTGGCGCGGAGGGCGAGACGGGTGCCGCCATCGGCACTCCGCAGATCGAAGCACTGCCCGGGTTCGGGGTTGTAGACGAACAGCTCACGTCCCTCGGCCAGCGGAGCCTCGGTGGTGACCGTCTCCGTTGGAGCGACGGTGGTCGGAGCCGTGGTCGTGGTGGCCACGGTGCCCGACCCGCCGGTGCAGGCCGTCACCACGAGACCGCCCACGACCAGGAGGACCGAGACCCAGGTCCGCAGTGGTGCCGGCGTCGTCATCTAGTACGCCGCCGGGAGCAGGCGGGCGATGTCCTGGAAGGCCAGGAAGAGCAACACGGTGAAGACCGGGATGCCGATCACGTAGGGCGGGAGGCTCCAGGCCCACCCGCCCTGGCGTCGGCGCAGGAGGCGGCCGGCCAGCCAGGTCAGGAACCAGGCGCCCAGCGCGGCGAGCGTCCACGCGATCGCCGTCGGCCAGGCGCTGGCGTCGCCCCCGGCGAGCGGGTCGGCGGTCGCGTCGGTGGTGACGGCGACGTCGGCGGGGTCGGTCGTGGGTTCGGGGAGCGGAGTGGGCGGGGCCGGGTTCGACACGAGCGTCGCCGTCACCACGATGCGCTGGCGGGCGCTGTACTTCGGATGGCAGGCCATCAGGGTGAGCCGGTTGCTTCCGTCCTGGTCGAGGATCTCGATCGCCGACGGCGAGACGATGAAGTGGCCTTGGTTCCCGCCGTCGGGGACCTCGTGGGCATCGACCCGGTAGGTGAACGTGCCCTGCAGCGTCTCGACGGTGATGTCGGTCTCCGGTGCGAGCTCGTCGAGGCGGTGGAAGGGCGCGGCGTAGGTGGTCCGGTGTCCGGCCAGGGCCGCGTTCCCGGGTTGACCGGGCAGCGGTGTCTGCGGGAAGTGGCCGGGGCCTTCGCGGAGGTAGCGCAACTCGACGCCTTGCACGAACACGAAGTCCACGTCGATCGACGGGATCACGATCCGGCCGATCGCCTGCCCGGGCTCGGGTGCCGGAACGTCGAGGGTGGCCGGGACGGGGTCGGACTCCGGGGTCTCCGGGGTCTCCGGGGTCGTCGTGGGCGGCAGCGTGGTGGTCGCCTGGACCTGGTCGAGCTGCTCCTGGAAGTCGCTGCTGAGTCGGTCCTGTGCCCGATCGGTGAGCAGCGCCGTTCCCCAGAGCTGGAACGCGACGAACAGCAACACGAGCACACCGGCTCGCATCAACGCCCGCCCGACTGCGCCCAGCGCGCGCCATCCCTGCACGATCGGCCACCCTAGCGAGGGGCCCTCTGCACCACGCCGCGGCCGCTCGGGGTGTCGTACGGGCTGGGCCTCGGACCGACCGGCCCGGTACGCTCGGCGTCGCCTCATGGAGCCCTCCGAGAACCGCGCCGAGCCGGGACCGCCGCCCGGTGGTGGGTCTGCGGCGGGACCCGTCGTCCACCTCCGTGGCGCCGTCGCGCTCCTCGGAGCGTTCCCGGCCCTGGCCGGTGCGGACCTGGAGGTGCGTCGGCGCGAGATCGTGCTGCTCAGGGGGCCGAACGGGGCGGGCAAGACCACGCTGCTGCGGGTCCTGGCGGGCCTCGTCCCGGTGACCCGGGGGGAGGCGGCGGTGCTCGGCGTCGACCTCGTGGCGGACCGAAAGGCCGTCCGGCACCGCGTCGGTCTGCTCGGTCACTCGACCGGCCTGTACGACGACCTCACCGTGGCCGACAACGTCGTGTTCTGGGCCCGCGCCGCCCGTGCCCGCCGGCCCGATGCCGAGGCGGCGATGGCGCGCCTCGGGCTCGACGGGCGACTCCGAGACGTTGCCGTGGGCCGGTTGTCGGCCGGTCAGCGGCGGCGGACCTCGCTGGCCTGCCTCGTCGCACGGCGACCGGAGCTCTGGTTGCTCGACGAGCCCCATGCCGGTCTCGATCAGGAGGGCCGCGACCTCGTCGACCACCTCGTCCGCGATGCGACGGCGGCCGGTGCGACCGTCGTGATGAGCTCCCACGAGCTCGACCGGGCGGTGGCTCTGGCCGATCGGGTCGTGACCGTGGAGGGTGGGGCGACCGACGCCGCCGCTGGGCCCGACCCGGCGCAGCCGGCCCCGACCGAGTCGACGGCGCCGGCCGACCCCACGGAGCGCCCCGATGTGGCGTGACGCACTGCTCGTGGCGGGCAAGGACCTTCGGCTCGAGGCTCGCTCCCGGGTGGCGCTCAACCAGATCGTGCCCTTCGCCCTCCTGGTCCTGGTGCTGTTCGCCTTCGCGCTCGACCCCGATCGGGGGCTGTTGGAACGCGCCACCGCGGGCTTGTACTGGGTGGCCGTCCTGTTCAGCGCTCTCCTGGCCCTCCAGCGGGCATTCAGCGTCGAGGCCGCCGACGGCAACCGTGACGCGCTGCGCCTGTCCGGGCTCGATCCCGCCGGGATCTTCCTCGGGAAGGCCGCGGCCGTGGCGGCGCAGTTGTTGGTGCTGGAGGTGCTCCTCGGGGTCGGTGTCGCGGTGCTCTACACCACCGAGTTCTCGGGCTGGCCGCTCCTGCTCGCCACCGTGGGGGTCGCGACCGCTGGCATCGCTGCCGCCGGTACTCTCTACGGCGTCCTGGCCGCGGGGCTCCGAGTTCGCGAAACCCTGCTGCCGCTCCTACTGTTGCCGGTGCTCGCACCAGTTCTGATCGGTTCGACCCGGGCGTTCGAGGCTGCACTGGCCGGCGCTCCGGCCGACGGTTGGCCCTGGGTCGGCCTGCTCGCTGTGTTCGCCCTGCTGTACATCGTGGCCGGGGTCCTCGGATTCGGACCCCTGCTGGAGGAATCGTGACCCCTGAGTCGAACGCCACCACTGCGACCCGGGGACCCGAGGCGCCCGGACCGCCGGCGCCCACCACGACGGGTTCACGCACCACGCGGGTGCTGGGTCTCCTCGCCCTCGCCGCCACCGTGCTGCTGGTGTTGTTCGGTTTCTGGTGGACCCCACCCGACGTCGTCCAGGACGAGTCGGTGCGCATCCTCTACGTCCACGTGCCCTCGGCCACGTTGGCCTACGTCGGGTGCTTCCTCACCTCGCTCGGCAGCGTCATGTACCTCTGGAAGAGGTCGCAGTGGTGGGAGCTGGTCGGTTACGCCGCCGCCGAGATCGCCGCGGTGTTCACGGCCATCACCCTCGTGACGGGAATGCTCTGGGGCCGGCCCACCTGGGGGGTCTTCTGGGTGTGGGACGCCCGCCTCACCTCGACGGCGATGTTGTTCCTGCTCCTGCTCGGGTACCTGGCCATTCGTCGCCTCCCCGCCGACTACAGCGTCCGGGCCAAGCGGGCGTCCGTCGTCGGACTCCTCCTCGTCCCGAACGTGATCATCGTGCGCCAGTCGGTGCAGTGGTGGCGCACCCTGCACCAGGAAGCGAGCCTCTTCGCCGATGGGCCGGGCGCCACCATCGAGGGGATCATGTTGTTCGCCCTCTTCTTCGGGTTCGTCACCTTCGGGTTGATCTTCGCCTGGTTGCTCATCCATCGCTTCCGGCTGGCATGGCTCGAGGAGCAGGTCGAGGGTCAGGGCCTCACCGCGGCACTGGCCGAACGACGGGCCGAGGCCCGCCCCGCCCCCGTCGAGTCGCCGTCCGCGTCGACCGCGCCGGAACTCATGCACCCGGCCGGCACCACCGCCCCGGAGGCGCCTCGATGAGTGACATGTGGTTCTACGTGATCGCGGCGTGGGTCATCGTGCTCGGCGGGTTGGGCGTGTACGCCTGGTCCATCGTGAGCCGTGGCCGGCGCCTCAGTCGTCTCGTCCCGCCCGAGGATCGTCGGTGGAGCTGACGCCGCGCACCGGTCCCGACGCCGCCGGTGGTGCGGCCCCCGGCGAGACGGCCGGGCCCGGACTGGCGCCGTCGGAACCACGCCCCGGCCGTTCTCGTCGGTCCCGGTTGCCCGTGATCGTGGCGCTCCTGGTGATCGTCGGCGTGGCCGGCTTCGTGATCGTCAACGCTCTCGGCAACGCCACGCTCTTCTTCTACAACGCCGACGAAGCGGTGGCCCAGCAGAGCGAGCTGGGCACCTCGCGCTTCCGGTTGCAGGGAACCGTCGTCGGCCCGACCGTCCAGCGCACCGACGACGGCGTGACCTTCGACGTCACCTTCAACGGGGTCGAGGTCCCCGTGCGCCACCAGGGTGATCCGCCGGAGCTGTTCCAGCCCGACATCCCCGTGGTGCTCGAGGGCCGCTTCGCCGCCACCGGGAGCAGCGACGGTGAGGCGGCGGCATCGTCGGGCGAGTTGTTGTTCCTGTCCGACCGGATGCTGGTGAAGCACACGAACGAGTACGACGCCAAGAACGAGGATCGCCTCAAGACGGCCGAGGACGGGGGGACCGTCGACGGGGGAACGGGGCAGGCAGGCACCCCATGAACGTGGCCATCGGCACTGCCGGTGTCGCGCTCGGCCTCGTGGCATCGGTCGTCGGCGCACTCACCATCGGTTACGGCCTCGTCCGCCGCAAGCCCGAGCTCCTCCGTCTCGCCACCGCCTACGCCCTGCTGGTGCTGCTGGGCGGGATCCTGTGCTTCGTCGCCATGGAGCGGGCACTGATCACGCGGGACTTCACCGTGCTCTACGTGGCCGAGAACGGCTCGACACGCACGCCGGCGCTCTACAACTTCGCCACGCTGTGGGGTGCGTTGGAGGGTTCGATCATCCTCTGGGCCACGATCCTCGGGCGGCTACACGACGATCGTCGTGCTCAAGTTCCGCCGCCGCCTCACCGACCCACTGGTCGGTTGGGCGGTGCTCACCATGCTCGTGGTGTGCGCCTTCTTCTTCCTCTTGATGATGGGCCCCGCCAACCCCTTCCAGTCCTTCGACCCGCCGCCGGGCTTCGACGGACCCGGACCCAACCCGCTGCTGCAGAACCACCCGCTGATGGCCTTCCACCCGCCGATGCTCTACCTCGGCTACGTGGGGTTCACGGTGCCGTTCGCCTTCGCCATCGCCGCCCTGGTCACCGGCCGGGTGGGCGAGGGGTGGCTCGTGGCGACGCGTCGCTGGACCGTCATCGCGTGGGGCTTCCTCACGGTGGGGATCGTGCTCGGCGCGCTGGTGGAGCTACGAGGTGCTCGGGTGGGGCGGCTACTGGGCCTGGGACCCGGTGGAGAACGCCTCGTTCCTGCCGTGGCTCACCGGCACGGCCTACCTGCACTCGGTGATGGTCCAGGAGCGCCGGGGCATGCTCCGGGTCTGGAACCTGTCGCTGTTGTGCGCCACGTTCGCGCTCACCATCCTCGGCACGTTCATCACCCGCAGCGGTGTCCTCGACAGCGTGCACGCGTTCACCGAGTCGGGCATCGGTCCCATGATCCTGGGGTTCTTCGCCCTCATCGTGATCGTGAGCGTCGGTCTCATCGGTTGGCGCGGCGACCGCCTGCGGTCCCCGGGCACATCGATTCGCCGCTGTCGCGTGAGGGCGCGTTCCTCGCCAACAACGTGCTGTTCGCCGCCTTCGCCTTCGTCGTGCTGCTCGGCACCGTCTTCCCGCTGCTGATCGAGGCGTTCAACGACGAGCGCATCTCGGTGGGCGTGCCGTACTTCAATCGCATGACCACGCCGATCGGGTTGTGCCTGCTGTTCCTCATGGGGGTGGCCCCGGTGCTTCCCTGGCGCAAGGCCAGCGGCGAGCTGTTGCGCCATCGCCTCATGTGGCCGGCCTGGGCCGGTGCCGCAGCCATCGCCGTCGGCCTGTTGTCGGGGGCCCGCGGATTGGCCCCGCTGCTGGCCTTCGGTCTCGGCGGGTTCGCGGCCGGGTCGGCGGTGCGCCAGCTCGTGCTGGCCGGCCGCCGACAGGGATGGCGGGGTCTCGTGGGTCGAGCCAACGGCGGGATGGTCGTACACCTCGGTGTCATCATGATCGCGGTCGCCGTGGCGGCCAGCGGCAGCTACGTCCGCCAGGCCGAGTTCACCCTGGCGCCCGGTGAGACGGCCACCTTCGCCGGTCACACGCTGACCTATGTGGGCCAGACGGTCGACGAACGGCCGGAGAAGACCGTCGTGTCGGCCCAGGTCCTGGTCGACGGAACCGGGCCGTGGGGTCCGGCCATCAACCAGTTCCGTTTCGGCAACCAGGCCATCGGCACGCCGTCGGTGCGCACCACGGTCACCCATGACGTCGCCCTCACGCTGTTGGCTCTTCCCGACGAGACCGATCAGACGGCCACGATCCGGGTCACGATCCAACCGCTCATCGTGTGGTTGTGGATCGGCGGAGGCGTGATGGCGCTGGGCACGTTGCTGGCCGTCTTCCCCGGCAAGCGCCGCAACCCGATCGACCCGGTGTCGGCCCCCGTGGCGCGCGTCGCCACCGCCCGGATGACTCCGACACCGGGACCGATGCACCGCTGGGCGAGGAGCGTGACGCGGCCACCGCCGCCGGGGTCTCTGCGACCGTCGATGTCGTGCCGGGGACTGCAGTCCGGCCGGCGACGGTGCGCCCCGCAGACGGGCCCGAGGGCCACCGGTGAGCGGTTCCGCCGGGGCTCCCGGCGACAGCGCGGCCCCGCCCCGCCCTCGTCGCACCGCTCGCAACGGCGCCATCGTGGTGGGCGTCGTGCTGGCCCTGTTCATCCTGGTCCTGGCCACCCGTCCGACCACCGACGAGCGTG
Source organism: uncultured Iamiaceae bacterium (assembly GCA_963767615.1). Classification (GTDB taxonomy): domain Bacteria; phylum Actinomycetota; class Acidimicrobiia; order Acidimicrobiales; family Acidimicrobilacustridaceae; genus Rhabdothermincola_A. The sequence goes on along the minus strand of CAVYED010000005.1, from coordinate 679,168 downwards.
TGCCGGAGGCCAGTTCCGTGGGGAGGGCCGTGCCCCCCGTCGAGGGGACGACCCTCGACGGCACCACGTTCGACATCGACCGCCTCCGGGGTGAGTGGGTCGTGGTGAACTTCTTCGCCACCTGGTGCGTGCCCTGTCGGGTCGAGCATCCCGAGCTGGTCCGCTTCTCCGAGCAGCACACCGCCGCCGCCGACGGTGTCAGCGTGGTGAGCGTCGCCTACGACGACGACGATGCTGCCATCCGGGAGTTCTTCGCCGAGGAGGGCGGCGACTGGCCCGTGATCGTCGGAGAGGAGACCGGTCGGGTCGCCCTGGACTTCGGGGTGACCGGCGTGCCCGAGTCCTACGTCGTCGATCCGAGCGGTCGCGTGGTGGCCAAGTTCACCGGTGTCACCGCCGACGCCCTCGATGCGGTCATCGACGACGTCGAAGCTGCGTCCGGGGGTGGCGGGTGAGCACGCCGACGCCCCCGACCTCGACCCGTTCGGCGCTGCGCACCTGGCTGCCCTGGGCGGTGCTCTTCGTCGTCGTCGTGAGCCTCCTGGCCTTCGGTTCCCAGGGCACGACCGGCGACCTCACCGCCCAGGACCGCGTCACCAACCTGGCCCGCACCATCAAGTGCCCGACGTGCAGCGGTGAGTCGGCGGCCGAGTCGAACGCCCCGTCGTCGCAGGAGGTGCGGCGCGACATCTCCCTCCGCATCGAGCAGGGTCAGACCGACGACGAGATCCGCGCCTTCTACGTGTCGCGCTACGGCGACGGGATCCTTCTCACCCCGGCGTCGACCGGCGTGGCCTCGCTGGTCTGGATCATTCCGGTCGTGGCCGTGGTGGTGGCGGGATCGGCCCTGGTGCTGGCCCTGCGGCGGGGCGCGCGACGTGAAGCCGGCGGTGCGACCGATGCCGACCGGGCGTTGGTCGCCGAGGCCCGCGGCGAGCCGTCCGGTTCGACCTCGGGCCCGCCGTCCGACTCCCACGGCGAGGGGTCCTCGCGATGAGCACGGTCGATCCTCCGGCGACTGGGCGTTCGGCCGGCACGGCGGCCCGTCGAGCCGCCCGCGCCCGGACACGTGAGGAGTCGACCCCGCCCCGGCGTTCGCAGCCCACCGCACCCGGCGGCGACGCCGGTGCCTCGACGCGTCGCGACGAGGGTCGGGCCCGTCGCCGCCTCGACCCGGACGCCCTCGTGGCGCTCGAGGAGGAGCGCGACTTCCTGCTCTCCTCGCTCGATGACCTGGAGCGGGAGCACGATGCCGGCGATGTGGGCGACGACGACTACGCCGAGCTCAGGGACGACTACACCGCCCGTGCCGCCGCCGTGCTGCGAGCCCTCGAGCAGCGCCGGGAGCTCGCCCGTCAGCGCCGCGCGCCACGGTCGTGGTCGCGGATCGTGGCGTGGGTCGCGCTGGTCGGTGTGTTCGCCGTCCTCGGCGGTGTCCTGGTGGCCCGGGCCTCGGGCAACCGACCACCCGGGGGACAGGCGTCCGGCGACATCCGCCTCTCCAGCCGCGACGCCCTGCTCGAGGCGCAGCAGTTCACCGGGCAGGCCACCCAGCAACTCGAGGCCGGGGACTCTCAGGCGGCGCTCGAGTCGTATCGCTCGGCCATCGAGTCGTACCAGCGGGTGCTCGAGGTGTCTCCGGCCAACGCCGAGGCCCTCACCTATCAGGGTTGGGTGTTGCACACCCTCGCCCTGAACGTGGCCGACCCGGCCTCGGCGGCCGAGCTCGACGCCCAGGCCCGAAGTCGCCTCGACGAAGCCATTGCCGCCGATCCGGCCTATCCCGACGCCCGGGTGTTCCGCGCCATCATCCTGCGGGGCACAGGGGATCTGGATGCCGCCCGTGCCGATCTCGCCGCGGTGCCCGACGGCAGCGTGCCGGCCTTCATGGAGCAGATGGTGACGGGTCTGCGTCAGTCCCTCGCTCCCGACGCTCCTGCGTCCGGCGGTTGACCAGGTCCTCCGGCGGGGTCGCTCAGGGCCCCGGAGGGATGTAGCGGCCGCGCGTCACCTCGCCGCCGTCGGTCTCGAGCACCCACACCGAACCCTTCTGGTCGATCAGTGCACCGTCGACGGCCATGCTGCGGGCCTTGAGCCGACGAAGCACCTGCGGGATCACGTCGCCGTGGCTGCACGCCACGCCGTTGTCGGCGGCCAACTCGAGCACGCAGGCCAACGCGTCGTCGCCGTCGGCTCCCTCGGCGATCCGGGTGCTCGTCTCGACCGTCAGGCCTAGGGCGTCGGCGAGGGGTGTCACCGTCTCGACACACCGGATGTGGGGGCTGCTCACCACGCGGCGGATCGGACCCTCGGCGAGGAGATCGCTCAGCCAGGCCGCCTGGGCGTGCCCGCGATCGGACAACGGCCGTAGCCGGTCGTCGTCTTCCCACGCGGATCGTTTGCCGGCATGGGCGTGGCGCACGAGGTGGATGGGCACGGCGAAACGCTACTGATCGTGCGGGTGCCGGCCCGTGCATCCGGATGTGATCCCGGTCACTGTGACGGCAGCCACAAACACGCGCGCCCGTTTGGGCTATGGTTCCGGACCTGATCCACCGGGGGGTGGGTCATCTCCGAGGGGGGAACGAATGAAGCGATATCGCCTGCTGGCCGTGCTCATGGCACTCGGTCTCATCGCCGCGGCATGTAGCCGCGACGACGACACCGCGACCACCGAGACCGAGACCACCACGGCTGCGGCCAACCCGGCCTGCGAGGGTGTCACCCTCGAGGCCACGGACACGGGGGTCACTGCCGACGAGATCACCGTCCAGGTGATGGCCGACACCGGCTCACCGCTGGCCCCGGGCCTCTTCCAGGGCAACGTCGACGCCATGGAGGCCTTCGCCGAGTTCGTCAACGCCAACGGCGGGGTGGGGTGTCGTGACCTGAAGGTCGAGACCTGGGACTCCAAGCTCACCCCTGACGAGGCCAAGAACGGCCAGATCCAGGCGTGCACCACGGCATTGGCTGCTGTGGGCGGCAACTCGCTGTTCAACCCGGACGTGACCGAGATGAACACGTGCGCCGACTCCAAGGGCCAGCCCATCGGCATCCCGAACGTCTCGGCGCTGGCCAACGACGTGAACGAGCAGTGCGCCACGAACTCGTTCATCATCCAGGGCATCGCCGAGACCTGTGGTGCGGACGGCTCGCCGCCGCCCACCGGCGAGCGGCCGCTCACTGCCTTCGTCGGGGTGGTCGACTACTACCTGAGCCTCCAGCCGGAGCTGAGGGGCATCTTCATGGTGCCGGGCGATCTGCCCACCACCGTGCAGTCGGCGACCTACCAGATCTCGGCCCAGGCCGATGCCGGCGTCGACTGGATCGGGGCCTTCAAGGTGTCGGGCCGCTCCGAGCAGTCCGCCTACACCCCGCTCGTGCAGACCGCCAGCAGCGGCAACGCCAACTACATCTACAACGGGTCCAACGACGTGGCCATGATCAACATGCGCCGTGAGGCCGCGGCCCAGGGCCTGACCGGCATCGACGTCTGGGCCTGCTCGCTGGCCTGCTACACCGACAAGTTCAAGGCGGCCGGCAGCGACGTCGACGGCACGTACACCTGGATGCAGTTCCTGCCCTTCGAGGACAAGGGCTCGAACCAGGAGCTCGACAACTACCTCGACAGCATCGGCACGCCGGACTCCTTCGGCGCCCAGGCCTGGATGGCGGCCGTCGCCTTCCAGCAGGCCGTCGAGGAGATCGTCAGCACCGACGGTCCCAACGCCATCACCCGCGAGAAGATGCTCGAGGTGCTCAACGGCTTCGGCGACTTCGACGCCAACGGCTGGATGGGCCCGAAGAGCCTCAAGGGCGGCTTCTCCGACTGCCAGGTCATCGTGGAGCTCGAGAACGGTGAATGGGTGCGCAAGCTCCCCACCGAGAAGGGCGAGCTCGACTGCAACCCCGACTACCTCGTGACCCAGACCCTCGATCCCGCGGTCGAGGCCGAGAAGGTCCAGTAGTGCCGGGTGGGGCCGGCGGCATCGAGCCGCCGGCCCCACCGGATCTCCGTCCGATCTGAGAGCGCTTCCGGGGGAACGAATGCGGCTCAAGGTGTCACCGAAGCTGTTCGCCGCACTCGGCGTCGCGCTCTTCACCATCTACATCGTCGTCTCCAATTGGGGCGGCAACCCGCTGAGCTTCAAGAACATCGCCACGATGCTGGTGGTGGGCGTCGCCCTCGGTGGCATCTACGCCATCCTCGCCGGCGGTCTCGTCGTCACCTACGCCACCACGGGCATCTTCAACTTCGCCCACGCCGCCATCGGCTGCTTCCTCGCCTTCGTGTACTGGCAGTTCAGCGTCGAGTGGGGCTGGCCGGTGCCGTTGTCGCTGGCCGCCGTGCTCCTCGTCGTCGCTCCGCTCATCGGCCTCGGTCTCGACCGGCTGATCATGCGCCGGCTCCGCGACGCCGCACTCGTGGTCCAACTGATGGTCACGGTCGGTCTGATGCTGGCCTTCATGGGCATCACCCTCACGATCTGGAAGCCGACGACCGGCCGTACGTTGCCCCAGTTCTTCCGCGACACCAGCGGGGTCCAGATCGGCGACGTGACGGCCACGTGGCATCGCATCATCACCGTCGCCATCGCCATCGCCATCGCCGTCGGCCTGCGGTGGCTGCTCTACCGCACCCGTCTCGGCATCTCCATGCGGGCCGTCGTCGACAGTCGCAACCTGGCCGGTCTGACGGGCGCCCGGCCATCACGGGTGAGCGGTGCGTCCTGGGCCCTGGGCTGCATGACGGCCGGTCTGGCCGGCATCCTCATCGCTCCCGAGACCGGCCTCGTCGTCGAGAACCTGGCCCTGCTCATCGTGGTCGCGGCGGCGGCGGCGGCGATCGGCCAGCTCAAGAGCCTCCCCTGGACCATCGCCGGGGCGCTCATCATCGGGCTGTCCAAGGCTTTCGCCGGGGTGTTCCTGAGCTTCGACCAGAACTGGAGCTACGCCCCCGAGGCCATTCCGGCGGTCATCCTCTTCATCGCCCTGCTGTTCCTACCCCAGGCCCGCCTCGAGACGGGCAAGGCCAGGCTGACCAAGCGCACCGAACGGCTCACCAAGCCCTGGGAGGCATTGGTCGGCTCAGGGTTCGTCTTCGGACTGGTGTTCGTGTGGGCCAACGGCTGGATCCCCTGGTTCGGTACCACGTTCGGCACCCGGTCCGACGTCTGGCTCGGTCGGGCCGCCGGCTTCATGGTGCTCGGCGTCGTCACCCTGTCGCTCGTGCCGCTCATCGGTTGGGCCGGGCAGGTGACCTTCGCCAACTTCGCCATCGCCGGCATCGGTGCCGTGCTCTTCAGCCACTTCGGCGGTCAGAACGGCGATCCCATCGGGATCCTGCTCGTCATGATGGTGTGCGCGCCGTTGGGGTTGCTGATCGCCCTTCCAGCCTTGCGGTTGAAAGGCTTGTATCTGGCCTTGGCCACTCTCGCCTTCGCCGAGTTCGCCGACAAGGTGATCGTCAGACATCCCAACATGATCGACCCCTCGGCCACGGGCACGCTGTTCGAGCCGCTGCAACTCCTCGGCTTCCAGATCAGCACCGACACCGGCGACCGCAAGGCCTTCGTGGTGTTCCTCGCGCTGATCTTCTGCCTCTTCATGCTGGGCTTCATGCTCATGCGGCGCACCCGCTTCGCTCGTCGGTGGATCGCCATGTCCGACAGCCCGGCGGCCTCGGCCACCATCGGCGTGAACCTCACCGTGCAGAAGATGCTCGTGTTCGCCCTCTCGGGAGCCGTGGCCGGCTTCGCCGGATGCATGCTCGGGCTCTCCTCCGGTGCGCTCCGGGTCGACTCGTTCCCGTTGTTCGCCGGCCTGCCCCTCGTGTTGTTGCTGGCCGTGCAAGGTGTGCGCTACCCGATCGCCGCCTTCATGGCCGTCATCGGTCTGGCGTCGTTCCCCGCCATCAACGAGATGTTGGGCAAGCCGTCGTGGTTGACCGCCATCGAGCTGATCGGTCCCGGCCTCGCCGCGGTCAGCATGGCCTTCCGTCCGGAGGGCGCGGTGTTCTACGCCGGCCGTGACCTCGCAGGGCTGTTGCCGTGGCGCAAGGACGCCCGGATCGAGAAGGAGCTCCGGCTGGCCACGGTGCGCGAACAGAACATCACCAAGGACGAGATCAACGACCTCGGCCTCACGCGGCCGTTCACACCCGAGAAGGTCTCTCAGCTCGACCGGGTGCTCAGCGTGGCCGACGAGCTCGACGAGCACCCCCTGGTTCCCTCCGCGTCGAACGGTCATGGTGGCAACGGCCACGCACCGCCCGGCACGAAGGGGTCGAGCCGCGCCGGGGCGGGCACCGAGGTGACGGCATGACCGCGCTCCTGTCCACCGATGACGTGGTGGTGCGCTTCGGCGTGCTGCAGGCCGTGTCCAACGTCAGCCTCGAGGTCGAGGTCGGCCGCGTCACCGGGCTGATCGGTCCCAACGGCGCGGGCAAGACGACCTTCTTCAACGTCGTGACCGGGCTGCAGGAGCCGACCTCGGGAAAGGTCTTCCTCGACGGTCAGGACATCACCGCCCGGAGCCCGTTCAAGCGGGCCCGCCTCGGCATCGGCCGGACCTTCCAGAAGCTCGAGGCCTTCAGCAGCCTCTCGGCGCGAGAACGTCCTCGTCGCCGCCGAGCAACGCCGGGCCTGGGACAGGTCCAAGTTCGACCCGGCCAAGGTCGCCGACGAGATGCTCGACAGGGTCGGCATCGGCGATGTCGCCAACTTCATGGTCGGCACGCTGCCCACCGGCACCGCCCGCCTCGTCGAGCTCGCCCGGGCGTTGGCCACCGACCCGAAGGTCCTCCTGCTCGACGAGCCCTCATCGGGCCTCAACGAAGAGGAGACCGAGGAGATGGCCGTACTCCTGCGTCGCCTCGTGGCCGACGGGCTGGCGGTGCTCCTCGTCGAGCACGACATGTCCTTCGTCATGGGCACCTGTGAGTACATCTACGTGCTCGACTTCGGGCGCGTGATCGCCACCGGCACCCCCGTCGAGGTCCAGCAGGATCCGATCGTGCAGGCCGCGTATCTCGGGGCGCTGGCCGAGGAGACGGTGGCATGACCGCCATCCTCGAGCTCCGCGGCATCCGTGGGGGCTACGGCACCATCGACGTCCTCCACGGACTCGACCTGAGCATCGAACCGGGCCAGGTCCACGCGCTCCTCGGCCCGAACGGTGCCGGGAAGACCACCACGCTGGCCGTGTGCAGCGGCCAGATCGTGCCCTCGGCCGGGCAGCTGCTCATCAGCGGCCGGGAGGTCAACGGCGTCTCCAGCGACGGCCTCGCCCGCGCCGGCGTGTGCCTGGTGCCGGAAGGGCGTGGGGTCTTCCCGAACCTCACCGTCACCGAGAACCTGCGCATGTTCACCCACGCCGGTCCTTCGTTCTCCGACGTCGCCGACAAGGCCTTCACCCAGTTCCCTCGTCTGAAGGAACGACGCAAGCAGGTCGCCGGCACGCTCTCGGGTGGCGAGCAGCAGATGCTGGCCATGGCTCGCGCCCTGGCCACCGACCCGGCCCTCCTGTTGCTCGACGAGCTGTCGATGGGGCTCGCCCCCCTCATCGTCGAGGAGCTCTACGAACGTGTCGCCGAGCTGGCCTCCCAGGGCGTGTCGATCCTCGTGGTCGAGCAGTTCGCCCAGGCGGTGCTCGGCGTCTCGACCGTTGCGTCGATCATGCTGCACGGCCGCATCACCCGTACCGGACCACCCGCCGAGATCGCGGAAGAGCTGACCGAGGCCTATCTCGGCGCCGCCGCCGACACCACCCATGCCTGACCAAGGAGAACCCGTGACCGCCACCGAGACCACCCCGACCAGTGCCGACCCCTCGCCTCGGCTCCAGGAGTTCCAGGCCGAGGTCGACCAGCTCAAGGTCACCGGGGGGAAGGCCAACCCCGAACGGGTCTGGGTCATCTTGTCCGTGATCGGCATGATCGTGGGCGTCGTGCTCGGGCTCGTGGGGTGGATCGCCACTCAGGGCACGAAGAGCGACCTCGACTTCGCCAGCTACAACGCCATGGGCAACTTCGGCATCGCGTTGACGGTCGCGTCCGCGGCGGTGTTCACGGTGATGTCGCTGCGCCGCTACTTCCGGTTCTGGTTGGTTCGTCTCATCTTCGAGCAGCGCGAGCAGACCGATCGCATCACCGACTCGCGCTCGACGCATCGCTCCGGCCGGCCGGGTCACGACGCCAGCGCGCGCGAATCGACCCACGATCTCCGGGACAGCGGTCAGCGCTGCGTCCACGTCGTCGTCGGTCGTGTTCCAGCCCACTGACAGGCGCAGTGACCGGTGGGCGTCGACGCCCATGGCCTCGAGCACGGGCGAGGGTTCGAGCGACTCCGACGAGCACGCGCTCCCGGAGTGCGCGGAGATGCCGGCCTGATCGAGACCGAGCAGCACCGCCTGCGGCTCGACGCCGTCGATGCTGACGCACACGTTGTGGGGAAGGCGACCATCCGGACGCGTCTCGCCCAGCACCTGGACGCCCTCGATGGCGTGGAGGCCGGCGATCAACCGATCGCTGTGGGAGAGCGAGCGGACCTGCTCGCGTCGGAGTCGGGAGATGCCGGCGTCATCGCTCGACATCAGGGCTGCCGCGGCCGCGCCCAGGCCCACGATGCCCGGCACGTTCTCGAGGCCCGCCCGCCTCGCCCGTTCCTGATCCCCGCCGAGCAGGAGGGGCTCGAGGCGCAGGCCCCGCCGGACGAGGAGCGCACCCGTGCCGGGCGGTGCACCGAACTTGTGGCCGCTGACCGAGAGCAGGTCGACCCCCAGCTCGGAAGCGTCGATCGGCACTCGCCCCACAGCCTGGGCGGCGTCGACGTGCACGAGGATCCCCCGCTCGCGACATGCGGCGACCACCTCGTCGACGGGCTGCAGGGTCGGGACCTCGTGGTTCCCCCACTGGAGATGGACCAGGGCGGTGTCCGCGGTCGTGCTCGCCATGAGCTCTGCGGCGTCGACGCGGCCCAGCCGGTCCGCGCCGATCGTGGTGACCGTTCCGCCCGACACCCGGGTGTACGCCTCGGCCGAGCGACGTACCGCCGAGTGCTCGACGGCGGCCAGCACGACGTGGGGCCGGTGCCCGGCGTCGACCGCCCGACGCACCGCCCCCCAGGTCGCCGCGGCGATGGACTCGGTGGCGCCGCTGGTGAAGACCACCTCGCGGCTGCGGGCACCGATGAGCGCAGCGAGCTGGGTTCGAGCCCGTTCGACCGCGACCCGTGCCCGCATGCCCTCGGCGTGGATCCGCCCGGGGTCGGCGCCGCACAGCCCGAGACCGTCGTCGCCGTCGAGCCACTCGACGACGGCGTCCCGCGCCTCGGGGCGCAGGGGTGCGGTCGACGCGTGGTCGAGGTAGTGGCGGTCCACCGGGTCAGCCTACGAACCCTGCCGTGGCGGCGGGGGCGGAGGTCGGGAGATCGACGTCGGAGGTCGGCGCAGGCCTACGCTCCGCCTCGGAGGTGAGCGGGTGCTCCACATGCGACTCATCGTTCCGTCGGATCGTGCCGAGGTCGTCGTCGCGGCACTCGTCTCCGATCCGGCGGTGGCGCTGGTCACCCACATGCCGGGAGGGGCCACGAAGCCACCCGGCGACGTGATCACCGCGGACGTCGTGCGCGAAGCGGCGGACCGAATCATCACCGAGCTGCGCGAGCTCGACGTCCATCACGACGGTGCGATCAGTGTGGACGCCCTCGACGTGTCGTTGTCCGATGCGGCCATGCGGGCCGGAGAGGCCCGCCGGGCGCCGGGGACGCGCTCGTGTGGGAGGAGGTCGAGGCCCGTGCCCGCGAGGACGCCGTCCCGACCCCGTCGTTCTTCCTCTTCATGGCGCTTGCCGGCATCATCGCCGCCTGCGGGATCATCCTGGACTCTCCGGTGCTCATCGTGGGCGCCATGGTCATCGGCCCGGACTTCGGTCCGGTGGCGGCGGTCTGCGTCGCGCTGGTGAAGTTCCGCGCCTCCGTCTCCTCCGCGGGGAGCACGCTCGTGCTCGGTCTCGTGGTGACCGTGCTGGCCTCGGCCCTGCTGACGGTGGTGCTGCGTGCCACGGGCTACGTGGCCGACGACTTCGAGCTGTCGGCCCGTGGCCTGACCGCGTTCACGTCCCGTCCCGACGTGCTCGCCGTGGTGGTGGCGCTGGCGGCGGGCGTCGCGGGGATGTTGACCATCACCGAAGACCGCGCCGGCACCATCGTGGGCGTCCTGGTGTCGGTCACGACCATTCCCGCGGCGGCCAACATCGGCGTCGGGCTGGCGCTCGGCAACGCCGCCGAGGTGTGGGGATCGAGCGCGCAGCTGGGGGTCAACGTCGGCTGCCTGGTCGGTGCCGGGACGCTCACCCTGGCCGTGCAGCGCCGGGTCTGGGATCTCGTCGACGTCCGTCCCGCCGGTTGAGTCGAACCCCGTGCGGCCCCGTGCGGGGCGTCGTGTGATCAGGCCTGGACAGCGGTGACGCAGACCGAATCGCCCATCGGCAGCGAGGACTCGAGGGCGAGATCGGCGTCGGCTCCGTAGAGCTCGCTCACCATGCCCTTCATCATCCCGCGATCCACCGCGCAGATGACCGGGTTGGCCATCACGGCGTCACCGAACGGGCAGTGCTCGCTCACGATGCGCAGCTCGTTGTTGCGCTTCTCGGCGTGGGCGGCGAACCCGTGCGCGGTCAGGGCATCGGCCACGGTGTGCAACGCCGAGCGGACCGAGCGTTGAGTGTCGGCCCGGTCACCGAGGCTGGCTGCCATCAGCCGCCCGTACTCCTGCCCCACCTCTTCGGCCATGGCCTCGGCCTGCTCGCGAGGCAGTAGTTCGAGGGCGCGGCCCAACAGGGTGACCAGGACGTCGTCGTGACGTACCGGGAGGTCGAGGCGATCGCCCTTGGCCGTGGCCTGGTAGCGCTTCGACGGACGTCCGGCGCCCCCGCCGGGCTTGGCCACGTGGACCTCGAGGTAACCCCCGCCGGTGAGCTTGTCGAGATGGTGACGGGCGACGTTGGGGTGGAGATCGAACCGCTTCGCCACCTCGGTGGCCGTCACCCCGTCGGAGGTGGACCGCGGCGCGAGGTAGATCTCGCGTCGGGTCGGGTCGCCGAAGGCCGAGGTGATGGCGGTGACGACCGAGGAGAACTCCGTCGGAGTGAGGGTCGTCTGGTCCACGTCGGTATTCTACCTATGGCCGTAGGAGAAATAGCGCCAACCGACGAATGGCGGCTGAGCCCGCGCCGACCTCCCACCCCTCACGCCTGGAGCCCCGCATGCCCACCGAAGCCGATGTGATCGAGGCCCTCCGGCCCGTCGAGGACCCCGAGCTGCACCGCAGCATCGTCGACCTCGGCATGGTGCGGGGGGTGGCCATCGACGGGGGAGTGGTGGCGGTGCGCATCGCCCTCACCATCGCCGGTTGTCCGCTGCGCAACGAGATCCAGACGCGGGTGAGCACCGCCGTCGAGGCCCTTCCCGGCATCGATCGCACCGAGCTCGACTTCACCGTCATGACCGACGAGGAGCGCGCCGAGCTGCGCCAGAAGCTGCACGGCGACCCCGCGTCCACCGCCGGGAGCCAGCAGGCCCACGGTCACGCCGAGGGACGGGTCATCCCGTTCGCCGATCCGGCCAACACGACACGCGTCCTGCTGATCGCATCGGGCAAGGGCGGCGTCGGCAAGTCCTCGCTGACCGCCAACCTGGCCATCGCCCTCGCCCAGGAAGGCAAGAAGGTCGCGATCATCGACGCCGACGTCTGGGGCTTCTCCATCCCTCGCATGCTGGGCGTCGACCGGGCCCCCGTGGTCATCGACGAGATGCTCGTCCCCCCCGAGGCCCATGGCGTTCGCTGCATCTCCATGGGCTTCTTCGTCGAGGAGGACCAACCGGTCATCTGGCGGGGGCCGATGCTGCACAAGGCCCTCGAGCAGTTCCTCACCGACGTCTTCTGGGACGATCCCGACTACCTGCTCGTCGATCTTCCCCCGGGAACCGGCGACATCGCCCTCTCGCTCGCGCAGTTCCTGCCGCGTTCGGAGCTCTACGTGGTCACCACGCCCCAGCCGGCGGCGCAGCGCGTCGCCCAGCGGGTGGCGTTCATGGGTGAGAAGGTCAACCTCCAGGTGCGGGGCGTCATCGAGAACATGTCGTGGTTCACCGGCGACGACGGCAAGCGCTACGACCTGTTCGGCTCTGGGGGCGGCGCCGATCTGGCCCAGCGCCTCGAGGTTCCGCTGCTCGGCCAGGTCCCGCTCGTCCAGGCGTTGCGCGAGGGCTCCGACTCGGGCCGGCCCATCATGGCGGTCGATCCCCACGGCGAGGCGGCCGAGGCCATTCGGTCCGTGGCCAGGCAGATCGACGTCGAGTTGGCGCCCACCAGGCGCTACAACCCCGGCTTGAAGCTGCTGTCGTGAACCCCGGGGGAGTGAGCGGCCGCGACCCCCGCCTAGGCTGAGGGCGCGCCCGCCGCCCGGCGGCCGCGCCCGCCCGTACGACCCTCGCAGGAGTGCCCCCGTGGACGTTCGCATCGGTGTGATCCACACCCCCAAGGAGATCGACGTCGAGCTTCCCTCCGACGCCGATCGCGCCGCGATCCGTGCCTCGATCGAGAAGGTGATGGGCGACGACGACGCCGTGCTGTGGCTCACCGACCGGCACGGACGTGACATCGGTGTTCCCGGCGAGAAGATCGCCTACATCGAGATCGGGAGTCCCGACAGCGAGCGGCGGATCGGTTTCGGCGCCGGCTGAGACCGGCGCCGGCTCCCATGGTCCGCCCCCCCAGGCTCGAGCTGCTCGAGCGACGACTGCTGTTCGTCACCGGCAAGGGGGGCGTCGGCAAGACCAGCGTGGCGGCCGCGCTCGGCCTGCTGGCGGCGGAGCGGGGTCAGCGGACCCTGCTCGTGGAGATCGACGCCAAGGGCTCGTTGAGCGATGTCTTCGAATCGGGTCCGTTGGCCTTCGCGCCGAGGGAGCTCGCTCCGAACCTCTTCGCCATGGCGATGGACACCGAGGAGTCGCTCAAGGAGTACCTGCGCCTTCAGCTGCGGATCCCGTTGCTCGGACGCATCGGGCCTCTGGCGAAGTCGCTCGACTTCGTGGCCACGGCCGCCCCCGGGGTCAAGGAGATCCTCACGGTGGGCAAGATCGCCTGGGAGGTGCGTGAGCGCCACTACGACCTGGTCGTGGTCGACGCCTCCGCCACCGGTCACGTGGTCGGCCAGCTGGCGGCTCCCGAGGCGATCAACGATCTGGTCAAGGTGGGTCGGGTCCGCGACCAGACCCGGTGGATGCTGGATCTGCTCTCCGATCCGGTCGTCACCGGCGCCGTCGTCGTGGCCACCCCCGAAGAGATGCCCGTCACCGAGACCCTCGAGCTCGTCGATCGGCTCGAGGCCGAGACGCAGGTGCCGCTCGCGGCCGTCGTCGTGAACAAGGTGCTGCCCGAGTTGTTCGGCCGGGGGGAGGAGGAGGTCTTCGACCTCCTCCAGGAACCCGATCGCTCCGCCCAGCTGTCGGCGGCCGTGGGCGGCGGGGTGGGGCCCGTGTTCGACGGTGCCCGCCTCGCGGTGACGTTGCGGCGGACGCGTGCCGAGCACATCACCCGGCTCCGCAACGAGCTGCCCTCCGATCTGGCCCTGCTGTACGTGCCCTATCTGTTCACGCGGGCGCACGGCCTGCGCGCCACCGCACAACATCGCCGATGCGCTCGGCGCCGAGTTGGGGTACTGATGCCCGGATCCGCTCCCGCTGCTGGCCTGCAGTCACTCCTGGCCTCCCGCGGAGATCGTCATCACCTGCGGCTCCGGGGGCGTGGGCAAGACCACCGTGGCGGCGTCCGTGGCGGCGATGGCCGCCGCCAACCTCGGTGGGAAGGTGTTGGTGCTGACGGTCGACCCGGCCCGTCGGCTGGCTGGCGCGCTCGGCCTCGAACGGTTCGGCAACGTGGAGACGCGGGTGCCCGACGAGCTCTTCACCGCGGCCGGGGTGCAGCCCCAGGGCGAGCTCTGGGCCGCCATGCTCGACACCAAGGAGTCGTGGGATGCGCTCGTGCGCGCCCACGCTCCTGACGTCCGCACGCGAGATGCCATCCTCGCCAACCCCCTGTACCGCAACATCACCGGCAAGTTCGTGCAGAGCCACGACTACATCGCCATGGAGCGGCTCTACGAGATCCACCGCTCGGGTCGCTACGACCTCATCGTCGTCGACACGCCGCCGACCCGGAACGCCATCGACTTCCTCGAGGCCCCGGAGCGGATGGCCGACTTCTTCTCCTCGCGGCTGTTGCGGTGGCTCATCACCCCCGCCCGGTCCCGGCTGCTCAATGCCGCATCCCGGCCGTTCTACACCGTGGCCGACCGCATCCTGGGCTCGCAGTTCCTCGCCGACATCGCCGAGTTCTTCCTCCTCTTCCAGAGCATGTACGACGGTTTCGTCGAGCGGGCCGAAGCGGTGACGCGCACCCTCTCCGACCGCCGCACGAGCTTCGTGGTCGTCTCCACCCTCGAAGACGGTCCCGCACGCGAGGCCGACTTCTTCATCGCCGAACTGCGTCGCCGAGAGCTCAGCCTGGGCGCGCTGGTGCTCAACAAGGTGCTCCCGAGCTGGTTCACGGACGAGGCCGCCTGCGAGGTCGCCAACACGTTGGTCGGCGAGCACGAGAAGCTGGCGGCCACGCTCACCGAGGGCCCGGCCGGCGACGAGCTCGGTGACCCGTCGCAGGTCGCCAGGGTCCTGCGAGAGGTCGGCCAGAGCTTCCTCGACTACCGGGTGGTCGCCACCCGCGAGAGCGAACAGGCCCTGGAGCTCGGGCGCCACACCGAGATGACGGTCATGGCGCCCTACCTGGACCACGACGTCGCCGACCTGGCCGGCCTGCTGACCCTCGGTCAGCGCATCTGGTGAGCCGACGCGGGAAGATCGGGTATGGCCAGCCTCGCTGAGCTCTCCCGCTCGCACACCCGGCTCACCCTCCAGGAGGTCGATCACCTGCAGCGCCTCGTGGCGACCTGGGGCCTGCTGGCTGATCTCTGCTTCGCCGATCTGATGCTCTTCGTCGGCAGCATGCGTGACGCCGAGGGTCGACGCGTCGAGGGCTCGGTCGAGGACCAGCATCTCGTCGTGGTCGGTCAGATCCGACCGACCACGAGTCAGACCCTCTTCCTCCAGGACTGGGTGGGCCGGGTGCTCCCGTCCGAGGAGCGTCCGTTCGTGGCGAGGTCTCTCACTGCGGGCACGATCATGGAGGGTGAGTCCCGGGCCGAGATCCGCCACGAGCCCGTGCGCGAGCTCTGCATCCCCGTCGCCTACCGCGGGCACACGATCGGCGTACTCACCAAGGTGTCCACGCCGACGGTGGGTCGCCAGCCCGGAGAGCTGGAACGCACCTACGTCGAGGTGTTCCATCGCTTCGCCCAGATGGTCGCGGCCGGTTCGTTCCCCTTCGCCGGGGAGATGGGACCGAGCGAAGAGGCACCGCGGGTGGGTGATGGCGTGATCGTCCTCGACAAGGCCATGCGGGTGGCCTACTCCTCCCCCAACGGTGTCTCCGCCCTGCACCGGGTCGGTGTGCACGCCAACTCCGAGGGCATGCGCTTCGGTGAGTTGGGCCTGCCGGAGGCCGCCATGCGGATCGCCTACGCCCAGTCCCGACCCGCCACGGAGGAGATCGAGCGCGGACCCGAGATCACCGTGCTCATGCGCTGCATCCCCCTCGTCGAGCAGGGCGAGGTGAGCGGTGCCCTGGTGCTGCTCCGTGACATCTCCGAGCTGCGCCGACGTGATCGACTGCTGCTGAGCAAGGACGCCACCATCCGCGAGATCCACCATCGGGTGAAGAACAACCTGCAGACCATCTCGTCGTTGCTGCGCCTCCAGGGCCGTCGGCTCTCCTCGCCGGAGGCCAAGACCGCCATCGAGGAGTCGGTGCGACGGATCCGCTCGATCGCCCTCGTCCACGAGACCCTGTCCCACGAGTCGGGCGACGACGTGCCCTTCATCGAGATCGTCCGACCTCTCGTGCGCATGGTGGAGGAGGGCCTCACGGCGCCCGAGGACCCGATCCGCTTCTCGATCCGGGGCGACGCAGGGACGCTCCCGGCGATGATCGCCACGCCGATGGCGGTCACGCTCACCGAACTGCTGCAGAACGTGGTCGAGCACGCCTATCCCGACGGGTTCGAGGGAGAGGGAAGGGTCGAGCTGGAGCTGGAGCGGGACGGCGGGGCGCTCACGGTGGTCGTCCGCGACGACGGTGTGGGGCTCCGGGAGGGGTTCAGCCTCGATGCCTCCCCCGGACTCGGCCTCTCCATCGTGCGGACCCTGGTGACCACCGAACTGGCGGGAACGATCGAGCTGCACCGGGGTGGCGGACCCGAGGGACGAGCCGGCACGGTGGTCCGTATCGTCGTGCCGCTCGAGCCGTGACACGACGTCGGCCTCCCCGTGGGGAGGCCGAGATCACATCGGTTCAGGCGGCGGCGTGGTCGCCGCGGAGGATCGGCTCAGGAGGCGCGGCGGCGGGCGCTCAGCCACTGGCGGCGCAGCTTGCGTCGCTCCTCCTCGGACGTGCCGCCCCAGATGCCGGAGTCCTGGTTGGTCGTCAGCGCGAAGTCGAGGCACGGATCCTTGCGCCTCGCAGCTGCCGCACACGGCCTTGGCGTTCTCGATCTGCTCGACCGCCGGCCCGGTGGTGCCCACCGGGAAGAACAGATCGGGATCGGTGTCGCGACAGGCCGACAGATCACGCCAGTCGTCAGGCGCAGCGGACAGGGACAACGAGCGGGACGTGGTGAGGGCCACGGTGCCTCCACTGATCGGGTCCACGACGACGAGGGTGACACCCGAGCAATCGTGAAGCTGTTCACATGCCACCGCGATGAGATCATCCGTGTGGCTGGGACGAACGCAAGATAGCTCCGGACGGACTGCTTGACAAGGGTCAGTTTCGTCACACCTCCCCCGGACGCCGCGGGTGGTCGTCCTCCCTCGGCGCGTCGCCCCGACGGGTGTCTAGGGTCACGCCATGACCGTGGTCATCGCACACCGGGGGGCCTCGGCGGCGCACCCTCCGGGCAACACCCTCGCCGCCTTCGCCGCCGCCCGGTCGCTCGGTGCGGACTGGGTCGAGCTCGACGTGCGGATCACCGCCGACGATGCCCTCGTCGTCCACCACGACGATCACCTGGCCGACGGCGGGGTGATCGCCGAGCTCGTGGCCGGCGACCTTCCCGACTGGGTGCCGACCCTCGCGGCCGCGCTCGACGCGTGCGCACCGATGGGCGTGAACGTGGAGATCAAGGTCGATCGTCCGTCCGCAGCGACACTGGCCGGGGATCGTCTCGTCGATGGCACGATCGCGTTGGTCCTCGCCGCACCGCCCGTCGGGGGTCTCGTGGTCTCGTGTTTCGACTGGTCGGTGGCCGACCGGATCGCCCGAGAGGCGCCGGAGGTCCCCACTGCCTTGTTGGCCTTCGACCTGACGAACGGTCCCGACATGGTCGAGGCGGCCGTCACCGCGGGTCACCGAGCCATCAACCCGTGGGATCCCTTCGTCACGCCCGAACTCGTGGAACGTGCCCACGGCGCCGGCGTCGAGGTCCACAGCTGGACCGTGGACGACCCCGCACGCATGGTCGCGCTGGCCGCCATGGGCGTCGACGGCATCATCACGAACGTGCCCGATGTCGCTCGAGGGTGCTCGACGCCGCGCCGTAGAGGAGCGCGGCGCGTCGTCATCGCCCGGCCGCGGTGCCGGCACCGTCGCCGGCGGGACGACCAGGTCGAGCACTGCGGGCTCGTGGCGCAGGGCGAGGTGCTCCACCTCGCCCAGGTAATCGCCGTCGACCTGGTAGGGGAACGGCCCGTAGCCCGACGATCTCGAGTCGAGGTCACGTCGTCGGACGTGGGCCAGTGCCGGCTCGACCGCAGCCGGCGACCCGACCCGAGGGCCGAGGCCACGACACTGAGCAGGGGGACGGCGTCGAGAGTGCGCAGCGTGACCACCGAGAGCGCGTGGTCGAGGTCGGCCCCGGGCGCGACGTTGAACGGGCGGGTGCCGACGAAGGTGTACGGGTCGGTGTTCTCGCAGATCGTGAACAACCCGTCGTCGACCGTGGGTCGTCCGTCGATCTTGACGGCGAACCGGGGGCGGTTGCGGTCGTAGTGGCGCAGCCAGGTGTCGACCGCGGCCCAGCCGAACAGGCATGGCTGGCCCAGCGCTTGAGCGAACCCCGGCGCTCGACCTGGTCCACCACGGCGGCGTCGAAGCCGATGCCGACGTGGAACAGGAAGTAGCGCCCGTTGACCGACGCCGAGCCCGACGCGCGGATGGCGCCGGCGGCCAGGGCGTCGAGCAGCACGCCGGTGGCCTCGATCGGGTCGTCGGGGAGGCCGAGCGTCCGGGCGAACACGTTCGTCGAGCCGCCGGGGAGCGCGGCCAGCGCCGTGGTCGTCCCGGCCAGACCGTTGGCCGCCTCGTTCAGCGTGCCGTCGCCGCCGAGGACGACCACGACGTCGACGCCGTCGGCGGCCGCCCCCGGGCCAGGCGGGTGGCGTGGCCCCGCCGGCTGGTCTCGGCCACCTCCACCTCGTGGTCGGCGGAGAGGGCCTTGGCGATGACGACCTGCGCCCGGGCGGTGACCGACGAGGCGGAGGCGTTGACGATGAGCAGGACTCTCACGAGACCGGCGACGGTAGCGGAGCGGGGCTCCTCCCGGCGGCGCCGATCGTCGCGCCGGCCGCGAATTTGGCCCTCAGCCGGCTGAGGGCAGAGAATCGACCCCATGAACGTTGTCGTCTGCGTCAAGCAGATCCCGGACCCGGCCGACCCGGGTGCGCTGGATCCCGAAACCAAACGCTCAAGCGGACGGGAAGCTCATCCTCGACGAGTCCGACTCCTACGGCGTCGAGATGGCCCTCCAGCTCGTCGACGCGGCCGGCGGGGGCGAGGTCACCCTCGTCTCCATGGCCCCCAACGGCGAGGTCAGCGGGCTGCGCACCGCCCTCGCCATGGGCGCCGCCAAGGCCATCCTCGTCAGCGACCCGGCTCTGGCCGGCTCCGACGCCCTCGGCACCGCCAAGGTGCTGGCCGCGGCCATCGAGAAGGTCGAGAGCGCCGATCTGGTCCTCGCCGCCACCGAGTCGAGCGACGGCTACACGGGCACCGTGCCCGAGCAGATCGCCGCTCTGCTCGACCTCCCGTCGGTCACCTTCGCCAAGGAGATCGAGGTCGACGGCGGCACCGTGAAGGTGCAGCGCCAGACCGACGCCGGCTACGACGACGTCGAGTGCCCGCTGCCCGCGGTGGTGTCCGTGACCGCCGGTGTGGTCGAGCCCCGCTACCCCTCGTTCAAGGGGATCATGGCGGCCAAGTCGCAAGCCGGTCGACGAAGCTCGACCGTCGCCGATCTCGGCATCGACGGCCGGCGTCGGCTGGGCCGGCGCCGGTCAGGAGATCGTCGTCGCTCGAGGCCGCCGCGGCCCGTGAGGCCGGCGAGATCATCGAAGACGACGGCGACGGCTTCGAGAAGATCGTCGCGTTCCTCGACAACCTCAAGGTCATCTGAGGTCACGAGGAGAAAATGACAATGACACTTCCAAGATCTGGGTGTTCGCCGAGGCGACCGACGGCAAGCCGACCTCCACCACGCTCGAGCTGCTCACCAAGGCCCGCGAGCTGGCCGACACCGTCGAGGCGGTCTACGCCGGCGGTGACGCCGATGCCGTGGCCGGCACCCTCGGCGAGTACGGCGCCACCACGGTGTACGCCACCGGCGACCTCGGTGGCGCCCTCCCGGGTGTCCCCGTGGCCGGCGCCCTGGCCGCCGCCATCGACGCCGGCAGGCCCCGACGCCATCCTCTTCGCCACCACCTACGACGGTCGTGACGTGGCCGGCCGCCTGTCGGTCAAGCTCGACCGCACCGTGATCACCAACAACGTCGACCTCGAGGTCGACGGCGAGCAGCCTCGTCACCACCGAGCCCGTCTTCGGTGGCACGACCAACGTGAAGACCAAGTTCACCGGCGACGGGCCCTACCTCGCGCTGGTGCGCCCGAAGTCGTTCGCGGCCGAGCCGTCCGGCGGCGGCGCCGCCGCCGTCGAGGCGCTCGCGGTGCCCGACTCCGGCAAGGCCGGCGGCGCGGTGATCGTCGAACCGTCACGTCGAGGAGCGCTCGGGCCCGCAGCTCGACGAAGCCGCCATCGTGGTCGCCGGCGGCCGTGGGCTCGGCGAGGCCGAGAAGTTCGAGATGGTCGAGACCTCGCCAAGCCCCTCGAAGCGGCGCCCCCGGTGCCTCCCGGGCCATCGTCGACGCCGGCTGGGTGCCCTACTGCTACCAGGTCGGCCAGACCGGCAAGGTCGTCAAGCCGACCGTCTACATCGCCGCCGGCATCTCCGGTGCCACCCAGCACCTGGTGGGCATGAAGGGCTCGAAGAACATCATCGCCATCAACAAGGACGCCGAGGCCCCGATCTTCGGGATCGCCGACCTCGGCATCGTGGGCGACGTGCACAAGGTGCTCCCGGCCCTCCTCGAGGCGCTGAACGCCCGCTAGGTCCTTCGCCGGTCCGCCGGCGCGCCGGCACCCGGATGTGGACGAGGCCCCGGCTCCGGCCGGGGCCTCGACGCGTCTCGGCGTCAGACGAGCGGCCAGGGGTAGCGCTGCCGCTCGGATCGGTCGGCAGCTCACCGTTGCGCACCAGCGCCCGGGCCCGGGCCAGCACCGCGTCTCGTTCGAAGGCTCCGAGCAGCTCGGCCAGGGGTCCGGGAGGCCTTCGGTGGCCAGGCGGTCGAGGTCGACCAGCGAGGTCTGGTCGAGGGGCTCGCCACCGAAGTCCCAGATGACGGTGCGGAGCTTGAAGTCGGCGTGGAACGACAACCCGTTGTCGATGCCCCAGATGCGACCATCGGTGTCGACGAGGCAGTGACCGCTCTTGCGGTCGGTGTTGTTGGCGACGAAGTCGAACGCGGCCATCCTGCGGAACTGATCGTGGTGGACCTCGTCCTCGAGCAGTGTGAAGTAGTGCTGCTCGAAGTCGGCGTCGACGAAGGCCTGCAGCGAGCCGACGCCGAGCGGGCCCTCCTCTCGGACGATCGTGAGAGGGACGAGCTCCCATCCGAGGGCGACGCTGAGCTCGTACGCGGCGACCTCGCGGCGGTACAGGCCGTCGGGGAAGTCCCACAGCGGCCGTTCGCCCTTGTGGGGCTTGTAGATCGCCCTCGCTCGTCGCCCGTCGTGGCAGACCTCGACCAGGAACGTGCCGTTCGAGCTCCACGGCATGCGCCCGACGATCTCGAGCTCGCCCTGCTCCAGCAGGTCGCGATCGGTCAGTTCATTCGGGGGCACGCATGCCTCCCGGGGCCCATGGGCTGATTGCACAGCGGACACGGCGGCCGGCCGGCGGCGACGAGCTCGCGGCCGGCCCGGATGAACCCGGCGACCTGCGTTCGGGTGAGGCGGATCCGGGCGTTGGGTGGGCCGTCGTCGAGGCTCTCGTCCTCGAGGCTCTCCTCGAATGGCTCCGCGACGATGAGGATGCGGTCGTCACCTTCCTCGTAGGCCACCGCCAGTGAGCCGATGGGCCAGGAGGTGATGGCCGACTGCGGGTCCGGTTCGCCGCACGGTTGGGGGACCTCGGCGTCGTCGATCGGCGGGAGGTCCGCGAGGATGCCGGCGAGGTAGTCGCACAGCGCAGCGACCTGGGACTTCTCGAGCTTGAACAGCACCGGGACCTTGTCGTGGATCACCTGGAGGAGGAAGAGCCGGTCACCCGGCTCGCCGATGGTGCAGGGCATCACGAGATCCGGCGCAGGGAAGTCGAACGACTCGAGCATCACGAGAGGCCCAGTGTGGAGAGGTCGTCGCCCGTCGAGTTGGCGGCCAGCACCGCCGGGCCGCCCGACCCGTAGAGCACCGCCGAGATCGAGCAGGGCGACACGACGATGCGCTGGAACAGGTCGAGGTGGGTGCCGAGGGCCTGGGCGAGGGCCGCCTTGATCGTGTCGGCGTGGGAGACGGCCACGATGGTCTCACCCGGGTGGCGGGCGACGAGTCGGTCGATCGTCGAGCACATCCGGGTCTGCATCTCGACGAACGACTCGCCGCCCGGGAAGCGGAAACCGCTCGGGTAGCGCTGCACGGTGGACCACTCGGGGAGCTTGTTGAGCTTGGACAGCTTCTCGCCCGTCCATTCACCGAAATCGCATTCGAGGAGGCCCCGCTCCGCCGTCACCTTGAGCCCGCGGGCCTTGGCGATGGGCGCCGCGGTCTCGCGGGTGCGCTCGAGCGGCGATGCGTAGACCGCCGTGACCTTCTTCAGTGCGGCGATCCGGTCGGCGGCCCGTTGCGCCTGTTCGTGGCCCTTGTCCGACAGGTGGAGGCCCTTGGCCCGGCCGGGCAGCGTGCTGCCCGTCGTCGGGGTCTGGCCGTGTCGGACCATCAGGACCATCGTGGCGGGCGGGGTCTTGCGTCGGGCAGCCATGAGCGCGGGTCACGATACCGAGGTCGCGGCCGACCACCGACGTCGTCAGGGCGCGGTACGCGGCCTAACGTCCGTCGATGCCCGATTCGCTGGCTCTGGTCGCCGCCGACGTCGTGGGGTGCACCGTCTGCCCCCGGCTGGTGGCGTGGCGGGAACAGGTCGCGCTCGACCGGCGGGCCGCCTACGCCGACGAGGAGTACTGGGGGAGGCCGGTTCCCGGTTTCGGCGATCCGGACGCTCGCATCGTGGTGGTGGGCCTCGCCCCTGCCGCCCACGGGGCCAACCGGACCGGCCGGATGTTCACCGGGGACCGGTCCGGGGACTGGCTGTTCGGGGCGATGTGGCGGGCGGGCCTGGCCAACCAGCCCGAGAGCCGGGACGTGGACGACGGTCTGGTGCTCGACGGCGCGTGGGTCACCGCCCCGGTGCGCTGCGCGCCCCCGCGAATCGACCCACCGCGGAGGAGCGCGACAACTGCGCGACGTTCCTGCGTCGCGAGCTCGCCCTGTTGACGTCGGTCAGGGTCATCGTGGCGCTCGGCGGGTTCGGTTTCGCCGCCGTCGCTGGTCACCTCGGACTTCGGCCACGGCCGGCGTTCGGGCACGGCGTCGAGGTGGTGGTCGGACCGGACCTGGTGCTGATGGGCGCCTATCACGTGAGCCAGCAGAACACCTTCACCGGGCGGCTCACCGAAGAGATGCTCGACGGCGTCTTCACCCGGGCCAGGGTGCTCGCCGGCCTCGCGTGATCCGGCCCGATTCGGGAGGCGGGGGGTGAAGGGCTACGGTGTCCGGCGGTCCGGGCACCCCCCCCAACCGGCCACCCACTCGACGAGGACGGTTCCAGACGATGCAGCGACGAACGGGCGCCAAGATGGCTGCGATGGCCGCCCTGGTGGCGCTCGGGCTCACCGCCTGCGCACCCAGCAACACCCCGGACTCCTACGACGCCGTCGTGGAGCAGAACTTCCTCGAAGGGTGCCTCAACCGCTACGTGAACCTGGTCGACGACACGCTCGCCGTCACCGACGACACCCTCTCGGCCGACGTCACGGGCGGGTCCCAGCCCCAGTGCGAATGTCAGTTCGACGTGTTCGTGAACCAGGTGCCGTACAACGGGGACGACACCTCCCAGCCGGGGTACGTGGGGCCCACCTTCATCGATCTGAACAACTCCCTCGAGGGCGACAACCCCGGTGAGGCGTTCAACACACTCCCCGCCGACGTGCAGGAAGATCTGAGGGCGTGCGCCCAGGCCGGGCCGACGTCTGGTGGCAGCGCGACCACGCTGCCGACCGAGACCACGACGACGCTGCCGCCGACGTCGCAGGACACCACGCCCGACGGCCGCCCACTCGACGGGTAGGGCGGCCCCGAAGGGGGGACCCCACCCCCGAAGGGGGGCCGTTCGTCGTCGAGGTCGCTCAGCCCTTGGCGGCCGCCTTGGCCGGGGCCTTCTTCTCCGGGAGGCCCAGGCGAACGCCGGACTCGGCCCAGGTGGGCCAGCGTGACCGGCTCTTCTCGGCCAGCTTGCGCATCAGCGCGATGGCCCCCGGGTCGTCGTCCCCGGGACGGGCGATGATCGACCCGTCGGAGATCATCCGGCTGATGATCTCGCGGCCGAGGTCGGTGCGGACGATCGTGAGGGTCCAGTCGTTGTCCTTGCCGATGCCGCCGGTGGAGATGTCGGCGTGCTCGGCCGCGAAATCGGGACAGTGGGTGCACCCCTCCCGTGTCCAGGCGTGGCACTCCTTGAGGTTGATCTCGTGGTACGTGCCGTCGCGCATCCAGATCTGGAAGACGCCCTTGATGTTCATCTTCACGATCTCGGCCTTGGGCAGGCCGTACTTCGCTTCGAAGAGCTCCTCGAAGATGGCGTCGTCGAAGGTCTTGGAGCAGAGCAGACCGATGTTGAACACGATCGGCTTGCTGATCTTGCCGATCTTGCGGCTCCACATCACGGGCGGCACCGACGACTGGCAGCTCATCCCGACGAGGGCGAGCTTCTCGAGCCCCCGATCGAGGGCCTCGTCCATCGCGAGGGTGTTGGCCGAGTAGGTGTAGCGGCTGCCGGCGGCGGCCAGCACCTCGTCGCGGTTGGTGGCGACGCCGGGCACCGCCTTCCAGGTCGTGGCGTCGCCACCCTCGAGGTAGGAGGTCAGGGCGCCGTCGATGTAGCCCTCGTCGCATCGCCCAGATGAGGATGGCCGAGACCAGCCCGCCGTCCTGTCCCATCTCGTGGACCATGTCGTCGCTGGCTCGGGTGAGCAGGATGTCGCCGTAGATCCCGGCGATCTCGTCGTCCTCGCGCTCGCGGCCGAAGAGGTGCTCGTCGGCCTGCGGCTCCCAGAGTCGGAACCGTGGGCAGGCCCGGGTGCAGCTGGTGCAGCCCTTCTCGCCGTGCAGGCAGTTGTCGAGTCCGAGCTCTTCTTCGAGGTGGAACGGCTTGTAGCCGCCCGGCGTCGTGGTCGTAGCCGATGACGTCGTGCGGGCAGGAGATCACGCAGCCCGCGCAGCCCGTGCAGAGGCCCGAGGTGATGACCTCGCTGTAGAGCTCCTTCCACTGGAAGCTCCATCGCTCGGGCTTGGCCGCGGCGGGGGTGGGGGCTGCGCCTTCGGTCGTCGTCATGCCCGGAGGTTAGTGAACCCCGTCGTCGGGCCTCTCACCCGGCCCGGGGGGCATCTCGACGCCATCCGGGCGAGGGTCAAGAATGGTGTCATGGACCTCACCTACCCAGCGGAGACCGACGCGTTCAGGGCCGAGGCCCGAGCCTGGCTCGAGGCCAACCTTCCCGATGGCTGGTTCGAGCCGGGTTTCCGGATGGACGACGCCGAGCGTGCGGCCTGGAGCGAGGAGTGGACGCGCAAGCTCTTCGAGGGCGGCTGGATCTGTGCCACCTGGCCGAAGGACTACGGCGGCAAGGGCCTGACGACGATGGAGGCGGTCGTCCTGAACGAGGAGTTCGCTCGGGCCGGGGCACCGATGCGGGCCGACTTCTTCGGCGACACGCTGGTCGGTCCGACGATCCTGCAGTGGGGGACCGAGGAGCAGAAGAAGGAGTTTCTCCCCAAGATCCTCTCCGGCACGATCGCCTGGTGCCAGGGGTTCTCCGAGCCCGATGCCGGGTCGGACATGGCGAACCTGAGCACGAAGGCGGTGCTCGACGGCGACGAGTGGGTCATCAACGGTCAGAAGATCTGGACGACCCAGGGCTTCGTCGCCGACTACGTCTTCGTCCTGTGCCGTACCGATCCCGACGCCCCGAAGCACAAGGGCATCTCGTACCTCCTGTGCCCGATGGACCAGCCTGGGGTCGAGGTGCGGCCCATCAACCAGATCGACGGCGCGGCCGAGTTCGCCGAGGTGTTCTTCACCGATGCACGGTGCCCGGCCGACAACGTGGTGGGCGGCCTCAACAACGGCTGGGCGGTGGCCATGACCACGCTGGGCTTCGAACGGGGGAGCTCGGCCACCACAGGGCATCGGCGCTTCGAGAGCGAGTTGAACCACATCATCGAGTTGGCCCGGTCCAACGGCGCCATCGAGGACCCGCTGGTGCGCCAGGGCCTGGCCCGCTGCTACAGCAAGGTCCAGATCATGCGGGTGAACGGTCTTCGGTCGCTCGCCGCCGTCCTGTCCGGGAAGAAGGACCGCGGCGTCACGGCGCTGGGTGCCACGAACAAGATGTTCTGGAGCGAGTACCACCAGGAGGTGATGGAGCTGGCGATGGACATCCTCGGCATGGAGGGCCAGATCCTGCTCGGTGACCCGTCTGCCGAGGAGTCCGTGCCCGGATACGGACGGCGGCGCACCAGCGAGCGCTATCCCGCCAACGCGCTGCAGTCGTCGTTCTTCTTCAGCCGCTCCGAGACGATCTGGGGTGGAACCTCGCAGATTCAGCGCAACATCGTCGGTGAGCGGGTCCTCGGGCTCCCGAAGGAGCCCAAGGTCACGGACTGATCCATCGGCGGTGGTGTGTTCGACCGCACACCCGGGTGACCCGGTTCCGGCGCTGCGGGCCGGTACGATTTCCCGGTCATGTCTGCCGTCCCCCCAACGCCGGCAGCGCCGGTGCCTGCGACGCCCGGCGCCCCTCGGCCCCGCCGCTCCGTGCCCCAGCTCATCCTGTTGGGGCTGGGCATGGCCTTCGGCGCCGGGCTCCTGGTCGCCGGCGGCGTGTTGGGTTACGGCTGGTACCGGTACAACCAGATCGGCAAGGAGGACCTCGCCCTGGCGGAGAGCCTGGGCGACGGACCCCAGAACTTCCTGATCGTCGGATCGGACAGCCGAGATGTCGTCGACGAGGGCGACGCCGACGCCGATGCCTTCCTCGACGGTGCAGGGGCGGATCAGACCGGGCAGCGGGCCGACACGATCATGATCGCCCGGGTCGACGCCCAGGCCAAGACCGTCGACCTGCTGTCGTTCCCCCGGGACCTCTGGGTCCCGATCATGCCCGGAGGAGAGAACCAGCGGATCAACACCGCCTACGCCGGCAGCGGACCGCAGGCGCTCATCGACACCCTCCAGGCCGACTTCGGCATCGAGATCAACCACTACGCCGAGATCAACTTCAAGAGCTTCAAGGGGATCGTCGACGCCGTCGGCGGTGTCCCGATGTTCTTCGACAGCCCCATGCGCGATGAGAACACGGGCCTCTACCAGTACGAGCTCGGATGTGTGAGCCTCGACGGCGACCAGGGCCTCGCCTTCGCCCGGGCCCGGCACCTCGAGTACAAGGACAGCCGCGACCGTTGGACGAGCGACCCCAGTGGTGACCTGGGCCGCATCAACCGCCAGCAGGTGCTGATGCGCTCCATGGTCGACCGTTCCCAGGACCGCTTCGGCGACCTCGACGTCAGGGCCATCAACGACATCGTCAGCTCCACGGCCGACAACCTGACCATCGACAGCGAGTTGAGCATCGGTGACCTGGTCGACCTCGGGCGGGCGTTCAAGGGGTTCTCGGGGGATCAGATCGTCACCCACGCGCTTCCCGTCACCCCGTACATGACGAACGGGGGCGCGTCCGTGCTCCGCCTCGACGAGACGCTGGCCGAGGAGACCCTCAACGTCTTCCGTGGCCTCCCGCCCGGGACGGTCTCGACCAGTTCCGTCATCCTCGCCGTGAGCAACGGCAGTGGGGCGGAGATGCAGGCCACGAACGTCTCCAAGGGACTGGCCGCGCTCGGCTACGACGCGTCCGTCACGGCAGATGCGTCCACGACCTCGACGCGCACGGTGGTCCGCTACGCACCGGGTCTGGAGCGTCGGGCCGACCTCGTCGCCCGACAGGTGGCCTCCGGGGCCGACCTCGAGCTCGACGAGTCCCTCGAGGGTGCCGATGTCCCGATCGTCCTGGTGACGGGCACCGACTTCACCACCGTCCTGACCGAGGCCCGTCCTCCGGCCGATCCCTCCACCACGTCTCCCTCCACCACCATCGTCGACGGTCGGGTCACGGCCGCCACGACCGGCGAGGCCTCCGATCCCGAGGAGACGACGGGGCTCGAAGGGGTCGTCCCTCCTCCGCCTCCCGAAGGAGTGGAGTGCCGCTAGCCGGACCCCGCCGGTCGGTGTCGCGCTAGGCGTCGTCGGCAGCGGCCACGAGCGAATCGATCGACTCGGCGATGCCCTCGGCGAGGATGGCCACATCGCCCGCGGTGTCGCGATCCCCGGTGACCCCGAACGTGATCGTTCCGTCGTAGGAGAACGCGGCCACACCGGTGCGCAGGGGAGCGCCGAGGGGGACGTACGGGTAGGCCGCGACCATCCGGCGTCCGGCCAGGTAGAGCGGGAACTGGGGGCCGGGGACGTTGGTCGTCACGGTGTGCACGTTGGAGGTCCGTGACGCCAGGCGCGACGCGAGGCGGGTGCCCAGGGCCAGCAGCGCCGGCGGCGCGAAGCCGGTGACCGAGGTGAGGGCCTCGCCGGCCACGGCCTGATGTGACTCCTTCACGTCGGCGAGCTGGGCTCTCACCAGGTCCAGCCGGACGATCGGGTCGGGTTCGGACACCGGGAGCACGGCGAACATGCCCGAGATCTTGTTGTCGAGCTCGCCGTCACCGGCGGCCGCACCGTCGGCGCGCGTGGCCCGCACGGAGACGGGGACGAGGCTGCGCACCGAGCTCTCCTCGAGATCGGCGCCCCGACTGAGCAGGAGAGCCCGGAACCCCCCGGCGATGGCGGCGAGCACGACATCGTTGACCGTGCCCCCGAAGGACGCCCTCACCCGCTTCACGTCGGCCAATGGCACGTCGGTCCAGGCGACCTCGCGGTGCGGACCGACCGGCCCGGTGAGGGTGAGACCGGGCGTCGAGGCCGTCACTTCGCGCAACGAGCCGATGCCGGTGAGCAGGGTGCGGGCGTCGTCGAGGAACTGGCGGCGGCGGCGCATGGCCGAACCCAGGGCGCGCAGCTGCTCGTACTGGCTGGTGGCCAGGTCCCACAGAGCGTCGGCGGCCAGCTCGACCGAAGAGGGTGGGTGGTCGGGCACCCAGCTGCTGGCTTCGGGAACAGGTGGATCGGGTGTCAGGTCCAGGATGACCGCCAGCAGCTCGCTCCCCGAGACGCCGTCGACCATGCAGTGGTGCACCTTCGACACCATCGCCCACCGGTCGTCGGCCAGCCCTTCGACGATCCAGATCTCCCAGAGCGGCTTCGTGCGGTCGAGGCGCTGGGACATGATGCGCCCGGTGAGTCGGCGCAACGTCTCCTCGTCGCCCGGTGCCGGGAGGGCCGTACGGCGCAGGTGATAGTCGAGTTCGAACGCGTCGTCGTCGACCCAGACCGGTCGGCCGAGTCCGAACGGCACGGTGACCACGCGTTGGCGGTAGCGCGGCACCAGGTCGAGGCGCCCTTCGACCATCGCCGTGATCTGGTCCTGGGGCGGCGGCGGTCCCTCGAAGATGCCCACCGAGCCGATGTGGAGGCTGGCGGCTCGGTCGCTGTCCTCGATGTGGAGGAACGACACGTCGATCGGGTTCATGCGGTCCATCGGATCCGCCCTCCTGTCCTCACGGCGAGTCCCTCGTCGGCTGGCGACCGGGCGACGGGCTGCCACTGGTCGTGCCGAGCGCTTCGGCAGTGTACGGGTCCGGACCGGGTGGACGAGTCGGAGGTGGGCCCTCTGCTCGTCCGTGGCGATCGCCTCCGAGCCGTCGGCCCTGAGCCACCGGTAGGGTCGCCCGGGTGAGCGATGACCGGGTACGGCTGGGGTTCCTCTATCCGGGGTACGCCGCCGAGGACGACTATCCCCTGATGGCGTCGAGGCTCCACCCCTCGCCGCACGTGCAGGTCGTGCACACCTCGGTCGGGGAGGATGCCCACCGGGTGGATGCACTGCTCGACCTCGGCGGACCGGGGCGCCTGGCCGACGGCGCCGCCCGGCTCGACGCGCCCGACGTGGTCATCTGGGCGTGCACGTCGGGCAGTTTCGTGTTCGGTCTCGACGGTGCCCGCAGGCAGGTCGCACCGCTGGCCGAGCAGCTCGGGGTGCCGGCGTCCTCCACGTCGTTCGCGTTCGTCAACGCCATCGGAGCGCTGGGGGCCACCCGTGTGGCGGTGGCCGCGACCTACCCGCCCGAGGTCGTCGAGGCCTTCGCCTCGTTCCTGGCCGACGCGGGGATCGCCGTGGTGGCCTCGGGCGCCGAGGACGTCCTCACCGCCACGGAGGTCGGCACCTTCGGGTCCGATCGGGTGCTCGACTTCGTCACGTCGGGCGACCACCCCGATGCCGAGGTGGTGCTCGTGCCTGATACGGCTCTGCACTCGGCGGCGGTGGTGGCCGAGCTCGAGGCCCGCTTGGGCAAGCCCGTGCTCACCGCCAATCTGGTCACCATGTGGGAGGCGATGCGCCTCGCCGGTGCCCTGGAGGCCACCCGGGCCGAGGGGTTGGGTCGGTTGTTCGAGGGGTGAGGCCGGTCGGTGCTGGGGTCAGCTCCTGTGCCGGAACACCAGCGTCTCGTCGACGCCGCCCCGTCGCCACACGTCGTTACCGGCCGCAGCGATCTCGTCGAGCCCTTCGACGATCGTGCCGAACACGTTGCCGGGCACCCACCCCACGTCGCCGTTGATCAACAGGTTGTTGCGTCCGTAGAACAGCGCCAGATCGATCACCGTGTCGGCCCCTCCGGCGCCCTCGTCCTCGGCGTACCCGTAGCTGCCCGCGGGCAGCATCCCGGCGCCGAACTCGAAGTAGACGAGGTCCCCGGGGATCGGGGTGATGGTGGGGTTCTCGAGCCCGACGGGCTCGCCGGCGAAGGGGGGCACGAAGGTGTAGAGCTCGTTGCGGGCGTACTTGGCGTGGAAGACGTCGCCGCTCTGGGGGAGCGTGTCCCAGACCGCGGCCGTCGTGCGCGGGGCCTCGTCGTCGAGCAGCTCGGCCACGGCCACGATTCCTCGATGGGGGAGGACCACCTCGATCTGGCGTGCCACGATCCGCTCCTGTGGTGTCCGTCGGCGGCCGGCGCCGCCGGGCCCGAGCCCTCGACAGGACACCGAGCTCTTCTGTAGATTGTCGACAATCCTACCAGAAGGGACCTCGCTCATGGCCACCCGTTCCCCGTTGCTGCTCCAGGCCACGCCCGTCGAGGCGGTGAGCGGCGAGGGCTGCTGGCTCCTCGACGCCCAGGGCCGCCGCTACCTCGACTTCACCGCGGGGATCGGCGTCACCAGCACGGGACACTGCCATCCAGCCGTGGTCGAGGCCATCCAGCGCCAGGCCGCCGAGCTGATCCACGGCCAGGTCACCACCGTGATGCACCCCCGTCTCGACGAGATGACCGATGCGCTCTGTGACGCCCTGCCCGGCTTCGGGTCGGTGTTCGTGGCCAACTCCGGGAGCGAGGCCGTGGAGGCCGCGGTGCGCCTCGCCCGCCACGCCACGGGTCGACCCAACATCGTGGCGTTCCAGGGCGGCTTCCACGGGCGCACCATGGGGGCGGCTTCGCTCACCACCTCGAAGCTCGCCGTCCGCGCCGGCCTCCAACCCCTCATGGGCGGCGTCGTGCTGGCGCCGTTCCCCTACGCCCACCGGTACGGCTGGAGCGAGGACGAGGCGGTGGCGTTCTGCCTGCGCGAGCTCGATCACCTCTTCGCCACCACCACTGCCCCGTGGGAGACCGCAGCGATCCTCCTCGAACCCGTCCTGGGGGAGGGCGGCTACATCCCTGCGCCCGACGCCTTCGTGCAGGGCCTGCGCGACGCTGCGATCGCCACGGGGTGTTGCTCGTCGCCGACGAGGTCCAGACCGGTGTGGGTCGCACCGGGCGAATGTGGGGCATGGAGCACTCGGGCGTGCGGCCTGATGTCGTCGTGGTGGCCAAGGGTCTCGCCAGCGGCATGCCGTTGTCGGCGATCGTGGCCGCCCCCGAGCTCATGGCCGCGGGCGCTCCCGGCTCCCAGGGTGGCACCTACGGCGGCAACCCGGTGGCGTGTGCGTCGGCGGTGGCCACCCTCGGAGTGATCGCCGAGGAGGACCTGGTGGCGAACTCGGCCGCCCAGGGTGAGCGCCTCATGGCCGGCGTGCGCGCCCTCGCCGACGGGCATCCCGAGATCGTGGACGTCCGCGGTCGGGTCTCATGATCGGCGTCGAGCTGGCCGACCGGGAAGGAGTCAGCGCCGGCGAGTCGGTCCAGGCCGTTCGCGTGGCCGCGGCCGAGACCGGATTGCTGCTGCTGTCGTGCGGCGCCACCGGGCAGGTGCTGCGTCTCATCCCACCTTTGGTTGTCACCGCCGAGGAGATCGACGACGGCCTGGGCCGCCTCGGCGAAGCCTTCGGCAAGGCCCTCCTCACCTGAGGCTCCACCTGCGCGGTCAGGCCTGGAGGCTGACGAAGCGCAACGTCGTCATCTCCTCGATGGCGTAGCGCGGTCCTTCCCGGGTGTTGCCGGCGTCGCGCACCCCTCCATAGGGCTGCTGGTCGGCCCGGAAGGTGGGCACCTCGTTGATGAGCACGCCGCCGAAGTCGAGCTCGCGGACGGCGCGCAGCGCGGTACCGAGGTCGCGGGTGAACACTCCGGCGTGCAGGCCGAAGTCGCTGTCGTTGGCCAGGGCCACGGCTTCGTCGAAGCTGTCGTAGGCCCGGACCGCAACGACCGGTCCGAACACCTCGCGACGCCACACGTCGCTGTCGGTGCCCACGCCGGTGAGCACCGCCGGACGCACGGTGGCGCCGGCGAGCTCGCCGCCGGTCACGAGGGTCGCGCCGGCGTCGACCGCTGCGTCGATCCAGTCGCGGACGCGTTGCGCCTCGTCGTCGGCGATCAGCGGCCCCACGTCGGTGGCCTCGTCGAGGGGGTTCCCCACCGTGAGGCCCTCGGCGGTGCGGGCCAGTGCCGCGACCAAGGCGTCGTGCACCGAGCGGTGCACGAGGAGGCGCTGGACGGAGATGCAGCTCTGTCCGGCGAAGCCGAATGCGGCCGGACCGCACCGGGAGGCCAGTTTGTCGAGGTCGGCGTCGGGCTCGACGATGAGCGGCGAGTTGGAGCCCAGCTCGAGCAGGACCCGCTTGCGGGGGGCGGCGGCAGCGATGCCCCACCCGACCGGCACCGAACCGGTGAAGGTGACGACGGCAGGTACGGGGTGCTCCACGAGCGGACCACCGGCTTCGGCCCGCCGGTCGGTGACCACCGAGACCCAGTCGGCGGGGAGGCCCGCGTCGACGAGGAGGTCGACGAGAGCCAGTGCGGTGAGCGGGGTCTGGGGGGCCGGCTTGAGCACCACCGGGCAGCCTGCGGCGATGGCCGGCGCCAGCTTGTGGGCCACGAGGTTCAGGGGGAAGTTGAACGGCGAGATGGCAGCCACCACTCCGGCGGGCAGGCGCAGGGCGAAGCCGAGCTTGCCGGCGCCGCTGGTGGAGGCGGCCATCGGCAGCAACTCCCCGGCGAGATGACGGGCCTCGGCGCCGGCGAAGGCGAACGTGTCGACGGCGCGCGCCACCTCGCCGCGTGCGGTGCGCAGCGGCTTGCCGGCTTCCCGGGCGAGGGTGCGGGCGAGGTCCTCGGCTCGTTCGGCGATGAGGCGCGACGCCCGCTCGAGCACCGCGACCCGCTCGTGCTGTGCGAACGCGTCGGCTCGCAGCACCTCGGTGGCGTGGCGACAGGCCCGATCGACCTCCTCGGCGCCGCAGAGCGGCACCCGGGCGATGACGTCACCGGTGAAGGGATCGGTGACGTCCACCGACTCGACGGTGGTGGTGGGCGTTCCGGCGATGGGGACGGGGTCTGCTCCATGGCGTGCTCCTCGGTGGTCGGAGGGAAGGTGCGGGGCCGTGCGTCTGGCGGACCGGTCCCGCTGTCGGTCCTCAGAGCAGTTCGGGGTGCCGACGATGGAACGGCGCCGCCGTCTCGTAGGCGTGGGCGGCCCGCAGTACGAGGGCGTCGGCGCCGCGGGGCCCGACGATCTGGAGGCCTGCGGGCAGACCGGCGAGGGTGAGGCCGCAGGGCACCGACGCCGCCGGCTGCTGGGTGAGGTTGAACGGATAGGTGAACGGCGTCCACGACATCCATCGGTGTCCGGGCCAGGTGTCGGGTACCTCGAGGCCGGCACCGAAGGCGGCGATGGGCAGGGTGGGGGTGACGAGCAGGTCGAAGCGCTCGTGGAACGCGCCCATCTGCACGGCCAGCGCGCCTCGCCGGTCGAGAGCGTCGAGGTAGTCGAGGGCCGACCAGCGGCGCCCGTCCGCGGAGATCTCCCGGAGGCCGGGGTCGCGCAGGTCGTGTTGCTCGGGGGTGTCGGCGCGGGTCGCCTGGGCCGCACCCGAGTTCCAGAGCACCGAGAAGAGATCGACGGGGTCAGCGAAGCCCGGGTCGGCCTCCTCGACCTGGGCGCCCAGATCGGCGAGGGTGTCGACGGCTGCGGCCACGAGGCGGGCCACCTCTGGATCGACGTCGACGTGGCCGAGGGTGGGGCTGAAGGCGATGCGCAGGCCGGCCACGCCGCCGGCGAGGGCGGCGAGGTGGTCGACGCCGTCGGGGAGGAGGGCGGCCGGGTCGCGGTGGTCGGGCTCGGCGAGCACGTCCAGCATGAGAGCGACGTCGGCGACGGTGCGGGCCATGGGGCCGGCGTGGGCCAGCCCGCCGTACGGGCTGACGGGCCAGTGAGGGACCCGCCCCCAGGTCGGCTTGATGCCGGCGACGCCGGCGAACGCCGCGGGGATGCGGATGGAGCCACCGCCGTCGGTGCCCAGTGCCAGTGGGACCATGCCCGCGGCCAACGCCGCCGAACTGCCGCCGCTCGAGCCGCCGGGCGTGCGGGCGGGGTCCCAGGGGTTGCGGGTGACGCCGGTGGCAGGGGCGTCGGTGACGCCCTTCCAGCCGAGTTCGGGAGTGGTCGTCTTGCCGAGCAGGACCGCTCCGTTGCGGCGCAGCGCGCTGACGCACGGCGAGTCGTCGGGCCACGGCCCGGTCGGGTCGACGACGACCGATCCCTTCAGGGTCGGCCAGCCCTCCGTGAGGAACACGTCCTTGACGCCGACGGGCACCCCGTCGAGGCGGCCCCGCGGAGTGCCTGCAGCCCATCGGGCCGCGGAGGTCGCGGCCTCGTCCAGGGTGCGCTGCGGGTCGAGGTGACACCAGGCCCCGAGCTCCCCGTCGAGGCGCTCGATGCGGGTCAGGAGGCGCTCGGCGACCTCCACCGGCGACAGTGAGCGGGTGGCGTAGGCGTCGAGGAGGTCCACCGCGGACATCCACTCCAGTTCGGTGGCGCCCATGTCGCTCATCGGATGGCTCCGCTCATGGCTCGCTTGTCGACGACGTGGTGAAGCGGGTGGCCGGCCCGCCACCGCTCGAGGTTGGCGGCGAACTGGGACCCGAGCTCGGCCACCCATCCGATGGTGTCACCGGACATGTGGGGCGAGACCAGCACCTGGTCCAGGTCCCAGAACGGGTGGTCGTGGGGCAGGGGTTCGGTCTCGAACACGTCGAGCGCGGCTGCGGCGATCCGCCCGTCGTGCAGGGCGGTGAGCAGGGCGGCCTCGTCGACGACGGGACCCCGGCCCACGTTGACGAGGTGGGTGCCCGGGGCCATGGCGGCGAACGCCTCGGAGTCGAGGAGATGGTGGGTGGCAGGGGTGAGGGGGGCGGTGACGACCACGTCGTCGGCCCAGGCCAGCTGGCGGTGGAGGTCGTCGGCGGCGACGACGGCGGTGAAGTCGGGGTCCCGGGGTCGGGACCGGCGCGCCA
The DNA here is from genome assembly GCA_963767615.1 of uncultured Iamiaceae bacterium. Classification (GTDB taxonomy): domain Bacteria; phylum Actinomycetota; class Acidimicrobiia; order Acidimicrobiales; family Acidimicrobilacustridaceae; genus Rhabdothermincola_A. The sequence goes on along the minus strand of CAVYED010000005.1, from coordinate 643,506 downwards.
CTCCCCGCACGTCCATTCCGACGGCCCCGAGCAGCCGACCCACGGCGCCGCCGATGCTGCCGGCGCCGACGACGAGCACCCGGCGCCCGGCGAGGGGTCGGCTCTCGCGGTGACGCCAGGTGTGCCCCCGCTGGAGGTCGAGGCTGGTGCGGAGGTCCTTGGCGAACAGGGCCAGCACGGCGAGCACCCACTCGGCGATTCCCTGGTCGAAGACCCCTTGGGCGTTGGTGACGACGGTGTCGGCCGACACCACGTCGGGGGTGAGCACGGCGTCGACCCCGGCGCTGGCGGCATGGATCCACCCCAGTTGGCCCGCCCGGGCTCCGAGGCCCGCGACCAGCGGGGTGCGGAAGTCGTAGACGGCCAACACGTCCGCGCCGGCCACGGCCTCGTCGAGCTCGGGCTCCGTGCGGGCGACGCGGACGACGCCGACCCGACGCACTCCGTCGAGCCCGGGCGGGTCGTCGTCGCCGGGGGCGACGAGCACGGCGATCACGGGGTCGCGGCGGCTCACCGCCCGCACCCTAGCCGGTGGTAGGATTGTCAACAATCGACATCTCTCCTCCGGAGTGCGCATGGCCTTCACCGACATCGAGCCCGTGGATCGCCGACCCACTGCGACGATCATCGCCGAGACCATCCGCCGGCGGATCATGGACGGCAGCTTCGACGCCGGCATGCAGCTCACCGAGTCCCAGCTCGCCGAGGCGCTGGGCGTCTCGCGCGGCCCGGTCCGGGAGGCGTTCCAGCGCCTGGTCCAGGAGGGCCTCCTGCGCGCCGAGCCTCATCGTGGGGTGTTCGTCGCCGAGCTGGGCCCGGAGGACGCCGTGGACGTGGCGGTGGCTCGGCGGGCCATCGAACGCGCCGCCGCCGAGCGCATCGCCGAGGCCGGGCCGTCGCCGGTGCTCGATGCCCTGACCGAGCTGGTCGGGGAGATGGCGGTCGCTGCGGCCCACGGGCGGTGGGCGGAGCTGGCCGAGGCGGATCTGCGTTTTCACGAGACGCTCGTGGCCGGGGCCGGTAGCCCCCGCCTGGCCCGTATGTACGCCACGTTGGTGGTCGAGACCCGCTTGTGCCTGCGGGCGCTCCCTGCCGAGCACCCCGACCCGGCCGAGGTCGTGGCCGAGCACCGGGCCCTCCTCGACGCGCTCGGAGCGGGCGACGCCGTTGCAGCGTCGGCCGGCGTGGGCGCGCACCTGGCCAGTCAGATCGAGCACGAGCCCGCCTGAGCCTCGCCTCCGGCTGCGGTCGTGTCGGTCAGCGCGCCGACTCAGGCCGCGGCGGACAGCGCCTCAGAGGCCGCCAACAGGATCTGGGTGGAGCGTGCCACCGGGTCGCCGTCGCCGAGCAACCAGGGCGTGCCGTCGTTGGCCCGTCGTCCCCGCAGGGCGTCGGCGGCGTGCAGCGCCGCCCACAACGAGACCTGGTTGGAGGTGAACACGGGTACGCCGAGCTCGGCCTCGAGCCGCGCGACCACGCCGAAGGTGCGCAGGGAGGTGCACGACACGAACACGGCGTCGGCCCCCGATCCGGCGGTCTGGCGCACCAGGTCGACGACGGTCGACAAGCTCACCTGGGCGATGCCTCGGTGCAGACCCAGGTAGTGGGCAGAGACGACCTCGAAACCCGAGTCCTCGACGAAGTCCACGAGGCGGTGGGTGAGGGCTCCGGAGTAGGGCGCGGTCACGGCCACCTTCTGCGCCCCGGCCAGGTGGAGCGCCTGCATGGCGGCACCGGAGCTGGTGGTCGGGTTGGCACAACCGGCGTCGGTCATGGCTCGCCGGAGCTCCGCCTCGCCGTCGACGCCGTGCACGAAGCTGCCCGACGTGCAGGCGTAGAGGGTGGCGTGGGGGGCGACGCTCGACAGGGACCGGCCGGCCCGGGCCACCACACTCGGCTTGCCGCAGTGGCGGGCCAGGTACATGCCCTCGTCGCGACGTAGGTGCGGCGTGCGGGTGAAGTGCAGCTCGACGCCCTCGGGGAGGTAGCGCCAGTACTCCCAGTCGAGGGCGAAGTCGAAGGGGACCACGACTCCCACACGACGCTGGTCAGCCGGCACGTCGAACTCGATCGGGCGCTGATAGCGGACCGCGCCACGGGGGGCGTTCGTCGCGCCGTCGGGTCGGCCGGGGGAGAGCAGCGTCGCGTCCGTGTTCGAATCATTCCCGGCGCGTGTTTCCTGCGGATGACCGGCTGGCGACGAGTGCGAGACGTGGGGCTGACCGCCGGATTCGCCCCTCGTCACGAAGTGGGCGAGCAGTCGACGGGCCGTCAGCCCGAGCGCTTCCTCGCCAGCCCGCTCACGCAGGCATCGCAGGGAAAGGCCGGTCTGAGCGCTGATCCGATCCCATGGCTGGCTGAATGAGGTTCGCGTGACCAGGGCATTCTTCCTGGTCGACGTTCGATTGGTGGTTGGCGCCCTCGGCAGGATTCGAACCTGCGCACACGCCTCCGGAGGGCGATGCTCTATCCCCTGAGCTACGAGGGCTGGTGCCGGACGGGCCGGCGTCGGCCGGGGATGGCCGGACGGCAACGATAGCGCCTGCACGTTCGGTCCCCCGAAGCGGTGCACGTCGCAGGGCGGTTCGTCGTGGCCGGTGGCCCTGTCGTCCCGCACCCGGTGCGGATGTCGACCCTCAGGCCGTGACCCCGGCCTGGTAGGAGCGATCGTCGACCACGATCCGTCCGAAGGGCCACAGGGCGAGCACGGAGATCTTGAAGGCCTGGATACCGAACGGGATCCCGATGATGGTGATGCACAAGAGGATGCCGGCCAACAGCGAGGCGAGGAAGAGGGCCCACCCGAAGAACACCAGCCAGACGATGTTGGCCAGCACGACGAAGGGTCCCGGTCCTCCGTCGCGTTCGATGACGGTCCGCCCGAAGGGCCACAGGGCGAACCCGGCCAGCTTGAAGGCCTGGATACCGAAAGGGATCCCGATGATGGTGATGCAGAAGACGAGACCCGCGCCGACGTAGCCCAAGGCCAGCCAGATCCCCGCCAGGAGGAACCAGAGCACGTTCCCGATCGCCCTCATGTTCTCATTCTGCCCCCGATCCACCCAGGCTGCCCCGAGGATCGGGGCCGGTGGTCAGCCGACCGGGGTCAACTGGCGATCCCGGTCTGATCGACCGGTGTCCGGATCCACGGGATCGCCGGGTCCCCTGGGCCCGCCACCACCGGGCCCGTAGCCGTGGTCGTCGCTCCCGGGATCGTCGTCGCCGCGCGTTGGTGTGGCGTGACCCTCGACGTCGATGCGGGGCAGGATGCGGTCCAGCCAGCGCGGGAGCCACCAGTTGCGCTCGCCGAGCAGCTCCATGGTCGCGGGCACCAGGAGCATCCGCACCACGGTGGCGTCGAGGAGGACGGCGACGGCGAGGCCGGCGCCGAGGAGCTTGATCACCCGCAGGTCCTCCAGCAGGAAGCTGCCGAAGACCACGACCATGATCGCGGCCGCCGCGGTGATGACGCGCGCCGTGGCGGCGAGTCCGTCGGCCACCGAGGTGTGGGGGTCGCCGGTGCGGTCGTACTCCTCCCGGATCCGGGACAGCAGGAAGACCTCGTAGTCCATCGAGAGCCCGAAGACGATGGCGAACAGCATCATCGGTATGAACGGCTCGATCGGTGCGCCGGCGATCCCGAGCAGGCTCCCGCCCCATCCCCACTGGAACACCGCCACGATGATGCCGTAGGCGGCACCGATCGACAGCAGGTTCATGATCACGGCCTTCAGCGGCACCAGCAGAGAGCGGAAGACGGCCATCAGCAACAGGAACGAGAGCCCCAGCACGACACCGAAGAAGAGCGGGAGCCGGGCGGCGAGGTACTCGGAGAAGTCCGACTGGATGGCCACCGAACCGGTGACGACGGCGTCGAGGTCGGTGCCCGCCTCGGCGGCGGGGATGACGTCGTCGCGCAGGGTCTGGACGAGCTCGGCAGTGGCCGCGTCCTGCGGCGCGGTGTCGGGCACCACGCGCCAGAGCACCGCCGAGGGCTCCGACGGGTCGTTCGGGATGGCGGGGGAGGCGAAGGCCACCCCGGGGGTCGCCGCCAGGGCCTCGCTGATACCGGCGAGCTGCTCCGTGTCGGCGCCCGGCGGGAGGGTGGCGACGACCGTGAGGGGGCCGTTGAAGCCCGGACCGAACCCCTCGGCCAGCAGGTCGTAGGCGTCGCGGGTGGTGGTGCCGACCGGGTCGTTGCCCTGATCCGAGAAGCCGAGGCGCAGGCCCAGTACGGGCAGAGCCAGCACGACCAGGACCGCGGTGCTCACCAGCGCCACCGCCCAGGGGTGCCGCTGGACACCCCGGCTCCAGCGGTAGGCGAACGTCTGGTCGGTGGGCTTGGCCGGTCGGCGGCGTACCTCCTTGCGCAGGGGGGCCACGGCGAAGCTGGCGATGAGGACGACGATGGCCAGCGGGATGCCGACCAACAGCGGGGAGATCCTCAGTGCCGCCCCGACGAGCGCGATGGCGACCAGACCGGCGGCGACCAGACCTCGGACGCGTGTGCGGTCGACGCGATCGCCGGCGAAGCCGAGGAGGGCCGGGAGCAACGTGAGCGAGGCGATCATCGTGACGGCCACGACGGATGCGGCGCCGATGCCCAGGCCGCTCACGAAGGAGATGCCCATGAGCAACATGCCCAGCAGGCTGATGACGACGGTGAGTCCGGCGAAGGCCACGGCTCGACCGGAGGTGTCGATGGCGATGGCGATGGCCTCACCCGTGGTGTGACCGGCGCGTAGTTGCTCGCGGTAGCGCGTGACGATGAAGAGGGCGTAGTCGATGCCCACGCCCAGGCCGATCATCACGCCGAGCGTCGTGGCGAACTCGGGCACGCTGGCCACGTTCGACAACAGCCCGATGATGGCGGCGCCGACACCGACGCCGGCCATGGCCACGCCGATCGGGAGCCCCATGGCCAGGACCGATCCGAAGGCCAGGATGAGGATGACGATGGCGAAGGCCAGGCCCAGCAGCTCCGATGCGGGGGGTTCGAAGGTGGCGAACATCATCCCGCCGTACTCGATCGTGAGTCCCCCGACCTCGGGCTGATCCGCCGTGATGTCCGCGGCGACGTCCGAGGTCTTGGCCGAGGTCTCCGTCTCGATGATCTCGATGCTGGCGTACGCCACCTCGCCGTCGTCGGCGATCTGGCGCTCGCCGCCCGCGCCATAGGGGCTCACGACGTCCACCCCGGGGATGGCGTCGACCTCGGCCAGGTAGGCCTCCACGGGTCCTCGGACGGCCGGATCATCCACCCCGACAGGGCTCTCGAACACGATCGACCCCGACTCCCCCGCCCCCTGTCCGCCGAACTCGGTGTCGAGGAGGTCGAGGCCTCGCTTGGATTCCACCGACGGGAGACCGATGTCCTGGGAGAAGTCGCGACCCACGGCACCCCCGACGGCGTTCGCCCCGACCAGGACGACCACCCAGAGGAGGACGACGGCGAGGCGGTGTCGATAGCACCACGAACCGAGCCGATTGAACACGACGCCTCCGGGGGCAGGCAGCAGAGAGGAGGGACAGCACAGAAGCCCCACGCCGGGGCTCGCTGTCGACAATGACATTCGCCTACCGCCTATTCCACGAACCGCAGCGGTCGTCGGTCACGTCCCGACGTCATCGATGGTGTCGCCCACCGGCCGAGCGGTCGGTTCCGGGCGCGCCGGCGTGGCGTCGGGAACCTCGCCGGGGCCCGACAGGGCCGACGGTAGGCTCGGCCGCCCGCAACTTTCCCGCCCCGAGGCCCTCAGTGATCCGTGACCAGCTCGCCGACGCCCTCCGCGCCGCGCTCTCGACCCTCGAGGTCACTCCGATGCCGGCGACGGTGAACCTCGAGCGCCCGGCCCGTCGCGAGCACGGCGACTGGTCGTCGAACGTGGCGCTGGTGGCCGGCAAGAAGGCGGGCTGGAACCCCCGTGAGCTCGCGGGCCGGATCGCCGAGATCCTCACCGCCGACCCGCCGCCGCACGTGACGTCGGTCGAGGTGGCAGGACCCGGCTTCGTGAACTTCCGCCTCGCCGACTCGTGGCTTCACGACGTGCTCGGCGAGGTCGTGGACGCCGGTGTCGACGACTACGCCCGGGTCGACCTCGGCGCAGGGCGGAGCGTCCTCGTCGAGTTCGTGAGTGCCAACCCGACCGGCCCTCTCCACGCCGGCCACGGTCGAGGGGCGGCCTACGGCGATTCGTTGGCCCGCGTGCTCGAACGCACCGGTCACTCCGTCGCCCGTGAGAACTACCTCAACGATCGCGGCACCCAGATGCTGCTCTTCGTGGCGTCGCTCGCCGCCCGCCAACGGGGAGAGGCGCCGCCCGAGGGCGGCTACCAGGGCCAGTACATCGTCGACTGGGCGGCGGAGATCCCCGAGGGCGCCGATCTGCTCGAATGGGGTGAGGCCAGGGCGGTGGAGGACCATCGGGAGACCCTCCAGCGCATGAACGTGCACTTCGACGCATGGTTCAGTGAGCGCTCGATGGTCGCATCGGGAGCCATCGAGACCACGCTCTCCGACCTGCGCGACCGCGGCGTCGTCTACGACCACGAGGGTGCCGTCTGGCTGCGGTCCACGGACTTCGGTGACGACAAGGACCGAGTGCTCGTCAAGAGTGACGGCGAGTTCACCTATCTGCTCCCCGACATCGCCTACCACCGAGACAAGTACGCCCGGGGGCACGACCTCCTCATCGACGTGTGGGGGGCCGACCACCACGGCTACGTGCCCCGGATGAAGGCCGCGATGCAGGCTCTGGGCCACGACGTCGACGAGTTGGAGTGCGCCATCATCCAACTCGTGAACCTGTTGCGAGGCGGGGAGCCGGTCCGGCTGTCCAAGCGTTCGGGCGACATCGTCGAGTTGGCCGACGTCCTCGACGAGGTCGGCGCCGATGCGGCCCGGCTCACCTATCTCCTCCAGTCGATCGACTCGACGCAGACCTTCGACTTCGATGTCGTGAAGAGCCAGGCCATGGACAACCCGGTCTTCTACGTCCAGATGGCCTACGCCCGCATTCGATCCATCGAACGGGTGGCGGCCGAGCGCGGGCTCACCCGGATCCCGTTCGCCGACATCGACAGGAGCCTGCTGCTGCACGAGCGTGAGCTCGAGGTGCTCCGCGTGCTCTCCGAACTACCCGACACCCTCGTCGCCGCCGCCAACGACCGGGCGCCACATCGCATCGCGACCTGGGTACGTGAGCTGGCCGGCGCGGTGCACGGCTTCTACCACGACTGCTACGTCATGGGCGATGGCGTGGCGCCGGGGCTCACGCAGGCCCGGCTCTGGCTGGTGGAAGCCGCTGCCGTGGGCCTCGCCATCGGTCTCGACCTGCTCGGCGTCAGCGCCCCGGACGAGATGTGAGCCGACTTCCCTTCGGGCTCCTCCCCGACACCGCAGAGGTGGGCGAGCGCGGCCAGCTCGTCGTCGGTGGTTGCGACACGCTCGCCCTCGCCGCGGAGTTCGGTACGCCGTTGTTCGTCTACGACGAGGACACCCTGCGGGCCCGGTGCCGTGACGCCGTCACCGCGTTCGGCCCGGGCGTGAACTACGCCACCAAGGCGTTCCTCTGTGTGGCCATGGCCCGCCTGGCCGTCGAAGAGGGCTGCAACCTCGACGTGTCGACCGGTGGCGAGTACCACGTGGCCCGTATCGCGGGTGTCGCCCCCGACCGACTGGTCCTGCACGGCAACAACAAGAGCACCGACGAGCTGCGGCGTGCGCTCGACGACGAGGTCGGCCGGGTCATCGTCGATTCCTTCGACGAGATCGATCGCATCGAGGCGCTGGTGCGATCGGGTCATCCGGTGCCCAGGGTGCTGCTGCGGATCACCCCTGGCGTCGAGGCCCACACCCACGAGTTCGTGCGCACCGGTCAGGACGACTCGAAGTTCGGTTTCGGGCTCGCCGTCGGTGACGCCGAACGGGCGGTCGACCTGGTCCGGGCATCGCCCGCCTTCGACCTGCGTGGTCTGCATGCGCACATCGGGTCGCAGGTGTTCGAAGCCCGCTTCTTCGAGATGGCCATCGAGGCCATGGCTCCGTTCGTCGTGCGCCACGACCTCCCCGAGCTCTCCGTCGGCGGCGGTCTGGGGGTGGCCTACGTCGAGGGGGAGGAGGCGCCGACGCATCCTCGAGTGGGGTGAGGCCGTGCACCGGGCCGTCACGTCCGCCGGCATCACGGCCACGGTCACCGCCGAACCCGGTCGTGCGCATCGTCGCCCGTGCCGGCGATCACCCTGTACTCGGTCGGCACGATCAAGGACATCCCCGGCATCCGTACCTATCGTCTCGGTCGACGGCGGCATGAGTGACAACCCGCGGCCGGTCCTCTACGGCAGCGGGTACGAGGTCTTCGCTCCGGCCGCCGTCGAGGCCGATCGCCATCGTCCGGTGACGGTGGTCGGCAAGCACTGCGAGTCCGGCGACGTCGTCGTGCGCGACGCTGCCGTGCCCTCCGATCTGGTCGTCGGCGACATCGTGGCCACTCCGGTCACCGGGGCCTACGGCCACTCGATGGGCTCGAACTACAACAAGGTGCCCCGGCCTGCGGTGGTGTTCGTGCGTGACGGCGAGGCCCGCCTCGTCGTGCGGCGAGAGACCCTCGCCGACCTCGTGGCCCTCGACGTGATCTGACGGATCGAGGTGAGCCCGGTCCAGGTCGCCCTGTGTGCGGTGCTGGTGGCGATGGCGGCGCTCGTCCAGACCGTGACGGGGTTCGGGTTCGCGCTGCTCGCGGTGCCGGTGCTGTCGCTGGTGATCCCGCCGGAGTCCGCCGTGGTGCTCTCCGCGTCGCTCGGTCTGCTCACGTCCTCGGGACAGGCGTTCAGTGAACGCAGCCATGGCGATCGACCCACGATCGGGCGCATGCTGCTGGGCGCAGCGGTCGGTGCTCCGTTCGGGTTGCTCGTCCTGCTCGTCACGACCGAGCGTCAGCTCCGGATCGTGCTCGTGGGGGTCATCGCCGTGTTCCTGCTCATCAACGTGCGCAACGTCACCCTCCGGCGCGCCAGCAGGGTCGTCGAACTCGCTGCCGGCGCCGTCAGCGGGGCGCTCAACACGGCGTTGTCCACCAACGGGCCACCCCTGGTGATGGCGCTCCACGTCCGCCATCTCACGCCACCGGTGTTCCGGGCGACCCTGAGCGCCGTCCTCGCCGGCTCCGGGATCATCACCGTCACCCTCTTCGCGCTCTCGGGCCGATACGACCTCGACATCGTCGTCCTCTTCCTCGCCTCGTTGCCCGGGCTGGCCGTCGGCTTCGCTCTCGGGGTGCGTCATCGCCACCGGGTGGGCACCTCCCGCTTCCGTCAGCTGGTGACCGTTCTGTTGGCCGTCACCGGCGTCGTCGCCCTCGTGGGCCTCCTGACCTCGTGACCCCGGCGAACGCCGGACGAGCCCGTCGGGGCGCACCGCTAGCCTCCCCGGCGTGAACGGATCCGTGGTCAGGGTCGGCGTGCTCGGATGTGGCACCGTCGGCTCCGCACTCGTCGCCCTCGTCGACGACCAACGTGACGCCATCGAGGCGCGCACCGGTCTGCGTCTGGAGATCGCACACGTGTCGCGGTGCGTGACGTCGGTCGCGCGAGGGCCGTGGTGCTGGGCGACGATGTCGTGACCACCGATGCCGCGTCCGTCGTCACCGACGAGACGATCGACGTGATCGTCGAGGTCATGGGCGGGGTGGAGCCGGCCGGCGACCTCCTCGCGCAGGCCATGGCGTCGGGCAAACCGGTCGTGACGGCCAACAAGGAGCTCCTGGCGGTAGCCGGACCGGAGGTCTTTGCCGCCGCCGAGGCGGCCGGGGTCGACCTGTTGTTCGAGGCCGCGGTCGCCGGGGGCATCCCGTTCGTCCGTCCGCTCCGGGAGTCGCTCCTGGGCGAGCCCATCGAACGGGTGATGGGCATCGTGAACGGCACGACCAACTACATCCTCACCCGGATGACGGAGGCCGGCGCCGAGTTCGCCGAGGCCCTCGCCGAGGCCCAGGAGCCTCGGCTACGCCGAGGCCGATCCGACCGCCGACGTCGAGGGGTTCGACGCCGGCGCCAAGATCGCCATCGTGGCCACCCTCGCCTTCGGTGCTCGGGTCCGCTCCGGCGACGTCCCCTGCGAGGGCATCGGCGGGATCACCGCCGACGACATCGCCTTCGCCGGCCGCAACGGGTTCGTGGTCAAGCTGTTGGCCATCGCCGAGCGATTCCACGACGACGGGGCGACCAGCATCGTCGCCCGCGTCCACCCGGCGCTCGTGCCCGTCACCCATCCGCTGGCCTCGGTCCGCGAGAGCTACAACGCGGTGTTCGTGGAGAGCGCCGTCGTCGGCGAGCTCATGTTCTACGGGCGCGGCGCCGGAGGTGACCCGACGGCCAGTGCCGTGCTCGGCGATCTGATCGACGCCGCCGCCAACGTCCGGCGCGGTGGGCGCGCCAGCCTGGGCTCGTTCGTGGACGTCCCCCTCCGATCGGTCGACGACCTCGTCTCGGCGTTCTACGTGAGCCTCCAGGCCGTCGACCGCCCGGGCGTGCTGGCCACGGTGGCCGGGGTCTTCGGCGACACGGGCGTCTCGATCCGCTCCATGGAGCAGGAGGGTCCGTCGGATCCGACGGTCGCTCCCCCGGGAACCGACGTCCGGATCGTCTTCATCACCCATGTCGCCCGGGAGCGCGACCTGCGGGCGACCATCTCGGACCTGCGCGAGCTCGACGCCGTTGCCCGCGTCGGCAGCGTGGTGCGGGTGCTGGGCGACGACGGGTGAGCCGATGAGCCCCCTCACCTATGTGAGCACCCGGGGAGCCGCGCCGGAGCTGGACTTCGCCGACGTTCTGCTGGCCGGGCTGGCCGTCGACGGAGGCCTGTACGTGCCGGCGTCGTGGCCCACGCTCGATCCCGACGCCATCGGCCGGTTCGCGTCGATGTCGTACGCCGACGTGGCCATCGAGGTCATGTGGCCCTTCGTGGAGGGCACCATCGACCGCGACGCCTTCGCGGCCATCGTCGCCGACGCCTACGCCACCTTCGACGCTCCCGAGGTCGTGCCGCTCGCCGATCTCGGCGACGGGCTCTGGTTGGCCGAGCTGTTCCACGGCCCGACGCTGGCGTTCAAGGACGTGGCGCTGCAGCTGGTCGGGCGCCTGTTCGACCATGTGCTGGCCGAGCGGGGTGAGCGGCGTCACCATCGTGGGGGCCACGTCCGGCGACACCGGCTCGGCCGCCATCGAGGCCTGCCGGGACCGCGACACCATCGACATCTTCATCCTCCACCCGCACGGGCGGGTCTCGGAGGTGCAGCGGCGCCAGATGACGACCGTGACCGCCCCCAACGTCCACAACCTGGCCGTCGAGGGCACCTTCGACGACTGCCAGGACCTGGTGAAGGCCCTGTTCGCCGACGCCGAGTTCCGCGAGCGCCGCCGCCTCTCCGCGGTGAACTCCATCAACTGGGCCCGGGTGATGGCCCAGGTCGTGTACTACGCTCGTCCGTGGCCCGCCTGGGCGGTGGGCCCGATCGGCCGGTCGCGTTCTCGGTGCCCACGGGCAACTTCGGCAACGTCTTCGCCGGCTAGGGGGCCCAGCGGATGGGCGTGCCCATCGGTCGGTTCGTCGTGGCCTCGAACCGCAACGACATCCTCACCCGGTTCCTCACGACCGGGGCGATGGACCATCGGCGACGTGCATCCCACGCTGAGCCCGAGCATGGACATCCAGGTCTCGTCGAACCTCGAGCGGCTCCTGTTCGAGCTGTACGGCCGCGACGGCGCGGCGGTCGCCGAGCTCATGGCCCGGTTCCGGGCCGACGGGCACCGTGGCGATCGACGACGGATCGGCTCGATCTGCTCGCCGAGCAGTGGGCGGCGGCGCGCGTCGACGACGACGCGACGATGGCCACCATCGCGAGGATTACGAGCGCCACGGGCGCGCTCGCTCGACCCCCACACGGCCGTGGGTCTGGCCGCCGCCCGCATCGCTCCGGGGCGACGAGACCGTGCCCATGGTGTGCTGGCCACCGCCCACCCGGCCAAGTTCCCCGACGCGGTCGAGGCGGCGACCGGCGTCCGTCCGGCCCTGCCCGCCCGTCTCGCCGACCTGTTCGAGCGGCCCGAGCGCTTACGAGATCGTCGCCGGCGACTACTCGACGATCAGGTCGGTCATCGACACCACGCTCGAGTGACCCACCGCCGCCGCGTGGCGCCCGGTGGAACGGATCAGGTCGGATTGAGCCATCATCGAGGGCATGAAGTACGTGGTGTGTGTTCCCGACGGCTGTGCCGACGAACCTCTGGACGAGCTCGGCGGCCGCACGCCGCTCGAGGCCGCCGACACGCCGCACCTCGACGCCCTCGCCGCCCGTGGTGAGGTCGGCAGGGCAGCGGTGATCCCCGACGGCCTCCCGCCCGGCACCGACGTCGGGAACATGTCGATCCTCGGCTACGACCCCGCCGAGCTACCACACCGGTCGGGCCCCCATCGAGGCGGCGGCGCTCGGGCTGCAGCTGGCCCCCGACCAGGTGGCCTACCGCTGCAACCTCGTGACCGTCGACGACGACACGATGGTCGACTTCGCCGGTGGGCACCCCGCCACCGAGGCCGCGGCGGCGGTCATCGCGGCGCTCGACGCCGAGCTCGGCGGTGACGGCGTGTCGTTCCACCCGGGTGTGCAGTACCGCCACGTCATGGTGGCGCCCGAGGGATGGGTGGACGCCGAGTGCGTACCCCCGCACGACCTCACCGACAAGCCCGTGGTGTGGCCCACCGGTCCGGCCGCGCCCGGCCTCCGTCGAGCTCATGGAGGCCTCTCGCGAGATCGTGGGCGCCAGTGACCTCGCCGCCAACCAGGTCTGGCTGTGGGGCCAGGGCCCCCAGCCGCAGATGCCGTCGTTCGCCGAGCGCCTACGGCGTCGACGCCGCACTGGTCACCGCGGTCGATCTGGTCCGCGGGCTCGGGGTGCTCACCGACATCGAGGTCGTCGAGCTGGAGACGGCGACGGGCTGGTACGACACCGACTACGAGGGCAAGCGCGACTGCGCCCTCGACGCCCTGGCCGACGGCGCCGACCTGTTCGTCATCCACGTCGAGGCCACCGACGAGGCCGGCCACGCCGGCAACGTGGAGGAGAAGGTCCGGGCGCTCGAGAACTGGGACCGACGCATCCTCGCCGATCTGGTACCGGGTCTCGACCGACTCGGGCCCTGGCGGCTGCTGCTGCTTCCCGACCACGCCACGCCGCTGGCCCTGCGGACCCACACGCCCGATCCGGTGCCGTATCTGTTGGTCGACTCCGAGCGTCCGGGCGCAGGTGGCATCTACACCGAGGCGGGTGTGGCCGGCGCGCCCCTGGTGGCGGGTCACGAGCTCATGGCCCGGCTCGTCGGGGTTCGCTGAACCCGGGGCCGTGTCTCGAACCCGAACGCGCCGGAGGCCCGACCTGACGGTCGGGCCTCCGGGTCGCCGGTCGGGAGGAACCGGCAGCGTGGGGATGACGTCTCAGCCGGTCATCCGCGGGGTGGCCATCACCGGGGCGGGAGCCTCGGCGGGGGTCTCCGGCGCCGGTGCCGGGGCAGGCTCGACGGTCACGTCGAGGACCTGGACCACGGCGGTGAGGGTCGACGGCTCGGCCGTGGCGTCGCCCACGGCGTAGACGATGACGTTCTTGCCGGCCGGGATCGCCGTGTCCGGGAGATCGAGGACGGTGGTCCCGGCGACCTGGACGGCGAAGTCGTAGCTTCCGGCGGGCAGGGGCGCCGAGGCCTCGGCCCCAGGAGCCAGCGCCGGGATGGCGACGGTGCCGTTCACGGCGATGTCGACGGTCGGGGCGTTGGCGGTGTGGCGCACGGTGACTCGCGAGGAACCCTCGGCGACCGGGCTGAGGTCGTTGGCGAAGGCCTGCAGGTTCGGCGTGCCACCCTCGACGTTGGCCACGACGGACACGTTGGCGCCGCTCGGGACGGTGAGCGTCTGGGTGATGACCGCGGCATCGGCGCGGTCGGCAGCCGCCGCCGGCGGGTCGGCGATGGCGGCGAACACCTGGACGGGGAGGTCCCCGGCCGGGAGGGGCAGCGGGCCGGCGGTCGTCAGCGGCTGGAAGCCGGGGATCGCCAGCTGGCCTCCGGCGTAGACGTCGACGGGCACGTCCGGGATGCCGTGAACGATGTACACCTGAGAATCAACGGCGCCCGCACGGCTGGTGCCGAGCAGCGGGATCGCCACGACGAGCGCGGCGACGAGGGCGAGGGCGGCGACGAGGGGTCGCCGGCGGACGTTGGTCATCTCGGGATCTCCTTGGAAGGGTCGGGGGCTCGGGAGACGACGTCGCACGGACGCACGATTGGGTGCTCGAGCCGGGTTCCACCGAGGTGGTGGTACCTGGTCTACGGAGCAGGGAAGATCCCGGATGACGATTTCCTCCATCGCGCGCGAACCGGCTCCCGGTTGCCGCCTGCTCCCGGCCCCCGCTACGTTGACGGTGCCGTCGACCGGCAGGAGGCGCCCACCGCAGGGCGCCCGAACTGGTGGACCGGCGGCGGTTGGTGCAGGCGCAGCGTCCCCGGACCCTGACGGCGGTGCCGACCCGGGCCCCGGCGTCCGTCGCGGCTGCCCCCCTCCCCGCCATCGACCCGATGGCTCCTCCGTGGCCATCGCCACGGCCCCTCCACCAACGAGGTGCACACCTATGAGCGCGGACTCCGAACAGCTCGAACGATCGGCGCTCGAGCGCAAGGATCGCGACGAGCTGATGACCATCGCCACGGCTCTGGGCGGCAAGCCCGGATCGAGGGCCAAGAAGGCCGACATCATCGATCTCGTCCTCGAGCTCACCGGCGTCTCCGCCGGCGCGGCCGATGCCGCCGGTTCTGCTGATGCCGAGGCAGTCCCGGGCGACACGACGACCCCGACCATCGAGGAGCCGGCCACGCCCGCTCCGGAGGGCACCGACGACGCGCCGCCGGGGCGGACCCGCCGGCCCCGCCGCACCAAGGAGAAGCCTCCTTCCACGACGGCCGCGTCGACCGAGACCGGCGACGAGAAGGCAACCGAGCCGACCCCGGCCGACGGCGGCTCCGCGGCCGACACGACGCCCACAGCGACGCCCGACGCGACATCGGCCGACACCGGTGCCGCGACATCGACCGAGACTGCTGCGGCCGCCTCATCGCAGAAGGCGGCGAGCGGCCCCGACGGATCCGACACCGCGGCCGGCGATACGCCGGAACCGGGTCGCCGTCGACGCCGTCGCGGCCGGGATCGCAACAGCGATCGTGGTGAGCGATCCGACCGCCCCGACGAGGTCGTCGCCGCGGAGCCCGCGGAGGTCGAGGGCCTCCTCGATCTGCGCGACGAGGGCTACGGCTTCCTCCGGGTCAACGGCTACCTCCCGTGCAAGGACGACGTCTACGTCTCGGTCAAGCAGACCCGGCAGTTCGCGCCTGCGTCGTGGCGACCACATCAACGGCACCAGCCGCCCGGCGACGCGCAACGAGAAGAACCCGGCGCTGCTGCGCATCGACGCCGTCAACGGCGCCGACGTGGACGTCGCACGAGGGCGTCGTCGCTTCGACGACCTCACGCCGCTGTTCCCCGACGAGCGGCTGCGCCTCGAGAGCGCGTCGAGCCCCTACGACATGACGGCGCGGATCATCGACCTGATCTGCCCCGATCGGCAAGGGCCAGCGCGGACTCATCGTCTCGCCGCCCAAGGCGGGCAAGACGACGATCATGAAGCAGATCGCCAAGGCCATCGAGACCAACAACCCCGAGGTCGAGTTGATCGTCCTGCTCGTCGACGAGCGTCCCGAGGAGGTCACCGACATGCGCCGATCGGTCAAGGGCGAGGTCGTCGCCTCGACCTTCGACCGGCCGACCGAGGAGCACACCGCGGTCGCCGAGCTCGTCATCGAGCGGGCCAAGCGACATGTCGAGGACGGCAAGGACGTCGTCGTCATCCTCGACGGCATCACCCGGCTGGCCCGGGCCTACAACCTCGCCGCTCCGGCCACCGGCCGGATCATGTCCGGCGGCATCGACGCGGGTGCCCTCTACCCGCCGAAGAAGTTCTTCGGCGCCGCCCGCAACCTCGAGGAGGGCGGCTCCCTGACCATCCTGGCCACGGCCCTCGTGGAGACCGGCTCGAAGATGGACGAGGTCATCTTCGAGGAGTTCAAGGGCACCGGCAACATGGAGCTGCGCCTCGACCGCCGCCTCGCCGAACGGCGGATCTACCCCGCGATCGACGTCGACGCCTCGTCCACCCGCCACGAGGAGCTCCTCTTCGACCGGGCCAGCAGGTCCAGAAGGTCTGGAAGCTGCGCCGCGTGCTCGGTCGGACTCGCCGCCGAATCCGGGGTGGCGGTGCCGGCCTCGAGATGCTGGTCGACCGATTGGGTGAGTTCCGTTCCAACGACGCCTTCCTGGACGAGATGGCCAAGGTCTGACGCCCCCTCGCAGGGGTCGACGGCGGATTGCGATATCGCCTGCGGCCCGGCACACTTGAGCGTCCACACTTTCGAAGCGGAGAGCGCCATGAAGGCCGACATCCATCCCGAGTACGTCGAAGCGACCGTGCGGTGCTCCTGCGGCAACACGTTCACGACGCGCTCCACCCAGGCCGAGCTCACCTCCGAGCTGTGCAACGAGTGCCACCCCTTCTACACCGGCAAGCAGAAGCTGGTCGACACCGGTGGTCGCATCGAGAAGTTCGAGAAGCGCTACGGGACGCGGCGGGCCAAGTAGCCGGGCTCGTCCTGTCGTCGCAAGTCGTCAGGGGCACGTCGTCTCCCTCGATCCCGAGCAACGTTCGCGGCTCCTCGCCGTCAAGCTGACCGCTCTCGTCGACGAGCTGAACCCTCGTGAGAGCGCCGTCAGTGACGCGCCGACCGACGACCTCGAGCAGGATGCCTTCCCCGGCGGCGCTGGCGATGCGGCGCGGCGACGTCGGCTGGGTGCTGGTCGCCGAGGCGCCCGAGGTCGCCCTCGGTCGTGCCCTCGCGTGGGCTCGGCGCCACGGCGTCGACGAACTGCACCTCTTCGTCGACGACGCCGGGGCGGCCGCCGTCCTGGCCCGACGGGCCACGGCGTTCGCGTCGGCTCCCGTGGTGTGGGTGGTGGACGGTCGCTCGGTGCGCCGCCGTCCGACCGGCCCCCGCGCCGGCATCGCTGGAACCGCCCGCGGTCGCCCGGCGGCTCGTCGCCACGTTGGCCGAGGCCGGCACCGAGGTCGTGACGGAGCACGGCGAGATCCGGGGCGAGGTCCTCGGTCTCGAGGTGGCTCGCGTGGTGGTCGACGACCCCGACGACGGCACCGAGCGGAACGCACGTATCGAAGTCGGCGTCGGACGCCACGACCGTGATGCGTTCTCCATGTTGCACGGCGACCTCCCTACCGATCAGGCCCTCGCCGGCGTGGTCGACAAGGTCCGTCGGCACCGTCAGCACGACGCCGAGGCTCATCCGCTGGGACGTCTCGCCGCAGAACGCTGGTTGCGGGTGCGGGTGCTCGAGCACCCGTCCGCCGTCGGCGCAGCCCGGCTCGCCCCGGCCGACCCGACGCTCGTCCGCGACGGCGTGAAGGATGTGGCTCCCGCCATCGCCGTTGGCCATGACGACGCAGGCACCCCGGTGGTCGTGGCGTGTTCGGTGGGGATCGACCTCGACCTGGTCCCCGCTGCGGCCGATGCCCGGCTGGCCCATGCGCCCGACGGGCGACTCGTCCTCGTCCTCCCCGAACGTGACGATCATCGCGTCACCCGAGACCTCGCGGCCGCGCTCGTCGCGACGGCCGACATCGTGGTCGTCCCCACCGATTGGCGTCGCACGGGCCTCGGCCCCACCGGCTCGACCGCCGCGACCGGCCCGTGACCATGCTCGAGCGGCTCGACGCCCTCCAGCGCGAGTTCGACGACACCGAGGTGTCGCTGGCCGATCCCGCCGTCCTCGCCGACCAGCGTCGCTACCGTGAGATCAACCGGCGCTACGACGAGCTCGGTGCCCTCGTCGGCCGTCTCCGCGAGCTCCGCCAGGCCACCGACGACCTCGCGGTGGCACGGGAGATGCTCGCCGAAGCCGACGCCGACGACCGCGAGATGATCCGCGCCGAGATCGACGGCGCGGAGACCGACGATCGCCCGTCTCGACGAGGAGATCAAGGTCCTGCTGCTCCCGAAGGACCCGAACGACGACCGCAACGTCATCGTCGAGATCCGCGGAGCCGAGGGTGGCGAGGAGGCCAACCTGTTCGCCCGGGACCTGTTCGAGATGTACCGGAGCTTCGCCGCTCGGGCGGGCTGGAGGTTCGAGGTGCTGGACGCCCAGGCGTCCGACCTCGGAGGCTTCAGCGACGTGACCTTCCGCGCTTGCCGGCGACGGGGTGTGGAGCCGGATGAAGCACGAAGGCGGACCGCACCGGGTGCAGCGGGTGCCCGTGACCGAGAGCCAGGGGCGGGTCCACACGTCGTCGGCCACGGTGACGGTCCTGCCCGAGGCCGACGAGGTCGACGTCGAGATCGACCCCAACGACCTGCGCATCGACGTGTACCGTTCCTCGGGACCGGGCGGTCAGTCGGTGAACACCACCGACTCCGCCGTACGGATCACCCACGTGCCCACCGGCGTGGTCGTGGCGATGCAGGACGAGAAGAGCCAGCTCCAGAACAGGGCGAAGGCGATGCGGGTGCTGCGCAGCCGGCTCCTGCAGGCCGAGCAGGAGCGTCACACCGCCGAGGCCTCGGGCGCCCGCCGGGCCCAGATCGGGGGTGGGGGTCGTTCAGAGAAGATCCGGACCTACAACTTCAAGGAGAACCGGGTCACCGATCACCGGATCGGCCTCACGCTCTACAAGCTCGACAAGGTCCTGGCCGGCGAGCTCGATGACGTCGTCGACGCCCTGGTCGCCGACGAGCGGGCCACCCAGCTCGCCGAACACGACACGTGAGCCCGTGACGCCGTCACCCGGTCACGAGCGAGTCGGCGACGACACGACCGTGTCGTGGCGGATGTTGCGCCAGGAGGCACAGCGTCGTCTGGCTGCGGTCGACCTGGGTGACGGTCACGACCCCGTCGCGGATGCTCGTCGCCTCGTCGAGCGGGCGTCGGGGGAGACGGGTGCCGACCTCGTGCTGGCCCTCGACCGACCGGCCACCCGTCGCGAGGTCGCGTTCTTCGATCAGATGCTGGAACGGCGGTCGACCGGGGAGCCGCTGCAGTACGTGCTCGGCGTGTGGGGGTTCCGCACGCTCGAGTTGATGGTCGACCGTCGGGTTCTCATCCCCCGACCCGAGACCGAGTCGCTCGTCGGGGCGGCGCTGGTCGAGGTCGACCGCTGCCTGGCCGCTCCCGCGGATCGTCTGGTCCGGGCGGTGGATCTCGGTACGGGTTCGGGTGCCGTCGGTCTCTCGCTGGCCGCCGAGCGACCGAGCGTCGAGGTCTGGATGACCGATGCCTCGTCCGACGCCCTGGAGGTGGCCCGGGCCAACCTCGCCGGCCTGGGTCGGGCGGCCACGAGCGTCCGCCTCGCCGCCGGCTCGTGGTTCGACGCCCTTCCCGAGTCGCTTCTCTCGGGAGTCGACGTCATCGTGTCGAATCCCCCCTACGTGGCCGTCGACGACCCCCTCCCGCCGGTCGTCGCCGACTGGGAACCGGTCTCGGCGCTGGTCGCCGGAGCCGATGGCCTCGACGACGTACGGGTGATCGTCGCCGAGGCGCCGCGCTGGTTGGCGCCCGCCGGCGCACTCGTGGTGGAGCTGGCGCCGACGCAGGCCGAGGCGGTCTCCGGTCTCGCGACGGCCGCGGGTTTCTCCTCGGTGTGCATCGAGCCCGATCTGGCGGGGCGTCCCCGGGTGCTGGTGGCCCGTCGCTGATCGGGCGCGCCTATTCGGCCCGAGTCGGCGCGGGACTGTCACTGCAGGTCGAGGCCCTCGACCAGACGGCTGAACTGCGGGTGGTCCGGGTAGATCGACCGGCTCTGGATGACGAACAACTGGTCGCGACGCCGGATGAGGAGAGCGTCGACAGTGGCGTCCTGGTCGCCCTGATCGAGCCGATCGACGGTCACGCGTCGGGCGGGAAGGCCGGCGTAGGTCGCTTCGCTGTTCTCGGTCACCGTGCCGCCGAGCTGCGTCGCCCACTGCTCCGCGGTCGTGGTGAGGGAGGCGTCGATGTTCTCCCCCTCGGGGAACGGCACCGTCATCCAGATCACCGACAGCTCGGTGTCGGGGACCGTCGACGTGCCGCCGAGGTCGGCCACCCACACCTCCGCCGTTCCGCCGTCGGCGCCCGGGAAGGCGATGGCCTCCTGGGTCCGGTTGACGGGCATCTCGGCGCTCAAGCGGGCTGCTTCCTCGGACTGGGTCGTCCACCCGTCGTCCGCCTCCTGGCTGATGAACGGCACCTCGTTGACCGCGTTGGTCAACCAGCGCGGCCCTTCGACCGCTCCCAGGAGGAGGGCGGCCAACAGCAGCACCAGGATGCAGGCCAGCGCGATGAGCACGACGCGCCCGAGGCCGGCCTTGCGCACCTCCGTGGCGCCCGGCTGGGGTGCCGTCATCGGCTGCTCGGCGTCGGGCCGGACGTCGGTGCCACAGATGCGACAACGGCTCGCCGTCCCGTCGTTCTTGGCCCCGCAACTGGGGCACCTCACCTTGGTTATGGATCCCATACCCCTCATCGTCGTCAACAAGGGGCGCGAACGTGAGCGACCGGGCCAGATTCCCCTGTGCGCTCAGTAGTGCCAGGGGTAGTCCGACCAGTCGGCCTCGCGCTTCTCCAGGAAGCTGTCGCGGCCCTCGGCCGCCTCCTCGGTCATGTAGGCCAGCCGGGTGGCCTCACCGGCGAACACCTGTTGGCCGACCAGACCATCGTCGATGAGGTTGAAGGAGAACTTGAGCATCCGTTGCGCGGTGGGGCTCTTGGCGTTGACGAGTCGCCCCCACTCGAGGGCGACGGACTCGAGGTCGGAGTGGGGGACGACGGCATTGACCATCCCCATCCGGTGGGCGTCGGCGGCGCTGTACTCGGCGCCCAGGAAGAAGATCTCACGGGCGAACTTCTGGCCCACCTGGCGGGCCAGGTAGGCCGAGCCGAAGCCGCCGTCGAAGCTGGCGACGTCGGCGTCGGTCTGCTTGAAACGGGCCTGCTCGGCGCTGGCCAGGGTGAGATCGCACACGACGTGGAGGGAGTGACCGCCGCCGGCCGCCCATCCGGGGACGACGCAGATCACGACCTTCGGCATCATGCGGATCAGCCGCTGGACCTCGAGGATGTGCAGGCGTCCGGAACGACCCGGGTCGATGCTCTCGGCCGTCTCGCCCTCGGCGTACCGGTACCCGTCGCGGCCGCGGATGCGCTGGTCGCCTCCCGAGCAGAACGCCCATCCTCCGTCGCGGGGCGATGGGCCGTTCCCGGTGAGCAGCACGCATCCGACGTCGCTCGACTGGCGGGCGTGGTCGAGGACCCGGAACAGCTCGTCGACGGTGTGCGGTCGGAACGCGTTGCGGACCTCGGGGCGGTCGAAGGCCACCCGCACGGTGCCGTGGGCGACGGCGCGGTGGTAGGTGATGTCGGTGAGCCCCTCGAAGCCGGCGACGGCGCGCCAGGCGTCAGGGTCGAACAGCTCGGAGACGACGGCGTCGGGGACCATGGCAGGCGAGGCTAGGGGGTGGTCACCACTACCATGCGGGTCCGGGCACTGACGGGGTCGTCGGCACCCATCGACAGATCGGGGATCGGGTGTTCCACAAGCGCACCAAGGCCGTCGACGGCGCCGCCAAGCTCCGCGGCACCGCATTCTTCGAGGGCTTCAGCGACGACGAACTCGACCGGGTGGCAGAGCTCGCCGACGACGTCCAGGCCGAGGCCGGCGCCGTGCTCATGGAGCAGGGGCGGGTCGGACAGGAGTGCTACGTCATCCTCGAGGGGCACGCCAGCGTCTACGTGGCCGAGGAGTACGTGGCCACCCTCGGTCCGGGCTCCATGGCCGGGGAGATGGCGCTGGTCGACCACCTGCCTCGCGTGGCGAGCATCATCGCCGACACTCCGATGACCCTCGTCGCCTTCGACACCCGACGCTTCCGGATCCTGCTCGAGGAGATGCCCAAGGCCGAGGAGCGCGTGCTGCAGCTCCTCGCCGACCGGCGCAAGGCGAACCGCGCCCGCTGAGGCCTCAGCCGATCGAGCCCAGCACGACCTCGCCGTCGCTCGTGCGCACCGCCGGCTCCCCGACGAGCTCGTCGACCTCCGCCGCAGCCATGAGGTCGGGGTCGGTGCTGGCGCACCAGGCCCTGTGGCCCGTGGGCGTGAGCGTCGCAGCCACCGCCCGCTCCGGCCCTTCGCGATCGTGGATCACGGTGATGCTCTCCACGGTGACCGGTCCCTCCCACCCGTCGTCGCTCCGCACCGAGGGGAGGGCGTCGACCTCGGGCTGGGGGGTCGACGATCGGAAGGCGCCGGAAGCCGGCGGTTCGGTGCTCAACAGCAGCAGAGCGTGTTCGGTGGTCCAGCCGCCGTTGGCCGTGCACAGCCCCGTGGCCCCGGGGTCGGCGCGCAGGACGCCGGCCATCGTGGCCAGGGCGTGGGTGGGATAGTCGTTCCACGGGCCCCCGGCGAAGTTCATCCCGCCGGTGACGGTGAGGGCGACCCTGGCACCGATGCCGCCCCAACCGGTGCCCTGCGCCGCATCCTGCGAGGCGAGTCCCAGCTCACGGGCGGCGATCTGGACCGCCGACGGGAAGCAGGAGTACAGGTCGACGTGGCTCACCGCGTCGACCTCGGTGCCGGCGAGGGCGAACAGGTCGCGCCCCGCGAGGCGGATCGCAGGGGAGGAGCAGAGGTCGGCGCGTTCGGACAACCACCAATGGTCCACGGCCTCGGCGCCGGCGTGGAGGAAGACCCATCGCTCACGTGGGACGCCATGGCGCTCGGCGGCCTCGACGGAGGTGAGGATGAGCCCCGCTCCCTGGTCGACGTGGTTGTTCGAGCACAGACGCTTCGTGTACGGGAACGAGATCATCCGGTTCGAGGGACTCGGCTCCCGGATCTCGGCGGACGTCATCGCCGCCGGGGACCAGGCGTGGGGGTTGCCTGCGGCGACCTCGGAGAACGCACTCCACAACTCGCCGATGCGTTGGCGGTGCGCTTCGACCGACAGTCCGAGACGGGCCCGCAGCGCGACCTCGAAAAGGGCGTAGATCGTCGGTGCCGCCGTGATGCCCCGCTCACGTTCGAGCTCCGAGCTCAGAGGGGTCGAGGGCCCGTACATCTCGGGCGGGTCCGCGAGATCTGCGGGCTCGCCGTCCGGACTCGGCCACGGCAGGTCGATTCCGGCGGCACGGGCACGACTGCGACTGCGCCACGCCTCGGCGCCACAGACGACCGCGACGTCGGCCTGACCGGCTTGGATGGCGCGTGCGGCGTCGATCACCAACGATCCGCCGAGGTTCCCTCCCATCCGTGACTCGAGGTACTGGCGCGGTGTGGCACCGATGCGCTCCGCAACGGTCCGGCCCACGTTGGGGTACCGCCAGGAGATCTGCCCGACCGTCCGCATGGAATCGATCGACGTGAGGAGGTCGTGGCCCCCACTGTCGGCCTCGGCGTCTCGGAGGGCGTCGACCATCAGCGCGTCGGGTGACGGGGCCCGGGTGGGCTCGTCGCCGCGGTGCGCGACCTGGCCGACACCGACCACCACGGGCGTCCGGGGGTCGAGCGGCGTCGCCACGATCGTCTCCTCCTTCGGTCGGACCCGGTCGGCACGGCGTCGACGGGCGCTGCGGACGGTAACGGTCGACGGGCGCGGGCCTACAATCCCCCCATCGACGTGCTCTGTGTCTGCACCGGCAACGTGTGCCGCTCCCCGATGCTCGAGGTGATGCTCGACGACGCGCTCCGCGCCCGCGGGGTCGACGCGCACGTGCACTCGGCCGGCGTGTGGGAGGAAGGTCATCCGGCGTCGGCCCATTCGGTGGACGAAGTCGCCGCCCGTGGTCTCGCGCTGGGCGCCCACCGCTCTCGGCTGATCGACACCGATCTTGTGCTCGGCGCCGACCTCGTGGTGGCGCTCGCCCGGCGCCATGTCCGTGACGTGGCCGGCCTGGTGCCCGGGGTCTTCGGGCGGACGTTCACCCTCAAGGAGCTCGTCCGGCGCGGGGGAGAGGTCGGACCTCTTCGCCAGGGCGAGTCGCTGGCCGACTGGCTGGCCGACGTCGGACGCGACAGGGTGGCGGCGACCTACCTGCGTCCCGACCCCGACGACGACGTCGCCGACCCCATCGGCGGCACCCGGGCGCAGTATGCCCGCACCGCCACCGAGCTCGAAGGCCTCGCCGGAGCACTCGCCGACCTCCTGGCCCCCACGCCGATCGAGTCGATCGCCCTCGACTTCGATCCCGTCCCCGACCGTTCCTGACCGAGGGCCCCCCGGCCCGAAACAAGAGGAGCCCCGCCATGTGGCCCGCCGACGACGACCAAGAGCTGTTCGACCTGATCGACGCCGAGGTCGATCGGCAGAACACGTCGCTGCAGCTCATCGCCTCGGAGAACTTCACTTCGCCTGCCGTGATGCGAGCCACCGGCTCGGTGCTCACCAACAAGTACAGCGAGGGCTATCCGGGGAAGCGCTACTACGGCGGGAACGCCGTCGTCGACGACATCGAGGACCTCGCCCGGGAACGGGTCAAGGCGCTCTTCGGCGCCGACCACGCCAACGTGCAGCCCCATTCGGGGGCCAACGCCAACCTGGGCGTCTACCTGGCGCTCCTGGAGGCGGGCGACACCGTGATGGGCCTCAGCCTCGACCACGGCGGCCATCTCACCCACGGGTCACCGGTGAACATCTCGGGACGCTTCTACGACTTCGTCTCCTACGGGGTGTCGGCCTCGGACGAGCGCATCGAGGTCGAGGCCCTCCGCGAGCTGCGCCGCGAGACCAGACCGAAGATGATCATCGCCGGCGCCACGGCCTACCCACGGATCATCGATCCCGCACCGTTGCGCGACATCGCCGACGAGGTCGGAGCGCTGCTGATGTTCGACGCCGCCCACATCGCCGGGCTCATCGCCGGTGGGGCCCACCCGAACCCGGTGCCGTACTGCGACGTCGTCACGTTCACCACCCACAAGACGCTGCGGGGTCCGCGGGGCGGCTGCATCCTCAGCCGGTCCGAGCACGCCGCCGCGATCGACAAGGCCATCTTCCCGGGCCTGCAGGGCGGTCCCCTGGAGCACGCGATCGCGGCGAAGGCCGTGGCCTTCCGTGAGGCGTCGCAGCCGGAGTTCAGTGGCTACGCCCACCAGATCGTCCGCAACGCCCAGGCCTTGGCAGAGACGTTGGCCGGCGAAGGGTTCCGGTTGGTCTCGGGAGGCACCGACAACCACCTCCTCCTGCTCGACCTCCGGTCGTTCGACGCCGAGCTCACCGGCAAGGAAGCCCAGATCGTGCTCGACCGTGCGGGCATCACGCTGAACAAGAACACCGTGCCCGACGACCCGCGTTCGCCCTTCGTGGCCAGCGGCGTGCGCATCGGCACCCCGGCCGTCACGACCCAGGGCATGACCGAGCCGGAGATGGCCCAGATCGGTGCGCTGATCGCCCGGGCTCTGAGGGTGCGTGCCGATGAGGGCGAAGTGGCCTCCGTCCGTGACGACGTGGCGACGCTGTGCTCCAAGTTCACGCCCTACGGCTGAGCCGGACGGTTCGCTGACCCGTGCCCGAGCTCAGCGCCTACATGGTGGTGTTGGCCGTGGTGGCCGTCACCACCTTCGCCGCCCTCTTCGTCGTGCGGCGGGTGGCCGTGCGCATCGGGGCCGTCGTGAAGCCCGACGACCGGCGGGTCCACGTCCGCCCGACACCCACGCTCGGTGGGGTGGCCATGCTCCTCGGGCTGCTGGTGGGCATGGCGGTGGCCTGGGCGATGGGCGACTTCGACGCCGTGTTCCGTGGCAGCACCGAGCCGATCGGGCTGGTGATCGCGGCAGTGATCATGTTGGTGGTCGGGGTCGTCGACGACCTGAAGGAGGTGTCGGCCCCCGCCAAGCTGGCCGGCATGGTGCTCCCCGCCAGCGTGCTCGTCCTGTCGGGGATCGCCATCCTGGTCCTGCGGATCCCGTTCTTCGGGGTGTTCGTCCTGTCGACCGATTGGTCCTACCTGTTCTCGGTCCTCTGGGTCGTCGGGATGGCCAACGCCATCAACTTCATCGACGGCCTCGACGGTCTCGCCGGTGGGATCGTGGCCATCGCCGCCGGCAGCTTCTTCCTCTACTCCCTGCAACTCGGCGAACGGGGTCTGCTCGGCCCGGGGAACCTGGGGCCGCTGGTCTCGATCATCGTCCTCGGTGCCTGCATCGGGTTCCTGCCCCACAACGTGCACCCCGCCCGGATCTTCATGGGCGACGGTGGGGCACTGTTGCTCGGAATGCTGTTGGCGGCGTCCACGATGGTCGTGGGCGGTCGCGTCGACCAGCAGTTCAGCGGACAGTCCTTCTTCTTCTTCGCCCCGCTGTTCATCCCGCTCGTGATCCTCGGCGTTCCGATGATCGACACGCTGTTCGCGATCGTTCGCCGCGCCACGACCCGATCGGGCATCTCCACCGCGGACAAGGGCCACCTCCACCACCGGTTGATGCGCCTCGGGCACGGTCACCGGCGCAGCGTGTTCATCCTGTGGGCGTGGACCGCGTTGCTGTCGGGGTTCGTGCTGTATCCCACCTACACGGGCTCGGGGGATGCCATCGTGCCCATCGGCATCGCTGCCATCCTCCTGTCGTTGTTCACCGTGTTGCGACCGGGTTCTCGGCCGTGGCGGCGCAGCGGTGAGCCCGGAAGCGAGATCGACGAGGAGATCGACGACCTGCCCGCCGACCTCCCCACGGTCGTGGGTCCGGTGGCACACCGCCCGCTCGGCACGCCGAAGGTCGAGGACCCCGACGAGCCGGTCGCGGGCTGAGCGCGCGCCCCCACGGAGTTGCGGCCCCGGGACGGCCCAACTAGTTTGCGAATCGCTTCACAAGCGCCGGGTCCGCCCGGCGTACACACACACCCGCTCCCGTCGATCCGCTCTCGAAGCCGGGTCGCGACGAACGACAGGTCACGTTGGTGGACGTTTCGCAACGGCGCGAAGTCTCACAACAGATGTACCGGCAGGCCGGTGGCTGGGAGCTCGCTCTCGCACCGGTGCTGTGCGCCCTCATCGGGTACGGCCTCGATCGCCTCTTCGGGACCGTGCCGGTGATCACGATCGTGTTCGCCGTGCTGGGCCTCGTGGGTGCCGTCGTTCGCCTCTACTACGGCTACGACGCCGAGATGAAGGAACACGAGGAGAGCGGGCCGTGGGCACGATGATGCTCGAACCGGCCAGCGCCATCGAGGGACCGTCCCCCGAGGGGATGATCGCCAAGGACCTCGTCAAGCGCGCCGCCATGATCGCCCCGGGGCTGATCCTGGTCTTCGGTCTCATCTGGGGGCTCGACGGGGCCTTCTCCACCGCATACGGGCTGGCCATCGTCGTGGCCAACTTCGTGCTCGCCGCGGCCCTCCTCGCCGGGGCGGCCCGGATCTCCCCCGCGCTCATGATGTTCGCCGCGCTCTTCGGCTACCTGGTGCGCCTGAGCCTCATCTTCCTGGCCATCTGGTTGGTCCGCGACGCCTCGTGGATCGAGCTCGTCCCGTTCGGCATCACGGTCATCGTCAGCCACCTCGGTCTGTTGCTGTGGGAGATGCGCTACATCTCGGCGTCCCTCGCCTACCCGGCGCTCAAGCCGACAGCCACGTCTCACCCCGTTTCCAAGGAGTCGTCGTCCCAGTGATCCTCGCTGAACTCGAGTTCCCCACCATCGAGCAACTCGTCGAGTGGCCCAACATCTTCGGCGACGACGGCGTCTGGTGGGGTTTCAACAAGATCGCACTGATCAACCTGATCGCGATCGTCGTCACCTCGGGGCTCTTCCTGCTGGCCCGTAAGGGCAAGATGATCCCGAAGGGGGCCCAGAACCTGGCCGAGTCCTCCGTGGGCTTCATCCGTGACGGCATCGTGATGCAGACCATCGGCCCCGACGGCGTCCGCTACATGCCGTTCCTGGTGAGCTTGTTCTTCTTCATCCTGATCGGGAACATGTTCGAGGTCATGCCGGGCTTCCACATGCCCGCCAACGCCCGGATGGCGGGCCCCGCGATCCTCGCGCTCCTGACCCTCGTCTACTTCATCGCCGTGGGCGTCAAACATCAGGGACCGAAGTACTTCTGGAACGCAGTGGCACCCCCCGGGGTCCCCAAGATCCTCTACATCCTGGTCGTCCCGATCGAGATCCTGTCGGTCTTCATCGTCCGGCCCTTCTCCCTGGCGGTGCGTCTCTTCGCCAACATGCTCGCCGGGCACATCCTGCTCGTGACCTTCAGCGTCCTGTGCATCACGCTGTTCTCGGCGACCCTGCTGGTGTTGGTCCTACCGTTCTCGTTCGCCATGCTCATCGGGCTCACCGGCTTCGAGATCATGGTCGCCTTCCTGCAGGCCTACATCTTCACCATCCTCGCCGCCGTCTACATCGGTGGCGCCATGCACCCCGAGCACTGATTCCCCACGCCCGGGCCCTCGGCCCGGGCCCGATCCCCTGCAGTCACCAGTCACCGGTGGCGCAACCCACACAACAGGAGAGCAAGACCCAATGAGCATCCTCGCCCAGGTCACCTACGAAGCCACCTCGAAGGGCGAAGCCCAGGCCATCACCGCCGCCGGCCAGGCCGGCCTCGCCTATGGCCTCGCCACCATCGGTCCGGGTATCGGCATCGGCTACCTCGTTGGTCAGTCGGTCCAGGCCATGGCCCGCCAGCCCGAGGCCGCCGGCATGGTGCGCACCACCATGTTCCTCGGCATCGCCTTCACCGAAGCCCTCGCCCTGATCGGCTTCGTGGTCTTCATCCTCATCAAGTTCGTCTGAATCGCCGAGGTCGCCCCGCCCGGTCGCCGTCCGGCGGTCGGACGGGCGCCCCGTCGAACAGCTCCGTCAACCTTCCACCCGACATCGTCAAGGGAGACCCTCAGTGGTCGCTTTCTCCACGATCCTCCTCGCTGCCACCGAAGCCGGTGAAGCAGTGGAGGAGACCAAGAACCCGATCCTCCCCGAGATCAGCGAGATGCTCTGGGCGGGCATCTTCTTCCTGGTGCTGTGGGCGCTCATGAAGTTCGTGCTGCTCCCGCCGGTCATGAAGGTCATGAACGACCGTGACGACAAGGTCCGCGAGGACCACCAGGCGGCCGAGCACGCCGAGATGCAGCGCCTCACCAAGCTCGAGACCTACGAGGCCGGGATGATGGGCGCCCGCGCCGAGGCCGTGGCGATCATCGAGGCCGGCAGGGCCGAAGGTGAGGCGGCGCGTCGCGAGGCCGTGACCGCCGCCGACGCCGAGGTCGCCGCCCAGCGTGCCGTCGCTGCGGAGGAGATCGCCGCCGCCAAGTCCCGGGCTCGTGGGGAGCTCACCGGCAGCATCGCCGACATCGCCGTCGGTGCCGCCGAGGCCGTCGTGCAGAAGCCCATCGACCGCGCCGCTCAGGTCCAGGTCGTCGAGGACTACGTCAACCGCACCGGCTCGCAGAACTAGCGCCGGATCGACAGGAGATGCACATGTTCACCCAACTGGTCATCGCCGCTGCCGGCGAGCCGAACGGCCAGATCCTCCCGCACAAGATCGAAGAGGTCTGGTGGGGGACCGCCGCCTTCCTGATCGTGTTCGCCCTCATCGTCTGGAAGGGCGGACCGGCGATCAAGGGGATGTGGAACACCCGGATCGACCGGCTCCGCAACGAGCTCGAGAACGCTGCCGAGGCCCGGGCCAAGGCCGAGGCCGAGCTGGCGAGGGTCGAAGCGTCCATCGCCAACGCCGACAACGAGAAGGCCCGCCTCGCCACCGAGGCTCGCGAGACCGCCGAGACCGTGAAGGCCCAGCTCATCGCCCGTGCCGACACCGACGCCGCCGAGGTCAGGGCCCGCGGTCTGGCCGACGTCGAGTCGACCCGGACCCAGGCCACCGGCGACCTGCAGGCCGAGATCGGCGTGCTGGCCATCGGTGCGGCCGAGGCAGTGGTGGCCAACAGCCTCGACCAGGCCACCCAGGCCGAGCTCATCGACAGCTACATCAGCAAGGTCGGATCCCGGTCATGAGCGACCGGATCGAGTTCTACGCCGATGCCTTCCTCGACGTCCTGCACGGCGAGGGTGGTGCCAACGAGGTCGTCGACGAACTCTTCCGCTTCGCCCGGGTGATCCAGGGTTCCGACGAGCTCCGTGACGCCCTCTCCGACCCCCACCTGCCCGTCGAGCGCCGCCAGCAGATCGTCGAGGACGTGCTCCAGGGTAAGGCCAGCTCGACCACCATCGGGCTCGTCTCGCTCGTCGTCGCCACCCGCCGGGTGCACGAGCTCACCGAGATCGTCGATGCCCTGCTCGAGAAGACCTCGACGGAGGGCAGCAGGGTCATCGCCCAGGTCCGCTCGGCCGTCCCGCTGACCGACGACCAGAAGGCCCGTCTGGCCGAGGCCCTGAAGGCCAACACCGGCAAGGACGTCGACCTGATGGTCGTCGTCGACCCCGAGGTGCTCGGCGGCCTCGTCACCCAGATCGGCGACACCGTCATCGACGGCTCGGTGCGCCAACGCCTGTCCCAGCTCCGCGAGTCGTTCTGAACCGCTTCGAAGGAAACGTCCATGGCTGAACTCACCATCAACACCGGCGACATCACCGCCGCCCTCCAGAAGAACCTCTCCGGGTTCTCGCCCGACCTCGAGGCCACCCAGGTGGGTCGCGTCCTCGAGGTCGGCGACGGCATCGCCCGTGTCTCGGGCCTGCCCGACGTCGGCGTGAACGAGCTGCTCGAGTTCGAGGGCGGCACCGTCGGCCTGGCGCTCAACCTCGACGAGGACTCGATCGGCGCCGTCATCCTCGGCGACGGCGAGTCGGCCGCGGCGGTCGAGGAGGGGACCCCGGTGCGAGCCACCGGCGGCATCCTCTCGGTCCCCGTCGGCGACGCCATGCTCGGCCGGGTCGTCAACGCCCTCGGCGAGCCCATCGACGGCAAGGGCCCCATCGTGGGCGCCCAGATGCGCCGCATGGAGATCCAGGCCCCCGGCATCACCGGCCGCAAGCCCGTGCACGAGCCCATGCAGACCGGCATCAAGTCCATCGACGCCATGACGCCCATCGGGCGCGGTCAGCGCGAGCTGGTCATCGGCGACCGCAAGACCGGCAAGACCACGGTGTGCATCGACACGATCCTGAACCAGAAGGGTCAGGGCGTGAAGTGCATCTACGTCGCCATCGGCCAGAAGGCCTCGACCGTGGCCCAGACCGTGAACACCCTCGCCGAGTACGGCGCCCTCGACTACACGGTCGTCGTGGTGGCCCCGGCCTCCGACCCGGCGCCGTTCAAGTACCTCGCCCCCTACGCCGGTTGCGCCATGGGCGAGCACTGGATGGACAACGGCGAGCACAGCCTCATCGTGTACGACGACCTGTCCAAGCAGGCCGAGGCCTACCGCCAGCTCTCGCTGCTGCTGCGTCGCCCGCCCGGGCCGCGAGGCCTACCCGGGCGACGTGTTCTACCTCCACAGCCGCCTGCTCGAGCGTGCCGCCAAGCTGTCCGACGATCTCGGTGCCGGGTCGCTGACGGCCCTGCCGGTCATCGAGACCAAGGCCGGTGACGTGTCGGCCTACATCCCCACCAACGTGATCTCGATCACCGACGGCCAGGTGTACCTCCAGGACGACCTGTTCAAGTCCGGTGTGCGCCCTGCGGTCGACGTGGGCATCTCGGTCTCCCGTGTGGGCGGCGACGCCCAGATCAAGGCCATGAAGAAGGTGTCGGGCACGCCTGAAGCTCGACCTCGCCCAGTTCCGCGAGCTCGAGGCGTTCGCCACCTTCGGTTCCGAGCTCGACAAGGTCTCGGCCGCGCAGCTCGAGCGGGGCTACCGCCTCACCGAGCTGCTCAAGCAGAACCTCAACTCGCCGATGCCGGTCGAGGAGCAGGTCGTGGTCATCTTCGCCGGCACCAACGGCTACCTCGACGACATCCCGGTCGCCGACGTGAAGCGCTACGAGACCGACCTGCTCGACTTCATGCGCGGCCGCCACGGCGCGCTGCTCGACGACATCCGCACCAGCGGTGAGCTGCCCGACGGGCGTCGAGGACGCCGTGAAGGCCTTCACCGAGGAGTTCCTGGCCAGCGAGGGCCGCAGCGCCAGAGCTCGATGCCCGATGCCGAGGACCACGGTGAGGCCGATCTGACCAAGGCCGGCGGACGCGCCGAGGCGACGCTCCCGAGACGAGGTCTCGCGCGAGGAAGAGGCCTGACCCGTGGCCGGAGGCCAGGAGCGGATCCTTCGTCGGCGCATCAAGAGCGTCGAGTCGACGAAGAAGATCACCCGCGCCATGGAGCTGATCGCCGCCACCCGGGTGGTGAAGGCCCAGGACCGGGCGGCTGCGTCGCGGCCCTACGCCGAGGAGATCACCGCGGTGATCCTCGACCTGGTCGCGCGCCGGCGCCGCCAGTGAGAGCGCCCTGCTGCGGCGTACGACGAGGCCCGCACGACCGCCATGGTCGTGCATCACCTCCGACCGAGGCCTCTGCGGTGCCTACAACTCGACGGTCATCCGCATCGCCGAGCGCGAGCTCATCGACCGCCGCGGCCGACGGACGCGACTACACGCTGTTCGTGGTGGGCAAGAAGGCCCAGACCTACTTCCGCTTCCGCGGCTACGACATCGAGGAGTCGTTCCTGGGCGTGACCGACCGGCCCAACTACGACCAGGCCCGCGATCGTGCGCCACTGCGGTGCGTCGTCGGTTCGAGGCCGGCGAGTTCCGCGAGGTCGACCTCGTCTACTGGCGCTTCCTCTCGGCCGGGCCCAGCAGCCGGTGGTCCGCCGCTTCCTGCCGCTCGAGGTGGACGAGGACGCGAGGCCGACGGGCGCCGTCAGCCGACCTCGAGTACGAGCCGTACCCGACGGTCATCCTCGACGAGCTGCTGCCCCGCTACGTCGAGGCCCGGATCTTCTCGGCCCTGCTCGACGCCTCGGCCTCCGAGCACGCCGCCCGCCAGCGGGCCATGAAGGCCGCCACCGACAACGCCGAAGAGCTCAAGACCAACCTCACCCGGGTCATGAACCGGGCCCGCCAGGACGCCATCACCACCGAGATCATGGAGATCGTCGGCGGCGCCGAGGCGCTGAGTCCGACAAGCGCGACCCCGACGAACTGCTTCCTCCTCGGGCTCAACCCCGACCACATCTTCCCCCAGCACCTCGACCGGCTCGACCACGGCGACGCTGCCACTGACGCCGACGCGAGTACAGGAGACACCACGCCGATGACCATCACCGAGAACCCCACCGAGCTGAAGGACGGCCGAGTCGTCGCCATCGCCGGCCCGGTGGTCGACGTGGAGTTCCCCGCGGCGCACCTCCCGGAGATCAACACACGCCCTCGAGATCGACCGTCGTCCGTCGACGGCAGCCGGTGATACGTCGTGGCCGAGGTGGCCCAGCAGATCGGCGACAGCCGGGTGCGCGTGGTCGCCATGAAGCCCACCGACGGCCTCACGCGGGGCCCGCCGGTGCGCAACACCGGCGACGGCATCACCGTGCCCGTCGGCGACGGCGTGCTCGGGCACGTGTTCAACGTGCTCGGCGAGCCGCTCGACACCGCCAGCCGCTCGAGGGCGTCGAGCGCTGGGACATCCACCGCGAGCCCCCGCGTTCGACACGCTCGAGCCCAAGGCCAACGTGTTCGCCACGGGCATCAAGGTCATCGACCTGCTCACCCCCTACGTGGAGGGCGGCAAGATCGGCCTGTTCGGCGGCGCCGGCGTGGGCAAGACCGTGCTCATCCAGGAGATGATCAACCGCGTCGCCACCCAGCACGGTGGTGTGTCGGTGTTCGCCGGCGTGGGCGAGCGCACCCGTGAGGGCACCGACCTCTGGATCGAGATGGAGGAGTCCGGCGTCATCGACAAGGCCGCGCTGGTCTACGGCCAGATGGACGAGCCGCCCGGCGTGCGCCTGCGGGTCGCCCTGTCGCGCGCTGACCATGGCCGAGTACTTCCGCGACGTGCAGAACCAGGACGTGCTGCTGTTCGTCGACAACATCTTCCGCTTCGTCCAGGCCGGCTCCGAGGTGTCCACGCTGCTCGGCCGCATGCCGTCCGCCGTGGGCTACCAGCCCACCCTGGCCGACGAGATGGGCGAGCTGCAGGAGCGCATCACCTCGACCCGGGGTCGTTCCATCACCTCGCTGCAGGCCGTGTACGTGCCCGCCGACGACTACACCGACCCGGCGCCGTTCACCACCTTCACCCACCTCGACGCCACCACCGAGCTCTCGCCGCCACATCGCCTCGCTGGGCATCTACCCGGCGGTGGACCCGCTGGCCTCCACCTCCACCATCCTCGCCCCCGAGATCGTCGGGCGAGCGCCACTACGACGTGGCCCGCCGGGTGCAGGAGGTCCTGCAGCGCTACAAGGAGCTGCAGGACATCATCGCCATCCTCGGTCTCGACGAGCTCTCCGAGGAGGACCGCCTCATCGTGGACCGGGCCCGCAAGGTGCAGCGCTTCCTGTCCCAGCCGTTCTTCGTGGCCGAGGTGTTCACCGGCATGCCGGGCATCTTCGTGCCGGTCGAGGACACCGTCGAGTCGCTTCGACCAGCTGGTCGACGGCGAGCTCGACGACCTGCCCGAGCAGGCCTTCCTCAACGTCGGTGACGCCGACAGCCGCCCGGGCCAAGGCCCGGGAGCTCGAGAAGGGCGCCTGATGGCCCTGCACGTCGAGCTCGTGTCGCCCCGAGCGCGTGCTGCTCGAGGGCGAGGCCGACCATGGTGCCGGCCCGCACCCTGGGCGGGGGCGACATCGCCTTCCTGCCCGGTCACGCGCCGTTCCTCGGGCGCCCTGGACGACCTGGACGCTCGAGATCGCTCTGGTCGACGGCACCACCGAGCTGGCCGCG
The DNA here is from genome assembly GCA_963767615.1 of uncultured Iamiaceae bacterium. Classification (GTDB taxonomy): domain Bacteria; phylum Actinomycetota; class Acidimicrobiia; order Acidimicrobiales; family Acidimicrobilacustridaceae; genus Rhabdothermincola_A. Next base: position 608,533 of record CAVYED010000005.1, on the reverse strand, counting down.
GTGCACGGTGGCTTCGTCGAGGTCAGCAACGACCAGGTCACGATCCTGTCGAACCTGGCCGAGATGGCGTCGGCCATCGATTCGACCGTGCCCGCCGGGCCCAGGAGATCGCCGAGGCCGCTCTGGCCAAGGGTGACGACGTCGAGGCCGAGGCCGAGCTGCGCCGGGCCCACGCCCGCCTCGTCGCCACCGGGCACTCGGTCTGACCCTCCCCGGCCCGGTGCCGGGGCCTCAGTCGTCGATGCGGATGTGCGCGATGCCGTCGATCGGCTCCGGGTAGCGCATGTCGAGGCCCTCGAGCGTGTCGATCAGAATCTGTGACACGACGAGGTTGCGGTACCACTTGCGGTCGGCGGGGATCACGTACCACGGCGCATCGGTGCTCGACGTCTTCGTGATGGCGTCCTCGTAGGCCGCCGTGTAGGCCGCCCAGTGGGACCGCTCCTCGATGTCGCCGTGCTCGAACTTCCAGTGCTTGGCCGGGTTGTCGAGCCGCTCCTGGAGCCGCTCCTTCTGCTCGCTCCTGGAGATGTGGAGGAACAACTTGACGATGACGGTGCCCTCGTCGGCCAGCATCTGCTCGAAGTTGCGGATGTGCTCGTAGCGGGCTCGCCACACCTTCTCGGGGACGAGGTCGTGGACCCGCACGACCAGGACGTCCTCGTAGTGGCTGCGGTTGAAGATGCTGATGTTGCCGGCACGCGGCGTGTGCTCGTGCACCCGCCACAGGAAGTCGTGGGCCAACTCGACGTCGTTGGGCCGCTTGAAGTTGGTGACGCTGACCCCGAGCGGGTTGATGGTGCGAAAGACGTGTTTGATGGTGCCGTCCTTGCCCGAGGTGTCCATCCCCTGCAGGACGATCAGCACCTTGTGCTGCCCTTCGGCGAACAGCATCTGCTGGAGGTCGGCGAGGTGCACGTTGAGGTCGGGGAGACCCGCCTTCGCCGCCTTCTTTCCCCCCTTCCAACCGTCGGTCGTATGGGTGGGCCAGTCCGCCAGGTGCACCCTGTTGCCGGGGAGGACGCGGTACTGCGCGGGATCGATCGCCACGGACCCAGTCTGGCCTGCCGGACGATTCGGGGCGGCGGCCGGCGACGCACTGCGAGCGCTCTCTCCGGGAACCTCGTGGGTGACCGTCGAGTCCTGGCCGACCAGACATCGCAAAGGTCTCTGGACAGGGCACTAGCGTTCCGACCGTGCCGCGCGTCCGTCTGGGGGTCGCCCTCCTCGTTCCTGCGCCGTGGTGCCACGAGATCGACGGCCTGCGCCGGGCCACCGGTGAGGCCCACCTCGATCGCGTCGCTCCTCACATCACTCTGGTGCCCCCTGTGAACGTGCGCACCGAAGAGGTGCCGTCGGCGCTGGCTCTGCTGCGCGACGCGGCCTCTGTCGCCCTTCCCCTGCACCTCCGCCTCGGGCCTCCGGCCACGTTCGCCCCGGTCACCCCGACGCTGCACCTCGGCGTCGAGGACGACCCCGGCGAGCCCGGCGGCATGACCGCTCTCCGACGCCTGCGCGACGGCGTGTTCGTCCCACCGCTGCGACGGTCGTTGACGTTCGAGTTCACGCCGCACGTCACGGTGCGTGACGAACTCGGGTCGGATCTCGTCGAGAAGGGGATCGAGGTGCTGGCCGACTACCTCGTGGATGTCCGCGTCGATCGTGTGCACCTGCTGGAGGAGCAGCGCCACGGCGACGCCCGCCGCCGGTGGGTCCCGGTCGCCGACGTGCCCTTCGGCCCGCGGCGGGTGGTCGGTCGGGGTGGGGTGGAGCTCGAGCTCACCGTCTCGACCCTCCTCGATCCGGAGGCGACGGCGTTCGAGGCCGTGGAAGGGCCCGACACGCCGCACGAGGTGTCGTCGGACCGCGGGCGGGGTGGGGGAGCGCCTCTCGTCGTCGTGGCCCGACGTCGGGGGCGGGTGGTGGGCGTGGTGAGGGGAGTGACGGGTGGCGACGGTGGTGACGTGCGCTCGCTCCTGGTGGGTCGCAGGGACCGGGGGCTGGGTGTCGCCCGCCACCTGTTGGCCGCCTTCCACCATGCCGCGGAGGAAGTCACCACCTGATCGGCGGGCGAACAGAGGACCTGTGGGGTCCATCAGTCCACGGTGGCCGCCTGTGCGCGGTGCCTCGGATCGCCTCGCGTCAGGTCGGCGGTGTCGGCGGGCGTCGGCGCTCGGCGAGGCGCCGCCCGATCATCGAGCCCACCACCCGTGCCGCACGGTCGACGGTCTCACCGGTGCCGGGTGCCTCTTCGGCCGCGGGGGCCGGGGCGGGCGTCGGAGCGGGCGACGGCGACTCCGACGCATCCGGGGTGGGGACGGGCGGATCCGGCTCGAGGGCCGGGGCCGGTGGCGTGGGATCGGGTTCGGGGGGCGCCGGGGTCGGGACGGGGATCGGTGCCCTCGGTACCGTTGTGGCGGCCGAGGACTCGTCGGAGGTGGGTCGCGGGTCGAGCGACGCCTTGGCCATCCCGGCGGCCCGCCCGGCGGCCCGAGCCGCGCTGGTCGTCGGGGAACCTCCGGCGGGGCTCTCGGCTCCAGGGTCGGACGGGGTGGCGGATCGGCTCGACGGTGTGTCGCTCGGCGGCGTGCCCTTCGCCGCCTTGACCGCACGTCCGACGACGGCCCCCGCAGCACGGCCCTTGGCCTCGAAGTCACCGGGCCGAGCGGTCGTGCCCTCGGCGAGCCCGGTCTGGAACTTCCGCGACGTGGTGACGCCGGCGCCGAGGAGGCGGAACGAGAGCAGCAGCACGATGACGCCGAGCAGCACGGGGCGCAGCCAGCCGATGGCGGTGTCGGGCGTGCCGGAGACCACGAGGAGGACGGCCACCACCAGCGCGGTGATCAACGCCGACGGGACGGCCACGATCCAGAAGAGCCGGTCTCTCCAGATGGGTCGGTGGTAGTGCCGCAGGACGCCTCGTCGTCGCGTCGTGCGTCGTCCGGGTTCGGGGGTGCGGACCATCACGGCACCGTACCCGGGTCGACCGCTGACGAGGAGGGCCCCGGACGCGCCACCGGCGCCGACCCCGTGGGGACGACGCCGGTGGCGGTGGGTGGGGATCGGCGCCGTGGGCGCCGGCCGGTCAGTCGAGGTCCAGCCCGAGCATGGTGATGGCGTTGCCCCGGGCGATCTTGTAGACGTCCTCGTCGGGCAGGTCCTTGACCATGGTCGTGAACACGTCCTTGGTGTCGGGCCACGTCGAGTCGGAGTGCGGGTAGTCGGTCTCGAAGGTGACGTTGTCGACACCCACGTCGTGCAGGTTCTTCAAGCCGAAGTTGTCGCGGAAGAAGCAGGCGTACACCTGGCGGCGGAAGTAGAACGACGGCGGCTCGGGCACGGCCTCCTTGTCGAAGGCCCAGCCCCGGAACTCGCGCCACACGCTGTCGGCGCGCTCCATGGCGTAGGGGATCCAGCCCATCTGACCCTCGGAGTACGCCAGCTTCAGCGTGGGGTGGCGCACCAGGATGCCCGAGTAGAGCCAGTCGGCCAGCGAGCCCATGGCGTGGTTGAAGCTGAGCGTGGCCTGCACGCCGGCCGGGGCGTCCGGGGAGGTGGCGGGCATCCGTGACGACGAGCCGATGTGCATGTTGATGACGGTGTCGGTCTCGGCGCAGGCCTGGAAGAGCGGTTCCCAGTGGCCGCTGTGGATGCTGGGCAGGTCGAGGAACGGGGGGATCTCGCTGAAGGTCACGGCGCGCACGCCGCGGGCGGCGTTGCGGCGGACCTCGGCGGCGGCCAGCTCCGGGTCCCACAGGGGCACGATCGTGAGCGGGATGAGCCGGCCGGCGCCGGCGCCACCGCACCACTCCTCGACCATCCAGTCGTTGTAGGCCTGCACGCACAGCAGGGCGAGCTCGCGATCCTTGGCCTCGAGGAAGGTCTGGCCGCAGAAGCGGGGGAAGGTGGGGAAGCAGAGCGATGCCTCGGTGTGGTTGACGTCCATGTCCTCGAGTCGTGCGGTCTGGTCCCAGCAGCCCTTGCGCATCTCTTCGTAGGTGACGGGCAGGAGGGTGCGCTCCTCGGGGGGGAAGCCGACCGCGGCGATGATGCGACGCATCGGCACCTTGAGGTCCTCGTAGCACCAGAAGTCGGCGAACTTTCCTTCGTCGGAGCTGTCGTCGACGATGTCGAAGCTGTACTGCATCCCGTTGAACTGCAGGTTGGCCACGCGAAGCCGCTCGACGCGGGGGCCGACGGCCTTGTACTTCTCGGGCAGACGGTCCTGCCAGACGTTGGGTGGTTCGATGATGTGGTCGTCGACGCTCACGAACCGCGGGATGGTGCGGGTGGTGGTGGTGTCGGCGGACTCCGGGGCGGTCAGCGTCATCGAATCTCCTCGAGGCGGTGGGCGGCACGGTGATGGCCGGCCCGGGCGGGCCCGGGATGGCGTCGCTCCCGGTGCGAGGTGAGTGTAGGGCAAAACCTGACGACCCGTCAGGTCGTGTCGTGTGACACACCACGGTGGGTGTCGGTGAGGCCGTCCCGGAACTGACGCTCCGTCAGAGGGTGCCCTACGATCGGCTCGGCGCACCGGTCGGGGCGCCCTGTCACGCCGGAGCCGTCATGGACCTGAACTTCACCGAGGCCGAGGAAGCCTTCCGGGCCGAGGCCCGAGCGTGGCTCGAGGCCAATGTGCCCCACGATCTGCCCTCGGGCGACACTGCCGAGGGGTTCGCCCTTCACCTCGACTGGGAGAAGAAGCTGGCCGCCGACCGGTGGTCGGTCGTGTCCTGGCCCGAGGAGTACGGCGGTCGGGGTGCTTCGGTCTGGGAGTGGTTGATCTTCGAAGAGGAGTACTACCGAGCCGGCGCTCCGCAGCGGGTCACCCAGAACGGCATCTTCCTGCTCGCCCCCACGATCTTCGAGTTCGGCACCGACGAGCAGAAGGCCCGCTTCCTACCCGCCATGGCCAACGCCGACGATCTCTGGTGCCAGGGGTGGAGTGAGCCCGACGCCGGCTCCGATCTCGCCGGCATCAAGAGCAGGGCCGTGCGCGACGACGACGCCGGTGGCTGGCGCATCACCGGTCAGAAGACCTGGACCACCCGGGGGGCGTTCTGCAACTGGCTGTTCGGATTGTTCCGCACGGACCCCGAGGCGGGGCGGCACAAGGGAATGACCTATCTGATGGTGCCCCTCGACGCCGACGGCGTCACCGTGCGCGGGGTCGGGCGCCTCGACGGCGACGAGGGCTTCGCGGAGGTCTTCTTCGACGACGTGTTCGTGGGCGACGACCTCGTGCTCGGCGAGGTCAACCAGGGTTGGGGGGTGGCCATGGCCACCACCTCCTCGGAGCGGGGCCTCACCCTGCGTTCACCGGGTCGCTTCTGCGCCGCCGCCGACCGCCTCGTCGACCTCTACCGACGTCGCTCGGCGCAGGCCGCCACCGGCGACCTCGCCGCCGTGGCCGCCGCCGACCCTCACCTGCGCGACGAGGTCACCCAGTCGTGGATGGAGGCCGAGGCCTACCGCCTGGCCACGCTGTCCGACGTGACCGGCATCGTCGAAGGCCGGGCCCAGGGGGCGCGGTCGAGCCTCACCAAGGTCTTCTGGTCCGAGCTCGACGTGCGTCTGCACACCACGGCGTTGAGGCTCCTCGGACCCACCGCCGAGCTGGTCGACGGCTCGCCGGGGTCGGTGGACGGTGGCGCATGGATGAAGGGCTTCGAGTTCTCGCTGTCGGGCCCCATCTACGCCGGAACCAACGAGATCCAACGCAACGTCGTCGCCGAGCGCGTGCTCGGCCTGCCCCGGAAGTAGGCCCAGGTGCGCTTCGCCTTCACCGACGATCAACTCCTGTTCCGCGACACCGTCGCCGACCTGTTCGCCAAGGAGTGCCCGCCCGACGCCGTGCGCGGGGCCTGGGAGGACGAGACCGGTCGAAACCCCGAGCTGTGGTCGACCCTCGCCGAGATGGGAGTGATCGGTCTGACCGTGCCCGAAGCCTCGGGCGGCTTCGGCCTCTCCGAGCTCGACCTGCTGCCCATCCTCACCGAGGCCGGCCGGACGGCGTTCCCCGGCCCGCTGCTCGAGACCACGGCGGTGGCGGCGCCCCTGCTGGCCGAATCGGCCCCGGCGCCGATCGCCGATCGCTGGCTGCCATCGATCGCCGACGGTTCGGCCGTGGTCACGGTCCAGTTGGCCGGACAACCGTTCGTACCCGATGCCCACGTCGCCCACCTGCTCGTCGCGCAGCGCGCCGACCGCATCGTGGCGGTCGCCGCCGACCGACTCCGCCTCACCCCCGAGACCTCGGTCGACGGGGCGCGGCGGTTGTTCAGCGCCGAGTGGGACACCGCCGACGAGGAGCTGTTGGTCGACGGCGAGGCCGGGTGGCACGCCGCCAACCGGGCCTTCGACCGGGGCGCCCTGGCTGCGTCGGGCCTGTTGATCGGCCTGGCCGAGCAGCTGCTGGCCGTCACCGTCGAGTACGTGATTTCACGACGGCAGTTCGGCGTGCCCATCGGCACCTTCCAGGCCGTGAAGCACCATCTCGCCGACGCCGAGCTGAAGCTCTCCTTCGCCCGCCCCGTCGCCGCCAACGCCGCCTACGCCATGTCCGAGGGGCTCGAGACGGCGTCGCGTGACGTATCGATGGCCAAGTGCATGACGTCGGACGCCGCCCTCTTCGTCGCCGCTCAGGCGCTGCAGTGCCACGGCGCCATTGCCTACACCGTCGAGTACGACGTGCACATGTGGCTCAAGCGGGTGTGGGCCCTGGCCGCGGCGTGGGGTGACGCCGACTGGCACCGCCAACGCGTCGGCCGCTTCGTCATCGGCGACTGAGCCTGGCCCTCCTTCGACCGTGATCCGTCCCGCCGACCCGGCTGACCTCGACGACGTCGTCGCGCTCATCCGGGCCCTCGCCGAGTACGAGGAGATGGCGGAAGAGGTGGTGTTCGACGTCGACGACCTGCGCGAGCACCTGTTCGGACCCGACCCGGCCGCCCGGGTCTCGCTGGCCTGTTCGGAGGCCGGTGAGGTGGTGGGGATGGCGCTGTGGTTCCGCACCTTCTCCACCTTCCTGGGCCGACCGGGCATCTGGCTGGAGGACCTCTTCGTACGCCCCGAGCACCGCGGTCAGGGGCACGGTCTGGCCCTGGTGCAGCACGTGCGAGCCCTCACCGACGGGCGCGTCGAGTGGTCGGTGCTCGACTGGAACACCTCGTCGATCGCCTTCTACGACGCCCTCGGTGCCCGCCCGGTCGAGGGCTGGACCACGTACCGCTGGTTGGCGACCGACTGATCCGTCCATCGTGGGGCGGCCGTGGCCGACGGCCTTACGACCGGGTGCCCGTAGGTCACGCGGAGGGGACGCCCTGCACGAGTGCGGCCATGTCGCTCGGGGGGCCTGGGGTGTCGTCGTAGGTGACGCCCGAGCCGCTGCACGGGGCGCCCTGGCCAGAGGCCCGACCGAGCTCGGGGGTCAGCTTCGGGTTGGCAGCGCTGAACAGACCCCACGGGCTCTCGCAGCCCGGCACGACCCAGGCATGGGCCATCCATGCGTTGGAGCCGTCGCTCTTGGTGCCTCCCCGCGCCGCGCACTGCTCGGCGCTGAGACCCGAACCGCCCACGACCAGCGCGTTTTTCACGCACAGGCCGATGTGCTGGTGGAACTCCACGTTGCCGCCGACGAAGGTCTGCGCCGGCGACGGCTCGGTGGCGGACAGCAGGTAGTAGCTGAGGCCGACCATGTTGGCGTCGTCGCCGGTGCCGTCGTAGAGGAGCATCTCGGGCTCGTCGATCACGAAGGCGTCGTCGACGTAGCCGAAGTTCATCCAGTGCGACGCGATCTCGGGCAGGTACGTGGTGACCATCACGTAGCCCGCGGCGCGGGCGTCGGCCGCGGTGGGATACCGCGTGGCCACCGCCGCGGCTTGGTCGATCTCGGCCTCGAGCTGGGTGCACGTGGCGAGGTCGGCGATCGGCGTCCAGGGCTGGGGGCCCTTGTGCTCACCGTGGTCCTCTTCCTCCGAGGACGTCGGGGTGGCCGCTGCGGCGGTCTCGCCGCTCCCCGTCCCGGGTGCCGAGTGGTCGTGGTCCCCGGTGCCGAGGTCGAGGCCGGCGGCCGCGGCTTCTCGGTAGTACCCGGCGGTGTTCACGCCCAGGTCGCAGCGCGCCGGGGCGACGTCGCCGTGGTCGTGATCGTCGGCGGCCAGGCCCGTGCCCGTCGCCTCCGACGACGAGGCCGAACCGGTGAGGCTCGACGACGACGCGCCGGCGAGCCCGGCGACCACGAGCAGGGCGGCCGCGGCGGGGGCGCCGAACTGGGCGAGGCGTCGACCGGTCGAGGCGTCGGCCGAGGGCCGGTAGAGGCGGGGACCGACGAGGGCCAGTAACGCGCCCACGGACACGGCGACGAGACCGCCGACGAACAGGGCATGGCCGATGTTCTCGAGGCTCAGCGCGCCGTCGGCCCCGAGGTCGTCGGAGGCGTGCAGCCACGCATCGACCCCGAGTCCGCCCACCTGGGCCAGGGCGCCACCGGCCACGAACCCCAGTCCCAGCTTGCGTGCGTCCATCCCTGAACCTCCGTGCACCGGCTGCGCCGCCGGATCCACGAGGGTACCCGTGACCGACGCCACACCCGGGGGTCGACGCCCGGCGGTGTTCAGCGGGCCGTCAGGAGCCGGACCCGACGGGTCGGGACCCCGACGGGTCGGCGGTCGCGACGGAGGGGCGATACTGGCCGGGTGACCTCCGCCGCCAGCGTCCTCGACCTGCTCTCCGTCTGCCTCCGCGCCCAAGCAGTCCGCCGGGCCTTCCGGGCACCGGGCAGCGAGATCCCGGCCCTGGTGGGCCTCGCCGAGATCGAGGTCCCCACCGAGGAGCTCGCGGTGGCGCTCGCCGATGCCGACGGCCGGATCGCGGCCGGGGTCGATGCCGGCCCCGGCGTTGCCCTCCTCGCCGGGCGACGTCTGCGCCTCTCCTCCCAACCCGGAGAACAGGTGGAACCGCAGCAGGTCACCGACCCCTCGTCGATCCCCGCCGCCGTGGCCGGATGGTCCCTCGGTGAGGTCCACGCCGCCGCCGAGCTCGACCTCTTCGTGGACCTGTTCGCTCCGGCCCCGTCCGGCGTCGAGGCCCTCGCCCTCGACGCCTCGTCCGATCAGCTCATCACGCTGTCCCCGACGCTGGCCGACTTCCGTACCGTGCTGCTCGTCGGGCCCGGGGTACGGCGCGCCGGGCAGGCGGCGGCCGTGGCCGAGGCCGCTCGTCGCACCGGGGCCGTCGTGGTCGCCACCCTCGGCGCCGTCGGGTCCCTGGCCGTCGACGATCCCGCCTGGGGCGGTGTCGTCGGGCTGCAGGCCGACGACGTGGTCCTGTCGGGGCTCGCCGACGCCGAGCTGATCATCGCCGTGGGTGTCGACCCGACCGAGGCCCTCGATCTCGTCCCCGACGGTGCCCAGGTCCTCGACGTCGAGCCCTGGCACCTGGCGCTCATGGCCCTGCACTGGCCCGACCCCTCCCCGCCCCCGCCGCCCTCCGAGCTGGTCCGGCGGCTGGCCGAGGTGGGATCCCTCCCACCCGACCCCACGCTTCCCCTGAGCCCGATCCGGGCCACGGTCGAGGTGTCGGGCGCCGGCTCCGACGGGGGGATCATCGCCGCCGACGCCGGTCCCGCCGGCCTGTGGTTGGCTCGGGGCCTGGCCCCGAGCGCCGCCACCGTGATCGTGCCGGCCCGTCCCGCCCGTGGCTTCGCCGCGGCGGCGGCGCTCGTGAGCGGTCTCGACGGCCGGCCCGCCATCGCCGTCACCACGGCTCCGGTCGACCCGATCACCGAGGCCCTGCTCGATCTCGCCGCCCGGCTCGACGTGCCCCTCGTGGCGGAGGTGTGGGGTGGTGAGGTGTCGTGGGAATCACCCGACGAGCACGTCGAACGCCTCGACGCCGCCCGTGCCGCCGACGGCGTCCATCGTGTGGCCGTACCGGTCGACCTCTCCGGTACCCGGGTCCTGGTCGAGGTGGCCGGGCCGGTGGCGGCGTGGTCCCGCGACGAGTGACGGCGATGCACGGTCCCGCCCTCGGGACGTCGAGGTGTCGACGGTAAGGTCCGGCCCGAGCGTCGACCGCGCCGACCAAGGGGAGACCATGGCCACCGTGCCCGAGACCTTCAACTTCGCCGACCTCTGGGAAGCGGTGTCCGAACGCGTTCCCGAGCGCGAGGCCCTCGTGTGCGGGACCGATCGGCGCACCTACGCCGAGCTCGAGGAGCACGCCAACCGTCTCGCCCACTGGATGCTCGACCAGGGGGTGCGGCCCGGTGACTACGTGGGGCTCTACCTCACCAACTCCGTCGAGTGGGTCGAGGCCTTCCTGGCCTGCTTCAAGGTCCGGGCCGTTCCGATCAACGTGAACTACCGCTACGTGGCCGAGGAGCTGGCCTACCTGTTCGACGACGCCGGCCTCGTCGGGGTCCTCGTCGACCGGATCTTCGCCGACACCCTGGCCGAGGTCGCTCCCGATCTGCCCGACCTCGGGTGGGCCGTCGTGGTCGACGACGGCAGCGACGCCGACCTGACCGCTCTGCAGGGCTCGCGGCTCGCCGTCACCGCCTACGCCGACGCCCAGGTGGCGGGATCGCCCGAGCGCGGCTTCGGACCCCGGTCCAACGACGACCTCTACGTGATCTACACCGGGGGCACCACGGGCATGCCGAAGGGGGTGGTGTGGCGTCACGAGGACGCCCTCTACGCCTGTGTCGGTGGCGGTGACCCGATGCGCCTGCTCGGACCCGTCGACGAGCCGGCCGAGATGCTCGACCGGATCGTCGAGAGCTTCGTGTTCCACCCCGTCGCCCCGCTCATGCATGCCGCCGGCCAGTGGACGATGTTGAGCCTGCTCTTCTGCGGCGGCAAGAACGTGCTGCTCGAGGGCAGCCTCGACCCGGTGGAGGTCTGGCGCACGATCGAGCGCGAAGGGGTGAACACCATCAGCGTCGTGGGTGACGCCGTCGTGAAGCCGATGCTCGACGCCTGGGAGTCCGAGGGGCCCTTCGACGTGTCGTCGCTGCTGGCCATCGGCTCCGGTGGAGCGCCGCTCACCCCGTCGACCCGCGCCCGCGCCCTGGCCCTGCTGCCGACCGTGACGATCACCGACGGGTACGGCTCGTCGGAGACCGGTGCGCAGACCTCGCGGAGCTTCACCGCCGACGGTGGTTCCGAGAACTTCACCGCCTTCGGCACCGATCGTTCGACGGCGGTGATCGACCCCGAGACCCGGACCCTGGTCGATCCGGGCAGCGGCGTCACGGGCAGAGTCGGCCGGCGCGGCCGCATCCCGCTGCGCTACCACAACGACCCCGTGAAGACCGACGAGACGATCGTCGAGGTCGGAGGCGAGCGGTGGATCCTCACCGGCGACCAGGCCACCGTCGACACCGACGGTTCCATCGCCTTGCTCGGACGCGGCTCGGCGTGCATCAACACCGGGGGCGAGAAGGTCTACCCCGAAGAGGTCGAGGCCGTCATCGCCGGGCACCCGGCGGTGTACGACGCCGTCGTGGTCGGTGCCCCTGACGAACGCTGGGGTGAGCGGGTCACCGCCGTCGTGGAACTCCGGCCGGGCCAGAGCCTCACCCGCGAGGAGCTCGACGCCTACTGCCGGCCCCACCTCGCCGGCTACAAGCTGCCCCGCAGCCTGGTGCTGGTCGACCGGGTCGTACGCACCCCCGCCGGCAAGGCCGACCACCGTTGGGCCAAGGCCGCCGCGGCCGAGGAGCTCTCGCCGAGCTGACCCGCGGATCGGTCTGGCAGGATGCCGCCATGACCAACACGGACGAGATCAACGACACCGCCGACTCCGCGGCGCCACGTAGCGGACCGCTGGCCGGCGTCACCGTGGTAGAGCTCGTGGGGCTCGGGCCGGCGCCGTTCGGGGCGATGGTGCTGGCCGACTACGGCGCCGACGTGATCGCCGTGGACCGACCCTCGAAGGTCACCGGTGCGCCCGTCGAGTCGGCACGCATGGGCGTGTTCAACCGCAATCGCCGCACGGTGGCGGTCGACCTGAAGTCCCCCGAGGGCCTCGAGGTCGTGCGCCGCCTCACCGACGCCGCCGACGTGTTCGTCGAGGGCTTCCGGCCCGGCGTCACCGAGCGCCTCGGCCTCGGACCCGACGACCTGTGCGGGCGCAACCCCGGGCTGATCTACGCCCGCATGACCGGGTGGGGCCAGACCGGCCCGTGGGCCGACCGGGCCGGGCACGACATCAACTACATCGCCATGGCCGGACCGTTGGCCCACATCGGGCGGGCCGGCCAGCCCCCGACGGTGCCGCTCAACCTCGTCGGCGACTTCGGCGGCGGTGGGCTCCTGATGGCCCTCGGCGTGTGCGCCGCCCTCGTCGAGAAGGCCCGCTCCGGGCTCGGCCAGGTGCTCGACGTCGCCATGGTCGACGGCGCGTCGCTCATCTCCGCGCCCATGGTGCCCGCCTACGTGGGGGGCACGTTCACCGACGAGCGCGGCACCAACATGCTCGACTCGGGTGCGCCCTGGTACGACGTCTACGCGACGGCCGACGGCGGGTGGATCAGCGTCGGGGCCATCGAGCCGCAGTTCTACGCCGAGCTCCTCGACGGGCTCGGCCTCGCCGATGCCGAGCTGCCCGACCAGCACGACCCCGCCGGCTGGCCCATGCTCCGCGCCCGCTTCGCCGAGGTCCTCGCCGGGCGTAGTCGGGCCGAGTGGGAGGCCGTGTTCGAGAGCCGCGACGCCTGCGTCGGGCCGGTGCTGACCTACGCCGAGGCGGCGGGTCATCCCCATCTCGTCGCCCGTGGCACCTACCTCGCGCCCGACGGTGCCGTGCAGCCCGCACCGGCTCCCCGGTTCTCACGCACCCCGGCCGGCGTCGATCGGCCGCCCGTGCCACCCGGGTACGACACCGATCAGGTGCTCGCCGACGCCGGGTTCGACGAGCAGGAGCGGGCGGCGCTGCGCGCCGCGGGCACCATCGCCTGAGTCCGGGAACGACGAAGGGCCCGACCGGAGCCGGGCCCTTCGTGACGTTCTGTGGTGCGGTCCGTGACCGCGGCGGCGTCAGCCGCCGATCGGCAGGTCGATCCCGCCCGGCAGCGAGATCGTCTTGTCCTCGCAGTAGGCGTGGATGCCCTCGGGGCCGAGCTCACGACCGATGCCGGAGTTCTTGAACCCACCGAAGGGCCCGTTGAAGTCCATGCCCTGGGTCGTGTTCACGGCGAAGGTGCCGGTGCGGACCCGGCGGGCCACGTCGATGCCCTTGGCGATGTCGGTGGTGTAGACGGCACCGGCGAGGCCGTAGTCGCTGTCGTTGGCGATGGCGATGGCGTCGTCGAGCGTGTCGTAGGCGATGAGCGACAGCACCGGCCCGAAGATCTCCTCCTGGGCGATGGTCATCGAGTTGTCGACGTCGGCGAACAGCGTGGGGGCCACGAAGTTGCCGTTGCCGAGGCCCTCGGGGAGATCGCCGCCCACCACGACGGTGGCGCCCTCTTCGCGGCCCTTGGCGATGTAGCCCTCGACGCGGACCTTCTGGCGGTCGGCGATGAGCGGGCCCACCAGGTTGTCGGGGTTCGTCGGGTCACCCACGATCTGGGCCGACACCGCCGTGGCGAGGGCGTCGCGGATCTCGTCGTAGCGGCTACGCGGCGCGAGCACGCGGGTGAGCGCCACGCAGGCCTGCCCGTTGTTCATGAGGCCGCCGCCGATGAGGTGGGGGATGGTCTCTTCGAGGTTGGCGTCGTCACAGACGATGGCCGCGGACTTTCCGCCGAGCTCGAGGGTGCAGCGCTTGAGCTGCTCGCCGCAGATGGCGCCGATCTTGCGGCCGGCGGCGGTGGAACCGGTGAAGCTCACCTTGTCGACGTCGGGGTGACGCACCAGGTGCTCGCCCACCTCGCGGTCGGCGGCCACGATGTTGACCACGCCTGCGGGCACGCCGGCCTCGATGAGGATCTCGGCGAGCACGTTGGCGTCGAGGGGGGTCTCCGGAGCCGGCTTGAGCACGATGGTCGAACCCGAGGCAAGGGTCGGCCCCAGCTTCAGGCAGGTGATGAACAGCGGCACGTTCCAGGGGATGATCCCGGCGGCCACGCCGACGGGCTCACGGCGCACGATGATCTGGCCGCCGAGGGCGCCGTCGCGGCGCTCCTCGAACGGGAAGGCCCGGGTGTGCACGGCGAAGGCGTCGAGGATCATGGCCGCGGCGAGGACCTGGCCGAACATCGAGAAGTAGAACGGCGAGCCGACCTCTTCGGTGATCAGGCCGCTGAAGTCGTCCTGGCGGGCCTTGATGCCGTCGGACACCCGGTGGATCAGGTCGGCGCGCTGGTCGGCGGTCCAGGTGGCCCATTCGCCGGTGAGGGCGCTCTTCGCGGCGGCGACGGCGCGGTCCATGTCGGCCGGGGTGGCCACGGGTACCGAGCCGACGATGTCGCCGGAGGTGGGCGAGGTGACCTTCAGCGTGTCGGAGCCGGCGGGATCGACCCACTCGCCGCCGATGAAGAACTTCTCGTACGTGTGCATTGCGGTCCCCCTGTGGGAGCGACGACGACGTCGCCGCTGATCGAGTCTGCGGATGGGTGCCGACCGCCCGCGCGGCGGAAGCGACGGGCGTCACTGTAACGCCGGTACGCCCGATCGGGCCCGGCGGGCGCGGAGAAAGCCTGGGAGACGGCCCGAGAAGGCCGTCAGCTCTCCGCTTCGGCCAGCTTCTTGGCCCACGGGTAGTCGGGCTTTCCGCTCGGGGAGCGCTGGATGCTTCCGACGAGGTGCAGCTCCCGTGGCACCTTGTAGCCGGCGAGGTGCTCGCGGGTGTGGGCCGCGAGGTCGTCGAGCTCGAGGCCCATGCCCTCTCGCGGCTGGACGACGGCGGCCACCTTCTGGCCCCACCGCTCGTCGGTGACCCCGACCACCAGGCAGTCGTAGACGGCCGGGTGGGCCTTGAGCACCTGCTCGACCTCCTCGGGGTACACCTTCTCGCCTCCGGTGTTGATGCACACCGATCCTCGGCCCAACAGGCTGATGGTCCCGTCGGCCTCGACGCTGGCGAAGTCGCCGGGGATGGCGTAGCGCCGGCCGTCGGCGGCGACGAGGAAGGTCTCGGCCGTCTTCTTCGGGTCCTTGTAGTACCCGACGGGGATGTTGCCGCCCCGGGCCAGCTTGCCGATCACGCCCGACCCGGGCTCGACCGGCTTCAGGTCGTCGTCGAGCACGAGGGTGTCGTTCATGGCGTTGACCGTGGGCCCGCCCCCCTTGTTGACCATGCCCTTCGTGACGACGATGGTGCCGTTGAAGCCGCCCTCGGTGGATCCGACGGAATCGGTGATGATCATGTTCGGGAACTCGTCGAGGTAGCGGTCCTTGACCGTCTGGGAGAAGATCGCCGCCGTCGACGAGATGGCGAACAACGACGAGATGTCGGGGGCCTCGCCCTTGGCTTTCATGTCGTCCCACGCCTCGATCAGCGGCCGGGCCATGGCGTCGCCCACGATCAGGATGGCGTTGACCTTCTCGCGCTCGATCGTGCGCCACACCTCGTAGGGGTCGAACTTGGGCAGGAGGACGGCCGTGTTGCCCTGGAGCATCTGACCGATCGTGCCGACGAAGGCTGCGCCGTGCATGAGCGGAGGGATGTTCATCATGACGGTCGGCGTCTTGTCGGGCGCGGCGTTGGCGTGGTGGAACTCGTCGGGGACGGGCTCGCGGGTGGCCATGTCGATCCCGCCGGCGAGGGCGAAGAAGATGTCGGCGCTGCGCCACATGACGCCCTTGGGCATACCGGTGGTGCCGCCGGTGTAGATGATGACCTGGTCGTCGTCGGAGCGGGGGCCGAAGTCGCGCTCGGCGGAGTTGGCCGCCATGGCGTCGGCGAGCTCGACCGCCCCGAGGCCGTCGTCGGCCGCACCGGACCCGTCGTCCATGCGCACCAGCGTCTTGAGCAGAGGCAGCTCGTCACGCACCTCGGCCACCAGGGGTCCGAACTGGGCGTCATAGAACAGCGCCACCAGGTCGGCGTTGTCGAACAGGTAGCGCAGCTCGTCGGCGACGTAGCGGAAGTTGATGTTGACCGGCACTGCACGGGCCTTGATGACGCCGAGCAGGGACTCGACCCACTGGATCGAGTTGAGCCCGTAGATCCCGACGTGGTCGCCGGGCTGCACGCCGCTGGTGATCAGGTGGTGGGCGAGGCGGTTCCCGGCGTCCTCCAGTTGGGCGAGCGTGCGGTGCTCGCCCTCGCAGGCGATCCCCACCCGGTCGGGCACCGTGTCGACCGTGTGCTCGAACATGTCAGCGAAGTTGTAGGCCATGGACGCCGATCGTAGGACACGGTGCCCGGGGTCACATTCCGGCCCCGGAAGCGGCGGGGCCCGGCTCAGCGATCGCCCAAGGTGGCGTCGACGAGCGCGTGGAAGGCCGGTTCGAGCTGGTCGACGATCTCCCACGCGTCCGGCACGAGCGCCGTCGCGGTGAGCAGGCCCACGTCGAGGTGGTCCTCGTAGCTCATCACGGTGAGGTTCACCCCGATCCCCTCGGCCACGGGGCCCATCGGGTAGAGCTTCAGCGCCCGGGCGCCGCCGAGGTAGATCGGCACGGGAGGCCCGGCCACGTTGGAGACGATGGCGTTGATCGCCGGCCGGTGCCGATCGGCCAGGCCCGCCCGCGAGTAGAGCTCCATCAGCGTGCCGAGGCTGATGGGATCGAGCATCTCGGCGAGGTGGACCAACGTCATCTCGCCGAAGAGGCGCTGCTCGGTCTTCGCCGCCAGGGCGTCGGCGGTGATGGCCTCGAGACAGGCGACCGGGTCGTCGAGCTCGGTGTGCAGCGGCACGAACATGACCGACAGCACGTTCCCGGTGTCGCCCTGACCGCGGGTGGACCGCGCCGAGACCGGGCAGGCGGCGACGAGCGGGTCGGCGGGGAGCGCGTCGTGTTCCAGGAGGTGGCGTCGGAGGGCGCCGGCGGCGACAGCCAGCACCACGTCGTTCAGCTTCGTGCCCGTGGCCCGGCGGACCGCTTTCATCTCCTCCAAGGGGAGGCGCCCGAAGGCGATCGACCGGCCCGCGGTGATGGCGCCGTTGTACGGCGTCGGGGGAGCGATCATCGGTGTGCCGCCGGGGTGGTCGCCGTCCTGTCGTCGGCGGCGGATGGCGTCGGTGGCCAACGCCGCCTTGCCCAGCGCCAGCAGTCCTTCCGCGGTGCCGCGGGCCCGGTCGGCCACCGACCACGTGAGCAGGTCGAGCTCCGCCGGGCGAGGCGCCGGAGGTGCGAGGCGCATCCGGTCGATCGGCTCGGGGTCGGGTTCCAGGCCGAAGAAGGCCGGCATGAGATCGGCGCCCGAGCTCCCGTCGAGGGCGCAGTGGTGGACCTTGCCGGTGAGCGCGATGAGGCCGTCGGCGAGCCCCTCGAGGACCCAGAACTCCCAGAGGGGGCGATCGCGGTCGAGGCGCCGCGCGGCCATCTCGGCCACGAACCTCGCCAGTTCGCGCTCGTCGCCGGGAGGGTCGAGCTGCGTGCGATGGATGTGGTGCTCGACGCGGTAATCGGGGTCGTCGACCCACACGGGATGGTGGATCCGAAACGGGACGTCCATGAGCTTGCGGCGGAACTCCGCCACCAGCGGCACACGTGCGGCGATGTGGTCACGCAGCTTCTCGAAGCTGTAGCCGCCGGGAACGGTGCTCGGGTCGAGCACCGCCGTCACGGCCACGTTCATGGGCATCGACTCGGTCTCGGTGTAGAGGAATGTGGCGTCGAGGCCGGTCAGCCGTTCGGGCATCTCTCGTCCTCTCGGACGGTCGTGACGGATGGAGCGTGGGGCAGTCTGGCACCCCTTCGGGGTCAGGACCGGGCGTCCGGCCCTGCAACGTTGCCGGGCGCTCGCGGCACAATGCTCGCATGTGGTCCTCGTGGTTGCTCTTCGTGCTCGGCCTGCTGGCGACCGTGTTGATGGTGAACGCCTTCCGGCCCGTTCGGCGCAACCGGGTGCTGTTCCTCCCCTCGTTCTTCGCATCGTGGCTCACCACCGAGCTGGCGCCGGTCCATCTCGTGATCACGGCGGGAGCGGTGGCCGTGCTGGTCTGGGCGGGGGCGCTCGAGCAGTGGCCGGGGTGGGTGGGGGCGACGGTCCTGCTCGTCGATGCGGTGGCTCTGCTGGTGCTCGTCGTCCAGGGTCGTGGCACCGCCTCGGCCGCCGGCGCCGCCCTCGCCGCGTTCACCGACGACCCACCCACGTCGACTCCGCACAAGATCCGTCGGATCAAGGACGTCCCCTTCAGCCGGGTGGCAGGTCGGGTGCTCAAGCTCGACGTGTTCACCCCCGTCGATCCACCCCGTCCGGGCGAGCGCCGGCCGGCGCTGCTGCAGATCCACGGCGGAGCCTGGGTCATCGGCGACAAGCGGGAGCAGGGCATTCCGCTGCTCAAGGCCATGGCCCGCCGCGGATGGGTCGGCTTCAACGCCAACTACCGCTTGAGCCCGGGGGCCACCTGGCCCGATCACCTCGTCGACGTGAAGCAGGCATTGGCCTTCATCCGGGCCAACGCCGAGGAGTACGGCATCGATCCGTCGTTCGTGGCCGTGACCGGGGGATCCGCCGGCGGTCACATCACGGCGATGCTCGCCCTCACGGCGAACGACCGGCGCTACCAACCGGGCTTCGAGGACGCCGACACCTCGGTCCAGGCCGCCGTGCCGTTCTACGCCGTCTACGACTTCACCAACCGTCACGACCTGATGTCCCCCGAGTTCGTCGAGTGGTTCGTGGAACCGCTGATCATGAAGGCGTTCCTGTCCGATGAACCGGAGCGATTCAGCGATGCCTCCCCGCTCGACCAGGTCCGTGCCGATGCGCCCCCGTTCTTCGCCATCCACGGCGACAAGGACACGCTCGCCCCGGTGGAGGATGCCCGCACGTTCGTCGAGCGCATGGGGCAGGTCTCCGAGGCGCCGGTGGCGTACCTCGAGCTGCACGGTGCCCAGCACGCGTTCGACACCTTCACGTCGATCCGCACCCGGCGGGTGATCCGTGCCGTCGATCGCTTCTTGTCCACCATGTGGGCCCGCCACCGCGCCGGCCAGGACGTCGACGAGCCCACCGTCGGGGAACCGGGCCTGCCCGGGGCCGGGGAGAGAGCCGACATCGGGGCCAACGGCTGACACACTGAGCGGATCGCCGCGGTGGTCAGGGGGACCGATGGGGAGCACGAGGTCGCATCCGTGGGTGGCGGTCATCGCGTTGGCCCTCCTCGGGGCGCTGACGCTCGGGGCCTGCAGTGCGGGCGGGGAGGCGTCCGGACCGACCACGCTCGACCTGAACCAGGTGGGCGAGGTGCCTCGACCTCCACAGCTCGGGGGCACGCTGCGGTTCGGGCTGAACGCCGAGACCGACGGGTGGAACCCCACGACGAACCAGTGGGCCGGCTCGGCCTACATCGTGGCCAACGCCCTCTTCGACCGCCTCGCCGCGATCGGCGCCGACGGCACACCCCGGCCCTACCTCGCCCTGGCCATCGAGCCCGACCCGACCTTCACCACGTGGACCATCCGCCTGCGGCCCGCCGTGGAGTTCCACGACGGGACACCCGTCGACGCCGAGGCGGTGAAGCTCAACCTCGACGCCCACCGGGCTTCCGTGCTCACGGCGTCGGTCTTCGAACCCGTCGACCGCATCGACGTGATCGATCCCCGCACGGTGTCGGTGACGATGAGCCGTCCGTGGGCCACGTTCGACTACGTGCTCTCCTACCAGACCGGCTTCGTGGTCGCGCCGAGCATGCTGCGCGACCCCGACGGGAGCCGCAACCCGGTCGGCTCCGGGCCGTTCCGCTTCGTGAGCTGGACACCTGACAGCACCCTGGAGGGGACGGCCAACAAGACCTACTGGCGCGAGGGGATGCCCTACGTCGACGCCGTGCAGTTCCGGGTCCTCCCTGACCCGTCGTCTCGGCTCGCCGCGCTCACCACCGGTGCGGTCGACGCCATCGAGACCGGTGATCCGGCCACGATGATCGCCTTGTCCGAGGGTGCCGCCGCCGGCGATCTCCAGGTGTTCTCACCGCCCGCCGAGGACACCGCCGTGGCGATGATCGCGCTCAACACCGCAGCACCTCCGTTCGACGACCCCCTGGCACGGCGCATCGTCGCCACGGGGACCGACCGCGACAACGCCTCCGAGGTCGGCTATCTCGGGGTCTTCCCGCCGGCGGAGGGTCCCTTCGACCGGTCGTCGCCCTACTTCGCGGAGACCGACTTCCCCCAGTTCGACCTCGACGAGGCCCGGCGCCTGAACGAGGAGTACCGGGCGACGTACGGGAACGGGCTCAGCTACACGGTGCACATCCCGGGAACCCCCGAGATCAAGGCCGTCCTCGAAGCCGCTCAGGCCCGCTTCTCGACGATCGGGGTCGACATGCGCATCGAGACCATGGATCAGGGGAGGCTGGTCTCCCGGGCGTTGACGGGCGACTTCGAGGCCACCGGCTGGATCCTCTTCGGTCAGCCCACCCTCGACACCGCCTACGTCTTCATCGCCGGGACGACCGTACGTCCGGTCGGTCAGTTGTCGTTGAACTTCGTGCGCAACGACGACCCGGTGCTCACCCGGGCGCTCGACGAGAGCCGGGCCGCGTCGGACGAGAGCACCCGCACCGAGGCGTACCGGGTCGTCCAGGAACGCCTCGCCGCCGAGCTGCCGTACGTCTACTCCCTACGCCAGCGATCGGCCATCGGGACGAGCGACGCGCTGCACGGTCTCGCCGACTGGACCTTCCCCGACGGTGCCCCCGGGCGGCGCACGACGACCAACGTGATCAGCGCCGGAGCGTGGTTCTCCCCATGAGCGAGGTGAGCGATGCCCCCTCGTACCCGCCCCACTGGGAGCTCGACGTTGTGCTCACCGACGGCGGGACCGTTCACGTCCGCCCACTCCTGCCCACCGACCGCGAGGCCTACCTGCGCTTCTTCCACGGACTGTCGGCCGAGACCCGCTACTACCGGTTCTTCAGCCCCAAGAGCGTGCTCACCGACGTCGAGGTCACCTACTTCACCACCGTCGACCACGTCGACCGGGTGGCCCTGGCGGCATTCGTCGGCTCCGAGATCGTGGCTGTCGCCCGCTATGACCGCCTGGAGGACGATGACGGCACTCAGGGCCCCGATGCGGAGGTGGCGTTCACCATCGACGACGCCCATCAGGGTCGTGGCCTCGGCGCGCTGATGCTCGAGTACCTGGCCGCAGCCGGGCGCGAGCACGGGCTCACGAGGTTCGTCGCCGAGACGATGCCCGACAACCGACCGATGCTGGCCGTGTTCCACGCCGCGGGGTACCACAGCGTGAACCGGTTCTCCGCCGGCATGGTCGAGGTCGAGTTCCCCATCGCCGCGACCGACGACGCCCGAGCGGTGGTGGAGCGGCGTGAGCACCGCGCCGAGGCGGCGTCGGTGCGGCGGATCCTGCGCCCCGGATCCGTCGTCGTCGTGGGCGACGTGCTGACACCGGATTCGCTCGGTTCCCGCGTGGTGGGCAACGTGATCGCCGGCGGCTTCGCCGGCCCGGTGCACCTCGTCGATCCGACGGCGTCGGACGCGGCCACGGTGGCGGGGCTCGAGGTCAAGGCGTCGTTGGGTGACATCGAGGGTGATGTCGACCTGGCCGTCCTCGTGGGTCCCGGCGACGGCGCCGCCGATCTCGTGGGGGCGTGCGCCGCCAAGGGTGTCCAGGGGCTGTTGGTGATGTCGACGGGCGTCCGCGACATCGGCCTCACCGCGGTCGAGGGCCAGCGTGCCGTCGTGCGGGCCGCGCGGCGTGCGGGCATACGACTCATCGGCCCTGGTTCGTTCGGTGTGATCGAGGAGGCCACGGGACTCTGGGCCACGGTGAGCCCGGTCGTTCCGTCTCCCGGTCGCATCGGCCTGATGAGCGAGTCGGGCGCCGTCGGGCTCGCGCTCCTCGAGTGGGCCGCGTGGCGTGGCGTCGGTGTGTCGTCGTTCGTGTCCGCGGGCGACAAGGCCGATGTGAGCGGCAATGACCTCCTGCAGTACTGGGAGGAGGATCACGACACCGACGTGGTGCTCCTCTACCTCGAGAGCTTCGGGAACCCACGCAAGTTCGCCCGGCTGGCCCGTCGCGTGTCGATGACCACGCCGATCGTCGCCGTCCGGCCCGGCGGGGACGCGGCGGTCGAGGCCCTGTTCCGCCAGGCCGGGGTGATCCGGGTGGATTCGATCTCGGAGCTGTTCGACGTGGCCGCGCTCCTCGTCGGTCCCGTACCGGTGGGCCGGCGAGTCGCCGTGGTGGCCGCCGGTCGTGGTCCTGGCCTCCTGGCGCTCGACGCCCTGCGGGCAGCGAGGCTCGAAGTGGCTCACTACCGGGTCGGTGAAGGCGGTCCAGGCACCGCCGTGGGGCTCGTCGAGGTGGACCCCGAGGCACCCGATCAGGTCGAGGTCGAGCTCTCCTCGGCCCTGGCCGACGACGGGGTCGACGCCGTGCATCTCGTGCTGACGCCCGGTGAGGGCCCGACCTCTGACGCCGTCGGGGAGGCGGTGCGGCGGGTCACGGCCAGTGCGGTCAAGCCCGTCGTGGTGACCTACCTCTCGCCGGCACCGCCACCTCCGGCGTTGCGCGAGGGCCCGGAGCCTCTTGCGGTGTTCGAGGCCCCGAACCCCGCGGCGCTGGCCCTCGCCCGTGTGGTCGATCATGCAGAGTGGCGGCGTCGGGATCATCGTGTCGGCACCGACGTCGCGGACATCGACCGAGAGGGCGCACGTCGGATCGTCGAGCAGGCGCTCACCGCCGGCGACGGCGACGTCGCACTCGACGGGGAGGCGGCGGCTGCGCTTCTCGCCGCCTACGGCATCGTCGTCGCGGGGGCCGGCAGCGACGCGAGCGGGGCGTCGCCGACGAGGGTGGCCGTCGCCGTGGATCACGATCCGGCGCTCGGGCCGTTGCTCCGCGTCGAGCTCGGCTCCGCTCCGACGAGTCGGCCGGTCGTGCGGCTCGTCCCGCTCAGCGATGCCGACGTCGACGATCTCGTCTCGGCACTGGGTGTCGCCGAGCACGACGAGCGGGGCGCATCTCGTCCGGGGGTTTCCCGGTTGCTGGGGCGCCTCGGCCGGCTCGCCGACGATCTGCCCGAGATCGATCACCTCCGGATCGAAGGCGTCGATGTGGTCACGGGGAGGGCGCCCGACGGCGCCGTCCATGTCCACCTGCACGCCGTCCCCGCGGCGGTGCCCGATCTGGTGCGCCGCCTGCGCACCTAGTCTGCCGCCGTGGGCTTCTACGCAGATCAGATCCTGCCGAGAGCGATCGACGTGCTCTGCGGCAACAAGAGCATGGAGGCGGTGCGGGCACCAGTGGTGGCCGGCCTCAGCGGGACGGTCCTGGAGATCGGGTTCGGCTCCGGCCCCAACCTCGGGCTCTACCCTCCGGAGGTCACCCGGGTGCTCGCCGTCGATCCGGCCCTGGTCGGGCGGCGCCTCGCCGAGAAGCGACGGAGCCGCCACCCGGAGCCGCCGGTCGAGTACGTCGGCCTCGACGGTGCCGACATCGACCTGCCGGACGACAGCGCCGACCATGC
Organism: uncultured Iamiaceae bacterium; assembly: GCA_963767615.1. Taxonomy (GTDB): domain Bacteria; phylum Actinomycetota; class Acidimicrobiia; order Acidimicrobiales; family Acidimicrobilacustridaceae; genus Rhabdothermincola_A. Next base: position 584,976 of record CAVYED010000005.1, on the reverse strand, counting down.
GCTGTCCACCTGGACCATGTGCACCATCCCTGACCTCGATCGGGCGCTGGGCGAGGTCCGCCGCATCCTTCGCCCCGGGGGAACGCTCCACTTCGTCGAACACGGCATCTCCGACGACCCGAAGGTGGCCCGACGGCAGCATCGCTTCGAGCCGGTGCAGAAGCGCGTCGCCGGGGGATGTCACCTCACGCGTGACATCCCCGAGCGCCTCCGGGCCGCCGGGTTCCGCCTCGACGCCCTGAATCGGTTCCAGTTGGCCGGGCCCAAGATCCAGTCGGCGATGTGGTCCGGGGTGGCCGTCCCGGAGCCGCAGCCGGGCTGAGCGCCGGCTCGACGGTTCGGCCCGTGGGCCCCTCGCGAATCGCACCCGGGCGTGTCACGATGGGTGCGTCGGCGGGTCACGCCGAGACGACGACGAAGGGACTCCCTCACATGCAGCTCGGAATGGTCGGCCTCGGCCGCATGGGCGCCAACCTGGTCCGCCGGCTCGTGGCCGACGGCCACACCTGCGTCGTCTACGACGTCGATGCCGACGTCACGTCGGCCCTCGCCGCCGAGAGCGACGCCATCACCGGGGCCGGCGATCTCGACGCGTTCGTCGCAGCCCTCGAGCTCCCGCGTGCCGCCTGGGTCATGGTGCCCGCCGCCTACGCCGGGTCGACGATCGCCGATCTGGCGTCGCGGATGGATACGGGGGACATCGTCATCGACGGGGGCAACACCTACTACCGCGACGACATCGACCGGGCGGCCGAGCTGGGCCCGAGGGGCATCCACTACGTCGACGTCGGCACGAGCGGCGGGGTCTTCGGTCTCGAGCGAGGCTTCTGTCTCATGATCGGCGGCGAGGACCCGATCGTGGCCCACCTCGATCCCGTGTTCCGGACCATCGCCCCAGGGGTCGGGACGATCGACCGGACACCGGGGCGCGGGGCGAGCCGACCCCCGAGGAGATGGGCTACCTGCACTGCGGCCCCGTGGGGGCCGGGCACTTCGTCAAGATGGTGCACAACGGCATCGAGTACGGCGTCATGGCCGCCTACGCCGAGGGGCTCAACATCCTGCGCCACGCCGGGGTCGGCACGCTCGACCACGAGGTCGACGCCGAGACCACCCCGCTACGCGATCCGCAGTACTACCGGTACGACATCGACACGACGGCGGTGAGCGAGGTCTGGCGTCGGGGCAGCGTCATCGCCTCGTGGCTGCTCGACCTCACCGCAGCCGCCCTGGTCGACGACCCGGGTCTCGAGACGTTCGCCGGGAGGGTGAGCGACTCCGGGGAGGGTCGGTGGACCTCCCTCGCCGCCATCGATGCCGGCGTGCCCGCTCACGTGCTCACCGCCGCCCTCTTCGAGCGCTTCAGCTCGCGAGGCGAGGCCGATTTCGCCGACAAGGTCCTCTCGGCCATGCGCAAGCAGTTCGGCGGCCACGACGAGAAGCCCGCCACCCCCGGCGCCTGACCCGCGCCCGTGGCCGATCCCCCACCGTTGGCTGCGGTCTCGCGCACGACCGTGGTCGGCCGGCCGGCCTGGGTGCTGCGATCGGACCGGACCCGCTTCGTCGTCGCGCCCGACCTCGGCCTGCTGGGCACGTCGTTGCGACACGGTCGCCACGAGTACCTCGATCTCGGCACCGGGCCCGAGCGGGTGCTCGGCGGCCACACCTGCGGGCTGCCCCTCCTCGCGCCTTGGGCCAACCGGCTCGGAGGTGACGGCTACCGGGTGGGTCGCCGCACGGTCGACCTCACCCGGGCGCCAGCGCTGCACCGCGAGGAACATGGTCTCCCCATCCACGGCACGATGGTCGGCCGGCGCGGCTGGGTGGTCGAGCACGCGGACGTGAAGCGTGGATCGCCTCGACTGGTCGCCTCCTTCGATGCCGGTGCCGACGACGAGGTCATGGCCTCGTTCCCGTTCCCGCACCGCCTGCGGGTCACCTATCGACTGGGTCCGGGTGATCTCTCCGTCACCACCACGCTCACGGCGACGGGCCGTTCACGCGTGCCGGTCTCGTTCGGCTGGCACCCGTACTTCCGTCTCGCCGGTGAGGATCTCGCCGATCTCCGCGTCCGCATCCCGGCCGTCGACCGGCTCGACCTGGACGACCGGATGGTCCCGACGGGAACTTCGACGCGGCGAGCGAGCTTCCACCAGGCCGCTCGGCTCGCAGGGCCACGACGACGCGTTCCGTTTCGCCGGGTCGGTCCGCTCCTTCACCCTGAGCGGTCGTCGCCGGTCGTTGCGCATCTCGATGGGCAACGGCTACCCCTACGGTCAGGTGTACGCCCCGGCCGGGTCGCCGGTCGTGGCTCTCGAACCGATGACCGCGCCCACCAACGCGCTCGGCGCGGGCACCGCCGCATCGGTGGCGCCGGGCGAGTCGTTCTCCACCCGTTTCCGACTCACCGTGACCTGACCTGACCCGACTGCACGAATCCGACCCGCACCGATCCGCCGCTCGCCGAGGAGCCCCGATGACCACGACCCCGCCCCGCGTCACCGACAGCCCCGAGTGGGCGTCGCTGGTCGATCACCAGCGAGTCATGACCGACGTCCACCTCCGTCAGCTCTTCGCCGACGATCCCGACCGGGCCGACGCCGCTACACCCACGACGTCGGCGACCTGCACGTCGACCTGGCCAAGCACCGCGTGACCGACGAGACGATGGCGCTACTGGTGGCGTTGGCCGGTCGGGCCGGGGTCGAGTCCCTCCGCGACGACATGTTCGCCGGTCGGCCCATCAACGTGACCGAGCACCGCTCCGTGCTGCACGTCGCGCTGCGAGCCCCCGGGGCGCCACGGTCGTCGACGCCAGCGGCACCGATGTCGTCCCCGAGGTCCACGAGGTGCTCGACCGGATGGCCGCGTTCGCCGATCGGGTCCGTTCCGGGGAGTGGACGGGCCACACCGGTCGACCGCATCCGCAACGTCGTCAACATCGGCATCGGCGGCAGCGACCTCGGGCCCGCGCATGGCCTACGAGGCCCTCCTGCCCTTCGCCGACCGCGACCTCACCGTCCGGTTCGTGTCCAACGTCGACGGCAGCGACTTCCACGAGGCTCACGAACGGCCTCGACCCGGCGAGACCCTGTTCATCATCGCCTCCAAGACCTTCACCACCCTCGAGACGATGACCAACGCCCACAGCGCCCGGAAGTGGGCTGCTGCGATGCGCTGGGCGACGACGCCGCGGTGGCCCGCCACTTCGTGGCGGTGTCCACCAACGCCGAGGAGGTGGGCGACGTTCGGCATCGACACCGCCAACATGTTCGGCTTCTGGGACTGGGTCGGTGGCCGCTACTCGCTACGACTCCGCCATCGGCCTGTCGCTGATGCTGGCCATCGGCCCCGAGCACTTCGGCGAGATGCTGGCCGGGTTCCATGCTCGTCGACGAGCACTTCCGGACCGCACCCCTCGAGCAGAACCTGCCGGTGCTGCTCGGGCTGCTCGGCGTCTGGTACGCCAACTTCTTCGGAGCCGAGACCCTGGCCGTGCTGCCCTACAGCCAGTACCTCGATCGCTTCCCGGCCTACCTCCAGCAGCTCGACATGGAGAGCAACGGCAAGTCCGTCGACCGTCGGGGACGCCCGGTCACCACGAGCACGGGGGCGATCGTGTGGGGCCAACCCGGGACCAACGGCCAGCACGCCTTCTACCAGCTCATCCACCAGGGCACCAGGCTGATCCCCTGCTGACTTCATCGGCCTGGCCCGTGCGCCCCACGAGATCGGCCGCCATCAGGACCTCTTCATGGCGAACTTCTTCGCCCAGCCCGAGGCGCTGGCCTTCGGAAAGACCGCCGAGGAGGTGGAGGCCGAAGGCGTCGCGCCCGAGCTGGTGAGCGCCCGGACCTTCCCGGGCAACCGGCCGTCCACGTCGATCCTGCTCCCCGAGCTCACGCCGTCGACGCTCGGGCAGCTCATCGCCCTCTACGAGCACAAGATCTTCGTGCAGGGGGCGGTGTGGGGCATCAACAGCTTCGACCAGTGGGGGGTCGAGCTCGGCAAGAAGCTGGCCCAGGCCATCATCCCCGAGCTCACCGCCGACGACGAGCCCGACCTCGCCCACGACAGCTCGACCAGTGCCCTGATCCGGCACTACCGCCGGTTGCGCCGCTGACGGGCGCGCTCAGGGATCGTCGGTTCCGCGATCGTCGAACTCGTCGACCTGGTAGCGCTCGACGTCGAGGTCGGCGGGCCAGCGGTCGGCGGCGATGCCGGCCTTGATCCAGAGCCGGTCGAGGAAGTCGTCGACATCGGCCACCTGGTCCCAGACGGACGGGAGGAAAGTGGCCCGTCCCTCGTGGCTGGCGATCCAGAGGCCGTCGATGCCGGTGCGCAGGACGCGGACCAGCTCCACGCGGGACCGCACCGCCAGGGGCTCGAGTGGACCCAGCACCGAGACCTCGACGGTCATCCGGGCGGCGTCGCCCCGGGTGACGGCGGGCAGGCGAGGGTCCCGGAAGGCGGCGTCGTAGGCGTGGGCGGCGACGTCGTCGGCCAGCGACCGGTAGGGGGTGATGGTGCCGATGCAGCCGAGGAGCCGATCGTCTCGTCGGAGGGTGACGAACGCCGCGCCGGGCCGGTCGAGACCTGGTGGCACGGTCGCCGGGTCGAGCGGTCGTACCGGGTGGCCGTCCAGCCCGCGATCCACCGTGTCGCGTGCGAGTGCCAGCAGCCAGCGGCGCGCCTGCGGGCCGAGCGACCCTCCGGCGGTGTCCCGTCCGGTCATCCGACCGTGAACGCCCCGTAGCCGACCACCCGTTGCGGCCCGCCCGCGGTGTCGGCGGAGGTGCGCAGGTCGAGCAGGTGGACGGGCAGGTCGTGGCGCTCGGCCGCGAGCAGAAGGCCTCTCAGGGGATAGGCGCCGCAGGCGTCGGACGGGTCGAGGTGCGTGGTGTCACGCTCGACGATGGCCCGTGCGGTGCGGGCGTCGAGGCGGGAGGCGGTGGCGGCGTCGTGGTAATGGCTCAGGTCGGAGCTCACCACGATCAGCGTTTCCGGTCCGCCCCAGAGCGCATCGAGCAGATCCGCCACGGCGCCGGGGTCGGCTCGTCCCACGACCAGCGGCAGGATCGACCAGCCCTCGGGGCCCAGGACCCGCTGGAGGAACGGGAGGTGGACCTCGAGGCTGTGCTCGTCGGCATGGGCCCGGTCGTCGCGGTGGACGCCGCGACAGCTGAGAGCCTGCCCGCGGGCGTCGTCGTCGACGGGCACCGTGCCGAGCGGCGTGGTGAAGCCGTCGACGGTGGGCACCGCCATCCCTTCCACCGGCACCCGATGGGCCGGTCCGAGGAGCACGACCCGGGTGATCCCGGCGGCGGACGGGATGAGCCGGGCGTACCCGGAGGCGGCCACCGGGCCCGAATACACGTACCCGGCGTGGGGGACGATCAGCGCCTTCGGGGCCGATCGGTCCGCGGCGGATTCTGCTGACGTGGCCGCCGCACCGGCCTGGGCCAGCTCGTCGTCCACCACTCGCGCGGAGTGTGATCGGGTCGTCCGGGTAGAAGAGCCCTGCGACCGCGGGAGGTCTCACGGTGCTCATCGGCGTCGCACCCGGCCGCCCTTCAGTTCGACGGGCACGCGTCGGGCCCCCCATTCGCCCGGTGGCCCGTCGAACACGCCGGCCACTGCTGCGCCGCAGGATCGGCAGTGGCCATCGCCCGTGAGCTTCCAGCTCCGCATCTCGTACCAGTCCCGTTCGATCACGGCGGCCCCGCAGGAGGGACACGAGGTGGTGTCGCCCGCGGCGTCGTGGACGTTGCCCGTGTACACGTAGCGCAGACCGTTGGCCATGGCGATGCGGCGGGCCCGGGCGAGGGTCGCCGCCGGTGTGGAGGGCACGTCGAGCATGCGGAAGTCCGGGTGGAATCCGCTGAAGTGCAGCGGCACGTCGGGCCCGAGGTTCTCGGCGATCCACGTCGTCATGGCGTCGAGCTCGTCGTCGGAGTCGTTGTGGTCCGGGATGAGCAGGGTGGTGATCTCGAGCCAGGCGTCGGTCTCGTGGTGGACGTACTCGAGGGTCTCGAGGACCGGCCCGAGCGCCCCCATGGCCACGTGGCGGTAGAAGTCCTCCGTGAACCCTTTGAGGTCGATGTTGGCGGCGTCGACCGCCCCGAAGAGCGCGCGGCGCGCCCGCGTCGTTCACGTAGCCGGCCGACACGGCGACGGAGCGAATCCCCTGCTCGCGGCAGGCGGCTGCGGTGTCGACCGCGTACTCCAGGAACACCACCGGGTCGTTGTAGGTGAAGGCCACGCTGGCGCAGCCCAGTTCGAGGGCGGCGGCGGCGATGGTCTCGGGAGGTGCCGCGTCGGAGAGGCGGTCGGTCTCCTTGGACTTGGAGATGTCCCAGTTCTGGCAGAACCGACAGGCCAGGTTGCACCCGGCTGTGCCGAAGCTGAGCACCGAGGTGCCGGGCAGGAAGTGGTTGAGCGGCTTCTTCTCGATCGGATCGACGCAGTAGCCGCTCGAACGGCCGTAGCTCGTCAGCACCACCTGGTCGTCGGTACGGCCCCGCACGAAGCACACCCCACGCTGACCGTCGTGGAGTCGACAGGCACGCGGGCAGACGTCGCACTGCAGCCGACCGTCCTCGACCTCGTGCCAATAGCGGGTCGCGACGGTGAACTCGTCGTCGAGGCGTACGGCATCGCCCATGGAGCGACCGTACGCCCGCCCGGCCGGTCCGCCCAGGGCCGATGGTCATGTGACGGCCGGGCCTCACCCGAGCCGGGGTCCACTCCGTCCGGGCCAGGCGTGGGAGACTCCGCAGCCATGAAGGCACTGGGGATCGACATCGGTGGAACCGGCATCAAGGGGGCGGTGGTCGACACCAAACGTGGTCATCTGATCACCGATCGGCTCCGACTCCTGACGCCGCAGCCGGCGACGCCCGAGGCCGTGGCCGCGACCGTGGGGGATGTGGCCCGTCACTTCGAGTGGGACGGACCGGTGGGGTGCACGTTCCCCGGGGTGGTCAAGCGTGGGCGGGTCCACACGGCGGCCAACCTCGATGACGCGTGGGTGGATCTCCACGCCGCCGAGTTGTTCGCCGAGGCCTGCGGGTGTGCGGTCAGCGTGGTGAACGACGCCGATGCCGCGGGTGAGGCCGAAGCGGCGTTCGGGGCGGGGCACGGCCAGCCCGGTCTGGTGATCACGGTCACCCTCGGTACCGGCATCGGTACCGCGCTGGTGGTCGACGGCCGGCTCGTGCCCAACTCCGAGCTCGGGCACCTCCAGTTGCGGGGCTCGGACGCCGAGCACTGGGCCGCCAACTCCGTGCGCGAGCAGCTCGAGCTGAGCTGGGAGGATTGGGCGGCACGGGTCGACGAGTACCTCCACCTGGTCGAGGACCTGTTCTGGCCCGATCTGTTCATCCTGGGCGGCGGGGTCTCGAAGAAGTCCGAGCACTTCGCGCCGTTGTTGACGTGTCGGACGAAGGTCGTGCCGGCCCGGCTGCTCAACCAGGCCGGCATCGTCGGTGGGGCGCTGGCCGTGCACCGTCACCACGCCAAGCACGGCGACGAGGGTCAGGCCGTGCCCAAGGGGAAGGGCAAGCGCAAGAAGGGCTGAGCGGCGAGCCGCCAGGTCAGTCCCAGCCGAGCTCGACGAGGCGGTCGTCGTCGATGCCGAAATGGTGGGCCACCTCGTGCACGACGGTGACCAGGACCTCCTCCACGACCTCGTCCTCGTCGCGGGCGAGGCGACAGGTGGGGAGCCGGAAGACGGTGATCCGGTCGGGCATGGGCAGCTCGCCGAATCCGACCCCGTACTGCTCACGCTCCGTGAGCGGGATGCCCTCGTACAGGCCGAGGATGCCTTCGGGGTGATCGTCCTCCACCAGGACGATCACGTTGTCCATCATCTGACCGAGCGCGGGTCGGAGCGCGTCGAGCGCATCGGCCACCAGTTCCTCGAAGCGGTCGGGGGTCATCTCCACCACGGCGGGGACGGTACCGGCGCCGAGCGGCCCTTCGGGGAGTGGAGCGTGGATCCCCGATCGGCTCTGGGTCGGCTGCCACGCTGGGGGCGTCCGTTGCCCGGCCGTCCCGGTCGGATCCCCTGCGCCGCCGAGGTTCGCCATGAGTCCGTTGATCATCGTCGCCATCGTCGTGGTGGCCGTCGTGGTGGTCGCCAGCCTGGCCATCAACCCGGTGCTGGCCAGGCGGGGCGATGCGGCCATCGCCGAGGCCCGTGAGCAACTCGGTGGACGGGATCGTGTCCGGCTCATCGAACCGAAGGCGGTGGGCTTCGGTTCGGAGCCCGACGAGGCCGGTGGGCTCCGGGGCCAGGGCGTGCTGGCCCTGAGCGACGACACACTGGTGTTCGTGACCTGGGCGCCGCGAAAGGCCTACCGCCTCGATCGCTCGACCATCACCTCGGTGACGACGTCGTCGACCGATCCCCGGACGCTCGAGAAGGCAGCGGTGATCCTGGGTTTCGACGATGCCGAACACCCCGGTGCCTCGGTGTCGTGGCGGGTCCCCGAGATCGCCCGGTGGCTCGTCGAGCTCGGCTTCGACTGGGGCCCCGAGGGTCCGCCGGACCTCGACGAGGACTAGTTCGCAGCCACTGCCGCCGGCGTTCGCCTGGCGGCAGCCTCGCGGTAGGTGAGCCAGCAGCCCTCGTCGAAGTCGTAGAGCTGGCACTGGCGGCTGTTGGCGACGAAGTCCCGGAAGCGCAGCGGCGCATCGTGGACCGTTCCCGGGAAGGCGTCCTCGATGGCGTCGGTGGCCTTTTCGAGGTTGTACATCGGGATCCGCATGTCCACGTGGTGGGGGACGTGGACCATGATCCAGTGGAAGAAGAAGTTGAGGCCGAAGCGGGCGCGCAGCACGGTCGTGCCTTCCATCTGGCCCTTGAACTTGGTCCACTCGCGCCGCTTCCACCAACGGATCGACGGTTGCACGTGGTGCACGTGGACGAACGTGGCGATGATGTAGGTGAAGGCGAGGAACGGCACGACCAGCACCTTGGCGATCATCCATGCCGCGCCGGCGAGCGTGCCGTAGACGGCGACACCGAGCGCTCCCAGGAGCAGCGAGGCGACGGCGACGAAGGTCCAGACGATGATCCGGTCTCGTCGCACGGCCTTGGCCCATCGGGCGGGCGGGGCGCCGACGATCATCTTGTGCCACCAGACCTCACGCAGGTAGTAGGCGCCGGCGCCGATCCAGGACCACTCGAAGCGGTGACGGGCCTTGCCCAGCGCCGACATCTCGGCGTACTGCTCGGGCGTGTAGGGGTGCCAGACGAAGTCGAAGCCCTGACGCACGGTGTAGGCGTGGTGGATCCGGTTGTGGCCGAGCACCCATCCCTCGTACACGTGCCAGGAGGGGAGCATGGCGACGGTGCCCACGACCCGGTTGAGCGTCTTGCTCTCGAACAGCGCACCGTGGGCGGCGTCGTGGGCGACGATGAAGAGACCCGAGATGACCATGCCCGAGAGCACCCACAGGGCCACCAGGGCGAAGGGGTTGTCGACGAGGACGAGCCCCACGACCACCAGCGCGTAGAGGACGAGGTCACGTCCGAAGTAGGCGAGACCCTTCCATGTGGGGTTGTCGTAGGCCTCGGGTGGGATGACGTCGATCACCGGCTTCAACGAGCCGCGGCGGGTCTCGGGGGTGGGGTCGTCGAGAGTGGTGGCGTCGGGCGCGAGAACGGTCTCGGTGGGGGGCACCGCGTCAGTCTACCGACTGGTAGGTAGGCAATGGGTGCGAACGGGGAGGATCGTGCCAAGATCGGCTCCCGACACCGTGCGACCAGGGGGAACAGTGGCCCGACTCTGCGAAGACCGCATCTGCATCGTCACCGGCGCGGGCCGGGGCATCGGCCGTGAGCACGCGCTGATGCTGGCCGGGCACGGCGCCAAGGTCGTGGTCAACGACGTCGGCGGGAGCGCCGACGGCACCGGCACGGATGCCGGACCGGCCCAGCAGGTCGTCGACGAGATCGTGGCCGCCGGTGGCGAGGCCGTGGCCAACACCGACGACATCAGCGAGTGGAGCGGCGCCGAGCGCATCGTGGCCCAGGCCGTCGACACCTACGGTCGCCTCGACGTGCTCGTCAACAACGCCGGCATCCTGCGCGACCGCATGCTGGCCAACATGAGCGAGGCCGAGTGGGACGCCGTCATCAAGGTGCACCTGAAAGGCACCGCCGGGCCGTCGCACTTCGCCGCCGCCCATTGGCGTGACCGGTCGAAGGCGGGTGAGGACGTCGACGCCCGCCTGATCAACACGTCGTCGCCCTCGGGCATCTACGGCAACGTCGGACAGACCAACTACGGCGCGGCCAAGGCCGGGATCGCCACGTTCACGATCATCGCTGCGGACGAGCTGGCCCGCTACGGGGTCACCGTCAACTGCATCGCCCCCGCGGCCCTCACCAGGCTCACCGAAGGGCTGGGTCTGGGGCAGGCCAGTGACGAGATGAAGGAGCAGATGTCACCGAAGTGGATCGCGTCGATCGCCACCTGGTTGGCATCGACGGAGTCGGCCCACGTGACCGGTCGGGTGTTCGACGTCACCGGCCGTCAGCTGGCCGTGGCCGAGAGCTGGCACCGCGGGCCCGAGGTGGCCCCCACTCTCGACCCGACCGCCATCGGGCCCCTGGTCGAAGAGCTCCTGGCCACCGCGCGGCCCAACGCCGACATGTTCGGCGCCGACCGCTCGACCTGACCAGGGCGACGATCGGGGTCAGAAGAGCTTGAGAGCGTTCGACTCGATGCCCCGGAGCTCGTCGTAGTCGACCTCCACGCAGTCGATTCCCCGGTCCGCGGCCAGCACCTTGGCCTGGGGCTTGATGGACTGGGCCACGAAGACGCCCCTCACCGGTCGCAGGTTCGGGTCGCGCTCGAGGCGTTCGAGGTAGCGAGCGAGCTGCTCCACCCCGTCGATCTCGCCCCGGCGCTTCACCTCGACGGCGATGGCGTTGCCGTCGGCGTCGCGGCACAGCAGGTCGACCGGGCCGATGTCGGTCGGGAACTCGCGACGCACCAGGACGAGGCCGTCGGCGATGGCCTTCGGGTCGGCGGCGAGCAGCTCCTGGAGGTGGGCCTCCACACCGTCCTTCTGCAGGCCCGGGTCGAGGCCGAGCTCGTGGGCCGAGTCGTGCAGCACCTCGTCGAGCGTGATGGTGAGGGTCTCGCCCTTCGGGTTGGTGACCGTCCACTCCCCGTCGCCCTCCACGAGCCGGTTCGGGGCGTTCATCCAGTTCAGCGGCTTGTAGGCCCCACCGTCGGCGTGGATGGCCACGCAGCCGTCGGCCTTCACCATGATCAGCCGAGTCGCCGGGGGGAGGTGCGCCGCCAGCCGACCCTGGTAGTCCACCGAGCAACGGGCGATCACGAGGCGCACGGCGGCGATGGTACGGCAGCGAGCCGGCCCCGCCGGATCGAGCCCCGGCATCGGGTCGGGTGGGCGAGCGGCGGCCGGGCGTCAGTCGACCTGGTGGCCGGCGAGGCGCTTGGAGATGAGCTCTCGGCGCTCGCGCAGCTCCCGGTAGGTGAGGCGCTCGAGGTTGGGGTCGACGCCGAAGCCGGCCTTCACGCCGGTGAAGTCGAAGTCGACGGCGGTGGGGTCGACGCCGATGTCGTTGAAGATGCGCTCGCCGTGGGTCTGCGTGAAGTACATGGCGATGTTGGCGATCTCGGCGAACAGGTCGAGGTCGGGAGCGAGCCGGGCGATGGCACCGTCCAGGAACACCAGGTTCTTCACGTACAGCATCAGCTCCTTGGGCATGCGGGCGCCGTAGCCGAGCAGGAGCTTCACCACCTTCTGGATCTCGTGGATCATCTCCTCGGGGGAGAGCTGGGTGGGGTCGATCGGCTGGCCCTCGAGGTCGAGGTCGACGATGACCTGCTCGAGGTCGGTGTCGGGCGGGAGGGCGCCGAGGTCCCGTAGCGCGGCGAGCTGCGCCCGCACGTCGTTGGTCATGGCGCCGAGGAGCAGGCGCAGGAAGGCCATGCGCTGCACCTCGCCCATGCGGGCGGTGATGCCGAAGTCGAGCAGCGCGGTGCGGCCGTCGGGGAGCACGAACAGGTTCCCGCCGTGCAGGTCCCCGTGGAAGATGCCGTGGATCAGCGCCCCCTCCATGAAGCCGATCATCCCGGTGCGCACGACCTCGTGGGTGTCGACCCCGGCGTCCTTCATGCCCACGACGTCGTCGAAGTTGAAGCCGTCGAGGCGCTCCATCACCAGCACGCGTGGCGTGACCAGCGTCGGGTGGGGACGGGGCACGACGTAGCCGCGCTGGCCGAGCTTCACGAAGCTCTCCGCGACGTCGAGCATGTTCTGGGCCTCGAGGCGGAAGTCGAGCTCCTCGGTGATCGTCTCGGCGAACAGCTCCACGAGTGCCGGGGGGTTGGCCAGGGCGGCGATCGGGATGCGCCCGACGAGGAATGGAGCCAGCCAGGCCATGACTTCGAGATCGGCGTGGACGAGCCTGCCCACGGTGGCGCGTTGCACCTTGACGACGACCCGCTCACCGGTTCGCAGCGTCGCTGCGTGGACCTGCGCGATCGACGCCGCCGCGAGCGGCGTGCGCTCGAACGACGAGAACACGTCCTCGAGGGGCCGACCGAGGTCGCTCTCGACGATGGCCCGGACGTCGCTGAAGGGCTGCGGCGGAACCTGGTCCCGGCACTTCTTGAACTCCGAGACGAGCTCTTCGGGGAACAGCCCCTCGCCCGAGGAGATGATCTGACCGAGCTTGATGTACGTCGGCCCGAGGTGCTCTGCGGCGATCCGCAACCGTCGCGACAGCCCGGCGCGGCTGCGTTCCCGGCCCTTCCTCCGGTCGAGGAGGTACCAGCCGCCGACCGCTCGGCCCAGGTGGCCGACCACGGTGAACACCCGCCGGCCCCGAGGGAGGCGCCGAGGGCGGATGAGGTCGGGGAGCTCGGATCGCACCACCCAGCGCACTCCGTCGACGCCTTCGCGCCACGGCATCGCCTCGGGCTCGACGACCCACGGGGGATCGTCGGAGAAGGCGCCGACGCTCAGATCGGCGGGTGCAGGAGCGGTCGTCACCTCGTCGGCGGGGGAGTCGAGGGCTGTGTCCTGGGGTGGGCTCACGGTCATCGTGGATGGAGTGTACGGATGCTTCGTTGCCCTCCCTCGGGTCGGGTGGCACACCCGGCGGTCCCCCTCGGCGTTGCACCGGTCGGACAGACTCGGCGGGCATGTCGAGCACCATGACCCGCGTCGAACGTCGCAGTGCCGGCCGCGCCCACCTCGTCGAGTCGGCCCGCTCCTCGCTGTGGCTCGTTCCCCTGCTCTGCATGGGGGCGGCGGTCATCCTGGGGTTGGCCACCGACGAGATCGATCAGGCCCTCGCCGTCGACCCGTCCGTCGACGACGTCCTCTGGTCGATCGAGGACGCCCGCACGCTCACCACGACCCTGGCGCCGGCGCTGCTCACCTTCCTCGGCGTGGTGTTCTCGATCACCATCGTGGCGCTCCAGCTGGCCAGCCAGCAGTACTCCCCCCGGCTGCTGCGGACTTTCGTGCGCAAGCCCCTCACCAAGTTCACCCTGGGGGTCTTCCTCGGCACCTTCGTCTACTCGGTGTTCGTCCTGCTGTCCTTCGATGCCGGATCCCCCGCGGTCGCCGCGCAGGACGGCACGGAGCCGTTCGTGCCGGCGTTCTCGGTCCTGGTCATGGTGCTGGCCACGCTGGCCTGCCTGGTGGTGTTCGTCTTCTACGTGCACGCCACCGTGACCGCGATGCAGGTCAGCTCCGTGGTCGAGGCCATCACCGAGGAGACCCGTGCGTCGATCCGCTCCCTGCGTCCGGTCATCGGCCCCGACGGGCCGCACACCGCTCCCACACCCGGGGATCTCGGCCCCGTGACGGCGGAGATCCCGTGGCCTCGCCGCCCAGGGGTTCTCCACGGGGTGTCCGTCCCGCCCCTCGTGGAGCTCGCCGGTGCGCACGGGACGGTCCTGGTGCTGACCACCGAGATCGGCACGCACGTCCACCAGGGACTCGTCGTGGCTCGCCAGCACGGCGGCGCCGCCGTACCCCCCTGGCCCATCGCCGGCGCATTCGACGTCGGACTCGAGCGCAACCTCTACCAGGACCCCGCGTACGGTCTACGCCAGCTCGTCGACGTGGCGTCACGAGCCCTGTCCGCGGCGGTCAACGACCCGACCACGGCCATTCAGGCCCTCGACCGCATCGAGGAGCTGCTCGTGCTCGCTGCGGGGCAGCCAGATCCGACCGGTGTCTACTGTGACGGGGCCGGGGTGGTGCGGGTGGTGCGCCCGGTTCCCAGCTTCGCCCGGATGGCCACGCTCGGGTTCACCGAGATCATCGAGTTCGGTGGGTCGTCGACCCAGGTGTCGAGGCGGGTCACGGCGGCACTCGACCTGCTCGACCCGATGGTCACGGAGCCGGCCGATCGCGAGGTCCTCGACGCAGCCCGGCGCCTCCTCGACGAGCACGTCCGTCGCCACGTCGCCGATCCTCTGGCGAGGGTGTTCGCGCTCCAGCCCGACCGCCTCGGCCTGGGCTGACCCGGCGGGAGCGCTGGACCGTCAGGTCTGGCCGGCCGCCGACACGGTGGCGAGCACGTCGTCGGCCAGCTCGGGGCGGCAGATGACCAGGTCGGGGAGGTAGACGTCGTCGTTGTTGTACACGAGCGGCGAGCCGTCGAGACGTGAGGCGTGCAGCCCGGCCGCGAGCACCACCGCAGCCGGGGCACAGTTGTCCCACTCGTACTGCCCGCCGCCATGGACGTACACGTCGGCCTCGCCCCGCACGACGGCCATCGCCTTCGCTCCGGCCGACCCCATGGGGAGGAGCTCCGCACCGAGCCTCTCGGCCACGGACAGGGCCAGCGCGGGCGGGCGGCTACGGCTGACCACGAGGCGGATGGGCGCCCCGGTGTCCCTCGGCGGCACCACCGCTGGCGGCGCAGTGGAGAGGGTGACACCCAGCCCGGGGAGGGCCACCGCCCCCGCGACCGGGGCGCCGTCGACGGCGAGGGCCACGTGGACGGCCCAGTCGTCGCGGCCCTCGCCGAACTCCCGGGTCCCGTCGAGCGGGTCGATGATCCACACGCGTGACGCCGCCAAGCGGGCCTTGTCGTCCTTGCCCTCCTCGGACAGGACCGAGTCGCCGGGCCGAACCGACGCCAGCTGAGCCATCAGCCAGTCGTGTGAGCGCTGGTCCCCGGCGTCCTTGATCGTGCGCTCGTCGGCGCCCTGGGCGGAGAGCTCGTCGCGCTGTCCTGAGCAGGAGGGCCCCCGCGGCGGTGGCCAGCGAGGTGGCAAGCTCGTGGTCTTCCTGATCGGCCGTTGATTGTTGACGAGTATGGTCGGGATTTCCGTTCACTTCCGTACCCTAAGGCCCGCATGGACTACGAGTTGTCCCACCTCGCCGCCCTCGAGGCGGAGTCGATCCACATCTTCCGGGAAGTGGCCGCCGAGTTCGAGCGCCCGGTGCTGCTCTTCTCCGGTGGCAAGGACTCCGTCGTCATGCTCCACGTCGCCCTCAAGGCCTTCGCGCCGTGCGCCTTGCCGTTCCCGGTGATGCACGTCGACACGGGTCACAACCTGCCCGAGGTCTACGAGTACATCGAGGGACTGGTCGAGAAGACCCAGGTGCGCCTGGTGGTGGCCTCGGTCGAGGAGTCGATCCGCCAGGGCCGCGTCGTCGACGAGACCGGCCCGCGGGCCAGCCGCAACCGGCTCCAGACCACGACCCTGCTCGACGCGATCGAGGAGCACCGCTTCGACGCCGTCTTCGGCGGGGGGCGGCGCGACGAGGAGAAGGCCCGGGCCAAGGAGCGGGTGTTCTCCTTCCGTGACGACTTCGGACAGTGGGACCCGAAGAACCAGCGGCCCGAGCTCTGGAGCCTCTACAACGGACGCCACAAGCAGGGCGAGCACATCCGGGTCTTCCCCCTCTCGAACTGGACCGAGCTCGACATCTGGCAGTACGTCGAGCACGAGGGCATCGACCTTCCCAGCATCTACTTCGCCCACACCCGTGAGGTGTTCCGCCGCGACAACATGTGGCTGGCCGTCAGCCCGTTCGTCACCGTCGCCGACGACGAGGAGGTCATCGAGCTCCAGGTCCGGTACCGCACGCTCGGCGACGCCACCTGCACCGGTGCGGTCGAGTCTGCCGCGTCCACGATCCGCGAGGTGATCGACGAGGTGGCGGCCACCCGCCTCACCGAACGAGGTGCCACCCGCGCCGACGACCGCTCGTCGGAAGCGGCGATGGAAGACCGCAAGAAGGAGGGCTACTTCTAGCCATGGCCGAGCTCCTGCGTTTCGCCACTGCCGGTTCCGTCGACGACGGCAAGTCCACCCTCATCGGCCGCCTGCTGTACGACTCGAAGGCCATCTTCGAGGACCAGTTGGAGTCCGTCGAGGCCACCAGTCGCCAACGGGGCGACGAGTACACGAATCTGGCCCTGCTCACCGACGGCCTGCGTGCCGAGCGCGAGCAGGGCATCACCATCGACGTGGCCTACCGCTACTTCGCCACGCCCCGCCGAAAGTTCATCATCGCCGACACCCCCGGCCACATCCAGTACACGCGCAACATGGTCACCGGGTGCTCCACGGCCGACCTCACGCTCGTGCTCGTCGACGCCCGGCACGGTCTCGTCGAGCAGTCGCGCCGCCACGCCTTCCTGGCGTCGCTGCTGCGCATGCCCCATCTCGTGCTGTGCGTGAACAAGATGGACCTCGTCGACTACGACCAGGCCGTCTTCGACGGGATCTGTGACGAGTTCCGTGCCTTCGCCACCAAGCTCGACATCACCGATCTCACGTCGATCCCGATCTCGGCGCTCAACGGCGACAACGTCGTGCACCGCAGCGAGCACATGCCCTGGTACGAGGGCTCCTCGCTCCTCCACCACCTCGAGCAGGTCTTCATCTCCTCTGACCGCAACCTCATCGATGCGCGGTTCCCCGTGCAGTACGTGCTGCGTCCCATGAGCGGCGCCCACCACGACTACCGGGGGTACGCCGGCACCGTGGCCGGAGGGGTGTTCAAGCAGGGCGACGAGGTCGTGGTGCTCCCGTCGGGCTTCGGCAGCACCATCGCCTCCATCGACACCGCCGACGGGCCGGTGGCCGAGGCCTACGCACCGATGTCGGTCAGCATCCGTCTCGTCGACGACGTCGACGTCTCGCGTGGCGACATGATCTGCCGGGCCCACAACCGCCCCCAGGTCGGTCAGGACATCGAGGCCATGATCTGCTGGATGAGCGAGGCATCGGCGCTGCGCACCGGAGCCAAGCTGGCCATCAAGCACACCACTCGCTCGGCGCGTGCGCTGGTGAAAGATCTCCACTACCGCCTCGACGTGAACACTCTCCATCGCGATCACGATGCTGGTGAACTGGCCCTCAACGAGATCGGTCGGGTCACGATGCGCACCACCACTCCGCTGTTCTTCGACGACTACCGACGCAACCGCGACACCGGGAGCTTCATCCTCATCGACGAGGCCACCAACGCCACCGTGGCGGCAGGGATGATCCTGGGTCCCACGCAGCCGTGACGGCGTCGGGATCCGAGGACCGCAGCCCCGACGTCGTCTGGCACGGTGGCGAAGTCAGCCGTATGGATCGCTGGTCGGCCACCCGGCTGGCCGGGGTGACCCTCTGGTTCACCGGCCTGTCGGGGTCCGGCAAGTCTTCGGTGGCTGTTGCCGTCGAGCGCCTCCTCGTCGCCGACGGTCGCGCTGCCTATCTGCTCGACGGTGACAACCTCCGCCACGGCCTGAACGGCGACCTCGGCTTCTCGCCGGCCGATCGCGACGAGAACGTCCGTCGGGTATCGGAGGTGGCGCGTCTGTTCGCCGACGCCGGCGTGGTGGCCCTGGTCCCGCTGATCTCTCCCTACAGGGCGGGGCGGGACCGTGCCCGGGCGGCTCACGCCGACGCCAGCCTGGCCTTCGCCGAGGTCTACGTCGACACGCCGCTCGAGCTGTGCGAACGGCGCGACCCCAAGGGCCTGTACGCCAAAGCCCGCTCCGGTGAGCTCACCGGCATGACCGGGCTCGACGCGCCCTACGAGGCCCCTCTCACCCCTGAGCTGCGCCTCACCCCCGACGACGGTGATGTCGACGCCATGGCCGCCCGGGTGATCGGGCTCCTCGATCGTCTGACGGCGTAGGCCGGCCGGCCCGCTATCGTCGCCCTCCGAGGGGGAGACGTGGCTGAGCTGTTCGAGGCGTACCGGCGCACCCGGAGCCGGATGATCGACGTGATCCGCACAACGCCGTCGGACGCGATGGCCGGGGTGGTTCCGGCCTGCCCGGAGTGGACGGCGGCCGATCTGGTCGCCCACTGCACAGGGATCCCGGCGGCGCTGGCGGCTGGTGACTACCCGGCCGGCGATCAACAGGAGTGGCTCGACGGCCTCGTGGCGACGCGCCGAGAGGTGCCGATCGACGCAGTGATCGATGAGTGGCTGGGGCTCGACGGTTCCTTGAAGCCGCTGCTCGACGGCCCGGGAGGCCTCCTCTTCGACGATCTCGCCGTCCACGAGCACGACCTGCGGGGTTCGCTCGGTCGTCCCGACCACGGCGCCCTCGAGGTCGACGTGGTCCTGCCCCGCACCCTGGCCGGGCTGGCCGAGCCGCTGCGGGCGGCCGGGCTCGGGAGCGTCGAAGCCAGGGACGGCCACCGGACCTGGCGATCACACGAGGCTGAGCCCGGGTGGGTACTGCTGACGACGCCGTGGGAGATCGCGCGTGCCGTCAACAGCCGCCGAACGGCCGAGGAGCTACGGGCCATCCCCCACGAGGGCGACGTCGAGCCCTTCCTCGCGGTCCTCGATGCGCATCTCCCGCTGCCGCCGGTCTCACTCGGCGAGGTCTGACGGGCGGATCCGTCGCGGTCGATCTGCGTGGCCGTTCACCGACGTGGGGGGACCTAGCGCGACAGGGGCTTGTACTTGATGCGGTGGGGTTGGTCGGCTTCGGCACCGAGCTCCTTGTGGCGGAAGGCCTCGTACTCGGTGAAGTTGCCCTCGAACCAGCGCACCTGGGAGTCGCCTTCGAAGGCCATCACATGGGTGGCCACCCGGTCGAGGAACCACCGGTCGTGGCTGATGACCACGGCGCATCCGGCGAAGGCGTCGAGGCCGTCCTCGAGGGCGCGCAGCGTGTCGACGTCGAGATCGTTCGTCGGCTCGTCGAGCAGGAGCACGTTGCCGCCCCGGGCGAGCACCTTGGCGAGATGTACCCGGTTGCGCTCGCCACCGGACAGCACGCCGACCGGTTTCTGTTGGTCGCTGCCCTTGAAGTTGAACGACGCCACGTACGCCCGTCCGTTCATCTCCCTGGTGCCGAGCTTCACGACCTCGCGACCGTCGGTGATCTCCTCGTAGACCGTCTTGTCGTCGTCGAGGACGTCACGGCTCTGGTCGACGTAGGCCAGGTTCACGGTCGGCCCGATGGTGAGTGCCCCGGCGTCGGGCGACTCCTGTCCGGTGAGCATGCGGAACAGCGTCGTCTTTCCGGCCCCGTTCGGACCGATCACGCCCACGATCCCGGCACGGGGCAGCGAGAAGGTGAGATCCTCGATGAGCAGGCGGTCCCCGAAGCCCTTGGCGAGGTGCTCCGCCTCGATCACCTGGTCGCCGAGGCGATCGCCGGAGGGGATGAAGATCTCCAGCTTGTCCCCCGATCCCTGCGCAGCCTGGCTGTCGGCGAGCAACTGCTCGTAGGCACTGAGTCGGGCCCGACCCTTGGCCTGGCGAGCCTTGGGCGCCATGCGCACCCATTCGAGCTCATGGGCCAGTGTTCGGGCGCGCGACGACTCGGCCTTCTCCTCCTGGCGCAACCGCTCCTGCTTCTGTTCGAGCCAGCTCGTGTAGTTGCCCTGGAAAGGGATGCCCTTGCCGTGATCGAGCTCGAGGATCCACTGGGCCACGTTGTCGAGGAAGTAGCGGTCGTGGGTGATGGCCACGACCGTGCCCTCGTAGTCGCGTAGGAAGCGCTCCAGCCATGCGACCGATTCAGCATCGAGGTGGTTGGTCGGCTCGTCGAGCAGCAGGAGATCGGGGCGGCTCAGCAGGAGCCGGCACAGGGCGACGCGACGACGTTCGCCACCCGAGAGCGGTGCCACCTCGGCCTCGCCGGGGGGGAGTCGCAGGGCGTCCATGGCGATGTCGATCGTGCGCTTCAGGTCCCACGCGCCGCTGGATTCGATCTTCGCTTCGAGGTCGGCCTGCTCCTCGCCGAGCTTCTCGTAGTCCGCGTCCGGGTCGGCCCATTTGGCCAGAACGGCGTCGTAGCGTTCGAGCAGCGTCGCCGTCTCGCCCAGGCCGTCCATCACGTTGCCCATGACGTCCTTCTCGGCGTCGAGATGGGGTTCCTGTTCGAGGAGGCCCACGGTGAAGCCGGGGCTCAGCCGAGCCTCACCCGTGTAGCCGTCGTCGACGCCGGCCATGACCTTCAGCAGCGACGACTTCCCGGAGCCGTTGGCACCGATGACGCCGATCTTCGCCCCCGGGTAGAAGGACAGGCTGATGTCCTTCAGCACCTCACGATCAGGCGGGTAGTACCGGCCCACCTTGTGCATGGTGAAGATGAATTGGGCGCTCATGTCCCGGAGGTTACCGATGCCCTCGTGGGGTTCGGAACGGCGCCGGACGCGACGGTGCCCCGCCTGGGGCGGGGCACCGTCGACTTCGTCGGCTCAGTCGCTCAGCGGCGGCGAGTCGTGGTCTTCTTGGCTGCGGTCTTCTTGGCGGGTGCCTTGCGGGCGGGTGCCTTCTTGGTGGTCTTCTTGGCTGCGGTCTTCTTGGCGGGTGCCTTGCGGGCGGGTGCCTTCTTGGTGGTCTTCTTGGCTGCGGTCTTCTTGGCGGGTGCCTTGCGGGCGGGTGCCTTCTTGGTGGTCTTCTTGGCTGCGGTCTTCTTGGCGGGTGCCTTGCGGGCGGGTGCCTTCTTGGTGGTCTTCTTCGCCGCGGTCTTCTTGGCGGGTGCCTTCTTGGCTGCCGTCTTCTTGGCGGGTGCCTTCTTGGCGGTGGTCTTCTTTGCTGCCCGCTTCTTGGCGGGGGCCTTCTTCGCTGGTGGGGTCACCATCGCCTCCTCGGCGTGTCGTTCGGCTCCATAAGTTGTACCAAGCGCGTCAACACCAGGTGTGGTTCTTGCGCCACCTTCCCCTCCCGAGCCCTCAGTGCTTTGCCGAGAAACCGAATCGTCGGGAGCCGCGGGCCGACGCCGCCCACGCTGTTGAGCCGGAGAACCATCTGGCTCCGGTGGCGTCGGGCTCGAAGGTGCGGGGGCGATCGGGGCTGCGGCGACCATGGCCAGGTCGATGCCCCGGTGAGGTGCGTCGATCGAGTGCACGGCGAAGAGGCGGCGCTCGCCGATGGCCATGACGTCGCGCGCAGCGCGCGGCGTGGGAGCGCCCATCAGCTTCATGGGCACGTAGCAGCGAGCCCCGCCGGCGCGGACGTAGGCGCCGTGGGAGGAGAACACCTCCACCTCGCCTTCGAGGGTGCTCCCCACCGGGTGGGCAGCCACGAACTCGATGAACGGCAGCGCGTCGTTGAGTGGCTCCGACGGCTTCCGGGGTGTGCGACCGCGATTCGTCTTGGTCGTCGGCGCTGGGTCCGCGCCTCCCTTGACCTTGCGGTTCTTCGGTTCCGGCCCGGGGCTGTCGGCCTTGGAGCTCTTCTTGGCCTGACCCCGGTTCTGGCCCTGGCCGCGGCCCCGGCCCCCGGTCTGCTCACGATCGGAGCCCTTGCCCTTGGCTTCTCGGGTGGCACGTCGGCTGACGGGCCCTCGCACCGGCGTGCGCAACAGGAAGACCCATCCCACCCCCGGTACCGGCTTCCCTCCGATGAGCCGCCCATCTTCGAACACCCACGGATGCGTGGCGTGCAGTTCCTGGAACGAGTCGTTCGACAACACCGTCGCGCCGACCTTCTCGGCGATCTGGAGGATGAACGCGTCGCCTCGCCCGATGGCTCCGGCCGGCGGAGTGACCAGCTCGCCGGCGAGGATGGCCTCCTCGTACTCCGGGCGCTCCGACGGGTCGATGCGGTTCGGGAAGGTTGCGTCGACGACGACGGTGAGGGTCTCGACGGGGTGCTCGTCGAGGAACGCCTTCACGGCGTCGTCGAGTTGGCGGAGACTCGGGGTCGTGCGCCCTTCGGTCGCGATGTTCGAGCCATCGACGACCACGTGGGATCGGATCATGTAGGAGTTCGACTCTTCTGTTCTCGCCCGCAGCAAGCGGGACTTCGGTGCCCGGATCGGGCAACCGGGAGCGTCACCAACCTCGTCCGACCCGCCTGCTCCGGTCGCACCGAGCCCTGTGGACCCGGTCGTGGTGCAGGCACGCTCGGGAGGTTCGGAGTCGCTCCACGACGTGTTGACGACGTCAGCCTACGCTGCCGATCGTGGGTGGCACGCCGATGGGTCTCGAAGGTGAGTGCACCGAGCTCCTCCGGGCGCTCGTGCGCAACGGGTGCGTGAACGACGGCACGGTCGAGTCGGGCCAGGAGCAGCTCAGCGCCGACCTGCTCGCGACCTACCTGGAGGGCCCGGGCTTGGACATCGAGCGCTACACGGCCGCGCCCGGTCGCACCAGCCTGGTCGCCAGGATCGAGGGCCGAGATCCCGAGGCACCGACCCTTCTCCTCATGGGACACACCGACGTCGTACCGGCCAACGCGTCACGTTGGCGTCACGATCCCTTCGGCGGCGAGCTCATCGACGGCGAGGTGTGGGGCCGCGGAGCGATCGACATGCTGAACCTGACGTCGTCCATGGCCGTGGCGGTCAAGCACCTCGCCCGCGAGGGCTTCACCCCCGACGGCACGCTCGTCTACCTCGCGGTCGCCGACGAGGAGTCGATGGGCACCTATGGTGCGGACCACCTCGTCGAGCACCACCTCGACGCCGTGAGGGCCGACTTCGTGATCACGGAGTCCGGGGGTATCCCGCTGCCCAGTCCGTCGGGGATCAAGCTCCCGGTGATCGTGGGTGAGAAGGGCTCGCTCTGGGGGACGATCCGCGTGGGCGGCACGCCCGGACACGGCTCGCAGCCCTACGGAACCGACAACGCCCTGGTGAACGCCGCCGAGGTCGTCCGCCGTCTGCACGAGTACCGGCCGGAGACGATGATCCACGAGACGTGGCGTCGCTTCATCTCCTCCATGGGGTACCCCGAGGAGATCACGGGCCCGCTGCTGTCGGAGGACGGCCTCGACGACATGCTCGAGAACCTCCCCATCGGGATGGCCCGGCAGTTCCACGCCTGCACGCACACCACCTTCGCTCCGACGATCATCGAGGGCGGGACGAAGATCAACGTGATTCCGGACTCCGTCGACCTGCAGGTCGACATCCGGACGCTTCCCGGTCAGACCGAGGACGACGCCAGGGCGCAGATCTTCGAGGCCCTCGGCGAGCTCGCCGAACGGGTCACCTACGTCCCGCAGGGCTACGACGCATCGAGCGAGTCGCCCGTCGACACCCCGCTCTGGGACAGCCTCTCCTCACTCACGCAGCGCTGGTACCCGGGATCGGAGACGGTGCCGTTCCTCACCGTCGGCGCCACCGACGCGCGGTTCTTCCGACGCACGGGTAGCACTGCCTACGGTTTCGGTCTCTTCAGCGAGAACCTCACGTTCGAGGACTACGGCACCATGTTCCACGGCGACGACGAGCGCATCGACACCCAGTCGCTCGGGCTCTCGACCGAACTCTGGCGGGCCGTCTCCGCCGATCTCCTGGACTAGTCCAGCCCGCCGAAGGCGTGGTCCCAGAGGCCGCGGACCTCGGCATGGTGGATGCCCGACGATCCGGTGGCCGGGCTGGCCGACTCCGCCCGGCTCACCCGATGGATGTGGTGGGTGTCCTCGTGGGCTTCGTACATGCGCCCCTTGATGTGGTTCCAGGCCCCCATGTTCTCGGGCTCCTCCTGGAGCCACCACAGCTCTCTGGCGTTCGGGTACCGCTCCAGGAGTTGGGCGACGCCCTCGTACGGCCAGGGGTAGAGCTGCTCGATGCGGGCGATGGCAACGGGAGCGCCGCGCTGGTCGCGCTCGGTCTGGGCCTCGACGGCGATCTTGCCCGAGGCGAGCACGATGCGGCGCACGGCGTCGGGGTCGGCGACCCTCGGGTCGTCGAGCACCTCCTGGAACGATCCCTCGACCAGGTCGCTCACCGGCGATCGCGACGTCTTGGCCCGGAGCCCGGACTTCGGGGTGAAGACCACCAACGGCTTGCGCACGTCACGGTGCATCTGGCGTCTGAGCAGGTGGAAGAACTGTGCGGCGGTCGTGGCGTTGCAGACCTGGATGTTGTCGCCGGCGGCGAGCGTGAGGAAGCGCTCGATGCGGGCCGAAGAGTGCTCGGGCCCCTGACCTTCGTAGCCGTGAGGCAGCAACAGCACGACGCCGGAGGTCTGGTCCCACTTGTCCTCTGCGGCCACCACGAACTGGTCGATGATGACCTGTGCCCCGTTCATGAAGTCGCCGAACTGGGCCTCCCACACCACGAGTGCGTCCTTGTTCTCCACCGAGTATCCGTACTCGAACCCGAGGGCGGCGAACTCGGAGAGGAGCGAGTCGTAGATCCAGAACTTGGCCCCCTCGCGGGCCGCACCGGCGAGCGGAAGGATCTCCAGGCCAGTCTGGTAGTCGACCAGCGCGGCGTGGCGGTGCGAGAACGTGCCCCTGCGACTGTCTTCTCCCGCGACGCGTACCGAGATGCCCTCGTGGAGGAGCGTGCCGAAGGCGAAGGCTTCTCCGAGCGCCCAGTCGACCTCGCCGTCGACCTCGTACATCGTGCGGCGTGCATCGAACTGCTTGGCCAGCTTCGGGTGCACCGTGAACTGGTCGGGGACATGGTCGAGGGCGGCGAACACCTCGTCGAGGTCGTGGCGGGGGACACCGGTGTCGACGTGGGGCCTCACGCCCATGTAGACCCGCTCCGGTGCGTCCGCGATCGCACCGGTCGGCGTCTGCGACCGGGTCTCGTCGAGAGCGCTCTGGAGGCGCCGCTGGAAGTCGTCGAGTGCGGCCTCGGCCTCCTCGACGGAGATGTCGCCCTTCTTGACGAGCAACTCGGTGTAGGTCTTTCGCACCGTCCGCCGGGCGTCGATGCGTCGGTACATGAGGGGCTGCGTGTAGCTGGGATCGTCGCCCTCGTTGTGGCCGTGGCGGCGATAGCAGAACATGTCGATGACGACATCCTTGTGGAACGCCTGGCGGTACGCGAAGGCCAGACGGGCCACGCGGACGACCGCTTCGGGATCGTCTCCGTTGACGTGGAAGATGGGCGCCTGGACCATCTTGGCGACGTCGGTGGGGTACTCCGACGAACGAGCGGCGGTCGGCGGGGTCGTGAAGCCAAGTTGGTTGTTGATGATCACGTGGATCGTCCCGCCCACGCGGTAGCCCTTGATGTCGGACAGGTTGAGCGTCTCGGCGACGACCCCCTGGCCCGCGAACGCGGCGTCGCCGTGCACCAGCACCGGGAGCACCGGGTAGTTGCCGGGCGGCTCGATCAGGTCCATCTTCGCCCTGGCCATCCCGACGACGACCGGGTCGACGGCTTCGAGGTGGGAGGGGTTCGCCGCCAGCTCGACGCTGATGGCGTTGCCCCGCCGACTCTCGAACTTCCCCGTCTGCCCGAGGTGGTACTTCACGTCGCCCGAACCCTGGATCGATTCCGGATCGATGTTCCCCTCGAACTCGTTGAAGAGCTGCTGGTAGCTCTTGCCCACGATGTTCACGAGCACGTTGAGGCGACCGCGGTGGGCCATGCCGAGCACCGCGGAGTGCATGTGGGCGTCGGCGGCCTCGGAGAGCACCGCATCGAGCAGCGCGATGGTGGACTCGGCGCCGTCGAGGCCGAAGCGCTTCTGGCCCAGGTACTTGGTGCCGAGGAACTTCTCGAGGGCCTCGGCGGCGTTGAGGCGCTCGAGGATGTGGTGCTTCTCGTCCACGCCGACCTCGACGGAGACGCCCTCGACGTGCTCCTGGATCCAGCGCTTCTCGGCGGGCTCCTGGATGTGCATGTACTCGATGCCGATCGTGCGGCAGTACGCATCGCGCAGCACGTGCAGCATGTCGTCGAGCTTCATGCGGGTGCGCCCACCGATTCCGCCGGTGAAGAACTCGCGATCGAGGTCCCAGATCGTGAGCCCGTAGGTCGCCGGATCGAGCTCGGCGTGCAGATGGGGTTCCTCGCTCGACAGCGGATCGAGGTCGGCGATCAGGTGGCCGCGGACGCGGTGCATGTTCACCAGCTGCTGGACCTGTATCTGCTTGTCCAGCATCGACGCGTCGCGATCGACCGGGTTGACGTCGCGGCGCCAGTCGACGGACTCGTAGGGCACACCGACCGACCGGAAGATGTCGTCGTAGAACTCGTCCTCGCCCATCAACAGCTCGTGGACCCGCTTCAGGAACAGTCCCGACTCGGCGCCCTGGATGATGCGGTGGTCGTAGGTCGACGAGATCGTCATGATCTTCGACATGCCGAGGTCGGCGAGCATGGCCGGATCGGCGCCCTGGAACTCGGTGGGATAGCTGAGGCTCCCGACACCCACGATCAGCCCCTGACCGGGCATCAGTCGGGGCACGGACTGCACCGTGCCGATCGTGCCCGGGTTGGTGAGGCTCACGGTGACGCCGGCGAAATCGTCGGGGGTCAGCTTGTTGGAGCGCACCTTGCGGATGAGGTCCTCGTACGCGCTGTGGAAGCCGGCGAAGTCGAGGGTGTCGGCATTCTTGACGCACGGCACCAGCAACGACCGGCTCCCGTCGGCCTTCTCGAGGTCGACGGCGATGCCGAGTCCGACGTGGTCGTGGCGAACGATCCGGGGCTTGCCGTCGGGACCTTCCAGGAACGACGAGTTCATGACCGGCGTGGCGTCGGCGATCGCCCGGACGACGGCGTACCCGATGAGGTGGGTGAAGCTCACCTTGCCGCCCCGGGTGCGGCCGAGGTAGCCGTTGATGATCTTGCGGTTGACCTCGAGCAGCTTGGCCGGGACCTCCCGGAAGCTGGTGGCGGTCGGCACCGAGAGGCTCGACTCCATGTTCGTGACGATGCGTGCGGCCACTCCCCGCAGTGGCTCGCCGGCGACCTCGTCGGTCGGGCCGGCCGGCGCCGGGGAGGCCGGTGCGGGTGCTGGAGGGGCCACGGCCGGGGCGTCGGTTGCAGCAGCGGTCTCACGGGCGACCGGAGCGCCCGTCGAGCGGTAGTCCTCGAAGAAGTCCTGCCAGGAGTCGCTCACCGAGGTCGGGTCGGCGAGGAACTGCTCGTACATCTCGTCGACGAGCCACGCGTTCGGGCCCGCGATCTTCGGGGGGGAGTCATCGGCCACGGCGCCGATCCTACCGGCGGGGACCCGTGGGCCCCGAGACCCGATCGGAGGCGATGGCGCCCGTGCCGACGACGCGGTCAGATGGGAGCGCGTGCGGAGGCGCGCTCTTCGAGCGGCACCGAGGGATCCACGGGGCGCGCTCCGCGGCCGGGTGTCACCCACTCGTGGCGATCGGCCCAGATCAGGATGGGCGGCAGCACGGCTATCGCAGAGATGAGGGCGATGGCGACGGTGAGGGCCACGATGGCTCCGAAGTCGCTCAGCAGAGGCAGCGGGGAGAACAGCAGGACCGCGAAGCCGCCGATCGTCGTCAACGCCGACGCGAAGAACGCCCGCCCGGTGCGGGCGGTGGCCACTTTGACCGCTTCCTCGGGGGAGAGGCCCTGACGGCGCTCCTCGAGGTGGCGGAACATGATCAGCACCGTGAACTCGGTGCAGATCGCGATGACCAGCGGGCCGCTGACGGTGGTGAGCGGGCTCACCGTGATGCCGGTGAGGTAGACGAGCGTCGACGCCGCTCCGACGGCGAGGAGCACCGGGACCATGATCAGTGCCGCCTTCACCAGGCTGGCCAGTCGGATGACCAACCAGATCGCCACTCCGACGAGCGCGACCATCGTGAGCAGAAGCCGGTTGTCCGTCAGGCTCTCGAGCAGCCCCACGCCCACCACTGCCAGACCGGCGGGGGTGGCGCTGATCCCTTCGGGCGGCGTGAGTGAGCCTTCCGGGGAGGTCTCCAGGCGGATGTCGTCGACGATCACCTTGCGGTCCACGAGCGAAGAGGGGCCGACGCGGAACGTGAGGTTGGCCGCCGTGCCGTCCGCCGCGACCAACGCCTCCTTGATCTCGGGCGGGGCGACGTCGTAGGCCGCCCGCAGGTCCTCGCCGGTGGGGGGCAGCGGGGTGACGCCGGGGAAGTTCATGAGGTAGTAGACGGTCATCGGAAGACCCGACGCAGTGATCAGGGTCTCGGGGAAGCGCTCGAGCTCCGTGGTTCCCAGATCGGTCACGAATTCGCCGATCTCGTCGGTGAAGACGTCGTCGCTGCGGATGTAGACGGCCAGCTCGCTGCTCGTGCCGGTCTGGGCGGCCAGCTCGTCGAGGTCGGCCACGACCTGGCTCTCCTGGTCGACCCACCGCTGCGGATCGGTCTGGATCGGAGTCTGGTCCTCCAGGGCCAGACCGAGTGCGAACAGTCCGACCGTGAGCACCATGAGCGGGACCACGGTCCACTGCGGAAGCTTGCCGAGGCCCGTCATCGTCCGTTCCACGAGTGGTTGTTCGTGGTACACGGTCGTCGGCGATCGGCGCTCCCGTCGTGCGATCACGGCCACGGGGATGATCACGGCCGCCGCGAACTCCATGACGATCCCGAGGGCGAGCAACACCCCGAAGTCACGGATCATGGGTACCTGCGATGCCAGCAGGGACAGACAGGCGATGACCCCGGCGACGGTCGCGACGGCGAGCGGGGGCCCGAGGTTCCGCAGGGTCTCGACGAAAGGCGTGGATTCCTTGTCGAGGAGGACTTCCTCTTCGATGCGGTTGTGCACCTGGATGGCGAAGTCCACGCCGAGACCGATCAGGATCGGGAGGCCGGCGATCGTCACCAGCGAGAGCTCGAATCCGGAGTAGCCGAGGATGCCGAAGCACCACAGCACCCCGGCCAGCATCACCACGAGCGAGGTGAGTCGCCATCGGACGCGGAACGCCGCGGCGAGGACCACGATCATGATGACGATGGCGACCGCGCCGAGGACCAGCATCCCGCCCTGCAGGTAGTCGTTGATGTCCTTGAGCAGTACCGGTGCACCGGTGGTGAGCATCGCCGCCGGTGGGAAGTCGGTCTGGGCGAACGCCTCCTCGACGGCGGTGGCGGCGTCGCTCTGCTCGCTGAGCGCCTGGTTGCCGTCGAGCCGGGTCACCATCTGGGCCCGGGTGGCGTTCTCGGCGATGGGTTCGACGCCCACGGGGGTCGGGAAGAACGGACGCAGCGCCGCTCGGATCGTGCCCTGGTTGTCGAAGAGGAGGAACTCCACCCAGGCGGGGTTGTCGAGCCTCGGTTCCCCAGCGGCGTCCGCCCGTTGAAGGGTGGTGAGCGCATCTTCGGTCCGCGCCGCGACGTCGTCGGCCTCAGGTTCGGCCCGGACGATCGCTTGCTGGAGGATCTGGCCCGCGGGGCTCTCGGTGGAGGGCCGCCCTGGCGGAGCGGTGACGAGGTCGTCGCTCCAGCGCAGGGCGCTGACCGGTGAGATCGAGCTCAGCACTCCAGGGGTCCCGGTCAGCTCGGCCTGCAGGCGGTCGAACTCTTCGATGTTCTCGCTCGTGAACAGATCCACGATGCTCTGGCCCTCGGGGACCTCGAACGCGGTGATCATCGCCTCGCCGCCGAACAGGTCCTGGTACTCGACGTTGTCGATCGAGATCTGCGAGTCGTCGTTGAGGTAGCTGTCCTGACCCGTCGCGAAGGTGAGGCGACTGGCGCCGAAGGCCAACGCCACGCTGATCACGAGGGTCACCGCCAGGACGGCTCCTGCGTGCGTGGCCAGGAAGTCGGCGATCCCGGACCAGATCCGTTGGATCATGCGGTGCCAGGCGTCCACTCTTTCCCCCCTCGGCTCGGCTCGGCCGACCGTAGCCTGCGGCGGCCGTGCGGGTCGATGCCGGCCGGGTCTCCCGGGTCGGTTGCAGTCCCCGAGGGCCTAGATTCGGCCTCGTGCTCCGTCTCGCCACGTGGAACGTGAACTCGTTGAAGGCCCGCCTCCCGCGGGTCGAGGAGTGGATCGAGCAGGTGCAGCCCGACGTGCTGTGCCTGCAGGAGACGAAGCTGGCCGATGATGCCTTCCCCGATCTGACCTTCCGGGGGATGGGCTACGAGTGCGCCCACTACGGACAGGGCCGCTGGAACGGGGTGGCGATCCTGTCGAGGGTCGGTCTCGAGGACGTGAGGGCCGGCTGGGACGACGACGGTGCCGACGATCCCGAGGCCCGCCTCTTGTGGGCGACGTGCGGCGGCGTGCGGGTGGCCTGCGTCTACGTGCCGAACGGTCGCGCTCTCGACGACGACCACTACGCCTACAAGCTGGTGTGGCTCGAACGCCTACGGGCCGCGCTCGATGCCGTCGAGGACCCCGCGTCCGCCGTGGTGGTCTGCGGCGATTTCAACGTCGCTCCGGACGATCGCGACGTCCATGATCCCGCGGCGTTCGTGGGTGCCACCCACGTGAGCGAGGCGGAGCGGGCCGCCCTCGCCCGCATCGAGGAGTGGGGTCTCGAGGACGTCTTCCGCCGCCACTACGAGGCCGGTGGCCTCTACTCGTGGTGGGACTATCGGCGGGGTGACTTCCACCAGGGTCGGGGCATGCGGATCGATCTCGTGCTCGCGTCGGCGTCGCTCTCGCCGCTCGCTCGTACCGTCCTGATCGACCGCAACGCCCGCAAGGGCAAGCAGCCCAGCGATCATGCGCCGGTGATCGTGGATTTCGATCTGGCTGCCGCGGGCTCGGCGTGACCCGGCCCACGGGCTCGGTCGTCGATGCTCAGGTCAGCTGATCGATCCAGTCGTCGACGGCTGACGCCTCGGCGTCGAGGAACTCCTCGAGCCCCGAGACCAGGGCCCGCTCGACCTGTCCCCCCACGATCATCACCTTCACCTGGAGGTCTCCCTGCACCGAGCGCACGCTGCCGCCGGCGCCGGTCGGTGTGAAGTGGAACGTGCCGGCGCAGCGGAGCCGATCGGGGTAGTGGTCGGGGAGCAGCGTGAGCGTGGTCGTTCGCTCGGCGAGGTCGACGGTCGTGTGCTGGATCCAGGTCAGCCGCGCCGGGTCGATGATGGCGAGCGCTGCCCCTGGCAGGTCGCCCGTGTAGGCGTAGCGGATGTCGAGGTGGACGAGGTCGCCGGTTCGGCGATGATCGACGACCTCGGGCCGTCCGATCTTGGGCAGCTCGGGCAGACCGACGTAGAGGGTCGGATCCCCATAGGCATCGATCACGTCGTCGACGTCGTGTCGGTAGGTCTGGCGCGACGAGAACTGCACCCGGACATGGTGGCTCAGTCGCCGGTGTGGGTGGTGACCAGATCGAGGAGCTCGTCACCGAATCGGGTGATCTTCACCTCGCCGAGGCCGTGGACGGAGAGCAGGGCGGTCGCCGTGCGGGGTCGGCGGCTGACGATCTCGAGCAGTGTCCGATCGTTGCAGATCACGTAGGGAGGCATGCTCGCGGCTCGAGCCTTGCCGGTGCGCCATGCCTTCAGGGCGTCGAACAACGCCCGCTCGTCGTCGTCGAGCTCATCGGGAGCTGGACCGCCGGTGGGTCTCGGGATGTCCGGACGGGCGCGGGAGCGCCCGCCGCGTGACCGTTTCGGGGCCGGCGCGCCGGGGGCTGGACCGATGCCCCGGCTCACTTCGGTCGGGTCGGCGCCCGCGCGAAGTGCCTCGATCGCGGCGATGACCGTGTCGAGGTAGGACGATCGCTCACGGCCCATGGCGCGGGTGCCGTAGGTGCGTTGGGCGGCCCACGTGAGCCGTAGGGAACGCTCTGCGCGGGTGAGCCCCACGTAGAACAGCCGGAGCTCCTCGGCCAGGGCGTCTGCGGTGCGGGCGTGACCGATCGGCACCAGGCCCTGTTCGAGCCCGGCCAGGTGCACCACGGGCCATTCGAGGCCCTTGGCGGCGTGGAGCGTGGCGATCTCGACGGCGTCGCCCTGGCGGTCGGGTTGGTCGGCCCTGGTGGTGGTGCGCAGCCAGGTGAGGAACCCGGACACGGTCGGCGCCGTCTCGATGGCGGCGTAGTCGTGCCCGAGGCGGACGAGTGCGGCGAGGTTGTCGCGCCGTTCGTCGGCCTTGTCTCCCCGCGCCTCGTCGGGCTCGGCGGTGCCGGCCTCGAGGTCGGCCAGCACCTCGGTGAACCCGCGGGTCGTGCGTGCGAGGTCGCGCAGCACCCTCGTGATCTCCGGTTGATCGAGCAGCGCGGCACCACCTCGGACGCGGAACGGGATGCCCGACTCGTGCAGGGCCTCCTCGATGAGCGCGATCTGCGCGTTCGTGCGCACCAGTACCGCCTGGGCCGACCACGGGCTGCCGGGGGCGCGCTCGTCGCGCACCGCACGGGCGACGCCGCGCGCCTCGGCGCGGTCGTCGTCGAACCCGTCGACGGTGGGAACGGGGCCCTCTGGGCGTGTGGCGCTGAGCGCCCCTTGGCGATCGACGCCCCGTCCACCGCCCATGAGGACCGCGTTGGCCACGGCGAGCACCTGGGGACTCGATCGGTAGTTCGTGGTGAGACGGATCACCTCGGCGGAGGGATGACGTTTGGGGAAGAGGCGCAGCAGTTGGGCGTCCGCGCCGTTCCACGCGTAGATGGCCTGATTGGGGTCGCCCACGACGCAGAGGTCGAGGCGGTCACCCAGCCACGCATCGAGAAGGTTCTGTTGGAGCGGGTTGACGTCCTGGAACTCGTCGACGAAGACGTGCTGGAAGCGCCAGCGCTGGACCTGCGCGAACTCGGGGTCGTGGAGGAGATCTCGGGTGCAGAGGCGCAGCAGATCGTCGAAGTCGACCATCCGCTGCTGACGGCGCACCTCCTCGTAGCGGGCGTAGACCGCGGCGACGGCGTCGCCTCCCAGTGTCGTGCGGCGCCCCGCCCGCTCGGCGGCCTCGGCGTAGCGGTCCGGGGCGACGGTGCGCGCCTTGGCCCACTCGATCTCGGTGACGACGTCGATGGCCGGGACCTGGGCGCGACCCGAGGGCATGAGGCGGGCCACGAAGCCCACCTTGCGTTCGAGCAGCGTCGGCGGTTCGATGCCCCGGTCGGCCCACCGGGCCCGCAGCTGGGCGTAGGCGACGCCATGGAAGGTGCCCGCGGCGAGCTGGTCGCGCAGGCCGAGGGCACGGAGGCGACCTCGGAGCTCGCCGGCGGCCTTGCGGGTGAACGTGAGCGCCAGGACGCGGTGGGGATCGAGGTCGCCGGTCTCCGCTCGCCACGCGATCCGCCTGGTGAGGACGCGCGTCTTGCCCGAACCGGCTCCGGCGAGGATGCACAACGGGCGTGCCGAGGATGTGACCGCAGCGCGCTGCGCCTCGTTCAGGCCGTCGAGCAGGGCATCGGGGTCCACGGGTCCGACCGTAGCCACCGGGTGGGACAACCATCGCGCCGTGGCCCGGGGGGTACGGTTTCGCTCATGCCCTACCCCCAGGACGTGTTGCACCCCAACGAGGAACTGGTGCTCGACCTCCACCCGCACTGGTGGTACATCGCCAAGTCGCTCGCAGGGTTGGGACTGTCCGTGCTCTTCGGGTTGATGGCCCTTGCACTGGGCTGGCCCGATGGGGTGCGGGTCCTGGCTGCGCTGCTGGTCGTGGCCACGCTCATCTGGTTCGCCGAGCGCTACATCCGCTGGATCAGCACCCACTTCGTGCTCACGTCGGACCGCGTGATCTATCGATCGGGAGTGATCGCCAAGCGGGGCATCGAGATCCCGCTCGAGCGCATCAACACCATCTTCTTCAACCAGCGCATCTTCGAGCGCATGCTGGGTCTGGGGGATCTGCAGATCGAGTCGGCGTCGGAGACCGGATCCCAGCGCTTCGAGGACATCCGCAAGCCCGATGCGGTGCAGAACGAGATCTACATGCAGATGGAGGCGAACGAGATCAAGGGCGCCGATCGGATCTCCGGAGGCATCAACGCCGCGCACGCCGCTGCTGCTGCCGCGGCCGCGCCGGCGCAATCGGTGCCCGATCAGATCGAGCACCTGGCTCGCCTTCGTGACCAGGGTGTGCTCACCGAGGACGAGTTCCAGTCGAAGAAGGCAGAGCTGCTCGGCCGCATGTGAGCGGACCGCTCACGCAGCGATCACGCGGGCGCCGTCCGAGGGCCTCAGGATCCAGCCTCGTCCAGTGATGGCCGTGGGATCGGTCACCGCGCCACGGTGGGCCAGCCCGACGACGCACCCCCCGAACCCGGCGCCGGTCAGACGTGCACCGAGCACGCCGGGCACGGCGTCGAGGCGGGCCACCGCACGATCGACGGCGTCCGTGGACACCTCGAAGTCGTCGCGGAGGCTGCGTTGACTGGCGGCCATCAGCTCGGCGATGCCGGACAGGTCCTCGTGGGTGAAGGCGTCGACGAGGTGCCTCACCCTCTCGTTCTCGGTCGCGACGTGGCGGGCACGCCGACGCAGGACCGGGTCGACGAGGTCGGCCAGCTCCGCCGGCGGCGGGGTCGTGAGGGAGCCGAGGGCAGCGATGGCCGCCTCGACCGACGCCCGGCGCTCGGCGTAGGCCGATCCCGCCAGTGTCCGGTCCTGGCCCGAGTGGACGACGACGACGTCGAGTCCCTCCGGCAGGGGCACCGGGGCGAAGGTCTCGGTGGTGAAGTCCACGAGCAGCGCATGGTCGGCCACCCCACAGGCCGAGGTGAGCTGGTCCATCAGGCCGCACGGGACTCCCGACGACCGGTACTCGGCGCGCTGCGCGAGGCGGGCGAGTCCCATCGCAGGGCCCTCGAAGCCGAGCGCCAGCGCCACGGCCACCTCGAGGGCCGCACTCGACGACAGCCCGGCGCCGATGGGGAGCGTCGTGGTGACGGTCCCGGCGAAGCCCTCCGACGCCGACAGCTCGGCGACGACGCCGGCGACGTAACGACCCCATGGGGGCTCGACGCGGTCCGGATCATCGAGGCGCAGGGGCAGGACGACCGGGCTCTCCTCGTCCGACGAGCGCAGCTCTATGCGGTCACCGCCCCGCAGACCGCGCACCGTCGTGCCCAGATCGACGGCCATCGGAAGGGCCAATCCGCCGGCGTAGTCGGTGTGGTCGCCCATGAGGTTCACGCGACCGGGCGCGAAGGCGGCGACCTCGTCGCTCATCTCAGGCGAGGCGCAGCTGGGCGGCGGCGTCGACCGGGTCGACCGGGTTGAACCACACCTGACTCCCCAGTTCCCCGGCGGCGACGTAGCGCGGGGTGTCGGGGGCCCGAAGGATCGGGGCGACGTGGGCGTGGAGCCAGGCGCTCGGCCAGTCACCTCCGTCGAACGGACGCTGATGGAACCACAGCATGAACGGCATGGGAGCGTCGAAGAGGCGGTCGAGTCGCCCGACCACGTCGACCAGGAGGGCGCCGAGCGCGATGCGACCACCCGCCTCGAGCGAGGGAAGGTCCGGTGCGGATCGGATCGGGGCGAGGACCAGCTCGTAGGGCCACGTGGCCGCCCAGGGCACCCAGGCCCGCCACCCGTCGTCGCTCTCGGCGACGAGGCGATCGCCGGGGGCTGCAGGTCCGAGCGCCCGCTCCATGTCCCCCGACGCCAGCTCGGTCGCCGCCAGGGGGGGTACGTCGGCGAAGGCGTAGATCTGTCCGTGCGGGTGAGCGATCGTGGCGCCGACCTCCGGGCCGCGGTTCTCGAACACGAGCACGTAGTCGACGTCGTCGTGCGCGCCGAGCGCGGCAGTGCGCTCGGCCCACAGGTCGACGACCCGCCCGGCCTCTGCGGGGCTGAGGTCGGCGAAGGACGCATCGTGGCGGGGCGTGTAGAGCACGATCTCCGCGCGTCCCTCCCGAAACGGTGGCCACCGGTTCGGGAACGATCGCACGTCGTAGTTCTCGGGGGCCTCGAGGCCACCCGGGCAGAAGGGACACCCGTCGGGTGGCAGGTTCGGGCGATCCTGTCGGCCGGCCACGATCCACGCGTGCGCCCCGGTGAGCGGATCGATCCGTTCCACCGGGGCGACGCTACCCGGGCACCGCCGCCACCTTGACCCCCGCAGGCGAGGCGGAGAGGATGCCCGCCATGCGTGCGGCCGTGAACGGGATCGAGATCGAGTACGAGACCTTCGGTGACCCGGCCGATCCGACGCTGCTCCTGGTCCGGGGCCTCGGGGCCCAGATGGTGTCGTGGCATCCCGACCTCTGCCACGGGTTCGTCGATCGTGGCTTTCACGTGGTGCGCTTCGACAATCGAGACGTCGGCCTGTCCACCAAGATCGACGATCACGGCATCGACGTCATGGCCGCGATGATCGGAGCGTTCTCGGGCCCGGTCGAGGCGCCCTACCTGCTGTCCGACATGGCGGCGGACTCCTGGGGTCTCCTGGACCACCTGGGTGTCGCGAGGGCCCATCTGATGGGCGAGTCGATGGGCGGGATGATCGTCCAACAGATGGCCATCGACCATCCGGAACGAGCCCTGAGCCTGGTGTCGTGCGCGTCGACGACCGGCGATCCCGACGTCGGTCAGCCCAACGCCGAGGCCGTGGCCATGTTGCTCACCCCGTCGCCCGCCGATCGCCAGGCCAACATCGATCTCGGTGTCGAGCAGAGTCGGTTCCTCGCCGGACCGGTCTACGCCGACGAGGAATGGGACCGCGAGAGGCTCACCCTCAGCTACGACCGCTGCCACGACCCCGACGGCGTGGTCCGCCAGCTGCTGGCCGTGCTGGTGTCACCGTCGAGATCGGCGGCCCTCAGGACGCTCGACCTCCCTGCGCTGGTCGTCCACGGTGAGATCGACCCGTTGATCGACGTGAGCGGCGGCGAGCGCACCGCCGAGTGCCTGCGGGGCTCGGAGTTCCTGCGTCTCGAGGACGTGGGGCACACGCTGCCGCGGTACTTCTGGGCGTCGATCATCCAGCACGTCACCGCCCTGGCCGCCCACTCCGCGACCTGACGAATCGACCACGGCGGACGTCATGCGACGAACCGTCATGACAGGAGGATGGGAATCGATGGGACCGCTCTCGGGTGTGAAGATCGTGGAGATCGCGGGCATCGGCCCCGGGCCCTTCACGGCCATGATGCTGTCGGACATGGGTGCGGACATCATCCGCGTCGACCGGGCGGGCTCGGTCGTCGGCGGCGACCCGGCCGACCCGCCGCGCGACGTCATGAACCGGGGCCGACGGTCGGTCGGCGTGGATCTCAAGCACCCCGACGGCGTGGCGACGGTTCTCGACCTGCTCGCCGACGCCGACGGACTGATCGAGGGCTTCCGGCCCGGGGTGATGGAGCGTCTGGGTCTCGGACCGGACGTCTGCCAGGCCGTGAACCCGCGTCTCGTCTACGGGCGGATGACCGGGTGGGGCCAATCCGGCCCGATGGCCCCGATGGCCGGACACGACATGAACTACATCGCAATCGGCGGCGCCCTCGGTGCCATCGGCCGGCCGGGGGAACGGCCCCAGCCCCCGCTCAACCTCCTCGGCGACTTCGGAGGCGGCGGGCTCCTGCTCGCCTTCGGCATGGTGTGCGGCCTCCTCGAGGCCCGCACGAGTGGCCAGGGTCAGGTCATCGATGCGGCGATGGTCGACGGCACGGCCGTCCTCACGACCTTCATCCACGGCTTCATGGCCATGGGGATCTGGTCCGACGAGCGCGGGGTCAACATGCTCGACACGGGGGCGCACTACTACGAGGTGTACGAATGCGCCGACGGGCGGTTCCTCTCGGTCGGCGCCATCGAGCCGCAGTTCTACGCCGTGCTGCTCGAGAGGACAGGCTTGGCCGACGACCCCGACTTCGCCCGCCAGAACGACCGGAGCATGTGGCCGGTGCTCAAGGAGCGGCTCGCCGCGGTCATCGCCACCCGCACCCGTGACGAGTGGGCGGAGATCTTCCACGGCACCGACGCGTGCGTGGCTCCGATCCTCAGCCTCGGAGAGGCACCGACGCATCCCCACAACGCGGCCCGCGAGAACTTCGTGACCGTCGCAGGTGTGGTCCAGCCGGCCCCGGCGCCCCGCTACTCGCGCACGTCGGCCTCGATCGACCGCCCGCCGCCTCATGCGGGCCAGCACACCGACGAGATCCTGTCGGAGTGGGCCGGTCTCGACGCGGCGACGATCGCCGCTCGGCGCGCGTCGGGTGCTGTTGCCTGACGACCACTCCTAGGCTGGCCGATCGATGGCCACGCTCGTCTGCTTCCACGCCCACCCCGACGACGAGTCGATCGCGACCGGGGGCACGATGATCCTCGCCGCCGACGACGGTCACGACGTCGTCCTCGTGCTCGGCACCCGGGGCGAGGAGGGAGAGCCCGTCCCGGGCGTGCTCGACGAGGGCGAGCCGCTCTGGCGGCGGCGCGTCGCCGAGACCCACGAGGCCGCTCGTCGGCTCGGGGCGACCCGCGTCGAGTTCCTCGGATACCAGGATTCGGGGATGATGGGTGAGCCCACGAACGACAACCCGGACTGCTTCTGGCAGGCCGACCTCGACGAGGCATCAGACCGCCTGGCCACCGTGCTCCGAGAGGTGGGTGCCGACGTGCTGACCATCTACGACGACCACGGTGGCTAC
Source organism: uncultured Iamiaceae bacterium (assembly GCA_963767615.1). Lineage (GTDB taxonomy): Bacteria > Actinomycetota > Acidimicrobiia > Acidimicrobiales > Acidimicrobilacustridaceae > Rhabdothermincola_A. The sequence goes on along the minus strand of CAVYED010000005.1, from coordinate 546,343 downwards.
GGGCATCCCGACCACATCCAGGTCCATCGAGTCGGTGTGCGCGCCGCGGAGAAGGTGGGCGTCACCCGCGTCTTCGAGTCGACGATGAACCGGGACCACATCCGACGGGCCATGGGCGAACGTGCCGGCGACTTCGAGGTCGATCTCGAAGTCGCCGCCGAGGGCGCCTCGGAGGTGACCGAGGAAGAGGTCGAGCGGATGCGACGGGCGACCGAGGAGGAGTTCGGATCGCCCGAGGCGCTCATCACCCATGCCGTCGACGTCCGCTCGGTGATCGACCGCAAGCGGTCGGCCATGCGGGCCCACGAGAGCCAGATAGCCCCGGACTCGTTCTTCCTGGCCATGCCCGACGACGTCTTCACCGGAGCCTTCGGTACCGAGTGGTTCATCGCTCTCGGTGCCACCCGCGAGCTGGACGCGCCGTACGCCACCGGCATCCTCGACGGGGCCTGATCCCGCAGACGGTCGTCCCGGGTGCACCGTTCAGCTGGGGATGAGCGCGCCGACCCCCCGGAACACGTGGCTGTGGCCGTCGGAACGGACGACCACGGCGTCGCCCCGCAGCGCAGTGCCTTCGGTGGTGGTGACGTGCAGCGCGTACGGGGCCGGCTCGAGGTCGACCCGGTCGGTGGACGAGGCGAGGCACTCCCAGTCCTCCTCGGTCGCATTGCTGTTCTGCACCACGACCAGATGTGCGTACCGCAGCGGGATCGCCGTGCCGTTCACCCGCAGGACGGTGACGGTGAACTGCTCGTGGTTCACCCCACCTCTTCGCGGTCTCCGGCGAGGGTGAGCACCTCGACCCCGGTCTCGGTGACCAGCACCGTGTGCTCGAACTGGGCGGTGCGGCTTCCGTCGGCGGTCACCGCAGTCCAGTCGTCGTCCCAGATGCGGTGGTTGCCGGTGCCGATGGAGATCATCGGCTCGATGGTGAACACCATCCCCGGCTCCATCACCGTGGTCATGCGTGGCTCGAAGTAGTGCGGGATCTGCAGGTCGGTGTGGAACTGCTCCCCGATGCCATGGCCGACGAACGCCCTGACCACCTCGAGTCCGTGGGCGTGCGCGTGGGTCTCGATGGCCTGGCCGATGTCGCTGAAGGGTCGACCGGGTCGCACCGCATCCATGCCGAGATCGAGGCACTCGCGGGTGACCTCGATGAGGCGTCTCGACGCGTCGTCGATCGCGCCGACGGCGAACGTGGCGTTGGTGTCGCCGTGGACGCCGTCGAGGAAGATCGTCACGTCGAGGTTGACGATGTCCCCGTCCCGCAGTGCTCGGTCGTCGGGGATGCCGTGACAGATCACCTCGTTCACGGAGGTGCACAGCGACTTGGGGTAGCCGCGGTAGTTGAGGGTGCTCGGGTAGCCCCCGTGGTCGATGTACGCCTGGTGGACCACTGCGTCGATCTCGTCGGTGGTCACCCCTGGCGCCACCGTGCGGCCGCCCAACTCCAGGATCTCTGCGGCGGCGGCGCCGGCTCGACGCATCCGCTCGATCACGTCCGGCGACTTCACCCTGGGCTCGTCCCAGCGCACCGGCGTGCCGGTCTCGGCGTAGTCGGGTCGGGGGATGTGGTCGGGCACCTCACGCGTGGGGCTGAGCGCTCCAGGTTGGAGGACCTCCGTGCGGTCGCGGTGGCATCGCTTGAACTTGCGGCCACTGCCGCACCAGCACGGATCGTTCGCCTTCAACACGAGGCCAGTGTACGGGTCCCTTCGCCCGCGTAGTCGGCCGGGTGACGGGTCCGATCGATCCCTGACTGGCGTCGGGGTCGGCCGCCGGGCACGATCAGCGCCATGACGATCATCCGCATCAACGCCATCACCGTGCCGGCCGAGGCCGGCGACGAGCTCGCCCACCGATTCGCCGCCCGGGCCGGGGCGGTCGAGGGGGAGGACGGCTTCGAGGGCTTCGAGCTGCTCAAGCCCACCGATGACCGGACGACCTGGCTCGTCATCACCCGCTGGCGCGACGAGGCCGCTTTCGAGGCCTGGCTGGCGTCGCCGGCTTTCGCGCAGGGTCACGCCGGGACCTCTGGAGCACCGGCCGCGGGAGGTCACCCCGGTGGGCACCCGGGCGGGGAGGCGGGCGGTCCGCCCCCGGGAGCCCAGCGTCCTGTCGGCGTGTCGAGTGAGGTCTGGGCCTACGAGCCGGTGGTCAGTGCCGCACCGACGGCCTGACCGGTGAGCGTCGCGCCCCGGCCAGAACCGAAGGTTGGCGCCCGTGGCGCTGGCTGACGCCCATGTGGCGGTGGCCTGGGTGCTCATCGTGAGCAACGGCCTCGTCGGGCTGTGGGTGGTCGGCGCCCACTGGGCCTCGTCGCTCCGGTCGCCGCTGATGTGGTGGGCGGTGGGGGCGGCGTGGGTCGTGGTCGTCGCCGAGGTGTTTCTCGGCGTGGCCGTCCAGCGGGTCAACGGCGTCGACGCCCCCGCCCTGCACGCGCTCTACGGATTCAGCGCCCTCATCGCGGTCGGCATCGTCTACAGCTACGCCAAACAGATGCCCGATCGCCGTTACCTGCTCTACGGCCTCGGTTCGCTGTTCATCATGGGGCTCGGCATCCGCGAGATGTTCCTGAGCGGCTGAGCGGCTGAGCGGCTGAGCGGGTGAGCGGCTGAGCGGCTGAGCGGCTGAGGCGCGGGACCGTCCCGCGCCCGCGCCGCGCACGGTCGAGCTGCTCGCTACTGGGCGAGGCGCTTCTCGAGCTCGCGGAGCTCGTCTCGCATCTCGTCCGGGAGACGCTCACCGAGACGGTCGTAGTGCGCTTCGATCTGCGGGATCTCCGCGCGCCATGCCTCGTTGTCGACGGACAGCAATGTGGCCAGCGTGGATGGATCGAGGTCGAGTCCCGACGTGTCGATCGCGCCGGCGGCGGGCACCCGACCGATGGCGGTGTCGACGGCGGCCGCGGTGCCCTCGAGGCGTTCGACGACCCACTTGAGCACTCTGGAGTTGTCGCCGAAGCCCGGCCACAGGAACGAACCGTCGTCGCCCTTGCGGAACCAGTTCACCCAGAACAGCTTCGGGAGCTTGGCGGCATCGGTGGCCTGACCGACCTCGAGCCAGTGGGAGATGTAGTCGCCCATGTTGTACCCACAGAAGGGGAGCATGGCGAAGGGATCGAAGCGGAGCTCGCCGACGACCCCGGCCGCGGCCGCCGTCTTCTCGGAGCTCATGATCGATCCGAGGAACGTGCCGTGCTGCCAGTCGAAGGCTTCGGTGACCAGCGGGACGTTGGTGGCGCGTCGGCCGCCGAAGAGGATGGCCGAGATGGGCACTCCGGCCGGATCCTCCCATTCGGGGGCGATGGACGGGCACTGCGATGCGGGGGCGGTGAAGCGGGCGTTCGGGTGGGCGGCCGGTGTGCCCGACGCCGCGGTCCAGTCCTGGCCCTTCCAGTCGATCAGGTGAGCAGGGGCTTGGGAGAGGTCCTCCCACCAGATGTCGCCGTCGTCGGTGAGGGCGCAGTTGGTGAAGATGGAGTTGGCGCGCACCGACTCGAGGGCGTTGAAGTTGCTCGTCGTCGACGTGCCCGGGGCCACCCCGAAGAAGCCGGCTTCGGGGTTGATGGCGTGGAGGCGACCGTCGTCACCGAACTTCATCCAGGCGATGTCGTCGCCGATGGTCTCGACCTTCCAGCCGGGGAGGGTGGGGATCAGCATGGCCATGTTGGTCTTCCCGCACGCGGACGGGAACGCGGCCGCGACGTAGTGCTTCACGCCCTCGGGGGAGGTCAGGCCGAGGATCAGCATGTGCTCGGCCATCCATCCGTCGTCGCGGGCCATCGTCGAGGCGATGCGAAGAGCGAAGCACTTCTTCCCGAGGAGGGCGTTGCCGCCGTACCCGGAGCCGTACGACCAGATCTCCCGGGTCTCGGGGAAGTGCACGATGTACTTGTTCTCGGCATCGCACGGCCACGGCACGTCGTCCTGGCCGTCAGTGAGCGGCATGCCGACCGAGTGCAGGCACGGGACCCAGTCGCCGTCGCCGAGCACGTCGAGGGCGCCCTGGCCCATGCGGGTCATGATCCGCATGTTGACGGCCACGTAGGCGGAGTCGGTGAGCTGCACCCCGATGTGGGCGATGGGTGATCCGAGCGGGCCCATCGAGAACGGCACCACGTACATGGTGCGGCCCCTCATGGCGCCGGAGTAGAGCTCGGTCAGCTCGGCCTTCATCTCCGCGGGCGGACGCCAGTTGTTGGTGGGGCCGGCATCGATCTCGGCCTCGGAGCAGATGAAGGTGCGGTCCTCGACGCGGGCGACGTCTCCGGGGTCGGAGAGCGCCAGGTAGCTGTTCGGGCGCTTGGCCTCGTTCAGTGAGGTGAACGTGCCTCCCGCGACCAGTTCGTCGCAGAAGCGGTCGTACTCCTCGGCGGAGCCGTCGCACCAGTGGACCTGGTCCGGTTGGAGCACCGAGCGCCACTCCTCGACCCAGTCGAGCAGCTTCTGGTTGGTGGTGTGTCCGGCCATGGGCTCCTCCGACATCGTCGTCGTCGGCTCTCATCGGAGAGCGTCGTGGGGGGTTGTCGCGGGAGAACGGTGGATTGATTTCCCGTGACGTCCCGGTGACCGGGCATCCTAGATGGCGTCGCCGCCGGTCTCGCCAGCAGAGCGTCACAACCCGCGAGGGCCGGTGGTCCCGAGATCGGGTCGTACCGGGTCAGGTCGGGTGTCAGGTGAGCGGTTCGCCGCCCTGCGGATGCTGGTCGTCGCCGGGGTGCACCGCCGGGAAGCCCGGGGTGCCCATGTTGCCCTCGGCCCCCGTGCGCACCCGGGTGGCCATGCCTCGCTCGTCGAGGTCGAACACGATGCGCTGGCCCTGGCGGAGCATCCGGAACACGGAGTCGTCGAGCGCCGATCGGCTGAGCTCGTACTCGGCGAGATCGGTGTCGCACACCACCACGCCGTCGCTGAGCAGCGGATCGAAGGACTTCACCACGCCCTGGCGAGACGTCGAACCCGCATCGGCGAGAAGGACCTCGGCGGAGGTGGTCTCGTCGCCGGCCACGGTCAGCGGGCCGCCTTGGTGACCTTGCCGGCCTTCAGGCACGACGTGCACACGTCGACCCGCTTGGTCGAGCCGTTGACGACGGCCCGGACCCGCTGGATGTTGGGGTTCCAGCGGCGCTTGGTGCGCCGGTGGGAGTGGCTCACCGCCATGCCGAACGACGGGTGCTTTCCGCACACCTCGCAAATCGATGCCATGGGGGACCACCTCGGGACGCGGGACACAAACGAACGGTGGACTCTACCCGTTGGGTCTCGCTCGGCCCAACTCGCGCCCAGGGCATCAGCGGACGTGCCTGCGGTCACTACGATCTTCGTCCGTGCCCGTGCTCGACCGCCTCGTCGCCGACGACCTCCGTGACCTCGTCAGGGGCTACGCCGACATTCTGGCGGTGCACCGCGAGGTCATCAATCGCCTCAACGTCTACCCCGTTCCCGACGGCGACACGGGGACCAACATGTCGCTGACCATGGCGTCGGTCGTCGCGGAGGTCGATGCCGCCGATGCGGACATGGCATCGGTCTGCCGGGCCATCAGCCACGGCTCGCTCATGGGGGCCCGCGGGAACTCCGGTGTCATCCTGTCGCAGATCCTCCGGGGGCTGGCCGAGGGGTTCAGAGAGAGTGACGCCGTCGACGCCGCAACCCTCGTGGCCGCGCTCGACGGTGCGGCGACGGCCGCCTACGGCGCGGTGATGAAGCCGGTCGAGGGGACCATCCTGACCGTGATCCGTGCGGTGGCCGACGGTGCCGCCGACGGGCTGGCCGCTGGTGGTGACCTGATCGGTGTGCTCGCCGCCGCTCACGACCGCGGAGCCGAGGCGCTGGCTCGCACCCCCGAGCTCCTCCCCGTGCTGGCCGAGGCCGGCGTCGTCGATTCCGGCGGCACGGGGCTCTTGTTGGTCGTCGACGTCGCTCTCCACCTCGCCGACGGCAGGCCCCTGCCGGCACCACCGGAAGGCGGAGGCGCGTCGGCGGACTTCAGTGTCACGTTCGAGTCGGCGCACGCCGGTGACGGCCACGGTGGGGTGGCCGACCTGCGCTACGAGGTCATGTACCTGCTCGAGGCCCCGGACGAGGCCATCTCCGGCTTCAAGGACGTATGGGCGACGCTGGGGGATTCCATCGTGGTCGTCGGCGGTGACGGGCTCTGGAACTGCCACGTCCACACCGACGACATCGGCGCGGCCATCGAGGCCGCCGTCGACATCGGTCGGCCCCGCTCCATCCGCGTCACCGACCTCCTCGAGGAGGTCGAGGAGGAGAAGTGGGTCCGCGAGGCCCGACCGGCGCCGGCCGAGCCGGCCACCGTCCACGCCCCCGTCCCGTGCGCCGCAGTGGTCGTCGCCGCCGGCGAGGGCATCCGGCGGATCTTCTACAGCCTCGGTGTCCAGGGCATCGTGACGGGGGGTCAGACCATGAACCCGTCCACGGCCCAACTGCTCGAGGCCGTCGAGGCGGCGCCCGCCGACGACGTGGTGATCCTGCCCAACAACAAGAACATCATCCCGGTCGCCGAGCAGGTCGACGCCATGACCGGCAAATGCGTGCGGGTCGTCCCGACGCGGGGCGTGGCCGAGGGCTTCGCCGCGCTGTTGAGCTACGACCCCGAGTCGTCGGCCGACCTCAACGCAACGGCCATGTCGGCCGCAGCGGGGCGCGTCGTGGCCGGCGAGGTCACCCGTGCCGTGCGTCAGTCGAGTTGCGACCTGGGGCCGATCGCCGAGGGCGACTGGTTGGGGATCGCCCCCGAGGGCATCCTGGCCATCGACGCCGAGCTCGGCGAAGCCGCCACGGCACTGCTGGCGGAGTTGATCACCGACGACCACGAGATCGTCACGGTGATCGAGGGCGAGGGAGCAAGCGCCGCCGTCACGCGCCACATCGAGGTCTGGGTGCACGACAACCGGTCCGGTCTCGAGGTCGAGGTGCATCACGGGGACCAGCCGCTCTACCCGTACCTCTTCGGGATCGAGTAGGCCCCGATGTCCCGGCGCCTCGCCCAGCTCGCCCACCTGCCGGTCACCGAGCTGAAGGGGGTGGGGGAGTCCCGCGCCTCGGCGCTGGCCAAGGTGGGGGTCCACACGGTCCTCGACCTGTTGACCTACTACCCGCGCCGTTACATCGACAGGACCAACCAGGCCCGGCTGGCCGAGCTCGGGCTGGGGGAGGAGGCCACGGTCCTCGTCACGGTGCTGCGCACCACGAGTCGCCGCACCCGCAACGGCAAGTCCCTCGTCACCGCCGACGTGACCGACGGCTCCGGTCACCTGAGGGTGACCTTCTTCAACCAGCCGTTCCGGGAGCGCCAGCTGAAGGAGGGCAGCGACGTCGTGCTCTTCGGGCGGGTGGAGGAGTACCAGGGGAAGCGACAGATGACCAACCCCGTGGTCGACCTCATCGGTGACAAGACGGCGAGGATCGTGCCGGTCTACCCGCAGAGCGAGAAGGCCGGGATCATGAGCTGGGACATCGCCCGGTACCTCGAGGAGGTCCTGAGGCGGGCCGGCGACTTCGCCGACCCGGTCGCCCCGACGCTGCGCCGCCGTTTCGACCTCGTCGACCGGACGGTCGCCTTCACCGACATCCACGCGCCCGACACGATGCGCCACGCCGCCGACGCCCGTAGACGCCTGGTCTTCGACGAGCTCCTGCGGGTCCAGCTGGAGTTGGTGCGGCGCAAGCAGGAGCTCGAGCGCACCGCCGTCGGGGTGGCTCACGCCGTGGACCCGGGGGTCGGCGCGGGTGCCCTCGTCGCCCGGTTCCACGATCGGCTCCCCTACGACCTCACGGCGGCTCAGCAGCGAGCCATCGGCGAGATCGTGGTCGACCTGGCCAAGGGCCATCCGATGCACCGGCTGCTGCAGGGCGACGTCGGTTCGGGCAAGACCGTCGTCGCCGTCAGTGCGCTGCTCGTCGCCGTCCAGGGTGGTCATCAGGGCGCGTTGATGGCCCCGACCGAAGTCCTGGCCGAACAGCACTTCGCCGGCATCCGTCACCTCCTCGAGGGCTTCACCGTCCCCGACACCGACGAGGCCAACCTCTTCGCCGGGGCGGGCCTCGACCGTCCGCTCCGGGTGGTCCTGCTCACCAATCGAACGCCTGCGGCGGAGCGTCGACGCCTCCTCGCCGACCTGGCCGCTGGGACGATCGACATCGCCATCGGGACCCATGCCCTCATCTCCGACCCCATCGGCTTCCGGTCCCTCGGCGTCGTGGTCATCGACGAGCAGCACCGCTTCGGCGTCGAGCAGCGGGCCGCCCTGCGGGACAAGGGTGCCGGCGATGCCATACCCGACGTGCTGGTCATGACCGCGACACCGATCCCGCGTACCGCGGCGATGACGGTCTACGGCGATCTCGACGTCTCCGTCCTCGATGAGCTCCCGCCGGGACGCACGCCCATCGAGACCCGTCGGGCCGAGAGCGAACTCGACGAGGTCGAGGTGTGGGACAGGGTCCGGACCGAGGTCGCCGCCGGCCGTCAGGCCTATGTCGTGTGCCCCCTGATCGAGGAGAGCGAGAAGCTCGAGGTGCGCTCGGCGGAGGAGACCCACGCCGAGCTGACCGCGGGCGAGTTGGCGTCGTTGCGGGTGGGTCTGCTCCACGGTCGCGTGCCGACGGCGGAGAAGGAGGCGGTGATGGAGCGGTTCCGTCACGGTGAGCTGGACGTGCTGGTGGCCACGACGGTCATCGAGGTCGGTGTCGACGTGCCGAACGCAACCGTGATGGTGATCCTCGACGCGTCGAGGTTCGGGATCGCCCAGCTCCACCAGCTCCGAGGTCGCGTGGGACGTGGTGCGGACCGATCCTGGTGCTGGCTCGTCGGCGAGGCCACCACTCCCGACGGAGAGGCGCGGCTGGAGGCGCTGGTGCGCAGCACCGACGGCTTCGAACTGGCCGAGGTCGATCTCGACCTGCGGGGTGAGGGGACGATCATGGGTGAGCGCCAGAAGGGCCAGAACGACCTGAAGCTGGCCTCTCTGCGTCGCGACCGGGAATGGGTCGAGAAGGCGAGAGAGGTGGCGATCGAGATCGTCACCGCCGACCCGACGTTGTCCGATCACTGGTTGCTCGCCGAGGAGGTCGATCTCCTCCTCGGCGACGACGACGCCGAGTTCCTGTTGAAGAGTTGAACGACTCGGCGAGAGGTGCCGTGACTGCCGGCGGGGTCCTGCGTCAGGAGCGATCGTCGTCGTCGAGGTCCGGCAGGACGATGTCGAAGCGCTCGTAGCAGTCGGGGCAGCGGTAGGCCACCACGTCCCCCGGTTCCCATCCCTCCTCGGGCGGGTACGACAACGGATGCAGCGTGCCGCCGCAGTCCACACACGTCATTCCCAGCTCGGCCTCCACGGCCTCACCGTAGAGCGGTCGAGGATCGACCCGCACGGCCGATACCGTCATCGACCGATGAGGGTCGTGGCCGGTGAGGCGAAGGGCAGGCGGCTCGAGTCACCTCCCGGTGATGTCACCCGTCCGACCATCGATCGCGTCCGCGAGGCGCTCTTCAACGCTCTCGGCAGCCTCGGCGCCGTGGAGGATGCAGTGGTGCTGGACCTCTTCGCCGGCTCGGGTGCGTTGGGGATCGAAGCGCTGTCGCGGGGCCGCGGCGCGTGCCGTGTTCGTCGAGCGTTCCGCGGCCGCCCGGCGGGTCCTCGACGCCAACCTCGTCGCAACGGGTCTCGACGACCGTGCCGAGGTGATCCCCGGACCGGCCGAGCAGTTCCTCGTCCGCTCGGCCCTCGACGACTCGTCGCCGCGTTTCGACCTCGTGCTGCTCGACCCCCCCTACGACACCGGCGCCGCCGAGTGGACGGAGCTCCTGGGGGGCGTCGCCGTCGTCGCTCCCCAGGGCGTGGCGGCCATCGAGTCCGATCGGGCCGTGGGGCTCCCCGGACCGTGGCATGTCCTTAGGGAGAAGTGGTACGGCAGTACGCTCCTGGTCATCGCCAGTCCCACGCCGCCGGAGATCTCGTGACCCGAGTGTTGTACCCAGGATCCTTCGATCCGATCCACAACGGACATCTCGAGATCATCGAGACGGCTTCCCGGCTCTTCGACAACGTCGTCGTCGCCGCCATGCGCAACCCGCAGAAGGGCGAGCCCTTGTTCAATCTCGACGAACGCGAGGAGATGCTGCGGGACGCGGTGGCCCATCTCGACAACGTCGACGTCACGATGTTCGCATCGCTCGTCGTCGATCTCGCCCGCGACCTCGACGCCGACTTCATCGTGAAGGGTCTCCGTGCTGTGTCCGACTTCGAGTCGGAACTGCAGATGGCGCAGATGAACCACAAGATCTCCGGCGTCGACACCCTGTTCATCCCGTCCGCCTCGGCCCATTCGTTCCTGGCGTCGAAGCTCATCCGTGAGATCCACCGTTTCGGCGGTGACGTGACGGCGATGGTGCCGACGGCGGTCGCCAAGCGCCTCGAGGAGCGCACCTCATGACCGACTTCGAGCCAGAGATCGATCTCGACCTGACACCCCCTCCCGTCGGTGCGCAGTACCACCCCGCGGACACCGAGGACGTGCTGCTGCAGCTCCGCGACGTCATCGAAGCGGCTCGACCCGTCCCGCTGTCGGCCTCGTCGATGATCGCCAAGGAGGAGGTCCTCGAGCTGATCGACGAGGCCCTCGACCAGTTGCCCGAGGAGCTGCGGGCCGCCCGGTGGCTGCTCAAGGAACGCGAAGAGTTCCTCGCCCGGACCCGGCACGAGTCCGACGAGATCGTCGAGCAGGCCCGAGCTCGAGCCGAGCGGATGGTGCAGCGGACCGAGGTCGTCAGGGTGGCCGAGCAGCGGGCCTACACCATCGTGGAGACGGCCGAGGCCGATGCCAGGCGATTGCGTCACGAGGTCGAGGACTTCTGCGATCAGAAGCTGGCCAGCTTCGAGATCGTCCTCGAGCGCACGCAGAAGCTCGTCGCCGCCGGGCGGGAGAAGCTTCAGGGCGCCAACCTCCTGGCCGAAGCGGCGGCCGCCGCCGCTCAAGGTGTCGCAGGACCTCAGGGGGAGTCCGACGAGGACGACGTCGTGACGGCGGATCCACTCGACGACCGCCACCAGGACGGCTACGAGGACCAGTTCTACGACGACGACGATGACGACGAGACCGCACCACGCCTGGTCGCCGTCGAGGACTACGACACGCTGCCGGCACCGCCGGTCGGGCAGCCCGAGACCATCCGCGACGCCGCCGCCACGTTCTTCGACCAGGACGACGATCGACCCTGACGGGTCGGTTGGGGTTCGATCCGTGACGGCTCGTCCTCTCGTCGTCCCGATCGCCGAGCTCCGTCGTCACCCCGGCACCCGGCGGCGGTTCACCGAGGAGGTCGTCCTCCCCGGGCTCGGCATCACGACGGCGACCGTGCCCGAGGGAGCCCCGATCGTCGTCGATGTCGAGCTCGAGACGCTCAGCAACGGTCTGGTCGCCACCGGCACGGTGACCGTACCGTGGGTCGGTGACTGTCGTCGGTGCCTCACCCCGGTCGACGGCTCCACCGCGGCACGGGTGAAGGAGATCTTCGAGCCTCGGCCGGTCGAGGGCGAGACCTATCCCATGGCGGAGGACCTGGTGGATCTCGAGCCGATGGTCAGAGATGCCGTCCTCCTGGCGCTCCCCCTGGCCCCGTTGTGCTCGCCGGACTGCCTCGGTCCCGCGCCCGACGCGTTCCCGGCCGTCCCGTCGTACGACGACGAGGAACCCGAGCTGGGGGATGCCGTCGATCCGCGTTGGGCGGCGCTCGGAGACCTGCACTTCGATTCTCCGGGCGAGGACGGGTAGGCTCTTCTCTTCGTGTCCGGGGTCGGCGTGGAGTCGGCGCACTCGGCATCCCAGTTGCGGGACGAAGGTCCCCCCACTCGCCAGGAAGAACGATGGCTGTCCCCAAGAAGAAGACCTCGAAGTCGAAGAGCCGCAGCCGCCGGGCGTCGGCATGGACCCTCACGACGCCGTCGCGGAGCACCTGCCCGCGTTGCGGTGCGGTGAAGCGCCCCCACATCGTGTGCGGGAACTGCGGCTGGTACCACGGCCGCCAGGCCATCGACGTCGACTGAAGCCTCGGTACCCGTGACCGACGCCGGCCCCGGCGGCATGCTTCCCATCGCCGTCGATGCGATGGGTGGTGACAACGCTCCGCACGAGATCGTGGCCGGAGCGCGCCGCGCCGCCGACGAGCTGGGCGTCGCCGTGCTCCTGGTCGGGCGACCCGAGGAACTCACCGACACCGGTGACCTCGAGGTGATCGAGGCCTCCGAGGTCATCGCCATGGACGCCGATCCCGCCGCGAGCGTGCGCCGCATGAAGGACTCGTCCTTGGTGCGTGCCGCCGAGGCGGTGCGTGACGGTCGGGCGTCGGCCATGGTCAGCGCCGGCAACACCGGGGCCACGATGGCGAGCGCCTTGCTGCGCATGGGCCGGATCAAGGGGGTGCAGCGTCCGGCGATCGTCACCCCCATCCCCGTGCCGGGGTCGACGCCCACGTTGTTGCTCGACGCCGGCGCCAACGCCCAGTGCGACGCCGAGTGGCTGGTGCAGTTCGCCCAGATGGGGGCCGTGTACGCCCGGGAGCGCTACGGAATCGCCGAGCCCAGGGTGGCGTTGCTGTCCATCGGCGAGGAACCGACCAAGGGGAATGCGCTCGTCAAGGAGACCCACAAGCTCCTCGAGGAGGGCTCGTGGGTCCGCGACACCGGGGCCAGGTTCGTCGGCAACGTGGAGGGGCGGGACCTGATGAGCGACCTCGCCGACGTCGTGGTCACCGACGGCTTCACCGGCAACGTGGCCCTCAAGACCCTCGAAGGCGGCCTCAAGGCGGTGATCGCGGGCCTCCTCGAGGCCTTCGACTCCTCCGACGAGGCCCGGGCCGCGGCGGCCACGCTCTGGCCGGCGCTCACCCCGCTCTACGACAGCCTCGATCCGGAGAACACCGGCGGTGCGATGCTGTTGGGTCTCGACGGCGTGTGCATCATCAGCCACGGTTCGTCGTCGGCCACGGCCATCGTGAACGCCGTGAGGGTCGCCCGGGACATGGTGCAGGGCGACGTCGTCGGGCATCTCGCCCGCACCGTGCGCTCCGAGTAGCCCCTCCGGACCCCTGGGGCCCCTGTTCACAAGCGCACGAGCTGTGGTCACGGTACGATCCCCCGACCGAGACAGGATGAGGAGAACGATTTCGTGCCCGCAGAGACCCACGTCGAACAGCCCCCGATGAGCCGCCAGGAAGTTCTCGACCTCATCCGCGATCGGCTGTCCGACATCCTCGAGGTCGAGCCGACCTCGATCAACGAGGGCGATTCCTTCGCCGACGACCTCGACGCCGACAGCCTGGCCCTGATCGAGCTCGTGGAAGCCCTCGAGGAGGAGCTCGGTGAGCGCAGCGTGGGCTTCCGCATCGAGGACGAGGACCTCGAGGATCTGAAGACCGTTCGCGACGCCGTCGACTACGTCGTCGCCAAGCTGGGCTGACGCCCTGGGCACCGACACACTCGCGTCGCTCTCCGAGCGGCTGGGACACGTCTTCGACGACCCCGCCCTCCTCGAGCGGGCCCTCACCCATCGCTCGTGGTGCGCAGAGCACCCGGGCACCGAGTCGAACGAGCGGCTCGAGTTCCTGGGCGATGCCGTCCTCGGGCTCGTCGTCGCGGATCACGTCGTGGCCGAACATCCCCAGCTGGCCGAAGGGTCGTTCTCCAAGGTGCGCGCCGCCGTCGTGAGCGAACCCACCCTCGCCGTCGTCGCGACGGAGGTCGGCCTCGGCGCCGACCTCAAGTTGGGCAAGGGCGAGGCGTCCAGCGGGGGTCGCGAGAAGGCGTCGATCCTGTCCGACGCGATGGAGGCGGTGATCGCCGCGGTCTACCTCGACGGTGGACTCGACGCTGCTCGCGACCTGGTGCTCGGATTGCTCGCAGGGCGGATCGCGGCAGAGGTGGTCGAGGGCCCCGGCGGGGCCGATCACAAGACGCAGCTCCAGATCTTCGTGGCGCGTCACTCGACGTCGATGCCCACGTACCTCGTGTCCGACGAGGGGCCCGATCACGCCAAGCGCTTCCGCGCCGAGGTCCACATCGACGGCCGGCGCGTCGGTGTCGGCGACGGTCGATCCAAGAAGCACGCCGAGCAGTCGGCGGCCGGTGCGGCTCTCGCCGTGTTGGCCGGGGCCGACACCGTCGGCACCGCCGCAGCATCCACCACCATCAGTGAGAGCGAGCAGGGCCATGCCTGAGCTGCCCGAGGTCGAAACCATCCGTCGCGAGCTCGAACGCGAGGTGGTGGGCAAGAAGATCAAGACCGTGTCGGTCACCGGCGCCCGGACCGTCCGTCGGCAGAAGCCGAAAGAGCTGGTGAGCCGACTCGAGGGGGCGAAGATCAGCGGAGCCCAGCGCAAGGGCAAGTACCTCCTCCTCGCGCTCGACACCGGCGACGTGCTCGTCATCCACCTCAGGATGAGCGGCCAGCTCCTCCGGGCCGCTCCTCGTGACCCCGTGGCGCCGCACACCCACGTGGTCATCTCCTTCACCCAGGGGGGTCAGCTCCGCTTCGTCGACCCCCGCACCTTCGGGGAGCTCTTCCTGGCCACGCCCGACGAGATCACCTCGGAGATCCCGGAGCTGTCCGAGTTGGGTGTCGATCCGGTGGAGACCCCGATGTCATGGGTCGATTTCGGCCACCTCCTGAGGCGGAAGCGCATGAAGCTGAAGGCCTTCCTCACCGATCAGTCGATCATCGCCGGGATCGGCAACATCTACGCCGACGAGATCCTCTTCGACGCCGGCCTGCGCTACGACCGCGACACCGACACACTCACCACCCAGGAGATCCGGAGGGTGTACCGGTCGGTCGTCGAGATCCTGCACGAGGCGATCAAGTACGGGGGGTCCACGCTCGGCGACGGCCAGTACGTCGACCTCAACGGCAAGCCCGGCGAGTACCAGAGCCACCATCAGGTGTACGACCGTGAGAAGCAACCCTGCCGCCGGTGCCGTCGCCATGACATCGTGAAGGCCAAGTTCGCCAACCGGTCCACCTACTTCTGTGAGGTCTGCCAGGTCTGACCTCGGTGTCCCCTTCGTCCTGTTCCGGCCGCGACGCCCCGATCCACCACGAGCCCCGATGTACCTGAAGCGACTCTCCATGAAGGGCTTCAAGTCCTTCGCCGACACGACCGTGCTCGACCTCGAGCGGGGCGTCACCGTCGTGGTCGGCCCGAACGGTTCCGGCAAGTCCAACGTCGTCGATGCCATCGGATGGGTCCTCGGTGCGCAGGCGCCTTCGGCGGTCCGTTCCCAGAAGATGGACGACGTCATCTTCGCCGGCACGGCCAAGAGGGCCGCGCTCGGCCGGGCCGAGGTGAGCCTCACGATCGACAACGGCTCCGGCCTGCTGCCGATCGAGTTCAGCGAGGTGACCATCACCCGCACCCTCTTCCGCTCCGGCGACAGCGAGTACGCGCTGAACGGGGTCCCGTGTCGCCTCCTCGACATCCAGGATCTGCTTTCGGACTCGGGCGTCGGGCGTCAGCAGCACGTCATCATCAGCCAGGGCCAGATCGACGCGGTGTTGAACGCTCGCCCGGAAGAGCGGCGCGCCGTGATCGAGGAAGCCGCTGGCGTACTCAAGTACCGCCGGCGCAAGGAGAAGTCGGAGCGGCGCCTCCTCGCCACCGAGGGCAATCTCACCCGGCTGCAGGATCTTCTCCGCGAGGTCCGCCGGCAGCTCCGTCCACTCGAGCGCCAAGCCGACGCGGCCCGTCGTCACGGCGACGTCGTGGCCGAGCTCACGGCACTCCGGGTCCATGTCGCCGGCCGCGAGCTCGACGGGCTGCGGACCCGACTGGAGAAGGGGTCGCGCCGTCGGGCGGAGCTCCTCGATGCAGAGCGTCTCCGCAGGGCGTCGCTGGCGGAGCTCGACACACTGGTCATGGCCACCGAGGCCGAGCTCACCGCGATGGGTGGAGACGACCTCGGGGACTCCCTCGCCGTGCACGAGTCGCTCTTCCAGCAGGCCCGGGGACTCACCGCGGTGCTCACCGAGCGCCGTCGTGGCGTCGAACGAGCGCAGGGAACGTCCGTCGATCAGGGAGTCGTGGCCTCGCTCGAGGCCGAGTCGGCCCGTCTCGCCGCCGACCTCGCGGAGCTCGACGCCGAGCGTTCGCTCTTGGCGCCCCTGACCGACGAGCTGGCCGCGGCGGAGGCGGCTCTTGCCGCGGAGCGAACCGCCTTCGAGAGCGAGTGGGCCAGCGGAGTGCCCGCGCCGAGCGGAGCCGCGGCCGAGGTCCGGGGCGAGCTGGCGGCCTTGCGCGCCGCGGTGGACCGGGGCCGGTCCGAGCTCGATCGGGTGCAGGCCCGGACCGAGGGGCTGCGCACGAGGGTCGCCGACCTCCTGCTCGAGGCCGAGGGGCTGCGGGCCGAGCTCTCCGCCGCCGAGCAGACCGAGCGGCCCCTCGTCGACGCGATCGAGGGCGTCGAACGACGCCGGGCGTTCGCCGTCGAGGCCTGCACTGCGGCCGAGGAGGCACACCGTCGCACAGAGAGCGAGCGCCACGCCTGGGACGCCCGTGTCGAAGCGCTCGATCTGGCCCTCGACGAGGCCCGCTCCCGCGCCGGCACACAGCGTCTGGAGGGCATCGACGGCGTGCTCGGCACGCTGCTCGACCTCGTCGAGGTGGATCCGGGCTGGGAGGCGGCGTTCGAGGCTGCCACCGGGGAGGCACTCGCCGCGGTCGTCGTCGACGGTGTCGCCGCTGGTCGCCGTGCCCTCGACGCCCTCCACGGGGAGGCCCTCTCCGGTGCGGTCATCGCCCTCGGGGCGGGGATGATCCCCCGCCAGGCGCCGTCGGTCGGCGTGCCTCTGCGCCGTCACGTTCGATCGGCGCGTGCTGACGTCGAAGCGGTCCTCGACGGCCTCATCGGTTCGGCGGTCGTCGTCGATGGCGGGTGGGCGGAGGCGATCGACGTGGCGCTCGCGCACCCGGATGCCATCGCCGTGACCGCCGATGGCGATCGATTCGCGCTCAGCGGTTGGCGCGTCGGGGTCGCCGGATCCGGCGCCACCGGAGCGGCCCGTGACGAGGCCCGCGCCCGGGCCGACGCAGCGATGGCTTCCGTGGCCTCCGCAGCCGAGGCGTTGTCGGCGGCGAGGGCTGCGGTCACCGAGGTCGAGCACGAGGAGCGAACCCTCACCAGGCAGCTCGACGACAACGACAGTCGCCTCGCGGCCGCCGCAGATCGTCTGCAGCGGGTCGAGACGGATCGGCGCGACGCCGTCACCGAGGCCGAGGCCCTCGAGGGCCACCTGGCCGAGCTCGCCGAGCGCGTCGATCGGGAGGTCGTGCGGATCGTCGAGCTCGAAGGCGTGCTGCCGGGACTCGAGGCGGCCGACGCCGACCTCGCCGAGTCGTCGCGCCGGATGGGTGCGGCCCGTACGCGTCTGGAGGAGCTCGCGGCCGACGTGGGGTCGCGGCGCAGCGATCTCGAGGTTCGTGCGGCGTCGGTCGCCGAGCGGGACTCCTTCCTGCGGACCAGGGCGGCCGAGGTGGAGCGGCGCCTCGAGGGAGCCGCCGCCGAGCGCGCCGCCGCGGAGTCGAAACGGCTCGAGCTCGAGCGCGCCGCCGTGGCGCTGGGCCGCCTTGCCGACGTCGTCAGCGAGGCCACCGTCACCATCGGGTCGCAGCTGAACGACCTCCGTGACCGCCGTCGGCGTCAGTCCGAGGCCGCCCGCCAGGTCGCCGCCGACCTGGACGAACGTCGCCGTCGCCGGTCCGCCGAGGAGCGAGCCCTGTCAGAGCAACGCGAGCTGCTCCAGCGGGCCGAGCTCGACGAAGCCGAGGTCAAGCTCCGACTCGAGGCGGCCGTCGAGGCTCTCCGACGCGACCTCGACTGCGAGCCCGACGCCGCCATCGGCACCGACTGCCCGCCGCTCGCCGACGGGGTCACCGTCAGCGCCCGTATCCGAGAGCTCGAACGCGAGCTGCGGATCATGGGTCCCATCAACCCCCTGGCCCTCGAGGAGTTCGAGGCGCTCCAGGAGCGCCACGAGTTCCTCCAGCAACAACTCGACGACGTCAAGGAGAGCCGGCGCGAGCTGGCCAAGATCATCAGGGCGATCGACGCCGAGATCGTGAGCGTCTTCGCGTCGGCCTTCGCCGACGTCGCGGCCAACTTCGAGGCTCTGTTCTCGATGCTCTTCCCGGGTGGCGAGGGTCGTCTCAAGCTCACCGATCCCGACGATCTGCTGGTCACCGGTATCGAGGTCGAAGCCAAGCCCTCGGGAAAGAACGTGAGGAAGCTGTCGCTGCTCTCCGGCGGCGAGCGCAGCCTCACGGCTCTCGCCTACCTCTTCGCCGTCTTCCGGAGCCGTCCGTCGCCGTTCTACGTGATGGACGAGGTCGAGGCCGCTCTCGACGACGTGAACCTCCATCGTTTCCTGGGCCTCGTCGCCGAGTTCCGCGCCGACGCCCAGCTCGTCATCGTCACCCATCAGAAGCGCACGATGGAGGCCGCGGACTGCCTCTACGGCGTCACCATGCAGCCCGGTGGCTCGAGCAAGGTCGTCAGCGAGCGCGTCGGCGCCACCTGAGCCGCACCGCGTCCCGAGGAGGCGGAGCCGACGAGGGCGCAACGTTCACGGCAGTCGGGAGAACCAGGCCAGGCTCAGGCCGCCGGCGACGAAGAGGAACACGAGGGCCCCGCCGACGAACCAGGCGGTGACCTCGGTATCGATCGTCTCGAAGCCCACCGACGAGCCGATGGTGGCGTACACGTCCCGCAGCTCCGACTCGGTGGTGGCTTCGTAGAAGCGGCCATCCGTCGCCGACGCGATGGCGTCGAGCGCGTCTCGGTCGACAGGGACGGGCACGATGCCGGCCATCCCGGGAACGGTGATGAAGCCTCGGTCGGTGCCGAAGGCGATCGTGGACACGGGCACGCCTGCCTCCGCGGCAGCGCTGGCCGCCTGGGCGTCGGAACGCCCGTTGGTGTTCGTGCCGTCCGACATGAGCACCACCGCCGCGGGTACGGGGCTGCCGTCCTCGGCCGGGGGTACGGTCGAGAGTGCGTCGAGGCTGGTGAAGATGGCCTCGCCGATGGCCGTACGTTCCCCCAGTTCGAGGTTGGCGATGCCGTTGCGCACCGCCTGGCGGTCGGTCGTGGGCGGGACCCGCAGCGAAGCCGCAGCGTTGAAGGTGACCAGTCCGACGTTGACGGTGTCGGGTACCTGGTCGAGGAACGACACCGCCGCCTCCTGGGCGGCCTCGACCCGCGACGGAGCCACGTCGGTGGCGTCCATCGACAACGACGTGTCGATGGCCAGCATCACCGTCGCCCGCTCCCGGGGTACCTGGGTCTCCCAGGTCGGCCGGGCGAAGGCCAGCACCATGGTCGCCAGCGCCACGAGGTACACCGCTGCTGTCGCATGGCGGCGCCAGCCGGGGCGTCGGGGCGCCACGGACGCCAGCAGGTCGAGGTTGGTGAAGCGCAGCGCATAGGCCTGACGGCGCTGCTGGACGACCACGTAGACGACGACCAGGGCGAGGACGCCGAGCAGGAGCCACAGGCGCCACGGGTCGAGGAAGCCGACAGCGAGCACGCTCACGGCGCGCCCACCTGATGTGCCGCCGGACGGGACAGGGAATCGATTCGGTCACGACGACGCGAGACGAAGCGGGCGAGGTCGAGCAACCAGTCCCGGTCCGTGCGTAGCTGGAGGTGGTCGGCACCGGCGGCCCGGATCCGGGCGGCGATCGTGTGCCGCTGGGCCGCAGCGGCCTCGGCGTAGCGCTGTCGGACGTGTCTGTCGTCGGTGCGGACCTCGAGCTCGGTGCCGGTCTCGGGGTCCAGCAGGTTCAGTGTGCCGACGGCGGGGAGCTCGAGTTCCAGTGGGTCGACGACCTCGAGGCAGACCACGTCGTGGCGCAGTGCGACGGCGCGTAGGGCGGCGGTCCAGTCATCGGGATCCAGGAAGTCCGACACGACGACGGCCAGGCCCCGGCGGCGGGCCACCGCCCCGAGGCGCACGAGGGCCCGGGAGAGGTCGACGCGGCCGGGGGCGGGGGATTCCACGGCGGACAGCACGCGCCGCAGCAGGGCCTGCGTGTGGACCCGGCCTCCTCGCGCCGGGATGGTGGTCGTGCGTCCGGTCCCGTCGGCCGTCAGGGCGCCGATGCGGTTGCCGGTGCGGGTCGTGAGGAAGGCCACGGCCGCCACCCCCGCCAGCGCCAGGTCGCGTTTCTCGGCGAGGGCGCTGCCGAAGGCCAGGCTGGCGGAGGCGTCGAGCAGGGCCCACGTCTCGAGCTCGCGGTCGGCGACGGTGTCGCGGACGTGGGTGTCACGGAGGCGCGCGGTGACGTTCCAGTCGATGCGACGCACGTCGTCGCCTGGTTGGTAGGCCCGGATCTCGCCGGGTTCGGAGCCGTGCCCGGGGGTGAGCCCCCGGTGGTCCCCCTGGAGCAGTCCGTCGAGTCGCCGGGTGACCGCCAGCTCGAGGCGACGGAGGACCTCGGCGGCCGGGGTTCCTGCGACGGCCGGCGCATCCGGCGTGCGGAGTCCCCCGACCATCGCCGCACGGTGGTCGGGGTGGGGGGGTTGCGTCGGGGGACCAGCGGCGCTCACGGGAGGGGAGCCGCGGTCTGGTTCTGGGCGGGAGTGACCGCGGGAGCGTGGATGGTCGACAGGAGCCGGGCGAGGAGTTGCTCGACCGACAGGCCCTGAGCGAGGGCCTCGTAGGACGGTACGACCCGGTGACGCAGAACGTCGGGAGCGACGTCGAAGATGTCCTGCGGGACCACGTACGGCCGTCCCCGCAGGAGGGCGAGAGCTCGACCCGCCGCGACGAGGCCCAGCGTCGCTCGGGGGCTGGCTCCCCAGGAGATCAGTTCCGTGAGCTCGGGAAGACCGTGGGCGGCGGGTTCCCGGGTGGCGACGACGAGGCGCACCGCGTAGTCCGCGACGCTGGGCGCCACCTGGACGGCGTCGGCCGCGTCCTGGAGGGCGACGAGGTCGTCGAGGGTGAGTGCCTGCACGGCGGTCGGAGGACGCACACCCATGCGGGCGACGATCTGCGCCTCCTCGACCGGTGTCGGATAGCCCAGGACGACCTTCATGAGGAAGCGGTCGCGTTGCGCCTCGGGGAGCGGGTACACCCCTTCGCTCTCGATCGGGTTCTGCGTGGCCATCACGAGGAACGGAGCCGGCAGCGCACGGGTGGTGCCGGCGATCGAGACCTGGTGCTCGGCCATCGCTTCCAGAAGCGCCGACTGGACCTTTGCCGGCGCTCGGTTGATCTCGTCGGCCAGGACGATGTTGGCGAAGACCGGACCCCACTCGATGTCGAACTGCTCGCTCGACGCCCGGAAGATGCGCGTGCCGACGAGATCGGCGGGCAGGAGGTCCGGGGTGAACTGGAGCCGGGAGTACGACCCGCCGATCACCGTCGCCAGCGTCTCCACGGCCAAGGTCTTGGCCAGGCCGGGCACTCCTTCGAGCAGCACGTGGCCACGGGCCAGCAGGCCGACGAAGAGGCGCTCGATCGTCCGGTCCTGACCGACGATGACCTTCTTCACCTCGAACATGGCCCGCTCGAGGCGGGCGGCATCGGACTCGAGCGACTGCGGGTTCGGCTCCATGGCGTCCACGGGAGGCTCCTCGGCGGCGGGCGGGGGGAAGGGATCGGTGGCGGTCACGGGAGTGACAGAACCACGCCACCGCGAAGGTCACGGTAAAGCCTTGCGCCGGCCGCGGGACCGTCCGGGCAGCCTCGGTTCCCGACACGCACCCCCCGGTGCGGCCCTGGCGGCCCTCCGCCGCCCTACCCTTCGGACCGTGCGCGTGCTCGTGGTGGACGACGAGGTCGAGTTGGCCGAGGCGGTGGCCCGCGGGCTGCGCCGGGAGGGCTACGCCGTCGATGTCTCCCATGACGGCGACGAGGCCATCAGCAAGGCACTGGTGAACGGCTACGACCTGCTCTGCCTCGACATCACGATGCCGGGGACCGACGGTCGCGAGGTCTGTCGGCAGGTGCGCGCCGCGTCGTTGGATCCCCAACCCCGGGTTCTCATGCTGACGGCGCGAGACAGCCTCGAGGATCGTGTGGCCGGACTCGACGACGGAGCCGACGACTACCTCGTGAAACCGTTCGCCTTTCCGGAGCTGACCGCGCGGATCCGCTCGCTGCTCCGTCGTGACACGCCGGGTACGTCGTCACGCTTCGTCGTGGGCGACGTCGAGCTCGACGACGCCCGACACGAGGCATCTCGCGCAGGCCGGCGGCTCGAGTTGACGGCGAAGGAGTTCGCGCTCCTGCGGTACTTCATGACCCGTCCCGGCGAGGTGCTGTCCCAGGAGGTGCTGCTCGAGCACGTCTGGGACGAGCACGCCGACCCCTTCACCAACACGGTTCGCGTCACCGTCGGCACGCTCCGGCGCAAGCTCATGGCCGGCGGAGAGCCGTCGGCCATCGAGACGGTGATCGGCCGGGGGTACCGGCTCGTGGAAGGCGACGAATGAGTGCGTCGACCGGACGCGTCCCGGAGGTCGGCCCCATCGTGCGCGAACCGCCGACGGGTGAGTACCCGGCGGTCGCGGTCCGTACCCGGTTGCACTCTCGCGGGCAGCGGCTCGCCGACCGCCTCCCGGCATGGGCGGGGTCGATCCGGTTCCGTCTCACCGTCGTCTATTCGACGGTCGTCTTCGGGCTCGCGGCACTGGCCGTCGCCTCGCTCTACTTCGGTCTCCGCTACTCGTTGCAGAACCAGACCATCGGTGTGCTCTTCGAAGGACCCGGTGGAAGGTTCCTGCAGATCGACCAGGCACAGCTCCTCCAGAACCAGGTGAACGAGCGGGCTCTCGATGCGCTGCGGGTGTACTCGCTCACTGCGCTGCTGGGGCTGTTCTTCGTGAGCCTGGCCGTCGGCTGGCTGGTGAGCGGGCGGATGCTGCGACCGATCGGTCAGATCACCTCCACGGTCCGTGACATCCAGGCCAGCGATCTCAGCCGTCGCATCGACCTCGGTGGACCCGACGACGAACTGCGGCGTCTCGCCGACACGTTCGACGGCATGCTCGGCCGGATCGACGAGGCCTTCGAGGGTCAGCGTCAGTTCATCCACGAGGCCAGCCACGAACTGCGCAACCCGTTGGCGGTGATCCGCACGAACCTCGAGGTGACCCTCTCAGATCCGGATGCCAGCGCCGAGGAGTTGCGCCGCACCGCCGAGGTCGTCGAGCGCTCCACAGAACGCATGGCCCGCCTCGTCGACGACCTGCTGGTCTACGCCCGGAAGGGGACGTTGTCGCTCGACCGCCAGCCCGTCGACGCCGCGCTGCTGGTCGACGAGGCCGCCGACGAGTTCGTCGGTGTCGCCGAGGCAGAGGGTGTCCACCTCGAGAAGGTCACCGACACCGGCCTGTGGGTGTTCGGCGATCGCCTCGCGCTGCGTCAGGCGTTGGCCAACCTGTTGGCCAACGCCGTGCACCACTCGCCGGCCGGTACGACCATCAGGGTCCGGGCCGGCCGGGAAGGGCCGTGGGTGTGGCTCTCGGTGGAAGACCAGGGGCCGGGCATCGACCCAGCGGATCACGAGCGGGTCTTCCAGCGCTTCTGGCGGGGGGACCCCCGAGAGGGGCGCGAGCTCGGTCGGAGCGGACTGGGTCTCACCATCGTGCGTCAGACCGCAGAGGCCCACGGCGGTGAGGTGAAGCTCGCCTCCGAGTCGGGTCGGGGCGCCGCCTTTGCGTTGTGGTTGCCGGCGCTGCCGGCGCCGTCGGGCGTCACGGCCGAATGAGCGGGGAGGATCGGCGTCTTTCGGTCGTCGATCGGTGTCCTTTCGCCGCGTTTTTCGGTCCGCCCCGTAGCGTCGTCCCCGAGGCACCTCCGGGTGCCGCGAGCCTCATCCGTCGCCCGCACTGTGCGGGCCGTTCGCAGGAGCCCCGATGACCTGGGACCCGACCCCCCCGAACCAGCCCCCGCTCGACGGCCGCGAACCGTCCGTTCCCCTTCCCGACGAGCAGCGACCGACGCTCGAACAGGTCGAGGCGGGCGAACCATCGACCGGGCCGACCCCTCCACCCAATCCGGCGTGGCCCACCGTCGAGCGCCCCACGCAGGTGGTGGTCCCTCCGGTTCCGTCGCCCTACGCGCCGCGACCCGACGTCGCGTCGGGGTCTGCAGACGCAGGACGTCTCCCTCCCATTCCTCCGCCTCCGGGAGCGTCGTCGGTGAACCCGGGCTGGTCGTTGGGAGCACCGCCCACCCCGCCACCGCTGCCGCCGCCGCTGCCGGCCACCTCGGCCCCCCGTCCTCGCCGCACCGGTCTGAAGGTCGTGGGAGCGGTCGTGTTCGCAGCCGCGCTCGTGGGATCCGGCTTCGGGGTGCGGGCCCTCACGGAGGACCAGACCGCCACCACCGTCGTTCGGAGTTCTGCCGCAGCCGTCTCCACCGTTCCGAACGTCACCATCGACCCGACGGTCGAGCCGCTGGCGGCGGTGGCCGCTGCGTTGTCGCCTTCGGTGGTGCAGATCGAGGTGAGCAACGGGCTCGGGTCCGGTGTCGTGTACCAGGACGGCCTCGTTCTCACCAACGCCCACGTGGTCGGCACCGACACCACGGTGACCGTCCGCACCGCCGACGGTCAGGCCTTCGAGGGTCGCGTGCTCGGGACCGACACCGGCACCGACATCGCCGTGGTCGAGATCGACGGAGCAGACCTGCCGGCCGTTCCCCTCGCCGCAGGGGACCCGATCGTCGGGCAGACCGCCGTCGCGCTCGGGAGCCCCTTCGGTCTCGAGCAGACCGTGACCGCCGGGATCGTCTCCGCCGTCAACCGCCCGGTCGACAACGACAAGGGCTTGGTCGTCAACATGATCCAGACCGATGCGTCGATCAACCCCGGCAACTCCGGCGGCGCTCTGGTCGACCGCAACGGCCAGTTGATCGGCATCAACACCGCGATCTTCAGCCAGTCCGGTGAGAACAACGGGATCGGGTTCGCCATCCCGGTGCAGACCGCCCGTGACATCGCCGACAAGATCGTCAACGGGCAGTCGATCGCCCGAGCCGGCCTCGGGCTGTCGGGACCCGACGAGACTCCGTCCGGCGACGCCGGCGCCTACGTCCAGAGCCTCGTGGGCGGCGGAGCCGCCGAAGCCGGCGGGATCGAGGTGGGCGATCTGATCGTCGCCGTCGACGGCGACGACGTGCGCTCCTTCGAGCAGCTCCGGGGCGTCATCAGCGCCTACAGCCCCGGTGACACGGTCACGGTCGACGTGGTCCGTGACGGCCAGCGCCAGACCGTGGAGGTCACGCTCGGCACGTTGGCGCCGTCGTCGCCGCCGACCACGACCCGGTGAACCGGGGCCCGAGGCGGTCGACCCCTGCGACCGCGTCGGGCCCGCTGAGGGCATCAGTAGGCTGATCCGGCCATGGAAGCCGTCGTCATCATCCTCGTCATCGTCGTGGTCGGCGTCCTCGTCGGCACCGGCCTCGCTCTCGTGCGGGGCCGTCGCGGTGCCGACACCACGCTCGAACCGCCACCCGTCGCCCCGGCGGTCGAGGAGGAGACCGTCGCCGCGCCGCCCGTCGAGGCGGCGCCGGTCGAGGAGGTCGAGGGCGACGTCGTCGCCGAAGCCGAGGCGGTCGCAGCTGCCGCGGCCCCTGCCGAGGTGGCTCCGGCACCAACCCGCCCCCGCTTTCGGGACCGCCTCAGCAAGGCCAGAGGCTTGCTCTCGGGGTATGTCGGGTCGCTGACCGGGCGGAGTCGCATCGACCAGGAGGCCTGGGACGAGCTGGAGGAAGCGCTCATCCGGGCCGACGTCGGCGTCGACGCCACCCAGGACCTGCTCGACGTCCTGCGGACCCAGGTCAAGGAGCAGGGCCTCGAGGACGGTGCCCAGCTCCTCGAGGCGCTCAAGATCGAACTGACCCGACGACTCGGCGGCTTCGACGTCGACCTCCTCCGAGCCCAGGGCGGGCCGTCGGTGTGGTTGTTCGTCGGCGTCAACGGTGTCGGCAAGACCACGACCATCGGCAAGCTGGGCAAGCGCGAGACCGACGCCGGCCACAAGGTCGTCATGGCCGCCGGCGACACCTTCCGCGCCGCCGCCGCCGAGCAGCTCGGCATGTGGGCCGACCGCACCGGCGCGGAGCTCGTCCGGGGCAACGAGGGTGGCGATCCCGGTGCGGTGATCTTCGATGCGGTCGAGGCCGCGTCGGCCCGTGGTGCCGACCTGGTCCTCGCCGACACCGCCGGTCGTCTGCACACCAAGGTCAACCTGATGGACGAGCTGCGCAAGGTGCGCCGCGTCGCCGACAAGGGCTCCGGCGAGGTGACCGAGGTGCTGTTGGTCCTCGACGCGACCACCGGTCAGAACGGTCTGGTCCAGGCCGCGCAGTTCACCGAGGCCGTGGAGGTGACCGGGGTGGTGCTCACCAAGCTCGACGGCTCGGCGAAGGGTGGCATCGTGGTGGCCATCCAGACCCAGCTCGGCATCCCGGTGAAGCTCGTGGGTCTCGGGGAGGGAGCCGAGGACCTCGTGCCGTTCGAGGCCGACGAGTTCGTGGAGGCCTTGTTCTCATGAGTGTCCTGACGTTTCCCTTCCGCATCATCGCTCGCCTCACCGCGGTCTCCGCCAAGCTCATCCTCGCCACTGGCGAGGTGGCGTTCCGCGTCGGCTACGTCGCCGGCTCGGTGCCCGTGAAGGGGACCGCGGCCGCCAGTCGGGCGCTCGGCCCGAAGGCGGTCGCGTTGTTCGTCCTCGGTCTCGTCCTGGGCGTGGTGATCGGGCACCGGATCACGACTCGCTTCGGACCCTCTCCTGCCGGGTCCGGCGACCTCCCCGGGCCCTTCGATCCGTCCGATCTGCCCGACGAGGTGGCTGTCGATGTTTGAGACCCTGTCCGACCGCTTCGAGGGTGTCCTCGGCCGCCTCCGCGGCAAGGGCCGGCTGTCGGAGGCCGATGTCGACGAGGCACTTCGCGAGATCCGTCTCGCCCTGCTCGAGGCCGACGTCAACTTCACGGTCGTCAAGAACTTCATCGCCCGGGTCCGTGATCGCGCTCTCGGCGCTGAGGTCTCCGGAGCCCTCAATCCCGGCCAGCAGATCGTCAAGATCGTCAACGACGAGCTCACCACCACCCTCGGCGGCGAGACGATCAAGATCACCTTCAGCCCCAAGCCGCCCACTGTCGTGCTCATGGCGGGTCTGCAGGGCTCGGGCAAGACCACGAACTCGGCCAAGTTGGCCCGCTGGTTCAAGAGCCAGGGTCGCCACCCGCTCCTGGTCGGCGCCGACCTCCAGCGGCCCGCCGCCGTCGAGCAGCTCCGGACCCTCGGACGCCAGGTCGAGGTGCCCGTCTGGTCCGAGGACACCGACCCGGTGGCCGTCGCCGACGGTGCCGTCGCCGAAGCGCGGCGAACCGGCCGCGACGTGGTGATCGTCGACACCGCCGGCCGCCTGGCCATCGACGCCGACCTCATGGACGAAGTCCGCCGCATCTCCGAGGCGGTGACCCCCGACTACACGTTCCTGGTCATCGACGCCATGACCGGCCAGGACGCCGTCTCCACCGCCGAGGCGTTCCACGCCACGCTCGAGCTCGATGGCGTCATCCTCACCAAGCTCGACGGAGATGCCCGCGGCGGTGCCGCCCTCAGTGTGAAGGAGGTCGTGGGTCGACCGATCGCCTTCGCCTCGACCGGGGAGAAGCTCAAGGACTTCGACCTGTTCCACCCCGATCGCCTCGCCGGTCGCATCCTGGGCATGGGCGACATGCTCACCCTCATCGAGAAAGCCGAGGAGGTCTATGAGAAGGACCAGGCCGAGGCCGCCGCGACCCGGCTCCTCGAGGGTCAGTTCACCTTCGACGACTTCCTCGACCAGATGCAGCAGCTCAAGAAGATGGGCCCCCTGTCGGGGATTCTGGGCATGCTCCCCGGTGTGCCCAAGGAGGTCCGCGACGCCGAGATCGACGATCGGGAGATCGCGCGGATCGAGGCCATCATCCGCTCCATGACCGTCGCCGAGCGCACCGATCCGGATCTGATCGACGCCTCTCGTCGCAACCGCATCGCCCGCGGATCCGGGACGGACGCCACCCAGGTCGGCGACCTCGTCAAGCAGTTCAAGGAGGTCTCCAAGATGATGAAGCGGATGGGGGGCTCGGGCTCGAAGAAGATCGCCAAGTCTCGGCGCAAGGCGGCCAAGAACAAGGGCAAGGGCCCGGGTGGCGGTCGCGGCGGGCGCACCGGGGGAGGGCGCGTGGCGCCGAAGGGCAAGGCTCCCCTGCGTCTTCCCGACCTCGATCCGGCGGCCCTCGGGCTGCCCACGACCAAAGGCCCCGGCCTCCCTGGTCTGCCCGATCTGGGGGCGCCCCCCACCGGACGCGAGCCCGGCGGTCGCCGCTAGCCTGACCCGACGGCCGTTCGACTTGCCTCGGATCGGCCCTGTGCCTCACCATGGACGGTCGCCTGCGCGCGGTTTCGCTGCGCCGGCCCGTTCGTCAGCGACACCGACAAGAGAGAAGAACCACGTGGTAAAGCTCCGCCTGATGCGGATGGGCAAGACCAAGCAGCCGACATATCGCATCGTCGCCGCCGACGCGCGCTCGCCCCGCAACGGCCGCTTCATCGAGATCGTGGGGCACTACGACCCCCGTCGTGAGCCGTCGGCGATCACCGTCGACAACGACAAGGCCGTGGCCTGGCTCCAGAAGGGCGCGCAGCCCACTGAAGCGGTGGCCAAGCTGCTGAAGATCTCCGGCGCCATGGATCAGTTCACCGGCGCAGCCTCGTGAGCGACGCCTCCGAGACCGGTGTGACCGATCACGACGACGAGGGAACGCAGAACGGAGCGGTCGACGCTCCGGTCGCCATCGAGGTGCTCGAGTACCTCGTGAAGGCTCTCGTGGCCGATCCCGATGCCGTCGACGTGGAACTCGACGCCCGCGGTCGCCGTCCCGTGCTCAACGTGCACGTGGGCGAGGGCGACATGGGCCGCGTGATCGGCAAGCGGGGCAGGGTCGCCCAGTCCATCCGGACCGTGGTGCGCGCCGCGGCGGCGCGCGACGGCGTCGACGTCGAGGTCGAGTTCGTCGACTGAGGTGGGACCGCTCCTGGAGGTCGGGCGGGTCGGTCGACCCCACGGTCTCCGGGGTGAGGTCATGGTGACGCTCACCTCCACCGAGACGACCCGCGTCGCACCGGGATCGAGGCTCCTCGCCGATGGTCGGGAGCTCATCGTGGTCTCCTCCAGGCCCCATCAGGGGAAGTGGATCGTGGCTTTCGCCGGGTGTGACCGCCGCGAAGACGCCGACGCGCTCGTCGGAAAGGTGCTGACCGGGGAGGCTCCGACCGAACGCGCCGATCCCGATGCGCTGTGGGTGCACGAGCTGATCGGCAGCGAAGTCGTCGAGCCCGACGGCACCGTTCGAGGCCTGGTGGAGGCCGTGCAGGACAATCCGGCCAGCGATCTGCTCGTGCTGGCTTCGGGCGCGCTCGTCCCGCTCACCTTCCTGGTCGGTCGTGACGACGAGGGTCGGCTGGTGGTGGACGTGCCGGTCGGCCTGTTCGAGCTGATCGAGGGTGAGGACCCCGAGCCATGACGGCGTCGTTCCGGTTCGACGTCTTCACCATCCTGCCCGGGATGGTCGAGGCCGCCGCCGGCGAGAGCCTGCTCGGTCGGGCGCAGACCAAGGGGGTCCTCGACGTGCGCGTCCACGACCTCCGGGAGCACACCACCGACGTGCATCGCACCGTCGACGACACGCCGTTCGGTGGTGGCGCGGGCATGGTCCTTCGACCCGAGCCGATCTTCGCCTCGGTCGAAGCCTCGTCGTGTCCGCGGCCGCTGCTCCTGCTCGGCCCGGGTGGCCGTCGGCTCGACCAGGCGTGGGCCCGTGAGCTCGCCGAGGGCGGCGGGCTGTCGTTGCTGTGCGGTCGCTACGAGGGCGTCGACGACCGGGTCCGCAGCGAGCTGTGCGACGGGGAGCTGTCGATCGGGGACTACGTCCTGGGTGGGGGAGAGGCCGCGGCGCTCGTGGTCCTCGAGGCCGTCGGGCGGCTCGTCCCCGGCGTGATGGGCAACGCCGCGTCGGCGGGGGAGGAGTCGTTCACCGATGGCCTCCTGGAGCATCCCCAGTTCACCCGGCCGGCCGACTTTCGGGGGATGTCGGTCCCCGACGTCCTGCGCTCGGGCGATCACGCTCTCGTCGCCCGATGGCGGCGAGCCGCTGCTCTGGCCCGGACGCTGGCCGATCGACCGGATCTGATCGAGGCCCGTGGCGGGCTCGACGCCACCGACGAGGCGCTCTTGGCGTGGTTCGACGGGCTGCCCCCCGGTTCCGCCGCCGCCGGGAGCCCCTGACCGGGCGCTTTGCCGCATCGGCGGGTCGAGGCGTATCCTTCAGGGTCCCCCACGGGCTCGCACGATGCGACCCGAAACGCCGCCCGCCCCACCACCGTGGTCCGGTGGGCACCGACGCCAGGAACCCTTCGCCATGAACGCCACCGATCTCGTCGACCTCCAGAGCCTCCGCGACGACATCCCCGATTTCGCCCCCGGTGACACCCTGAAGGTGCACGTCCGTGTCGTGGAGGGCAGCCGTGAGCGGGTCCAGGTGTTCCAGGGCGCAGTGATCCGCCGCCAGGGTGACGGCGTCCGTGAGACCTTCACGGTGCGCAAGGTCAGCTTCGGCGTCGGCGTCGAGCGCACGTTCCCCGTGCACTCCCCGATCGTGCAGAAGATCGAGGTCGTCACCCGTGGCGACGTCCGGCGGGCCAAGCTCTACTACCTGCGTGATCGGGTCGGGAAGGCCGCCAAGATCAAGGAGAAGCGCGACTGAGGCGTCTCGACGCCGTCGTGCCGCTCCGTCGCCCGCAGCGACGTGGGCCGACACCCTCGCAGTCCTCTGAGCGGGCTGCAGGAGGCACCTGGTGAGTACCGAGGATCTCGAGGACTACGAGTCCGACGTCGAACTGCAGCTCTACCGCGAGTACAAGGACGTCTCTCCGATGTTCCGCTTCGTGGTCGAGACCGAGCGGCGCTTCTACCTCGCCAACGAGGTCGCGCAGCAGGTCGTGGCCGATGGTGGGCGTACCCGCGTCGAGCTCGACCTCAAGGACGCATGGGTCTGGGACATGTACCGTCAGAACCGGTTCGTGGCCCACGTCAGGGTCGTCACGTTCAAGGACGTCAACATCGAGGAGCTCCCGCAGAGCGAGCTGGGGCTGCGGTGACCGGACAGCTCTGTTGACCCTGCGCCGCAACGCGCTCGGCGCGCACGGGGAGATGTTGGCCGCGCAGTGGTACGAGGCCCGCGGCTTCCGCGTCCTCGACCGCAACTGGCGCTGCCGTGACGGCGAGCTCGATCTGGTCCTCGCCCGGGGCCGCACGGTGGTGTTCTGCGAGGTGAAGACGAGGTCCTCGATGGCCTACGGCGCACCCGCCGAGGCGGTCACGCCGAGCAAGCAGGCCCGGATCCGCAAGCTCGCGGTGCGATGGCTCCACGACACCGGCACCCGCGCCGGTGCGCTGCGCTTCGACGTGGCCGGCGTGATCGGCGGTCGCGTCGACGTCATCGAGGCCGCGTTCTGATCGAACGAGTCCACGGGGGCCGACGCCGCGCTGCTCAGCGGGTGTGCAGGTGCTCGGGCAGGTGGCTGGTATCCGAGAAGCGGTAGAGGCTGAAGGAGTGCACACCGCTGATCGGCACGGGGCGCACGACGCTCACCGAGGCGTGGAACGAGACGAAGCGCTCCCATTCCCACGGCACCGCCTCGATGCCCAGCAGGTGGCCGAGGCTCACCGCGTTCGTGCCTGCGTGGGCGACGATCACGACCCTCGGCCCGGGTTCGTCGATGTCCCAGACGACCGGGTTCCCCGGCATCCTGCGGGCGCCGAGCTCGTCGAGCAGCCCGTTCAGGCCGCCGGTGATGCGACGGTGGAAGGCCCGGAAGCTCTCGCCTCCCGGGAGACCTTCCCACTGCTCGTCGAGTGGGCGGGCGCGGCTGTCGGCGAAGGCCTTGCCCACGATCTCCGACGGCGTGCCCTGCCACACGGGGGCCGAGATCTCCGGGAGCCAGTCGAGGATCTCGGGCTCCATCTGCAGTGCGTCGGCGATCGGCGCCGCGGTCTGGCGGGCCCGGACCAGTGGCGAGACGAGGAGCCGATCGACCGGTCGCCCGGTGAACGCTTCGCCCAGGTGGCGCGCCTGCTGCTCGCCGTCGGGGGTCAGGATCGGGTCGTCGACGGCCAGGCCGTCACGATCCCACTCGGGCTGGCCGTGGCGGACGAAGGTGATCTCCATCAGCCGAACAGCGCCCACACGACCAGGGCTACGCACACGGCGATCGCCGCGACCACCATGACGATGTCGGCGGGGGAGCGGCGATGCGGTCGGAACGGGTTCATGCCCACTCGCCAAGTATCGCCCGAGAGAGGTGGTCCTCACGCATCCGGTCCGTCGTCACCACGCGATCGGAGGGTTGGGGTCGGCCGAGTACCCCTTGCTACCGTCGCCGCCATGGGCTCCTGGCGATCGGTGGTGGCGGCGAGCGTGGTGGTGATCGCCGCCATGGGGATCGCCGCATGCTCGTCCACGGAGACGCCCGCTGCCCCGACCGATCCCGTGTTGGCCCAGGGTCAGCAGCTCTACCTGGCCAACTGCGCCAGCTGCCACGGGCGCAGCGGCGGGGGCGGTCTGGGCCCCAAGCTCTCGGGCGTCGTCGCCGAGCGGTACCCGAACATCGCCGACCAGGAAGCGGTCATCCTCAACGGTCGTGGTTCGATGCCGGCCTTCAAGACCCGCTTCGACCAGGCCCAGCTCGACGCCGTCACCCGTTACACCCGAGAGGCCCTCTGAACCCGAGCTGAGCTGTCGCTTCCCGGTTCCGTCCGGGCCGGCGATCGGGCATTGTGGTGACGGCGACGTGCACGTAGGTTGGCGTCGCGATCCTGCCTTCGGCGGCCAACGCTGCCCTCCACCCGTCGGCCACGGCCGATCGTCATCGGAGGGCGCCATGCTCGCCACCGTCTCGTCCGCCACGTTGCTCGGGGTCGACGGCGTCGCCGTCACCGTGGAGGTCCACGTCGGCAACGGGCTGCCAGGCTTCACCGTCGTCGGGCTGCCCGATGCATCGTGTCGCGAGGCCCGCGACCGCACCCGGGCCGCTGTGCTGACCAGCGAGTTGGAGTGGCCGCAGCGGCGCACCACCGTCAACCTCGCCCCGACAACGGTGCGCAAGGCCGGGGCCGGCCTCGACCTCGCCATCGCCGTCGCCGTCCTGGTGGCCACCGCGCAGCTCCCCCCCGAAGCGGTCGAGAACCGGGCGTTCGTCGGAGAGCTGGGCCTCGACGGCGCGCTCCGCCACGTCCCCGGCGTGCTGTCCTTGGTCGACGCCGCCGAGGTACGCGAGGTCGTGGTGCCGCCGTCCTCCGTGGCGGAGGCGAGCGTCGTCGAGGGCCGGGTCGTGCGCACCGCCCCGACGCTCGCTCGCCTGGTCGAGGCACTGCGTGGCGACGCTCCCTGGCCCTCCCTGCCCGATCCGCCGATCCAGCCCCCTACGCCACCGTCGCCCGATCTCGCCGAGGTCCACGGGCACGTGCTCGGGCGCCAGGGCCTCGAGATCGCCGCGGCCGGGGGACACCACCTGTTGATGACGGGCCCGCCCGGTGCCGGAAAGACGATGCTGGCCCGTCGGCTGCCCGGCATCCTGCCTGACCTCGACGACACCACGGCGTTCGATGCGACGCGGATTCACTCCATCGCCGGGCTTCCGCTCCCGGGCGGGCTCGTGCGTCGCCCTCCGCTGCGGGCGCCTCACCACGGGGCCTCGGCGGTGGCCATCATCGGGGGCGGCGGTGGTCATCTCCGGCCCGGCGAGATCAGCCTGGCCCACGGCGGTGTGCTCTTCCTCGACGAGTTCGGCGAGTTCCCGCTGGCCGTGCTCGACGCCCTGCGCCAGCCGCTCGAGGAAGGTGTGGTGCGCATCGCGCGCGCCGACCATCGCGTCACCGTGCCCGCCCGATTCCTGCTGGTGGCGGCGATGAACCCGTGCCCGTGCGGCGAGGGGATGAGCCCGGCGGGGTGCCGGTGCGGCGACCGGGCCCTCGAGCGCTACCGACGGCGAGTGTCGGGGCCGTTGCTCGACCGCTTCGACCTCCGCGTGGACATCCTGCGTCCTGACCCGGCGCAGTTGCTCCGGGGCGGGCCCGGCGACCCGACGGTCGTTGTCGCCGCCAGGGTGGCGCAGGCCCGCGAGCGAGCCCGGGCCCGAGGCGTTGCCGCCAATGCCGAGCTCTCGGGCAA
Organism: uncultured Iamiaceae bacterium; assembly: GCA_963767615.1. Lineage (GTDB taxonomy): Bacteria > Actinomycetota > Acidimicrobiia > Acidimicrobiales > Acidimicrobilacustridaceae > Rhabdothermincola_A. Next base: position 512,033 of record CAVYED010000005.1, on the reverse strand, counting down.
GGAGCTCGACGCCGTGGCCCCGCTCGGTGAGCGGGCCTCCACCCTCCTGGAGCAGTCACTGGACAGTGGTCGGCTGAGTGCCCGGGGCCTTCGCCGTGTCTGGCGGGTGGCGCTGACGATCGCCGATCTGGCCGGGGTGGACGGCCCGCTCTCGGCCGAGCACGTCGCGGCGGCGTTGCACCTGCGCAGCGAACCGACCTTTCTCGTCGGGCGCCGGGCCAGCTGACGTGGGGCTCCCCGAGGAGGCCTTCGTCGTGGCGTTGGCCGGACTGCCCGGCATCCGTCCCGCCCGGCTGCGGGCGGTGGTCGCTGCGCTCGGTCCGGAGCGGGCCTGGGCTTCCGTCCGGGCGGGCACCGTGGATCCCGACCTCGTCGTCGGCGCCCGCGATCCGCGGGCGGTGCTCCGCCGCTGGGCCGACGCGGCCACCCGTATCGTGCCGTCCGAGACCTGGGCTGCGCATCGCCGGGCCGGTGTCGGGGTGGCCCTGCTCGGGTCGCCGGCCTTCCCGGCGGTCCTCGAGGCCGACGACGACCCTCCTGCGGTCCTGTTCTGGCGCGGTGACCCCGATCACCTGGCCGGGGCGAGGGCGGCCATCGTCGGCACCCGAGACGCCAGCCGCTACGGGGTCGACGTGGCCCACGGGCTCGGCCGGGATCTCGCCGATGCGGGGGTCGCGGTGGTGTCGGGGCTGGCCCTGGGGATCGACGGCGCGGCCCACGCCGGCGTCCTGGCCGCGCAGGGCGCCCCGCCGATCGGCGTCGTCGGGTCCGGGCTCGACCGCATCTATCCGAGAGATCACGGCGGGCTCTGGCGGGCCGTCGCGGGTCGTGGCCTCCTGCTCAGCGAGTATCCGTTGGGTAGCGCTCCCGCTCCCTGGCGTTTCCCGGCGCGGAACCGGATCATCGCTTCGCTGGCCGACGTCGTCGTCGTCGTCGAGTCCCACGTCACCGGTGGGGCCATGGGGACCGCCATGGAAGCCGACCGGCGGGGCCGCACGGTCCTCGGCGTCCCGGGCCCCGTGACGGCGTCGAGCTCGACCGGGACGAATCAGCTGCTCTTCGACGGCCGCGGACCGGCCCGTGACGCTGCCGACGTCCTGCTCGCCCTCGGTCTCCAGACCGGGCCGCGGCGGCGCGCCCGCGAGCGGCGCTCCACGCCGACGGGCGACGCTGCCGACGTCCTCGCCGCCATGCCGTGGCACGCCGTCGGGATGGAGCACCTGGTGCTGGCGACGGGCCTCGAGACCGGGACGGTGGCGTTGGCCCTCGACGATCTGGCCGCTGACGGGTGGATCTCACGTCGGGGTGGCTGGGTCGAGCGTCTGGGTCGAGACGCCTCGTGGAGGGTCGACCCATGACCGTCTGCGGCAAATGGGCCGAACGAACCCTGGAGCACCGCCCTGACCTGGGGTTACAGTTCTCCGATGCAGCACGACAGCGACGACTGGTCGCTCGACGGCTTCACCTCGTCGCTCACGAGCGCCGCGCCCACCACGGTGCGCGCCTACCGGTCGGACCTCGTCGCCTTCGTCGACTGGGCGGCCCGCCTGGGGTTCGACGGGCCGTCGGGCGTGTCGCGCACCACGCTGAGGCGCTATCTCGCCTACCTCAACACCCGGCGCTACGCCCGTCGCACCGTGGCCCGGAAGGCCTCGGCCCTGCGGCGCTACTTCGGTTGGATGGCCGGGAGCGGTCGCCTCGCCGTCGACCCGTCGACGGGGCTGAGCGCGCCCGGTGGTCCGGGACGCCTGCCCCGGGTCCTGCGCGCCGACGAGCTCGACGCCCTGCTGGACGAACCCCCCCGTCCACGGTCGGCGACCCGCCGGCCGTGCGCAGCCGCGACGACGCCGTGCTCGAGCTCCTGTACGGCAGCGGGCTGCGGGTGAGCGAGCTGTGTGCCCTGCGCCCGGAGGACCTCGACCTCGATCGTCGCCGTGTCACGGTCTGGGGAAAGGGTTCCAAGCAGCGGATCGTGCCGCTCGGCGCCCCGACCGTCGAGGCGCTCCGCGACTGGATGGGACACGGCCGAGGTCAGCTCTGCACCCCCGACAGCCCGGTCGATGCCGTGTTCCTGAGCCGGCGGGGGGGTCGGCTGGGGCCACGAGACGTGCGCCGCATCCTCGACCGTCGTGCTCCCGCCCCGACCCACCCCCACGCCCTGCGGCACACCTTCGCCACTCATCTTCTCGACGGTGGTGCCGACATACGTACGGTGCAAGAGTTACTCGGCCATGCGGACCTCAGCACCACCCAGCACTACACTCATGTCAGCAAGCAGCGACTTCGCTCGGTGCTCGACCAGACTCACCCGCGGGCGTAGGGACTGACGTGGACGACGAACAGGCGGCACAGACACAGCGGCTCTGGGCCAGCTACAAGTCGTCGGGACAGAAGTCCGACCGTGACCGCCTGATCCTCGTGTACGCCCCGCTGGTCAAGTACGTGGCCAGCCGGGTGGCGGTCGGTCTGCCCCAGAACGTCGAGCAGGGCGACCTCGTCAGCTACGGGATGTTCGGGCTCATCGACGCCATCGAGAAGTTCGACCTCGAGCGGGGCTTCAAGTTCGAGACCTATGCGATCTCCCGCATCCGCGGAGCGATCCTCGACGAGCTCCGGTCCATCGACTGGGTGCCGCGTTCGGTGCGGGCCAAGGCACGCGCGCTCGAGCAGGCGTACGGCAAGCTCGAGAACGAGCTGCGACGCAGCCCGACGGAAGCCGAGATCGCCGTCGAGCTCGATCTCACCGACGATCAGCTCCAGACCACCTTGTCGCAGATCTCGTTCATCGGCCTGGCCGCACTCGATGAGGTCATGGGTGGCGGTGAGAGGGGCGAGTCGATGACCCTCGGTGACACGGTCGCCGACAGCGGCGAGGGACCGATGGCGGCCTTCGAAGTCGTCGAGATGAAGCAGATCCTCGCCGACGCCGTGAACGGGATGCCCGAGCGCGAGAAGCTCGTCCTCACCCTCTACTACTACGAAGGCCTGACCCTGGCCGAGATCGGTCGGGTCCTCGGCGTGACCGAGAGTCGCGTGTGCCAGATCCACACCAAGGCCGTTCTCCAGCTGCGGTCGCGGATCCAGGCCACGGAGCGCGAGCCGGCCTGACCCACGGCCGACGCCTGCCGTCGGCATCGGCCCCTCGACGAGGAGCCCGCACTCCTTCCCCCAGCTGACACCGTTCTGTTCGGGGAGTGCTCATGGCGCGCTCGTTGCGATTCGTCGTCGTGTTGGTCGTGTCCGTCGTTGCGTCGGTCGGGGTGGTCGGCCCCACCGGGCGGGTGGCCGCGGAGCCGGCTGTCTACGAGCCCCCGGTCCAGGGGCCCGTCGTCTCCCCGTTCGACCTGCCGCCGAAGCCCTGGATGGCCGGCAACCGGGGCATCGACTACGCACCCGCTCCGGGCACGCCTGTCGCCGCCGCCGCCGACGGCCGGGTGGTGTTCGCCGGGCCGGTGGCCGGCGCGCTGCACGTCACGGTGCGTCACCCCGATGGGCTGCGGACGACGGTGTCGTTCCTCGCCGAGGTGACGGTGGCGTCCGGGGCCGAGGTCCGTCAGGGCCAGACGCTCGGCCTCGCTGGGGGACCGGTCCACTTCGGCGTCCGCGACCCCGACGACCGGTACCTCGACCCGGCCTTGCTGCTGGCGGGGGAGTTGGTGCCCGGTGCCGTGCTCGTCCCAGGGACGGGAGAGGGCGCGGATCCGCTCGTCGAACGGCGCAGCCTCCTGTCGGTCCTCGCCGGCACCGGCGTCGCGGCCACGACCTGGGTGGTGTCGACCGGGGGTCGGGTCGGCGCCACCGCCGTCGACGTGGCCGCTCGATCGACCGTCCTCGGCGTCGTGTGGGAGATGACGAGGGACTGCACGCCGGTGTCGACCTCGGTTCCTCCGCCGGTCGGCCGACGCATCGCCGTGGTGGTGAGCGGTCTCGGCACGGGTAGCGGTGGGAACTCGGCCTGGGAGGTCCCGACGAGCGAGCTCGGCTACGCCGAGGCCGATGTGGTGCGGTTCTCCTACGCCGGTGGTCGCGCGCCTTCGCCCGGCGCCCCCGCACGGCCCGGAGCCCCGGGGCTCGAGGGCCTCGCGGAGGTCGAGTTCACCGCAGACGACTCCCAGCAGCCGCTCGAGACGTCGGCCGCGCGCCTCGACGGGCTCCTCGTCGAGGTCGCCGGACGGGCTCCGGGAGTGCCGATCGACGTGATCGCCCATTCCCAGGGCGGTGTGGTGGCGAGGCTCGCTCTCGCCGAGGCCGCAGCCGATGGCACCATCCCGCCGAGTCTGGAGACGCTCGTGACCCTCGGCTCGCCGCACGGTGGCGCCCCGCTCGCCGATCTGGTGCTCGCGCTGGGCGGGAGCGTCGGCGGTCGAGCGGCGCTCGACCGGGCGTCGGGGGCCTTCCCCGGCCTCGACCCGGCGGCGCCGGCGCCCGGTCAGCTCGGTACCCGTTCGGCGGTGCTGCGATCAGTGGCCGACCAGCCCCTCCCCGAGGCCGTGCGGTTCACGTCGATCGGTGCCCGCTGGGACCTGACCGTCCCGGCGGGACAGACCGACGACGATGCCGCCCGGCACGTGATCGTCGATCCGGGGTTGGGCAGCGACGCGCACGGGGAGATCACCTCCGCTCCCGCCGCCGTCCGCGAGATCGGGCTGGCCGTGGCGGATCGACCACCGACGTGCGAGTCTGCTGCCGACGCCGGCATCGATTGGGTGGCGTCGCGTGGCGTCGCTGGTGTCGAGGCCGCCGCCGCCGTGGGCGCCGCGGCGGTCGCGGCGGCCGAGGACCCGTTTCGGCCCTGACCGGGTCGTCTCGTCGTGAGCGGGTTGGCCGGGTGGCGACCTTCTCCGTAGACTTCGCATCCGGTCGCGCGACCTTGCACGACCCCGTCGAGGAGCCGGTCGCCCCTCACCCATCACCTTCTCGGGTCCGCCGACCAACGGTCGCCTTTCGGGGCGCGGGCGGAGCTCGATCCGCTCAACCGTTGGAGGAGACAACCATGGCCCCCGTCGTCACCATGCGCCAGCTGCTCGAAGCCGGCGTCCACTTCGGTCACCAGACCCGCCGTTGGAACCCGAAGATGAAGCGCTTCATCTACGGAGAGCGCAACGGCATCTACATCATCGACCTCCAGCAGACGCTCGGACGGATCGAGACCTCCTACAGCTTCGTCCGCGACCTCGTCGGCGGCGGCGGAACGATCCTCTTCGTCGGCACCAAGAAGCAGGCCCAGGATCCGGTGCAGTCCTATGCCGAGAAGTGCGGGATGCCGTACGTCAACGAGCGCTGGCTCGGCGGCATGCTCACCAACTTCCAGACCATCTCGAAGCGGGTGGCGAAGATGAAGGAGTACCAGCGCATGCGCGACTCCGGTGAGTTCGAGGCCATGCCGAAGAAGGAAGCCCTCCTGATCAGCCGCGAGCTCGACAAGCTCGAGCGCAACCTCGGCGGTATCCGCAACATGGAGCGCCTGCCGGATGCGATCTTCGTGCTCGACACGAAGAAGGAGGACATCGCGGTCACCGAGGCCAACAAGCTCGGCCTGCCGATCGTCGCCGTCGTCGACACCAACTGTGATCCCGACATCATCCAGTTCGTCATCCCCGGCAACGACGACGCCATCCGCTCGGCCAACTTGATGGCCCGCGTGATCGCCGACGCCGTCGAGGAAGGCCGCTTCATCGCCTCGCGTCGCGTGCCGGTGCAGCCGCCGCGGCCGCACCGGCCGAGCGGACCGCCGAGGAGGAAGCCGAGCACGAGGCCATCCAGGCCGAGGCCCGTCGCGAGGCTGCGCTCGCCGCGCAGCAGCGTGAGGCTCGTATCGCCGCCGAGAAGGCCGAGCCCGCCCAGTCCGCCGTCGAGACCGCCGCGCTGGCCGACGATCAGTCGACCGACGCAGGACTGACCCCGGAGAACGCCCAGAACCTCCTCGACGACGCATCCGCTGTGACCCAGGACGAGATCGCGGCCGAGACCCCGACGACCACCGACCGACGACCCCCGAGGAATCCTGAGATGGCCGAGTTCACCGCCAAGGACGTCAAGGCCCTGCGTGACGCCACCGGCGCCGGGATGATGGACGCGAAGAAGGCGCTCCAGGACAACGACGGCGAGATGGAGGCCGCGGCCCAGTGGTTGCGCGAGAAGGGCATGGCCAAGGTCGCCAAGCTCGAGGACCGCGAGAACAGCCAGGGTTCGGTCGCCGCGGTCGTCGACGGCCAGGTCGGGGCCATCGTCGAGCTCAAGAGCGAGACCGACTTCTCGGCCAAAGCCGATGACTTCACCTCGCTCGTCCAGGACATGGCCGACCTGGTCGTGGCCAAGGGCGCCGAGGCGATCGTCGAGTTGAACGACGAGCTCGACAGCCTCCGTATCGCCAAGAAGGAGAACATCGAGCTCGGCGCAGTGGTGCGCTTCGACGCGGCCGACGGCAACGTCCTCGACTCCTACCTCCACATCCAGGACGGGCGCGGCGTCAACGCCGTGCTCGTCGAGTTGTCCGGGGGCAACCGCGAGCTGGCCCACGACATCGCCGTGCACGTCGCCTTCACCAAGCCGGCATACCTCGCACGTGACGAGGTGCCGGCCGGCGCAGTCGACAAGGAGCGCCAGGCTCTGCTCGACATCACCAAGGCCGAGGGCAAGCCGGAACAGGCGTGGCCGAAGATCGTCGAGGGACGCCTGAACGCCTGGTTCCAGGACCAGGTGCTGCTCGAGCAGAAGTTCGTGCGTGACGACAAGCAGACGATCACCCAGTACCTGGGTGACGCCACGCTCGTGCGGTTCGCCCAGGTCTTCATCGGCGCCTGATGGCCGAGCCGGAACCCTCCGGGCGCACGGCGGCTCGATGGTCGCGGGTGTTGCTCAAGGTCTCCGGTGAGGCGTTCGCCGGAGACGCCGGCTACGGCATCGACGGTGTCGTGGTGCAGCGCATCGCCAAGGAGATCGTCGAGGTCTGCCGTGACCTCGAGGTCGAGATGGCCATCGTCGTGGGTGGCGGCAACATCTGGCGCGGCATGTCCGGTGCCGGTTCCGGCATGGACCGCGCCCAAGCCGACTACATGGGCATGCTCGCCACGGTCATCAACGCCCTCGCATTGCAGGACACCCTCGAGCAGCTCGGTCAACCGACCCGGGTGCAGTCGGCCATCCACATGGCCCAGGTCGCCGAGCCCTACATCCGACGTCGCGCCGTGCGCCACCTCGAGAAGGGGCGGGTGGTCATCTTCGCCGGCGGCACCGGGAACCCGTTCTTCACGACCGACACCACCGCGGCGCTGCGGGCGGTCGAGATCGAGGCCGGCGTCTTGTTGAAGGGCACCCACTCCGGGACCGACGGCATGTACACCGACGATCCCCGGACGAATCCCGACGCCACCCGCCTCGACGAGGTGTCGTACCTCGACGTGTTGAACCAGGGCCTGCGGGCCATGGATTCGACGGCCATCACATTGTGCATGGACAACGATCTGCCCATCGTGATGTTCGATCTCACGGGGGACGGCAACGTCCGGGCGCTGCTGGAGGGCCGGTCGGTCGGCACGTTGGTGCGCTGAGCCGCTCGTGTACGCCGTCGCGAGCGTAGGCGATGGTCGCGAGCGTCACGGGGTAGCGTCGAAGTATCAGGTCGGTCGATCCCGACCGGTCGGAGCCCGCCGCCGTGGGCTGGAGAAGCGAGTCGCGTCGTCCCGTTCGGCGACGCGGAGGAGAGCGGTTCGGAGATGACCACCGAGATGGCCGACCTGGCGTTGGCCGAGAGCGCCGAGAAGATGAAGAAGGCGGTCGTGCACGCCAAGACGGAGTTCGCCACCATTCGCACCGGGCGGGCGGCCCCGGCTCTCGTCGAACGGATCATGGTCGACTACTACGGCTCCGAGGTGCCGATGCAGCAACTCGCGGGCTTCTCGGTTCCCGAGGCCCGCCAGCTCATCATCTCGCCGTTCGACAAGGGTGCGATGGGGGCCATCGAGAAGGCGATCCAGAACTCCGACCTCGGGCTCAACCCGAGCAACGACGGCAACGCGATCCGCCTCTCGTTCCCGCCCCTCACCCAGGACCGGCGCAAGGAGCTCGTGAAGGTCGTCAAGCACATGGCCGAGGAGGGCAAGGTGGCGCTGCGCCAGGTGCGCCGCCAGACGCGCCACGAGCTGGATGCCTTCGAAAAGGACGGTGATCTGTCGAGCGACGAGCTGATGCGGGCCGAGAAGGAGCTCGACAAGCTCATTCACGCGCAGGAAGCCGAGATCGACAAGGCGCTGGCGCTCAAGGAACACGAGCTGTTGGAGGATTGATGACTCCCGACGACGAGAACCCGACCGACGACGGCGACGCGGTGCCGGCTCCCGAACCGAGTGAGGGGGTCCGGCTGATCGCGGCGGACGAGGTCGACAAGGTGGCCGATCGGGACGGGGTGGCCAAGCGGCGTCGTTCCGATCAGCCGAAGTACGGCGACCGTCCCCCGTCACCGCCCGATGACGTCCGTCCCACCATCCGCTTCCCCCTGCCCGACACCGGGGATGCCGGTGATCTCGAACGGCCTCGCGTCGCACCGGTCGAACGCCAGGTCGCAGAGGGCTCGGCGACGCCGGTCCCCGATGCTCCCCCTCCGCCCGCGGAGCCGGAGGACGTCACCACCGTCATCCTGGGAGATGCCGAGCAGCCCGTTCTCGACCTCGGGCCCAGCACCGGCGAAGCCGTGCTGCCGCACTGGACCGAACCACCCACCGGGCAGGTGCCCCGCGTGGTCGTCGGCGACGACCCGGGTACCGACGCCGACGAGGAGGAACGGTGGAGCAGCTATGCCGCCGGCTCCACCCGGTGGCGCGACGAGCACGACACGTCGGATCACGGTGACCTGATGGCTGATCTGGCGGCGGAGTCGGAGGACTCGGCGGGGCCGGCCCCGTCGGCGGGCGCGCTCGACACGGCGCCGCGCGCCAGTGACGAGGCGTATCTGAACTTCGACGACGTCGACCTGGCGTCGGGCCAGCCCGCCCAGGCCGCGCGCGGTGCCCGGCGACCTGCCCCGTCGTCGACGAAGGCGTCCTCCGGCCCGATCGATCTCTCCGGCGGCGGAGCACCGCCTCCGCCTCCGCCGCCTCCCCTTCCCCCGCGTCCGAGCGCACCGCAGGGCGTCGCCGACGGGGATCGGAGAGAGCGCCCGGAACCCCCCCTCCTCCGCCACCGGCACGCACGTCCGGCTTCCCCTCGACGAACCCGGGTCCCGTCGACCCTTCGATCGACCCCGCGGCGCCCCGTTCTCGTCGACCTGCCCCTCCGCCCGACGATCCGGACGGCGGCGACGGGGCCGGCCGCAACGTACCCCAGGCCGTGGTCGTGGGTCTCGTCATCGCCGCCGTCGCAGCCGTGGCCTTCATCATCGGCCCGGCCGCGGCCATGGTGCTGGTGACCGTGGTCGTGTTCCTCGCGGGCGCCGAGTACTTCGCCGCGGTACAGCGCGGTGGGTTCCGTCCCGCCACCCTCCTCGGTCTCGTGGCGGTGGGCATCCTTCCGTTGGCCGCGTACTGGCGGGGTGAGGCCGCAGTTCCCCTCGTGCTGTTCCTGTCCCTCGCCGTCGGGGTGCTCTGGTTCATCCTCGGCGTGGGCGGTCGGGCCCGACCCACCGCCAACCTCGGGGTGACGTTCCTCGGCATCGTGTGGGTCGGGGTGCTCGGCTCGTTCGCCGCGCTCATCCTCGACATCCCGGTGGAGGGCGTCTCGATCCTGTTGCTCACCGTCGTCGCCGCCGTCGCCGCTGACGTCGGCGGCTTCTTCGTGGGCCGCTCGATCGGTCGCACCCCGCTCAGCGCCACTTCGCCGAACAAGACCGTCGAAGGCCTCCTCGGCGGAATCGTGGCCACCCTGTTGGCGGTGTTCGTCGTCTCGGTCCTCCTGGGCGTGGGGCCCTTCAGCGCCGGTCAGGCCCTCGTCTTCGGACTCGTCGCCGCGCTGGTGTCGCCCCTCGGCGACCTGGCCGAGTCGTTGCTGAAGCGGGACCTCGGCCTCAAGGACATGGGGTCGCTGCTCCCGCAGCACGGCGGTCTCTTCGATCGCTTCGACGCCCTCCTCTTCGTGCTCCCGACCGCCTACTACGTCACTCGGTACTTCGGTTTCGCGGGCTGACCCGGCGCTCCCCGAGGCGAATCCGTCGCGAGGCGTCGGTAGGCTCGTCCCATGACTGCCACGCGGGTTGCGCTGGCCGGTTCCACCGGCTCGATAGGCACCCAGACCCTCGAGGTCGTCGCGGCAGAGCCGGACCGCTTCGAGTTCACCGGGATCGGCGCGTCCGGTCGGCAGCCCGAGGCGTTGGTGGCCCAGGCCCGGGCCGTGCGACCCAAGGTCGTGGCCGTCGCCGACCCCGCGGCCGTGGGTGACATCGCGGCCGCCCTCCCGGAGTGCGACGTGCGCGGCGGCCCCGATGCCATGGCCAGCCTGGCCGAGGACGCCGATGTCGTCGTCAACGGCGTGGTGGGCTTCGCCGGCCTCGACGTCACCTTGGCCACCCTCCTGGCCGGTCGCCGCCTCGCCCTGGCCAACAAGGAGTCCCTGATCGCGGCGGGGCCGGTCGTCCAGGATGCTCGCCGCACCCCCGGCGCCGAGCTCGTCCCGATCGACAGCGAGCACGGCGCGCTGCACCAGTGCCTGCGGGCCAACGACAACGCGGCGCGGGTGGCCCGACTCCTCCTCACCGCGAGCGGCGGACCGTTTCGTGGCCGCTCGGCGTCGCAGTTGGCCGACGTCACGATCGACGAGGCGCTGGCCCATCCGACCTGGTCGATGGGTCCGAAGATCACCGTGGACTCCTCGACGCTCATGAACAAGGGCCTGGAGGTCATCGAGGCCCACGAGCTCTTCGGGGAGCCGGCGGGTGACGCGGGGGTCGGTATCGGCTTCGATCAGATCGACGTCGTCGTGCACCCCCAGTCGATCGTGCACTCGATGGTCGAGTTCACCGATGCGTCAACCATCGCCCAGCTCTCCTCGCCCGACATGCGCCTGCCGATCGGTTATGCCTTGGCCTGGCCCGATCGGATCGCCACCCCTTTCGGTCGCATCGACTGGGCCACGCTCGGCCACCTCGACTTCGAGCCCCCCGATCTGGAGGCCTTCCGCTGCCTCGGCCTGGCCTATGCCGCCGGCCGGATCGGAGGTACCGCACCCGCGTGGCTCAGCGCAGCCAACGAGGTCGCCGTCGATGCCTTCCTGGCCGGTCGGATCCGGTGGGCCGACATCGCCGCCCTGGTGGCGTCGACGCTCGATCGCCACGACGGCGCACCGGCGTCCGACGCACCGGCGGTGATCGCCGCCGACGCCGAAGCTCGCCGCATCGCGACCGAACTGCTGGCCGCACTCGATCCTCCCGGAGCCCCCTCGTGAGCGACACCCTCCGACCTTCCTCCACCGACGCCGACTCTGCCGACGATCGGCCCTGGCCCCTCGTCGGGGCGGTGACGCCCCCCGGCCCCCCGATGCCCCCGAGCACCGACCGATCAGGTGCGGATGACGCACCCGGGCCCGACACCGGCCCGGGCCCGTCGCCCTTCGGCGACCAGCGGGTGCGCCTCGGCCTGCTCGTGGCCGCCACCGCCGGGCTCGGCGTGGTGGCCGGCTGGCCGGTTCTCCTGATGGTGCTGGCCATCGTCGTGTCCGTCTTCCTGCACGAGATGGGCCACTACCTGGTGGCCAAGTGGGCGGGCATGAAGGTCACGGAGTTCTTCATCGGGTTCGGGCCCCGGATCTGGTCGTTCCAGCGGGGCGAGACCGAGTACGGCCTCAAGGCGATCCCCGCCGGTGCCTACGTGCGCATCATCGGCATGCACACCCTCGAAGAGGTCGACCCGGCCGACGAGGCCCGGACCTACCGCAACAAGCCCTTCGCCAAGCGCCTCCCGGTGGTGCTGGCCGGTCCGGCCATGAACCTGCTCATCGGCCTGATCCTGCTCGTCGTGGTCTTCGCCGGTTTCGGCACACCCCGTCCCGACCAGTGGCAGATCAGCCGGGTGGTCGAGGGATCCGCAGCGATGCAGGCCGGCGTGCTCCCCGGCGACCGCCTGGTCGAGTTCGCGGGGCAGCCCGTCGGCGAGTTCTCCGACTTCTCCGACCTGGTTCGCCCGGTCGCCGGGTCCGACGTCGAGCTGGTCGTCGAGCGCAACGGCGAGCTGGTCACACTGAACGCACCCATCGGGTGGGACCTGAACTCCGTCGGCGCCTCCGCGCTGCCGGGTCTGGCGCCTGGTGATCGCATCACCTCGGTGGGCGACGTCGCCGTGGCCGACTACACCGAGGCCGCGGCAGCGCTCGCAGCCACCCCGGCGGGGCCCGTGGTCGTCACCTTCGACCGTGACGGGTTCCTCTACACCGCTTCGGTCGCCGGGCCGATCGTCCTTCCCGACGACGGCGCGCGCGGCTTCCTCGGCATCGGCCCCGAGACGCCTCGAGTGCGTGAGGACGTGGTGTCGGCCACCGGTGAGGCCGTGCGCACCTTCGGTGACGTGACCGTGATGTCGGTGCAGGGTCTCGGCCGCTTCTTCTCGCCGGACGGGCTCAGCCGCTACGCCGAGTTGTTCCGTGCCGACACCGCTGAACCCGCGGTGGCGGCGCCGACGGGGTCCGTCACCCCGCTCGACCCCGACGCTCCGGTGGCCCAGTCCTCGACGGCGGCATCGTCGAGCGCGGGGAGGAGGACCGAGTCCTGTCGATCCTCGGCGTGATCCGGCTCGGGTCCCAGGCCGCCGACGCCGCCGGTGCGGTGACGTTCCTGTTCTTGTTGATCACGGTCAACATCTTCCTCGGGCTCATCAACCTGGTGCCGCTGCTGCCCTTCGACGGCGGACATGCCGCGGTGGCCGTCTACGAGGGCATCCGGTCGCGCATCGCCCACCGGCCCTACCGGGTGAACATGGCCCGTCTCATGCCGGTCACCTACGTGGTGGTGTTCCTCATGGTCGGCCTCGGTCTGTCGTCGATGTACCTCGACATCGTGAACCCGGCGCAGAACCCGTTCCAGCCGTGAGCGATCTCGCTCCCCAGACGCGCTACCCCCGCCGGACGACCAAGCAGATCCGCGTCGGCAAGGTCGCCGTCGGGGGCGATGCGCCCGTCACCGTGCAGTCGATGACGACGACGAAGACGGCTGATGTCGAAGGCACCCTGGCCCAGATCTACGCCCTCGCCGGCGCCGGTTGCGACATCGTGCGCTGCACCTGCAACGAGGTCGAGGCGGCCGAGGGCCTGGCCCAGATCGTGCCGCGGTCGCCGATCCCGATCATCGCCGACATCCACCACCAGTACCGCCGTGCCCTCGAGGCCATGGAGGCCGGGGTGCACGGGCTGCGGCTCAACCCTGGCAACATCCGTCGGCCCGAGCACATCAAGGCGGTGGCTTCCGAGGCCCGCGACCGGGGCCTGCCCATCCGGATCGGGGTGAACGGTGGGTCGCTCGATCCCGAGCTCTACGAGAAGTACGGCGGGCGGGTCACCGCCGAGGCCATGGTCGAGTCGGCGATGCGGGAGATCGCGTACTTCGACGAGGTGGGCTTCTCCGACATCAAGATCTCGGTCAAGGCGTCGAACGTGGCGCTCATGATCGACGCCTACCGCCTCCTGGCCGACACGGTCGACCATCCGCTCCACCTCGGGGTCACCGAGGCGGGGCCGCCCCCCGCGGGGTTGGTGAAGGCCACCGCCGGCATCGCCACCCTTCTGGCCGAGGGCATCGGTGACACCATCCGCTACTCGCTCACCGCCGACCCGGTGGAGGAGGCCCGCGCCGGTCGCCAGCTCCTCGAGGCCATGGGTCTTCGCGAGCGCAAGGGCCTCGATCTCATCGCCTGCCCGTCGTGCGGCCGGGCCGAGGTCGACGTGATCCGGGTGGCCAACGACGCCCAGCACACGCTCGAGGACCTGTCGATCCCCATCCAGGTGGCGGTCATGGGCTGCGTGGTCAACGGCCCCGGTGAGGCCCGCGAGGCCGACCTGGGCATCGCCGCCGGACGCAAGCGGGGCCACCTCTTCGTGAAGGGCGAGGTCGTCAAGGTCGTGCCGGAGAGCGAGATGGTCACGGCCCTCGTCGAGTGGGCGCACATCATCGACGAGGGCGGGGTGGAGGCGGCCCTGGCCCGCAAGGATGCCGGCGCCGCCGCCGAGGCGGACGCCGACCGCGACGCCCTGCTCGACGAGAAGGGCGACGACGCCAACCAGGCGGGCGAGCGCATCCAGATCATCCGCAAGCTCGACGAGAGCTGACCGCGACGCCCGGTGGGCGGCTGGTGGCGGTGCCGTAGCATCGGCGCACTATGGCCAAGCCCCCCGTGCTCACCCCCCAGGCGGAGGATTTCCCCCGCTGGTACCAGGACGTCGTCGCCAAGGCGGAGATGGCCGACAACGGGCCGGTACGGGGCACCATGGTCATCCGCCCGTACGGCTACGCCATCTGGGAGCAGATGCAGGCTGAGGTCGACCGCCGCATCAAGGCCGCGGGGGCCAAGAACGCCTACTTCCCGCTGTTCATCCCCGAGAGCTACCTCACGCGGGAAGCCGAGCACGTCGAGGGGTTCAGCCCCGAGTTGGCGGTGGTCACCCACGCCGGGGGCAAGGAGCTCGAGGAGCCGGTCGTGGTGCGCCCGACCTCCGAGACGGTCATCGGCGAGTTCATGGCCAAATGGGTGCAGAGCTACCGCGACCTGCCCTTGTTGCTCAACCAGTGGGCCAACGTGGTGCGCTGGGAGCTGCGCCCCCGGGTGTTCCTGCGCACGAGCGAGTTCCTGTGGCAGGAGGGGCACACCGCCCACGCGAGTCGCGAGGACGGGCGACTCTATGCGGAGCGGATCCTGCACGACGTGTATGCGGGGTTCATCCGCGACGTGCTCGCCCTCCCGGTCGTGGTGGGCCGCAAGACGCCCAAGGAGCGCTTCGCCGGCGCCGTGAACACCATGACGTGCGAGGCAATGATGGGCGACGGCAAAGCCCTTCAGATGGGGACGAGCCACGAGCTCGGGCAGAACTTCGCCAAGGCCTTCGACATCCAGTACCTGGATGCGGACGGCGCCCAGCAGTTGGCCTGGACCACCTCGTGGGGGGTGTCCACCCGCATGGTCGGCGGTCTGATCATGGGCCACGGTGACGACGCCGGCCTCCGTGTGCCCCCGGCGTTGGCCCCTGTGCAGGTGGTCGTGATCGCCGTGCGCGACGACGACGCGGTGATCGAGCGCTGTCGTGCCTTGGCCGACGAGTTGGCCGGCGCTGGCGTGCGTGTCGAGCTCGACGTGCGGGTCGAGACCTCCATGGGGCGGCGGGCCACCGACTGGGAGCTCAAGGGCGTGCCGGTCCGCCTCGAGCTCGGGCCCCGCGACCTCTCCGACGACGTCGTCACCCTGGCCCGCCGGATCACCGGGGGCAAGGAGCCCGTCGGACTCGCCGGCATCGTCGCGACGGTCGAGGCGGCGCTGCGCGACGGCCAGGAGGCCCTCCTGGCCGAAGCCACCGAGCGACGCGACGCCCGAACGGTCGACGTGGCGACCATCGCCGAGGCCGCCGAGGCGGCGACGGCCGGCTGGGCACGCATCCCCTGGTCCGTGCTCGGCGCCGACGGCGAGGCCGAACTGGCTCAACAGGGCATCACCGTGCGTTGCCTGGTGATGCCCGACGGCTCGCTCCCGTCCAGCGACGACGATCCCGGTGCCCTGGCCGTGGTGGCCCGGGCCTACTGAGGCTCTCGGCCGCTGGGACGCTCTGCGGATCGCAGGGCTATACTCCGCGACTGCATTCGATCGCAGTATTCGACCGAAGGCGTGGGCTCCTGCCCACGCCTTCGTCACATTCAGGGCCGGGTCGTCCCCGGTTCGCGCATCAGGAGAGGAGGTCGAGCAGCGTGAGCGTGTCCGAGCGGGTCAAGGGCGTGGTCGAGCCCGTCGTGGCGTCCGAAGGCGTGGAGCTGTTCGACCTCGAGCAGGCCGGACCGGTGCTGCGCGTCACCATCGACCGCCCCGGCGGCGTCGACATGCAGGCCATCGCGTCGGTCACCAGGGCCATCTCCCGCGCGCTCGACGAGCACGACCCGATCGACGGGCAGTTCACCCTCGAGGTGTCGAGCCCGGGTCTCGAACGGCCGCTGCGAACACCCGGCCACTTCCTCTGGGCCGTCGGTCGACCGGTGTCGATCAAGACCGTCCCCGGGTTCGAGGCCGGACGCCGCTTCGTCGGCACCCTGCCGCGACGCCGATGCCGCGGGCGTGACGCTGGTGCTCGACGAGCCTGTCGGCGACGAGCTCCGCCTCGCCTACACCGACATCGAGAAGGCCCGCACCGTCTTCGAGTGGGGCCCCGCCCCGAAGCCCGGGTCCGGCTCCAAGCCCGGTACCCGCCGCACCAGCAAGCCGAAGAGATCCCGCTCCGCACCAACCGGTGCCCAGCACACCACCGAGCCCACGTCCGGAACCGAGGTCACGCCGACATGAAGAACCCCGATCTGATGGATGCCCTGCAGGCGCTCGCCGCCGACAAGGGCATCTCCGTCGACACGCTCTTCGGTGCCCTCGCCGACGCGCTCGAGTCCGCCTACAAGCGGATGCCCGACGCCCACGAGTACGCGTGGGTCACCATCGACCCGGACACCGCCGAGATCCGGGTCATGGCCCAGGAGCTCGACGAAGAGGGCGAACCGACCGGCCCCGAGCTCGACGTGACGCCCGACGACTTCGGCCGCATCGCCGCCCAGACGGCCAAGCAGGTCATGGGGCAGCGCATCCGTGAAGCCGAGCGCGAGATGAAGTACGAGGAGTACGCCGGCCGCGAGGGAGACATCGTCACCGGCATCATCCAACAGACCGATGCCCGTTACACGCTGCTCGATCTGGGCCGGGTGGAAGCTCTGATGCCCCAGGCCGAGCAGGTGCCGTACGAGCGGCCCGAGCCCGGTAGCCGGGTCAAGGCCTACATCGTCGAGGTCCGCAAGACCGCCAAGGGTCCCCAGATCGTCACCAGTCGCACCCATCCGGGCCTGATCAAGCGCCTTTTCGAGCTCGAGGTCCCCGAGATCGCAGATGGTGTCGTCGAGATCAAGGCCTGTGCCCGCGAGCCTGGTGCGCGCACCAAGATCGCCGTCTGGTCGAACGACTCGAACGTCGATCCCGTGGGCGCATGCGTCGGCGCCCGTGGGGCCCGCGTGCGCATGGTCGTCAACGAGCTGCGCGGCGAAAAGATCGACATCGTCCCGTTCTCCGACGATTCCCCCGACTTCGTCATGAAGGCGCTGTCGCCGGCGAAGGTCAAGGAGGTCCGGATCCACGAGGACACCGGCACGGCCGAGGTCATCGTCCCCGACTACCAACTGTCGTTGGCCATCGGCAAGGAAGGGCAGAACGCCCGCCTCGCCGCCCGGCTCACCGGATGGCGCGTCGACATCAAGAGCGAGACCCAGCTGGCCGAGGAAGAGGCGTACGCCAACCAGGACTGGGCCGAGGGTGAGTGGGTCATCGACCCGGAGACCGGCGAGCAGGTCTGGCAGTCGGCCGAGGGCGGCGAGTCGCTGTCGGCCGAGGCCTACGCCCAGCAGTCCGCCGAGGAAGCTGCCGCCGAGGCCGAGGCCGAGGCGTCGACCGGCGACGACGAGGTTGCGCCCGCCGCCGCGGACACCGGTGGCACTGCCGCCGACGCGGCAGAGGCGGCGGAGCCGCTGGCCGAGGTGGTCATCGACGCCGCGGCCCAAGCGGCCGAGGAAGGCTCGGGCCAGCCCGATAACGTCGGGTAGGCGCCCCTTCGGGGGTACACACCCGGTGGTACCGGCCGGGGCCGTTCGTGCGCGCTGGTCCCCCTGCGCGACAATGGATGGCCGCTCGGTGCCGCCGAGCCCCTGTTCGGTGTACCGGTCGGTGCACCGTCATGCTGCAAGGACTGAGGTCGAGGTTGCCAGGAAACATCCGCGTCTACGAGCTGGCCCGAGAGCTCGGGCTCACGAACAAGGAGACCCTCGATCTCTGCGTCGCGCTCGGCATCGGCGTGAAGAGCCATTCCTCCAGCGTCGTCGAGGCGCAGGCCGACCGTGTGCGCCGCAAGGCCGAGCGTGAAGGCCTGATCCGCGACGAGCAGCCCGAAGAGCCGTCGACCAAGAAGCCGGCCAAGAAGGCCGCCGCCAAGAAGGCCGCCCCCAAGAAGGCCGCAGCGAAGAAGCCCGCCGACGAGCCGAAGGTGTCCGAGCCCGCCGCGTCAGTGGCGGAAGCCGAGGCCCCGTCAGCCGAGGTCGCCCCGCCGACCGAGCCTGCACCCGCCCCTGCGGTCGAGGCTCCGACGCCTCCCGCTCCGCCGACTCCGCCCAAGCGGGTGATCTCGTCGACCGGTGCCTCGCATCCGCCTCCCCGCCGCGACGAGGTCCCTCCTCCACCCCTCGCGCCTCCCGAACGACCGGCTGCGGCGGCGCCGCCGTCGGTGCCGCCGATCGACCGACCCACGACGCCTCGCCCGCCGCAGGCTCCTGCCGCAGGTGCGGGCGCGCCGCCCAAGCCGCCGGTCGCACCGTCGGGCAAGCCCATTCCGCCTCCTCCCGGTCGCCCGCCGACATCTTCCACCGGCAAGCCCATCCCGCCGCCTCCCGGCGCTCGCCGGTCGCCTGCAGGACCTCCGGGCCGGCCCGGTGGCCCCGGCCGCGCCCCGTCCGGCGGTATGGGCCGCCCCATGGGCGGCGGCGGTCCCGGCGGTCGCCCCGGTGGGGGCGGCGGCATGGGTGGTCCCCGTCCCGGCGGTGGTCCCGGTGGCGGCCCCGGCGGTCGTCCCGGTGGCCCCGGTGGCGGTCGCCCCGGCGGTCCCGGCCAGCGCCGTCCGCCGCGCCGCAAGGGGCGGCGTCGCCGCAACCGGGACGAGCTCCAGCCGATCGACGCCCCGAGCTACACGCCGCGTGAGGCGCCGGTCCCGACCGGCGAGATCGTGATCGAGCGGGCCTGCACACCTCAGGAACTCGGCCCCAAGGTGAATCGTACCGCGGCCGACGTCGTGCGCTTCCTCATGCAGCAGGGCGAGATGGTCACCGCCACGCAGTCGCTCAACGACGACATGATCGAGCTGTTCGCCGCCGAGGTCGGCGCCGAGATCCGCCTGGTGAACCCGGGAGAGGAGCAGGAGGTCGAGCTCCAGAAGCTCCTGCTCGTCGACGACGACGTCGACGACGAGACCTACGAGGCATGGCCGGTGCGACCCCCGGTCATCACCGTGATGGGCCATGTCGACCACGGCAAGACCAAGCTCCTCGACCAGATCCGCAACGCCGACGTCGTGGCTGGCGAAGCCGGCGGCATCACCCAGCACATCGGCGCGTACCAGGTCGCACAAGGACGGCAACTCCGTCACGTTCCTCGACACGCCGGGCCACGAGGCCTTCACGGCCATGCGCGCCCGCGGTGCCGAGGCGACCGACATCGTCGTGCTCGTCGTTGCCGCCGACGACGGCGTCATGCCCCAGACCATCGAGGCGCTCAACCACGCCAAGGCCGCCGACGTGCCCATCGTCGTGGCCATCAACAAGATCGATCGTGAGAACGCCGATCCCAACCGGGTCATGCAGCAGCTCGCCGAGCACGAGCTGGTGCCCGAAGCGTGGGGCGGTGACACCGTGATGGTCGAGGTGTCGGCGCTGCAGGGCCTGGGCATCGACGATCTCCTCGAGAACCTCGTGGTCATCTCCGAGCTCGAGGACCTCCGTGCCACCGACGACGGTCGCGCCCGTGGCGTGGTGCTCGAGTCGAACCTCGACATCGGTCGCGGCCCTGTGGCCACCGTGCTGGTGCAGCGGGGCACGCTCCGTGCCGGCGACCCGATGGTCGCCGGCGCCGCATGGGGACGGGTCCGCGCCCTCATCGACGACAAGGGCAACCAGGTCAAGGAGGCCGGACCGTCGGCTCCCGTCCAGGTGCTCGGCCTCTCCGAGGTCGCCGTGTCCGGCGATCGCTTCGTCGTCGCCCCCGACGAGAAGACGGCCAGCAAGGTCGCTTCCACCCGCGAGCACTGGATCCGGGTGGCGTCGATCGGGCGTGAGGCTCACGCCATGAGCGGTGGGGCCAAGCTCGAGGACATCTTCCAGCAGATCCAGTCGGGCGAGACGGCCACGCTGAACCTGATCCTCAAGGCCGACGTCAACGGGTCGCTGGAGGCGCTCACCGAGAGCCTCAAGAAGCTCGAACGCGACGACGTCAAGCTCTCCTTCGTGCACCGCGAGGTCGGCGGGATCACCCAGTCCGACATCCAGCTCGCGGCGGCCTCGAACGCCACCATCATCGGCTTCAACGTGCGCCCTGACCGCAAGGCCCGTGAGATGGCCGACGAGGAGCACGTCGAGATCCGCAACTACGAGATCATCTACCAGGTGCTCGAGGACATCGAGAACGCCATGCTCGGTCTGCTCCAGCCCGAGTACGAAGAGGTCGTCACCGGCGACGCCGAGGTCCGGGAGATCTTCCGGGTCCCCCGTATCGGCGCCATCGCCGGCTGCTACGTCACGAACGGTGTCATCACCCGAGGGTCGAAGGTGCGGTTCCTCCGCGACGGCACGGTCATCTGGAAGGGCGCCATCGCCTCGTTGCGACGCTTCAAGGACGATGTCCGCGAGGTGGCCAGCGGATTCGAGTGCGGCATCGGCCTCACCGACTTCCAGGACCTCAAGGCGGGCGACGTCATCGAGACCTACGAGGATCGCGAGATCCCCCGGGTCTGACCCCGGTCGAGTCGGGGTGCCGGCCGGGGCCGGCGGTAGCCTGACCCGGTGGCACTGCACGTCCTGGCTCTCGCCGTCGACCTGCGGATCCCCGACGCCGACTCGCTCAAGGCCAAGCGGTCGGTCATCCGGTCGATCGTCGAGGGAGCGAAGCGCCGCTTCGGCGTCAGCGCCGCCGAGGTCGGCCTGATGGACGATCATCAGCGGGGTGAGCTCGGGTTCGCCGTGGCCAGCGGTTCGCCCGGGCAGTGCACGGAGGTGTTGGACGCCGTCGAACGGTTCGTCTGGTCGTTCCCGGAGATCGAGGTGGTCGGTGCCGACCGCCACTGGACGGAGGTAGATCGATGAGCCAGCGAAGCAATCGGGGCGGTGCCCGCCAGTACCCGCGAACCGCCCGGCTGAACGAGCTGCTGCGAGAGATCCTCGCAGAGGAGCTCGCGGCGCTCGACGACGACCGACTCCAACTCATCACCGTGACCGCCGTCGACATCGACGGCGACCTGCGCAACGCCGTGGTGTTCTACGACTCGCTGGAGGGCGAGGAGGGCGACGAGGAGATCCTCGAGGCCCTCGAGGAGAACCGGTGGCGCCTCAAGGGGGCCATCGCCCGCCAGGCCCGCATCAAGCGCACGCCCGAGTTGACCTTCCGCCCGGATCTCGCCGTGCGTCACGGGGCCCGGATCGAGGAGCTCCTCGCGACGGTCGTCCCTCCCGTCGAGGTGGACGATGCCCCGGGGGAGGGTCCCGCCAGCGATCCGCCCGATCCGCCGACGACGGCGTGAGCCGCCGACGTGGCGCCGACGGGCCGGACGGCCTCGCCGTCGTCGACAAGGACGCCGGCTGGACTTCCCACGACGTCGTGGCCAAGAGCCGTGGTCTGCTCGGCACCCGCAAGGTGGGCCACTCGGGCACGCTCGACCCGGATGCGACGGGCGTGCTGTTGCTGGGCGTCGGTCGGGTCACCCGTCTGCTGCGGTACCTGACCGCCTTGGAGAAGACCTACACCTGCGAGATCGTGCTGGGCGTCGAGACGACCACGCTCGACGACTCCGGCGAGGTCACCGCCACCCACGCCATGGACGCGGTGACCCCGGAACAGGTCGGGGCGGCGGCGCGCACACTCACCGGACCGATCCTGCAGGTCCCGCCGATGGTGTCGGCGGTGAAGGTCGACGGACGCCGCCTCCACCAGCTGGCCCGTGAAGGTATCGAGGTGGAGCGTGAGCCCCGACCGGTGACCGTCCACCGCTTCGACGTCACCGCCCTGCCGGGCGACCCGTTGCGGTACCGGGCCGAGGTCGAGTGCTCCTCGGGCACCTACGTGCGCACCCTGGCCGCCGATCTCGGCGCCCGCCTCGGAGGGGGGGCGCACCTGCGCGACCTGCGTCGCACGGCCATCGGGTCCTTCTCGCTCGCGGATGCCGTGCCGCTCGAACGTCTCGACCCCACCGACCTCCTCGCACCGGCCGACGCCCTGCGCGACTACCCCGCGGTGACCGTCGACGGCGACGAGGTGATCGCGGTCGGCCATGGGAAGGTGCTGGCCGCCGACGACCGGTTCACCGGGGCGGGCCCGTGGAGGGTGGTCGACCCCGACGGTCGGCTTCTCGCCGTGTACGCCTCCCACCGTGACGCCACCGTGAAGCCCGAGGTCGTCGTGGCCCCCGTGGACGGGCCCGGCCCGACCTCCGGTGAGCCGGGCGAGCGGGACTAGCGTTCGCCTGCCATGGAGGTCCTCCACGACGTCAGTGCCTGCCCCCGCCCGCCCGAGGGCACCGCGGTGACGATCGGCGCGTTCGACGGCGTGCACCGGGGGCATCGTCAGGTCATCGCCGCACTCCAGGAGATGGCCCACGAGCGGGGCCTGGGTACGGCGGTGGTCACCTTCGACCGACACCCCGCCAGCGTGGTCCGCCCGGACTCGGCTCCGTTGCTGCTGACCGATCTCGACCAGAAGCTCGAGCTGCTGGCCGACTGCGGCGTCGACTACACCCTCGTGGTCCACTTCGACGAGGTCCGGTCCAAGGAGCCCGCCGCGGAGTTCGTCGACGACGTGCTCGTCTCGTGCCTGAACGCGCGAGCGGTGGCGGTCGGCGAGGACTTCCACTTCGGCCACCAGCGATCGGGCAACGTGGCCCTGCTGCGCGAGATCGGCACGGTGGCCGGCTTCGACGTGATCGGCCTCGAGCTCGTGGGAGCCGATGGCGTGGCCTCGGCCGAGCCCGTCTCGTCGACCCGCATCCGGGCGGCGCTCACGGACGGTCACCTCGACGCCGCCACCGACATGCTGGGTCGGTTCCACGAGGTCCGTGGCGTCGTCGGGCACGGCGACGGGCGAGCCCGCGAGCTGGGCTTCCGCACCGCCAACGTGGCCGTGCCCGAGTCGATCTGCCTCCCGTCCGACGGCGTCTACGCCGGGTGGTATCTGTTCCCCGACGGTCGTCGTTGGCCCACGGCCATCTCGCTCGGGCGGCGCCCCACGTTCTACGAGTTCGCCGACACGTCGCTGCTCGAGGCCCACCTCATCGATTTCGACGGTGATCTCTACGGGCAGGCCGCTCGGGTGCAGTTCGCGGCCTGGCTGCGTCCCGAGCTCAAGTTCGATTCGGTCGACGGCCTCATCGCCCAGATGGGCGATGACGTCGACGAGGCGCGGCGGCTCCTCGCGGGATGAATCCCCTTGTACGGCGGGTCTGCTACCAGGGCTCGTCGGGGATGGCGAAGCGCTCGCTGTAGGCCCGCATGTCGGCGCGACGCCGGGCGACGTCGAGGCCGAGGGCCTCGGGCTCGTACACCACCTTGCCGTGGCGGTCGCGTTGGTGGCTGGTGCCGTAGGCGGCCAGGGCGGCCTCGGTGTCGGCGGTGAAGGGCTGGTCGGCGAGGTCGTAGATGCGCCGCACCGTGCCCAGGTCGTCGGCCATGAACTGGTCGAAGCGCACGTCCATCGACTGCTCGGCCGGGAGCAGGTCCCGGTCCCGCATCGCCGCGTTGAGCATGGTCTCGAGCCGGTCGGCCCAGTAGTTGGTGATCCGTTCAGGTTCGATCGGGTCGAGCGAGGTCCGGGCGGAGTAGCACAGCATCGTGGCCATCGACACCATCACCGACACCGGGTCGCGGTGGGTGACCAGCACGGTCGCATCGGGGAAGGTGTCGATCACCGGGCCGAACTGCTCGAGGTGCTGGGGCGACTTGAGCACCCAGCGGTCTCCGCCGCGCAGGAATTGACACGCCTTGAGCACCGTCTTCATGTAGGCGTAGTGAGGCCGCTGGTCATGGGCCAGGTAGTACTCCCGCCACGTGGGCATCGGCGCCATCGTCTCGAACAGCATCGTCGAGAAGTCGATGGCCAGGATCTGGATCTCCTCGTGCACGTGCCAGGTGGTCATCTCGTGCATCCGCTTGAACTGGGGCATCACCTGTTCGAGCACCTCGAGGCTGCCCTCGGTGCGGGCCAGGCGGGGATCGTCGTCGGTGCCGGCCAGGGCGGCCTCGGCCGGAAACGGCACCGGCTGGATGCTCTCCCAGTAGGGGAGCGACCTCAGCGCCGGATCGGCGGAGATGAGGTTGTGGAGGTGCGTGGTGCCGGTGCGGGGCAGTCCGGCGATGACGATCGGCCGGGCGATCTCCACGTCGTGGATCTCGGGGTGGCGGGCCAGCAGGTCGGCGATCAGGAGCCGGTTGGTGAGCAACTGGCCTATCTGGGCGGCCGCCGACACGCGTCCCATCGGTGACAGGCCGGCCTCGGTGGCGAGGGCGAGCAGCAGCACCTCGAGGCGCTCGACGAAGTCCATCGGACCGAAGTCGTCGAGTCCGGCCGCCTCGGCCGCCTGGGTCATGAGCGCGTCGGCGTTCAGCTCGACGCTGTCGGCGATGGCCGCCACCCCACCCATCAT
Source organism: uncultured Iamiaceae bacterium (assembly GCA_963767615.1). Taxonomy (GTDB): domain Bacteria; phylum Actinomycetota; class Acidimicrobiia; order Acidimicrobiales; family Acidimicrobilacustridaceae; genus Rhabdothermincola_A. The sequence continues at coordinate 487,451 of CAVYED010000005.1, read as the reverse complement.
CTCGGCCACCTCGGGGGCGAACCGCGGTGCGGCGAGATCGTCGAGCCGGATCGGCTCGGGTCGCGTGCTGTCCGTCATCTCGTCTCCCCCGGGTGGACCGCATGGGAGGGTCCCGCCTGCGCTCTCGCCGCCGGGCCGGCCCCTTTTCTGGCGACAGTGTGGCACGACCACCGCAGGCCGGGACCTGGCAGGGGGTCCACCATTGGGAAACGGGGCGCGGCGCTGGTAGCGTCGAGTGGTCGGTCGACCGTCCGGTCGTCCGCATCCGCTCCGAGCTTCGCCAGACACGCTCGGCCGCGGTGGCCCAGGGTCACCGCCGTCGTCGCGCTCAGCGGGCCACGGAGCCGGGTCCGATACCCACGAACACAGGAACTGATTTGTCGAAAGATCCCTCCAACCTGCCCCCCAAGGCCGGCACCATCGCCGAGCATCGTCTGCACGAGACCGACACCGGTTCTCCCGAGGTGCAGATCGCACTGCTCACCGACCGCATCAACCACCTCACCGAGCATCTGAAGATGCACAAGAAGGACCATCACAGCCGTCGAGGCCTGCTGATGCTGGTGGGACAGCGGCGCCGCCTGCTCGACTACGTCCGCAAGAACGACGTCGAGCGCTACCGCTCGATCATCGCCAAGCTCGGCCTGCGCCGATAGCACCATGAACTCTCGGAGGGCGACCCCCAGTGGTCGCCCTCCGCCGTTCCCGCCCCGATGCCTGGCATCGTGGTGGGACACCCCCGGCGGTCGGATGACCTCAGTTGCCGGTGGTGAGCGGCGGGTCCTCACCCGCTCCGCCGTCCACCACTGGGAACTGGTGTTGCCACCGCCTCCGATGCGGGCCACCGGCCCGCCCATGTTCCAGGAGGAACCCCATGGCAGACGCCATCACCGTCGCCGTCCCCGTCCCGGGTGACGACGACAAGACCATCCATTTCGGAGCCGGCAAGTACGCCGGCCTCGCCGACGGTGCCGTCACCGTCCAACTCGGCGACACCGTCGTGCTCGTCACGGCCACCGCCTCCAAGTCCGCTCGTGAGGGCGCCGACTTCTTCCCGCTCACCGTCGACATCGAGGAGCGCATGTACGCCGCGGGCAAGATCCCCGGCTCGTTCTTCCGTCGTGAAGGCAAGGCCCCCGACCAGGCCATCCTCACCTGCCGTCTCATCGACCGCCCGCTGCGCCCCTGCTTCCCCGACGGGTTCCGCAACGAGGTCCACGTCGTCGGCACCACCCTGGCCGCAGACCTCGTGAACCCCCACGACGTCGTCGCCATCAACGGCGCCTCGGCGGCGCTGATGCTCTCGGGCATCCCCTTCGACGGCCCCATCGGCGCCGTGCGCCTCGCGTACACCGCCGACGGCGACTGGATCCCCTTCCCCACCTACGACGAGGGCGAGGAGTCGACCTTCGAGATGGTCGTGGCCGGTCGGGCACTCGACGACGGCGGCGTGGCCATCTCCATGGTCGAGGCCGGCGGGACCGAGGCCTCGTGGCCGGCGTTCCAGGACGGTGCACCAAAGGTCGACGAGGCCGTGGTGGCCGCCGGCCTCCAGGAAGCCGAGTCCTACATCCGGGCGTCCATCGAGGCCCAGCGCCAGCTCATGGCCGAATTCGGCGTCAAGGAGCCCATGAGCTACGGCGTCGCCGCCGACTACGCCCCCGAGGTGCTCGCCGCCATGGAGGGCCAGCGTGAGCGCATCGTGGCCACCCAGGTCATCTCCGACAAGGCCGAGCGCCTCGCTGCCGAGGCGGCGCTGCGCGACGAGCTGGTCGCCGAGCTCGCCCCCGGCTTCGCTGACCTCGACGGCGCCGAGAAGCAGCTCAAGGCCGCCTTCCGCTCGGTCACCAAGGCCGTGGTCCGCAGCCGCATCGTCAACGAGGGCATCCGTATCGACGGACGAGGCCCCAAGGACATCCGCCCGCTGTCGGCCGAGGTCGGCCTGCTGCCGTCGGTGCACGGTTCCGGTCTCTTCCAGCGCGGCGAGACCCAGGTGCTCAACGTGGCGACGCTGGGCATGCCCCGCATGGAGCAGATGATCGACGCCCTCGGCAACGTCACCCGCAAGCGCTACATGCACCACTACAACTTCCCGCCGTACTCCACCGGTGAGACCGGCTTCATGCGCGGCCCCAAGCGCCGCGAGATCGGTCACGGCATGCTGGCCGAGCGGGCCCTCGTGCCGGTGCTGCCCACGCCCGAGGAGTTCGCCTACACGATCCGCACCGTCTCCGACGTGCTGTCGTCGAACGGCTCCACCTCGATGGCGTCGGTCTGCGGTTCGACCCTGTCGATGATGGACGCCGGTGTGCCGCTGCGGGCCCCGGTGGCCGGCATCGCCATGGGTCTGGTCTTCGCCGACGGCAAGTACACGACGCTCACCGACATCCTGGGCGCCGAGGACGCGTTCGGCGACATGGACTTCAAGGTCGCCGGCACTGCCGAGTTCGTCACCGCCCTGCAGCTCGACACCAAGATCGACGGCATCCCCGCCGACGTGCTGGCCCAGGCTCTCCAGCAGGCCAAGGATGCCCGCCTGGCCATCCTCGAGGTCATGGCCGGCGCCATCGCCGAGCCCCGCTCCGAGGTCGGCGCCACCGCCCCGAAGATCGTCAGCTTCGAGATCCCGATGGACAAGATCGGCGAGGTCATCGGACCCAAGGGCAAGGTCATCAACGCCATCCAGCTCGAGACCGGCGCCGACATCAGCGTCGACGACGACGGCAGCGTCGGTCGGGTGAGCATCGGCTCCACCGATTCCGGTGCGGTGCAGGAGGCCGAGCGCCAGATCCGCCTCATCCTCAACCCGCCCACCGCCGACGTCGGCCAGACCTACACCGGACGGGTGGTGAACGTCACCAAGTTCGGTGCGTTCGTCAACATCCTCCCGGGTCGTGACGGCCTGCTGCACATCTCCAAGATCGGTGGTGGCAAGCGCATCGACAAGGTCGAGGACGTCCTCGACCTCGGTGACTCCGTCGAGGTCCGAGTCGACGACGTCGACCCGAACGGCAAGGTCTCCCTGTCGCTGGTCAACCCCGTGTCGGGTGGCGACGGCGACGCCTCGGAGTCGGCTCCGGCTCCCGCCGCCAGCCATGACACCCCGTCATCGTCGGGCGACGCCGGCAACGGCGCCGACCGCGAGTACGTCTCGTTCGAGGACTCCTTCGACAGCGAGATCGCCGGCGAGCTCGGCGACCTCGGTCCGGCCGCAGCCGGTGAGCGCCGCGGGGGTGGCGATGGCGGTGGCCGCGGTCGCCGTGGCGGCGGGGGTGGCGGCCGTCGCCGCTGAGCCCCTCTTCCCGGGCGCGCCACAGGGTGAGCCCGACATCGAGCGGACCGATCTGACCTCGGGCGTGCGCGTCGTCACCGAACGCATGCCCGAGGCGCGATCGGTCTCCGTGGGTCTGTGGTTCGCCGTCGGATCCCGCGACGAGCCCGCCGAGGTCGCCGGCGCCAGTCACTTCCTCGAACATCTCCTGTTCAAGGGCACCGAGCGCCGCACGGCCCGTGGCATCGCCACCGCCGTGGACTCCCTCGGCGGAGAGATGAACGCCTACACCAGCCGCGAGCACACGGCGTACCACACGCGTCTCCCGGTGGCCGACCTGCGCTTCGGGCTGGATCTGTTGGCCGAAGTGGTGAGCGAACCGGCGTTCCGGCCCCATGAGATCGACGCCGAGCGCGACGTGATCGTCGAGGAGATCCTCATGAGCGAGGACACCCCCGACGACCAGGTCTTCACGCTCCTCTACGAGGGCCTGTTCCCCTTCCACCCGCTGGGCCGCGAGACCCTCGGCACCCGCGACACCGTCGAGGCCATGGGTCGTGACGACATCGCCGGCTTCCACGACCGGTGGTACCGGCCCGCCAACCTCGTGGTGGCGGCGGCGGGCGACCTGCGCCACGCCGACGTGCTCGACGCAGTCGTCGACCTGTTCGCCGACGGGCCCCGCGGTGACGCACCCCGGCGTCGCGCCCCACCGAAGAGGTGGTCCCGCTCACGGTGCTACAGCGGCCCACCGAGCAGGCTCACGTGGCCATGGCCTGGCGAGGCCTACCCGTCGGCGACGACGACCGCTACGCCCTTGCGCTGGCCAACCACGTGCTCGGCGGGGGTCTGTCGAGCCGTCTCTTCCAGGAGGTCCGCGAGGAGCGCGGGCTCGCCTACACCGTGTTCTCGTCGCCGTCGTCCTACGCCGACGCCGGGAGCCTCGTGGTGTACGCCGGCACCGGTCCCGATCGTGTCGACGAGCTCTGGCGGGTGGCACGAGGCGTGCTCGACGATCTCGCCGCCAACGGCATCACCGAAGAGGAGTACCGCACCGCCCTCGGCTACATCGAGGGGTCGATGCTCCTCGGTCTCGAGGACTCCGGCAGCCGGATGTCCCGACTGGGCAACTCGCTGGTCAGCCGCAACGAGGTCGTGCCGGTCGAAGAGCACCTGCGCCGCTACGCCGCCGTCTCCCCCGACGACGTGTGTCGCGTGCTGCAACGAGTGCTGGCCGGCCCCCGGGCGGTGTCGGTCGTCGGGCCCTTCCAGGCCGAAGACGATCCCCGCCTCGCCGTCCTGCGCTGAGCGTCGTTCCCGTCGACGTGGTGGCGCTGATCTCCACGCCCCCGTAGATTCGCCCTGTGACGTTGCGGGTGGGGGTCTTCGGGGCCGGGGGGCGGATGGGCAGCACCGTCTGCGCCGCGGTCGTGGCCGATCCCACCCTCGAGCTCGTGGCCGCGGTCGATCCGCACCACGCCGGCCTCGACCTGCGTCAGGTCACGGGCGTCGACAGCTCCTGGCAGATCGCCAAGAGCCCTGACGTGTTCCTCGAGGCCCGGGTCGACGTCGCCGTCGACTTCACCCACCTCGAGGCCGCCCGGTCGAACCTGCTCTGGCTGGCCGGCAAGGGCATCCACGCCGTGACGGGAACGACCGGCTTCTCCGAGGCCGACTACGCGTCGTTCGAGAAGGCGTTCTCGACGAGCAACTGCGTCATCGCACCGAACTTCGCCATCGGGGCGGTGCTCATGATGCGCTTCGCCGAGATGGCCGCGCCCTACTTCGAGACGGCCGAGATCATCGAGCTCCACCACGATGCCAAGGTCGACGCGCCGTCGGGCACGGCGATGCTCACCGCCGAGCGCATGGCGGGCGCGTCCACCGACTGGGCACCCGATCCCACGCAGACCGAGATCGTGGAGGGAGCGCGGGGCGGCAAGGGCCCGGCCGACATCCGGGTGCACTCGGTGCGCCTGCGAGGTGTCGTGGCCCACCAGGAGGTCGTACTCGGCACCACCGGCCAGACGCTCACCGTGCGCCACGACTCCTACGACCGCGACTCGTTCATGCCTGGCGTGGTGTTGGCCATCAAGGCGGTCATCGACCGTCCCGGCGTCACGGTCGGTCTCGACGCCCTGCTCGACCTGTAGCCCGCACGCGGCCCCGCCGCCGCTACCCCATGCGCCAGCTAGGTTCGGTGCCCACGGTGCGCCGCTCGGGGTGGCATCGGTCCGACACGGGGGAGCGCAGACGTGGGGATGCCGACCGACATCGGGATCGTGGATCTGGGGATGGGCTTCCCCTACACGAGCATCGAGCAGAAGAAGGCGGCCTACGACTTCTTCAAGGCCAACCTCAAGGACCGCGAGTCGCTCGAGGAGATGGAGTTCCCCGCTCAGTACATGTTCAAGGACGTCCCCGACGTCGTCGAGCCGGGCGTCGACCCCGTGCAGTGGATCGTCGAGAAGATGGACGCCTTCGGCATCGAACAGTGCATGACCGGGCTGAACGAGCACTCGATCCGGGCCAAGGCCGAGCACCCCGGACGCTTCCATCTGATGACGCAGGCCGACCCCAACCAGGGCACCGAGACGCTGCGGCGGATGGAGCGGCTGAAGGCCGAGCACGACATCGTGGCCGTCAGCACCTTCCCGAGCGGGATGGTTCCGCAGGTCGCGGTGAACGGCAAGCTCATGTACCCGATCTACGCCAAGTGCTGCGAGCTGGGGATCCCGATCTGCATCAACGGCGGCATCGTCGGGCCCCGGATGCCCAGCTGGCCGCAGTTCGTCGAGCACTTCGACGAGGTGCTCTACGACTTTCCCGACCTGACGATGGTCATGATGCACGGCGGCGAGCCGTGGACCGAGCTGGCCGTGAAGCTGATGCTCAAGTGGCCGGGCCTGCACTACATGACCAGCGCCTTCGCGCCGAAGCACTACCCGAAGGCGATCATCGACTACGCCAACACGCGCGGCGCCGACAAGATCATGTACTGCGGCTACTTCCCCGCCGGGCTCACGCTCGAGCGTCAGTTCCGCGACATGCCGAACGTGCCCTTCCACGACGACGTCTGGCCCAAGTTCCTGCGTGAGAACGCGCTGCGGGTGTTCGCGCTCGACGCCGACGTCTGAGCGCGCACGGGAAGCTCTCAGCTGGGAAAACCTTTCCGAAACTCGGCCCTGGTGCCGACCGCGGCGCCGTCTCGCGGTGGTGGGATGGCCCATCCCCGAAACGGTCGGGGCGGAGATCGGAGCGTCCAGTGGGTTCGAAGCGGCACATCATCGCGGCGATGGCCGTCGTGGCCACACTCTCACTGGTGGCGGCGGCCTGTGGCTCTTCGAGCGGTGACGACGCCGCGCCCGCGTCCACGCCCACGTCCGCTCCGCCAACCACGCCCGCGACGCCCACGACAGAGGCTCCGGGCGAGGCCCGGCTCGAACCCGTCGCTCCCGCCGTAGAGCTCGCCGAGTGGCAGACCCTCGAGATCACTGACGTCGACGGGGTGACCTTCACCATCGCCTCGCTGGCCGGCAAGCCGCTGTTCGTGGAGAACTTCGCCACTTGGTGCTCCTCGTGCCGCTCCCAGCTCGGACGCACCCAGGACGCGGCCGCCGCGCTCGGCGACGAAGCCGTGGTCCTGGCCTTGAGTGTCGAGACCGACCTGTCCTCCGACGACGTGGCCGACTACGCCGAAGAGAACGGGTTCGACGACGTCCGGTTCGCAGTCATGTCACCCGAGATGCTCGCCGCGTTCGTCGAGGCGTTCGGCAACAGTGCGGCGAACCCGCCGAGCACGCCCCACCTGGTGGTGGCGGCCGATGGCACCGCCGGCGACATGAGCACCGGCGGCATCAGCGGGGACGAGATCGTCGCCGCGGTCCGCAGCGCCTGAGCGGCAACCCGGCAGATGGACGAGTTCTTCGAGGCGTTCTCGCTGGGCAACGCCGCCATCCTGGGCAACGTGTGCATGCTCCCGCTGTACCCGGGGCTGTTCGTGTTGTTCGCCAACCAGACCACGAACCCCCGCACGGCGTGGGTGACCAAGTGGCTGGGGCTGCTCGTCCTGGGTGGCGTGGTGACGGTGATGATCGCCATCGGCTTCCTCTTCCACCAGATCCAGCGCAGCGTCGCCGACGTGCTCGTCTGGCTCCTCCCGCTCATGTACGGCCTGGTGCTCATCCTGGGCATCGCCATGCTGTCGGGCCGCAACCCGTTCGCCCGCCTCTCCTCGACCCAGGTGCCGATCCTGCGCAACCCGGCGGCCACCGCCTACGTGTACGGGATGCTGCTGGCCCCGCTCACCCTGCCCTGCACTGGCCCGCTGATCGTGTCGGCGTTCGTCGTGGGGAGCGTCAGCGGCGGCGGAGCGCTCATCGAGTCGCTGCGCTACTTCCTCTGGTTCTCGCTCGGCTTCGGGTGGCCGCTGGTGTTGCTGCCGCTGCTGGCCGCGCCGAAGCAGCAGGTCATCACCCGGTTCCTGGGGCAGCACCACCGGACGATCGGTGCGCTGTCCGGCGTCCTGTTGATCGTGATCGCCGGGTTCGGCTTCTGGAACGACGTCCGCCCGACCTACGTCTGAGGTGCTCCCGGCGAGCGAACGGACGAAGCGGCCGGGCGGAGGCGAGGTCATGGCCGCGGTGGTCGCGCTGCGTCCGGGCGCCGGTCGGGTCGAGGTCGGCTACGGCTGGTGCGGTGGGCCGTCGGGTTCCGGCGGGACCGGATCGGCGGCCGGTGGGGGGGGATCGGCACCTCCCGGTTCGTCCTCGGCCTGCAGCTCCTGCAGCGCGGCCATGCCCTTGCGGCCGCGGCGGGCCTCGGCGGCGGCACCGATGGCCACGATGGAGATCGAGGCCACCAGCAGGGGGATGCGGTAGTCGGCGATCCAGCCGAGCACCGTGTCGATGGGGCCCTGGAAGATGTCCCCCAGCAAGGCCAGCACGACCAGGCGTCCGACCGTGCCGGTCAGGTTCAGGAAGAAGAACAACGGCACCGACATCCGGCTGGCGCCGGCGATGACGCACACGTAGTTGTTGGGGATGAGCACCACGAGTGGGTGGCCGAAGCGTGCGAAGAGCTTCTCGATCCTGCGCATGATCGAGCCGACGGTTGGAGTCCGGTTCTCCATCCAGGTGAGCGCAGCAGGCCCGTAGAACCAGCCCAGCGCGAAGAGGAACGGATCGGGGGCCATCAGTCGCGCCGTGCCGATCAGGTAGTAGGCCCAGTCGTCGATGCGGCCGACCACGAGCACCAGGTAGCGGTTGCGCGCGCTCAGGGCGATGAGCAACTCGGGGGCCGAGGTCACCAGGTCGGGCCAGAGCGCGTCGGCGATCTGGGTCATGACGACCATGACCGCGACGGGACCCATGATCAGGGCCAGACGCGAGCGTCGCAGCGGGGTCGCCGCAGGGGTGGGGGTGCTCTCGGGCAAGGCGGAATCCTCTCACGTACGCTTCGCTCGTCGATTGCGGCCGCTGGGCCCGAGGCCGCCGAGAGGGAGCGCGCATGCTGGGACTGATGCAGGACCGTCCGTTGGTGCTGACCCATTTCCTCGACCGGGCGGAGCGGTTGTTCGGTGACAAGGAGGTCGTGACCGCGACCGCTGGCGGGCTCGATCGGGTCAGCTATCGGGACTGGGGCGATCGGACCCGACGCCTCGGTGGCGTTCTCGAGGACCTCGGCGTGAGCGCTGACGGGCGGGTGGGCACGTTCGGGTGGAACACCGCCCGTCACCTCGAGCTCTACTTCGGCGTGCCCTGCAGTGGCCGGGTGGTGCACACGCTCAACATCCGCCTCTTCCCCGAGCAGATCACCTACATCGTGAACCACGCCGAGGACGAGGTGATCTTCGTCGACAAGTCGATCCTGGCTCTGCTCTGGCCCCTCGTCGACACGTTCCGAACGGTGCGCCACATCGTGGTCATGGACGATGGTCGTGGGGAGTTCCCCGCCGACACCAAAGGCGTGACCATCCACGACTACGAGGACCTCCTGGCTGCCGCCAGCCCGGCGGAGTTCCACGTGAGCGACGAGAACCAGGCTGCGTCGATGTGTTACACGTCGGGGACCACCGGGAACCCCAAGGGCGTGGTCTACAGCCACCGGTCGACGTGGCTGCACACCGCCGGGGTGATGATGGCCGACAGCCTCGGCGCCTGTGAGCGAGACGTGATTCTTCCCGTCGTCCCGATGTTCCACGCCAACGCCTGGGGACTGGCCCACGCCGGTGTGGCCGCGGGAGCCACGCTCGTCATGCCCGGCTCCGACCTCTCCCCTCCGGCGCTCGTCTCGCTCATCGAGAACGAGCGGGTGACGGTGGCCGCCGGTGTGCCGACGATCTGGATGGGGGTGCTCGACGCTCTCGACGGTCACGATGTCTCGAGCCTGCGGGCCGTGCCCTGTGGGGGCTCCGCAGTTCCCCGAGCGTTGTCCGAGGCCTATCGCGCCAGGATCGGGATGCCGATCCTCCAGGCCTGGGGGATGACCGAGACGAGCCCGGTGGCTTCGATCTGTCGGATCAAGTCCACTCTCGACCACCTCAGCGACGACGAGCAGGCCGATCTGCGGACCAGCATCGGCCTGATCGCCCCCGGGGTCGAGTTCCGTGTCGCCGACCAGGCCAGCGGGGCCGAGGTGCCCTGGGACGGCGCCAGTCGCGGCGAGCTCCAGGTGGCCGGTCCCTGGATCGCCAGGGAGTACTACGACGACGAACGCTCCTCGGAGTCGTTCACCGCAGACGGCTGGCTGAAGACCGGCGACGTGGTCACCTGCGACGCCGAGGGCTACCTGCGCATCGTGGATCGCACCAAGGACGTGGTGAAGTCGGGCGGCGAGTGGATCTCGTCCGTGGAGCTCGAGAACGAGATCATGGGTCATCCGGCCGTGGCCGAGGCCGCGGTGATCGGGATCAAGCACCCCAAGTGGAGCGAGCGGCCGCTGGCCTGCGTCGTCGTGAAGCCCGACGCCACCCTCACCCGCGACGAGCTGCTCGAGTACCTCGACGGACGGGTGGCGAAATGGTGGCTGCCCGACGACGTGGTGTTCATCGACGAGGTGCCGAAGACGTCGGTCGGGAAGTTCTCCAAGCGCGACCTCCGTGACCGCTTCGCCGATCACCAACTGCCGACGGTGTGAGCCCCTGCCGCGTGCCGGCCGGTTCGTGGCCGTCGCGGCCGCGGTCCTAGCCTGACGCTGTGTACCGGTTCCTGCTGACGCCGCGCTGGATCCTGTCCCACCTGTTCGTCGGGGCTTGCGTGGTGGCCATGCTCTGGGCCGGCTTCTGGCAGCTCGGCCGCCTCGACGAGCGCCGCGCGGCCAACGCGGAGGTCCTCGTCGCGCAGGACCTTCCCGTGACCCCGATCAGAGAGGTGCTGCCGGGCGGCCCCGACAGCACCGATCAGGAGGTGAGCGACGCCCTCTACCGTGCGGTCACCGTGACCGGGACCTACCGCACCGACGACCAGGTGTTGGTCCGCAATCGCACCTACGAGGGCGCGCCCGGGTACTGGGTGCTCACCCCGCTGGTTCAGGCCGACGGCACGGCCGTGGCCGTGAACCGGGGTTGGGTGCCCTTCGACGTCCAGCCCGATGGTCCGTGGGACCGCTTCGCTCCGCCGACGGGCACCGTCACCGTGACCGGTCTGGTCCGCGAACCGCAGGTGCGCTCCACCGGCGGCATCGTGTCCGGGCCCGAGGATGCGGCGGAGGGTCGACTCCGCACCCTGTCACGCGTCGACGTGGGGCGCCTCGCGCAGCAGAGCTCCACACCGCTGCTCCCGGTCTACGTCGACCTGAGGACCCAGGAGCCACCCCAACCGGCCCAGACGCCGACGATCCTGCCGCCGCCCGAGCTGAGCGAGGGGCCTCACCTGGGTTACGCCGGTCAGTGGTTCATCTTCGCCCTGCTCACGAGCGTCGTGTACGTGCTGCTCCTGCGCCGGGCGGCCCGGAACCGCGCCGCACCTCCGCCGACCGACGAAGCGGCGGCGGGGGAGGAACACGCGCCGGCTCCGGTGGGGAGCTGATGGACGGATCGGTACGAGCTGCGTTGTCGGCCACCGACGACAAACGGGTTCGCTTCTACCGGGCGGTGCTGGCCTGCGTCGATGCCGCCGGCCTCGAGGCCACCTCGGTCGAGGACGTCGCACGCACCGCCGGGTCGTCGAGGGCCACGCTGTACCGCACCTTTCCCGGCGGGCGTGAGCAGCTGGTGTCGGAGACGGTGGGCTGGGAGGTGGCCACCTTCTTCGCGACCCTCGCCGAGGCGGTGGCCGCCGAGCCCGAGCTCGAGGACAAGGTCGCCACGGGTCTGACCGTGGGACGGCGCTCGATCGTCGAGCACGTGTTGTTGCAGCGGCTGCTGCGCACCGAGCCCGAAGCGGTGCTGGGCGAGCTGTCGGCCACCATCGCGCTCGTGCGCGTCGGCATCACCGACTACATGCGCGCCGAGCTCACCCGCGCCCGGGACGTCGGCGCGATCCGTGCCGACTGCGACCTGGTGGAGGCCTCCGATCACCTGGCTCGGCTCTTCCTGTCGTACATGGCGAGCCCGGGTCGCTGGGACCTCGACGACCCCGCCCAGGTCAGGGTCCTGGTGCGGACCCAGTTCCTGCCCGGCCTGCTGACCGAGGCCTGACGGTAGAGCACCCGGAGCGGCGGATCTCGACGCAAAGTGGCAATCGACCACCTCGAGTGGCATTCGGTGAGACAAAAGTCGGCTTGCTGTCTTGTCGTGAGACATCGACGGGCGTAATGTCTCGGAGGTGATCGACGTCACGGCGCAGCAGATCTCCAGGACGGGCTGGCCCGCCCCGGCCGATCTCGATGGTCGGATCCTGCGCGCCGCCCGTGACTGCGTGGCCGCGCGGGGCTGCGGTCCACGACGCTCGAGGACATCGCCGACGCCGCCGGCTGCGGCCGGGCCAGCATCTACCGTCGCTTCCCTGGCGGACGCCACGGCCTGATGCGTGCCGTGGTCGCCAACGAGGTCATCACCCTGCTGGCCGAGATCGGCCACGGGATCGACGGCGCCGACGACGTGTCCGACGCGGTGTCGGGGGCCGTCCACACCGCCGCCGTGCGCCTCGGTCGCCATGCGGCGCTCCAGCGCCTCCTGGCCCACGAGCCGGGTGAGGTCATGCCCTACATCTCCTTCGACGGGGCGGCCCCGCTGCTGGCCATGGTGGCGTCGTGGGGCAGCGTCCATCTCGCCCGCTTCCTCCCGACCGACGATGCCGAGGTCGTGGCCGAGTGGGCGGCGCGCCTGGTGCTGTCGCACCTGCAGGAGCCCGATGATCTCGACACCCTCACCGACCTCCGACCGGGTCCGGCACCTCGTCGACACCTATCTCGTGCCCGGCCTCCGCGTCGGCGTCCCCGTCTGACCGAGTCACCACCAGCCCCAGGAGCCCCCTGTGACCAGCACCGAGAACCTCATCGGCCGCACCGAGGTCAACGACCTCGAAGCCATCCTGTCGATCACCAACGACGATGTCGATGCCGTGGCCCACACCGTGGCCAACGAGGCCGACACCATCTTCACGTGGGACTACACCAAGGGAGCCCGCCCCGGGCTCGAGAAGCTCTACGAGAAGGCCAAGACGTCGCAGTGGAACGGCGAGACCGATCTGCCCTGGCACCTCGACGTGGACCAGGAGGCCGTCGTGCTGGCCAACGCCGCCGCCCAGAACCGCGGCGCCGCCCTCGTCGTCGACGGCACCTTCTTCCAGAACTGGGGCGACCAGGAGTGGCTCCAGCTCGGCATCGAGTCGCAGAACTGGATGTTGAGCCAATTCATGCACGGCGAGCAGGGAGCGCTCGTGTGCACCGCGAAGATCGTCGAGACCGTGCCGTGGATCGACGCCAAGTACTACGCCGCCACCCAGGTGATGGACGAGGCCCGCCACGTCGAGGTCTTCGCCAAGTACCTCAACGAGAAGCTGTCGGGGCACTATCCGATCAACGCCCACCTGCGGCTGCTGCTCGACGACATCGTGGCCGACAGCCGGTGGGACATGACCTACCTGGGCATGCAGATCATGGTCGAGGGCCTGGCCCTGGCCGCGTTCGGCTTCATGCACCAGATGACCACCGAGCCGCTGCTCAAGCAGCTGCTGCGCTACGTCATGAGCGACGAGGCCCGCCACGTGGCCTTCGGGGTGCTGTCGCTGCAGGAGTACTACGCCGGCCTCACCCAGGCCGAGATCCGCGAGCGCCAGGAGTTCGCCTACGAGGCCGCGGTGCGCATGCGCGACCGCTTCCTCCAACAGGAGGTGTGGGAGCGCATGGGCGTGCCGGTCAAGGAGGCCATCTCGGTCATCATGGCGACCCCCGACCAGCAGCTCTTCCAGCAGATGCTGTTCGCCAAGATCGTCCCGAACTGCCGCAAGCTCGGCCTCATCGACGCCGGCGACGGCTGGCTGCGCGAGCGCTTCACCGAGCTCGGCGTCATCGAGTTCGAGCACTTCGAGGACACCGGCACCGAGTACGAGGACTTCGCGCTCACCGACGCCGACGTGCGCTCCGCCTGATCCCAACCCACGCCGAGCCCCGTCGGGCGCGCTGGTAGATTCGCCGACATGCCCCGGTTCGGTCCCGTGATGACGGCGATGGTCACTCCCTTCGCCGAGGACGGCTCGGTCGATCACGACGGCGTCGCTCGCCTGGCTCGATGGCTGGTCGAGCAGGGCAACGACGGGCTGGTGGTGACGGGCACCACCGGTGAGGCCTCGTGTCTCACCGACGACGAGCAGGTGGCCGTCTGGCGCACGGTGCGCGACGCCGTCGACGTGCCGATCATCGCCGGCAGCGGCACCAACGACACCCGCCACGCCTGCGAGCTCACGTCCCGGGCCGCGGGCGCCGGTATCGACGCGGTGCTGATCGTGACCCCGTACTACAACCGCCCGTCCCAGGCCGGCATCGAGGGCCACTTCCGCACCGTCGCTGCAGCCACCGGCCTTCCGGTCGTGCTCTACGACATCCCGGTGCGCACCGGTCGCAAGGTCAGCCAGGAGGTACTCCTCCGGCTGGCCCGCGAGGTGCCCAACGTGGTCGCGTTGAAGGACGCTGCCGGCAGCCCGGGCGACACGGCCCGCCTGATCGCCGCCGCCCCGCCCGGCTTCGAGGTCTACAGCGGCGACGACCCCCTCACCCTGCCGCTGCTCGCCGTCGGCGCCGTCGGCGTCATCGGTGTGGCCACCCATTGGTGCGCTCCGGTGATGGTCGAGATGGTTGCGGCCTTCACCAAGGGTGACGTCGCCCGGGCCACCGAGCTCAATGCCCGCATGATCGAGAGCTTCGACTTCGAGACCAGTGACCTCGCGCCGAATCCTGTGCCGGCCAAGGCCATGCTGCGTGCCCTCGGCCTTCCGGCGGGATTCTGCCGGCCGCCGGTCGGCCCACCGCCCGAGGACCTGGAGTCCCGGGCGCTCGAGGTCCACGGTCGTCTGCACCCGACATGATCCGTTGTGGCGGCCGTTGCCTCGGCCGCGGCGGCCCACTGCCGCGCCGCTGTGGTCGTAGGCTCGTCATCTCCCCCCGAGACCAGAGGACCTGAATGGCTGACGCCTCCACTCCCGCACCCGTCAAGGTGACCTTCCTCGGGGGGCTCGGCGAGATCGGTCGCAACTGCGCCTGCATCGAGGTCGACGGCGCCATCATGTTGCTCGACTGCGGGCTGATGTTCCCCGACCTCGACATGCTCGGCGTCGACCTCGTCCTCCCCGACTTCACCTACCTGCGCGAGAACGCCGAGCGGATCGTGGGCTGCATCGCCACCCACGGTCACGAGGACCACACCGGTGCACTGTCGTTCCTGCTGCGTGAGCTGTCGTTCCCGATCTACGGCTCGGCGCTCACCCTGGGCCTGGCCCGCAACCGCATCGAGGAAGCGGGGCTGCTCGATCGCACCGAGTTCATCCCGGTGAAGGACGGCGAGCGGCGCCGCATCGGCCCGTTCGACGTCGAGTTCATCCCCGTCACCCACTCGGTCCCGCACGGTTTCGCCACGGCGTTCCACACCCCCCAGGGGGTCATCCTGCACAGCGGCGACTTCAAGATCGACCTCGCGCCCGTCGACGGTCGTCTCACCGACCTCGGACGCATCGGCGCCATCGCCGGTGCCGAGGGGGTGCGGCTGTTGCTCTCGGACTCGACCAACGCCGACGAGCACGGTCACTCGGCGTCGGAGACCAGCGTCGGCAGCGTGCTGTACGACCTGTTCCACGCCTACGAGGGTCGGCGCATCATCACCACCTGCTTCGCCAGCCACGTGCACCGCGTCCAGCAGATCGCCGACGCCGCCCTGGCCTTCGATCGCACCGTGGCCACCATGGGCATGTCCATGAAGAAGAACGTGCGCCTCGCCCGCGAGATGGGGCTGTTGAAGATCCCCGACCACCGCCTGCGCGACATCGACGACATCGGTGACCTCGACCCGGCGAAGGTCTGCATCATCTCCACCGGCTCCCAGGGCGAGCCGATGTCGGCGCTGTCGCTCATGGCGGCCAACGAGAACCGTTGGTTGAAGCTGTCGGACAACGATGTCGTCATCATGAGCTCCCACCCCATCCCGGGCAACGAGCAGGACGTGTCGAAGGTGATCGACGGCCTGTTGCGCGCGGGGGCCGAGGTCGTGCACTCCGGCATCGCCGACGTCCACGCCTCCGGCCACGCCAAGGCCGAGGAGCTCAAGCTCCTGCTGTCCATCACCCGTCCCGAGTGGTTCGTGCCCGTGCACGGCGAGTACCGCCACCTCATGGCCCACGCCCGCCACGGCCGCACCATGGGCGTGGCCGCCGACAACGTCGTGGTGTGCCTCGACGGCGACCAGCTCAGCCTCGATGCCGACGGGCTGCACCGCAGCGGTCAGGTGCCCGCCGGCTTCCTCTACGTCGACGGGATCATCGGCGACGTGGGCGACGGCGTGCTGCGCGACCGCCGCGTGCTGGCCGACGAGGGTGTCGTGGTCGTGATCGTCGGCGTCGACGTGAAGACCGGCGCCGTGCTGATGGGGCCCGAGATCATCACGCGTGGCTGGGTCTACGCCCCCGAGGCCGAGGATCTGCTCGAGCAGTGCGCCGAGCGGGTGAGCGATGCCATCAAGGACGCCTTCCAACACGACGCCACCACGATCGAGGATCTCCAGCGCCACGTGCGCCGAGCGGCCGGGCGGTTCGTCAACCAGCAGACGAAGCGCCGCCCCATGATCGTGCCCGTGGTCATGGAGGCCTGAGCGCGCCGACGGCACGTCTGCTCCGCTGGGCTCGTCGTTCGGCGGTTCGGGCGACCACTACCCTTTGCGCCCATGCCGGACGTCCCCGTCGCTCTCTCTCCGAACCCTCGCGCCGTCGAACCCGAACGGCCCCGCCTCTCGCCCGACGAGGCCCGTCGGGCCATCCGTACCGCGGAGACCGCTCTGCTCGACGAGCGGCGGATGCTCACCGCCGTCGAGTTGTCGACGCTGGCCGACGTGCCCGATTCCTCGGTGCCGATGCTGGCCGCGCTGGCCCACGAGGTGCGCCTCGCCTGGTGCGGTGACACCGTCGAGGTCGAGGGCATCCTGTCGGCCAAGACCGGCGGGTGCCCGGAGGACTGCCACTTCTGCAGCCAGTCGGCCAAGTTCGAGTCACCCGTGCAGGCCACGCCCTTCCTCGAGACGAGCGACGTCCTGGCCGCAGCCCGCGAGACCGCAGCGCTCGGGGCGAGTGAGTTCTGCATCGTGCTGGCCATCCGCGGCCCCGACGAACGGACCATGGAGCGGGTGCTCGAGCTCGTGCCGCTGGTGAAGGGCGAGACCGGGCTCGATGTGGCCGTGAGCGCCGGCGTGCTCACCCCCGAGCAGGCGAGGCGCTTCGCCGACGGTGGGGTGCACCGCTACAACCACAACCTCGAGACGGCCGAATCGTTCTTCCCCGAGGTCGTGACCACCCACACCTGGGCCGAGCGCTTCGACACCTGCCTGCTCGTGCGCGACGAGGGCATGGAGCTGTGCTGCGGCGTGCTGCTGGGCATGGGTGAGAGCGTCGAGCAGCGCCTCGAACTGATCGGTCAATTGCGGGCGGTCGAGCCCCACGAGGTGCCGCTCAACTTCCTGAACCCGCGACCCGGCACGCCCTTCGCCGGCCGGCCGTTGGTCGAGCCGCTCGAGGCCATCCGCTGGATCGCCCTGTTCCGCCTGGCGCTGCCGTCGGTCATCCTGCGCTACGCCGGGGGGCGAGAGGTCACCTTGCGAGAGCTCCAGGCACTCGGCCTCACGTCGGGGATCAACGCCCTGATCGTGGGCAACTACCTGACCACGCTCGGCCGGTCGCCCGACGAGGACCTCCAGATGCTCGACGACCTGGCCATGCCGATCGGCGCCCTGTCCAAGGCCATCTAGCGATGCCTCCGGTGACGGAGGGCGGGTTCTGCCCCGCGTGCGGCACGGCGCTCGCCGCTCATCCGGTCCCGGCGTGTTCGCGACCGCTGGAGCCACCGCGGTTCTGCCCGACGTGCGGTCGTCGCCTGCGGGTGCAGGTGCACCCGACCGGGTGGGATGCCCGCTGCCGCGACCACGGGGTCATCGAGGACTGAGACGTCACCGGGCCGGGCGCCGGTCATGATCGGCCGATGGAGATCGTCGTGCGGCCGGTCGGATGAGGACGCGGGCCCGGATCCGTCGACCTTCTCCTGATCAGACCGGCGGGCAGCTCTGGGTGGCGGGTACCGGTGGGCCGACCGGTTGGTACGGGTCCGGGGCGGGTTCGCCGGCGAAGCGGTCGGCGATCCACACCAGCATGTCGTCCAACGACGGGGCGATCACCCCGGCATGGCTCTGGTCGGGGTACACCCAACGCTGGGCGACCTGGCCGATGGCACAGATCTGGTCGAAGAGCAGGGCGCTCGACGCCGCCGGGATCTGCTCGTCACTGCCGCCGTGGATGATCAGCAGGGGCGCCGTGGCCGGCGTGGTGAACGTGCCGGGGTCGTTCTCGCTGAGCAACTCGTTCCAGCCCGGGACGGTGGACGGATCGGCCTTCTGCAGCGTGGAGATGTCGACGCCCTCGATGGCATCGCTGAGATCGCCGGCGCAGACCTCGGCCACCTGGTCATCGAGGAACGCCTCGCCGGTCGGGGTGAGCACCTCGTCGAGTGGCGCCTCCTCGTCGCCGTAGGCGGCGTTGAGACCCGCCGCGGCCATGGCGATGTAGTAGCGGTAGGGGCTGGTCTGCAACGCGGCGTTGAGCAGGAGCAGCTGCGACGGCGGGGCCCCGGCCACCACCCCCAGCTGCTCGAGCTCCGGAGCCCACTCCTCACCGATGTCGAGGGTGAACATGGCGGCGTGGCCACCCTGTGAGTGGCCCCACACGACATAGCGGTTTCCGGCGTCGACGTCGGGCATGTTGCGGGCGGCGCGGACGATGTCGATCGTCCCCCGGGCCTGGCTGTCGCCGACGATGTAGGGATGCAGACCGGGGGTGCCCAGGCCCTCGAAGTCGCTGGCCGTGACCAGGTAGCCGGCGTCCAGCAGCGGGTTGGCCAGAGGAGCGAGTTCATCGGGTCGGACGGAAGGGGCGCACGCGTCGGCGAGACCGGTCGTGCCGTGGGCCCAGCTCACGACGGGGTAGCCGCCGTCGGGGGCCGGCGTCGAGGGCACGACGACGAGGCCCGTGACGGCGATGTGGTCACCCTGGAGCGACTCGGAGTGGTACATGACCCGCCACGTCGTGCCGTTGACGCCGGGGATCTCGAGTTCCTCGGTGGCGATGATGTCGCCGGGTTCGCCCGGGGGGAGAGGATCGGGCACGCCGTAGAAGGCGGGCAGGCCCGTGGGTGGGGCCAGGGTGGCCGTCGGGGCCGACGTGGTCGAGGCGGAGGTGCCGTCGTCGCCGGACGAGCATGCGGCCCCCACGAGCACGACGGCGCCGAGCACGAGTGGGAGCCAACGGTGCGAGATGGTCCTGCGGGTCATGTCGTCCCCTTGTCGTTCACACGCATGGTCACGTGGAGGGCCCTGGACCTTAGCCAGGGTCTGCCCGGTGATCGGAACCAGGCCGGTGATCCCCGCTCCTGTCGCATCGGCCCGATACCCTCACCGGTGGCGCGCGGAGTGGGGCCCCGAACGGAACGCGCACGCCTGTGGCCACTCAGCAACGCTCCTCCACCAAGCGACCCAGCTCCTCCTCGGGGCGGTCCAAGAACCCTCGGAGCAGCTCGTCCCGGAGTAGCTCGGGGCGCGCCAAGGGCACGACCGCGCCCAAGGGCCGGTCCGCGGCCTCCACCCGGGCGACGGGACCGGGGCCCGTGCGACGAGCCTTCGAGGGCCACGGGCACGACGTCTGGGGCGTGGCCCTGATCGCCCTGGGCCTCCTCAGCGGCCTCGGCATCTACCTCGACCTCGCCGGACCGCTCGGCCGTGGCCTGGGCGACGCCTTCGGCTCACTCGTGGGCGTGTTGCGGGTGGTCGTCCCCCTCGCGCTCGTCGCGGGCGGCGCCCTGCTGCTGAGGGGCCCTCACGACGGTGACGGCGTCGAGCCCCGCCGCACCACGAGAGTGATCGTCGGTTCGGTGCTGTTGGTGATCGCCGCCACCGGGCTCTTCCACCTCGCCAAGGGCGCGCCGCCCTTCGGTGACCCGCTCTCGTCGTTCATCGCCGCCGGTGGCTACCTCGGCGCCGCCATGGCCAATCCCCTCCAGGGGCTGTTGGCCCAGTGGGGTGCGGCGCTCCTCCTGATCGCCGTCGGCGTCATCGGTCTCGTGATCCTCACCGGCGTCTCCGTGCGCACGGCAGCCGGTCGCACGGCCCACACGGTGAAGCCCGTCCAGGGTCTGGCTCGCCGAGGCCTCGATTCCCTCTTCGTGCTCGGGCGCACGGCTCCGCCTCCGGCCGGGGTGTACGACGGCGAGGCCGACGGACCGCTCGCGACCGACGGCGGCGGGCACGGACCCGAGCGTGACGTGAACGACGACGGCCTCCAGGTGTTCGTGGCCGGTGAGGACGACGCCGCGCTGCTCGACGTCGACCCCGAGGAGCTCGACGCCATCATCGATCCCGCGGCCCACGCCGACGACGACATCGAGCTCGACCTCCGCGACGACCTCGAGCCGGTGATCCACGTGCCCACTGCGGCCGATGTGCCGAGCGAGGTGGAGCAGTTGGCGATGCCCATCGCCCCGGCGGCCAAGCCGGTGAACTGGAAGCTGCCTCCCGCCAAGCTGCTCGATCGTTCGGAGCACCAGGAGGTCGACCGCACCCTCGTCGAGGAGCGGGGGCGCACGCTCGAGAGTGCACTCGCCGAGCACGGGGTCGACACGCCGCCTGGTCGGGATGGTCGTCGGTCCGACCGTCACGCGGTACGAACTCGAGCTGGCGCCGGGGGTGAAGGTCGCCCGCGTCACCAGTCTGCACAAGGACATCGCCTACGCCATGGCGTCGGCCGACGTGCGCATCCTGGCGCCGATCCCGGGCAAGCAGGCCATCGGCATCGAAGTGCCCAACGACGCCCGCCAGCTCGTCGCCGTCGGTGACATCCTGGCCTCGGCCGAGGCGAAGGCGGCCAAGAACCCCCTCGAGGTGGTCATCGGTCGTGACATCAACGGTCGGGCCGTCATGGCCGACCTCGCCAAGATGCCCCATCTCCTGATCGCCGGCGCCACCGGTGCCGGCAAGTCCTCGGGCATCAACTCGCTCATCACGTCGATCCTCATGCGGACCACGCCCGACGAGGTGCGGCTGATCCTCGTCGACCCCAAGCGGGTCGAGTTGGGCCAGTACAACCGTCTGCCTCACCTGTTGACCCAGGTCGTCACCAACCCCAAGAAGGCCGCGAACGCCCTCTCGTGGGCCGTCCGCGAGATGGAGCGTCGTTACGACCTGCTCAGCGAGATCGGCTTCCGCGACATCAACGGCTACAACGCGGCCCACGACCGAGGAGATCTCTACCGCGATCCCAGCGAGGGCGTCGAGTACCAGCGACTGCCCTACATCCTCATCGTGGTCGACGAGTTGAACGACCTGATGATGGTGGCGGCGCGCGACGTCGAGGAGTCGATCTGCCGAATCGCCCAGATGGCCCGTGCGGTGGGTATCCACCTCGTGATCGCCACCCAGCGTCCGTCGGTGAACGTGATCACCGGTGTCATCAAGGCCAACGTGCCCGCCCGACTGGCCTTCGCGGTGTCGAGCCTGGCCGACAGCCGGGTGATCCTCGACCAGGGCGGCGCCGAGAAGCTGCTGGGCCGGGGCGACATGCTCCTGCTCGGCCCCAGCTCGAGCATCGCCCAACGCATCCAGGGCGCGTGGGTCACCGAGGCCGAGGTGCGCGCCGTCGTCGGGTTCTGGCGCCGCCAGTCGCCCGAGGTGACCTACGACGACGCCGTCCAGGGCACCGACGACGCTCCGTCCGCAGGGGGCTCCTCGAGTGCCGGAGCTGGCGGTGGGGCCGGAGACGACGACGACGCCGAGTTGACCCGCCAGGCCATGGAGCTCGTCGTGCGGTCCCAGCTGGGCTCCACGTCGATGCTGCAGCGCAAGCTCCGCGTGGGCTTCGCCCGCGCCGGTCGGCTGATGGACCTCCTCGAGCAGCAGGGCGTCGTCGGACCGTCCGAGGGCTCCAAGGCACGAGCGGTGCTGATGACGCCCGAGGAGCTCGACGGCGCGGGCGCCGCCGACGACGGGGGCTGATCGTGTCGTCCGACGACCAGCTCGCGAGGGTGGTAGACGGTCGTATGGCCGATTCCCTTCCCCGCGCCGCCCAGGTCGTCACGATCGCCACCGGACTCCGGTTCCCCGAGGGACCGGTCGCGCTCGAGGACGGCTCGGTGCTCTTCGTGGAGTTGGCGTCGCCCCGGATCGCCCGGCTCGATGCCCACGGCTCGGTCTCGACCGTGGCCGAGATCTCGGGGGGCCCGAACGGGCTGGCCGAGGCCGATGACCGTCTCGTGCTGTGCAACAACGGCGGCTTCTTCGCGTTCCACGAGGTCGACGACCTGGTGATCCCGGGCGGGACCCCGCCCGAGTGGCAGGGCGGCAGCATCGACCTGGTCGACCCCGTCACCGGGGAGGCGTCGGTGCTGTACACCCACGCGGGTGAGGAGCGCCTGCAGGCCCCGAACGATCTCGTGCTCGACGGGCACGGAGGGTTCTGGTTCACCGACCATGGTGTGCGCCCCGCCGAGCGCGCGGACGCGTCCGGCCAGGCCGGCCTCTGCTACGGCAGGCTCGACGGATCGGGTGCGATCGGGGTGGTTCGCGGCCTCGACGCGACGAACGGCGTCGGTCTGTCCCCCGACGGCCGCTTCGTCCATGTCGCCGAGACGCACACCGGTCGAGTGTGGACGTGGCCCGTCGAGGAGCCGGGCCGGGTGGGGGCGGACCCGCGCTCCGAGGCGACGCACGGGGGCCGGTTGTTGTTCGATGCCCCCGACGGTCACCTCTTCGACTCCCTGGCCGTCGACGCCGCCGGGTTCGTCGTCGTCGGGACGCTCGGCGCGGGTGGACTCACCGTGATCGACCCCACGTCGGGTGAGGCCACGCACATCGCCCTTCCCGACCCTCTCGTCACCAACGTGTGCTTCGGCGGTCCCGACCGGACCACCGCCATCTGCACCGGGTCCGGCCACGGGACCCTGTTCTCCCTGCCGTGGCCCCGCTCCGGCGCCACCCTCGCCCGCTGACGCGCGGGGCCTGAGCTCTCCTCGGGTCGCTCGGTACCATCGGGAGGTGACGACCGCTCCGACCGTCCCTCAGCCCGGGATCTTCGCCCAGGGCACCCGCAACCACTACCTGCTCGAGTTCGATGTCGGTCCCGAGGTCACCGAGGGTGACGTGGTGGCGGCGCTCGACGACCTTCGGCAACCGACGGTGACGGCAGGCGGCGCCAACCTGGTCGTGGGCTTCGGACCTTCGCTGTGGCACCGCCTCCGGCGCAGCGACCACCCCGACGACCTGGCGCCGTTCTCGATCGTCGACGGTCTCGACGGGCACATGGCTCCCTCGACGCAACACGACGTGTGGGTCTGGGTGCACGGCACCGGCGAGGACGTCGTGTTCGACGCCGCTCGTCACGCCGTCGATGCCCTCGCACCGGTCGCCACCGTCGCGTTGGAGCAGCCGGGCTTCGTCTACCACGACAGCCGTGACCTGACGGGCTTCGTCGACGGATCGGCGAATCCGCCGCTCGCCGAGGCCTTCGACGTGGCCTGTGTCCCCCCGGGTCGGCTCGGCGCCGGCGGGAGTCACGTCATCGCGCAACGATGGGTCCACGACCTTTCGAGCTTCGACGCGCTCGACGTGGCCGACCAGGAACGGGTCATCGGGCGCACCAAGGCGGAGAGCATCGAGATCGACGAGGCCCACAAGCCCGTCGACGCGGACATCGCCCGCGCCGAGATCGAGATCGACGGCGAGGAAGCCGAGATCTACCGGCGATCGGTGCCGTTCGGTCGAATGGGCGAGATGGGGCTGTACTTCCTCGCATTCAGCGCCGAACAGCAGCGCTTCCGCATGATGCTCGACCGGATGTTCGGCGTGGCCGACGGCATCCGTGATCGCCTCACCGACTTCTCCACACCGACCTCCGGTGCCTTCTACTTCGCTCCCTCGATGGCCGCCCTCGACCAGCTCCTCGACGGTCGGTAGGGATGCGCTGGGTCGAGCACGGTGAGCGTTCGCTCTACGAGAGCGATTGGATGAGCCTTCGTCTGGTCGACGTCGAGATCCCCGGCGGTGTCCGCTTCGACCACCACGTCCTTCGACTCCCGAATCACGCCGCGGGCACGGTGATGCACGACCCCGGCGCCGACGCGGTGCTCCTGCTCTGGCGGCACCGGTTCATCACCGATTCGTGGGGGTGGGAGATCCCCGCAGGCAATCTCGAGGCGGGGGAAGCGCCCGTCGACGGCGCCGTGCGCGAGGCCATCGAAGAGACCGGGTGGCGGCCGCGCCACCCCGAGCCGATGACCACGTATCACCCCATGCCCGGCGCGATCGACCAGACCTTCCACCTCTTCTTCTCCGTCGGTGCCGACCACGTCGGTGAACCGACCGACCCAGGCGAGGCCGAACGGATCGAGTGGGTCCCCACCACCGACGTCCGTTGCGCTGTGACCGACGGGCGGATCACCGAGGGCTTGTCGCTCACGGCGCTCCTGCTCGCCTTCGCCCTCGGGAGCGTCGGCCCGGACTGAGCGCTCCGGGCCATTTGGAGGTGGGGGAGTGGCCCCCGCCTACGATGGGAACCATGCCCCGGAGCTACTGGATCGAGACGCTCGGGTGCCCCAAGAACCAGGTGGACTCCGACAAGCTCGTGGGGCGGTTGCACGCCGACGGCTACGGCCCGGCGGCTTCCGCCGAGCAGGCGGATCTCGTCGTCGTCAACACCTGTGCCTTCGTGGAGGAGGCCCGACAGGAGTCGGTCGACACGATTCTCGCCCTCGACGACCGGCGCCGTGACGGAACCGAGCTGGTGGTGACCGGATGCATGGCCGAGCGCTACGGCGACGAGCTCGCCGACGCCCTGCCCGAGGTGGATGCCGTCGCCGGGTTCGGCGTGCCGGTCACCCTGGGTCGCAAGCCGGTGGGCGGCGAAGCGCCGATCCCCGCCTTCGACCTGCTCAACCTGCCCCGACCCGCCGCGGCGGCGCCCTGGGCGTACGTCAAGGTCGCCGAGGGCTGCGATCGGGCATGTGGGTTCTGTGCCATCCCGACCTTCCGCGGCCAGCAGCGCTCGCGGGTCATGTCGGACGTGCTCGCCGAGGTCGACGCGTTGGGCGCCCGCGAGATCGTGCTCGTCGCGCAGGACCTCGCCGCCTACGGCCGCGACCAGGGGGTCGGCGAGCGATCGATCGTGGCGCTGGTCGAGGCCGTGACCTCCCGGGTCGACCGCACTCGGCTGCTCTACCTCTACCCGTCCGACCTCACCGACGCACTCATCGACGCCATCTGCGCCACCGGTGTGCCCTACTTCGACCTGTCGCTCCAACACGTGTCGCCCCCGCTCATGCGACGGATGCGTCGATGGGGCGACGGTGAGCGGTTCCTGGCCCGAATCGGCGACATCCGGCACCGCGAGCCCGATGCCACGTTCCGGTCCAACTTCATCGTGGGCTACCCCGGCGAGACCGAGGACGACCACGATGCGCTCCTGGCGTTCCTCGCCGCCGCGAAGCTCGACTGGTGCGGGTTCTTCTCGTTCTCGAAGGAGGACGGCACCTACGCCGCCGGCCTCGACGGAGAGGTTCCCCGCGCCCTCGTCGACGAACGCCTCGCCGAGCTGCGCGAGCTCCAGGACGCCATCACCGCGGCCCGACGTGACGAACTGATCGGGTCGGTGGTCGAAGTCCTCGTGGACGCACCGGGTCAGGCTCGATCGCACCGTGAAGCACCGGAGATCGACGGGATCGTCGTCGTCCCCGAGACCATGGAGGTCGGGACCATCGCCCCGGTCCTCGTCGTCGATGCCCTCGGCCCCGACCTCGTCGCCGAGCCGATGACGGCCTCGGCTCTCGGCGTCGGCGCGGCGGACGCCCCGGGAGCGTCGGCGTGACCGAGCGGGACGCACATCCACGGCCCGACGGCGAGTCGATGGCCCCCGAGCCGCTCCCCGGGTACGGGCCATCTGCGCTGGCCACCCCGGCCAACGCGCTGACGGTCATCCGGCTGCTCGTGTCCCCCTTGCTGTTCGCGATGATCAGCGACACGCCGAGCGGATGGTTGGTCTGGTTCGTCTTCACCGTGCTGTCGCTCACCGACGGGGTCGACGGGTGGATCGCCCGGCGCTACGGCACGACCCGCAGCGGGGCCTTCCTCGACCCGCTCGCCGACAAGGTGCTCGTGCTCGGGTCGATGTTCGCCCTCGTCGCCGTCGACCGGTTCCCGGTGTGGCCGGTGGCCGTGATCGCCTTTCGCGAGGTCGCGATCAGCCTCTACCGGGTGTACTGGGGTCGGCGGGGCCTGGCCATCCCCGCTCGCCGGTCGGCGAAGGCCAAGACGCTGGTCCAATCGCTCGCCGTCGGTGCCGTGCTGATGCCACCGCTCACCGACCTGACCTGGTTGGCCGACGGGCTCCTGTACTTCGCGGTGGTGCTGTCGGTGGTCAGCGGTGCCCAGTACGTGCTCGACGGCAGCCGGGCGGCCACCAACCGGGGTGACCGCAACGGCCTCGCTCCCTAGCGCCACCGTCCCGGCAGCCCGCTAGGTTCGCCCCGCCGACCGAGGAGGACCAGGGTGAACTGTGAAGTCGTGGCCGTGGGGACCGAGCTGTTGCTCGGCCAGATCGTCGACACCAACTCGTCGTGGATCGGTGAACAGCTCGCCCTCGCCGGGATCGACTCCTACGTCCAGACCAAGGTGGGTGACAACTGGGACCGCATCGCCACCTCGTTGCGGACGGCGCTCGATCGCAGCGACGCCGTGATCGTGTGCGGCGGCCTCGGGCCCACCCAGGACGACATCACCCGTGACGTGATCGCCCACGTGATGGGCGTCGAACTCGTGGAGGACCCTGAGGTCGTCGAGCGCCTCGCGGCCATGTTCGGTGGACGCGGCCGGGAGATGCCGGCCAACAACCTGCGCCAGGCCCTCGTCCCGGTGGGCGCCGCCCGCATCCCCCAGCAGCCGGGCACGGCGCCGGGGCTGATCTGCCCGGTGGGCGACAAGGTCGTGTTCGCCGTGCCCGGCGTCCCCTACGAGATGAAGGAGATGGTCGCCGGCACCGTGATCCCCGAGCTGCGTCGCCGCGCCGGGGACACCGGCGTGATCCGCAGCCGCACCCTGCGCACATGGGGGCACAGCGAGTCGGGGATCGCCGAGATGCTCGCCGGCGCGCATCGACGAGCTCGACCGGGTCGACCCGGCCAGTCGGGCCACCATCGCCTTCCTGGCCAGTGGGATCGAGGGCTTGAAGGTACGCCTCACCGCCAAGGCGGCGACCGCCGAGGCTGCCGACGAGGTGCTGGCCCTGGAGGTGGCGTTGGTGGCCGACGTGCTCGACGGCTACGTCTTCTCCCTCGACGACGAGTCGATGGAGGTCGTCGTGCTCGACCTGCTGCGGGCGGCGGGGCTCACCCTCGGGGTGGCCGAGTCGGTGACCGGCGGCTTGGTGACGGCGCGGCTCACCGGTGTTCCCGGTGCCAGCGATGTGCTCCGCGGCGGGGTGACGTCCTACGCCAGCGAGGTGAAGTACGAGGTCCTCGACGTTCCCTCGGGTCCGGTCGTGTCCGACGACGCCGCCGCGGCGATGGCCGAAGGGGTCTGTCGGTTCCTGGGCGCCGACGTGGGTCTGGCCACCACCGGTGTCGCCGGACCCGATCCTCAAGAAGGGGTGCAGCCGGGCACGGTCTTCATCGCCAGCTGCCTCGACGGGGTCACCGAGACGGCGATGCTGCGCCTCCCCGGTGGGCGTGAGCAGGTGCGGCAGTTCACCGTCATCTCACTGCTCGACCACCTGCGCCGCCGACTCCTGGCTCGCTGACCACCCGGCTCGGGTCTCGAGCGCGGGTGTCGGGAGCTCAGTCGTCGGTGTCGTCCGATGGATCGAGCCGCAACGAGGCGGAGTTCATGCAGTAGCGCAGACCCGACGGTGCCGGACCGTCGTCGAAGACGTGGCCCAGGTGGGCGCCGCAGGTCGCGCAGAGGGCCTCGGTGCGAACCATCCCGGCGGTGCGGTCGACGTTGGTCGTGACCGCGCCTTCGTCGACGGCGGTCCAGAAGCTGGGCCATCCGGTCCCCGAGTCGTACTTCGTGTCCGACGTGAACAGCGCCGTGTCGCACACCACGCAGCGATAGACCCCGTCGTCCTTGGTGTCCCAGTAGGTCCCGGTGAAGGCCCGTTCCGTGCCGGCCTGTTGGGTGACCTGGTACTGCAACGGAGTGAGCCGCTCTCGCAGCAGCGCGTCCCGCTCGGCGGGGTCGGAGGGGAGGGGCTGGCTCATCGTTGGCTCCTGTGACGTCTCGAGGGCGGGCGGCGCGTCGTCGACGATACCAACGTGCGGTTCGGGGTCCGCCGGTCGGTCCTCGTCGGCATCGCCGTCTCGGCCCTGACGGCGATGTCGGCGCGCGGCCGGAGGATGCTTGACCGAACGGTTGTTCGTACTTACACTGCTGTCGTTTCCACCCGCCGGAGCGACCGACCGACCCGCACTGTCGCACCCCCTTCGTAGGGTCATCCCATCGCCGAGCCGCCGGCCGGCCCCGCAGCACGACAACCGATTCGCCGGCGCACCAGCGCCACGACCACATCAGGAGACACACCGTGGAGCGAGACAAGGCACTCGACATGGCCCTCGGCCAGATCGAGAAGCAGTTCGGCAAGGGCTCGGTCATGAAGATGGGCGAAAAGGGCACCATGCGGATCGAGACCATCTCGACCGGCGCTCTGGCCCTCGACATCGCCCTCGGCGTCGGCGGCCTTCCCCGAGGTCGGGTCGTCGAGATCTACGGCCCCGAGTCCTCGGGCAAGTCCACCCTGGCCATGCACGTCGTGGCCGAGGCCCAGCGCAACGGGGGCATCTGCGCCTACGTCGATGCCGAGCACGCCATGGACCCCGTCTACGCCAACGCCATCGGCGTCGACGTCGACGAGCTGCTCATCTCCCAGCCCGACACCGGCGAGCAGGCGCTCGAGATCACCGACATGCTGGTCCGCTCCGGCGCCCTCGACGTGATCGTCATCGACTCGGTGGCGGCGCTCACCCCACGCGCCGAGATCGAGGGCGAGATGGGCGACAGCCACGTCGGCCTCCAGGCCCGCCTCATGAGCCAGGCGCTGCGCAAGCTCACCGCCAACCTCAACAAGTCCAACACGATCTGCATCTTCATCAACCAGCTGCGAGAGAAGATCGGCGTGATGTTCGGCAGCCCCGAGACCACCCCCGGCGGCCGGGCGCTCAAGTTCTACTCGTCGGTCCGTCTCGACATCCGCCGCATCGAGGCCATCAAGGACGGCGTCGAGGTGGTCGGCAACCGCACCCGGGTCAAGGTGGTCAAGAACAAGGTCGCCCCGCCCTTCAAGCAGTGCGAGTTCGACATCATGTACGGCAAGGGCATCAGCCGTGAGGGCTCGCTGCTCGACATCGGCGTCGACCTGGGCATCGTCAAGAAGTCGGGTGCCTGGTACACCTACGAGGGCGAGCAGCTCGGCCAGGGCCGGGAGAACGCCAAGACGTTCCTGGCCGAGAACCCCGAGATCATGGTCGAGGTCTCCGAGCGGATCCTCAGCCAGGTGGGCATCGGTGCGGTCGACGACGACGCTGCCGCCGAGAGTGACGACGTCATGTCAGAGCTCGACGACCTGCCCATCAGCCTCGACGACTGACCGTCACCACCTGCGTCGCTCGGGGCTCGTCATCGAGACGAGTCGGGCGGCGCCGGTAGCCTCGATCCGTGACCGAGGGCCGACGTACGCCATCCGCACCTTCGGGTGCCAGATGAACGAGCACGACTCCGAGCGCATCGCCGGGCTGCTCGAGGCCGACGGACTGCGTGCCGGCGGCACCGATCGACGATGCCGACGTCGTCGTGCTCAACACCTGCTGCATCCGGGAGAACGCCGACAACAAGCTCTACGGCACGCTCGGCCACCTCAAGTCCGCTCAAGGACGCCCGGCCCGGACCTGCGAGATCATGGTCGGCGGCTGCCTGGCCCAGAAGGACCGCGACCTCGATCCGGACGCGGCCCGGCCACGTCGACGTCGTGTTCGGCACCCACAACGTGCACCGGGCCGTCGAGCTGCTCCACGCGGCCCGGGCCGCCGGCCCGGTGGTCGAGATCTGGGACGAGGCCGCTCGCACGAGGACCGAGGCCTTCCCCTCGGCGCTGCCGGCGCGCCGTGAGGTCGACACTCGGCGTGGGTGACCATCCAGATCGGGTGCGACAACGCCTGTGCGTTCTGCATCGTGCCGGCCGTGCGCGGCGCGAGATCAGCCGCCCGTTCGGCGACTCGTCGACCGAGGTCGAGCGCCTCGCCGCCGACGGCGTCACCGAGGTCACGCTGCTCGGCCAGAACGTCAACTCCTACGGCCGCGACCTCACCACGGCCTGCGCCGAGCGACGCCGGCTCGCTCGCCGACGTCACCGTCGCCGGGCCGGGCTGGGCCGGCGACCCGGCTCGGCGGCCCCGACCGCTGTTCGCCGACCTGCTCGAGGCCGTCGGCCGCGGTCGAGGGCATCGAGCGGGTGCGCTACACGACGCCCGCACCCCAAGGACCTGCGGCCCGAGACGATCGCCGCCATGGCCGCACACCGCCGAGGTGTGTCCGCACCTGCACCTGCCGCTGCAGTCGGGCAGCGACCGGATCCTCGCCGCCATGCACCGGGGCTACACCGCCGAGCGCTACCTCGAGCGGCTGGCCGACGGCCCGCGTCGGCCATCGACGACCTGGCCGTCACCACCGACATCATCGTCGGGTTCCCCGGCGAGACCGACGCCGACTTCGCCCAGCACCCTCGAGGTCGCGGCCGCTGCCGACTACGACAGCGCCTACACCTTCATCTTCTCACCCCGGCCGGGACCGAGGCGGCCGAGCTCGTCGACCGGTTCGTGGCCCCCGAGGTCGTGGCCGAGCGATTCGAGCGGCTCCGGGCGGTGGTCGAGCGCTCGGCCCTGGCCAGCATCGGGCCCGGATCGGGCGGACCGAGGAGGTCGTCGTCGAGGGCCCGGCAAGCGCGACCCCGCGGTCCTCACGGGGCGCACCGCCCAGAACAAGCTCGTGCACTTCGCTGCCGGCGTCCACGCTGCGGCCGGGAGCTACGCGCGTCGGTCGCGCGTCACCGACGCCGGTCCGCACTACCTGCGTGGCGAGCTGGTCGAGGTGATGGCCGCGCCTCGGCACCGCACCCGCATCCCCGTCACCGCCGGCTGACGTGACGCCGCGGCGGTCCCGACGTCGTTCCGACCCGGGCCGCGCACATGGCCCTGGTGGGGCCCACGGCGTCGGGCAAGTCGGCGCTGGCCATGGCGCTGGCCCGCCGCCGACCGGATGTCGAGATCGTCTCGGTCGACTCCATGCAGGTGTACCGGGGCATGGACATCGGCACCGCCAAGCCCACCGCGAGCCGAACAGGCCGAGGTGCCCCACCACCTCATCGACCTCGTCGATCCCGACGAGGACTTCACCGTCTCGCGCTTCGCGGCTGCCGCGGCAACGGTCCTCGCCGGACATCGAGCGGCGGGGCCGGCGCGCGCTGCTGGTCGGCGGCACCGGGCTGTACCTGCGAGCGGTCGTCGACGACCTCGAGATCCCGGGCCGCTACCCCGAGGTGCGCGCCGAGCTCGAGCGTGAGGACGACACCAGCCGCGCTTCATGCCCGGCTCAGCGGGTTCGACCCCGTGGCGGCCGGTCGGATGGAGCCGACGAACCGCCGCCGGGTGGTTCGGGCGCTGGAGGTCACCGTTGGCGCCGGCCGCCCCTTCTCCTCGTTCGGTCCCGGCCTCGATGCCTACCCGCCGGCGCCGTTCCCGCTGGTCGGACTCCGTCCTCCACGTCCCGTGCTCGATGCGCGGATCGCCCAGCGCTACGCCGCGCAGATCGCCGACGGGTTCGTGGACGAGGTCGAGCACCTCCTCGCCGGACCGCCGGGCTGTCGCGGACCGCCCGGCAGGCGCTCGGGTACCGGAGCTCCTCGACCACCTGGAGCAGGGCACGTCCCTGGACGAGGCGATGGTCCGAGCGGTCGCCCGCACCCGTCGTTTCGCCCGCCGTCAACAGCGCTGGTTCCGGCGGGACCCGCGGATCACCTGGCTCGACGTGTGCACCGATCCTGCCGAACCCACGGCGTCCGACGCCGGCGTCGACAGCAACGCGTTGGTGGCGCTCGACGAGATGCTGGGAGACTGAGGAGACCATGCGCATCTCGAAGCATCACGGACTCGGCAACGACTTCCTCGTCGTCCTCGAGGAGGTCAACGGCCCCGTCGCCATGGACGGCGATCGGGCCCGGGCCCTGTGCGATCGCCGGCGGGGTCTCGGCGCCGACGGGCTGATCCTCGGTGCTCGTCCGGGGGCGGCGCGGAGGGCGCCGACACGATCGACGTGGTCATGACGCTTGGAACGCCGACGGCGGTCGGGCCGAGATGAGCGGCAACGGCATCCGCTGCCTGGGCCAGGCGTTGGCCGAGGCTCGGGACGAGCACAGTGCCGAGTACCTCGTGGCCACCGATGGGGGCCTGCGACACCTCGCCGTCCACGACGACGCGCAGCAGCGGCTGGCCATGGTCAGTGTCGCCATGGGGGCTCCACGACCGGGCCCCGTGGTGGTCGCCGAGGTCGCCGAACGTCTGGGGTCGCATCGGTACGGCACCGTCGACATGGGCAACCCCCATCTCGTGGTCCTGGTCGACGACGTCGCCGCGGTCGACCTCGAACCCGACGGGGCATGGTTCGAGGCGCGCTTCGCCGGAGGGGTCAACGTCGAGTTCATCGCCGTGGCCGACCAGGACACCCTCCGCCTCCGGGTCTGGGAGCGGGGGGCCGGCGTCACCGAAGCCTGCGGCACCGGTGCCGTGGCCGCAGCACATCTGGCCCACGAGTGGGGCCTCGTCGGGCCCGAGGTGCGCGTCGACATGCCGGGGGGGTCCGCGGAGGTCTCCCTCGGTGGTCCCGAGCCCCTCCTGGTCGGCCCGACGCAGCACATCGCCACCATCGAGCTGCCCGATGCGTGACCCCGTCGTCCCGGACGAAGCGCCCGAGATCGTGCTCGCCGATGGTGACGACGGCGATCCGTCGCCCGAGCGGGCGGGCGATCGCCGCGCACCGCCCACCCACCGCGGCGCGTTCGGTGACTTCGGGGGTAGTTCGGCCGGTCTGATCGATCGCGCTTTTCGGGAGCAGATCGTCATCGTGGGCGTCACTCGCCCCCACGACCTGGAGGAGGACACCGACCGTCATCTCGACGAGCTCGCCCTGCTCGTCGACACGGCGGGAGCCGACGTGGTGGGACGGGTCGTGCAGCGTCGCCATCATCCCGATCCGGCCACGTTCCTGGGGTCGGGCAAGGTCGACGAGCTCCGCGTGCTGTGCGAGCACCTCGATGTCGACACTGTGGTCTTCGACGACGAGCTCAGTCCGGGTCAGCAACGAAACCTCGAGAAGCTCCTCGGGCGCACCGCGATCGACCGGACCGCGGTGATCCTCGACATCTTCGGCCAGAACGCCGCCAGCCAAGAGGGCAAAGCTCAGGTCGAGCTGGCCCAGATCCGCTACCGGCTGCCTCGACTGCGGGGTCGGGGCAAGCAGCTCTCGCAGCAGCGTGGCGGGATCGGCGCCCGACAGGGTGGCGGCGAGACCCAGCTCGAGATCGACCGCCGTCGCCTCGTACGCCGGATGCACAAGCTCGAGGGCGAGCTGCGCGGGGTCTCTCAGGTCCGTCGCACACAGGCCAAGGCCCGGCAGCGTTCACAACTGCACACCGCCGCCATCGTCGGGTACACCAACGCCGGCAAGTCGACGCTCTTGAATCGACTCACCGACGCAGGCGTGCTCGTCGAGGACCGGCTCTTCGCGACCCTCGATGCCACGACGCGTCGTCTGCAGCTCCCCGGCGGCGAGTCGGTCCTCGTGACCGACACGGTCGGCTTCATCACCAAGCTGCCCCACCAGTTGGTGGAGGCGTTCAGGTCCACCCTCGAGGTCGTCGTCGACGCCGATCTGCTCATCCACGTGGTCGACGGCTCCGCCCCCGAGCCTCAGGAGCAGATCGACGCCGTCAATGCGGTGCTCGGAGAGATCGGCGCCGGGGAGGTGCCCCAGTTGCTGGTCGTGAACAAGCGGGATCTCGACCCGATCGGTGCGGACCGGCTGTGCGCGCTGCACGACGGCTCGGTGGCCGTCGGCGCGGCCACCGGCGACGGGTTCGAGGCACTGCTGCGCACCGTCGGCGACCGCCTCCGCGGGCTGTCGTCGGTGGTCGATCTCCATGTTCCCTTCGACCGGGGTGACGTGCTGGCCGCCCTCCATCGAGAGGGCGAGGTGCTCGAGTCCGATGTCGTCGACGACGGCATGGCCGTCCGGGCCCGGCTCGACGCCGCTTCCGCGCACCGGCTGCGCGAGTTCGTGACCGAAGCCCCAGTGGCGATCGGCGACACGGCCCGGTGATGAGCGCAGCCGAGGGGTTCGTGCCCCCGCCCTACCCGTACGACCGCCTCGCCGAGCTCGAGCCGTTGGCCGCGCATCACGAGGGAGGGATCGTCGATCTGTCGATCGGTACGCCTTGCGATCCACCGCCGGCCGTGGTGCTGGCGGCGCTACGGGATTCCGGAGCCGAACGGGGCTATCCGCCGTCGATCGGTTCGCCCGCATTCCGCGAGGCTGCGTCGCGATGGCTGGAACGCCGGCTGGGTGTCTCCGTGGCGCCGACGGAACTGGCCGCCTGCATCGGCACGAAGGAGTTCGTGGCCGGGGTCCCCCATTGGCTGCGCCTGCGGGATCCGTCGCGTGACACGGTGCTGTACCCCGCGATCAGCTACCCCACCTATGCCATGGGTGCCACGCTCGCGGGAGCGCGTGCGGTGCCGGTGGCGTCGGGGCCCGACGGCACGCTCGATCTCGCGTCCGTCGAACCCGCTGACGCCGAGCGAGCGCTGTGCCTTTGGGTGAACACCCCGGCCAATCCCACGGGCGCCCTCGGTGACCTGGGGGCCGAGGCGGCCTGGGGACGCCGTCACGGGGTGCCCGTCTTCAGCGACGAGTGCTACGTGGAGTTCACGTGGACCGGTCGGCGACACACGATCCTCGAGCACGGCGCTGACGGCGTCGTGGCAGTGCACTCGCTGTCGAAGCGGTCCAACCTGGCGGGTGCCCGAGCAGGCTTCTACGCCGGTGACGGCGATCTCGTCCACTATCTCTCCGAGGTGCGCAAGCACTCGGGGTTCATGGTCCCCGGACCGGTGCAGGCGGCTGCGGTCGCGGCATGGAACGACGACGAGCACGTCGACGAACAGTGCGCGCGCTACCGCCACCGACTCGGGGAGATGGCTGCGGTGCTCACCGCAGCCGGCGTTCCGGCCGAGGTGCCCGATGGTGCGTTCTACCTGTGGGTCCCCGCGCCGGACGACGATGCCTGGGGTCTGGCCCGCCGACTGGCCCGTGACGGGGGCGTCCTGGTCAGCCCAGGAGAGTTCTACGGGCCTTCGGGTGCGGCGTTCGTGCGGGTCGCCGTGGTCCAGCCCGACGAACGGCTCGCTCTCGTCGCCCGTCGCCTGTCGGCGTGACCTGAGGAACCGTCGCACCGCGGACCGTCGATCCGCGAGAGTGCACCCATGGCCAGCCCCGTGAACACGCCGCCCCGCCCGAAGCTGCCCTTCGCCGGGTTCTGGGTCGCTCTCGTGATCTTCGTGGTCACGGCGATCATCGGCGTGGTGATGATCGCCGTCGCCGTCGGCACCGTGGCCAACGCCATCAGCGATTTCGCCGAGATCGACGTCCCTCAGACGGCCGAGGTCAGGCTCGGCTCCGGCGAGTACTGGGTCTTCGCGGGTACACCGAATGATTCGAGCGTCGAGCGCGGCCAACGTGGACGTGACCGTCACGGCCCCTGACGGCTCCTTCGTGGTCCTCACCTCCGAGCTCGGCAGCTACGACGCCGAGACGGGCGGTCTGTCGTTCACCTCCCTCGGCCGCATCGACATCCAGTCCGCCGGCGTCTACACCTTCGAGACCAATGGCCCGGCGGAGGCGACGGTCCGTATCGGTCAGCTGCCGATCGGGCGGTTCGTCGGGCTGTTGATCGGGGGCATCGTCATCGGTTCGCTCGGGTTCCTCATCGCGCTGATCCTCCTCATCGTCACGCTGGTGCGGCGGAGCTCGGCCAAGAAGCGACTCGCCGCCTCGGCCTACCCGATCGCCGGCGATCCCACGGCGTTCCCTGCGCCGAGCCCGCCGCCGTTCTCTCCGGCACCGCCGCCCGGGGCCGCGCCGCCGCCTTCGCAGGGCCCGCCCCCACCGCCGGCCTCGACGCCTCCTCCTGCGTCGGCCCCCCCGGCTCCGGCGCCCTCGCCTGCCCAGACGCCTCCTCCTCCTGTGCCTGCCCCTCAGGCCCCACCTCCACCGCCGCCCGCTCAGACGACGCCTCCTCCTCCTCTCCTCCTCCTCCTGGGTCGCAGAACCCTCCCATGCCGCCTCCCGGACCCGCCGCCACGCCTCCCCCCGGCCCCGGCACCGTCCCGCCGTCGCCCCAGGGTGACGAGCCGGGGTCAGATCCCACCCCCTGACTCCCTCGGCGTCCGGTGGCGTCGAGCGCGGCCGATAGCCTGCGCGGCCATGGCCGACCTCTCCGCAACCATCGACGAACTCTGGGAACGACGCACCGAGCTCGCTCCCGACGACGGCGACGCGAACGCGGCCATCGGCGCCGCCATCGCACTGCTGGACCGAGGCGAGGCCCGAGTCGCCGAGCTCGGTGTCGACGGTGAACCGATCGTCCATCAGTGGCTGAAGCAGGCCATCCTGCTCTACTTCCGCCAGTCCCAGATGGCCACCACGGAGCTCGGACCGTTCGAGTTCGCCGACAAGATCCCGCTGAAGCAGGACTACGCCGCCGCGGGGGTCCGGGTCGTGCCGGGTGCCTCCGCCCGCTACGGATCGTTTCTCGACCGCGGCGTGGTGCTCATGCCCAGCTACACGAACATCGGGGCCAGGGTCGGAGCCAACACCATGGTCGACACCTGGGCCACGGTCGGGTCCTGCGCCCAGATCGGGGCCAACGTCCACCTGTCGGGCGGGGTCGGCATCGGCGGTGTGCTCGAACCCCCGCAGGCCGCTCCGGTGATCGTCGGCGACGACTGCCTGATCGGCAGCCGGTGCATCGTGGCCGAGGGCGCTCGCGTGGGCGACGGCGCCGTGCTCGGTGCGGGTTGCATCCTCACCGGCTCGATCCCGGTGATCGACGCCGAGACCGGAGAGGAGCTCAGCCGCGGTGTCGTGCCGTCCTGGTGCGTCGCCGTGTCCGCCACCCGGTCCCGGACCTTCCCCGGTGGGGAGTTCGGACTCCCGTGCGTGCTGGTGCTCAAGCGTCTCTCCGAGGGCGAGCGCCACGACAAGGCGGCGCTGAACGACGTGCTCCGGCTCCATGGCGCGGCGACCTGACATGACCGCGCCCGCTCGGCCCGCCCTCGATCTGCTCGAGCTCACCGCCGAGCTGGTCGACACGGCGTCGCCGTCGCGGGAGGAGGCGGCGCTCGTGGCTCAGCTCGAGGTCCGTCTCCGTGGGGCGAGCCACCTCGAGGTCACGAGGGTGGGCGACAACCTGGTCGCCCGCACCCGCCTCGGCCGGCGCTGGCGTCTCGTGCTCGGCGGTCACACCGACACCGTGCCCGCCGACGACAACCTCCCCGCCCGACGCGACGGTGACCGCCTCTACGGGCTCGGGGCGGCGGACATGAAGGGTGGTCTCGCCGTGATGCTCGATCTGGCGCTGACCGTGGTCGAGCCGGCCGTCGACTGCACGTACGTGTTCTACGCCCGCGAGGAGGTGGCGTCGGCCGAGAGCGGCCTCGGCGAGCTGTTCTCCCGGCGGCCCGACCTGTTGCAGGGCGACGCCGCCCTGCTCG
Organism: uncultured Iamiaceae bacterium; assembly: GCA_963767615.1. Taxonomy (GTDB): domain Bacteria; phylum Actinomycetota; class Acidimicrobiia; order Acidimicrobiales; family Acidimicrobilacustridaceae; genus Rhabdothermincola_A. Next base: position 449,653 of record CAVYED010000005.1, on the reverse strand, counting down.
GTGAGCCCACCGGGGGAGCGCTCGAGGCGGGATGTCAGGGCACCATGCGCCTGGCCGTCACCCTGGCCGGTGAGCGGGCTCACACGGCCCGCCCGTGGATGGGTCGCAACGCCGTCCATCGCCTCGCCGGCGTTCTCGGTGAGCTCGACCGCTACCAGGAACGTCGACCTGTCGTGGAGGGCTGTGAGTTCCGCGAGGCGCTGTTGGCGGTGTCGGTGCAGGCCGGCGTGGCCGGCAACGTCGTCCCGGACGAGGCGCGCCTCGTGCTCAACCACCGTTTCGCCCCCGACCGCACCCCGGCCGAGGCCGAGGCGCACGTGCGCGAGGTGCTCGATCCGTGGCTCGAGTCCGGAGACGCCGTCGAAGTGGTCGAGTGCGCCGCGGGCGCGCCACCGTCGCACACCCACCCGTTGCTCGCGACCCTCGTCGCGCGCCACGACCTGGAGGTGAGGGCCAAGTTGGGGTGGACCGACGTGGCCCGATTCGCCGAGCACGGGGTGCCCGCCGCCAACTTCGGGCCCGGGGAGGCGACCGTCGCGCACACGCGGGGCGAGTACCTCGACCGCACCGGACTCGAGTCGGTGTGGTCGGCCACCCATGATCTGGTCACGCGTGGGCCCGCCGCCGTGTGAGATCGGGCGTCCGAGTAGGTGGGTGGAGCATCCTCGACGGACCCGTAGGGTGAAGCGCTGGCGCCGCGGGGCGCCCAAGCGGTTCACCGGACGAGACGAGGAGACCCCCCCCACATGGCCATCGAGATCGGCACCGACGCCCCCGACTTCTCCCTCAAGGACCCGCAGGGCGAGTTCGTCACGCTGTCGGCGTTCGAGGGCGACACGGCCGTGGCCGTGGTGTTCTTCCCGTTCTCGTTCTCCGGGATCTGTGAAGGCGAACTGTGCAGCATCCGCGACGACTACTCCGCCTTCACCGACGCCGGGGTCCAGGTGCTGGCAGTGTCGTGCGACTCTCGCCAGGTGCAGGGAAAGTGGTCCGAGGAGATGGGATACGGCTTCCCGGTCCTGTCGGATCACTGGCCGCACGGCGAGGCCGCCAAAGCCTTCGGTGTGTTCAACGACGTCGCCGGGTGCGCCAACCGGGCCACGTTCCTGATCGACACCGCCGGCAAGGTTGTCGACGCTTTCGAGAGCCCCGACCTGGGCACGGCGCGCCCGGCCGACCGCTATCGCGAGGCCATCGCCAAGCTCTGAGCCGAGCGCTTCGACGACCTCAGAGCTTGCGCATCACCGTGACGACCCGGCCGTAGACGGCGACCTCGTCGGGCTCGAACTCCATCGGCTCGAGCGCAGGGTTCGCCGGGAGCAGCACGACCTTCTCACCCTTGCGGGTGTAGGTCTTGACGGTGGCCTCGTCGCCGGGGATGCCGGCGATGACGATGTCGCCCTTCTCGGCGGTCTCCTGGGCCCGGGCCACGACGAAGTCGCCGTCGAGGATGCCGGCGTCGATCATCGATTCGCCCCGGACCCGCAGCATGAACAGCTCACCGTCGCCGCACAGATCGGCCGGGAGCGGCATGATCTCCTCGACGTTCTCCTCGGCGAGGACGTCGGTGCCGGCGGCGACGTCGCCGACGAGCGGGACGTGGCGTACCGGCCGGCGCTCCATGGACGCACCTGAATTGGGGTCGTAGCGGACCTCGATGGCGCGGGGCTTGGTGGGGTCGCGCCGCAGGTACCCCAGCCGCTGGAGGGTGTTCAACTGGGAATGGACGCTCGAGGGCGAGGTGAGCCCCACGGCTTCGCCGATCTCGCGGACCGACGGTGGGTAGCCCCGCTCGGTCATGTGCTGTTCGATGGTGTCGAGGATCTGCTGCTGGCGGGCGGTGAGTCGGTCGGTGCTCATGGTCCCCTCCACGGGGTGCGTCCGGGTCGGGCCCGGTCTGACGGGAGGCCGGCACCGAAGTGCCGGCGAACGCTCGTTCGCTGACCGTACCGCAGGTCGGCGTCATCGGCAAACACCTGTTCGGAGAATCGCTTGACGCCGAACAGCTGTTCGTGATTGGGTGACACCGTAGCGAACAGCCGTTCGGTGATGGTGGATCCACGCCCATCGGTGGCCGTGCGCTCGCCCAGACCTCGATCACCGCCCTCGATCACCGCCCTCGATCACCGCCCTCGATCACCGCCCTCGATCACTGTCCCACCCCCTGAGGAGACTGGCTCCCATGGCTGCCGTCATCGTTCCCGATCCCATCGCCCCCGCTCCCTGGCATCGCCCCGAGGGCGCTCGCCCTCACCTGCGGGTCCTGCCGGGTGGTCCCGCGGCCGTCCGGGCCCGGCGCTCCGCCGTGCCCCGCGCCGGCCTGGTCGTCGCCGCCGGCCTGGTCGTCGCGGTGGTGGTCGCGCTGGCCCTCGTCGGGCTGGTCCACCTCCTCGGCGCCGACGCTGCCGACTCCGGTCCGGCGTCGACCGCCGTTCCCCCTCCGGCCGCTGTCGCCGCTGCGCCCGCCACCGTGGCCGCGACTGCGAGCCAGGTCGTGGTGCGGCCCGGCGACACGCTGTGGAGCATCGCCCGCTCCCTACAGCCGACCGGCGACGTGCGACCCCTCGTCGACCGTCTCGCCGAGCGGGCGGGGGGTGCCCAGCTCGTTCCGGGCCAGCGTCTCGACCTGTCGGGCGTGCGCTGAGACCTCTCGACGGTGGCACGTGTCGCGGCACCGCTAGCGTCGGCGGGGTGCGCTGTCCTTCGTGCTCTCACCTCGACGACAAGGTCGTCGACTCGCGCCAGGCCGACGACGGCAAGTCGATTCGTCGCCGCCGGGAGTGCCTCGACTGCGGTCAGCGGTTCACGACCTTCGAGCGTCTCGAGGAGGTTCCCCTCGTGGTCGTCAAGCGGTCCGGTGACCGGGTGCCGTTCGACCGGGCCAAGATCTCGAGTGGCGTGGTCGCGGCCGCCAAGGGGCGTCCCGTGACGCTCGAGGCCATCGAGGAGCTGTGCACGGATCTCGAGAACCTCTTGCGTCAGTCGGGCGGCGAGCTGACGAGCGAGCAGCTCGGGGTCGCCGTCCTCGAGCGTCTCCGTGACCTCGACCAGGTCACCTACGTGCGTTTCGCCAGCGTGTACAAGGGCTTCGACGATGCGGCCGACTTCTCCCGTGAGATCCGGCTGCTCACCAAGTCCACGGCTCCGAAGCGCCACTGATTCCCGGTCGGCGTCTCATCGGGTGGTGTAGCGCACGAGCAGAGCGCCGTCGTCGTCGGCGATCACCCGGCGTAGCCGCATCTGCATCGCCGTCTCGCCGTCGGTTCCATGCGCCGGGCGACTCGATCGTCCCGCCACGATCACCGGGGCCAGCGTCGTGCACCACTCGTCGACCAGTCCTGCCGCCACCATCTGGCCGTTCAGCGAGGGTCCTCCTTCGCACAGAACCACCCGCGCCCCTCGTTCGGCGAGGTCGGCCAGCACGGTCGGCAGCGCCAGCTCCGGTGCCTTCGCCGGCACCACCTCGGCGACCTCGGCGAGCGCCTCGGCTCGGGCCTGGTCGGGCCGCACGCCGGTGAACACCAGCGGGGGTTCCTCGGCCTCGGCGAAGACCGACTGCGTCGGGTCCAGCGCGAGGCTGGCCGACACCACGGCCACGCGGGGCGCCGGACGCTGGCCTCGGCCGATCCGGGCGTCGCGTGTGGCGCCGCTGGGTCGCGGCGGCCCGTAGTTCTCGGCCCGCACCGTCGCCGCCCCGACCAGGATCACGTCGGCCACGGCCCGCAGGGCCCGGAACATGGCCTTGTCGGCCGGCCCACCGAGTGCTCCCGACACGCCCTCGACCGCCGTGGCGCCGTCCACGCTGGCGATCATGTTGACCATCACCCAGGGTCGCCCCGGTGGTGGGACGCGCTCGTCGCCGGCCACCAGGACGTCCGGGTCGACGTCTCCGGCCGGCTCGGGCCACAGCTCACGCATCTGCGCACCGTAGGTCGACGACGGGCCCGAGGCGCACCCGCGGTGACCCACGCGACGGTCGTGGGTGGGTCGCGGCGGCCCGTCGTTCAGAACCCGCCTCGCCGGGCGAAGCGCTCCGCCAGCGCGTCGAGCGTCCGTTGGCAGGTGGTGGAGCCCCCGGGGACGTCGGGAAGTCGCACCGGACCGTGCTCCTGCGACGGGAGCAGGATCGTGGCGTGCCCGGGGGTGGTGACCTCTCCCCGCTGGTTCACCCCGTGGATCTCGAGGTCGACCGCCGGCCGGTCGTCCGCGGCCAGGTACTTGCGGCTGACGGTGCCCTTCATCCAGTGGGTGTCGCCGACGTAGTTGAACTTCCGGAACTGGCAGTCGAGCTTCCAGAGCCACACGTCGTCACCCATCCAGTCGGTGCAGAGGTGGATGAGCCACACCTCGCGCATGCGGCCGTAGTCGTACGAGGTGGGGTTTCCGGCCCGTCGGGCCCAGTCGGCATCCCAGTGGAGGCGCTGTTGGACATCGGGGATGTTCAGGTCGTCGCGTTTGAAGAACCTCGGCATCCGTCGCCGGTGGTCGACGTTCTGGCGCAGGGCCGACACGCCGTACAGGCCCATGCCCACACCGGCGTGCCAGACGATCATGTCGGTGATTCGAAGGGGACCCTTCACGAGGGGTGGGAGCTCGTCGCCCTCGTCGACGTCCTCCCACCACCGAGGCTCGACACCCCGGCGGCGGTCGCGTTCGCCCAGCACCGCGTCTTCGATGGCCTCGATCTGGTCATCGGTGTACGGCTCGATCTCGATGGTGTCGTTGGCCTTGCGCTCGCGGGCCTTCTCCCGTTCGGTGCGGATCATGAGCCGGTACTGGCCCGAGAGCATCGGACCGCCGATGGCGCCGAAGACCTCGCCGAACCACTCGTGGATCGCCGTCCCGGCGAACTGCCCTTCCTTCTCGACGACGCCGACGAGAGCGTTGCGCCGGGACACACGCGTGCCGGGCAGGAGCGGGTTCCACCATTCCCGGTACGAGCCCGAGTAGAACGCGTGCACGCCGCCGAGCGGGTCGCCCCTCATGAGGTCGCGGGTCTCGCCCTCGAGGTGGGTGACCTCGTCCTCGCCCACGAGCGTGTCGCCGCCGACGAGGTGGGGAGGGGCGATGGGTGAGCCCCACCGGGTGCCCGGTCCGTGGTCCGGGTCGCACCAGAGCGGATTGTCGTCGCCGTAGGCGAGGGCCACGTGGCGGAAGGCATCCTCGTTCGGTGCGAGGTAGCGGGGGGCGGCGCTGTGGGGCCGCGCCACGCCGATGCGCTGTCGCAGGCGGGCCACGCCCTCCGGCGTGATCACGGGCCGGCCCCGCCGGCGGCCGTGGACTCGTTCACGATCTCGCTCACCGCGGTTCCCCCTCTTGCCGGCGTGCGGAGCTGCGGGTGCCGGACACCGTATACATCGCCGTTCCCCGCGTGTTCCGACCAGCTCGACGGGCCCTCGTGGTCGGGTGACACGGGGTCGGGTCGGGTCGCCGGCGAGGTGTCGGTCAGCGCCTCACCGCGCTGGTCATCCCCTGGCATGTGGATACCTGGACCCGTCGTCCACCGACAATTCACAGCGTTGTTCCCCTTACGCTCCACAGGGCGCGTTCCGTAGCTTGTCCTCTCGTGGGTACATGGCTGCGACGCGGACGACGGACGGTGGCTGGCGTCTTGACGTACGTGTCTGGCAGGACGACGCCTTGAGTGGCTCCCAGGGGGGATTCGCTCTACCTGACGTCCGCGTCGCAGCCCCACCTCGCCGCCCCCGACGCCCGGGCCGTCACATCGGTCCAGGAATCTCGCCGGAACCGTTGACAAGGGCGTAATTACTCTGGTGTAATCCTCCGACATCTTGTGGTTCCCAGTGTGTGGGGGGCATGTACACCACAAGATCTTGTGTTGTACCGGATGTCATCACGGCGGGGGTTCGACGGGTTTCCCGACACCTCGACCGACCGCCAGGGACGGGTCTCACCGCTCGACCCACCCACACCACGAACGACACGCAACGGCCTCCACGCCAACCACCGCCCTCCACGCCAACCACCCCAGACCACGCCCCGAAGGAGCACCATGGCCATCGCACCCGAGCAGGCCGGCATCGGCATCCGCCGCCACTTCACCACCGAGGGGACGCACCCCTACGACATGGTCGAGTGGGAGCGCCGAGACGCCCGCATCTCGAACTGGAAGACCGGTGAGGTGGCGTTCGAGCAGCTCGGGGTCGAGTTCCCGGTGGGATGGTCGCTCAACGCCACCAACATCGTCGCCCAGAAGTACTTCCGCGGCACCCTCGGCACCGCGGAGCGCGAGTGGTCCCTCAAGCAGGTCGCCGACCGGGTGGTCGACACCATCACCGCGTGGGGCCTGAAGGACGGCTACTTCGTCGACGACGCCGAGGCCGAGGCCTTCTCCGACGAGCTCAAGTACCTCATCGTCACCCAGACGGCCGCGTTCAACTCGCCGGTCTGGTTCAACATCGGGGTCAGGGGCGTCCCGCAGCAGGCCTCGGCCTGCTTCATCCTCTCCGTCGACGACACCATGGACTCGATCCTCAACTGGTACGTCGAGGAGGGCACGATCTTCAAGGGCGGTTCCGGAGCGGGCATCAACCTCAGCCGCATCCGCTCCTCCAAGGAGCTGCTCAAGGGTGGCGGCACCGCCTCGGGCCCGGTCAGCTTCATGCGCGGCGCCGACGCGTCGGCCGGCACCATCAAGTCCGGCGGCAAGACCCGTCGCGCCGCCAAGATGGTCATCCTCGACGTCGACCATCCCGACGTCGAGGAGTTCATCTGGTGCAAGTCCCGTGAGGAGAAGAAGGCCCGGGCGCTCGAGACGCCGGGTTCGACATGGACCTCGACGGCGCCGACATCACGTCGATCCAGTACCAGAACGCCAACAACTCGGTCCGCGTCACCGACGACTTCATGCAGGCCGTGGTCGACGACGCCGACTGGCACCTTCGCGGCGTCACCGACGGCGAGATCGTCAAGACGGTCAAGGCCCGCGACCTGATGCGCCAGATCTCCCAGGCCACCTGGGAGTGCGCCGACCCGGGCATGCAGTTCGACACCACCATCAACCGCTGGCACACCGCGGCCAACACCGGCCGCATCAACGGCTCCAACCCGTGCTCGGAGTACATGCACCTCGACAACTCGGCGTGCAACCTGGCCAGCCTCAACCTGCTCACGTTCCTCGACGAGGACGGCACCTTCGACGTCGACGGCTTCAAGGCCGCCGTCGAGTGCGTGTTCACCGCCCAGGAGATCCTCGTCGGCAACGCCGACTACCCGACCGAGCCCATCGGCGAGACGTCGCGCCGCTTCCGCCAGCTCGGCATCGGCTACGCCAACCTCGGCGCCATGCTCATGGCGCTCGGCCTGCCCTACGACTCCGACGAGGGTCGGGCGCTGGCCGCCGCCATCACGTCGCTCATGACCGGCCACGCCTACGCCACCTCGGCCCGCACCGCCGCTCGCATGGGCCCGTTCGCCGGCTACGCCGAGAACGACGAGCACATGCTGCGGGTGCTCGACCAGCACCGTGACGCCGCCGCCGAGATCGACGAGGAGCTCGTGCCCGCCGAGCTGCTGTCGGCGCGCCCAGCAGGCCTGGGACGAGGCCTGCGAGTTGGCCGGCGACGTCGGCGTGCGCAACTCCCAGGCCTCCGTGCTCGCCCCGACCGGCACCATCGGGCTGATGATGGACTGCGACACCACCGGCATCGAGCCCGACCTCGGCCTCGTCAAGATGAAGAAGCTGGTCGGCGGCGGCACGATGTCGATCGTCAACCAGACCGTGCCCCGTGCCTTGCGCCGCCTCGGCTACACCGCCGAGCAGATCGCCGAGATCGTCGCCTACATCGACGAGAACAAGTCGATCCTCGGTGCCCCCCACCTCGCGGCCGAGCACGTTCCGGTGTTCGCCTGCTCGATGGGCGACAACGCCATCCACTACTCGGGTCACGTCCAGATGATGGGGGCGGTGCAGCCCTTCATCTCCGGGGCCATCTCCAAGACGGTGAACATGCCCGAGGAGGCCACCGTCGAAGACGTCGAGCAGCTCCACATCGACGCCTGGAAGCTGGGCGTCAAGGCCGTCGCCATCTACCGCGACAACTGCAAGGTCGGCCAGCCGCTCTCGGCATCGAAGAAGGACGCCGACGCCGCCGACGCCGCCGTCGCCGAGGCGACCGAGGTCGTCGAGCGGATCGTCGAGAAGATCGTCTACGAGCCGGTCCGCCAGAAGCTGCCCCGCACCCGCACGTCGCACGACCTTCGAGTTCCGGGTGGCCGACTGCAAGGGCTTCGTGACCGTCGGCGAGTACGAGGACGGCCGCCCGGGCGAGATCTTCGTGCGGGTCTCCAAGCAGGGCTCGACCCTCGCCGGCATCATGGACGCCTTCGCCATCTCGGTCAGCCACGGCCTGCAGTACGGCGTGCCGCTGCGCAGCTTCGTCGAGGCCTTCACCGGCATGCGCTTCGAGCCGGCCGGCATGACCGACGATCCCGACATCCGCATCGCCAACTCGCTCATGGACTACCTGTTCCGCAAGCTCGCCCTCGATGTACCTGACCGACGAGGAGCGGGCCGAGCTGAACATCCTCACCACCGACGAGCGCACCCAGCCCACCCTCCCGGGCGTCGAGGAGACCGTCGTCGAGACCCGTCAGGGCTCGGAGATCCCTGCCGATCCGCCGTCGATCGAGTCGGCCGTCACGACCGCTGATCGCCGACGACCCAGACGGATCGTGCGCAGACCCAGCACCGTCGGCCATCGACGCCCCGATGTGCATGCAGTGTGGCGTCCAGATGCATGCGAGCCGGCAGCTGCCACGCCTGCCCGAGCTGCGGCACCACCAGCGGCTGCAGCTGACTCGCAGGAGACCAGCGAACCCTGTGCCCGGCAACGACGCGGGGCGATCGGGGAGTGACGCGGGGCCCGGGCCACGGCCCGGGCCTGTCGCGTCGGCTCTCCACGATGAGCTCTCTCGGAGCGTGACGACTCGGAACGGCTCGAGTCAGCGGGGCCAGGCGAGCGGGCACGCGTCCGTGTCGAGAGGTTCACCGGGGCGGAGCCAGGCGTGGTGGCCTTGGCGGGGCTCCCGACGACCGGGGCGAACACGCGTCGTCGCCGGCGTAGCGCACGCTGATCGCCCGCCGGCGGTGGGTGGCGCTGGTGTTGGCATGGGCGCCGTGCAGGGTTCGGGCGTGGTGAACGGTGACGTCACCCGGTTCGGTGTCGAAGCTCACGATGCGGGCCCCGGCCGCCACGACGCGCGTCCTAGTCGGGAACCTCGGCCCCCTCCGACCCGGGGATGGCCATTGTCGTGACGAAGAGATTGGGACGGTAGGTGGTGCGTTCGAGATGCGAGCCGACCACGAAGCGCACGGCCCCGTTCTCGGCGGTCACCGGGTCGAGCGGCACCCACGTCGTGCACACCTGGCTCCCGGCGAGGTGGAAGTAGGCCATGTCCTGATGGAACGCCGTGCGCTCCCGGGTGCCCGGCTCCTTGACGAGCACGCTGTCCTCGTAGAGCCACACGTGCTCGCTGCCCAGCAACTCCGCGACGATCGGCCCCAACGGTGATCTCACGGCGAAGGCGGCGAACGCAGCTGATTCCCGCCAGTGATCGGTCCCGGCGCGGAAGCGGCCTCGCGTCGGTGCGGTGTCGGCGACGTCGGGGTCCACCGTCTGCTCGGTGTCCCCATGCGCGGTCAGGTCGTCGCTCATCTGCGAGAGATCCGCGGTCGATGTGCTCAGAAGAGCGTCCTCGACGGGCTGGGCCATCGCGGTCAGCCAGGTCGTGGGCAGGATCTGACGGAGGCACACCACGCCGTCGCGCCGGAACGTCTCCACCTCCCGGTCGGTGACCGGTCGAGTCGGGTGGCGGGGGAGGGCCGGGTCCACGATGCGAGTCTGGCAGGCCCGGCTCAGGTGCTCTGGCTGCCGTTCTGCGGTCGCCGCCCCGCCGCCTTCTCCTTCCGACGCCGTTTGACGCCGACCTGTGAGGCCCCGACGATCAGCTTGGCCAAGACGCCGATCAGCACCAGGTCGAGCACCATCTGCAGGGTCACCACGAGTCGGGCCCCGCTCGCGACCGGGCTGATGTCGCCGAAGCCGACGGTGGAGAGCACGGTGACGACGAAGTAGATGCCGTCGACGCGGTCGATGGATTGGGTGAACCGGGTGGGATCGTCGTGCGACAACCAGACGTAGGTGTAGGCGAAGACCACGATGAACAGCGGAACGATCGTGGCCACGGCCTCGACACCTCGCAGCGCCGGGTGGTCGTCGATCACGATTCGTTGCACCTGGCGAATCGTGATCGCGATGAGCAGGGCGATGCCACCGAACAGCACGACCAGCCCCAGGACCGCTCCGTCGGCGTTGACGGGAAGCAGGAAATAACCCAACAGCAGCGCCCCGGTCATGGCGATGATCCTCACGGTGGCGGAGATCGCCACGCGCCGGGTCTCGCTGCGGTCGCGATCGGATTCGAGGCCGTCCAGGGGGTTCCCGCCCCCGGGGGCTGTCTCCAGTCCGTCGATGATCGGCGTCGCGTCCGTCTCGGGGATGTCGGGAGACGGCTCGTCGGGTGGGGACATCGGGTTCCTCGGAGTGGTCGTCGCGTCGTCCCGACGGTAGGGGATGGCGTGGACCTCGTCGCGGCTCGTCCGCCGACCCGGCTCGGGCAGGACGGCGCCGCTACGTTCGCGGCGTGTCCCCGACTGCATCCTCACCGTTTCCACCCGCGTCGGCGAGTCCCGGCTCGTGAGTGCGAGAGATCTCGACGGAGCCGTCGTTGCCGTCGTCGGCGCAGGAGGGGGCCTGGGCGCACCGATCGCTCGGCTCCTGGCCAGCAAGGGCGCTCACCTCGTGCTCGCAGGACCCCACCCCGAGCGCATCGAGGGCGTGCCTGGCGCCACGGTCGTCCCGATAGATCTGCGCGACAGCACCGCAGGTGACGTGCTCGTCGCCGAGGCCCTCGAGCGCCACGGGCGCCTCGACGGCCTCGTCAATGCCGCCGGTGTGGTGGCCTTCGGCCCGCTCGTCGACACCGACGACATCGTGATCGAGGAGCTCTTCCTCACCAACGTGGTGGGCCCGCTGTGGCTGCTCCGACGGGTGATCCCGTTGTTGGCTTCTTCGAAGGGCTTCGTGGTGAACCTGAGCGCTGTTCTCGCCGAACAGCCCCTCCCGGGGATGGTGGCCTACGGGGCCACGAAGGCGGCGCTCACGTCGGTCGACCTGGCCTTGGGCCGCGAGCTGCGCCGGGCCGGGATCCAGGTGTGCGACGTTCGACCGCCGCACACCGAGACCGGATTGGCCGGCAGGCCGATCGGCGGGGCGGCACCGCGTCTGCCGGAGGGGCTCGATCCGGCGGTGGTGGCCGAGCGCATCGTGTCCGCCATCGAGAGCGGCGAGGGCGAGATCCCCGCCGACCGGTTCGCTCCGTGATCCCGAGCCAGCCGATCCACCATCTCGCCATCGACGGGGAATGGGCGCACGTCGTCGCCGCGGGTCGGCCCTACGACCGCTCCACCATCGATCAGACGCTCGCCGAGGTCGGCTTCGTGCACTGTGCCTTCGCCCACCAGGTCGAGGGTGTCGTGGCGCGCTACTACGCCGACCGGTCCGACGTCGTGGTCCTCACCATCGACCCCGCCCTGCTGCATCCGGAGCTGCGCGTCGAGAACACGAGCGGAGGGACCGAACTCTTCCCGCACCTGTACGGACCCCTCGATCCGGACGCCGTGGTGGCCGTGACCTCCCTCCGGGAGTTCCTCGGTCACGGCTGAGGCCGGGAGCCGCCGGTAGGCTCGTTGTGTTCGCAAGGATCCTTCTGGTCCGAGCGAGGGAGGAACGACATGGCCATCACCCGGCTGAACCATGCAGTGCTCTACGTGCGCGACGTCGTGGTGAGCACGGCCTTCTACGTCGATGTCCTCGGCTTCCGTGTGGTGGCGTCGGTGCCCGGCCAGGCGGTGTTCCTCCAGGCGGCACAGTCCACCAACGATCACGATCTCGGCCTGTTCCGGATCGGCCCGGGGGCGTCGCCGTCGGGCGCCGGGCGCAGCGCCGTCGGGCTCTACCACCTGGCCTGGGAGGTCGACACCCTGGCGGAGCTCGAGCGGATCCACGGGGTGCTCGCCGAGGGGGGCGCATTGGTCGGATCGTCCGACCACGTGACCACCAAAGCCCTCTACGCCAAGGACCCCGACGGTCTCGAGTTCGAGGTCAGCTGGCTGCTCCCGGCCGACCTCATCACCGAGGAGGTCCGCGCCGCGGGGCTCCAGGTCCTCCCGCTCGACCTGAGGGCCGAGATCGACCGCTACGGCGCGCACACTCTGGGCGGCGTCGGGGTCTCCGACCTCGCGCAGTGACAGCTGTGACCCGTCGTGCCGGATGAGGATCCGAGGCGCGGGTCGAGCGGCGGCGCGATGCTGTCGGTGCCATGACCGTCACCGCTGAAGCCCCAGCCCCGCCCACCTCGGAGTCCTCACCGAGGTGGCGTCGGCGCCTCGCCGTCATCCTCATCGTGATCGGGGCGGTGCTCTCTCCCGTCGCCGTCGACGCGTTGTGGATCAAGCGGACCGTGCTCGAGACCGATCAGTTCGTGGCCCAGCTCGGCCCGCTGGCCGACGATCCGGAGATCCAGGCGTTCGTGTCGGAGCGCATCGCCGACGACCTCACCCAGGCCGCGGATCTCCAGTCCCTGCTCGCCGACGCTCTGCCGGAGGATCTGCAGTTCCTCGACGGCACCCTGGCCACGGCCGGCAATCAGCTGATCACCGAGGCCACCTCCCGGGTCATCGCCAGCGACCAGTTCGCCACCCTCTGGCGTGAGGCGCTCACCGTGGCCCACCAGGAGGTCGTCAACGTCCTCACGGGCGACACCCGGGTCGTCGACGTCGAGGACGGAGAGGTCACCCTGGATCTCAGCGACCTCCGGGACTCGGTGCGCGACCGCATCTCCGACACCGGTCTGGCCCGCTTCCTCCCGGCGGAGAGCGACGAGTCGCTCACGATCACCCTCTACCAGTCCGACGCCCTGGCCAGCGCCCAGCAGTTCGTGAAGCTCCTCGATGTGCTCGGTCTCGTGCTCCCTGTGCTGGTCCTGGCGATGTTCGGCGTGGCCATCGCTCTCGCCCTCGACCGCCGACGGGCCGTGTTCCAGGTCGGACTCGGTCTGACGATCGCGATGATCCTTCATCTCATCGCCTTGGCGGTGGGGCGATCGTTCTACCTCGACTCGGTCACCCCCACGCTGCCCGAACCGGCGGCGTCGTCGCTCTACGACATCCTGGTGACGTTCCCGCGGGTCGGCACCCGGGCGGTACTGCTGGCGGGGATCCTGCTCATGATCGCCGCTGCCGTCTTCGGGTCCAGCCAATTGGCCGCCCGCACCCGGGCGGTGGTGGCCACCGGCATCGGGCGGGCGGGTGGCACCGTGGCCAAGGCCGAACCCGCAGGGCCGGTCACCAGCTTCGTGGCCCGGTACCGGACGGCGTTCGACATCGGCGTGCTGGTCATCGCCGGGTTGGTCCTGTTCTCCTTCGATCGGATCACCCCGGCCAGTCTCCTGGTGCTCGTGCTGCTCACCCTCCTCGCCCTCGCCGTGGTCCACGTCCTCGCGGTGGCGGGTTCGGTGGGCCCGACGTCGGAGGCCTCCGACGCTCCTGCCGTGCCCGTGGGTGCCGACACGGTCGAGCAACCCGCCGCGGCTGACACGGTCGAGCAACCCGCCGCGGCCGACACGGTGGAGGATGCGTCGGCATCCGACACCACCGAGCAGCCCGGCTGACGTCGGCCGGGAGCGTTGGTCGGCCGGTAGCGTTGGAGGTCCCGCCGGATTCGTCCGCGCCGATCGTGTCGCGAGAAGATCGGAGCACCGTGACCCAGAGCCGACCCCTCAGTGACCTGAGCGCCGACGAAGCCCTCCCTTCTGCCGCCGAGCCGGGCGTCGGTGGTGCCGTCGCGCTCGACCCGAACGCCGCGGTCACGAAGGCCTTCAGCACCTCGGTGATGGTCTCGGCGGTGCGGTGCCTGCTCACCTACATCCTGTTCCCGTGGGTGTTGCCACTCCTGGGAGTCGCCAGGGGCGTGGGCCCCGTCGTCGGGCTCACCGTCGGAGTGGTGGCCATCGGCTTCAACGTCGTCAGCATCCGGCGTTTCATGCGGTCGGGCCACCGCTACCGCTACTGGATCTCGGCGCTCAACGTCATGGTCATCGGCCTCCTCGTCGTGCTCATCGTCCGCGACCTGTCCGAGCTCTTCTCCTGACGGTCGCCCGCCGGGCGCACCAAGTCGGTTCGACACACCTCGAGGCCCCTAACCTCCCGGTCGGCGTCGTGGGACGTCGTGGGGGAGGGGAACCATGAAGCTCTGGTCGGACGAGGTCGACGCCATGCGCCCCGAGGCGCGAGAGGTGGTCGCCGCCGGGATGGAGGTGGTCATGGCTGCGCTCGAGGGCGAGGGTGTGCCCCCCGAGGATCCCCACGAACGCGCCCGGTTCGAGTCGCGAGTCGTTCGCCCGTGTGTTCGCAGCCTCCGCCGCCGACGGCGTCGACCGCCAGATCGCCGGGGTGCCCTGTCGGGTCTTTCGTCCCGACGGCGACGCCACGGCGGTGTACCTCCACTTCCACGGTGGCGGGATGATCCTGGGCTCACCCATCATGAGCGACGCCACCAATGCGGCCATGGTGCGCGATCACGGCGTGGCCGTCGTGTCGGTCGGCTACCGGCTGGCACCGGAGCACCCGTTCCCCGCAGGACCCGACGACGGGGTCGCAGTGGCGGCCTGGCTGGTCGAGCACGCCGCCACCGACTTCGGTCACCTCGCCTCCTCATCGGCGGCGAGTCGGCCGGTGGCTACATGGCGTCCGCAGTGCTGTTGCGCATGCGCGACGAGCTGGAGGTCGCCGACCGCGTCGACGGCGCCAACCTCGTGTTCGGGATCTACGACTGGGGCCTCTCGCCGAGCCAGCGCGGGATGCGCGGCTCCGGCGGACCCGACATGCTCACGCCGGAGGGCATCGAGTTGTTCGGGGAGTGCTACCTGCCCGGAACGACCCTCGACGAGCGGCGCCGACCCGATGTCTCACCGGCCTTCGCCCCACTCCACGGCCTTCCCCCCGCGTTCTTCTCGGTCGGCAGCGCCGATCACCTCCTCGACGACACGTTGTTGATGGCGACCCGGTGGGTCGCAGCGGGCAACGAGGCGGAGCTGTTCGTGGCGCCGGACATGCCCCACGGGTTCCAGGCGTACCCATGTGGGATCACGAGCGCCTGGGACGTCGCGGTCAACCGTTGGTTGGCCGACGTGCTGACCCGACCACCGCGGCAGGGCTGACGCAGCGTCTGGAGGCCGTGTCCGGCCCAGGGGTCAGGCGCTGATGCGGTGACGGACCAGGACCCGATGCACCTTGTGGAAGGCGCCCACCGGTTCCTCGAACATCATCGGGCAGGCACCATCGACGACATCGAGGCCGAGGTCGTGGCACAACTCCACCGCTTCGGGGCTGAACGCACCCTGACCGGCGCCCCGATGCAGCCAGATCATGGGCCTGCCGCGTGCGGCTGCGGCCCTCACCACGTCGCTGGCCTCGGCGGCCGGAACCATCACCAGCACGCCGTCGAGCGGATCGGGCACCTCGGCGAGGGACGGGTAGCTCGGCACCCCCTCGATCTCGGCGCCGCCCGCGGCTGCGTTCACCGGGCGGCACCGGCCGCGCCCGTGGTCGCGCAGGTGCCGGAAGACGGCGTTGGCGAACTCCTTGTCGTTGCGTGACGCCCCGACCACCGCCACATGGCGGAGGCCGAGGAAGCGGTCGATGAGCGCCTGGCTGGGCATGACGCCCTCCCTTCGTCAGCCGGCGGCTCGACAGATGTCATCGCCGCCCTGCGCCCCAAGGGTGCGCCTTGTCGTCGGATTAGGCAAGGGACCTAGTGCTCGGGTGCGGCGGCCGGCGCAGGCGTGCGAGGCTCTCGGACCCGGGGGCCCGGGGGTCGACCCGGGGGAGAGGAGCACGGTGTCGGGTCCACTCGAGGGTGTGAAGGTCGTGGAGCTGGGGATGTGGGTGGCCGGTCCGGCCTGCGGCGGCATCCTGGCCGACTGGGGCGCAGACGTCGTGAAGCTCGAGCCGCCGGGTGGCGGCGACCCGGCGCGCACCTACCAGCGCCTCTTCGGCGAGGAGATGCCCGACAACCCGGTGTTCGAGATGGACAACCGGTCCAAGCGCAGTGTGGCCGTCGACCTGCCGTTCCCGGAAGGTCAGGCCCTGCGCTCTGGAGCTCCTCGACGGGGCCGACGTGTTCGTCACCAACCTGCGGGCCGTCGGCGCTCGAGCGCTTCGGCCTCGGACCCGACGACCGTCATGGCGCGCTGCCCCGGGCTCGTGTACCAGCTGATCACGGGCTACGGCATGGACGGCGAGGACGCCGACCGCCCCGCCTACGACATCGGTGGGTTCTGGGCCCGTTCGGGCGTGGCCGACGCTGTTGCGCACCCCCGACGGGCCGTTGCCGTTCCAGCGCGGCGGGATGGGTGACCACCCGACCGGGAGCTCCGCCGCCGGGGCGGTGTGTGCGGCCCTCTTCGCCCGTGAACGCACCGGCGAGGGTCAGCTGGTCAGCACGTCGCTCGTGCGCCAGGGCGCCTACACCGTGGGCTTCGACCTGTCGATCACCCTCGGCTGGGGGGCCCACATCGGGATCGGGCGGCGCGAGACCATGGGCAACCCGGCGATGAACAACTACACGGCCGGCGACGGTCGGGCCTTCTGGCTCATCGGTCAGGAAGGCGAGCGCCACTGGCCGCCGCTGGCCCGGGTCGTCGGGCCACCCCGAATGGCTGACCGACGAGCGCTTCGCCACGGCCATGGGCCGCCGCCAGAACGCCGGGGAGCTCATCGGCCTCCTCGACGAGGTCTTCGCCACCCGCACCCTCGACGAGTGGGCGGAGGTCTTCGACACCGAACCCGACATGTTCTGGGCTCCCGTGAACACCATCGACGACGTCCTCGTCGACCCGCAGATGCACGCCGCCGGAGCGTTCGTCGAGGTCCCTGAACGCGAGGGCGGGGCCGCTCAGGGTGGCCAGCCCCTCCGACTTCTACGGCACACCCTGGTCGCCGAGGGGACCCGCGCCCCACCTCGGTGAGCACACCCGCGACGTCCTGGCCGAGCTCGGCGAGGACGCCGCCCAGATCGACGCCCTCGTCGGCCGCGGGCGTCGTGGCCCCGGCACCGACCGAGGAGACCGAATGACCGTCACCGGCTACGACCCCCGCCTGCGTCCGGCGCAACCCCCCACCCCCGCCGTCGACGCCTTCACCATCCACCGGTCCGAGGTCGCCGAAGGACTCGAACTGGCCTACGTCCGGGAGGGTGTCGGCGGGTACCCGCTGCTGCTCGTGCACGGCTACCCCGAGACGAAGCGGATCTGGTGGCGCAACATCGACCCGCTCGTCGCCGCCGGGTTCGAGGTGGTCGTCCCCGACCTGCGGGGCCACGGCGACTCGGACCTCTCCGCCGACGACACCTACGACATCGTCACCTACTCCCGTGACCTACGAACGCTGATGCACGACGTGCTCGGTCACCAGAGCTACGGCGTCGCTGCAGGCGACGTGGGTGGCGTGGTCGGCGTCGACATGGCCCTGCGCTTCGAGGGCGACGTCGAAGGGTTGTGCTTCTTCGACACCGTGCCGCCGATCCTGGTCGACGAGTACGTCGCCGCCGGCCTCGATCTCGGCGCCATGACCGCCCTCGGCGACGGTCCCACCGGCGACTACCGACGCCGTCAGGGCCAGGCGCCCGATGAGCTCGCCGCCGAGCTGTCGACCCCGGAGGCCCGACGGAGCTGGGTCGCCGCGATGTACGGCCCCCGGCTCTGGGCGTCGCCGGGCACGTTCAGCGACGACGACATCGCGTTCCACACGGAACCGTGGGCCGACGAGGCCCGCCTGCGCGCCGGGTGGGCGGTGTACCAGCTCGGCGCACGGACGCGAGATGCACGAGGCACCATTGCTCAGCCAGCCGGTCACCGTGCCCACCCTGTTGTTCTATGGCGCCGACGACCACGTGGTGGGCGCCGACTTCATCCACTGCTGTGAGATCGCCTTCACCGATCGGGTCGGCCCGTTGGTGTTGCCGGGTGCCGGGCACTTCCTGCAGTGGGAGCGCGCCGACCTGTTCAACCCGACCGTGGCCATGTTCTTCGCCGGGCTCGCCGCGCGTGCCGGCCGGCCCTGGCCGTCGCCATGACCGATCGATCCCTCGACGCCGGTGCGTGGTCGCCGCCGCGGCCGTCACCCATCATGCCGGAGACGCCTTCGTCCCCTCGTCGGCCACGGCGCTGATGCTCGAAGCCACGAGGGCGGCGCTCGATGCGACCGGCGTCGCCCCGGCGTCTTGGGGCCGCCATCGGCGAGGTCCTCGTGCCGCACGGGACGTGGCCCGAGTCCGATCCCGGCCGCGCCGTGGCGACGGGCCGTCGGCTCACCCGCCGCCCGATCGGTGATGGGCGAGCTCGGGGTGCTGCAGCACTCGCTGATGGCGAGCGGCGGCGCGGGCCGTGGCCGAGGGATCGGTCGAGGCCGCCCTCGTGGTGGGCGGCGAGAACCGCTGGAGCGGCGTGGCCGCAGCGAAGGCGGGCGCGACCGTGCCCGAGGGCCCGCCGGAGGCTTCGACTCGAACCCGACGACGTGCTCCGACCGACCGACATGGTCATCACGGCTGTGGAGATCGAGCGGAACCTGACCGTGGCCGCTCACCAGTACGCCATCGTCGAGAGCGCGCTGCGGCATCGTGCCGGGCGGACCGTTGCCGAGCACCAGGCGTTCCTCGGCGCGCTCTCGGAGCGCTTCGCCGCCATCGCGCGCGGCCAACCCCTCGGCATGGGACCGACGAGGGCTCTCCGCCGCCGCGATCAGCGAGGTGTCGTCGACGAACCGACTCATCGCCGCGCCATACCCGAAGTGGATGGTGTCGCAGTGGAACGTCGACCAGGCGGCGGCGTTGGTGTTCACCACCGTGGCGACGGCCGAGCGGTACGGCGTCCCGCGGGACCGATGGGTCTTCCCGTTGGCGATGGTCGAGTCGAACCTCGTCGTGCCACTCTCCGAGCGGGCCGAGTTGCACCGCTGGCCGGCCATGGGTGTGTGCGGCGAGCGTGCTCTGGACACGTCGGGCCGCACGGTGGCCGACATCGGTCCGGTCGACCTCTACTCCTGTTTCCCCGCGGCGGTGCAGATCTCCGCTGCCGAGCTGGGCATGGGTCTCGACCGGGACCTGACGCTCACCGGCGGAATGACCTTCGGCGGTGGCCCGTTCGACAACTACGTCCTCCAGGGCGCGGTGGCGATGGTCGAGCGGCTGGGAGCCGGGCCGCGGGGGGTCACCGGGTTGACCACGGCGGTCAGCGGCCTGCTCACCAAGCCGGCGGTGACCGTCTGGTCGGCGGCCGAGCCGTCCACGCCGTTCGCCGCGGTCGATGTCACCGACGCCGCCGAGGCCGTGTCCCCTCGCATCCCGGTCGACCCCGAGGCCGTCGGAGGGGGGGTCGTCGTGGGCTACACGGTCGTCCCGGGAGCGGAGGGTTCCCACACCGCCGTCGCGGTCGTCGACATGCCCGGGTCGGTGCGTACCGTGGCGCAGTGGGCGCTCCCCGACGAGGTCACCGTCGCCGCGCTTCCTCACCGAGGACCTCGTCGGCGCGACGGTCGTCGTGGACACGCCGGGGTGGTTCACCCTCTGAGCCGGGCCGGGTGGGTTCGTCCCGGCCGACATCGCCTCCGACGGCAGGGGATGCCAAACTGACGGTCCGTCAGATTCCCGGGACCGCCGGGTGGCATACGGAGGACGACATGGACATCCCACGGATCATCTCGGTCGACGACCACGTCGTCGAGCCCCCGAACCTCTGGCAGGACCGCTTGCCGGCGAAGTACCTCGACCGTGGCCCCCGTGTGGTGCGCGAGAAGGTGCGCATGAGCCTCGTCGGCGGCTACTCCTTCGAGACCGGCGTCGCCGACGGCGTGGAGTGCGACGTCTGGTACTACGACGACCTCAAGTACCCGTTCACCCGCCTGTCGGCCGCCGTCGGCGCCGAGGTGGTCGAGAACGAGCCCACCACCTTCGACCAGATCCGCCCCGGATGCTACGACCAGACCGCGCGCCTCGCCGACATGGACGCCAACCACGTCGAGGCGTCGATCTGCTTCCCGAACATCCTGCCGCGGTTCTGCGGTCAGACCTTCCTCGAGCGCGACGACAAGGAGCTGGCCCTCCTCTGCGTCCAGGCCTACAACGACTGGATGATCGAGGAGTGGTGCGCAGGAGCGGGCAAGGACCGCCTCATCCCCCTGACGATGGTCCCCCTGTGGGACGTCGACCTCGCCGTGGCCGAGGTCCGCCGGTGCGCCGAGCGGGGGAGCCACAACATCACGTTCTCCGAGAACCCCGTACCCCTCGGCCTCCCGTCGATTCACAGCGGGCACTGGGATCCGCTGTTCGCGGTGTGCCAGGAGACCGACACCGTCGTCAACATGCACATCGGCTCGTCGTCGAAGATGCCCTCGACCGCCCCGGATGCGCCCGTTCATCATCAGTTCGACCCTGACGTTCCAGAACGCCATGGGCTCGGTGCTCGACTTCATCTTCGGCGGAGTCTTCGACCGCTTCCCGGACCTGCGATCGCCTACAGCGAGGGTCAGGTCGGCTGGATGCCCTACGTGATGGAGCGGACCGACAAGATCTGGGAGGAGCGGCTGCTCGACGACACCGGCTTCGGCTCGAAGCTGCCCAAGCCCGCCGTCGACCTACATGAAGAGCAACGTCTGGTACTGCATCTTCGACGACGAGACCGGCCTGGCCAACCGCGACGTCATCGGCATCGACCGGCTCACCTTCGAGGTCGACTACCCCCACGCCGACTCCACGTTCCCGCACTCCAAGGACGTGGCCGAGCGCATCGCCGCCAAGGCTGGTCTGAACGACTACGAGATCCAGCGGTTCTTCCGCGGCAACGCCATCGACCTGTACCACCTCGACCGCTACCACGGCATCACCGAGTAGCACGCCCCGCCGGGAATCGGCCGCAACGAGCGGCCCGAGAAGTGGTTGACACGATCAACTACGGTGCCGGCGCACGCGGTTCGTGACGGCACGGCCGCCAGGGACGAGGGGGAGCTCCATGGGTCGACTGCAGGACAAGGTCGCGGTCATCACCGGCGCCGGTGACGGCATCGGTCACGGCATCGCCCGACGGTTCGCCCAGGAGGGCGCCCGTGTGGTGATCGCCGAGATCGACGACGAGAGGGGCGCTGCCGTTGCCGCCGAGCTGACCGCGGACTTCGGCACCGAGGCCGAGTTCCTCCACACCGACGCCACCCTGAAGCCCGACAACGAGGCGATGATCGCCCTTGCCGTCGAGCGGTGGGGAACCATCGACATCCTGGTCAACAACGCCTGGGGCGGCGACCGCGCCGGGTTGCAGCGCGTCGACAAGATGCCCGACGACGCCATGGAGCACGCCTGGCACATGAACGCCATGGGCCCGCTGTGGGCCATGCAGTCGGCGTTCCCGCACATGCGCGCCGCCGGGTGGGGTCGGGTCGTCAACATCTGTTCCCTGAACGGCGTGAACGCGCACATGGGGTCGGTGCACTACAACGCCACCAAGGAGGCGCTGCGCACCATCACCCGCACCGCGGCGCGTGAATGGGCCGGGTTCGGCATCACCGCCAACGTCATCTGCCCGGGAGCCAAGACGGCGGCGTTCAAGATGTTCGAGGCCATGGCCCCCGATGTCGCGCGGGAGTCCGAGGCCGCCAACCCGATGGGGCACCTCGGCGATCCCGAGACGGAGATCGCCCCGGTGGCGTTGTTCCTGGCCAGCGAGGACAGCTGCTACATCACCGGCAACACCCTGTTCGCCGACGGTGGCAGCCACATCAACGGCGCCGTGTGGGTGCCCGACCTCGGCGACTGACCCTCAGGGACAGCCCAACCCGTGCAGGGTGGCGCACGGTGGGCACATCCGCGCCGGGCCTTCCGGGGTCGACCACTCCCGGGCACGGGGCGCGCCGCACGACGCACATACCCGGTCGTCGACCCGATCGGTGACGGTCCGATCGTCGTCGGTGCCGTTGGCGTCGTTGCTCGTGTCGGGCACGAGGTCAGCGTCGCGCGAGCGCGGCGTCACCGGCTGTCGAGCCAGAGGTCGAAGCCCTCGAATCCCCGGAGGCCGTCGACCTCGTCGGGGTGACCCAGCGCCGCCAACGCACCGAGACTCAACGTCGCCAGCCGGACGACGTGGGGGTACAGCTCCGACAATGGAACGTGACCATCGGGGAACGACGACGTGGCGGCGTGCAGTGCCTCGATCGCATCGATGGGACCGGTGGGGAACTCGTCGGCCCGCAGCGCCCACTGGTAGCCGACGACGGCGAGAGCGGTCTGCAGATCGGGATCGGGGGGACGGGCATCCATGGGTGAGCCTCCTCGATCCGATGCTGCCACCGATCCGACCGGTCGGCGCACCGTGCTCCCCGCACGGCCGCGAGCGTGGTTGGTAGCGTCGCCCCGGACCTACGAAGGGGGGAGCGTGGGGTCGTTCAGCGTGCGCAGGGTGGTCACCGAGGTCGACGACGAGGGTCGCTCGACCCGGACCTCCGATGGGCCCCCGCCGGGCACGATCACCGCTCCCGACGGCCTCGGTGTCGCCAACGTGTGGGCGTTCTCGTCGGTGCCGGCCTCGATTCACGACGGCACCGACGCGCTGGCCGACCCCTTCACGCTCACCCCACCGCCCGGCGGGGCCACGTGGCGGGTACTGCGGATCCCTCCTCCCGACCCCGCCCGTCCCCGTGAGGAGCAGTTCCTCGCCGTGCCGGGGCAGGAGGCCGCAGGTCGGCCCCAGGGCATGCACGCCACCGACACGCTCGACCTCATGACGGTGCTCGACGGGCGGGTAGAGCTCGAGGTGGAGGACGGCAGGGCGCACCTCTCGGCGGGCGACACCGTCGTGCAGCGCGGCACCGAGCACCGCTGGCGGGTGCTGGACGGCCGACCGTGCACGTACGCCGTGGTGATGCTGCGGCCGGACCCGATGGCTCCGTGGCCGCTCTCCGACCTGGCGCCGCGGGCCACGTCGGCCCCGTCGGGGGTCGGGCCCCGTCGGGTCGTGACCGGCCTCGACGCGAACGGACGCAGTGTCATCGTCAGCGACGGCGAGGCTCCGGGCACGTTCGGGTTCGCCGGCGGGGTCATGGGCTACGCGGCACTGTGGGAAACCGGCGGTCCGCTGGCGTCACGACTGCAGGGCGGTGACCCGGTCCGCCCGTGGATCCAGCTCCAGCCCATGGGCGACGGCATCTCGTTCAAGCACATCGTCCTCCCGCCGACGGCCCAGCGGGATCGCCTGGCCGAGATCGCCCCGAGCATCGGGATCGAGATGCAGACGATGGTGCCGGGCATGCGCACCACCGGTCATCACGATTCCGTGAACCCGGCACTGCACCGAACCGACACCATCGATCTCGGGGTGGTTCTCGACGGCGAGGTCGAGCTCGTCCTGCCCGAGGGCGGGTCGACCCGGCTCGTCGCCGGCGACGTCGTCGTGCAGCGCGGGACGTGGCACGAATGGCGCAACGTCGGTGACCGCCCGGTCCGGTTCGTCTCCGTGATGCTGGCTGTCCCGCCGGATCCGTAGGTCCCGCGCTGCTCGAGGCCTTCTGGCCGCTCGTTTGCCCCTCGCGGCCCTCACCGGCGAGGATCGCAGCCACGATCGTGAGCGCCCGTTGGGCGCGGATGGGGGAGTGTCATGAAGCTTGGTCTCGTCTGGGGCTACTGGACGGCGCAGCCGCCCGACAACATCGTCGAGCTCACCCGTGAGGCCGAGGCGGTCGGGTTCGACTCGGTCTGGACCGCCGAGTCCTGGGGCTCCGATGCCTTCACGCCCCTCACCTGGATCGCCGCCCACACCGAGCGGATCAAGTTGGGTACGTCGGTCGTACAGCTCTCGGCGCGCACCCCCGTGGCCACGGCCATGGCGACCATGACGCTCGACCACCTCTCCAACGGTCGGGTCATCCTCGGCCTCGGCGTCTCGGGCCCCCAGGTCGTCGAGGGCTGGTACGGCCGTCCCGCCAACAAGCCGCTGGCCCGCACCCGCGAATACGTCGAGATCATCCGCAAGGCGTTCCGGCGCGAAGGCCCGCTCACCAACGACGGCGAGTTCTACCCGATGCCGTACGACGGCCCCGAGTCCACCGGCCTGGGCAAGCCGCTCAAGATCATGACCCACCCCCTGCGCTCGGAGATCCCGATCTTCATCGGCGCCGAGGGCCCGAAGAACGTCACCCAGACCGCGCAGATCGCCGACGGGTGGCTCCCGCTCTACTACTCGCCGTACCGCCAGGAGGTGTACGCCGACCAGCTCGTCGACGCCGGCGACGACTTCCAGGTCAACGCCCTCGTCACCTTCAACGTGACCGACGACGTGGCCACCGGCCTGTGGCCGGTCAAGGCGGCGCTCGGCTTCTACATCGGGGGCATGGGCGCCAAGGGGCAGAACTACCACACGAAGCTCATGGCCCGGATGGGCTACGAGGAAGAGGCCTACCGCATCCAGGACCTCTTCTTCGAGGGCAAGCGCGACGAGGCCATCGCCGCCGTACCCGATGCGTTCGCCGACGAGATCTCCCTGGTGGGCCCGGCCGGGCGCATCAAGGAACGCCTCGAGGCGTGGCGTGACAGCCCCGTGACCACGCTGATGATCGCTCCCCGTGGCCCCGACGCGCTGCGTCAGGCCGCCGAGCTGGTCAACGGCTGAGCGGGGTCGGCGATGCTGCAGATCCACGACACCGACCGGGTCCGGGTGCTCACCCTCGATCGCCCCGAGGCCCGCAACGCCTTCAACGAGGCCCTCTACGACGCCACCACCGACGCCCTCATCGACGCCGCGGCCGACCGCAGCGTCGCCGTGGTGGTCATCACCGGGTCGGCGGGTGCCTTCTCGGCCGGCACCGACCTGTTGGAGATGGCGGCGCGCATGGGGGAGGGCTTCGTGCCGGGCCGTCACGGCTTCCCGGGGATGATCGACCAGCTCGCCGCGTTCCCCAAGCCGCTGCTGCTCGCCGTCAACGGCCTGGGGCTCGGCATCGGCGCCACCATCGTGGGCTTCGCCGATCTCGTGTTCATGTCCACCGAGGCACGCCTCAAGTGCCCGTTCACGAGTCTGGCCGTGGCGCCGGAGGCGGCCAGCAGCTTCACCTTCCCCCGCCTGCTCGGACGGCAGTCCGCCACCTGGGCATTGCTGTCCAGCGAGTGGTTGTCGGCCGAGGAGTGCCATGAGATGGGTCTGGCCTGGAAGGTGTGCGAACCCGACGACCTGATGGACGTGACCCTCGACCACGCCCGGGTGCTGGCCTCGAAGCCGATCGATTCACTGGTGATCTCGAAGGCCGCCATCGTGGCTCCCTTCGCCGCCGAGATCGAGGCGGCGCGCGAGCGGGAGAACGCCGCGTTCGCCGAGCTCATGGGCGCCCCGGCCAACCTCGAGGCCCTCGCCGCCTTCGCCGAGAAGCGCCAACCGGACTTCGCCGCCATCGACGCCGCCGGCTGAACCCCGCCGCGCCCCGACGGGCGGCACCGAGGCGGCGTTGCCTTAGTCTGTCGAGCACTTCGCCCGCCGTTCGCACCACCTGGGGAGCACCGCGATGACCGACACCACCACGCCGACGCGCACCTACAACCTCGGCGACCTGCTCGAGATCGTGGCCGAGAGCGTCCCTGATCGTCTGGCCGTCGTCGCCGGCGACGTGCGCTACACGTTCGCCGAGTTCGACCGCCGCACGAACCAAGTGGCCCGGATGCTGCTCGACCTCGGGCTCGAGCCGGGCGCGAAGGTCGCCGTCTACTCGTGGAACCGCGCCGAGTGGGCCGAGCTCTTCTTCGGCGCCGCCAAGGCCCGGGTCGTGCCGATCAACGTCAACTACCGCTACGTGGCCCACGAGCTCGAATACGTGCTCGAGAACTCCGACGCCGGGGTGGTGGTGTTCGAGCGCGGCTTCGCCCCGGTGATGGCCGAAGTCGCACCGAAGCTGCCCAAGCTGGCCGCCACCGTGGTGCTCGAGGACGGCAGCGACCTCGATGCCGGCGCCGCCAAGAGCTACGCCGAGCTGGTCGACGCCCAGTCGGGCGATGCCCTCGGCAACCAGCGATCGAACGACGACCTCTACTTCCTCTACACCGGTGGCACCACCGGCATGCCCAAGGGGGTGATGTGGCGCCACGAGGACCTCTTCTTCGCCGCGCTGTCCTCCGGGCTCGGGCCCGAGCCGGTCACCAGCCCCGAGGAGATCGTCGAGCGCTCGCTGCCCGAGGACTTCGCCCGTCCCAGCCTGCTCATCGCCCCGCTCATGCACGGGGCCGCCCAGTGGGGCATGTGCAACATGATCTTCGCCGGCGCCGGGGTGGCGCTCTACACCGAGCACGGCCTCGACCCCCACGCCGTGTGGGAGCTGGCCGAGCGGGAGAAGTGCATGGGCATCACCCTGGTCGGCGACGCCATGGCCCGGCCGTTGGCCGACGCTCTGGCCGACGGCACCCGCACCTACGACCTGTCGGGCATGTACCGCATCGGCTCGGGCGGTGGCGTGTTCTCCCCGGCGGTGCAAGGCCAGCTCAAGGAGCAGATCCCCCACGTCGCCGTCATGGACAGCTACGGGGCCTCCGAGACCGGCGCCGGGGGCATGAGCGCCGAGGGCGGTCCGCGCCGCTTCGTCGTGGGCCCGGAGCTCAACGTGCTCGACGAAGCCCTGAAGCCGGTCGCACCGGGCGAGATCGGGCTGCTGGCCCGCAGCGGGCACATCCCGCTCGGCTACTACAAGGACGAGGCCAAGACGGCGGCGACGTTCCCCACCGACGCCGACGGCAACCGCTGGTCGGTGCCGGGTGACTTCGCCACGATCGACGACGACGGCATCGTGACGTTGCTCGGACGGGGCTCCCAGTGCATCAACACCGGGGGCGAGAAGGTGTACCCCGAGGAGGTCGAGGAGGCGCTGAAGAGCCATCCCGGCGTGTTCGACGCCCTGGTGGTGGGGGTGCCCGACGAGCGTTGGGGCGAGCGTGTCGTGGCCGTCGTCGCGCCCCGCGGCGAGGCCCGGCCGAGCGTCGACGACCTCGCCGAGCACTGCAGCACCACGATCGCCCGGTACAAGCTGCCCAAGTCCGTCTCCTTCGTCGAGGCCATCAAGCGCTCGCCGGCGGGCAAGGCCGACTACCGCTGGGCCAAGGAGACCGCCTCCGCCGGCTGACCCAGCCGTGCGGGTGTCGGCTGCGATGCGCAACGGCCCGACGTTGTGGGTGACAATGAGGCGCACGCGCCCGGACGATGCCGAGCGCCAGGAACGACCAGGACGGTGACCGACCGATGAGCGTGGATCTCGGGCTCTCCAGCGACCAGGAGGCGATCCAGGAGCTGTTCGACGGCTTCTTCGTCAAGGAGGCGCCGCCGTCGGTGGCCCGCGAGGCCGAGCCGCTCGGGTTCGACGCCGAGCTGTGGGCCAAGGTGCTCGAGCTCGGTGCGCCGGGCATGGGCGTGGCCGAGGGCGCCGGTGGCGGTGGCGCCTCGCTGGCCGACCTGGTGGTCGTGGCCGAGTCCTGTGGGCGGGCCATCGCACCGGTCCCGCTGGTCGAGCACATGGTCGCCGCCCGCACCGTGCCCGACGCCGACGTCGTGTCCGGCGAGGCCATCGCCACGATCGCCCTCTTCCCGGCCACGGCCGACGGCACCTGGGCGCTCGTGCCCGCGGGCGCAGTGGCCGACGTCGTGATCGGCGTCGACGGCGCCGATCTGGTGGCCGTTCGATCGACGCCTCCGGGTTCGGGACCGCTCAACCACGCGTCGGCACCGCTGGCTGACCGGTCGGCTCGCGCCGGCGAGCGCACCGTGCTCGGTCCGGCATCGCAGTTCGCCGTCGTGCTCGACGAGTGGAAGGTGCTCACCGCCGCCGCCCTGGTGGGCGTGGCCGAGCAGGCCATGCGCATGGGGGTGCAGTACGTGATGGAGCGCGAGCAGTTCGGCGTGCCCGTCGGCTCGTTCCAGGCGGTGCAGCACGGCTTGGCCGACCTGCCCGTGCTGGTCGACGGAGGCCGCATGCTGGCCCACAAGGCAGCGTGGGCCGCCGGGCTCGACGAGGACCAGGGCGGCGTGATCGACGTCGACGGCAACGACTACACCGACGCAGCCACGCTGGCGTCGATGGCCTTCGTGTTCGCCGGAGACGCCGCCGCCGTGGCCACCGACCGCAGCCTGCACTACCACGGCGGCTACGGCTTCGCCGAGGAGTACGACATCCAGCTCTACTACCGCCGGGCCAGGGGCTGGCGCCTCGTCGCCGGCGACCCCGCCAAGGAGTGCCTGACCCTCGCCGACCACCTGTTCGGCCCGACCGGGAGCAACTGAACCATGGACTTCTCGCTGTCCCCCGAGGTCGAGGACTACCGCCGCACCATCCAGAAGATCATCGCCGACACCCTGACCGCCGACGACATCGATCTGATGCATTCGACGGGCACCTTCGACGCCCCGCGCCTGAACCGGGCGCTGGCCGAGCACGGGTACCTCGAGCGGGCCACGCCCGGTCTGGGCAAGGGCGATCCCATCGAGCTGTGGGTGCTCTTCAACGAGCTCGAGAAGGCCGGCGCACCCATCGACGGGATCGCGGTGGCGCTGATGATCGCCGGTGTGGTGAATGCCGTGGGCACCGATGAGCAGAAGGCGCGCATCATCCCGTCGATCGTGGCGGGAGAGGCCCTGGTGTGCATGGGCTACAGCGAGCCCGACTTCGGTTCCGACGTGGCCAGCATCGCCACCAAGGCCGTCCGCGACGGCGACGAGTGGGTCATCAACGGCGCCAAGATGTGGACGACCATGGCCCACGAGGCGAAGTGGCTCATCCTGCTCACCCGCACCGACACCGAGCTGCCCAAGCACAAGGGCCTGACCATGTTCATCATGCCGATGGACACGCCCGGCATCACCGTCGAGGCCGTGCACACCATGGCCACCGAGCGCACGAACGCCACGTGGTACGACGACGTGCGCGTCGGCGACGAGGCCGTGCTCGGCGAGGTCAACGGGGGCTGGCGGACCATGACCGTGGCGCTCGCTTTCGAGCGGGGCGTGATGGGCGGGACCAACGCCGCCGTGCCGTTGTTGCGCCACTTCCGCGAGTGGGCCGAGCAGACCGGGCTCATCGAGGAGCCCGCGGTGCGCGAGCAGCTCGCCCGCACCGCCATCGACATGCAGGTGGCGACGCTGCTGACCCAACGGTCGGCGTGGATCGCGGCCAGTGGCGGGATGCCCGGACTCGAGGGTTCGATGACCAAGGTCTTCGCCAGCGAGGCCTACCAGCGGGCCATCGGCGCCCTCCAGCAGATGGCCGGCCCGGCGGGTCTGCTCCAGTTCCACCAGCCCGGTGCTGCGGCGGACGGCTTCGTCGAGTACGACGCCCGCCACGCCCCGGTGACCACCATCTACGGCGGCACGACGGAGATCAACCGCAACAACATCGCCGAACGCCACCTCGGCCTCCCGAAGGCCCGCCGCTAGGGGACGTCCGGCTGCCGGGCCGTCGATCGGCGGCGGCCTCATCGGATTGTCCGGGGTGAATCCCCGCTCCGACCCGACATCGTCTCTGTAACAGCGCTACGGTGACCGGTGTCACGACGGCGCTGATCGAGGCGCCGCCTGGTTCGAGGGGAAGCTGCCATGTCCACGCCGAACGCCGACGAGCGCTACGTCGTCATCTCCGCCGATGGCCACTGTGGAGCCTTCATGGAGGGGTACAAGCCCTACCTGGATGCCAAGTGGCACGACGAGTTCGACGCCTGGGCCGCCGACTACGAGGTCACCTACGAGGACCTCCTCGGACCGGACGGCGAGCGCAACTGGAACAGCGACCGCCGCGCCTCCGAGCTCGAGGCCGACGGCCAGGTGGCCGAGGTGCTGTTCCCCAACACCATCCCGCCGTTCTTCCCGAAGGGCTCGCTCACCGCGCAACCACCGGCGGTGACGGCCGACGACAACACCCGCCGCTGGGCGGGACTCCAGGCCCACAACCGCTGGCTGGCCGAGTTCTGCGCCGACAAGCCCGGTCGTCGCGCCGGGGTCGTGCAGATCACCCTCCACGACATCGAAGCCTCCGTCGCCGAGATCCGTTGGGCCCGCGAGGTCGGCCTGCACGGCGGCGTGCTGCTGCCCGGCACCCCGCCCGGTCTCGGCCTTCCTCAGCTCTACGACCCCTACTACGAGCCGCTGTGGCAGGTCTGCGAAGAGCTGGAGATGCCGGTCAACCACCACACCGGTAGCGCCGCCCCGCCGATGGGACCGACCCCCCAGGACGCCGTGGTGTTCCTGCTCGAGGTGTCGTGGTGGGCCCACCGTGCGCTCACCCATCTGCTGGTCGGCGGCGTGTTCGAGCGCCACCCGAACATGCAGCTCGTGTTCACCGAGCAGGGCTCGGCCTGGGTGCCCGAGGAGCTGATGCGCCTCGACTACTTCTGGGGCCGCATGGGCGCCGCCGGGGGCTCCCAGGAGCAGGTCTGGGGTCGCGAGATCGTCGAGTCGATGTCGCTCAAGCCCAGCGAGTACTGGGCCCGCCAGTGCCATCTCGGGGCCAGCTTCATCCGCCCCCAGGAGGTGCAGCTGCGCCACTCCGTCGGGGTCGACCGCATCATGTGGGGCAGCGACTACCCGCACAAGGAAGCGAGCTATCCGTTCTCGCTCGAGGCCATCCGCGGCTCGTTCGCCGGGGTGCCCCACGACGAGGTGGCCATGATGCTCGGCGGCAACGCCGCTGCCCTGTACGGCTTCGACCTCGAGGCGCTGCGGCCGCTGGCCCAGCAGATCGGGCCCCGGGTGGCCGACGTCGACCGGCCGCTGGTGGCCGGCGAGGTGCCGATCGAGGCCGACAAGTGCCCGGCCTTCATCGGTTACGACTTCGCCACGGCCGCCGAGTAGCAGTTCGCAGCGCCCGGCGGCGTGTCGTCGCCGGTCCATCTCGCCGCTCCGGCGGCGCAACCAGGGGAGGACACACACGATGGGACGGATCCGCTACGGGGCCAAGCGGCCAGAGGAGATGCGCAACCGCGAGCTCGAGGCCACCACCACGCCCACGTGGGCCACGGTGCTGACCGCGGTGTTCGCCACCGACTCCGATGCCGTCGCCCAGGTGCTGCCGCCGCCGCTGGCGCCCGCCGACCAGGCGCTGTGCAAGGTCACGCTGGCCACCGTCGACATGGGCCGTGGCATCCCGCCCTTCGGCGCCGGCACCTTCGCCGTGTCGGCCCGCCACGAGGACCAGGTCGGCTACTACCCCCTCGTCATGCCCATGGCCACCGAGCAGGCCGTCGTCGGAGGTCGCGAAACCTACGGCGAGCCGAAGAAGCTCGGCGCCATCACCCTCGAACGTGACGGCGACGCCGTGAAGGGCGTGTTCGCCCGCATGGGCGTCGAGTTCGTCGAGGTCAGTGGGACCGTCGGCCCCGACGAGCCTCTGCCGGCCGACGACCACCGCGTCGACTTCTACTTCAAGTTCCTCCTCGACCCGTCGGGCAAGGGCTTCGACGCCCCGCCGTCGCTCGTCTACTGCTACCGCGACGAGCAGACCCGAAAGCTCAACAAGGTCGACGGCTCCGTGATCCTGCGCGAGTCGAAGTTCGATCCGGTGGCCGACTTCCCCGTCGGCGAGATCGTGTCGATCGAGCTGGGCGAGCGCTCCACCGTGCAGCGCGGTGAGATCGTCGGCACCGTCGACGGCGACGCCCTCATGCCCTATGTCCACCAGCGTTACGACGACCTCTCCGTCACCGGCGGCGAGTAAGGCCAGGAGGCCCCGATGTCGACCAGCCCCACCACCCCCGCACCGAGCAGCACGCAGAGCTTCGCCGACGACGATCCCTACCTGATCATCGCCGCCGATTCGCACGCGGGTCTGCCCACCGAGCAGTACCGCGAGTACCTCGAGTCGAAGTACTACCCCCAGTTCGACGAGTTCCTCTCCGAGCGCGAGGCCACCATCGAGGCGGCCACCCGCCTGGGCGTGCGCAACGAGAAGTACGCCAAGGACTGGTTCGAGGAGCACGACGAGGAACTGGCCGGCGGCTGGGACGCCATCAAGCGCGACCAGGCTCTCGACGGTGACGGTGTCGCCGCCGAGGTCGTGTACCCCGATGCCGACGCCGTCGAGAGCCGCACCTGCGTGCCCTTCGGTGCCGGTCTGGGTCTCTCCGGCGATCTCGACCCGGAGCTCGGCATGGCCGGGGCCAAGGCCCACAACCGGTGGCTGGCCGAGCTGTGCTCGCACAGCCCCGAGCGGCGCAAGGGCGTGGCCCTCGTCCCCATCACCGTCGAGATCGACAAGGTGCTGGCCGAGATCCGCTGGGCCAAGGAGCACGGCCTGGGCGCGGTGATGATCCCCGCGATGTGGGTCAACCAGACCCCGTACCACGACGCCAAGTACGACCCGGTCTGGGCGCTGTGCGAAGAGCTGCAGATGCCGATCGTCACCCACTCGGGGTCGGCATCGCGCGACGAGTACGGCGACCACCTCGGCATCTACGTCACCGAGGTCACGTGGTGGCCGGCGCGCCCCATGTGGTTCATGCTCTGGTCGGGTGTCTTCACCCGCTTCCCGGGCCTGCGCTTCGGCGTGACCGAGGGCGGTTGCTGGTGGCTGCCGCAGCTGCTGTGGTTCTGGGATCGCCTCGGCATGGGTCAGAAGGGCTCGGAGAAGCTCGGTTCGGATCCGTTCAAGGGCGCGCTCGGCGGGATGCTCCCGAGTGAGATCGTCGATCGCAACTGCTTCACCGGACTGGCCAACGTGAAGCGCCGCGAGCTCGGTCAGCGCTACGAGATCGGGATCGACAACATGTTGTGGGGCACCGACTTCCCCCACCCCGAGGGGACGTGGCCGAACACCCACGAGTGGCTGAAGAAGACCTTCTTCGACATCCCGATCGACGAGAGCCGTCGCATGCTGGGCATGGCCGCCGCCGACACCTTCGGGTTCGACCTCGCCGCGTTGCGACCTGTCGCCGACAAGGTGGGTCCCACGCCCACCGATCTCGGCCAGCTCGGTGAGGGCCGGACCGCCGCGGACCTCACGGCGCACTGGGCGGGGGTCAAGGAGGTCGGACGCCACTGGCTCACCGGCCACGACTTCCCACTCGTGCCGGGGATGCAGAGCCCACGGTGAGCGCCGCCCGCACCGGGCCGGACCGGCCCGGGCGGGCCCGTCCTGTCCCGGAACGCACTGACCGCGTCGACGCCCCCCCGGAGGGGCGGGCGCCGGTCAGCGGTGACGCCGTGGTCGAGACGGCGATGCGCCTGGTCGAGGAGCATGGTGCCGATGCGTTGACCATGCGCCGGCTCAGCGACGAGCTGGGTGTGGCTGTCACCGCCATCTACTGGCACGTCGGCAACCGCGACGCCCTCCTCGACGCTCTCGTCGACCGGCTCGTGGCCGACATGGGCACGCTACGTCCGAGTGGCACCGGCGCCCGGGAGCGCATCACCTCGTTGGCCGAGAAGCTGCGGGTGCGCCTCGACGGCCGCCCCCACCTCATCGGTCTGGCCCACGAGCGGGGCCGCACGCCAGAGCTGTTCGTGCCGGTCGAACAGGTCATGGCGGCCGAGCTGGCCACCGTGGGCGTGCGGGGCAAGGACGCAGCCATGGTCCTGCGGGCCATCTCCACCCACGTCGTGGGTTCGGTGCTCATCGACCGCGCCGTCGAGCGCGGCGGACCCGAGGTGCCCACGGGTTCGGTGTGGCCCGCCGACGCCGACGATCCGGAGCTCGTCGAGGCCCTCGAAGCTCCCCCCGACCGCGACGCCCTGTTCTCGGTCGGCCTGCACGCCCTCGTCGACGCACTGGTCCCCGGCGCCGACAGTACGAACTTGCGCTGACCACGGGGGCGCGGCCACGCGGAGGTGCCCGGCTCCGCCGACGGCCCGAGCCGCGCTCCGGCCGTCCCGGATGGGTTGACTAACGTCACACGCCATGGCCGACGAGAACGCACCGATGGAGATCGACACCCCCTGGCGCCGCGACGCGGCGGAGGTGGGAGCCAGCCTCGAGAAGTGGGCGCAGATCGAGATCGCCCCCGACGCCAAGCTGTTGTCGGTATCGGCGCCGGACAACGGGATGTCGAGCGAGAGCGTGCTGTTCGACATCGAACACGGCGGCACCGTCGATCGCCTCGTGGCCCGCCTCGCCCCGCTGCCCTCGCTGGTGCCGGTGTTCCAGCACTACGACATCGAGCTCCAGGCCAAGGCCATGCGTCTCGTCGGTGAGCGCACCGACGTCCCGGTGCCCGAGGTGCCCTACCTCGTGCTCGACGAGGGCGTGCTCGAGTCGCAGTTCCTGGTCATGCGCCGCGTCGACGGGCAGGCCCCGAGCGACGTGCCGCCCTACCCGTTCGGCGGTTGGGTGTTCGACATGACCGACGACGAGCGCGCCACCATGCAACGCAACGCCGTGAGCGTGCTCGTGCGCCTGCACGAGCTTCGCCCCGACAACGCCGACCTGTCGTTCCTCGAGCGTCCCGACAAGGGCGACACCCATCTCGACCAGCACCTCGGTCACGAACGCGATTACTACGAGTGGGCCCGCGACGGGGTCACCTACCCGCTCATCGAGCGCACCTTCGCGTGGCTCGATGCCAACCGGCCCACGCTGGCGAACCCCAGCGTCCTCAACTGGGGCGACGCCCGCATCGGCAACATGTTGTGGAACGGCACCGAGCCGGCCGCCGTGCTCGACTGGGAGATGGCATCCGTTGGTCCCGCCGAGGTCGACCTCGCCTGGATGATCTTCCTGCACAGGTTCTTCCAGGACATGGCCGAGACCTACGGCTTCCCCGGCCTGCCCGACTTCATGCGGCGCGACGACATGGCCGCGCTCTACGCCGAGATGAGCGGGCGTCCGGTCGAAGCGCTCGAGTGGTTCGAGGTGTTCGCGGCGCTGCGCTTCGCCATCGTCTCGGTGCGAACCGGCACCAGGGGCGTGGTGTACGGCCAGTCCGAGGCACCGGCCGACCCCGACGACCACATCATGTTCCGCAAGCTGCTCGAGCAGATGGTGGACGGCACCTACTGGGACTGAGGGCCGCCACCGTCGCGGACCGCCTGTTCCCGCAGGTCAGCGCCTCGACGTGTCATCCGTCACATCGTCGGCATCGGCGCTGGTAGGTTCGCCGCCGATGAGCAGACTCGATGATCTTCGGCGGGTGGAAGAGGCGATCACCCGCATCGGCCGGATCAGCACGGGACGCGAGGCCGCTCGCATCCGGGCCGAGCGGGCGGGGCTGTCCCTGTCCCGGCCGGCCATCTCGATCCTGTCCGCACTCCGCAAGTCCGGCCCGGTTCGGCTGTCGTCAGTTGCCCGGCTCACCGACCTCGAGGCCCCCCTCATCAGCCGCGAGATCCGCGAGCTGGTCGACGCCGGCTACGTCGACCGAGTGGCCGACCCGACCGATGGCCGCGCCGGCATCGTGACGCTCACGGCGGAAGGGGTCGAGGTCTATCAGGCGTATCGCGATGCCACCGACGCGATCGTCGCCGAGACCTTCGCCGACTGGGGCGGCGGCGAACTCCGGTCGTTGCGGGTGCAACTCGAGCGGGTGGCCAACGACTTCGCCCGCCCTCCGGCGGTGAACGGCCGACGGACGGCCCGCACCGGCTGACGTTTCCGTCGTCGGGCCACGCCATCGACGAGGGGCGAATAGGGTCGCCCGACATGACCGACGTCACCGCTCCCTCCGCTTCGCTCCACCAACCCGTGTTCGGCGCCGACCTGCTGGTCCACGCCCTCGGGAAGCACCCCCACGCCGCCGCCGTCCAGATCGGCGATCGCACCATGACCGCGGCGGAGATGGCGGCATCGGTGAGCCGCTACGCCCAGGCCCTGGCCTCGAAGGGCCTCGTCGCCGCCCAGGCCTCGATGCTGTCCCTCAACCGCCCCGAGGTGCTGTTCACCATGGGGGCCAACCAGCTGAACGCCACCCGCAGCACACCGTTGCACCCCATGGGCTCGGTCGAGGACCAGGCCTACGTCCTGACCGACTGCGGAGCCGAGGCGCTCGTCTTCGACCCCGACACGTTCACCGATCGGGCCCGTGAGTTGGCCGCCCTCGTTCCGGGGGTGAAGCACTTCCTCTCCTTCGGGCCCTGCGAGTTCGGCGAGGACCTCACGGCCCTGGCCGCCGAGTTCGACCCCCAGCCGCTCGTGGCCCCGGTCGTCGACCCCGACGATCTCGCCGGCATCGCCTACTCGGGGGGAACCACGGGCAAGCCCAAGGGCATCATGAGCACGTACCGCAGCGGCGCGTCGATGACCCAGATCCAGATGGCCGAGTGGCAGTGGCCCACCGAGACGCGCTTTCTCATCTGCACGCCCCTGTCGCACGCCGGCGCCGCCTTCTTCACGCCCACGCTGCTGCGGGGCGGGTCGCTCACCGTGCTCCCGGGCTTCGACCCGGAGTCGTTCATGCGCACCGTCCAGGAGCAGCGCATCACCGCCACGATGCTCGTGCCCACGATGCTCTATGTGCTGCTCGACCACCCCAGGTTCGACGAGTACGACCTGTCGAGCCTCGAGACGATCTTCTACGGCGCTGCCGCCATGTCGCCCACCCGCCTCAAGGAAGCGGTCGAGCGGATGGGGCAGATCTTCTTCCAGTTCTACGGTCAGGCCGAGTGCCCCATGACGATCACGGTGCTGCGCAAGGAGGACCACGATCCGTCGAACCTGGCCCGCCTGGCCAGCTGCGGCCGCCCCGTGCCGTGGGTGCACGTGGCTCTGCTCGACGACGACGGCAACGAGGTGCCCGCCGGCGAGCCGGGGGAGATCTGCGTCCGCGGGCCCCTGGTGATGAAGGGCTACCTCGGCAAGCCCGAACAGACCGCCGAGGCCTTCGCCCACGGCTGGCTGCACACCGGTGACGTTGCCCGTGCCGACGAGGAGGGCTTCCTCTACATCGTCGACCGCAAGAAGGACATGATCGTCACCGGTGGCTTCAACGTGTACCCGCGCGAGGTGGAGGACGTGATCTCCGCCCATCCGGCGGTGTCGGCGGTGGCCGTGATCGGGGTGCCCGACGAGAAGTGGGGGGAGGCGGTCAAGGCGGTCGTCGTGCCTCGCCCGGGCGTCGACCTCGACCCCGACGAGCTCATCGCGCTGGTCAAGGAGCACAAGGGAGCCGTGCAGGCTCCCAAGTCGGTCGACCTGGTGGAGGCCATCCCGCTGAGCGCCCTCGGCAAGCCCGACAAGAAGACCCTGCGGGCGCGCTACTGGGGCGACTCGGGCCGGATGGTGAACTGACCGTCGGAGCTCCTCGCCCGGCGACCGAACGGGCACGGTCGCCGAACCCCGTGAACTTGTTGGGTTTCCGCGTCGGCCGGTAGTGTCGCTGCGCTGTGGCCGTCGCCACCGGGTGAAGCGGTCGGTCGGTCGTTCGTGAGTGAGAAGGGGCGTCGGGGTGCAGCAGTTCCTGCAGTTCACCATCCTGGGTCTGGTCATCGGCAGCGTGTACGGCATCGCCGCTTCCGGCCTGGTGGTGACCTACACGACGTCGGGCATCTTCAACTTCGCCCACGGCGCCATCGCCATGATCGGGGCCTTCACCTACTGGCAGGTCCGCTTCGGCTGGGGTTGGCCCGCTCCGATCGCCATGATCGTCGTGCTCGGGATCCTCGCCCCCGCGATGGGTGCGGTGCTCTACCAGGTGATCATGAAGAACCTCCGGGGCACCTCCGAGGTCACGAAGATCATCGTGCCCGTCGGCGTGATGCTCGGTCTGCTGGCCCTGGCCACCTGGATCTGGAACCCCACCCCCCGGGTGCCTCGCCTGTTCCCCAAGTTCTTCGGGCAGAACGCCCAGGTCTCGGTCTTCGGGGTGAACGTGACCTGGCACGAGATCATCGCCCTCGTCCTGGCCGTGGTGATCGCCGTCAGCATCCGGTTCCTGTTCCAGAAGACCCGTAGCGGTGTCGCCATGCGCGCCGTCGTCGACGATCCCGACCTGCTCCAGCTCAACGGCGGGCGCCCCGAGCGGCTGGCCACCATCTCCTGGGCGGGTGGGGCGTTCCTGGCGGCCCTCGCCGGCATCCTCATCACGCCGATCCAGGGCACCGCCATGAGCGCAAACGCCCTCACCCTGCTGGTCATCGACGCCTTCGCCGCGGCGATGTTCGGCCGGTTGCGCAGCCTGCCCCGCACCTTCCTCGGCGGCATCGTGCTCGGCCTCATCGGCAGCTACGTCATCGCCTACTTCCCGGCTGCCGAGTGGACCTGGACCGGCGCCTTCCGCACGGCCATCCCGATGATCCTGCTGTTCATCGTGTTGCTGCTCCTGCCCCAGGACCGCCTCCGCGGCGCCACGGTGCTGCGCACCCGGGAGCGGTTCCGCATGCCGACGATGCGCAACGCCTGGATCGCCGCTCTCGTCCTGGTGGTCGTGGTGTTCGGGCTCCGCGTGATCATGGAGACCACGGCGGTCAACACCCTCGCCTTCGCCCTCACCTTCGCCCTGGTCGCCCTGTCGTTGGTGCTGCTCACCGGGTACGCCGGGGAGATCAACCTCGCCGCGCTCTCCTTCGGCGCCATCGGGACGATCGTCGTGTACCACTTCGGCGTCTCGGGCTCGGGGCCTGGCGCGCGGACCACCGTCGTGGGCTTCGTTCTCGCCGGTGTCGTGTCTGCGGTCGTCGGTGCCCTCGTGGCGTTGCCCGCTCTGCGCCTTCGCGGTCTCTACCTGGCCCTGGCCACGATGGCCTTCGGGGTCTTCGTGAGCCGGATGGTGCTCACCGAGATCGGTGAGCGCGAGCTGTTCGGGGTGCGCTTCTCGATCTTCGA
This sequence comes from uncultured Iamiaceae bacterium, assembly GCA_963767615.1. GTDB lineage: Bacteria > Actinomycetota > Acidimicrobiia > Acidimicrobiales > Acidimicrobilacustridaceae > Rhabdothermincola_A. The sequence continues at coordinate 410,775 of CAVYED010000005.1, read as the reverse complement.
GGGTGGTTCGCTCACCATCCCCCGCCCCGCGATCGGTCCGCTCGACTTCACCGACAACGGCGACTTCCTCATGCTCGTCACCGTGCTGTTCGCCCTGCTCGGCGTGGGGCTGGTGGCGCTGCGTCACAGCGGCTACGGCCGGCGGCTCTCGGCCATGAAGGACAGCCCGGCGGCGTGCGCCACCCTCGGCATGAGCGTCGTGCGCCTCAAGTTGTCGGTGTTCATGATGTCGGCAGCCATCGCCGGCATCGGGGGCTCGCTCATGTCGAGCCAGCTCGGCTCGGTGAACCTCGACCGCTTCGACATCTTCCTCAGCCTGGCCCTGCTCCTGCTCACCGTCGTCGGCGGCATCGGCTACGTGGCCGCCGCGCTCTTCAGCGGGGTACTGAACGGCGCCGCCTTCCTGGCCATGCAGAACACGCTCACGAAGCTCGGGACCGACTACGTCACCCTCAAGCCGATCTTCGGCTTCTTCGTCAGCGTCGTCACGGTGCTGCCCGCCACCATCGGAGTGACGATGGGCAAGAACCCGAGCGGGGCGATCACCGACATCGTCGACGGCCTCGACGAGATCAAGCAGGCCAAGCCCATCGTCGTCACGGTCGTCGGGCTCCAGGTGCTCATCTGGGCGGGTGCCTGGCAGGACCTCTACAACGGCTGGTGGTTCACCGTCCTCACCGCCGTCAACCTGCTCGTCGTCCCCCGGGTGGCCGGCATGGTGATGATGGTCTGGGCCCGGCGCACGTACGGCCTACCCGTGCCCACGGCGCCCGAACTGATCGGTGTCGATCGGCCCTTCACCGACGAGGATCTGGCCGAGATGGACCTCGTCCTCGGGCTCGACGCTGTGCCGGCGGCCGAAAGCGGGCGAGTCCATGCCCCTGCTTGAGACGATCGGCGTCAAGGTCCGCTTCGGGGGCAACGTCGCCCTCGACGACGTGTCCATCGCGGTCGAGCCGTCATCCGTCACCGGCCTCATCGGGCCCAACGGCGCCGGGAAGACCACGCTGTTCAACGTGATCACCGGTCTCCAGCCCCTCTCGGAGGGGACCGTGCTCCTCAACGGCACCGACGTCACCAAGCTCGCCCCGCACAAACGGGCGCGTCAGGGCCTGGCCCGCACCTTCCAGCGCCTGGAGCTGTTCACGTCGCTCTCCGTGCGCGAGAACGTGCTCGTCGCCGGTGAGATCCGCAATCGATGGGGGCGGGGCACGAAACGCCTCGACGCGTCGGCCGAGGCCGACCGCATCATCGACCTGGTCGGTCTGGCCGCCGTGGCCGGGCGAGAGGTGGGTGAGATCCCCACCGGGCAGGCCCGAGTGGTGGAGCTCGCCCGGGCGCTGATGCTGCACCCCACGCTGTTGTTGCTCGACGAGCCGGCGTCGGGGCAGACCGAGGACGAGACCGAGGCGTTCGGCCAGCTCCTGCAGAAGCTGGCTCGCGAAGACGGACTCGGCATCTGCCTCGTCGAGCACGACATGGCGCTCGTCATGGACGTCTGCGAGACCATCCACGTTCTCGAGTTCGGTCGCATGATCGCCAGCGGCACTGCCGAAGACGTGCGCAACGACCAGGCCGTCATCGACGCCTACCTCGGCTCGCCGGAGACGGTGGCATGACCGACCCCTCGCCGCCCATCCCCCAGGAGCACACCGTGGGTCAGCCGGTCGGGCCCTCGGATCGTCCCGCGCCGCTGCTCGAGCTGGTGGGAGTCAGGGCGGCCTACGGCCCCATCGAGGTGTTGCACGGCGTCGACCTCGCCGTCCCCCAGGGATCCGTCGTGGCATTGCTCGGTCCCAACGGCGCCGGGAAGTCGACCATCCTGAAGGTGTGCTCCGGGCAGCTCGCCGCCACGGCGGGCGAAGTGCGCCTCGCCGGGCGGGTCATCAACGGTGCCAGCGCCGACGAGCTGGCCCGCCTCGGCATGTGCACCGTTCCCGAGGGTCGGGGCGTGTTCCCCAACCTCACCGTCCGCGAGAACCTCTGGATGAACACCTTCGCCGGGGTCTCCCTCGCGGAGGTCGAAGAGGTCGCCTACGACCGGTTCCCGCGCCTCGGCGAGCGGCGCAAGCAGCTCGCCGGCACGATGTCGGGCGGCGAGCAACAGATGCTCGCCCTGGCCCGCGCCCTCGGCGTCAACCCGGCCATGCTGCTCCTCGACGAGTTGTCGATGGGCCTGGCCCCGTTGGTCGTCGCCGACCTGTACGAGATCGTGGCTCAGGTCTCGGAAGAAGGAGTGTCGATCCTCGTGTCCGAGCAGTTCGCTCGGACCGTTCTGGGCATCGCCCAGTTCGCGGCGATCGTCCTCCACGGCCGGGTGACCCGCGTGGGTGCGCCCGATGAGCTCGAAGATGAACTGTCCGCCGCCTACCTGGGCTCGTGAGGTCTCAACCAATGGCAAGCACCACCCCGTCCGCCGACCACACCGACGATTCACCCCGCGTCGATCAGTTCAAGACCGAGGTGGCCGAGATGAACCTCAAGACCGGCAACGCCACCCGGGAGCGGGTCTACGGCGTGGTGGGGCTGCTCCTCATGATCGTCGGTGTCGTCGGGGCCTTCTCGGCCTACGTGTCGGCCACGAACCTGAGCAATGCGCTCGACCTCCAGGAGACCCAGGTCCTGGCGGCGGCCTTCGTCGCGCTGACCCTGCTCGGCCTGGGGCTCTTCCTGCGCTTCGCCATCGCCAACTTCCTGCGCATGTGGCTGCTGCGCCAGCTCTACGAGGGCCAGGCCAACACCCAGCGCATGGTCGACGCCATCAACGGGCGGTCCTGAGCATGAGCACCATCGCGGTCACCGGGTCGGGGTCGGGCATCGGTGCCGCCACGGCGGCCCGTCTCACCGCCGACGGCCACCGGGTCATCGGCGTCGATCTCCGCGGTGCCGAGATCGAAGCCGATCTCGGCACCGCCGCCGGACGCCGGGCGGCGATCTCCGCGGTCACCGAGGAGAGCGCTGGCGTGCTCGACGGGCTCATCACCTGTGCCGGCATCTCGGGTTTTCCCGGGCGCCCTGCATCGCTGCTCGCAGCCGTGAACTACTTCGGCACGGTCGAGGTCATGGAGGGGCTCCGGCCGTTGCTCGCTGCGGGGACCAATCCGTCGGCGGTGGCCATCAGCTCCAACTCCACCACCACGGCCCCCGGCTACGACCTGGCCCTGGTCGACGCCTGCCTCGCCGGTGACGAGGCCGCGGCTCTCGAGGTCGCGGACCGCAGTGACTCGATCATCGCCTACGCCGCCACGAAGCTCGCCGTCGCTCGCTGGGTCCGGCGCTCGGCCGTGAGCGCCGACTGGGCCGGCACCGGCATCCGCCTCAACGCGATCGCCCCCGGAATGATCGCCACGCCCATGATCGACGAGGGCAACTCCGACGAGAACCTGGCCAAGCAGCTCGCCATGTTCGCCGAGACCATCGCCCTCGGGCGTCCGGGGCGCCCCGAGGAGATGGCGGCGCTGCTGGCCTTCCTCGTCGGCCCCGAGTCCACCTTCTTCTGCGGGTCGATCGTGTTCTGCGACGGCGGCACCGACGCCGCCCTGCGCACGAACGACTGGCCGGCCCGCTGGGAGCTCGGCTAGCCCTCTCCCTCGCCGGTCATCGTGGAGAAGACGCCGCGGAGGTTGGCCAGGAAGGCGTTGGGGTCGGCATTCTTCGACGCCGAGGTGGCCTCGTCGCGCGCCGTGGCGTAGGTGACGAAGCGGTCGTCGCCCAAGGACGCGACCAGGGCCGCCGCGACCTGCTCGGCCGTCGCCGACGTCGAGGGGTCCACCGGGAAGGGCGGGTCGTTGCCTTCCTTCGGCGTCGAGAACTCGGTGGTCGTCGTGCCCGGCACGAACAGATGCGCCCGGATGTCGGTGTGGGCCAACTCCACGTGCAGCGACTCGGTGAACATCTCCAGCGCCGCCTTCGACGCCGAGTAGGCGCCGACCTTGAACGCGGCCATGTGCACACCCATCGACGACACGTTCACCACCTGCCCGGTGCCCCGCTCGACCATGCCCGGCAGCACGGCGAGGGTGAGGCGCACGGGGGAGAAGTAGTTCATGGTCATCACGCCCTCGACGTCGTCGGGTGTCATGGTCACGACGCTGCGGCGCTTGGGCACCCCGGCGTTGTTGACGAGCACGTCGACGCGTCCGCCGAGCAGGTCGGTGGCCTGTGCGGCCACGGTGTCGATGCCGTCGAGGTCGGACAGGTCGGCCACCAGCATCTGCGAGTCGGGGGAGAGCTCCCGGACCTCGGCGAGCACGTCGGCCAGGCGGTCTGCACGCCGCGCGACCAGGCACACCACCGCACCGGCCCGGGCGAGTTCGACGGCCGCCGCGGCGCCGATGCCCGAGGAGGCGCCCGTCAGCAGTGCCCGCTGGCCGGTGCCCTCCCAGCTCATGTCCCGTCTCCGGTGCGTTCGTCGTAGACCCGCTTCAGTCCTTCGCGCCACGTGACGTGGCAGGGGCCCGTGAAGGATGCCCTGCGGGTGTTGTCGGTCACCGAGCCCCGCAGCGTGCCCGGTTGCTCGACGGCGTGGACCACCGGTTCGAACCCGCCGAGCTCGCCGATGTAGGCGCAGTACTCCTGCACGCTGACCGGTTCGTCACCCGCCCAGTTCACGATCGTGGCCGGCACCGACGCCGCGTCGAGCAGGGCTGCGGTCTGGGTGTTGATGTCGTCCTGGTGGATCGGCATGTACATGCACGGGTCCCAGCGGGTGGTGACCTCACCCCCGGCGAGCAGCGCGTCCATGTGCATCGTGGGCAGGCCCCCGTTGGGGCCGTACGACGCGTTCATGCGAGCGATGGTGACGGGCAGGTCGAAGAGCCTGGCGCAGGTGCGCGCCACCGCCTCCTGGGCGATCTTCGACATCGAGTAGGTCGGTGCGTGGGCGGAGTTCACCTCGCCCAGCGGGTCCGTCTCGAGGAACACGTGGTGAGGGTCGCCGTCGAAGGGCGGGCGATACACCGAGTGGGTGCTCATCACCAGCGCCGCCTTGGCCGACCGGCAGTGCTGCAACAACAGCCCTGTGCCCTCGGCGTTGACGGTGAGGGCGTGGTCGTAGTCCCATCCGCCGCCCTGGAACGCCGCGAGGTGGAGCACGTAGTCGAAGTCGTCGGGCAGCTCGGACAGGTCGCCGTCGCCGAGGTCGAGCTTCAGCGTGGTGACGCCGGCATCACGACACCGTTGTTGGGAGCCTTCCTCGGAGAACCGGGCGATGCCCCACACGTCGTTGTCGGCAGCCAGGTACTCGGCCAGCGGGAAGGCGATCTGGCCGGCCGGCCCGGTGACGAGGATCTTCTGGCCCGAGAGCGCAGCCACGGCTCAGACCTTCAACAGATCGGGATAGGTGGTCTCGACCAGTCGCCGGAAACCGTCGCGCCAGGTGACCTGGGGCTCCCAGCCGAGGGCCAGCAGCTTGGACGGGTCGACGGGGTTCGGCGGGATGGTGGCCGTCGTCTCCTCGAGCTCGAACTCGACGCCGGTGAGGCGGTTGAGCTCGGCGCACCACTCCTCGATGCTCACGATCTCGGGGTTGCACCAGTTGTACGTGGTGGCGGGCACATCGGCCGCGGCGAGAAGGTAGGGCAGCGACGTGAGCAGGTCGTCGTCGTGCAGGAGGCAGTGGGTGTTGGGCCCATCCGCGCTGACGCCGATCTTCATGCCGGCCTGGGCCATCTGCAGCTGGAACGACATCCACCCGTGCGTGGGCCCGTAGGGCACGTCGAGTCGGGCGATCACCGTGGGCACGCCGAAGCGCTTGGCCGCGTACTTGGCCGAGGACTCGGCCGCGATCTTGGAGATCGAGTAGGTGGGCAGGAAGCCCATGGCGCGGTGGTTGTCGCCGAGCGGATCGGTCTCGACGTGGGGCACCTGTCCGTTGGGCTCGTAGACGGCGCACGACGAGCAGTGCAGGAAGGCCTTCACCCCGGCCACCTTCTCGATGAGGTGGGCCACGCCCTCGGCGTTCGCGGCCAGGGCCCGATCGAAGTCCTGGTCCTTCGACACGGCCATGTGCAGCACGTAGTCGAGCCCGTCGGGGATCTCGTCGAGGTCCTGGGTCTCGAGATCGACGGCGACGGGGACGATGCCGGCCGCGGCCACGATGTCCTTGGCCGCGGGGTCGGCGAAGCGGGAGGTGCCGTACACGGTGTTGCCGGCGGCGACGAGGTTGCGGGCCATCGGCCCGGCCACCTGCCCCGTGACGCCGGTGACGAGGATTCGCTGGCCGCTGAGGGGTTCGGGGGTGGTCATCGGAGGTCTCCCGTGAAGTCGTCGGTGCCGAAGTTGGTCTGCTGCCACGGGCCGGTCCACACGTGGTGGGCCAGTCCGCTGGCCTCGAGCTGCTCGCCGAGCCGGGCGTAGCCCTCGTCCCAACCCTCGGCGGCGTCGTGGTCGAGGAAGTGGAGCTGCAGGAAGCGGTTCGGGCCGGCCTTCGGACGTACGACGTCGGCCGGCGTGTCGTCGGCCAGCGGGATCACCGTGCCGCTGCCCACGAGCTCGGGGCCCCACGGCTGGGCCATGGCGTCCGGGATCCAGGTGTCCTGGAACCAGGCGTCGACCTCGTCGTGCGTGTGCCCCTCGGCCACGTCGCCGGCCACGACCACCAGGCCGGGATAGCCGTGGTCGAGCGCGAGGTCGATGGTGCAGCCGGTCGGGTCCTTCTGGACGTTCCAGCGCATCGAGTAGAGCAGCGTGTGGATGTGGTCGCGTTCGGCGTACATCCGCCCCTGGGTGTGCAACCAGTTGACGTTGTCGACGTTCCAGCGGTTGGTCTCGTCGTCGGTGTCCTTCAGCCACCAGTACACGGCGAGGTAGGAACCGGTGAGAGGGTCGGGCGTGACGTCGTTCTCGGCCGTCGAGCGCAGGTCCTTCAGCCGGCGGGTGGCCACGAAGCGGTCACCGGCGAACACGTTCGGGCCGACCAGGCACCCCGAATAGAAGTGGTCGTGCTCGTACCAGCGGTTGTAGGCCACCTCGTGGCCGGGGTGGGGCTCCACCATGGTGAACAGGAACGTCCCGACCTTGATCGGATAGTCCTTCTCCGGCGTTGCGGACACTGCATCCCCCCTCGTGTGACCTGTGAGCGTCGTCACGTTAGACCGCTCGGCGGCGGGTCCCGTCCGGCGCGGGGCGTCCCGTGCTCGCTCGCCTCCGAGCCGCCCGCGTCGGGGTCCGGGGTCGCTGGGTCACTTCCGTCGGCTCGCTGCGCGCGGGACTGTCCCCGCACCGGCCACCCGCCGCCTCGCCCGCATCCGACCGCTGGGCGGTGGGTCCTGTCCGGCGCTACTGCACCGAGAGGAGCGGTGCGATCTCGGTGCCGAAGGCGCTGATCTGCTCGGCCATGTGGGCGGCGGACTCGGCGCGGAAGCGCACCTGGAGCTGGTTCACGCCGGAGGGGGTGGCGGCCGTGATGGCTTCGGCCATCTGCTCGGGCGAACCGCTGATGTCGCCCTCGCGCACCTCGGAGCCGCTGACGGCGTGCAGGAACGGGATGAGCACGTGGCCGAAGGCGAAGGGCGCGTCGGCGGTGCCGGCCGCGTCGCGCTGGGCGCGGATGTAGGCGATGCTCTCGTCGGTGGCGGGGCCCTGTGGGAGCCAGCCCTCGTGGCGGGCGGCCCGACGCAGCGCCGGCTTGCCGGAGCCGCCGATCCAGATGGGCGGACGGGGGGTCTGCACCGGTCGGGGGCAGGCGCCCATGTCGCCCACGTAGGTGTTCTCCAGGGCCTCGGCCAGTTGGGAGAGGCGCTCGTCGGTGATGCGGCCGCGGTCGGCGAACGAGACGCCGAGCGTGTCGAACTCGGCCTCGACGTGACCGGCGCCGATCCCGGCGATGGCCCGGCCGCCCGAGAGGAAGTCGAGGGTGGCGTAGCCCTTGGAGGCGACGAGGGCGTGGCGGTAGGCCAGCACGTACACGTGGCTCAGCAGCGCGACATGCTCGGTCTGTGCGGCCAGGAACCCGAGGGTGGTGAAGGTGTCCTGCCACCACAGGCCCATGGCGTCGGCCTTGTCGCGGGGGATGGCGATGTGGTCGCACACCGCGACGTAGAAGAAGCCCGAGGCGTCGGCGGCGCGGGCGATGGCGGCGAGGTCGGCGGCGCTGGCGTCGCGCTCCCACGGCGCGGCGTAGAGCGAGCTCTGGGACTGGATGACGAGTTGGGTGCCGTAGGCGAGGGTGCCGTCAGGGATCGTGAGCATGGTCGGAACCTACAGCTTCGGGCTCTGTCCCTCCTGCGCCCCGGGCTCGGTCAGGCACGGTGCCAGCGACCGAGTTGCCCGGGGTGCCATCGGGCGGACCCACCGGACGAGGCGCGTCCCAGCACGGCACTTCGGGGACAGGTGCGACGGCTGCGGGCTAGAACGAGCGCCGTGCGCATCCTCGTTGCCATCACCTCCGGCTTTGGCCACATCCGGCCTTCGGCCCCGATCGCCGGTGCCGCAGTGCGCCGAGGACACGAGGTCCGCTATGTCGTGAGTTCGCCCGAGCGGCTGATGGGCGGGAACTCCGGAGGCTCCGGTGCCCTCGCCCCGGCGGAGTTCACGACTGGACTCGGCTTCATGACCGATGTCGTGGAGCCGACGGACACTACGCCGCTGCTCGACCGCCTCCCAGAGCCTGAGTCCGATGGCGCAGCGATGTTCCGACGGTTCTTCCTACGCGGCGCCGCAGCCGTGCCGTTCATTCGCACGCTGACTGAGGAGTGGCAGCCCGACGTGATCCTGCGCGACACAGCGGGCCAGGATGCCTGGGCCGTCGCGGAGCTGACTGGCACGCCGCTCGCGACGTTCGACTTCGCGCCGGCCCAGTCCGGCATGCTGCAAGCGGTCGCGGCGGGCGAGATCGCGTGGTTCCGGCACGAGATGGGTCTGACGCCGGACCCCGGCTTCGAGCGCATGGAGGGCGAGCTCAGGATCGTCGGTGCGCCGCCGAGCTGGTTCGACGGCCACCGTGTCCCGGCGAACACGCACTTCGTGCAGCCGGTGGAGCCAGACCCGATGCCCGGTGAGTCGCTCGCGGCGGTCCTTGATGGCCAGGACGAACGGCCATTGGTGTACGTGACGTTCGGAACGGCGTTCAACACACCGAACCTGTTCCAGATGGTCTTCGACGCTCTCGCCGACCTCGACGTCCAGGTGATCGCCACCATCGGGATGAACAACGACATCGCCGACCTCTCCGTCCCCGGCAATGTCCGAACGGTTCCGTTCCTCTCGCAGGGCCTCATCCTCGAACATGCAGACCTCGTCGTCGCCCACGGCGGGTACGGCTCTCTCACGGGAGCCCTCCGACGAGGCCTACCCGTTCTGAGCTTGCCGCTCGCACCGCCGGACAATCGGTTCAACGCCGCACGGCTGGTGGAGCTGGGCGCCGGGCTCTCCCTCGGGCAGGAAGAACGTACGGCCACCGCGATACGACGATCCGTCCAGCGGCTGCTCGATGAGCGTGAGTACCGAGACCGCGCCGGAGAGATCGCTGACGAGATCGCTTCGCTCCCGCCAGTCGATCACGCGGCCGAGCTCCTCGAGCTCCTCGCGGTACCAACCGACTGAACCAGTCGGTCGCTGGTTGCTCGACCGTCCCCTACCTCCGGCAGGGTGACACTCGCTCCGAGAGGCTCACGCCCTCGGGTGAGTTCGAGTACTACCTCGGGTAGCATCAAAGTATGAAGCTGAGCGTCAGTCTCCCGGATGACGATGTCGAGTTCCTCGACGAGTACGCGGACGCCAAGGGCATGGCTTCCCGATCGGCGGCGGTGCACCGAGCGGTTCGGCTGCTTCGCGCCACCGAACTCGGGCCCGCCTACGAAGACGCCTGGGCCCAGTGGGAAGCCAGCGACGACGGTGGACTCTGGGACGCCGCAACGGGCGACGGGCTGCGCTGATGCGTCGCGGTGAGATCCGTGTCGTGGATCTCGATCCGGTGCGCGGGACCGAAGCGAACAAGCGTCGTCCTGGCGTCGTCGTGAGCAACGACGGGGCGAACACGACAGCCGAACGGCTCGGCCGAGGAGTCGTGACCATCGTGCCGGTCACCTCCAACGTCGATCGCGTCTACCCGTTCCAGGTGCTGCTCGACGCTGGCTCCACCGGCCTGGCCCGCGACTCCAAGGCACAGGCCGAACAGGTCCGCTCGGTCTCGGTCGAACGCATGGGCGAACGAGTTGGCTCCCTCACCCCCGAACTGCTCGGTGCGCTCGACGAGGCGCTTCGGCTGCACCTCGCGCTCTGACGAGACCACCGCGACCGCCGAGACGGTGAGTGGCGTTCGAGGCTCGGGGCTCTGGCCGCCGGACCCCGTCGACGACAAGGGGTCAGCCAGTCGCTGAGGCAGAGCTGGCGGGGAGGTCCCGTACATCGTCGCCGTCAGTCGGGGGTCAGCCCTTCGAGGACCAGGGTCACAGCGTCGTCGTCGCCGGCGTGCTGGCCCACGTGGAGCACGACGGGCGCGTCCTCGACCAGCCACGTTCCGTCCCGGCGAACGTCGAGTTGCCGCAGATCGAGGTCGACCTGCACGCGGGTCGACGCGCCGGGGTCGGCGCGGACCTTGGTGAAGCCCACCAGCCGGCGCGGTGGGCGCTCGAACGCGCTGGCGTCGACCGACGCGAAGACCTGGACGACGGTCGACCCGCCCCGGTCACCCCGGTTGGTCAGCTCCACGAACACGCGCCTTGTGGCGTCGGGGCCGTCGGTCGCAGCGGGGGAGGAGAGGGACGCGCCATCGACGGTGAAGGTGGTGTAGCCGAGCCCGGACCCGAAGGGCAGGTGGGCGTCCACGCCGTCGGCGTCGAGCTTCCACTGGCCGTGCAGCAGGCCGTAGGTGACCTCGGTGGCGTCGGGGTCGAAGTCGACGAGGTCGCCTTCGTCGTGGGGCACGGCGAAGGGCAGGCGCCCCCCGGGCTCGCGGTGCCCGAGGAGCACGTCGGCCAGCGCCCGTCCGCCTTCCATGCCCGGATACCAGATCATGAGGGTGGCTGCCGTCTCGTCGAGCCAGGGCATCACGAAGGCCGACCCGCCCATCACGCACACCACCACGCGGTCGCTCGCCGCGCAGGCGGATCGCACCAGCGCCTCGTCGTCGTCGGAGAGGCGCAGCGAGCGACGGTCGCCGCCGCCCACGGTGAACTCCGCCGATCCGTCACCGCCCTCGGCGGCCCGGGCGAACACCTCGTCGCGCTCGGCATCGGACGCGAACCCCGCCACCGGGTCGTCCATCGCCGGGAACGACGCCATCAGGGGGGCGATGCCGGACTGGTCGAGGAACTCGCCCTCGTCGAAGCGGGTCGTGCCGACGACCACGATCGTGGTGTCGGCGCCGGCGGTGATGGCGACGTCACGGTCGGCGTGGACGACCTCGGAGCGGGGGAGGGCGGCCCGGATCCCGTCGAGCGGGGTGATGACCGTCGGCGGGGTGACGTTGCTCGAGCCCTGGTCGCCGAGGTTGGCCACGGCGGCGAGTGGTCCGAGGACCGCCACCTTCCGTAGGTCCTTCTGGGCCAGCGGGAGTGCGCCGTCGTTGCGGACCAGGACCATCGACGCCACAGCGGCCTCGTGGGCGAGGGCACGGTGCGCAGGGCACGCCACGACCTCGGCGTCGGGGGTCACCTCGATCCGATCGGCGAAGCGCAGCAGGGTGGCCACCGTCTCGACCACCAGGTCGTCGACGACGGGCATGTCGACGGTGCCGTCGGCCACGGCGGCCGGGAGGGCCACCGCCCGGTGCATCCGGAAGGGCATCTCGATGTTGAGGCCACCGCGCACCGAGGCCAGGGCGTCGCGCACGCCGAAGGTGAAGTCGGAGGTCACGAAGCCGTCCCAGGTCCACTCGTCGCGCAGGATCGTGCGCAGGAGCGTGGCGTTCTCGCCGCACCACTCGCCGTTCACCTGGTTGTAGGCGCTCATCACGCTGGCCACGCCGGCCTCGGCCACCCGCCGGAAGTGGGGGAGGTAGACCTCGTGCAGGGCCCGCTCGTCGACCCGGACGTCGACGGTGAACCGGGCGTTCTCCATCGAGTTCAGTGCGAAGTGCTTCATGCACGCCATGACGTGACGCTGCAGGCCGGTCGTCAGCGCGACGGCCATCTCGCCCACGTGGTGGGGATCCTCGCCGTAGGTCTCCTGCGCCCGGCCCCACGCAGGATGGTGCAGGAGGTTCATGCACACGGCCCCGGTGTAGGTGGCGCCCCGGGCGCGTAGCTCGGCGCCGATGGCGTCACCGATGCGCTCCTCCAGTGCCGGGTCGAACGAGGCGCCCCGGGCCATCGACACCGGGAACGCCGTGGCCGGGCCGATCACGCAACCTCGGGGTCCGTCGGCGAACTCGATGCCGGGGATGCCGAGCCGGCCGACGTGGGCCGCGGGCCACGCGTGGCTGGAGTAGCCGCCGCTGACCATGTCGATCGTGCCCGGCCAGAAGCGCAGGTCGCCGTCGAGGCAGCCCAGTTTCTCCTCGTCGGTCATCGCGTCGACGAGGGCCCTCGCCTCGCCGTGGTGGTCGACGCCGGACCTGACGCGTGCCGCGGCGTCGTCGAACGGGGTCGATGGTGTCATCGCGCAGAGTCTCGCTCAGCGAGGGGAAGCGCCGGTGACCGAGCCGCACCGCGTCCCGACGAGCGCCGCGAGGAGGGCGCAATGGTCAGGTGGGCCGGCTGGGGTCGTGATGTCGGGCGGCGAGAGGAAGCGCCGGCGACCGAGCCGCACCGCGTCCCGACGAGCGCCGCGAGGAGGGCGCAAGACGTCAGAGCCCGAGGAAGCTGCCCCCGTCGCAGACCACGGTCTGCCCCGAGACGTAGCCGGCGTCGTCGCTGCACAGGAACACCGCCACGCCCCCGATGTCGGCGACGGGGTCGCCGATGCGGCCGAGGGGCGTGCGGGCCTCGATCGAGCCCTTCAGTGTGGGGACCTGCTCGAAGATGCCGGTGAGGGCCGGGGTCTCGGCCACGGGCGCGATGCAGTTGACGGTGATGCCGTCGCGCCCCCACTCGCGAGCGAGGCTCTTGGCCAACGCCCGCTGCGCACCTTTCACCGGTGCGTAGAGCGGCAAGTTGGCGCTGCCCTCGACGCCGGCCGGTGAGGTGAGCATCACGTAGCGACCGTGCGGGCTGTCGGCCAGGTGCGGGTGGGCGGCCTGGGCACACCAGAAGCTGGCCCACACCGCGGTGCGCGAGAGCTGGGACCACACGTCGTCCGGGGTGGACTCGAGACGGGTGGCCACGCCGCCGGCGAAGGCGTTGTGCACGACGATGTCGAGTCGGCCGAATCGCTCGACGGTCTCGGCCACGCAACCCTCGATCGACGATCGTTCGGTCACGTCGGTGACGATGCAGGTGGCGTCGCCGTCGTGGGCCCGGATCGATGCGGCCACCGGCTCGCCGGTGGCACTCCGGCGCGCCGCCACGACGACCGAGGCGCCTTCGGCGGCCAGTCGGCGGGCGATGCCCTCACCCACGCCCTGGCCTGCGCCGGTCACGATGGCGACACGATCAGTGAGCCGACTCACATCCACAGCCCTCCGTCGACCACGAGCGTCTGCCCACCGAGCTTTCCGGCCGCATCGCTGCAAAGGAAGGCCAGTACCTCGCCCGGGTCCGCGTCGGGGAGCGCAGGCGTGGCGATCGACACGGGACCGGCGGCTTCCGGGTCGGCGAGGACGTCGGTCGGTCCGACGGCGAGGACGTTGGCGGTGATGCCTTCGGGCCCCCACTGCCGGGTGGCCGACTTGGCCAAGAGGTGCACGCCCTCGGCGGCCATGGCCCAGTGGGCGTAGCCGTCGCCGCCGGCCATGGCGATCGTGGGCACGACCATCACGAGGCGACCGCCCGACGGGCCGAAGCGCTCGCACGCGCCTTCACGCACGTCGCCACGGCGTCGTCGAGCGTGACCTGCCATGCCGTCTCGAACTCGTCGTCGGTGAGGTCCACGAGCGGGCACGGGACGACGTCGGCGGGATCCCAGGGTGCGTAGACCGCGGCATCGAGCGGACCGGCGTCGTCGAGCGTCACCAACTCGGCCCCGAGTCGCATGAGCGAGACCGACAGCGCGCCCGCCAGCGGGCCGGTCCCCACGACGGCGACAGCGGCGCCGTCGATGGGTGAGCTCGTCATCCCCGCAGTCAACCACGTCGCCCGGATGTGTGACCGTGTTCACCATTGACTACTGTCACACCCCATGGAGATCGGCTACACACCGGAACAAGAAGCCTTCCGCACCGAGCTCCGCGAGTACTACGACCAACTGCTCGACGAGGAGACCGTCGAGGAGCTCTCCCACAGCCACGGCATCGGCGATGCCACCAAGCGGGTGTGGAAGCAGATGTGCGCCGACGGCTGGGCCGGTGTCGGTTGGCCCACCGAATGGGGCGGTCAGGGCCGCAAGGCCATCGACCAGTTCGTCTTCTTCGACGAGTCGATGCGTGCCGGTGCGCCGGTGCCGATGCTCACCATCAACACCGTCGGCCCGACGATCATGAACTACGGCACCGACTGGCAGAAGGAGTTCTTCGTCCCGAAGATCCTCGCCGGCGACATCCACTTCTGCATCGGCTACTCCGAGCCCCAGGCCGGCACCGATCTGGCCGCCCTGCAGACCCGCGCCGTGCGCGACGGCGACGAGTACGTCATCAACGGCCAGAAGATGTGGACCTCCCTCGCCGGTGGCGCCGACTACTGCTGGCTGGCCGTGCGCACCGACCCCGAGGCAAAGAAGCACAAGGGCATCTCGGTGATCATCGTCCCGATGGACACTCCCGGCATCACCATCCAGCCCCTCACCCTCATGGGTGAGCACGACATCAACGCCACGTTCTTCGACGACGTGCGGGTGCCGGCCAAGTTCCTGGTGGGCGAGGAGAACGGCGGTTGGGGCCTGATCACCAACCAGCTCAACCACGAGCGGGTCACGCTCTGCTCGAGCGGCATGCCCGAGGGCATGCTCACCGACGTGCGTCGTTGGGCCCAGGAGACCAAGCTCCCCGACGGTCGGCGTGTCATCGACCAGGAGTGGGTGCAGCTCAACCTGGCCCGTGTGCACGCCCGCCTCGAGTACCTCCGCCTGGCCAACTGGAAGGTCGCCTGGTCCGCCGAGGAGCACGCCCTTCACCCCGCCGATGCGTCGAGCGTGAAGGTGTTCGGCACCGAGTACTACCTCGAGGCCTACCGGCTGCTCATGGAGGTCCTCGGCCCGCGCAGCTACCTCAAGGCCGACACGCCGGAGTCGATCCTGCGCAGCCGCCTCGAAGCGGGTATCCGCGGCTCGATCATCCTCACCTTCGGCGGCGGCACCAACGAACTGCAGCGTGACCTGATCGCCATGTTCGGTCTCGGCTTCCCCCGCTCGGCGCGCTGAGCGGCCGAACGCTCCGACCAATCTCTCGGAATCGACGAAAGCACCCATGGACTTCTCCTTCACCTCCGACCAGGACGAGCTGCGCGGTCTCACCAACCGGCTCCTCACCGACAAGGCCTCGCCCGAGCACCTCAAGACCGTCCGCGAGAGCGACACCGGTGTCGACCTCGCCCTGTGGCGCGAGATGGGCGAGCTCGGCCTCGTGGGCATCGGACTGCCCGAGTCGGCCGGCGGTGGGGGTCTGGGCTTCACCGAGGTCGCCATCGTCCTCGAAGAGGTCGGGCGCTTCGCCGCACCCGTGCCGGCCCTCCCGGTGATGGCCATGGCCGGCCCGGTGCTGGCCGAGTTCGGCACCGCCGAGCAGATCGACGGCGTCGCCTCGGGTGAGCGCATCGTCACGGTGGCGCTGCACGAGATGGTCGGCGATGTCATGGAACCGGCGGTCATCGCCACCGACGGTCGCCTCACCGGTGTGAAGGTCTGCGTCCCGTTCGGCCACCTCGCCGACGCCTTCGTGGTCTCGGCCAGCGACGGTCTCCACCTGGTCAGCGCCGAGGCCGAGGGCGTCACGGTCACCCGTCAGGACACCGTCGACGACATCCCCGACGCCATGGTCGAGCTGAACTCCGCCCCCGGCGAGAAGCTGACCGGACCGGAAGGGCTGCAGTGGATGGTCGAGCGTGGTCTCGCCGGCCAGTGCGTGATCATGGCCGGCGTCACCGCTCAGTCGTTGGAGCTCACCTCCGCCTACGTCAAGGAGCGGGTTCAGTTCGACCGGGTCATCGCCACCTTCCAGGCCGTCGCCCAGCGCGCCGCCGACGCCCGCATCGACAGCGAGGCCATCTGGCTCACCGCCTGGCAGGCCGTCACGCTCCTCGACGAGGGCGAACCGGCCTCCGAGCAGGTCGCATCCGCCAAGTACTGGGCGGCCGAGGGCGGCCAGCGCGTCGTGCACGCCGCGGTCCACCTGCACGGTGGCGTGGGCGTCGACCGCGACTACCCACTGCACCGCTACTACCTGTGGACCAAGTATCACGAGCTCTTCCTCGGGGGCACGACCCCGAGCCTGCTCAGGCTCGGGAAGTTGCTCGCCGACACGCCCGCCTGAACCATCTCGCCGGCCTCGCGCCGGCGCCGGTCGGATCCCACCGTCGGGGGGTGGTGGGATCCGACCCGAGATCACCGGAGGGGGAATCCAGTTCGACCCCGGACCTCGGTCCGGGGTCGAACTGTGTTCCTGTTCGGCCGCGGTGGACGCGGCGTCAGCACGCGCGAAGTAGATCCCGGCCACGACCACGCCGATGGCCACGACGAGCCAACGAAAGACGTCGGGGTCGAGGCGGCCGGCGAGGCGTCCGCCGAGGTTGCCGCCGACGAGCGCCCCGACGGCCATGACCAGCGCCGCGCCCCACCACACCTTTCCCGAGAACAGGAAGAAGAGGCTGGCGGTGACGTTCACGACCACCGACATGGCCTGCTTCAGGGCGTTGACGTCGGTGAGGTCGTCCGGGAGGAACACCCCCAGCACGGCGAGGAAGACGATGCCGAGGCCCGCGCCGAAGTAGCCGCCGTAGATGGAGGCGACGAACACGGTGATCACGGCGGCGGCCGTCAGGCCGTGGTCGGCGGCTGGGGTCGCACGGTTTCGGCGGGTGCGACGGCGCTCCACCATCCGACGGACCCGCTCCTGCCCGGCCAGGAGCGCACTGGCCAGCAGGATGAGGAAGGGGATGAGGCGTTCGAGCAGCTCGTCGCCGGTGGCGAGGAGCAGGACCCCGCCGAGGAGACCACCGACCGCACCTGCGGGAGCGAGGACCCGTAGCCGCCCCCACTGGCGGCGCACGGAGCCACGTTGGGCGTAGGCGCCTCCCACGTAGCCGGGGGAGAGCGAGACCGTCGAGGTCACGTTGGCCGAAACGATCGGCACGCCGACCGCGGTCAGTGCCGGGAAAGAGATCAGCGTTCCCCCACCGGCCACGGCGTTGACGAACCCGGCGGCCACACCGGCTGCGGCGATGACGAGCAGGTCGATCGGGCTCACGCCTCATCCTGGCCCATCGTCGTGTTCGGGCGGTTCATGCCCTCTCACTGCCGCCGGCGCATCGGCGGCGCCGATCGTGCTGCCTCGTCGACCCACCCGACTGCGGCCCTGTGCCGGATCAGATCGTCAGGTCGGCGGCGATGGTGGCGAGGCGATTGGCCCGGATGCCGCCGCGCATCTGGTCGCTGTCGAGGGCGTTGGACAGATAGCTGAACGAGATTCCCGTGGCCGGGTCGGCCCACGCCACCTGGGCGTGGGCCCCGGCGTGGCCGAACGATGCCGGGGAACAGCGGTGCCCGAAGATGGCGTAGCGGAGCTGGTGGTGACCGTCGTCCCCGGCGAGCACCAGCCCGAGTGTCCGGTTGGCGGGGACGCCCATCATGGGATCGTCCAGTGTGCAACGGATGTTGGTGGTGGCATCGCGCAGCACGTCGTCGTCCCACAGCCCTCCGGGGTTGTGCAAGACGCTCTGGTAGAAGCAGGCGAGATCGGTCGCCGTCATGAATCCGCCGCCACCGGGATTGCCGGCCCGACGGACGTCCACCTCGTTGAAGCGCATCGTCTCGTCGGACGGGGCCTCGGGATCGAGGGGGGTGAGCGGGGCGATGTCCTGCTGCGCGTCCGCCGCCAGTCCGAGGGCTCTCGGGAGTCCCAGGGGCCGGCAGATCCGCTCTTCGAGGGCGTCGCGGTAGTCCTGCCCGGTGACACGGTCGATCACGTCGGCGAGCACCCAGTGGGCGCTGGCCGGGTGGTACTCGAATCGGGTCCCCGGCTCCCACTCCAGCGACCACGTCGCGAAGCGGGCGCGCCGCCGGGCCGGGTCCGAGCCCTCGGTGTGGCCCATGGGCGCGTTGGGGAACCCACTGGTGTGCAACATGACCTGCTCGAGGGTGACCTCACCGAACCCTGCGGCGTCCAGCTCGGGAACGTGTCGGGCGATCGGATCGTGCGGGTCCACGAGACCATCGGCGAGCATGAGCCAGACCACCGAGGCCACCATCGGCTTGGTCGCCGAGAAGATGCAGAACCGGGTCGTGTCGGTGGCATCGCCGAACGCGGCCCGGGCCACGACGCCGCCGTCGCGACCCACGGCGATCTGGCAGGCCGGGACGAGGCCGTCGGCCACGTGTTCCTCCGCCTCGCTGAACAGCTGATCGATCGTGGTCACCGCGTCCCCTCTCCGGCGTCGCCGAATCTAGGCGCCTCCGGAGGCGACGGCATGTGGCCCGCCGGTCCCGGGTCGCGGGAATGCGATGGTGTTGACGTCGGTGAGCGACCAGAACTGGAGGTTCCGCCGTGATCAACCCCGTGATCGACGTACGTCGTGCCGAGACCCGGCCGCACACCCGCATCGGCTGGCTCGACAGCCACCACAGCTTCAGCTTCGGCCACCACTACGACCCGGCCAACACCGGCCACGGACTGCTGCTCGTCTCCAACGACGACCGCGTGGCCGCCGGTACCGGGTTCAGCACCCACCCCCACCAGGACATGGAGATCGTGACCTGGGTGCTGTCGGGGCGCCTCGAGCACAAGGACTCCGAGGGCAACCACGGCGAGCTCTATCCTGGCCTGGCCCAGCGCATGAGCGCCGGGACGGGCATCTGGCACTCGGAGATGAACCCGTCGAGGGGCGAGGACGTGCACTTCGTCCAGATGTGGGTGCCGCCGGACACCGAGCGCATCGACCCGTCCTACGAGCAGCTCGACATCAACACCGAGCTCGACAAGGGCGGGCTGCACCCGATCGCCTCCGGGCAGGGCCACGACGCCGCCATCTCGATCCGCCAGCGCAGCGCCGTGCTCTGGGGAGGTCGGTTGGCGCCGGGTGAGTCGGTGAGCGTCCCCGACGGCGCCCATGTGCACCTGTTCGTCGCACTGGGCGACGCCACGCTCGAGGCGGCCGGCGAGTTGGGCGAAGGCGATGCCGTCCGCCTCACGGGTGCAGGCATGCCCACGCTCACGGCGGGCCCGACCGGCGCCGAGGTGCTGATCTGGGTCACCGCCTAGGGCCTCTGGCGATGAGCGGTCTCACCCGCCCCTGACGACGATGGTCGACACGAACACGACGTAGAGAGCGAGCAGCACCAGGCCCCTCCAGCGAGCCAGCATCAGTCCTCGTGTCGGGATCAGCAGGAGGATGGCCAGCGCGCCGAACCCGAGGCTCACGGCCACCTCGCCGAGCTGCACGTCGAAGGGGCGTAGGAGGGCGACGACGGCCACGATCCACAGGCCGTTGAAGATGTTCGAGCCGATCACCGCACCGATGCCCACCTCCTCGTGGCCACGCAACATGGCGGCCATCGTCGTGGCCAGCTCGGGCATCGAGGTGCCGAAGGCCACGAAGGTGGCACCCACCACGAAGGGGTCGAGGCCGAGGGCGTCGCCGATGCTCTCGGCGCTCACGACGATGAACCGACCGGCCAGCACCAACATCACCAGGCCGCCGAGGATGGCGACGAGGGCGCGGCGATGGTCGGTCTCGCCCAACACCGCGGCGGTGTCGGCCCGGGCCCGTCTCGCTTGGCGGGCCGTGACCGTCAGCCACGCCAGGAAGGCCATCATCAGGATGCCTCCGTCCAGGCGTGACATCTGTCCGTCGGCGACGAGCGCCAGCGTGAGGAACGGCACCCCCACCGCCACCGGCAGGTCGCGTCGGGCCGTGTCGCGGTCGAGCGACGTCGGGTGCAGGGCGAGGGCGAGCCCGAGGATGAGGGCGACGTTGGCCACGTTGGAGCCGAGGGCGTCGCCGAAGGCGATCACGGACGTGTCGTTGGCGGCGGCGTTGATCGCCACGAAGAGCTCGGGGCTCGACGTGGCGAACGCGGCCACGGTGACGGCGATGATCGCCGCCGGCACCCGGGCCCAGGCGGCGATGCCCACCGCTCCCCGCACGAAGAGCTCGCCCCCGACCGCGGCCGCTCCGATGCCGAGGAGGAGCAGCAGGGCAGTGGTCATCACGGGTCCCGGGTGTCGACGATCGAGTCGCCGACCAGACTTCCCGGCACTCCGGTCTTCAGGCTAGGGGTTCGGACGAGTTCGCCCGACCTGGTCAGACCTCGACGGTGTAGGTGTCGCGTCCGGCCTTGATGAGGCTTCCGGGCACGGCGCCGGTGGGCTCGCCGTCGACGATCACCGCCGTGCCGTTGACGAGCACCCGCTCCACGCCGAACGAACCCGCGGTGAGGCGTTCGCAGCCGCCGGGGAGGTCGGCGACCATGTGGGCGTTCTCGGAGCCGACGGTCTCGGGGTCGATGACGGCGATGTCGGCGGCCTTGCCCACTTCGAGGGTGCCGCGGTCACGGAGGCCGAAGAGCTCGGCCGGGACCTGGGTGATGAGCTGCACCGCACGTTCGATCGGCACCAGCTTCCGGCCGCGGAGCATGTCGCCCAGGAACCGGGTGGGGTACGTGGCCCCGCACATCCGGTCGAGATGTGCCCCGGCGTCGGAGCCGCCGATCATGGCGCGAGGGTCGTCCCACGCCTCGGCGCGCATCTTCCAGGTGGCGTCGTCCTTGTCCTTCGGGGCCGGCCACAGGATCGTGCGCAGACCGTCGGCGGCGACGATGTCGAGCAGGGTGTCGAAGGGCTCGGTCCCCCGCTCGGCGCTGATGTCCTTGACGGTGCGGTTCGAGAGGCCTTCGTTCTCGGGAGCGAAGGTGTCGCCGATGACGTAGTCCTCCCAGTCGGCGAGGCGCCGGTAGACGCCGGCCTCCTGGGAGTGCGATGCCTCGAGCATGCGGGCGCGGACCTCGGGGTCGCGCAGGCGGGCGATGCGCTCGTCGACGTCGACCTGGAGGATCTCCTGCCAACCGGGGAGGAGCCAGATGCCGCAGAAGGTCAGGAAGTTCATGTTCATCGGCACCAGCACGGGCATGGTGAGGGCCACGACCCGGCCACCCAGCTCGGCGGCGCGGTCGCCGGCCGACAGCTGACGGGGCACGCGGTCGGCTTCACGGCTGTCGATGGTGAGGACGTTCCAGTTCAGCGGGCGCTTGGCCGCCGCGCTCATCTCGGCCAACAGCTCGATCTCGTGGTCCTCGAAGCGGTCGAGGCAGCCCGGGACGATGCCCTCGAGGGTCGTGCCCTCGTGCCTGCCGGTCTCGACGCACAGCGCCATGAGCTCCTCGGTCGTGGACCAGCGGCTCGGCACGGGCTGTCCGTCACCGTCGGAGTGCGACCCCGACAGGGTGGTGGAGAAGCCCGAGTCCGCCGGCTTCGATTCCCTTGCGCAGCTCGGCCACCATGGCCTCGATCTGCTCGGGTGTGGCCTCGTTGCCCACCGCATCGGGCCCCATGACGTAGCGCCGCAGGGCGCAGTGACCCACGAGGAAACCGGCGTTGACCGAGATGCTGCCCTCGAACTTGGACAGGTAGTCGGAGAACGTCTCCCAGTCCCAGTCGATCTCGCGCAGGGCGGGGAGGGGCATGCCCTCGACCCGCGACATCATCTCCTGGAGGTAGTCGGTCTCGGCGGGGTCGGGCCGCAGCGGGGCGAGGGTGAACCCGCAGTTGCCGCCGATCACGGTGGTGACACCGTGGTTCGACGACGGCGAGGCGGTGGGGTCCCACATGAGCTGGGCGTCGTAGTGGGTGTGGGGGTCGACCACGCCGGGCATCACGATCTTGCCGGTGGCGTCGGTGACGACCGTCGCCGGTTCGGAGATCTCGCCGATCTCGACGACCTTGCCGTCCCTGATGCCGACGTCGGCGACCCGACCCGGTGCGCCGGTGCCGTCGACGACGGTGCCGCCCTTGATGACCTCGTCGAACATGAAGACCCCTCCGTTGGCGCCGGGCCATGGCCCGGCGCAGGTTTCTGACGGACCGTCAGATTACACTGACTCGCACATCACGCCACCTCGGGCCACCAGCGTCCGGGGACCGAGGGGGATCGACCATGCAGTTCTGGCACAGCACCGCGTTCATCGAGCCGACCGAGCTTCCGGCGCTCGCCGTGGCCTGCGAGGACGCCGGATTCGGCGGCCTGCTGGTGTCGGACCACATGCTCTACCCCGAGACCATCGAGTCCGCCTATCCCTACCAGGCCGACGGGCAGGCGTTCTGGAACGCCGCCACCCCGTGGGTCGACTCGTGGGTGGCCATCGCCGCCATGGCCGCGGTCACGCAACGCGTGCGGTTCAGCCAGGGGATCTACGTGTTCCCCATGCGCCACCCGGTCGAGGTGGCCAAGCTCGCCGCGTCCGCCGCCGTCATGTCCGGCGGACGGGTGTCGCTGGGTGCCGGTGTCGGCTGGATGGCCGAGGAGTTCGAGATCCTGGGCGAGGACTTCACCACCCGCGGACGGCGCACGGACGAAGGCTTCGAGGTGTGCCGCAAGCTCTGGACCGGTGAGGCGGTCAGCCACGACGGCGAGTTCTACTCCTTCCCCACCGTCACCATGTCGCCCGCGCCCCCCGGTGGCTCCATGCCGATCTGGATCGGCGGGCACTCCGAGCCGGCGCTGGAACGCTCCGCCCGCAACGACGGTTGGGTGGGCAACGCCTATCCCCTCGACGAGGCCGACGCCGTGCTCGACCGCCTCGACGGTCACCTTCGGGCCAACGGCCGGGCTCTCGGTGACGGCTACGAGTGCATCATGGGCATCTACTCGCTGGACCCCGACGACTTCCGCCGCTTCGCCGAGCGGGGCGTCACCGGGTTCCTCGCCGCGCCGGCGATGCTCGCCGGCCACGACGCCGAGGCCAAGGGCACGACCGTGACCCTGGCCGACCGCCTCTCGGCCGTCGCGCGCTTCGGCGACGAGGTCATCGCCAAGGTCATCAGCTGAGCGGAGACCGCGCCCAACCGCGAGACTCGGTGCCCACGCCATGCCGGCCGACCGGGCCGGTCACCTCGACGAACGGATGTCGACATGACCGCTGAGCCTCCGCCGACGCTCGACACGGCCGTCGCCGAGGTGGCCGAGGCGCGGGACCGCGTTCCGCTGGGAGCGTTCGTCGACGGCGTCGACCTCGTGGTGATCCGCGACGGTGAGGATCTCTCGGTGCTGTCGGGTCGGTGCCGGCACCGGGGAGCCCTCCTGGCCGACGGCACCGTCGAGGGCGACAGCATCGTGTGCGGTGTGCACGGGTGGGACTACCGCATCGACACCGGTGTCTCGAACTACGACGATCACGAGCATCTCCACCGCTTCGAGAGCGACATCGTCGACGGTCAGGTGGTGATCTCCTCGGCGGAACTCGCGGCCTACCGCCGTCGTCATGCGCTGACCCTCAGGTCCGAGCCGTTCGACGAGTACGCCTTCCACTACGAGAGCGCCCACATGAGCCCGGAGGAGCCCTTCGTCGGGGAGATCCACGAGCTCGCGGTCAACGGGCTGAGCCGCCTCGGCCACCACGGGGCGATGACGGCCATGGGCGTCCCCCGCGAGCGGCTGCCGGGCTGGGACAGCATCCAGGTCGTCACCGCCCAGCTCGCCCGTCGCCCTCTCCTCGACGCCGACCCGGTGGCCACCGACGTCGTGATCGGACCGAACGCCGAACGGCCGCTCCGACTCGACATTCCGATCTTCGTGTCCGACATGAGCTTCGGGGCGCTGTCGGCCGAGGCCAAGATCGCGTTGGCCCGGGGGGCCGAGCGGGCCGGTACCGGGATCTGCTCCGGCGAGGGAGGCATGCTCCCCGAGGAGCACCAGGAGAACAGCCGCTACTTCTACGAGTTGGCGTCGGCCCGGTTCGGCTGGACGCCCGAGCACCTCCGCGGTGTCCAGGCCTTCCACCTCAAGTTCGGCCAAGGGGCCAAGACCGGCACCGGCGGCCACCTGCCCGGCACCAAGGTCACCGGACGGATCGCCGAGGTGCGGGGCCTCGCCGAGGGAGCCCCGGCGGTGTCACCCGCGACCTTTCCCGAGTTCCACCGCGTCGCCGACGTGGCCGCGTTCCTGGGGGACCTGCGCGAGGTCGGCGGAGGCATCCCCTTCGGCGCCAAGCTCTCGGCCCAGCACGTCGAGGCCGACATCGACGCCGCGCTCGAGCTCGGCGTCGACTACATCATCCTCGACGGCCGCGGCGGTGGTACCGGCGCCGCCCCGAAGCTGTTCCGGGACCACATCTCGGTCCCGACCATCCCCGCCCTGGCCCGGGCCCGTCGTCACCTCGACCGGCTCGGTCGCGGCGACGTCACGCTCGTCGCCACCGGCGGGCTGCGCACGCCTGCCGACTTCGTCAAGGCGCTCGCGCTCGGGGCCGATGCCGTCGCCGTGGCCAACGCCGCGCTCCAGGCCATCGGCTGCGTGGGGATGCGGGCCTGCAACACCGACAACTGCCCTGTCGGCATCGCCACCCAGAAGCCGGACCTGCGGGCCCGGCTTCCCGTCGACCTGGCCGCCGAGCGCCTCGGGTCCTACCTGACCGCCGCGGTCGAGCTCATGACCGTGCTGGCGCGAGCGTGCGGGCACGACCGCCTGAGCGGCTTCTCGCCCGACGACCTGGTCACCTTCGACCGGGAGATGCACCACCTCAGTGGAGTTGACTACGCCGGTGTGCTCACCGGTCGCGAGGGGGCGGAGGCATGAGCTGGCATCGCGTCGCCGGCACCGACGACCTCGACGACGGGCGGGTCCGGGCCGTCACGGTCGACGGGCAGACCATCGCCTTGTGCCGCGTCGGGGATCGCTACGGGGCCCTCGACAACCGCTGCCCTCACCAGGGCGGGCCGCTCGGGGAGGGTTCGATCGAGAACGGGTTGCTGCGGTGTCCCTGGCACGGCTACGACTACGACCCACTGACCGGACAGCCGCCCGAAGGCTTCTCCGACGCCCCGGAGTGCTTCCCGGTCGAGGTCCGCGACGACGGCGTCTGGGTCGACCTCCCCGAGCCTGTGCCGCACAGACGCACCGTCGGCGACCTCGTCACCGAGACGCTCGTCGCATGGGGGATCACCCATGTGTTCGGCATGGTCGGTCACTCCAACCTCGGGCTGGCCGACGCGCTGCGACGGGCCGAGGCGCGGGGTGAGATCACCTATATCGGCATTCGCCACGAGGGGGCGGCGTCGTTCGCCGCCTCGGCCTACGGAAAGCTCACGGGCCGGCCGGCGGCCTGCCTCGGCATCGCCGGGCCGGGCTCCACCAACCTGCTCACCGGTCTCTACGACGCCAAGGTCGACCGGGCCCCGGTCCTGGCCCTCTCGGGACAGGTGCCGTCCAAGGTGCTCGGCCGGGGCGCGTTCCAGGACCTCGATCTGGAAGCCGCGTTCGGCGACGTCGCCGACTACAGCCAGACCTTGCACTCGGGCTCCGATCACGCCGAGCTCGCCGGGCTGGCGGTGAAGCACGCCATCGACGGCAGGACCGTCTCGCACCTCATCTTCCCCGACGAGGTGCAGGAGCAGGTGGTCCCCGACGACGCTCCCGTCGGGCGTCCCGACGGACGACTCGCCGATCGGGCCTCGCGGCCGTCGAACGCCTCGATGGCGCAGGCCCTCGACCTGGTGCGCGCCGCACGTCGCCCGGTGGTGGTCGTGGGCCATGGGGCACGTGACGACACCGACAGCGTCGTCGCACTCGCCGAGGTGCTGGGGGCGCCGGTCCTCACCACCTTCAAGGCCAAGGGTGTCGTCCCCGACGACCACCCGCTCGCTGCAGGGGTCCTGGGGCGCAGCGGGACGCCGGTCGCCTCATGGCTCATGAACGAGGCCGACCTGCTCGTGGTGGTCGGTGCCTCGTTCTCGAACCACACCGGTATCGCCCCGTACAAGCCGATCGTGCAGATCGACGACGATCCGGCCTCCGTCGGCCGCTTCCACTCGGTCACGTGCTCGCTGCTCGGTGGGGCGGGCGCCACCCTGGAGGCGCTCACCGACGCCCTCGGCGAGTGCGCCGCCGTCGACCAGCGCGGTGACATCGCCGTTCGTTGGCAGCTCTGGCGGGCCGAGAAGTCCCGGCGCCTGTCCGACGACCGAGGGGAGGGCGTCAGCTCGATGGCGGTGTTCGACGCCCTCACCCGGATCTGCCCGTCCGATGCGACGATCAGCGTCGACGTGGGCAACAACGCCTACTCGTTCGGGCGCTACTTCGAGACGTCGGGGCAGCGGGTGCTGATGTCCGGCTACCTCGGGTCCATCGGCTTCGGCTACCCGGCGGCCATGGGCGCGTGGGCGGCCGACCCGACGCGGCCGACCGTCGCGGTGACCGGTGACGGTGGGTTCGGTCAGTATCTGGCCGAGCTCACGACGGCGGTGAAGTACGACATCCCGGTGAAGCACGTCCTGCTCGACAACGCCGCGTTGGGGAAGATCACCAAGGAGCAGCGCGCCGGCCACTTCGACGTGTGGCAGACCTCGCTGCACAACCCCGACTTCGCCGCCTACGCCGAGTTGTGCGGGGCCGTAGGTCTCCGCGTGACCGAGCGGGTTCAGCTCGACGACGCGCTCCGCGGTGCGTTCGCAGCACCGGGGCCGGCGACGGTCGCCGTCACCTGTGACCCCGAGCTGATCTGACCTCCGAGGTCGGCTCCGCCCGACGGTGCCTCAGGATTGCCGCGGTCCTGTCCGTTCCGCGAGGTACGCACCGAACGCGTCGAGTGTCTCGAGGCGCGGATAGTCCCGTTCGGGGATCTCGACGGCGGTCGCGACCCCGACCCCTTCGACCAGGTTGAGGAAGTCCATCGAGTCGAGGTCGAGGTCGAAGCGCAGATCGGTGGATCCGTCGATCGTGCTCGGATCGATCTCCGGGGCGACGGTGGCGAGCACCGACAGGATGGTGGCGCGGGCCTCAGTCGGTTCCATGGTCGTCTCCTTCGAGCCGTTCGGGGTCCTGGAGCAGGCGGTCCAGGACGGTGAGGAAGCGGGCACCGTCGTGGCCGTTCGTGGCGCGGTGGTCGCCGGCCAGGCTCGCCGTGACGACGGGACGTACGGCGAGCATGCCGTCCAGCGCCCACGGACGTTCGACGATCCTCCCGAGGCCGACCATGGCGAGCTGCGGCGGATAGATCACGGGGAGCACCGACTCGACGCCCTGGTCGCCGAGGTTGGTGACGGTGATGCTCGGGTCGGTCATCTCCGAACTGCGTAGCACCCCGCGGCGGGCTCGAGGCACGAGATCGCGAAGGGTCGCCATCATCCGATCGATGCCGAGGAGGTGGGCGGCGCGGATCGCCGGAGCGATGAGCCCACCTCCCCGGAGGCTGATCGCCACACCCAGGTCGACACCGTCGTGGAGTCGAGCCGCGCCCTCCAGGAAGTGCCCGTTGACCACTGGCACCTCGGCGGCGGCGCGAGCCACGGCGGTCATGAGAACGGCAGCGGGAAGGATTCGATCGGCGACGGGGCGCTCGTCGTTGTGGCGGGCGAGCCATTCCATGACTTCACCCAGATCGATGGTGGAGCTCAGGTAGTAGTGCGGGATCTCTCGCTTGGAGCGCGCCATCAGAGCTGCGACGGCTCTACGACGGGAGGAGCGGATGTCCCCCTGCTCACCATCAGTGGCCCTGGGCGGACTCGCTGGCCGTTCCGTGGTGCTCTGGGATCCGGTGACGTCGTCGCCCCGGACGGCGCCGTCGGGTCCGCTGCCGACGACCGTGGTGAGATCGATGCCCTGCTCTTCGGCCAGCTTCCGGGCGCGCGGTGTGGCCCGGAGACGCCCTCGTCCGGGTGGTCCGGAGGTCACCACAGGCCGGGGCCTCGGCTCCGCCGCGATGGGCTCCGATCGTGGGGCGGGCTCCGCCGGTGCCGCGTGCTCGACGTCGTCGCGGGTGATCGAGGCACCCGGGCCCGTTCCGTGCACTGCCCCCAGGTCGACGTGGAGCTCCTCCGCCTGGTGGCGCACCAACGGCGACACCACTCGGGACTGGGGAGGGATTCGAGGCGTTGGCTCACGGGCCGCGAGGCGCTCTGCGGTCCGCGGCTCTGGCCCCTCGGCCCCCAGACGGGCCAGCGGGGTGCCGACGGGCACCTCCTGTCCCTCCGGGACGAGCAGCTCGGCCACGACCCCATCTTCGAAGACCTCGACCTCGATGGTCGACTTCTCGGTGTCGACGACGGCCACGATGTCACCCCGGTGCACCTCGTCGCCGGGTCGCACCCGCCATTCGACCACCGTGCCGACCTCCATGTCGGCCCCGAGCGACGGCATCCGGAACTCGCCCATCGTCAGCGCACCAGGCTCCGGGCCGCGGTCACGATCGAGTCGACCTGTGGGATGGCGGCCTGCTCGAGGTGGCGGGCGAACGGGATCGGGACCTCCGCGCCGCACACGCGTCCGATCGGGGCGTCGAGCTCCCAGAACGCTCCTTCGACGATGCGGGCGCTGACCTCCGCGGAGATGCCACCGCTGCGCCAGCCCTCGTCGATGACCAGTGCACGGTGGGTCTTCGCGACCGATGTGAGGATGGTCTCGTCGTCGAGAGGTCTGAGTGTGCGCAGGTCCACCACTTCCGCCGAGATTCCCTCGCCGTCCAGCGTCTCGGCTGCGTCCAGCGCCTTGAACAGCGATCCGCCGTAGGTGAGCAGGGTGATGTCGTCACCCGGGCGCCGCACGGAGGCCCGGGTGATGTCCACGGGGCCGGCGTCGTCGTCGAGCTCCCCCTCCATGTTGTAGAGGGTGCCGTGCTCGAAGAGGAGGACGGGATCCGGGTCCTCGAGCGCCGGCGCGAGCATGCCCCGCGCATCCTCCAGGGTGGCCGGCGTCAGGATGCGCAGGCCGGGGATGTGGGCGTACCAGCCCTCGAGGCTGTGGGAGTGCTGGGCCGCGAGCTGTCGTCCGGCGCCGGTGGTCATGCGGATCACCAGCGGAACGTTGAACTGCCCGCCTGACATGTGCAGCAGCGACGCCGCGGTGTTCATGATCTGGTCGAGCGCCAGGAGACTGAAGTTGACGGTCATGATCTCGACGATCGGCCGCATGCCGCCGAGGGCGGCACCGATGCCCGCGCCGACGAAGGCGGACTCCGACAGCGGGGTGTCCCGGATCCGCTCGGGGCCGAACTGCTCGAACAGTCCGAGGGTCACGGCGAAGCATCCGCCATAGGCCCCGATGTCCTCACCCATGAGGAACACGCGGTCGTCGGCTTCGAGTGCCTCCCGGAGTGCCTCGCGCATCGCCTCCCGGTAGGTGGTCTTCACGGTGTCACCTCGCTCGTGACGAAGCGGGTGAGGTTCTCGACGGGTTCGTCGTCGCTGGCTTCGGCGAAGGCGACGGCGGCGTCCACTTCTGCTTTGACGGACGCTTCGACCGACTGGAGGGTCTCGTCGTCGATCAGCCCCTGTGCTCGTCCCTCCGCGACGAGCAGGTCGATCGGGTCGCGCTCCATCCAGCGGTGCACCTCCTCCTTGTCCCGGTAGCGCTCCGGGTCGTACATGGAGTGAGCGCGGAAGCGGTAGGTGCGTAGTTCGAGGAAGTGCGGGCCACCGTCCTCCCTGACCGCCGTCATGGCTGCCGCGGCCGACCGTTCCACCGCGAGCACGTCCATCCCGTCGACGGGCCAGGCCGGGATCTCGTAGGCGGCCGCCTTCAGGACCAGGTCCACCTCCGATTCCGAACGAGCCAGCGCAGTGCCCATCGCGTAGAGGTTGTTCTCGCAGCAGAACAGCACCGGGAGCCGCCACAGTGCCGCCAGGTTCATCGACTCGTGGAACTCGCCCTCGGCCATCGCTCCCTCGCCGAAGAAGCACACGGTGACCGCTCGACGTCCCGCCAGCTTGTCGGCCAGGGCCAACCCGACGGCGAGGGGGAGGCCACCGCCCACGATGGCGTTGCCTCCGAAGAAGCGGTGCGCGGCATCGAAGAGGTGCATCGACCCGCCGCGACCGCGGCTGCAGCCGTCGACCTTGCCGTAGAGCTCGGCCATGATCGAATCGGCGGGGACCCCGGCGGCCAGGGCGTGACCGTGCTCCCGGTAGGTCGATACGACGGAGTCCCCGGGCTGCAGAGACTGGGCCACCCCGACGGCGACCGCTTCCTCACCGATGTACAGGTGCAGGAACCCGCGGATGGCCGTCGAGCTGTAGAGCTCGATGCAGCGTTCCTCGAATCGACGGATCGTCGCCATCCCGGTGAGCAGGCGCAGCACGTGGTCGCGATCGAGGTCGCTCATGGTTGGTTCTCCAGGGTCGAGGTGTCGCCTTCGGGCAGGCCCAGGTCGCGCGCCTTGAGCAGACGCCGCATGATCTTGCCGCTGCGGGTGTGCGGCAGGTTCTGGTCGAAGACGATCTCGCGAGGGGCCACGGCCGGGCCGAGCCGGGTGCGGGCGAAGCCGACCAGCTCGAGGCGCGTCGCCTCGGTGGGCTCGTGCCCGGGAGCGAGGGTGACGAAGGCCTTGACGACCTCGCCGACGACCGGGTCCGGCGTACCGATCACCCCCGCTTCGGCCACCGCCGGGTGCTCCAGCAGCGCGCTCTCCACCTCGAACGGTCCGATGAGGTGGCCCGCGGACTTGATGATGTCGTCGGCTCGACCGATGAACCACAGGTAGCCGTCGTCGTCACGGCGGGCCAGGTCGCCGGTCACGTACCAGTCGCCGACGAAGGTGCGCTCGTAGCGGGCCTGCTCGTGCAGGTAGCCGCGGAACATCGACGGCCACCCCTTGCGAACGGCCAGGTGGCCCTCGCTGGCGACGTCGGCTTCCACGGGAGCGCCGTCGCGCACGAGAGGTGCCCCATCGTGATCTGGATCCCGCTCGAGGACGGCGACGTCGATCCCGGGGAGCGGGCGACCCATCGAACCGGGTTTGATGTCCATCGCCGCGACGTTGGCGATCATGATCCCGCCCGTCTCGGTCTGCCACCAGTTGTCGTGCACCGCGATGCCGAGCTCGGCCCGGAACCAGTCGATGACCTCGGGGTTGAGGGGCTCTCCGACGCTGGCGACGAAGCGGAGCGCGGAGAGGTCGTGGCCGCTGGCCGCCTCGACGGACGCTCGTTGGAGCATCCGTAGGGCGGTCGGTGCGGTGTACCAGACGTTCACCGCTTCTCGTTCCAGCATCGAGTACCACCTCGACGCCTCGAACTCACCCTCGTCGACGACGATGGTCACGCCGTTGGTCAGCGGGGCGATGATGCCGTAGGACATCCCGGTCACCCAACCTGGGTCGGCGGTGCACCAGTACACGTCGTCAGGGTGCAGGTCCAGCGCCAGCCGCCCGGTCGTGTGGTGGGCCACCACCGCCTCGTGGACGTGCATGGCCGCCTTGGGCATCCCCGTCGTGCCGCTGGTGAAGTGCAACAGGGCCAGGTCCTCGGGCTCGGTCGCCACGATCTCGAACGACCCGTCCTCACGATCCAACAGCGGTTGCAGGGCCGCGGTCGCCGGGGGTGGCGAGGCCGACACCTCGCCCGAGAGCAGCACGTGCTCGAGCTGGGGGAGGGCTTCGCGCAGCCCGGCGACCTTGCGTCGGTACTGGGGCTCGGTCGTGACCAGCACCCGAGCCCCGCCGAGTTCGAGGCGCTGTCGGATGGGTTCGGGCCCGAAGGCGGGGAACAGCGCCGACACCACGCTGGCGTTCTTGAAGGTTCCCAGCACCGCGGCGTAGAGGTCGGGGACGCGCGTGAGCAGGAGAGCCACGAGGTCGCCGCGACCGACGCCGAGTCGATCGAGCGCGGCGGCAAAGCGGTTCGAGGCCTCGTCCAACTCGCGGTAGGTGAGGTCGACCTCGTCGCCCCTGCGCCCCCGCCAGCGCAGCGCGACGTGGTCACCACGGCCGTGCAGGACGTGTCGGGTCACCGCCTCGTGGGCGATGTTCAGCCCGCCGCCGTGGAGCCCGTCCAGTTCGTCGCGGGCCGCGGCCCAGCTGAAGTTCCTCCGGACGTCGTCGTCGAGGTTCGGAGGGACCGTGCCGTGGGACTTGTGGATCGTCGGCCACTCCATCGGTTCTCCGATCATCGTCCAGTGGTGTCACGACGGGTCATTGGCGGAACAGGGGCGGAGGTCACCACTGCGCGCCGGTCACGCGGCTGTACCGGCCTACGGGGCGCCGCCCCGGCCGGTCAGCCGGTCGCCGGATGGTGTTCGACGTCGGCATCGGAACCCGGGAAGAAGAGGTGCGTCTCGGGTTCGTCGTGCTCGTCGTCGTCCCATCGCACGAGGTAGGGCGGTCCACCGTCGGGCCCCCGTACCTCGAGGATCGTGGCCGATCGCTCGTGGGTGCCCACTGCGTGCCCTCGGATGACCAGCTTGTCTCCGACCTCGGCCTTCATGGCGGTCTCCTCTCACATCGTCGATTCGGCTCTTCCGACCGAGTCCATCGTCGTCCCTCGCGTGCCGTTCGGCCAGGGGCGAGGGTCCCGATGAGTCCGGGAGGATCGGTCCCGGCGCCGTTGTGACGGACGGCGCACGTCTGACGTATCGTCAGATCCATGGCAACGACGACGACCGACGCGTACCGGCAGCTCATCGGCGGGGAGTGGCGCGACGGCAGCGCCGGCTCCTACGAGATCATCAACCCGGCCACCGAAGGTGTCGTCGCCGAAGCGCCCGAGGCGTCGGCCGACGACGTCCGGGCCGCGGCGGCCGCCGCCGCCGAGGCCTTTCCGGCCTGGAGCCGCACCGCTCCCGAGGAGCGTGCCGCCCTGCTGCGTGCCGCCGGTGCCCGCCTCACCGAGCGCACTCCCGAGCTCATCCCGTTGGTCATCGCCGAGGCCGGTGCCACCTCCTCGGTCGGATCGCTCATGCAGATCCCTGTCGCCATCAGCCGCTTCGAGCGCTACGCCCGCGGCGCCATGACCGACCTCACGAGGGGCCTGCCTCCTCAGCCGATCGCCTCCACCCCGCTGGCCGCGGGCGCCCTCATGGGTGGCGTCGTCAACCGCGTTCCCGTCGGCGTCGTCGCCTGCATCTCGCCGTACAACTTCCCGACCACGAACATGGTGGGCAAGATCGCCCCCGCCCTCGCCGTGGGCTGCACCGTGGTCATGAAGCCGGCTCCCCAGGACCCGTTGTGCGTCATCGAGCTGGCCAAGATCCTCGACGAGGTCGGGTTCCCTCCCGGCGTGGTCAACATCGTCACGGGCGCCAAGCCCGAGGTCGGTGCCGTGCTCGTCGACGACGACAACGTCGACATGGTCAGCTTCACCGGTTCGACCAACGTCGGCATCAAGATCATGGAGGCCGGTGCCCGCACCATGAAGCGCCAGCTCCAGGAGCTCGGCGGCAAGGGTGCCGCCGTGGTGACCGAGGACGCCGACCTCGACAAGGCGGTCGCCGGCATCGCCTCGGTCTGGGCGTTCCACTCCGGTCAGATCTGCACCGCGCCGACGCGTGTGATCGTCCACCGCAGCCGCTACGACGAGCTCGTCAGCCGGCTGGCCGACGCGGCCAAGGCGCTGAAGGTCGGCGACCCGCTCGAGGCCGACACCGTGGTCGGTCCGATCATCTCCGGCATCCAGCGCGACCGCATCCTCGAGCACATCGCCAACGGCGTGAGCGAGGGCGCCGAGCTCGTCGTCGACGGTCGGCGACCCGGGCATGGACACCGGCTTCTACGTCGGCCCGACCCTCCTCGCGGGCTGCAACAACGGCATGAGCCCGGTCCGCGAGGAGATCTTCGGTCCGGTGGTCGTGGTCGTCCCCTTCGACGACGAGGACGAGGCCATCCAGATCGCCAACGACAGCGACTACGGCCTGCTCTCCTACGTCTTCTGCGAGGACGGCGCCCGGGCCTACGAGCTGGCCAAGCAGATCCGCTCGGGCACCGTCGCCATCAACACCGCGCAGCGCCACCACGAGGTGCCCTTCGGTGGCTTCAAGCTCTCCGGCGTCGGCCGCGACGGCGGCGACTGGGGCCTCGAGGCCTACACCGAGCTGCAGTCCGTCATCTGGCCGGCCTGATCCGTTCCAGCACGACCATCTCGACCACCAACCATCATCGCCGGACGCGCCAGCGTCGGGCCCACCCCTGGGGGAACGCATGAAGGGCATCGTCTACACCGGTGACAAGGGCGCAGAGGTCCTCGACGGGCTCGAGGTGCGCGACGCCGGCCCCGGCGAGGTGATCGTCAAGATCATGGCCGCCGGCGTCTGCCACAGCGACATCACCGCGGCCAGCGGTGCCTTCGGGTGGCCCGCCCCGGCCGTGCTGGGTCACGAGGGCGCCGGCATCGTCGACCAGATCGGCACCGGCGTCACCAACGTCGAGGTGGGCGACCACGTCATCATCTCCACCCTGGCCGCGTGCGGCATGTGCAAGGCCTGCGGTGCCGGCAAGCCCACCCGCTGTCGCCAGACCCTCGGCAACATGGCCCAGCCGTTCACCCTGAACGGCGACGCCTGCTGGAACTTCGCCGCTGCGTCGGTGTTCACCGAGCGCACCGTCATCAAGGCCATCCAGGCCGTGAAGATCCCCAAGGACGTGCCCTTCGAGTCGGCCTGCCTCGTGGGTTGCGGTGTCATGACCGGCGCCGGGGCCGTGCTCTACCGCTCCGACGTCGAGGTCGGCCAGACCGCCGTCGTCTACGGCTGCGGCGGCGTGGGCCTCAACGCCATCCAGGCGCTGCGCGTGCGTCGGGCCAGCCGCATCATCGCCATCGACGTCGACCCGCAGAAGGAGGACCTGGCCCGTCAGTTCGGCGCCACCGACTTCCTCGACGGGCGCAGCGAGGACATCGTCGACCAGGTCCGCACCCTCGTCCCCTACGAGGAGGGCGTGTTGTCCGGCCCCTTCGGCGCCGGCGGTGTCGACTGGGTCTACGACGTGGTGGCCCGCCCCGAGGTCACGCTCAACGCCCTCGACATGCTCGACTGGGGCGGCAACGTGGTCATCATCGGCACGCCCGGCGGCGACGCCAAGTTCGAGCTGCCCTACCAGCCCTTCACCCAGAACGAGCGGGGCATCATCGGCGTGCGCGCCGGCTCCTACAGCCCACACGTCCACATGCCCCAGCTCGTCGAGCTCTACCGCCGGGGCGAGTTCATGCTCGACGAACTGGTCACCAACACCTACCCCCTCGAGGGCTTCCACGACGCGGTCCACGACATGGAGAGCGGCGGCGTCGCCCGCGGCGTGCTCACCTTCTCCTGATCGCCCGACCTCGCACGCCCCGAGAGGACCACCATGGACCAGCGCTTCACTGACATGTACGCCGTCGTCACCGGGGCCGCGTCCGGGATCGGTCGGGCCACGGCACAGCGCCTCGCCGCCGAAGGCGCCACGGTCGCCTGCGTCGACGTCGTCGCCGATGTGGCGGCCGAGACCGCGGCCATGATCGCCGAGTCCGGAGGCGCCGCCACGGCCGCCGCCTGTGACGTGACCGACTGGCACGCCGTCGAGTCGACCGTCAACGGCGTCCTGGCCGAGTTCGGTCGGATCGACGTGCTGTGCAACGTGGCCGGCATCGGCGGCTTCCAGGAGTCCCACCTGGCCGACCCCGACCACTTCGCCCGCATGGTCGCCATCAACCTCACGGGCACCTTCCACGTGTGCCGGGCCGTCCTGCCCGGCATGGTCGAGCGCGGCGAGGGATCGATCGTCAACACCGCCTCGACCGCCGGCATCATGGGCCAGCCCTGGAGCGCCGCCTACTGCGCCTCCAAGGGCGGGGTCATCATGCTCACCAAGGCGCTCGCCACCGAGTACGACCTGCCCCTGCGCATCAACGCGGTCGCCCCCGGCGGCGTCGAGACGCCCCTCTACGCCCAGTTCCTGCCGCCCGAGGGCGTCGACTGGAACCGCATGAAGAAGATGTCCCGTGACAACGTGCCGCCGGCCAAACCCGAGCAGCTCGCCGCCACGTTCGCGTTCGTCGCCAGTCCGGAAGCCAGCAACATGACCGGCGCCGTCGTGGTGTGCGACAGCGGCATCTCCATCTAGACCGACTCGACCACACCCACTGACGACATCCCCGGGGGGAACCGACATGCCATTCAACGATCATTTCCGTGAGCTGTCCGCCAAGGTCCGCAACTGGGGGCGATGGGGAGACGACGACCGCGTCGGCACGCTGAACTTCATCGACGACGAGGCCCGTCGCAACGCCGCCGCCTCGGTGCGCAGCGGAAAGTCCTTCTCGTTGGCCATCCCCCTCGACTTCGACGGGCCCCAGCTCGGGTTCATCGGGCGCCGTCAGAATCCTCAGCACACCATGCTCGAGATCAACTCCCCGGGGTGCTCGACCCGGCCTTCCACTCCAGCGACGACATGATCGTGCTGTGCCTGCAGGCCGGCACCCACTGGGACGGCTTGTCCCACGTGAGCTACGAGGGCAACCTCTACAACGGCGTGCCCGCCGACTCGATCACCGTTGACGGCGCCACCGTGCTCGGCATCGAACGGGTCGGCACGCTCACCGGTCGAGGGGTGCTGCTCGACATCGCACGGCTCAAGGGCGTCGACAAGCTCGACGGTGGCTACGCAGTGACCGGCGACGACCTCGACGCCGCCGCCGAGATGGCCAAGGTCGACATCGCCTCGGGCGACATCGTGCTGCTGCGCACCGGGGCCATGCAGATGCTCAAGGCCGGCGACAAGATGAACTACACGATGACCGCCGCGGGCCCGTCGTTGCAGAGCGCGGAGTGGTTCCATCGCAACGAGATCGCCGCGGTGGCCGTCGACAACGGCACGTTCGAGGTGTTCCCCAGTGAGTACGACGACATGCCGCTGCCGGTGCACCTCATCCACCTCGTCGACATGGGCCTCACCCAGGGCCAGCACTTCGACCTCGAGGAGCTGGCCGCCGACTGCGCCGACGACGGCCAGTACACCTTCTTCCTGTCGGCCCCGCCCCAGCCGATCACCAACGCCACGGGCTCCCCGGCGAACCCCATCGCCGTCAAGTAGCAGCGACACCTCTCGGGCGCCGCCTCACCCGGGCCCGGAGCGCCGGGCGTGACCTTCGACCCTGGCGCGCGCACCGGGGTCGGTCGATGCTCCGGGCATGGCCAGCAACGGGGGTGCGGCAGCAGGCAGCGGGGCGATCTACGGGTTGGGCATCTTCGGGGCCTGGGTGTACTTCTGGCAGCAGGCGGATTCGTTCTGGGCCTTCGTGCTCGTGTTCTT
The DNA here is from genome assembly GCA_963767615.1 of uncultured Iamiaceae bacterium. GTDB lineage: Bacteria > Actinomycetota > Acidimicrobiia > Acidimicrobiales > Acidimicrobilacustridaceae > Rhabdothermincola_A. The sequence goes on along the minus strand of CAVYED010000005.1, from coordinate 373,452 downwards.
CCAGGGCCTGTTCTGGCCGGCATGGATGGTCTACGAGGGGTTCTCGGCCCTCAACGCCTGACCGGGCGGGGCAACGTCTCGTCCGGGGACGAGGGGCTGGCGCCGACGTACCACGGGCTCGACCGCCGTGCGAGGATGACGGCGCGAACGCACCGATCTGGTGGACGATGCGGGCAGGCCCAGGAGGCTCGAATGACCGACCAGCCGAACATCCTCGTGATCTGGGGGGACGACATCGGGGTCTCCAACCTGTCGTGCTACAGCGATGGGCTGATGGGTTACCGCACGCCCAACATCGACCGGATCGCCGCGGAGGGCGTGCGCTTCACCGACTACTACGGGGAGCAGAGCTGCACCGCAGGGCGGGCGGCGTTCATCACCGGGCAGAACCCGTACCGGACCGGCCTCACGAAGGTCGGCATGCCCGGCGCCGACATCGGCCTGCGACCCGAGGACCCGACCATCGCCACCGCCCTCAAGGCTCAGGGCTACGCCACCGGGCAGTTCGGCAAGAACCACCTGGGCGACCGCGACGAGTTCCTCCCCACGATGCACGGCTTCGACGAGTTCTTCGGCAACCTGTACCACCTCAACGCGGAGGAGGAGCCCGAGCAGGACGACTACCCGACCGCAGAGGACTTCCCGAGCTTCCGTGAGCGCTTCGGGCCCCGTGGGGTCATCCGTTCGTGGGCCAACGGCGACGGCACCCAGCGCATCGAGGACACCGGGCCACTCACCCGGGAGCGCATGCAGACCTGCGACGACGAGTTCCGTGACGCCGCCGTCGAGTTCATCGAGCGCCAGGAGCAGGCCGACGCGCCGTGGTTCGTGTGGTTCAACTCCACCCACATGCACTTCCGCACCCACGTGAAGCCGGGCAGCAAGGGACGGGCCGGCCGCTGGCAGTCCGAGTACCACGACACGATGCTCGACCACGACGACATCGTGGGCGACCTGCTCGACGCGCTCGACCGCCTCGGCGTGGCCGAGAACACCATCGTGCTCTACTCGACGGACAACGGACCTCACCTCAACACCTGGCCGGACTCGGGCATGACCCCGTTCCGCAACGAGAAGAACTCGAACTGGGAGGGGGCTTACCGCGTGCCCGCGGTGGTGCGTTGGCCGGCGCGGATCCCGGCCGGGCGGGTGCTCAACGGGATCTTCAGCCACAACGACTGGTTCGTGACGCTGCTGTCCGCGGTGGGCGATCCCGACGTCGCCGAGCGGCTGAGGACGGGCGCCGAGTTGAACGGTTCCACCTACCGGGTGCACCTCGACGGCCACGACCAGCTCCCCGTACCTCACGGGCGACACCGACGCGAGCCCGCGTCAGCACTTCTTCTACGTGTCCGACGACGGCGACCTCACCGCCCTGCGCTTCGACAACTGGAAGCTCGTGTTCCTGGAGCAGCGCGCCACCGGCACGTTGAGGGTCTGGGCCGAGCCCTACACCGAGCTGCGGGTCCCCAAGATCTTCAACCTCCGCACCGATCCGTACGAACGAGCGGACATCACCTCGAACACGTACTACGACTGGCTGCTCGACAGGGCCTGGCTCCTCGTGCCGGCGCAGGGCTACGTCGCCCAGATGCTGGCCACGCTCGGCGAGTTCCCGCCCCGCCAGGCGCCGGCCAGCTTCAGCCTCGAGAAGGTCAGGGCCAAGCTCGAAGCGGGCATCCCCAGCGCGTGATTCCCCGCGCCGCCGCCCAAACGCCCGCGCGGGCGTGAGCGGCTAGGTTGACCCGGTCAACCACGTTCCAGGGGGAAGTGCACCATGGCGATGCCCGAGGGCCTGCCCGTCATCGACACGATGATCGGGTTCCCGGCCAAGGACATGAAGGCCCAGTACGCCTTCATCACCCAGCAGACCAAGGACGCCGAGTCGAAGGACGACTTCGAGTTCCCGGTCGAGTACATGTTCAAGGCGCCGCCCGACAAGGACAAGGCGCTGAAGGAGACCGATGACCCGGTCGCCTACACCCTGGAGCAGATGGACGAGTGGGGTGTGGCCAGGGGCATGGTCGGCGTCGGCGGTCGTGGCGGCGAAGGCGTCGAGTCGTCGGGCGAGGAGGCGCTGACGCGCTACCCCGACCGGTTCATCCCGTCGTGCGGGGCCGATCCCAACGACGGCATGAAGGGCATCGAGGACATCGTGCGGGCCTACGAGACGTGGGGGGTGCGCTCCATCGGCATGTTCCCCGCGGGCACGTTCCCGCAGGTGGCCATCAACGACAAGAAGATGTACCCGATCTACGCCAAGGCCTGCGAGCTCGACATCCCCGTGTTCGTCTGCACCGGCATCCCGGGCCCGCGCATCAAGTTCGCGGTGCAGCACGTCGAGCTGATCGACGAGGTCATGTACGACTTCCCCGAGCTCACCTACGTCAGCCGCCACGGCTGCCAGCCCTGGACCGAGCTCATGGTCAAGCTGATGCTCAAGTGGCCGGGGCTGTACTACTCGACGTCGGCCTTCGCCCCGAAGCACTACGACCAGCGCATCATCGACTACGCCAACACGCGGGGCGCCGACAAGGTCATCTACGCGGGCTACTTCCCGATGGGCCTGTCGCTCGAGCGGATCATGACCGAGATGAAGAACGTCCCGTTCAAGGACGAGGTCTGGCCCAAGTTCCTGCACCAGAACGCCGAGAAGGTGCTCAAGCTCTAGCGCCGCCGTCTCTTCGGTCGCCCCCGGGGTCCCACGGGCCGCGCTCCTGGTCGAGTGGGAGGCCGGTGGGGGGCCGCGGTACTGTCGTCGACTGATCTGATGGAGCGTCAGAAACCCGGTCGCCGCCCGGCGCCAGAGGGTCGACGCCCGACGAGCCGACGACCAGGAGACACCCCATGACCAGCTTCCTCGAGGGCAAGACGATCGCCGTGACCGGCGGTGGACGGGGCATCGGTCGGGCCGTGTGCCTCGCCGCAGCCGCAGAGGGGGCCAACGTCGTCGTCGCCGACTTCGGTGTGGGCATGGACGGCGCCGAGCCCTCCAGCGAGGTCGCCGACTCCGTCGTCGCCGAGATCGAGGCCGCGGGAGGCAAGGCCCTGGCCGTCGCCGGCGACGTGTCCACCATGGAGGGCGGCGCCGCCCCGGTGGAGGCCGCCGTCGACACCTACGGCTCCATCGACGGTGTCGTCTGCGTGGCCGGCATCCTGCGCGAGCGGATGCTGTTCAACATGAGCGAGGAGGAGTTCGACGCCGTCGTGCGCGTGCACCTCAAGGGCACCTTCACCGTGTTCCGCGCCGCCTCGGCCATCATGCGCAAGCAGGAGTCGGGCTCGCTCGTCAGCTTCACCTCGGGCGTGTGGTCGATGGGTTCGGTCGCCCAGGCCAACTATGCCGCCGCCAAGGGCGGCATCGTGTCACTCACCTACTCCGCCGCCGTGGGCCTGAGCCGCTACGGCGTCACCGCCAACTGCATCGCCCCGGTGGCCCGCACCCGCATGTCGGCCAACGTGCCCACCGCGCTCGCCGAGAACGGCGACCCCGAGGACATCGCTCCGATGGTGGTGTATCTGCTCTCCGACCAGGCCAAGGAGGTCACCGGTCAGGTGTACTCGGTGGTGGGCGGCAAGATCGCCGTCTGGGACCAGCCCGAGGAGGTCAGGGCCATGTACAAGAACGGTCGTTGGACACCCGAGGAGATCGCCGAGACGCTCCAGGGCACGGTGGGCACCGAACGTCTCAAGATGTTCGACATGATCGAGGCCAGTCGCAAGGCCGCAGCCGCGGGCGAGAAGCCCAACAGCTGATGGGCCTGCCGATCGACGTCTCGACCGTCGACGACGAGGTCTTCCGCGCCGAAGCGCAGGCCTGGTTGGCGGCCAACATCGTCGGCGAGTTCGCCACCCTCAAGGGCCGTGGCGGTCCGGGCGACGAAGAGATCGGCTTCGACATCCGCGACCGTTGGGAACGCCTCCTCGGCGAAGCCGGCTGGATCGGCCTCGGATGGCCGGTCGAGCACGGCGGCCGCAACGCCACCGTCGGGCAGCAGATCATCTGGGCCGAGGAGTACGCCCGGGCCCAGGCCCCCGGTCGGGTGAACCACATGGGTGAGAACCTCATGGGGCCCACCCTCATCGAGCACGGTACGCCCGAGCAGTGCCAGCGCTTCCTGCCGGGCATCCTGCGGGGCGAGGAGCGCTGGTGTCAGGGCTACAGCGAGCCCAACGCCGGTTCGGACCTGGCCAACGTGCAGACCAAAGCCGTCCTCGACGGCGACCAGTGGGTCATCAACGGCCAGAAGGTGTGGACGTCGCTGGCTCACGTGTCGCACTGGTGCTTCGTCGTCGCCCGCACCGAGCCCGGCTCGGTCCGCCACAAGGGCCTGTCGTTCCTCCTCGTGCCGATGGACCAGCCCGGCATCGAGGTGCGCCCCATCGAGCAGATCACCGGCGGCGGCGAGTTCAACGAGGTCTTCTTCGCCGATGCCGTCACCGAGGCCGACCTCATCATCGGTGAGCCGGGCAAGGGTTGGGGTGTGGCCATGGACCTCCTGGCCTTCGAGCGGGGCATCTCGACGCTCGCCCAACAGGTCGGCTTCGAGCGCGAGCTCGAGCATCTCGTCGCGCTCGCCCAGGCCAACGGCACGGCCGCCGATCCGGTCTTGCGCCAACGTCTGGTGCAGGCCCACGTCGGCCTGCAGCTCATGCGCTGGAACGGCCTGCGCTCCATGGGTTCGGGTGTGCCCGGGCCCGAGGCGTCGATCTCCAAGCTCTTCTGGGGGACCTGGCACAGCGACCTCGGCGAGCTGGCCATGGACATCCACGGCGCGGACGCCATGATCGCCGAGGGCTTCCCCTACGAGTTGACGCTCGACCAGAAGCTGTTCCTGTTCACCCGGTCCGAGACCATCTACGGCGGCAGCAACGAGATCCAGCGCAACGTGCTGGGCGAGCGCGTGCTGGGTCTGCCCAGGGAGCCCCAACCGTGAGCCCGAGCGCGCCTGCCTACCCCTCCGCCCACGGCCTCCTGGCCGGCAAGTCGGTCCTCGTCACCGCCGCCGCCGGCACCGGCATCGGGTTCGCCACGGCCAAGCGCTGCGTCGAGGAGGGGGCCACCGTCGTCATCTCCGACAAGCACGAGCGCCGCTGCGCCGAGTCCGCCGCCGAGCTCGGCGTCGTCGGCATCCCCTGTGACGTCACCGTCGAAGACGACGTGCAGTCGCTGTTCACCGGCGCCATCGAGGCGATGGACGGACTCGACGTGGTCATCAACAACGCCGGTCTCGGCGGCGAGGTGCCCATCGTCGACATGACCGACGACCAGTGGAACCTGGTCCTCGACGTCACCCTCAACGGAACCTTCCGGTGCATGCGCACCGCACTGCGCCACTTGTACGAGCGGGGCCAGGGCGGCGTCATCGTCAACAACGCCTCGGTGCTCGGCTGGCGGGCCCAGCACGGTCAGGCCCACTACGCCGCAGCCAAGGCCGGGGTCATGGCCCTCACCCGCTGCGCCGCCATCGAGGCCGCCGAGCACGACGTGCGGGTCAATGCCGTCGCGCCGTCGCTGGCCATGCACCCCTTCCTGGCCAAGGTCACCAGCGAGGACCTCCTGGCCGAGCTCGAGTCGCGTGAGGCCTTCGGCCGCGCCGCCGAGCCGTGGGAGATCGCCAACGTGATGGTCTTTCTGGCCTCGGAGTATTCGACCTACATGACCGGCGAGGTCGTGTCGGTCTCCAGCCAGCACCCGTAGCGGAGCCGTCCGGCTCGCACCTCGCTCGGACCGATCAGAACGGCGCCGGAGGAAGGCCGTCCTCCAACGGGATGTCGAAGGCCGTGACCATGTCCCCCATGATGCGGTACAGGCCGCAGAGGGCGACCACCTCGACGGCACCAGCGGTGCCGAACGCCTCGACCACGACCTGTTGGGTTCCGTCGGGGACAGATCGGCCGGCGACCACGTCGTCGACCATGGCCAGCACCGCCCGCGCTCCCGCGGAGAGGTCGGCCGGGATCTCGCCGGCGGCGATCGCCGCGATCTGCTCGTCGGTCAGGCCGGCCTGTCGGGCGGGGCGCTGGTGGTGTGACCACTCGTAGCCGTAGCGGGCGCGTGCCGCGAAGCGGAGGATGGCCAGCTCGCGCACGTCGTCGGGCAGCACCCCGGCGAAGCGGATCTGGTTGCCGAGGCCGCCCACGGCGGTGGCGATGCCGGGGTTGTTGAACATCCGCACGTAGACCTCGCCGAGTTGGGCCCGGCCCTCGGCGTGGGAGCGTTTGGCGGCCATGGCGTCGAAGGTCGCCCGGTCCTCGGCGCTGAGGTCGTGGGTGGGGTCCGGAAGCGCCGCCATCAGTCGTTGTCCTCCCAGTGGGCCTGCCGCTCGCGCCACGCGCCGATGGGCGTCGGCACGGTCTTGTCCGTGCGGAGGTCGAGCAGGTACGGGCCGTCCGCGGCCAGCGCTCGATCCACCGCGGCGGCGATGTCGGCCGCCCGTTCGACGCGCTCGCCTCCGGCGCCCATCGAGTGGGCGAAGCCGACCCAGTCGATGCCGGGGATGTCGGTGAGGTGGGAGGGGCCCTCCCCGAGCGTGTGGGCCCGGTACCAGATGTTGCCGTAGGACTGGTTGTCCATGAGCGCAATGATGATCGGCACGCGCTCTCGAGCCGCGGTGTGGACCTCCATGCCGTGCATGAGCATGCAGCCGTCGCCCGTGGCCACCATCACCCGCTGGTCGGGCCGGGCGAGTTGCACCCCGATGGCGAGCGGGACGGCACCACCCATCGGGCCGAGGTTGGTGAGGGAGAAGTGCGTACCGGGCCGGCGAACGGTCCAGTACTCGGCGAAGAACGCCCGATGCGCGCCGGAGTCCACGCAGAGGATGCCGTCGTCGGGGAACGCGGCGCGCAGCTCGGTGACCACCCGGCCGGGGTTCATGGGCACGGCGTCGGTGGTCATCGCCTCGGGGTCGTAGTGGACCGGGGTGGCCTCCCGGGCGTCGGCGAGGAACTGCTGGCGTGCCGTCACGCCGGCATCGAGCGCGGCCGCGGCGCCGTCGTCGAGCCCGGCGAGCCGCTCGAGGACCACGGCCGGGTTGGCGACGACCGGGATCTCGCTGGGCCAGGTCCGCCCGATCAGCAGCGGGTCGACGTCGACGTGGATCATCGCCGCCGAGGGCAGCATCCGGGTGTCCCACTGCATCGTGTCGCGCTGGGACAGTCCCGACCCGATGGCCACGAGGACGTCGACGGCGTCGGAGCAGATCGTCTCGATGGCGAGCCGGGACCCGCCGTAGCCGAAGACGCCGAGGGCGAGGGGGTGGTCTTCGGGGAAGGCGCCCTTGCCGGCCAGAGTCGTGGCCACCGGCACCGAGAAGCGCTCGGCGAAGCGGCGCAGGGAGTCGCATCCTCCGGCGTGTTCGACCCCGGGGCCGGCGAGCACGACCACCTGGGTGGACGAGCCCGCCGTCATGGCGGCCAGCGCCCGCTCCAGTGCTTCTTCGTCGACGGTCCGGGGCCTCACGCAGGGCCTCGGGCACCGGCACCCACGGTGCGTCGATCTCGGCGGCCTGGACGTCGACCGGCACGGACAGGTGCACCGGACGGCGCTCGGTCAGGGCGTCGGTGACGGCGTGGCGCAGGTGGTGTGGGACCACCGCCCGGGAGGTGAGTGAGATGGAGAGGCCGGTGACCGGCTTCAGCACGTCGAGGTCGTCGAGCGCGGCGCCGGAGGCGTCCTGGAACCCGCCCATGCCCTCCCAGGACCGGGCCACCTCACCGCTGATGGCCAGCACAGGGCTGCGGTCCGCTTTCGCCGCGGCCAGCGCCGTCACCATGTTCATGACTCCGGGGCCGCCGATGCCGAAGCACACGCCGAGCCCCCCGACGCCCGCGCGAACCCGTCCGCCATGTACGCCGCGCCCCCTTCGAAGGCGGCCACCACGGTGCGCAAGCCGTCGGTGCCGGTCATCGGCTCCATGAACAGGTCGTTCAGGCCGCCCGGGTCCATGAAGGCATGGGTGACCCCCTGGTCCCGCAGCGCCGCCACCATCCACGCATCGACGTTCATCGCAGCCACCCTCGTCCCAGTCGCCGGCACGTCCGCTTCGAACTGACGTGGCCGAATGTATCGGTCCACCCGCTCCTGCCCGGAAGGCCGGCCGTCACCGCCGTGGGCGCTCTGCCATCATTCGCCGATGAGCGGACCCCGCACGGCGATGGCCGACGACCGCGACCTCGTCGCCTCGGTCCTGGCCGAGGCCTTCACCGGCGACCCGATCATGGGGTGGGCCTTCCCCGACGACGCCTCTCGGCACCGCGTCCTGCTCGCCATGTTCACGCTCCTCGCCGAGCACCTGTACCTGCCGGTCGGGGCGAGCGTGGTCGACGACCGGGGGGCGGCGGCGCTGTGGCAACCCCCCGATGCGCCCGGTGAGGACAGCGGGGAGTTCTGGGCCCGGCACGGCGACGCCTTCGCCGAGGCGGTCGAAGGTCAGGTCGAGCGCTCCATCGCTCTCGGCGCGGCCACCGCCGAACACCACCCGACCGAGCGGCACTGGTACCTGCCGGCCATCGGGGTGCGCACCGCCGCCCACGGTCAGGGTCTCGGCGGGGGCGTGCTGGCGCGTTCGCTGGATGCGGTCGACGCCGCCGGGGAAGCGGCCTACCTCGAGGCGACCACACCGCTCAGCGCGGCGTTGTACGAGCGCCATGGCTTCGCGGTCACGGCCGAGTTCACCGTCGACCACAGCCCGCCGATGTGGGCGATGGTCCGCCCGGCGCGATGATCCGGATCCCACCCCGGCGAGAGGGAACCTCGTGACCGACGTGTTGAGGGTCGAACGGAACGGCGGTGTCGTCGACGTCACCATCGACTGCCCGCCGCTGAATCTGGTCGGGGCCGAGTTCATGATCGCCCTGCTCCAGTGGCTCCCGGAGGCCGAGGCCGACGACGCGGTCCGGGTCGTCGTGTTCCGCAGCGCTGATCCCGACTACTTCCTGATGCACGGTGACGTCACTCACCTCGTCGACTCGGTACCGGAGCTCGGCGACGGTCCGGTCGAGCCCAACATCGCCCAGCTCGCGTTCGAGAGACTTCATCGGGCGCCGTTCTTCACCATCGGTGTCCTCGACGGAATCGCTCGGGGCGGTGGATGCGAGTTCCTGTCGGCGCTCGACGTGCGTCTCGCTTCGGAGCGGTCCGTGGTGGGGCAGCCCGAGTCGCTGCTGGGCATCCTGCCGGGTGCGGGAGGCACGGTGCGCTGGGCGCGAAGGGTCGGTCGTTCGCGTGCGCTCGAGCTGCTCCTCACCGGTCGCGACGTCTTCGCCGAGGAGGCACTCACTCTCGGTTGGCTCGACGTCGTCGTGCCGGCGGACGAGCTCGATGGTCACGCGGCGGACCTGGCCCGGCGCGTCGCCCGCCTCCCTCGGGCTTCGATCGCCGCCATCAAGGAGGTCGTCGACTCGGCGCTGAGCGGGAGTGGAGACGCGCTCGCGATCGAGAACGCCGCCATGACCCGGCTCATGGCCACCGGGGCCCACCAGGAGCCGATGCGCCGCTTCCTCGCCGCGGGTGGCCAGACCAGAGACGGGGAGCTCGGCGACATCAGCGCCCTCATGCGCGCCGCCCTCGGCGAGCCTTGATGGCCTACGCGTCGCGGCGGGTGACCCTGCACGGTGCGTCTGCCCCCACCGTCGTCGGCCGGGCGGTTGTCAGGCGGCGAGGAGGTGGGCTCGGCGGAGGGTCAGGCCGTCGGCCCCGGCCCGCTCGGCCGGCGGGGTGTCGTCCCAGGCGATGTGAAAGGCGGCAAGGGCTCGGGTTCCTGCCACGGGACGACCCTGCTCGTCGTGGCGCTCAGGGTGCCAGGTCGGGTCGGGTGGCGCCCGGCCGGCCGGAGTCAGACCGGGCCGATCATCAGACGTGCGCAGCGCGAGATCGGGTGGCCGCTGTCGGCGGGGCGGTGGGCTGGTGAGCACGGTGCCGTCGGGGCGGGTGATGGCCATCGAGCCGTCGTCGTCGGACGTCATCGTCCAGCCACGGCGGTGGACCACCCCGTGGTGCCCGGTGCACAGCGCGGCGACGTTGGCCAGGCTGGTGGGGCCGCCCCGGTCCCAGTGCGTGACGTGATGACCATCGAGCCAGGCGGCGGGAGCGTCGCAGCCGGGGAAGCGACAGCCCATGTCGCGCACGAGCATGGCGTCGCGCAGGCTGTCGGTGACGAGACGCACCGCTCGACCGTGGTCGAGTACCCGGCCCTCGGCGGTGACGATGCGCTCGATGGTGGTGCCCGGCCCGAACACAGCCGTGAGGGCCTCGGCGGTGATGCGGTGCCCATCGACGGTGGCGCCTGTGCCGTGGGCGTGCGCGAGGGCGTGGCGCAAGAAGCCCTCCTCGAGCGCTGAGACCGGCCGCCAGGCCAGGAAGCGGGCCAGGTCGGCGTCGTCGCGGATGCCGAGACCCCACAGAACGGCGGCCCAGAGGTCGGGCAGGTCGATCACGGCACTGACGTGCGGATGCTGACGGCCCGCTCGGCCTGCGCTGGAGTGGTGATCGAGCGCGCACAGGGCAAGATCACGCAGTGCCTCGGCCCGCCGCTCGGTGAGCGTGCGGAACTCGCCCTCCCGGTCGGGTCGCTCGAACACCCGCAGGGCCGTCTCCACCACGGTGGTGGTGTCGGGATCGAGGTCGGCATCGAGGCGACCCCGGTCGTCGAGCGTGCGCGAGAGGCGTAGCTGGGCGTCGAGGGCGGGTCGCTCGTGGAGGTCACGCGGGTCGGGTGAGTGCACCGCGTCAGCGCGGGCTACCCATCGCAGGATGGCCGTTCTGGTGGCGCGCACGTCGAGGCCGACGAGCACGGCACCGACCTCGCTCTCGTGTTCGGCGAAGAGGTCGCCGAGAGCCTTGGGCACTGTGCGCACCACGGTGTCGACCTGGGCGCCGTGCAGCTGGCCGTCGAACCACAACCGAGCCAGCGTGGGCCACTGCGCCAGGCGGCGGGCCCGTACCACGAGCGCCACGGCCTCTCGATCGGTGACCGGCACGTGCGCCCGCAACCACGAGACGGGCGACGGCCACCCGTCGAGGTCGTGTCGGCCCTCGCCGATGAATCCGACCAGTGCCTCGACCAGCCGGGCCTGGAGTCGATCGCGGGCGGCGACGAGCCCGACGATCAGGTCCCCATCGGCCGCCGGTTCGGTGGATTCGATGGCGGCGAAGAGCTCATCGGGCATGCCGGCAGCATAGCAAACACACGTTCGATCATCAACGAAAATCAGAAGGAATAGTTGAGGAATTCCGTCCCGGGACCGACAACGGCCCGTCCACCACGGCGGGTGAGACTCGTGGCCGGCGACGCGCCCGGGGTGCGCCGGCGGAACGACAGGGAGGTGCCGTCGGATCGCAGCAGCGGCGATGGACCGGTCTCGGGATCAGCGGAACGTCTGGATGGGGAGATGGGTCGCCATGGCGCTGCCCGGGGGGCCGAGCAGGGTGTGGGCCCGCAGGTTGCGCTTGTGGAACAGCTGCAACAGCTCCACGTCGTGGGCGCCCGTGTCGGCGTCGGCCACCACGAACGACTCGAGGTCGGCCTCGCCCGCGAACCAGTCGGTCGACCGGAACCCCAGCAGCTGCTGCAGGTCGTCGAGGTCGTCCTCGCTGACCTGCTCGCCCACCTCATCGGCCCGCAACGCGTGGCGAGCGGTGCGGAACAGCGTGCGCAGCCGATAGCGGAGCCACTCGTCCTCGGCGGGCAGGTTGCGCAGCACGTCGGCCATGTGGCTGATCGGGGTGGATGCCCGGGATCCCACCGGCTCCGGCTGGTCGATGGTGGGCAGCTCGACGTCGAGGATCTCTGCGAGTGCCTCGGTGGCGAACAGGTTCGTCTCGTAGCACCACTGCATGTTGGTCATGAGGTCGGTGTCGGCGTTCGGCCGGCGCACGGCCTGACCGAGGGCCAACTGGTTGGTCAGCGTGAAGGCGAAGTGGTGGCGCATCAGCGCCTCGATGTCGACCGGCGTGCCGACGAGCTCTTCGTAGCGGGCGTAGATCTCGTGGAAGTCGCCGTAGCCGACGATGGTGTCTCGCATCCGCCACGCGGAGAGGTCCATCATCGGGTCGCCGATGTGGCCGATCTCCAGGTCGAGCACGGCCACGATGCGGCCGTCGGCCTGGTGGAACTGCCCCGAGTCCCAGGTGATGGCCGACTCCCGGCCCCGCGAGTCGGGCGGGTTGCGGCGCAGCCAGCCGAGGCAGAACTCCATGAACGGGTCCGGACCGTTCTTCGTGGAGCGGTAGACGGCCTCGTAGCGGGCGAGCCCGAACGTGCCCGAATCCTGCGGTCGTGCGGCCCGCATGATGCCGGCATCGACGAACGGCTGCAGGGGCAGCCTGTGCAGGCGGGCGAGGATCTGCAGGTAGTCGTCGACCGCGGCCCGGCGATCCTCGTCGGACGTGCCGGTGAAGTCCTGCTGCCCGCCGACACGGTCCATCACGTAGGCCAAGGGGTCGTCGATCATCCCGTACACCTTCGGCGTGGGGATGCCGTGGTCGTACATCACTTCCTGGAGGCGCATCTCGTGATCGAGCGGGAAGATGAGCGGCATGTCGGTGCGGTCGCCGCGCACCACCAGTCCGAGCCGCTCGCCGTCGCGCTCCACGTCGACGAACCACACCGGGCGCCATCGGGGCTGGCGGTGGATCTCGACCACCGAGCCCCCGACCTCGTCCTCGATCCACCGCCGTACCCGGGTGGTGGCTTCGTCGCTGCGATCGTCGCTCATCCCCCCAGTCTGCGTCGGTCTGCGAGACCGAGCCCATCGGCGCCGCGATCGGAACTAACGTCGGCGTCATACAACTCGCTCGGCTGCTTCGATGGGGTGACCATCGAAGGCCGAGCCTCACGACATGGGGGAAGATCTGATGGGTGTCGAGGCCTACCGGTTCGACGGCAAGCGGGCACTGGTCGTCGGAGGGGCGTCGGGCATGGGCGCCGCCACTGCAGCGCTGGTGCGCGACCTGGGCGCCGAGGTGGTGGTCATGGACCACGTCGAGGTCACAACCCCCGGCGTGAAGTCCATCACCGTCGACCTGCGCGACCGCGCCGGCATCGACGCGGCCGTCGACGAGTGCGGTGGCCCGATCCACGCCCTCTTCTCCTGCGCCGGTGTCGCCGACGGCACGCCGGGCATCGAGAAGATCAACTTCATCGGCCACCGTCACCTGATCGACCGGGTCGTCGGCGCCGGGTGGATGCCGTCGGGCTCCGCCATCGGCATGATCTCCTCGGCCGCCGGTCTGGGCTGGGAGAAGGACCTCGACCAGCTCAAGGAGTACCTCGACACCCCGGACTTCGACGCGGCCGTGGCCTGGCACGAGGCCAACCCTGGTCACGCCGACTACATGTGGTCGAAGAAGGCCATCTGCGCGTACGTGGCCCGCGAGTCCTTCTCGATGCTGCAGAAGGGCATCCGCCTCAATGCCATCCTCCCCGGGCCGACCGACACCCCGCTGGCCCAGGCCAACGCCGACCTGTGGCTCTCCTTCGGCCAGGACTTCCGCGCCGCCACCGGCATCGAGGCCTCCACGCCCGAGGAACAGGCCGACGTGCTGGCGTTCCTGTGCAGCCACGCCGCCCGGTACATCAACGGACTCACTGTGGTGACCGACGCCGGCTACGTGAGCGCGGGCATCACCGGCTCGTTCCCCGATGCCACCCCGGTGGTCGACTTCCTCCGGGGCAACTACTAGCCGTGTCCGACCTCTACTGGGATCCGTTCGACACCGAGCTCGACGACCATCCCCACGAGGTGTGGCGCCGGCTCCGCGACGACGTCCCCGTCTACCGCAACGACCGGTACGACTTCTGGGCCCTGAGCCGCTACGCCGACGTCGAGGCTGCGCACCGCGACCCGGCCACGTTCAGCTCCGCCCACGGGACCGTGCTCGACATCATGGGCCCCGACATGAGCAGCACCGGGCTGATCATCTTCATGGATCCGCCGGAGCACACGATCCTGCGCGCGCTCGTGTCGTGGGCCTTCACGCCCCGGCGCATGGCGGAGATGGAGAACGAGGTCCGTGAGATCTGTGCGGAGCTGCTCGACCCCTTCGTGGGCGCCGAGGGGTTCGACTACGTGCAGGACTTCGCCGCCCAGCTCCCCTCGATGGTGATCGCCCGACTGGTGGGAGTCCCCGAGGAGGACCGCGAGGAGCAGCGGCGCAACATCGACGAGACGTTCCACATCGAACCGGGCGTCGGCATGATCAACGACGTCTCGCTCATGGCCCGAATTCGGTTGAACGAGTACCTGGGGGGTCTGGTGGAGCGTCGGATGGCGGAGCCGGCCGACGACCTGATCTCGGGGTTGGTGGTGGCGGAGATCACCGACGACTCCGGGGTCGTGCGCCGCCTCACGATGGAGGAGATCACCGACTTCACCCTGTTGCTGTTCAGCGCAGGGACAGAGACGGTGATGCGCCTCCTGGGGAACGCCGCGGTCCTGCTGTCGCGGTTCCCGGAGCAGCGCCGGGTGCTGGTGGACGATCCCTCCGTGATCCCGAACGCGATCGAGGAGCTCCTGCGCTACGAGGCACCGTCCCCCGTGCAGGGTCGCTGGACCACCAAGGAGGTCACCCTCCACGGCGTCACCGTCCCTGCGGAGGCGAAGGTGCTCCTGCTCACCGGTAGCGCCGGGCGCGACGATCGGGTGTACCCCGACGGCGACCGTTTCGACGTCCGTCGCGACCTGACCAACCACGTCTCGTTCGGCCACGGGATCCACTTCTGCGTCGGGGCGGCACTGGCCCGTCTCGAGGGCAAGATCGCCCTCGAGGAGACGCTGGCCCGCTTCCCGGACTGGGATGTCGTTCCCGAGCGGGTCATCCGACAGCACACGAGCACCGTGCGCGGCTACTCCGAGGTGGGCATCCTCGTCTGAGCGTGCCCCGTCGGCCGTCGATGCGGCCGGGTCGCGATCAGGCGTCCTCGATGACGGGGGGCCGGTCACCGCCGCCGTGGGCGGCCACGTCGGCGCCCGTCACATACGCCGCCAGGTCGGAGGCCAGCCAGACGGCCACGTCACCGATCTCGGTGGGTCGAGCCAGCCGCTGCAGGGGGATGAGCGCCTCGACCTCGGCGCGTCGTTCGCCCTCGCCGTAGAACAGTTCGGCCTGCTCGGTGAGGATGTAACCGCAGGTGATGGAGTTGACGCGGACCGCCGGGGCCCACTCCATGGCGAGCGTCGTCGTCAGCTGCTTGAGGCCCGCCTTGGCCGCGCCGTAGGCCGCGGTGGTGGGGGAGGGGCGTTGGGCGACGATCGACCCGACGTTCACGATCGAGCCGCCCCCGTTCTGACCGACCATGTGGTGGTACGCCCGCTGGGCGACGTAGAGCGGGGCCAGCAGGTTCAGGCTCACGATGCGCTCGCTGAACCGGGGTGATGCGTCCGCGGAGTCGGCCGGTGGGGAGCCGCCGGCGTTGTTGACCACGCAGTCGAGTCGGCCGTGCACACCGTGGGCGGCGTCGACCGCGGCCCACGCTGCTTCGCCGTCACGCAGGTCGGCGGGCACGAAGCTCCATCCCCGGGGAGGGGTGCCTCGGGCTCCCGGCGGGCGCAGACCACCACCGAGGCGCCGGCGTCGGCGAAGCGCTGGGCGATGCCCCGGCCCACGCCCTTGGTCCCGCCGGTGACCAGCACCGCCTTGTCGCTGAGGTCGATCTCGAGTGCCACGGCCCCGACGGTAGACGACCGACGGGGCGCGCCGAGACGCCGGCCGTCCACCCGTGATCTCACGCCCAGCGTCGATGAAGCCACGACGGGTGCCGGTTTCGGCGGCTTCCGTTTCCGCCGTGTGAAGGGATCCTGACGCTGCTTGTGGGGCCCCGTCGGTTCGGGTGAAATCTCTCGATCGACGCGGGACGCGTGGGACGGACAGGGAGCTCCGAAGGGATGATGGTGTCGACGGTTCGTCGGCGGTGGGCGACCGCTGCTCTGGTCTTCGCCTCGGTGGTGTTGTTCTCCACCGTCTTCGCAGGTCTCGCGACCTCGGCCGACGCCACGCCCCCCTTCCCCCCTCCGGGCCGTGGCTGCGAGCCTTCGCCTCCGGGTCCGCCGTGCGGGATGCCGTCCCCGCCGGGGAACGCCTGCGGCCTGCGCGCCGCGCCAGGAACGACGGGGGGCCGGGGTCAGGACTGCGTCAAGGGGGCGACTCCCGCGCCCGCCCCGCCACCTGCGCCCGCGCCGCCCCGCCCCACCTCCGCCGGCTCCATCGCCGCCTCCTGCCCCGTCGGTCCCGGTCGTCGACCCGCCGGGCATCCCACCGGTCGTGGACACGCCGCGTGTGGTCGACGCCCCACCCGCCGCCGCTTCCCCGACGGTGCCGTCGCCTCCCGGCGCGGTGGAGGTCGGCCCGCCGCCAGTGACCACACCTGTCCCCGTCGTCGCCCCGGACGCTCCGGTCGTCGTGAGCTCGGCGAGCGTGCCCTCCGAGGTGCCGGCACCGGTGGGTGAGGCCGACGTCCTCGGCGTCACCGAGAGCCGGGCCATCGATCTCGCCGTCGCGTCTCCCGAGGATCCGTTCGAACCGGTGCAGGGGCCCGAGCTCGACGACCGCTCGGCCGTTGCCACGGGGCTCGCCGACGACGTCGACTACTCGCCCCTCTGGGTCGCGGGGAACGCCGGGCTCGGGATGCTCATCATGTTGCTCCTCGTGGCGGCGGCACAGCTCTTCAACGACGCGCTCGAAGATGAACCACGATCACCTCGTGCGCCAGATGACCACCCGCGCCGGCATCATCGGTCGGGCCCGGCTCGCCCTCGCCGGCCTCCCTCACCCGCCCCCCTTGGTCAGCTTCGTCCTGGTCGCCGCCGTGCTCGGCCTCCTCGCCGATCCGAGTGTGGCCTTCAGTGCGACCACCCTGGGTCAGATGCTCGGGATGGCCGTGGCCATCGCTCTCATCGTCGGCATCTACGACGGCCTGGCCTCGCGGTCCATCTCCCGTGCGACCGGGCTGGCTCCTCGCTACCGCCTCTATCCGATCGCCATCGCGGTGGCCTTCGCCTCCCTCGCCCTCTCGCGGGTCTTCGACGTCGCCCCGGGTGTCCTCTACGGCCTCTTCGCCGGTGTCATGTTCGTCGGCGCCGTCGACATGAAGCTCCAGGGCCGGGCCTACGCCCGTTCGAGCGCCGCGCTCATCGGCGCCGCGCTCGCGGCCTACGGCGTCCATCGTCTGGTCGCCGGGGCCGCAGCCGGGACGTCCCCGAGCCTGCTCGTCATCATCGTCGACACCGCCGCCGCGGCGCTGTTCATCGGGGGCCTGCAGGCCGTGATCGTGCAGCTCCTACCGGTCCGGTACGTGAACGGCGCGAAGGTGGTCACGTGGAACCGCCTGGCCTGGTTCGGGTTGCTGGCGGGAAGCCTGGCCGTCTACCTCCAGTTCGTCGTCCGGCCCAACAGCGGCCAACAGACGTGGGGCAACCTCTGGTTCGTCCTCGCCTTCGTGTCCTTCGCCGTCGGGTTCTGGACGTGGTGCACGATCGGTCATCGGCGCCGCCTCCGGGTCGGGATCGACGAGGCGACGACCGCCGACGTCGCCGCCGGCGCCTGACGCCTGCACGGTGGGGGCTCGCCGCCGCTCGGCCCGCCGGGGCCGCAGGTCGAGCCGGAGCGGGCAGCGAGTGCAGGTTCAGCCCGAGGGACGGATTTCTCGCTCGCTCGGACATCCGGGGAAGTGCCGAGGTCCGTACACCGTCGACAGAGCAGTTCACCCCACCACATGGAGAAGTCGAAGAATGCGCAAGCTACTCGCCGCGACCGCCATCACCGCTCTCACCCTGGGCATCTCAGCCACCGCCGTCAGTGCGGCACCGGGCGGAGAGAAGGGCCGTCCCGCGTCGGCCCCCGACGTCGCGTGCATGCAGGCGGGCATCGCGGCGCTCAAGGGCCTCGACGCACTCCCGGCGGTGGCCAAGGACGGGCTCCCGATCTCTGTCGCAGTGGATCTCGGCGTGACCGTGCGCGACGGCGCTGACATCAGCGGCGTTCCGGACCCGATCCCGTTCAACGTCATCCTGGCCGATCACCGCGCCGGTGACGACAGCCTGTTCGTCTATCCCTGGTGCGAGGGATAACTGATCCAACATCGTTGGTTCGCCTGATCGACGCCGAGGAGGTGGTCCCGTGCCGCAGCGCCCGGGACCACCTCCTCGGTCGTCGAGGTGTTGAGCACCCGGAGCGGCCGTGGCGGACCGAAACGACCGACGGGCACCGAGGCCCGTCGCCGTCGAGCGGCCCGGGTCGGCAACCTGACCGACCGTCAGATCGACGGCTAGCGTCGCCGGCCATGGGGATCGAAGTCACCGTCGGCGACGACGGCATCGCCGAGGTCGTGCAGAACTGCCCGCCGGTCAACGCACTCACCGTGGCCGAGTGGTTCCAGCTCGCCGACGAGGTACGCCGCCTGGGTGAGGACCCGGGTGTGCGGGCCGTCATCCTGCGGGCCGAGGGACGCGGGTTCAACGCCGGCGTCGACATCAAGGAGATGCAGGACACCGAGGGCTTCGACGCCCTCATCGGCGCCAACAAGGGGTGTTACGCCGCCTTCGCCGCCGTCTACGACTGTCCCGTCCCCGTCATCAGCGCCGTGAACGGCTTCTGTGTCGGCGGCGGCATCGGCCTGGTGGGCAACTCCGACGTCATCGTGGCCTCCGACGACGCCTTCTTCGGGCTGCCCGAGGTCGACCGGGGCGCGCTCGGCGCGGCCACGCACCTCTCCCGCCTCGTCCCGCAGCACAAGATGCGCGAGATGGTCTACACGTCGGCCAACGCCACCGCCGCCGAGCTCCACGCCTGGGGCTCGGTCGCCCGGGTCGTGCCCCGCGACGAGCTGCTCGCCGCGGCCCGCGAGATCGCCGGCAACATCGCCGCCAAGTCGCCCACGGTCATCCGCGCCGCCAAGGAGAGCCTCAACGGCATCGACCTCTGGGACGTGAAGCGCAGCTACCGGTTCGAGCAGGGATTCACCTTCGAGCTCAACCTCTCCGGCGTGAGCGACGAGCTGCGCGACGACTTCGTCGAGCACGGCCACAAGCCGACGTCCGCCGACACCACCGAGAAGGGACACTGATGGCCGGAGCCACACCTACCGACAAGCGCATGACCGAGGACGAGGCGATCGCCACCCTCTCCGACGGCATGACCATCGGGATCGGCGGATGGGGCAGTCGACGCAAGCCCATGTCGTTGGTCCGAGCCCTCCTGCGCAGCGACCTGACCGACCTCACCATCGTCAGCTACGGCGGCGCCGACGTCGGCCTGCTCTGCGCCGCGGGCAAGGTCCGCAAGCTGGTCTACGGCTTCGTCTCGCTCGACTCCATCGCCCTCGAGCCGCACTTCCGCGCCGCCCGCCAGAACGGCACCATCGCCGAGGTCGTCGAGTACGACGAGGGCATGCTCCAGTGGGGCCTCTACGCGGCGTCGCTGCGCCTCCCCTTCCTGCCCACCCGCGCCGGCATGGGCTCCGACGTGGTCAAGAACTCCCCGGACCTGCGCACCGTCACCAGCCCCTACGCCGACGGCGAAGAGCTCCTCGCCGTCCCCGCCCTCACCCTCGACGCCGCCTTCGTGCACCTCAACCGGGCCGACGAGCGGGGCAACGCCCAGTTCCTCGGCCCCGACCTCTACTTCGACGACCTGTTCCTCTCGGCGGCCACCCCCGGTCACCGGTTCCTGTCCGCCGAGAAGATCGTGGCCACCTCGGAGCTGCTCGACAACGGGTCGTTCCACACCATGAAGATCAACCGTTCGATGGTCGACGGCGTCATCGAGGCCCCCAACGGCGCCCACTTCACCAACTGCCAGCCCGACTACGAGCGTGACGAGGGCTTCCAGCGTGAGTACGCCAAGGCCGCTGCCGACCCCGACACCTGGGCCGACTTCGTGGCCACCTACCTCTCCGGCTCCGAAGCCGACTACCAGCAGGCGGTGCGCAACCGATGAGCGACACGACTCCCACCACCGAGACCTCCCGCGACGCCACGCTGGCCGAGATCTGCGTGGCCGCCCTGGCCGACGCCTTCGCCGGCGACGGCGAGATCTTCGCCTCCGGCATGGGCACCATCCCCATGCTCGGTGCCCGCCTGGCCCGAGCCACCTCCGAACCCGACCTGCTCATCAGCGACGGCGAAGCCTTCTTCGTGGCCAACGACCTGGCCATCGGGGGCACCGACAAGGAGATCGAGGGCTGGGTGCCGTTCCGCAGCGTCTTCGACACCCTCTGGGGTGGGCGCCGCCACGTGATCATGGGTGCCAGCCAGATCGACGCCTACGGCAACCAGAACATCGCCAACATCGGCCCATGGGCCAAACCCAAGGCCCAGCTGCTCGGGGTGCGCGGCGGCCCCGGCAACACCATCAACCACACCACCACCTACTTCGTGCCCAAGCACAGCGACCGCGTCTTCGTCGAGAAGGTCGACACCGTGTCGGGTGTCGGCTACGACCGGGCCGCCGAGCTCGGTGACTGGGTGAAGGCCCATCACGAGATCCGTCGGGTCGTCACCAACCTGGCCGTGCTCGACTTCGCCTCGCCCGATCACCGCATGCACCTCGTGTCGGTGCATCCTGGGGTGACCGTCGGCGACGTCGCCGGTGCCACCGGCTTCGAACTCGTGGTCGACGGCGACACGCCCACCACCCGGCTGCCCACCGACGACGAGCTCCGGATCCTCCGCGACGTCCTCGACCCGAAGGGCTACCGGGAGAAGGAACTGCCCTCCTGATGCACCCCGCCCTCCACACCCCGCTCCTCGACGTCCTCGGGTCGAGGTATCCGATCGTCCAGACCGGCATGGGCTGGGTGGCGGGACCGAGCCTGGTGTCGGCCACGTCGAACGCCGGCGCCTTCGGCATCATCGCCTCGGCCACGATGACCTTCGACGAGCTGGTCCGTGCCATCGCCGCGGTCAAGAAGCGGACCGACGCCCCGTTCGGCGTGAACTTCCGCGCCGACGCCGACGACATCAAGGCCCGCCTGGACCTCATCATCCGCGAGGGCGTCCCCGTGGCCTCGTTCGCCCAGGCGCCGAAGAAGGACCTGATCGACCACCTCCACGACCACGGTGTGAAGGTGATGCCGTCCATCGGGGCCAAGCGCCACGCCGAGAAGGTCATGGAATGGGGCGTCGACGCGGTGCTGGTGCAGGGCGGCGAGGGTGGGGGCCACACCGGTGCCGTGCCCACGTCGTTGCTGCTGCCCGAGGTCGTCGACGTCGTCGACGGTCGGGTTCCCGTCGTCGCCGCCGGCGGCTACTTCGACGGTCGCGGCCTGGTGGCGGCGCTGGCCTACGGTGCCAGCGGGGTGGCCATGGGCACCCGCTTCCTCCTCACCTCCGACTCGTCGGTCCCGCTCGAGGTGAAGAAGGCCTACCTCGGTACGCCCGTCACCGGCACCCTGGTCACCACCAAGATCGACGGCGCCCCTCACCGCGTGATCCGCACCGAGCTCGTCGACGAGATGGACTCTGCCTCCCCGGTCACTGCCGTGCCCAAGGCCGTGGCCAACGCGGCGCGGTTCCGCAAGTACACCGACCTGTCCTGGCTGCAGATGGCCCGCGAGGGTCTCGACATGAAGAAGCGCATGGACCTGTCGTGGGCCGAGGTCATCATGGCCGGCAACACCCCGATGCTCACCAAGGCCACGCTCGTCGACGGCGAGCTCGACGCCGGCATCCTGCCCACGGGTCAGGTGGTCGGCGTGATCGACGATCTCCCTTCGGCGGCCGATCTGGTCGAACGCATCATCGCCGACGCCGGCGCCACCCTCGACCGCCTGGCCGGGGCACCGGTCGTCACCCGCTCCGGCACCGACCGGATCTGACCCCAGGAGACCTCGATGAGCGATGCCCCCTCCGCGCAGACCGTGCTCGACGGCCCCGACGCGGTGAAGGCTGCCGTCGGCACCCACCTCGGCCACAGTGACTGGCTCACGATCGACCAGGATCGCGTGAACCTCTTCGCCGACGCCACGGGCGACCACCAGTGGATCCACGTCGACCCGGAGCGGGCCAAGGACGGTCCCTTCGGTGGCCCCATCGCCCACGGCTACCTCACGCTGTCGTTGTCGAACCTGTTCCTGCCCCAGATCGTCGAGACCCGGGGCTTCTCGGCGGGCGTGAACTACGGCGCCGACAAGGTGCGGTTCATCTCCCCGGTGAAGGTGGGCGACCGCATCCGCGCCGGTGCCGAGCTGGTCGAGGTGTCCGACGTCAACGGGGGCATCCAGACGTTGGTGCGCATCACCATCGAGATCGACGGCGGCACCAAGCCCGCCTGCGTCATCGACTCCCTCAGCCGCTGGCTGTTCTGAGGGCGCCGTCGGTCACGCCTGGGCGTGGCGCAGCGCCCATCGGAAGAGCGGGAACTGCATCGGGAGGCGCAGCCACGTGAACGCCGCCGTCGGGTTGGTCGGCGGACCCTGGTCGAGGGCGGCCTTGATGTTCGCCGGGTAGACGGCGACGATCGCGACCGCCGAAGCGGCTCCGCCGATGCGCTCGGTCCGGCGGTCGAGCAGGAGGCCACCGCAGACGATCTCCACCACGCCGCTGGCGTAGGTCCAGAACCGGGGTCGTCCGAGGGGGCGGGGAATGATCTCGTCGAACATGCGCGGCACCACGAAGTGGAGGGCGCCGGCGCCGATCATCAGCGCGGCCAGCCCCAGCCGTGAGCGCCGGTGCTCGGACGCCTCGGCCAGGCCCGCACCGAGGTCGATCCCGTGGGCCGGGGCAGGGGGAGAATCGGTGTCGGTCACCCGCGCACCGTAGCGTCGCCACGGCGGAGCGGGACGGGCGCGTGTGGTTGACTCAGGAGGGCCGCCGGCGTCGTCGGCATCCGCATCAGGGGGAACCGTTGACCAATCCCATCGGGCCGCTCACCGCGGCCGACGAATGGTTCAGCCACCAGATAGCCGACACGTTCGCCGTCGTCGGGACCAGCGACCCGTCGTGGACGGAGAAGGTCTGCGCCATGGCGGCGGCCAAGGACGGCAGCCTCCAACTCGGCTTCGGCATGGGCAAGTACGCCAACCGCAACGTGCTCGATGCCTATGCCGGCATCTCCCGAGGGGTGGAGCAGATCACGGTGCGGGGCAGTTGCCGCCTCTCGGACGAGCCCGCCGCCGGTCCCGTGCGGTACCAGATCGTCGAGCCGCTCCACCAGATCCGCTTCGTCCTGGAGCCCAACGACACCCAACCGATCGCCTTCGACTGGCTGTTCACCTCCGTGCTCCCGGCAACGCTCGAGGACCGCACCCACAACCGTCAGGCCAACCGGGTGTCGGCCGACCTCGTGCGCTACCACCAGATCGGCACCTGTTCCGGCTGGGTCGAGATCGACGGCGAGCGCACCGAGCTGGATCCGGAGTCCTGGGTGTCGACGCGCGACCACTCATGGGGCGTGCGCTACGACGTCGGCGCCCCGGCGACCGATCTCGAACCGTCCCGCGGCCTCGACGGCGGCACCTTCCAGTTCGTCTGGAGTCCGATCCTGATGGAACGCCCCGACGGCAGCGTGTACGGGTTGTTCCTCAACGTGTCGAAGATGGCCTTCCCCGGGTTCGAGCAGAAGACCACGATGGCCATGGTCGAGCACCCCGACGGACGCACCGAACGGATCGTCGACCTCGAGCCCGACCTCGCGTACGACCCCGTCAACCGGCGATTGCGGGGCGGCACCCTGCACGCCACTCTGGCCGACGGCACGTCGCGCGCCCTCCGGATCGAGGTGGTCTCCGACACCGGCTTCCACCTGGGGGCGGGGCTCTACTTCGGTTTCGACGGGCACCACCACGGCGAGTGGCGCGGCGAGCTCGACGTCGAGGGTGAGCGCATCGACGACTGCACCACTCCCGAGAACGCACGGCGGCTCCACCAGATCCGAGACACCGTCGTGCGTGTCACCGACCCCGTCGGTGGCGGCGTGGGTCACGGCAACATGCAGCCGATCATCACCGGGACGTTCCCCGACCTCGGGCTCGACCCCGACTCGTCGTTCATCTGACGTCGCGACGGGACCGAGGGGCCCTCAGTCGTCGGGCACGAAGAACGGGTCGAGGGCCACCTCGGTCGGCTGCTCGAAGAAGGCCCTCACCGACACGACCTTGCCGTCGTCGCGCACCTTCCAGACCTCGATCGACTCGACGACGGCGTGCTCGCCGTGGACCTCGCCCTCGTTGCGCATCAGCACCACCGCCTCGGTGCCGCCGGTGACGATGCGTTCCGGGTGCAGCGTCCACACCCGCCCCTCGGTGAAGGAGTTGTCCCACGACCCCTCGGCTGCGGCGCGTCCCGGCTTGGGGGCCTTGCCCACCGGATCCTCGAAGACGATCTCGTCGGCGAACAGCTCGAGCCAGTGCTCGCGGTCCTGCGCGTTCCAGCGGGCGGCGTGCTGCTCGATGGCGAGGCGGGCGGGATGGACGTCGCTCACGTGCCCAGCCGCGTGGGTGCCGGCTCAGCCTGATCGGAGCGGTCGATGGCCCGCTGGTCGGTGCCGAGATAGGAGGCGATGACCATCGGGTTCTCACGGACCTCGTTCGGGCTGCCCTCGGCGATGACCTGCCCCACCTCCAGGCAGTAGATGCGATCGGAGATCGACATGACCATCGGCATGTCGTGCTCGATGATCAGGATCGAGGCACCCAACTCCGCACGGATGCTGCGGATGAGCGGACCGAAGGCTTCGGTCTCGCGTTGGGCCACGCCGGCGGTGGGCTCGTCGAGGAGCATCAGCTGGCAGTCGAGCGCCAGCAGCGCTCCGAGCTCGACGATCCTTCGCGTCCCGGTGGACAGGTCGGCCATCAGCGCATCGGCGTAGCGGCCCAGGCCGAGGTGGTTGATGATCTCGTCGGCCTCGGTGCGCTTGCGCCGTTCGGCCCGTGGCGACGGCGGAAGGAACAGCATCGATGGGACCACCAGGCTGTGCTGCCGGGCCTCGAGCGCCACCATCAGGGTCTCGCGCACCGTCAGCGAACCGAAGAGGCGGGCGTTCTGGAACGCTCGCCCGATGCCGAGGCGGGCCCGCCGGTAGGACGCCACCTTCCCGACCTCCTTGTCGGAGATCCGTATCGAGCCGGTGGAGGGGACGAACCCGGAGATGGCGTTCATCAGCGTCGACTTGCCGGCACCGTTGGTGCCGATCAGGCCCACGATCTCGCCCGGGTGCACCGTGAGCGACACACGGTCGACGGCTCGGCGCATCCCGAACTGGACGCTCACGTCGTCGACCACCAGCGGGTCGGTCGTCGTCTCGTCGTGGCGTTTGGCGACCGCGGCCAGATGGGAGATGCCCGCCTTCTGGGCCTTGGCCGGCGGTGTCCAGCCGGTGCGCTTGGTGATGTAGCCGAGCAGCAGGTCCCGACCGGCGTGCACGATGGAGATGAGACCGCCCGGGAAGTAGAGCAGCACGATCAGCATGCCGATGCTGCTCGTGAGCAGGCGGACCTGATCGGTGCCGTCGAAGATGATCGGCACCGCCACGATGAGCAGCGTCCCGAGGACGGCTCCGGTGATCGACGAGATGCCGCCGACGACGGCGATCGAGATGATGCGCAGCGACTCCTCGACGTCGAACGTGAGCGGGTTGAGGGTGAACTGCCCGTTCGAGGCCGCCAGCGGCAACAGCCCACCGGCCAACGCGGCCAGGCCACCGGAAACCGCGAAGGCCAGGATCTTGGTCTTGGTCGCAGCCACGGTGTAGGCGGAGGCGGTCGCCTCGTTGTCGCGCACGGCGATGATCGATCGGCCGACACCGGTCTTGCGGATCCGCCACACGAGGATCAGGGCGAGCACGGCGACGAACAGCGAGAAGTAGTACACGCCCTCGAAGTTGTTGCCCTTGACCTCCCAGAACAGCAGCTGGAAGCCGGTTCTGCGGTTCACGTCGAGCTGGGCGCCACCACCTCCCTCGGGCGCAAGGGTGTCGTTGAGGATCACGAAGTTGCGCACGGCCAGCGCGAAGCCGAGGGTCACGACCGCCAGGAAGAGGCCCTTGATGCGCAGCGCCGGGATCCCGATGATCAGCGCCACCACCACGCCGACGGCGGCCCCGAGCAGGAGCCCCGCGAGGTAGGGCAGGTCCTGGGCGAAGTAGACGGTGGCGTACCCGCCGATGGCGGCGAAGCCGAACTGGCCGAGCGAGAGCTGCCCGCCCCAGCCCGTCAACACCGTGGCCGACAGCGCCACGATCAGGTAGATCGGGATGACCGAGAAGCGCAGGAAGTCGGTGGGCTTGTCGAGGAACGTGGGCAGCAGCAGCGCCCCCAGCACCAGGACGCCGACCCCGACGAGGGTGGAGGCCTTGTACAGCGGATGAGCCCGCAGCTCCTCGGAGGCCGCCTTCAGACGGGGGGTGAGCGACCAGTCGTCGCTGCCCATGCCGGCGCTGCGGCCGGCCAGCAACATGAGCACCAGCAGCAGGACGAACACGGCGAAGACGTTGGAGCCGGTGGGCACCTCGCCGGTCTGTGCCCAGGTGACGAACAGCGCGTCGAGTACGCCGACGACGATGCCGCCGACCACGGTCAGCCCGAACGAGCGCATGCGCCCGAACATGGCGGCGGTGAGCGAGAGCAGCAGCAGCTTCGGGCCCAGAGCGGTCTGGACCACGCCGATGTTGCCGCCCTGCAGCGGAGCGATGAGCAGCGCACTGAACGCCGCCAGGAGGCCGGCCAGGGCCCACACCTTCGTCGACACGGCCCGTACGGAGATGCCGGCCAGCGCCGCCGACGGTGCATTGTCGGCGGTGGCCCGCACCTGCTTGCCGAAGTGGCTCTTGGCGAGGAGCCAGCCGAGGAACAGCATGAGCAGCGGGACGGCGATGAGGACCGTGAGCTGCGGCCCGGAGATGGTGATGCCGGCGAACTCCCAGGAGCCGCTCAGCAGCACCGGGTAGCTGACCGACGACGCCTGCTCCTCGGGGATGGGCAGCCGCAGCTGCAGCAACTGGATGAGCTGCGTGATGCCCAAGGTCGCCACGAACAGCAGCAGCCGTGGTTGGGTGAACAGCCGCCGCAGGATGAGCTCGGCGGCGATGCCGAGCAGGACGCCGGAGGCCAGTGCCAGGGGCACGGACAATCCGTAGGGCACGTCGTAGCGCACGTACAGCAGTGCCATGGCGTACCCGCCGAACGCACCGATCTGGCCCTGGGCGAAGTTGATGACACCCGTGGCCCGGTAGATGAGCACGAGGCCGAATGCGACCAGGGCGTAGACCAGACCCTGGAGCAGGCCGTCGAAGAGGATGTCGGCGCTGATGGTGAGACCGAAGATCACGTCAGGCCCCTTCTCCCGAGAGGAACACCGCTCGGAGCAGGTCGCCGCGTTCGAGGAGCTCCTGGGCCGGGCCCTCGAAGCGGACTCGGCCCCGCTCCATGAACACGGCCCGGTCGGCGACCGACAGGGCGACGTTGACGGACTGCTCGACGATCACCATCGTCACCCCCTGGTCCTTCAGGCGCTCCACCACGACGAGCAGCTCCTGCACCACGACCGGCGCCAGGCCGAGCGACAGCTCGTCGATGAGCAGCAGTTCGGGCTCCAGCATCAGGGCCTTGCCCAGAGCGAGCATCTGTTGCTGGCCGCCCGAGAGCGAGCCCGCTCGGTCGCCGAGGCGGCTGCTCAGCTGCGGGAAGGTCTCGAAGACCCGGTCGAGCGCGGCGGGGCGATCGGTGTGCTCGCGGATCTGCCAGCTCCACACGTCGAGGTTCTCGCGAACGGTCATCGACGGGAACAGCGCGTCGCCCCCGGGGATCTGCAGCATCCCGAGACCGACCCGGTACTGCGGGTCGACCAGCGTGATGGTGCGCCCGTTCATCCGCACCACGCCGCGATCCGGCATGAGCAGACCGCTCACCGATCGCAGGAGCGTCGACTTCCCGGCGCCGTTCGTGCCGAGCAGGGCCAGGGTCTCGCCCCGCTTCACCTCGAAGCTGACGTCGAACAGGACCTGGAGGTTGCCGTAGCTGGCGTCGAGGTTGCGCACCTGCAGGACCGGGATGTTCTCCGGGTCTGCCGCCATGCGCTGCTGCTCGGTCTGCATCTCCCGGAGCTCGTCGACCATGAGGGAGATGTCGCGCTTCATGTAGCGCGACCCGTAGATGACGAGGAGTCCACCGATGAGCGCGGCGGGGGGCACGACCACGGTGAGGGCCGTGCGCTCACCGAAGGCGTCGGACAGGCCGCCGGCGATGAGGCCGCCGAAGAAGCCGCCCATCAGGAAGATGTAGACGCCGATCATGGCGAAGGCCTGGGCCCGCATCTGGTACGGGATGATGGCCGAGACCGTGGGCCCGACCTGGGTGAACGCCGCCCCCTGGAAGGCGTTGGCCAGGGTGAAGAAGGCGATCAGGATGGCGGGTTGCTCGAAGCGCAGGCCGATGGTGACGGCGGCGCCGTAGAGCAGGATGGCGGTGCCCATGGCGGTGAGGGCCGAGCGGGGGTTCTTGCGGAAGAGGCGATCGCCGTAACGGCCGGCGAGCGGGATGGCGAGGAGGGCGCCGGCCCAGGTGATCGAGCCGATCCAGCCCCGCTGGAAGGCGTCGTAGCCGTACGTGTCCTCGAGGAGCAGGTTGAAGGCGCTCGGCACGGCGATGAGGGCGAAGCCGAGGACACCGATGCCGGTGACCAGGAAGTAGAAGGTGCGCACCTTCTTGAGGCGCTGAAAGGCGGCCGAGAGGCGCACCGGACCGTCGGCCACCACCTGGGTGGCGTCGTCGCCGAAGACGGCGTCGCGTTCGTTGCGGCCGCGTTCGGGCTCCTTCTCGCGCAACAGGAGCAGGACGAGGATGCCGGCGGGGATGGCCAGCACCCAGAACGCCCAGCGCCAGTCGCCGGCGGCGTTGCCGGCGAGGAGGACCACCACGCCGGCGAGGAACGGGCCGATGACCTGACCGGCCGGTCGTCCCCACGCCTCGGCGGCGAACACGCGCGTGCGGACACCGATCGGGTACTTGTCGGCGACCAGCGACGGAGAGATGGGGATGCGGGCGGCGCCGCCCAGGCCGGAACCCACTCGGGCCACACCCATCTGGAACGAGTTGGCCACGGCACCGGTGAGCACGGCGAACACGCCCCACAGGCCCGTCGCCGCCGCCAGCACCTTGGTGCGGCTGAAGCGGTCGGCCAGCCAGGCGAACCACAGGGTGGACAGCACGAGGGCGACGCCACCGAGGCTCTGGAGCCCGATGAGGACGGTGTCGGAGACGTTCAGCGAGTCCTGGATGTCGGGGCCGAGCGTCTGGAGGGCGACCCGATCGAACTCCTCGATCAGGTTGAGCAGCAACAACAGCACGACGAGGCTCATCCCGGAGCGGCCGACGCCCTCGCGCAGCGACATCGCCTGTGCCCCGACGCCGGGGAGCTGCTCGTCGGGCAGCACCTCGATGTCGTGCTCGGCCGCTCGGCGGGCCTCCTCCTCGTCGAAGATCACCGCCGTCAGCGACGAAAGGTCGGTGCCGTCCGAGCCGTCCGAGCCGTCCGAGTCGTCCGAGCCGTCGGCAGCCTCGTCGTGTGTCGGATCCCCCACGCTTCCCCCAGGTCACGTCTGTCCCGCCGTCCCTCTCGCGAGGTGGGCGTGTGGTCGTCGGCGAACGATATCCGCAGTGTCATCGACGTGATGAAGGCCATGACAGTGGCTGCGCATTCGTTGGCTAGAGTAGGTGACACGGGTCACACTCCGCGCCGTTCGGTGCGAACCCGGTACCCCAGGGGGATCTCGATGAGCAGTAGGAACCGGTGGAGGGTGCTGGCCGCCCTCGTGATGGCCTTCGGGCTCGTCGCCGCGGCGTGCAGCAGCGACGACGGCGGGGGCGACAGCTCCGCCACGACCGAGGCCCAGGAGCTCACGGCCTCCGACACCGGCGTCACCGCCGACACCATCAAGATCGGCGTCGGCGTCGCCGACCTCGACGGCCTGCGCGCCGCGGGCATCTCACTTCCCGCCGCGCTGACGACCGCGAACCTGGCGACTCGGATGACGAGCTACTTCGACCAGTGGAACGCCGCCGGCGGCATCAACGGCCGCATGGTCGAGCCCGTCGTCCTCACCTGGGACCCCACCAAGCCGGCCACCCAGGACCAGTTCTGCGCCGACGCCACCGTCGACAACGAACTGTTCGCCGTGACCGTGTCCAGCGGTCTGAACAACAAGACCGTCGACTGCCTGCTCGACGCCGGCATGCTCACCTACTTCGGTGAGTTCGCGGCGCAGGCCTCGCACGACACCGAGCTGCTGATCACCATCCCGCCGCCGGTCGAGACCGGTGCCAGCGCCGGGGCGAACGCCGCCATCGAGGCGGGCATCGTCTCCACCGGCGACGTGATCGGCATCCTCGCCGGCAACGGCCCCGACCAGGTGGCGGCATCCGCGGCCGCCAAGCAGGTGTTCGACGACGCCGGCTACACGACCAACGCCGTGGAGATCAACACCCTCCAGGGCGACGTCGGCGCCATCAACCAGGAGACCGGCACCGCGGCGGGCACCTTCCGTGCCGCTGGGGTCACCAACGTCATGATCGTGCTGCCGTTCACCAACCAGGCCGGCTTCTACGACGCCGCCGGCAGTGACTTCACGATCACCGTGCTCGACACGGCGTCGGCCAACTGCACGCCGTTCGGCGCCAGCCGCGCCGCCGCCGGCGCGGTGGGAGCCACCTGCATCACGGTCTGGGACAACCAGAACACCGCGGACGGCGAGATCCGCGAGGAGAGCGACTTCGAGAAGGACTGCCGGGCGCACTACGACGAGGTCTTCGCCGCCGAGTTCCCGACGTCGTCGTACCCGGGCGTCCCGTCCGGTCAGGTCATCGACCTTCCCGACGGCACCCAGATCAGCTCGGACTACGACGGCTTCGCCTGCACGCTGGCCAACATCATGGAGGGCTCGTTGACCGGGGGCGGTGTCGACCTCACCCGCGACTCCGCCTACCAGGCGGCGCTGGCGCTCGGCGACGTGCCGATCGCCCTCGCCTCCGACGGCAAGGGCACCCTCTCGGAGGGCAAGACCTTCGCCTCCGACTTCGTCCACTCGGTGACGCTGACCGCAGCCAGCCTCGACGTGCCGAAGAGCGCAGGCAACACCTACAACGGCTGCCCCGCCCCGGTGAACTGCTGGGTTCCGACCAGCAGCGATTGGTTCACCATCGAGCAGTAGCCATCGACGGCAGTGCTGTCCTG
Organism: uncultured Iamiaceae bacterium; assembly: GCA_963767615.1. Lineage (GTDB taxonomy): Bacteria > Actinomycetota > Acidimicrobiia > Acidimicrobiales > Acidimicrobilacustridaceae > Rhabdothermincola_A. The sequence goes on along the minus strand of CAVYED010000005.1, from coordinate 342,291 downwards.
ACAGGAGCCCCGGCCCGGTGCCGGGGCTCCTCGTCGTCATGGCCGGTGGTTCCCGCGCTGGCTTCCGCGGCATCGACTTCCGGGCGTCATTAGGGTTCGCCCCATCGCACCGGGTGCGCTGCTCTCGGGGGGGGAGATCGACATGGGTGTTCGACGACGTCTGGGTGTCGCGGTGATGGTGGGCACGGCTCTCGTCCTCGTGGCCGGGGCCTGTAGCAGCAGCGACGGAGATGGTGACTCCTCCGTCACGACGGTGGTCGAGGAGCGTACGGCGTCGGCGCCGGGTGTCACGGCCGACACGATCAGGATCGGGCTCGGGGTCAGCGATCTCGACGGCCTCCGTGCCGCCGGCATCTCGCTGCCCGCGGCGCTCACGACCAGGAACATGTCGAGCCGGGTCACCTCCTACATCGACGAGTGGAACGCCGCCGGGGGCATCGACGGCCGGATGATCGAGCCCGTGGTCCTCACGTGGGACCCGACCAAGCCCGCCACCCAGGACCAGTTCTGTGCCGAGGCCACCGTTGACAACGAGGTGTTCGCGGTGATCGTGCCGATCGGCCTCAACAACAAGACCGTCGACTGTCTGCTCGACGCCGGGATGCTCACCTACTTCGGCGACTTCGCCGCACAGGACTCCCACGACAGCCAGCTCCTCGTCACCGTCGCGCCGCCGGTGGAGATCGCCGCCCGCGCGGGCACCGATGCCGTGGTCGAGTCGGGCGCCATCCCCGCCGGGGAGACCGTCGGTGTGCTGACCGGCAACGGTCCGGCCGACGTCGCCGGCGGCCTGGCCGCCGAGCAGGTGCTCCGGGACGCCGGCTACGACGTGTCGCTGGTCGAGGTCAACACGCTGCAGGGTGACGTCGGGGCCATCAACCAGGAGTCGGGCACCGCCGCCGGCACCTTCCGTGCCGCCGGTGTCGAGAACGTGGTGATGCTCCTGAACTTCACCAACCAGTCCGGCTTCTACGAGGCGGCCGGCAACGACTTCAGCGTGACGGTGCTCGACACGTCCCCGTCGAACTGCACCCCGTTCGGGGCCAGTCGCACGCCGGCGGCGGCGATCGGCACCACCTGCTTCGCCGTGTGGGACAACACCAACACCGCCGAGGGCGCGGTGCGCCCCGACACCGAGTTCGAGGCCGAGTGCCGGGCTCACTTCGACGAGGTGTTCGCCTCGGAGTTCCCGACGTCGTCGTCGCCGGGGGTGCCGTCCGGTCAGGTGATCGACCTTCCCGACGGCACCCAGATCAGCTCCGACTACGCCTGGATGGACTGCACGATGACCAACGTGATGGAGCAGTCGCTGCGCGGGGCGGGCGTCAACCCCACCCGTGAGTCGGCCTACCGGGCGGCCCTCGCACTCGGCGAGATGCCCATCGCCAACGGCTCCGACGGCATCGGCACCTACGCCTCCGACAAGACCTATCTGGCCGACTTCGTGCACTCGATCCGGCTCACCGCGGCGTCGCTCGAGACCCCGAGGGGCCCGAACGGCACGTACAACGGCTGCCCGGCGCCGGTGAACTGCTGGGTCCCGACCTCCGACCAGTGGTTCCCCGTCAGGCCCTGATCAGCCGATGATGCCCCGGGCCCTCAGGTCGGCCACGGCAGCGGCGTCGAGATCGAGCTCGTCGGCCAGCACGGTGTCGGTGTGCTCGCCGAGCCACGGCATCCGCTCCTCGGGACCGTCGGCCATCTTCGACAGCTTGATCGGGTTGCCCGGCGTGAGGACGGGGTCGCCGCCCTCGGGACGGGGGATCTCGACGAGCATGTTGCGTGCCGCCACGTGGGGGTCCTCGATCACCTGAGGAGCGGTCAGACAGGGGCCCGCAGCCACCCCGGCGTCGGCGAGGGCCCGACAGGCTTCGATGTTGGTCTTGTCGGCGGCCCAGATGTTCACCCCGGGGCGCAGCACGTCGTCCATGTGCTCCCGCCATCCGGCGCGGGTCGAAAGTCGTTCGTCGGACAACCACTCCGGCCTGCCCACCAGGTTGGCCAGGCGCTCGAACTCGTGCTCCCGGCCGACCTGGATGATGAACCACCCGTTGCTGGCCTCGAAGCCGTCGAGGATCATGGCCAGACCCTGGCCGGGTTCGGGGCGCAGCCCCAACGACCAGAAATTGGTGACGAGATCGGTCATGGCCACCATGGCGTCGAACATGGCGACGTCGACGTACTGGCCCTCCCCGGTCCGGTCCCGCTGGCGCAGGGCGGCGAGCAGGCCGATCGTGGCGAAGAGCGCAGTGCCGATGTCGCCGAGGGCGCCCACCGGCGACACGACCGGCGGCCGACCGGGCTCACGCTTGTAGTCGTAGATCCCCGACATCGCCTCGGCCACGGCGGCGTAGGCGGGCCAGCCGTCGTAGGGGGTCTCGACGGTGTTGCCGAACCCGGAGACCGACACGTAGACGACCGAGGGGTGCACCGTGGCGATGTCGTGGTAGCCCAGACCCATGCGGGCCAGCGACCCGCCCTTGAAGTTCTCGGCCACGATGTCGAACTTCGGAGCGAGGTCGAGGACGAGTTGGCGGCCTTCGGGAGCCTTCAGGTCGACGCAGATGGAGCGCTTGCCCAGGTTGTTGCGTAGGAACGTCGCCCCGACGGTGCGTCCCTCGGGATCGGTGATCGACGGCTGGGAGCCCCGCCCCAGGTCGCCGCCCTTGGTGCTCTCGATCTTCACCACATCGGCACCCAGGCGGGCCAGCAGCTGCGTGGCGTAGGGGAGCGCCTGCATCTGCTCCAGGGCGAGCACCCGGACCCCCTCCAGTGGTCGTCCGAAGGGCAGGGCGTCGGCGTTCCCGATGTCTCCGAGTTGCATGCCGGCGACCCTATCCGGGGTTCATGTGGACGTCGGTGGGCTCAGAGGGCTTCGACCTCGACCGGGATGCCGGTCAGCTGCGACATGGTGCTCACCGGATCGAAGGTGCCGGGTCCGGTCGGAGTGAGGACGTTGACGTTCACCCCGGCGAAGCGCTGGGCGACGGGCATCCCGGTGGTGCCGGCGTTGCCGAACCCGTGGGTCATCGCCACCACGCCGGGGCGCAGCGACGGGTCGACCCTGGCGGTCGCCTCGAGCCGCCCGTAGGCGTTGGAGATCCCGACCTTGGCGCCGTCGATCACGGCGAGGCGTTCGGCGTCGACGGGACTGAGGAAGAGCGGGTTGTCGGCGCCGATGCCCTTCTTGAGGCGCTCGACGTTCTGCATGGCCGAGTTGATGGTGTGCGAGGTGCGCCGCGTGATCAGCTTCAGCTGGTCGGCGGGCTCGGCGGCGAGCTCGTCGAACAGCGCCGCGGCGCGGCACCCGGGCAGGTTCCAGCATCTCGGGGTTGCCGTCGAGGGTGCCGTCGGCGGTCATGCGATCGAGGAACGTGCCCGGCTCCGGTGCGGTGAGCACGGCGACGCCACCGCCCGTGGCGCGCAGCGCCGCCATCGAGAGGCCGTGCTCCTCGAGTCCGGCGTCGTACAGCAACGCCAGCATGTCGGTCTCGGGGGCGAAGATCGGCGGGTGTCCGAGGCGTTCGCTCAGCCCGGCGAAGACGTCGCGCTCGGTGCGGCGTTCGCCCTGCGGAGCGACGACCGGTCCGGTCCACTGGACGTAGGCCTCGGGCTGGGTGCCCTGGACGAACGTGTTCATGTCCTCTCGCTCGAACCAGTCGGCCACCGGGAGCACGTAGTCGGCTTGCTCGCCGGTGGCGTTGCGGTAGTAGTCGAGCGTGACCAACAGGTCGAGGTCGGCGAAGGCGTCGGTGAGGTCGTCGCCTCCCCCGATGCTGAGCACGGGGTTGCCGGCCACGGTGACCAGCGCCTTGATGGGGGCGTCGGGGTCACGGAGCATCGTCGCGAGCAGCGCCCCGGGTTGGCCTCCGGCGGTGGTGCGGTACGAACCCCAGGGCGAGTCGACGAAGCCCGACGGCCCGGTCTCGTTCGAGGCCGGCGTGGGGGCGGTGGCTCTCGCCGCCGGGACGTTCCCGCCGGGGCGGTCGAGGTTCCCGGTGAGCAGGACCAGCATCTGCAGCAGCCAGTAGGCCAGCGCGCCGTGGCGGCCCATGTTCACGCCGGTCGACAGATGCGCCGATGCCGCGGGAGCCTCGGTGAACTCCCGGGCCATCGTGGCGATGGTGGCGGCGTCGACCCCGATCACCTCGGCGACCCGTTCGGGCGGGAACTGGGCGACGAAGGCGCGCAGGGCGTCGAGGTCGGTCAGCTTCGACGCGCCGTCGGCGTCGAAGCCGCTCGTCCGGTCGATCTCGCAGAGCATCGAGGCGAGCAGGTAGACGTCGGTGTCCGGCTTGATCTGAATCGTCTCACCGACGTTGGGTTCGCCGTGGCGCGGGTCGACGAAGCGCACGGTGCCGCCACGAGCCTCGATGGCCGCCAGGCGACCGACGGGATCGGGCACCGAGAGGAACGAGCCCTTGCTGATGCGGGGGTTCGTGCCGAGCAGGAGCAGGTGCTCGGTGCGGTCGAGGTCGGGGATCAGGTGGACCTGTGAGGAACCCCAGAGCAGCTCGCCGACGGCGAACTTGTTGGCGCAGTCCTGCGGTCCGGCGGTGAAGAGGCGGTCGGAGCCGACCTGCATCAGGAACAGTCCGCCCGCCGGTCCGGCGGTGGCGTTGAACGCGGTGGGGTTCCCCAGGTAGAGCGCCACGGCGGACGGGCCGTGCTCGTCGATCACCGCACGGAGGCGGGCGGCGATGTCGTCGAGGGCGTCGTCCCACGACACGTCGCCGCGTGTGCCGTCGGGGCGCCGCTGCTGGGGTCGGTCGACGCGGGCGGGGTCGCGGTGGATCTCGACGGCGAGCAAGCCCTTGTTGCAGGCGAAGCCCGCAGTCACCGGGTGGTCGCGGTCGGGGCGGAGGCGACCGACGCGGCCGTCGTCGCCGATCTCGGCGACCAGACCGCAGCCGACCTCGCACAGCCGGCAGTACGTCGCCTCGGTCGTCGTCACGGCCGGGTCTCCCGGTAGGCGGCGATGACGGAGGCGAGCTCTGCGGGTGTGGCGCCGTGCATGATGACCCCGTCGCAGCCGAGGTCGAACTGACCGCGGATGGCGGCGACGCACTCCGCCGGTGTTCCGGTGGCGCTGGGGGCCAGCCACTCGTCGGGGATCAGGGCGGCGACGTGTTCGAGCTGTTCGGTCGTGCCCGCGACGTCGAGGCCCCGGACGCTCTGGACCACCGGATCGGCCAGGAAGCGCTCGAGGACCGCCGGGTCCCAGCCGTTGGTGCGCACCAGCAGGGCGCCGTAGCCCTGGAGGTAGGTGCCGAGGCGGCCGACGAGCTTCATGAGGCGGGCGTCGGCGTCGATGTGATCGCTGATCGTGGCGAAGCACGACCAGACCTTCACGCCGTCGGGGTCGCGGCCGGCCTTCTCGGCCGCGGTCTTCACCGTGTCGACGCAGCGGGCCGTCGTCTCGTCGGTGAAGAAGGTGTGCAGCACGACCTCGTCGAAGCAGCGCCCGGCCAGTTCGAGGGTGTTGGGGGCGAACGCCACCAGCCCCATGGGGAGGTGCTCGTCGAGCTCGGCGTCGAGGTGCAGCACGGGCTACGACCCGGCTGGGCCGTCGTGGCCCATGATCACCTCGCCCCGGAAGAGACGGCGCATCAGGCCGGCGAAGTCCTCCATCTGGGCGGTGGTGATGCGATCGATGCCGAAGGCGTCCTGCATCATCGGGATGCCCCGGCCCAGGCCGAGCGTGAAGCGGCCGCCGGTGAGGCTCTGCATCGTCCGGGCGAAGCCCGCCGTGACCATCGGGTGGCGGGTGTTGTGGTTGGTGGCCGCCGTGGAGATCCGGATGCGCTCGCTCACCGCCCCGGCGGCGCCCGACAGCGTGGCGGCTTCCTTCTTGTTGTAGCGCTCGGAGATGAACGCGGTGCCCAGTCCGAGCTGCTCGCCCTCCCTGACCTCGCCGACGAGGTCCCGGGACGACCTCGGTTGCCCGGCCAGCAGGTAGTACCCGAGCTCCTCGAGCACCGGCGTCGTCTCGGCCATCGGTTGCGTCCCCCCGAATCGTCGAAGCGCCGATGATGCCACAGCCCCCCGCCGCACCGACCGGGGGAGGCGATCGGAGAACGGGTCCGAGGGGCGATCGGAGCGGGCGAGAGGACGGGGTCGTTGCTCGTTTCTGACGGTCAGTCAGATAGGGTCGCCGCCATGCGCGGCATTCTCTCCTGGGGGGCGTACCTGCCCTATCGGCGTCTCGAGCGGAGCCAGATCTCGGCGTTCATCGGACAGGGCGGCGGCAAGGGCACCCGTACCGTCGCCTCGTTCGACGAGGACACCACGACCATGGCCACCGAGGCCTCGCGGCTGGCGCTGCGGGCGAGCGGGGCCCGCCCCGAGACCGTGCTCTTCGCCACCGCTGCCCCGGCCTACGCCGACAAGACCAACGCCACCGCCGTTCACGCTGCGCTGCGCCTCGACCCCTCGACCACGGCCATCGACCTGGGGGCCTCGGTGCGCTCGGCCGTCGGTGGGCTGCGCCTCGCCCTCCAGGGAACGGGCACCACCCTGGTGGCCGCGGCCGACCTGCGCACCGGACTCGCGGGGTCGGCCGACGAGGCCGCCGGCGGCGACGCCGGCGCCGCCGTCGTAGTCGGCGAGGGTGACGGCGTCGTGGCCGAGTACCTCGGTGGGGCCTCCGCCACCCTGGAGTTCGTGGACCGTTGGCGCACCCCTGGCGACGTCCGCTCCAAGGTCTGGGACGACAAGTTCTCCGAGATCACCTACGTCGGGTTGGCTCGGGATGCCTGGGCCGAGGCCCTGGTCGACGGCGGGCGTCGACCGCCGATCAGGTCACCGTGGCCGTGGCTGCGCCCACCGCCCGTATCGGCAGGGCGGTCGCCGGCAAGCTCGGCGCCGCGGCGGTGGTCGGGGACCTCACCGACACCGTCGGCGCCACCGGCGCCGCGCAACCGGCGCTGTTGCTCGCGTCGCTCCTGGAACAGGCCGAACCCGGCGCAACGGTCGCGCTCGTGGTCGTCGGTGACGGGGCCGAGGTCCTCGTCTTCCGGGCCACCCCGGCCCTCGCCTCCTTCACCCCGGCCCGACCCGTCGCCGATCAACTCGACGCCGGTGCCCCCGTCTCCTACGGGAGGTTCCTCTCCTGGCGCGGCATGGTCGCCGTCGAGCCGCCCAGGCGGCCCGAGCCGGCCCGGCCGTCGGGTACCGCAGCCGCCCGCTCGGCGGAGTGGAAGTTCGGGTTCGTCGGTTCCCGCGACACCGAGTCGGGCACCGTCTTCCTCCCGCCGTCGCGGGTGTCCATGGACGGTGAGCGCACCGACCAGATGGAGCCGATCCCCATGGCCGACGTCGAGGGCACCATCGCCACCTTCACCGTCGACCGCATCGCCTACTCGCCGAGCCCGCCGATCGTGTTCGCCGTCGTCGACTTCGACGGCGGAGGGCGCCTCCCGATCGAGCTCACCGACACCGACCTCGAAGAGGTGGAGATCGGCAAGCGGGTCGAGATGACCTTCCGGCGCCTCTTCACCGCCGACGGCATCCACAACTACTTCTGGAAGGGACGGTTGGTCCGTGGCTAGTCATGGCATCCGCGACCGTGTCGCCATCGTCGGCATGGGTTGCACCAACTTCATCGAGAACTGGGGCCTGGGCCTCGACGACCTCATGATCGACGCCGCCAACGACGCCTATGTGTCGGCGGGCGTCACCAAGGACGACGTCGACGCCTACTGGTTCGGCACCGCCCAGAGCGGCATGAGTGGGATCACCCTCGCCCGACCTCTCCAGCTCCAGAACAAGCCGGTCACCCGGGTCGAGAACTACTGCGCCACCGGCTCCGAGGCGCTGCGCCAGGCGGCCTATGCGGTGGCGTCGGGCGCCTACGACCTGGCCATGGTGGTCGGCGCCGAGAAGGTCAAGGACACCGGCTACCAGGGGCTCAACGCCTTCCCCATCCCGAGCGACGGGACCGGTCGCACCCTCACCGCAGCGGCCATGTTCTCGATGATCGTCCCGGCCTACGGGAAGAAGTACGGCGTGGACGACGAGACCATGCGGGCCGTGCTGACCCACATCGCCCGCAAGAACCACTTCAACGGCGCCCGCAACACCCGCGGCACAGTTCCGCAAGGAGATCAGCGTCGAACAGGTCGAACGGGCCCCCAAGATGGCCGGCACGCTGGGCGTGTTCGACTGTGCCGGGGTGGCCGACGGTGCCGCCTCGGCCATCGTGTGCCGCGCCGAGGACGCCCACCGCTACACCGACACTCCCGTCTACGTGAAGGCGCTCTCGTTCGTGGCCGGCAACGGTTCGGGGCTCATCGATCCGTCGTACGACTACACGACCTTCCCCGAGATCGTGGCCTGTGCCGAGGATGCCTACGTGCAGGCCGGCGTGAAGGACGCCCGCGCCGAGGTGGCATTGGCCGAGGTGCACGACTGCTTCACACCCACCGAGCTCGTGCTGATGGAGGACCTGCAGTTCTCCGAGCGGGGCACGGCCTGGCGCGACGTTCTCGACGGCGTGTTCGACCTCGACGGCGAGCTGCCGGTGAACCCCGATGGTGGACTGAAGAGCTTCGGCCACCCGGTGGGTGCATCGGGCCTGCGGATGATGTTCGAGGCCTTCCTCCAGCTCCGCGGCGAGGTACCCGAGGAGCGCACCGTGAAGAGCCTGGCCGCGGGGCGCAAGCTGGCCCTGACCCACAACCTGGGCGGCTACCCCGGTGAGATGGTCAGCTTCGTGTCCCTCCTCGGTGCCGAACAGGGCTGACCCCGGCTCCTCCATCCGCGTCGGCCATCGTTCCGGCTGCAACGATTCCCAGCCGTGAACGACGAAGCAGACCTCATCGCCAAGGCCCAAGGCGTGCTCGGCGCCGACGAACCCGTGCTCGCGGCCGGGATCTTCGGACTCGAGGACGACTACGTCGAGGCGGGCGCGGCGATGGTCGCAGGAGGTGCAGTGGGCTCGGTGGTCGACGACTCGACGGCTTCGGCGTTGGGGGCGGTCGCCGCGTTGCACATGTCCCGCGATGTCCGGGCGGCCGAGCAGGGGGTCACGGTGCGGATGCTGCTGGCGGTCACCGCCACCCGCATCCACGTCCTCGACTGGAAGACCGGTTCGGGCCCCACCGGGGAGCTGCGCTCCTTCGACCGCGCCACGACGGCGGTGCAGATCTCCAAGTTCGGGCTGAGTCGGCACCTCGCTCTGCATGACACGTCTACGGGACACGACCTCACCCTCACGGGCAGTACCGCGTTCTACGTGAACGAGGCCAAGGGCGACAAGCTGGTCCTCCACCTGCTGAGCGAACCTGGCTGAGACCCCCGAACGTCGCCGGTCCGACGCGTCAGCCCGTGGGGGGTCCTGCTCGTTGTCGTTGGCCCTCTCGGGGTCCGAGACCTGGCTCGGGCTCGTCGGGCTCAGTGCTGGCAGTTCCAGACGCCGTCGTCCTCGAGCTGTGGTTGACGGCAGCCCTCGGGGATGGGCGGGATCGCCTTGTCCGCCGGCCAGTCCGCAGGGACGCCGGGGGGGCGAGGGGCGACCGTGGTCGTCGGAGTCGGTGGCCTCGTCGTCGGCGATGTGGCGACGGGCGGGGCGACGGTGCCGACGGTGGGTGCGCTCGACGCAGCCGGGGTCGGCGACACCGCTTGGCTCGCGCCTGGGGTGACGGCGAGGTCCTGCGCACTCCCGACGGTCGGCGCGGGGGCTTGGCCGGCGGGTGCGGGTGTACCGGGAACGACCTCCCACACGTCTTCGTAGACCACCACTGACTCCGGAGGTGTGTCCGCTCCGACCTCGACCGGGCTCGGCGCCGCTTGGGTCGTCGAGGGCGGCACGGGAAGCGTCGTCGCTCGGTCGTTCTCGGCCGTGCTCACCCGCAGGAGGGTGCCGACCATCACGACCAGCGAGATCAACGTGAGGGCGGCCACCGCGGAAACCAACAAGGCCTTCGGTCGACTCATGTGGCGCGCCCCCTCCGCGGTCTCCTACAGGGGTGTCATCGGCAGGTCGACCCCGCCACCTTGAGGGCGTGCCTCCCGGCAGTTCGAGGTCGTCCTGGCCGGAAGGAAGCGCCGCGACCGAGCCACACCAGCGGACGCGGCGCGCCGCCAGACATCACAGTCGTTCGATGATCGTGACGTTGGCCTGGCCACCGCCCTCGCACATGGTCTGCATCCCGTAGCGACCGCCGGTGCGCTCGAGCTCGCACAGCAGCGTCGTCATGAGGCGGGCGCCGGTCGCCCCGAGCGGGTGGCCGAGGGCGATGGCCCCGCCGTTGACGTTGACCTTGGCCAGGTCGGCGTCGGTCTCCTTGGCCCAGGCCAGGACGACCGAGGCGAAGGCCTCGTTGATCTCGACGAGGTCGATGTCGTCGAGCGTCATACCGGTCTTGTCGAGGGCGTACCGGGTGGCCGGGATCGGGGCCGTGAGCATCCACACCGGGTCGTCGGCTCGGACCGACAAGTGGTGGATGCGGGCCCGCGGAGTCAGGCCGTGGTCCTTCACGCCCTGCTCGCTGGCGATGAGCAGCGACGCCGAGGCATCGGAGATCTGGCTGGCACAGGCGGCGGTGAGGCGGCCGCCCTCGACGAGGGTGGGCAGCGAGCGGATCTTGTCCCAGTTGGGCTCACGCGGGCCCTCGTCGGCGGTCACGTCGCCGACCGCCACGATCTGGGTCTCGAAGCGGCCCTCCGAGCGGGCGCGGATGGCCCGCTCGTGCGACTCGACGGCGAACGCCTCCATCTCCTCGCGGGTGCAGTCCCATTTCTCGGCGATCATCTCCGCAGCGCGGAACTGGCTGACCTCCTGGTCGCCGTAGCGCTCGAGCCAGCCGGGGGAGCCCGAGAACGGGGTCTCGTGCCCGTACTCCAGGCCGGCGGTCATGGCTGCCGAGATCGGGATCATGGACATGTTCTGCACGCCGCCGGCGACCACGAGGTCCTGGGTGCCGCTCATCACGCCCTGGGCGGCGAAGTGCACGGCTTGCTGGCTCGAACCGCACTGACGGTCGATCGTGGTGCCCGGCACGTGCTCGGGCATCCCGGCCACGAGCCAGGCCGTGCGTGCGATGTCGCCGGCCTGCGGGCCGATCGAGTCGACGTTGCCGAACACGACGTCGTCGACGGCACCGGGATCGACACCGGTGCGCTCCATCAGCGCCTTGATGCTGGCGGCCCCGAGATCGGCCGGGTGGATGGTGGAGAGTCCGCCGCCGCGTCGGCCCACTGGGGTGCGGACTGCGTCGACGATGTAGGCCTCGGGCATGTGGGTACCTCGATCTCAGCCGGGGGAACGACCCGGGACGGTGGTGGTCAGGTGGTGACGATGGTGCAGGAACCGTGTCCGAACAGGCCCTGGTTGATGGCCAGCCCGACGCGGGCCTCGTCGACCTGGTGGCCGGAGCAGCGGCCCTGGAGCTGACGGGTGAGCTCGCACACCTGGGCGATGGCCTGCGCGGGGATGGCCTCCCCGAACGAGGACAGTCCGCCGGAGGCGTTGACCGGCACGCGCCCGCCCAGCGCGGTCTCGCCGTTGCGGACGAGCTTGGCGCCCTCGCCTTCCGCGCAGAGGCCCAGGTTCTCGTACCAGTCGAGCTCGAGCGCAGTGGAGAGGTCGTAGACCTCGGCGCAGCTCAGGTCTTCGGGGCCGAGACCGGCCTGCTCGTAGGCGTTGTGGGCGATCGAGTCCTTGAAGCCGAGCCCGGGGGCCGCCACGACGGCGCGGGAGTCGGTGGCGATGTCGGGGAGCTCGAGGCGGACCTGGGGGTAGGTGGGCGTGGTGTTGGCCACCGCCTTGATGCGCACGGTTCCCTCGAGCGTGCCCAGCTTGCGCTCGCGCGTACTCGGGGGTGCAGACGATGAGTGCGGCCGCACCGTCGGAGGTGGCACACACGTCGAGCAGCCGCAGCGGGTCGCTGACGATGGGCGAGGAGGCGAAGTCCTCGAGGGAGAACTCCTTGCGGAAGCGGGCATTGGGGTTCTGGGCGCCGGCCTTGGAGTTCTTCACCTTCACCATGGCGAAGTCGTCGGGCGTGTCGCCGAAGATGTCGATGCGGCGACGGGCGTTGAGGGCGAAGAACGACGGGTTGGTGGCGCCGAGGAGGTGGAAGCGCTGCCAGTCCGGGTCCTCCTTGCGCTCCCCGCCGACGGGAGCGAAGAAACCCTTCGGTGTGGTGTCGGCGCCGATGACCATGGCCACGTCGGCGAAGCCGGCCAGGATCTGGGCCCGGGCCGACTGGAGGGCCTGGGCTCCTGACGCGCAGGCGGCGTAGGACGAGGAGATCTGGGCGCCGGTCCAGCCCAGGGCCTGGGAGAACGTCGAGCCCGAGACGAAACCGGGGTAGCCGTTGCGGATGGTGTCGGCGCCGGCCACGAACTCGATGTCGCGCCAGGCCACGTCGGCGTCGGCCAGTGCCTCACGGGCGGCGACGAGGCCGTACTCCACGAAGTTGCGGCCCCACTTGCCCCACGGGTGCATCCCGGTGCCGAGCACCACCAGTTCGCGGTCGGTGCTCATGCGCTGTCCTCCTCGGCCACCGGGGCCCATGTCCAGATCCAGGTCTCGGCGCCCTCGTCGTCGGTGCACAGCACCTGCAGATCGACCTCGACCTGCATCCCGATCTCGAGGTCGGCGGCCATCACGCCCTTGGCCACCTGGCCGAGGATCACGAGGCCCTCGGCCTCGAGCTCGACCGCGGCCAGCGCGTAGGGCTCGAAGGGGTCGGCGGCCACGTAGGGAGGGGGCGGCGCGTAGTGGTTCTCGGTGTAGGACCAGACCCGCCCGCGACGCGACAGCGGCGTTGGCTCCAGCTCGGTGCCGTCGCAGCCAGGGTTCGGGCAGGCGCCGGACCTCGGGGGGAACACGAAGGTGGCGCACTCCGGGCACCGGCCGCCGATCAGGGTGTACGGCTCGGCGGTGGTGAACCACCCGTCCACCGCGGGAACTCGCTCTCGGGTCGTCACGGTGTCAATCTAACGGAGCGTCAGAAAGTCCGGGCCAAACGCCCGGCCGCGAGAGGTGCAGGAGGTCTCCCGGCTCGTCCCGGCTCCCGTCGGGCGCCCGTTTCTGACGGACCGTCAGACGGCTAGTGTCGGCGTCATGCCCGTCCCCGAGGAGCCGATCCGCGGCGCCTTCGAGACCGTGCCCGACCTCTTCGACGCCGTCGTGGACGTGGCCGGCGACGTCGAGGCGTTCGTCGACGGCGAGCGGCGCATCACCTTCGCCGAGTGGGGCCGGGCCGCCGACGGCGTGGCCTCGCGCTTGGCCGCCTTGGGCGTCGGTCCCGACGACGTGGTGGGCATCGCCCTGCCGCCCTCGATCGACTACGCCGTGGCCTACCAGGCCACCCTCCGCGTCGGGGCCATCGCCAGCGGCATGAACCCGCGCCTCGGCCCCAACGAGACCGCCCACGTCCTGGACCGCAGTGACCCCGCCGTCGTGGTGACCGACGCATCGATGGGTGCCACCCCCACCCTCGGCGTGGCGGAGCTACGCGACGCCCAGGACGATGCGCCCTTCTCGGCCCGCCCGACCCGTTCCCGTACCGACCCCGTGGCCATCGTCTGGACCAGCGGGACCACCGGCAAGCCCAAGGGCGCCGTCTTCGATCACGCCTGCCTCGAGGCGATGGCCCGCGCCGCCGGCCCGCTCTCGCAGGTCGGCGACCGCCGCCTCTCGCCGCTCCCCTTCGCCCACGTGGGCTACATGACCCGGGTGTGGGACGAGCTGGCCCACGTCATCACCACCGTGGTCATCCCCACGCCGTGGTCGGCCGCAGAGGCGCTGGCCCTCATCGAGGCCGAGCGCGTCACGGTGGGGCAGGGCGTCCCTGCGCAGTGGCAGATGATGTTGGCCCACGCCGACCTGGCCACCACCGACACGTCGAGCCTGCGCATCGTCAGCACGGGTGCCGCCCGGGTGCCACCGGAGCTCGTCCGGGCCATGCGATCGACCTTCCGCTGTCCCGTCGTGGTGCGCTACACCTCCACCGAGGCCTGCGTGTCCACCGGCACCGCCCTCGACGACCCCGACGAGGTGGTGGCCGAGACGGTGGGCACCCCCGGCGAGGGCGTCGAGATGGAGCTGCGCGCCGACGAGGGCCTCGGCCCGGCGGTCGGCGTCGGCGAGGTGGGCACGGTCTGCCTGCGCAGCCGGGCGATGTTCCGGGGCTACTGGCGCGAACCCGAGCTCACGGCGGCGGCGATCGACCCCCACGGCTGGCTGCTCACCGGCGATCTCGGCTACCTCGACGATCGCGGGGACCTGCACCTGTCCGGGCGCAGCACCGAGATGTACATCCGCGGTGGCTACAACGTGTATCCGGTCGAGGTGGAGAACCACCTCGGACAACATCCCGCCGTCGACCGTGTCGCCGTGGTGGGTACCGCCGCGCCGGTGCTGGGCGAGATCGGGGTGGCGTTCGTGGTGCCGGCCCCGGGGGCGACACCGGAGCTCGCCGACCTGCGGGTGTGGTGCAAGGAGCACCTCGCCGACTACAAGGCACCCGACTGTCTCGTGGTGGTCGACGATCTCCCGCTCACCCCCATGAGCAAGATCGACAAGCGGGCCCTCGCGCCCGCAGCTGCCGAGGCCGAGACGGCCTGGGAACGATGACCGACAAGGAGAACGTGGACTGATGGGTATCTGTGACGGACGTGTGGTCGTGATCACCGGGGCGGGTCGCGGACTCGGGCGGGCCCACGCCCTGGCCTTCGCCGCCGAGGGCGCCATGGTCGTGGTGAACGACCTCGGCGCCTCCCTGCAGGGCGACGGCGTCGACATGAGCCCGGCCCAGGAGGTCGTGAACGAGATCGAGGCCATGGGCGGTGCCGCCATCGTCAACGGCGACGACATCAGCGACTGGGACGGCGCCGGCAACATGGTGGACTCCGCCATCGAGGTCTTCGGGGGGCTCGACGTGGTCGTGACCAACGCCGGCATCGTGCGTGACCGGATGTTCGTCAACATGACCGTCGACGACTGGGACGCCGTGATGCGCGTGCACCTCCGCGGCACCTTCTGCCCGGTGAAGCGCGCCGTCGAGTACTGGCGGGCCGAGTCGAAGGCCGAACGCCAGCGTGCGGCGCGGGTCATCACCACGTCGTCGGGCGCAGGTCTCATGGGCAGCCTCGCCCAGACCAACTACGCCGCGGCGAAGGCCGGCATCGCCACCTTCACGATCAACATCGCCGCCGAGCTCGGCCGCATCGGGGTGACGGCCAACTCCATCGCCCCGTCGGCGCGCAGTCGCATGACCGAGGACGCCTTCGCCGAGATGATGGCGAAGCCGGAATCGGGCTTCGACGCCATGGACCCGGGCAACATCAGCCCCATCGTGGTGTGGCTGGGGAGCGAGCAGAGCGGCCACGTCACCGGCCGGATGTTCGAGTGCGCCGGCGGTGAGCTCAGCGTGGCCGACGGTTGGCAGCACGGCACCCCCGTCGACAAGGGGGACCGCTGGGACCCCGCGGAGCTCGGCCCCGTCGTCGATCAGCTGATCGCCGACGCCCCGGCCCCAGCCGCGGTCTACGGCACGCAGTAACCGGACGCGGTCGAGGAGAGCGGCGATGACGACGTCCCCCGAACCCGAACCGGAGGTGACCACGGCCGATGGTGTCGTGGCCACCGACGGCCGGGTGATCGGGCGTCGAGCCATCCAGACCCGCCGCCGCATCCTCGACGCCACCGACGCACTCCTGCGCCGCCAAGGGGCGCTGGACCTGAAGGTCATCGACGTGGCCCGCGAGGTGGGCACCTCGCCGGCGACCTTCTACCAATACTTCGCCGATGTCGAGGCCGCCATCCTCGCCCTCGCCACCGAGGCCGTCGCCGGCGCCGAGGCCTTCTCCGAGCGCTTCGCCACCGACTGGACCGGGCCCGACGGGATCGACCAGGCCCGCACACTGGTGAGCGCCTACATGGACTTCTGGGGCCAGCACCAGGCCGTGCTGCGCATCATGCACCTGCGGGCCGACGAGGGCGATCCACGCTTCCGGGCCGTGCGGCGCTCGTACAACGAACCGCTGCTCGCCGCCATGGTGGTCAAGGTCGCCGAAGCCCAGGCCGCCGGCCGCCTCCCCCTCGACCTCGAGCCCTTCGCCACCGCCGGCGCCATGCTCGCCGCCCTCGACCGGCTCACCAGCTTCCGTCAGACCTTCGAGCGTCGCGGTACCAGCCGCGCCGCCATGGTCGCCACGGTCGGCCGCATCCTCCACACCGCCCTCACCGGGCCCTGATCACCTCACCGTCGACCCGCGCGGAGCCGGCCCGGGCGTTCAGTCCTCCGGGAGCTCGAAGTCGCGACGGAGACGGGAGAGCCGCAGATGGGTGATCTTCCACTCGCCGCCGATCTTCGTGTAGCGCTCGTGGTAGTGGCCGAAGCCGTGCATCGACACGATCGGCGAGCCGGGCGGCCATTCGAGGTGGTCCTCCATGGCCCAGATGCCCGTCGCCTCCGTCGGTGACTCGAGCGTGATCTCGGGCATGTGGCCGTGGTGCACCGTCACGACGTCGCCGACCGACGCCGACACGAACGCGGCGATGGCCCCGTTGCCCTCGACTTGTTCCCCGGCTTCGTCACGCATGTCCATGATCGCGTCCGGAGCGAAGACGTCGGCGAAGCCCACCCAGTCCTTCGTGTCCATGCTGCGGAAGTAGCGGGCCTTCAGTCGCCCGATGGCTGCGGCGGCCATCAGGTAGGTGACGTCGGTGTCGGTGTCGTCGTCGTCCATGGGTCGACCCGCTACCAACCGCGGTATCGCACGTCGCGGCGTTCCTTGAAGGCGGCGACGCCCTCCTGGAAGTCCTGGGTGTACGACGCCATCTCCTGAGCCCAGGCCTCGTCGGTGAAGGCCGCGCCCCGATCCGAGTCGAGGCTGCGATTCAGCAACCACTTCGACAGCATGAGGGCCTTGGTCGGGGCCTGGGCCAGCCGCCCCGCCCACTCGGCCGTGGCACTCTGCAACTCGGCCTGCGGCACGACCTTGTTGACGAGACCGATCCGTTCGGCCTCGGCGGCACGGACGTCGTCGCCGAAGAAGATGAGCTCCTTGGCCTTCTGCAATCCCACGATGCGGGGGAGGAGGTAGGCCCCACCGCCGTCGGGGGTGATGCCGCGGCGCACGAACACCTCGATGAACTTGGCGTTGTCGGCGGCGATCACCAGGTCGCAGGCCAGAGCCATGTGCGCACCGATGCCGGCAGCGGTGCCGTTCACGGCCCCGATGACCGGCTTCTCGCAGTCGAGGATCGAGCCGATGAGGCGTTGGGCACCCCGCTTGATGTTGCGACCCACGTCCCCGAGGGCCTTCTCGGGAGCGTCGTCGGGTCCGGGATTGACCGGGATCGTGGACACCCGCAGATCGGCGCCCGTGCAGAAGTGGCGTTCGCCGGCAGCGGTCAACACCACGGCACGGACGTTCAGGTCGCCGCTGGCGCCCTCGAGCAACTCGATCGTCCGGTTGCGTTGGTCCGGTGTGATGGCGTTGGCGGCGTCGGGCCGGTTGAGGGTGAGCCAGGCGACGCCGTCGTCACCGACCTCCCAGAGGAGGTCCTCGTCCACGGTGGTCTCGTCGGTCATCGTCGCGTCGTCCTCGAAGTGGGGTTGGGGCGCCTCTTCCTACCATCCCGTCCGTCGACGGGCGCCGGCCCGGGGCCGACAGCCCGGAGCGCCCCGTGGCTAGCGTGTCGGTCGTGGACGATCCCCGACCGCACGGCGAACGTGACGCCAACGGTGATCCTCTCGAGCCGGGGATCGACGGTCGCTTCGGCGACGAGGCCCCCGATGACGTCATGTTCGACGATCCCCGCTTCGACGAACTGCGCTTCGACGACGACTACCTGCGGACGCGTCCGACCATCCATGCCGTCATCGAGCAACCCGTGCCCGGGTTCCCCGGTTTCCGGCACAACCAGTGGACGGTCGAGGGGGAGATCGAGCGGTTCGGCGCCTTCGGCCGTGCCGCCTCGGCGGCCACCGGATGGAAACGGACCGTGGCCTGGGTGATGGTGATGCTCTTCCTCGCCCCGATCGCCCTGGCCCTGGCCTCCCAGCTAGGTCTCGGCTTCGGTCGCTGACGCCGTCGACCGCTCGTAGCGCCATCCGGTCTCGAGCATCCACAGTCGGTGCCGATCACCGGGCCGGTCGGGATCGTCGATCTCGTAGCCGGCATCGCCGTGGTACAACGCGACCGCGCCGCCTTCCACCCGCGCGAAGCGGGTCGTGAAGTGCTCCGGTGGCTGTGCCGAGAGCGTCGCGAGGGTGGCCTCCACCGACTCGTGTCCACGCAACTGCTCGAGGGTGATCCAGGTCGGTGGGGCCAGTTCGATCTCCCCGGCGTTGCGGCGGGCCAGCCCCTCGTCGGGGTCCATCCAACCGACGGCGTGGATCTCACCGCCGTCGGCACGTAGCGCCTCGGTGTCCGCCGGCGCCCGGGCGGCGAAGAACCAGGTCGCGAACCGCTTGGGCGTGATGGGCGGCGGCGTCCAGTGCGAGAACCACACGAGCGTCGACTCGTCGATGTGCAGAGCGGTCTCTTCAGCGGCCTCGCGCACGGCGGCGCGGCGAGCGGCCGCCAGCACGGCCTCGGGGTCGTCGGGTGCGGCCACGCCACCCGGGTAGTCGGTCGGGTCGATGCGTCCCCCGGGGAAGACCCACATCCCTCCCGCGAACTCCAGCCGGGAGTTGCGCCGGGCCATCAGCACCTCGACGCCACCGTCGTGGTCCCGCAGCAGGACCGTGGTCGCGGCAGGGATTGCCGGGGCGACCACAGCAGGTTCGTCGAACGCCGCGTCCGTCCCCGTCGAGTGGTCCCCGGAGTGCCCCATCGGGGCCACCCTAGGTCTGCTCAGACGAGCCCGAGGCGGCGCAGCATGGCCTCCGGGACCCCACCGTCACCGGCGGCGAGGCGGGCGGCCCGCTCGACGTTGACCTCGTCGAGGTCACGCCCGGTCCAGTCGTCCCACGGTCCGTCGGGGATCCGGCGGGGGTCCCCCTCCGCATCCGCCACGGCATAGAGGTACGCCTGCAGGATCTGCAGCGAGCCGGCGTCGCCCACGGGGCCGACGCCGGGGACGACGACGCCGGCCTGCTCCTGGAGCTCGCCCAGGGTGTCGGCCCAGGTCTCCGGATCGCCGTCGTAGGCGTTCGGAGTGGTGCCGATCACCGCCATGGCCCCGGCGAAGAGCACGCCCGCCGAGGGCACCAGCACCACGAGGTTCTCGGCCTGCGCACCGGCCGTCGGCACGACGCACACCTTCGGGGTCAGCCAGGCCGCGCTGGCGATGGTGTGCGACACCGGCCTGGTGCGGAACTCCGCGTCGAACTCGTCGGCGTAGGCGGGGACGAGTCGACGGTACGCGTCGATCGGGACCGGCTGGTCCAGGAGGGCACTGGTCTGCGGTCGGCCGTAGCGGGCGGCCATCCAGAAGACCGACGACCCGCCCACGGCATCGACGTGGCTCGAGGTGTAGACGACGCGGCGCACCGGGACACGGAACCCCTTGAGCTCCTCGTTCAGGGCGCGAGCGGCCGATGGGGCGCAGACGGTGTCGACGAGGGTGATGCCGTCGTCCTCGACGATCACGCCGGCGTTGGGCCCGGGTCGGCCCGCACCGTCGGTACCCCGCCACACGAACACGCCGGGGGAGAGGGGTTCGAGCCGCCCGGCGTCCGGCGCCACCGGCCCGACATCGGGCGTGGGGGGCATCGGGCCGAGCAGGTCGGACATGACGCCAGCCTACGGTCGAGGGGTACGGTCACCGGGCCGGGCGTCGTGCCCGATGCGGGAGAGCCGTGAGCGAGATCAGAGGCAACGATGAGGAGCGGCCCGACGGGCCCGCGGCGTCGGGGTCGCGCGGCGGTCGCACGACCCACTCGACCCGGCCGACGCGGTGCTCTGGGACATCGAGCAGGACCCACTGCTGCGCTCCACCATCGTGGCCGTGTCCGAGCTCGACCGAGCCCCGAGCTGGGACCGGGTGGTGGCCCGCATGGAGCGGGTCAGTCGTCTCATCCCGCGCCTGCGAGAACGGGTGGTCGATGCGCCACTCGGCATCGGACCGCCCCGTTGGGTCGTCGACGAGCACTTCGATCTCGCGTTTCACCTCCGGCGGACGCGCTGCCCGGCCCCGGGGGATCTGCGCTGCGTGCTCGACATGGCTCAGCCTGCCGCCATGGCCAGTTTCGACCGGTATCGGCCGTTGTGGGAGTTCACGCTGGTCGAGGGGATGGCCGACGGCCGGGCGGCGCTCATACAGAAGATCCACCATTCCCTGACCGACGGCATCGGTGGAGTGGAGCTGGCCTTGTTGATCCTCGACGACCGCGCCGACGCGCCCGAGGGTGACCTGCCCGCCGCCCCCGTGCCCCGATCGGCGTCTTCGCCCGTCGAGCTCGCCCTGTACGCCACCGGCGAGCGCGCCGCCGCCGCGGCCGGGCTCGTGCGAGCTCTTCCGCAGTTCGCCCGCACGACGGTTCCCCGGCTCGGTCGGTTGGCACCGTCGGTCGGCCGCCTGCTCCAGCCGGTGGCCGAGCCGTCGTCGCCGCTCATGCGGGGGCGCAGCCTCACCCGGCGCCTCCACGTCCTCGACGTGCCCTTCGCCGGTCTGCGCGCCGCCGGTCGATCCGTGGGCGGGACGGCCAACGACGCCTACCTCGCCGGGGTCGTCGGCGGACTCGCCCGCTACCACGCGCATCACGCCGTCGCCCTGGAACGCCTCCGGGTCACGATGCCCGTCAGCATGCGCAGCGACGGTGACCCCCTCGCCGGGAACCGGTTCACTCCGGCCCGGTTCGGCGTTCCCGCCGACATCGAGGACCCGGCCGAGCGGATGCGGGTCCTCGGCCAGCGGGCCCGTCAGGGTCGGGCCGAACCGGCCAACGACTACACCGACGCGCTGGCGGGGGCACTCGGCGCCCTCCCGCGCAGCGTGACCACGGCGGTGTTCGGCAGCATGCTGCGCAACATCGACCTCGTCTGCACGAACGTTCCGGGGATCCCGCAACGGAGCTGGCTGGCGGGCGCCGAGATGCTGAGTTGGTACCCGTTCGCCCCGCCCGGGGGCTCGGCGCTCTCGGTCTCGCTCATGTCGTTCCTGGGCAACGCCTGCATCGGCGTGTGCACCGACTCCGCCGCAATACCCGATCCGGACGTGCTGGCCGGCTGCATCGAGGCCGAGTTCGCCGACGTGCTCGCCGTCGCCGGCCACACCGACTAGCCGGCGTACATCGCCTCGATCTCGTCCGCCCACCGATCGGCGACGACGCGTCGCTTCACCTTCAGCGTGGGTGTGAGCTCCCCGCTGTTGATCGTGAGATCGCGAGGGAGTACGTGCCAGCGCTTGATGCCCTCCACCCGGGCGTGTTCGGCGTTGACCCGCTCGACGCTGTCGGCCACCTCGGCCAGCACCTCGGGATCGGAGGCCATGGCCTCGAGGTCGAGGTCGACGGCGGGTCGTCCGTGGTGGGTGGCCCACTCGCGCACCATCTCGGGGTCCAGCGTGAGGAGGGCCGTGAGATAGGGGCGGCCGTCGCCGATCACGACGGCCTGCGACACCAGCGGTTCGAAGCGCAGGCGCGTCTCGATCTCCTGGGGCGAGATGTTCTTGCCCGACGAGTTGATGATCAGGTCCTTCTTGCGCCCGGTGATCGTGAGGTACCCGTCGTCGTCGAGGCGGCCCAGATCCCCGGTGCGCATCCAGCCGTCCTCGTCGAGCAGTTCCTCCGTGGCTTCTGACTCGGCGTAGTAGCCGGGGCTCACGTTGGCGCCTCGTACGAGGATCTCCCCGTCGCTGTCGATGCGCACCTCGACCCCGGGCACCGCCGGCCCGACGGTGCCGATCCGGATGGCGCCAGGCGGGTTCAGCGTGGTGACCCCGCAGTCCTCGGTCTGTCCGTAGACCTCGGCGATCGGGAGTCCCATGCCGTCGAACCACCGCAGCAGGTCAGGGTGCACCGGCGCCGCACCCGACACGAGGAACCGGGCCTTGTCGAGGCCGAGCCCGGCCCGCACCGATCTGCCGACGAGGCCGTCGAGGGCGGCGAACCGGACGGTTCCCCATGCGCCGAGGGGCTCCTCGGCCCCGGTGACCCCACCCCTGCGGGCGGCCAGATCGAGGTACGCCTCGGCCAGCGCCCGCTGCGGTGCGGAGGATCGCTCGACCTTCTCCCGGATGCCCTCGCGGAACTTCTCCCACACACGCGGCACGGCGAAGAAGATCGTGGGGCGAACGTCGAGCAGGTCGCCGGGGACCGAGGCCAGGCTCTGCGCGAACCAGGTCTCGCCCCCGGACAGCACCTGGCCGAAGTGGCTCACCGTCCGCTCGGCGATGTGCGAGAGCGGGAGGAAGGACAGGAACCGGTCGTCGGGGCCGATGGGCACGACGGCGGTGACGTGCTCGATGTTCGTGGCGACGTTGCCGTGCGTGAGCATCGCCCCCTTCGGGCGACCGGTGGTGCCCGACGTGTAGACGAGGGTGGCCAGATCGTCGAGGCGCAGAGCGGCGCCGCGCTCCTCGATCACGGTGGCGTGGGCGGCCAGCTCGGCCCGTCCGGCCTCGGCCAGCTCCTCGAGATCGCCGACGACCTCGTGGTCGAGTCCCGGCGTGCGGTCGAGGACGAAGATCCGCTCGAGGGCGGGCAGCTCGTCGAGCCGGAGGAGCACCTTGGCCAGCTGGTCGATGCCCTCGACGACGACGAAGCGGCATCCCGAGTGCGAGAGGACGTAGGCCACCTGGCTCGACGAGTTGGTCGGGTACACGGGAACGGTGACACCTCCGGCACCGAGCACCGCCATGTCGCACTGGTGCCACTCCTGGCGGTTGCCCGAGAGGATGCCGACCCGGTCACCGGCCGCGAGTCCGTGCGCGACGAGACCGGCGGCCAGCTGGTGCACTGATGTCGCATAGTCGTCCCAGGTGAGCGCGATCCAGCCCTCGGCTGTCCGGGTGCGCAGTGCGGGACGTGGGCCGTACCGGGCGGCATTGCGCCAGAAGACGTCGACGATCGTGGTTCCTCGGGGATGATCGGTCACGACTCGAACCTAGCGAGTGCACCCTGAGTCCGGCAGGGCCGTTCGTCCCGGCGCGGCGCGCGGTCGGGCTACCGTCCGGACCGTGGCCAACCACAAGAAGACCGCCAAGCCCCGCAAGCCGCGTAAGCCGTTGCCCAAGGTGGGTTCCCCGGCCGACGACCGTTACCGGCTGGAGCACTCCCGTCGCGACGTGGTGGACTTCGGGAGAGGTGGACGAGGCGGCGTCTGGTGGCTGGTCGGGATCGGCGTGATCGTGCTGCTGGTCCTCGGGATGCTCGGGTTGGTCCTCTTCACCTGAGCCGTTCGGTCAGACGGTGGTGCTCAGCCCGCCGTCCACGGGGATCACCGCACCGGTGAGATATCGCCCCGCGGCCGAGCACAGGAAGATCGCGGTGCCCGCCATGTCGGACGGCTCGCCGATGCGGCCGAGGGGCACCGAGCGGCGGATCTCCTCGCCGTAGGCCTCGAGTGTCGCCGCCATCATCTTGGACTCGAAGGGACCGGGAGCGATGGCGTTCACCGTGATCAGTTCGGGGGCGAGCCGTGCCGCCAACACCCTGGTCATGTGGTGGACCGCCGCCTTCGAGGCGGAGTACGAGTAGGTCTCGAGCATCGGGACGTGCAGGCCGTCGACCGAGCCGATGTTGATCACACGGGCGGGATCCTCGGGCGTGGCCGAGGCGGCCAGGGCGTCGCGGAGGAAGCGGGTGAGGTGGAAGACGCCTTTGACGTTGAGGTCGAGGACGCGGTCCCACGCGGCGTCGTCGAAGTCGTCCATCGGTGCGCCCCAGGTGGAGCCGGCGTTGTTGACCAGGATGTCGAGTGAGCCGCCGAAGACGTCGCGGACCGCGACGGCGAGGCGGCGGCACTCGTCTTCGGTGGAGAGGTCGGCCGGCATCGACCGGCACTCGCCGATGGTGGACAGCTCCTCGGCGACGGCGCCGCAGACGTCGGCCTTGCGCGACGAGACCACGACGCGCACGCCGGCCTCGACGAAGCCCCGGGCGATCATCAGGCCGATCCCGCGGCTGCCTCCGGTGACGAGGGCGGTCTTCCCGGCGACGTCGAAGAGCGCCGTCACGCCGACGCCCCGTCCGATTGGCGGTGCTCGTCGATCAGGAGGTGCTGGGAGAGGTCGCCGTAGAGCGCCGGCTTCATGGCCCTCTCGGCGAACCGCCAGGCCCCGTCGACGAGGGAGAAGCGGTCGGCATAGTCGCCGGCGATGATGGGTTGCAGCGGCAGCGTCTCGGTGGCCTGGTACACGGTGAATCTCGATCGGGCCGATGCCGTCGTGCCGCTCTCGTCGACCTCGACGATCGGGTTGGTGATCATGTGGCGGGTCTTCGGCGTGCCGTCATCGGGATAGCGCCGGGTGGTGGCGGTGTAGAGCTTCTCCACGCCGTCCGCGCCGGTGGCGATGGTGCTCCCGTCCGGGCCACAGATGCGGCCATGGGCGAAGAGGGCACCCACGGCAGCGAAATCGCCGGCGTCGATGGCCTCTGCGTAGCGGTAGAGCAGCGCCTCGATGGCCCCTCGGTCATCCATCATGGTCGGACAGTAGCGGGGGAGGGCTGAGTCGGGGACCGCTCGGGCCGGATGGGCCGAACGGACCGAATCTCCGTGATCGTGTGGTCACGGAGCGTGGTCGTCCCGTAAGGTCGTCGCAGACCGAAGGCAGGGCGGTCATGAGCAGCGTCCGGGCCCGGGTCCCGGCCGGGCGAGGGAGGTCATCGATGGAGCACGAGGAGGGCGGCGCCGGCAACACGGGGGGCGTGGCCGCCCCCGTCGCGCCCGGACCCTGGGATCCCGGGGCCTTCGACCTGCTCCCCGTGGGCGTCGCCCTCTGGGACGCCGACGCCCGCCTCGAGCATGCCAACCCGGTGCTCTGCGACCTCCTCGGCGCACCGCTCGACCGGCTCCGCCGCACCGATCTGCTCGACATCGTCCTCGCCGAGGACCGCTCCACGACGGCCGTGGCGGTGGCCGAGTTGCTCGGCGGTCAGCTCAACGCCACGAACTGTCGACTCCGAGGCGCCGGCCCGCGGGATCACCGTCGCATCGTGCCCTGGCCGCTGCGCATGGACCTCACCGTCTTCTACGGTCCCGACGGGCGACCCGCGGGTCTGATCGGTCATGTCTTCGACTTCGCTGCGGCGCAGTCCGGGCCGCTGCTGCCCCTGGGGCTGGCACAGGTCCTCGAGGACGGTGCCGACTTCCTCCTCGTGATCGAGACCAACGGGCTCGTCTCCTACGGCAACAGAGCGGCGCGCGACGCCCTCGGCGTGGGCGCCCACGCCCGCGTGCCGACTGCACTCGTCGACCTCCTCGAGCCCGATGGACTGGCCGCGTTCCAGGACGAGATCGAGCCGGCACTGCGCGCCGTCGGCGTGTGGCAGGGCGAGATGTCCTTTCGCAACCGTGAGCTGCAGCCGGTGCCGGTGTCGGCTCGTTTCGTCTCTCACGGTGTGCGTACCGGCCCCGACGCGGAGGAGGAGCTGGGCACGGTGTCGGTGTTCGCTCGCGACATCACCGAGCTCAAGCACGCCGAGCAGCGGCTCCGCCAGCTCGCCACCCACGACTACCTCACCGGTCTCCCGAACCGCCTGTTGCTCTACGACCGCCTGGAGCTGGCGCTGAACCGCTACTCCCGCTACGGGAGCGCCGTCGCGCTCATGTTCTGCGACCTCGACGGCTTCAAGTCGGTCAACGACGAGCACGGTCACCAGGTGGGCGACGCCGTCCTGGTCCAGGTGGCGGATCGGATCCACTCCATCGTCAGGGACACCGACACCGCCGCTCGCGTCGGGGGTGACGAGTTCGCTCTGCTCGTCGAGGGCGTCGAGGACATCGAACTGCTCACCAGCGTGGCCGACCGGTTGGTGGCGCGGGTGGCCGAGCCGATCGTGGTCGGTCGGGTCACCGCACAGGTCGGCGTGTCCATCGGGTTGGTGGTGGCTTCCGAGCGGTGCCACCAGGTCGACACCCTCGTCGCACTGGCCGACTCCGCCATGTACCAGGCGAAGGCCTCGGGCCGGGGCCGCTACGTGGTCATCACCGGCGACGACCTCTGAGCCCGCCTCCTCAGACCTGGTCGACGTGGTCCGGGTCGAGGATGGCCAGCGCCTCCCGATGGATGAGCCGCTTGTGGATGCCGATGGTCTCCCGGTGCTTGCCGGTGAGGCCCTGGGCCTGTGCGATCGCCGCCGTCAGCACCTCGTCGGCTTCCACGGCCTGGTCGGCGAACCCGACCGCCACGGCCTCGGGGCCGGCGTACCGGCGGGCGCTGACCAGTGCCTCGGTCAACGCACGCCGGGGCAGGCGGGTGAGCAGCAGCGCCAGGATCCGGTCGTCGACCGGTAGGCCGAGGTCCACCTCGGGCATGCACCAGTAGCCACGGTCGGCGCGCATGACCGTGTGGTCGAAGACGGCGCTCAGCATCGCCCCTGCGCCGAACGCGTGCCCGTTGACCGCCGCCACCGTGGGCGCATCCAAGCGCAGGATGCGGGCGTAGGCGCGGAACATCTCGTCCAGGAACGGTCTCGCCCCGTCGGGGTTGGCCATCAGCCAGTCGAGATCGAAGCCGTTGCTGAAGAACTTCCCTCGGCCGGTGAGCACGAAACCGCACGGGCCCTCCCGGGTCTCGATCCCGTCGAGCACCTCGTGGAGCGCGCCGATGCTGTCGGGGTTCCACCGGTTCTCGCCCCCGTCCATCACCGCCACCGCGACGTCGCCCTGCCAGCTCGCTTCGATCATGGCGCCGATGCTGCCAGACCCCGGCCCGTCTAGCCTCGTTCCCCGTGGCTGACTATCGACCTCCCCTCCGTGACATCCACTTCGTGCTCGATCACCTCACCGATGTGGCCGGCCTGTGCGAGCTGCCGGTGTTCGATCATCTCGACCCCGACACCATCAAGGGGGTGATCGAGGAGAACGGTCGGTTCACCGCCGAGGTCATCGCACCGCTGAACCGTTCGGGTGACATCGAGACCAGCCGCTACGACGTGGCCGCGGCCTCGGTCACGACCCCGGCCGGGTTCGTCGATGCCTACCAGCGCTACGTCGCCGGCGGCTGGGGTGGGGTGCCGTTCCCCGAGACCTACGGCGGCGGTGGGTTCCCGTGGCTCATCGGGATCGTGCTCCAGGAGTTCATCTCCTCGGCCAACATGGCCTTCTCGATGGCACCGCTGCTCACCCAGGGCGCCATCGACCTGCTGATGCACCATGGGAGCGAGCAGCAGAAGGAGACCTACCTCACCAAGATGGTCACCGGTGAATGGACCGGGACGATGAACCTCACCGAGCCCCAGGCCGGATCCGACGTCGGTGCCGTGCGCACGAAGGCGGTTCCCGCTGGTGACGGCTCCTGGCGGATCACCGGGACGAAGATCTACATCTCCTTCGGCGAGCACGACATGGCCGACAACATCGTCCACCTCGTCCTCGCCCGCACCCCGGACGCTCCTCCGGGGACCAAGGGGATCTCGTGCTTCGTGGTCCCGAAGTTCCTCGTGAACGACGACGGCACGTTGGGCGAGCGCAACGACGTCACCTGTCGTCTCGATCGAGCACAAGATGGGCATCAAGGCCAGCCCCACCTGTGTCATGGGCTACGGCGAGAACGACGGAGCCGTCGGGTACCTGATCGGCGAGGAGAACCAGGGCATGCGCTACATGTTCACGATGATGAACAACGCCCGCCTGTCGGTCGGCCTCGAGGGCCTCTCCCTGGGTGAGCGGGCGTATCAGGACGCCCTGCAGTACGCCCAGGAGCGCCGTCAGGGGAGGGCTCCCGGTGCGCCGCCCGGGGAGACGTCGCTGATCATCGACCTCCCCGACGTGCGTCGGATGTTGCTCACCATGAAGGCCCTGATCGACGCCATGCGCGCCATCATCTACACCAACGCCGAGGCCATCGACCTGGCCGCCCACCACCCGGACGAGGACGTCCGGCGGCGCAACGCCGAACTCGTCGAGCTGCTCATCCCCGTGTCGAAGGGCTTCGGCACCGACATGGGGATCGAGGTCACCTCGCTCGCCATCCAGGTGTACGGCGGCATGGGCTACATCGAGGAGTCCGGCGTCCCTCAGCACTACCGCGACGCACGGATCACCACCATCTACGAGGGCACGAACGGCATCCAGGCCATGGACCTCGTGGGACGGAAGCTGCCCATGCGCGGTGGCGGGGTGATGGCCGACTTCCTCGCCGACGTCGAGGCCCTCGACGCCCGCCTCGCGGCCGCCGGCGAGGACCTCGCCCCCGTGCGCACGCAGCTCGCTGCGGCGCGAACCGTCGTCGCCGACACCGTCGACTGGCTGATCGAGCACGGCATGGCGGATGTGCGTGACGCCCTCGCCGGCGCCACGCCCTTCCTGCGCATGTTCGGCCTCCTCGTGGGCGGTCGGTACCTCGCCGAAGCTGCGTTGGCCGCTGTCGAGACGAGCGCACGGGGCGGCGCCGACGACGATCACCTGCGGGCCCGGGTGACCGTCGCCCGCTTCTACGCCGAGAACCTCCTTCCGGCCGTGGCCGGACTCGCCCCCGCAGTCACCGCGGGGCACGCCGACCTCTACGCCGTGGGCCCCGAGGCCCTGGCCGGCTGAGCGACTCGTGCTCGACTCGCTCGCAGTGACGACCGGCTCCATCCCGAGCCCCAGCAGCGGCACCCTCGGTCCGCTGCACATGTACGGGCTGATGATCGCGCTCGGCGTCCTGGCCGCCATCGAGGTGGCTCGGATGCGATGGCGGGATCGGGGCGGCGATCCCGATGACGTGTACGTCATCGCCCTGTGGGCGGTTCCGGCCGGTCTCATCGGGGCGCGGCTCTACCACCTCGCCACGGATTGGCGTAGCTATGAGGGCCGGTGGGGCGACGCGGTGAAGATCTGGGAGGGCGGCCTCGGCATTCCCGGTGGAGTTGCCCTCGGCGTCGCCGTCGGTGTGTGGGTGGCTCACCGCCGCGGCATGCGCATCCCCGTCGCTCTCGACGCCATCATCCCGGGCATCCCGCTGGCCCAGGCCATCGGGCGTCTCGGGAACTGGTGGAACCAGGAGCTCTTCGGACGCCCGAGCGACCTCCCGTGGGCCGTCGAGATCTCGCCGGACAAGGCGGCGGCGGCCGGGTATCCGGGGGTGGCCACGTTCCATCCCACCTTCCTGTACGAGATGTTGTGGAACCTGGGCCTGTTCGCCGTCCTCGTCGTGATCGACCGCCGCCGGTCGTTGCGCCCCGGGAACCTGCTGCCCATCTACATCGGCGGCTACTTCCTCGGGCGACTCTGGATCGAGGCGTTGCGCGTCGACACGGCGAGCACGGTCCTGGGGTTGCGCATCAACATCTGGCTGTCGATCCTCGGCATCGTCGGCGCCGTGGCCGTGCTCGTCGTCCGGGGGGTGCGCCATCGCCCCGACGACGACGACGGCCCGTACCGCGACGGGCACCGGTGGGCACCGCCGGACGACGACGCCGTCGAGGGCGCGGACGACGACGCCGATGCGGCCGCCGATGTCCCTGTCGGTGCCGCCGAACCCGACGCCGGTGGTGACCCCGTCAGCGAGGAGCCAGGGGAGCCCAGACCGTCGGGCTGAAGTCCCAGGGAAGTTCCGGATCCATGCCGTCGGCCAGCCGGTCGAGGTGGCTGGTCCCGCGCACGGACCGCTCCAAGCGGCGGACCGCGTGGTGCGGTGAGAGGCTCTTGCCGGCGGCCTGAGGCGGGAACAACAGGATCTGGCGCACGTCGAAGGCGATGCAGAACAACCGCACGCGTTCGAGCTGGTGCGGATGGGAGAACAGCTCCGGGTAGTCCTCGGCCAGCCAGTAGGGCACGGGCGCGTAGTCCGACGACAGCGTCTCTGCTTCGTAGTCCTCGGCCACGTGGAGGAACGGGTAGGCGCAGAACCGTAGGAGGACGTCGAGGTCGAGGTCACAAGGCCCTCCTCGCGCCCATTCGAAGTCGAGCAGGGCCGAGATGGCGGTGCCGTCCCAGAGGATGTTCTCGAACGTGAGGTCCCCGTGCACCAGGTGCCGGGTATCGAACGGCTCCAGGCAGGGGCCGGTCTCGCGCACGATCCGGATGGCCTCCTCGACGACGCTCGGGTCGACGAACGGGGTCCTTCGCAGCTCGTCGAGTGCCTGCAGCAACGGAGCGGTGACGGCGAACTCGTCGTCGGAGAGCAGCTGGGGCGCAGCATCGATCGCCGGCAGATCCGCAGGTCGCTCGACCGAATGGAGACTGCGCAGCAGACCGGCGAGCTGCCGGATGGCGCTGCGACGGTCTCCGGTCGACATCGACGGCCACTGCCGGGCCAGCACGTCGCCCGGGCGCCGACGCACGATCAGCCAGTCGGCGCCGAGCTGGCCGCCGTACCCGATCACCTCCGGATAGTGCACCGCGGCGGGGAGCAAGGGGCCCAGGAACGCCTCGCGGCGGAGTCGCTGGTTGGGCTTGCGGTTGACCCGGATGGCGTACTCGTCGGTGAGCCAGACCTCGTTGGTGACGCTGCTGGCCCGCGTGAGCGCCATCGTGTAGTCGAGCCCGGCGTCGGACAGGGCCTTGCGGGCGCGAGCTTCGGCGAAGTCGCTCATCGGCGCACGGAGACAGATCCCGGCGTCGAGGTCACGGCGGCGGGCTGGTCGTACATGGTCCCTGTCCCTGTCGGCAGCGATCACGATGCTCTTGATCGGTCGTGTCGAGGAATCGGGATTCGGCCGCGCGGGCATAGTCACCGCACCCACGGCGTTCATGACCCAGGTCCGGTACCGTGCCGGACGATCCCAAGGAGGCCCCACCGTGTCGATCTACGACAACGCCATCAACAACCTCGACGGAACCCCCGCCGACCTGTCCGCGCTGTCCGACAAGGCGGTGCTGGTGGTGAACGTGGCCTCGAAGTGCGGACTGACCCCGCAGTACGAGGGGCTCGAGCGGCTCCAGCAGACCTACGCGCGACCGTGGGTTCACGGTTCTCGGCGTGCCCTGCAATCAGTTCCTCGGCCAGGAGCCGGGCACGGCGGAGGAGATCCAGACCTTCTGTTCCACCACCTACGGCGTGAGCTTTCCGCTGACCGAGAAGGTCGAGGTGAACGGCGACGACCGCCATCCGCTCTACTCCGAGCTCACCGCCGTGGCCGATTCGGCGGGCGAAGCGGGCGACATCCAGTGGAACTTCGAGAAGTTCCTGGTCGCCCCCGGGGGTGCCTCGATCACCCGGTTCCGTCCCACGGTCGAGCCCGAGGCCGATGAGGTCGTCTCGGCCATCGAGGCCGTTCTGAGCTGAGTCGAGGTCGGGCCGGGCGCCCGGCATCGGCGGCGTTGCCGGGCCGGGCCGGTACCCTTGGCCGTGACTCGTGGTGGCCGACCGGCCGCCCGGCGGCGCCGAAGGCGTCGCTCCTCCCGTGTCGACACCCACCGTCGGTGGGAACTGCGTCGACACCCCGACCCTTCGAGGCCCGCCCCCCATGACCACGTTCTCCGATCTTGGCGTGTCGCCAGACTTCTCCGACGCGCTCGCGGCGAAGGGCATCGACGCCCCTTTCGCCATCCAGGAACTCACGATCCCCGATGCCCTCGCCGGCCGCGACGTGTGCGGCAAGGCGAAGACCGGGTCGGGAAAGACCCTCGCGTTCGGCCTTCCCGTCCTGGAGCGGGTGAAGGCAGCCGAGCCCCGCCGTCCCCGTGCACTGATCCTGGTGCCCACCCGTGAGCTGGCCGTCCAGGTCTGTGACGAGCTCGTCGGTCTCGGATCGACCCGCGAGGTCACCGTCAGCGCCGTGTACGGCGGCGCCAGCATGGAGAACCAGATCAAGAAGCTCGCCAAGGGCGTCGAGGTCGTGGTCGCCACGCCGGGGCGGATGATCGATCTGATCGACCGCAAGGAGGTGTTCCTCGACGACGTGACCCAGGTCGTGCTCGACGAGGCGGACCGCATGGCCGACATGGGGTTCCTGCCGCAGGTCGAGTGGATCCTGCGCCACATCCCCGGCCAACACCAGACGCTGCTGTTCTCGGCCACGCTCGACGGGGTGGTCGACACCCTCATCAAGCGCTACCAGACCGACCCGGCCATGCACGAGGTGGCGTCGTCGCAGGTGACGGTGGAGGAGATGCACCACCGTTTCCTCCACGTCCACGAGATGGACCGGGTGAAGGTGGCGGCGGCCATCGTCAAGGGCTCCCACCGCACGATCGTGTTCGTGCGCACCAAGCGGGCCGCCGACCGGGTCGCGTCCGATCTGCGCCGCGAGGGTGTCGAAGCGGCATCGATCCACGGGGACCTCCGCCAGAGCCACCGGGAGAAGGCGCTGGCCGACTTCTCCGCCGACAAGCTCCAGGTCCTGGTGGCCACCGATGTGGCGGCGCGGGGTATCCACGTCGACGACGTCGACGTGGTCATCCACTTCGACCCGCCCGAGGACTCGAAGGCCTATCTGCACCGCTCGGGTCGCACCGCCAGGGCCGGCGAGTCGGGTGTCGTCGTCACGTTGGTCCTCTGGAACGAGGAGTTGGAGATCAAGCGCCTCCAGAAGCGCCTGAAGCTCGACCAGCCGATCGTCGAGGTCTTCTCGAACGATCCCCGGCTCGCCGATCTGGTGGCGTGGGATCCGTCCACCGACCCGGTGGCCAGCTGAACCTCGCCACGGCGGCACCGCACGCCGTCGCCGACGCCGGCCGCGACCTCGGTCTCGAGCCAGCGGCGGTCCTCGAGGCGGTCGCCCTCGTCCTGGCCCGCCAGTTCGACATCGACCCGGTACGACTGGGCTCGCTGGCACGGCCCCCGGAGGTCTCCGTCCGGGCCGCTGAGATTGCGGAGGCGTTCGCTCGCGTGATCTCACCCCATCCGGATCCGGGGGGCGAGGCGAGCCCGGACCCGGCGGAGGCGCCTGACCGACTCGGAGCGATCCACCAGGCGCTCGTGGTGGCCGAGCATCGCCGGACCCGCGGCGTCCACTACACGCCCGCCCGGGTGGCCGACGAGGTCGCCGGGCTGGCGCTCGACCAGTGGCGACGCCGCGAGCTCCCCGAGACGCCCGTGGTGTGCGATCCCGCCTGCGGGGGCGGGGCGTTCCTGTTGGCCGCCGCCCGTGCGCTCCATGGCAGAGGGATCGGCGTCGCCGACGTCGTCGGTGCCCTCCGGGGCATCGAGATCGATCCCCTCGCCGCTCGGGTCGCTGACGCGTCGGTGCGGCTGTGGGCGGCGGTGTCCGAGCCCGGCGGGGGCATCGGTCCGGGCCCGCAGATCCGGGTCGCCGACGCGCTGCTGCTCGAGCACTGGTCGACCGACGGAGCGGCCCCCGACCTCGTCGTGGGAAATCCACCCTTCGGTGGCCAGTTGGCCAGGCGCACGGCGCGCCGCCGCGACGAGGGTCGGCGGGCCCGGGCTCAGCTCGGGCGCTCGGCGGGCTACGCCGACACCGCCTCGCTGTTCCTCGCGAGGGCGATCGACGAGGTCCGGCCTCACGGTGTCGTCGCCCTGCTCCAGCCGCTGTCCTTCCTCGGCTCGAGGGATGCCGGGGCCGTTCGTGAGGCCGTCGGGACCGGGCGGCTCGCGAGTGTCTGGGTGCCGACGGCGCCGGTCTTCGCCGCGTCCGTGGCCGTGTGCGCCCCCATCGCGCGGGCGGGCGGGGTGTCCGAGGGTGCCAGCCGCCGGGGGAACGTCGCCGTCGTGACGGAGCAGCGCCGCATCACCGTGCCCCGCCGACGTCTGGTCGATCACGGCACGTGGTCGGCGTTGTGGGCGGGGGCCGCCGGCGTACCTCCGGTCGATCTCGATGCCGGATCGACGGTGGGGGAGTGGTGCACCGCCACCTCGGGTTTCCGCGACGAGTTCTACGCCCTGGCGCCGCTCGTGCGAGACGATCCCGACCCGGAACCGACCGGACCACCGGCACCGGGCGAGGCCCGAGTGCTCACCAGCGGGCTCGTCGACCCGGCTGCAACCTCATGGGGGCGCCGGGTCGCTCGTCTGGCCGGCCACCAGTTCGATGCGCCCGTCGTGACGATCGCCGACGCGGCGTCATCGCCCGAGCGGCGCCTCGCGGCGGTCGCCGTGGCCCGTAGCCGGCCCAAGGTCGTCGTGGCCACCCAGACCCGCGTGGTCGAGGCCGTCGTCGACGACGACGGGCGCTACTGGCCCTCCGTGCCGCTGCTCAGCGTCCTGCTTCGGCCCGAGGTCGACGACGACGAGCACCGGTGGTCGATCGCCGCCGCCTTGATGGCGCCGCCGGTGCTGGCGTGGGTCCTCGCCCGCGTCGGGGGCGCGGCCCGTTCACCCGACGCCGTGAAGCTGAGCACCCGCCACGTCCTGGCCGTCCCGTTGCCCGTCGACCGCGGCGCCTGGTCGGAGGGCGCCGCGGTGCTGCGGGCGGGTGCCGCCGGGGGCGAACCCGACGCCGCGGCCGCCGCGCTCGCCGCCGCCGCACCCGCCCTCACGGCGGCCTACGGACTCTCCGGAGTCCAGGCCACCTCCGTCCTGGGCTGGTGGCGGGATCGCCTACCGGGTGGGATACCGGAAGCTCACAGGTAGCTTTCTCGGCGTGTTCCTGGCCGGGCGAGAGATCCGAAGAGCCAAGCTGCGCTTCGGCCTCCTCGCCGGTGCCGTCGGTCTGCTCGTGTTCCTGATCCTGTTCCAGCAGGCTCTCCTGGGCTCGCTGCTGAAGAGCTTCACGGGGGCCATCGAGAACCAGTCGGCGACGGTGCTGGTCTACAACGCCGAGGCTCGCAAGAACGTGGCCGGCAGCGTGATCCCGCCGCCGTTGCAGCAACAGATCGAGGCCGTCGACGGGGTCGGTGCGGCCGCCCCGCTCGGCGAGGCCACCTTGACCCTCGAGGCCGGAGACGACCTGACCGATGCGTCGGTGTTCGGATTCACGCCGGGAGGTCCGGGAGAGCCGACGAAGGTCGTCGAGGGACGTCTCCCCGAGACGGAGACGGAGGCGGTGGCCAGCAGCGAGGACGCCGACCTGGGCTTCGCCATGGGCGACACCGTCACCAGCGTCAACGGTGATGTGGCCCTGACCATCGTCGGACTCACCGAGGAGAGCCGGTTCTCGGTCGCGCCCACGATCTGGGTCACCTTCGACGGCTACACCGAGTTGCGCAGAGCCGCCAACCCGGACGCGCCCGCGGTGCTGCCCTCGCTCATCGCACTGACGCCGACCGAGGGTGTGACGCCGGAGGAGTTGGCGGCGCGCATCGGCACCCAGGTCGAGGGCGTCGACGCGCTCACCCGGGGCCAGGCCGTGTCGGAAGCACCCGGCGTGGCCGAGGTCAACCAGTCCTTCCAACTCATCCTCGGTCTGGCCTTCGTCGTCGTCGCCGTCGTCATCGGGTTCTTCTTCCTCATCCTGACCGTCCAGAAGCTGGCCTCGCTCACCCTGCTCAGAGCGGTCGGGGCGTCGACGGGCTACCTCGTGCGGGCCCTGCTCGTGCAGATCGCCTTCGTCGTCGCCGGAGGTCTCGTCGTGGGGACCCTGCTCACGGTCCTCGCGGTACGCGGCGCGTCGGCGGGCCTCCCGATCACCATCTCGCTGTCCACGCTGGTGGCGAGTGCGGGCGGCGTCATCCTCCTGGCCCTGCTCGGCTCCACCATCACGCTCCTTCGGGTGCGTCGTATCGACCCGGCATCGGTGGTCAGCCGGCCGAGCCTCGGAGGGCTGGCGTGAAGCTCGGTCTCGTCGAACTGCTGCGCAAGCCCCTTCGTTTCGGCGTCGCCGGCTCCGCCCTCGTGCTGCTCACCGTGCTGTTGCTGTTCCTCGGCGGTCTGCTCGACGGCCTCTACCTCAGCTCCACCGGTGTCCTGCGTGCGCAACCGGCCGAGCTGGTGGTCTTCTCGTCCGACGCCCGTGAGTCGCTGATCCGTTCACGTATCGATCCGGACGTGCGGGCGCAGGTCGCTGCGGTCCCCGGCGTGGAGCAGGCCAGCGGGCTGGGGATCGCCCTGGTGGGTGGCCGTGTCCCGGGCGAGGACGAGATCGCCAACCTCGCCGTCATCGGTTTCGAACAGCCGGTGAGGTCGATGCCCGATGCGGTCGACCTGGCCCCGGACGAGGCCCTGGCCGACCGGAGCCTCGAGGACGCCGGCGTGTCCCTCGGCGACGTCGTCGACGTGGGTACCGGCCGAACCCCCATCACCGTGATCGGGTGGGTCGAGGACACCGACTTCCTGCAGCAGAGCGGCTTCTGGGTCCTCCCCGACACCTGGCGGACCATCCTGGCCGAGTCCCGACCCGACTCGACCCTGCCGCCGGGCACCTTCCAGGCCCTCGTCGTGACCACCGAGCCGGGAGCCGAGGTGGCGACCGTCGCCGCCGACATCGACGCCGCCACCGGCGGCGAGACCACCACCCTCACGCGCGAGGAAGCGGTCCTGGCGCTGCCCGGCATCCGCGAGCAGAACTCCACCTTCTCCTCCATCATCTACGTCACGCTGTTCGTGGCCGGCCTGGTCATCGCCCTCTTCTTCGCTCTGCTCACGCTCGAGCGCACCGGCCTGTACGCGGTGTTGAAGGCGATCGGGGCGTCGACAGGCCAGATCTTCGTCGGGGTGGTGGCCCAGTCCGTGGTCGTCGCCGTCGCGTCGTTCCTGCTGGGTGGTCTGATCATCTTCGGCGTCACCCAGATGCTGCCCACCAGCATCCCCGTTGCCATAGAACCGGCCCGCGTCGTCCAGATCGGCGTCGGTCTCGTCGTCATGTCCGTCCTCGGTGCTGCGATCTCGCTGCGCCGTGTCGTCCGGGTCGACCCTGCGTCGGCCATCGGGTAGCCCGAGCACGAAGGAGCCCGACCGTGGCTGCGCTGGAACTCACCGATGTCCGCAAGACCTACCGGTCCGGCGACGCCGAGATCGTCGCGCTCGACCATGCGACCCTCGCCGTCGGCGACGACGAGATCGTCGCGCTGGTGGGGCCCTCGGGCTCGGGGAAGACCACCTTGTTGTCCATCTCCGGTGGTCTGCTCACCCCGACCGAGGGTGCCGTGGTCGTCGGGGGCAACGACATCTCGACGTACTCGGCCAAGCAGCTCACGGCCTTCCGTCGCGACGCCGTCGGGTTCGTCTTCCAGGCCGTGAACCTCGTGCCCTTCCTCACGGCCCGGGAGAACCTCGTGGTCGTGAACGACTTCGGGAAGTCCCGCAACCACAGGGTGGCCAAGGAGCGCGCCGAGCGGCTGCTCGACGAGCTCGGTCTCGCCCAGCGGATGGACAACGTCCCCGGTGAGCTCTCCGGCGGTGAGCGCCAGCGTGTCGCCATCGGTCGAGCGCTCATGAACGAGCCTGCCCTCGTGCTCATCGACGAGCCGACGTCGGCTCTCGACACCAAGCTGGGCGAGCAGGTGATGGAGCTGATCGTCGCGGAGGTCAAGAACCGCAGTACCGCCGCGGTCATCGTCACCCACGACCAGCGCATGACCCACTACGCCGACCGCAGCGTCGCCATCACCGACGGTCGACTCGCCGCCTGAGCTCGCTCACCCCTGCCGTTTCGCCGGAACGGCGGGCATCGGCGCTATTCTCTGCGCACGACATCAGGAGAGGCCCGCTGGTCGGGTCCGGCAACCTGGGACGGACACCCAAGGTGCCAACCGACGTCGTGGACCGGTTCGCCGGCCCCACAGCGTCGGGATGTGGCTCGGTTCGCCGGGCAACGAAGTGTCCGGGGAGTGCCATGAACGAACCGAGCCGCCGGGTGCCGCTGAGCGCCGACCCGCTGCCCGCCACCGGCGCGTGGCGACCGGGCGACCCGGTGGGCGGGCGCCGTTTCCTCTCCCTGGCCGAGGATCGCGCCTTCGCTCTGGAAGGCGGCGGCCGCCTCCGCCGGCTCACGGTCGCCTACGAGACCTGGGGCGAGCTCGAGCCCGACGGTGCGAACGCCGTTCTCGTCTGCCATGCGCTCACCGGCGACAGCCACGCGGCGGGGCGCAGCGGTCCCGGCCACCCGACCGACGGCTGGTGGGCGCCGTTGATCGGGCCGGGTCGGGCCCTCGACACCGACCGCTACTTCGTGGTGTGCGTGAACGTCCTCGGTGGGTGTCAGGGTTCCACGGGACCCGCGTCCGACGACCCCGCGACGGGTCGTCCGTACGGGTCGACGTTCCCCGTGGTCTCCATACGGGACATGGTGCGCACGCAGGTCGCCGTGGCGGATGCGCTCGGGGTGTCCCGTTGGCTGTGCGTGGTCGGTGGCTCGATGGGCGGGATGCAGGCCCTCGAATGGGGCGTGATGTTCCCCGAACGGGTGGCCTCGGTGGCGGCCATCGCCACCACCGGCGCGGCGAGCGCCCAGCAGATCGCGCTGTCCAGCATCCAGCGCAGCACGATCGCCCTCGACCCGAACTGGCGCGGCGGCGACTACTACGACGCCGCGCCCGGGCACGGCCCTCATCAGGGTCTGGCTCTCGCCCGCGAACTCGCTCAGCTGAGCTATCGGACAGAGGAGGTCTACGGCCGGCGGTTCGGGCGCAAGCAGCTCGACCCCCTCGAAGACCGCTTCACCCTCTGGCAGCGCTTCGACGTCGAGGGCTACCTCGACTACCACGGGGCCAAGCTGGCCCGGCGCTTCGACGCCAACTCCTACCTGGTGATCAACCGGGCCATGGACCTCCACGACATCGGACGCGGCCGCAGTGGGCTCGAGGGGGCCCTCAGTCGCTTCCGGGGGGCGTTGCTCACGATGTCCATCTCGTCCGACGCGCTCTACCCGCCGTACCAACAGGAGATGCTGCGCGATCTCGCCCGGTCCCTGGGGATCCCCGGGGATCATCGCGTGATCGAGAGCCCTGACGGGCATGATGCCTTCCTGCTCGAGACGCAGCAGGTGGGCGCTGCCCTGGCCCCGTTCCTCGCCGACCTCGAGAAGAGCTGAGATGACCGAACCAGAGCTCCACCGCGAGACCCGGGCGATCCGTGCCGGTCGGGGTGACAACGACACCGCGCTGGCCCCCATCTTGTGGGCGACGACGACGTTCGTCACACCCACTGTCGACGAGGGCCGCCGCATGGCCACGGCCGTCGGGTCGGCCCGCTTCTACAGCCGTTACGGAAACCCCACCGTGGCCGGTTTCGAGGACGCCATCGCGCAGCTGGAGGGGGCCGAGACGGCACGGGCGTTCGCCTCGGGCATGGGGGCCATCAGCGCCATCGTCCTGGGCCTGTGCTCGTCGGGCGACCACATCGTCGCCCAGCGCCAGCTCTACGCCGGCACACAGCTGCTCCTGCAGACCGCATGCCCCCGGTTCGGGATCGACGTCACGTTCGTCGACGCCACCGAGCCGGGCGCTGTTCGCGGCGGCGATCCGGCCGGGTGTGACCACACTCGTCGTCGCCGAGACCCCGGCGAACCCACGGCTCGACCTCGTCGATCTCGACGAGTTGGGTGCGCTCGCCGGTCCCATCACGGTCGTCGACTCCACCTTCGCGACGCCGTTGGGCCAGCAGCCGCTGGCCCACGGCGTCGATCTGGTCGTGCACTCGGCCACGAAGGCCATCGCCGGCCACAACGACGCGACGCTCGGCGTCGTGGCGGGGAGCGCCGAACTCGTCGACTGGTTGTACTCCTTCGCCGTCCTGCAGGGCGCCAACGCGTCCCCCTTCGATGCCATGAACGGCCTCCGGGGGCTTCGCACCCTCGGGGTGCGTCTACGGCAGCAGAGCGCCGGGGCGGCCGAGCTGACCGCATTCCTCGAGGACCACCCGTCAGTGGGCGAGGTGCGCTGGCCGGGCTCGCCGTCGCACCCGCAGCACGAGCTCGCCCGCCGGCAGCTCGAGCACTTCGGAGGGCTCGTCACGTTCGACCTCAACGGTGGTCTCGACGCCGGTACGACGTTCGTCGAAGCTCTGCGGATCGCCCAGCTCGCCACCTCGCTCGGCGGTCCCGAGACCCTCGTCACCCATCCTGCCTCGACCACCCACGTCAACCTCACGGCCGACGAGCTGGCGGCGAACGGCATCGGGCCGGGCACGGTGCGCCTCTCGGTCGGTCTCGAGCACCCGGGTGACCTCATCGCCGACTTCGCCCAGGCACTCGACCAGGCCGATCGCATCGCGGCATCCTGAGCGCGACGGGTTGATGGCGTGCCGGAGATGCTCGAGGTCGAGGCCTACCGTCGGCTGGCCACGAGGGTGGTGGGCCTGCCCATCGTGGGCGTCGATGCCGATGACGCGTGGTTCCTGAAGGGGGGTCTCACCCGGCCGGAGTTGGTCGAGACCCTCGTCGGTGCGACCTTCGTCGCCGATCGACGGATCGGGAAGCTGCTCCTCCTCGACGTCGACCGGGGTCGGACCCTGGGGTTGCGCTTCGGCATGACCGGTGTCCTCGATGTGGACGGCGTCGATGGGATCGAGAACCTGGAGTACGGCAGCTCACGCCGTGATCCGAACTGGGACCGGTTCGTCGTCCACTTCGACGGTGGGTGCACGATTCGCCTCCGCGACGCCCGGCGTCTCGGAGGTGTCGAACTCGACCCGGACGAGGCGGCCCTGGGACCCGACGCGTCGACCGTGACCCCGGCGAGCCTGCGTCGGATCCTGGCCGATCGTCGCACACCGCTGAAGGCCCGACTGATGGACCAACGAGCCGTTGCCGGCCTGGGGAACCTGCTGACCGACGAGATCCTGTGGCGGGCCTCTCTCGATCCGGCTCGCCACGCGGGATCGCTCTCCTCGTCCGAGGTGCGGCGCCTGGCCACCCATGTCGGACGCACCCTCGCCGACCTCGGTGCACGCGGCGGTTCGCACACCGGCGACCTCCAGGACAGCCGACGCCGAGGGGGGTTCTGCCCACGTGACGGGACGGCGCTCCAGCGGCGCACGATCGGCGGGCGCACGACCTACTCGTGTCCGGAGCACCAACGATGAGCGGGGGTAGGATCCGCCGATCGGCGACCCGCGGCCTGACCCGCGACCGGAAGGGACACGTGCAGGATCCGAGCTCACCGACCCGGAAGGCCGTCGAGGACCGGATCGTCCCTTCGCGACGCGGCCGAGCCGCGTTGGCCCTGGTCGTGGCGACGTCGACCTTGGTCGTTGCGGGTGCAGGCGTGGCGCTGGCCGGCCCCACCGATCCAACGGATCCTCCGACCACCACCACCACCACGACCCAGCCGACGACCACCTCCCCCCCTCCGACGACACCGCCGCCCACGGCACCGCCGACCACCTCGGCACCGCCCACGACGTCGCGGCCGGTCCGACCCACGACCACCCGCCCGCAGACGACGACGACCACCACGGCACCTCCGTCCACGACGGAGGCGCCGACGACCACGCAGCCTCCGTCCACGACCACGACGACGGCCGCGCCGGCGCTCGTGCCCCCCGGCGACACGACCTCCCTGCCGGAGGGTGAGGGGGACGGCGGAGGAGGCGGATCGTCGAGCGGTCGACAACTGGCCGTGGTCGTCGGTGGCCTGCTGGCGGTGGCCGGCGGCATCTCGGCGCTCACGGTCCTGTACTGGCGCCGTACCCGACCCGTGCCCTACAACGCCGCGCTCGACGCCGTCGGCGATCTGGCGGGTCAACCTCCCGTCACCGAGGCAACGGCCGCGGTCGTCGGCGAACCGACCATCGTCACGGGCGCGCCGGTCACGGCCCCGGCTGGTCCGGCGCGTTCGGCCGAGGACGCGGCGGTTCTGCTGGCGGCTCTGGTGGCCGCTGAAGAGGCCGCGGAGGCCCCTTCCGAAGCGGAGGCTCGCTCCGACGGGTCCGATGGTGCGGCCCCGATCGATTCGGGCGATGGTGGAGGTGCGGCCGAACCGAGTCCCGTCGAGCCGGTCCCGGAACCTGCACCGATCATCCCGGGAGGCGCCGGGTTCCGGGTGGTGGGGCCCGTTGGCGCCGCGACCGCCGCGGGTGCCGAGCCGTCGGTGGGTCCGCCGACGGCTCCTGTCGACGCGGTCACCACCGAGGATGGGGCAGAGGACGGGGTGCAGGCCGGGGATGTGGCCGACGACGGGGAGCAGGCCGGGGATGTGGCCGACGACGGGGAGCAGGCCGGGGATGTGGCCGACGACGGGGAGCAGGCCGGGGATGTGGCCGACGACGGAGAACGGGTCGGTGCGCTCGGTGCGGAGACGGTCGGTGCGGAGACGCTCGCCGCGGCCGCCGCGT
Source organism: uncultured Iamiaceae bacterium (assembly GCA_963767615.1). Classification (GTDB taxonomy): domain Bacteria; phylum Actinomycetota; class Acidimicrobiia; order Acidimicrobiales; family Acidimicrobilacustridaceae; genus Rhabdothermincola_A. Next base: position 300,185 of record CAVYED010000005.1, on the reverse strand, counting down.
CCGTCGATGCCGACGCCCCGCAGGTGAGCGAGCCGTTCCGCTTCGTCACCCGCGAGGATCTCGGCGAGGGGGGCACGACGGAGCCCGCGTCCGACCCGCTCGCCGAGCTCTTCCAGGGCTACGACGGTGCTGCGGAGCCGGTCTCCGAGGAGTCGCTGTCGCTGTGGGAACCCGACGATGCCGAGTCAGGCTCCACCGCTCGAGGTCCCGACGACGCGCACGGGTGACGTCCCCGACTCGGCTGCGGCGAGCGCCGGACGGTGGCGTCGGCAGTACGATGAGGGGATGGCCAGTGCCTTCGATCCCGATGCCATGGTGCAGCGCTTCCGCGAGCGCGCGGTGGCCGTGAAGAACCGACCGCTCCCGCCGGTGGCCGGGGAGGAGCGAGCGAAGTTCGTCGAGCAGGCCCAGCGCGACTACCAGGACTTCGCCATCGTGGGCGATGCCGAGGCACACCTCGAGGATGGCGTGCTCACCCTCCGGGTCGACCTCCGCCCCCCCGAGGTCCGCGACGCGGATGCCAACCCTCGAACCTGAGCCCGGGTCCCGCCCATCCCACGGCGGTGCACCCCCCGGGGTCGACGCCGAGCGGTTCGCCGCGGCCATCGCGGCCATCGACGCGGCGAACGCCGAAGACCCGACCGTCCTCGTCGTCGACGGTGTCGCTCGACCCAAGGAACTGGCACACGCGGAGGCGATGACCGGGTGGGTCCGACGTCTCGACCCCCACGCTGACGAGGTCCAGCTCCTCGCCGCCCGCGCTCATCACTTCCGGCGCTGGACCTACCCCCGATCGTCCGAACCCGAAGGCCGTCAGGGCTATCTCCGGTGGCGGCTCGAGGCCAAGCGGCGCCAGGCGGCCGCGGTCGGTGAGCTGCTCGCCGGCGTGGGCTACGACGAGGACACGATCGACGCGGTGCGGGCGCTCGTCACGAAGGAGGGCCTGGGGCGAGGCGACCTCCCCGACGTCGACGGCCGTGCGCCGGCCGTCCAGACCCACGAAGACGCCCTGTGCCTCGTCTTCCTGACCACGCAGTTCGATCCCGTCGCTGAGCAACTGGGCGACACGAAGATGGTGGCGGTGCTCACGCGCACGCTCGCCAAGATGGGCGCTCGTGGTCGGGCCGAGGCCCTCGGGCTCCCACTCGACGACCACGCCGCGGCCCTCGTGTTGACCGCCGTCGAACGTGTGCTCCCGTTGGGGTCGGATCCCGTCGCGCCTGATCCGGCGGCGGCGGCGGAGGTGGCGCCCGACGAGGGGCTCGATCGCTTGTTGGCCATGCCCGTCGACGTCTTGCCCGACGACGTCGAAGAGCCCGACACGGCGATCGCCGCTCTCGACGATCCGGTGCCGCCGGCACCGGATCCGTTCCTGACCGATCCGCCAACGGACGTCGACCGGTCGGTCGAGGAGTCCGTCTCGGTCGTGGGGTCGGAGTCGATCGCGCCGTCCCCCGGTGTCGGGGTCGTCGGCGGCGACCTCGACACCGGGGGCGATCCGACCGCGGTGCCGAGGGCGTCGACGGTGCGGCGAGCGATGCTCTGGGGGGAGCGCCCCCACCCGCCTCCCGTGAACGCGCCCCCACCGCCGCTGCCGCTCGATGCCCCACGCGAGCCCGGCTCTGCCGCTGCCGCCACCCTCACCCGACCGGCGGCGAGCGTGCCGTTGCCCGTGATCGGCGACGGGACGGTCGGTGCCGGCGGGGCAGCCGTCCCCGACGGCGATGCCCCGCCGGAGCCCACGCCGAAGGGCCGTCGTTGGTTCGGTCGGGGAGCCCCGCCCGCGCCGCCCGACGCGCCGCTCCCGCCCCCGCCGTTCGAGGTGTCGGCACCGCAGCCTCCCATGCCCGTGTTCGATGAGCCTTCGGCTCCCGACCAGCCCGTCGAGTACGTCGTGCCGCCCGAGCCGGACACCAGTGACCTACCGGCCGACCCCTTCGGGGTCGAAGTGGCTGCGTCGCGGATGTCCGCCGGGGCCAGACGGGCCGGTGCGGTGCCTCTGGGCATTCTCTCGACCCTGCTGAGAGAGGGCGAGGTCGTCGAGTCGGTGGTGCAGGGCGACTACCAGCACCACCCTGGGGTGGTGATGCTCACCACCAGGCGTGTCCTCATCGCCAACGAGCGCCGCTGGGCTCCCGACGTGAGGGTCGTGCCGATCACCTCCGAGGTCGTCGTGCAGGGTTGGCAGGACGACCGGCGGGCCACATTGCTGTTCGGGGCCGACGGTCGCGGCCTGGTGGTCTCTGGCATCGTCGACCGGCCGCTGGCCCGTGATCTCGCACGGCGTCTGCGGGAACTGGTCGCCTCGGCGGGTGGGCCGCCTCCTTGAGCCGCTTGGCCCGGTCCGCCGGCCACTTGCTAGGGTGCGAAACCCGCATGCGGACGTAGCTCAGCTGGTAGAGCATCACCTTGCCAAGGTGAGGGTCGCGAGTTCGAATCTCGTCGTCCGCTCCACGAAACGCCTGTTCGGGCGCCTCTCCGGAGGCGCCCGAGTCGCGTCCCGAGCGCCTTGACAACATCTTTGACAACATAAGTGGCGTGAGAGGCACGAAGCGGTTCCGGTCCGGGGCGTGGACGTTGGCGGTGTTCACCGGCTTCGATCCGGTGTCCGGCAAGCGCCAGAACATCTACGAGACGGTGCAGGCGCCGAACAACCGCGCCGGCGCCAAGCTGGCCGACGCCCGGCTCGCCGCGATCATCTCCGCAGTCGAGGAGGGACCGAGGTCGAGTCGGCGAACGGGCGCCGCAACGCCCTCCCTGTGGCGCAGCTCGCCGAGAGGTGGCAGAGGGCGAACCGCCCCCGGCAGAACGAGCGCACGGGCGACTGGATCGGCTGGTCGCCGAAGACCGCCAAGACCCACGCCGACAACTTCCGCCTGTACATCCTCCCGACGCTCGGCCAGCGTGACGCGACCAAGGTGACCGGACTCCAGCTCGACGACCTGTACCGAGAGCTCGAGGAGCGGGGGCTGTCTGCGTCGGTGGTGGTGCGCTGCCACAGCCAGGTGCGAGCCATGTACGGGTGGGCGCTGCGCAAGAAGCTCGTCACCGCCAACCCCGCCTTGTCGGCCGATCCGCCGAAGATCAAGGCCAAGGCCGTCGGCGTGCCGAGCATGGCCGACGTCCGAAAAGTGCAGGAACAAGCTCCGCCGATGTTCGGCACCTACATCCAGCTCGCCGCCACCATCGGCGCTCGGCGCGGGACGATGGTGGCGCTCCGGTGGGCCAACGTCGACCTCGAAGCCCGCCAGGTCACGTTCGAGCGATCCGTCGCCGAGTCAGGTAGCGGCCAGGTCGAGAAGGGCACGAAGGCCGACCGCCCCTACGTGGTGTCCCTGGGGACAGGATCGACCGAGTTGCTCGCCCGGCATCGCGCGTTGTGCGAGGAGAACGCTCGAGCGGTCGGTGTCCGGCTCGGGCCCGAGTCGTTCGTGTTCTCCGACGACGGCGGGGTCTCGCACTGGGACCTCGGCTGGCCGACGCACGCCTGGAAGCGCTACGCCACCAAGGCCGGGGTCCTCGGCGTGCGGCTCCACGACCTGCGCCACACCGTGGCGAGCCAGATGCTCATGGCCGGCGTGCCGCTGTCGGTCGTGGCCGAACGACTCGGCTGCACGGAGGGGAACATCCTGCGGACCTACCGGCACTTCATCCCGGGTTCGGACCGCGACGCCGCCGAGCTCATGGATCGGATGTTCGGCGACGCTGCGGAACCCGAAGCGAGCTGACGTCAGGCGAGACGACTTCCACGTTTGGAACGAACGCACCGTCGACGAGCTCCTCGAGCGAGCGCTTGGGGATCAGCTGCTTGCCGTCGATGTGGGGGACCCGATCGAGCACGCCTCGTCGGATCAACCGGCTCACCGTGTCGGGTGAGACCTGGAGGATCGTGGCCGCCTGCGCCACGGTGTAGACGAGCGGCTCGGGCTCCGAGAGGCGGGCGAGGTACGGCTCGAACGAGACCTCGATCGCTCGGATCACCGCTGCTTCGACGAGCTGCTCGATGGTGCCAGTCGGTGGCGGCAGCGGCTGGCGGGCCACGGAATCGGGTCCCACCGGGTGGATGCGGGCGTCGTGGAGGTCTGTTCGCCGGGCCATGGCTGCGACGGTCGCATGGTCGGGTCCCGGAGTTGGTCCCGGAACTGGTCCCGAGGCCGCTCCCGATCCGAGAAGTTGCGTGTCCGGATCTGGCGCCGACGCGGAACGTCATCGGCGCTGCCCGGCGTGGTGTGCGCAGCGCTCTGACCTGGGGTCGGGACCGAGACCGGGACCAACAGCGGGACCGGGGCTGGGACTGGGACCGGGCCCCGCTTCCGGGTCAGGCTGGCCACCTGACCGGCGTGAGCCCGTTGGGACCTGGGCCGAGTCGCCACACGGCGACGTCGATGCCTGCGGTAGCCGACTGGTCTCTGACGTGACCTCGGCCATTGCCCTCGCTGAGCCGGACCACGGCACCGAGGTGGTGTGCCGCGGCGATCGTCTCGGCCGCGAGCTGGTTGGCTCTCCTCTCGACGCGCAACGCTGCGACCTCCCACACCAGCGGTCTCGGGTCGATCACCTCGAGCAACGATGGGTCAGGACGGGTGACCCGAGCCAGCGCCTCGGCACGAGACAGCCCTGAGAGCGCCACCAGGCGCTGAAGAGAACCCTGCGTGGCCCGGCCGGAGACCAAGGCCTGCGTGATGCGCAGCTGCCAGCGCGTAGGTCGTGACGAGGGTGCCTCGGACCCCGTCGGGCAGCACGAGGAGGCCGAGCGTGGCCAGCAGGGCCAGTTGGTCGTCGACGACGACGTGGACGCCTGGTTCGGTGACGGGTTGGCTCACACTGCGAGCTCGGGATCATCGACGATCTCGTCGATGGCGGTGGTCACCTCGCCCGAGTTGATGAGCTCGGCCAGCTCCTTCAGGTGCTCGGCACCGGTGGGTGCAGCGACGTCACCCGTGATCGGTGGGTACCACCGCCCGTCGGGGCCCTGTCGCCATCCAGCTGCGTGCTCGCTCACCCAGCCAGGCTACCCACCGGGCCGCGACCTCGACTCTCTGTCGAGCTCAGGGGCAGCTCTCACGTGGTGAGACCCTCCCAGCCACGCCCGCCGACAGAACCCCAACGAGAAGCTCACAGACTTGCACAGGGGTGTGCGGGACCGGCGGCCGGGACTGGCCCGCCGGTGGTCGAACACCGGACCCGGGGCGACCGGCACCGGGTTGGCCGGCCCCGGCTCTCGGGACACGGCTCCCTCGGTTCCGATCACGGCCAGGGGCGGATCGGGCCGGCGGTTCCCCGGCGTGGCACGTAACCAGCACGCGACGCGGGGGCGACCTGGTGGTGGGTGTTGTGGGTGGAGGTCGCGTTCGTGTTGAACATCGGGAAGTTGGCGGCGGGGAAGGCGGCGTACTACCTGGCGTTGGCGTCGGGGGTGGAGGACTACTACACGGGGCCGGAGGAGCCGGCGGGGCGCTGGTTCGGGCACGGCGCCGAGGCGCTCGGTCTTGAGGGCACCGTCACCCCGGAGGCGCTGACGACGGCTCTGGGAGGGCGGGCGCCGGGATCGGGGGAGCGGCTGACTCGGGCGCGGATGCCCGGGTTCGATCTGACATTTCGGGCCCCGAAGTCGGTGTCGGTGCTCTACGCCCTCGGTGACCCAGACACGGTGACCGCGGAGGTGGTGGCGGCACACGAGACCGCGGTCGACGCAGCGGTGGCGCATCTGGAGCGGTCAGCCTGTTCGACGCGCCGACGGGTGGACGGCGAGATCACGGCGTTCGAGGGGCGTGGTTTCGTGGCGGCGGGGTTTCGGCATCAGACGTCGCGGGCGGGGGACCCGGCGCTGCATACCCATGTGTTGGTGGCGAACATGACCCGCACCGCTGATGGTCGTTGGGGGAGCCTGGATGGCCGGGAGTTGTACGTGCACGCCAAGACGGCCGGCTACCTATACCAGGCGCAGCTGCGAACGGAGCTGACCCGACGCCTGGGGGTGGCGTGGGGTCCGGTGGTGAACGGCTGCGCGGATGTCGCCGGGATCCCGCAGGGTGTGATCGGGGAGTTCTCGACACGACGCGCCGAGATCCTCGAGCGCATGGAGGAACGGGGCCAGTGGTCAGCGAAGGCCGCACAGGCCGCCGCGCTCGACACCCGCCGCGCCAAGACCCGCGACGTCGACGGAGTGGAGCTTTGGGCGCAGTGGGCTGACCGGGCGGCCACGGTCAGCTTCGGCACGGACCGGGTCGCCGACCTGCTGGGGGTTCGTCGTGATCCGGACCTCTCCGGTCTCGGTCGGGTGTTCGAGGACTTGGCCGGTCCTGGTGGGTTGACGAAGCACGCCACCACGTTCAGCCGGGCCGACGTGCTGCGTGGCTTGGCGGCCGCGCTCCCGGAGGGCGTGGACGTGGGGGTGATCGAGGACTTGGCCGACGTGTTCGTCGCAAGCACCTTGCCGGTGTCGGTTGGCGATGTGAAGGGGCGGCGGGTGTGGACCACCCGTGAGCTGGTGGAGACCGAGCGGCGGCTCCTCGCCGGTGTCGACGCCCGCCGCCAGGAGCACACCGGTGTCGCTGAGCGGGCCACGGTGGCCGCGGTGATCGAGGCGCGGACCGACGATCAGCGGCGAACAGGCCGCCATGGTCGCCGAGCTCTGTCTCGCGGGGCGTGGCGTCGACGCTGTGGTCGGCGCGGCCGGCACCGGCAAGACGTTCGCGCTGGACTGCGTGCGTGGCGTCTGGGAGCACGACGGCTTCGAGGTTCACGGGGCGGCGTTGTCGGCCCGTGCCGCCGCTGAGTTGCAGCAGGGGTCCGGGATCGAGTCGATCACCGTGGCGCGGCTGCTCGCTCAACTCGACTCAGGGCGGTTGACCCTCCACGCCCGGTCTGTGGTCGTGGTCGATGAGGCCGGCATGGTCGGCACCCGCACCCTCGACCGCCTCCACCACGCCACCGCTGCCGTGGGGGCGAAGTTGGTGCTCGTCGGCGACCCTGCCCAGCTCCGCGAGATCGAAGCCGGTGGGGCCTTCCGAGCCATGACCGAGCAACCCGAAGCGATCCGGTTGACCGAGAACCGCCGCCAGGTGAGCGCTTGGGAACGCATCGCGCTCGACGACCTGCGCTCCGGGCGGGTCGCACACGCCGTCGGCGCCTACCAACGCCAGGACCGCATCATCGTCACCGAGAACCTCGACGACATGCGCGACCGGGTCGTCGCCGACTGGTACGGCTCGCACCGCAGCGGCGAGGTGGCGCTGATGATCGCCCCCCACCGTGAGGAGGTCCGAGACCTCAACCATCGAGCTCGGGTGCTGCTCGACGCTGCTGGGATGCTCGGGCCGGCCCGGCTGCGAGTGGCGGGCCGGGAGTTCGCTGAAGGCGACCGGATCATGGCCACCGGCCGCAACCTCTACGACCTCGACATCGTCAACGGCGACCTCGGCACCATCACCCGCCTGCACCCGACCGGGGAGGTGACCTTCACCCTCGACCGCACCCGCCAGGCCCGCACCATGCCCGCCGACCTCGTCGCCGAAGGATTGCTGGACCACGCGTATGCCCGCACCAACCACAAGGCCCAAGGCGCCACCGTCGACCGGGCGTTCATCCTCGGCGACGACGGCGACCTCGACCACCAAGCCGGCTACGCCGCCCTGTCCCGGGGCCGGATCGAGAACCGCCTCTACGTCCTCACCCCCGACACCCCACACCGAACCGTCGATGCCGTCGACGTGACAGATCACGTCACCACCGAGCTCTCCCGGGACCGGTCCCATCAGCTCGCCTCGGAACATCATGGCCGTGATGGCGGCGGTGACGAAGCCCTGCCGGGGGCGGTGCCAACGTTGCCGGCGAGGCAGGACCCGCCGCCGATCGAACCACCCGATCTCGGCATCGATCTCAGGTAGCTTTGCGGCGACCGTCGACGTTGCAGCGGCGATCAGGCGATGCAGTAATTCACCACTTGACGGCTACCACGGGATGTAGTGGCATTCGCGCACTGAGGTGGCGGGAAGTGCGGGGAGATTCGACGCGGCTGAGCAGCTTGGGGCGGGCGCCTGATGGTCCCAGTCTCTGGGACGACGAGAGACAGCGACTCGCGATTCGGCGGGTAGTCCTGTTCTTGGTCTTGTGTCTTGTCGCTTCGATGGTGGTGATCGTTCCCTCGTCGGTGCCCGCCGCGGCTGCACCGACGACACCGAGGATCTGTTCGAGTGAGACGGTTTCGGGTGATCTTCCCGCTTGGGGAGTTGGCAGCATCGGCTGGACGACGCTTGGCGATATTTGGGTTCCGCAGGGTGCGACGCTGACCATGCAGGGGTCGGTGGCCGTTAACAGCCGGTCTATCTCGGGCTGGAGTGCCAACGTGTACTTCCGCCCGAACAGTGGCAATCGGCATCTGTCTGGTAGCGGCCCGAACACCTATGCCGTCGGCGGCTCTTGGACCAACAGCGGTGCCAGCCGCGACGTCAAGGTCGAGATTGGTCACCAGGGCGGAGGTGGCAACAGCTACAACCTGACGTACACCGTGAGCACCGGGCAATCAGGACCAGGCTGCACGCCTGGTGAGGAGGAGCGGTCGTCGAGCTGCAACAGGGCCGGGCCGGGCGTGAATTCGGGTCGGGGCACGGCTGGGGATCCGGTGAGCACGGAGCTGGGCAACATGGTCCTCTCGGCCACGGATCTGGCGGTCCCGTTGCGCGTGGTGAGCAGTTGGTGTCGCGTCGGATGTAACAACCTCGCTCGCTGCGGATCGGGATGGTCCGTTGGGGGGTGGCTGGTCGTGGGAGTGGGACAGCCGGGTGGAGCTCGATGCACCTGAGCCGGGGTTGGTGACGGTGTGGCAGCCGTGTGGCCCTCCGACAGTCTTCTGGCCTTCGGGTTCTGACTATGTGGCGGGTCCGTGGGTAGGTGCTGAGCTCGGGGAAGGATCAGGCGGCTGGTTCTGTCACGCTGAAGAGCGGGGAGACGTACCGCTACAACGCCAGCGGGGTGCTGCAGTCGGTGACCACCCGGGAGGGTTACGTCACGAACCTCGCCTACACGGCTGGGAAGTTGTCGTTGATCACCGACGCGGACTCGGGACGTGAGTTGACCGTCGAGTGGCAGGGTGATCGGGTGGTGAAGGTCACCGACGACGCCGCCCGTGAGGTGGTGTACGGCTACGACGCCGGTGGGCGTCTCGAGGCGGTGACGACACCGACGGAGGGCTGGCGGTTCGGCTATGACGCCACCAGTGGGGTGATGACCAGCATCCGTCATCCTCGCCAGGTCGCCGACTCGGTCACGAACCAGGACGTGGTGAACACCTACACGAACGGTCGGGTCACCTCCCAGACCGACAACCGGTTCTCGCCGGCGGCGGGCGTGGCAATTCGACTACACGTCGATCCCGGGGGCCACCAAGGTCATCGACCCGGCCGGCAACGTGCGCGTCGACTACTTCACTGATGGTCGCCGCACGATGATGACCGCCGGGTGGGGAACACCGGAGGCCATTACCCACACGTTCGGCTATGACGCCACCGGCCAGATCAGCACCGTCGATGTGTTGGAGGGGCCGTCGCAGACACCACGCCGGTTGGCCACCAACAGCTATGACCCGGCCGGGAACCTGGTGAGCAGTCAGGACGCCGCAGGGCGGACGTGGAAAGCGACCTATGACGGTTACGGCCGCCCGCTGACGGTGACCGACCCGGTGGGGGTGGTGACCACGTGGTCCTACGACGCGACCACCGAGGAACTGCTCGCCGTGTGCACGCCGCTGGGAACGCTGCCGGCCGCAGGGCAGACGATCACGTGTGACACCGCCGGGGTGACGGCGTCGCGCACCACGTTCGACTACGACCCGGCCAAGCGAGGCGACGTCACTCAAGTCAAGGACCCGACCCGCCAAGACGCCAACCCTGACAACGCAGATCGGTTCGTGTACGGCACTGGCGGGCAGGTCGAAGAGCACCGCAACCCCGCCAACAACCTGACCACGTTCGACTACGACACCATCGGGCGACTCGAGGCGCTCGTGACCCCGTCGGGTCACGTGAGCCCCAACCAGCCGGGCGACTTCACGTGGCTGATCGACACCGACGACGCCGGCCGGGTCACCAAGGTGACCGACCCGCTCGGCCACTACACCGAACGAGGCTTCGCCCCGGACGGGCAGGTGGACTGGGAACGCGACGCCAACGCCAACCTCACCGACTACGCGTTCAACGCCGGCGGCGAACTCACCGGCGTGACGACCGGCCCCACCGGTGCGCCGGTGATGTCGTCGTCGACGGACTACCGAGCCGACGGCAGGGTCGCCATCCACCGCGACGGCGCCGGCGCCGAAACCGTCTACGACTACACCGCCGCCGGGCTACCCAAGTCGGTCGAGATCCCAACGGCCGCGTCACCGTCTACGGCTATGACAGCGCCGGGCGGATGGTGTCCAAACAAGCCCCCGGCGGCACCTGCGCCACCCAGCTCGGCACTGGTTGCACCCGCTACGGCTACGACATAGGCGACCAGCTCAAGACCGTCAGCTACAGCGACGGCACCACCCCGAACACCACCGACATCACCTATGACGGCGTCGGGCGGCGCACCGCGATGGTCGCTGGCGACACTTGGACCTGGGGCTGGGACAGCCTCGGGCGGCTCACCTCCACCAGTGAACCCCAGATCGGCACCACCGCCTACGGCTGGGACCTCGCCGGTCGATCCACGTCGGTGACCTACCCGGGCGGACCCACCCTCACCAGAGGCCACGACGCCGCAGGCCGTCTGCACACCTCCACGCTCAACGGGGCCACCACCACCTTCGACTACGACCCCAACTCCAACCTCGAGCGCATCAGCTACCCGACCACGACACCCACCCTGGACACCTTCGACTTCGACGAAGCCGACCGTCTCATGGGCGTGGCGTTCCGGCGAGGCACTGGCACCACCCCGAACCCCTACGTCTCGCTGACCTACACCCGTCACAACGGCGGCGAGCTCGCCTCGGTCACCCAGACCGGCCTCCCGGACCTCCCCGGCGGTCCCAGCGAGACCTACGGCTATGACGCCGCCAACCGGCTCACCACCATCACCGGGTCCACCACCCACACCCTCGACTACGACAACGCCGGGAACCTCACCCGCCGCCCCGACGGCACCTATCAGGTCTTCGACCCCGCCAACCAGCTCTGCTTCAGCGCCGCCTCCACCGCGACGTGCGCGACGCCACCCGCCGATGCCACCACCTACCGCTACGACGACCACGGCAACCGCACCCACAGCCAACCCCCTGAGACCACCGGCACCGCCCTGAGCTATGACCAAGCCGACCGGCTCATCACCGCTCAGGTCCCCGCCCAACCGGGCTCGAACGGCCAGTACTCCCCGGTGTCACCGGCGAGCCGGATCCTCGACACCCGCGCCGGTCAACAACGAGGGCTCTGCCCCACCGCCACTAGCCAGTGCACCACGATCCAACACACCCAGACCCGAGAGGTCCAGATCACCGGCCAAGCGGCATCCCATCCACCGGTGTCGCTGCCGTGGCCATCACCCTCTCCGCCGTCAACGCCCTCGCCGCTGGTGACCTGACCGTCTCCGCCGCCGACGCAACCTCCGGAGGCGCCACCACCATCGCCTACGGCGCCGGTGACACCGTCTCCACCTCCGTGCATCCTCAAGGTCTCCCCGAACGGCGCATCAAGGTCAACGCCCCCTGGGGTGGCACCGACGTCATCATCGACGTCCAGGCTGGTTCGCCACCTCCACCGGCAACGCCGACTCGGTGTTCAACGTGCTCTACTCCCAGCGCATCTATGCTGCACCCGCACCTGGGAACAACAAGGCGCCTGTCCCACCACCTCCACCCAATGCGCCCGAATCCCCGCCGGCGGCACCCTCACCGTCCAGGTCGCCGGCCACGGCGTGTCCCAGCCTCCGCGCTACCTCCGTAGCAGTCAACCTCATCGCCGCCAACCCCAGTGCCGGCGGGTGGCTCGCCGTCGGCCCCGGGGACGCACCCCCCTTCGCCAACAACCTGCTCTACGAAACAGGCAAGTCGTCGCCAACTGCGAGATCATCAAACTGTCCACCGACGCAAGATCAACATCTACTCCAGTGCGGCTGTCGACGTGATCCTGAACGTCCAAGCTGGTTCGGCGACGCCGCCGAGACCACAGGTCGCTGTTCACTCCTCACAACGACAACGCTCCTCGACACCCGCCTCAGCACCCGCACCGGTCAATGCCCCACTTCGACCACACAGTGCACCCCGCTGCCGGACTTCGGTACCCGCACCGTGCAGGTCACGGGCCGAGCCGGCGTGCCCACCACCGCGTACGCGCCGTCGTCGTCAACATGATCGTCGTCGCCAACGGCAGCGCTGGATCACCGCCAGCCGAGGCGATGCCACCCCCACCGGCGACGGCGAGATCTTCTACTCCGCCGGCGAAACCCGAACCGCCAACGTCATCATCCCGTCTCAGCCAACGGCCGATCCGCCTCGACGTCTGCTACTGGCGTGCCAACGTGATCCTCGACGTCCAAGTTGGTTCGCCGACCAAACCCAGACCTTCGCCTACACCTACACCCCACCGGCTACGCCGCACCAAGACCGCCCCCAACAACACCGTCACCCGCTACAACTGGGACCGCTCCGGAGCCCTCCCACTCCTGCTGTCCGAGACCACCAACGGATCGTCACCCGATACTTCTACGGCCCCGGCGGCCAGCCCTACGCCCAACAAGTCTGCACCAACCCCATCCAGTACCTCCACGCCGACCAGATCTGCTCCATCCGAGCCATTACCAACAACACCGCACCACGCTCGCCACCCTCACCTACACACCCATGCACCCCCACAGCCTCCACCGGACCGCCACCAGCCGCTTCGCTACGCCGGCCAATACACCGACCCCGAAACCGCTACCAATACCTCCGAGCCCGCTACTACGACCCAACCACCGCCCAATTCCTCACCCGAGACCCCCTCGAAGCCACCACCGGCGACGCCTACGGCTACGCCTGGAACAATCCGCTCAACTACACCGACCCCACCGGCGCAACTCCCGGTTCCTCGCTTGCTTCGCCATCGCAGTCATCGCCGGAGGGGCCTTCGACCTCGGCATGCAAGCCGCGTACAACCTCGGCTACGGATGCGACGCCCTTGACGACATCGACTGGACTCTGTCAAGAGATCCGCGGCGATTGGCGGTCTCACCTACGGGGGCGGCAAAGCCATCCAAGCGATCAAGGCGCTCCGAGCCGCCCCAAGTAGTGCCAGCGAGCGGATTCCTCAACGAGGGTCGTGAATTCCTTGACGACGGGCTTCGGATGGTGTCTGACTCTCCAAGCTTGAGGACGGACATCGTGTTGTCGGGGCGGTCGTGGTGGCGGCCGTGTGAAGTCGCTGACGGGTCCGCCAAACAGCGTCCTCCTGCGTAGCGAGGTCGGATCTTCCCTCACTGACAGCCAAGGTCGTGGTGGTTCGAGATATCACGAGCGGCGTGCGTGCAAGCCGGTCACTCCTGGTGTTGGGTTCGGGCCAAAGCGAGCCCCGACGGCACAGGAGATGAACTGGCTGAGTCAGGTCTGGGGATCGGGATGATGCCCGGACGAGACGGCGGTGATTGGGCGACGAGCGTCAGCGAGTTGGTTGGTCTGTTTCGCGACGCCTGATTGGCTCTGATCCCGGTGTTCGAGTAGGGCACATTTCCCGTGGAGAGACGGCGAGTCCTATGACCAGTGGGACGAGGTCGGCGCGGTCCTCTTCGACAAGTTGGTCCGGAGCCGCTGACCTGGGCGCTTGACGACGGCCCAGACTTATCGCTCCTGGACTATGACCTTGCCGTGCCGACCTGGAGTGGCCGAAGCTTCGTTGCTGTCCGGCATCCCATGGTTCCGGGCGACTCGACAGCCGTGCTCCTGCGGTTCAAACGCGACTTGCGCCGCTCGACACCGTTGCCGTTGGTCTGATCGATGGCCAGGGCGCTGGAGCGGCTGAGAAGAGGGTCCCCGTCGACGAAGCGTCGTTCGTTGTCGTGGATCGTCGCCACGGCCGGGACAGCATCGTGTCGTCGGTATCGGTGCCCGAGTAGTCGTGGGTGGCTTCATCGTCCCGTGGAGTTGCCCCACTTTGGTGGACACCCGATTCTGGGGAGACCCTGGGGAAGGAGGCCCGGATGGGTCGTCCAGCGAAGTACCCGCCGGTGAACGAACCTGCCTCTGATGGAGGCTCCTTTTATTCACTCCCGCCGGCGGTCGGTCGGGTCTGAGCGGGTATCAGCTCTTGACAACATTTTGACAACACAAGCTGGGGTGCAGGCAACGCAGGCGACTGATCCGGGCCCCGCCTGCCGCCAGAGCCCCGCTCAGCGGGTCAGGGCGGAACACCCTGACCATCGTCGCCAAGGTGAGGGTCGCGAGTTCGAATCTCGTCGTCCGCTCCACGAAACGCCTGATTCGGGCGCCTCTCCGGAGGCGCCCGAGTCGCGCCGTGGCGACCCCGCCACCCGGAACGTCCGGGCGAGCGCGACGTCAACGGTGCGCTCGTGTCGGGGAAGCCCTACGTCAGGAGGCGGCGCCGACCAGGAAGGCGGTGACGACGACGACACCGCACAGCAACCCCGCTTCGATGGTGGCGGTCACCCGGAACCGCTGTGCAGGGGAGTCCGTGGTCGACGACCTCTCCATCGCCGGGATGAGGATGCGGTGGTTGTAGCCACCGAGCCCGGCGGCGACGGCGACGATGGCAGTCTTCGCGAGCAGGAGTCGACCCCAGGGGGTCGACCACAGCTCCGACGGGCTGTCGAGGACGATCCAGGCCAGGATCGCGCCCGAGACGGCGACAGCCACCAACGCAGCGGCCGCCACGACGGAGAAGCGTGCGGCGAGGTAGAGAGCCCGCACGTCCTCCCCGTGCCGACGACGCATGCGGAGGACGGAGACGAGCATCAACAGGCCTCCCACCCACACCGCAGCGGCGAAGACGTGGACGACGTCGCTCATCGCGGTGAGCAGCCGGTTGCCCTCCGTGACGGTGTGCCCGTCGAACAGGTAGCCGAGGAGGAGGGCGACCGTACCCGTCGCGGTCGCCGCCATCCCCGTTCTCGGGTCCCACGCGAGGTCGTTCGACAGCCGGTCTGAGGTGTCCCCGTCGTCGGCCGGCTCGTCCCCGTCGGGCGGGGCGTGGACCCCACCGCCCGAACGGACGAGCTGGCGCATCGCCACCACGGGATCCGGGCGGTCGCTCGCTCGAGCGAGCTGCATCCGAGAACCGGCGACGAGGAGGACCCCGCCGACCAGGCGCAAGACGATGGCCAGGCCGGTGAGGGTCCAGATCGTGGACCACGTCGATGACGGGGACAACAGGGCTGACCAGTCACCCCCGGAGTCGATGACGATCCGGCCGGCCAATCGAACGGTCGCCCCCAACGCCACGACCACACCCGCCCGTCGAATCCAGAACACCACGTGCCGCACGTCGCGGGCACTCCCGCGCAGCACGGCGGCGGCGAACACGAGTGCGCCGAGGCCCAGGAGCGTGCCGCCGATGCCGGCGATGCGGCCGATTGCGGCCAGCTGTTCGGCTGTGGTCACCGACGAGGCGTCGGCCGAGGCCAGGAACTCCTCGAGCGAAACGCTCTCCGGGTCGGCCCCGCCGGCTTCCACGGGCGGCTCCACGCTCCCCTGGGTGCCGTCAGTGCCCGTACCGCCGGTGGCGAGAGGGGCGGTGACGGTGAAGGAGAAGGCCCCGTCGATCGGGTGGGCGTCGGGGGCTTGGACCATCCAGCGGATCCCGACAGCACCTCCGGCGAGAGGCTCGTCGAACGTGAGCACCCAGGTCGTGCCGTCGGCGCTGGACGCGGTGTCCGGCGCTCGGGTCGAGCCTTGAGGATCGAGCACCTGGAACCCGTCTCCTGCGGGTTGTGCGGCACCGCTGAAGCGCAACGTGATCTCGCTGACCGGTTCGTTCACGGTCGAGCCGTCGGCGGGGTCGGACGCCTCGAATCCCGTGTGCGCCGCCGTGGGAGAGGCGGTGACGACGAACATCGAGACGAGGATCAGCGCGAGTCCCAGTGTGGAGGCGCCTCGTCGAGCGGCGCGACTCATCGGCTCAGGGCTCCTCGGTTCAGGGCTCCTCGGTTCAGGGCTTCACGGCTCATGGTCTCTTCTCGCCCAGGTCGATGGGCGAACGAACTCCCACCCTAGGACCCGACGTTCGCCACGACGTGACGCCGCGCCTCGGAACGAGGTGGGGTTCCACGGCGAGAGGGCCCGTGGTCGGGAACACCGAGTCGACCAGGACTCCCGAGTGGAGGGCTTCATCCCGATCGTGGCCCGGCGACGTGCCCGCGCCGCTCCGGGCTCGGTTGGGCGCACCGCCGGCTGAGGCTCCCGACCCGTCGTCTCGGGGATGACTCGACCCACCGGCGTTCGTGATTCCCGGACGTGCGCATCCGCCACTCGGTTAGGTTCACGCCGTCGCCCATCACATCGCTCGTCCGCAGGGGGATCTCGTGGCTTCTGAGGTATCCGTGGCGGTCGTGACCGGCGCTGGTCGGGGGATGGGGCGGGCCTGTGCCGGCGCGCTGGCCCCCACCGTCGATGTCGTGGTGGTCGTCGATCGCGATGCCGAGTCGTTGGAGACCGCTCGCGCCGGCCTCGCCGCGTCCGGCGTGGACGCGCGGGCGTTCGTCGCCGATGTCACCGACCGAGAACGACTCGAGGAGCTCGCCGCCGAGGTCGAGGCCGCCGGTGCGCTGAGGGCTCTCGCGCATGCCGCCGGGATCTCGCCGACCATGGCCGACTGGCGACCCATCTTCGAGGTCGACCTCGTCGGTTCGGCGCTGCTCCTCGACGTCCTGCGACCGCTCGTCGTGCCCGGGACCGCTGCGGTCTGCTTCGCCTCGATGGCGGCACAGATCGTTGCGTCATCGGTGGCTCCCGAGGTCGACGCCGTGCTCGACGAGCCCCTCGCCGGCGAGTTCCTCGAGCGCATCGGGGCCGTCCTCGGCGACTCGGTCGGCGACCTGGCCTACCCGGTGGCCAAGCGCGGGGTGCAGCGCCTGGTGCGTCGTGAAGCGGTGCGATGGGCGGCCAGCGGCGGAAGAGTCTGTTCGATCTCTCCCGGGATGATCGACACTCCGATGGGGAACCAGGAGGCCGATGCGCAGGAGGCGATGACCGCCATGCTCGCGCTCTCACCGGTGCCACGGCTCGGGCACCCGGAGGAGTTGGCCGCTGTCGTGGCGTTCCTGGTGTCGGATGAGGCTGCGTTCCTCACGGGCACCGACGTCCTGGTCGATGGCGGCGTGTGCGCCGCACTCGGGGTGGGCTGATCGCTCGCCCGCACCGGCGATCGGGACGGTCCGTCTCGACGGTGAGGCCCTCACCGTTCGGAGTCAGCCCTCCGCGTCGAACAGAGCCTGCACCTGGCGTTTGGACACCTTGCCCATCGCGTTGCGGGGGAGATCGTCGATGACGAGCCAGCGGGTGGGCACCTTGGCGGGAGCGAGGTGCTCCTTGCCCCAGCGTCGGAGCTCGTCGGGCGCAGCCCGGCCACCCCGGACGGTGACCAGCGCCATGGCGACCCGTTGGCCCCATTCGTCGTCGGGGAGGCCGACCACCGCACAGTCGTCGATGTCGGGATGGGACCGGTACATCTCCTCGATCTCGAGAGCCGACACCTTCTCGCCACCCGTCTTGAGGATGTCGACCGATGCCCTTCCCATGAGCCGGTACCCGTCGGGGGTCGCAACGGCGACGTCGCCGGTGCGAAACCAGCCGTCGACGAACGCCTCGCTCGTCGCCTCCGGGCGGTTCCAGTAGCCGGAGAACATCTGAGGTCCTTTCAGGAGGAGCTCACCCGGCTCGCCGTCGGTCACATCGATGCCGGTGTCATCGACCAGGCGGGCGGCCACACCTGGGAACGGCACCCCGACGTGGCCGGGAACTCGCCGATCGATCGTGTTCCCGAGAGCCATGCCGACCTCGGTCATGCCGTAGCGCTCGAGTAGCACGTGCCCGGTGATGGCGGACCAACGATCGAGCACCGAGACGGGGAGTGCCGCCGAACCGGACACCATGAGCCGTAGGTGGCTCGCTCCGTCCGACCATCGGGCCCGTGTGGCCACATCGGCCTCGTCCCAGCGCGAGAGGAGGCGGCTGTAGACGGTCGGCACAGCCATGAAGACGGTCAGCGCCCCCGATGCGAGACGCTCCCATGTGGCGGTGGCATCGAAACCATCCGGTGCCTCGCAGGTCGCGCCGACCCAGAGCGGGCAGAGGGTCACGTTGACGATGCCGTGCACGTGGTGGAGCGGGAGGACCAACAGGATCCGGTCGTCGGGGACCCAGGCCCAGGCGTCGACCATGCTCTCGATCTGGGCGCGCAGTGAGGCGTGCGTGTGCACGACGCCTTTGGGGCGACCGGTCGTGCCGCTGGTGTGGACCATCAGGGCGGGCTGCTGCGGTGATGGCGCCACGAGGCCGTCGAGACGACCGGGGTCGCCGGGTGTCCCGTCCGCCACCGTCGACACCGCCACTCGCGTGAGCCGATCGCCCCCGATGTCGGCAGCGACCTCGGTGACGCTCTCCGAGTGGAGCAGGATCGAGGCCTGCGCATCCTCGACCAACCAGTCGAGCTCGGACCGGGGGTGGCTGGGGTGGAGCGGCAGCGCGACCGCACCGGCCCACCACACCGCCAACAGTGCGGTGACGAAGTCGCGTCCCGGCTGACACAGGAGCGCGACCCGGTGGCGCGAGAGATCCGGCTCGGCGTCGCGGAGGACGTGCGCAAGCCTGCGGGCACGAGCGTCCAACTCGTCGTAGGGGAGCTCGCCGTCCGGATCGACGATGGCCAGTCGCGGGCCGAACCCCGCCACGCGTTCGACGAGAGCGGACGACTCGGGCACGGGTTCGTTCTAGTACCGATGATCGGTCGGGTGGCGGCCGTGCGGCCGTTCGGAGGCGGCTGGGCGAACGGCACGCGAACAGTCGGGGAGATCCACACCAAATTTCGTTCCCCGCCCTCCATCGGCGTGTCGTCGTGGGTACCGTCTGATCTCGTGACCCTCGTGGTTCCTGACGCATCGGCGCAGGGCACCACACTCTCTCCGGAACGGGCCTCTGAGGTGACATCCGTCATGGGTCCCACGGCGGAGACGAGGTCCTCGCTCGGTATCTGGGTCCCGCGGTTGCTCTCGGCGGGGGTCGTGACCGTGATGCTGCTCGCCGCCATCCGCCTGCGGGGGACGCTGGCCGACGCGGTCGGTGCGCTCGCGTCGCTGCCGCGGCACACGATCGCGGCGATCCTCGCCTGCTGGTTCGTGATCGTCGTCACTCGCGGCCTGCTCTACCGCTGGTCGTTGCCCCGTTCGACGCTGCGTCGCGGGGTGCTGCTCGACCAGGTGAGCCTCGCCGTCGGCAACTCGGTGCCCGGCGGCGGAGTGGTGAGCGGTGCGCTGCGTTACCGGATCGGTCGGAGCTTCCGCCACAGCCCGGACGAGATCGCAGTGTGCCTCTTCGCCGTGGGTGAGGCGATGTCGATCGCCCGTTGGCTGCTGGTCGTGGTGGTGCTCGGCGCCAGCGTGGCGATCGGCGCCGGGAGTGGCTTCGACGTCGCCGTGCTCGGTTCGGCCGCACTCGCGGTCCTCGCCAGCGCCGTGGTCTGGTTCGTCGTCTCCCGTGACACCCGGGTGTCGCGGTGGTCGGTGCGGGCCCTCCAGAGACTGATCGACCGGCTCGCCCGCTGGGTTCCGCAGTTGCGAAGCGTCGTGGTGGCGCCGTTCGCCGTCGGGGTGCGCTCGGGGACGTCGTGGATCATGTCGGAGCGGGCCGGTCGCCTGCTGGTCGGTGCGGCGGTGGTGACGCTCGGCGGCGCGGCCATCGTCACCCTCGCGCTCCAGGCCGTCGGCGGGACCGAAGCCCCTGCGGCGTTCGACGTCGTGAGGGTCTACCTCCTGGCCCGGCTGGCGGCCGGGCTCTCGCCGACCCCGGGTGGTGTGGGAGTCGTCGAGGGGGCCCTCGGCGCAGGTCTGGTGGCCGCCGGTGCGGACCCGACTGCCGCCGTTGCCGCCATCCTCGTCTACCGCGGGCTCACCTACGCCCTCCCCATCGTGACGGGTTCGGCCGCCTATCTCGTGTGGCGCCGGTGGGATCATCGTCACCGCTTCGACCGCTCAGGCGTCGACCACCCTTCGCGCCGCCTCCTTCCCCTCGCGCTCCCCGAGCCCTCGGACCGGGGAGCGTCGTCTCCGGCGCTCGCTCTCGTCTCGACGGCCGACGTCGTGCAGACTCGCGGTCATGGAGCCCCTGCTGACGGTCGGTGAGGCCACCGAGGACTGGACCGGTGACGCCCGCTACTTCGAGTACTCCCGCGCCGCCAACCCCGTGGGGTCGGGTCACATCCCCGCCATCCCCCTGGCCCGTTTCGCCGCCGCCGACCACACATCGGTGCACACCGGTCTCGTCCTCTTCGACAACGCCGACGTGTTGGGGATCACCGCCGGCCCGGCCACCTCTCCGGCGCTACTGGCCTCGTTCCTGCGCATCGCCGCCGGCGACGAGGTCGTCACCGATCCGTCGGCCACGTCCACGCTGCACTACGTGCTCGTCGGGGCCGGGACCACCTCCTTCGACGACGGAAGGATCGCCTGGGCGGAGGGCGACTTCGTCGTGCTGCCGGCGGTCGGACCGACCGCACATCGGGCGTCGGCCGACGCGCTCATCTACCGGGTGACCGACGAGCCGCTGCTGCGCTACCTCGGTGTCGGTCCGACCCGACGAAGCTTTTCGCCGACGCGCTTCCCCGCCGCCGACGTGCGGGCCGAGCTCGAGCGGGTGGTGCAGGCCCCCCACGCCGCCGATCGCAACCGCCTGGCCGTGCTGTTGAACACGGCGACGAACGATCTCACCCAGACCGTCACCCCGGTGCTGTGGGCCATGTACGGGCTCCTGCCCGCCGGTGCGGTGCAGCGCCCGCATCGCCACCAGTCCGTGGCCCTCGATCTCGTGGCCGAGTGCCGACCGGGCTGCTACTCGTTGGTCGGGCGCTCCATCGACGATCGCGGCGAGATCATCGATCCGGTCCGAGTCGAGTGGGAGCCGCACGGCGCCTTCGTGACCCCGCCAGGCCTCTGGCACGCCCACCACAACGAATCCGGCTCCCCGGCCGTCATCGTCCCCATCCAGGACGCGGGTCTGCACACGCATCTGCGATCACTCGACATCCGCTTCGCACCTCCTCGGCGCTGAGGTCCGCCGGGACTCGTTGCCATCCGGCGCTGCAGCGCGTAGGATCAGGGTACCCCTGGGGGTACCAGGGAGAAGCGAGGTGACCGGTGTACTTCCGTCAGTACGAACTCCCGTGCCTGTCGTTGTTCAGCTACATGATCGGCGACGAACGAACCGGGCGAGCGGTGGTGGTCGACCCTCAGCGCGACGTGTCGGGCTATCTCGCCGACGCCGAGGCCGAGGGTTTCACGATCGAGACCATCCTCGAGACCCACTTCCACGCCGACTTCCTGTCCGGCCACCTCGAGTTGGCCCAGGCCACCGGCGCAAGCATCGCCTACGGCAGCGAAGCCACCGCCGACTTCCCCATCGTGCGGCTCTCCGACCGCGAGCGCATCGTGCTGGGCGACGTGGTCCTCGAGGCGCGCCACACCCCCGGGCACACGCCCGAGTCGATCTCGATCGTCGTGTGGGAGCACGCCGACGATCCCGCTCCGTGGGCGGTGCTCACCGGGGACACCCTCTTCGTGGGCGACGTCGGGCGGCCCGACCTGCTGACCTCGATCGGGTGGACCGCCGACGACCTCGCCCGTCGGCTCTACCGGTCGCTGCACGACCAACTCCTCACCCTCCCGGACGAGACGCGGGTCTTCCCGGCCCACGGTGCCGGATCGGCCTGCGGCAAGTCGATGTCGGAGGCCGTGTCCTCGACCATCGGTGAGCAGCGTCTGACCAACTACGCCCTCCGGCCGATGACGGAGAGCGAGTTCGTCGAGGCCGTCACGGCGGGACAGTCGGTCGCGCCGCTCTACTTCGCCTTCACCGCCGATTCCAACCGGCGCCAACGCGACCTCTTCGACGACAACGAGCCGCCCCGTCGACTCGACGTCGGCGGCCTCGAGCGTTGTCGCGAGGAGGAGGCGGTCCTGATCGACGGGCGCTCACCCGAGGCGTTCGCCTCGGGTCACGTCGCCGGGTCGGTCAACGTGGGACTCGACGGCCGCTTCGCCGAGTACGCCGGTGATGTGGTCCGCCCGGGTCAACCGGTCGTGGTGCTGACCGACGAGGGACGCGACACCGAGGCCCGCGTGCGTCTCGCCCGTATCGGTTTCGACCGTGTCCGAGGGTCGATCGTCGACGTGGAACGAGTGCTGGCCGAACATCCCGATCTGGCCGAACGGGCCAACCGGCTCAGCGCCGCCGACCTGGATGCATGGCGTCTCGACGACCCCGATCTGCAGATCGTCGACATCAGAGGCCCCGGCGAGCTCGAGGTGGGCGTCGTCCCCGACGCCGTCCTGATGCCGCTGGCCCAACTCCTCGATCGTCACGGTGAGCTCGACCGATCGGCGGCGGTGGTCGTCTACTGCGCCGGCGGCTACCGGTCCTCGATCGGAGCGTCGTTGCTGCGCTCGCTCGGCTTCGAGCGGGTCGCCGACCTCCAGGGGGGCTTCGACGCCTGGGGTGCGGGCGGGTTCCCGGTCGACGCGGCGACGGTGACGCAATGAGCGCCTTCCCCCTCCAGGTCCCCAGTGTGACGGTGGCCGAGGCCGGCTCCCGCGCCGAAGCCGCCGTGCTGCTCGACGTGCGCGAGGACGACGAATGGGCCGACGGTCACGCCCCCGGTGCCGTCCACGTGCCCATGAGCCGCATCTCGATCGACGACATCCCCCCGGGACGACCCGTGTACTGCATCTGCCGCAGCGGCAACCGGTCCGGTCAGGTCACCGATGCCCTCGTCAACGCCGGAGTCGAGGCGTTCAACGTGACGGGCGGGATGATCGCCTGGAGCGAAGCGGGCCTGCCTGTGGTGCGCTGACGTGAACTGGCGAGCCATCGCCGTCTCCCCGATCGGCTTCCTCATCGGGTTGTCGCTGGGGACGCTCGGTGGTGGCGGGTCGATCCTGGCCGTTCCGGCACTCGTGTTCGCCGCGGGTCAGAACCCCAAGCAGGCGACTGCGACCAGCCTGGTGCTCGTCGGGGTGGCCAGCCTCGTGGGCATCGTGCCGCACTGGCGCGGAGGTCGGGTCCGGGTCGGTCTCGGCGTGGCCTTCGGTCTCGCCGGCGTGCCGGGCTCGCTGCTCGGTTCGGCCGTCAACAAGCGGATGGATCCCGACGTGCTCCTCCTCGCCTTCTCGGTGCTCATCGTGATCGCCGCCTGGCGCATGGTGACCGGCTGCCCAACGTGCACCAAGGTGGGCGAGGAGGCCGCGCTCGCCGCCGGCGCCGGCCCTGCGAGCGGTGGGGGATCGCTCGACGTGGCCGTCGCCGTGACGCGACGCCGCAAGGTCGAGCGGGCGTTCGCCATCGTCGCCGCCGGAACGGGGGTCGGCTTCCTCACCGGGTTGTTCGGCGTCGGAGGCGGCTTCGTGATCGTGCCCGCCCTCACGCTGCTGCTCGGACTCTCGATGCCGGTGGCCATCGGGACGTCGTTGCTGGTCATCACCATCAACAGTGCCGTCGCTCTGGCATCGCGGATCGCCACGACGACGATCGACTGGGCGGTCACCATCCCGTTCACCATCAGCGCCGTCGTCGGTGTGCTCGTCGGCGGGCGGCTCGCCGGCCGCCTCGACCCGCAGAAGTCGCTGCGATGGTTCGCGCTGCTGCTCGTCGCCGTCGCGGTGTACACCGCCGGCAAGGCGATCGTCGGTCTGGCCGCCTGACCGCGCCACCCGATGCCGGGTGGTCCCGGTGTGCCAGCATCGGCGGATGCATGCGGCAACGATCGTCGACGGCCACCTCGAATGGCGCGAGCACCCGGACCCCGTGCCCGGCACGGGTGAGGTGCTCGTGCGAGTGCGTGCCGCAGGCCTGAACGGCGCCGATCGCCTCCAGGTCGCCGGCCTCTACCCGCCCCCGCCGGGCGCTCCCGCCGACATCCCGGGCCTCGAGGTCGCCGGCGTCGTCGAGGAGGTCGGTGCCGGCGTCACGGTCTTCGTGCCCGGCGACCGGGTCATGGCGGTCGTGGCCGGGGGAGGGCAGGCCGAGCTCGTCGTCGTCCACGAGCGCCACCTCCTGCGCGTGCCGGACGCCCTGGGTTGGGACGAGGCGGGCGGCTTCGCCGAGGTCTTCACGACCGCGCACGATGCGATGTTCACCCAGTGCGGCCTCGGGATGGGAGAACGGGTCTGTGTCCACGGCGCCGCCGGCGGCGTCGGTCTCGCCGGCGTGCAGCTCGCCGTGGCCGCCGGTGCCCAGGTCGTCGCGACGGTGCGCAACCCCGAGCTCAGGGACGCGGTCGCCGGCTTCGGAGCGACGGCGGTCGCACCCGACGCATTCATCGACCACGGCCCGTTCGACGTCGTGCTCGAGCTCGTCGGCGCACCGAACCTCCCCGATGATCTGCGCGCCCTCGCCACCGGTGGGCGGATCTCCGTCATCGGGATCGGCGCGGGCGCGAGGGCCGAGGTCAACCTGGGCGAACTGATGCAGCGTCGTGGGCGGATCCACGGGTCGACGCTGCGCGCGCGCTCCCTCGAGGACAAGGCCGACGCCGCCCGCCGCGTCGAGGCTCACGTGCTGCCCCTCCTGGGCGACGGCCGCATCCGGGTGCCGGTGGCCGCCACCTACCCGATGGCCGAAGCCCAGGACGCCTACGAGCGCTTCGCCGCCGGGGGGAAGCTCGGCAAGATCGTCCTGGTGCAGTCGTAGCGGTCCGTCCCTCGCCCTCCGCCCCGGATTCTCACCTGATCCTTACCTAGGCCGTGCCCGGTCCTTACCGGCGGCGATCAGGCTGGTCGGAACGGCACGGGAAGGTCCCGTCGTCGTCGAACGAGGAGGACCTGATGCGCAAGCAGATCGCCACCGTCGGACTCTCGGCCGCGCTCGTGGCCGGTGGGGCCGGTGCGCTGGCCCTGATCGGCTCAGGGACGTCGTCGGCCCAGCCGACCGAGGAGGAGTCGATCACCGCCGAGCCTTCCGGGCGCGCGGCAGAACGGGCGACTCGCCTGGCCGAGACCCTCCAACCCCTGGTCGACGGCGGCACGTTGACCCAGGCCCAGGCCGACGCCGTCATCGCCGCGCTCGAGGCTGCGGGTCCGGGTCGGGAGGTGGGACCGGGAGGTCGCGGGGGTCCCGGTCGCGGTCTCGAGGCCGCTGCCACCGCGCTCGGGATGACGCAGGAGGAGTTGATGACCGCGCTGCAGGACGGTCAGACGATCGCCGAGATCGCCTCCTCGAAGGGTGTCGACGTGCAGGTCGTGATCGAGGCCATGGTCGCCGACGCCCGAGCGCACCTGGCCGAGGAGGTGGCGTCGGGTGAGATCACCCAGGAGCAGGCCGACGCCCGCCTCTCCGGACTCACCACCAGACTCAACGAGATGGTGAACTCGGCCATGCCGATGGGTCCCGGTGGTCCCGGTGGTCCCGGTGGTCGAGGCGGTCCCGGGCACATGCGGGGCGGCGATGACGCCGAGGCCGACGACGGCGGGGCCCCCGACACCACCACGCCCTCTGGCTTCACGACCGCTTCGGGAGCTTCGGTCCGCGCCGTGTGACACCGCCCCGGCGCCGTGGCACCGACGGTCGCCGGGCCTCTCGCGCCGGCCCCGTCCCGCATCGGGCTCCCACCCCCGACCGATGCGGGACGGGGTCGTGGCGCGTCGACCGGGGGTTCACGGTGGCCGGTAGGGTCGGCCCATGGCCCGACTGCTGGTGACCAACGACGACGGCATCCACGGTCCGGGCATGCACGCCCTCGCCCGGGCGCTGTCGGACGACGGCCATGACGTGGTCGTCGTCGCTCCCGATTTCGATGCCAGCGGTACCTCGGCGTCGCTCGGTGGGGTGAACCTGCGTGAGGCCTTGCCCGTCCAGCGTGCCGAACTTCCGGGCGCGCCGGGCGTCGAAGCGTGGGCATTGGCCGGCCC
Organism: uncultured Iamiaceae bacterium; assembly: GCA_963767615.1. Lineage (GTDB taxonomy): Bacteria > Actinomycetota > Acidimicrobiia > Acidimicrobiales > Acidimicrobilacustridaceae > Rhabdothermincola_A. The sequence goes on along the minus strand of CAVYED010000005.1, from coordinate 274,112 downwards.
GCCGGCCATGTGCGTGCTGGCCGCCACTCTCGGGGGGTTCGGCGACGAGCCCATCGACGCCGTCGTGTCGGGCATCAACGCCGGCGCCAACACGGGTAGGGCGATCCTGCACTCGGGTACGGTCGGCGCCGCGCTCACCGCCCAGAACTTCGGCTACCGGGGCCTCGCCGTCAGCCTCGCCGAGCACGACGACGACGACTACGAGTGGGACACCGCCGCCCGCCTGGCCGCCGAGGTCACCCGTCGCCTGCTCGAGGCGCCGCCGCGCAGCGCGCTGAACCTCAACGTGCCCGCCCTGCCCGAAGGGGTCACACCGCCGTTGCGGTGGGCCCGACTGGCCTCGTTCGGCACGGTGCGCTCGTCGATGTCCGGTGCCGAGACGGGGGCGTTGCAGTTCGAGCTCGTCGCCGTCGACCAGGAGCTGAGGGCCGACACCGACACGGCCATGATCCGTGAGGGAGTGGCCACGCTCACGGCGCTCGGCGGTGTGGCCGAAGCATGGGTCGCCCCGCCCGCCGGTCCGGCCGATCCGGCTGATGCGCCCGACGGTGGGGTGGCGGGGCCGACCGGGGGCCTGTTCGTCGAGGCTCATCCGACACCGGGCGACGAGCTCTCGCCGGCGCACCTCTTCCCGGACCCGGAGATCGCCGAGCACCTGCACCCGCGCCGCTTCGAGTGACCCGCCGGATCGGCGGACCCGGGGGAGGGCGCTATCGTGTCCCGGCCGGGCGGCGTGGCCGAGTGGCTGAGGCAAGGGCCTGCAAAGCCCTGTACGTGAGTTCGATTCTCACCGCCGCCTCCATGGGGGCCTGATCCGGGAGTCACCGGGTCGGGCCCTTTCCCGTCCGAGGGGTCCGGGACCGGTCGGCGCCGGCGCCCTAGCCTCGGGGGTCGAGCGCGGGCCGGGTCCCGCGCGGAGAGAGGAACGCGCATGTCCACCACACCTCCGTCCGAGCCGGGCGATCCGAACGCACCGTCCCTGCCGGGCGAGCCGACGCCGGGCGGGGAGCCCCCCGCGACGCAGCCCGTCGACGCCGTGACGCCCGGTGGCGGAGCCGACGGCATGCCCCCGACCGAGCCCGTCGCGGCCGTACCCCCGACCGAGGTCACCCCGACGGTTCCCCCCGCGGGCGGCCCCCCAGGCGGTCCTCCCGGCGGGCCCCCTCCCGACGGCACCACCCCGGGCGCGCCCCCGCCCTCCGGCGGGAGCAACAAGGCCCTGTGGATCGTCGTGGCCATCCTCGGCTTCATCGTGGTCGCAGCCATCGCCGTCGCGGCGGGCATCGCCATCGGCTCGGACAGCTCACCGACCACGACCACCTCGACCACGACGAGTACCACGTCGACCACGCGTCCGACCACCACCCGGGTGCCGCAGACGACGACCACGTCACCGCCGCCGACGACGACCACGACGGCGCCGACGACGACCACAACGGAGCAGGCCCCGAGCACGACCAGCTAGCTCGACACCCGCGGCGTCCGTACGCGGGCGGCGTTCCCCGAGGTCAGTCCAGGTCGGCGACGGCGACGGCCCCGAGGGCCGCCCCGCCACCGGCCGCGACGAACGTCACGGCGGCGCGGGCCGGGCCCAGGGTGCGCACCGCGGCCGTGGCGCCGACGGCGTCGGCCACGTCGCCGATGACCGACATCGCCACCCACGGCCGCACCGGCGTGCCCTGATCGAGGGCGCGTAGGGTCCCGAGACCCAGCGCCAGGTCTCGGGCGCCGAGGCCGCGTAGCAGGAGTCGGGCCCGTCGGTCGGGCTTCGCTCCTCCGAGCCAGGCGCCGCCCGCCGTCGCCGGGGCCACGAGCAGGGCGACACCGATCACCGTGCGTAGCGCGGCGAGCGTGCGGGCGAGCTGTCGGTGATCCATGCCGTCGTTCTATCGGCCCGACCCCCGGATCCGTCGTCCGGACGGATCATCCCTCCCGGGTCGGGCGTGGACCTCGGTTGTGTCGACGGGGAGGGAGCCGGAGGCCCGCCGGCCCGCGGGGCCTAGCCGCGACCCACGGACCGCAGGAGCCGTTTCGCCTGGGCGCGTGCTCGCGGTCCCATCACGCGACGAGCCGCTTCCTTCATCTGGAACCGGGCACGGAGCGTGGCGGACTCCGGGAGCCTCAGGTGGCCCCCCATGAGGCCCACGATCAGTTCGGGAGGGGCTCCGTGCGACTGTTCCAGGAGCACGGTGCGAGCCAGGTGGCCCAACGCCGGGTTGCCGACTCGCTCGGCGATGACCGCGACGGCTTCATGGGTCGGGCGAGCATGTTCGGGCAGCGTGTCCTTGCCCGAGATCATGAGGGCACCGTCGAGGCCGTCATCGATCTCGTTGGCGACGCGGATCAGGGCCACGCTCCGGTCGTGTGCTGAGGCGTCCTCCACCGAGCGCAGCGTCGCCTGCGCGACGTCGGGACCCCACCCCAAGCGGTGATAGCGGTAGACCAGCTCCTCGGCCTCGTCTCCGACGGCGTCGCGCAACCGGCGTCGGTGCCTGGGGTGTGGTCCGCGGCGAAGATCACCGAAGTCCCCCATGTCGTAGGCCGCGTGGAGCAGCGCAGCGGCCACCACCTCCGGCTCCCCCTCGCCGAGGAGCACGCCCGAGGCCGTGCCCACCAGGTGGTCGATGAAGGGTTTGCCCTCGCCGCGTTCGGAGGCGGCGAACAGCACCGCCGCCATGTCGAATGCGGTCTTCGAGAGTCGCAGGTCAGGGGAATCCCAGCCCACGGCCGAGAGTTGTCGGACGAACTGGGGCCAGGTCTGGGCAGTCGGAGATCCCATGGTCACTCGGTCCCCCCACCCCGCCACCGTGGGTCCAGGCGGAGAGCGACATCGGCGAGGAAGCGCCCGATGACCCGGTCGAAGCCGTACGCAAGACGGTGAGGGGTGGAGATGCCCGTGAGTCGTGCTGTGGCCCGTCCGATCGGGAGCCAGGCGTACGACCGGTGCACTCCCGGGTACCCCCAGGTGCCGTAGGGGTCTCCGTCCGAGACGCCGTGAGCCGCCTGGAAGGCACGGTGGGTTTGCGTCGTCCAGGATGGCGACCAGCGGCCCAGGAAGAAGGTCAGGTCGGAGAGGGGGAGACGGTAGGGGACGACGTAGACGACTTCGGCCGACGGCTCGAGCCAGACGCTGCCCCCTTCGTCGTGAATTCGTAGTGCCAGGTCGAGGTGCTCGGCGACCGAGAGCATCCGTTGGTCCATCCCCCCGACCGACACCAGCCTCGACCGGTCGAAGAGCACGGTGTGGAACTCGAACATCTCGACGGGCGCTGTCTTCAGAGTCGGCAGGTCGGTGAGCTGTTGGCCATTGCCGTAGTGGGTCTCGTTGACGGCGACGGAATCGCCATCAGCTTCGAGATGGCAGTCACCACCGGCTTCGTGGATCGTGACGGCGCCGGGTCGCGCCTCCAGCACGAGTGGACGGACGACCCAGGCATCTTCCGTCTCCGCCGTGTCGACCAGTGCCTCGAGCCAGCCGGCGCGGGGGATGACGTCGTTGTCGATGAACACGACGTAGCGGGTGTCGACGGATCGCAGGCCTATTGCGCGGGCGGCGTTGGGGGACAGGTGCCGGGAGGGCCCGACGATCTGGACCCGCTCACCTGCGAGTGCCTCGATCTGCCGTTCGATCCTCCTGGGTAGGCCCCCCCGGACCATCGAGACCCGTACCCCTGCCGGGATGGAATCCAGTATCGCCCCGAGGGCCGCCGGGGTCCCGGTGTAGCGCTCTCGTGGAGTGACGACGACGTGGACCAGCGAAGGGTCGAACGAAGCGTTCACAGCGGCCGCGTCTTCCATGACAAGAGTGTGGCGCGATCGACCGGGCGCCGAGGGCAGGCCGGCCATCTGGGCGGTCGCTTCGGCAGGCGGTGGGAAGCCGGCGACACCGGCCGTACCGGGCGACTTCTCCGGATGGGGCCGACTGCTAGGGTGCTTCTCGTCGTCGGGCCGTCATCGCCGGCGCAATGCGGACCCGTAGCTCAGTTGGCTAGAGCGCTTCCTCGACACGGAAGAGGTCGCTGGTTCGAGTCCAGTCGGGTCCACCACATCGATCGGCCACCCGGCGGTGGGACAGGGGCCGGATCATCGCCCGGTGCGGGTGAGGCAGACTGGGCCCCGACGCAGTCACACCCCGGGGGACCTGATGCTGACACCGTTCGACGACTTCCCGATCCACCAGACCGGCGAGCCCATCGCCCAGACGGTGAGCGCAGACCCCAACCACTACGACCGGTACTTCTTCAACGGGTTCGACCGGGACGGGCGCTTCTTCATCGGCGGGGCGATGGGCCACTACCCCAACCGGGGGGTCATCGACGCCTCGTTCGCCATCGTGCTCGACGGGGTGGAGCACTCGGTGTTCGCCTCCGGCCTCATGCCCTTCGACAGGGCCACGACCGTCGGCCCGATCACCCTCGAAGTGCTCGAGCCGCTGCGGGCCATCCGCCTGCGCGTCGAGCCCAACGACCACGGTCCGAGCTGCGATCTCGTCTTCCGGGCCCGCACCGCGGCGATCGAGGAGCCCAAGCAGCGCATCCTGCGCAACAGCGTGCTCATCATGGACTACACCCGCCTCACCCAGTGGGGAACCTGGGAGGGCACCGTCACCGTCGACGGCACCACCATCGACGTGTCGTCGGAGACGACCTTCGGGGTACGTGACCGCTCCTGGGGCGTGCGGGGGGTGGGCGTCCAGACCGAGACCAACTTCGAGGCCCAGGCCCCGCAGGTCTTCTGGCTCTGGGCTCCGCTGCACTTCGACGACATGTGCACCCACCTCGCCATGTTCGAGCGCGCTGACGGGTCTCGTTGGATGGAGTCGGCGTTGGTGGTGCCGGTGCTGGCGTCACCCGACGCGCCGACGTGGGGCACGGTGGCCGAGCCCGTCGAGGTGGACGACGTCACCTACCGGATCGACTGGCGCCCCGGCACCCGGGAGATGGCGTCGGCCTCGCTCGGCTTCACCGACACCGACGGGACGGTTCGCTCCATCGAGTTCGAGCGGCTCTACACGTTCCGCATGCGGGGGATCGGCTACATGCACCCCACGTGGTCGCACGGCTCGCTCCACGGGCCCCTCGCCGTTGGCGGCGAGTCGGTGAAGCTCGAGGACTTCGACCCCCAGGACCCCGCCAGCATCCACATCCAGACGCTGTGCAAGGTGCGCATGGGCGACCGAGAAGGCATCGGCGTGCTCGAACAGCTGGCCTTCGGTGACCACCAACCGACCGGACTGTCCGGCATCCTCGACGGCTACCCCGGCTGATCAGCGGGCGTTCAGGCCGGCAGCGAACAACCCAGTGAGCCGACCCGGCGGAGTTGGGAGCGCAGCACGAGGCCGAGCATCACCACGGCCGACACCCCGAGCACCGGCTGGATCGGTCCCCACCAGCTGAGCGCACCGCTCGTGCCGAGGGCCACGAGGACCACCTTGTTGCACACCGGGCAGCCGACCGCGAGCCCGGCGAGCAGGGCGGCGAAGAGCGAGCGCCGGCGGGCGACCTGGTCCTCGGTGTCGACGGAATCCTCGCTGGACGGGTCGCCGACGGGCTGTCGGCGCGCCGCCCAGATCATGCCGATCAGGAGCGCCGAGACCACGGCGATGACGTGGTCGATCGCACGGGGGGCGATCGACCGGCCGAAGACCGGTGTCACGACCAGGGCTGTGGGCACGGCGATCGCCACGTAGGCCACGGCCCCCGTGAGCAGGGCGGCCGCCCAGTAGCACGAGCCCATCCCGGCCAGGGCCCGGGCCGCGTTGGGCGGTGGTTCGCTCGGCCGGACGATGGTGTTCGCCGGTGCTTCCTCGATCACGGCCGGGCCTCGGCCACGGTTGCGAGTGCGGCCTCGAGCTTGCTCCGGGCGTCGGCGGCCAGGGCGGTGAAGCCGGCGTCGTCCATGAGCTCCATCGGGTCGACGGCGTCGACCCGGGTCCCCCCGTCGACGGCCGCCAGCGTCACGTTGCACGGCAACAGCAGCGCCACCGATTCGTCGATCCCGAGTGCTCGATGGGCGAGGGTGGGATTGCAGGCGCCGAGGATCTTGAGCGCTGGCCGGTCGACGTCCAGCTTCGCCTTGAGCGTGGCCGCGACGTCGATCTCGGTGAGCACCCCGAAACCCTGTGTGCCGAGGGCGGCGCGGACACGGGCCTCGGTCTCGTCGAGTGGCAGGGGCACGGTGACGGTGATGGCGTCCATCTGGGTCTCCTCGTCGGTGTCAGACTCCACTATACCCACGGGGGTATTTGATGGGCTGGTCGGCGGGCGTGGCGAGGGGGCGTGGAGGGTTCACCGGTCCGCGTAGCCTGAGCGGCGATGGCCAACGATGCTCGCGATCCGTCCACAGCTGTCGGTCGAGGATGGTGGGATCGAGGGTCGGTCTGGCTGGTCGCCATCTCCGTCGGGATCGTGGGTGCGCTCGTGGCCGCCTGGTGGGCCGAGCGGGACGGCGATGCCCTGGCCCGACCCCCCGCCCAGGGAGCCGCGTACTGCAACACGGTGGCCGAGCTCCAGTCCGACGGCGACATCACCGTGACGCTCACCCGCGGGGCGGCCGGTCTGCAATCGATCTCCGACGGGTTCGGGCAGCTCCAGCAGGCCGGACCGCCGAGGCAGATCGTCGCCGACCTCGATGCCCTGCGACTCGCCCTCGACCCCGTCGTCCGGGCCTCGCTCGAGGCCGAGCTCACCGACCCCCGGACCGTCGCCGATCTCGCCACCCTCCTCGATGACCAGACCCGACCACTGCAGGCCGAGTCCGACCGGGTGAACGCCTACACGGCACGGTGGTGCGGTGTGGACCTCAACGGGATCCAGGAACCCGACGAGGTCCCCGCACCCCCGGTCGGATCGGTCCCGGCGGAGGCCCAGCCGCCGACCTCCGAGATCATCGACGGCTGAGGTCTCCGTTCGACCGGCTGGTCAGACCGGCGACACGGTCACGGGGACGCCGTTCAACGCGGCGTTGCCCGACAGCGGGTCGAGCAGCTCGGGGTCGGTCAGGACGTTGGCGTTCACCCCCGGACGGGACGAGGCCACGGTGAAGGGGGCGCCGGGCTGATCGTGTCCCCACCCGTGCGGGAGGCTCACGACACCGGGCCGGATCGAGTCGGTCACCTCGACGAGCGCTGTCACCTCGCCGACCCGCGAGGTGATGTGCGCCTCACCCCCGTCGGTCAGACCCCGTCGGGCGGCGTCGTCGGGGTGCACCAGCAGCGTGCAACGGAATCGGCCCTTGGCCAGCACGTCGACGTTGTGCATCCACGAGTTGTTCGACCGCAGGTGTCGGCGTCCGATCAGCACCAGCGAGCTGTCGCCCCCGGGGGGCGAGACGAGCGTCGCCTCCAGCCGGGCGAGGTCGGCCAGCACCGGTGCCGGGGCGAGCTCGACGGTGCCCGAGACGGTGCGCAGCGCAGCGGGCAGCCGTGGCGTGAGCGGGCCCAGGTCGACCCCGTGGGGGTGGGCGTCCAACACGTCGAGGGACAGGCCGTCGGGGACGGCGCCGAACCAGTCGCCGGCGTGGCCGGTGCGGATCATCACGTCGACGAGGTGGTCGACCGTGGTGCGAACCGGATCGGCGGTCACGAGGCTGCGGAGCTCCTCGACGCTGCGGTGGGCCACGGGGGAATCGGGTCGCTCGATCGCCAACTGCAGCGCGCCGTCGAGGAGCATCGCGTCGAGCACCGCGGGGTCGTCGCCGGCGTCCGGTCCGGTCGCGATCAACGCCAGACGTCCCAGGATCTCGTGCTCCTGGGGTGCGTCGGTGGCGAACAACGGTGCCGTCCAGTCGGCGTAGTTCCGCACGGCGAGGGAGAGGAAGGCCAGGTGGTACTCGCTGCGTTCGAGCGCCGACGGAGGGGGCAGGATCACGTTGGCGTGCCGTGTCGTCTCGTTGCGGTACGGGTCGACGGACACCATGAAGTCGAGGTGGTCGAGGGCCTCGTCGAGGCGACCGGCGCCCGGGGCCGACAGCGCAGGGTTGCCGGCCACCGTGACGAGGGCCCGCACCTGACCGTCGCCGGGCGTGAGGATCTCGTCGGCCAACGTGGCGACGGGAAACTCGCGGCGGACCTCGGGGTAGCCCTTCACCCGGCTCGTGTGGCGCCCGGTCACGAACCCGCGCCCGGACCCCTTCCCGAGGCCGGATTGGTGAGCCGGTAGGGGGAACATGGCGCCACCCGGTCGGTCGAGGTTGCCGGTGAGCACGTTGACGACGTCGACCGCCCAGGCGGCGATCGTGCCGAACGCCACGGTGTGGGTGCCGATCCGCCCGTACACCGCCGCCGACTCGGAGGCGGCGAGATCTCGGGTCACGACGCGGATGCGCTCGGGGTCGATGCCGGTGACGGGGCCGACGAGGTCGGGCGTGAACGGAGCCGAGGCCTCTGCGAGCTCGTCGAGGCCGCTCACGTGCGCCGCCAACGTGCCGAGGTCGACGAGCGACTCGGTGACGAGCACGTGGATCATCGCCATCAGGAGGTGGGCGTCGGTGCCGGGGACGATGGCCAGCCAGTCGTCGGCGTGCTCGGCGGTCTTCGTACGCCGGGGATCGACGACCACGACCTTCCCGCCGCGCGCCCGGATCGCCTGCATGCGGCCGGGGAAGTCGGGCGCAGTGCACAGGCTCCCGTTGCTCTCGTAGGGATTGGCTCCCAGGATCAGCAGGTGGTCGGTGCGGTCGAGGTCGGGCACCGGGATGAGCAGCGGATCGCCGAACAGGTAGCCGCACGACACGTGCTTCGGCATCTGGTCGACGGTGGACGCCGAATAGATGTTGGTGGTGGCCAACGCTTTGATGAGGGGGCCGTTGTAGATCGTGGGACCGAGGGAGTGGATGCTGGGGTTCCCGAGGTAGATGGCCACGGCGTCGCGGCCGTGGGTGTCGATCACCTGCCGCAGGCCGGCGTCGACGATCGCGAACGCCTCGTCCCACGTGACCTCCTCCCATGTGGCCGTGGCCGGATCGTCGCCCCGGCGCACCACAGGTGCGCGCAGGCGATCGGGATCGGCGTGGAGTCGGTGCAGCGCGGATCCCTTCGGGCAGATGAAGCCGCGGGAGAACGGGTTCGCCCGGTCACCCCGGATGCGCACGACCTCCCCGTCCCGAACGGTGAGCTCGAGGCCGCAGGTGGCCTCGCACAGCGGACAGGTCCGGTGGTGCACCGTGGTCCCCGTCTCGACCTCCGACTCCTCGCCCTTCGTCGTCTCGACGGTCATCGTCGTCCCCCTCTCGACGGCCCAGGGTAGGCCCGTCCTCGGGCCTCGGGCCTCGGGTCCGGCCTAACCTCGCGCCCATGGCGGAGCCCCCCGACACCGCCCGGCCACCGGGAGCCGACGGCCCGACGGCTCCGGCACCGGTCGTGCCCGCCGACCTCCCGTCCGGCTATCCCGCCCGCTGGGAGTTCGACGCCGTCCTGTCCGACGGCGGGACCGTCCACATCCGACCGGTCCGCCCCGACGACGCCGAGCGGGTGGCCGCCTTCCACGCCCGCCAGTCCCGCGACAGCATCTACTTCCGGTACTTCAGCCCCATGCCCCGGCTCGGGCCCCGAGAGCTCGAGCGCCTCGTCAACGTCGACTACGTCACCCGGCTCGGTCTCGTCGCCGTGCTCACGGACGAGATCGTGGGGCTGGCCAGCTACGACACCTGGCACGATCGCAACGAGGCCGAGGTGGCCTTCATCGTCGACGACGAACACCAGGGCCGGGGCCTGGCCACCGTCCTGCTCGAGTACCTGCTGGTCGCCGCCCGGGAGAACGGCTTCGCCGGGCTCACCGCCCAGGTCCTGCCCAACAACCGCAAGATGCTCGGCGTCTTCCATCAGGTCGGCTTCCAGGTCTCGAGTGCCTTCGAGGAGGGCGTCGTCGAGGTCCATCTCGGCCTCGAGCCCACGCCCGAGGCCCGCGAGCGCATGGCTCACCGGGAGCAGCGCGCCGAGGCCGCCTCGGTGGCCCGCCTGCTGGCGCCGCGCTCCATCGCCGTCATCGGCGCCGGTCGCGAACGGGGGGGGATCGGTCACGAGACGTTCCGCGCCCTGGTCGCAGGCGGCTACGACGGCACCGTCTACCCGGTGAACCCGGCCGGGGAGCACGTCGCCAGCGTGCGGGCCTACACCTCTGTGCTCGCCGTGCCCGACGAGGTCGACCTGGCCATCGTGGCCGTCCCCGCCGCGAACGTGATCGAGGTGGTCGACGAGTGCGGGACCAAGCGGGTCGGTGGCCTGATCGTGGTCAGCGCCGGCTTCGACCAGCTCCCGGAGGGCACCGTCCGGCGGATCGTCGATCGCGCCCGGTCCGTGGGCATGCGGGTACTCGGACCCGAATCGATGGGGGTCATCAACACCGCCGGCGGCATCTCCCTGCACGGCACCTTCGCACCGGTCCCGGTGCGGCCCGGTGGCGTCGGGTTCCTGACCCAGTCGGGCACCCTCGGCATCGCCGCCCTCGAACACGCGCATCGGCTCGGGGTGGGCATCTCCCAGTTCGTCGACGTCGGGGCCAAGCTCGACGTGTCGGGCAACGATCTGTTGCAGTACTGGGCGGCCGAGGAGACGACCACGGTGGTGGCCTTGTTCCTCGAGTCGTTCGGCAATCCCCGAAAGTTCACCCGGATCGCCCGCTCGCTGGCCCGCGAGACGCCGATCGTGGCCGTCAAGAGCGGTCTGAGCGGTCCCACCCGCTTCTCGTCGGGGCCCGAAGGCCTGTCAGCGGCCTGGCCGACCGATGCCACCGTCGCCGCCCTGCTCGCCCAGAGCGGGGTCATCAGGGTCGGCACGGCGTCGGAGCTCTTCGACGTCGCACGGGTGCTGGAGGCCCAGCCCGTCCCGACCGGGCGTCGGGTCGCCATCGTCTCGAACGCCCGCGGCGCGTCGGTGCTGGCCGCCGACGCCTGTCTGGGTGCCGGATTGACCACACCCGACCTCGCTCCTGCGTCCCTCGACGCGCTGCACGACCACCTACCCGCCGGTGCCGTGCTGGCCAACCCGCTGGAGCTCACATGGGAGGCCGGCGCCGAGGCCTATGAGGCCGGGGTCGGAGCGGTGCTGGCGGATCCCGGCATCGATGCCGTCATCGTGGTGTACGCCCCGCCGGTGCGGCCCGATCACGCGGCGGTGGCATCGGCGGTGGCACGGGCCGCAGTGGGCACCGGGAGCGAGAAGCCGGTCGTGGCCACGTTCCTGGGCAGCGAACCGGGCGTCGAGGTGGTCGACGGGTCGCGGCTCCCGTTGTTCCGGTTCCCGAGCGAGGCGGCACGGGTGCTCGGGTTGATCGCCGACTACGGCGAATGGCGCGCCCGCCCCGAGGGCACCGTGCCCGACCCGGAGGCTCTCGGGCTCGACGTCGATGCGGTCCGGTCCATCGTGGCCGAGGCCCTGGCCGACGACCCGCAGGGACGCTGGCTGCGACGAGCCGATGCATCGGCGCTCCTGGCGGCCGCCGGACTGCCGGTGTGCCCGACCGAGATGGTCGAGACGGCCGATCAGGCCGTCGACGTGGCCGAATCCATGGGCTACCCGCTGGTCCTGAAGGCCACGGGGGTCGGTCGCTATCACCGGGGCGAGGAGGGAGGGGTGGCCCTCGACCTGCGCGACGGGCCGTCGGTGCGCGCCGCCTACGAGCGGATGGAGCGCTCGCTGGGCGACGCCATGCACCCCGCCGTCGTGCAACGCATGGCCGCGCCGGGCGCCGACGTCCTCGTCGTCGGCCACCAGCACGTCGCCTTCGGTGCGGTGGTGAGCGTCGGCCTCGGCGGCTCGCCGGCCTTCGCCACGGCGGACCTCCCGGTCCGGGTGCTTCCCCTGTCCGACACCGATGCCGTCGAGGTCGTGGCGTCGTCCCCGGTTCGAGCCCTCCTCGATCGTGAGGACGACGACGGACGCTCGCATCTGGCCCTCGAGTCGCTCCTCGTGGCCTTCTCCTCCTTGCTGGAGCAGGTCCCCGAGCTGGCCGACGTGATGCTCAACCCGGTCATCGTGGGCGGGCAGGGCGCGGTCGTCACCGATGCCTGGATCCGTCTGGCGCCCTATCAGCTCGACCCTGACGACGGCGTCCGCCGCCTCTCCTGAAGCGGCGGTGCCGGGTCTCCGTCAGCGGGGGAGACCGAGGATGCGATCGCCGATGATGTTGCGCAGGATCTCGGTCGTGCCGCCCATGATCGTGTAGGCGGGGGCGTAGCAGGCGTTGCGGGAGACGCGGTTCCACAACAGGGTCTCGGGTCCCACGACGCGGCTGCAGAACGCGGCGACGTCCTGCTCGAACTCCGTGCAGATGGTCTTGGTGGCGGCCGAGAACCCGGCCGGGGCCTGTCCCAGCACCTCGCGCAGCACGAGCAGGCGCCCGATCCGATACATCGACTCGAGACGGGCGACGTCCTGGCGGACCAGCACATCGGACGTGTCGGCCCGCGGTCGGATCGCGTCGTAGAGCGCCCGGTTGCTCAGGAGGCGGTCGATCCCGCCTCGCTCGTGCTCCATCTGGCGCATGACCTGTCGGAAGCTGTCGTTCTCGACCCCGACGAGGTTCTCCGCGGGCACGCGTACCTCGTCGAAGCGCAGTTCGCAGAAGTGGGCGTTGCCGGTGGCGTCGACGATGGGCCGGATCTCCACCCCGGGAGAGCGCAGGTCGACGAGGAACTCGGAGAGCCCCCTGTGGGGTGGGGCCGTCGGGTCGGTGCGGGCGATCAGGTAGCACCAGTCGGCGTGCGCGGCGCCGCTGTTCCAGACCTTCGCTCCGTCGACCACCCACTCGTCGCCGGCACGAACGGCCCGGGTGGCGATGGAGGCCACGTCGGAACCGGCGTCGGGTTCGCTCATCCCGATGCTCCACGCCGACCGGCCCTGCAATATCTCGGGGAGGAAGCGCCCCCGTTGCTCAGCGCTCCCGTACTGCAGGAGGGTCGGGCCGATCTGGCGGTCGGCGAACCAGGAGGTGGCGATCGGCGCTCCGCCGGCGATCAGCGCCTCGTAGACCACGAATCGCTCGAGCACGCTGCGGCCGTGGCCACCCTCCTCGACCGGCCACGTCATCCCGATCCAGTTCCGTCGAGCGAGCTCGAGGGAGAACGAGCGCGAGGACCCGATCAGCCAGGAGTCCTCGGGTACGGGGAACCCGGTGCTCATGGGATCGGGCGTGTCGCCGGCGTCGGTGCGCCCGGCCCACGTCGCAGCCACTTCCGCAGCGTCGGCTCGCAGCTCGAGGAGCTCTTCGGGCCAGGCGAAGTCCATGAGGGGATGCTGGCACAGCCCTGCTCGACGTCAGGTGCCGAGGACGCCGGCGATCGCGTAGTAGAGCGGGATGCCCAGGACGATGTTGAACGGGAAGGTCACACCGAGTGCCAGGGTGAAGTACCGACTCGGGCGGGCCTCGGGGATGGCATAGCGGATGACGGCGGGCACCACGATGTAGCTGCCGCTGGCGGCGAGCACCGCGAGCAACGTGAGGTCGCCCACGTCGAGGCGCAGGGCCGTCCCGATGGCGAAGGCGAGCGTTGCGCCGACGAGCGGCATGGCGACGCCGAAGGCGATCAGGAACGGCCCCACATCGCGTACCTCGCGCAGCTGGCGAGCCACGAGCAGACCCATCTCCAGCAGGAAGAAGGCGAGGAGGCCCTTGAAGATCCCGTTGACGAACGGATCCATCGACTCGCCGCCGGCGGTGCCGCTCACCACGCCGATCACCATCGAGCCGATGAGCAGGAGGTGGGCGCCGTCGGTGAAGGCCTCGCGCAGCACCTCCTTGATCGACAGGGGTGCTCCAGCGTGTGGGTCGACGCCTTCGTCCGGACCCCGGTGACCGGAGGCATGGTCCGCCTCCGGCACGATGATCCGAGCGTCCTTCACCGCCAACTCGCCAACGGTGGTCGAGATCTCGGTGGCCGCCGCCGTGCCCGGCGTCTCCCGACCCCGAACCCAGGTGGCCAGGAGGACGGCCATGATGATGGCGGGTGACTCCATCAGGACGAGAGCGACGGTCAGGTACCCGCCGGCGGCGTCGCCCCGTGCGGCCACGAACTGCGAGGCCGTCACGAAGGTGACCGCACTGACCGAGCCATAGGTGGCGGCGATGGCGGCGGCGTCGAAGTCGTTCACGCGCTTTCGCAGGACCAAGAACGCGATGGCAGGGATCACCGTCGCCAACACCAGGGCGGCGCCGACGACCTTGAACACCTCACCGGACAGCCCTGCATCGCCGAGGGCCTGGCCGCCCTTGAAGCCGAGCGCCATCAGCAGGTAGAGCGACAGGAACTTGGCGACGGGTGCCGGGATCTCGAGGTTCGACCGGATCAGTCCGACGAACACGCCGAGGAAGAAGAACAGCACCGCAGGGTCGGTCAGGTTCTTGATGACACTGGCGTCCACGTGAGGTCCTTCCCTTCAGCGGGTGGCGACACTATCGGCCCACCGGCCCGGCTTGAGACGGGGCGTTGGCCGCCGGCACCGGGCTCTTCCGGGCCGGACTCGAGCCGCTTCCGGCTCAGACGGTCGTGGCGGTGTCCGTGACGAGACGCATGGCCATGCGTTGAGCCAGGAGGTCGCCGCCGATCTCCCCGTGCATGACGGTGACGGCCTGGCCGGCCAGGCGGACGCGGTCGCCGGCCACGTCGACCCGGACCACCCCCCCTCGCGCGGAGAGCTGACGGCCCAGGAGCTCGGTCTTGGCGAAGCGCTCGGCCCAGAACGGACCGAGCGTCGTGTGCGACGATCCGGTGACGGCGTCCTCGTCGATGCCGATGGCGGGGGCGAAGTACCGCGAGACCATGTCGTGGAGCCCCTCGCCGACGGCGGTGACGATCACGCCGTGGGGAACGTCCCGGTCGCGCAGGCCGGCGAGGGCGCGATGGTCGGGGCGGAGCGTGGCGGACGGACTCGGCGGAGTCGACCTCGACCAGCCAGTCGTTGCGCCCGCGGGCCACGGTCACCACCTCCGGGTCACCGAGCGCGGCGATGAGCCCGTCGGGCGCGGCGGTCTCGACCGGTGGGTCGGCGGGGAAGTCGAGCTCGATCCAACTGTCGTTGCCGAGCCGGGCGGTCAGCACGCCCAAGAGGGTCACGAAGTGCAGCCGTGGGGCCTCGATCCCGAGGTCGTTCACGAGGTGGTGGGCGGCGGCGAGGGTCGCATGCCCGCACAGCTCGAGCTCGCCCGTCGCGCTGAACCGCCGGAGGGACCACCTCGGCTCGCCGTCTTCGTCGCTCAACCGGTGGAGGAATGCGGTGGCGGACTGGCCGAGCTCGCCCGCGAGGGCCTGCATCCACTCGTCGGCGAGTGGTTCCTCGGTGACGCACACGACGGCGGGGTTCCCGCCGAAGGGTCGCTCGGTGAACGCGTCGACGAGGACGATCGGCAGGCTCATGCGCCGGTGCCCGCGTGTCCCTGGGGTGGCGTCAGCGGTCGGCGGCGTCGACGTAGTCGCGCACGACCGGGCCGGCGTAGAGCTGGCGCGGCCGTGCGATGCGACTGTTCTGCTCGAGCATCTCCT
This sequence comes from uncultured Iamiaceae bacterium, assembly GCA_963767615.1. Taxonomy (GTDB): domain Bacteria; phylum Actinomycetota; class Acidimicrobiia; order Acidimicrobiales; family Acidimicrobilacustridaceae; genus Rhabdothermincola_A. Next base: position 258,638 of record CAVYED010000005.1, on the reverse strand, counting down.
CCCAGTGCGCCAGCCAGCCCGACACGCGGGGGATGGCGAACAGCACGGTGAACATCTCCATCGGGAAGCTCATGGCCTGGTAGATCAGCCCGGAGTAGAAGTCGACGTTGGGGTAGAGCTTGCGACTGACGAAGTAGTCGTCGCTGAGAGCGGTCTCCTCGAGCTTCAGGGCGATGTCGAGCAGGGGGCTCTTGCCGGTGACCTCGAACACCTCGTAGGCCACCTCCTTGATGATCTTCGCCCGCGGGTCGTAGTTCTTGTAGACGCGATGCCCGAATCCCTGCAGCCGGCCCTTGCCCGCCTTCACGTCGGCGATGAACGGCTCGACGTTCTCGATCGATCCGATCTCGGTGAGCATCCGGATCACCGCCTCGTTGGCGCCGCCGTGGCGCGGGCCGTAGAGCGCCGCGGCCGCGGCCGACGTCGCCGAGTAGGGGTCGGCGTGGGAGGAGCCCACGACACGCATCGCCGTCGTGGAGCAGTTCTGCTCGTGGTCGGCGTGCAGGATGAACAACACGTCGAGGGCGCGGGACAGCACGGGGTCGGGCTCGTAGTGCGGTTCGGCGACCTTCCACATCATGGACAGGAAGTTCGAGCAGAAGTCCAGGTTGTTGTCCGGGTACACGAACGGCATCCCGACGCTGTGACGGTGGGCGCCGGCAGCGATCGTCGGCATCTTGGCGATCAGCCGGATGATCTGCTTGTAGCGGTTCTCCGGGTCGCCGATGTCCTTGGCTTCCGGGTAGAAGGTGCTCAGCGCGGCCAGGGTGGACACCATGATCCCCATGGGGTGGGCGTCGTGGTGGAAGCCCTCCATGAAACGCTTGCGCACGTTCTCGTGGATGAAGGTGTGGTACGTGATGTCGTGTTGCCAGACCTCGAACTGCTCGGTGGTCGGGAGCTCGCCGTGGAGGAGCAGGTAGGACACCTCGAGGTAGCTCGACTTCTCGGCCAGCTGCTCGATCGGGTAGCCGCGGTATCGCAGGATCCCGGCTTCGCCGTCGAGCTCGGTGATGGAACTCTCGGCCGCCGCCGTGGTGGAGAACGACGGGTCGTAGAACCACATCCCGGGGAGCAACTTGGCCCACTGGGCGGCGTCGACACCGCCGTTCGTGATCGGGATCTCGATCGTCTCACCGGTGCGGTTGTCGGTGATGGTCACGCTCTCGGCCACAGGAACTCCACGAATTCGGGGGAAGGACACGTCGGGGACTCGCCTCGACCCTTGCCCGGCGGAGCCTATAGGGCGACGGACCCCGTCGATACCGTCGAGGACCCGAACGACCGGGGGCTCACAGAGGGGTGTTGTCGTGGGCCCGTGGCTGCAGTCGCTCGCGTTTGCCGTCGAGGACCTCGAGAGCGGCTGCGAGTTCCCGGCGGGTGTCGGCAGGATCGATGACGGCGTCGATGAAGCCGCGTTCGGCTGCGATGTAGGGGTTGAGGAGTCGGGCCTCGTAGGCCGCTTCGAGCGCGAGCCGTTCTTCCGGGGTGGAGCGGCGGTACAGGATCTCGACGGCACCCTTGGCGCCCATCACGGCGATCTCGGCGGCGGGCCAGGCCAGTGCGAGGTCGTTGCCCATGCCCTTGGAGTCCATGACGATGTACGCACCCCCGTAGCTCTTGCGCAGCGTCACGTTGACCCTCGGCACCGTCGCACGGGCGTAGGCGAAGGCCATCTGGGCGCCGTGGCGGATCATGCCCCGCCACTCGAGGTCCTTGCCCGGGTAGAAGCCGGGGGTGTCGACGAGGGTGACCAGCGGCAGGTTGAAGGCGTCGCAGAAGGCGACGAAGCGGGCGCCCTTCTGCGACCCCGGTATGTCGAGCGTTCCCGCCAGCGCGCAGGGCTGGTTGGCCACGACGCCGACCGGCCGCCCGCCGATCGAGGCGAACGCGGTGACGAGGTTCGGGGCCCATCCGGCGCGGAGCTCGAGGATCTCTCCGTCGTCGGCCAACGCTCTGATGACCGAGCGCACGTCGTAGGAGCCGGTGGCCGAGGTCGGGATGACGTCCCCGGCCTCGGGGACCGTGCGTTCCACGGGGTCGTCGGTGCCGATCGTCGGCGGGAGCTCGTCGTTGTGTGCGGGCAGGAAGTCCAGGAGTGACGCGATCGCCGCACGACCGGCGGAGGTGTCGCTGACGATCAGGGAGGCGACCCCGGTGGACCGTGAGTGGGCGCCGGAGCCGCCGAGCTTCGAGGTGGCCACGGGGACGCCGGTGAACTGGCGGACCATGTGCGGGCCGCTGACGAAGGCGTAGGCCTCCTCGGTCATCACGACGTGGTCGACGAGTCCCAGCAACAACGCGGGCCCGGACACCGCCGGGCCGTTCACGAGCGCGATCGTCGGGACGGTCCCACTGCACGCGGTGATGGCCGCCGCCGCCCGTCCCCATCCGTGGAGCGCGGCAATGCCCTCGACGACGTCGGCCCCGGACGATGCGAGCTCGATCACGAGGGGGAGCCGTTCGGCGAGCGCCGTCCGTGCGGCGGCCTCGATGAGGAGTCCCGACGTCTCGGTCAGCGCGCCCGCCCGCTCGGAGCCGTCGACGATCACCGTGATGGTCGGTCGCGCCCCGTGGACGGTCTCGACGTCGACTGCGGCTGCACGGGCCACGCCGGGCACCCGGGCCCGCAGTGCGAGCGCCGGCGAACCGTCGTCCGTCGTCGCCCAGGTCGCAGGTTCGGCGGGCAGGAGCGGAGCGTTCGTCATCGGGGGTGCGACCCGGTCCGGCGCGGAGGGGTTACCTCCGGGGCCGTGGAAGGACCGTCGGTCGTGGGATGGATGCCGGGCTGGTGGTGGGCGGCATCGGCGGCGAGTGCGTGCAGGACGTCCTTCAGGGCGCGGGCGGGCGAGGAGAGCAGGCCCCGGCGCCTGGTGGTGAGACCGACCGACCGGCCGGGGAGGCCGTCCACCGGGATCTGACGCCAGGTGCCGCCCAGCCAGGCCGGGGTCGCGCTGGCGGGCAGGATCGCGGCCCCGAACCCCTGGAAGGCGAGCGAGGCCATGAGGCGCGTGCCGTCCACCTCTGCCTGGGGTCGGAGGCGACAGCCCGAGCTCCGGGTGAGGGTCTCCAGCGTCTCCCGGAACGGTGTGCCGCGGGGTTCGAGCAGGAGGGGCACGTCGTCGAGGTCGGCGAGGGTGACTCGTTCGCGGTCGGCCAGCGGGTGTTCTGGTGGTGTGACCAGGAGGCGGTCCTCGTCGAAGAGCGGTTCGGAGTGCAGATCGGGGTCGTCGACGGGGAGGGTGAGCACCGCCAGGTCGATGCTTCCCGATGCCAGCTGGAGCAGCAGGGACGAGGTCGTCGCGTCGTAGACGATCACCTGGACCTGGGGGTAGGTCGCCGCCATCGTCTCCACGAGGCGCGGGACCAACCAACGTGCGGTGGTGCCGATCACCCCGACCCGTCCCGCACCCGATACGAGGTCGTGGGCCGAAGCCACGTCGGCACTGAGCGCATCGAGCTCCGACTGGATGCGGCGGGTCCGGGCCACGACCACGGCGCCCTCGTCGGTGACCTGGCCGGTGGACCGGTCGATGAGGACGACCCCGAGCTCACGTTCGAGTCGGGCCACGTGGGTCGAGACGTTGGACTGGACGGTGTGCAGCGAGCGGGCGGCGGCGGAGAAGCTGCCCTGTTCGGCCACGGCCAGCACCGCGTTGAGTTGGCGGAGGTCCATCGCTTTGCATGATGGCAGGTATCATCATCAACTGTTGGACGAATCTCGTGCATTCGTTCACAATGAAGGTCAGCAACGCCGAGCCACGTTGAATCGGACCCCCCTCCGAAGTGCGCTCGACTGAGGCGCAGGTACCGATCCCCCCTCGGACCGCCCTCTCACGAGACCGACCCTCCCCCCGGGTCGGTCTCGTTCGTTTCGGCGGAGGCCGTCGTGGGACGGCCGGGCGCCCGCGGCTCTACCGTTCGGGTCATGGCAACGGGCGCGCGACGAACGGTGATCGACGGTCTGGTGTTCGGCGAGGGCCCCCGTTGGCACGGTGGCGCCCTCTGGTGCAGTGACATCCACGGGGGAGCGGTGCACCGCGTGGGCCCCGAAGGCCGGGACGTGGTCGTGCTCGAGCCCGACGATGCACCGTCGGGGCTCGGCTGGCTGCCCGACGGTTCGTTGCTGGTCGTGGCGATGGAGAGCCAGCGCCTTCTGCGGTTGGACGCCGCGGGGAACCTGAGCACCCACGCCGATCTCTCCCCCTGGGCGAGGGGGTCGCTCAACGACATGGTGGTCGCGGAGGACGGCACCGCTTACGTCGGCGACATGGGATCACGGATCTTCGCCGACGATCCCGATCGGTCCGTGCCCGGTCAGATCTTCGCCGTCGACGCGGCCGGCGCCGTGCGCACCGTGGCCGACGGGCTGCGGGCACCGAACGGGATGATCCTCCCGCCCGGTCAGAACACGCTCGTCGCCGCCGAGAGCGGAGGCTTCCGACTCCTGCGGTTCCCCCGGGACGACGTCGGCGACCTCGGGGCGCCGACCGTGTTCGCCGACCTGCACCCGGCCTCGCCCGACGTCCGCGTGGCGGCTCCCGACGGGATCTGCGGCGATGTCGAGGGTGCGGTGTGGGTGGCCGACCCCCTGGGCGCCCGGGTCATCAGGGTCCGCCCGGGTGGCCAGGTCACCGATTCCGTGGTGATCGACGACGCCCGCCCGGTGGCGTGTGTGCTCGGCGGCGAGGACCGGCGCACCCTCTTCGTGTCCGCGGCCGTCCATTACTCCCATCACGAGGTCATCGGCCGCCGCACAGGAAGGGTCGTCGCCGTCGACGTCGAGGTGGCCGGCGCCGGTACGCCCTGAGCGATCCGCCTACGGTGGTCGCATGCGACGGGGGCCGGTCATCATCGAGGCAGCGATCAACGGGGGAACGACCAAGGACGTCAATCCGAACGTGCCACGGTCCGCCGACGAGATCGCGGTCGATGCGCTGGCCTGCATCGAGTCCGGTGCCGCCATCGTGCACAACCACGCCGACCTCACCGGCCCACCCGAGGCGATCGCCGCCAGCTACCTGGCCGGCTGGGAACCGGTGCTGGCGGCTCGCCCGGATGCGCTGCTCTACCCGACCGCCGCCTTCGGCGACGGGGCGGTCGGCTTCGACCACCTGGCGGTGCTGGCCCGCACGGGTGTCCTGCGGGTCGGGCTGAGCGACCCCGGGTCGGTGAACCTGGGTCGTACGCAGGACGGCCTTCCCGTCGGCGCCTTCGTGTACGCCAACAGCTTCGACGCCATCGCTGCGCTCATGGACCTCCACCACGAGCACGCGTTGGGTCCGAGCTTCGCCATCTACGAGCCCGGCTTCCTGCGCACGGCGCTGCTCTACTGGCGGGCCGGGCGGCTGCCGGCGGGCTCGATGTTCAAGTTCTACCTCTCGACCGATCGTGGTCTGCTCGGGGCCCCTTTCGGCCTTCCCGCCTCGCGTCAGGCTCTCGACATGTACGTGGCGATGCTCGGCGAGTGCCCGGTGCCGTGGGCGGTGTCGGTGGTGGGGGGCGACGTGGTGGCGTCGGGCCTGGCCGAGTACGCCGTCGAGCTCGGGGGGCACATCCATCTCGGGCTCGAGTTCTTCGCCGGCGATCGCACGCCGACGAACGTGGAGCTCATCGAGGAGGCGGTCGCCCTGTGCGCCCGTCTGGGTGTGGCCGTCGCCACCCCCGACGACGCGGCGGCGATCTTGGGTCTGCCCCGGTCGACTGCACCGCACTGACGACGACAGCACTACGGTGCCGGCATGTCTCAGTCGGCGCCGGGCGGTGCGGTTTTCTTCGATCTCGACCGCACGCTGCTTCGGGGGGCCAGCGGACCCGTCATCTCGGCATCGCTGCGGCGGTCGGGGCTCATGTCGCCGAGATCCATCCCCGGTGAGGGGCTCGTCTTCGGGCTCTTCGACCTGATCGGTGAGATCCGCCCCTCGATGATGCTGACCCGACAGGCCGTGAAGGCGGCCAAGGGGTGGGACCGCGAGACGACCCGCGAGGCGGGTCGTCACGCCGCGGAGCAGCTCGCCGCCGACGTGCAACCGTGGGCCAAGGTGATCATCGCCGAGCACCAGGCCGCTGATCGGCCAGTGGTGCTGGCCACCACCACGCCCTTCGACATCGTCGAGCCCCTTGCCGAACGGCTCGGGTTCGACGGTGTGGTGGCCACCCGGTACCGCGTCGGCCCCGACGGGCGCTACGACGGCACCTTCGACGGCGAGTTCGTGTGGGGCAAGGGCAAGCTCGCCGCAGTGAGATCGTGGGCGGCAGCGAACAGCGTCGACGTGGGACGGAGCTGGGCCTACTCCGACAGCTACTACGACCTGCCGTTGCTGAACGCAGTGGAGCGGCCGGTTGCCGTCAATCCCGATCCGCGGCTGGCCGCCATCGCCGTCCTGCGACGGTGGCCGGTCCAGTTCCTCGACGTCCCTCCCGGGGTGCCCAAGGTGCTCGGCGTCGAGCCTCAGACCGCCACGTTCCCGTTCATGCGCAACGAGCTCATGCCCTACGTGCGGTTCGAGGTCACCGGTATCGATCACCTCCCCGCCGACGGCCCCGCGTTGCTCTGCTCGAACCATCGCAGCTACTTCGACCCCCTCGCGGTCGGCTACGCCGCCGCCCGGCGGGGTCGTCCGATCCGGTTCCTCGGCAAGAAGGAGGTGTTCGACGCACCCATCGTGGGTGACATCGCCCGGGCCATGGGCGGGATCCGCGTCGAGCGGGGCTCTGGGTCCGACGAGCCGCTCCTGGAGGCGGCCGATTGCCTACGGGCCGGCGAGATCGTCGCCGTCCTCCCGCAGGGCACGATCCCTCGAGGACGCGATTTCTTCGAGCCCCGCCTCGAGGGGAAGTGGGGAGCCGCCCGGTTGGCGGCCGACATGGCCGCCGAGGACCGGCCGATCCCCGTGATCCCGATGGGGCTGTGGGGAACCGAGCAGGTCTGGCCTCGCAACAGCCGGATCCCCAACGTCCTCAACGTCTTCGATCCGCCCACCGTGCAGGTTCGCGTCGGCCCGCCGGTCGAGATCGGTCTCCACGATCCGGCCGCGGACACCGAGGCCATCATGAGGGCGATCGTGGACCTCCTGCCGTCCGAGGCTCGGGAGCGGCACGAGCCCACCGCCGAGGAGCTCGCCCGGACCCTTCCACCGGACTGAGCGGGGTGCCGTCAGACTCCCTGGCGTCGGCGGATGATGTTGAGCGCGCCGCCGGCGCGGAACCATCCGATCTGCTCGTCGTTCATCGTCTGGTTGGCCTCGAAGTCGATCGTGGTCCCGTCCGGCTTGACGATCTGGCCGCGCACCGGGGTGTCGGGGGCCAGATCGGCGAGGCCCAGCACGTTGATGCGATCGTCCTCGTCGATGAGGTCGTAGGTGGCCGGGTCGGCGAAGGTGAGCGGGAGCACGCCCTGCTTCTTGAGGTTGGTCTCGTGGATGCGAGCGAAGCTGCGGGTCATCACGACCCGTGCGCCGCGGAACCGGGGCTCCATCGCCGCGTGCTCACGCGACGATCCCTCGCCGTAGTTCTCGTCGCCGATGGCCACCCACGGCTGGCCGGCCTCGTGGTAGTGGCGGGCGATGTCGGGGAAGCTCTTCGTCTCCCCGTCGAGCTGGTCCTTGCCGGTGCCGACCTCGCCGGTGAACGCGTTGACGGCACCGATGAAGAGGTTGCCGGAGATGTTCTCCAGGTGCCCCCGGTACTTGAGCCAGGGTCCGGCCGCCGAGATGTGGTCGGTGGTGCACTTGCCTCTGGCCTTCATGAGGATGGGCAGCCCGATGAAGTCCTGGCCGTCCCACGCGGCGAAGGGCTCGAGCAGCTGCAGCCGCTCGGAGGTGGGGGAGACCCGCACGTCGACGCCCGCGCCGTCCTCGGGCGGTGAGATGAAGCCGCTCTCGCCGGGCGTGAACCCCTTGGCGGGGAGCTCCTCGCCCACCGGGACCTCGAGGCGGACCTGCTCGCCGCTGCGGTTGGTGAGGGTGTCGGTGACCGGATCGAAATCGACCCGCCCGGCCAGGGCGAGAGCGATCACGGTCTCCGGCGATGTCACGAACGACAACGTGGATGCCAAGCCGTCGTTGCGCTTCGGGAAGTTCCGGTTGTAGGAGTTGACGATCACGTTCGCGTCGCCCTCCTCCACGTCGCTGCGTGACCACTGGCCGATGCAGGGGCCACAGGCGTTGGCCAGCACGGTGGCGCCCAACTGCTGGAGGTCGGCGAGCAGACCGTCTCGTTCGATGGTGGCGCGCACCTGTTCCGAGCCCGGCGTGACGAGCAGCGGGGTCTTGATCTCGAGCCCGCGGTCCACGGCGAAGCGGGCGATGCTGGCGGCACGGCTGATGTCCTCGTAGGAGGAGTTGGTGCACGAACCGACCAGCGCGGCCGAGATCTCCATCGGCCAGCCCTCGGCCTCGGCCTCGGCGCCGAGCTCGCTCAGCGGGCGGGCACGGTCGGGGGTGTGGGGTCCGTTGATGAGCGGACGCAGGTCGGACAGGTCGATCTCGATGACCTCGTCGAAGTAGGACGTCGGGTCGTCCAGCACGGCGTCGTCGGCGCGCAGGTCGTGCGCCACGGCGTCGGCGGCCTCGGCGATCGCCTCTCGACCGGTGCTCTTCAGGTAGCGGCTCATCGCCTCGTCGTAGGCGAACAGCGAGGTCGTGGCACCGATTTCGGCGCCCATGTTGCAGATGGTGGCCTTGCCGGTGCAGGAGATCGAGTTGGCACCCGGACCGAAGTATTCGACGATGGCGCCGGTGCCACCCTTCACGGTGAGGATCTCGGCCACCTTCAGGATGACGTCCTTCGGGGCCGACCAGCCGCTCAGCTCGCCGGTGAGCTTCACGCCGATGAGCTTGGGCCAGCGGACGTTGAAGGGGTAGCCCGTCATCACGTCCACGGCATCGGCACCACCGACACCGATGGCCACCATTCCGAGCCCGCCGGCGTTCGGGGTGTGGCTGTCGGTGCCGATCATCATCCCGCCCGGGAAGGCGTACTGCTCGAGTACGACCTGGTGGATGATGCCGGATCCCGGCTTCCAGAACCCGATCCCGTACTTCGCCGACACCGACTCCAGGAAGTCGTACACCTCGGCGTTCACGTCGATGGCGGTGCGCAGGTCCTGCTTGCCCTCGGACTTGGCCTGGATGAGGTGGTCGCAGTGCACGGTGGACGGCACGGCCACCTGGGGCAGCCCGGCGGTCATGAACTGCAGCAGGGCCATCTGGGCGGTGGCGTCCTGCATGGCGACTCGGTCGGGATCGAGATCGGTGTAGCTCCGGCCCCGCTCGAGACCCCTGGTCTCGGGGTCGCGCAGGTGGGTGATCAGGACCTTCTCGGCGAAGGTGAGCGACCGTCCCAGGCGACGCCGGCCGATGGCCAGGCGTTCGGGGAACGAGGCGTAGACGGCCTCGATGAGTTCGATCGGGGTGTTGGCGGCGACAGCCATGTTGCGGGCCTTTCGGGGCCGCCCCGGGACGGACGGCATCGCTGGTGTGTGGACGGTGCGTGGCGAGTGGTCCCTCGGGTCGGGCCGGAGGGAGGCGATCAGGTGGCGGTGACTTCGCCGGGCACGGTGGTCGTGGTCGTGTCGAGCTGATCGAAGATGTCGGTGATCAGGTCGGGATTGCGGATCAGGATGATGACGTAGACGAGCGAGATGAGGGTACCGATCACGCCGAGGACGATGGCCGTGGTGGCCAGGCCTTCGCCCTTGACCGCGCCGTTCGAGCGAGCAATGCGCCTGCGGGCGATCACCCCGAGGGTGATGGCGGTGGGTCCGAGGACGATCCCGAGGATCCCCGCGATGCCGCACAGCGTGGCCAGGATGCCCGTCACCAGGCCGCCGACGGCCATGCCGTCGTTCTTCGGGGCGGCCCAGGGGTTCGGCTGACCCCATCCCTGCGACGGGACTCCTGGTGGAACGGGGGGTTGGGTCTGTGGAGGGGGGTTCGCGCTGGGCGGCCAGGCCGGGTTGTAGTCGGCGGGTGGCGTGGCGGGGTCTCCCGGCCGGTCGCCGGGGAAGGGTGGGGGGTAGTCGCTCGGACCGGGGTTCGGCGGCGGCCGGTCGTCGGGCGGCATCGGATTCCCCCACGGATCGCGGGGAACGTCGGCGCCGGTGCGGGGGTCGTCGCTCATGCGTCGGCGAGGCTACCGGCTCGGGGGATCGGGGTCGGAGGCCGGTGCGCCTGATCGGCGCAGTCCCCGCTGCACCCGTCGCCGACCGAGGCGGAGGGTGAGCACTGCGAGCGCCACGCCGGACGCCACGACGGCGATGTCGCCGGCGGTCGGGCGGACCGGTCGGTCGGTACTCAGGGCCAGTGCAGCGAGGACGGCGAGGCCGATGTTGCGACCGATCTCGACCCAGGACAGCGGGTCCCGTCGGGCCGTGCCGAAGCAGGCGCACGGGGCCTTCACGCCGGCGCGCAGGCGCCCCACGAGGAAGACGGTGAAGAAGGCCAACGTCACCAGTGCCCCGATCGCCCCGGCAGCCGGCACGATGAGCAACAGCGCGACGACGGCGAGCTCGGCGAGAGGCACGAAGAGGGCCATCGTGCGCGGACGTGGGAGTCCCAGCGCCTCGAAGTCGGCCGCCGTTCCGCTGGGATCGCGGAGCTTGGCGACGCCGGCGACGGCGAACACCGCCGCCACCACGACGGCGGCGGTGTATCCGATGCCCGCAACCGTCATGATTGCAGTCTCGCGTCGTCGTTCACGCAGTGGCGACGCGACGGGCCGCAGAGGCGGCCAGGGATTCGGCGGTGTTGCGCGGGAGGATCTGCCAGAGGTGTGCGATCTCCCGGTCCCACTGGCCGAGCAGCTCTTCGGCGCGGGTCGATCCCGTCAGCTCGCGGTGACGTTCGACGAGGTAGCGCAGCTCCTCGAAGGCGTCATGATCCGGTCGCACGACGTCGACGAGCCCGTCGTTGACGCGGCCCAGGACACGTTCGGGCACGGGGTCCCACACGAAGACCTGGCCACCGGTCATCCCCGCGCCGAGGTTGTAGCCCATGCGTCCGAGCACCACGACCGTGCCCCCGGTCATGTACTCGGCGCAGTGGTCGCCGACGGCCTCGACCACGGCGAGGGCACCCGAGTTGCGCACGGCGAAGCGTTCGCCCGACGGCCCCGGCCACGAACAGCTCGCCGCCGGTGGCCCCGTAGAGGCAGGTGTTGCCGGCCAGCACCGTCGACGAGCCGGCATGACGGTGATCGAGGAGCGTGGCGTCGTCGTCGGGGGCCCGGATGACGATCCGACCCCCTCCCATGCCCTTGCCCACGTAGTCGTTGGCCTCGCCGACCAGGGTGAGCTCCACGCCGTGGGTGAGGAACACCCCGAAGCTCTGGCCGGCGGCACCGGTGAGATGTACGTGGGCCGTTCCCCGGGGCGGGAGCGCCCCGTATTCGAGGGCGAGGGCGCCGGACAGCGCGGCGCCGAACGACCGTTCCCGATTGGTGATGGTGTAGGTCAGTTCGACGTCGTCGCCGTCCCAGACGGGCCGGAAGGCATCTGCCAGCAATCGATCGCCCAGCTCGGCGCGGGGGTCCTGGAGGTCGACGCGCTCGACGAAGTGGCGAGGTTCGTCGGGGTGCTCCGGGGGTCGCAGCAGGAAGGTCACGTCGACGCAGTCGGCCCGCGCGTCGCCGGTGGGGCGCTGGGCGAGGAGGTCCACCCGACCGATGATCTCGTCGAGCGAGCAGGCGCCGAGGACGGCGAGATGGTGTCGCACCTCTTCGGCCACGAACAAGAAGTACGCCGCCACCCCTTCGGGGGTGCCGGTGAAGTTGGCCCGAAGGTGGGGTCGTTGGGTGGCCACGCCGGGTTTGCAGGTGTCCCGGTGGCAGGCCCGGAGCATGATGCAGCCTTCGGCGATCATCGCCGCGGTGCCGAAGCTGTACTCGTCGGCACCGAGAAGGGCGGCGACCATGACATGGCGCCCGGTCTTGAAGCCTCCGTCGACCCGGAGCCGGACCCGCCCCCGCAGCCCGTTGTCGACGAGGGCGCGTTGGGCGTCGGCCAGCCCGATCTCCCAGGGCATGCCGGCGTGCTTGATGGCCGACAGCGGGCTGGCTCCGGTGCCACCGTTGCCTCCGGAGATGTGCACGACGTCGGCCAGCGCCTTCACGACGCCGGCGGCGATGGTGCCGACGTTGTCGGTCGACACGAGCTTCACCGAGACCTGGGCGGCATTGACCTGCTTGAGGTCGTAGATCAGCTGTGCGAGGTCCTCGATGGAGTAGATGTCGTGGTGCGGCGGTGGGGAGATCAACCCCACCCCGGGCTGGGTGTGGCGAAGGCGGGCGATCTCGGAGGACACCTTGTGGCCGGGGAGCTGGCCGCCCTCGCCGGGCTTGGAGCCCTGGGCCATCTTGATCTGCAGTTCGTCGGCGTGGGCCAGGTACTCGGGGGTGACGCCGAATCGTCCGGATGCGATCTGCTTGATCCGGGAGTTCTTGTCGTCGCGTCCCGGCCCCGCGGGTGTGGAACCGGTAGGGGTCCTCTCCTCCCTCACCGCAGTTCGACTTTCCTCCGATGAGGTTCATGGCCTGGGCCAGCGTCTCGTGGGCCTCCTTGGAGAGCGATCCGTGTGACATCGCACCGGTGGAGAACCGTCGGGCGATGTCGGCGGCCGGTTCGACGTCCCGGATGTCGATCGGAGGGCCGACCGGCGCCCACGTCAGCAGGTCGTTGAGCTCGGTCGGCGGTCGTTCCGTGACCAGGTCCACGAAGTCGGTGTACTTGTCGTAGCTGTCTCCGGCGATGGCCCGTTGGAGGAGGTGCGCCGCCGCCTGGTCGACGGCCTGGGGGTCGCGCTCGGAGATCGGTGGCGTGTCGTTCGAGAGGGTGAGCACGTTGAGCGCCTCGGTGACCTCCTTGGAGTGGGCGTGGTACTCGCCGCCCTTGCGGACGCGGTAGTAGCCCGGCGACCCGAGCGTGGGTTCCTCGACGCCGTGGGCGTCGAGGTGGCGCCGAACGGCATCTTCGCCGAGCTCGCGCCAGCCGAGACCGCCGACCGCGTTGGCGGTTCCGGTGAAGCAGAGGTCGACGACCTCCGGGTCGAGGCCGAGCACCTCGAAGACCTGCGCTCCCCGGTAGGAGTCGATCGTCGAGATCCCCATCTTCGAGAGGATCTTGAGCACACCGGCCTCGATGGCGGCCCGGAACCGCTCCTGGGCGTCGGAGCTGACCAGTTCGCCGTCGTCCGACGTCGTCTGCCTCCGCGGCGACGGTCTGCAACGCCAGCCGCGGGCACACCAGGTCGGCGCCGAAGCCCACGAGCGCAGCGATGGAATGGGTGTCGCGGACGTCGTCGGCCACGACCACGAGGCTGGCGTCGGATCGTCGCTTCGTCAGCACGAGTCGTTGGTGGACGGCTCCCAGGGCCAGGAGGGAGGGAATCGGCACCCGCTCGGGCCCGATGGCTCCGTCGTCGAGCACGACGATGGCGGCGCCGTCGGCGACTGCCCGGTCGGCGTCGTCGACCAGTCGACGCGTCGCTGCTTCGAGTCCGTGGGGTCCATCGGTGACGGCGAAGGTCGTGTCGAGGTGGACGGTGAAGAAGGGGTTGACGTCGCGCCGCAGGAGGCTGTCGACCGTGGAGGGATAGACGAAGAACGAGTCCAGGACGAGCAGGCGCGAGACGTCGGCGTGTTCGCCGAGGAGCGCCGAGCGAGGGCCGAGCAGGGTGCGCAGGCTCATGACGAGGCGCTCCCGCAGCGGATCGATCGGGGGGTTCGTGACCTGGGCGAAGCGTTGCTTGAGGAAGTGGGCGATCGGCCGGGGTCGCGTCCGCCATCGGCGGCAGCGGCGAGTCGTCGCCCATCGCGAAGGTCGGTTCGTAGGCATCGTTGGCCATGGGCTTGAGCACCATGGCCAACTCCTCCCTGGTGTACCCGTGTGTGGCCTGCCGGGCGACGAGGTCGTCGGGTGGCTCGGCCACCGGTTCGCCGGGGTCGAGTCGGTAGAAGCCGTCGGCGGCCCATGTCGCGTAGGGCGCCTGCTTGGCGGCCAGGTGTTCCTTGACCGAGTGGTTCCGGACGATGCCGAACTGCGGGCTCACCACGAGCATGTGGCCCGGACCGAGCCGTCCACGGTCGACGCTGCCGTGTCCGCTCGTGGGCACCGCGCCCATCTCGGAGGCGCACACCACGAGACCGTCCTCGCACACCACGTAGCGCAGGGGACGCAGGCCGTTGCGGTCGAGGGCGGCGCCCACGCGCTTGCCGTCGGTGAAGATCACACCTGCCGGTCCGTCCCAGGGTTCCATGAGCGCCGAGTGGTACTCGTAGAACCCCCGGACCTCGGGATCCAGGTCGCGGGTCTCCTCCCACGCCTCCGGTATCAGCATGGCCAACGCGTGGCTCATGCTGCGCCCGCCGCGCACGAGGAGCTCCGCGGCCTCGTCGAGCAGCGCCGAGTCGCTCCCGGACGGATCGAGCACCGGCCGGAAGAGGTCCTCGGGGCCCAGGCCGGCAGCCACGGTGCCCAGGCGGCTACGCGACCTCATCCGGTTGTGGTTCCCGTCGATGGTGTTGATCTCGCCGTTGTGGCAGAGCATCCGGAACGGTTGGGCGCGCTCCCAGGTCGGGAGGGTGTTGGTGCTGAACCGCTGGTGGAAGATCGCGAGTGGGGCGGTGAACCGAGGGTCGGCGAGGTCGAGATAGAAGTCGCCGAGTGCATCGGCGGCCACCAGGCCCTTGTGGACGATGGTCCGGAACGAGCACGAGACCACGTAGGTCCCCTCGGTGACCGCGTCGATGCGGCGCCGCAGCCTGAACGCCCTGCGCTCGAGTTCCTCGGCGGCGGCGTCGAAGAGGGGATCGTCGGTGGGTCGCCGGTCGAGCCCACGAAGGGCGGTCGACGTCTCGGCGGTGGGTCGGAACACGGCCTGGACGATCGAGGGCCGGGTCCTGGTCGCCAGGTCACCGAGGGCATCGTCGTCGGTCGGAGGTGTCCGCCAGTCGACGAGCTCGAGGCCTTCGTCGGTGAGGAGCTGGGCGATGGCCGGGGCGGGGTCGTCGCCGCGCACGAACAGCATCGCCACTCCGGTGTCGGCGCCCAAGATGTCGGCAGGGATCGTGGTCAGGAGCCCGGTGCCGTCGGACGTGCGCGCGTCGGCGGCGACGGCACCTCGGTGCTTGACGTTGGCCAGCCCCTCCAGGGCGGCGAGGACGATGGATCGGGACGGGCGTCCCTCGGTGTCGGCGACGAAGCCGATGCCGCAGGCGTCGAGCTCACGCATGGCGAGCCTCCAGGTACGTCGTGGATCGGATGGGGTACTCGACCGGGGGGCTCCATCGCCGTTGGTGGCGAGGCTCCGTTGCCCCTACGACCCCTGGTCCGACCACGGCGATGCTACCCGGACGCTGTCGGCCCGTGCCATCGGGTTGGGGGCGGACCCGCTCACCCCGTGAAGGCCGGGGTGGCCGTCACGGGTGCGGCGGCGCCGATCACGATCAGTTCGACGGTCGTCGGCGCGCCGGTCCCGTAGTAGTCGGCTGCGACATAGGTGAAGGTGTCGGTCCCGGTGAAGCCCGGGGTCGGTGTGTAGGTGAAGCTCCCGTCGGAGCGCAGCACGAGGGCACCGTTCTCGGGACCCGTCAAGAGGCGCGCGGTGATCCCGTCCGGGGGGAGCACGATGCGCAGGTCGGCGCCTTCGGCGAGCATCGTGGCGCCGTCGGCCTGGCCGGCGGCGCCCGGGACGAGCACCCCCTCTCCCTGGTCGTTGTCGAGGACACCGGGGGCCTCGACCGTCGCCGTCGGCACGGCGATCTGGAAGCGGTCGGGACTGCTGACCGGGGTGACGGGTGCGGCCGGGGCTTCGAGGGACATGTTGGGTTCGCCGCGGGCGTCGAGGCCGGTGCCGCGCACGCAGGTGCCGCTCTTCGGCGCACCGTCGTTCCAGACCTGTCGGAGGCAGTTTCGCAGCGCCAGTTGGGCCCAGTAGTCGGGGTGGAGCGATTCCTGTTGGAAGTGCTCGCTGTCGACGGTGTCGATGTAGATCTCGTTCACCCATTCGGTGAGGTTCACCGCGTCGGGGTCGGTCCAGCTGGTGATGCCGCCGGCCTGCAGTTGGTCGACGCCCTGCTCGCACAGCCGGCGCTGCTCGAGCGTGGGGCTGAGCTCGAGCGTGAGGATCTCGCCGGGGGACTGCGCGACCGCGGCTCGGACGGTGGCGTTCACGACGCCGAGCACGTCGTTGACGATCCAGTTGGCGTCGACGTTCCAGAAGCCGCAACCGCCCGTGCTCTGGCGGGCGTCGGTCTCGGGGTAGCGGAAGTTGCTCCCGTTGGGGAGGGGCTGGGGGTAGTTCTGGACCACCAGGGTGTAGTCGGCGTCGGTGTGGCCGGCGTTGGTCATCGCCGTGCGGATGTTGGCGATGGCACCGACGATCTTGCCCTGGACGTCATCGGCTGCGGTCGCGGAGACCTTGGCCTGTTGGGTCGGGTCGGTGTGGCAGTAGCTGTCCGTGAAGATCGATTCGAGGAAGTCCTCGACGCAGGCGGTGGCGATGCCGGAGACGTCGAAGTCGTTCCCGCCGATGGACAGCACGATCAGCCCGACGTCGGTACCGGTGGCGGCCCGTTGCAGCATCAGCGCCTGGCCGATGTTCCCCTTGCCGTCGTCGTAGAAGTCGATTCCCGGCTTGAAGTAGCCGTCGGAGTCCGTGTAGGTGCCCGTCTCGGCGCCGCTGCACGCCAGGTTGAGGGTGCCTATCGACGTGGCGGCGTCGTCGTTCGAGGTGGCTCGGATGTTCACCTCGGCGGACTGGCTGCGATGGCAGCGCGGGATCAACTCGGCCGTCTCGGTCGGGTTGTCGAAGTAGGCCTTCGGCCCGAGGGCGTCGTTGGCGCTGGTGGCAAGGGTGGACGTGTTCCCGGCCCACCGGCCCGCTTCGCCGGAGATGTAGGAGTCGCCGAGGGAGATGATCAACGGTTCTGTGGCGCCGGGTGTGCTCGCCATGGGGGAGTCGGTGGGGTCGGTGGCTTGGGCGCTGGAGGGGAGAGAGGGCAGCAGCGCCGCCGCAGAGACGATGGCCACGCTCAAGGCGACGAGCAGGAGATGGCGGGTGGGGCGGGTGGGGCGGGTGGTCATGAGGACTCCGTCAGGTCGGCTCCGGAGAGTCTCGCGTCCTCCTCGGCTTCTCCGGCGGTGCTTGGTCGGTGACACGTCGGGTGGTGGCCCCATCCGAACGCGCGACTCGGCGCGCCGACGCTGGCGTGGGTCAGACCTCGGGCCAGCTGCGCCGGGGTCGGCGTCGACCGGGTCGGCGGTCGCCGAGGGCCCAGGTCCGGCGCCATGCCCCCGCTGTCGGCCCCTGCAGCGAGCGGCGTGCGCTCCGGCGTCGGCCCGTCGCCGGGCGCTGCCACCAGTCGCTGCCGGCTTCGTCGGCCAGCTGCGGCGACGGCCCGCTCGATGCGGGCCGCCATGCGGCGGGCGTCCTCGCCGTCGCCGGGCAGCATCGGGTCGCCGAAGGTGACGCGTGGTGGGCGAGGGGCGGGGCACGCTCTTGCCCTTGCGGCAGGATGCGTCCGGTGCCCTCCACGTGCACCGGCACCACGGGGACGTCGCAGCGGATCGACATGTAGGCCGCGCCGCCACGGAAGGGCTGGCCCCAGCCGTCGGGGCTGCGGCCGCCCTCGGGGAAGATGAGCATGCTCCAGCCGTCGCTCGATCAGCTCGGCGGCCTGATCGGCGGATTGCCGGGTCACCTTCGTGCGCTCGATGGGGATGGCCCCGATGACCAGCGCCGACAGGGTGGCGGTCACCCGGTTGGCGAAGAAGTAGTCGGCGGCGGCCCCGACGAAGAGGTGGTGACGCCACGGCTCGGGGATGACCGAGAGCATCAGGGGGGTGTCGAGGTGGCTGTGGTGGTTGGCGGCGAACACCACCGGCCGTTCGCCGAGGTCGGCCAGGCGGTCGGTGCCGCTGACGGTCGGGTGGCCAGCACCGTCGATGGCCGGGCGGATCACCCCCTCGACCAACAGCACGCGGGCGAGCGCGGGCGGGGTAGCGAGCGGGCCCAGCTCGGTGTCGTAGTCGGCACCGACCTTGCTCTCGGCGGGCAGCAGTTCCACGCCAGCCGGCGGCTGGGTGTGCGCAGCACCGACGGGAGCGCCCGCGTGAGCGCGCGAGCTCCGATCGTCCGGCGCCGAGGCGGTCGCAGCGGTTCACCGGGAGTCGAGCGATCAGTTCGGTCGCCTGGCGGGGCGTGATGGGCATGCGTCGCCCGGCCCGGTCGCCGAGCCCGCCCTTCGATTCGGTGCGATGGCTCATGGTCGGTACCTCCGCCTCACGTGACGTCGGCCATGAGGATCGGCGGGTTGTGGAGATGGGTGATGGTGGCGTGCGGGCCGACCATGTCCTCGGCCATCTCGAGCGCGTCGTGCAGCGTCGAGGCCGGCCGTGAAGCCCAGCCGGCGCACGGCTCGCCCGTCGCCGCCGACGATGATCACCCGGCCGAGGTGCTGCAGGGCATGGGCGCCCCAGTACCACATGTAGAACGGGTGGACGCCGTGGTAGGCGTAGCTGGTGCGGTAGAGGTGGCGGTACCACTCGTCCTCGGCGAACTGCTTCTCGTAGCGCGGCTTCGATCTCGACCGGGTCGGTGGTGTCGGACAGCACCTGCTCGAAGAAGTCGATGTAGCTCGGGTGGTGCACCGGGTGGAACTCCCACGGCGTGGGGTGGCTCATGATGACCACGCCGCCCTCGCGCACCGGGGGCTGGCCCCGGTACAGGTTGAAGAAGTAGCCCAGCCCCAGGCACATCACCAGGATCGGGTTCATGATCGAGTTGACGTTGTACGGGCAGATGTAGGGCAGGCCCATGGTCAGGATGTCGGTCTGGCCCTCGACCGGCACCAGGTGCTGGGCGTAGACGTTCTCCGTCGTGACCTCGTGCACCGCCTCGACCTCGCCGGCCTGCACCGACGTCATGGCGTGCGGCGCCCGCCAGGACTGGAAGACCGAGCGCCGGGCGCTGGGGCATCCGGTCCAGGCCGGCCTTCATGCCGACGAAGGCGATGCGGTCCTTGCGCGGCCACTCCCACTCGCGCTTCTGCAGCACGACTCAGCGGGCCGTCGGTACCGAACACGTCGTTGTTCATGGTGGTCTCGATCTGGAAGACCTTGACGCCCGAGTCCCGCAGGACCTTGCCCATGCGCCAGTTGGACGAGTGCAGCTCGGAGGCGTGCTGGTCCATGAACGACCGGCGAGTGCTGCATCGTCTTGCACGTTGT
This sequence comes from uncultured Iamiaceae bacterium, assembly GCA_963767615.1. GTDB lineage: Bacteria > Actinomycetota > Acidimicrobiia > Acidimicrobiales > Acidimicrobilacustridaceae > Rhabdothermincola_A. The sequence continues at coordinate 239,413 of CAVYED010000005.1, read as the reverse complement.
GGTGGTGGCGCAGGCTCCGGTAGCTGGACAGGCCGGTGGCGGTCGACTTCCAGCCGCCGTCCATGGACACGAGGTTGATGTTGACGTAGACGATCAGGTCGCTCTCGGCGGCCCGCTTGTTGATCTCGACCTCTTCGCCGTGGTCGGTGGTGCCGAGGTACTCGAGGTTGTCGGGGTCCTCGGCGTCGTGGTTGTACGAGCAGCCCGTGGGGGGCGAACGCGTCGTACACCCGGTCGCCGACGGCGTGGCGCAGCTCGGCTTCGGTCATGCGACGGTGCAGGGCCAGCGCGGCGATGAGCACGACGTCGTCGACGCCGGCGGCGGCGGCCAGGTCGAGCACCGCCTCGATGACCCGCTGGCGGATGTCGGGGCGCCGCATCGGCGGCAGGGGCAGCGAGATGTCGTCGAAGGCGATGGTCAGCTTCATGCCCGGCTTCAGCAGGGCCGCGAGCGGCTCGCTGTCGCCGACGGGGTTGGCCAGGGCATGGCGGATGGCGGCGTCGGGATGTTCGAGGGCGTCGAGCGGCTCGGCCGGGTAGATGACCCGGCTGCGACCGGCCGGGAGCTTCTCGAGCCGGAAGCCCTCCCCGTGGTGGAACAGGATCGGCGGCGTCGACCGGTCGACGTCGAGGACGAAGCCGGGTCGAGGCACGGTTGCGCTCCTTTTCGTTGCGGAGGTCGAAGGCGATGCGCACCGCGCCACGGGGGCCGGCGTTGGCGGCGTGCGCGATGGCGTCCCGGTAGCGGGCGAGGGGGTAGGTGGCGCTGACGAGGCGGCCGAGGTCGGCGGCGTCGACGAGGTCGAAGGCCAGGTCGAACGTGCGCCGGTCGGTGCCGTCGGCCAGGGTCTCGGTGCCGTAGGCGTAGGCCCCGGCCAGGCGGATCTCCCGTTGCCAGAGCCCGGTGAGGTCGACCCGTGTGTGGCCGGGCATGCCGACCATGGTGATCCGTCCCTCGGGCGCACGACGGCGAGGCCTTGGCGAGGCTGCGTCGCTGCCGACGCAGTCCACGACGGCGTCGGCGCCACCGGCCAGGCGGACGATGTCGCCGTCGCCCAGGGCCATCGTGCCCGTGGCGCGGCGTACCGCACGGCGCCACCTCGTCGGGAGCGACGACCGTGTCGGCGCCGAGCTCGCGGGCCAGCTCGCGCTGCACGGGGTGCTTGGCCACCACAAGCACGGTGCACGTCGGGGCGAACCGCGCAGCGCGGCGACCCAGCAGGCCCAGGGCGCCGCCGCCGAGGACGACCACGGGGTCATCCGTCGCTCACCTGGGCGGCCAGGGCGCCGTGCACGGCGCACGCGGTGGGCTCGACCATCACCGCGGCCTCGTCGGACCAGTCGTCGGGCACGGGGTGGAGCTGGCTGGTGTGGGCCACCATCACGGGTCGACCACCCGCCGCCGGTGTCACAGCAGAAGCCGGTCTGCAGGCCCGGGTTCGATGGCGCCGAAGGCGATCGTTCGCAGTTGCCCAGATCGCCCGCGTGCACAGGCGGCGCACACCGGGTCGATGCCCCGGGTCGACGCAGCCCAGCACGGGCTCGACCACGACGCGCCCGGTGGGAGGTTCCGGCTGCCTCGTCGAGGTCGGCCACGACCTCGTGGCCGGGCACGAACGGGAACGACACGATCGGTTCGAAGTAGCGCGAGCTGTGACCGTCGATGGTGGCAGGTCGGAGCCGCAGATCCCGGACAGTCGCGGTCTGACCCGGTCCAGTCGGGCCGGGCAGCTCGGGTGGGTCGATGTAGCGCAGGCGCAGAGGGCCGACCTTCGCCCCGGCGCCGCGGCGAGGCGGCCGGCGACGGTGGCCGCGGCGAACCGTGGCAGGTTGCGCTCGAAGCGCAGCGCCCTCATGCCGTTCCCCCTGGGACGAGCGGGTTGGCCAGTCCGCCGAGGCGGGTGCGTCGGGGGCCGATCGGGATCGGTCGCCGCGGGGCGCCGGGCGCCTTGGTCGAAGTGCTCGACCAGCCAGCCCCGCTTGCGGGCCAGTGCGGCCAGGCGGGTCTCGGGGTTCACGGCCACGGGGAAGCCGACGGCCTCCAGCATCGGCAGGTCGCTGGTGGAGTCGGCGTAGGCCACCGACTCGGCCAGGTCGAGGCCGTTCGTGGTCGGCGTAGTCGATGCAGGACCTGCGCCCGGGTCTCGCCGGTGGGCGGGACCTGCGGTCAGCTCGCCGGTGTAGCGTCCGTGCGGTGACGCCCATCTCGGCGGCGACGATGTCGTCGAACAGTGGGCCGAGCGGTTCGACCACGAAGTCGAGGGCGCCGGTGATGAGCACGGTGCGGTGGCCGGCGGCGCGGTGCTCGCGCACCCGGCGCATGGCGGCCGGGAACGACTTGGCGAGGATGAGGTCGCTGAACATCTCGGCGGAGTCCTCGTCGATCTGCTCGACCGGAGCGCCGTCGTAGCGGCGGTAGAAGTAGCGCAGGAAGTCGCTGCGGTCGCGGCGGTCGAGGCGAGCAGCGACGGGCCTCAGCCAGCAGCGACGGCGACGAAGCGGAGGCGTTCGTCGGCGCGGCAGGCGGCGGGTGGCCAGCCAGGCGTAGCTGGCGACGACGTTGGACGCGATGAGGGTGTTCTCGAGGTCGAACGCGGCGAGTTGGCGTTCGGGGGCCAGCACCTGGCGCGCGCAGCCGGGTCTCGCGGCTCGGGCCCGTTCGCCCGCCGGGGGTGGTGCGCACGCGGGCGTGCTTGCACGACCGAGGGCAGGTGGATGTCTCGGTGACGTAGTCGGTCCAGTCGATGACCCGCGGGTCGCAGCAGAAGTCGCGTCGGTCGTCGTCGTCCTGGGCGTCCCAGAGGGCGAGCAGGCGGTCGACGCCCGTAGAGCGCCTCGCACTCGGCGTAGGCGCCGTACAGCTCGACGTAGCCGAGCGCCTGTTCCGCTTCGTCCCGCTTGGCTCTCGAGGTTGGCGGTCCACTCGGCCTGGCGTCCCCGCAGCGGCAGCGCTCCGAGGATGCTCTCGGCCCGTTCGAGGGTCTTCTGGGCCCGCAGCAGCTGGCCCTGCACCCGGCCCCGGCCGGGGAACGACCACTTCGGCACCACGATGGGCTGGCCCTTGCGTGTCGTAGAGGGGGTGCTCGGGGAACCAGTCGCTCACCAGGTCGACGAGGCGCCGGTAGCGCAGGGGGTTCTGCGAGCCCGACGCGACCTGGACGACCTCGGGTTCGGGGTCGGGGCCCTTGGCGGCGACGGCGATGATGGCGGCCGACACGAGATCGACGGGGATGACGTCGACGACCCCCTCGGGCACGCCGGGGAACTCCTTGAGCAGACCTCGGGCGTAGGAGATGATCACCGGCTCGGCCATGCGGAAGCCGCGGATCCAGCCGGGTCGGGGCTCGGCGAGGGCGGACTCGATGATCGACGGACGCACGATGCTCACCGGCACGTCGCCCCGTGTCTCGATGAGCGCCCGCTCGCCCGAGGGCCTTGGTGTAGGCGTAGGCGTCGGGCCAGCCCGAGCGACGCGGCCCGGGCCCGGCCGGCTTCGACCATGCGGTCGTTGACCCAGCGGCTGCGGTGCTGCTCGGTGCGCTCGCGAGAGCGCCGGCGTGCCGGCGGCCCCGAGGGCCTTGCGCGCCTTCGCTCGGAAGTCGGCCAGCATCTCGGGGGTTCGGCTCCGGGCCTCGGCGTCCCGGCGGGCCCGGCGGGCGCCCTCCACCTCGGCGCGCCAGTCGACGTCGACGAAGAACGGGCTCTCGTCGACCAGCTGCTCGGGGGCCGAACCGCGTCGGTTGCCGGCGACGTAGCAGGTGGAGACGGCGACCAGGTGGGGAGCGACGCCCAGGTCGTGCGAGCGTGGCCGCGATGCGGCTCGGGCCGAGCAGGTTGACCTCCACCGCGCCGTCGAGCGGGGAGTCGAAGCTCACCGTGGCCGCCGAGTGGATGACGATGTCGCACGACGCCAGGGCTGTCCGTCCCTCGTCGTCGAGACCGAGGCCGTCACGGCCGACGTCGCCGGCCACCGCGGTGAGGCGTCGGGCGGTCATCTCGGCGAACCCGTCCTTGCCGAGCTCGGCGCGCAGCCGGTCGAAGGCGTCGTTCTTGAGGATCTCGCGGGCGACGCGCTGCTGGACGGTCGAGCGTCTGCCCGGCCGCACGAGCAGGACGATCTCGCAGTCGGGGACCGCCCGGAGCAGGCGCTCGAGCAGGTTGGTGCCCAGGAACCCGGTCGTACCGGTGATGAACAGACGCTTCCCGGCGAGCGACTCACGGATCACGGGTCAATGTCTACCACTTGGTAAGTGAGCGGGTCTAGCATCGTGGTGTGGCGACGACCGTGGAGCCGACGAGAGCAGGTGGCGTCCGGGCGGCGCGGACCCGCGAGACCGAGGATCGGATCCTCTCTGCTGCCCTCCAATCGTTCGGAGGCAGGGGTTTCGAAGCGACGTCGCTCGACCAGGTGGCGACCGAGCTCGGCGTCACCAAGCAGACGATCCTGTACCACTACCCGTCGAAGGCCGCGCTGCTCGATGCGGTCATCGACCGGGCATCGAGCGATCTCGTGGCGACCTTCGACGCCGCGTTGGTCACGGCGGGCCCGGGTTGGGATCGGGTCGAGACGGTCGTGCGGTCGGTGTTCCGGTTGGCCCTGCGCCGCCCCGAGCTGCTCGGCCTGTTGCGTGAGGTCAGCCGTCTCGGTCCTCCCGCAGCGACGCGTGTCGCCGACAACCTCGGTGTGCTGGTCGGCCGGGCCCGGGCCTTCCTCGAAGCCGAGATGGATGCGGGCAACGTGCGTCGCAGCGACCCCGACCTGTTGCTCGTGTCGGCCTACTCGACGGTCATCGGTGTGGCCACCGAGGTCGAGGTGCTCCGCGCCGTGGGCATCGAACCCACCTTGCGTTCGACGGTGCGCCGCCGCCAGGAGTTGCTGGCCTTCCTCCGCTCGGCGCTGGTGCCCTGAACACCGGTGCCGTCGATCCCGTCGAGCGAGAGCGGGCCTGGCGTCACCGTGAACGTCAGGATCCGGGTGCCGGGACGCCGACCCGCACGGCTTCGATGTGGCCGCTGCGCAGCGTCATGGTCTTGGCCGGGTTGGTCGACTGTCCGGTGCACACGAACAACGTCCGGCCGTCGGAACCACCGAGGGCGCAGGAGTAGACCGAACGGCCACCCGTCGGCACCCACTCCACCACGCCCTCGTGCTCGAGGACCCTCATGAGCCCGTTGTAGACGGGATCGGCCACCCAGAGGGCGCCCTCGGCGTCGAGGCAGATCCCGTCGGGCACGTTCGGCCTGAGATCGGCCCAGACGCGCGGATTGGCCAGCGACCCGTCGGACTCGAGGTCGTAGGCCGAGATGCGCTGGCCGAAGGTCTCGGCCACGAGGAGCACGTCGGCGGCGTCCCCCGCACCCGGTAGCACGACCGATCCGTTCGGGAAGAGCATCTGCTCTGCGACCACCCAGGACTCGCCGTCGGGTTCGACGCACACCATGCGGGCCCCGGCGGGCTCGTCACCACCTTCGGCGTCGTACCCGTAGTTCCCGATGTAGGCCCGGCCGTCGGCCGTGACGGCCATGTCGTTCCACGGGTGGAGGGAGAACCTCTCGAGGTCGCACACCTCGGTGAGTCCATCGTCGTCGAGGCGGAGGAGCGCATGGCTGAGCATCGAAACGACGAGCAGGCGCCCGTCGGGGAGCCAGCCGAGGCCACCGGGTTGCTGGACCACCCGGACCACCGGTTCGGCCTGCCCGTCCTCGGTCATGGCCCAGATGCGCCCGTCGTGGACGTCGGAGAACCACAGACGGTCCTCGTGCCAACGAAGGCTCTCGGGGTAGGCGAGCCCGTCGAGGACGACGGAGGGTTCCATCGACGCCCAGGTCATGCGCTCGGCACTCTTCGTGCGTGGCGTTCGACCGCCAGCGCGATCAGTTCGTCGAGCAGTGAGCGGTAGGTGAACCCGGACGCCATCCAGAGTCGGGGGAACATCGAGATCGGGGTGAAGCCGGGGATCGTGTTCATCTCGTTGAGGAGGAATCCCCGCCCGTCCTCGGCGAGGAAGAAGTCGACCCGGGCCATGCCCGATCCTCGCAGCCCGGTGAAGACCCGACACGCCAGTGCCCGGACGTCGTCGGACTGCTCGGGGGAGAGGGGAGCGGGGATCCGCAGCTCGGCGGTGCCCAGCGCGTACTTGTCGTCGTAGTCGTAGAACTCCGAGCCCGGCACGATCTCGCCCGGCACGGAGGCGCGGGGGGACTCCGTGTGGCCCAGCACGGCCACTTCGATCTCCCGACCCGCGATCCCTTCCTCCACGACGAGCCACTCGTCGTGGGCGAGCGCAGCCCGTAGCCCGCGGACCAGGTCGGCGTCGTCGGCCGCCCGGGTGACGCCGATCGACGACCCCATGTTGGCCGGCTTGACGAACATCGGGAATCCCAGCTCGGACACCAACTCGGCGACGACGTCGTCTCGCACACCGCTCGGGTGCGTGGGGTCGATCACCGCCGAGCGGTGCAGCCCGCGCCACCGTGCCTGGGGGATGCCCAGGGCTGTCGCCATGTGCTTGGCCACGACCTTGTCCATGGCCAGCGCCGAGCCCAGCACCCCCGAGCCCACGTAGGGAACGCCCGCCAGCTCGAGGAGGCCCTGCACGGTGCCGTCCTCACCCATGGGGCCGTGCAGCAGCGGGAGCACGACCGTCGGCGCCGGCGCAGCGGCCACGGTGTCGGCGCCGGCCCCACCGACGAGCATGGGCAGGGGATCGACCTCGGGTCCGTCGACCGCCAGTGCGTCGGGCAGGGCGTCGGTGGCGAAGGCGGCATCCCCCGCGAGCAGCGCCGGTGTCGCGCCCGCGGCCACGACCCAGGTGCCGTCGCGGGTGATCCCGACCGGTACCACCTCGAAGCGGTCGTGGTCGAGCGCCGCGACCACGTGGCGTGCCGTCACCCGGGAGACGTCGTGCTCGGCCGACTGCCCTCCGAAGAGCACCACCAGCCGGGTCTTCGTTCCCGGCGGCGGCGGAGGGGACGGGGGGACCATGGACTGCGAAGCTACTGCCGTCGCGGCGTCGCTGACGGCCTGTGGGCGGTCGGTACGGTGGCGTCGTGAGGTTCACGGCCGCCGAGATCGCCACCGCCGTCGGCGGTGCCCTGCACGGGGACGACGTTGCCGTCGACGGCGCGTCGATCGACTCGCGCACGCTCGAGCCCGGTCAGCTCTTCGTGCCGGCGATCGGCGTGCGCGACGGCCATGACTTCATCGCGGAAGCGGTGGCGGCAGGGGCGGCATCGGTCTTGAGCGCCCGGGGAGTCGTCGAGGGGGTGCCGACCGTGGTGGTGGACGACACGGAGGCGGCGCTCGCCCGCCTGGGCGTCCGCGCCCGGGGTCGGCTCCCCGACCGGGTGGTGGGGATCACCGGCTCGGTGGGCAAGACCTCGACCAAGGATCTCTGCGCGGCGGCGCTCGCCACCCGACTGCGGGTCAGCGCGAGCCGGAAGAGCTTCAACAACGAGCTCGGTGTGCCCCTGACGCTCGTCAACGCCGCCGACGACACCGAGGTGGCGGTGATCGAGATGGGCGCACGAGGACCGGGTCACATCGACGCCCTGTGTGCCGTCGCCCACCCGACCATCGCCGTCGTCACGGCGGTCGAGCTCGTCCATGCGGAGCTCATGGGCGACCTCGACGGCATCGCCCGGTGCAAGGGCGAGTTGCCGGCATCGCTTCCCGACGACGGCGTGGCGGTGCTCAACGCCTCCTACCCGCGAGTGCTGGGCATGGCCCGGCGGACCAGGGCGCGGGTCGTGCGCTACGGCACCGACGACAGCGAGGTACGGGCGGTCGGTGTGACGGTCGACGACGAGCTCCGCCCCCGCTTCCGCCTCGTCAGCGAATGGGGCTCCGCCGACGTGAGCCTGGCCGTGCGGGGGGTTCATCAGGTCGGAAACGCCCTGGCCGCAGCGGCCGTCGCCCTCGTGTGCGAGGTGCCGGTGGACGACGTGGCGGTCGGGCTGGCGAGCGGTGAGCTCTCGCCCTGGCGGATGGACCTGCGCACCGCACCGAGCGGGGCGAGAGTCCTCAACGACGCCTACAACGCCGGACCGGCCTCGGTGGAGGCCGCCCTGCGATCGTTGGTCGCCCTCGGCGCCGAGCGCCGCCAGGCTGTGCTCGGCCCGATGGCCGAGCTGGGTGACGCCGGACCGGCGGAGCACCGCCGCATCGCTCATGTGGCCGAGGAGCACGGGGTGCGGATCGTGGCCTTCCGCACCGACGACTACGGGGTCGACGCCGTCGACGACATCGACGCCGCGCTGGCTGCGCTCGGGCCGCTCGGCCCGGGTGACGCCGTGTTGGTGAAGGGGAGCCGGGTCGCAGGACTCGAACGGCTGGCCGAGGCGCTGCTCAGCTGACCACCGGGCCGGGATCGTCGGCCGGCGGTCGCAGGTCGGCGAACCAGGCCAGGAACCCGGCCACCGCAGCGCCGATGAGGACGATGACCGTCACGTCGGTGCGCTCGACCACCCAGCCCGCCACCAGCCCGCCGATGGGCACGGTGCCGCCGAACGCCATCATCCACACGGCCAGCACTCGTCCCCTGACCCGGTCGTCGAGTCGCCGCTGCAATACGGTCGACAACGACGTGACGGCGGCGAAGTAGAAGAAGCCGAGGACGAGGCCGACGGGGTAGGCGAGCGCGGGTTGGCGGACCAGCCCGTAGGCGGCGAGCAACACGGCGAAGCAGGCCAGGGAGACGCGCAGGACCCGTTCGAGGGACCTCGACGCGAAGATCGAGCCGATCGACAGCGCCCCTGCCAGTGCACCGACGCCGAACACGGCGTAGAGCACCCCGTAGGCAGTGCTCTTGGGGTTGATGCCGAAGTTGGCCGAGGCCAGCACCGGCATCTGGGTGAGGAAGGTGAGGGAGAAGAACGAGAAGAGGGCGACGGACACCACGGCTCGCCCCACGACAGGGTCACGCCGGGCGACGATGAAGCCCCCGAGCACCCGGCGCAGGCCGGTGGGTTCGTCGGAGGACTTCTCGACCCGGGGCACGCGCACCCTGCTCATGGCGAACACGATGAACAGGTACGTCGCCGCGTTGAAGAGGAAGACCCATTCGGCCCCGACGCTGGCGTAGAGCACCCCGCCGATCGCCGGGCCGACGATGCGCGAGATGTTCATGTTCGCCGAGTTGAGCGATATCGCTCCGCTCAGGTCCCGGCGGGGTACGAGGTTCGGCAGCAACGACGCGAACGTGGGCGCCTGCAACGCGTTGCCGACCCCCACCATCAACGCGGCGAGGAAGAGCCCGACGCGGGACGGATCAGCTTGTCCGGCGATCAGCGCGAGGAGCACCGAGAACGCCATCTGCTCGACGGCCATCACGATGATGACCCGACGGCGATCGAAGGAGTCGGCCAGCGCGCCGCCGACCAGCGAGAGCAGGAGCAGCGGTCCGAGGGTGGCGAAGGTGATCAGGCCGACGAAGGAGGCGCTCCCGGTCAGCTCGTAGGCGAACGCGGCGAGGACCACGTTCTGCATCCAGGTGCCCACGTTGCTGAGCACCGAGCCGGTGAAGACGATGCGGAACTGCCGATTGCCGAGCGCCGAGCGGATCGGGCCGCTGATGGTGCGGTCGCCTTCCTCGAGGGCGTCCTCGGCGTCCTCGACGACGAAGTGGACCGGCGGGCTGTCGTCGGGATCGGGCCCCTCGGCGCCCGTCTCGTCCCCGGGCGGGCCCGGTGGGCCGGTGCGATCGAGCATGACCCGCTCAGGGTACGAGTCCGCGTCGGCAGTTGCGAAAGAGCTTCGTTTCGATGGGGTGGAATGAGCCGTCCCGCTACCGTTTCGCGCATGTCCGACCCCGCGCCGTCCCCGTTCCGGGGGTTCCCGCCCGAGGCGTTCGATTTCTACGCCCGTCTGGCCCTCGACAACTCCAAGGCGTTCTGGACGGCCAATCGTGAGACCTTCGAGGCCGACGTGCGTGATCCCATGCGGGCCCTCGCCGCCGACCTGGAGCCCGAGATCGGCACCTTCCACATCTTCCGGCCCAATCGTGACGTCCGCTTCTCCAAGGACAAGAGCCCCTACAAGACGAGCCACGCCATGGCCACCGAGGGCGAGGGTGGCGAGGTGTACTACCTCCAGCTCGACGCGGAAGGCGTCTTGGCCGCCACCGGCTACCACCAGATGGCCCGTGACCAGCTCGCCCGGTACCGCGGGGCGGTGGACGACGCCACCAGCGGCGAGGAGCTCGTGCGCATCGTGGCCGAACTGGAGGGCGCCTACGAGATCGGCGGCCGGGAGCTCACGACCGCACCGCGGGGCTACCCCCGGGACCACCAGCGGGTGCGCTTCCTCCAGCACAAGGGCATGACGGCCTCGAAGCGCTTCGGGACCCCGAAGTGGGTGTCCACCGCGAAGGCCAGAGGTCGTTTCGTCGACGCCTGGAACAGGGCCGGAACGCTGAACGAGTGGTTGAACACGCACGTCGGGCCGTCCGAGGAACCCCCGCCCGACGCATTCTCCTGACGGCGTCGTTCCCGAGCCCGTCGTCTCAGCCGATGAGCCCCGGCGACGGGGTGGCGGGGCCCTCGACGGTCGTCCCGACGTCGTAGGTGATGTCGTCGGTCACGAACTCGAGGTAGGCGAACTCGCCCTCGGGGTCGGGCGCGTGCCACCGGGCCTCGCCTCGGCCGGCGATGCGGCGTGCGCCGAAGTGCCGGTAGCCGTGCAGCGGTGTCGACCAGCGTTGGGACGTGAACGACGCGCCGTCCGACGACGAGCGCGAGCGGTCGTCGGAGACGAAGTCGACCAGTTGGTCCTCGTCGTCGAACACCAACCGGGCCGAGACGACCTGCTCGCCCCGGGTGAACGTCCCCTCGACGGTGTGTCCGTCGATCTCGCGCCAGGTGATCGCTGCGCCGACGAGAGCGGCCGGGGCGAGGACGCACATGTCGTTGAAGATCGTGACGGTCTCGCTGCGGTCCATCTCGGGTCCGTGGGCGTCGGCCATCGGCACCACCGAGCACACCTTGACTTCCATCGTCGCCGACGGGCCGACGAAGTGATGGAAGACGTCGACGGGCAGGCCGAACATGCGGGCGTCGATGAAGAAGAGGCGGTTCGGGCAGGGTCCGTAGGTGTTGACCTGCTGACCGGTGAAGCGCATCCACGGCGTGTCGGCGCCCGACCGGATGCGGCCGTGGATCCGGGCCCTGAAGTCGGTGACCCGGGGGACCCCGACGGCTCCCGAACGGCGCACGTAGGCGGCCACCCGCTCGGGCAGCGGGGCCAGGTCCTGCTCGGTGAGGATCGGCGGCGTCGGGTCGAGCCCGGCCCGAGCATCCTCGATCATCCGCCGGTACCTGGCGCGGGCGCTCGTCGGTCCCCGCGACGCCCATCCGTACACGGCGGCGCCGACCATCAGGAAACCCAACAGTGCCTTGAGAAACGTCTTCATCGCCGCCTCCTCCTCGCCGATCCGGGCCTCCTGATCGTGCCCGCCGGTTCGAGACCGACGAGGTCTCCGACGCCACCGTGGTCCCTCGGTGGCCGGTGCCTCGGCGGCGGCCTCCCGGTGGTCATGGCCCGAGCAGATCTGCCTCCGTCGTGTCTTCTTGTACCTCGGCGCGCTCGGAGCGCGGGAAGGCCTTCCATCCGATGAACAGCGCCACGAGTGCGAGCAGGAACCCGGAGGCCTCGGCCAGAGCGATGCCGTCGGTGAACACCGCGTCGGCTGCCTCGATCACGTCGTCGCGCTGGGCCTCGGCGCGTGGACCCGAGGGTCCTGGCCCGATGGGCGACGGAACGGCCTGGGGGTTGGCGTCGGTGACGATCTGCTCGACGACTTCGTTGCGCTCGTCCGCATCGGGGATGATCGGTTCGAGCGCGCTCGGTAGCTGCGCGGCGACCACGAGGGCCAGGAGGCTTCCCATGATCGCGAAGCCGGCCGTCGAGCCGAGTGCGCGCTGGGAGCTCAGGATGCCCGAGGCCATGCCCGAGCGTTCGGGGCTGATGGTGCCCATGGCCAGAGCCGTGGCCGGGGCGACGGACAGCCCGGTACCCAGACCGAGCAGGAAGAGCCCGAGGAGGGTGACGCCGAGGCCGCGTTCGACGCCCAGCGCCAACGTCGCCGTCGCCGCGCAGGTGAGCGCGACCCCCGCGAGCGTCGGACGGCGCCCACCGAAGCGGGCCGCCAACCGGCCCGCGATGGGAGCCAGCACCATCGACGGGATCGTGAACGCCAGCATCAGCAGGCCGGTGGTCTGGGCGGAGTAGTCGTTGATGTTCTGGAAGTACTGGGTGATCACCAGCAGCGTCCCGTAGGCGCAGAACAGGACGGCGAACACGGTGATGATCGCCGCGGTGTAGGGGAAGTCGCCGAATACTCGTACGTCCATCATCGGGTCACGGCTGCGCAATTCCACCCACACGAACACACCGAGGGCGACGACGCCCGCGATGAGCGGGCCCACGATCCACGGCGAGCTGAACCCGAAGCTGGGGGCTTCCACCAGCGCAAAGGTGATCGCGGCGATGGCGATGATGAACAGGATCTGGCCGACCGGGTCGAAGGAGTGGCGTGTGCTGTCCTTCGACTCGCTCACGAAGGCATAGGTCATGATCAGGGCCAGGGCGGCGACGACGGGGTTGACCAGGAAGATCCAACGCCAGCCGATCGTGTCGGTGATGAGTCCGCCGAGGGTTGGACCGAGGGCGAGTCCGATGGCGGCGATGCCGGTCCAGAGGCCGACAGCCTTCATCTTCTCCTTCGGGTCCGGGTAGGCGGCGCCCACGAGAGCCAGGGACGCAACGTTCAACACGGCGGCCCCCACTCCTTGGAGCGCTCGGGCCAGCACGAGCACGGTGATGTCGGGGGCCAATCCGCACGCCAGCGAGGCGCCGGCGAAGATGACCAGTCCGACGGCGAACACCCGGCGGCGTCCCTGGGAGTCGGCCAGCGAGGCCGAGGTCATCATGAACATGCCCATGGTGAGGCTGTACGCCGCGACCACCCACTGCAGGCCGCTCTCCCCGAAGTCGAGGTCGGCCTGGATCGCCGGCAAGGCGACGTTCACGATCGTGGCGTCCAGGAAGATCATGAAGAGCCCGAGCCCGGTGGCCACCAACGTGAGCGCGGGTCGAGCCCTCCACCCCGGGTTCGCGGCTGTCGCGGTGGCTGCCATTGGGCCCTGGATCTCCCGTCGATGCAGCATCCCGGCGGGACCGGAACGGCTGGATCCGTGATGGTTCACGACGCTACAAGGCGGCCATCGGCGCAGGTGCAACGCTTCGTCGAGCGGGCGGGTGAGTCCGGCAGGCGGTCATTCGACGACGAGGCGGGCTGCGGCGGTTCCTCGCACGGTCGTCCGGTCGTCGATGCCGGGGAGCGCCCTGGCGAACACGTAGGGCACGTCTCGGACGAGGCGGACCTCCACCGTGCCGTCATCGGCGATCGTCACGGCGGGCGGTGCGGCGAGGCGGTCGAGGAGACCCTTCGCGTCGAGCGATGCCACCGCGGCCAGCTCGGCTCTTCGCGCATCGATCACGTAGCCCCGTCCGGCCCGCAGGGCGGATTCGTCCAGACCGAACGTCGCCGCATCGTTCGCGGCGTCGCCCGCGGCGGCGATGAGCTCGCGTTGACCGAGGCGGACCACCGTGAGGTCGACGGTGATGGCCCCCAGCACCAGGACGATGAGCACGGCCGCCGGCATGAGCATCAACACGCTTCCCCGGTCGTGTCGCTCCCGGCACAGCGCGAGTCGGGTCAACACGACGCCTCCCCGGCGAGACCGGATCGGTACGGGTCGATGAGCTCGCTCTGGCGGGCGGTGACGTCGAACCCGTCGCCCAACCCGCCCAGGAACGGCAGGGTCAGCGCCGGTACCCGGTGGCGGACGGTCACCGTCGCTCGGGTGCACCGGGCGTAGGCGCGACCGTCGGCATGGGTGATCCTCATCTCGGTCCGGTCGGCGTCGCGCCCGTGGCCGGTGATCGCCGATCGCGACGCCACCTCGGCGGCCTCCACCGCCTCGGTGGCGTCGCCGGCTTCCACGTAGACCCGGACCGCCTCGCGTGCGGCGCTGGTGACAGCGAGCTTGGCGTCGACCACCGCCCAGGCGTTGGCGACCAGGAGCGAGCCGATCACGAAGACGAGCAGACCGAACGGGAGCACCTCGACCCCGCCGACCTGACCCCGGTCCTGTTCCCACCGGATGTGGCGTCGACCGGGCTCGCTCATCGGGGTCGTTCCACTCGTACCGTCACCGTTCGGTCGACCAGCGCCGAGCCGGCCCCGCGGAACGCGTCCCACAGCAGTCCCGGTGGTCGGGCCCGAATCCGCAGCGACACCGTGTCGGTCGTGCTGGCCGACCAGTCCATGCTCACCTCGTCCCCGAAGCGCCCGAGGAGGCGCCGGACCTCCTGCTCGGCCCGCTCCCGTGCCTCGCCCTGCGCGGCGGGGTCGGCCTGGTCGACGCGTGCGCCGGCCACCCGACGTGCCCCTTCGTGAGCGGCGTCGGTGACGACCGAGCGGGTGTAGAGCCCGACCAGCGTCTGGACGGCGAAGAGCAACATGGCCAGGAACACCAACAAGCCGGCGATCGAGCTGATCAGCGCCGTTCCCGAATCGACGGGCCGGGCCGAGCGGTGTCGACGGGTCACTCCGAACCGATCTGCTCGATCTTGTCGTTGGTCGTGGCCTCCGTGGACTTCCACATCTGCTGGAAGCCCACCCACATCGCCGCCCCCAGGAACGCCATGATCAGCACGGCGATCGCCGCGGAGATGACGCCCTCGCCGCGGTCGCCCCAGCCTCGTCGGCGCTTCCCGGACGGGCGCGCGGCCGCCGGGTGGTGTCGTGCGACCAGTGCGCCCCGGGCCCAGAGGAGGGTCGCCCACGCCGGGGCGATGGTGAGATCGTCGGATGGTTGCATGTCGAACTGCCTTTCTGTCTGTGCCCACGGTGGAGCTGGTTGACGGTTCAGCCGCTGGTGAAGAGGCGCATCGCCTCGACGAACGGGACGGCGAGGAACAGGACCCCGGGCACGAGGGTCGCGACGGTGACGGGGATCCAGACCTGTTGGCTGCGACGCTCCATCGACTCGATGAGCTCCCGGTGCACGTCGGCGCGGATCGTGCGTGCTTCTTCGGAGATCAGACGACCGAGGTCGCCCGCCTCCTGGTTCAGGGCGAGGACGCCGACGAGGCGATCGATGGCCGGAACCTGTTCGATCGCCGCCCATTCCCGGAGCGCCGTGATCTCCTCGAGACCCTGTTGGATCCTGCTGACCACGACGGTGAGGTCCTTCGTGACCGCGCCATCGCCCCGGCCGGCGAGGCGGGTCAGCGCCGAGCCGAGCGAGTATCCGGCGGAGAGGAGCATGCCGAGCTGTTCGCTCACCACGGGCAGTTCCAGGAACACCCGGCGCTGCCGGTCGCTGGAAGCCCGGGAGAGCTGCTGCTCGACGACGAGGAATGCGAGCAGTGGCGCCCCCAGAACGGCGAGGACGACGACGGGCACCGGCGGGCGAGCGGCGGCACTCGCCAGCACGGCGAGCGAGAGAGCGCCCAGTACCCAACCGAGTTGACGCAATCGGAACGCGGTCGAGTCCAGCGGAGAGTGCACCCGGCGGAGGCGGAGGGCCAGGTCCTCCGACACGCCGAAGACGCGGGCCACGCTGCTCCCGTACTGGCTGACGAGGGGACCGAGGACGGCGAGCAGCGACCCCGCCCAACCCGGCGCGGCTCCTGTGAGGCCCTTGTGGCGAACCTCGCCGCCCGGGACGTAGGGCCGCAGCCTCTCGGTCAGGCTGACGCGCCGTATCCAGCGGAACTCGCCCAGCACCAGGGTCGTCCCCAGCCAGACCAGGAGCGCGCTCGTCACGACGATCCGGATCATCGGGTGAACACCCGATCCTCCGTCGGGAGCCGGAGGATCCTCCCGGCCCACACCCAACACACGCCGATCATGGCGATGGCGGCGAGCACCGCAGTCTGACCGAGAGGCGTCTGGTAGGCCCCCCGACCATTGCCGACCGACAGACCGGCTGCGGCCATGCCGAGGGGAACGAGCAGGACGAAACGGCGGGCGAAACGGACGCCGGCCTGTCGGGCGCGAGCGTCCTTGCGGTACCGGGTGTCCTCCCGTCGGTCCTCGGCGAGATCGGCGAGGCGGCGGTCCACGTCCGTGCCGCCGAGTTGGTGGGCGATGAGGAGGGTCTCGCACGTGGCGTCGCACGTCGCGTCGGCGAGCTGCTCGCGCAGGACATGGAGCGTGCGCTCGAAGTCGGTCGTCAGGAGCCACTCCCGATTCGCGGCCGCGAACGCCGGTCGCAGCTCGACCGGTCCGGCGGCGCCGACCTCGAACAGAGCCTGGGGGATCGATCGCCCGACGGAACCGGTGAGGATGCGCAGTTCCTCGATCATGCGGGGCCACCCGTCCTGTGCCACGGCTCGTGCGGTGGCTCGTCGTCGGCGATACGCGTCGACCGGAAACGAGGCAGCGAAGATCCCACCCACCAACGTGGGGAGGGGACCGCCGAACAGGGCCAGCGCCAGGGTCGCTCCGAGTACGAAGGCGACGGCGAGGACGCCGGCGAACTCGCCCGCTCCGACGTGGCCGAGACCCGCCTGGGCCAGCCAGTCGTGGATCCGGTCGGTTGGCCGACGCCGGCGGCCGGTCGTCGTCTTCGGCCCAGGACCGAGACCGCGCCATCCGAAGGCGGCCGCGGTGTAGAGGAGGTAGATCCCGTACCCGGCACCGAGGGCCGTGAGCGTCGCGGTCACCGCTCGCCGCCCGTGCCGTCGTCGCCACTGGAAGCGGAACGCAGTCGGGTGCTGAGATCGACTCCGCAGGCGGCGAACACCCCGGCCAGCCGCACGGGAACGTTGCCGCACCACTCGAGTGGGGCGTCGTGGCTCCGCCGACGGAACACCTCGGTGGTCGTGAACGCGATGGTGTCGGCGCCACCGGCGAGGTCCTCCACGGCGAGCACCTCACAGACCTGGGGTCCGTGCGGCCCGCGCTGGCTGAAGACCACGAGGTCGACGGCTTCGCTGACCAGTGCGGTGAGGGCGCCGTGGGGCAGGTTCCGGGATGCCTCGGCGAGTTGGGCGAGGAATCGCAGGCGGGACAACGCCTGGCGGGCGTTCCCCGCGTGGATCGTGGCGAAGCCCTTGACCCCCGACGACAGCGTCAGCAGGAGGGGGAGTGCCTCCCGGTCGCGGACCTCGCCGACGACGGCCACATCGGGCGCCATGCGCAGGAACCCTGCGACGAGGCGACGCAGATCGATCTCCGGTCGATCCGGTCGTCCCGGTCGGGTCTGCATCTGGGCGACGTTCGGCAGTGGCGCGTCGATCTCGAACACCTCCTCGGCGATCACCACCCTCAGCGACGGGTCCAGTTCGCCGGTACAGCAGGACAGCAAGGTCGTCTTGCCCGAGCCCGGTGCCCCGGCGAAGAGGATCGACGAGCCCGCCCGGACCGCGGAGGCCAGGAACTCCGCGACGTCCGCGCTCAGGGTGGAGCGCTCCACCAGTTCGTCGAGACGGGTGAAGGGGACTCCGGTGAAGCGGCGGATGTTCACCATGACGTGACCACCCCGGCTCAGGTCGCCGTGCACGATGTGGAGGCGTGATCCGTCGTCGAGCTGGGCGTCCTGGAGCCCTTCGGTCGGGTCCAGCTTGCGGTGGCTGGCGGAGGAGTCGTCGAGGAGCTTCGTGAGCGTGCGGACGACGTGGTCGTCGTCGTGGAAGCTCTCGTGGTGGTAGCCGGATGGCCCGGTGTGCCGCCTCACGAAGATCGAGTCGGGCGAGTTGACCTCGATCTCCCAGACGTCGGGATCGGCGAGCAACTCGGTGAGCGGCCCCTGACCGGCCAGGTTGCGCCACGCCCGTTCTGCGACGAGACCGGGGTTGGCCACCGCATGGCGGCGTCGGCCTCGACGGGCGTCGTCGTCCCATCGCTCGAGCTCGTCGTCGATCAGGGTCCGCAGGCCGTCGCGGCCTGCGGGGGAACCCATGTCGAGGTCCATCTCCTTGGCGCGCTCCTGGACGCTGCGCTCGATCAGGGCCAGTGGGGCTTCGACGTCGATGTCATGGCCGGCGGCGGAGGTCATGCCGCACCTCCCGAGAGCCTGGTGGCCGGCACCGGAACTCCGATCGAGCGGGATGCGCCGTCTCGATCGTTGGGTGCGAGTCGTTCGAGGAGTGCGGCGGTCGCCTCGGTGGGCGGGTCGACCAACGCTCGAGGGAGGGGAGCGGCATCGCGGTGCACGACGTCGATCTCCTTGCGGTGCGGGAGGTACAGCGGAGACGACATCGCCATCGCCGTCGCCGGGTCGAGCAGGTCGGCAACGGCGCGGGTGAGGTCCGCCGCGACCCCGAGCGGATCTGGGTGAGCGGCTGATGACCGGAAGGAGTCGCTCGGGGGCGACGCCGTGGGCGACGAGCGACCCGAGTGTCCGCACCAGCCGATGCAGGCCGGTCACCGAAGCCGTGGAGGTGGCGAGGACCACGTCGGCCGATCTCGTCAGGTGGCGGGCCAGGAGGTTGCGGTCCTCCACGTCCATCGAGCCGGTCAGCCCTTCGCCCTCGACGTCGGCGTCGACGTCGGCCACCACCACCGAGTAGGCGTGGCGAAGCGATCCCACCGCCGCCTCGACCGCGCGGGGTTGCAGCACGGTCCAGTCCCGGTGACGGCGGAGCCCGAGGACGAGGTCGTAGCCGTGCTCGGCGCAATGCCAGGTGAGCGCAGTCGTCTGCTCGCGGTCGAGCGAACCGGACCGGTGGGCGTCGACGAGTTCCTGCAGTCCAGGGATGACGTCCCCGGTGTCGTGGAGGATCGCCTGGTCGGCGTCGAGCGCGGCGTCGAGCAACACCACCCGACCTCCGTGCGTGGGGTTCGATGCCAGGCCCTGCGCCAGTGCTGCCGCGACGGTGGACGTGCCCGATCCTCCGTGGCCTGCGACGGCGACGAGTCGCCCCTCCCAGGCCGGCAAGGGCTGGAGGTCGGCGAGATCGGCGCCACTCCCCACGAGTCGTGAGATCGGAGCCGAGCACTCTCGCAGGGTGCTCACGAGAGCATCACGGTGGATCGGGGCGTCGAGGACGGCTGCTGCCCCGAGGGCCACCCAGTCGCGGTGGCGCGCTTCCGTCGACCACGATGACGGTGGCGCAACCGACGGCTCGCGCCGCATCGATGAGATCACGGTCGAGGCCGGGGGCGAGGTGGTCGACGAGGAGCGCCGACCAGGCCCGACCGCCCCGGAGGCGGGCGCGAGCCTCGTCGAGCGAGACGCAGCGCACGAAGTCGGCGGGGATCGATGCCGATGTCGCCCATCGGCCGATCTCGGTGAACCACGGGACCCGCGGGCGGGCCACGCCGATGAGGGCGTAGTGCTCGATGGTCACTGGCCCGCTCCGATCGGAGTCGGTGCATCTCCGGCGGCTCGGCCCGATGTCTCCACCCGATCCCGAGTCGGTGCATCGTCGCCGGCGCGGGTGGCGCGCACCACCGTGAGATCCGCGACCTGGGCGGCATGGGCCACGTCGAGCACCGCGTCGGCCGAGGCGAGGGCGATCGTCAACACGAGGTCGCCCCCGCTCCCGATCGCCGTGCCGCCGCCGCCCTGGACGGCGATGACGGTCGCCCGGCGGGCCAGGACGGAGGTCGAGGCGCCGGCGCCGCTGCCGAAGGTGGCGAGGAGGTCGACGGTCTCGCCGGGTCGGAGGTCCCCGTCGACCGCTCGTTCGCGTTCGACGGGGAACGAGAACTCGTGCGCCGGCGACAGGAGGCGACCGTCGAGCGCGACGGCGCTTCGTTGGATGAGCTCGTCGGCTGCGAGGGGGGCGACGGTCGTGGCGCCGATGAGCTCGTCGACCGAGGCGAAGGCGGCCTGGGCGGTCCCGGGTGGCAGGTCCACCGGTCGGGTCACCAGGTCCGAGGTGGTCAGGACGTGGCCGGCCGGGAGCGAGACCCGCGCCGTCACGGCCAGGGCCGAGGGCTGGTCACCCGCTCCGATGGTGGCGGCGAACACCACCACCATCGCCACGGCGACCAACAGTCCGCCCACCAGCGCCCGCCCTCGGGGGAGTCCGCCGCCGGCCCGGGTCGGTCGTCGTCGTTCGCCCGTGTCCGGGCCGGAGGAGTCGGGGGTCGGTGATGCCGGAGCCTCGGACGCCGACGAGGGCGTGCGAGGTCCGGCCACCCGGTTGGGCAGCTTCCGCATGATGTCCGTCCTGTTGGGTTCCGCAGGGGCGACGCCGCCGTGCTCGTCGCCGATCGAGGTGGACGGTACGGAGGGTGTGCCCGACCGCACAAGGGCACCGTTGGCCCCAATCGTACTGCGGAGAAGGCATGGGATCGACCGAAATGCATCCAGATCTGTCTGCGGCGGATCTAGAGTGGGTCGTATGACCCCCACCCCGGTCGAGTGGATGACCAGCGGCGAGGCCGCGGACTACCTCGGCATCACCACCCGCACGCTCTACAAGTTCATCGACGACGGGTCATTGCCCGGCTATCGTTTCGGTCGGGTGATCAGGCTGAAGGCCGCCGACGTCGAAGGGTTCATCGAGTCACGACGCATCGAGCCCGGTACCCTCGAGCACCTCTACCCCGACGCCGCAGAGCGGTAGTCCCGCCTGCGACCGACGTTGGGTCGTCGAAGCCGACGGTCCGCGTGGCGGTCAGATCGCAGAGGGTCGGGTCGTGACCTCGTCGGCGCTGGCGAGCCCCACGTAGGCGGTGTCGCCGTTGTCGAGGCGCAGCACGGCGACGTCACCCCCGGCCGACTGCAGCGCACCGCCGAAGGTGGTGGCGCCCGAGGCGACCAGCACCCAGTCGCCGGGCTGGGCCACGGCCAGTGCGAGACGCACGAACCGGCTCGTGGTCGACGGGTCGGTCCCTCCCGGTACGGGTGACGAGGCGATGGTGCGCAGCGCGGCGATGGCCGAGAGCCGCGCCGCCAACCACTGACGGGTCTCCAGGTGCAACACCACGGAGTCGGGGCCGACCAGCCGGATCGATCCCCGGTGTTGGCGTCCCGAGCGCATCATCAGCCCGACCGATTCGCCTCGTCCGGCCAGGTCCACGAGCACCCCGGTGAGGGTCGCCTCCGCGGCTTCCCGTTCACGTTGCTCGGCGGTCTCGGCCCGGCTGCGGGCGGCGTCGTCCACGCGGGCCTCGGCCAGCCATCGGTCCAGTGCGGCATCATCGGCGACCGGGGCGTTCTCGGCGTGGTCGTCCATCGGTCCTCCACAGGTCGACGCGGGTCGTCATCCTGTCATCAGCGCAGGTGTACATCTGCCCGGACCGGCGCGGGGATCGGCCGCGCCGGGCCCTACGATGGTCAGGCCATGGCCGACACGCAGGTCAAGATCAACGTTCCCGGCAATCACCTGATGGTCGGCCTGCTGGGCGAGCGCGACGAGTTGCTCCGCCTCGTCGAGGCCGCCTACCCCGGCGCGGTCGTGCACGTGCGGGGCAACGAGATCTCCGTGGACGGCGCCGACGCCGAACAGGTCGGTCGCCTCTTCGACGAGCTCGTCGTGTTGCTCCAACAGGGGCACGTGCTCGAGGAGGCCGGTGTTCGCCGCAGCATCGACATGGTCAAGGCCGACGAGCGACCCTCCGAGGTGCTCACCGCCGACGTCATGCGCGCCGCCAAAGGTCGGGTCGTTCGCCCCAAGACCAGCGGCCAGAAGCGCTACATCGACGCCATCCGCGACAACATCGTCACCTTCGGAGTCGGGCCGGCCGGTACGGGCAAGAGCTGGTTGGCCGTGGCCATGGCCGTGCAGGCGCTGCAGGCCAAGCAGGTCGACCGCATCATCCTCACCCGCCCCGCCGTCGAGGCCGGCGAACGCCTCGGCTTCCTGCCCGGCGACCTCATGGCCAAGGTCGATCCGTACCTGCGCCCGCTCTACGACGCCCTCTACGACATGGTCGAGGCCGAGGGCGCCCAACGCCTGCTCGACCGGGGCACCGTCGAGGTCGCGCCCCTCGCCTTCATGCGGGGCCGCACCCTCAACAACAGCTTCATCATCCTGGACGAAGCCCAGAACACCAGCCCCGAGCAGATGAAGATGTTCCTCACCCGAATCGGCTTCGGCTCGAAGTGCGTCATCACGGGTGACACCACCCAGGTCGACGTGCAGGGGGGCCGCAGCGGCCTGCTCGGCCTGGAACCGGTGCTGTCGGGCATCGACGGCCTCAGCTGGGTCCGCCTCGGCGCCGCCGACGTGGTGCGTCATCGCATCGTGCAGGACATCGTGAGCGCGTACGAGGCCCATGCCGAGGCCTCCACTCGGGTCGACGCGCCCGGCGGGTCGCGGTGACCGACCGCCCTCCGAGTCGACGCCGGCGTCGCCGGGGCCCCGAGGACGGTGAGGCGACGGTCTTCGTCGCCGACGAACAAGTCGCCCAGCCCGTCGACGCCGAGCGCTGGCAACGCCTCGCCGGCCACGTGCTGGTCGACGAGGGCGTCGAGGGAGAGTGCGAGCTGTCGTTGTTGTTCGTGTCGCCCGACACCATCGCCGAGCTCAACAACCGCTTCATGGATCACGACGGGCCCACCGACGTGCTCTCGTTCCCGATCGACGGCGAGGCCAACCCGCCCGGCCGCTGGCCCGACAGCGGCGGCGCCGGCCCCGACCGGCACGACGAGGACGATCCCGACGGCGTGCCGCTGCTGCTCGGCGACGTGGTCATCTGCCCGTCGGTCGCCGCCGCCAATGCGCCGACCCATGCCGGAAGCTACGACGACGAGCTGGCCCTGCTCGTCGTGCACGGGATCCTGCACCTGTTGGGCATGGACCACGCCGACGACGCCGGCCGGGTGGTCATGCAGGATCGGGAGCGTCAGCTCCTCGCCGCCCACCACGGCACACCCGCCGGTGACCCCTGGGCCGCGATCTCCGAAGCTCCCGGTCGTGCCGACCCGTCCGACGCGGCTCCCGCCGACCCCGGGGCATCGAGGTGACCCCCGTGGTCCTGGCCCTCACCGGCGCCCAGACGGCGATGCTCGTCACGATCATCGTCATGTTGCTGGCCTCGGTCTTCCTGGCCCTGGCCGAGACCGCGCTCACACGGATGACCCGGGCGAAGGCGTTGGCGTTGCAGGAGGACGAGCGTCGAGGGGCCAAGCGGCTCGTCGAGCTGGTCTCGCACCCGGAGCGCTTCCTCAACGTCGTCCTACTCGTCGTGCTGGTCTGTCAGCTCGTCCAAGCCACCCTCACCGGCATCGTCTCCGCCCAGCTCTTCGGTGCATGGGGGGTGGCCGTGGCCACGTTCCTCAACGTCGTCGTCGTCTTCGTGCTGGCCGAGGCCGCACCGAAGACGTGGGCCATCGAGCATCCCGAGCGCGCCGCACTCATCGCCGCGTCGCCCGTCTCGGCGTTGTCCCGGTTCGGCCCACTGCGCGCGCTGTCGCGAGGCCTCATCGGCCTCACCAACGTCATCCTCCCGGGCAAGGGGCTGAAGGAGGGTCCCTTCGTCTCCGAAGAAGAGCTCCTGGCGATGGTCGACGCCGCCGTCGAGGAGGAGGTGATCGAGCGCGAGGAGCGCGAGCTCATCGGTCAGATCATCGAGTTCGGCGACACCATCGTGCGTGAGGTCATGGTGCCGCGGCCCGACATGGTCACCGTCGACACCGACTTCCGGGTGGCCGACGTGATGGAGGTCGTGTTGCTGAACGGGCGAAGCCGTATCCCGGTGC
Organism: uncultured Iamiaceae bacterium; assembly: GCA_963767615.1. GTDB lineage: Bacteria > Actinomycetota > Acidimicrobiia > Acidimicrobiales > Acidimicrobilacustridaceae > Rhabdothermincola_A. The sequence continues at coordinate 215,743 of CAVYED010000005.1, read as the reverse complement.
TCGGCGAGGGCATCGACGACGTCGTCGGGGTCGTCACGGCCAAGGACCTGATGCGAGCCGAGCGTGACGGGCGGGCTGACGAGGCCGTGCTGGGCATCGTGCGCCCGGCCGAGTTCGTCCCCGAGACCAAGCGCGTCGCCGCTCTGCTCCCCGAGATGCAGGCCCGTACGTTCCACATGGCGATCGTCGTCGACGAGTACGGCGGGACCGCGGGGTTGGTCACCATGGAGGACCTCATCGAGGAACTGGTCGGCGAGATCGTCGACGAGACCGATCGCGAGGAGCCGATGGTGGCACCGCTGCCCGGCGGCGCTGTGCTCGTGCAGGCGCAGATGGCCGTCGACGAGGTCAACGAACTGCTCGACCTCCAGCTCCCCGAAGGCGACTGGGACAGCCTCGGCGGGCTGGTCTTCCACCTCGCCGGTCATGTGCCCGCCGAGGGCGAGGTCGTCGAAGCCGATGGCCGACAGCTCCACGTCGAGCGGGTGAAGGGTCGACGCATCGCCACCATCCGCATCGAGGCCGCGGCGGTGGTGCCGGAGAGCGCGTCGGTCACAGACGAAGCGAGCGATCGTCGGACGTCGGCGTGAGGAGCGGTTTCGCAACCCTCGTCGGGCGCCCGAACGTCGGCAAGTCGACCCTGCTCAATGCCATCCTCGGCACGAAGGTGGCCATCACCTCCGACAAGCCCCAGACCACCCGGTCCCAGATCCGGGGCGTCCTCGAGCGTCCGGACGCCCAGGTCGTGTTCGTCGACACCCCCGGCATCCACAAGCCCCGCACCCTGCTCGGTGAGCGACTGAACGCCACCGCCAGCGATGCGGCGGGCGGCGTCGACGTCGTCTGCCTCGTCGTCGACGCGACCGCGCCGATCGGGCCGGGCGACCGCTTCGTGGCCGAGCGCGTGCCGGCCGACGCCATCGTCGTGGTCAACAAGACGGACATCGCGTCGCCCGACGAAGTGGTGGGTCAGCTGGCACGAGCCGCCGAGCAGCTCGACCGTTCCGCCTACTTCCCGGTGTCGGCGGTCACGGGTGACGGGGTGGGTGCGCTCGTCGACGAGATCGTCTCGCGCCTGCCGGAGGGTCCGCAGTGGTACCCGCCCGGCACCGTCACCGACGTGCCCGAGGCCTTCCACGTCGCCGAGCTCGTGCGTGAGCAGCTCCTCTCCATCACCCGTGACGAGCTGCCGCACTCGATCGCCACCCGCGTCGTCGAATGGGAGTGGCCCCGCATCCGGGTCGAGATCCTGGTGGAACGCGATTCCCAGAAGGGCATCGTCATCGGACGCAAGGGGGCGGTGCTCAAGGCGGTGGGTACGGCCGTGCGCGAGCAGCTGGCCCCCGGCGCCTACCTCGAGCTGTTCGTCAAGGTCGACAAGGACTGGCAGCGCCAGTCGAGCGCGCTCGATCGGCTCGGCTTCTAGACGTGGTCCCCGGGCTCGCCGACATCGCGCGGGCTGCCCGGCCCATCGACGTGCCGCGACGTCGGCGGAACCGCGCCGGTACCGCGGCCCCCGTCGTCACCATCGGTCAGGAGCGGATCTCGCGGAGGAACCGCTCGGCATCCGAGCGGTCTCGAGTGCGCCGCATCGGTGGCAGCGCCCGCACGATGTCCCATCGATAGCTGGTGTTCGTCGCCAGTCGAGGATCGAAGACGGCCACCACGCCCCGGTCGGTGGCCGTGCGGATCAGGCGCCCGGTGCCCTGGGCCAGCAGCGTGGCCGCCCGTGGGAGGTCGACCACCCGGAAGGCGTCGGCCCGGGCGTGCTCGCGTCGCGCCTGCAGGAGTGGGTCGTCGGGGCGGGGGAAGGGCAACCGATCGATCGTGACGAGGCTCAGCGTGGCTCCCGGCACGTCGACGCCCTGCCAGAAACCCATCGTGGCGAACAGGCAGGCCTCGGGCTCGTCGGTGAAACGACGCACGAGGGCCGCCTTGGTCAGGTCGTCCTGCGCCAGGACGGGGACGTCGAGCCTCGCCCGCAACGCCTCGACCGCAGCGCGGAGGGCCCGGTAGCTGGTGAACAACGCCATCGTGCGCCCGCCGGCCGCGGTGATGAGTGCCTCGAGCTCGCCGTGGACGGCCTCGTCGAAGGAGGGAGAGCGGGGATCGGGGAGGTCGGCCGCGCAGTAGAGCAGCGCCTGGTGCCCGTAGTCGAAGGGGCTCCCGACGTCCCTCGCGGTGAAGGTGCCGTCGACCAACCCGAGGCGGTCGGGGAGCGTCGCCGGGAGGGTGGCGCTCGTCAACACGGCGGTGGTGTCGGCCCAGGCCGTCTCGCGCAGCAGCTCGGCGACGTCGACAGGGGCGACCCGCAGCACGGGGTTCTCCGGTGTGCCCTCGACCCACGCCACGTCGTCCCCCCGGATCTCGGCGATGGCGTCGAGGTCCTCGACCAGTGTGGTCGCCGCCTTCATCGCTCGTTGCTTGCGCGTCCCCACGTCACCCGGGCCGTCGTCGGTCACGCCGCGCAACGCCGCCATCACGAGGTCGAGCCGGTTGCGGGCGAGGTCTCGGACCACGGCGGCGTCACCCTCGAGGCCGCGCCGGAGGCGCCGCCCGAGGTCCTCGGCCAGAGCAGCTTTCCAGCGGTCGCCGAGGACCGCGATCGAGTCGACCATCTCGCGGTCGTCGATGATGGCGCCGACGGTCCGGGCGAGGGCGACGAACCGCCCACCGGTGACCTCGAGCCCGGCCGTGGCGGCGATCGTGTCCTCCAGTTGGTGGGCCTCGTCGACGATCACCACGTCGTGTTCGGGCAGGACCGCGCCGCCCGTGGCCAGGTGCAGTCCGTACAGGTGGGTGTTGACCACGACGATCTCGGCCTCGGCCGCGGCTCGACGGGCTCTCTCGGTGAAGCACGGCTCCCCCTTGGGGCAGGCGGCCGCGCCTGGGCACTCGCGGGGTCCGACGCTCACCGCCGCCCACGCCCGGGCGGAGGGTTCCCGTTCCAGTTCGGCACGGTCGCCGGTCTCGGTCCGCCCCGCCCACGCCACCAGGGCCGCCACCTCCTCGGTCGGGGGTCGAGGGCCGACGTCGAGGGCGAGTTGTTCGCCGGCTTCGACCTCGCGCACCCGTTGGAGGCACACGTAGTTCGAGCGGCCCTTCAGCACCGCCCAAGAGAGGGATTCGTCCAGATGCTCGGCGAGGAAGGGCAGGTCCTTCTCGGCGAGCTGGTCCTGGAGTGCCTTCGTCGCCGTCGTGACCACGACCCGCCGACCCGCCAGCACCGCCGGGACGAGGTAGGCGAAGGTCTTGCCCGTGCCGGTGCCGGCCTGCACGACGAGGTGGCGCTCGTCGGCGATGGCCCGGGCGACGGCCTCGGCCATCTCGACCTGGCCCGGACGGGGTTCGCCCGCCGGAAGGGCCTCGGTGATCGTGGCCAGCGCGGCACGGGTGTCGCCGGCGAGGCGGTCGGCGTCGGCCATGAGGCGATGGATCGTAGTGCCGGCCCCGGCGGGTGCCGGGGCGTGCGCAGACCCGGCAGTAACGTCGGTCCGTGGACGTCCCCGGCCTGGATCCCGATCGCATCCCGGTGCACGTGGCTGCGGTGATGGACGGCAACGGGCGGTGGGCCCAGCGGCGCGGATTGAAGCGCACCGACGGCCACGCGGCCGGCGAGGAGGCCTTGTTCGACGCCGTCGAGGGTGCCCTCGAACTCGGGATCGAATGGCTCACCGTCTACGCCTTCTCCACCGAGAACTGGCGTCGCCCGCGCGATGAGGTCCGGTTCCTCATGAACTTCAACGAGTCGCTCCTTCTCCGTCGTCGCGACGAGCTGAACGACCGCGATGTCCGCATCCGGTTCCTCGGCCGGCGCGACTGGAGGGTGCCCAAGCGCCTCCTGCGGCGGATGGACGAGTCCCTCGAGCTCACCAAGGGCAACCGCACGCTGACCCTCTCGATCGCCTTCAACTACGGAGGTCGAGCAGAGATCGTCGATGCCGTGCGGCAACTCGTGGACGAGGGTGTGCCGGCGGCGAAGATCGACGAGCGGGCGATCGCCCGACGTCTCTACGACCCCGAGATGCCCGATCCCGATCTGGTCGTGCGCACCTCCGGAGAGTTCCGCCTCTCCAACTTCCTGCTCTGGGAGGCGGCATACAGCGAGCTGGTCTTCACCGAGGTGCTCTGGCCGGACTTCCGCCGGGAGCATCTCTTCGCCGCAGTGCGCGAGTTCCAGGAGCGGGATCGTCGCTTCGGTGGTCTCAACGAGTGAGCAAGGGAACGCTGCATCGCGACGAGGCCATCGTGTTGCGCACCTACAAGCTCGGCGAGGCCGACCGCATCGTGGTCCTGCTCACCCGGGGCCGGGGCAAGGTTCGCGCCGTGGCCAAGGGGGTCCGCAAGACCCGCTCCAAGTTCGGCGCCCGGCTCGAACCCACCAGCCACATCGCCGTGCAGCTCTACGAGGGGCGTGACCTCGACATCGTCACCCAGGCCGACAGCCTCGATCACTTCAGGGTCATTCGCGACGACCTCGACCGCATCACCCGGGCCTCGGCCATGCTCGAGACGACCGATCAGCTCGCCCAAGAGGGGGAGGTGAACCCTCGGCTGTTCCAGATGTTGCTGGGTGCGTTGCGCACCCTGGCGGGATCGGACTCGTCGCTCGTCGTACCGGCGTTCTTCTGGAAGGTGCTGTCCCTGGAGGGCTATCGCCCCGAGGTGGAGGTGTGCGTGTCGTGTGCCTCCGAGGGGCCGTTGGTGGCCTTCGATCTCGACAGTGGCGGGTTGCTGTGCCGGGACTGCCGGCGTGGAGACGCCGTGTCGCCCGGCGCCGTCGCCCTGCTCCAGCAGATCCTCGGCGGACGGCTCGGCGAGGCGCTCGCCGCCGGCGACTCACCGGCCACCCACGAGGTCGACCACCTCGCCACCCGGGCTGTCGAACACCACCTCGAGCGGCGCCTGCGGTCGGTCTCCGTTCTCGATCGGCACTGATCGGCGCCTCTCGCCGACGGTCAGGAGCTCACTCGTCGATCGGGAGCCATGCGGTGGCGGTCTCGTCGAAGACCTCGCGACGGCCCGTGGTCGGATCGGTGCGCACGTAGGCCTGGCGGAGGTCGTCCCACGAGGGGTCCGGCCCGGACCGGAGCTCACCGGCCGCGCCGCCCACGAGGGGACGACGGCCCACCTGGTGCTGATCGACGACCCATGTTCCCGCCACCCGATCGCCCACCCGCCGCTGGTCGGCGTTGGTGAAGATCATGAAGAAGGCCACGAGCGGTACGCAGTAGGGGAAGCCGTCGACGATCCAGAGGACCCATCGGGTGGCCGCCTTGCCCGCTCCGCACGGTTGGCCGGTGGCGTCGACCACGCGCAGACCGACCAACTGCTTGCCGGGGGAGGCGCCGGAGCGACCCTGCCACCAGACGAAGGCGGCGAGTGAGTAGGCGAGGGAGATGATCGACGCCACGAAGCTGATCTGGCGGAAGATCACCGTGGCCAGGACGGCGATGGCGAACAGGATCCCGACATCGATGATGCCGGCGCCGACCCTGCGCCAGAGCAGGTCGGGGTACTGGTTGCCGGGGATGGGTGCGCTCACGTCGAGACCTCCTCCGCCCATGATCGCAGCCGCAGTCGTTCCGGGCCGGTCACAGCTCGCGCCAGAGCCCGACGCTCTGGTCGTAGGCCAACCACCGTCCCCGACTCGGATCCCAGACGACATAGGTCCCGCGGGCCGGATCCCACTGCGGTTCGGTCGGCGGCGAGCGTGGTGGCGCTGGGGGAGCGCGGCCGTCACGGTCGGCATGACGATCGCCCGCCCGACGGCGGAGCGGTCGACGACGAAGGTGTGCGCCACCATGTCGCCCACCCGACGGTGACCTCGGCTCGACAAGGCCGTCACCAGCCCCACGAGGGGGAGGAGGCAGCCGATCATGTCGACGGGGAGCAGGAGGGTGCGCACGAGTGCCCGGCCGACGCCGGGACCCCGGCCTTCGGGATCGACGACACGGACGCCGAAGGCGGCCTTGCCCGGGGTGGCTCCGCTGCGCCCCTGGACGATCACCGAGAAGATGACCGCGTAGGCCAACGGCACCAGGAACACGGCCAGCTCCGGCGCTCCCTCCGCCACGAAGACGCTGTCGCCGGCCTGCAGGCAGATGGATCCGTCGACCGCGTCGCAGCCGGACAGCCCTCGTCGCTCGCTCAGCCCGCCGGTCGCCAGCACCGCGAGGAGGGTGAGGAGGACGACGAGCAGCCCGTCCAGGACGTAGGCCCCGACGCGGCGCCCCATGACGGCCGTCGGGTCGGGTCCGGTGCCCAGGACGAACGGCGGTGACGCCGTGGCTCCGGCGAGATCGTGCGCACCGAGACCGGAGGCGGTCGCGGGGGCGTTCACGGGATCGGTCATGGCGTCGGCCCCGATGCGACGGGACGCCACTGTGCGGTGACCGGGTCGTACTGGAGCCACTTCTGGGACGCCTGGTCGAACTGCAGCCATTGCCGGCGTTGCGGATCCCAGGCGACGTAGGCCTGGCGGCCGGGTTCCCACTGCGGGACGGGCGCTGCCGGCGTGGGAGGGGTCGCCGGCGGCGCCGTGGCGGTGGGATCGGTCCACCGGGGAACCTGCGCCGCCGGCACGGCGGCGCGGGACGAGCCGGTGACCATCCGCCGCCCCGTGGTGGAGGCCCGGGAGGCGGTGCGGGCGCCGTGCGGGTCGAGCCCGTCGCTGGTACCGGGGACCCCGCCCAGCGGGCGTCGATCACGAAGCTCGAGGCGGCCATGTCGCCCACCCGGCGGTGGCCGGACGTGGTGAACGTGGTGACGATCCCGACCAGTGGGAGACAGCAGGGGAGGTAGTCGACGACGCCGGCGACGCTGCGCAGCAGCGCCTTCGGTGCCCCGAGGGGGAGACCATCGCCTCCCACGGTCGCCACTCCCAGCGCCATCGTGCCCAGCGTGCGTCCCGTGAGGCCACGCTGCACGACGAAGACGCCGACGTTGTAGGCCAGCCATGTCCCGTAGAAGAGGACGGCGCCGACCCCTCTCAGCTCACGGGACACCACGATGGCGTCGGTCCGCCTGTCGAAGCGGTAGGAGTCCTCCGAGAGCACCACGAACAGCACGAGACCGATCACCGCCCCCATGCCCACGTCGATCGCCGCCGCCGCACACCGGCGCCAGGCCACGTCGGTGGGGTCGACCGGCGCTGCGGTCGGGTAGGCGTCCATGGCGACATCTTTCCCCACCGCCACCGGTGCCGTTCCCGAGCGGGGCGTGCCGAACCCGTCCGGTCGTCACCGGGGGCACAGGTAGGCTCGGCCGCCATGTCCGAACCCCCCGAGACCGCCACCGACGACGGGCCGAGACCCCTCGAGGTACCCAACGACCCGTCGCTCATGGACAAGATCGTCAACCTCTCCAAGCGGCGCGGCGTTCGTCTTCCCGTCGGCCGAGATCTACGGCGGCTTCCGCTCGACCTACGACTACGGCCCGGTCGGGGTCCTGCTGCTGCGCAACGTCAAGGACGCCTGGTGGCGGTCGATGGTGCAGCGCCGCCACGACGTGGTCGGCCTCGACGCCTCGATCCTGTCGCCGCCGGCGATCTGGGAGGCCTCGGGCCACCTCGCCGAACTTCACCGACCCGCTGGTCGACTGCCGGAGTGCGACGAGCGGCTCCGCGAGGACAAGCTCGACGACCCCGCCACTGCCCGAACTGCGGCGCGGAGGACAGCTTCACCGAGGCCCGCCAGTTCAACCTCATGTTCAAGACCCAGGCCGGGCCGGTCGAGGGCCGAAGGCCGCGGTTGCCTACCTGCGTCCCGAGACGGCGCAGGGCATGTTCATCAACTTCGCCAACGTGCTCTACACCAGCCGCAAGAAGCCGCCGTTCGGCATCGCCCAGATCGGCAAGACCTTCCGCAACGAGATCACGCCCGGCAACTTCGTGTTCCGGACCCGTGAGTTCGAGCAGATGGAGCTCGAGTTCTTCGTGCCGCCCGACGAGGCCGGCCACTGGTACGAGTACTGGTGCCAGCAGCGCTGCCAGTGGTACCTCGACCTCGGCATCCCCGAGGACAAGCTGCGCCTGCGGCCCCACGACGTCGACGAGCTCAGCCACTACTCCGATCGGGCACGGCCGACGTCGAGTTCCTCTTCCCGTGGGGCTGGGGCGAGCTCGAAGGCATCGCCAACCGGGGCGACTACGACCTCACCCAGCACGCCAGCCCACTCCGGCGACGAAGCTCGACTACTTCGATCAGGCCACCAACGAGCCGGTACGTGCCCCACGTCATCGAGCCGGCGGCCGGCGCCACCCGCACGATGATGGCGTTCCTCCTGGCGGCCTACGACGAGGAGGAGGTCAACGACGAGACCCGCGAGCCGTGCTGCGCCTCCACCACCCGTCTCGCCCCGTACAAGGTGGCGGTGCTGCCGCTGTCGAAGAAGGACACGCTCACTCCGGACCGGCCACCGAGGTGCTCGGTCTCCTGCAGCCGTCGTTGCATGTGCGACTACGACGAGACCCAGGCCATCGGCAGGCGCTACCGCCGCCAGGACGAGCTCGGCACCCCGTACTGCGTGACGGTCGACTTCGACAGTCTCGACGACCGCGCCGTCACGGTGCGCGAGCGCGACTCGATGGCGCAGGAACGCGTCGCCATCGACGATCTCATCGGATACCTGGCGCCGAAGCTCGTCTGATCGGCGCGACCCTCGGTCGGGTCGGGTGCCAGGTCGTGACCAACGGATCTAGCCGTTCGATCGCACGTCGCTAGCGTGCGTAGCCAGGGCGCGTGACGTATCGGAAGGGGCAGCGCATGACGTGGGTCTACGGTTTCGCACATCGCCACAGTCGGGCACCGAGGGACCTCAAGGCCCTCCTCGGCGGCAAGGGCGCCAATCTCGCCGAGATGACCTCGGTGCTGGCCCTTCCCGTACCGCCCGGCTTCACCATCACCACCGAGGCCTGCCGCGCCTACATGGCCACCGGCTGGCCCGGTGGGCTCGGCGGGGAGATCGACGGTCACATCGCCAGCCTCGAGCGGTTCATGCGTCGTCGTCTCGGCGACGCCGACGACCCGCTGCTCGTCAGCGTGCGTTCCGGCGCCGCCTTCTCGATGCCGGGGATGATGGACACGATCCTGAACCTCGGTCTCAACGACGCGTCGGTGAAGGGCCTGGCCGCACGCACCGACGAGCGCTTCGCGCTCGACTCGTACCGTCGCCTCCTCTCGATGTACGGGCGCATCGTCCTCGAGATCCCCGGAGAGCGCTTCGACGATCCGCTCGAACAGGCCAAGGTCGACGCCGGGGTCCGCACCGACGCCGAGGTGTCCGCCGAGGCGCTGGCCGAGCTCGTCGCCGCGTACCAGGCCGTGATCCTCGAGTGCAGCGGCTCGGCCTTCCCTCAGGAGCCCCGCGAGCAGCTCAGGGGTGCCGTCGAGGCGGTGTTCCGCTCATGGCAGTCGCCCCGTGCCCAGGCCTACCGCCGCCGCGAGCACATCGCCCACGACCTGGGCACGGCCGTCAACATCCAGTCGATGGTCTTCGGCAACCGCGACGACCAGTCGGGTACGGGTGTGGCCTTCACCAGAGACCCTTCGACCGGCGCCGCCGGCGCCTACGGCGACTTCCTGGTCAACGCCCAGGGCGAGGACGTCGTGGCCGGGATCCGCGCCACGCTGCCGCTCCACGACATGGCCGACATCTTCCCGGCCGCCCACACCGAGCTGACCTTCATCCTCGAGCGCCTCGAGCGCCACTACCGCGACATGTTGGACTGTGAGTTCACGGTCGAGAGCGGTCGGCTGTGGATGCTCCAGACCCGGGTCGGGAAGCGCACCGGGGCGGCGGCGTTGCGCATCGCCGTCGCGCTGACCGAGGACCCGTCGATCCACATCTCCCGGGCCGAGGCGGTGCAGCGGGTCCGCCCCGAGCACCTCGACCAGGTCCTTCACCCCCAGCTCGGCGACGTCACGGCTCCGTTGCTGGCCACCGGTCTCCCCGCCTCTCCGGGCGCGGCGGTCGGTCATGCCTACTTCGACGCCGACCGCGCCGAAGCCGCCGCCCAGCGGGGGGAGCGGGTGGTGCTCGTGCGCCAGGAGACGTCGCCGGAGGACGTCCACGGCATCGCCGTGGCCCAGGGCGTACTCACGTCGCGGGGCGGGCTCGTCGAGCCACGCGGCCGTCGTCGCCCGCGGTTGGGGGAAGCCCGCCGTCGTCGGAGCCGACAGCCTCACCATCGGAGCCGATTCGCTGACCACCAGCGACGGCACCGTCGTGTCCGAGGGCGACTGGATCTCGCTCGATGGCACGCGCGGGACGGTGTTCGTGGGGGAGTTGGCCATGAAAGAGGGCAACGTCCCCAGCGAGTTCGGCATCATCCTGGGTTGGGCCGACGAGATCCGCGCCGGCCGGCTGGGCGTGCGCGCCAACGCCGACACCGGTCCCGACGCCGCCCGCGCCCGCGAGCTCGGCGCCGAGGGCATCGGGCTGTGCCGCACAGAGCACATGTTCCTGCAGGAGGACCGTCTCCCCGTGGTACGGAGGATGATCCTGGCCGACGAACCCGACGAGGAGCTCGCCGCTCTCGCCGAACTGCTCGAGGTGCAGCGCGCCGACTTCGAGGAGGTCCTCGAAGCCATGGACGGGCTCCCGGTGACCGTCCGCCTCCTCGACCCACCGCTGCACGAGTTCCTCCCCTCGGTCGAGGAGCTGATCGTCCAGGACGCCCAGGGCAAGCTCCCCGCGGAGGGCCAGGCGCTGCTCGCCGCCGCTCGTCACTGGCAGGAGCAGAACCCGATGCTCGGACTGCGAGGTGTGCGGCTCGGGATCGTCAAGATCGGGCTCTACCGCATGCAGGTCGCGCGCGCTGGTCGAGGCCGCGCTGCGTCGCCAGGCGCTCGGAGGTCGACCGGTCGTCGAGATCATGATCCCGCTCGTCATCAACCTGGCCGAGCTCGATCTCACCCGGCGTTGGGTGGAGGAAGAGGTCGCCCTGGTGCTGGCCGAGCACGACGCTCGCCTGGACGTGACGGTGGGCAGCATGATCGAGACCCCCCGCGCGGCCATCAGGGCCGCCGACATCGCGAAGGCCGCCGACTTCTTCTCGTTCGGCACCAACGACCTCACCCAGATGACGCTCGGCTTCAGCCGTGACGACGTAGCCCCGATCCTGGAGAGCTACCTCGAGCAGGGCCTGCTCGCCGCCGATCCGTTCAAGTCGATCGATCAGCCCGGCGTCGGCGAGCTGGTGGCCATGGCAGTCGAGCGCGGGCGGTCCACCAAGCCGGGCCTCAAGATGGGCGTGTGCGGTGAGCACGGCGGTGATCCCGAGTCGGTGGCGTTCTTCCACGACCTCGGCATCGACTACGTCTCGTGCTCGCCCTTCCGCGTGCCCGTGGCGCGCCTCGCCGCTGCCCACGCGGTGCTCGACGACAGCGGGAGCGTCGACAGCGGCGCCTGAACCGGGGGCAGACAGGGCGATCGACGAGCCAGAGGAGGTGGGCATGAGGCGATTGATGTCGGTCGGGCTGGTCGGAGCGGCCCTTTCGGTGGCGTGGCACGAGGTGGTCACACCGTGGCACCGCCGGTGGGGTGCCACCGACGAAGAGCTGCAACTGTCCCTGCTAGGCGACGAGCACGTCGGCGAGCCGGCCGACCAGGTGACCCGGGCGATCACCGTCGACGCCCCACCCGAGGCCGTCTGGCCGTGGCTGCTCCAGCTCGGCGCCGACCGGGGCGGCTTCTACTCCTATGAGTCGCTCGAGAACCTGTTCGGTCTCGGCATCCACAACAGCGACGTGATCGTGCCGGAGTGGCAACAGCGGGCGGTGGGTGACCTCGTCTTCGCCGATGCCGGGGGCTCGGGCGGCTGGTACGTCACGGAGATGGTGCCCGGCGAAGTGCTCGTGCTGAAGTTCGCCGACGTGAAGGCCGAACGTCCGCTGCGCCGCGACGAGCAGCTCCGGTGGGAGGGCCTGTGGACCTTCGTCGTGAGACCGGCACCTGGCGGCCGCTCGCGCCTGGTCGTGCGTGAGCGGACCGGCTTCGACAGCCGGCTGACCGAGCTGGTCATGGCGCCGGTGGGTTTCGTGAGCTTCGTCATGACCCAGAAGATGTTGCGCGGGATCAAGGCTCGAGCCGAGGCGGTGACGGCCACGACCGCCCGCTGAGCGGGCCCGTCACGCGGTTCCGGTCTGGTCGCGATGTCGGGGCGCGCTGCTACCGTCCGCCCGGAGGCGGCGCATCTCGCTGCGGAGGGCACCCGTGGGCATCGAGGACGACGACATCGCCAACGTGCGTGCGGCGACCGACATCGTCGCGGTCATCAGCGAGCACGTGGCCCTGAAGCGGGTCGGACGTCGCTGGCAGGGGCTGTGCCCCTTCCACAGCGAGAAGAGCGGTTCGTTCTCGGTGAACGCCGAGGACAAGCTGTACTACTGCTTCGGGTGCGGGGCGAAGGGCGACGTGATCACGTTCGTCCGCGAGATCGAGCACCTCGACTTCGTCGGTGCGGTCGAGAAGCTGGCCGCCAAGGCGGGGGTCACCCTGCGCTACACCGACGAGGGTCAGAACGAAGGGCGCAAGCGCCGGGCCAAGCTGCTCGACGCCGTGGCCAAGGCCGTGGACTGGTACCACGACCGCCTCCTCTCGGCACCCGACGCGGCTGCGGCACGCGGCTATCTGCGGTCGCGCGGCCTCACCGGCGACGACGTGCGGGCCTACAAGATCGGGTGGGCGCCGGAAGGCTGGGACCAGCTGGCGACAGCGTTGCGGCTCCCCGACGACGTCTTCGTCGAGGCCGGTCTGGGCTTCCTCAACAGCCGCGGCCGGCCCACCGATGCGTTCCGTGGAAGGGTCCTGTTCCCCATCTTCGACGTGAGTGGGAACCCGGTGGGCTTCGGCGGTCGGATCATGCCGGGGGCCGACGGGGCGAAGTACAAGAACTCCGTCGACAGCGCCATCTACGGCAAGTCGAAGCTGCTCTACGGACTCCATTGGGCGAAGGCCGACATCGTTCGGGCCGACGAGGCCATCGTCTGCGAGGGCTACACCGACGTCATCGGCTTCGCGAAGGCCGGGGTGCCCCGCGCCGTGGCGACCTGCGGCACCGCGCTCACTGAGGACCACTTCCGCCTGCTGCGGAGCTTCGCCCGTCGGGTGGTGCTGGCCTTCGACGCCGACGCCGCCGGCCAGAACGCGGCTGCTCGGGTGTACGCGTGGGAGCGGGCCTACGACCTCGACGTCGCCGTGGCGGTGATGCCCGGAGGGGCCGACCCGGCTGACCTCGCGCAGACCGATCCGGCGGCGCTGGTCGCATCGGTCGCCGACGCGCAACCGTTCCTGAAGTTCCGGCTCGATCGGGTGCTCGCGGGTGCCCGCTTCGACACCCCCGAGCAGCGGGTCCGCGCCGCCGAAGGGGCCATGGCCGTGGTGCAGGAGCACCCGAGCGAGATGGTCCGCGACCAGTACCTCCTCGAGGTGGCGGCCCGGTGCCGTGTCGACCCCGAGCAACTCCGGGGCCGCACCTTCGACCCACCGCCGCCACCCGCCGGCACGGCGCGCCGGGCCACCGAATCCACCCGGGGGTCGGCCGTGACGGAAGACCGACCACGGGTCGTGGCGCGTCCCGTGCGGGACACCGCCGAGACCGAGGCGCTGCGGCTGCTGGTCGCCCGCTCCGCGGAGGCTGGCGCGTTGCTCGACGAGTCGCTCTTCGGCGACCCCACGGTCGTCGAGGCGTATCGGGCGGTCGTGGGCTCGCCGACGCTGGCCGAGGCCGTCGAGTCGCTCGGTGAGGGCCCGTCCGCCGACCTGCTCCAGCGTCTCGCCGTCGAGGAGACCGACGCCGATCTCGACGATGTGATCACCCGGCTGGTCGACGAGGCAGCGGGACGGGCAATGGCGGCGTTGCAGGCCGAGGCCCGGGTCGCCGAGGACCCCCTGAGCGTGGCCGGTGACATCGCCTGGGTGAAGCTACGGATCCTCGAGCTGCGCGATCCCGACACCATGGGGGAGGCCCGAGACCTGTTGCTAGGGTGGCTGACTGGGCGCTCGGAGGAGGAACGATGACCGACAGCGGCGCGTCGTCCTCCTCGCCGATGCAGATCCCCGACAGCGTCCTCATGGCCCTCGTCGAGCGCGCCGAGACACGCGCCGAACGTTTCGTCACCGTCGACGAGATCATGGGCGACCTGGCCGTGATCGCCGCGGGAGACGCCACCGAGCAGGCTCTCGAGTGCGCCAAGCGCGCCCTGGCCGACCGTGGGGTGACCGTCGACGTGAGCGAGCCCGATCCCGGCGCGCTCACCGACGAAGCCCTGCTCGGGGCGGCCATCGAGGCCGGAGCCGACCACCCGGTCGCGGTGATCCTCCACGACCCCGTCGTCGACGGCGACGATCTGGTCGAGCGGCGCCATCGGGCTCGGTTCAAGGGGGCGGCATCCCGGGATGCGTTGCGCCTCGGGTCGCAGGCGGGTGCGGGCGGATCGGCCGATCCGGTGCGGATGTACCTCAAGGAGATCGGCCGGGTCGTCGCTGCTCACCGGGCCCGAGGAGGTGGAGCTGGCCCAGATCATCGAAGCCGGGCAGCGCCGCCGCCGATCGACTGGCCGACATCGCGGCCAGGGCGACGCCGCCCAGCTCGACCACCACCGAACGGCTCCAGCTCACCCGGCTCGTCCGCAAGGGCGAGGACGCCAAGGCCGAGCTGACGCAGGCCAACCTGCGCCTCGTCGTGTCGATCGCCAAGCGGTACGTGGGCCGGGGCATGCTGCTGCTCGACCTGATCCAGGAGGGCAACCTCGGGCTCATGCGGGCGGTCGAGAAGTTCGACTGGACGAAGGGCTTCAAGTTCTCGACCTACGCCACGTGGTGGATCCGCCAGGCCATCACCCGGGCCATCGCCGACCAGGCCCGCACGATCCGCATCCCGGTCCACATGGTCGAGTCGATCAACAAGGTCCATCGCGTGCAGCGCCAGATGCTCCAGACCCTCGAGCGGGAGCCCACCGTCGAGGAGCTGGCCGAGCGTGTCGACATGACGCCGGCCCGGGTCCGCGAGATCCTGCGCATCTCCCAGGACCCGCTGTCGCTCGACTCGCCCGTGGGCGAGGAGGACGACTCCAACCTGGCCGACTTCATCGAGGACCAGACCGCCGAGGCCCCGGCCGACATGGCCGCCCGGATGATGCTCAACGAAGCGGTCGAGCGAGGCGCTCGACGACCTGAACGACCGCGAGCAGGCGGTCGTGCGGATGCGCTTCGGGCTCGACGACGGCCAGGCTCGCACGCTCGAGGAGGTCGGCAGCGAGTTCGGCGTCACCCGCGAGCGGATCCGCCAGATCGAGTCCAAGACCCTGGCCAAGCTGCGCCACCCCCAGCGACAGCCAGAAGCTGCGGGACTACCTCGACGGCGAGTGACCATGGGCGGGCGGGACCGGTACCGCCGCCGGAGCGGGTAGACACGAGGTATGCGATTCAAGACGGGATTCGTCGTCGGTGCCGCGGTCGGGTACTACCTCGGGGCCAAGGCCGGGCGGGAGCGCTACCTCCAGATCGAGCGCACCCTCGACCGGGTGCGGGCCCACTCCGCCTACCAGGCCGCGTCCGAGAAGGTCGGTGAGGGCCTGGAGAAGGCCAGGGGCAGGGTCAAGGACACCGCCGGTGGGGCGTTCGACTCGGTGCTCGGCGGTGAGGAGCCGAGCTGGGAGCCGGGCCTCGAGTTCAACCCCGACTACCGTCCGACGGCCGAGGAGATGGAAGCCGACCTCGTCGGCCGGGAGCCCGGGGCCTGATCGGAGCGCCGATGGGCGCTGCTACCCTCAACGCCTGTCCTTCCGGGGTAGCTCAGCTGGCAGAGCGCCGCACTGTTAATGCGATTGTCGTGGGTTCGAGCCCCACCCCCGGAGCCCCTGACGCCCCGAGCCCGCGCGGCCTTGGCGTCGTCGCGTGACACGGCGGTTCTGCCCGTCGGCGCCGGCTGAGTCCGTAGTGTGAGGTGCTCGGGGCGGTAGCTCAATGGTCAGAGCAGGCGACTCATAATCGCTCGGTCGTGGGTTCGATCCCCACCCGCCCCACCAGCAAGGATCTTGCCGGGTCGAGTGCGTGCCACGCCGGGCCCCAGGGATGTCAGCCGTCGGCGCGAGGCGTGATTCGGAGGATCGCTCCGAGCGTCCCCTGATAGAGCACATGGTCGGGCCCCAGCGTTCCGGCAAGCTGCAGCGGATCCGACACGTCGGCCGGCAGCTCCCTGCTGGCGAGGACCTGGCCGTCCACCGCGGAGATCACGGTGGACGAGTACCGGACCGGTCCCGAGGCGGAGGTTGCCCCGTCGGTGTCCGGCGGCCGGGTGATGGTGAGGATCGTCCCGTCGGTCGTCGACAGCTTCGGCACCGCGACCGACGCCACGGCGGCGTTCCACACCACATCGCACCCGGTGCCGTCCGTCCGCACGTCGACCCGGGTCACCCCGCCCTCGAACGGTGCCGACGTCGGTTGGCTCGGGCCTGCATCGTCCGGCAGCCGGGGGTACTGATAGCCGTACGTGCTGGCGACGACCACGGTGCGACCGGCGCCGATCGGGGAGTTCTCCGAGCCGGCTCCACCCTCGGCTAGCACGGTGGGCGCGCAGATCTGCTGCCCGGCGCGGTCACCGCCGACCCCGATGACCACCAGGTGGACCTGGGGGTCGGCGTTGTCGACGATCGCCACGTAGTCGGCGCCATCGGTGGGTCCGAAGAAGGTGGGTGTCGATCCTGTGCCCCAGCTGAGCTGGCCGGGCTTGCGGGCCGGGCCTCTGTCGTAGGCGTGGCGCCACCGTTGCACCGGTCGTCCGCCCCCGTCGAGGTCGAAGAGGTAGACGGCGTGATCGCTCGCCACGGCGGTCCCGGTGGGGGCCGAGGAGATGTTGTTGGTGATCCGCTCGTCGACGGGGAGGGACGTGGTCGACACCGATCCGTCGTCGGGGTCGACGGTGCCGACCGTCCCGTCGGCGGTGGCGAACCAGACCACGCCGTCGTAACCGGGGGTCACGCTGGTCACCGCGTCGTCGGTCGGGATCGCGCCCGCCATCGGGACACGCTCGTCGACGTGCAGCGCCCAGGCGCCGTCGTCGACCCGGTGGCTGATGCGAAGCAGGTCGTCGTTGCCGTCGACGAGGACCATGCGGTCAGCGTCGTCGAGGTAGCCGTACACACCGCCGAAGAGGCTGCCGGGCGCGATCTCCATCGAGGCGAGCTGTTGCCCGTTCGCCGGATCGAGCAGCATCACCACCGGCCGGACGTCCGCCACGCGCGTGCAGAGCGCCACCGGAAGTCCGTCGCTTCCGATGAGGACCGAGGGGCACACCGCCCCCACATCGGTGCGGGCGACGTCGATGGGCCCGGTGCCCGGGCCGGCGAGGGGTGTCGCGTCGGACGAGCCGCTGTCGCCGTGCGAGGTGGCGGTCCCTGCAGGTCCGAGGTGCGGGTTCGGGGCCAGGAGCGGGCCGAACGCTGTCGTCTCCTCGGTCGACGTCGTGGTCGAGGAGGTCTGCGGGTCGCCGGTGCATCCTGCGAGGAGGGCGACGGAGACGAGCAGCCCGACGGCGCAGGTCCATCGATTCATCGAGACGGGCTGGCGACGCATCGCTCAATGTGGCTTCGACCATGCGACACCCTCAAGCCGCCCCCCGGCAGCGGAAGGGCAGCGACTCGTACCGCCGCACGAACGGTCCCGGCGCGTAGCTGCCCCGGGCCGGGTCCACTGAGAACTCAGGGAAGCGGGCCAGCAGGCGCTCCAGGGCGATGCCTCCGGCCAGCCGGGCGAGGGCCGCCCCCAGGCAGTGGTGCGCGCCGTAGGCGAAGGACAGGATCCGCTCGGGCCGCCGGCGCACGTCGAGGCGACCGGCGTCGGGCCCGTACTCCCGTTCGTCGCGGTTGGCCGACGCGTACAGCAGCATGACCTTCTGCCCCTCGGCGATGGTGACGCCGCCCACCTCGACCTCGCGGGTCGCGGTGCGGGCCAGGTTCTGCACCGGGCTGCTCAGGCGAAGGAACTCGTCGACGGCGGGACGGATCGTGTCGGGCTCCTCGATGAGGATCCTCCGCTGGTCGGGGGCCGCGTCGAGCAGCTCCAGGGATCCGCCGAGCAGTCCGGTGGTGGTGTCGTTGCCGCCCGTCACCATGGTGAAGAAGAACCCGACGATCCACTGGTCGTCGACGGCGTCGACGGCGGCGAGCTGGGACACCAGGTCGTCGCCAGGCTCGACCCGCCGGCGAGCGATGAGGTCGTCCGCGAAGGCGAACAGATCGGCGAAGGCCTGGCCGGCCGAGGCCAGATCGTCCGAGGCGTTGGCGGCCACGATCGCGTCGGTCCAGCGGTCGAAGCGGTCCCGGTCTGCCTCCGGCACGCCGAGGTAGTGGGCCACCAGGAAGCTCGGCAGGGGCTTGAGCAGTGCGTCGACGATGTCCACCTCGGCGTCGCCGGCGTGCGGCCACCCGGTCGAGGCAGCGGTCGACGAAGGCGGTGATCTCGGGCTCGAAGGCCCCCACCCGGCTGGGGGTCATCGGCTTCGACACCAGGCGTCGCATCGCGGTGTGGTCGGGTGGATCCATCATCACGATCGGGCCCGCGTGGCCCTCGAAGACGTCCATGAGGTCGGGGTCGAGGGTCAGGCCGCGTGCGGACGAGAACGTGGCGGTGTCGCGCACGGCGTCGAAGACGTGCTCGAAGCGCGACAGCACCACGTAGGTGCCGAAGTCGGGGTGTGTGGCCCGGTGGACCGGATCGTGGTCGCGTAGCCAGCGGTAGTCCTCCCACGGGCTTCGCCAGGAGTCTCCGCCCCTCAGCACGTAGGGGCGGCGGCCGACATCGGTCGTGGTCATGGTGCGGCACCTCGCAGGAGGAGATGGACGGTCTGGTGGGCGCGCCGAGCGCGGGCGGCAACTGCCTCGCTCTCGATGAGCAGGAAGCCGCCGAGCATGGTCAGCACGGCGCGAGCGAGATCGTCGGCGTCCAGGTCTGGGTCGATCTCGCCGCGGGACTGGCCCGAGGCGACGGCGTCGGTCACGAAGCGGAACAGGGGTTCGTCGAGCCACTCCCGTACATCGACCCCGCGGGCCAGGTAGGCCGCGATCTCGAGGCGGAGGTGCGAGTCGTCTGCCTCCATCTCGCCGAAGAGGGTGTCGACGAGAGCGTCGAGCACCTCGGCAAGCGAGCGATCGCCCCCGGCGTCGAGGCCCGACGCCAGCCGCGACGCGACGCGGTCGCGGTAGGCGCCGAACGCCTCGGCGACGACATCGTCGAGGGTTGGGAAGTGGTCGTAGAAGGTCTGGCGGGAGACTCCGGCCGCCTTGGCGATGGCGGCGACGCTGGTGCCGGACGAGCCGTGAGCGCGCAGGTTGGCCGCTGCGGCTTCGAAGATGCGGTGGTGGGTGTCGGCCCGCTTGCGGCTGCGGGTGGTCAGTGCGACCTCGGTCACGGCGTCACCGTCCCCTCTCATCTGACATCTGTCAAGTCACGCTTCGGGCAGATCTGAAGGGTTGGCGTACGCCTGGGTGCCACGACGGGGTATCTCACAGCGGACTATTCCGGCCCAGTCGCATGGAGAAGTCCCAGGTCAGCGGCCGGTAGCACAGCGCTCATCGATAGGCGACTCATAATCGCTCGGTCGTGGGTTCGATCCCCACCCGCCTCACGAGCAGGGACGCTCCCGACGGGGGCGACAACAAGTACGGCCTTCATCCCTTGGCCCAGCAATGCGCACCTTCGGTCCGTGCCGAGTCCGCGACGTCGTTCGGCAGTCCTGCGACGTCGCCATCGAGGCGGTTGACCGGTCGCCACGACTCGCCCGTGGTCGCGGCCAGGGCAAGGACTCCCTGCGCCAGGAGGGCAGCGACGGGTACCCGCGTGGGTCGAACCCGGTCACGCCGACGCCCGACGCCACAGGGCCAGCTCGACTGCCACCAGCCCGGCCGCCCCTCCCACCGGGAGAGGCGACCTGCGGCGAGTCGCGGAGTGGACAGCTGAGGCCGCTGTCCACTGCGCCCATCTCTGGGTGGTCGTTGCGCGGAATCGGCTCAAGTCGGCGCCGTCACGTGCCGATACCATTGGGTCCCGCTCGAACGCGGGGCGCGTGAACCACGGAGGTCATGACGTGCGACGTCGCACCATCGCCGCTGCCGCGGCAGCCGGAGTACTCGTCCTCGGCGGTGGGCTGGCCCTGGCCGACACCGACACCGACACCACCGGCGTCGAGGTGGAGGAGACGTCACCCGACACCACCGAGGCGACCGACACGACGGAGACGACCGAGCCCACCGAGACGACCGAGCCCACCGAGACGACCGAGCCCACCGAGACGATCGACACGACCGAGCCCGAGGAGGTCGACGGGATGGACGGCGTCGCTCGGCTCGAGGAGCAGGCCGAGGATCCGGACGATGGCGAGGACGGGACGGGCCCGAAGAAGGACAACCACGGGGCCGCCGTCTCGGCCGCGGCCCACGACAAGGCCGACGACGGCTTGCCGCACGGACAGGCGGTGAGCGAGGTGGCCCGGGACCGCAGCTCGTTGCCGTCCCAGGCCCAGGGTCGCGGCCCGAAGTCGGCAGACGCCGAGGACTGACCCCTCCGCGCCGGACCGTCGCTGCGACCGGCACCAGGGCCTGCCCGCCCGCGGGCGGGTACCGTCCTGGGCCGTGAACACGAAATCCACCCCGTCCTCGTGGGCCGGTGCCCTCTCGCTCGCCCTCCTGTTGGCGCTCGGTGCGTGCTCCACCAGCACCGACACCACCCAGCCTCCGGACACCACCGTTGCGGCCAGCGTGCCGTCCGGGGCGCCGCCCGAGGAGCCCGGGCCCTTCGGGGTCGGCCGCACCACCGTCGAACTGACCGACCCTGCCCGCGACGGCCGGCTCCTCACCACCGACATCTGGTACCCGGTCGACCCGAGCTCGGCCGCGGAAGCGCCGGCGTCGGTCTATGAGTTCCTGCCCGGTCTGGAGTTCGATGCCATCCTCGCCGTCAGCGGTGTGCCGGTGTCGTCGAGTGGACCGTTCCCCCTCGTCGTGTTCTCCCACGGCAGCGGCGGGCTGCGATGGCAGTCGGCGTTCTTCACCGAGGTCCTCGCCAGCCACGGGTTCGTGGTCGTCTCCGCCGACCATGCCGGGAACACCGCCGTGGACAGCATCACGGGCGCAGCCGTCGCGGACGAACAGGCTGCGATCGATCGACCGGCGGATGCCTCGTTCCTGCTCGACGCCGTACTGGCCGGAGCAAACGGTGCGCCGGCGGACCTGATCCCGGCCATCGATCCGGATCGTGTCGGCATCGGTGGCCACTCCTTCGGGGGGTACACGGGGCTGGCGGCCGCCTCCGGACGGTCCGGGTTCACCGCCGACCCACGGATCGACGCCGTCCTCGGCTTCGCGGCGTACACCCGGCTCCTCCCCGACGCAGAGCTCGAGTCCGTCGACGTGCCCACCATGCTCGTCAGCGGCACCCTCGACACGACCACCCCGATCGCCGCGGACACCGAGCGGCCGTGGGACCTCGTCCCCGGTCGCCCGCTGTACCGGGTCGACCTGACGGGCGCTGGCCACCAGTCGTTCACCGATGTCTGCGCCTACCAGGAGCTGGGTCGAACGATCCCCGACGCGCCCGAGCTCGTCGTCGCGTACGTCGACGAGCTCGCCACCGCTGCGTGCACGCCCGACTTCCTCCCCATCGCCACCGCCCATCAGCTCATCGTCCGCTACGGGGTGGCGTTCATGGAGGCCCACGTGGCCGGCGACGAGGCCGCGACCGAATGGCTCACCCCCGCAGCGGCAGCAGCGAACCCCGAGGTGCAGTTCCAGGTGAAGTCATAGGCGTCCATCGGCCCGATCGGCCGGCGAGCCCGAGCGCCACCCGTACCGACAGGCTCGCATCGTTCGACGACGAGCTTCGTTCGCGGCGGTCAGCTGATGTCGACGGGGACCTCGTAGACGTTCGCCTGGGAACCGTCCTCGGCGGAGATCTCGAAACCGATCACCGATCCGAACCCGGGGGTCGGCACTGCGAAGGTGGCAAGGACCGAGAAGGTGCCGAAGGTGCCCATCCCGGCGGTGGCCGTGGTGAACCCCTCGGTCACGATCAGGCCGTCGCCGTCGGTCACCGTGTAGTTGACCGTGGCTTCGAAGGTGTTGGCCATCCCGGTGATCTCGAGCGGTGACGAGACGGCCTCTCCCGGCACGGGTGACTCGATCAGCACGGCGGGCGTCACGTTGGTGAACGACGAGCGGTCGACCCCGTCGACCATCACACCCTCGCCGCCGATGCTCTCCACCGGGGTGCCGTCGACGAGGAACTCCACCGTGTCCACGGTGTCGAACTGGGTGAGCGTGAACACGACCTGGGCGACCCTCAACTGCATCGAGAGGCTCCCGCCGCCGGCCTCGAACTCGCCGCTCAGGTCCACGGTTGCCACGCCGTCGGCGATGTCGAGGCCCAGCAGCTCGGTTCCCTCGGGGATCTCGGTTCCCATGCCCACCTCGACCTCGATGCCCTCGGGGCCGGCGAGGAGCGCCTCGACGGCCCCCTTCCCGACAGCGGGCGTGGCCGCTCGCGCGGCCCGCCGTGGCCACGGCCTCATCCAGCGCGAAGTACACCTTCACCGCCGTCACGTCCCCGCCGGGGGCGGTCGTCCCGGAGCCGGCGGCGGTCGCCTCGGAGGTGGTCGCCGTGCTTTCGTCACCGCTGTCCCCGCAGGCCGCGACGGCTGTCACGAGGACGAGGACCGACAAGAGGACGAGGAGCTTGCGCATGCCCCCAGTGGCGCGCTTGCCAGCCGGCTGGGACAAGGGCCGAACGTCCCGCCCGTCGCCATTGGCGGTGAGGGTGTCACCAGGTCGGGACCTGGTTGACCTGGGTCTCGATGATCTCTGCCATGACCACGGAGCCGAACGGGTTGGGGTGCACCCCGTCCACCGTCATCGAGGTGTGCCCGCCGAAGTAGTGGCCTTCCGGGGGAACGGTCAACGACGCGGCGAAGACCACGGCCGGGGTCTCCGCAGGGTCTGTGGCCGGTCCTCTAGCCCGTGAACGCCGGCGAGGTCACGACCCCGATGGCCGTGGGCGCCGTCGTCGCGGACCTGTCTCCAGCGGCCTCAGCGGGGCCTGAGTCCTCCATGCCCGTGTCGGGATCGGTCGACGCAGCCAGGGTGGCCGTGTCGCATCGGGCCCCCTCGGCCCGGCTCGGGCCCTTGCCGTCGAGGTAGTCCGAGGCGATGCGCACCAGACAGGGATCGTCGAGATTGTTGAGAAGCGCAACGTGGGTCGCACCGTTCCACGTGACCAGAACGCCCGACTCGAGGTTGGTGCTCAACGAGCGTGCCCAGACGTAGGACGTCGCCACGTCCCAGCGCGAAGCGATCACGAGGATGGGGGGCGCGTCGGCGGCTCGGACCGGACGGTCGCGTGCTTCGACCGGGGCTCCGAGCATGGCCGAGAACCGGTTCTCGCGTACGAGCCCGGGCCCCATGACGGGCGCTGCGGCGACGATGGCGTCGACGGCGGCGGGGTCGCCGGGCATGATGCCGCTCTCCCGGGAGATTGCCCAATAGGCGGGGCTGGCGGTGTCGATACGTGCGTCGGCGGCGGCCTCGAGGTCACCGGCTTCGAGGTCGGCCAGCAAACCGCCGAGGACGGGCCACCCGGCATCGTTGATCAGCGTGTTGAAGATCAGGGTGGAGACTCGCGCCCCGTCGACGGGTAGGCCCACCGGTGGGCCGCCCGGATCAGGTCGCCATCCCGCGGGGTTCTCGGCGAAACGGGCGACCAGCCGAGCGAACGCGGTCGCGCACGTCGGTGCCGTCGTTGAAGGCGCAGTTGCGGTCTGCCTGGCACAGCTCGGCCCAGTGGTCGAACGCCTCCTCGGAGCCGACGGCGTTGTTGACGTTGAGCTCCTCGGGGGTGTCGGAAGGATCGAGCGGACCGTCGAGGATGAACTTGTCGACCCGGGTCGGGAACAGGTCGGCGTACACCGCCCCCAGGAACGTGCCGTAGGAGGCCCCGTAGTAGGAGATGCGCTCCTCGTTCAGGGCCTGGCGAATCAGATCCATGTCCTTGGCGACGGCGACCGTGCCGATGTGATCGAACAGGTCGGGGTCGGGGCGCGGCAGGATGTCTCCAGGGCCTCGGCGGCATCGGCCCATTCCTGCCGTTCCGTTGGTGTCCGCGGTGGGGAGGCCAGAAGTTCGATCGCCGCGCCTGCATCGGGCGAGCACGGCAAGGGCGTGGACTGTCCGACCCCCCGTGGGTCGAACGCGATCTGGTCGTAGCTCTCCTGGGCGAGCGGCAGGCCGGCCCAACCCGTGCTCGGCGCGCCCGGCCCGCCGGGGTTCAGGAGCATCACACCCTTCCTCCGGTCGTCCGGGGCTTTGACCCGACTCACGCTGATCTTGATCGTGCGGCCGGACGGGTCCGCATGGTCGAGGGGCACCTCGACGAACCCACATTCGGGCATGGGAGAGGAAGGAAAGCAGGGTGCCCACGCGATCGACGTGGTCGGGCGCGCCGCAGCCGCCCACGGGATCGAGGGTGTCGGCGGGGGAGCGGCTGCCGTCGTGGAGCTCGCCACCGAAAGAGTCACCACCATCGCGGTGACGAGGAGTGCAGACACGGCAACGTGTCGAAAAGACATCATTCGACAATAACGCTGTCCGCAGTTGCACGATGACGGGTGTGCCTTCATCTGGGAGGGGGCGAGGCAGCGGAACGAGCGAAGCGTGGCCCCGGGATCCGTCGCTCCGTCAAAGGGGGCCTGGGGTGCGCCGAGGGACGATCAGGGTGGTCGGATCAGCCACCAGTTCGGGCAGGCTGGTCATCGAGCCCACCGAACAAGTTCGTCGGCAGGCGGAAGGCCTGCCGCGTGAGGGCGCCGATCCCGACGCCCAACGCAGCACCGCCGATGACGTCGAGCGGGAAGTGGGCGCCGAAGGAGAGGCGGCCGAACCCGACGATCGCCGCAGCCCCGAAGGGCAGGACCTTCCACCAGCCCCGCAGGTAGCCGGCCACGACGGTCCCGAGGGCGAAGGCGACCGCCGTGTGCCCAGATGGGTAGCCCTGGCCGAGGCTCACCGTCTCGAAACGGGAGTCGACGTCGAGGAGGTAGTCGGCCGGGCGGCCGCGATCCACCAGCGCCTTCAGCACTTTGGCGGCCAACCACGCCGTCACCACCGAGACGACCCCGGCCGCCATGCCGCGCGGTCGGCGCATCGCCGCGAACACCATGACCGCGGTTGCGACGCCGCCCACCACCGAGCCGATCTGCATCACCAGCCACACCGGCGGCGCGATCAGATCGGGGGTCTCGTTCAACCACCGGAACACCTCGGTTTCGAGATGTGACACGGTGGATGACGATGCCAGCAGGGCTGTGACCAGTACGACCGCTCCCGCAACGGCGGTGACGACCATCGTCGAGCGAATCGGTTCGGTCTGGTTCACTGCGTCACCGTCTCTGACGCCACTCGGAGGGATCCGGAAACCTAGCGAAACCGATACCCCTTCGGGCCAGGTCCCAGCGTCGACGGCGGCCGCAGGTCCGGCTGATCCCCCCGCTGCCGTCGAATCCGACAGACCGCCGAAGGTGAAGATCACCCTCGGCAAGGTCATCGCGTGGCTCGCCTCGCTGGCGATCACCGCCGCGATCTTCGTGTTCCTCTCCGCCACCCTGAACGACGGTGGCCAGACCAGGGCGGAGCTCGCCGCCGTCACCGTCGCCACCTGGGTCGTCGTCATGTTCGCGGGGCTCGTCAAGATCGCCAGTGACCAACCGCAATACGTGGTGCTGTTGCCGGGCCTGTCCTACCGGGAGTCGACGGTCTCGAACCTGGCACCGACGGCTGTGTCCGACACCCTCCCGGCGGGCAGCGCGTTGGCCGTCGGCCTCACCTACACCATGCAGCTGTCGTGGGGGTTTCGCTTCGGCGGCATCGCCCGGGCCTCGGTCACGGGCGGGGTGTTCACCACCTTGGTGAAGCTGGCACTGCCGCTGACCGCGGTCGCGGCCCTCGTCCTGGCCGGCGAGACCACACCCGGGCCCGTGTGAAGTGCCTGACTCCGCCATGTACCACGCGACAGGCCAGCCGATCGGACCGCTCGACCCGGTCAGCGGCGGTGGACGATGGCCACCCAGGTCGGTGGCAGGGGGCTCGACGCGAGCACGTCGCTGGCCCGGAAGAGCCAGTCGAGCACCGCGGCCGGCTCTGTGCCGTCGGGGAGCTCGAGCACGAGGCCGCGGCGGGGGTGATCGCCCAGACGGCGCCAGCCCGACGGCACGGGCACGCCGGCATCGGCGAGCTGGGTGGCGGCGAACCGGCCGGCGTCGTGTTCGATCCCGAGCGAGTCCGGCTCGTGGCCCTGGCGGGTCGGTGGCCCCGGCACCCAGGTCGAGACGGGGATGACCGTGCGTCGCGGCGACAGCCAGGCGAACATCCCCGCCCGACCCGGAGGGGCATCGGGGACCTCGTCGAGCTCTTTGCCGACGGCCTGCAGGTTGACCCACCCGTCGCGATCGCGGGCCAGGTCCCGCATGGTGGCCAGCAACGCGTCGGGTGTGCCCCGTTCGAAGCGCACGACCTCGGGTTCGGGGCTCACCGTGGGGTACGCCGGGCGACGATCACACCTCGCCGAGCCATGCCGGCGCGCGGTCGAGCAGGTAGGAGCTCACCTCGTGGCAGGTGTCGAGCACGTCGCAGAGCTGCTCCTGGCCGAGGTAGATGCGGTCGAGGCCGACCTCCAGGCGGGCGATGATGGTGAGGCTGCGCTCGGCGGCATCGGTGACGCTGGCGAAGGAGTCGATGGCCGAGACCTCGAGGGGGAGGTCGGGGCCGCCCAGGCCGGCGAGCTCGGTGGCCAGAACGAGCAGGTCGGGGCCGTTGGGCAGGGGCGGTAGGACCCAGGTGAAGACGAGCGGGAAGGTGAAGCCCTCGACCGGGTCGTCGGTCTCGGGGACCTCGAGCATCCGGTCCTCGAAGGCGAGCATCACCCGCGGGTCGACCTCGAGCGACAGATGGAGGTCGAGCGGGCCTCCGCATGCCTCCTCGGGGTGCAGGTCGACCTCCCACGCCTGACGCAGCGAGTAGGTCTCGACGAAGTGGCGTTCGTCGTGCACGTGGAACGCGTGATCGACCGCGTGATCCTTGAGATCGGCGACGAAGCCGGGGACGTCGATGATGGCCAAGCCGGTGCTCCTGTGCTGGGTCGTGGCGTTCTCGGTCGGCCGCCAGAGAACCCGGCCAGCCTGCCACGCCCGCACACGGGACGGCTACCGTCGCAGCGTGGACGATCAGTCGCTGCGCGAGGTGCTCGACGAGGCCGCGGCAGCGATCGCTGGCGCACTCGGTGGTCTCCGGGACTGGGGTCTGGCCGGAACCCGAGCCGGTCAGTACCGCTCGGATCTGGCTGCCGACGCCGCGGCTCTCGAGGTGTTCGACCGGGCCGGTCTGGGTGTCCTGTCCGAGGAGTCGGGACGCCACCGGGCCGAGGTCGAGCTCACCGTCGTCGTCGATCCGCTGGACGGGTCGACCAACGCCAGCCGCGGCATCCCTTGGTTCGCCACCAGCCTGTGTGCCGTCGACGCGGACGGGCCGCGGGCGGCGCTCGTGGTCAACCTGGCCACCGGTGAGCGCTTCGAAGCCCTCCGAGGGGCCGGGGCGACGCGCAACGGCGAGCCGATCGCACCGAGTTCCACGGTCGAGTTGAACCGCGCCGTCGTGCTGCTCTCGGGGTTCCCGTCGCGCTGGATGGGCTGGAGCCAGTACCGGGCCCTGGGGGCGTGCGCCCTCGATCTCTGTGCCGTCGCCAGCGGGGCGGTCGACGGCTACGTCGACTGCAGCGTGAACGCCCACGGATCGTGGGACTACCTGGGTGGGCTCCTCGTCTGCCGAGAGGCAGGGGCGAAGATCGGCGATGGCGACCGCCGCGATCTGGTCACGCTCGACCACGACGCCCGGCGTACCCCGGTGGCCGGGGCCACGCCGGAGCTGCTGGGTCAACTCCTGGCCGCCCGCCGATCCCTAGGCTGATCTGGTGCCGATCGCCGCCTTCCGCTCTTGGCAGCGCCGGGCGCTCGGTGGCTACGGGCACCTTCCGCAAGCGGTTCGTCGGTGGATCGTCCGGCGGGTCGCTCCGTCGTTCACCGTCGGTGGTCTCTGTGTGGTCGAGCGTTCCGATGGAGCCGTGCTGCTGGTGCGACACGGCTATCGGCCCCGCTGGGGGCTCCCGGGTGGCTTCCTGAAGCGGGGGGAAGCGTCCGCGGACGGCGCCAGGCGTGAGGTCTTCGAGGAGGTCGGCCTCCGGGTCGAGCTCCTGGGGGAGCCCGCCGTGGTCGTGTCCCCCGAGTGGCGACGCGTCGACGTGATCTTCCGGGCCCGCGCCGTGGGCGACCCGGAGTCGGTGCGTCCCGTCTCGGTCGAGATCCAGGAGGTCCGCTGGTTCGCTCGCGACTCGCTGCCCGAACTGCAGGACGAGGCGGCCGAGGCGATGATCGCTCTGGCCCGGGTGGCCGGCGGTGGGCTGCGTGAAGGTCTGGGCCCGTCGTCCCGTGGCTCCCTCACCGATGACGAGTAGTGCGCCGTGACCAGGCCCGAGATGGAGGAGATCGACGACGGCGAGACGCGGTGGCGCTTCGATCGGGCCTTCCTGACCTCGAACTGGACCTGCCTCTGGGGCCGGGGCTGTCTCGGGATCCTCGAGGAGCCCGCCGCCCACCTGGAACAGGGCTGTTGCTCCATCGGAGCCGAGCTCGGCGACGACGACGACGAGGCCCGCCTCCTCAGCGCCATGGCGGCGATGGTGCCCGATGACCTGTTCGAGTACCACGACGAGGCCGCGTCCGGGGGAGTGTTCGCGGACTCCGGGCGTCGGGCGACCCGTGTCGTCGACGGCGCCTGCATCTTCCTCAACCGCCCGGGATTCGCCGCGGGGTCCGGCTGCGCCCTCCACCTGGCCGCTCTCGCCGCCGGCGACCCGCCGCTCGAGTGGAAGCCGTCGGTCTGTTGGCAGCTGCCGATCCGCATCGACTGGGAGCCCCTGCCCGACGGTCGCGAGCAGGCCACCGTGCGGCGCTGGACGAGAGACGACTGGGGTGACGACGGCGAGCCCATGGCCTGGGTCTGCACCGAAGGCGACCTCGCCTACCAGGGCGACGAGCCGGTGTTCGAGTCGATGGCCGACTCCCTGCAGGCGATCGTCGGCAATGACGTCTACGTGGAACTGCGCAACCGGCTCTCCCCGTCGTGATCAGCCCTTCGACGCGACCTCACGTCGTCGCGTAGGTGAACCCGGGGCTCGGGGGAGGGGGGCTGGGGTACTCGCCGCGACGCAACTACGGCCCGCGCCATGAGCGAGTCGCTGCTGGTCTGCGGACCACTTCAGCGCGTCGCACCACCGCGAACAGCGCGCCGGCGAGAACGACGACCACGGCGACGACGCTGCTGCCACAACCGCCACATCCGGCACAGCCGGCCCCGACGCACCCAGCCGTCGACCCTGCGATGCACCCAGTACGAACGTCGTCACGCATGCTGGTCAGTCTCGCCGTGTTCTGCGTCGCCGGTGACGTCGTCAGCGTGTCGGCGGGCGCGGACGCCGAGCCATGATGTGCCTGTCAGTCCGTCTGGACAGAACCGCCCGTCATCACACGTCGGGAGGCAGGCGACGAACCAGCCCGTCCACGGCGATTCAGCGTCGAATCCGGCCAGGTGCAGAAGGGGATTCGATGGTGGTCCGAGCCCGACTCGAACGGGCGACCTTTGCCTTGTAAGGGCACTGCTCTGACCAACTGAGCTACCGGACCGACCCGCTCAGTCTCGCATCCCGCCCGTCGTGACGGTCACGGTGCCGCCCAGCAGTCCAGCGGCGTGCGATCCCGGGGCCCGTCATAGGGGAGGGTGACCTCACCGCCATCCCTCCCCGCCGAGGTGTAGGCCGCCATCACCACGTCCAGGATGCCCCGACCGAAACGGGCGTCGCACCATGACGGGCGGCCGCCGACGGCGGCTGCGACCGCCTCGAGCTGGGCCACGTACCCGAGGTGCTCCAACCGGGCGTCGGCACCGGGCCGGGTGTGGTCGAGCGCGAGGGGCTCACCGTTGTGCTCCAGCGCGATCTCGGGCATCAGCTCGGCCCTCATCACCCCGGTGGCGCTGGCGGCCTGGATGTCCCACTCGCCCGAGGTGTTGCGCCAGCTGCACTCGACGGTGGCCACCAGCGACGAGGCGAACCGAAGCTCGACGAGGGCGTGCTCGTCGACGGCCCGGGATCCGGCGTCGAGCTCCGCCCGCACCGCCACCAGCGGGTCGTCGCCGGCGACGAGGAGGGCGAGCGCGATCGGGTGCACGCCGAGGTCGAACAGGACTCCTCCACCCCAGGTGGGCTCGAGGAATTCGCCCCACTCCGGGGCGGGCTGCAGCGTCCGCAGGGTGAGGTGGCTCAAGGTGCCGAGACCACGTGCGATCCCGACCGCACGGGTGACGACGGGTGAGAAGGCCAGGTTCTCGGCGTACACCACCGGGCGACCGGTGCGATCGACGGCGTCCACGATGGCGTCGGCCTCGGCCAGGGTGGTCGTCAACGGCTTCTCGACCAGCGCAACGGCTCCGGCCTCCAGGGCCTGCACGGTGTCGGCGGCATGGCGGGAGGGCGGGGTGGCGATCACCACCGCATCGGCTCCGGCAGGCAACTCGTCGTAGGTCACCGCCCGGGCACGAAAGGCCGAGGCCCGTTGCGCGGCCCGTTCGGGTGATCTCGAGGCGACGGCGAGGACGCTCATCGAGGCGAGGGCCGCCGCCATGCCGTGCACGGCGCTGATCATCCCCGCCCCGCAGAGAGCGAGGGACGGTCGGCGAGCACTCACGGCCCCACCCTATGGGCCGACACCGGACGCGAGGATGCCCCCGATAGCCTGTCCGCGGTGCGGAAAGTCCTGATGTTCGTCGTCACCGTGATTGCAGCCGGCGCATTGATGGCCGGTGCCGTGGTGATCGCCGGACCTCAGATCGTGGCCATCGCCTCTGCCGGATCGGGGGATCCGCAGCCCCTCGACCTCGAGGCGTTCGACAGCTACTCGGTGCGTTCGCAGGTCTTCGCGTCGGACGGGTCGTTGCTGGCCACCCTGCACGGCGACGAGAACCGTGAGCCCGTAGCCCTCGACCAGGTTCCCGAGCCGGTCGTGCAGTCGATCCTGGCCGTCGAGGATGCGGAGTTCTACCAGCACAACGGCATCAACGCCCGGGCGCTCGCCCGCGCCCTCGTCGAGAACGTCTCTGCGGGTGGGGTGGAGCAGGGTGGCTCGACCATCACCCAGCAGCTGGTCAAGAACGCGTTGCTCACCAACGAGCGGAGTCTCGAGCGCAAGACTCCGCGAGGCCGTGCTCGCCCTACGCCTCGAGGAGGAGATGACGAAGGACGAGATCCTCGAGACGTACCTCAACACCGTCTACTTCGGTTCCGGCGCCTATGGCGTCCAGGCGGCGGCGGAGACCTACTGGGGACGCAATGTCCAGGACCTCGGCTGGGCCGAAGGCACGATGCTCGCCGCCCTCATCTCGAACCCGGTGGCGTACGACCCGACGCTGTATCCCGAGGAAGCCACCGCGCAGCGCGACATCGCCGTCGATCGCCTCGTGTCCCTCGGCGTCCTCACTCGTGAGGACGCCTACGTCATCGGTTACTTCCCGGTCCCCACCGCCCGCTGCGGCGCGGAGAACCTCGACCGACCCGAGTGGTGCGGCGAGGTCGCGCTCACCGCCTCCGACGGCTACTTCGTCGAGTACGTGAAGCTCCAACTGCTCGCCGACGAGCGCCTCGGTGCCACCTACGCCGAGCGTTACAAGGCGGTCTTCGGCGGCGGGCTCAAGATCTACACCACCCTCGACCCGGGGGCGCAGTTCGCCGCCGAGGTCGCCCACGCCGAGGAGACGCCTCCCAACGACGTCGGGGTCACCTCGGCGTTCGTCGCCGTCGAACAGTCCACCGGCGCCGTCCGGGCGCTCGTCGGCGGCGCGGACTTCGCCACCGACAAGTTCGACATCGCCACCACCGAACCGGGTCGTCAGACCGGGTCCACGTTCAAGACCTTCGTGCTCCTCGAGGCGCTCGAGCAGGGCGCACTCCCGTACGACAAGGTCAGCGGCACGATCACCATGACCGATCCCGGGACCTTCGAGCCCTACACCGTCACCGGGGCGGGCGGCACGTTGCAGTCGGTGCTTTCGGCCTCCTCGAACGCGGCGTTCGTGCGGCTCAACCAGGTCGTCGGGCCCGACAGGGTCGTGGCCCGGGCCCGGTCGATGGGCATCGATCTCCCGGACGGGTCGGAGAAGAAGCCCTCCCTGCCGCTCGGCGTTGCCGACACCACCCCCCTCCAGATGGCCACGGCCTACGGGGCCATCCCCAACGGGGGCATCGAGAACCCCGCCTACTTCGTCGATCGCGTCGAGGACCGCAACGGGGAGGTGCTCTTCTCGCACCGGCCCGAGGGCGTTCGGGTCGTGAGCGAGCAGACGGCGTGCCTCGCCTCCGAGATCCTGAAGGGCAACGTCGAGGGTGGGACCGGACGCAACGCCGCACTGCCCGATCAGCCCGCCGGTGGGAAGACGGGCACGACCACCGGGCCGACCGACGTCTGGTTCGTCGGGTTCACCCCCTACCTCACCACCGCGGTGTGGATGGGCAACCCCCAAGAGGGCGGCACCGTGCGCACCGATGGCTCGGGTCGCGTCATCGGTGGCGGCACCTCGCTGTCGCAGCTCCCGGGGCGTCAGGCCTGGGGATCGACCTACCCCGCCGCGATCTGGCAGCGCTTCAACGAGATCTACCACGAGAACCGCGACTCCCGTCCCTTCCCGGAGTGCGAGCCCCCGACCCGGGGCGGTCGCCCCCTGTCGGGAGCCAACGATCCGTTCGGGACCCTCAACGGCGGTTACGACCGCAGCGGCGTCGGTGTGATCAGCGGCCCGATGAAGGGCAAGACCTCTGGTTCGAGTTCGAGCTCGGGTTCGGGGTCTCGGACACCGTCGACCTCCCCCACGACGACGAGTCCCGACACGGTCCCACCCGACCCCCCGACTCCGGAGCCACCTCCCCCCGCACCCGACGCGCCCTGAGATGAGCGATGCTGTCGCCATGACCGCTCTCGAGCGCCTGCTCGACCTGCAACAGCACGACACCGCACTCGACCAGCTGCACCATCGCCACCGGACGATCCCCGAGCGCACCCGACGCGACGATCTCGCTCGAGCGCGTCAGCAGCTCCTCGAGGGCTCGGCGTCGGTGCGTGACGAACGGGGCGAACTGGCCCGGCGCCAGAGCCGACTCGAAGACGAGATCACCGGTCTGACCGACAAGATCGCCACCGTCGACAGCCAGCTCTATGGCGGGACCATCACGTCGCCCAAGGAGGCACAGGCGCTCCAGGACGATCTCGAGTCCCTCAAGCGCCGGCAGGCGGCGCTCGAGGACGAGGTGCTCGAGCTCATGGAGCAGGCCGAGCCGCTCGACGCCCGCCTCGCCGAGGTGGGCGCCGAGGAGGCCCTCCTGGTCGCCGAGCACGACGAGATGACAGACCTCGTCGCGGCAGCCGAGGCCGAGCTGGACGGCCGCATCGCCGAACTGGAGGGGAGCGCGCCGCGTTGATCGTCGATCTCGCGCCGTCGCTGCTCGCGGCGTACGAGGGCCTCCGTCCGCAGCTCGACGGCGTGGCCATCGCCCGACTGCAGGGGTCGACCTGTCAGGGCTGCCACCTCGGTCTGGCGGCCTACGAGGTCGAGCGCCTCCGTCAGGAACCCGCCGACACGATCGTCCACTGCCCGGAGTGCGGCCGAATCCTGGTGCGATGATCCTCTGGTTCGCCGGGGTGAGCTTCGTCTTCGTCTGGT
Source organism: uncultured Iamiaceae bacterium (assembly GCA_963767615.1). GTDB lineage: Bacteria > Actinomycetota > Acidimicrobiia > Acidimicrobiales > Acidimicrobilacustridaceae > Rhabdothermincola_A. Next base: position 181,889 of record CAVYED010000005.1, on the reverse strand, counting down.
GGGTCTTCCGCAGCCCCGCCCTCGACTACCGACTGGTGATGCTCGGCTCGGTGCTGCCCGTCGGCGAAGCCCTCTTCGGCGGGCCCCGCATCCTGCACACCCTCCTCGCCGCCGTTGCCCTCCTGGCGCTGGTGATGCTGGCCACGCAGAGGCGCCGTCTCGTTCGTCGACGGTGGATCGGCCTGCCCATCGGCTTGTTGATGCATCTCGTGCTCGATGGGATCTGGTCGCGGGCGGAGGCGTTCTGGTGGCCGTTGTTCGGGTGGTCCTTCGGCGACGGGGGTCTCCCGGAGCTCGGCCGCCCAGTGGGTCTCGTCCTGCTCCTCGAGGTCGCGGGCGCCGCCTGCCTCCTGTGGGCGTGGCGGACCTTCGACTTCGATCGACCGGCCGTTCGACAGCGGTTCTGGCGCACCGGCCAACTCGAACGCGTCGTGGAGCAACCTCCGACGTGTTGAGCACAGGAGCGCACCGGAGATGATCGTCGTCGTCCGTCACGGTCGAACCCACCACAACGCATCCGGCAGGCTGCTCGGCCGGATCGACGCCCCCCTCGACGAGACCGGCATCGAGCAGGCCCGACTCCTGGCCGCCGCAGTCGGTCCGGTCGACCGTGTGATCTCCAGTCCCTTGCTGCGGACCCGTCAGACGGCCGAGGCCTTCGGGCTCGTCGCCGAGGTCGATGACGCGTGGATCGAGCTCGACTACGGCGAGTTCGACGGGCTCCCGTTGACGGATGTCCCGGCCGAGATGTGGGCGCAGTGGCGCGCCGATCCCGAATTCGCTCCACCCGGTGGCGAGACACTTCGTGCCCTCGGCGAGCGGGTCGGCGCAGCGCTGGACCGCCTCGCCGCCGAGGCCCACCCCGGTGACGGCACGACCGTCGTCGTCACCCATGTCTCACCCATCAAGGCGGCCGTCGCCTGGGCACTCGACACCGGCGAGGAGACGACGTGGAGGCTCTGGGTGGCGCCGGCCTCGATCAGTCGGATCCAGCTCACCGACCGTGGCGGGGTCCTGCACACGTTCAACGAGCTGGCCCACCTCGAGCCCGGGTGACCGGCGCGGCCCACCTCGGCGAGAATGGTGGCGCATCGCCGCCCATGGGGCAGGATGCGCCTGGAAGAGGGGATGTCCGATGACCAGCACACCGAAGGCCCCCGTCGCCGACTGGGCCACCGACTTCGATCACACCCACCCGGACTACGCCGCTCGTGCGCCCCAGGTGTGGGACGAGTTGCGTGAGCGTTGTCCTGTCGCCCACAGCGACCGCTTCGGCGGCGTGTGGCTGCCGACGCGGCACGACGACGTCGTGGCCATCGCCCGCGACACCGAGCACTTCAGCTCGGAGGGCGTGATCGTCAGCCCGTTCAAACCCGAGGGGATAGCTCCCGTGGGCTATGCCCCACCGATCACCTCCGATCCTCCGTTCCACGCCGAGGCGAGGCGGCTCCTGCTCCCTGCGTTCGCACCGAAGGTCATCGCGAAGTGGGAGGGCGCCACCCGTGCCGCCTGCCGGGAGCTCCTCGACGAGGTGGTGGCGCGCAACGACGCCGTCGTCGACGCCGCCGCCGACTACGCCCAGCACATTCCGGTCCGGGTGATCGCCGAGATGCTCGGCGTGCCCCGAGCCGACGGCGACCGGTTCCGCACATTCATCCACCGGATCATGGAGACGCCGGGCGAGGGTCTCGAGGAGCTCACCTACGAGGACACGCTCGACCACTACCTCCACCAGGTGGTCGACGACCACAAGGTCAACCCTCGCGACGACCTCGTCGGGTACCTGCTCGAGGCGGAGCTCGACGGGCAGCCGCTCACCGACGATCACGTGACCGGAACGATCGCTCTGTTGCTCATCGCCGGGATCGACACGACCTGGTCGGCCATCGGCGCCAGCCTCTTCCACCTCGCCGCGCACCCTGCCGACCGTGAACGCCTGCTGGCCGAACCCGGGCTGTTGCCGACCGCTGTCGAGGAGTTCCTGCGGTTCTATTCGCCTGTCACCATGGCCCGGATCGCCGCCACCGACGTCGAGGTCGGCGAGGCCCACATCCCCGCTCGCGACTGGGTGCTGCTCTCGTTCCCGTCGGCCAACCGGGATCCTGAGGCCTTCGAGGATGCCGACACGTTCGTGATCGACCGGGAACGCAACCGCCACGTCGCCTTCGGTGTGGGGATCCATCGCTGTGCAGGGTCGAACCTGGCCCGCCTCGAGCTCACCGTGGCCGTCGACGAGTGGTTGAAGCGGATCCCGGATTTCGAGCTGGACGACCCCGCCGGGGTCGTCTGGTCGCCCGGCCAGGTCCGCGGACCCCGTCGGCTCCCGGTCCGGATCCACGCGTCCGAGGGGCAGGGCTGATGCGGATCGTCTACGACCGGTCGAAGTGCCAGGGCCACGGCCGGTGCTATGCGCTGGCGCCGGAGCTGTTCGATTCCGACGACGAGGGGTACTCGATCGTGCTGCAGGCCGAGGTGGCCGCGGATCAGGCCTCCGCAGCGCGTCTCGCCGCGGACAACTGCCCCGAGTTCGCCATCACGATCGAAGACTGACGGCCACCTCGGCCCCGACGTTCGCGCCTGCGTGGTGTCGGGTCCCGGGGCCGGCACCCGGTGAAATCGGTCGCCGTTGTGGTTTACGGTGTTCAGGCCGGCGACGCCACTCCGCCCAACTGCCCGCGTGCCGCCGGTCGAGGAGAACCATGGACGCAACACTCGAAGCGACGATCAGGGATCGGATCGACGGGGAGAAGGCTCGCACCGCCCCTCCCTCCGACGCGATCCCTGTGCCGCTCATCCCGACGGGGCGTTACACGGATCCCGCGTTCCACGAACTGGAGAAGGAGCGCATCTTCGCTCGGAGCTGGCTCTTCGTCGGCCACGAGTCGGAGTGGCCTGAGCCCGGCTCCTATCGGCTCACGACCAGGTCGGGTGCACCGATCGTCGTGGTCCGCGGCGATGACGGGGTCCTCCGCGCGTTCTACAACGCCTGTCGCCACCGCGGTGCTCCCGTGACCCGGGACGACTGCGGCACGGCCCGTCGACTGACCTGCCAGTACCACTCGTGGTCCTACGGCACCGATGGCACGCTCAAGGCGGTGCCCGATTCGCGGAGCTTCCCGGAGCTCGACACGGGCGCGTTGGGCCTCGTCCCGGTGCGGTGTGAGACCTGGGACGGATGGGTCTTCGTCAACGAGGACCTCGATGCCGTCCCGCTCCTCGAGTTCCTCGGTCCGGTCGCCCAGCAGATGTCCGAGATCGACGGCCCCGCCATGCGGGCGGTGGGCACACAGGTGCACCGGTTGGCCTGCAACTGGAAGCTCATGGTGGACGCCTTCCTGGAGGTGTACCACGTGCGGACCGTGCATCCCGACAACGCGGCGCTGCTCTACAACGACCAGTCGGTGACGGTCAGCATGCTCCCCAACGGCCACAGCCGACTGAACGTGGAGAAGCACGACGCCTTCAGGGACTTCCCCATGGTGTCGGAGGAGTACGACAACCCTGCCGTTCCCCTCTTGTGGCGCCAGACCTCGACCTCGTTCGGCATCTTCCCCAACCTGGTCGTGCCGATGGACACCGGCGCCTTCACGTTCCTCTGCATGTGGCCCACCAGCGACACCACGACCGACCTCGAGCTGCGTTGGTATGCGCCGGCCTGGGCCGGCGACGAGGTTCCGCAGGAGCACCTCGATCGCATGGAGCTCTTCGAGACCGTCATGGCACAGGACAAGGCCAACATGGCCCCCATCCAGGCCTCCGTCTCCTCACCCGGGGCCCGGCCGTTCCAGCTGGGTTGGCACGAGCGGCTCATCCACCACTTCGAGCGGGCGGTCGACCTGGCCATCGGTCCCGACGACCTGCCCCCGGGGACGGCGGTGTCGGACGCGCTCGACGGGTACGTCGAGCCACGATGACGGCGCGACCGCAGGCGCGAAGGATGTCTGTCGTCGTAGGCCTCGCGATCCTGGCCGGGCTCGCTGCTGGTTGCTCGAGCAGCAGCGATGACGCCGGCCCGGCGGCGGGCACCTCAGCGACGGGCGCCCCTGTGCTCCCCCCGGGGGCCGAGGACCTGGTCGGTCGGTACGCCCACTTCGATGCCGTGGCGTACCAGGACGAGGCGATGAAGACGCTCATCATCAGCACCGGCTTCTCGGACCTGGAACTGCGCGACGGACAGATGTGGAACCAGATGACGTTCTGTCACGCGGACACGGTCATGGACCAGGCCGTCGAGGTCTCCATCTCCGATGCCGCCGACCGCGGCGATCAGGCCGATCGCCACGCCGGTCGCGGTGACCGAGGTCGACGGACGGCTCCGCGTCCAGCGGCCACCCACCCCCACGGCGATCGGCATCGTCCTGGAGGACCCCGCCAGCGAGGCGTTGCCCACCGATCCTGCCGACCCCCGGGTCATCGATGCCGACGGTGACGGCAACCCGGGGGTGACGTCCTCGATCAAGGTGTCCGACGACCTCCAGGGCGAGGTCTACCTCGCCCGTCGAGAGATCTTCGCCTACGACCTGCTCCAGCAGAGCCCCGACCGGCTGGTCGGTTCGATCACCGACAGCTCGGAGCAGCTGATCCTCGGGGCCAGCGACCCCCTCTTCCTGGCCAGCGCCCAGTGGGAGCAGGTCGACGATCCGGCGCGGAACCCCGTGATCTGGCAACGGGTCGACCCCAGCTGGGACTGTGCCCGCCTCGCCGCGGAACGCCCCGGCCTGTTCCCGCCCAACCCGGTCATCGACTGGTAGCAGAGCAGGTGACGGGCTGGGTGAACGGGACCGGGCGGTGTCAGATGGAACGCTCCTGCCCGACCCACCAAGGGTCGCGCAGGTCGCGCTTGGTGAGCTTCCCCGCTTCGCTGCGGGGAAGGGTCGGATGGACCTCGAAGGTCCGCGGGACCTTGTAGCCCGCCAACTGCTCGCGACACTGCGCCGTGAGGTCGTCCTGGAGCCCATCGGACCAGGTGTGCCCCGGTCGTAGGGCGATCGCGGCGTGGACCGACTCGCCCATCTCGTCGTTCGGGACTCCGAAGACGGCGGCATCGGCGATGGCCGGGTGCTCGACGAGCACGCCTTCGATCTCCGCCGGATAGATGTTCACGCCGCCCGACACGATCATGTCGATCTTGCGGTCGCTCAGGTAGAGGTAGCCCTCGTCGTCGAGGAATCCGATGTCGCCGAGGGTGCCGAGTCCGCCCGTCCGATGGGCTGCGGCCGTCTTGTCCGGAGCCTTGTGGTACTCGAACTCCGAGCCGATGAGGTTCCGGAACCAGATCTGGCCCGGTTGGTTCGGCCCGAGCTCCTGGCCGTCCTCGTCGAGGACGACGATCTCGACGATCTCGACGGGTCGACCGACGCTGCCCGGGTCGCGCCTTCCACTCCGCGGCGTCGATCATCGCGAGGAAGCCGCCCTCGGTCCCGCCGTAGTACTCCGACACGATGGGGCCCACCCAGTCGATCATCCGGTTCTTGACCGATCTCGGGCACGGGGCGGCGCCGTGCACGATCTTCTGCAGCGACGATCCGTCGAACGACTGGCGGACGGGCTCGGGCAACTCGAGCATCCGCACCATCTGAGTCGGGACGAGATGCAGGTTGGTGACCTCGTGCCGATCGACGAGCTCGAGGAGCTCGGCGGCGTCGAAGCGGTGTTGGAGGACGACAGTGGCGCCGCAGCACAGGGCGCCGAGACCGAAGACCCACTGCGCGGAGTGGTAGAGCGGGCCACGACCAACAGGACGTCACGGTTCCCGGGCGTGACGCCGATGAGCGTGCCCATCGAGCCTGCGCGATGAGGGCCAGCATCTCGGGGGGCCCGCCGATCGTGCTGAGGGTCGAGCGGACCCCCTTGGGCCATCCCGTCGTGCCCGACGTGTAGAACATCGGTCCGCCCCGCTCGGCATCGTCGATCGGATCGGCGCGACCGGCCGCCAAGACCTCCTCGTAGGGCTCGAAGCCGGCGGGGAGGTCGACGTCACCCGTCAGCAGCCTCACCGTGGGCGAGGGGGCCTCGGACTCCGACACCGCATCGGCCACCACGGAGCTCCAACGGCTGTCGACGACGAGTGCACGGACCTCGGCATCGGCGAGCACGTAGGCCACCTCTCGGGGGACCCAGTGCCAGTTGACGGGAACCAGGAGCCACCCGCCGTGGGCGCAGGCCAATGCGACCTCGATGAACTCGACCTGGTTGCCGAGCATCGTCAGCACCGCATCTCCCTGGGCGAGCCCTCGGTCGCGGAGCGAGTGGACCAGTCGGGTGACCCGCTCGTCGAGCTGTCGCCAGCTGGTGGTGCCACGGTCGTCGATCACGGCGGGCTCGTCGCCTCGTAGCTCGACGATGCCACCGATGACGGCGGTCACCGCCGGTTCCCGTCAGCGCCGGGGCGCACGCCCGGCCGCGACCAACGATGGGGTCCGTGACCCTCGGCGAATGCGGAGCGAACGGTGTTCATCGCGGCACGGTAGCAAGCCCGCCGGTTCGGTGAACTCTGTTCACCGAACCGGCCGCAGGAGAGGCGCGGTCGGACTCGTCCCGCCCGGGGGAGATCGGCCGCTGGGTACAGTTCGCAGGTGACCTCTCCTGTCGACCGACCGCCCCTCCAACGCGGGGCCATCATCGACGCCGCCCGCGAGATGATCGTGACGGGTGGTCTCGAGGCGTTGTCGCTGCGCCGTCTGGCCCGCCAGTTGGGGGTGACCGCCCCTGCGCTCTATGGCTACGTCCGCAGCAAGCAGGATCTCCTGGGCGCCCTGGCCGAGATCGAGATCGATCGGCTCTCCGCGCGCTTCGAGGAGGTCGACGACGCCGACCCCATCGAGCGGATCCGCGCCCACAGCCGGGCCTACGTCACCTATGCCCGGGACAACCCCGAGCTCTTCCGCGTGATGCTCCTCGCTCCACCCTCCCTCCCGGCCTCGGGGCTTCCCGCCGAAGCGGCGGTACCGGCGACCACGATGGCGTTCGCCACGGCGTCCAGTGCCATCGAGGATGCGATGGCAGAGGGTCTGATCGAGGCCGACGACGCGGAGTTGGTGGCGCTCACGTTGTGGAGTGCCGCCCACGGGGTGGCGACCGTCCTGCAGCTCGGCATCGACCTGCCGCCCGAGCTCGAGGACGCCATGATCGACGAGGTCACCGATCGCCTCCTGGCCGGCTATCGGGGGTGAGCGCCCAGCAGCCCTCCCCGCAACGGGCCGCCTGCGACGCACGGCGCCGCCGGCTGCGCTAAACAGTGTTCGGCACGTGTGGTCCAGGGGCTCCCCGAGGGGCTGATCCGGGACCCGCGACACGATCGGCACGAGGGGGAGGGGCACACCATGAGGCGCACCGCGTTGATCTGGACGTCCATGGCGGCGGCCGCCGTCGCGGTCGCGCTGGCCGGGTGCAGCGAGAGCGCCCCGGAGTCCAGTACCTCGACCACGGCCTCCGTCGTGTGCGACAGCTCGGCCCTTCTCGAGTGCGCCCAGCGGTCCACGCTCGCCCCGTACGCGCCCTCGGAACCGACCGAGGCCACGGGCGAGCCGATCCGGATCGGGATGATCAATCAGGAGAACACGCCCGGCGGTTCCTTCCCCGAGTTGAGCCTGGCGGTGAAGGCGGGGATCGAGTTCATCAACGAAGAGATGGGCGGCGTCGACGGACGCCCCCTCGTCCTCGACGTCTGCAACACCGAGTTCTCGGCGGAGGGGTCCACCTCGTGTGCCCAGGACTACGTCGAGAACGACACTCCCGCCGTCCTGGGGGGCATCGACGTCTTCGGCAACGGGATCGACACGCTGGCCCAGAACGGCATCCCCTTCGTGGGCGGGATTCCCATCAGCTCCCAGTCGTTGACGTCGCCGAACTCGTTCCAGTGGAGCGGGGGAAGCCCATCCGCCGGGGTCGCGTTCGCCTGGTACGCCGGCCAGGAGTTGGACGCCGAGAGGGTGTCGATCGTCTATCAGGACTTCGGCTCGATCGCCGCGAGCGCCGAGGCCGCCAAGAAGGTGCTCGGTGAGTACGCCGCCGAGGTCCAGATGGTGCCGTACCCGGTCCTGGCCACCGACCTGAGCTCCGCACTCACCGCAGCTGCGTCCAGCTCGCCCGACGCCATGATCGTCTTCGCCGCGGACAGCGGATGCAAGGCCGGCTTCGACGGCGTGGCCTCGCTCGGCATCAGCGCCGAGACGTTCTACGTCGGGGCCTGCGCCGCGCCGTCGATCATCGATCAGGTCAGCGCCGACAACACCAACGGCGTCTACTTCAACGTGGACGGACCCCTGATCGACGACCCGCCGCTGCCGGACGGCCAGCTCTACGAAGGGGTGATCGCGGAGTACGGCGACGGCCTCGACCCGGTCGGCGCCGGAACCGTGTCGTTCCGCTCGCTCATGAACCTCTATGTGATCCTCAGCCAGCTCGACGGTGACATCTCACCCGCGTCGATCACGGCGGCGCTCGCCGCCACGGTGGACGCCCCGAACTTCGGCGGACACCCCTACACCTGCGACGGCCAGCAGTTCGACGGTCTGCCCGCCCTCTGCTCGCCCCAACAGATCCTCGCCCAGATGGAGGACAGGACGCTCAACCAGGTGACCGACTGGATCGACGTCGGTCAGATCTACAACGGCTGACCCCGCCAGAGCCTTCGGAGCGTTCACATCAGCCAGTACCTCGGTTACCTGCTCGCCGGCCTCGGCGGAGGCGCGGTCATCGCCTCCCTGGCGCTCGGGCTGATCCTCACCCACCGCTCCTCAGGGGTGGTCAACTTCGCCCACGCCGCGATGGGCATGTACGTGGCCTATGCGTACTTCGAGTTCCGCGAGACGGGTGACTGGGTACTGCCGATCCTCGGGCTCCCGGAGCCGCGTCCACCTCTTGGAGCGACCGACTCTGGTCACCGCACTCGGCTTCGCTCTCGTACTCGGGGCACTTCTCGGGCTCGTCGTGTACCTGCTCGTCTTCCGACCTCTGCGCCGTGCCCCGGCATTGGCGCGCGTCGTCGCCTCGCTCGGTCTCCTCCTCTACCTCCAGGAGATCGTCCGCCTCCGGTTCCCCGTCAGCGGTGCCTCGGTCGTGGTGCGCCGTCCGGTGCTACCGGACGGCCCGGTGACGATGTTCGGCACCACCGTCACCGAGAACCGCCTGATCCTCGTGGCGCTGGTGATCGCGATCGCGGGCGCCCTGGCCGTCGTGTTCCGATTCACCCGTTTCGGACTGGCCACCCGGGCCGCGGAGGGCAACGAGAAGGGGGCCCTCCTCCTCGGGATCGCACCGGACCGGCTGGCGAGCGTCAGTTGGGCGCTGGCCTCCGTGCTGGCGGGCGCCGCGATCATCCTGATCGAACCCATCGCGGGGCTCACCCCCACGACGTCGTTGCTCGTCATCCCGGCGCTGGCCGCGGCGTTGCTGGGCGGCCTGCACTCCTTCGGTATCGCCACCGCCGCCGGTCTGGCGATCGGCATGGCGCAATCGCTGGTGCTGGGTTGGTCGGTGCGGCCCGACACGCAGATCATCCCCAGTTGGCTCCCCACCACCGGGCTGCAGCAGATCATTCCCGCGGCGGTGATCATCGCTGTGCTCGTCTGGCGGGGCGACGCCCTCCCGGACCGCGCCGCGATCGCCGCCCGCCGGCTGCCCCCGTCCCCGCAACCCCGCCACGTGCTGGCGTGGGCGGTCGTGCTGGTGGGTCTGGTCTCCGTCGCGCTCGTCACCGTCGGAGCGGGCTATCGGCAGGGTCTCATCGTGTCGATGGTCTTCGCCCTGCTCGCCCTGTCCGTCGTGGTGCTCACCGGGTTCACCGGGCAGATCTCGCTCGCCCAGCTCGCCTTCGCCGGCGTGGCGGGCTTCACGTCGATCCGCCTCGCCGAGAACAACGTGCCCTTCCCGATCGCCCTGCTGGCGGCGGCGCTGCTGGCCACCGTGATCGGGGTGCTGGTGGGCTGGCCGGCGACCAGGGTGCGCGGCATGAGCCTGGCCATCGCCACGCTCGCGCTCGCCGTGGCGATCGAAGGCATCGTGTTGGCCAGCCCCAACCTGTCCAACGGCCAGGCGGGCGCCTCCGCGCCCAGGCCCTACCTGTTCGGCCTGGACGTGGGCGTCGCCGCCACCGGCGACGACAACTTCCGCCCTGCCTTCGGTTTCGTGTGCCTGGCCGTGCTGGCGGTGGCGTCTCTCGTCGTCGTCAACCTACGGCGGAACCGCACCGGCCTGCGGTGGTTGGCGGTGCGGGCCAACGAGCGGGCCGCGGCCGCGGCGGGGATCGACGTCACCAGAGCGAAGCTGGGCGCCTTCGCCGTCTCGTCCTTCCTCGCCGGCCTCTGCGGTGTGCTCATGGCGTTCTCGGTGACGACGCTCTCACCGACCTCGTTCGTCGTGATCGGATCGTTGGTGGCGGTGGCCCTCACCTACCTGGCCGGTGTGTCGAGTGTGGGTGGAGCGCTCGTGGCCGGGGCGTTGGCCCAGGCCGGGATCGCGGTCGCCGTCATCGACGACCTGTCCGGTTCCGAGGCCAACACCTACGTGTTCGCCATCAGTGGCGTGGCTCTCATCGCTGCTGCGATCTGGGCTCCCGAGGGCCTCACCGGCCTCGTGCGCACCGGCTTCTCCCGGCTCGGCCGCACCGCATCGCCGCGCGCGGACGGGCCACGGCCGCGGGTTCCGGTCGCCGCAGGGGAGGTGGTGGAACCGTGAGCCTGCTCGAGGTCGACGACCTCACCGTGAAGCACGGCGGGCTCGTCGCTCTCGCCGATGTCGGTCTCGCCGTCGACCAGGGGCAGATCGTCGGTCTCATCGGGCCCAACGGTGCCGGCAAGACCACGTTCATCGACACGCTCACCGGCTTCACCCCGCAGGCCCACGGTCGGATCACGTTCGCCGGCCGGGACATCACCGGGGCTTCTCCCCACGAGCGGTCCAGGGCGGGCTTGGTGCGTACCTTCCAGTCCCTCGAGCTGTTCGACGATCTGTCCGTCGTGGACAACCTCCTGGTCGCCGCCCACACGCCGTCGCTGTGGAACACCCTCACCGATGCGCTGTGGCCGAAGGTCCACGACAACAGCGAGACGCACGCCATCCTGGAGCTCCTCGGCCTCGTGCCCGTCGCCGATCGACGACCGGCCGAGCTCTCCAACGGCCAGCGCCACATGGTCGCTCTGGGGCGCGCCCTCGTGGCGTCACCCAAGCTCGTGCTCCTCGACGAGCCCGCTGCCGGGCTCGACCCGAGCGAGACGGCGGAGTTGGCGGCGCGGCTGCGAACGTTGTCCGGGCTCGGCATCACCGTCCTCGTTGTGGATCACGACATGTCGCTCATCATGAGCGTGTGCCAGACCGTGCACGTGCTCGATTTCGGCAAGGTCGTCGCCAGCGGTCCTCCCACCCAGGTTCGCCTCGACCCGACCGTCATCGCGGCGTACCTCGGCCGTCGACCCCTGCGTGACGAGGAGCGACGGTGAGCGCCGAGGAGCTTCTCAGGCTCGACGGCGTCACCGTCGGCTACGACGGCATCGCCGTCGTCCACGACCTCGACCTCGTCGTTCGCCGTGGCGAGGTCGTCGCCCTGATCGGGTCGAACGGTGCGGGCAAGACCACCACCCTGCTGGCGGTCTCGGGGTTGGTGCCGATCACCGACGGCACGCTCACCGTGTTCGGGCGGTCGACCGGTCCGAAGCGTCGCAACCCGACCGGCGACGTCTGGCGCCGGGCCCGCTCGGGCCTGGCCCACGTCCCCGAGGACCGTGGCCTCTTCTTCGGTCTCACCGTGGCCGAGAACCTCCGTCTGGGTCGCCCCTCTCGTGGCGGCGGTCTCCCCATGGAACAGATCTTCGACTGGTTCCCTCCGCTCGAGCGGCTCTCCAGCCGCAGGGCCGGGTTGCTGTCCGGCGGCGAGCAGCAGATGCTGGCGTTGGCTCGCGCCGTGCTGTCGGCCCCCCGCCTCCTGCTGGTCGACGAGCTCAGTCTCGGCTTGGCGCCGATCATCGTGGAGGAACTGCTCCCGGTGCTGCGCTCGATCGCGACCGAGACGGGGACGGGGATCCTGGTCGTCGAACAGCACGTGGCGCTGGTGCTCGAGATCGCGGACCGGGCGTCGCTGCTGAGCCAGGGCCGGGTGATCTTCGAGGGGACGGCCGCCGAACTCCAGGGTCGCCCGGACCTGGTCGAGGCCGGCTACCTCGGCGACATCGGTCAGGACTGATCCGCGACCCGGGTCCCGGTTCGCGGGCCCGGGTCCCAGTGGCGTCCCGCTAGAGCAGCCCTCGGGACGCGCCACCGTCGACGACGAGGGATGTGCCGGTGATGAAGCGCGCTTGTTCGCTGCACAGGAAGGCGGCCGCGTCGCCGAAGTCGGCGGCGTCTCCGATGAAGCCGGCGGGAATCTCCGCCGCCAGCGCGTCGATCTGATCGGCGTGCAGGCTCCTCAGGCGGTCGGTCAGGTGGCTCCCGGGTTGGATCGAGTTCACGGTCACGCCGTCGGCTGCGACTTCGGCGGCCAGTGTCTTCAAGAAGCCGGTCACCCCCGTGCGGGCCGTGACGGAGGCGGCGAGGAACGCGATGGGCTGGCGCACGCCGATCGAGGTGATCGCGAGGACGCGTCCCCAGCCTCGGGCCTGCATGCCCGGCACGGTGGCGAGGCACATGGCGACGGTGGAGAGCAGGTTCATCTCGATGGCCGACCGGTAGCCGTCGAGCGAGGTGGCGGTGGCCGAACCGCTCGGTGGACCGCCGGCGTTCGCGACCAGGATGTCGATGCCCCCGAGCCGGGCCTCCGCCTCGGTCGCGAAGCGGGTTGCCCCGTCGGCGGTGGCGAGGTCGGCTTCGATGGCCACGGTGTCGGCACCGAGGGCCGCCTTCGCGGTGGCCAGGCGGTCCGGGTCCCGACCACAGATCGCCACGTGCGCGCCCTCGTCGACGAGGGCCTGGGCGGTGGCCAGGCCGAGCCCGGCCGTCGCCGCCGACACTGCGGCTCGCTTGTTCCGGAGTCCGAGATCCATCCGTGAGGTCTACCCCATCCGGGTTCCGGCCGGCTGCGAGCAACGTTCGACGCGCTGGTGCTGAACGCTGTTAACCTCACATCGGACAGGGTTGTCCGGCCGGGCCGGGTTCCCGCACAAGGAGCGCATCGTGAGTCAGGCACCCCCGTACAGCGGACACGTCACCACCGCGGGCCACCAGCCCGACCTCGAGGGGAACATGTTCCCCGTCGGCACCGAGATGGACGTGGCCGGACTCGAGGTGACCGGTCGACTTCCCGAAGGGTTGCGCGGTTCGTTCATCCGCAACGGCCCGAACCCACTGTTCCAGCCGATCGGCCGGTATCACATGTTCGACGGCGACGGGATGCTGCACGGGGTGACCTTCGAGGACGGTCGGGTGTCGTATCGCAACCGGTGGATCCGGTCCCGGGGTCTGCAGGCAGAGGTCGATCTGGGCCGAGCCGTCTATCCGGGGCTGTCCGATGTCATGAGCTTCCCCGACGCGGCCCTGGTGGGCGACGCGGGACCGGTCAAGAACCCGGCCAACACCCACGTCATCCGTCATGCGGGTCGTTGGCTGGCGTTGTGGGAGGGGGGCCTCCCGACGGAGGTCACGCCCGATCTCGAGACGATCGGCGAGTACGACTTCGACGGGAAGCTGAGGGGGGCGATGACCGCGCACCCCCGGATCGACCCGCGCACCGGTGAGATGTTCTTCTTCGCCTACTCGGTGTTCGAGCCGGTCATCCGCTACTACGTGGTCGACGCGCTCGGCGCACTCGTGCACCGGGCCAAGCTCGACGTGCCGGCGCCGGTGATGATGCACGACTTCGTGATCACCGAGCAGCACGCCGTTTTCCTCGACTCTCCCATCGTGTTGGACGTCGCCAACCTCGACGATGGCTCGATGGTGAGCTGGCGGCCGCAGAACGGCACCCGCATCGGGGTGCTGCCCCGCTTCGGCACGGCCGACGAGGTGCGCTGGTTCGAGATCGATCCGGGTCACGTGCAGCACTTCTGGAACGGCTGGGTCGAGGGGGACCGGATCGAGTTCTCCGGAACGCGCTTCGAGCACCCGGACTTCGGCCTCGGCGCCGGGTCGGACGAGTCGCCCGACCGGAACGTGCCGCCGTACCCGGCTCGTTTCTGGGTCGACCTCTCGGCCGGTACGGCCGGATGGGAACAGACCGACGATCTCGGGGGCGACTTCGCCAGGTTCAACGACGACTTCGACGGTGTCCGTTCCCGCTTCCACTACATGTCCGCGGTGGTGGCCCCGGATCGTCGGCTCGGGGACTTCGACACCATCGTGCGCTACGACGACGCCACCGGAGAGCGCCAGCTCTGGAACGCCGGGCCGACCGGGCACGTGGGCGAGAGCGTCTTCGCCCCCGACCCCCGGGGCGCGCCGAGGACGACGGGTGGCTCATCAATGCGGTGCACGACTCGGCCACCGATCGCACCGACATCTGCCTGCTCGAAGCCAACGATGTCGCCGCGGGTCCCGTCGCTCGGGTGCACCTGCCCCAACGGATGCCGTTCGGCTTCCACGCGAACTGGTTCGAGTCCGACTGATCCTTTCGGCAGGGGCACGGTAAGCGCATCGTGACGCCGGCCGCCGCTCTCAGAGGAGTTGGTCGCACTCGCGGGCCACGTCGTGGATCGCGCCGTGGAGCTCGTCGGGGATGCCGGCCATCAACTCATCGGACAGCTCGTCGGAGAAGCGCAGCCGCTCGGCGTCGACCAGTTCGTCGTAGGCCGGCATCCAGGCCGAGTGCAGGACGAGGGGAACGCACTCCCGGGTGGTCCCCGCGAGCACGGCGATGGGGCCGTTGCCCACCGCGGCGGCGTCGAAGAGCTCGACGCGGAAGCCGTCGTCGGACAACACGGGCTGCACCACGTAGCCGTCGTGGCCGCCGGGTTCGCCGCCGGCGTAGGCGCTCTGCGACCCGTCCATACCGCAGTCGCGTGGAGCAAAGGTCGGCGAGGTGATGTGGTCGCCGAGGTCGGGGTAGTCCCACTTCGCCTTCAGCTCCATGGAGCCGCGCTCGAAGGTGGCGAGGGCTCCCGGGGTCTCCTCGCGGAGCTGGTCGAGATCGATGCGCCCTTCGTAGAGCTTCGCGGCCCGCTGCGAGATGTTGCCGGGGCGACAACCCTGGTAGGTGACGTGGTGCAGCGTCGGATTGGTCATGCCCTCGACGGACCAGTCCATGGCCGACAGCTGCAGGTTGAACGTCCAGTCGTCGCGATAGACGCCCCGCTCGATGGCCTTTCCCGTGGCGGGGTCGAAGAGCACCTCGACGATGGTCTCCGGGGCCATCGCCATGTTGTAGAGGCCCGCTGCAGCGGGGTCGACGGGATTTCCGTTCACGTCGAGGTCGTCGGGCTTCAGGTAGAAGGCCAGGTCCATCAGGTCCATGCCCTCCCACACGACCGAGATGCCGTCGCTGTCGTCCCAGCGGGCGTAGAAGTGGCCCGTCGGCGGCGACATGGTGAGGGTGATGGGCGTGACCGGCGTGCCGCTGGCGAGGCCCTCGAGCTGGTCCTTGCGGATCAGCCAGACGGGGACCTCGTCATCGATGGTCAGCTCTCGTGCGCCGCCTAACATCTCGGCGGGGTCGGGCTTGAAGTTGCCCGAGTCAGCGAGGATCACCCAGTCCCGAGTCTGGCTCACGGTGTGCGTGGAGCCGCCGAACACGATCCCGTCGAGGGGCCAGTGCCGCACCTGCGTGCCGTCGGCCCGGTCGAAGCGCACCACCGCCGGCCGCATGCCGAAGGTCGGCTCCATCACGAAATCGAGCTTCACGCTCCAGAGGCAGTCCCGATCGGGGTCGGCGACGGGATGGGCCGACGACAGGAGGAAGGGCATGATGCCGGGCATGTCCAGCGAGTTCCCGCCCCAGCTGTCGCGGTGACCGACCTCGGCGACGAAGTCGAGCGTGCCCGGGTGCAGCTCGATCGGTCGTCCGGCGTCCCAGGTCGTGAAGAGACGACCACCCCAGGGGAGGGGAGCGGTGTTGGAGGCGTTCGCCGCGCCGAGCACCGACTGGTAGCCGGCGCTGCTCGTCGAGAACTGCGCCGGGAGCCTGTCCCAGAGCCGCTTGCCGGGGGACTGGATGGAGCGTGTCTGCCAGGCGAAACGTCCGGCGGACGCACCCGCGCGTGCCCGGCTCGAGAGCGAGGCGACAGATGGCTCCCCAGTCGAAGATGCCGTAGTCCATCTTCGTGCAGCGCTGGGGGCTGGAGAACACCATCTCGCCGCTGATGTCGTCGGGCCAGGTGCCCTCGACCACCTCGAGCTCGAAGTCACGGTGGGGTGCGGTCGTCATGGTGCGGGGTGTCGACATCGTGCTCTCCCTGTTCGCAGCTCGTCTGAGCGAGCCACGGGTAAACGGTGTTCACCACGCTATCCGAACGCGGCGGGTGCGTCAGGCGATCGCCGTGGTCATCGGTCCCTCGAGGCGGAGCAGTCGGCGGGCGTTGCCGTCCATGGTCGACGCCAGCTCGCCGTTGCCCCACGACGGATCGCTCGACTGGTCCCACCCCGCCAGGTTCGTGCCCGCCACGAGCCGGTCGGGTCCGAAGGCGGCGAGGAGCGCGGCGAGCGCCCGTGGGCCACCGACGTGGGCGTCCCACCAGATGCGCCGCAGACGTTGCGCGACGGCGCCCGGCGCGGCCAGCGCACCCTCGGCCCAGGGGCGGGTGCGTGCGGCGTGCTCCATGCGCTCGGCCAACCACGATGTGGCGCCGCCACCGTGGCTGAGGCACACGTCGAGGTCCGGATGGCGGTCGAGGACGCCCCCCAGTACGAGGGACGACACCGCCAGGGTCTCCTCATAGAGGAAGCCGAGCCACAGGTCGCCGTCGAAGCGAGCGAGCCGTTCGTCGCGGCGTGGGCGATCGATGCCGTCGGGGGCGGGGTGGAAGAAGACGGGAACGTCGAGGGCGACGCAGGCCGCCCACACCTCGTCGAAAGCCGGGTCGTCGAGCGGGCGGCCCAGGTCGGTTCCCAAGTAGGGCGCCAGGAGACCGAGATCCTTCACGGCCCGTTCGAGCTCCGCTGCAGCCCGCGCAGGATCCTGCATCGGGAGCTGGGCGAAGCCCTCGAGGCGGCCGGGCGCTCGGGCGACGAGCGCCGAGAGCTCGTCGTTGTGGCGACGGCAGAAGCGGTCGGCCCACTCGGTCTCGACGTGGGAGAAGTAGGTGAGGGGATTCGGTGAGAGCACCTGCAGGTCGATGCCGGCCTCGTCCATCGCGTCGAGCCGACGGTCCAGGTCCATGAACGGGCTGTCGCGGTAGCGGACTCCGACGAGGGTGTAGCTCCCGACCCGGAAGCACGGGGGTCGGCCCGTGGCCGGATCACCGTCGTCCAGCTCGGGTCCGAGGTGCCCCGCGGCGCCGAGGACGGAGTCGAGGACCACGTGGGCGTGGAGGTCGATCATCTCGTTCCTGTCGCCGTCGGCGCGACCTCGACGGCCGAGCCGCCACCGTCGATCCGGTCAGGGTGCCCGGCCTCCCCGGTCGTCGTCACGTTCGGAACACCACCGGGTAGCGGCCCCAGTAGCCACGGGCGGACTCGGGGTCCAGCTCCGCCGGTCTGGCGGGATCGGGTGTCGCGCCAGCGGCGAGCACCGCTCGGGCGGCGACGGGGACGAGGCCGTGGAGATGGTCGCTCCCGGTCGGCGCCCCCAGGCTGTCGGTGCCCGCGGCCAGTTCCTGGCCGATGCAAGCGTGCATGCCCAGCCCGAAGCTGAGACCCCACGGGGCCACGCCGGTCGGAAGCTCACGATGGGGGTCGAAACGTTCGGCTCGTTCACCGAACGCGGCGGGGTCACGGTTGACCGCCATCAGATCGATGACCACCTTGTCGCCCGGCCCCACGCGTCGGCCGCCGTCGAGGACCACCTCGTCGAGGGCCCATCGCATGGCGACCGGGCTGGACGGCTGGAGGCGCACGGTCTCGTGCACGCAACGTTGGAGGAAGTCGAGGTCGTGTCGGGCGCGCTCGGCGTCGGCAGGTGAGGACGTCGTCATCTCGAAGACGCTGTGGAGGGTTCGCACGAACGCCGTCGCCGACGTGTGGGCGCCGGCCAGCAGGTAGAAGCACGTCTCCCGCAGCACCACGTCGTCGGCCAGCTCCAGGTCGTCCTGGTTGCGCAGCAGCACGGTGAGGACGTCGCGGGGAAGGTCCTCCTCGCCGATCTCGCCGGCGTCGAAGCGGGCGAGCGCGGTCCGACGGCGGGCGATGGAGGGCTGGAGGAACTCGGCGTCGAAGGCGGTGAGTGCCGCGGCCACCTCGGCCCGCTTGGCGTCCCGGTCACCGGTGTAGTGCGCCAGCGTCGCTCCCTCGATGAAGCGCATCATGTACGAGTAGAGATGGAGGGTTTCCTCCGGCGATCCGTCGGGGCGGTCGACGCCGGAGGAGAACGCGGCCAGGTTCATCATCATCTGATGGCTGAGGCCGACGAGTTCCGCATGGCCCGCGGCCACGTGCGGCGCCAGGGTCTCCTCCACGATCGGCGGGAAGAGTTCGCGTTCGTACCGGGCGTGGGTCTCGCGCCGGAACAGGCGGTTCTCCAGGCGGCGTCGCGCCCGGTGCTGGTCACCGTGGAGGTTCACGAGGACGTCGGCCATGACGACGTCTCCCGCGTCGTAGAGCGCCTGGCGGAGCTGCTTCTGACGGTAGGCGTCGCGGGCCTGGTCGTAGGTGGTGATGGTCACCACGTTCGGTTCGTTCATCGTTGCTCCTCGGTGCCCGGTTCGTGCGAGGCGACGCGGGGGCCGGCGTCGATCTCCGCGCCCACCCCGGCGCGTCGCCGAGCCCAGGTCGCCGCTCTACGGAGGATCGTGCGATGGATCGGGTGCTCGATGGAGGATCGGTCATGGCCGAGCGTGTCGGTGACCACCCGTCCGCGGCCCACCTCGCGCGCCCAGAGAACGGGGTGGCCGTGGCCGCCGGCATCGCCGGTGAGCAGTGGGGCGATCCCGGGCTCCTCGTCGAGGAATCCGTAGACCTCGTCCACGACGACGAAGCCGTCGATCCCCTCGGTGATCGGGTGCACCCGACCCGCGTCGGTGACGGAGATCCTGGCGTCTCCCGCGGGAGGGTGCGAGGAGGCATCCCAGTTCCACGACGCACCGCACAGCGCGTGCCAGGTCGGCTCGGCGTCGAAGCTGACGACGGCGGTGTGCAGCGCCAGGAGCCCGCCGCCGTCGGCGATGAACCGCTCGATGACGGCGGCGTCCTCGGTTCGCAGCGTGAAGGAGTGGTCGGCGCGGAGGTGGGCGTAGCGTTCGGCGGTCATGCCCCAGTGGAGGGCGTGCACGGTGAGCAGGTCGTACGGCGTGTCGGCGGCGGTCGGCCCGGCATCGAGGCGGGCCAGCATCCGCGCGGGCTCGTCGACGATCTCGGTGTCGATGCCCTCGTCGCGCAGCAGGTGGCTGATGGCCTCGGCGGCGGCTTCGAAGTCGTGGCCGGGTCCGCCCGACAGCAGCAGGTTGCGCGTCACGCTTGCGTCGCTCTTCGTTCGTCGTCGGTCGGTCCGACGGCGTCGACGTCCTTGGGCCGCGGCAGGGTGGTGATGACCGACATGGTCACGCCGCCATCGACGAGGATCTCGGTGCCGTTCACGTAGGCGGCGGCAGGGGAGAGCAGGAAGAGCACGACGGCGGCCACGTCGGCGCCGGTCCCGAGCCGGCCCATCGGCACCCGCTCCGACCGGCGCCGCCGGATCTCGGGGTCGGCATAGATCGGTTCGGACATCCCGGCGTCGATGAGCCCGGGGGCGACGGCATTGGCCCGGATGCCCAGGGGGCCCCACTCCAGCGCCATCTGCTGGGTGAGCAGGGCGACTCCCGCCTTCGTCGCGCCGTAGGCCCCGGCATTCGGGCCGGGGGCCACGCCGTTCATGGAGGTGACGGTGACGATCGCGCCGGGTCGACCGATGTCGGTCAGGCGGCGCGCCACCGCCCGCGCCGTGAGGAATGTTCCGGACAGGTTGACGTCGACGACCGAGCGCCACTCCTCGGCCGCGAGGTCGAGCAGCGGACCGAACCGAACGATGCCGGCGTTGCACACCAGCCCGTCGGGAGCGGGGTGACCGGTGAACGCAGCGAAGCGATCGAGGGCGGCTTCGACCTCGTCCTCCTCGGCGGTGTCGGCCGTCAGCGCGAAGGCGCGCCGGCCCAGCGCATCCGCGGTGCGTGCCGCGGCGGCGCCGTCGCGGTCGAGCACCCCGACCGTCCACCCGGCCTCGATCGCGGCCTGGGCGATGGCTGCGCCGAGGCCGTTTCCGGCACCGGTGACGACGACGCTGTCCGAGGTCACCGTTGCGTCTCGACGACGAGTCGGGGGCCGGCGAAGACGCGTCGCCGTGCCGCTGCGGTCGTCACGGGTTGACCAGGTCCCAGGTCAGCGGCTGGGTGGACCACACACCGACCTTCT
Source organism: uncultured Iamiaceae bacterium (assembly GCA_963767615.1). Lineage (GTDB taxonomy): Bacteria > Actinomycetota > Acidimicrobiia > Acidimicrobiales > Acidimicrobilacustridaceae > Rhabdothermincola_A. The sequence continues at coordinate 161,489 of CAVYED010000005.1, read as the reverse complement.
CACCGGCGAGCGGTCGGCGCTCCGGCCACGGTCGATCGAGATCCACGGCGCGACCGCGTGAGAACACGTGGCGGATCCGTCGCCGGTCGCCCAGGACGGCGACGTCGGTAGAGGGATCACCGTCGATCACCAGGACGTCGGCCGCGGCGTCGGCGGCGATGACGCCGATGGAGTCGAGCGGCCGACGTAGTGCGATGGCGCCGTTGCGGGTGGCGCAGGAGATGGCCTGGAGCGGGTCGAGGCCCATGGCGTCGACGAGCAACTCCATCTCCCGTGCGTGCCAGTGGCCGTACGGGGTGAGGGCGAAGCCGCTCTCCGACCCGCAGAGGATCGGCACACCGGCGTCGTGGGCCGTGCGCAGCATGTCCGCCGTTGCCGCGATCTCGCCCTTGAACAGGTCGACCTGGATCGTCGACGCGCCGACCTTGGCGCCGTGCTCGGAGAGGTTGGCCAGGAACGTGAACGTGGGCGCCACGGCGGCGCCGTGCTCGACGATCGCTTCCACCGCCGTCTCGTCGAGGTGGGATGCATGCAGGATGAGGTCGACCCCGGCCTCGGCGGCGAGGCGGGTGGACCCGGCGTTGCGGCAGTGGGCGATGGTGGGGGTGTCGAGTGCGTGGGCCGTCTCGGTGATCGCCCTCAGCTCGTCGAGGGACCACACGGTGAGCTCGCCCGCCGTGTTCGGGCAGCGAGCCGGTGACGTGGATCTTGATCCAGTCCGCGCCGTACTTGACCTGTTGACGGGTGGTGCGGACCATCTCGGCCCGGTCGGTCATGACGTGGGCGTAGCCGACCCTCCCGGCGTCGGGGATGAGGCGCCCCGCGGTGCCTCCGGCGGTGGTGAGCAGCGCGTTGAGCCCCGAGGTCATGCGGGGTCCTTCGACGAGGCCGGCCTCGATGCCGTCGCGTAGCGCGGGCCCGAGGTCGTAGAGGCAGTCGGCGTCGAGGAAGCCGGTGACCCCGGCCCGGAGCAGCTTGGGCACGTTGAAGGCCGCCATGAGCATCGCCGTCGACTGGGGTCGGTGGAAGAAGAGCTCGTCGTTGCTCGCCGGCTCGCCGAAGGTGATGTGGCAGTGGGCATCGATGAGACCGGGCATCACCGTGCAGTTCGAGACGTCGATGGTCTCCGCATCGGGTTGGGCGCTCACGGATGCGTCTTCGCCGACGGCCACGATGCGGTCGACCTCGAACAGGACATCGGTCGCCTGTCGCGGTGGCGTACCCGTGCCGTCGATGACCGTCCCCCCGACGAGGAGCACCTGCCCACGTCCGCTCATGCGTCCCTCGTCCCCCATCGCCGGTCGCGGATGATCTGGGTCGTCCCGTGTGGGCGACCGTGGTGAACGACGTTAACCCAGCGGGCGGGAAGCCGCTCCCGGTCGGGGCATCGCGCTCGCCGGGCCGGCGCGGGCCGGTCGCCTCCATGCGCCGTTCGATCGACGGCCACACGGTTCTCCCGAGCGAGCCGCTGACCCCTGCGACCGCTCCCGACGTGCTGTGCTGGAGCGATGACGCAGACCGAACGACGCGCCGACGGCAATCCGATGAACCCGCGCCCCCACCGGGCTCGGGCGCCACTCGGCGTGGCGTTGGTAGCCGGAGCCCTGATGGTCGCGCTGTCCGGCTGCGGGGACACGGTGAGCAGCTCCGTGAACGACGTCGTGAGTGAGGCGGCCAGCGCGCCGGCCTGTGCCGCCGTCAGCGGGGTGCAGGAGCAGCTCTCCGGGATCGACGTCGCCCAGATCCCCCCGGACCAGCTCTCCCAGCTCCAGACCGGCGCGAGCTTCGTGTCCACCGCGGTCGGCGCGTTGTCCGACCGGTTGCCGGCCGGGCTCGGCGAGCAACTCGACAGCGCACAGCAGCGTCTGGACGCTGCTGTCGACGGAGCCGAGGGCAACGCCGATGAGCGCCAGTCGGCCATCGAGGACGCCGTCGCCGGGTACTCCTCGCAGCTCGACGACGTGGCCGCACAGCTCGGCTGCTGAGACCGGCCCCCCACCTGTTCGTCGCCCCTCCCGTCATGGGCGACGATGGGGTGTTGCCCGCATCCACGCGGGCCGGAACCGGAGACAGCAGAGATGAAGCGATTCGATGACAAGGTCGTTCTGGTGACGGGGGCGGCCTCGGGGATCGGGAGGGCCACCGTTGACCGCCTGGCCGCCGAGGGGGCGACGTTGGCGTGTGTCGACGTACAGGCCGGCGCCGTGGAAGAGGCCGCGGCATCGGCTCGCGCCGAAGGGGTGGCGGCGCGCTCGTGGGTGTGTGACATCAGCGACGAGGCTGCGGTCCTTGCGATGGTCGAGGCGGTGGTCGCCGAATTCGGTCGCCTCGACGTGCTGTGCAACGTGGCCGGCATCCTGCGCATCGCCACGCACAGCCACGAGGTCACCCTCGACCAGTGGAACCACCTGCTCGGTGTGAACCTCACCGGGACGTTCCTGGTGACCCGGGAGTGCATCCCGCACCTGCTCGAGACCGAGGGCAACATCGTGATGGCGGCGTCGACGTCCAGCCTGGCCGGCCACCCGTGGATGCTGGCCTACGCCGCCAGCAAGGGAGGGGTGCTGGCCATGACGTACACGCTTGCCGTCGAGTACGCCAAGCGTGGGCTGCGGGTGAACGCTGTGGCGCCGGGCGGCATCGATACGCCGATCCGGTCGATCGAGTTCCCGTCCGAGGGGCTCGACGTCGACTTGTTCGCCCGCATCTCGCCGATCGACCAGGTGCGCGGGCCCGAGACCGTGGCCGCCGCCATCGCGTTCCTCGCCTCCGACGACGCCGCCCACGTCAACGGCGAGTGCCTCCGCGTCGACGGCGCCACACTGGCCTGAGCTCGCGGCGGGCCGGTCCGCTTCGTGTCGTGGCCCAGCACCCCGGCTCGTCGTAGCCCCGTCACGGGGACAGCTTGGCTACCGACGACCTCGTCGAGATCGGTTCGCGGGCTCGACAGGTGCGAGCGTGCGAGCCGAAGGTGCTACTTGCTCGTTGCTGCCAAGGGCGATGACCGCCGGTGCCCGTCCATCTGTGCGACCGTCTGCGCCGCTACGGCGTCGATGTGTGACGGTTGCGCCAGGCCTCGCCGAGCCGGACCCGGGTGCCGCTGCGGAGAAGCGAGTACCGGTAGATGCGACCGGCAACCTTGAGCATCAATGGGATCGACGCTGCCAGGATGGCCAGGGAGAGGGCGACCGACCAGAGCGGCACGTCTGTGAGCGCGGTGCGGAACGGAAGGAGCACCGGCGAGGTGAACGGCACGTAGGAGCCGATGGTGATGGCGAGGTTGTCCGGGTTGTCGATGCTGGTGAACCCGATGAAGTAGGCGAGGAGCAGGGGAATGGTGATCGGGAGAACCGCGTTCTGGGCATCCTCCTGGCGGCTCACCATGGCGCCAACGGCGGCGAATGCGGTGGCGTAGAAGCCGAACCCGAGGATGAACGTGGCGAGGAGCAGGGGAAGGGTGATCCACACGCCTGTGGGGATCTCGACGTACGTCGAGAACATCAGGCCGACTGCAGCGCCGAGCACGAGGATCAGCATCTGCGCCAGGCCGAGCAGGCCGAGGCCGAGGACTTTCCCGGCGAGCAGCGTCGCGGGGCGCACGTGGGAGAGCAGGACTTCGATGACCTTCGAGGACTTCTCCTCGGTGACGCCGGCCATCAGGTACGACCCCCACACCATGAGGAGTAGGTAGGTCGCCCCCGTGGCAAGCAAGGCCGCGATGAGACGGACGCCGGACGCATCGTCATCCCCATCGAGCACGATCTCGTCGGGGTCGACCGGGCCGAGCAGGACGGTCACGTCGTCGGCGCTGATGCCCAGTTGGTCGGCTCGATCCGAGATCGTCACCTGTTGGACGGCGCTTCGTATGAAGGAGTCGAGCGGTGCGTCGGGTGCCTCGTTCCACACGATCGCCGTGTCGGCGACGAGGGCGTCGATGTCCCCCGCCTCGAGGAGCTCGCGACCGTTGTCGGCCACGACCACGGTCGGTTCGAGTGCGTCGGTCGGGACTGCGAGGGCGTCGGCGAAGCGGGAGGCCTCCTCCTCGACGCCGATCGTGACGGCCTTCGGCCCGTCGCCGCCGCCGAGCAGTGGCATCGCCAGGGCCAGCCCGAGGACGCCGATGAACAAGATGGCGGTGATCGCCTGGAAGGCTCTTGAACGACCTCGCGTCACGATCTCGCGTCGAGCGACCAACCAGATCATGTGGTGCTCCCGTGAACGAGGTCGGTGAAGACTTCTTCGAGGCCGGGCGGAGCGATGGCGACCTCGCTGACCGGACCGGCCGCGACGGCGTGGGCCACGTTCGCGCCGGGATCGGCCTCGACCGGGAGGTCGACGACGGCACGGCGACCGTCGAACGACCGGAGTGTCCCGTCGAGAGGTCGCCACGAGTCGAGGGGATCGGTCCAGCGCACGGTCAGGTACCGATGGCGTGACGCCGATCGCAGGTCGCTGACGAGCCCAACCGCGACCACGTGGCCGTCGGCGATGATCACGGCGTGCTCGCACAGGCTCTCGACGAGGTCGAGCTGGTGAGAGGAGAACAGCACGCCGCACCCTGCGGAGGCTCGCTCGGCGATGATCGAGCGCATCGTCTCGGCGGCGACGGGATCGAGTCCGGCGAACGGCTCGTCGAGGACGAGCAGCTCGGGGTCGTGGACGAGTGAGACTGCGAGCTGCACCCGTTGCTGGTTGCCGCCGGACAGGTCCTGCACGAGGGAGTCGTGGCGATCGGCGAGCCCGAGTCGGTCGAGCCAGTGATCCGTGCGCTCTGCGGCGTCGGCCGGGGTGAGACCGGCGAGCCGCCCGAAGTAGATCACCTGCTCTCGGACCTTCATGCGGGCGTAGAGGCCACGCTCCTGGGGCATGTAGCCGAAGCGGTTGCGGACGTCGTCGGTGATGGGCTGGCCGTCCCATGTGAGCGAACCTGCGTCCGGTTCGACCATTCCGACGATCGCTCGCATCGTCGTCGACTTCCCGGCACCGTTGGGTCCGAGGAACCCGATCATGGAGCCGCGCTCGACGGTGAGAGAGAGGTCGTCGACGGCGGTGATGTCGCCGAACCGCTTGCTGATGTTGGAGACCCGCAGGCCCGCGGACCGGGAATCGTCCATGTGTGCCTCGTCGTTCGGGTGGCTCGTCGTCCGGGCGGGAAGACCTAAGCGTGAATTGGTACCACGTTCGATCGTGAGGTGCGTTCGGCGAAGCCTGACGGCGCGGGGTGCCGAGGGCGGCGCGAGCTCCGCGGTCGAGACGGCGTGGAGCACGCGGACTCATGGGGCATCGGGAGTGACCCGGGGGGCGAATTACGTCCCCAGCGTGTCCCACCGTGGGCCGACGGCGACTCGAGCCGGCGACCACACCCGCCACTCACAGCGGTCGCCGGCCAGCGTGCTCGCCAGCACACACCGAACGTGCTCGCCAGCACAGACACGACCAGTTCGAGCCGATCACCATGACGGGCAAGGACCGCACCCGCCTGCGCAGAGGTCCGACGATCACACTTGACCCATTGATCGCGGAGATGTTCCGGCCGTGGGCGACCCCATCCGACCCTCCGGGTTGGTCATCCTCGGTCTGGCTGTCGGAAGCACTCACCGACCCGACGAGATCGATCAGGGCGGGAATGCGGCGCATCGGGCGGCCGCCGTTTGTGCGGGGCTCTCCTCGGGACACGGTGAACTCTTCGGCTCCGTGGGGGACGCTGCGCCGCCGTGGTGTTCGGGGACGTCGTGGGCGTCGTGGGGGCGGTCGTGGTCGTCGTGGTCGTCGTGGTCGTGGACGGCGGCACCGTGACCGTGACGGTGGTGCAGCCCAGCAGCGTGGGGCTCGGCGGGGTCGGCCCGTGGCCGTCGAGCAGGACCACGCACACCTGACGGACGCCGGGCTCGGCCGCCACCCGCCCGGCGAAGCCGTGCCGGTCTCCCGTGCCCGGATAGGCAGCGGCGACGTCGGCACGGTCGCGGTCGGCGGTGAGCACCTCGGCCACCTGGCCGTCCACCAGGACTTCGCACGGGCACCGGCTCGGTGGGCGCGTCGGGGTCGATGGCCCACCCCCGGACGTCGACCCCGCCGGGCGCCCCCTGGGCGATCTCGAGGTTGCCGAACGGGGCGCCGGTGCCGACCACGACACGCCGGCAGCCGATGCCCGGGTTGTAGCGCTCGGCCAGTCCGTAGGCGTCGATCGCGTAGGCGCAGACCTCGTGGCTGCCGGCCGAGGCCGGGACGGCGACCACGTAGCCGTGGTCCGGGCCGAACCCGGGATGGACGACGGCCACGTCGGGTCGGGAACGGTCGGCGATGGCCGTCGCCGCGAAGCGACCGTCGACGTAGACGTGCACGTCGGTGGGGGCCAGCCCCCCGCCGGGGTCGATCGCCCAGCCCGACACCTCGAGCGTGCGCGAGCCCCCCCGGACACCGTCGACGGAACCGAACGGACCCCGCTCGACGCCATCGAGGTAGCCGACGACGGCCGCGGCATAGCGGAAGCGCCCGGCGAGTACACCGGACAGGGGGCGCGCGAGCTGCGGGCAGAAGTGGGTCAGGTCCTGCCCCCGCACGTCGACCAGGCCGTCGAGGCACCCCTGCGCAATGCCCTCCCATGGCCCGCAGCCCAGCACCTTGGTCCACCCCCCGTCGGGGGCGGCCAACGGCGTGTAGCCGTCGAGGACGGCCACCGCCGTGCCCCGAGCGTGCCATTCGGCGGCGACGCTGCCGGTAGGCGGGATCCACCGACGACACCCGGGTCTCGAACCCCGCCGGGAGGGCACCCACCAGGCGGGGCACGGTGGGATCGGCGTCGGCGGTGAGCCGCGACCCGATCGAGTCGGCCCCGGCGTAGGCCCCCTCCAGCGCCGACGGCAGGGCAAGCGGTTGCAGTGCCGGCGGGGGCACCATGAGGGCGATCTGGGCCCCGACGCCCTCGATGTCGGCGATCAGCGCCGACGCGTCCTCGGCGTAGCGCTGTTCGACCTCGTCGAACGTGGTGACCCCGTCCATGCAGGGGGTCTCGATGTTGCCCGAGAACGACACGACCACCACGTCGGGACGATCGCGGCGGGTCTCGTCCACGATCAGGTCGTGGAAGTCGCACAGGGCGGCACCGCCCTGGGCCCGCACCGAGACGTCGTAGTCGTTCGCCCCGAGGAACCGGATGAGGGTCTCCGACTCGGCGATCAGGGAGTCGCCGTAGACGACGACCTTCGGGGGCGCCGGCGGCTCGCAGGCGCCCAGCGCCACGCCGGCGAGAGCCACCCCGCACGCCACGAGCACGGCTCTGAGCCTCCTCGATCTGTGGGCAGCCGTTCGCTCGTCGTCCATCTCGATCATCATCATCCGCCGTCGAGGCCGCCTGCGCCACCGGTCAGGTGTCGCATCGTGGCGGCGCCGGCCGAGGCTGGCCCCGTCGGCCGTTCGAGGTTCTCAGAGACTGTCCGCCCGGCGGTGGATGATGGTGAGTCGGCCTGTAAGCGGGATTCTGTTCCACGCCTCCCGGCGCTTCGGTGACCATCCATCTGTGCGGCCTACCAGCGGGCTGCTCCCGGGGGAGCGGACGGGCCGCCCGTGCCCGACATTCGGCCTTGCTCCGGGTGGGGTTTACCGAGCCGCCCGGGTCGCCCCGGACGCTGGTGCGCTCTTACCGCACCGTTTCACCCTTGCCTGTGCCGCCCGGTTGCCCGGGTGGCCATCGGCGGTCTGTTCTCTGTGGCACTTTCCTTCGGGTCGCCCCGACTGACTCGAGCCAGCACCCTGCCCTGCGGAGTCCCGACTTTCCTCGACCCGGTCACCGCACGGATGCGGCGCCGGACCGCGGTCACCCGGCCGACTCACCATCACCCTCCAGTGTGCCACCGTCGGGCGAGCCGGCGGCGCTCCGGGCTCAGGTGATGAGCGCCTTCTCCGGTGCTGCGGCCCCCGTGCGGAAGAACGCACCGGGCACCTGGACCGACCCGAGCACGCCGCGGAGCACGGCCATGTGGCGGGCCTCCACGCCCCCGATCGACATGATGGCGGCACGCAACTCGGGCAGTGTGACGACGGGCGTGTTCTTCACGTAGGTCGACGCGGCAAGGTTCTCGACGGCCAGGGCGAGGGCCACCACCGACATCTCGTCGGTGAGCTCGTCGAGCGCCGGTTCGACCACCTCGGTGAGCACGTACTGGTTCGGTTCGGTGATCTGGGGCTCGCCGAGGCCGACGAGTGCGGCTCCGATGGCGTCTCCGTGCTCGGTGTGTTGGCTCTGGAACAGTTCCGCCGTCTGGATGATCGCCGGGGTGGTGAGCAGCCCGGAGTCGAGAGCCGTCTGGTACACGTCGACGGCGAGCAGTTCGAGCGACTGGCCGGTGGAGGCGATCACCACGTCGCCTTCCGCCGACCCGGGGGCCGTCGTGGTCGACGATTCGGGGGCGGCCGGGATGGAGCCGGTGACGGCGATCTGCTCGTCGCTGCTGGAACTGCAGGCGGCGAGGATGCCGCCGGCGGCCAGCACGGCGCCACCGCTCAGGAAGGCCCGGCGGGTGGGCACGCCGAGAAGCTCGGCCCGGTCGCTCGACGTCGTGCCGGAGGAGGGGTCGAAGGCCCGGCGCACCGCGCGACGCCAGCCGGGCATGGCCGCACGGTGCTCACGGTCGGACTCGCGGAGCTGGCGACGGATCTCGTCGTTCGGAAGGTCGGGTGTCATCAGGGGTTTCCTCTCGATCCTGTTCGCCGTCAACCGGCCGGGAACTCGGCCGGGTCGAATGCGGCCTGCTCGCTACCGAACGCAGGCATCCAACTCGATTCGGGCAGATCGGCGAGCTGACCGAGGACGACGGCGTGCTGCGACTCGATCGGCAGGATGGTGGCGGCAGGGCCGGCGACGACCCAGTCGACGACGCCGAGCGCCTTCAGGTAGGTGGCCGCCGCGCCCTCCTCGACGCCGTAGAGCACTGCGAGGACGGCGTTCTGGTCGGTGGCGTCGTTGAGCTGGGGGACGACGGCATCCACGACGGCCTGGTTCGGGGAGAAGCGCCACAGCTCATCGGGGATGAGCCCGCGGAGCGCCTCGGCGTGCTGTGCGTGGTGGCGGCCGAAGGTTCGTGCGGTCTCGGCGGCGCGGGTGTCGAGCATGCCGTCGTCGACGGCCACCTGATAGGCGGCGGCCGCGGCCAGTTCGATTGTCTCGGCGAAGGTGACGAGGGCGAGGTCGTCGGGGGAGAGGTCTGGCGGTGTGGTGTCGGCGGCCTGTGCCGCAACGGTCTGGGCCAGGGCCACGCCGCTCACGGCGACAGCGCCGAAGGCCACCGCGCCGACCCCGAGGTTGCGCACGAAGCTGCGTCGGGAGTCGACCAGCGCCTGATCGGTCTGCTCGAGATGCAGTGCGGCCAGGTCCTCCTGGATGGTCCGCATGCCCTCGCGGTGCTGCTCGTCAACCTCGTCCACCATTCGGCGGATCCTCATCGACATGGTGCGTCCTCTTCGGTACGGGTGGTCCAGCGGTTCGTGCGGTTCGTCTCGGGTGCGGGGCACCGCGAACCTCCACCTTTGCTCACGGTGGGGGTGTCGATCACATCGGGTCGCGACGTGCCGACCCGGCCAGGACCGTACCCGACACGGTGCCGTGAACTGTGCCCCGCGCCTGGTGCCGGGAGGGAGGAGCTCGACCCGCCGCACCGATGCGTCGGGACGCTCAGAAGTCGAGTCCCGACAACTCGGGGAACCAGGCCGCGGAACGCTCGACGGCGCGCTGCCAGCGCTCCCGGTCGAGCGGCGCTCCCGGGTCGACGACGGTCCGGGGTCGCCAGGTGGCGGCCACGTCGTCCCAGCCCGCCCACGTGCCCAACGAGAGTCCCGCCAGGAAGGCGGCGCCGAGGGTGGTCGCCTCGGTCACGGGCGACACCTCGACCGGGCGACCGGTGGCGTCGGCGAGGGCCTGCACGAACGTGGGGTTGTCGCTCATCCCCCCGTCGATGCGCAGGGAGTCGACGGTGCGGCCCGCGTCGGTCTCGGCGGCGGTGAGCAGGTCGGCGCCGCGGTGGGCCACTCCTTCGAGCACGGCGCGCACCACGTGGGCACGGCTGCTGCCCCGGGTGAGTCCGAGCAGGGTGCCCCGGGCGCCGTAGTCCCAGTGAGGCGTGCCGAGCCCCAGCAGGGCCGGGACATAGACGACGCCCTCGGTGTCGGTGCAGCCCTGCGCGACCTCGTGGGACTGGGCCACGGTGTCGATCAGCCCCATGTCGTCGCGCAGCCACTCGACGTTCGTGCCGGCCGAGAGCATGATCGCTTCCAGACCCCAGGTGGTGTCGTCGCCGCGCCGCCACGTCACGATCGGGAAGGTCCCGCCCTCGGAGCGGGCGGCGGCGACGGGCCGGTCGGGGCCGGTGACGAGATCGAGCATCCCCCCGGTGCCGAACGTGATCTTCGCCGGTCCGGGACGCACGCACCCCTGGCCGATGAGCGATGCCTGTTGGTCGCCGGCGATGCCACAGACCAGCGGTGCACCTGGCAGCGCCGTGGCTTCGCCCACGGCTCCGGAGGAGTCGACGAGGGTGGGCATCGCGGCGAGCGGGATGCGCAGGGCATCGAGTGTCGCGGTGTCCCATGCCGTCGCACCCCGGTCGAGCAGTCCCGTGAGCGCGGCGTTGGTGGGGTCCGTCACGTGGGCTCGGCCCTCGGTCAGGTTCCAGACGATCCAGGAGTCGACCGTGCCGGCGCAGAGGTCCCGGTTGCGTCCGGCGTCGTAGGTGTCGAGGAGGTTGGCGATCTTGGTCGCCGACTGGTTGGGCGCGAGGCGCAGCCCCTGGCCCTGCAGGACGAGGCAGTCGCCGACCGTGCGGAGGTCCTGCCACCCGAGCCCCGGGCCGACCGGCGTGCCCGTCGATCGCTCCCAGACGACCACCGATGCCCGTTGGTCGGCGATGCCGACGCCGATCACGGGGCCGCCATCGTGCAGTGCCCGTCGGGCGACGTCGAGGGCCGCCTCGGCCATGGCGGTCGCATCGAACTCGACGAGCCCCGGTGCCGGGCTGAGCGGCAGCACCTCGCGTCGGTGCTCGCCGTCGACGGTGCCGTCGGGGCGCACCACCGATGCCCGCACGCCGGAAGTGCCCACATCGACGACGAGGATGCTCATGGCGTCTCCTTCTGGGTGTTCGCCGCCCGCCAGAGCGCCACCCATGCCCCGATCGCCCCGAGGGACGCGAACGAGAGGAGCCAGAAGGTGAGGGCGATCGGGTTGGGGACCGTTCTCGTCCAGAGGGTGTACACGAGCTGCGCGCCGAGGAAGGTGATCGCTCCGGCGAGCGCACCGTGCATCAGCGCTCTCGGGGGAAGGGGGCGGGCCGCGGCGAAGCCGGCGAGGGCGCCGCTGAACAGGACCACTCCGAGCATGATCGGGGACAGCCACGAGTCGCCCCCGGCGGCCTGGCGGATCACCGCTGCCGGTAGGGCGAAGAACAGGCCGGCCACGACGCCGGCGACGAGGACCCTGCGGTCGATCACGTTCACGGGGTCGCTCCGAGGTCGGTGGGCCAGCCGGGAGCGCCGAAGGGCGAGGGGAGGCCGAGCTTGCCCGGGTTCAGGATGCCGTTGGGGTCGAGCGCCCGCTTCACGGCTGCGAGTGCCTCGAGCCCGTGGACACCGAGCGCAGAGGCCATGAAGCGGGCCCGGTTGAGGCCGATCCCGTGGTGATGGCTGAGCGAACCGCCTCGGTCGAGCACGGCCGCGGTGCCGGCGTCCCAGCACGCCCGGTAGAAGTCCGCCTTGTCGTCGGTGCTGGGGTCGGCTGATGGTTTGCCGGCGAATGTGAAGTAGAGGCACGCGCCGTCGCTGTAGCTGTGCGACAGGTGGGCCGACGCCGCTACGACCCCGGGGATCGCCGAGAGGGCCGAGGTGGCCTGGGCGTAGATGTCGGGGAGGGCGGCCCATCGGCCGGTGATCTCCATCGTGTCGACGACGTAGCCGCGCGAGACGAGAGCCTCGAGCGCGGTCACGTCGTTGCGGTGGCCATGCCATCGGGCGACGAGCTCGTCGTCGAGACGTTCGGCGTGTCGGCACTCCTGGTCGGTCACGGCCATGGCCGCGCCGACCAGCACCGGGTCGCCCTCGTCGAGCACGAGGAGCACCGAGCGTTCGCCTGTCGACCACGACCTGTCGGCCTCGATCGCGTCGTAGAGCCGGAGGGCGGCGGGTGTCGCCCCGCGGCGCAGGATGCGGCGGCATGCGTCGAGGCCCTCGGCGAAGGTGTCGAAGCCGTAGGCCGACCGGGCCTCGACGACCGGTGCGGGGTGCAGGCGCATGCGGGCGCCGGTGATCACTCCCAGGGTGCCCTCGGAGCCGACGAAGAGCTGCGTCAGATCGGGGCCGACGGCCTGGCGGGCGTTGCCCCCTGTCGTCAGGCGACGACCGTCGGCCAGGATCACGTCGAGGCCGATGACCATGTCCTCGGCCTTGCCGTAGCGGTTCGAGAGCTGTCCGGCCCCTCGGCAGGCCAGCCAACCACCGACGGTCGACAGCGCGATCGACTGCGGCCAGTGGCCCACGGTGAGGTCGTGGTCACGACGGAGTCGGTCCTCGAGGTGGTCACCGAACGTGCCGGCGGCCACATCGAGGACGAGGGACGTGTCGTCGACGTCGCGGATCCCGCTCAGGCCGCAGAGGTCGAGCACGACACCCCCGAACACGGGCACCGAGCCGCCGACCACGCCGCTGCGCCCTGCCGCCGGCGTCACCGGTACGCGTGCCTCGTCGCAGACCCGGAGGAGGTCGGCGACCTCGTCGTCCGACGAGGGCCTCGCCACGGCGGCAGCCAGGCCCGCGACGGCATTGTCGAGGGCCCAGGTCATGGCGAGTGGCCACCAGTCCCGGCTCGACTCGACCCTGTCGGCGGCATCGACGGTCACGTCCGGGCAGGCCGAGCGGAGGCGCGCCAGCAACGCGTCGTCGACCCCTACCCGGTGGCTGCTCAGGTGGGACGTGGTGGCGTCCGGGGGTCCGGCCATGGCGATGGCGGGGGTGGGGAGGCCGGGCCCCACGGGGTCCGGCGGCGTCGGTTCGGTGAGGCGGGGCGTGGTGTGCGGATCGGGGTCCCCGTGCCCGGGCACGTCAGGCCCCGAGGGCTGCGTCGAGGGCGACCGCGGGGAGGTGGGGGCGGGTGCGCTCCTCCTCGACCGATGCCATGTAGGTGGCGATCTGGCGGGTGCGTTCCTCGGCGTCCCAGCCGAGCTCGGGCGCCAGCAGATCGGCGACCTCGGTGGCCATCGCGGCGGAGTCGTCACGGGCCAGGAGGCGCGCCCGGGTGCGACGACTCAGCACGTCGTCGATCGTGCGCGCCATCTCGTAGCGCACGGCGTACACCGCTTCGGCCCGGAGGTAGGGCAGTCCCGGGACGAGGGGCCGAGCCAGATCGGGGTCGCGTTCGGCCATCACCAGCACCGTTCGTGCCTCGTCGCCGTAGCGGTCGGCGAGGTGGCGGACCACGTCACCGCCGAGCGGGGAAACGGTGTCGGCCTCGCCCATGAGGTGGTCGTAGCCGTCGGCCCCCCGCAGCCGCAGACGGCGGGTCCGGCTGTGGCGCTGCGCCCGCTCGACCGCCCTGGCCCCGAGCACGTGGGCGAGCACCTCGTCGACGGTGTCGGCCGCCATCTCGCGGTAGGTGGTGAGCTTGCCGCCGGTGATCGTCACGATGCCGCTGTCGGCGCGCTGGACCTTGTGGCGTCGTGACAGGTCGGCGGTGCGCCCTGATGCGACGCTGGCCACGAGGGGGCGCAGGCCCGCCCACGTGCCCACGACGTCGTCGACACTCAACGACGCGGTGGTCGATCCGTTGATCGCGGCGAGGAGATAGGCGACGTCCTCCTCGGTGCACTGCGGATCGTCGATCGGGCCGTCGTAGTCGGTGTCGGTGGTGCCGATGAACGTGAAGTCGCCCCACGGCACCACGAAGACCGAGCGCTTGTCGCCGGGCACCGGGATGACCGCGGCGATGTCGTTGCGCACCTTGTGCCACGGGACCGTGATGTGGATGCCCTTGGCCGGGCGGATCGTCGGGGCCGAACCGGGACGGTCGAGGGCGCGGACGTCGTCGGCCCACACCCCGGTGGCGTTGATCACGGCGTCGGTCGCCACCTCGATGGTCCGTCCGTCGGCGGTCACCTCCAGGCCGGTCACCTTCCCGGTGCCGTCCTTGCGCAACCCGGTGACGGCGGCACCGTTGGCCACCACCGCTCCGTGGTCGATCGCCGCGGTACGGGCGACGGTCAGGCAGAGCCGGGCATCGTCGGCCCGCGCGTCGTAGTACAGGTACGACGGTCGCAGGCGCTCGCGTGGCAGCGTCGGGAAGTGGGCCATGGCCTCGTCCACCGACACCCGCTTGTGGAGCTTGCCGATGCGGGCCCCGCCGGTGAGGTCGTACATCCACATCGCGGTGCCCATGGCCCGGGCCAGCTTCTTGTCGACGACCCCGTCGCGACCGAAGATCGGGATGAGGAACGGGAGCGTCTTGACCAGGTGGGGAGCGTTGTGGCGCAGGCGTTGGCGTTCGAGGAGGGCTTCGTAGACGAGCCGGATGTCGCCCTGTTGGAGGTAGCGAAGGCCACCGTGGACGAGCTTGGACGACTTCGACGACGTTCCCGAGGCGAAGTCTTCGCGTTCCACGAGGGCGGTGCGCAGACCGCGGGATGCCGCGTCGAGGGCACAACCGACCCCGGTGATGCCGCCGCCGATGACGACCACGTCGAAGTGCGTCTCGGCCAGGCGGCGTAGGGCATCGGGTCGGTCGAAGGCGCCGGTGATCACGCGACGAGCTTAGGAAGAACCTCGACGACTCCGGGCGTCGAGGGCCTTGCGGGGGCGCGGGACCGCTTCCTCCGCCCCTTTCTCTCTACTGGCAAGGTAACAACGATTGAAAATTGGTGGTAGCGTCATCGCCGTGAAGACGCCCGACGAGCTGACCGATCTGTTCCGGGCCCGTGGCCTGAAGGTCACGCCCCAGCGCCAGAGCATCTTCCGGGCCGTCCACGACAACCATGAGCACCCCACCGCCGAGGCGGTGTACACCTGCGTCGTGCAGGAGATCCCCACGGTCTCGCTGCGCACCGTGTACGCCACCCTGCACGATCTCGCCGCCATGGGCGAGATCGGTGAGCTCGAGCTCGGTACGGGCTCCACCCGCTTCGATCCGAACGTCGATGCGCATCACCACCTGGTGTGCACCTCGTGCGGACGCATTCAGGACGTCGAGGACACCTTCGCCTCCGTCCGCCTGCCCCGCGATCTCGATCATGGCTTCGAGGTCTCGGGCACCGAGATCGTCTTCCGGGGTCGGTGCGCATCGTGCCGCGCCACCGGAGGCGAGCAAGAGCCCGGGTCCGACCCGGGAACCGTCGTCGATCGGCACGTGCCGGCCGGCTCCACCCCATCACCAGGAGACAACTACACCCATGGCTGAGTTCAAGGGCTCCCAGACCCAGGAAAACCTCAAGGAAGCGTTCGCCGGCGAGAGCCAGGCCAACCGTCGCTATCTCTACTTCGCCCAGAAGGCCGACGTCGAGGGCTACCCCGACGTCGCCGCTCTCTTCCGTTCCGTCGCCGAGGGTGAGACCGGCCACGCGTTCGGTCACTTCGACTTCCTCGCCCAGGTGGGCGACCCGGTCACCGACGAGCCCGTCGGCCCCACCGAGGACAACCTCAAGTCGGCCATCGCCGGCGAGACCTACGAGTACACCGAGATGTACCCCGGCTTCGCCAAGACCGCTCGCGAAGAGGGCTTCGCCGAGGTCAGCGAATGGCTCGAGACGCTGGCTCGCGCCGAGAAGAGCCACGCCGGCCGCTTCACCGAGGGCCTCGCCTCCATCTCCTGAGCGCCGCACGGCCGGATAGACGACCTGCGGTGGCCGCCCCCCTGTTCGGGGCGGCCACCCACGGTCCGACCCTTCTCGACCGGGTGGCGCATGGCGACGCCCGTGAATCTCTCGACTGCACGACGCGACACCCCATGTGAGGACGACCTGTGACCACCACGTACGACCCGTTCCACCCCAAGTACTTCGACGAGCTCGATCTTCGTGACGAGCTCACCCGGGTCTACGACCTGTGCCACGGGTGCCGCTTGTGCTTCAAGTTCTGCACGGCCTTCCCCACCCTGTTCGACTTCATCGACGTCCATGACGACCAGGACGCCGCCAAGATGACCTCCGCCGAGCAGGACCAGGTCGTCGACGAGTGCTTCAACTGCAAGCTCTGCTACATCAACTGCCCCTACATCCCGGGCCAGAGCGACTGGAACCTCGACTTCCCACGGCTCATGCTGCGGGCCCAGCAGACCCGGGTGCGCAACGGTGAGATCACCCGCAAGGAGAAGGTCCTCAACCAGGCTCTCGGGCGCACCGATCTGCTCGGGAAGCTCTCCAGCGGCGTCACCGCCCCGCTGGCCAACGCCACCACGGGCACCCCCGGATCGTTCCCCCGCAAGGTGATGGAGAAGACCGTCGGGATCGCCTCCCAGCGGATCCTCCCGCCCTTCACCCGTACTCGCTTCTCGACCTGGTTCAAGAAGCGTCGCGGCACCGAGCCCCGTGCGGTCGACAAGGCGCAGGGCAAGGCCGCGCTCTTCCCCACCTGCCTGGTCGAGTACCAGAACCCCGACATCGGCAAGGACATGGTGAAGGTCTACGAGCGCAACGGCATCGAGTGCTCGTTGCCGTCGGGCCAGGTCTGCTGCGGTGCCCCCTGGTTGCACGAGGGCGAGGTCGACACCTTCGTCGAGCAGGGACGCAAGAACGTCAAGATCCTGGCCGACGCCGTGCGAGCCGGCAACGACATCGTCGTGCCCCAGCCGACGTGCGGCTACGTGCTCAAGAACGACTACGTCGACTACATCGGCGGCCCAGACGCCGAGTTGGTGGCCGAGCACACCTTCGACGCCGCCGAGTACCTCATGAAGGTCCACAAGGCCGACGACACCGCCCTCGACACCGACTTCGTCGGAGAGGTACCAGAAGCCATCACCTACCACGCGCCCTGCCACCTCCGGGCGCAGAACATCGGCCTGCGCAGCCGCGATCTCATGAAGCTCACCGGCACCAAGATCACCCTCGTCGCCGAGTGCTCCGCCATCGACGGCACCTGGGGGTACCGCGAGCAGAACTACGAGATGAGCCGCAAGGTCGCCAAGAAGATGGCCGACGCCATCGACGCCGCCGGCAACGACGCGATCGCCGGCGACTGCCACCTCGCCAACGGCGGCATCCTCCAGGAGGTCGGCACGCAACCGGTGCACCCCCTCCAGGTCGTCGCCCGCGCCTACGGAATCCCCGAGGAGTCATGACCATGTCCAAGCTGACCATCGACGACATCACCGACCTGCGCGCCTACGAACGTGAGCGGGCCGAGTTCCGCGCCCACGTCATCGACCTCAAGGGTCGGCGTCGGGTCCACGTCGGGCCCATCGTCACGTTCGTCTTCGAGAACCGCGACACGATCCGCTTCCAGATCCAGGAGATGGCCCGCGTCGAGAAGATCATCTCCGACGACGGCATCGAGGCCGAGCTGCGGGCCTACAACCCGCTCATCCCCGAGCCGGGCCACCTCTCGGCCACGATGTTCATCGAGCTCACCTCCGAGGACGAGCTCCGTGAGTGGCTGCCCAAGCTCGTCGGGGTCGAGCGTGCCGTCGAGTTGCGGCTCGGTCCTGACGCCGAAGCCGTGCCCTGCCTGCCCGACCCGGACCACGACGCCCAGCTCACCCGCGACGAGATCACCGCGTCCGTGCACTACATCGGCTGGTCGCTCACGCCGGCCCAGGTCGAGGCTTTCGCCGCCGGCCCGGTCGTGCTCGCGCTCACCCATCCCGACTACGCCTTCGAGCTCCAGCTGGGCCCCGAGACGCACGCCGAGCTGCTCGGCGATCTCCGCGGCTGACGTCCGCAGCCCGTGCCGGTGGTCGGTTGCCGTCACCGAGGGTCTGACGTCTCGTACCCCTGACGGCGTCGGCGGGCCCGGAAGGGACCGGGAGGTAGCAAAACCCGCTCGTTTGGACTTCCGCGGGCGGCGCGCGTGATACTCGAACGTCCTGTTGCCGACCACCGCTTCAGCGGAGGAGCTGGGCTCTCCCGATGAACCAACCTTGGCGCTCCAAAGCCGCCTGCCAGGGTCTCGATCCCGAGATCTTCTACCCACCGTCCGACGACGAGATCGACGCCACCGAAGCCAAAGCGGTGTGCGATCAGTGTGCCGTGCGCGAGGCCTGCCTCGAGTTCGCACTCGCCGTGAGGGAGAAGGACGGCGTATGGGGCGGCGCCACCGAACGCGAGCGCCGGCGCATCATCCGCCAGCGCCGCCGCACGGCCTGATCCGACGATTGCCCGAGCTCGTGTGACCGATCCGGACACCTCCGAGCTCGCTGCGCTGGGGGGTTGGCCCGCCGTCCTGGGCCGTCTCACCGACGGCCATGACCTCGATCCCGAGCAGGCGGGCGCGGCGCTGCGGGCGATCCTGGCCGGTGAGGCCACCGACGCCCAGCTCGGTGCCTTCCTCGCCGGACTTCGGACCAAGGGCGCCAGTGTCCTCGAGGTCTCGACGATGGTCGACGTCATGCTCGCGGCGGCGGCACCGATCGTGCTGCCGCCGGGGCCCGACGCCGTCGACATCGTCGGTACCGGTGGCGCCCCGAGTCGTCGGGCGCATGCCCTCAACGTGTCGACCATGGCCAGCCTCGTCGCCGCCGGCGCCGGGGCGCGGGTGGTGAAGCACGGCAATCGCCGGGCGTCGTCGACCTCGGGTTCGGTCGACGTGCTCGAGGCCCTCGGGGTGGTCGTCGACCTCGACGGCGAGGGCGTGGCCCGCTGCGTGCGCGAGGCGGGCGTCGGCTTCTGCTTCGCCCGGGCCTTCCACCCGGCCATGCGCCATGCCGGGCCGGTGCGTGCCGAGCTCGGGATCCCGACCGTGTTCAACTTCCTCGGCCCGCTTTCGCACCCCGCAGGGGTCACCCGTCAGGTCCTGGGGGTCAGCGATCCCGCCCTCGCCCCGCTCGTCGTCGGGGTCCTGCAGGATCGGTCCGCTCCGCGGGCGATGGTGGTGACGGGACACGATGGCACCGACGAGTTGGTCACCACCGGGCCGACCGTGATCCACGAGCTCCGCGACGGGAGCGTCGAGACCTACGAGCTGCGCCCTGGCGACCTGGGTCTGCCCGAGGTCGATCCCTCGGCCGTCGCCGGCGGCGACCCGGCGACGAACGCAGCCATCGCCCGTCGTGTGCTCGCCGGCGAGCCCGGCCCGCACCGCGACATCGTGGCCCTCAACGCCGCCGCCGGTCTGGTGGTCGCGGGCGTGGTCGACGCCCTCGGCGACGGGCTGACGCTCGCCGTCGGTTCGATCGAGTCCGGGGCGGCGTCGGACGTGCTCGACCGCCTGGTCAGGGCCTCGCAGGGCTGAACCTCGGCCTCGGGCGCCACCGGATGGTGGCGCCGCTCAGCGGGGAGGTTCGTCGGACGACGCGGCCCCGGCTCCCTCGGGGACGGTCCCCGCGTCGGTGGCCGACCACAACGACACCGGCCGTCCGACCTCGACCGGTCCGTTGTCGGTGGATCGCCCCAGGAGGGCGTCGACGTCGACCAGGCCGGCGGCTCGCTCGATCTCGGCGAGCTCGTCGGAGGCCTCGTCGAGGAGGTCGAGCTGTCGGGACAGCCGGGACAGGACCTCGGGTGGTTGCTCGACCACGTCCCATCCCGATGGGGCGACACCAGCGGGACGAGCCAGCCGGGAGAGCCGCATCGAGAGCTGCTCGACCTGCGTGACCTGGGCGTCGAGCGAGGTGAGCAACGGCCGCCGTTGACGTCGAGGATGTCGGGCGGCGATGACCAGGTGGTAGTCGAGCTCCACGGCCTGGTACTCGAGCTCGCGCCGGAACTCGTCGACGGAGGAGCCGGCGGTCGGCCGGCGGCGTCGACGATGGGCCGGGGCCAGATGGATCTCGGCCACCGCTCCCTGGAGCCGTCGGTGCATGCGCGCCGTCTGGGACGGGGAGACCAGCCAGTGCAGCGGGGCCGGGCTCTTCACCGCGGGGCTGACCCGGTTGCGGCGCTGCAGGCGCCAGCGCAGGATCAGCACGGCCATGGTGACGAGGACGATCCACGTGGCGAGGAAGGCCAGCAGGAACATCAGCACGCTTCGCATGGTGCGATCAGGCTACCGGTGCCTCCGCTCGATGTCGTGGCGCGGTGGGGGCCTTGGCGGGGACGAAGGACGGCAGCGCGGGGAGCGGCGACGTGAGCTCGCCGTCGCAGCGATCGAGCACGACGCGCTCGGCGGCCTGGTCGAGCCAGGTGGCGATGCACAGCAGCTCGTCGGTGTGGTCGCGTCGGAGCGGAGCGAGCGGGTCGTCGCTTCGCGGGGTGGTCACCGGGAGGTGGCCGTCCGGGTCGTCGTCGGGGCCCCACACCCGGTCGAGGCGTCCGGCGACGAGCTCGGCCCCGCCTCGTCCGGGGATGAGGACGCGAAGCGTGCCGGCGCGGCGCAGCGCGTCGAGGCGGCGCTGGCGGCGCAGCGCTGCGGCCAGGGCGCCGGCACGGTCGCGCACGTCGGCGGCCTCCTCGAACCGCTCGGCGGCAGCCAGCGAGGTGAGCCGTTCCTTCAGCGGTGCCAGGAGGAGCTCGGGTTCGTGGCGCAATCCACGCACCACCCGGTCGACCACCGGCTGGTAGTCCGCCGGCGCGACGTCACCCGCACAGGGGCACACGGTGACGCCGAGCTGGGCGGCGGCACAGCGGGCGGTGCGACTGGGGGTGCGGCCGACCCGGGCGGTGCAGCGGCGCAACGGCGTGGCCGTGTGGATGGCGTCGACCACGAGGTTCGCCGCTCGCCGTGATCCCAGAGGCCCGAGGTACAGGCCGCCGTCGTCGCGCGCCTCCTTGACCACCGACAGGCGGGGGAAGGCCTCGTCGAGCGTGAGCTTCACGTAGACGTAGCGCCCCCAGTCGCGGGCCTGCCGGTTGTACCGCGGCGAGAACCGGTGGATGAGCCGGACCTCGTGGACGGCCGCCGCGAGCGTGTGCGGGTGCTCGACGTGGTCGATCCTCACGGTCTCGCGGAGCAGGGCGCCGACCTTGCGGCGGTCGTCGGCCGAGAAGTACGACCGCACCCTGGCCCGCAGATCGGTGGCCTTGCCGACGTAGAGCACGTCACCCCTGGCGTCGCGGAACAGGTAGACGCCCGGGGCTCGGGGCAGGTGCTCGGTGAGGCGGAGCTTCGCGGCCTGGGCGTGCCCGGCCATGGTGGGCAGGCTGAGCAGGTCGTCGAGTCCGGTGACCCCGAGGCTGCCGGCCCGCTCGAGCAGGAGGTGCAGCAGGTCGCCGGTGGCCAGCGCGTCGTCGAGGGCGCGGTGGGCGGGCTGGTGGAGGAGGCGGAATCGGCTGGCCAGCGTGCCGAGCTTGCAGTTGGGGACCTCCTCGCGCACGAGGCGGCGGGCCAGCGCGACGGTGTCGACGCTGCGGTTCTCGAGCGGCGGGCGCCCGCTGCGCTCGAGGGCGGCGCGGATGAAGCCCAGGTCGAAGCGGACGTTGTGCCCGACGACCACGGCGTCACCGATGAACTCGAGCAGGGCGGGCAGCACGGTCTCGATGCGCGGCGCCGGTATGACCATCGACTGGGTGATGCCGGTGAGCACGGTGATGTTGGGCGGGATGGCGCAGCCCGGATTGACGAGGGTCTGGAAGGTGCCGAGGCACTCGCCGCCGCGCAGCTTGACCGCCCCGACCTCGGTGATGCCGCACGTCGCCGCCGAGCCGCCCGTGGTCTCGAGGTCGACCACGCAGAAGGTGACGTCGCGCAACGGCGCGCCCAGATCGTCGAGCGTCATCTGCCCCGTGCGCCGTGCCATCGCTCCAGTGTGCCCGAACACCTGTTCCCCGCACAAGTGTTCGTGATCTCGGCGCCTGACCTGCCGCGGTGAGGCCTGGCCCTCGGCTGGTCCTCTCGGTGCGACCCACCCGCGCAGACGGGTCGTGAAGCTCTTCCTCGGTTCCGCGTCGTCGTTCGTCCGGGGTGCTGCTCGGTAGGATCCTCTCCGTGTCAGCCCCTCGCTACCGCTGCTCGTCGTGCGGGAACCTCACCCGGTTCGACGTGACCACCACCCGGCGCACCCGGGCGTATCACCACTACTCGGTGGGCGGTGAGCTCGACGTCGAGCACGAGGAGGTCCTCGACGAGCACGTCGAGGAGGTGGCCTGCCGGTGGTGCGGTCCGGCCGGGTCGGTGGTCCAGGTCGACGACGCCGAGGTCGCCACGCCGGTCGACGGGTCGCCTCGCTGAGCCGACGGGGCGTCAGCTCGTCATCCCGCCGAGACCCACCAGGCCCCTGGCCAGCTCGATCTCGCCCATGTGGCGCAGTCCGTGCTGGTAGAGCCAGCACTCGGTGCCGTCGAGCACGGTGATGCCCTCGGGGCCCGCCACCCGTGCGCTGTAGGTCGTGGCGATCTGGGCGGGGAAGGGCCGGGGGATCACAACCCGGGTGAACTCGGCGGGATCGAGGTCGGCCAACCACTGCTCGGTGCGGTCGAACACCGCCCGCTGGTACGCCTTGAACGCCTCGTAGTCACCGATGCGCTGGTGCCCCATCTCGTCGACCGTGCGGTGCTTGCCGTGGTCGTCGATCGCCATCTGGACCTTCGCCTGCCACTCCTCGCCCCAGAGCGGTTCCTCGCCGGTGAGCAGGAGGAATCCGACCTCTTCCATGTTCGTGTAGTGGAACAGCGAGAAGGCGATGGGCAGCACGCCGTCGCGTTCGAAGTGGTTGACGTGCTCGAGCTCCATCGTCGACACGGCCTGGTAGTAGAGGCCGTGCATGACCGCCATCCGGCGCTGCAGTGAGTCGAGGGTGAGGTCGGTCACCGGAGGTCTCCCGGGTCTCAGGCCCAGCCGCCGGCGTAGGCGACGAACTGGCCGGTGGTGAAGTTGCTCGTGCCGTCGAGGAAGACGCCGCAGAACGCCGCGAACTCCTCCATGGTGCCGAGGCGCCTCATGGGCACCTGGGCCTCGACCTTCTCGCGCACCGCGGGGTCGGTGGCACCGGTGGCATGGAGGAACTCGGGGAAGTCCATGTAGTTCGTGCCCACCGCGTTCACCTGCACTCCGGTGCGGGCCACCTCGCCGGCCACGTTCTTGGTCAGCATCGTGGCGCCCGCACGCGCCGCCGAGTAGAGGGGGACCCCCGGTGTGGGGCGTGCACCGGCGGCGCTCGTGATCACCAGGACCTGCCCCGACCGCTGCGCCACCATGGGCCGGACGACGGCCTTCAGGAAGTGGTACGGCGCCAGCATGCAGCCGTCGATGACCTTGGCGAAGTCGTCGGCTGTCGAGTCGACGAACCGTCCGCCGATGATGCGCCCGGAGGCAGCCGCGGCCGCGTCGAGGCGACCGAAACGGGCGAGCGCCGCGTCGACCAGCGACTCGGCGGCCCCGGTGCGTGAGAGGTCGGCCACACCGTCGACCACGACGACCTCGGCGCCGGCGGACACGAGTTCGTCGACCAGCTCCGGTGACGCGTCGCCCAGAACCAGATCGTGCCCCCGGGCGGCCAGGAGGCGGGCCAGATCCGGCCCGACGTAGTGGGCGGCATCGGCCACGAGGGCCACGCGTCGGGCGGTCCCGGTCACGACCGCGCGACCGTCAGGATCGGATCGCTCATCCCGAGACGCTAAGAAGTTGCAGTACTACTGTCAATTGATCGCGCGGGACGCCGTGCAGTCGACCATGGCCGGGCGCCCCACCGCACGGGTCGACGGTGACGGCGCCGATCGCAGGCGACGATCAGGCGCGGCGCGACGGCTCGATGACCAGCTCGCCGAACCGCTCGAGACCCTCGAGGGCGCCCTCGAACGAGTCGCCCGGCACGCTGGCGTCGCTCCAGGTGACGCCCAGGGCGGCCAGCTCGCCGAGCGCATCGAGGTAGCGCTCGGCCGGGAAGTCGTCGGCGCGGGGATCGCCACCGACGTTCGGACCGAAGGCGATGTCGATGTCGCCCGGATCGCGGTCCTGCTTCTCGACCATCACCCACAACTCGTCGAGCATCTGGGCCAGGTCCGCGGTCGTCTCGAGCGGAAGGGTGCGGGCCGTGGTGGCCAGCGGTCCGGCGGCGGGGAAGGGCTTCCATCCGTCGCCGACCGCGGCGACGCGCCGGCGTGACAGACGGCTGTTGCCCCCGATCCACAGCGGTGGCGGCGAGGTCGGCTTCGGGTTCGAGGTCTGGCCGCGGGCGGTGAAGTGTCGACCTTCGTAGGCGAAGTCGTCCTGGGTCCAGATCCCGCGGAGCACCTCGATGGCCTCGTCGAACAGGTCGTTGCGTTCCTCGAAGTCGACGCCGAGGGCGCGGTACTCGCCCTTCAGGTAGCCGGTGGCGACGGCGAGGATGAAGCGCCCACCGGACAACACCTCGAGGGTGGCGACGGCCTTCGCCACCACGAACGGGTTGCGATAGGGCAGCACCAGGATGTTGGGGATGAGGTGGAGGCGCTCGGTGCTGGCCGCGCAGTACGACAGCGCCACGAACGGGTCGAGTGCGTCGTGGCCGCCGGCGCGCAACCATCGATCGGTGGGGGCCGGGTGGTCGGTGAAGCTGATGGCGTCGAACCCGGCCGCTTCGGCCGCCTGGCTGAAGCGGACGATGGCGTCACCGGTGACGAAGGTCGGATCGTACGGTCCGGCGACGAGGGGATAGGTCACGGAGAACTTCACCTCACCGAACCTAACAGTTGCGTCAGGTAGACGTCCCCGGCCCAGGTCGGGGAGGGCTGTGCCAGCCTGGACCTGATGGTCGACATCTCCGTTCGCGTGCGCGGTCCGATGGCGGTGCGGGCCGCCGCCCCATGAGCCGCTCGAACCCGTGGACCTCCGAGGACGGGGGTCCACGACGCCTCCAGGCGCGGCCCGGGGCCTTCGCCGGGTTCGATCCCGCCACCGCCCAGGTGCGATCCCGCGACGCCGTCGGCGCCACGATGATCGCCGTGCATCCGACCGGCGGGGTGTACCTGCACGGCCACACGATGGGACCGGAAGGCACGGCGTGGGTGGAACGCATCGACCCCGAGACCCTCGAAGCCGTCGCCCGCATCGACGACCTCCCGGGTGGACCGACCTGGCCGGGCGGACTCGGCGTCCACGACGACGGATCGCTCCACGTGGTCTTCGGCCGCCACGCCCATCGCCTCTCGATCGACCTCGAGGTCGAGGCCACCGCTCGCCTGCCGCGTGAGCGGCCGTACAACAGCTTCGTCACCATGCCCGACGGCCACCTCGTCACGAAGGACTTCGGCGGCCGGCGCCCCGAGGAGCCCGAGAGCAGCGTGGCACCCCCCTGCCAGCTGGTCGTGCTCGAGCCCGTCTCGCTCGACGTGGTCGCCCGTGCTGATCTGCCCGAACCGTCCGTGGCTCGCCTCTCCGCCGACGGTGACACGGTCGTCGTGGTGGGCGACACCGCCCTGTGGCGGGCCCACTGGAACGGGACCGAGCTCACGCTCGACGACGGGTTCCGGGCCCGCTATCAGACGCTGGCCGGCCAGACCCACGGTTGGGACGCGGTCCTCGCGCTCGGCGCAGCGTGGTTCCTCGACAACGGTGCGGGGAGCCAGAACTACGCCGGAACCCTGCGGGGCCGGGGGAGTTCGACCGCACCGCTGCATCTCGTCCGGGTGGCCCTCGACACCGGCGAGGTGACCCTCACCGAGGTCTGCGGTCGACCCGGTGGGCTCGTGGCCAACCCGCCGCTGATCGACCCGGTGCGGCGCATCGCGCTGGCCTACGACACCGGCAACGGGGCGATGACCGCCTTCTCGATCGCTGACGACGGCACGCTCACCCGGCGGTGGCAGGTCGACCAGGACCACGGCAGCCATCTGCTCGCCGATCCCGACAACGGCCTCGTCCTCACGCTCGACCACGACGGCGAACGCTGGATGGAGCAGATCGTGATCCGCGACCTCGACACCGGCGACGAGCGGCTCCGCGTCGATTCCGGGAGTCCGCTGCAGTCCGTGCTCTTCCCGGCCACCGGCCGGGATCGCCAGGTCTTCGTGTGCACGTTCAGCACCCTGAGCTCGCTCACCTGGTGACACCGGTGCGCGGTGGCGTCACTCGTCGGCGTCGTGCTCCTCGAAGGACGGCTCCGGCGGGTGGGTGCCACCCGTCAGCACGTCGAGCCCGTCGGGCCTGAGCCGTAGCGCCTCGCACTCGACACGAGTGGGGCGGTCACCGCTGTGGCCGAGCACCTTCATACCCGTGAAGTGGTGCACCCCGACCGGGTCGAGGAGGGTCCGGCCGTGGTACGAGCCCAGATAGGCCGGCCCGGGGGGTGGGGGAAGGGCGGCGTAGCGCAGTCCCACGATGTCGCCCGTCGTCGGGGTCCACCACAGGTGCCACGCAGCGCCGGGATCGTCGGTGGCGCGCCACCCGGTACCGAGATCGACTTCCTGCTCGACTCCGCGCATCCGACCGAAGTGCCCGGGGCTGACGAGGTCGGTTCGCGGCTCGGGAGCGCTCCAGGCGCTGATGGTGCGGCCGTAGAACGCCAGCACCCCGGCGGTCGTCGCCGCGAGTGCGCCGAGGAAGACCCAGGTGGTGAGCTCCTGTTCGACCACGGCGGCTGAGGTCACGGCCTGGAGACTACCGGTGCTCTGCGGCCCGAACCTCCACCGGGATCCCGTTCACCGCGGCGTTCCCGGAGAGCACGTCGATGAATGTGCCGGGGGCCAGGAGGTTGTTGTTCACACCGGCGTGCTCGCGGGCGACCGACAGGCGGGCACCGGGCCGATCGTGACCCCACCCGTGGGGGAGGCACACGACGCCCGGCATCATCTCGTCGGAGATCTCGACCGGGACCTCGATCGTGCCGACCTCGCTGCTGACCACGGCTCGGCCATCGCCGCTCAGGCCGGCTCGGACGGCGTCGTCCGGGTGGACGAGCAGGGTGCAGCGGTCCTTGCCCTTCACGAGGACGTCGACGTTGTGCATCCAGCTGTTCTTGGAGCGCAGGTGGCGGCGGCTCACGAGCACGAGGCCGTCCGGCCGGGTGTCCAGGGCGGCGCGGAGGCGGGGGAGGTCGCCGAGGATGTAGTCGGGCGCCAGTTCGATCATCCCGCTGGGCGTCCCGACGATCTCGGCGGCACGCGGGACCATCGGCCCGAGATCGATGCCGTCCACGACGGGTCGGATCTTGTCGAGGGTCAGGCCCTCGGAGTTCTCGCCGTAGCGGTCGCCGAAGGGGCCCATGCGCACGGTCAGGTCGATCATCCGCTCCGGTCCCCCGTGGTCGTAGAGGGGGAGCGTGGCCTCGGGGTCGCGGCCGAGCATCGTGCAGAGGATCGAGAACCAGCCGTCGTCGATGGCGGCGAGGTCGAAGGTCTCCTCTGTGCCGCCCGCGCAGTACCAGCCGAGTCGGCAGAGGATCTCCCACTCCCCGGGCTGGTCCTCCGGTGTCGCGTAGAGCGGATCGCTCCACTTGGCCGCCGAACCGACCGCCCAGCCCCAGATGAGCTCGTCGAAGTGCGACGTCTCGAGGGGCGACGGTCCCGGCAGGATGACGTGGGCGAACCGGGTGGTCTCGTTGAGGTAGTTGTCGAGCGAGATCATGCAGTCGAGCATCGGGAGCGCCGCTTCGAGGCGGTCGGACTCGGGGACGCTGATGACCGGGTTGCCGGCGATGGTGATGAGGCCGTGCAGCTGCCCCTCACCGGGGGTGGCGATCTCCTCGGCCAGACAGGAGCACGGGACCTGGCCCAGGATCTCAGGGGCCCCGCGGACCCTGCTCGTCCAGCGTCCGAACTCGGGCTCCCCGGTCGTGGCGGTGTCGGTGAGCCAGGCGATCGGGGAGCTCACCGGCCTGCCGAACATCAGGCCGCCCTCGGTGTCGAAGTGCCCGGTGACCAGGTTGACCACGTCGACCAGCCATGACGCCAGGGTCCCGAACTCCTGGTTGCACAGGCCGATGCGGCCGTAGACCGCGGCGCGCTCGGCGGTGGCGACGCCGCGGGCGAGCTCACGGATCTTGTCGGCCGGGACGCCGCACCAGTCGGCGACGGCCTCGGGCGTCCAGCCCTCGACGGCGCGCAGCAGGTCGTCGAGTCCGGCGACCATGTCGGCGACCGGACCGAGATCGATGAGGTCCTCCTCGACGACGACGTGCACCATGGCCATCAGCAGGGCGGCGTCGGTCCCCGGGCGGATGGGCACCCATTCGTCGGCGTGGTCGGCGGTCCCGGTGCGGCGGGGATCGATCACGATCACCTTGCCCCCGCGCGCCCGGATGGCGTCGATCTCACCCAGGACGTCCGGGCAGGCCAACAACGAACCGCCCGATGCCTGGGGGTTCCCGCCCATGATGATCAGGTGATCGGTGCGAGGGAGGTCGACCGTGGGGATCTTCCACGAGTTCCCGTACATCAACGTCGACGTCACGTTCTTCGGCCACTGGTCGATCGTGCCGGCCGAGTAGATCATCTCGAAGCCGGCCTGCCCGATGAGCATCGCCATGTACCGCCCGAGGGTGAAGGAGTGGCCGACCGGGTTGCCCACGAACGCCGTCATCGCCTTCGGGCCGTGGGCGTCGCGCACGCCGGCGATGAGCTCGGCGCAGCGGGCGAACGCCTCGGACCACGTCGCCTCCCGCCAGGTCGCGCCGTCGCGGATCATCGGCGAGCGCAGCCGGTCGGGGTCGTCGTGCAGCTTGCCCAGCACCGTGCCCTTGGGGCACAGGTAGCCCTTGGACCACACGTCGTCGGAGTTGGCCCGGATCACCTTCACCGAGTCGTCCTCGGCGAGGTGCACCTCGAGGCCGCACATGCACTCGCACAGCGGACAGGTGCGCTTGTGGATCCGGGTGCCGTCCCTGACCTCGTGGATCGGACCGACCAGCCGTCTCGGCACGGCGACGGAGACCTCCATGGCGCTTCCCCCAGGGTGACGTGAGTTCCCCGACGCTATCCGAGGGGTTCTTCTCCCCGGTCCTGGTGGCGCTCGCGACGCTGGAGCGCGTTGGGACACCCCCAGATCGCGGGGCGTCGGCGGATTCGTGGCGCTCGCGGGTGGGCTCGCCGGGGCGGACTGTCGCAGGCCCTGCGCAGACTCGTCCCATGAGCCTTCCCCTGGTCATCGATTGCGGCGACTGCGTGATGCAGCACACCGAGGCCTGCGCCGACTGCATGGTCACGTACATCTGCTCGCGCGAGCCCGACGACGCTCTCGTCATCGACGTCGACGAGGTGAGGGCGTTGCGACTGTTGTCGGAGAGCGGCCTCGTGCCCGAGCTCCGCCATCGTCGTCGCACCGGCTGACCCACACGTCGACGGGCGTCGTGGTGTCCAGGGCTGTCCGGTGCGCCGGGGTGCGGCCCCGGAACGCCGTGGCGTGCAGGCCCTACCCGCGTGTCCCGACCGGCCAGAATGATCGGATGGACCGTCCGAGCGTCGATGAGCTGCGTCAGGTCGGTCTGGGTGCGGGGCTCGTCGCGCTCGGGGTGACCGATGCTGCGCCGTTGCTCGACGCCCGAGCGCTGCTGCACCAGCGGCGGGCCGCCGGTCTGCACGGTGGGATGCAGTTCACCTACCGGAACCCCGATCGTTCGACCGATCCCTCGCTCGTGCTGCGCGACGCACGGTCCGTGGTGGTGGGGGCGTTCCCGTACGCCGGGGGACCGATCGATGCGCCGGCGGCGTCCACCGACGGCAGCTGCGAGCCCCACGGTCGGGTCGCCCGCTACGCCACCACCGATCACTACGCCGCGCTGGGTGCTGCGTTGGGCTCCGTCGCCCGGGTACTGGAGGACCACGGCCACCGAACCCGCGTCGTCGCCGACGACAACGCGCTGGTCGACCGGGCCGTGGCGCAGCGGGCCGGCGTGGGGTGGTTCGGTCGCAACGCCAACGTGCTCGTGCCCGGTCACGGGAGCTGGGTCGTGCTCGGCTCGATCGTCACCGACGCCGCACTCCCGACGTCGCCGCCGGTACCCGACGGATGCGGGTCGTGCCGGCGATGCCTCGACGGCTGCCCCACCGGCGCCATCATCGCTCCCGGCGTGGTCGACGCCCGACGATGCCTGGCCTGGCTGGTGCAGGCCGAAGGCCCGATCCCGGTCGAGCACCGGGTGGCCCTCGGCGACCGCATCTACGGCTGCGACGACTGCCAGGAGGTCTGTCCCCCCAGCCATCGCGGCACCCAGGGGTCCGCCCGGGTCCCGGCCGCGGGAGCATGGGTGGGTCTCGTCGAGATGCTCGACGCCACCGACGACGAGCTCATGGCGCGCCACGGCCGGTGGTACGTCCCCAGGCGTGATCCCCGGTACCTGCGCCGCAATGCGCTCGTCGCTCTCGGCAACACCGCGGGCGTCGGCGATGCCCGGGCTGCAGCGGCGATGGCCCGCTATGTCGACGGTGACGACGAGATGCTCGCCGAGCACGCTCGATGGGGTCAGCAACGCGTGCTCGAACGGGCCGGCCGATGAAGCACCTCCTCGTCACGAACGACTTCCCGCCCAAGGTCGGCGGCATCCAGACCTACTTGTGGGAGCTCTGGCGCCGGCTGCCCCGGCCGACACCACTGTGCTCGCGACGAAGCGACGTGGTGCCGCCGCCTTCGACGCCGAGCAGCCCTTCCGAGTCGTGCGAGACCGGGCCCGGGTGCTGCTGCCCACCCGTTCGCTGGCCAAGCGGATCGATCGCCTCGCCGACGAGGTCGGGGCCGACCTGGTCGTGCTCGACCCCGCGGCTCCGGTGGGTCTGCTCGGGCCCCGGCTCGAACGTCCTTACGGGGTGGTGGTCCACGGAGCGGAGGTCAGCGTCCCGGGCCGACTGCCGCTGCTCCGACGGCCTCTTCGGCGGGTCCTGCGAGGCGCATCGATCGTGATCGCCGCCGGCGGGTTCCCGGCGAGCGAGGCGCGAAGGGTGGCGAAGGTCGATGTACCCACCGTCGTCGTACCCCCGGGGGTCGACACCGAGCGGTTCGTGCCCCTCAGCGACGAGGAGCGGGTGGCGGCCCGGCTCCGCTTCGGGCTCGACCCCGACGGTCTCGTCGTGCTCGGCGTGAGTCGGCTGGTGCCCCGCAAGGGGTTCGGCACCCTCCTCGAGGCGGGCGCGGTGCTGTCTTCGCGGTATCCGGAACTGCGGGTCGTCCTGGCCGGGACGGGCCGCGAACGGCGTCGTCTCGGACGTGTCGCCGACGCCCACCACAGTCCCTCCACGTTCCTCGAACGGGTTCCCGAGGACGATCTCCCGGCCCTCTACGGCTGCGCCGACCTCTTCGTGATGCTGTGCCGGGATCGATGGCGCGGCCTCGAGCAGGAGGGCTTCGGCATCGTCTTCCTCGAGGCCGCCGCCGCCGGGGTGGCCTCGGTGGCCGGCCGCAGCGGAGGGTCCCCCGAGGCGGTCCTCGACGGGGTGACCGGGCTGGTGGTCGACCGACCCGGCGACGTCGCCAGTGCCGCCTTCGCCATCGATCGGCTCCTCGGCGACCCCGGTCGGCGCGAGGTGATGGCCCTCGCCGCCCGCCAGCGGGTCCAGCAGCACTTCACCTACGACCGTGCCGCGGAGGCATTGGCGACAGCCCTCGACGCTCTCGGGCGCTCCGCGACCCTCGACGGCACGGGGGTGGGCGACGTCGAACCCGATGTCGCTCCCGGTCGGGCGGCGCGGGAGGATGGGGCGTGAGCGAAGGACCCGTCGAAAATGCCGGTGCGACCGACCCGTCCCCGCGCGAGGTGCGCGGTGTCGGCCTGCTCCGCCTGTCCTGGTCGGTGTCGGCCGTCTTCACCGTGCTCGCCGTCGCGGCGGTCGTCGTCGACGCGCTCGTGGCCCTCTTCGTGGCGGTCTCCCTCGTGATGTTCGCCGTCGGGTGCGTGGTGTTCGTCCTGGCGTTCCTGCGTGCCGTCGATCGCAGCCGCACGGAGACGATCGGGATCGGCGGGCTCTACTTCGGCGCAGGGACGGCACCGGGGAGGGTCCAGGCCGTCCTCATGGGCTCGCTGGCCGTCGAGGTCGTGGTTGCGGTCACCGTCGCCATCCTGCGCCCCTACACGGCCCTGGCCTTCGGGACGCTGGCCCCCATGTACGCCCTCGGGCTCGCCGGGCTCTGGGTCGCCCTGTTCGGCGTGTTCCCGACTCGTGCGCCGGAGCTCACCAGGGCCGGTCGGCGCGACGCCGAGCGAGCCGCCCACCAACGCGGCGGTCAGGCCGGCGCGGCGACGTCTCCGCCCGCACCGGCCCGACCCGAGTCGCCGCCGGCTCCCGCAGCCGGTGACGGCGGACCGATGGCGTCGAGACCGGAGGAGGGGTCCGAGTAACGTCGGACGCCGAGGGCCGAGGCCCAGGGAGGCTTGGATGGTGGAGCAGGCGAACGAGCAGATCCGCATCGATGCGCCGGTCGCGCAGTGCTTCGAGACGTTGACCGATTTCGAGAGCTACCCGGAGTGGGCCGGCGACCTCAAGCAGGTGTCGATCCTCGAGAAGGACGATGACGGTCGGGCCACGGTCGTCGAGTTCAGGGCCGCGGCGATGGGGCGCAGCACCACCTACCAGCTCCGCTACGACTACTCCGACGCCCCCGGCCGACTCGGCTGGGCGCTGGTGACAGGCGATCTGCCCCGAGAGCTCGACGGCACCTACCTGCTCACACCGGTCGCGGAGGATCCCACGGCGACGGACGTGGAGTACGAGTTGGCGGTCGATCTGGTGTACCCGATCCCGGGTTTCGTCAAGCGCCGGGCCGAGGCCCGCATCATCAAGACCGCGCTCATCGAGCTGAAGGCGCGGGTCAGAGGGCGCTCCCCGCCCCGATCTCGACGACGACTGACCTTCCGTCGAGGGGCCGGTACCGGTCCGTGACACCCTCGTTGAAGGGCCGCGTGAGCCAGTGCCCACCTGCCGGGACCGAATCAGGGCTCAACCGGCGGGTTCAGGACGCCGATGGCTAGAAGACCATGCGCCTCCTCCAGCTCACCCTCGACTCCGAGGACGGCACCGTCCTCGAGCTGCACCCCATGTTCACGGTGGTGCGCGGACTCGACGAGCTCGACCGTCAGCGGTTGGTGCGCGTCATCGCCGCCATCGCGGAGGGCGACGATCCTCAGTGCGAGGGCTCCATCGAGGCGCACGGCGTCGTCATGGAGCTCACCCAGGACTCCCTGGGCATGCTCGAGGCGGGTGGCGAGATCGATCCGGTCGTGCGCCGACGCGATCTCCCCGGTGCGGTTCCGTCGCTCTTCGACGCCGGCCCCGACCTCGGGGCCGTGGATGTGGACGAGCGCGACGCCGCGGCCATCTTCCTCGCCAACGCTCCCCGCGACACCTATCCCGAGCTCGACAAGGTCCGGCAGAGGCGGCGCGACACCCGCGAAGCCGTGGCCGTCCTTCGCTTCGCCGCCGAGCAGGCCGCCCGTGACCTCGACGCCGCCGGCCGTGACCGCCGCTCGGCGATCGACCGCCTGGATGCGGCGACCGTCCGTGCCGCGTCGCCTCCCGGTCCCGAACACCGTCGGGGTCCCGCCGCCCTCGAGGTGACCGCGCTCCAGGAGGAGCTCGACGCCATCGATGCGGGCATCATCGAGCTCGAGGGGATCGACGAGCGCCCCATCGCCGTCCTGCTCGACGCCATCGAGAACCCCGATCCGGTCGAGGAGGTGCCGTCGCCGCGGGCCCAGGAGCTGGCTGATCGCTTCGCGGCCCTCCAGCTCGAGGTGGCGGTCCTCGAGGAACGTATGGAAGCCGAGGGCCGCGGTCCCGCATCGGTGATGCGGCGCCTCGACGAAGCCCGCAGCGCATTGCTCGCCGCCGAGCGCGCCGCCGAACGTGCCGACATCCTTCCCGAGGACGAAGAGGCGCTCGCCAGTGCGCACGAACGGGTCCTCGAGGCCGAGCGCAAGGCCTCCGGGTTGCGCTCGCGGTCGGGGCAGCGAAAGCTGGCCGAGGCGCTGGCGGCGCAGCAGGAGATCCTCGATCGGATCGGGTATCCGACGTGGAGCGCGTTCGTCATGGGTGCGAGGGTCATGGGCACCGATCCGGCCGCTCAGGAGCGCCTCGACCTCGCTCGTCAGGAGCAGGCCGAAGCAGAGGAGGAGTGGGCGGAGACCAGCGCCCGGATGGAAGCAGATCCGGACCACCACGCCCTTCTCGACCAGCTCGAGGAGGTCGAGATCGAAGCCGTCTCGCTCCTGCTCGAACGGGGCGTTCCGGTCCCGGACGAGCGCCTGGGTCTCGAGTCGACCCTCCGGGAGGTCCGAGAGCCGAAGGAGGACGTGACGACGGGGCAGCTCGTCGATGCGCTCGCCTTCCATCTGGAGACCATCGGGCTGGTGCTGGACGTCGAGTCGCGGACCACCGAACAGGTCACGACGGTCGCCCAGGCCTTCCTGGCCGAGGCCGAGGGCATCGCCGAGCGGATCGAGGAGCTCACCACCGAACGCCGGCGCCACGAGGCCCGGTTGGCCGACGCCCGGTCCCGGGCCGAGGCCGAGGCATGGGAGGCGCTCGAAGCCTCCGTCGACGGACCCATGCCCGAGCCGGAGCCCACGTTGGCCGAGCTCGAGGAGGCCCTGGAGACCATCACCGAGACCGAGACCGAGTTCGCCGAGATCCTCGACGGCCGCAACGCTCTGCTCGACACCGCCCTGACCGCCGATCGTCGTGCCGCCGACCGGGCCCTCGCCGTCGCCGAGAAGGTGATGGTCGACGCTGATCTCGACCCTCGCGAGGTCGTCGCCTCGTATGCCGGACAGGGAGGGACCGTCTACGCCGCCCGCCCCGGTTGGTCCGAGATCGACGCCGAGGCCATCGAGTTCTACCTCCTCGCGCGGCTGGCGGCCCAGCGGCAGGTGTCGTACGCCGGTTCGGCACCGATGGTCATCGAGGACGCACTCGCCGGCGTACCGGAGAGTGACGTGCGGCGGATCCTGGACGGCCTGGGTCGGATGGCCGAGTCGGTGCAGATCGTGTACGTCTCCGACGATCCGGTCGTCATCGACTGGGCGCAGCAGCGACCCGACGACGCCGCCGTGACCGGGCGCCTGGCCACCGGAGCCGAGTCCACCGTCTGAGCCGACCTCCCCTCGGGGCGAGGGTCCGTGCACCACTAGCATCGACCCCCACGCGACCAGAGGAGACAGGGTGGCCCTCATCGACGAAGCCGCAGTGAAGGAACTCGTCGCCTTCCGGAGCCCGGATGCACCGATCGTGTCGGTGTACCTGGACGTCGACGGACGCCGGCAGGTCCTTCGAAAGGACGTCGAGCGCCAGTTCGAACACCTCGTACGTGAGGCGCACGATCGCCCGGGGGGCGAGGCCGTCGATGGCGACCTCGCCCGCATCGGCGAGTACCTCGATGAGGATCTCGACCGCTCCGGCGTGCGGGGTCTGGCCATCTTCTCCTGTGCCGCGAGCGGCTTGTGGGAGGTGATCCCGCTACCGGTTCCCGTCGCCGCGGGCCTGCACATAGGGCCCAGTGCGGCCGTGGCGCAGCTCGAGGCCGTCGTCCAGGAGCTCGAGCCCCTCGGCGTGCTGCTCACCGACCGCCAGCGCGCCCGGATGTTCGTGTACCAGATGGGTGAGCTGGTCGACCGCACGGAGCTGTTCGACGCGCTCCCGCGCAACGACTTCGATCGTCACGACGAAGCCAGCCGTGGCTCGGATCGCTACGACCACCACGTCGACGAG
The DNA here is from genome assembly GCA_963767615.1 of uncultured Iamiaceae bacterium. Taxonomy (GTDB): domain Bacteria; phylum Actinomycetota; class Acidimicrobiia; order Acidimicrobiales; family Acidimicrobilacustridaceae; genus Rhabdothermincola_A. The sequence goes on along the minus strand of CAVYED010000005.1, from coordinate 125,832 downwards.
GTCGCCCTGCGCCACCTCCGCCACGCGGTGGCCGTCGCCTTCGAGCTGTTCCAGGACCACGGGTTCGCGCATCTGGCCATCGGCGGCGCCGACGAGGTCCTCGGAACCGTCGAAGGTCTCCTCCACCCCTACCTACGAGAGCGGCTCTGCGGCCGTGTCGCCCTGACGGTCACGGCGAGCGACGCGGACATCCTCGCTTCGGCGCTGACCGTCGAGCAGGACATCGAGCGTCGGAAGGAGGCCGCCGCGGTGGCACAGCTCCGCGATGCGGTCGGGGCCCATGCGCGGGGTGCGGCCGGACTCGCCGACGTGCTCTCCGTGCTCGGTGAGCGCCGGGTGGCGACCCTGCTCGTCTCCCAAGGGTACGAAGAGGCGGGGTGGAGTTGCCCCAGCTGTGGTGGGCTCTCCGAGAGAGGCCCGGCCTGCCCCGTCGACGGCGAGGCCATGGCCCGCGTCGACGATGTGGTGGAGGCGGCGGTACAGCACGCGATGGCCCAGGGAGCGAAGGTCGAGGTGTGCGTCGCCAACGCCGACCTCGACGTCCTCGGGCGCATCGGCGCACTCCTGCGCTACTGAGTCCATGACCACCCTCGGGCCGGCTCGGCCATGAGCCGCCCCGTCCTCGGGATCGACGTCGGGGGCACGAAGCTCCTCGGCTGTGCGGTCGACGAATCGCACCCCGGAACCCCGCTGCTCGATCACCGTACAGCCACGCCCCAGGGCCCCGACGCCCTGGTGGATGGCCTGGCCGAGCTGGCGGGCACCCTGCAGCGACGGCTCGCCGCCGAGGGCCACGGATCGGCGGCGGCGCTCGGGATCGGGATGCCCGGACTCGTCGATCTCGACGGCATCCCGCAGTTCGCCCCCCACATCCCTGGTATCACCGGCCTTCCGCTCGCCGAACTCCTCTCCGAACGGCTGGAGCTCCCGGTCACCGTCGACAACGACGCCAACTGCGCCGCCGTGGCCGAAGCCCGGTTCGGTGTCGCCGAAGGTCGCAACGACGCCCTCCTGATCACCCTCGGCACAGGGATCGGCGGCGGCATCATCTCGGCTGGCCGGCTCGTGCGCGGTGCCCACGGACTGGCCGGCGAGCCGGGCCACATGGTCGTGGCGCCCCACGGCGAAGCGTGCCCGTGCGGCCGGCGGGGCTGTTGGGAGCGTTACGCCTCGGGAACCGGTCTCGCCCTGCTGGGCCGGTCAGCCGTCGTTGCCGGCCGTGCGCCCGACATCGCCGCCCGCGCCGGCCGCGCCGAGACCGTCCGCGGCGAGCACGTCGTCGCGGCCGCCGCCGCCGGGGGTCAGGGTGGCCTCGCGGTCATGGACGAGCTCGGATGGTGGATCGCCCTCGGTCTGGCCAACCTCGTCAACCTGCTCGATCCCGAGATCATCGTGCTCGGGGGTGGTCTGGTGGATGCCGGTGAGGTGCTGATGCGACCGGTGAGATCGGCCTTCTCGGAGCTGGCACGAGGCGGCTCCCCGCGGCCGGTCCCACCTGTCGAGGTGGCCCGGCTGGGCTCGTCGGCCGGGGCCATCGGAGCCGCGGTCCTCTCGCTTCACGGGCCGTGAGATCCGTTTCCGGGCCCCGTGCGGCCGACCGGTACCCTGCGGCCATGGAGTTCCGTCGGATCAACTCGCTCCCGCCCTACGTCTTCACCATCATCGACTCGCTCAAGGTTGAAGCTCGTCACCGAGGCGTGGACGTGATCGATCTCGGATTCGGCAATCCCGACCTCCCGTCGCCCGAGGTCGCCGTCGAGAAGCTCACCGAGGCGGCACACAACACCCGCAACCACAGGTACTCGGCCAGCCGTGGCATCCCCAAGCTGCGTGAAGCGATCGCCAACTACTACAGCAAGCGGTTCGGGGTGGAGCTCGATCCCGACACCGAGGTGATCAACACGATCGGAGCCAAAGAGGGCTTCTCCCACCTCATGTGGACACTGCTGCAGCCGGGTGACGCGGCTCTCGTCCCCTCTCCCTCCTACCCGATCCACATCTACGGCCCGTTGTTGGCCGGCGCCGACATCCGGGAGGTGCCGCTGGGCACCGGTACGGAGTTCTTCGACAACCTCCGGGAGGCGTGGGCCTACTCCTGGCCGAAGCCGCGCGTCATCGTCATGTCGTTCCCGCACAACCCGACCACCACCTGCGTCGACCTCGACTTCATGCAGAAGGTGGTCGACTTCGCTCGGGAGCACGAGGTCGTGGTCGTCCACGACAACGCCTACGCCGACCTGGGGTTCGACGGGTACCGCCCGCCGTCGATCCTGCAGGCCGAGGGCGCCAAGGACGTGGCGGTCGAGCTCTACTCGATGACGAAGTCGTTCTCCATGGCGGGCTGGCGGGTGGCCTTCATGCTCGGCCGCGCCGACGTCATCGCCGCGCTGGCCAAGCTCAAGAGCTATCTCGACTACGGCACCTTCCAGCCCATCCAGATCGCGGCCACGGTCACGCTGAACGAGCTGCCCGACTTCCCGACCGAGGTGAACGCCGTCTACCAGGGGCGCAGGGATGCACTCTGCGACGGCCTCAACCGCATCGGCTGGGAGATCGAGCCACCGCAGGGGACGATGTTCGCCTGGGCGCCGATCCCCGAGCCCTACCGGGACATGGGCTCGATCGAGTTCGCGTCGTACCTCGTACGCGAGGCCCACGTCGCCGTGTCACCGGGGGTCGGGTTCGGGCACGGGGGTGACGGACACGTCCGGTTCGCGCTCATCGAGAACGAGCAGCGGACCCTCCAGGCCATCCGCAACATGCGCCGGGTCCTGACCCGCCTCGACGGCTGATCGGGCCGGCTCCGGCCGGGGAACCGCCGACCCGCCCGACCGCCCGATGCGCCGGGGTCCCGGAATCCTTCGTGTGCCCGTCGTGACCCCGAAACACGGCGTTCACCCGACCCACGTACCGTCATCCCCATGACGACGACCTACATCGTTCGGGTCTGGATGCCGGACCGGCCGGGAGCGCTCGGTGCGCTCACGAGTCGCATCGGTGCCGTCGGCGGCGATGTCGTGGGCATCGACATCCTGGAGCGTGGTGCCGATCGGGCGATCGACGAGCTCGTCGTCGAGCTCCCGGGCCCGGAGCTGGTCGAACTGTTGATCTCCGAGATCCAGGAGGTCGATGGGGTCGACGTCGAAGACATCCGTCTCGCCGCTCAGGCCCTCCACGACCCCCGGCTCGACGCCCTCGAGACGGCTGCTGTCCTCGTCGGCGCACCGACTCCCGAGTCAGCCGTCGAGGAGCTGTGCGCTCACGCCGTGCGGACGGTCGGCGCGAACTGGGGCGCGGTCGTCGATCTCGAGGGTGAGCGGATCATGGCCGGCGAGGGCGCAGTGCCGTCGGCGGGTTGGCTCTCGGCTTTCGTGGCCGGGAGCCAGAGCTCGGCCAGGGTCTCCGGGGGTGTCACGGGACCCGGTGACGTGGCCTGGTCGCCACTTCCGTCCGCAGGCCTCGCTCTTGTGCTCGGTCGCGACGGTCAGGCGTTCCGGGCGAGAGAACGGAGGCAGGCGGCGGCGTTGGCCCGCATCGTCGACACCCGGTTTCGTGAGTTGAGGGCGATGAGATCGCGGCTCAGCCATCCGTCGGTGAGTCCCTGAGGGCGGCGCGGATCCCACCAGGCCAGTCGGGTTCCCCTCCCGGCTCGGGCCTTGCAGCGACGACCGGATCCCCCTACCGGTCGTCGCTGCGCGTCGTGCGGGGAGTTGGACCTCCGGGGTGATCGGCTGCGGAGGGCGGTGGGTAGGGTGATCGTCCTGGCGGTCTCGGGCGAGTGACGAAAGCGAGCAGAAGATGCGAGTGGCGATGCTGACCGGTGGTGGCGACTGCCCCGGGTTGAACGCGGTCATGCGAGCGGTGGTCCGAAAGGGCGAGCGGCACTACGGCGACGAGCTCGTCGGGTTCCTCGACGGATGGCGTGGTGTCATCGATGGCGTCACGTGTCCCCTCGACGTCGAGGCCTTCAGGGGAACCCTTCCCCGGGGCGGAACGATCCTGGGTTCGTCACGCACGAACCCGTTCACGATCGACGGCGGCGTCGAGGCCTGCCAGGCCTCGATGGAGCGTCTCGACATCGATGCGCTCATCGCCATCGGAGGAGAGGACACCCTCGGTGTGGCGAACAAGCTCCACCAACTCGGCGGACACGTCGTCGGGGTGCCCAAGACCATCGACAACGATCTCTCGGGGACGGAGCTCACATTCGGTTTCGACACCGCGGTCCAGATCGCGGTCGAGGCCATCGATCGGCTCCACACCACCGCCGAGTCCCACCACCGCGTGATGGTGGTCGAGGTCATGGGTCGCCATGCCGGTCACATCGCCACCTGGTCGGGTATCGCCGGCGGCGCGACGATGATCCTCATCCCCGAGGAACCGTTCGACATCGACGCTGTCTGCGATGCGCTCCAGCGCCGCCACGAAAAGGGGAACTACGCGTCGATCGTCGTGGTGGCAGAGGGGGCCGTGCCGATCGAGGGGACCATGGAGCTCCAGTCCGGGGAACTCGACCAGTTCGGGCACGTCCGCCTCGGCGGCGTGGCCAACAGGTTGGCTGCCGCCATCGAGGAGCGCACCGGTTTCGAGACCCGCCAGACCATCCTCGGGCATGTCCAGCGGGGTGGCACGCCCACCGCCTTCGACCGGGTCCTGGCCACCCGTTTCGGGGTGGCCGCAATCGACGCCGTGCACGACGGCGCGTTCGGGCAGATGGTCGCGCTGCAAGCGGGGGAGATCGTGCAGGTGCCGCTCACCGAGGCTGTCGGCACGCTGAAGACGGTCGACCCGGCGCTGTACCACGGCGTGGCCGAGGTGTTCTTCGCCGGCTAGCTGCCGGGTCGGATCGGTCGTCGTGGGCCCGGCGCTCGCGTCATTCCACGCTCGAGGTGCCCCGCAGGGAGTCGGGCAGGCGGCCCGGCTGGATCTGGCGGGGGGTGTCCTCGGCGGTGATCCCGCACCCACCGAGCACCACGCTCACGGCGAGCGCCACGGCGACGGCGGCCGTGCGCAGCGAGCGGGACGACGTACGTCGTGTCATCGTGTGACCTCCTCGGTCTCCGGGGTCGCAGCCTGTGGTTCGACGAGGGGAAGCTCGACGATGAACCGGGCGCCGGGCTCGCCGTCGAGGCGATCCTCCACCCAGACCGAACCGCCGTGGAGGCGGACGTGTTCGTCGACGAGCGCCAGGCCGAGACCCACACCGCTGTCGGTGGAGCGGTTTCCGCTCCCGCCCCCGCGTGAGAAGCGGTCGAAGATGATCGGCCGGTCCTCCGGCGGGACCCCGCTCCCGCGGTCCTCCACGGCGATCCGGACGTGGTCGTCGGCGATCGAGAGGGCCACAGCGGTGGCCCCGCCCGGCGTACTTCTCGGCGTTGTCGAGAAGATTGGCGATGACCTGACCGAAGCGTCGCTTGTCGACGCGCACCACGGCATCGCTCACGTCGGGTTCGTAGCGCACCGGCACGCCGCCGCCACCGAGGACGCTGACGGCCTGGATGACCATCTCCACGGCGACGACCTCCTCGAGGTGCAACTTGATGGCGCCGACGTCGAACCTCGAGATCTCGAGGAGGTCCTCGACGAGCTGCTGGAGTCGGTCGACGTCCGCCGAGAGCAGGACGAGCGCGGTCCGGGCCCGCTCGGGGAGATCATCCTGGGAGTTCTCCAGGACCTCGACCGTCGCCGAGAGCGTCATCAACGGTGAGCGGAGCTCGTGGCTCACCTCGGAGGCGAAGCGGGCGTCACGCTCGAGACGGTCCTCGAGCGCCCCGGCCATCTCGTTGAAGGGGACGGCGATGAGGTCCAGATCGGGGTCGTTGCCCGTGGGGAGGCGGGTGTCGAGCCGGCCTCCCGCGATGGCCTCGGCGGCGTGACCGACGTCGAGGAGGGGAGTGAAGACCCGCCGGCTGGCCCAGAACCCGAGCAGTCCTCCGGCCACGGTGGTGATGGCTGCGGCACCGAGAAGGGAGACGCCCAGCCCTTCCAGGGTGTCGCGGAGATCGCCGAGGGAGACCCCCTCGAAGTACTGCGCCTCGGTCCCCGGCACCGGGAGGCCGACGACCAGGTACGGGGTACCCCGGAAGGTGATCCGCATCCGGGCGGCGTCGCCCTCGGCGATGGACTCGCGGAGCTCCTGAGGGATGTCGTCACGGCCGAACTCGCTCACGTCCCGGGCGTACCACTCACCTTGGTAGAGCATGACCGGGAGGGCCCCCTCCGGCGTCGGGAGCGACACCAGGATCTGCTGGGAGTCCGCCGGATCGACCGTGGGGCCGAGACGGTTGTTCAGTCGCTCGGCGTTGGAGATGGCCTGGGCCACGGCGGCGTCCTCGCGCTGGGACAGCAGATTCTCCCGGGTGAGGCCGAACGTGACGATGGAGAGCACGGCTGACAGCGCCAGCGCACCCAGCGCGAAGGTGAGCGTGAGCCGGGTGCGCAGGCCGAGATGGCCCCAGCTGCGGCCCTTGCGTGGCGTGGCGGCGGGACGCGAATGCGTCTCCACCGGTCGTGCATCGGCGGTGACGGGTCGGGCCTGGACGTTCGGGGTTGCGGTCACCGGAAGTGATGCTACGGCTGGAGCTTGTAGCCGAGACCTCGGACCGTGATGACGTGGCGAGGATTGGCGGGATCGGCCTCCACCTTCATGCGCAGACGGCGCACGTGGACGTCGACCAGCCGGCCGTCGCCGAAGTAGCCGTATCCCCAGACCCGTTCGAGGAGGACCTCGCGGCTGAACACCCGGCCGGGGCTCGATGCCAGCTCGACGAGGAGGCGGAACTCCGTCTTCGTGAGGTGGACCTCCTCGCCGCCGCGCAGGACCACACCTTCGTCGGGCACGATCTCGAGATCACCGAACCGGAGATGGGTGGCGGTCGGGTCCGCCGACCGGACTCGCCGCAGGAGGGCACGGATTCGGGCCGAGAGCTCCTTGGGGGCGAACGGCTTCGTGAGGTAGTCGTCGGCGCCGGCTTCGAGCCCGGCGACGACGTCGTGGGTGTCGGCCCTCGCGGTGACCATGACGATCGGGACGTCACTCACCCGCCGAATCGATCGGCACACGTCGAAGCCGTCGATGCCCGGCAGCATGATGTCGATCAGCACGACGTCGCTCGGTGCCCGGGTGAAGGACTGGAGAGCGTCCTCTCCCGTGTCGGCCTCCTCGACGACCCACCCTTCGTCTTCGAGCGCCATCTTCACGGCGGTACGAATCCGTTCGTCGTCTTCGACCGTGAGGATGCGCGTGCCCATGAGACCCCTATCGTGCCCGATCGGCGGGCGCCACACGCGCATCGGCCCGGTGAAGCCCGCCGAGGCGACCCGCGCGATGGGCATCGGGTGGGTTTCTCGTGCCTCGCAGCTCGACCGACGACGTCACACGTCACCGGCACCGAGTTCCGCGAGCAGCTCCCGCAGCGGCTCGAACAACGCCGGCGGCGCAGCGAGGCAGAAGTCCCCGTCGAGTGGTCCCCCGTCGAGGTCGCCGACCCGGGCGCCGGCCTCGGTCGCCACCAGCGCGCCGGCTGCGTGGTCCCAGGGTTGCAGGCCCTTCTCGAAGTACGCGTCGACCCGACCGCAGGCCACCGAACAGAGGTCGACCGACGCCGCCCCCATCCGGCGCACGTCACGGATGCGGGGAACGATCGACCTCAGGACGTCGGCCTGGTGGGCGCGGCGATCGGGGTGGTAGCCGAAGCCGGTCGCGACGCAGCGCGTGGTCGAGGCGGGTCTCCGTCGACACGGACAGCGGTTCCCCGTTGCGCCAGGCCCCGGCACCGCGGCGGGCGCTGAAGACCTCGCGGTGGAGGGGGTCGTGGACCACGCCCACCCGCCCACCGGCGTCGGTCCGAGCGGCGATGGAGACGGCGAAGCCGGGGAACCGGTAGAGGTAGTTGGTGGTGCCGTCGATCGGATCGACCACCCACTCGATGCCCGAGGTCCCACGGTGATCGGCTCCTTCTTCGCCGATCAGCCCGTCGTCGGGTCGGGCGGCCAGGAGTCGATCCACGATCAGGCGCTCGGCGGCTCGATCCATCTCGGTGACCATGTCGGTCCCGGTCGACTTCGTCTCGACGGTCCTGGCCCGCGGGAGCCCTTCGACCAGCAGGGCGGCGGCCTCGGCGGCGACGTCGACCGCCAGGGCGAGGAGGGCTTCGTCCTCCGCATCGTCGGTGGAGAAGGTCCGCTCCGTCACTCAGCGCACCCGAGGTGGCGGCCCCGGGGGGGTCGTCGGCGGGCGACGCCGACCCTTGCCGTCGCGATCCGGCGGAGGGCCACCGCTGGCCTGGATGGTGTGCCACTCGCCCATGGCCCGCAGCGTGAGCACGGCCACGACCGCGGTCCCTCCGGCGGCGATCACGGCACCGACGAGCCCGCCGAGCCCGGCCAGCAGGCCGCAGTCGTCGCCGGTGCACTGCAGCTCGGCCACCCCGTAGCCGATGAACCCTCCGGCGGCGCCGGCGAGGAGGATCGCGGCGAAGGCCAGGATTCTGGCCCCGACCGACGGTAGGGCTGTCGGCGCAGGCGCGCCCGACGACGACCGGTCGCCGGAGGGGGCGGGTCCCGGCTCGTTCGTGGTGCTCACGCCGCCATCCTACCGACGGGTGGTGCGCACCATTTCCTCGATCTTTCGATCACCGGTCCTACGATGACGTCGTGAAACCCCTCGTCATCCTCCCGACCTACAACGAGGCCGAGAACATCGTCGAGGTCCTCGACCGGGTTCGCGAGGCGGTCCCCGAGGCCGACGTCCTGGTCGTCGACGACGGAAGTCCCGACGGGACGGCGGCCCTGGCCGAGGAGTGGGGATCCCGCCACGGTGGTGGGCTCGCGCTGCTGCGCCGCTCGGGGAAGCAGGGGCTCGGGTCGGCCTACCGGGCCGGGTTCGCCCAGGGTCTGGCCCAGGGGTACGACGCGTTGATCGAGATGGACTCGGATCTGTCCCACGACCCGTCCGCGTTGCCGTCGCTCATCAGCGCCGTGGAGAACGGCGCCGATCTGGCCATCGGCTCGCGCTACGTCCCGGGGGGCAGCATCCCGGCATGGCCCAAGTACCGGGAGTATCTGAGCCGTGGCGGGAACCGCTACGCCGCGGTGATGCTCGGACTGCAGGTCCGCGACGCCACGGCGGGGTTCCGCTGCTACGCATCGTCGATGCTGGCCCGGTTCGATCTCGATCGCGTCACCGCTGACGGCTACGGCTTCCAGATCGAGATGGCCTACGGGGTGGCTCGTCGCGGTGGGCGCATCGTGGAGGTTCCGATCAGCTTCACCGATCGGGTGCGCGGCACGTCGAAGATGTCCGGGCGGATCGTGATCGAGGCGCTCGGCCTCGTCACGTGGTGGGCGATACGGGACCGGATCCTCCGCCGCCACGAGCACGCCGACGAGTCGTCATGACCCTCGCGTGGCGTCCCGACCGCTCAAGACACCACCTCGGTCGGTCGATGGGTTCACGATGAGTCGCGTCTCTCTCGCCGTCCTGCCTCCGGCCCGTCTGGGAGATGTCCTGGCCCGGCACCGCAGCGAGGCATCCCGGTCGCTGGCGGACGTCGCGTCCGGCTCCGACTTCAGTGCGCACGACCTCGAGGCCGTCGAACGTGGCGACCTGGCGCTCGATCAGGACCGGCTCGAGCGCGTCGTCGAGGCCTACGGGTTGAGCCCCGAGGACCTCCTCCCCGAGCGCAACGAGGTCGTCGTCGACATGGACCTCGGTCAGCTCCGGGTGGCTGAACGGACCGCAGCGCTGGACGCAGGGGCGCCGTCGGCCGACCAGGTGCTGGGCGCCTACCTCTCCCTGGTCTATGCGCTGCGGAGCACCGTTCCCGGCACTCCGCTCGTGTTGCGTCAGGACGACGTCACGGTCCTCGCGCGGGCCCTGCGGCTCGCCGAACCCGAGGTCGAGTCCCGCCTGGTCGGGCTCATGGACGAGCCGTCGCCCGAGGTCGAGTCGCTCCATCGCTCGTTGCGGCGGAGGCTCGCCGTCCCGGTGATCGGCGCCGCGGTCGTCGTGGTGGGGGTCGTCGGTCTCGTGCTCGTGGTGCAGTCTGACGACGACACGCCCAGTGCGCCGGTCCCGACCACGCGGCCCGGTGCCGTCGAGGCACCGTTGAGCACCGACGTGTCGTTGCTGCCGCCGGTGTCGGTCACGCGTGAGGGCGCCGAAGCGCCCGGAGTCTCGACACCCTGACGCAGGAGGCGCGCCCGCTCATCGGGTCGTCCCCGGGCCGGGTCGACGCGCCATGCTGGAGGGATGCGCGACTGGCTGGTGGGCGGGGCGGTCATCGAGGGACCGGCCGGGCTCCTGCTCGTCCGGAACCGTCGCCGCGACGGTCGCCACGACTGGAGTCCACCGGGGGGCGTCATCGACTCAGGGGAGACGGTGGTGGAGGGTCTGACCCGCGAGGTCACCGAAGAGACGGGTCTCGTGGTGAGCGAATGGACCGGGCCTCTCTACGAGATCGAGGCCGAGGCGCCCGACATGGCGTGGCGGCTGCGGGTACAGGCCTTCCGCGCCGTGACCTGGGAGGGAACGCTGGTCGTCGACGACCCCGATGGGATCGTCGTGGACGCCCGATGGGTTCCGGTGGCGGAGTGTGCCGGTCACCTCGAGGGGTGTTCGCCCTGGGTGGCGGATCCCGTGCACGAGTGGATCGCCGGTCCCTGGGAGGGCAGCCGCAGCTACGGCTACCGCATCGCCGGGTCGGACAGCTCATCGATCGAGGTCACCCGTCTGTGACCGTGCGGACCCGTCCGACCGTGATCCACGTGGACATGGACGCGTTCTTCGTGTCAGTCGAACTGCTCGACCGCCCGGAGCTCCGCGGGCGGCCGGTGGTCGTCGGTGGGAACAGCTCCCGTGGGGTGGTCGCCGCCGCGTCCTACGAGGCGCGGCGGTTCGGGATCCACTCCGCCATGCCGGCGGTGCAGGCCCGGCGTCGTTGTCCGCACGCCGTGTTCCTCTCGGGCCGTCATGGCCGTTACGCCGAGGTGAGTGCCCGGGTGATGGCCATCTTCGCTGACGTCACCCCCCTCGTCGAGCCCCTCTCGCTCGACGAAGCGTTCCTCGACGTGACTGGTGCCGAGCGTCGGATGGGTCCCGCCCCGCAGATCGCCGCCCACCTCCGGAAGCGAGTCCTCGACGAGGAGGGGCTGACGTGTTCGGCGGGTGTCGCGACGACCAAGTTCGTGGCCAAGCTGGCATCGGAGGCGGCCAAACCGACCCCGTCGGAGCACGGGCCGCAACCGGGGTTGGGCGTCCGGGTCGTGGAGCCCGATCAGACCCTCGCCTTCCTCCACCCGCTCCCGGTGTCGTCGCTCTGGGGCGTCGGGCCTGCCACCCTGAGCCGTCTCGAACGTCTCGGCGTGCTCTCGGTCGGCGACCTCGCTCGACTCGACCCGGAGCTCGTCGTGTCGGCCCTCGGGCGGGCTCAGGGTCGCCACCTCCACGAGCTGGCCAACGGCCGGGATCCGCGCCCGTGGAGCCGGATCGGCGCCCGAAGTCCGTCGGCCACGAGGAGACCTACGCCCGTGACCTGACGCGTCGCACCGAGGTCGAACGCGAGCTCAGCGGCCTCAGCGATGCCGTCGCCTCCCGGCTGCGTCGTCACGGCATGGCCGGGCGCACGGTCACCCTGAAGGTCCGATTCGCCGACTTCCGCACCATCACCCGGTCGGTCACGAGCTCCGAGCTGCTCGACGAGGCCCCCGCGCTGCTCCGATCGGCGCGCAGCCTGCTCGAGGGGATCGATACCGCTGAGGGCGTCCGGCTCCTCGGCGTGTCGGTGAGTGGGCTGGCCGCGGGCGGGGTCCGCCAGCTGACCCTCGACGACGCCGATGGGCGCATGGGGTGGGCTGAGGCCAGCCGGACGGTGGACGAGATCCGCGAACGTTTCGGCGCCGACGCCATCGGCCCGGCCACGGCCACGGGACCCCGGGGCCTGGTGGTCAGGGGTGATCGGACCCGGCCGTGGGGGCCGGCAGCCGACGACGGCGAGGATCGACCATGAGGCCGTCGATCGCCTCTCATCCAGAATTCTCCAGCCCCTGCGTTGTGGATCAGGGGGATTGGTGGGAAGATGACGGGCCAGGGACAGAGCCGGTCGGCCGCTCGTCGGATGCCGCCGGAGCAGTGCGTGAGCAGTGAAGGGGTCGACGGTGCCGCTATCAGAGGACGAGCAGCGAATCCTCAGCGAGATCGAGCAGCAGCTCTATCAGTCCGATCCCGCGCTCGCCCGTGACATCGCTGACACGACCGTCTACACGGCGGCGTACCGAAATCTGAAGTGGTCGCTGCTGGGATTCGTGGTCGGCCTCGTCGGCATGATCCTGGCGCTCGGCACGCACTACCTGCTCTCGTTCGCCGGATTCGTCGTCATGTTGATCTCGGCGCTCGCCGCCGAGCGCAACGGCCGACGTCTCGGCAAGGTGGGGATGCAGCAGATGACCCAGTCGATGAAGACCGCCGGTCTACGTGACGCCCTCGGCAACACGAGCTCCCGCCTCAAGGACCGGATGAAGCGCAACGAGAACGAGTGACTGGTCGCCCTCGACGGGTGGCAGTTGCGACGGCGGCGCCTTCCGGTGCCGCCGCCGTCGCGTCCGGGGCGGTCGCCTGACCGCGAGGTCAGTCGTGAGGGCGATCGACGCGGTGGCGCATCGACGACGCATCGGGCCGTGAGGGCCGAGGATCCAGCGCGACCAGCCCACGTCGCCACCACGGCACCCGGGCCATGACGGAGGCGATGACGGTGTCGGCGTCGGCTCGAGCCTGCTCGGCGGTTTCCTCCACGATCACGTCGGGGCCGTAGGTCGCGGCGTCGGCGGCGGCAGCCAGTTGATGCACGGCGGCGGTCTGGTCGGGGAGGACCTCGCCCACCCGGTCGGCGAGCTCCGCATGGGTCTCGTCGGGGTTGGGGGCGAGGTCCAGCAGGCTGAGGTGCTCGGCGGTCTCGGCCCAGGCCACCGCCACCTCCGCCGGAGGAGAGCCGACGGCTGCTCGGCGGCGCCGGCGGTGCCGGCGGGCGTGCAACCCGGGCCCGATCAGCAGGTATCCGACGGCTGCGACCAGGACGATCAACAGCACGGAGCCGGTCGTCCTCGTCCACGAGGTCCCACCGCCTGGGTTCTGTGAGCCGGCGGGACCGCTGTTGAGCAGGTCCGAGGCCTGCTCGTCGCCCGGCGGTTCCTCGTCGGTGGGCGCGGTGGTCGACGGGGAGGGGTCGACGGTGGTCGAGGGGGACGAGTCCGAGCCGACCGGCCCCGACTCCTGTGAGGGGCTCTCGCCGGTGTAGCTCTCGCCGCTCGGTGATCCGCGCCCCGGGGTCGGTTCGAAGCCCACCCACCCGTAGGCGCCCAGGTAGACCTCGGGCCAGGCGTGGGCGTTGCGGCCGCGCACCTGGTACACACCTGGCTGGTCGGGGTCGACGTCGCCCCAGGTGAAGCCCACCGCCACACGCGCCGGAAGCCCCACGGCTCGCGCCATGGCCGCGAAGGTGCCGGCGAACTGCTCGCAGTACCCGCGACGGGTCTCGAGGAACGACTCGATGGCGTCGTCGCTGTGCCCCGAATCGATCTCGAGGTCGTAGACGAACCCGCCCGAGCTGCGGAAGAAGTCCTGCAGGGCGAGGGCCTGGTCGTAGGGCGTGGTGGCGCCCGCGACGACGTCGGTGGCGGTCTGTCGGACCGAGTCGCTGAAGTCGGCCGGGAGATCGAGCATGGATGACAGCTCGGCGGGCACGTTCGGGTCGGCCGATCGAAGCTGTTCGGGACTCAGGTCCATGATCGCCGAGCGCACGGAGTAGGACGTGCCGTCCGCGCTCGTCGCATCAGGGTCGACGATGAGCGTCGAGGTCTCCTCCTGGTACCGGATCGGCACGGTGGCCTCGACGGCGAGGGGCTGGAACGCGGCCGGGAGCCACAAGGTGGAGAGGTTCTGGATCAGGAAGGTCTGGCTGATCACGTCGGTGGAGCGCGGGGAAGCGCATGTCCGTGGGGAGCGGTCCGGCCACCTGCTGGTAGGAGCCGTCCGACCGCCAGATGTTGCCGTCGAAGTCGTCGAGGGCGGTCATCCGCCAGTAGGAGGGGACCTCGCTGCGGACCTGGAAGACCTCGGTGTCGCTGCGTTCCACCAGCCGGCTCCGGATGTCGACCAGCGGGCTCACCGTGACCCGTCCCGAAGGGTCCTCCCCGCCGCGCCAGTCGAGGATGGCCGTCTCGCCGACGCCAGGTAGACGGGGCCCGACGACGGTGCCGACCAGGACGGCGGTGACGCCGATCGCCAGTCCGACCTTCAGCAGCGCCGCACCGCCGGCGGCCTTGGCCGACGTGACCCACCCGTTGCTCCGTTCGAGTCGTGCGACCCGATGGACGAGCACGAAGGTGAGGGCGGCGGTGACGTACAGCACGACGCTGGGGATGCGCTGTCGATCGCTGGCCAGGAGGGTGGCGAAGACGAAAAGGGTGAGCGACGGGATGATGGCGTCGCGGGACGACCACATCCTGAATGCCGCCCAGTCGGCGAGGAACGCACCGATCCCGACGGCCAGCGCCGCGGCGAGGACGAAGCCGGTGAGCGCCGGCGCCGGCGCGACGAGCTCACGGAAGGCCGCCCACGAGCGGTCGATCTCGGCTCCCACGGCGTCGTAGGTGGTCGTGGTCGGGAGGAGGGCGACCGTCGTCTCCCGGAAGAAGAGCCAGGTGCTGGCCAGGAGCCACCCGACCGTGACGAGCAGGAAGGACACGGCGATGCCGACGCCCCGGCGGCGCAGGATCGCGGTGGCGAGGTGCACGCCCGCGGCGAGCGTCAACAGCGGCCACAAGAACTCGAGGCTCTCGAAGATCCGTGAGAAGCCGAAGATGGCTGCGCCGGTGAGTGCTGCGAGGGCCAGCTCGGCGTACACCAGGTGAGGTGGATGGCTGCGGTCGGAACGGCTGGGGGCCGGCGTTCGGGTCCCCCCGAAGGTCTCGGAACGTGCGTCGTCGGGTGGGTTGAGATCGGGTGCCGGCGGAAAGCCCGGTGGCGGCGCGGTGACGGTCACGGCCGGGACCGCCCGACCGAGGACATCGAACGTCCCCCCGCGCAGGCGGTCGCCCATGCGGTGGGGAACGACTCGGTCGGGGCGACGGTGAGGGTCGATGCCGCATCGAGGGTGGTGGGCGGGTCCGTCGCGCCGCTGCCCGGTCTCTCCGACGAACGACACCAGTCGGTAGGACCCGTAGCGCCGACCGAGTCTGCCCAGCTGATCGCGGTCGCTCTCGGTCGAGCTCCCTGTGATCACCACCAGGGCGCCGCCGGTCGTGCCCGCGGCGAGGGCGTCGACGGTGCGCCTGAAGGTGGAGTCGTCGGTGGCTGCGATGCAGGCCAGGTGCTCCAGGATGGCTTCGGTGTGGCCGTGCCCTGCGGCGAAACCCGAATCTGCGCCGGCCGTCGTCACGAGACGTAGGAGGTCCTGACGGCGAGCCCCGGCGACGACGAGGCTCGCCGCTGCAGAGACGGCCCGCTCGAGCGTGGCGGCGTCGTGGCGTGAGGCCCGGACGTCGAGGACCACCGTGGCCCGTCCCTGCCACGGGAGCTCGTCCTGGCGCATCATGAGGTCGTCGTTGCGGGCGGTCGAGGGCCAGTGCACCCGCCGGAGGTCGTCGCCCACGACATAGGGACGCAACGCGTAGAAGTCTTCGCCGCTGCGTCCGAGCGCATTCGGGTGCTCGGCTCCGGCGAGGGGGTCGTTGCCCGACGTCAGCGGCACGGCGGCCACGTTCTCGACGAGTGGGTACACGATGAGCTCGGACACGCCCGTCGTGGGGATCACCAGCCGGGCCAGGCCGAGAGGATCGGCCACCTCCACCTCGAGGGGACCGATGGTGACGATCCCGCGGCGCTCCGTCGGGAACCGATACGCCGCTCGGGCGGTCGCTCCGCTGTCCAATGGGTTCACGACGAGCAGTGCGCCCCGGGTGCCCGAGACCCGATCGTGGAGCGTGAGCAGCGGCGAGCGGCGAGCCCCTCTGTTGGTCACGAGCAGATCGATCCGCGACGGGCTCCCTGCGTGGACGCGCTCGGGTGGAGCTGGCGACTGACCTCCACCGACAGCCTGGTGACGGCCAGCCAGATCACCGAGACGAGGAGCAGCGCAGCCAGCACCGCTCCGGCCACATAGGCCTCGACGAACCCGAAGACCCGCCCTCCGATGAGCAGCGCGGCAGCGCCGGCGCCGGTCAGCCAGCCGCGTCGCGTGAGCACGGTGTCAGCCGGCGGTGGGGACGGCCACCGTGGCCATCGCTTCGCGCAGGGCGTCGGCGGCGGTCACCCCCTGGAGCTGGGCCTCCGGAGTCACCGCGAGACGGTGGACGAGCGCAGGCTCGGCGAGCGCCTTGACGTCGTCGGGGACGACGAAGCCCCGGCCCTGGGAGGCCGCTCGGGCTCGCGAGACCCGCAGCAGCGACAACGTGGCCCTCGGGGACATGCCCAGCGAGAGCAGCGGATGGTGGCGGGTGGCCTCGGCGAGGTCGACGAGATAGCCCTTGAGCGCGTCGGAGACGTGAACGGTGCGCGTGGCGGCGATGAGCCCTTGGACGTCAGCCGCGGTGGCGACGGGGGTCAATCGGGCCAGCGGGGTGGCATCGCCATGGGTGGCGAGCACCTCCAGCTCGGCGGCCCGGCTCGGATAGCCGATGCTGGCGCGCAGCAGGAACCGGTCGAGCTGGCTCTCGGGCAGTGGGTAGGTGCCTTCGTGCTCGATGGGGTTCTGGGTGGCGATCACCATGAACGGCGGGCCGAGCGGGTAGGTCGTCGAATCGACCGTGACCTGGTTCTCGGCCATCGCTTCGAGCAGCGCCGACTGCGTCTTCGGCGAGGCTCGATTGAGCTCGTCGCCGAGGACGATCGATGAGAAGACGGCGCCGGGGCGGAAGACGAACTCACCGCTCGAACGATTCCAGACGGTGACGCCGACCACGTCGGAGGGCAGGAGGTCGGGGGTGAACTGGATCCGCCCGAAGCTGCAGTCGATCGAAGCGGCGAGCGCCTTTGCCAGCGTGGTCTTTCCCACACCGGGTACGTCCTCGAGCAGGAGGTGGCCCTCGGAGACGAGGCACAGCACCGCGAGATCGATCACCTCGGGCTTGCCCTGGATGGCGCGCTGGACGGAGTCCGTGATCGCCCCGAACAGGTCGGCGAAGGTCGCGGTGCGAGCACCTTGCTCCTGCGTGACCAAACCAGGCTCCTCTCGACGTGTCCGGCGAGCGGATCGGGGACGGGGGGCGCCCGCAGCGCACGCCACCGGCCCGGTCAGGCTAGGCCGGGGACCCCGAATCGGTGCGGTCGGGCCCCGGTCGGTAGCGTCCCGAACCGTGAGCGACGTGGTCCGGACGCCGGAGACGGGTAACTGTCTGGCCATCGACATCGGGGGGACGAAGCTGGCTGTCGGTGTCGTCGACGTCGATGGTCGGGTGGTGCGCCGCACGCGTCGGCCCACACCCCCGGGTGAGGACCCCGAGGCCCTCTTCGGCGTCGTCGCCGCCCTGATCCAGGAGGTCTCACTGCACGGGCCGGGTGCTCCTGTCGTCGTCGGCGTCGGCTGCGGTGGCCCCATGACCAGTGGTGGGCGGACGGTGTCGCCGCTGAACATCCCGGCCTGGCGGGACTTCCCGCTCCGCGACCGACTGGCCGAGCTCACCGGTCGGCCGACGTTCGTCGACAACGACGCGAAGGCCCTGGCGCTGGCCGAGGGATGGGTCGGTGCCGCAGCCGGCGAGCGGGACTTCCTGGCCATGGTCGTCTCGACCGGGGTGGGTGGCGGGATCGTCCTCGACGGCCGCCTGCTCGACGGGGCTGGTGGCAACGCCGGCCACATCGGCCACATCACCGTCGTCCCAGACGGTCGGCGCTGCGCCTGCGGCGCCGACGGTTGCCTCGAGGCGGAGGCCTCTGGCACGGCGATCGCTGCGATCACCGGCCGTCCGCCGGCCGAGGCGCCCCCGGAGATGGTGACCCGCACCGGCGTGCTGGTCGGTCGTGCCGTGGCGACGGTGGCGAACCTCCTCGACCTCCGACTGGCCCTCGTTGCCGGTTCCGTGGCGCTGGGGTTCGGGGCCCCGTTCTTCGGCGCCGCTCAAGGCGAGCTCGATGCCAGGGCTCGCATCGGGTTCGCACGCGGAGCTCGGATCCGACCCGCCGGGCTCGGCGCCGACGGGCCCCTCGTCGGCGCGGCCGCCGTCGGGTGGCGTGGGTCGACGGAGGCCGCCGGTGGCTGACCGGGCCCTATCCTCGGGTCATGCGAGCTGAGCGGTGACCTCGGTCGGATCGGCACCCCTGTCGGGTGCGTGGGTGGCGAGGGCCACGGCGGCCGTGGCCCTCCGCCCGTGGCTGTGGGGCACCGCGTGCAGGCAGGTCGGGCGGCTCGCCCGGCCGGGTTGGTGGCGTGAACGACCCCATCTGCCGCTGCCCGATCCCGCGTACCTGCGCTTCCGTTTCGTCACCGCCTACGGCGCCGACGGACGCGAGCCCACCGCCGCCGACCTGGTCACCTACCTGCACTGGTGCCGGGCCTGGCCCCGGGTGACGGACGGCTGACCCGCGGTGTCGGATCGGACGTGCCCGCTAGAGTTCGATGTGGAGCAGGGCGTCCGCCCTTTCGCACCTCGAGGGGAACCGTGGGTGAGCACGTCCTCGTCCTGAACGCCACGTACGAGCCGCTGAGCACGGTGGGCTGGCAGCGAGCGGTGGTGCTCGTCCTCGACGGAGTGGCCGAGATCATCGCGGCGGACGACGAGCGGCGGGTGCGGTCCCCGAGCATCTCGGTGGCGCGTCCTCACGTCATCCGACTCCTGTCCTATGTGCGGGTGCCGAGGGGTCGCGTCGCTGCCGGTCACCCGACGTGGCGTGCTCACACGCGACGGTCACCAGTGCGCCTACTGCCGTGGACGTGCCGACAGCGTCGACCATGTCGTCCCCCGCTCGCGCCCCGGGGGCGAGCACTCCTGGTCGAACCTCGTCGCCGCCTGTCGTGCCTGCAACGGGCGCAAGGGGAACCGCACGCCCGACGAAGCGGCCATGCCCCTGCTCAACCGGCCCTTCGAGCCCCGGGGGGTGGGCGCCCTGGTGGTGCGGGCCGGTTCCCAGCGCGACGAGTGGACCCCCTGGCTCCTCACGACCCGTTGACGATCCGGCGCGCCGCCGCTCCGGCCCGTTGACCGCTCGGCCGTGGCTGGTCCGCCACCGTCACGGTGACGCCACCGAGCTGCATGCCGCCACCCCGACAGATCCGACCTGTCGAGAGGTCTGGGTGTGCACGGTGGATCACACCTCGCTCGTCCTCGGCTCGACCCAACCGGCCGACGACGTCGACCAAGCGGCGGCCGCGGACCTCGGCGTGGCGGTCGGCAGGCGAGGCAGCGGGGGAGGGGCCGTGCTTCTCGAGCCAGGCGCGGTGTGGATCGACGTCTTCGTGCCTCGGGGTGACCCGCTGTGGGACGACGACGTCGGCCGTGCCTTCGCCTGGTTCGGTGAGGCATGGGCGTGCACGCTCGTCGTTCTCGGCCTCGACGTCGACCACATCCGGGTCCACCAGGGGCCACTGGTCGTGTCGTCGGCATCGCCGGTCGTCTGCTTCGCGGGTCTCGGACCGGGGGAGGTGACGGTGCGCGACGCGAAGGCGGTCGGCTTGTCCCAGCGTCGGTCCAGGGACACGACCCGACTCCAGTCCTCGCTGTTGCCGCGCGGGACCCGCCTGCGCACGCCGCCCTCCTCGCGCCGGGACTGCGTCGGGTGGCGCCGGCGGTCTCCCCGGTTCGGCTGGTGGAGCGGACGCAGGTGCTCGGATGGTCGGAGGTCGCCCCGGACGCGAGAACGGTGATCGACGAGGTGGTCAGACAGCTCCCGACCACGTGAGGTCGGGCCCGTCAGGGAGCGTCGTGCGTGCCCGCGTCGCGCAGCGATTCCTTCCAGGAGCGGAACCGTGTGTGCTCGACGCCGTCGGGCCCGATCCCGCTTCCGTTGCCCTCGGCGTCGAGCTCGAAGAACCACCGCTCCTCGAGGTCGGTGCTGCGCACCGCGGCAGTAGCGGGCCCGCTCTCCGGCGGCACGCCCCGCACGCCACAGCAGGTAGCCGTGGATGGTGCGGATGTACGCGACGAGCCCGACGTCGATCCCGGTTCCGAGGTGACGCACGGCGTCGGGCGCCTCGATCCACCGCGTGGCGGGGATCATCGACTCGCGTTGGGGGAGCGGCGGGAGGTCCTCGGTGTGGACGTCGTGATCGACCGGGGGGCGATCTTCGGTCGGGACGGACATGGTTCGATCCTCGCCGATCGGCTCGCCCGGCGCCGGTCGACCTCAGCTGAGGCCGGCGAAGCCCTCGGCTTTGGCGGTCTCGCCGGCCACCAACAAGATGTCGCCCTCGCCGATCTTCGTGTCGGGTGTGGCGTAGGTGAAGACCCCACCAGCGGGCTTGATGCAGACGACGGTCACCCCGTAGGTGCTGCGGAAGAGGACCTCGGTGAGCGACTTGTCGACGATCTCGGCCGGGGCGGTCGTCTCGACGAGGGCGAACCCGGTATCGAGCTCGAGGTACTCCATCATCCGTCCGGTGACGAGATGGGCGACGCGCTCGCCCATCTCCCGTTCGGGCGAGATGACGTGGTGAGCACCCATCCGCTCGAGGATGCGGGCATGGGCCTCGGTGATGGCCTTGGCCCAGATGTTCGGGATCTCGAGGTCGGCCAGCGCGGCGACGGTGAGCACGCTCGACTCGATGCCGGTCCCGATGCCGACCACGGCACAGGGGAACTCGGCGGCACCGATCTGGCGCAGGACGTCGGGGTCTGTGCAGTCGGCCTCCATGGCCTGGGTCAGCAGTGGCGCATAGCGCTGCACGAGGTGGGGGTCCGTGTCGACGCCGAGGACCTCGTGCCCGAGTGACATGAGGCTGGTGGCCAGCGCCGATCCGAACCGCCCGAGACCGATGACGAGCACCTGATCGTCGGTGTCGATCCCGGGCTCGATCGTCGTCGACCCCAACGGCCAGGGGAGCCTTCAGCCAATGATCGGCCTTTCCTCGGGGAAGCGGTACAAGCGGCCATGCTCGCGCAGCACCAGCGCCGCGAACAGCGTGATGGGTCCCACTCGCCCGAGGAACATGAGCGCGACCAGGATGAGCTGCGCCGGGGTGCCCAGGCCGGGCGTGATGCCGGTGGTGAGACCGACCGTGCTGAACGCCGACAGGGCCTCGAACAGCGCGGGGCCCAGGTCGATGTCGGCCAGGAGCACGAGCGCGAACGTGGCGGTGATCACTGCCCCGACCGCGAGGAGGACGAGGGTGACGGCCTGGCGTTGCGCCGCCCCGGGGATGCGGCGTCCGAAGGCGTTGACGTCGGGCTCGCCGCGCACCTCGGACCAGATGACGAAGCCCAGCAGGGCGAAGGTGGTGACCTTGATCCCGCCGGCCGTCGAGGCGGACGCGCCGCCGATGAGCATGAGGGCGTCGGTGACCAGCCAGGAGCTCTCGCGCATGAGGCCGTAGTCGATGGCGTTGAACCCGGCGGTGCGGGGTTGAACCGACTGGAACCACGAGACCAGGAGCTTGTTGGGGGTGTCGAGCGGTCCGAGGGTGGCGGGGTTGGTCCACTCACAGGCCAGCAGCAGGGCCGCGCCCACGCCCAGCAGCAGGATGGTCGTGCCGACGGTGAGCTTGGTGTGCAGCGACCAGCTCCTCGGTCGCAGGAGAGCGGTGCGCAGCTCGAGCCAGACCGGGAACCCGATGCCGCCGGCGATGACGGCCAACCCGATCGTGGTGAGCACCCAGAAGTCGGTGACGAACCCGACGAGGTTGTCGCTGAACAGCGCGAAGCCCGCGTTGTTGAAGCTCGACACGGCGTGGAAGAGGCCGAGGAACCCGGCGCGGGCGAGGCTCACGTCACCGTCGGACCAGAACCGCCACGTCAGCACCACGGTGGCGACCGACTCGAAGAGGAGGCTGAATGCGGCGACGCCGATGAGCACTCGGCGGATCTGCCCCGAGTCCATGGTGTTGGTCTCCGTCTGCGCGAACAGACGGCGGCGCAAGCCGAGGCGTCGCGAGAGCGCCAGTGCGACGAGCGACGAGAGCGTCATGATCCCGAAGCCGCCGATCTGGATGAGCACCAGGAGCACGACCTGGCCGAAGGCGCTCCAGTGCGTGGCGGTGTCGACCACGATCAGCCCCGTGACGCACACTGCCGACGTGGCGGTGAACAGGGCCTCGCCGGGGTTGGTGATCTGCCCCGACGTCGTCGAGATCGGCAGCATGAGCAGCACTGTGCCCACGGAGATGGCGGCGGCGAAGGCGAGGACCACCACGCGGGAGGGCGACAGCGCCTTTTTGGTGATCGCCACCGGTCCTTTGTAGCCGCCGCGCGGTGGGTGGGCGGCCATCACCCGGGGTCGCAAGGGGCCGGGGTCAGGGGATGACGAACGCCGAGTCGGCCAGCGGGGCGCCCGGCTCGACCAACTCGGGGTGCCGTAGAGCCGCGCCCAGGATCCGCCCACCCTTCCGTCGATGGTGGGCGGAGTGGTTGCCAGGTGGGGTGGAGTGGCATAGAGTGGGGCGTAGTGGGGCTCCGTGGGGGCCGGTGGAGAGGCAGAGGGACATGTTCGTCGGGACGTTCGAGCATTCGCTCGATGACAAGGGCCGTGTGGTCCTCCCGGTGACGTTCCGCGCCCAGATCACCGCAACCAAGGGGATCCTCAGCCAGCTCGACCAGTGCCTCGGCCTCTGGACCGCCGAGGGCTTCGACGAGATCGCCCGCCAGCTCAAGACCGAGATCCGCGAAGGGCGTGCCGAGCAGGGCGCGGTGCGGGCCTTCGCCGCCAGCGCCAGCGAAGTGACCCCCGACAGCCAGGGCCGCATCACCATCCCCCAACGCCAACGTGAGTTCGCCGGTCTCGAGCGCGACGCCGTGCTGATCGGTGCCATCGACCGTATCGAGATCTGGAACGCCGACCGCTGGAACGACCAGGTCGACGCCGCCGACGACAGCCTCGTCAAGGCGGTCACCGCCCTCGGGCTCTGACCAGCCATGTCACCTCCGCACGCCACCCGACGAAAGGACACCCACCGCCGACAGACCCGAACCCGTCGCTGCTGCGGTCCGCTCACCCGCAGCCTCTCGGATCACACGATGGAAGGCCCTTACTCCGCCCGCTTCCCATCGAGCCCAGTCGGGGAGACATCCCGGCGGGCGACCGTGATCCGAGGGGCTGCCGATGAGCGGGCCCGGCGTCGGCGCCGTTCGGCGGCGCCGACCACCATGGATGCCAGCCCCGAGCGCCCGTTCGCCCACCGCCCGGTGATGGCCGACGAGGTCGTGGCACTGTTCGCCCCGGTGCCGTCGGGTTGGGTCATCGACGCCACCCTCGGCGGAGGCGGGCATGCGGAGGGCATCCTCGACGCTCACCCCCATCTCCGGGTCCTGGGGATCGATCAGGACCCGGCGGCGCTCCTGGCCGCGGGCGACCGGCTGACCCGGTTCGGCGATCGCGCCCAGGTCGTCCGTGGGCGGTTCGACGCCATCGGCGACATGGCCGCCGATCTCGAAGCCGTGACCGGCGTGCTGTTCGACCTGGGGGTCAGCTCACCCCAGCTCGACCGACCGGAGCGGGGCTTCAGCTATCGGCACGAGGGCCCCCTCGACATGCGGATGGACCCCGACGGGCCAGTCTCGGCATCAACGGTGGTGAACGACTACCCCGAGGCCCGCCTCGCCGCCGTGCTGCGCGACCTCGGCGATGAGCGCTACGCCGGTCGTGTCGCCCGCGCCATCGTCGCCGCCCGACCGGTCGCCACCACGACCGAGCTGGCGGAGATCGTGCGCGACGCCATCCCGGCTCCGGCCCGGCGCACCGGCGGTCACCCCGCCAAGCGCAGCTTCCAGGCCATCCGGATCGAGGTCAACGAGGAGCTGACGATCCTCGCCGGGGCCATCGATGCGGCCATCGACCTCCTCGCGCCGGACGGGCGTCTCGTCGTGCTCGCCTACCACTCGGGCGAGGACCGGATCGTGAAGGCCGGTCTGCGCTCGGCCGCGACGGGCGGCTGCACCTGCCCGACCGGACTTCCCTGCGTGTGCGGCGCCACCCCCTCGGTCCGTCTGCTCAAGCAGGGCGCGTGGAAGCCCAAGCCCGAAGAGGTCACAGCCAACCCTCGAGCCGAGAGCGCACGCCTCCGTGCGGCAGTGAAGCTCGAGGTCGCGACATGACCGCAGCGTCCACTGCCCGCGCGCCACGCCGCGTCGTCCCCGCGCCCGACCCGCGACATCCCGACGTCGCCCCCGACCTCAGGGTCGTCACCCCCCGCCGCCAGCGCAGGAGTTGGCAGGTCGGAACCCTGGCCGCCGTCGTGGTGTTCGTGGCGCTGTTCGCCGTGGCGGGCTTCCAGACCTTGATCGTGTCTTCGCAGAAGCGCCTCGACGAGATCGACCGGGGGATCGTCGCCGCCACGGCCGAGGCCCAGCAGCTCGAGAATCAGCTCGCTGAGCTCAAGAGCCCACAACGCATCACCGAAGAGGCCGTCCAACGTCTCGGCATGCTGTCCCCGCCGGGTGTGGCCTATCTGATCCCTGGTCCAGACGACGACGTGCGAGCAGGGGAGGTTCCCGATCCTTCGTCTCGTCCCGTCGACGACGTCGAGAACGCCGCGGCCGCCGAGACGAGCGATGCGTCGGACTCCGCCGAGGCCGGCCGGTGACCCCGCCCGGTCCGGCCACACCAACCGTCGAGTCGCCCACACGCCACGCGCCATGGAACGACCCGGCCGTGATGGGCGATCGTCGGCGACCGGCGACGTCGCGCCGACCCGTGCCGCGACCATCGTCCTCGACCACCCGGAGGTCGCAGCCGACGAAGAGTCGACGAACGACCCGGGAGGGCCCGTCGCCCTCTCCAACCGCTCGGTCCCGCACCCGCAGCCCGCGCACCCGGACCGCCGCACCCCCCGTCGATCGGAGTTCTCGGCCGAGCCGTCTCGGCGCAGGCGCGACCGCGCTCGGACACGGTGGGGCGGCCCTCGGAGGTCGTCTCGTCCGGACTCTCCGGGCCGTTCCGGCACCGAACGGACCCGACCGGCCCGATCGTCGACGCACCGCGCCCGTCGGCCCGCCTGCCGACCACCGCCGGCGGTTGCTCGCCGTGCTCGTCGTGCTCGGTCTGCTCTTCGCCGTCGTGGCCTCGAAGGTCGTCGACCTCCAGGTCGTCAACCCCGAACGGCACCGGGCGTGGGGCGAGGCACAGCGGGTCGGAACCACGACGCTGGCGGCGGAGCGCGGCGCCATCTTCGATCGCAACGGAGCTGAGCTCGTCGTCTCGGAGCCGGTCCGCTCGGTGTTCGTCGACCCCCAGTTGATCACCGAGCCTTCCGCCGAGGCCGCGCAGGTCGCGCCGCTGCTCGGGCTCGACGTCACGGAGGTCACGGCCAAGATGGCCGGCGAGGGTCGGTTCGCGTACCTGAAGCGCAAGGTGCCTGTCGAGGTCGCCGACCAGGTCGAGGCACTCGGACTTCCCGGCGTGGCCTTCCTCGACGAGAGTCAGCGCTATCTCCCGGCGGGCGAGTCGGGGCGGTCACTGCTCGGAGCGGTCGACGCCGACAACGCCGGGATCTCCGGACTCGAAGCCCAGTACGGGGACGTGCTGACCGGCACACCCGGTGAGCTCAGTCTGGAACGCAGCCCATCGGGCCGGACGATCGCTGTCGGCGAGCACAACCTGGTACCCGCGGTACCCGGTTCGGACGTCAGCCTCACCATCGATCGCGCCATCCAGTTCGAGGCTGAACGACTGCTGATCGACCAGGTCGGAGTCACCGAGGCCAAGGGTGGGATCGCCATCGTCACGGAGCCCGCCACGGGTGAGATCCTGGCGATGGCGAACGTGGTCAGGGACCCCGAGAGCAAGGAGGTGGTGATCGGCACGAACAACGCCGCGCTCACCACCCAGTACGAGCCCGGATCGGTCATGAAGATGGTGACGATCAGCACCGCCCTCGAAGACGGTCTCGTCGAACCGGGCACCGAGTTCGACCTCCCATCGACGCTCAAGGTGGCCGACGCCGAGTTCCAGGAGGCGGAGCCCCGACCGGCCCTGCGGTGGGACGTCAACGAGATCCTCACCAACTCCTCGAACGTCGGGACGATCAAGATCGGCCAGAAGGTCGGCAAGGAGCGGCTCTACGAGGCACTGCGCTCGTTCGGCTTCGATGCCCCCACCGGGCTCGATTTCCCGAACGAGTCGCCCGGGGCATTGCTACCCACCGAGGAATGGTCGGGGACGTCGCTGGCCACCATCGCCATCGGTCAGGGTGTGGCCGTGTCTCCTCTGCAGATGCTGCTGGCCTACAACGTCATCGCCAACGGTGGCGAGTACATACCTCCCAGGCTTCTGGCGTCGACCACCGACCCCGAGGGCATCGTGCGTCCGACCCTGCCCTCGACCGGGCGCCCGGTCGTCAGCGAGGCGACGGCATCGGCGACCAACCTGATGCTGCGCAACGTGGTGAGCACGGGTACCGGTCAACTGGCGGCCATCCCGGGGTACGACACCGCAGGAAAGACCGGTACCTCGTGGAAACGGCAACCCGGTGGCGGCTACCTCGACGACAACGGCATCCGTCAGTACCAGTCGACCTTCGTCGGCTTCGTGCCTGCCGAACAGCCTGCGCTCTCGGTCTACGTGATGATCGACGAGCCCACCGGTGGGCGTTACACCGGTGGGGCCACCGCAGCGCCAGTGTTCTCCAAGCTGGGGAGCTTCGCGCTCCGCCGTCTCGGCATAGCCCCGGCGGCCACGGACGCCGCCAACGGTGGTTCGTCCGTCGAGGACGCGGGATCGTCCGGAGCCGCTCCCGGTGGGGGAACCATCTTCGCCGACGACGGCAGGGTGCGGTCCCTGCCGACGGGAACGGCGGCGACGACGCCGACCACGGTTCCCCACGGCCCGGCATCCGACGACGCCGGTCGGTAGCCCCGTGCGACTGGCGGAGGCAATCTCCGAACTCGCCTCGGTGGAAGGGCGCGGCGATCTCGACGTCGAGGTGCGCGACCTGACGCTCGACTCGCGTGAGGTCCGGCCGGGAATGATCTTCTGCTGCGTCTCGGGGCGTGAGCGCGACGGACACGACTTCGTCGATGACGCAGTCGCCGCCGGTGCCGTCGCGCTCCTGGCCGAGCGGCCGTTGCCGGTCGAGATCCCCCAGGTCGTCGTGGCCGATGCCGCGGTCGGCCACCGGGGTCGTCGCGGCCACACTGCACGGGCACCCGTCGCAGGATCTCATCGTCGTCGGCGTCACCGGCACCAACGGCAAGACCACCACGACGCACCTCGTGGCCAACATCCTCGAGGAGGCCGGAGAGCGCACGGCCGTGCTGGGAACGTTGTCCGGAGCCCGTACCACGCCCGAGGCCCCCGAACTGCAGCGTCGCCTCGCCGGCTGGCGCGACGAAGGCGTGCGGGCCGTCGCGATGGAGGTCTCGTCGCACGCGCTGGCCTTGCACCGGGTCGACGGGACGCGGTTCCGCGTGGGGGTCTTCACCAACCTCGGCCGCGACCACCTCGACTTCCACGGCACCATGGAGGCCTACTTCCAGGCGAAAGCGCGACTCTTCGCCCCCGAGTTCCTGGATCGTGCCGTGGTCAACCTCGACAGTCCCTACGGTCGGCTCCTCGCCGATGCGCCCCTCGTGCCGACCGACGGCTTCAGCCTTCGCGACGTCGAGCTGCGTCACCTCGGCCCCGGCGGGTCGGAGTTCCTCTGGCGTGGGCACGACGTGCGCCTCGGTATCGGTGGCGCCTTCAACGTGGCCAACGCCCTCGCCGCCGCCGGGGCCGCATCGGCGCTCGGCGTCCCCGACGACGTGATCGCCGCGGGTCTGGGTCGACCCGTGCGGATCCCCGGTCGCTTCGAGACGGTCGACGCCGGGCAGCCGTTCTCGGTGCTGGTCGACTTCGCCCACACGCCCGACGGCCTCGAGTCGCTGCTCGCCGCGGCCACGCCCCTCGCCGGTCGCGACCCCGATGGCGGTGACGGTCGGGTGACCGTCGTCTTCGGTTGTGGTGGAGAACGTGACGCCGAGAAGCGCCCACTCATGGGTGCCGTCGCGGCGCTCGGTGCCGATCGGGTCATCGTGACGTCGGACAACTCCCGAGGTGAGCGGACCGAGGCGATCATCGCCGCGGTGGTCGACGGCTACGAGCGGTCCCATCCGCGGCGCTCGGGGGTACTGGTCGTCGAGCCGGATCGACGAGCGGCCATCGCCGCGGCCCTTGCCGATGCCGGAGCCGGCGACATCGTCCTCATCGCCGGGAAGGGCCACGAGGCGACCCAGGACCTCGGGGGAGTCGTCACCTCCTTCGACGACGCACGGGTGGCGACCGAGGAGCTCGACCGACTCGGGTGGGTCGGATGATCCGTCTCCTCGTCGCCGCCGGGGTCTCGCTCGCCGTCTCGTTGCTCGGCACCTGGATGCTCATCGGGGCGCTCGGGCGTCGCCAGATCGGACAGCCCATCCGGGAGGACGGGCCCCAAGGGCACGTCACCAAGGCGGGCACGCCCACCATGGGTGGTGTCGCCATCGTGATCGCGGCGACGGTGGCCTGGATCATCAGCGACCTCTCCGGCGCCGTCTACACGCGCCGTGGTCTGCTCTGCATGGCGGTCATCTTCTTCGCCGGCGTCGTCGGCCTCGTCGACGACGGCCTGAAGGTGTTCCGTGAGCGAAACCTCGGCCTCAACAAGCGGGCCAAGATCCTCGGCCTGCTCACGGTCGCCATCGCCTTCGCGGTGAGCATGCTGGCTTTCACCAACGTCAAGACCACGATCTCCTTCACCCGCTTCGACTCGCCGGGCATCGAGATCGGACCGGTCGGTTGGGCGATCTTCGCCGTGGTGCTCATCCTGGCGACCACCAACGCCGTGAATCTGACCGACGGCCTCGACGGCCTGGCCGCCGGGTCGTCGATCTTCGCCTTCGCGGCCTACACCGTCATCGCGTTCTGGGGCTTCCGCCACATCGAGGTCTACAGCGACGAGAGCTTCCTCGACACCGCCGTCGTCGCTGCCGCCATGCTCGGTGCCTGCGCAGGCTTCCTGTGGTGGAACGCTGCGCCGGCGAAGATCTTCATGGGGGACACGGGTTCGCTGGCCATCGGCGCGGGCCTGGCTGCGCTGGCGCTGTCCACGAACACCGCCCTGCTGCTCCCGATCATCGGTGGGCTCTTCGTGATGGAGACGGTTTCGGTGATCCTCCAGGTCGGCAGCTTCCGTCTGCTCGGTCGGCGGGTGTTCCGAATGGCCCCGCTCCACCACCACTTCGAGCTCGGTGGCTGGCCCGAGACGACGGTCATCATCCGGCTGTGGATCGTGGCCGGCCTCTTCACTGCGCTCGCCCTCGGGCTCTACTACGCCGACTTCGTGCGTCTCCCCGGAGCGATCGACTGATGCCCGGGCATCTCGACGGGGCGCACGACGTGGTCTCTCCGCGTCGAGTCCTCGTCCTCGGACTCGGGGTGACCGGCCTCGCCGTCACCCGGGCGCTCACCCGTCGGGGGACAGCCGTCGTCGCTGTCGACGACCATCCCACCGAGGACGCGCTCAGTGGGGCACGATCGCTCGCCGTGGACCTGATGATCGCACCCGGGGAGGCTGAGCTCGGCGCGGCTCTCGACGGGGTCGACCTCGTCCTACCCAGCCCCGGCGTCCCGGACCGTCATCCGGTCTTCCGTCTCGCCGCCGAGCGCGGCGTCCCGGTCCGCTCGGAGTTCGATCTCGCCGGTGCCTGGGACCGGCGGCCGGTCGTGGCCGTCACCGGAACCGACGGGAAGACCACCGTGACCACCATGGTCACCGCCATGCTGAACCGGTCGGGACTGCAGGCCGAGGCATGCGGCAACACCGATGTGCCGCTGGTGGAGGCACTCGACGATCCGGCCACGGACGTGTTCGTCGTCGAGGCGTCGTCCTTCCGCCTCGGTCACACCCACCGTTTCGCGCCGACAGTGGCCACGTGGTTGAACTTCGCGCCCGACCACCTCGACGTCCACGCTTCCCTCGACGCCTACGAGGCGGCCAAGGCCGGGATCTGGTCGACGCTCGAACCCGACGCCGTCGCCGTGGCCAACGCCGACGATCCGGTCGTGATGCGCCACCTCCCGGAGACGGCGAAGGTGGTGACGTTCGGCCTGCCGGGACGCGGTCCACGGCCCGACGCCCACGTCGACGACGGACTCCTCATGGCCCCCGACGGGCAACCCCTCGTACCGGTCGACGAGCTCTCCCGGTCGGGTCCCCACGACGTGGCGAACGCCCTCGCGGCCGCTGCGACCGCCCTTGCCGCAGGAGCATCCCTCGAGGCCGTGCGCGGTGTGCTGACGACGTTCTCCGGCCTGCGTCACCGGGTGGAGCTCGTCGCCGAACTCGACGGTGTTCGTTGGTACGACGACTCGAAGGCGACCACCGCTCACGCCGCGCTGGCGGCCATCGCAGGGTTCGAGTCGGTGGTGCTGGTGGCCGGCGGGCGCAACAAGGGCCTCGACCTCTCCGTCCTGGCCGATGCCGTTCCGCCCGTTCGGGGCGTGGTGGCCATGGGGGAGTCCGCGGCCGAGGTGGCGGCCGCGTTCGCCGGAACCGACGTGCCCCTGGTGGAGGTGCGTCGCGACATGATCGAGGTCGTCGAGCGCGCCGCCGAGCTCGCGCAACCGGGTGACGCCGTTCTGCTCTCGCCCGCGTGCACCTCGTTCGACTGGTTCGACTCCTACGCCGAGCGCGGCGACGCCTTCGCCGATGCGGTCCGCCGTCTCACCATCGGGGCCAGGACGCCATGACCACCTCGGTCTCGCCGTCCCGTCGCCGCACCGGTGCGCCTTCGGGCGCCCGGCGCACCGAGTCGGCGGCCCCGCCCGAGCGTCGGCGGTCGTCGTTCGCATGGCTCTTCGCCATCGTCGTCGTGCTCAACCTCATCGGGTTGCTCATGGTGCTCTCCGCCTCCGCCGTCACCGCGCTGTACGAGTACGGCACGCCCTGGTACCAGTTCCAGCGCCAGTTCATCTGGTTGGCCCTCGGGTCGGTGGCGTTGCTGGTCACGATGCGGGTGGACTACCGGCGCTGGCGGGCCGTCGCCGCGCCGTTGCTGCTGGGCTCGGTCGGCCTGCTCGTCCTGGTCCTGGTCCCCGGCCTGGGTGTCAACGTCAACGGCGCATCGCGATGGCTCGGCTACGGCCAGTTGCGTATCCAGCCGTCGGAGATGGCCAAGCTGGCCGTCGTCCTGTTCGCCGCCCACCTCCTGGCCCGCAGGGGTGACAGGGTCCGCGACTGGCGCCTCGGTCTCCTGCCCGTGATGGTCGTGTTCAGCATCGTGGCGGGGCTGTTCCTGCTCCAACCGAATCTGGGGACCACCATCCTGCTCGGTGCCGTGGTCCTCGTGATGCTGTTCGTCGCGGGCACGCCGCTTCGCCCCCTGGGCGTCACGATGGCCGGCCTCGGCCTGGGTGCCGTGGTCCTGGCCTTCATCGAGCCGTACCGCTTCCGGCGTCTCATGGCCTTCCGTGATCCCTGGGCCGACCCGCTCAACACGGGGTTCCAGACCGTTCAGAGCCAGACCGGCATCGCCAACGGTGGCCTCTTCGGGACGGGCCTCGGTGAGGGCCGGGCGAAGTGGGGCTTCCTCCCCGAGGCGCACACCGACTTCATCTACGCCATCATCGGCGAGGAGCTCGGTCTGGTGGGGGCGCTGGCCATCGTGGCTCTCTTCGTGGCTTTCGGTCTTCTCGGGGTCCGCACCGCCCTGCGCGCGCCGGACCGCTTCGGCATGCTGGTCGCCACCGGTGTGACGGCCTGGATCCTCCTGCAGGCCTTCGTGAACATCGGCGCGGTGGTCGGCGTGCTCCCGATCACCGGGGTGCCGTTGCCCTTCGTCTCTGCCGGTGGTTCGTCGTTGCTGTTCACGATGATCGCCGCAGGGTTGTTGTTGAACATCGCCCGACAGGCGCGTTGATGCCACGCCGGACCCCGGCACCGGAGTGTTGGGCGATCGTCGCCGGCGGGGGCACCGCCGGGCACGTTCTCCCCGGCCTCGCCGTCGCTCGTGTCCTGACGGCGCGGGGCCACCCCGCCGAGAGCATCCACTTCGTCGGCAGCACTCGCGGGCTCGAGGCCCGCCTCGTTCCCGAGGCCGGGTTCCCCGTGACTCTGCTCCCCGGCCGGGGGATCCAGCGGCGCCTGACGCTCGACAACATCGGTGCGGCCTGGGGGCTCCTCCGGTCGTTCTGGAAGGGCGTCGGGTTGGTCCGCCTGATGCGGCCCGCCGTCGTGCTCACCCTCGGCGGCTACGCCAGCCTGGCCTGTGTGCTCGGGGCCTGGCTGTGGCGCGTCCCGGTCGTGGTGACCGAGCAGAACGCCCGCGCCGGCGCCGCGAACCGGATCGCCGGTCGGATCGCCCGTGCCTGTGCGGTGCCCTTCGACGAGACCGATCTTCCGCACAAGGTCGTCACCGGGAACCCGGTGCGTCCCGAGGTCCTCGCCGTCGATCGCGCCACCGGTCGCACCGCGGCTCGCGCCGAGCTCGGTGTCGACGCCGGCCGCACCATGGTGGCCGTCGTCACCGGATCTCTCGGTTCGAGACGGGTCAACGACGCGGTGGTGGCCGCGATACCGGAGTGGGCCGATCGAGACGACCTCGTCATCCGCCACGTCATCGGCACCCGTGACTTCGACGGTGAAGCCCCCCCTCCGGACGTGCCGAGCCCCGGGCTGGAGTACCACAGGGTCCGCTACGAGGACCGGATGGACCTCGTGCTCACGGCCTCTGACCTGCTCATCGGTCGCTCCGGGGGCACCACCGTGGCCGAGCTGGCCGAGGTGGGACTGGCCTCGGTGCTGGTGCCGCTCCCCGGCGCGCCTCGCGACCACCAGACCGCGAACGCCGGCCCCCTCGCCCGGGCGGGGGGAGCGATCCTCGTCCCCGACGCGGAGCTCGACGCCGACAGGCTCCTGGTCGAGGTGACCCCTCTGCTCGACGAGCCGTCTCGGCTCACCGCCATGGGGATCGCCGCTCGTAGCCTGGCGCGTCCCGATGCCGCCGACCGAGTGGCTGATCTCGTGGAGGAGCACGCCCGCCGTGCCCGTTGACCCCCGACCGGCCGATGCGCCGGCCACCGTTGCCGCCGTCGCCATCGCCGAGGCCGCCGCCCGGCTCGATCTCTCCCACGTCCGTGTGGTCCATGTGATCGGGATCGGGGGAGCCGGCATGAGCGCCATCGCCGAGGTGCTCTCGGCGATGGGCCACACCGTCTCCGGAAGCGACCTGAAGGAGTCCACCGGCCTCGAGCGCCTCCGAGCGCTCGGCGTGAAGGTCACGATCGGCCACGACGCCGCCAACCTTCCGGTCGACGCGGACTTCGTCGCCATCTCCACGGCGATCCCCCGCCACAACCTCGAGGTCCGTGCCGCTGATGCGGCCGGCGTCCCGGTGGTGCGGCGCGCCGAGTTGCTCGCGGCGATCGCTGCCACCCGCCGAGCGCTCGCCGTCGCCGGCACGCACGGGAAGACCACCACGTCGTCGATGTTGGCGTTGGTGTTGGTCGAGGCCGGCGCCCACCCCTCGTTCATCATCGGCGGCGATGTGAACGAGATCGGTTCCGGCGCGGCATGGGATCGCGGGGACTGGTTCGTGATCGAGGCCGACGAGAGCGACGGCTCCGGCTTCGCCCTCCCTCGCCACGGCGCCATCATCACCAACGTCGAGCCTGATCACCTCGAGTTCCACGGTTCCGTCGACGCCCTGCACCGGGCCTTCGGCGCGTTCCTCGCCGGCACGCCGGGACCGAGGGTGGTCTGCGCCGACGATCCCGTCGCCGCGTCCCTCGGCTCGGACCACGGGGCTGTCAGCTACGGAACGTCGGTGGGGGCCGACTACCGGATGATCGACCTCCGCAGCGGCCGCGGCGGCGTCCAGTTCAGCGTCATCCACAACGGTGTGTCGCTCGGGCAGGTCGATCTCCCCGTGCCCGGCGTCCACAACGCCCTCAACGCCGCCGCCGCCGTGGCGATGGCCCTCGAGTTGGGCGTCCCCTTCGATGCGGCGGCGTCCGCGCTCGGTCGATTCGCCGGCGTGGCCCGCCGGTTCCAGTTCCGGGGTGAGGCCGGCGGCGTCACTTTCGTCGACGACTACGCCCACCTGCCCACCGAGGTGGCCGCGGCCCTCGCGGCGGGTCGCGACGGCGGCTGGGGTCGGGTCGTCGCCGTGTTCCAACCCCATCGCTACAGCCGCACCGCGGCGCTGTGGCGCGAGTTCGCCGATGCCTTCGACGTCGCCGACGAGGTTGTCGTGACCGACGTGTACCCGTCCGGAGAGACCCCTCGACCGGGCGTCAGCGGCAAGTTGGTCGTCGACGCGGTGCTCGACGCCCATCCTTTCCGGTCCATCGCCTACCTGCCGCGCCGCCCCGAGCTCGTCGGCTATCTCGCCGATCGGCTGCGTCCCGGGGATCTCTGCCTCACGCTCGGAGCCGGTGATCTCACTGCGGTGCCCGACGACGTGCTCGATCGTCTCGGCGTCGCCGACCGTGTCGCGAGATGAGCGCTGTGGGGGCCGGGTGATGACAGAGGCTGCCCTCCTGGCGACGTTGGTCGAGCGGATCGGTGCCCGGGCTCGAGCAGCTGCTCCGCTGGGAGCCCTCACGACCTATCGGGTGGGCGGGTCGGCGGCGGTGTTGGTCGAGGACGTCGATCGGCGTCAGCTCGGCCTCGTCGCGGAGGCGGCGCGGTCCGGGGTGCCCGTGCTCGTGGTCGGCCGGGGATCGAACCTCCTCGTCGCCGACGCCGGGTTCCCCGGCATCGCCGTCACCCTCGGCGACGAGTTCGCAGAGATCGAGACCCACGGCCCGGTCGTGGTCGCAGGGGCTGCGGCCAGCCTGCCCGTCGTCGCGCGACGGACGGTCGCCTCGGGACTCACAGGGTTCGAGTGGGCGGTCGGCGTGCCCGGCTCCGTCGGAGGGGCGGTGCGCATGAACGCCGGTGGCCACGGATCCGACATGGCGGCGTCGCTGCGCAGGGTCCGCGTGCTCGATCTCCGCGACGGCGAGGATGAGTGGGTGCCCGCCGACACCCTCCATCTGGGGTACCGCCGTTCGAGCCTGACGGTCCACCACGTCGTGCTCGCCGCCGAACTCGCCCTCGAACGTGGCGAGACGGCCACCGTGGAGGCCGAGCTGGGTGAGATCGTGCGGTGGCGCAGGGCGCACCAACCCGGTGGCGCCAACGCCGGATCGGTGTTCACGAACCCGTCGGACGATTCCGCGGGACGTCTCATCGACGCGGCCGGGCTCAAGGGGCATCGTCGGGGAAGTGCCGAGGTCTCCACGAAGCACGCCAACTTCATCCAGGTGGACGAGGGCGGCTCGGCCGATGACGTCGTGGCCCTCATGGCCGAGATCCGTGCGGCCGTGTCCGCCCACTCCGGCGTGGATCTCCGTGCCGAGACCCGGCTCGTCGGTTTCCCGGCGGAGCTCGTCCGCGCTGCCGGCGCGGACGTCGCCGCAGACCCCGGGCGTCCACGTTGAGCACCGACCTCGACGAACGCGATTCGGCAGTGTCCGTCGATCCGCGGATCGCGGCGCGCCGCGATGCGGTCGTCGCCCATGGCCGTCGTCGGCGCTGGCGCCGGTTGGGCGTGCTCGCCGGTGTGGTCGCTCTGGCGGCGCTCGGTTGGTATGTGACCAGAACGCCGCTCCTCGATGTCGACGTCATCGAGGTCGTCGGTGCCGAGCGCACCGGTGTCGAACAGGTCGTGCTCGGGTCGGGCCTGCTGCCGGGCGACCCCCTCGTCGGGGTGGACCAGGATCGCGTCGCGAAGGCCGTCGAGGCTCTCCCGTGGGTTGGCGCCGCCGAGGTCGATCGCGGCTGGGACGGCACGATCGCGATCACCGTGACCGAGCGGGTCCCGGTGGCCACCGCGCCGAGCGCCGACGGAGGGCGCGTGGTCGTCGACGCCGAGGGGAGGGTCCTGGCCGTCCTCCCCGCCGGCACCGAGACCACCGTCGAGGCCCCCCTGCTCCCGATCGAGGGCATTCTCGCCCCTGCCCCCGGTGAGTTCCTCGATCCCGCCGCGGCGGGTGCCCTCGAGGTCGCGACCAGCATCACGCCCGGCCTGCGGGCCCGGGTGGCCAATGTGGTGGTGTGGGGCGCGGGGGACCTGAGTCTCACGCTGATCCCCCAAGGCGGCGCCGTCATCGGGCCCCCGACCGCGATACCCGCCAAGTTGGCCTCTCTGGTGACCGTGCTCTCCCAGGTGGACCAGCGCGGCTTGCTCACCGTGGGGCTCCGGGTGCCGGACCTGCCCACCGTGACGCGCCAATGACCCGACACGCCGTGGTGCCGTGGCCCGGCGGAGATACCCGGGTCGGGCAGAGGGGTCAGGTATCCTCTGGCCACTCTCACCTTCCACGTGAGGTCGACCTCGTGTTGCGACCCGTCGAACCGGTCCTTGTGTCCTCGAAAAGAACGTCAGCATGTCCAACCACCCCGTAGAGGAGAGGCCAATGGCCGGCAACCCGCAGAACTACCTCGCGGTCATCAAGGTCGTCGGCGTCGGCGGCGGCGGCTGTCAACGCCGTCAACCGCATGATCGACGCCGGCCTGAAGGGCGTCGAGTTCATCGCCGTCAACACCGACGCTCAGGCGCTGCTGATGAGCGACGCCGACGTCAAGCTCGACATCGGTCGTGAGCTCACCCGAGGGCTCGGCGCCGGCAGCGACCCCGAGGTCGGGCCGGCAGGCCGCCGAGGACGCACCGCGACGAGATCGAGGAGGCGCTCAAGGGCGCCGACATGGTCTTCATCACCGCCGGCAAGGGCGGCGGCACCGGCACCGGTGCCGCGCCGGTCATCGCCGAGATCGCCAAGCGGCCGGGCGCGCTCACCATCGGCGTCGTCACCCGGCCGTTCGGGTTCGAAGGGCGGCGTCGGGCCGTGCAGGCCGAGACAGGGCATCGCAGCACCTGAAGGAGAAGGTCGACACCCAGATCGTCATCCCCAACGATCGGTTGCTCACCGTCGTCGAACGAGAAGACCTCGATGCTCAACGCCTTCAAGATGGCCGACGAGGTCCTGCTCCAGGGTGTGCAGGGCATCACCGACCTGATCACCACACCGGGCCTGATCAACACCGACTTCGCCGACGTGAAGATGATCATGAGCGATGCCGGATCGGCGCTGATGGGCATCGGCTACGGCATCCGGCGAGGGCCGGGCCCTCGCCGCGGCCCGGGCCGCGATCTCCAGCCCGCTGCTCGAAGCCTCGATCGAGGGCGCGCGGGGCATCCTGCTCACCATCGCCGGTGGCGAGCGATCTCGGCCTGTTCGAGGTCAACGAGGCCGCCGAGGTCATCCACGGCGTGGCCCACCCCGACGCCAACATCATCTTCGGCACCGTCATCGACGACGAGATGGGCGACGAGGTGCGGGTCACCGTCATCGCTGCCGGCTTCGATCGTTGGGAGGACGAGAAGAAGCCGGTCGCGGCGGGCCGGCGACGTGCCGGTGACGGGACCTCTTCGCCGCCGACGACGAGGACGACGGCGGGGGCGACGACGACTTCGACGTGCCCTCGTTCCTCCAGTAGCACTGCTCCACCATGTGGGAGTCGGTCCGGCCCCGGTGGGCCCGCCACGCGAGTGCGCGTCGGTGGCGACCGGGGTCCAACAGGGTGATCTCGCCGTACGTTCCGCGGCGAGCGCGCTCGACGGGCGCCGCCGAAGGATCGTCGATCGGCCCTGGGTGTGGCTGGACCAGGTCCACGGTGCCGCCGTCGTCGTGGTCGATGCCCACGACGACGTACGTGACCTCGTCGGGGCCCCGGCCGACGCAGTGGTGACCAGTCGCACCGACGTGGCGCTCGCTGTGCACACGGCCGATTGCGCGCCGGTGGGGTTCCTGTCCGACAACGGCATGATCGGTGCGGCACACGCGGGATGGAGGGGTCTGGTGGAGGGCGTCCTGCCGGCTGCGGTCGCGGCGATGCGACGCCGTGGTGCCATCGGTGTGCGGGCCGTGCTCGGTCCGTGCATAGGGGTCGAGTGCTACGAGTTCGGAGAGGCCGATCTGGCCGCAGTGGTCCGGGCCCTCGGTGTCGAGGTGGCGGGGCGGACGACGTCGGGGGCCCTGGCACTCGACATGCGCCGGGGGGTGGAGGTGGTCCTGGAAGATCTCGGGGTCCCGATCGTCGCCCGTGATCCGAGGTGCACCGCCTGTGGCCAGCCTTCCTCCGGATCCGGACGCGGCCCTGCGCACTTCTCCCATCGGGCTCGCGCCGACGCAGGGCGACAGGCGTTGGCCGTCTGGTCCGAGCTGGTGGTGCCCGGATGAGCGGCTCGCCGAAGATCGACCCGCTCGAGGTCGCAGAGCGCTACGGAGGCCTCGTCGAGCGCATCGAGACCCTCGCCGGCGGTCGCTCCGTGCAGGTCGTTGCCGTCACGAAGGGCTTCGGTGCCGACGCCGTGCGCGCGGCGCTGGCGTGTGGGCTGCACGAGGTGGGCGAGAACTACGCCCAGGAACTGTTGGCCAAGGCGGGCGAGCTGGAGCCCGACGCCGACGTCCGCTGGCACTTCCTCGGGCGCCTGCAGCGCAACAAGGTGCGGCGACTTGCGCCCCTCGTCGCCGTCTGGGAGAGCGTGGACCGCGCCGAGCTCGTCGACGAGATCGCCCGACGCGCTCCTGGTGCCGCGGTCTGCATCCAGGCCAACCTGTCCAGCGAGCCACAGAAGGGTGGCGTTGGCCTCGACGCCGTGCCCGACCTGGTCGAGCGGGCCCGCGTCGCTGGTCTCGACGTCGTCGGGCTCATGGGCGTCGGCCCGGCCGGAGCGCCCGAAGCGGCGCGTCCGGCCTTTCGGTCGCTCGTGGCACTGGCCGATCGGCTGGAGATCGAGGGCCGGTCGATCGGCATGAGCAACGACCTCGACGTGGCTGTCGCGGAGGGCGCCACCGAGGTGCGCGTCGGAACCGCTCTCTTCGGGCCACGCCCGCCCCGGTCGTGACGGCCGGGCCCGTGTGGGCGGGGTCCGGTCCGGCGGACCCGCCGAGGCCCGACTCGCAGGTCCGAACCACTAGCCTGGACCGACGATTCATGCGACGGCTCTCCTGCCGCCGTTCACGGAGGACCTCCAATGGCGAACACGTGGCGCAAGGCCATGACCTATCTCGGCCTCGGGCCCGACGACGAGTACGAGGACTACGAGTCGAATGACGAAGCCCCCCCGGCCCGCGAGCCTGCTCCCGCCCAGCGAGCACCCAGCCGTCCGGCACCTGCGGCCCGTCCCCGTCCGCCTGCCCCGCAGCGTGTTCCTGCCCCTCCGGCTGCCGCCTTCCCCGACCCCCCGGTCGAGGCCGCGGAGCCACCTGCGGTGCGCACGCTCCCGACGCCCGGCGACGACGCGCCCAAGCCCCGAGTCCGCGCCGTGCCCCGGACCCCGCAGGTGAAGACGCATCTCGTGGCGCCGGTGTCGTTCAACCAGGCCCAGGAGGTCGCCGACAAGTTCAAGGCGTCCCAGCCCGTGGTGCTCGATCTGTCCGCCGTCGACCGAGACCTCTCTCGACGCCTCATCGACTTCTCCAGCGGGCTCTGCTACGGCCTCGCTGGCCAGATGGGGAAGGTGGCCAACCACGTGTACCTCCTCACTCCGGCGGGGGTCGAGGTCTCGGCCGAGGAGCGGCGCCGCCTCGGTGATCCCTCTCTGACCGACGTCTAGGGCCGTTCGTGATCAGTCTGATCCTGGCCGTCCTCCAACTCTTCCTCCTCGCCCTACTCGCCCGCATCGTCCTGAGCTGGTTCCCGGCCACGGGGGGCACGCTCGACGGCATCCAGCGGTTCCTGTTCCGTATCACCGAGCCGGTCCTCGCTCCGGTGCGCGCGGTGTTGCCGCCGGTGCGGATCGGGGCGATGGCGCTCGATCTCTCACCCATCGTCGTGTTCATCGGACTGCAGTTGCTCATCAGCTTCCTGGCCCGGGCCTGAGCCTCTCCGCGCCCCGGCCGAGCATGGCCGGCGGTTTGCGCAGCCACCGGTACCATCAGCGCGATGGAAGGCACTTCGGGCACACCGCATCTCCTCACCGACGTCCGCTTCTCGGTCAGCCGCAAGGGCTACGACCCCGACGAGGTCGACAACTTCCTCGAGCGGGTGAGTGCCGCAGTGGCCCAGCTCCAGGACAAGCTGCGCCAGGCCACCGCCCAGGCCGAGGATGCCGAGGCGAGGGCGGCGGAGGGGGCTCGTAGCCTGGCGGTCGCCCAGGCTCGCCTCGATGCTCTCGAAGGAGAGCTGGCCGCGACGCAGAGCGACACCGGAGAGCCCGTCGTGCGCCGTCCGGAGGACGACGCCGAGAACGCGTCCAAGGTCCTGGTGCTCGCCCAACGCACTGCGGATGCCGCCATCGAGGAGGCGAACGCCACGGCCGCCACGACGCTGTCCGATGCCCGGTCGAAGGCCAACGCCCTGGTCGGCGACGCCGAGCAGGAATCAGCGCGGCTCCTCGCCGCGGCGCGTCTGGAGGCCGATGCCCTCGTCACCCGTCGAGCGCGAGGCGCTCGCCACCGAGATCCGCGATCTGGAGACGGCGCGCGACTCCGTCTCGGCCGATGTCTCTGCGCTCGAGTGGCACGTGGGTGAGCAGCGCTCGGCGCTCCTCGGCTCGATCGCTCGGCTGCAAGCGGTTCTCGACGACCCGGCGGCCTTCCGTCTCGACCCTGCTCCCCATGTCAGTGGGACGACGCTGGCCGACGTGTCCTCGGCCACGGTGGACGACGACGGCGCCACCGACGTCGACGTCGTGGTCGTGGATGCCGTACCGGAGGCGCTCGTCGTCACCGATGCGGATGCGGGCGATGACACAGATGGCACCGAGGCCGAGCCGATCAACGCTGACGTCGACGTCGCTGACGTCGACGCGGGCTCCGAGGAGTCGGCCGATGGAGGTCTGGCGGAGGCGTCGGACCCGCCGGTGCTCTTCGACGGTGAACAGGATGGCGAGGCCACCCGGGCCCATCAGACGATCGCTGCGGGCGACGAGTCCCCGTTGGGTCCCCCCGACGATGACGCCGATGCGGCGATGAAGGCCTTCTTCGAAGCCGAGTTCGACGACGACCCCGGGCGCGGCGGTCGCTGACGCTCAGTCCGCGCCGACGCTCGCCGCGAGTCCATGCTCACGCCGACGCGGTGGCCGCCCACCTCGATCTGTGACCAGTCGTCGTCTTGTGGGGCATCGACGAGCTCGATGTCGACGGCCAGCACCTCGGTTCCGATGTCGAGGTGATGGGTCGTCACGACCGCCGCCAGTTCCGCGTCGGTGGCCAGCGTCACCACGATGCGGTCGGAGATGGCCAGCCCGACCTGCTTTCGTACGTCGTTGAGCGCTCGGATGAGCTCTCGGGCCAGTCCCTCGGCCCGTAGGTCGTCGTCGAGCTCCAGATCCAGAGCGACGGCCCAGCCGTCGTCTTCGATCAGTGCGAGTGACTCGTGTCGATCGGCGCGCACCTCGACCTCGTCGGCCATCAGGCGTTCCCCGGCGATCTCGACCCAACCGGTCCTCTCGAGCTCCGCCTGGAGGGCGGAGCCGTCGGCTTCGGCCAGGGCTGCCTTCACGGCGTTCACCTTGGGTCCCAGTCGCGGTCCGAGCACGCGGAAGTTGGGCAGGATCGACCAGCTCATCAGCCCCGACAGGGTGTCGATCCGTTCGAGGGCCTTGACGTTGAGCTCCGAACGGATCTCGCCCTCGATCTCGGTCCCGAGCTCGGTGCCAGGGTGCAGGAGCAGGGCCCGTGGGAGGGGCTGGCGTACCTTCGCCTTGGCCTCGGTGCGCGCGGCGCGGCCCAGGGCCACGAGGCGCCGGGCTGAGGCCATCTGGTCGGCCAGGTCGGTGTCGTGACGGCCCTTCGACGATGGCCAGTCGGACAGGTGCACGGACCCCGCGTCGGTGAGGCCGGCGTAGAGCTCGTCGGCCAGGAACGGCGTGAACGGTGCCATGAGCTGGGCCACCGTGACGAGGCACTCGTGCAGGGTGGCGTGGGCCCCGGGATCGCTGGCCTTCCAGAACCGAGGTCGTGACCGGCGCACGTACCAGTTCGAGAGGTCATCGACGAACGCGGGCGAGCCCGCGCGGCACCCGCGAAGGCGTCGAAGCCCTCGAGGCTGGCGGTGACGACGTCCACGGTGTCGTCGAGCTCGGAGAGGATCCAGCGGTCGAGGACGTGGGCGGAGGCGGCTGCCCCGTCCGCTCCTGTGGGCGACCAGCCGTCGAGGTCGGCGTAGGTGGCGAAGAACGACCACACGTTCCAGAGCGTCAGGAGGGTCTGTCGGGTGCTCTCCCGGATGCCTTCGGGGAACACCCGTCTGGGGGTCCAGGGCTGCCCTGCCGAGAAGAAGTACCAGCGCAAGGCATCGGCGCCGAGGCTGTCGAAGATGTCGAACGGGGCGATGACGTTCCCCTTGGACTTCGACATCTTCTGCCCGTGCTCGTCGACGATCAGGGCCAAGCAGACCACGTTGCGATAGGGCGTGGCGTCGAAGACCAGTGAGTTGATCGCGAGCAGCGAATAGAACCAGCCTCTCGTCTGGTCGATCGCCTCGCAGATGAAGTCGGCCGGGAAAGGAGCCTCCCAGCTCGTCGCTGACCGGCGAACGGGAAGTGCTGTTGGGCCGTGGGCATGGCACCGGAGTCGAACCAGGCATCGAGGACCGGGGCGAGGCGGCGCATCGTGCCCTCACAGCCCGCGCTGGTGCAGGGAAGGTGATGTCGTCCACCGACGGCCGGTGCAGGTCGAGCTGGTCGAGGTCGCTGCCCGAGCAGCGTCGCCAACTCGGCCACGGATCCCACGCAGTGCTCACCCCCGCACCCGTCGCACCGCCAGATGGGAAGCGGGTGTGCCCCAGAAGCGATCCCGCGACAGCGCCCAGTCGACGTTGCCCTCGAGCCACTTGCCGAACCGACCGTGCTTGATGAAGTCGGGGTGCCAACCGATGCGCTCGTTCTCGCGTAGCAGCGTGTCCCGGTGCTCCGCGGTGCGCACGAACCAAGAGGTCTTCGCCCAGTAGATGAGCGGCGTGCCGCACCGCCAGCAGTGGGGGTAGCTGTGCTCGTAGGGCTGTTGGCGCACGAGCAGGCCCCGAGCGGCGAGGTCGGCGATGATCTCCTCGTCGGCGTCCTTGACGAAGCGATGGGCCGTAGGTCGGGCACGCGGTCGTCGAACGCCGCTTCGGCATCCGACCGGGTTGAGGACCGGGAGTCCTTCGGCTCGGCCGATCTGGGCGTCGTCCTCGCCGAATGCCGGGGCGAGGTGGACGATGCCCGATGCCGTCTTCGGTGGTCACGAAGTCGGCGGCCACCACCCGCCACCCGTCGGACCCGGGGGGTGCGTCGAGCACGTCGAACGGTCGGTTGTAGCGACGACCCACCAGGTCGGCCGCCCGCGAGGCGAGCGACCACGACCGGCATCCTCGGGAGCCCGGGCGGCGGCCATCACCAGGTCGCGTCCACCGGCATCGTCGCGCTGGATCCGGACGTAGTCGATGTCGGGCGCCGACAGCGGCGGCCGACGTTGGAGAGCAGTGTCCAGGGCGTGGTCGTCCACACCAGCAGGTCGGCGCCGTCCGTGTCGACGAGAGGGAAGCGCACGTAGACCGACGGGTCGACGACGTCGCGGTACACGTCGGGCTGCCCGAGCTCGTGACACGACAGCGCCGTGCCGCATCGGCCGCAGTACGGCGACACCTTGTGGCCCTCGTACAGCAGACCTCTGTCCCAGAGCTGACGGACGAGCCACCACACCGATTCGATGTAGCTGTTGTCGAGGGTCCAGTAGGCGTCGGCCGTGTCGATCCAGACGCCGGCCCGCTCGGTCAGCGATTCCCAGTCGGCGACGTAGCGTTGCACCGACTCGCGGCAGCGTCGGTTGAACTCGGCGATGCCGAAGGCCTCGATCTGGTGTTTCGTCGACAGGCCCGAGCTCGCGTTCTCGACCTCGAGCTCCACCGGGAGCCCGTGGCAGTCCCAGCCGCCCTTGCGGGGCACATCGCGGCCCTCGCATGGTCCGGAAACGGGGGTAGAGGTCCTTGAACGCGCGGGCCCAGACGTGATGGAGGCCGGGTCGACCGTTGGCCGTCGGCGGGCCTTCGTAGAAGACCCACGGCTCGCCACCCGCCCGCAGGGCCTTCACCGCCGCCGGGACGTCGTCGGCTCTCCAACGCTGGAGGATGCGCTGCTCCAGGTCGGGCAGATCGAGATTGGGGTCGACGGGGCCGAACGGCATCTGGCAAGGCTATGCGGCGACGCCCACCCCTCCGGCACCTTGACGCTGGCAGGGCCGAGGCGTAGGGTCCGGCACCTTTGCGGCGGGGGCCAGGAGGGTTTCGCTGGTCCTGTGCCGTGGTGCCGGCGTCGTCGACGTCGGTCCCACATGGGTCCTCCGGTACCTCCGAGCTCCTCTGCGAAGGGCAGTTCTTCTCCACGTCGCCGCCGTCTCGGCCGTGCGACTCCGACGTTCGAAGAGGTCATCTCCCGCGTGAGCACATCCAAGGCGACTCCGTCATCCACCAAGAAGGCTGCGGCCAAGAAGGCTGCGGCGAAGAAGGCTCCGGCCAAGGCT
The DNA here is from genome assembly GCA_963767615.1 of uncultured Iamiaceae bacterium. Lineage (GTDB taxonomy): Bacteria > Actinomycetota > Acidimicrobiia > Acidimicrobiales > Acidimicrobilacustridaceae > Rhabdothermincola_A. The sequence goes on along the minus strand of CAVYED010000005.1, from coordinate 81,188 downwards.
GCGGCGAAGAAGGCTGCGGCGAAGAAGGCTCCGGCGAAGAAGGCTCCGGCCAAGGCTGCGGTGAAGAAGGCTGCGGCGAAGAAGGCTCCGGCGAAGAAGGCTCCGGCGAAGAAGGCTCCGGCCGAAGAAGGCTGCGGCGAAGAAGGCTCCGGCGAAGAAGGCTGCGGCGAAGAAGGCTCCGGCGAAGAAGGCTGCGGCGAAGAAGGCTCCGGCGAAGAAGGCTGCGGCGAAGAAGGCTCCGGCGAAGGCTCCGGCGAAGAAGGCTCCGGCGAAGGATGCGGCCAAGAAGGCTCCGGCCAAGAAGGCTCCGGCCAAGAAGGCTGCGGCCAAGAAGGCTCCGACGAAGGCTGCGGCGAAGAAGGCTCCGGCCAAGAAGGCTCCGGCCAAGAAGGCTCCGGCCAAGAAGGCTCCGGCCAAGAAGGCGTTCGATGCGAAGTTCCTCGCCAAGCAGAAGGAGGCCCTGCTCGTGGAGCGTGGTCGTTTCCTCCGCGATGCCGAGAGCCTCACCGCCGAGGCCAACTCCCTGGCCGAGCTCCGCGAGCCGGGCGACGCCCAGTTCGACGAGGAGTCCGGCGAAGGCGACACCCTGGCCGTGGAGCGCGACCGCGACCTGCTCCTGTCGGCACAGTTCCGCGGCCAGATCGAGGAGATCGATCATGCGCTGGCCAAGCTGGAACTGGGCACGTACGGCATCTGCGAGCAGTCCGGCACGCCCATCCCACGCGAACGGCTGAAGGCGATTCCGTGGGCGCGGGAGCGCGTCGAGTACAAGGTCGGGGGCTTCGGCCGCCGGTAGCGTGCACGGAATGGTCGAGCCGTCCACGATCCCTCCTGACTCGAGCGTCGACCGGCGACGGACCTACCGCGGACTTTTCGTCGCGGTTGCAGTGGGCTGGTTCCTCCTCGATCAGCTCAGCAAGACCTGGGCCGAAAACGAGCTCGTGACCCGTAACGTCGACATCGTGGGGAGCTTCCGGCTCAATCTGGCCTACAACACCGGGACCGCCTTCAGCCTCGGCGGCGGCCTCGGCCCGTGGATCGCCCTGCTGGCGCTGGTCGTGGTCGGTGTCCTGGTCTGGCAGGGCCGCAGCGTCCGGACGCGCACCGGGGCGGTCGCCCTGGCCATGATCGTCGGAGGTGCGCTGGGCAACGTGTTCGATCGGGCGTTCCGGGGCGACGCGGGGTTCATGCAGGGCGCCGTGGTGGACTTCCTCGACCTGCAGTGGTGGCCCATCTTCAACATCGCCGACATCGGAATCGTCGTCGGGGGGATCCTGCTGGTCTTCGTCAGCTTCCGCTCCGACTCCGACGACGGCGAGGATGCCTCCGGCGAGTCGGGACGGGCGGGGGACGACGCATCGACCGCCCTCCCGGGACTCGACGACCCCGGGTCCTCGCGCCCGACGGACTGACGGTGCCGATCGAGGAGGACGTGCCTGCGGTCCTCGCCGGGGAGCGTCTCGATCGGGTCGTGGCGATGATGACCGGCGCCTCGCGGGCCGATGTCGTCACCTGGATCGACGATGGCCGCATCTCCCGCAACGGAACGGTCGCCGCGACGCGTTCGTCGAGGGTTGCCGAGGGCGACCACATCGCGGTCACGATCGAACCCACTCCTGCCCACACGGGTCTCGCTCCGGATCCGACGGTGCCCCTGGACGTGGTCCACGAGGATCCCGACCTGATCGTCGTGGACAAACCCCCGGGTCTCGTCGTGCACCCCGGGGCCGGCCACACGAACGGGACGCTGGTGCAGGGGCTTCTCGCCCGCTACCCCGAGATCGCCGCCGTCGGCGACCCTGACCGACCAGGCATCGTGCACCGCCTCGACAAGGACACCTCGGGTCTCCTCCTGGTCGCCCGGTCGCCCGCGGCGTACACCGCGCTCACCTCGATGCTGGCGGCCCGCTCAAGTGCAACGGCGCTACCTGGCGCTCGTCTGGGGTCACCCCGAAGCGACCACGGGTCTCATCGACGCCCCGATCGGACGCTCACCACGAGAGCCCACACGGATGGCGGTGAGTGCGCGAGGCAAAGAGGCACGAACCTGGTACGAGGTACGGGAACTGTTCCGCGACCCGGTGGAGGTGGCGCTGTGCGAGTGCCGTCTCGAGACCGGTCGAACCCATCAGATCCGCGTGCATCTGTCGGCGATCGGTCACCCGGTCGTCGGCGACGACCGGTACGGGGGCGTAGGGGCAGCCTCCCGTCGCCGCGGATGTTCCTCCACGCCGCGGCGCTCGATCTGCCTCACCCGACCCGGGCCGGCGAGGTCGTCAGCCTGGAGTCGCCGCTGCCTCCCGACCTCGCCGAGGTGCTGTCCCGGCTGACCTGATCAGATCAGGAACCCGTCGTTCCCGCCCACGGGGGAGTGACGGCCGGCGCGGCAGCTGCCTCCGCCGGCCACGGGGCCGCTCCCTGGGTCATCTTGACGAGGTCGGCCAGCGTCGCCGCCTCGAGATATCGACGCATGTGCTCGCCGACATCGGCCCAGACGGCCAAGCAGCACGCACTGCCCCTCGTGGTCGCAGGCGCCGTCGGTGTGGGGTTCGCCGAAGTCGCCGGCGACGATCGGGCCGTCGACGGCGCTCACGATGTCGCGAGAGGCTGATCTCGGCCGGTGTTCGGGCCAGCACGTAGCCACCGCCGACGCCCCGCTTGGAGCGCACGAGGCCGGCCCCCTTGAGGGCGAGCAGGATCTGCTCGAGGTAGGGCTGGGGGAGACCGGTGCGCTCGGCGATGTCACGCACCGACGTGGGCCCGCTCTCGTCGCCGTGCAGTGCCAGCGACAGCAGGGCACGACTGGCGTAGTCACCTCGGGTCGACACCTTCACGTTCGGCATCGTAGGGCCGACGCCGACACGATCGCGGTCGGCCCGGGGCGTGACGGCCCGCACGGACCATGGGAGCCTCGGCGGCGCTAGCGTGGGGTCGATCCTTCTGGAGGACCGCTCGGTGGCCGACATCTCCCCCGCTTGCCCGAGTACGCCGGGCCCTGCATCTCGAACGTCGTCCCGACGTTGCTCGAGCAGCCCTCGTCGTGGCCCACGTGGTTCCCGATGGGTGCGGCCGAGGCCGACCAGGTCGTGGTGCTGGTCGTCGACGGTCTCGGTTGGGAGCAACTCGAGAGCCGCAGGGTGCTGGCACCCGCCTTGAGCGCGATGGGCGGGGGGCCGATCACGGCCGTGGCTCCGTCGACGACGGCCACGGCCCTCACGTCGATCACCACCGGCCTGCCCCCCGGGGAGCACGGCGTCGTCGGGTACCGCATGAACCTCGAGGGCGAGGTGCTCAACGTGCTTCGCTGGCAGATCGCGGGTCGCGACGCCAGGGCCTCGAACCCTCCCGAGAAGGTCCAGTTCCACGAGGCATTCGCCGGCCACCGACCTCCGGTCGTGACCCGGGCCGAGTTCCGCACCACCGGCTTCACCACCGCCCACCTCGACCGTACGCGGCTGGTGGGGTGGCGGATGCCCTCCACGCTGGTCACCGAGGTCGATCGCCTCCTCCGAGCCAACGAGCCCTTCGTCTACGCCTACTACGAGGGAATCGACAAGGTGGCCCACGAGTACGGGCTCGGCGTCCACTACGACGCCGAACTGATCGCCGTCGACCGCATGGTCGCCGACATCCTCGGCATCCTTCCTCCGGGGGCTGCGCTCGTCGTCATCGCCGACCACGGGCAGGTCGACGTGGGCGACAACCTCATCGACCCCGCTCCCGAGGTGATGGCCCATGTGCGCATGCAGTCCGGTGAGGGCCGCTTCCGTTGGCTCCACGCCCGGCCCGGTCACAGCGCTTCGCTGCTCGACGCCGCCATGGCCCGTCATGACGACGTGGCATGGGTGGTCAGCGTCGATGAGGTGATCGACGAGGGATGGTTCGGACCGACGGTGACCGATGCCTCACGTCGCCGTCTCGGGGACGTGGCCCTCGTCGCCCGGGACGACGTGAGCTTCGTCGATCCGGCCGACTCCGGACCGTTCGAGCTCGTCGCTCGCCACGGTTCGCTGACCTCCGCCGAGATGATGGTGCCCCTGCTCGTTGGCACGCGTTGAGCCCGGACGGCGAACCCGGTTCGAGGCCGCCGCTCACGGTCTCCGACGCGTTCGGCCTCGTCCCCGAGCTCCTCGAGCTGACGGATGACGCGGTCCGGGTCCGGGCCGATCTCACCGAGGCGACGAGGGCCGAGGTCCCGCCGTCACGGGCCGACGTGAAGGCGCTCGAGGCCCTTTTCGCCGATCTGCTCGATCGGATCGTCGGTCTCGGTGTGCAGCTGAAGGGTTGGGCCCCGATCCTGGTGGACGTGCTCGTGGTCGTCGACGGGCGTGAGGTCCTGTTGTGCTGGCTGGAGGGCGACCGTGAGTTCGGTTGGTACCACGAGGTCGATCACGGGTTCGCGGGCCGGCGACCGCTGACCGACCTGGGGATCTGAGTCGATCGAGGCTCCGGCTCCGGGATCGCCCGGGCCACGACCACGAGAGCCCGTGGGACAGCCGCTGTCGGGCGGTTGTGGGAACCGGTCGTCGTGGGAAAGGATGGCTGACATGTCCGACCAACCGCTGGAACGACCAGAGCTCATTCTCTCCGGCCCCGATGGCGACGGCGTCCCACCGTCGGAGGAGGGGGAGGGGGAGGGCAAGGAGTTCGTGTCCGAGCCGGCGAAGGTGATGCGGGTCGGGTCGATGATCAAGCAGTTGCTCGACGAGGTCCGTTCGACCTCGCTCGACGAGCCGTCGAGACAGCGCCTGCGGGCGATCTACGACACGTCGATCCGCGAGCTCGGCTCGGCGCTGTCGCCGGATCTCCAGGAGGAGCTCCAGCGGCTGGCCTTCCCGTTCCAGGGCGAGGAGACGCCGTCGGAGGTCGAGCTGCGGGTGGCTCAGGCGCAACTCGTCGGCTGGCTCGAAGGTCTCTTCCACGGGATTCAGGCCACCCTGTTCGCCCAGCAGATGGCGGCGCGCCAGCAACTCGAGAACATGCGCCAGCAGCTCCCGCCCGGAGCGCAACCCGGCGGGGCCGACCGCCCGGGGACCTATCTCTGAACGCTGCGGTCGGGCGGCGCGCTCGACGGCCCATCCCCGACGCTCGAGCTCAGCGGCGAGCAGGGTGGCCGGCATGCCGCGCAACGCGCCGGCCTGTTCGGCCTCGAGACGCGCCGCTGCGGTCTCGGCTCGGCGCTGCGCGGCCACGGAGAGCATGCCCTCCGCCTGGGGCGGCGCGTCGTCGTCCCGCACGTCGTCGCCGGCGAGCAGCTGGTCGATCAGCTCCGACGCTTCGCGCTTCGTGAACTTCCCGCCCGCTTGACGCTGTGTGAGCCCGAGGGGGTGGCGTGCGTCGCGGAAGCCGTCGAACCCCGCCTGTTCGACGAGGGACTGCAGATAGCGAACCTGCTTCGCCGATGCCGGGGGACCGGACTGCTGCCCGAAGCTCATCGGGGCCTGGGGATGCGGGGGACGAGGAGGATCATCAGCCCATCATCGCGAGCCGATGCGACAGCGGCCCGCACGATTCGGTCGTCCGCTGTCGCCGGGGGCCTCAGGCAGTGGTGACCTGGGCCTTGGACAACTGGTAGCCCGAGATCAGCAGCATCACCCCGAGCAGGATCAACACGATGGCGGCGAGGACGGCGAGCACCGCCACCGTCGCGCTGGGCCACACCATGATGATGATGCCGAGGACGACGGCGACCAGTGCCTGCACGACGAGGCTGCTCCTGCCGAGGTCCTTGGGGACCTGGGTCGAGGCGATCAATCCGATGACCCCGGTCAGGACCAACTCGATCCCGAGGAGCCACACGATCACCGTGACGGTGATGCTCGGCCAGAAGAGCAGGAGCGCGCCGGCGACCAGGTTGATCACGCCACGGAGCAGCAGGAGCCCCCAGTACGAGCCCTTGCGGTGGGTGGTGAGCGCCTCGACGGCCTGGCCGAACCCGATCACCAGGATCAGCACACCCACGATCCGGGCGACCACGACGATCGTGCGATCGGGCCAGAACAGCAGGACGAGGCCGGCGACGAGTGCGAGAGCACCGATCGTGTAGGCGAGAATGCGCGAGCCGCGCAGAAGATCCATCGTGGAACGGTCGTCCATGGCCATGGGGCCCCCTTTCGCGGTTCCGGCGACGAGCGTAGAGGTCGGTGGTCCGCCGGTCGGGGATGTGGCGCCGCGCGCGTGGTGGCGAGGCCTCCGCTACAGTCGCCGGCGGAGCATCACATCGGTGTAATTCGTCCACAGACGCCTGTGGACGAAGGGTTTCGCCGGGGTGGTGAAGGGCCTTGTGGGGCGCCTCGGCGCGCCACGTCTGCGGTTTGGACCGAGGAGCTGCCGGGTGTCGGAGTCGTTCACCCACCTGCATCTGCACACGGAGTTCTCGATGCTCGACGGCGCGGCGCGTGTGGGCGACGTCGTGGCCGCGGCGGCCGCCGACGGGCAGCCTGCGGTCGGGATCACCGATCACGGCAACATGTACGGGGTCCTCGACTTCTACAAGGCGGCCAAGGCGCAGGGTGTCAAGCCGATCATCGGCACCGAGCTGTACCAGGCCTACGACCACCGCACCGAGCGACCGGCCCGCCGCGGGCGCATGGACGACAGCGGCGGCGACTCCGAGGGGGGCCGCAAGGCCTACTACCACCTCACCGCCCTGGCTGAGAACGCAGTCGGGTACAAGAACCTGATCCAGCTGTCGAGCCGGGCGTACCTCGAGGGCTACTACATGAAGCCCAAGGTCGACTGGGAGCTCCTCGAGGCGCACCACGAGGGCATCATCGCCACCACGGGCTGCCTGGGCGGACAGGTCCTGCAGTCGCTCCTGCAGGGCGACGAGCAGGGTGCGGTGGAGAAGGCGGCGCGGCTGCAGGACATCTTCGGCCGCGACAACCTCTTCGTCGAGCTCCAGGACCACGGCATCCCGGAGCAGCGCACCACCAATCCCCAGCTCCTCGAGATCGCACGTCGCATCGGCGCACCGCTCGTGGCCACGAACGACAGCCACTACACCCACCAGAGCGACGCCGTCGCCCACGACGCCCTGCTGTGCGTGCAGACGGGTTCGCTCATGAGCGACCCGGACCGCTTCAAGTTCCACGGTGACCAGCACTACCTGAAGGGCGCGGCGGAGATGCGCCACCTGTTCGCCGAGGTGCCCGAGGCGTGCGACAACACGCTCTGGATCGCGGAGCGCTGCGAGGTCGAGATCGAGTTCGGCAAGCCCCAGCTGCCCGACTTCGCCATCCCCGAGGGCTTCACCGACACCGCGGACTATCTGCGCCACCTCACCTTCGCCGGCGCCGTGGAGCGTTGGGGCGACCCTCTTCCCGAGCACGTGGTCGAGCGGTTGGCCTATGAGCTCAAGGTCATCGGCGACATGGGTTTCAGCTCGTACTTCCTCATCGTCTGGGACCTCATCCGCCATGCCCGTGAGCTGGGCGTGCGGGTGGGTCCCGGTCGTGGGTCCGCGGCCGGATGTGCGGTGGCGTACACGTTGCGGATCACCGACCTCGATCCCATCCGCTACGACCTGCTGTTCGAGCGGTTCCTCAATCCGAGCCGCATCTCGATGCCCGACATCGACATGGACTTCGATTCCCGTTACCGCGACGAGATGATCCGCTACGCCGCCGAGCGCTACGGACGAGACCACGTCGCGCAGATCGTGACCTTCTCCACGATCAAGGCTCGGGCGGCGGTCCGTGATGCGGCGAGGGTCCTGGGCTATCCCTACGCCCTGGGCGACAAGGTGGCCAAGGCCATGCCCCCGTTGGTGATGGGGCGTGACACCCCGTTGTACGCCTGCCTGGAGGAGCACCCGAAGTACCTCGACGGCTACAAGATGGCGGCTGATCTCCGTGAGATGTGCGCCACCGATCCCGACGCCCGCAAGGTCGTCGATGTGGCCACCGGCCTCGAGGGACTCCGCCGCCAGGACGGGATCCACGCTGCCGCCGTGGTGATCACCAAGGAGCCGCTCACCGAGTACCTCCCCATCCAACGCAAGCCCGAGGCCGGCAGCGACCCCGAGGATGCGCCGGTGGTGACCCAGTACGAGATGCACGGCGTCGAGGAGCTCGGCCTGCTCAAGATGGACTTCCTGGGCCTGCGCAACCTCGACGTCATCACCGACACCGTCGAGATGGTGGCCCGCACACAGGGGATCGAGCTCGACATCGACGACGTTCCTCTCGACGACGACAAGACGCTCCAGTTGCTCCGTGACGGTGACTCGATCGGCGTGTTCCAGCTCGAAGGCGGCCCCATGCGGGCGCTGATGCGATCGCTGGCGCCCACGTCGTTCGAGGACGTGGCGGCGCTCGTGGCGCTGTACCGGCCCGGACCCATGTCGGCCAACATGCACAACGACTACGCCGACCACAAGAACGGCCGCAAGCCGATCACCTACCTGCACCCCGACCTCGAGGAGATCTTGGCCGACACGTACGGCCTGATGATCTACCAGGAGTCGGTGATGCGGGTGGCGCAGAAGTTCGCCGGGTACTCGTTGGCCGATGCCGACAACCTCCGGAAGGCGTGCGGAAAGAAGGATCGGATTCTCATCGCGAAGGAACGCGAGAAGTTCGTGGCCGGCACCGACACCACCGGCTACGGGGCGGCGATCGGCACCGCCCTGTTCGACATCATCGAACCCTTCGCCGACTATGCGTTCAACAAGAGCCACAGCTACGGCTACGGGCTCGTGGCCTACCAGACCGCCTACCTGAAGGCCCACTACCCGGTCGAGTACTTCGCGGCCCTGCTCACCAGCGTCAAGACGAACCTCGACAAGGCGGCCGTGTACCTGGCCGAGTGTCGTCAGATGGGCCTCGACGTCCTCGTGCCCGACGTCAACGTCTCGGCCAGCGACTTCATCGCCGTCGACCGGCCCGGAGGCCCCCGTGCGATCGCCTTCGGGATGTCGGCCGTGCGCAACGTCGGCGAGGGGCTGGTCGCACAGATCCTCAGCGAGCGAGATGCCGGCGGACCGTTCGCGGACTTCTACGACTTCGTGGACCGTGTCGACCTCGGGGTGCTGAACAAGCGCACCATCGAGTCGCTCATCAAGGCCGGCGGGTTCGACTCCCTCGGCTACAGCCGTCAAGGGCTGCTCGGCTACTTCGAGCGGATCATCGACGAGACGGTGGCCCGGAGACGCAAAGAGGCCGAAGGCCAGTTCGACCTCTTCTCCGTGGCCGAACCCGACCCCGCTTCGGGCGACTCGGCCAACCGTTACGTCATCCCCGAGGAGGACTTCGACAAGCGTCAGCGTCTGGCCTTCGAGCGCGAGATGCTCGGTCTCTACGTGAGCGATCATCCCCTGATGGGTGCCGAGGCGTCGTTGCGTCGGCGCACCGAGTGCACGCTCGACGAGCTCGAGGACGTCGAGGAAGGCTCCATGCGCCTCGTCGGCGGTCTCGTCACCAACCTGCAGCGAAAGTGGACCCGCAAGGGCGACCTCATGGCCGTGTTCGCCCTCGAGGACCTCAAGTCCTCCATCGAGGTCATGGTCTTCCCGAAGACGATGACCAGCTACGGGCACCTCCTCGACGACGATGCGGTCGTGGTCGTCAAGGGTCGGGTGGACAAGCGCGACGATCAGCCCAAGCTGATGGCCACCGAGATCGAACGGTTCGAGCCCATCACCGACGGGGCGCCACCACTGCACGTGAACCTGGCCCCCGGAGCGCTCAGCGAGAGCCTCCTCGGTTCGCTCAAGGCCCTCCTGGCCGAACACCCCGGTGAGTCACAGGTGTTCCTTCACCTCGGCCAGCGCAAGGTGATTCGTCTCCCCGATGCCTTCTGCGTCGAGGTCCGTAGCGGGCTGATGGCCGAGCTGCGCGTGCTGCTCGGCCCCGACGCTCTCGCCGGGTGAGAGGGACGGACCGCGAGGGCTTCACGTGGAGTCGCACCTCGGGCGTCGCCCCCGCTGCAGCGGGGGTCGAGCCACGCGGACGCGTCGTGGTTGCCGGCCACATGGGAGTCGGTCACGGCCGGCCGCGAGCTCGTCGGTTTGCGCCACCGATCGATCGCGAGTGGACTGTGTATCCGGATTTGGCTTCCTGGGGGCTGCACAACACATGGCAATCGAGGTCACGACCAAGGACTGCACACAGCTCAGCGACGCTGAGCTGGCCGAGATGGCGGACATGTGCGTCGACGGCCCGAGCCGCTTCGAGGTCGGCCTTCTCTCCAAGCAGGTCGAGGCCTGGGTTCTGGTCTCGCTGGCTCGTGAAGGGGCCGGGCTCAAGGGCTTTTCGTTCTGCACCCTCGAGCGCATCGGCGGCACGCCGAGCGTGCTCGTCGGTCTGGCATCGGTGAAGCGCACGTCACGGCGGGATTCGGTGCTGCGGGCGATCATGACCGATCAGTTCCGCCGGTCCGTGCTGGCCTTCCCCGACGAAGACGTCCTGGTCGGCACACGCTTCGCCGGTTCCAGTGGGTTCGAGGCGTTCAGGTCCCTGGACGACATCGTTCCCCGACCCGACCATCGTGCCTCGGGTGAGGAGCGAGCCTGGGGGCGTCGCCTGGCCAAGCGGTTCGGCATCGACAGCAGCACCTACGACGACCGCACCTTCATCGCCAAGGGCGACGGGAGCTTCCCTCTGGCCCTCGACCACGAGGCGTTGAAGCCGGAGAAGCTCGACCCCAGGGTCGACGAGCTGTTCGCCGCCGTCGACGCCGACCGGGGCGACTCGCTCATCGCCTTCGGTTGGGCGATGGCCGAGGACCTGGCCAAGCTGCGCTGAGGCCGGCCCCGGCCGGTTCTCGCCCAGGGGCGCCGTCGAGGTGGAACTCGCAGACGCGGTGCGGCAGCGCCGAATGGTGCGCTCCTTCGACTCGCGCCCCGTGGGTGCCGACGTTCTCGATCGGGTGCTCGACCTCGCCGTCAGGGTGCCGGCCGCCGGGAACACCCAGGGTCTCGATCTGGTCGTGCTCCAGGGCGCCGAGACCGCCCGATACTGGGACGTCACCCTCACCGGGCCCGCCCGGGCCGCCTTCCCGTGGCCGGGACTCCTGTTCGCCCCGGTGTTGCTGATCCCGGTCGGGAGCCCGGAGGCCTACGTGCGCCGCTACGCCGAACCCGACAAGGCTCGCACCGGGTTGGGAGAGGGTCCCGAGGTGTGGCCGGTGCCCTACTGGTACGTGGACAGCGCCTTCTCGGCCATGGTGACCCTGCTGGCTGCCGTCGATGAGGGCCTGGGCGCCTGCTTCTTCGGCCAGTTCGAGCACGAACCCGCGGTGAAGGCGGCGCTCGGGATCCCCGCTGACCGGCGATGCGTCGGCACGATCGCCCTCGGCTACGCCACCGCGGATGGGCACCGGCCGAGTTTCTCCGCCACCCGCCCGCGGCGTAGCCTCGACGACGTCGTCCACCGGGGCGGCTGGTGACCCGACGCCACCGAGTCTGCGTCGGAGGGGGAGAACCCAGATGGGGACCAGCGTCCCGATGGTCGACTACCTCGAGCTGGGCGATTCGCCCCGGCTCGTGGCCAACGAGTGCACCAACTGCGGTGCGCGCTACTTCGATCGCCGCAACGCGTGCGCCAACTGCTCCGGCACGGAGTTCGTGAAGGCGCCGGTGTCGACCGAGGGCGAGGTGCGGGCCTTCACCATCGTCGGTTGGGCAGCACCCGGCATCCCGGTGCCCTACGTCGCCTCCGTGGTCGACTGCGACGGCACCAGCGTGAAGGCCAACATCGTCAACACTCCGGCCGATCCCGAGCACGTGACGCTCGGCATGAAGGTGCGTCTCGCCACCTTCCCGATCGGCACCGATTCCGCAGGAACCGAGGCCATCGGCTTCGGGTTCGAACCCATCGAAGGGAACTGATCATGGCTGATGACGTCTGGATCCTCGGGATCAACATGACGAAGTTCGGCAAGCACCCCGACCTCGATCCCGTCGACCTCGCCTCCGAAGCCGCGTTGGCGGCGCTGGCCGACGGCGGCGTGACGATGAAGGACATGGGTGTGCTGGCTGCCGGCAACCTCATGGGCGCGGCCGCGGGCATCGGACAGCAGCTCCAGAAGCAGATCGGCCAGACCGGTATCCCCGTTTTCAACGTGGCCAACGCCTGCGCCACGGGTGCCACGGCGCTGCGCACCGTGATCATGGCCATCAAGGCCGGTGAGTGCGACATGGGCCTCGCCGTCGGCGTCGAGAAGCTCTCCGGTGCCGGCATGCTCGGCGTGGGCGCCCCCAAGCCGCCGGCGGAGGAGTGGACGCCGTCGGGTCGCTACGGGGCGGTGACCGGAATGGACGGCCGGGTGGGCACCGACATCATGCCGGGCGTGTTCGCCCAGGTGGGCATGGAGTACGGCCACAAGTACGGGGGCACCAGCTTCGAGCTGTTCGCCAAGATCGCCGAGAAGAACCACGCCCACTCCACGCTGAACCCGCTTGCGGCGTACACGAAGAAGATGAGCCTCGAGCAGATCATGGGCGAGCCGATGATCGCCTACCCCAACACCCGCGCCATGTGCTCGGCGAACTGCGACGGCGCTGCCGCCGCCGTGCTGGTCAGCGACGCCAAGCTCAAGACGCTGTCGCTGGAGCAGCGCCGCCGAGCGGTCAAGGTGGCGGCCAGCGTGCTCACCTCCGACCCGTGGGAGGAGGCCTGCCAGATCCTGCCCAACGTCAACACCCTGACCCGCAACGCCGCCACCATCGCCTACGAACAGGCCGGCGTGGGCCCCGAGGACCTCGACCTGGTCGAGCTGCACGACTGCTTCGCCACGGCCGAGCTGGTCCACTACGACAACCTCATGCTGTGCGGTGAAGGTGACGCGGTGGACTTCTTCCAGTCGGGGGCCACCTGGCGTGACGGCTCGACGCCGGTGAACGTGTCGGGTGGGCTCGAGTCGAAGGGCCACCCCATCGCCGCCACGGGCATCGCCAACGTGTGGGAGGTGGCTCACCACCTCCGTGGTGAGGCCGGTGACCGCCAGATCGACGGAGCGAAGGTGGGTCTGGCCCACGTCATCGGCCTCGGCTCGGCCTGCGGCGTCCACATCCTGGAGAAAGCCGCCGCCTGATCCCACCGGTCCCGCACGGACCGTGACCGTGATCGTGGTCGGGGCCCTCCGGGGCCCCGACCGCGTCCGGGAGCGCTCAGCCGCCACCGAGGCGACGGCGGAGCTCGCCCACCGTGGTGGCCGGGGCATCGCAGACGTTGCCTCGACACACGTAGGCCCGACCGTCGAGGCCCGTCTCGGTGCGCCCCTCCCACAGCGGTGTCGCCCTTGGTCGACCCCACAGCAGCACCCCGTCGGGATGCCAGCGTCGGCGCACCTCGGCCACCAGGTCGGGACGGTCACCGGTGATGACCACCTCGACCGTTCCGAGGGTGCTGAGCTCCACGGCCCGGAGCAGGTGTCCGAACGCAGTCGGGTGGCGACTCGCCACGCCGCCGAGCAACGTCACGATCTCCTGGGCCCGGTCACGGTACGAGTGCTCGCCGGTGAGCGCCGCCAGCCGCAGCAAGCCGACGGCAGCCAGGCTGTTGGCGGAGGGGGTGGCGTTGTCCATCAGGTCCTTGGGCCGCGTCACCAGCGCGTCGGCGTCGGATCCGGTGGTGAACACGCCGCCGTCGGTGTCGTCCCAGAACAGGTCGACGAGTGCCCTGGCCACGGATTCGGCTTCGTCGAGCCAGCGGGGTTCGCCGGTGGCCTCGGCGAGCTTGACGAAGGCATCGACCAGGGCTGCGTGGTCACCGGCGTAGGCCAGGTACTGGGCTCGCCCGGCGCCGGGGTCGTCCCCGGGGGCCTGCCAGGACCGCATCCATCGACCGGCGGTGCCGCGGAGGTTGGCCAGCAGGAACTCGCCGTTGGTCACGGCCGCGCCGAGCCACTGCTCGTCGCCGGTCGCTGCGGCGGCCTCGGCCAGCGCGGCGAGCATCAGGGCGTTCCACTCCAGAAGGACCTTGTGGTCGAGGCCGGGCCGGACACGCCGGTCCCGTGCGGCGCGAAGGGCGGCTCGGGCTCGTTCGACCGCCCCGGGCCGCACGAGATCGCCGCGGACGGGCCGCTCGAGGATGTTCGTCCCCTCCCAGTTCCCACGCTCGCTGACGCCGTACCACTCGACAGCGGCGTCAGCGTCCTGCCCGCACACGTCGCGGACCTCGTCGAGTGACCAGACGTAGAACTTCCCCTCGACGCCCTCGCTGTCGGCGTCCTCGGCGGCGAAGAAGCCGCCGGCGGCGTGGGTCAGGTCACGCAGCACGTAGCCGATGGTCTCCTCGACGACCTGGCGGTAGCGGAGCTCGCCCGTCACCAGCCAGGCGTGCAGGTACACCCGCACGAGCAGGGCCTGGTCGTAGAGCATCTTCTCGAAGTGAGGGACCAGCCAGCGGTCATCGGTGGAGTAGCGGGCGAACCCGCCGCCGAGATGGTCGTAGATCCCCCCCGACGCCATGGCGTCGAGCGACAGGAGGGCCGCGTCGAGGGCATCGGGGTCACCCGTGCGGACGTGATGGGCGAGCAGGAGATCGATCGACATCGTCTGGGGGAACTTCGGGGCTCGGCCGAAGCCGCCGTGTCGGGGGTCGACCTGCTGGAGGAGCTCGTGCACCGCCTCGTCGAGCAGGCCCACGCCGGGAGCATTCTCGGTAGGCGGGAGTCGATCACCCGAGGCGATGGCTTCGGTGAGGCCGTCGGCCTGCTCCTCGAGGTCCTGGCGCTGCTCGCGCCAGGCCTCGTCGATGCGACGGCACAGGTCGGTGAAGCTCATCTGCCCGCCCCGGCCGCTCCTTCGGGAAATAGGTGCCGGCGAAGAAGGGCCGGCCGTCCGGGAAGGCAGAACACCGTCATCGGCCAGCCGCCTCGGCCGGTCACGGCCTGCGCGGCCTCCATGTAGACGGCGTCGACGTCGGGTCGCTCCTCCCGGTCGACCTTGATGCACACGAACAGGTCGTTCATGAGCGCCGCGGTCTGCGGGTCCTCGAAGGACTCGTGGGCCATCACGTGGCACCAGTGGCAGGCCGAGTACCCCACCGAGACCAGTACGGGCACGTCACGCCGGGCCGCTTCGGCGAAGGCCTCGTCGCACCAGGTCCACCATCGCACCGGGTTGTCGGTGTGCTGGGCGAGGTAGGGCGACAGGTGCGCGGGCTCGACGTCACGGATCAACGGCATGTGCCCAGTGTGGCGGCCGTGATGGTCTTCGGCACTGCCCATGAGGTGGCCCCCGTTCGGCCTGGCATGCTGCATGAGGCGTCGATCCTGGCGCCACGATCGAGGAGAAGTCAGTGAGCGTGCCCCAGATCGCCCTCAACGACGGCAGCGCCATCCCTCAGCTCGGCTTCGGCGTGTTCCAGGTGCCGGCGGAGGACACCGCCCGCATCGTGGGCGAAGCCTTCGCCGCCGGCTACCGGATGATCGACACGGCCTGGGGCTACATGAACGAGGCGGGCGTCGGTGAGGCCCTCGCCAGCACCGACATCGACCGAGAGGAGGTCTTCGTCACGACCAAGGTCTGGAACTCCTACCAGGGTCGCGACAAGACCCTCGAGTCCTTCGACGCCAGCATGGCGGCACTCGGTCTCGACTGGCTCGACCTGCTCCTCATCCACTGGCCGGCACCCGCCAATGACCTCTACGTCGAGACGTGGGAGACGTTCGTCGAGTTGCGCGACTCCGGTCGGGTGCGTTCTGTCGGCGTGTCGAACTTCGAGCCCGAGCACATCCACCGCATCATCGAGGCCACCGGTGTCGTGCCGGCGGTCAACCAGATCGAGCTGCATCCCTACTTCTCCCAACGCACCCTGCGCGACTTCCACGAGCTGCACGGCGTCGTCACGGAGGCGTGGAGTCCCATCGCCCGTGGGCGCGTCGCCGGCGACCCCGCCATCATCGAGATCGCAGACGCGCACGATCGCACACCGGCCCAGGTCGCCCTGCGGTGGGAGATCCAGCACGGCCTCGTCGTGATCCCGAAGTCGGTGACCGCCGAACGGATCGTGGCCAACGCCCAGTTGTTCGACTTCGAGCTGACGTCGGAGGAGATGGCGACGATGGACGCTCTCGACCACGGTGCCGACGGCCGGATGGGCCCGGACCCGACGACCTTCAGCTGAGCTTCCACGTCCGATGGGTGGGCACTCGGGTGTGCTCCATCCGGACGGCGGCCTTCTCCGCGGCGGCCGGACCCACCAGGCGCTCGACGAGGTGGAGCGCCAGATCGATCCCGCTGGTGACGCCCGCCGCGGTGATCAGATCGCCGTCGTCCACGACCCGCTCGTCGAGCACCTGGGCTCCCGTCTCGAAGAGCGCGGGCCGGGCCGCGTGGTGAGTGGTGGCGGGCCGGTCTCCGATGACTCCCGCATGGGCCAGCAGCATCGCCCCGGTGCACACGCTGGCCATCAGCGCGCCCTCCTCGGCGCAGGTGCTCAGCATCGGTGCCAGGTCACCCCGCTTCACCTCGCCCCACGTGCCTCGATCGGCCCGATCAGCCCATCCACCCCCCGGCACGACCACCGCCCCGGCCGCTCCGGGTTCGAAGAGGCCGTCGGGCTCGATGCGCAGGCCGAAGGAGCCAGTGATCTGGCGGGCCGGTAGACGGGTGACGAGGCGGACGTCGAGGTCGGCACCGTCCGCGATCGCGCTGCGCAGGACCTCCAGTGGCCCGACCGCGTCGAGCTCGTCGATCCCGTCGTAGACGACGATGTCGATGCGGGTGGGGTCCACTTCGGTCACCGCCCCTCGAAGTTCGGGGTGCGCTTCTCCGCGAAGGCCCGCATGCCTTCCTTGGCGTCGGCCGAGGTCATCACCGGGATCACGTGGGAGATCTCGATCGGCTGGGCCTCGGCCTCGGGCAGCCAGCCCGTCTCGACGACCGACGCCTTGGCCGCGGCCACGGCGAGCGGGCCGTTGGCGCAGATGACCTCCGCGACCTCACGGGCCCTGGTCATCGACTGCCCGCTCGGCACCAGATGGCTCACCAGGCCCCATCGGAGCGCCTCCTCGGCGTCGAGGGTGCGGCCCGTCAACAGCATGTCCATCGCCACGGCGTAGGGGATCTGACGCTTCAGCCGCATCGTCGACCCCGCCCCCGCGATCAGTCCCCGCCTGACCTCGGGGACGCCGAACGTGGCGTGGGCCTCGGCGATACGGATGTCGGTCTGTTGCAGCATCTCGCAGCCACCGCCGAGGCATTGCCCGTTGACGGCCGCGATGATCGGTGTGCGACACCAGTCCGTGAGCAGCAGCCCCCGTCCGGTGATCCCCGGGTCCTCCTTCAGTCGCTCCTGGATGCGGCGGGCCTCCTCGGTGACCTCACCCGACATCCAGCCATCGGACAGGTCGCCGCCGGCGCAGTAGGCCTCGGTGCCGGCGCCGGTCAGGATCACGCAGCGGATCGACTCGTCGGCGTCGGCCATCGCCCAGGCGTCGGCCAGCCGGACGATCATGTCGGGCACCAGGGCGTTGCGCCGCGCCGGCCGGTTCATCGTGAGCACCAGCACCGGGCCGTCGCGTTCCACCAGAAGAGTGGGCTCGGTCGGTGGGGGGGTGGGTCCGGTCATCGGGTCTCCTGGGAGTGTTGGCCTGACGGCACCTTGTCACGAGGGAACTACGTTGCGCCCATGGACCTGCGGCTCGACGGGAGGGTCGCCCTCGTGACGGGGGCGTCGAGGGGGATCGGTGCGGCCACGGCCGCCGCACTCGCAGCCGGCGGGGCGAGCGTGATGTTGTCGTCACGTAAGCACGCCGACCTCGAGGCGACCGCTGCGACCATCGACGGTGACACTGCGGTGTTCGCGGCCAACGCCGGTGATCCCGACGCCGCCTCGGCCTGCGTGGCGGCGACGGTCGAGCGCTTCGGTGCCGTCGACATCCTGGTCAACAACGCGGCCACCAACCCCTACTACGGGCCGACGCTCGACATCTCCGACAGCCAGTTCGACAAGACCGTTCAGGTGAACTGGAAGGGCCCGTTGGTGTGGTCGCGGCTGGTGTGGGAGGCGTCCATGCGTGACCGAGGGGGTTCGATCGTCAACATCGCGTCGGTCGGGGGGCTGTCCGTGGAGCCCGCCATCGGCGTCTACAACGGCACCAAGGCGGCACTGATCCATCTGACCCGCACACTCGCCGCGGAGCTGGCGCCGGGCGTGCGCGTCAACGGGGTGGCCCCGGGCCTCGTGAAGACCGACATGGCCAGGGCCATCTGGGAGGCCGACGAGGAGGCCATCGCCGCCCGGATGCCGCTGGAGCGTCTGGGTGAGCCCGCCGACATCGCCAACGCGGTGGTGTTCCTGGTGAGCGACGCGGCGTCGTGGATCACCGGGCAGACGCTGGTCGTCGACGGCGGGGTGTTGATGCGCGGCGCCTGATCAGCCCCCGCCCAGGGCCCGTCGCTGCACCTTGCCGAGCAGCGTGCGGGGGAGGGCGTCGACGAGTTCCAGACGGCGGGGTGCGCAGTAGGCGGGCAGGGTCCGGCGCACGAGGTCGCGCAGCGAGTCGAGCGACGGGGGGGCGGCGGGGTCGGCGGGGACGGCCACGGCGGTCACCACCTGCCCCCATTCGTCGTCGGGTCGACCGACGACGGCCACCTCGGCCAGTCCGGGGTGTTCGTGCAGGACCCGTTCGACCGGTGTGGGCCACACGTTCTCCCCGCCGGTGATGATCAGGTCACCGCGGCGGCCACGCACCTCGAGACGACCGTCGGGGTGCACGATCCCGGCGTCGTCGGTGTGCAGCCAGCCGTCGGCGTCGACCGGGGTGGAGCCGTCGCGGTAGCCGCGCAGCACCATGGGCCCGCGCACGAGCACCTCGCCGTCGGGGGCGGCCAACTCGACACCGGGGAGCGCGTAGCCGTCGTAGGCCACTGCGCTGCCGGTCTCCGTGAGGCCGTAGCTGATCCGGCAGTTGGGCGGGATCAGCGCCGGGGGGGCCGAGCCACCGACCACGATGGCCCGGAACAGCGACGGGTCGAACCGGGCCAGCGCGGTGGGCACCACCGTCGTGAGCGTGGCGCCGCGCCGGGCCGCATCGGTGACGGCATCGGCGTCGAACCCGGCATGGACCTCGAGGGGCACGCCGACGGCGAGGGCGCGGGTGACCACCGAGAGCCCTGCGATGTGCGACAGGGGTAGGCAGCACAGCCAACGATCCGCAGCGGGGTCCACTCCCAGGGCACCGCTCGTGGCGAGGGCCGATGCTCGCACCGTGTCGTGGGTGTGCACCACGCCCTTGGGGACGCCCGTGCTACCGCTCGTGGGGACGACCAGAGCGTCACCGTCGTCGACCGGGAGCCCGCCGTCGATGATCGTTCGCTCCCCGTCGCTCCTGACCATGCACGTGGGGTGGAGGGCCTCGACGGTCGCCGCCACGGCGGCGGGGGGCAGGCGCGGGTCGATGGGCAGCACGGCGTCGCCGTCGTCCCAGGCTCGCCGGAGCTCGTCGACGAACGCCGGTCCGGTGAGGGCGAGGGCGACCAGCTCGTGCATCGTCGGCGAGGCTAACGGTGTGCCCGCCCGGTCCCGTGATTCGGCCGGTGGGCCACGGTCGGGGCAAGCTGGTCGATCGTGAACGCCTGGATCGAGGGGGCCCGCCCCCGCACGCTGCCCGCGGCAGTCGTGCCCGTGATCGTGGGCACCGCCGCTGCCGCCGGCATGCTCGGGGTCGACGACGGTCTCCGGGGCATCGTCGTCTGGCGTTTCGCGGCGGCCCTGGTCGTCTCGCTGGCCCTCCAGGTCGGAGTGAACTACGCCAACGACTACTCCGACGGCGTCCGTGGCACCGACGACGACCGGGTCGGCCCTCTGCGCCTCGTCGCCTCGGGCACCCGTCCCGCGGCCGCCGTGAAGCGTGCCGCCTACCTGGCTTTCGCCGTCGCCGGCGTGGCCGGGCTGACACTCGCCGCCGCGACCACCTGGTGGTTGCTCCTGGTGGGGGTGTTGGCCATCGCCGCGGCGTGGTTCTACACCGGTGGGCCCCGTCCCTACGGGTATGCCGGCCTGGGGGAGGTCTTCGTCTTCGTCTTCTTCGGGGTCGTGGCCACCACGGGCTCCGCCTTCGTGCAGATCGAGGAGGTGACCCCGCTGACGCTCGGGGTGTCGGTGCCGGTCGGCCTGCTGGCGACGGCGTTGCTGGTGGTCAACAACCTCCGGGACATCCCCGGCGACACCGTCGCCGGGAAACGCACGCTCGCCGTTCGCCTGGGCGATCAGCGCACGCGGATCCTCTACACCGCCATGATCGGCCTCACCTACGTGACCGTCCCGTTCCTGGCCGGCCTGTCGGAGCGCCCACTGGCCGCGGCGTCGTTGTTCACGGTGCTCCTCGCTCGTCCGCCGGTGCAGCGGGTGCTCGAGGGCGCCCGGGGACCGGCGTTGATCCCCGTGCTCGGCGCGACGGGGCGACTCCAGTTGGTCTTCGGGGTGGTGTTCGCCGCCGGGCTGTGGTTGGGGGCGTGACGGGAACGGGTTCCGTCAGCGACCGCCGTCGATCCCGCAGGACCCGTCGGAGCGTTGCGATCGGCGGATGAGCCACAAGCCGTAGCCGGTGCCCGCCGCCCAGGTCAGCGTGATCACCGTGGCCGCCAGCCACGCGTGGTCGCGTAGGGCGGCACCGAACGCCGTCCCTCCGAACACCGCCGCCAGCGCGGCCAGCGACAGCGGCAGGTGGCACGGGCACAACAGGAAGGACCAGAGCAGCCACATCCGGCCCCGCCGCTCGAGCGCCGGCGTGACCTGAATGGCGTCCGGCGCCGTCACGATCGGTGTCTGCCCGTCTGGACTCATACCCCTCAGGGTATCAATCCGATGCACCGGACCACGACCGGATCCGTCGATCCGGCGGGAGTGTCGCGGGCCGCACGGTCACTCTCAGCCGGCGATCACGACCAGGCCGGACGCCACGATGAAGCCACCGACCGTGAGCAGTCCGACCTCCCGGCCGCCGTTGCCGTAGGCCTCCGGGAACATCGTGTTGGCCAGCATCGTCAGGATGGCCCCGGCGGCGAAGGCCTGGATGAAGGCCACCGTCGACGCCGACGCCGAGGCCAGGAGCTGGTAGCCGATCGCCCCCGCGGCGACACAGACCAGCACGACCGACAGCCACACGCCGAGCACCGTTCGCACGCGCGTCCCGGCCTGGCGCAGGCCGACCGACGCCGCCATCGCCTCGGGCACGTTCGAGACGAAGACCGCGGCGACGACGGCGACGCTGACCGACTGTCCTCCGAGGAGGGTGATCCCGATGGCCAGCGACTCCGGGACACCGTCGAGGACGGCCCCGAGGACCAGCGACGGGCCCGACACCGTGGTCTCGACGACCGGGTCCTCACCCCCCGTGCGCCGTTCGAGCAGCCAGTCGCCCGCCCAGAAGACGAGGGCGCCCGCCGACAGGCCGACGAGCGTCGAGCCACGCCCTGCTTCCCGATAGGCATCGACCACCAGGTCGTAGGCCACGGCGCTGATCAGGGCACCGGCGCCGAAACCCATCACCAGCCCGACGAGTCGACGGCTCACCGGCAGGAGGGTGCCGACGAGCGCACCGATCACGAGGCCCGAGGCGCCCACGAAGGCCCAGAAGGCAGCAGCGGCCACGCCGGACGCTACCGCGCGGTCCCGTGGGCGGTGGAGGAGGCGTCACCGCCCACGGGATCAGCCGGAGGCCTGCATGTCCTTGAGCACGTCCTTGGCGTTCGTCCCGGACTGCTGGAGACCCTCGGCGAGCGAAGGGAACGAGCCGTTGAGGGCGTAGACGGCGACCGCGAGGCGGCGACCGCTGGCGGTGGTCATGTAGCCGGCCTCGGCCTGGGCCACGAACAGCGCCGGCAGGGGTGGGGCCTGCGCGGTGGCGCTGGTGCCGCTCTTGGCGTAGATGCTGCCGTCCTCGGCCACGTCCGGAAGCGCCTCCTCGTAGATGGTGGCCCACGACTGGGTGCTCGCCCAGGTGAGGTACTCCACCACCGCCGTCGGCGTCGCCGACGACGGGTCGGTCCCTTCGCCGTCGGTGAGGAAGACCTGCCCCGGGGCGATGCCGGCGCGGTCGACGCTCCCGTTGATCGTGGCCAGGCCGTCGGTGCAGTCCTTGGACCCGGCTTCGACGGCCATGAGGCAGAGCATGGTCTCGGCGCCGCGGTTGTGGCTGATCTTCTGGACGAGCGTGTTGAACACGGTCGCCGACGGTGAGGTGAGCGACGCCACCTTGGCGGCCTCGGTGTAGCTGCCCTCCGCCGGGAGAGCCGCGGTAGGTGCCGTCAGCGGGGCGGTGACGGTGACGCCGGCGCGCTGGAGCGCTTCGATGAAGAGGGCCCTCGCGTAGGCGCCCGGGTCGGGGGCGAAGGCGGCGGCGGCGTAGGGGTCCGAGTCGAGGGCCACTTCGCCCTCCACCACGACCGTGTTGCCCTCCACTTCGACGGTGACGGCGGCGTCCCCGCCGGCCGCGGTGGTGGTGACCTGGTTGTCGACCTCGAAGTAGGCGGTCGCGGGTCGCACGGCGATCGCGGCGGGGTCGCCGGCGGCAGCACCGGGGGTCACGATCATGTCGAGCAGGTTGTCGTTGACCATGATCGGCGTCAGGACGCCCTCTTTGGTGACGTAGGGCTCCCAGAGCCGTTCGTCGACGAGCACGTCGCCCTCGATGGTGGTGATGCCCGATGCCACGACCTCGGCGGCGAGCTCGTCGAGCCCGGCCAGCGGGTCGGCCTCGACCTGGGTGGCCAGCGGGGTGGCGTAGGTGTACACGTGGTCGAAGCGCTCCCATTGCAGGTCGCCGTCGAGCACGTTGCGCGATCCCATGAGGATGTCGCCGGCTCCCACGAGCACGAGGTCGCCGCCCAGGCGACCGTCGACCGGGGCCGCCGTGGCGTACACCGGGGTCTCGAGCGTGAAGTCGGGTCCGAAGGTGTCGAGGTAGGCGCCGCCGGTGAAGAGCTTGGTGGTGGAGGCCAGGAAGTTCAGCTGGTCGGCGCCCTCGCTCCAGACGACCTCCCCGGTCTCGAGGTCGGTGGCGACGTAGTGCCAGGTGCCGGAGTCGTAGGGGGTCGAATCGATGATGGCCTGCGCGTCGGACGGCAGACCGGGCACGGTCGTGCCCGATGTCGAGTCGGAGGAGTCGTCCGAGGTGCAGGCGCCGAGGAGGAGCACCGCCGTGCTCAGGAGGGCGCCCACCATGACTGCGCCCCGCCGAGCTCGCCTGTGTCCGCCGTGTCCCGTGGTGTTCAGCATCCGGGATTCTTAGCACCGCCGGTTTCTTCGATCGGGTGGATCGTTCGGCCTGTTCACGTTCCGTTCATCCGATCGGACCATCGCTGATCGGCGCGAAACGGTGTAGGGGTCTCAGCCCTCGCTCGCCGGGTGATCGTCGAGCCAGGCTCGCACGCATCGAGTGGTGCGGTCCGGTTCCTCGAGGTGCACGGAGTGCCCTGCGCCGTCGATGATGGCAACAGTGGCGTTCCTCCCGATGTGCTCGGCCATCTGCCGGGCGATCTCCGTGAACTTGGGGTCGTGCTCGCCGGCGAGGAGCAGCACCGGGAGCGTGAGCCGGTGCAGGTCCCCCCACAGTGGCCGTTGGGTGCCCGTGCCCGCACGGCGGAGGCTCGAGGCCAGACCACCGGCGCTGTTGCGACGTCGTTCGTCGAGACATGCGGCCTCCACCGACAGGTGCGCGAAGAGGGGCTGGGCCAGCCACTCGTCGAGGAAGGCGTCGACGCCGATTCGCTCCAGGTGTTCGGCCAGGGCCTCGTCGGCGGTGCGCCGCGCTGTCCGCTCGGCCTCGTCGGCGATCCCCGCAGTGGCGCCGATGAGCACCAGGCGGCGCACGAGATCGGGTCGGCTCAGGGCGAGGTGCAGTGCCAGCCGTCCGCCCATGGAGTATCCGACGTAGGTGGCCTCACCCCCGGCCTCGCCGAGCAGCGCAGCTCCCGCGATGAGGTCGGCGCGGACGTCGCCCGACTCGCCGTGCCCGGGGGCGTCGACGGCCCACGACTCGTGACCGGTGGCCAGGTCGGCGCCGAAGGGACCCCAGCAGCGAGCGGTCTGGGTGAAGCCGTGCACGAACACGAGACGCTCACCGACGCCGCCGGGAGACCCGATGGGCGCCTGCGGTGGCCCGAGGGCCTCGACGTGCAGGGAACCCGCGGCCACGACAGGAGGGTAGCGGTGCCTCGTCGCCGAAGACGGTGTGCCCGGGGTCGGCCCGTAGGCTGCCCGGGTGCCTGAGGGAGCGATGACCGGTGGCGGTGACGGGCCGACGGGGGCCATGGACGTCGGTGACGTGAACGCCACGTGGTGTGCGACGCTGGTCGACGAGTGGGTGCGTGCCGGCGTCACCGACGCGGTCGTCTGCCCGGGATCGCGATCCGCACCGATGGCCCTCGCCCTCGCCGACGACGGACGGGTGCGGGTGCACGTGCACCACGACGAGCGCTCGGGCGGGTTCATGGCTCTCGGTCTCGGGCGGGCGACCGGGCGACCGGCCGTCGTGCTCACCACGAGTGGCACCGCCGCCGTGGAACTGCACCCGGCAGTGGTCGAGGCCGACCTCGACAGGGTTCCCCTGCTCGCGGTGACCGCCGATCGGCCGCCCGAGTTGCGTGATGTCGGGGCCCCGCAGACCGTCGACCAGACCCACCTCTTCGGACGATCCGTGCGCTTCTTCGCCGACCCCGGCCCGCCGGACCTACAGGTCGCCGACACATGGCGCAGCCTCGGTTCGCGGGTCGTGGCCGAGACCCTCGGCTCACCTCGAGGTCCGGTGCACCTGAACCTGCCCTTTCGCGAGCCGCTGGTCGGTGCGGCGCTCGATCAGCCGTCCGGTCGTGATGGCGACGTGCCATGGCACCGAGTGCTCGGGGGCCGTGAAGCCGGCGCGCTCGACGTCAGGGCCGTGGCCGATCTCGTCCGATCGAGGCCGAACGGCGTCGTCGTGGCGGGGGGAGGGGTCTCGGATCCCGCCGGCGTCCTGGCGTTGGCCGAGGCCCTCGGCTGGCCGGTGCTGGCCGATCCGCGCAGCGGCTGTCGCGTCGATCGTCCCAACGTCGTCGCGCACGCCGATGCCGTCCTGCGGGCGGCGAGCTGGGTCGACGACACCGCGATGGTGCTGCGCGTCGGCTCGCCGCCGGCGTCGAAGGTGCTGTCGCAGTGGTTGGCGTCGCTCGACTGCCCCCAGGTGCTGGTCGACCGGGACGGCACGTGGCTCGATCCCACCCGTTCGGCGACGCTGATCGTGGCTGCGGAGCCCGGTACCTTCGCCCGACAGCTGGCGGGCCTGGCTGCGACCGTCGCAACAGTTTCACCCGGGTGGATGGGTTCGTGGCGGTCGGCCGACGACGCCGTCGAGGCGGTGCTGCGCGACCTACTCGACGGCGACGGACCCCCGACCGAACCGGGGGTGGCCCGCTCCGTCGCCGCCGCCGTCCCGGCCGGCGGCGCGCTGGTGGTCTCGTCGTCGATGCCGGTCCGCGACGTCGAGTGGTATGCCGGCGCGTTCTCTCGACGGATCGTTCACGCCAACCGGGGTGCCAACGGGATCGATGGCGTCGTGTCGACGGCGGTCGGTGTGGCCCTCTCCGGCGCCCCCACCGCGCTGCTGGTGGGCGACGTCGCCTTCCTGCACGACACCAACGGGCTGCTCGGGCTGGCGACGCGGGAGGTCGACCTCGTGACCGTCGTCGTCGACAACGACGGAGGCGGCATCTTCTCGTTCCTTCCGCAGGCGTCGGTGGTGTCCCCGGCCCGGTTCGAGCAGCTCTTCGGCACGCCTCACGGTGTGCGTCTCGATCGGATGGTGGAGGCACACGGGCTCACGCTGACCCCGATCGACGACGCGGCCCAGGTGGGCCCGGCGGTGACCGAGGCGCTCGGCAAGGGAGGTGCGCACGTCCTGGTCGTGCGCACCGACCGAGCGGAGAACGCCCTGCTGCACGAGCGGATCCATGCGGAAGCGGCGCGGGCGATCGCCGCGGCCGCTCCGGCGTCGGCCTGACGCCGGGCTGGCACCGGGCGGTGTCGGTCAGGGTCTGACGACGGCCCCGAGCAGCGCTTGCAGCTTGGCTCGCGTCTCGGCCAGCTCCGAGGCGGGGTCGGAGTCGGCCACCACCCCGACACCGGCGTAGAGCCGGGCCGTCGTGCCGCTGATCTCCGCGGAGCGGATACCCACCGCCCAGGTGCCGTTTCCCTCGGCGTCGACCCAGCCGACGGGCCCGGCGTATCGGCCGCGGTCGAGCTGTTCCAGTTCGGCGATCAGGGCGAGCGCCTCCGTGCGGGGGGTCCCCCCGACAGCGGGAGTGGGGTGCAGCGCCGCCACCAGCTCCAGCACCGACGCCGCCGGGCTCGACAGCCGACCTTCGAGGCGGGTGCCCAGGTGCTGCACGTTGGCCATCGCCACCACCGACGGCTCGGCCTCCTCGTCGAGGTAGGAGCACCAGGGCAGCAGGGTGTCGTGGACCATGTCGATGGTGTGGCGGTGCTCTGCCCTCGTGTTCGATGACGCCAGCAGCGAGGCCGCGAGGCGGGCGTCGGCGCTCGGGTCGCCGCTGCGAGGTGCGGTCCCGGCCATCGGATGGGCCATGACCCGCTCCCCGGCTCGGGCGACGAGCAGCTCGGGGGTGGCGCCGACGAAGCCGTCCACCGAGAACAGGTGACTGGCCGGGTATGCACGTCGGAGCTGGTCGAGGACGGCGAAGGGGGTGAGCGGTCGATCGGTGATGACCTCGACCGCACGCGCCAGCACGACCTTGTGAGCGTCGCCCCGGCGGATGCGGGCCGTGGCTTCGGCCACGGCGTCGCACCACGTCGCCGCGGGACGTGCCGCGCGAAGCGAGTAGTGCCCCGGCCCGGCGTCGTCGGTGTCGAGCCGGGCGTCGCGGGCGAAACCCGTCTGGCGGCCGAGCCCTCGCCGGACGATCCCCTCGACCTCTGCGACGGACGGCTGATCGTCGGGCCGGGCGATCGTGGTGACCCACCGGGTCCCGTCCTCGGCGCGGCCCACGGCGACCCGTGGCACCACCAGGGTTCCCGGTGCGTCGGGGGCGAACGGGAGGGCGCCGATCGCTACCGGTCCCGACCCGGGATGGTGGACGGGGTCGTCGTGGGCGATCCGCCCGAGCGCCTCGGACACTGCGTCGGCGTCGGCGGAACCGCCCGTTCGGGGGACGGTGATGGACGTTGCGACTCCGACGCCGGCCACCCCGACCCGTTCCTTCACGAACACCGCGCCGTCGTCGTCGGCCACGGCCAGCAGGTCGGGGTCGGTGTCGAGCACCCGCGTGCGGGCCACCAGCCCCTCGGTCGACGGGTGGGCCGCGGACGTGGCGTCGGGGCTCACCAGCCGGGCTTGCGTCGCGTGGCGGTGATCAGTTGGGCGATCCCGGTGGAGAGCAGTTCGCGCTGCACCTCCACGAAGCCGGCCTCCGCGAGCTGGTCGAGCATCACGCTCGGGGCGGGGAGGTAGGCGACCGACTTGGGAAGGTACCGGTAGGCGGCGGGGTCGGAGAGCAGCCCGCCGACCTTCGGGACCACGGAGCCGAAGTAGACCCCGTGACCCCAACGCAGAACTGCATTGGGGGGCTCGGCCACCTCGAGAAGCGCAATACGTCCCCCGGGTCGGACGGCCCGGGCGAGCTCCACGAAGAACGCGTCGAGGTCGACCAGGTTGCGCAGCGCGAAGCCGCAGGTCACTCCGTCGAGCGCGGCGTCGGGCACCGGGAGGCGGAGGATGTCGCCCTGCGCCAGCGGTGCACCGGTGCGCGCGGCCGCCAACATGCCGAAGGACAGGTCGAACCCGACGGGGCGTAGGTCCTGGCGTTGCAGCTCGCGGCAGAAGTCGCCGGTGCCGCAGGCCAGATCGGCCACCAGCGAACCGGGCCCGAGGCGCAGTGACCGCACGGTGCGTCGCCGCCAGCCGACGTCCATCCGGAAGGTCATCACCCGGTTGACGAGGTCGTAGCGCGGGGCGATGGCGTCGAACATCGACTGCACGGCGACCCGCTTCTCGTCACCTTGGGGCAGCTGCTCCGCGTCGATGTCGGTCACGTCGTCGAGCCTACGGGTGGACGTCTCGAGTGGCGCAGTCCGCAACCTCGCCCGAAGGCCGGGCCACCGACCCGGCGAGGGCCTGGTCGGGTCGTAGCCTGAAGAGGTGGTGAAGGCACCGGAGATGCGTCTGGCGGGGGTTCCCGTGCGCTTCGAGCCGGCGTTCTTCGTGATCATCCTGTTGCTGGGCCTGCCCCAGTCGCCGGCCTTCGTGGCCAGCTGGGTGGCCATCGCCACTGTCTCGATCCTGGTCCACGAGATGGGCCACGCCGTGGCCTTCCGTGCCTACGGGCTCACGTCGAGCGTCGTGCTGCACGGGTTCGGTGGCCTGACCACGGCCGAGGGGGCGCTGAGCCCCAGCGGACGCATCGTCACGAGCCTGGCCGGACCGCTCTCGGCGCTCGTGCTGCTCGGGCTGCCGGCCGTCGTGCTCGAGTCGAGCGGCGCGGCCCCCACGGGAGCAGCCGCCGTCGTGCTCTCGCAGGTGGTGTGGATCAACGTCGGATGGTCG
This sequence comes from uncultured Iamiaceae bacterium, assembly GCA_963767615.1. Classification (GTDB taxonomy): domain Bacteria; phylum Actinomycetota; class Acidimicrobiia; order Acidimicrobiales; family Acidimicrobilacustridaceae; genus Rhabdothermincola_A. The sequence goes on along the minus strand of CAVYED010000005.1, from coordinate 52,700 downwards.
CTGCTCAACCTGTTGCCCGTCCTGCCCCTCGACGGCGGCCACGTCTTCCTGGCCGTGTGCGACATGACGACCAAGGGTCGGGGGCGACGGGTGGCGGAGATCCTCTCGGTCGGCGTGGCCGGCGCCGTCGGGCTCTGGGCGTACCGCGAGGGTTTCGTGTTCGGGGCGGTGCTGGCGCTGGGGCTGGCGGCCATGAATCTGGGCCAGCTGCGCAAGGTGCGCCAGGACGAGCTGCTCGACGAACTGGACACGGCGCACCGTGCCCTCCTCGACGGCCGGGCCAGCGATGCCCGTACGATCCTCGATCGGGTCCGGGGCGCCCGGCCCGGTGGACCGGTGCGGACCTGGCTGTGCGAGCTCGAGGTGTGGTGCGCGCTGCTGTCCGGTTCACCGGTCGCCGCGCCACCCCCACCCGCAGCGGCCGCAGACGATCAGCCGGCGGACACCGCCGTGCGGGCAGCCGAGGCGCTCGTGGCCGGTCGTCGAGACGAGGGGGTGGCCCTGGCCGCCTGGACGTTCGCGCACGGCACGCCGGCCCCTCCCAAGAGCCTCCTCGCCGTCGTGGTGGCCGACACCGGCACCGCACGCGACGTGGCCTCCGAACTGGCCCTGATGGGCGAGCCGGGCACCCGGGGTGCCGAGCTGTTGTGCGACCTGCTGGTCCATCTCGGGCGAGGGATCGCGGCGGCGGAGGTGCGCTCGACGATCGGGTGACCGCCGAGACGCCGGAGAAAGGCCCTGTGTCAGACTCCGGCCATGGCGATCGACTTCACGTTCCCGCCCGAGATCGACGAGATACGCGGTCGTGTGCACCGGTTCCTCGACGAGGTCGTACGCCCGATCGAGGCGACGGCCGACGCCGACGACTGGACGCGTGAGCAGTGGATCGGCGGCATCGTCGAGATGCGCGGTGCGGCCAAGGAGTGGGAGTTGTGGCTCCCCCACATGCCCACCGAGTGGGGCGGCATGGGGCTGGGGCACGTGGCCATGGCGGCCGTGTCGGCCGAGGCCGGCAAGACACGTATGGGACCGTTCGCCCTCAACGCCCAGGCCCCCGACGAGGGCAACATGCACACCCTCCTGCACTGGGCGACCGACGACCAGAAGGAGCGCTACCTGCGCCCGCTGTGCGAGGGCCGGGCCCGGTCGTGCTTCGCCATGACCGAGCCGGAGGTGGCCGGCTCGGACCCCACGCTCATCCGCACCCACGCCTATCCCGATGGCGACGAGTGGGTCATCAACGGGCACAAGTGGTTCATCTCCGGCGCCCGGGGCGCGAAGTTCGCCATCCTCATCGCCCGCACCGAGGACGACCCCGAACTGCCCCAGGCGGCCAACTCGGCCTTCCTGGTCGACATCCCCTCGGACGGGTGGGAGGTCGTGCGAGACGTCGCCACCATGTCGGGCAGCCACAACCACTGCGAGATCCGCATCACCGATCTGCGCGTTCACGCCGACCAGATGCTCGGCGGGCGGGGACAGGGCCACCTCCTCGGTCAGGCTCGCCTCGGGCCGGCCCGCCTCGCCCACTGCATGCGCTGGATCGGACAGGCCGAGGTGGCGCTCGACATGATGGTCGACCGCTCCCTGGACCGGTACGCCCACGGGTCGCTGCTGGCCGAGAAGCAGGGGATCCAGTGGATGATCGCCGACTCGGCCATGGAGCTCTACCAGTCCAAGCTCATGGTGTTGCACGCTGCGTACCTCATCGACAACAAGCTCGACTTCGCGTCAGAGGTGTCGATGGCCAAGCACTTCGTGGCCAACAGCCTCAACCGCATCATCGACCGGGCCATCCAGGTCCACGGTGCCCTCGGATACTCCACCGACACGCCGCTGGCCCACATGGCCCAGCAGGCCCGCTGGGCCCGCTTCGCCGACGGCGCCGACGAGGTTCACCAGATGCGCATCGCGCAGCGCACGATCGCGGCGTACAAGGACCACGGCACGACGAAAGCAGCGACCGGCAAGCTGCCGCTGTGATCCTCCGCCCAGGGTCGGCAAGCCTCCCCTGAGTTCGCGTCGCCGAAACGTGGCCGCGGTCGGAGCTCCCGTGCTGGCGCGGCGTCGGCCGCGCCGGTCGGTGTTCGCCTCGGGGCGTCAGTCGACGTCGGCGGTGGTCGGGGGACTGGTGCCAGAGGTGGTGGACGTGGATCCGCTCGTCACCTTGCCGATGCCGAACCTCGAGAGGTTGTTCACGCTGGGATGCGCGGCGCCCGCGGGCCCGGCGGCGAACGCGTCCAGGAGGTTCTCGGTCACCTTCTGCAGGCGACACGGCGGGCTGGTCGCCACCCCCTCCGGGCAGGCCTCGTCCATCAGAGGGCTCCAACCGAAGGTGCCGGCCGAGAACACCCCGGCCCCGCTCGGGGCGGAGTACCAGGTGGAGTTGGCGAACGACGACTTGCCGCGGCAGTTCACGGGGGAATGGGCGATCACCTGGATGTTCTCCGGGGTGGGGACACCCGGCGTGACCCTGTCGTACTCGTTGCCGACCATGTCGGTGACGCGGTCGCCGTTCTCGAAGCCCGACCCTTCGAACATCCATGCCGACTCGTCGCCCACCACCCAGTCGGCTTTCACGGGGTTGCACTCGTAGTAGTTGCCGATGAGGGCGCTCTCGGGGTCGGCCTTCGGGGCCTCGCGGAACAAGGTGGTGACCTGGGCGTCGTCCTCCCCGTCGAGGGGGTCCTCGGAGGCCGAGCGGTAGTTGACCTCGCGGCGGCGTTCGCCGAGCGGTGAGGGTTCGAGTCGGATGCGCCGGTAGATGTTGTTGGCGCCGAAGAAGGCCAGGTTCACGCCGGCGTCGCGAGCCCGTTCGAGGGCGGCGCGCATCTCGACGGTGTAGTACTCGTCGTGTCCCGGGATGACGACGGCTCGGTGCTGCTGAGCCCGGTCGCCCTGGGCGTCGAGGTCGATGTCGGTCCAGTAGGTGACGTCGTAGCCGAGCCGTTCGAGGAACCAGATGAACTCGAACTCACGGCCCAGGAACTCCCCGGATCCGTTGCCGCTGTAGGGGCGGTCGAAGCTCACGACCCTGGCTCGGGTGGCCGAGGTGCCGTTGACGCCGGTGTAGAGGTTCGTGTTCCCCCACGAGTTGTAGGCCTGCCACGTGGTCACCGCGCTCTGCATCAGCAGCGGGGCCGTGCTTCCGTCGTCGCGGACGACGAGAGGGACGAACGACGCGCCGCCGTCGGAGCTGACCAGCTTCAGCAGGTACTGACCCGGAGGCCACGTGGCGTCGGTCTGGACTTCCAGCGAGGGCTGCCATTCGGCCTCCCGCATGTTCGTCGCCGGGTCCTCGACACCGTCCGGCTGGGCCGTGCCCGGTTGCTCGGGGCTGGACCAGATGAGCCGCCCGCCTCCACCGCCGTAGTAACCGATCCGGTAGGCGTCGACGCGCCACGTGGGCGCGGGCGTCGAGACCCGCAGCACGAAGCTCTCGCCGAAGTCGATGCTGGTGGTGTCGGCGAAGCCGCGGACCTTGTCCCACATCCGTCGGTCGTCGGGGATCTGCCATTCGGTCGTTCCCGGCTTGGCGTTCTCGGCGGCGATCCAGTCCGGGCCCCGGTAGTCCTCGATCGAGGGGCCGGCGTCACCGTCGGCCTGCGGGGCGTCGGAGGGGAGGTCGACCGGCTCGGCCGTCGCCGGCACTGTGGCCGCGGTCGAACTGGCGAGCGTGTCGGGGTCGGGCGTGCCGAGCCCGAACGTCGCGCCGGCGACGACGGCGATCACGAGTCCCAGGACCAGCGCCCACGCGGTGAACTGGCGGCGCTGCAGCCGGCGCAGCGAGTCCTGGTCCGCGTACCGCACGCAGCGACTGTAGGCCCGTGCGGGGGTGGTTCAGGGACACCCCGGCGTTCGGTGCAGGGACGGGCTGCGCTACTCGTAGTAGCGGAAGATGACCTCGGCCACGCAGCTCGGCTTGGGGGCCCCGACCACCTCGTAGACGAAGGTCATCGTGACCTGGGCGCCGTTGCCGTCGAGCTCCTCGAGGGCCGTCAGCTCGGCGCCGAGGCGCAGCTTCGATCCGACGGGCACCGGCGACGGGAAGCGCACCTTGCCCATGCCGTAGTTGACGGCCATGCGCATGCCCTCGACGCTGACGATGGTGGGCAGCAGCGCCGGGCCGAGCGACAGGGTCAGGTAGCCGTGGGCGATCGGCCCACCGAAGGGCCCGTCCTTGGCCCGCTCCGGGTCGACGTGGATCCACTGGTGGTCGCCGGTGGCGTCGGCGAACGTGTTCACCCGCTCCTGCGTGATCTCGAGCTCCTCGCTGTACCCGAGGTGCTGCCCGACGAGTTCCTTCAACCCGGCGATGCCGGTCACGGTCGTAGTCATGTCCTGATCATGCCCCATCTCCGGCGGCGCGTCGGCGCCGCCGGTGCGCGTCGCCGGACCCGGGGCGCCGGAGCTCGGACTACTTGAACCAGATGCGCTGGTAGTCGCGGCTCATCGGATGCAACAGCAGGGCGAAGAGGGCCACGGGGAACAACAGGTTGATCAGCAGGCCGATGTCGAAGATCGAGCCCAGGCCCTCGCTGGCCAGGAACAGGATGTAGGGCACGATGCCGAGGGCAGCGACGCCGACGCCCAGCCAGTAGGCCCAGCGCTTCTCGTTGGCGATGCCGAAGCCGGCGGCGGCCTGGCCGACCACGATGATGAGTCCGAGCACCGAGAACACCTGGCCGAAGAGCACGCCGAACACCGCGTTGATGTACAGCAGGAAGACGGCGATCTGGAGGGTCTGAGGTTGGCCCGGGTTGGTCCACCGGCGTGTTTCCATCGACTCAGTATGGCGGCCCGGGCCCCGGTTGCGGGGGTCGTCGCCCGATCGTCACCGGTGTGGCCTCGTGCGCGGCCCGCAGCTGACCGCAGGCGGCGTCGATGTCGGTGCCCCGGTTGGCCCGCACGGTGGCGTTGACGCCGAGGGCCCGCAGCTGGTCGCGGAACGCGCGGACCCGCTCGGGGGGCGAGCCGACGGTCGGCCATCCCGGGGTGGGTTGAGCGGGATGAGGTTCACGTGGGCCCGCAGCGCTCGGGCGAAGCCGGCCAGCTCGTCGGCGTCGACGTCGCGGTCGTTCACCTCGTGCGATCATGGCCCACTCGAACGAGAGCCGGCGGTTCTTGGCTCCCAGGTAGGCTGGCGCAGGCGTCGATCGAGCTCGGCCGAGCGGGTAGCGGCGGTTGATGGGCACCAGCTCGTCGCGCAGGGTGTCGTTGGCGGCGTGCAGCGAGACGGCCAGGTTGACCGGTAGGACCTCGTCGGCCAGGCGACGGATGCCGGGCACGATGCCCGACCGTCGAGATCGTGAGGTGGCGCGCGCCCAGATGCCGAGCTCGTCGTGCATGCGGGCGACGGCGGCCCAGGTCCGGTCGTAGTTGGCCAGCGGCTCACCCATGCCCATGAACACCACGTTCGAGAGGCGCCGGGCGGGTCGGCGGCTGCGGCGCGTCGGGTGGCCTCGACGACCTGCTCGACGATCTCGCCGACGCCCAGGTTGCGTTCGAAGCCGGCCTGACCGGTGGCGCAGAACCCGCAGCCCATGGCGCACCCGGCCTGGGTGCTGACGCAGACCGTGGAACGGTCGGCGGTAGTGCATGAGCACGGTCTCGACGGTGGCACCGTCGCCCAGCTCCCACAGCCACTTGACCGTGTCGCCACCTTCGCTCGTCGACTCGGCCGACGGGTGCAGCGCCGCAGGGAGCTCGGTGGCCAGCCGCGCCCGGCAGCGCCTTGGGCAGCGTGGTCAGCTCGTCGGGCGGTCGGTGGTCGGCGTAGAGGCCCTGCCAGACCTGGTCCACCCGGTAGGCGGGCTCGTCGGCCAGCAGCTCGGAGAGCTGGGCGCGGTCGACGTCGTAGCGGGTGGGCACCGCGCCCACGCTACTGAGGAGCCTGTGGTCGTTCCCACCAACGGTGACTGGAGTGGGCGGTGAACCCGATGTCGGCGTAGAGGGCCCGAGCGGTGGTGTTGGTGGACTCGACGTGCAGCATCCCGTGGTGCAGCCCCTCGTCGCTGAGGTGGCGCAGTCCGGCGAGCGTGAGAGCCCGACCGAGGCCGAGGCCGTGGAAGTCGGGGTCGACGGCGATCACGTAGATCTCCCCGAGAGCGGGGTCGTCGTCGGTGGCGGGGTGCACCTTGGTCCAACAGAACCCGGCCAGGCGGCCCTCGCGCTCGTGCAGCAGGAACCCGTCGGCGTCGAACCACGGCTCGGCCTCGGCGGCGCGCAGCTGGGCGGCCGTCCAGCCCGACTGCTCGGGGTGCCAGGCGAAGGCCCGGTTGTTGACGGCCAAGAAGTCGTCGTCGTCGACGCCGGGGCGGAACGACCGCAGGCCGATGGGCGCCGGGTCGGCCGCGGGGAGAGGGCAGCGGACCTGGAGCACTTCGCGGACCAGCACGAGCCCTGCGGCCTCGGCGACCTCGTCGTGTGCGGGGGTCGCCGGCTCGGCCTCGAGTGCGCACAGCGTGCCTTCGTCGTCGTGGGTCCTCGCGAGCACCCGGCGACCCTACGCGACTGCCCTTGCGGATCGGCCCGTAGTCTCGACGGATGGCCCGACCCCGTACTCCGAAGGGTCGTGCCCGGGAGGTGCGGATCCGACTCGACGACGAGTATCCCGACGCCCGGTGCGAGCTCGACCACCGCAACCCCTACGAGCTGCTGGCGGCCACGATCCTCTCGGCACAGTGCACCGACGCCCGGGTCAACATGGTCACCCCTGCGCTCTTCGCCCGCTTCCCCACGCCGGAGGACCTCGCCGTCGCCGATCCGGCCGAGGTCGAGGAACTCGTGCGCTCCACGGGCTTCTACAAGAACAAGACGAAGAGCCTCATCGGCATGGCCCAGGCGCTCGTCGACCGATTCGGCGGCGAGGTACCCCGCGCCATGAGCGACCTCGTCACCGTGCCGGGCGTCGGCCGCAAGACGGCCAACGTCGTGCGCAGCGTGGCCATGGACCTGCCCGGGCTTCCCGTCGACACTCATGTCCTGCGCCTGTCGGGTCGCCTCGGGCTCACCACCGAGACCGACCCGGTCAAGGTCGAGCATGTCCTCAACCCGATGGTCCCCGCGGTCGACCGGGGCCGTTTCAGCCTTCTCCTGATCCTTCACGGGCGCCGGGTGTGCGCGGCCCGCACGCCCCGCTGCGTCGACTGCGTGCTGGCCGATTTCTGTCCCTCCAGCCGGGTCTGACGTCCACCTGTCGGCGGCGCCGAGATCGGGCCGCCGTCGTGCGTTGCCGAGTGCACTTCTGCGACGAACACCGATAGGGTCGACAGGGTCAGGTTCCCGCCACCTGACATCGGCGACACATATGGGATCCGCCGCCCAGTGTCGCCCCGCCGACGCCCCTCTCGAGGGGCGTCGGCCTCTTTTTCGTCCGGTCCCGATCCGTGCGGCCCATACTGCCGACGTGGACTCCGAGCGCGCCCAACTGTCGTCGGCCAGCACCACCCTCGAGGACCTCGTGGCCCGGGTCACGACGGTGGGGGAGCGGTTGCACGCCGCCGGAGAGGAGTCGCTGGCTCACGAGCTGTTCGAGGTGGAGCGGGCCCTGCGGGGCGCGGATCGCCGCCTTCGCGCCGTCACCGGCCGCATGCGCACCTGAGTCGCAGGCCGCCGAAGGAGCCGTCCTCGGCAACCCGGGCGGCGACGCACGGGTGCGGCAGTAGCGTTCGACCCGTGTTGACGCGACTCGACCTGCGGGGCGTGACCGGTGATCTCGTCGATCGCCTGCCGCGCCCCGACCCCGGCGGTGCGGGTCCCGTCGCCGCCGTGCAGGCCATCGTCGCCGACGTACGTGAACGCGGTGACGCCTCGGTCAAGGAACTCACCGAGCGCTTCGACGGCGTCACCCTCACCGAGCTACGGGTCCCGGCCGACGAGGTCGTCGCCGCGCTGGCGAACGCCCCGTCCGATCTGGTCGCCGCCCTGACCGACGCCCGTGATGCGGTCGAGGCCTTCCACCGCACCCAGCTGGCCTCACCCCACTCCTTCGTCCGGGGCGGTATCCGGGTCGATGGCGTCACGGTGCCCGTCGATCGCGCCGGGTGCTACGTGCCCGGTGGCCGCGGCGCCTATCCGTCCTCGGTGCTCATGACGGCAGTGCCGGCCAAGGTGGCCGGCGTCGGTGAGGTCGTGCTCTGCGTGCCCCCCGACCGCACCACCGGTCGCGTGGCCACCTCGACGTTGGCCGCCGCCGCGCTGGCGGGGGTCGACGAGGTCTACGCCATCGGCGGTGCCCAGGCCATCGCCGCCATGGCCCACGGCACCGAGTCGTTGCGTCCGGTCGACGTGATCGCCGGACCGGGCAACGTCTACGTGGCCCTGGCCAAGCGCGAGGTCGCCGGCCAGGTCGGCGTTCCCATGGCCTTCGCCGGACCCTCGGAGATCGTGGTCGTGGCCGACGCCGGCGCCCCCGCCGACTTCGTGGCCGTCGACCTGATGGTCCAGGCAGAGCACGGCCCCGACGGGCTGTCGTGGCTCGTCACATGGGACCCGGCGGTCGCCGAAGCCGTCGACGTCGCGCTCTCCCGCCTCGTCGCCGCCGCTCCTCGACGCGACGAGATCACCGCAACCTTCGACGGTGGCGGGTTCTGCGCCCTCGTCGACGGGCCGGAGGCGGCCATGGCCGTCGTCAACCACATCGCCCCCGAGCACCTCGAGCTCATGGTCGACGACCCCGACGCCCTGCTCCCGATGGTTCGCCACGCAGGAGCGGTGTTCTGCGGCCCGCTGGCGCCGGCCTCCATCGGCGACTACGTCGCCGGGCCCAGCCACGTGCTGCCGACCTTCGGCAGCGGCGCGCTACGGCAGCGCCCTCACCGTGTCCGACTTCACCAAGCAGGTCCACATCGTGCATGTCGACGAGGTCGGCCTGCGGGCGGCCGCCCCCGTGGTGGCCACCATCGCCGAGGCCGAGGGCCTGAGCACCCACGCCGAGTCCGTCGAGCTGCGCCTCCGGGCCCTCGACGCCCGTGGCGCGCTCGACACCGCCGACGCCGCGACGGTCGAGCCGTGATCGCGCCGCGCGACGACGTGGCTCTCATGGAGGGCTATCACTCGGCGCAGGTCGACGTGGAGGTCCGCCTCAACACCAACGAGTCGCCCGAGCCCCCGCCAGCCGAGTGGGTCGCCGAGGTCGCCGAGGCGGCCCGGTCCATCCGCTGGCACCGCTATCCCGACCGCACCGCGATGCAGCTGCGGTCCGCCATCGGCGCGCTGCACGACGTGGGGCCCGAGCAGGTGTTCGTGGCCAACGGGTCGAACGAGGTCCTCCAGACGCTGCTGCTCACCTACGGCGGGACCGGTCGAACCGCCGCGATGTGGGAGCCCACCTACGCGCTGCACGCCCACATCTCCCGCCTCACCGGCACGGCCGTCCTCGCCGGTGAGCGGGCCGCTGACTTCTCCACGGACCTCGACGAGGTCCATCGGGTGATCGACGAGGGCGCGCCGTCGGTGGCCTTCCTCTGTTCGCCCAACAACCCGACCGGTCTCGTCGACTCCGAGAACACCGTGCGTGCCACCCTCGCCGCCGTCGCCGCCGTGGACGGGCTCTTGGTGGTCGACGAGGCCTACGGGCAGTTCGCGCCCTGGTCGGCGCTCGGTCTGGTGGCCGACGACGTCCCCCTCGTCGTGACCCGCACGTTCTCCAAGACCTGGTCGATGGCCGCGGCCCGCCTCGGCTACCTCGTCGGTCCGGCCGTCGTCGTCGACGAGCTCCACAAGGTCGTGCTGCCCTACCACCTCGACGCCCTCAAGCAGGCCGCCGGGCTCACCGCCGTCGCCCACCGTGCGGAGATGGACGCGCGCGTCGCCCGCCTCGTCGAGGAGCGCGGCCGTCTCGTCGCCCGTCTCGCCGAGCTGCCTGTCGACGTGTGGCCGTCGGGGGCCAACTTCGTGCTCTTCCGACCCCGACCGGTTCCCGGCGCCGAGACGTGGCGGCGGCTGGTCGACCGTTCCGTCCTGGTCCGTGACTGCTCGTCGTGGCCTCGCCTCGACGGGTGCCTTCGAGTCACCATCGGTACACCCGAGGAGGACGACGTCTTCCTCTCTGCCCTCGAGGAGATCCTCACGTGAGCGCCCAGCGCCCCGAACCCGACCGGCGCGCCGCCCAGGTGGCGCGCACCACCTCCGAGACCGACATCGTCATCGAGCTCGACCTCGATGGCGGCTCGGTCGTCGAGGCGTCGACAGGCCTGCCCTTCTTCGATCACATGCTCAGCCAGCTCGGTCGTCACGGCGGTTTCGACCTCACCGTGCGGGCCACGGGTGACCTCGAGATCGACGCCCACCACACCGTGGAGGACGTCGGCATCGCGCTCGGCGAGGTCTTCAGGGTTGCGCTGGGCGACAAGGCCGGTGTCCGCCGTTTCGCGTCGATCGGTGTCCCGCTCGACGAGGCGCTCGTCGACGTGGCCCTCGATCTCTCGGGGCGCCCGTACCTGCACTACGAGGTCGAGTTCCCCGGCCAGAAGATCCTCGGCGATCCGCCCTTCGATCCCCAGCTGGTGGAGGAGTTCTGGCGCGCCTTCGTGGTGGCCTCGGCGATCACGCTGCACGTCACCTCCGTGCGGGGGCGCAACACCCACCACCTCGTCGAGGCCACGTTCAAGGGCGTGGCGCGGGCCCTGCGCGACGCCGTGCGCGTCGAGGGGTCGGGCGTGCCGTCGACGAAGGGCGTGCTGTGAGCGACGCCGGTGCGGTGACGGCCGGTGATCACCCGCTGGTGGCGGTGCTCGACTACGGCATCGGCAATCTGCGATCGGCTCAGAAGGCGCTCGAGCGCGTCGGCGCCGACGCCCGACTGACCGCCGATGTCGGCCTCGTGGCCGACGCCGACGCCGTCGTCCTTCCCGGCGTCGGCGCCTTCGGGGCGTGCATGTCTGCGCTGCGCACGGCCGGGCTCGACGAGGTCGCGGTCGTCGCCGCGACGTCCGGGCGTCCGTTCCTCGGGATCTGCGTCGGAATGCAGATGCTCTACGAGGGCTCGGACGAGTCTCCCGGTACCAGTGGGCTCGGGGTGCTGTCGGGCGTGCTGCAACTCCTTCCCGCGAGTGTCAAGCGCCCGCAGATGCAGTGGAACGTGCTCGACGTGCGCCGCCCGTCGGTCATGTTCGCCACCGTCCCCGACCCGGTGTGGGTCTACTTCGTGCACTCCTACGCCGCCCCCGACGGGCCCGACGTGGTGGCCACCTGCGAGTACGGCCGAGCGGTCACCGCTGCCGTCGAGCGGGGTGCGCTGTGGGCGACCCAGTTCCATCCCGAGAAGTCGGGTACCACCGGACTCGCCCTCCTCGGTGCGTTCGTCGATGCCACCCGGACCGGCGCGGCGGTGGAGGCCTGATGGACCTCTTCCCCGCCATCGACGTGCGCGACGGCCGCTGCGTGCGGCTGTACCAGGGCGACTACGACCAGGAGACCGTGTACCACGAGGACCCGGTCGAACAGGCGCTCGCCTTCGTCGCGGACGGGGCCCGGTGGATTCACGTCGTCGACCTCGACGCGGCCCGCACCGGTCAACCGGTCAACCGTGGCGTCATCGCCGAGATCGCCTGCGCCGTCGACGTGCCCGTACAGGCCGGCGGGGGGGTGCGTGACGAAGCCGCGGCCGAGGCCCTCTTCGAAGCCGGCGTGCGGCGCATCGTGATAGGCACCGCCGCCCTCGAGCAACCGGCACTCGTGGCCCGTCTCGCCTCACGGTACGCGGTGGCCGTCGGCCTCGACGCCCGTGGTCGCGAAGTCGCCGTGAGGGGCTGGGAGAAGGGGTCGGGCCGCGACCTGCTCGACGTGGCCTCGGAGTTCCGCGACGTCGGGGTCGAGGCTCTCGTGGTCACCGAGATCGCCCGCGACGGCACGCTCGCCGGCCCCGACCTGGCTGGACTGGCCCAGGTGCTCGAGGCCTCACCGCTGCCCGTGGTGGCCTCGGGCGGCGTGGGGACGCTGGCCGACCTCGACGCGTTGGCCGCGTTGCGCGGGAGCGGCCGGTCGTTGGCCGGCGTGATCGTGGGCAAGGCGATCTACGAGGCCGCCTTCACCGTGGCCGACGCGCTCGCCACCCTCGACCAGCGCCCTTCGGGTACCTGATCCGCGGCCCGTGACCCGCCCGTAGACTCCTCGCCATGGACGCTGACGCGTGGAACGCCCGCTACGACACGGCCGAGTTGGTCTGGTCCGGCGAGCCCAACCTCTTCCTTCCCGCAGAGGTCGCCGACCTCGAGCCGGGTCGCGCCCTCGATCTGGCCAGCGGTGAAGGCCGCAACGCGGTCTGGCTGGCGACGCAGGGTTGGCAGGTCACCGGTGTCGACTTCTCGTCGGTCGGGGTCGAGAAGGCCGAGCGCCTCGCCGCCGAACGAGGCGTGGACGCCGAGTTCGTGGTCGGCGATGCCATCACATGGCTCCCCCCTGAGGGCGGCTTCGACCTGGTCATCGTCTTCTACCTCCAGCTGCCCGCCGATGAGCGTCGCGCCGCCGTCGCCACGGCCGTTCGGGCGCTCGCTCCCGGCGGCAGGTTGCTGCTGGTGGCCCACGACCTCCACAACCTGGCGGAGGGCTACGGCGGACCTCAGGACGCCGTCGTGCTCACGACGTCCGAGGCGATCGTCGACGACATCGCGGCCGCCTGTCTCGAGTACGGCGTCGAGCTCGTGGTCGAGCGAGCCGAGCGGGTCGACCGTGTCGTGGCCACGGCCGAGGGCGACCGTGTCGCCCTCGACACCCTGGTGCGCGCTCAGCGCCTCGACGTCGGTTCTGTCGAGGCCATCGCCGTGCCCGAGTGAGGACCGCTCGCGTCATCCCGTGCCTCGACGTCGATGCGGGCCGTGTGGTCAAGGGTGTCAACTTCGTCGGGCTCCGCGACGCGGGTGACCCGGTCGAGCTCGCCGCCCGCTACGACGCCGAGGGCGCCGACGAGCTGGTCTTCCTCGACATCACGGCGTCGTCGGACCAGCGCGACACCATCGTCGACGTCGTGCGCCGCACCGCCGAGCAGGTCTTCATCCCGTTCACGATCGGCGGGGGCATCCGCACTGTCGACGATGCCCGTCGGTTGTTGCGCGCCGGCGCCGACAAGGTGTCGGTCAACACCGCCGCGGTCGAACGGCCCGAGCTGGTGGCCGAGATCTCTGCAGAGTTCGGCAACCAGTGCGTGGTCGTGGCCATCGACGGACGTCGGCGCGTCGACGATGCCGGCGAGCCGGCCGAAGGCTGGGAGGTCTTCACCCACGGCGGCCGCACGCCGACCGGGCGTGACGTGGTGGCCTGGGCGCGCGAGGTGGAACGTCTCGGGGCGGGGGAGATCCTGCTCACCTCGATGGACCGCGACGGCACCCGCAACGGCTTCGACGTCGAGCAGACCTCTGCGGTCGCCGATGCGGTCGGTATCCCCGTCATCGCCTCGGGTGGGGTCGGCACCCTCGGGCACCTGGTGGAGGGCGTCACGCAAGGACGGGCCGACGCGGTGCTGGCGGCGTCGATCTTCCACTTCGGGGAGCACACCGTCCACGAGGCCAAGGCCCACATGCTCGATGCGGGGGTGGCCGTCCGGCCGTGACGTTCTCGCTCGGCTCCGCGGGCGTTCGCCTCGCCGCCTCAGCCGAGGCGTGGCTCAGGTGAGTTCGGCGGCGAAGGCGGCGACGAGGCGAGCGGCCTTGTCGGTGCGCCCGACCAGGAAGTGGTCGGCACCGGGGACGACCTCGACGGTGGTGTTCGCCCACCCGCTCGTCGCCTCGATGGCCGACTCGGGTGAGCGGAACTCGTCGTGCTCGGGCACGATCAACAACTTCGGACGGGCATCGGCGGCCACGGCGTCGTAGTCGGCGGTGGGCCGGATGCGCATCGGGGCGGCGATGAGCGCCCAACCGGCGATCCGGGCATCCGTGACGGTCAGCGACACGTCGGCGCCGAACGACCAGCCGCACAGCACCAGCGGCCGTTGTTCGGTGAGGTCGGTCAGTGTGTCGATCGCCGCTTCGATGTCCAGGCGCTCGGCGAGGCCGTGGCCGTGCTCACCTTCGCTCGAACCGACGCCGCGGAAGTTGAACCGCAATGCCGCCAGCCCCTGTGGCGGGAGCACGCGGAAGAGCTCGCTGGTCACCAGCGACGCCATCGACCCCCCGTGCAGCGGATGGGGGTGGGCCAGCACGAGCGCACCGCCCGTCGCCCCGTCGTCGGTCGGGGCGGGGATCCGAACCTCGCCTTCGAGGCTCACACCGTCGGCCGTGACGAAGCGCAGCGCCGTGGTGGCGGGGTCGTGGCTCACAGACCGAGACGGTACCGTCCAATCCGTGACTCCTCCGAGCTCCGACATGGCCCCCGACGACGTCTCGTCCACCTCGGCCGAGAAGTTGCCCATCCAGATGCTGAACGATCGGATCCTCGTCCAGCCCGACCGGGGCGAGGGGGAGCGGCGGTCCACTGGTGGGATCCTCATCCCGGCCACCGCTCAGATGGGCAAGCGGCTGGCATGGGCCGAGTGCGTCGCAGCCGGCCCCAACGTGCGCTCGATGCAGCCCGGCGACCAGGTCCTGTTCAACCCCGAGGACCGCTACGAGGTCGAGGTCCGAGGCGAGGACTACATCATCCTGCGCGAACGAGACGTCCACGCGGTGGCCGCCAACCGGCTCGAGGAAGGCAGCACCGGGCTGTACCTGTAGGGCGCTGCCGAGAGGGTCAATCCGTTCGTGGGTCGACCCTGGCGCCGGTACCGTGGGCGCATGCCCGTCAGCACCCCCATCGCCTTCACCGACGACCAGCTCGCCGCCGTCACCTACAACGCGGACGGCCTCGTCCCGGCGATCATCCAGGAGGAGGGCACCGGTCAGGTGCTGATGATGGCGTGGATGAACGCCGAGTCGCTGCGCAAGAGCCTCGAGACCGGACGGACCTGGTTCTGGAGCCGGTCGCGCCAGGAGTACTGGTGCAAGGGCGAGACCTCGGGCGACCGCCAGTTCATCCGGTCCGGCTCCTACGACTGCGACGGTGACACCCTGCTGTTCCTCGTCGAGCAGGAGGGCAAGGGCGCCTGCCACACGGGCAACTACTCGTGCTTCTTCTCGCCGTTCGGCGATACCGCCTCGTGAGCCGGTGATCCGTCCCACCCGCGAGCAGTTCCACGCCTGGGCCGGCGATCACACGGTCGTCCCGGTATGGCGCGAGCTGTTGGCCGACCTGATCACGCCGGTCGCGGCGTTCGCCCGGTTGTGCGGTGACGACGCACCCGGCTTCCTGCTGGAGTCCGTCGAGCACGGCGAGCGGTGGAGCCGCTGGTCGTTCGTCGGGCGCAATCCGCTGGCCACGATCGTGTCTCGTGACGGTGCCCTCACCGTCGATGGCGACCTCCCTGCCGACCTCCCCCTCGGCGAGGGCGTGCTCGCTGCGATCGAGTGGCTGCTCGAGCGATACCGGTCGCCGATGGTCGACGAGCTGCCGCCGCTGCACGGCGGGCTCATGGGCTATCTCGGTTACGACGTGGTCCGCGAGGTCGAGCGGCTCCCCCACGTGCCCGAGGACGTCACCGGGTATCCCGACGCCGTCCTGTCCGTCATCGGCCAGCTCGCGGCCTTCGATCACTTCCGCCAGCGGGTGACGCTGATCGAGAACGTGCTCGTCCCCGCCGGCGCCGACGACGCCGAGCTCGACCGCCTCTACGACGCCGCCCTCGATCGACTGGCCGTGCTGGCCGCCGACGGCGCCCGTCCCCTTGCCGAGCCGATGGTCGATCCGCCCGACGCCGACGCCGAGCCGCCAGCGGTGCACTCGTCGATGGACACCGAGACCTTCCACCGGGCCGTAGGGGTGGCCAAGGAGCACATCCTCGACGGGGACATCTTCCAGGTCGTGCTCTCACAGCGGTATTCGTTCGATCTCGAGGCCGACCCGTTCGACGTCTACCGGGTCCTGCGCCAGGTCAACCCCAGCCCGTACATGTACTTCGTGCGCACCCCCGAGGTGAGCCTGGTGGGCTCCTCCCCCGAGCCGATGGTGAAGCTGGTCGACGGCCGGGTGATCTCGCGTCCCATCGCCGGCACTCGTCGGCGGGGTCGGACCGAGGCCGACGACAAGCGCCTCGGTGCCGAACTGCGCGAGCACCCGAAAGAAGTGGCCGAGCACGTCATGCTGGTCGACCTGGCCCGCAACGACGTCGGGCGCGTGGTGCGCTTCGGGACCGAGCAGGTCGACGAGATGATGGTGCTCGAGCGCTACAGCCACGTGATGCACCTGACGTCGCAGGTGTCCGGGGAGTTGGCCGACGGGCGCACGCCCATCGACGTGCTGCGGGCCACCCTTCCCGCCGGCACCGTCTCGGGGGCGCCGAAGGTGCGGGCCATGGAGATCATCGACGACCTCGAACCGGTCAAGCGAGGCCCCTACGCCGGCGTGGTCGGCTACATCGACTTCTCCGGCACGATCGACACCGCCCTGGCCATCCGCACGCTCATGGTCGGCGCCGACGGCCGCGCCCACGTGCAGGCCGGTGCCGGGATCGTGGCCGACAGCGTGCCCGAACACGAGGACCTCGAGTGCCGCAACAAGGCCGGGGCCCTGCTCGCGGCCATCCCCGGTGCCCGTGCGCTCACCACCGCCCGTCGAGCCGCCGTGACCGGCGAGGGCGTGGCCGGGGACGGGTAGCGGCCCGAGCACGTCGGTTCCACGACACCTGCTGCGAGACTGATCCCATGGACGAGATCGAGTGCCGCGCCGTCATCGCCGGCTTCGAGGCCCTCGACGGGGCTGGAGCGACTGCGATCATCGAACGCGACGTCGTGAGCGTGACCGGTCCCGACAGCGGCCGCTACCTCCAGGGCCAGCTGAGCCAGGAGATCGTGGCGCTGGCCGAAGGGGCGTCGGCGTGGTCGCTGCTGCTCCAGCCCACGGGCAAGGTGCAGTCCTGGCTCCGGGTGCATCGCATCGGTCCCGACGACTACGCCCTCGACGTCGACCCAGGCCACGGAGCCGATGTCGTCGCGCGACTGGGGCGCTTCCTCCTGCGGACGAAGGCGGAGATCGGCGAGCCGCTGCCCCGTTTCGTCCTGGCCCGTCGCCATGGCGCCGATCGGGTGGAGCTCGGTCGCGAGCCCGACGGGCTGGCGGCTCAGGTCGGCGTTCTCGCCGGGGCGGTGGCCGGTCCGGGCGTGGCCGGCGTCGATCGGGTCCTTCCGCCCGGCACCGCCCACGAGGACGTGGCCGCGGCGGCGGCGGCCGACGGGCGCGTGGCGCCATCGGCGGCCTTCGAGCGTCACCGCATCGCCCACGGCGTGCCCGCCATGGGTTCGGAGCTGACCGACGACACGATCCCCGCCGAGGCCGGGCAGTGGTTGATCGACGCGTCGGTGAGCTTCACGAAGGGGTGCTACACCGGCCAGGAACTGGTGGCCCGCATCGACAGCCGGGGCAACACCGTCCCCCGTCCGATCCGTCTCCTGCGCTTCGACGAGGCCGCGTTCGGCGCGGGCGATGGTCCGGCGAGGGGCGCGATGGTCCACCACGACGACAAGGAGGTCGGTCGCGTCACGAGCCCCGCCGTGGCCTTGGGTGCCGACCACGTGGCGCTCGCCCTCGGTCCGATCAGCCGGGCCGTTCCCGTCGGCGCCACCGTGCTCGTCGCATCGCCGAACGGCACCGCCTCGGCCGTCATCGTCGACCCGTCAGCCCCAGCTGAGCGACCGTAGGGTCTCCTCGTGGCTCCCCAACCCACCCACTACGACGTGCTCGACGTCGCTCCGGGCGCATCCGCGGCAGAGATCCGCAAGGCGTATCTCGCGCTCGCCCGAGCCCACCACCCTGATTTCCACACCGGTGCCGGTTCCAGCGCGCGGATCGCCAACGAGCGCGAGATGCAGCGCATCAACGATGCGTGGTCCGTGCTCGGCGACGAGCAGCGACGCAAGGCCTACGACGACGAGCTCAGGCGCCGCAACCGCGTCGAACGCAAGCCGGGGGCGGCCAGCTACGACTTCACGCCGATCGACGACGACGACACCGACTACGCAGCACTGCTCGACGACGCGCCGGTCGGCGACGGCGCGACCGTCTCGCGGAGCCTCCAGATGCTTCCGGCCGTCGGCCTGCTGGGTGGGCTCGGCGTGCTGGCGCTCGGCATGTTGCTGCGCACGCCGTTCTTCCTGGCCTTCGGTGTGGTCGCCATGGTGATCGGGGCGCTGTCGTTCGTGGCCACGCCCGTCGTGGCCATCATGCGCTCCTACCGCAGCGATCCCGACGCCTGAGCGATCGACGGCACTCCCGGTGCCGCCCGGTGGAGGGGATAGGGTCCGGCACATGGCACAGACCTCGCTGTTCGTGAAGATGGTGGCCCAGCCCGGCAAGCGTGACGAGATGATCGCGGCGCTCGAGACGATGCTCCCGCAGGTGGCCGCCGAGGAGGGCACCCTCGTCTATTCGTTCCATCGTGACGCCGGCGACGAGAACGTCGTGTGGATCTTCGAGCTCTACACCGACGCCGATGCTCTCGGCGTCCATGGTGGGAGCGATGCGATGGCCAACTGCTTCGGCCTCCTCGGGCCGCTCTTCGCCGAGCCGCCGATGATGGTGACGGCCGAGCCGACGGCCGGGGCGAAGGGCCTCCCCAGCTGACGACCTACCTCGACCGCATCCTCACCGCGCACCGGGCGGCGGCCGAGGCCGATCCCCGGTCTGTCGAGCCGTTGCGGGAGGCGGCCCTCGCGGCACCGCCGGCGAGGGGACTGCGGGCCTCGCTCGAGGCGGTCGCCGCAGCAGGCGACGTCGCGGTGATCGCCGAGGTGAAGCGGAGATCGCCCTCCAAGGGCGATCTCGCCGTCGATCTCGACGCCGAGGCGACAGCTGGGGCCTATGAGGGTGGGGGGGCGGCGGCGTTGTCGGTGCTCACCGACGCCGAGTTCTTCGGTGCCCGTCCCGGTGACCTCGCCGATGCCCGGGGCGCGTGCACGCTCCCGGTGCTGCGCAAGGACTTCACCGTCGACGCACGCGACGTGCTCGACGCCCGCATCATGGGCGCCGACGCCGTGTTGTTGATCGCCGCCGCCCTCGACGAGCGTGAGCTCGTCGAGTTCCTGGCTCTTGCCCGCGACGTGGGGCTCGACGCGTTGGTCGAGGTCCACGACGAGGGCGAACTGGCCCGGGCGGTCGATGCCGGCGCCGACCTCATCGGCGTGAACCAACGGGATCTGGTGACGTTCGCCGTCGACACCGCCCGTGCGGTGCGGCTGGCCCCCCTGATGCCGGCCGGGGTGGTTCGGGTGGCCGAGAGCGGGATCGTCGGCCCCGGCGACGCCCGGGTGCTGGCCGAGGCCGGCTACCACGCGGTGCTCGTGGGTGAATCGCTCGTCACCTCCGGCGATGCCCGGGGTGCGGTCGCCGCCCTGCGGTCGTCCCACCGCTGAGCTGCCCCGGCACGCTCGACGGCCCGGCCGGGTGACGGATCCCGTCCTACACTCCGCGCAGGCACGCACCACGACAGGAGTCCCGATGACGCGATTCGTCCTGCCCGAGGCCCAGCTACCCACCGCATGGTTCAACCTGTTGCCGCGGATGGCCGAGCCCATGGATCCGCCGCTGCACCCGGGCACCCGCGAGCCCGTCACGCCCGACGATCTCGCACCGCTGTTCCCCATGGCGCTCATCGAGCAGGAGATGTCGCCGGCGCCCTGGATCGACATCCCCGGCGAGGTGCTCGACATCCTCAAGCTGTGGCGGCCCACCCCACTGGTGCGAGCCACCCGCCTCGAGGCGGCGCTCGGCACGCCGGCGCGCATCTACTTCAAGGACGAATCGGTGTCACCGGCGGGCTCGCACAAGCCCAACACCGCCGTGCCTCAGGCCTTCTACAACAAGCTCGAGGGCATCAGCCGGCTCACCACCGAAACCGGCGCCGGGCAGTGGGGCACCGCCCTGGCGTTCGCCACCGCTCAGTTCGACATGGAGTGCATGGTGTACATGGTGCGGGCCTCCTACGACCAGAAGCCCTACCGCAAGATCATGATGGAGGTCTGGGGCGGAGAGGTCGTTCCCTCACCGATCGACGACCCCTCCAGCCCCGGTTCGCTCGGCGCCGCCATCTCCGACGCGGTGCGTGACTGTGTCGGTCGTGACGACTCGCACTACGCCCTCGGTTCGGTGCTGAACCACGTCCTGTTGCACCAGACGGTGATCGGCCTGGAGGCCAAGGAACAGCTCCAGCTGGCCGGCGAGGAGCTCCCCGACGTCGTCATCGCCCCCTGCGGTGGCGGATCCAACCTCGGGGGCCTGGCCTTCCCGTTCGTCCCCGACGACGGTGTGCGCATCGTGGCCGTCGAGCCCGAGTCGTGCCCGACCCTGACCGCAGGTCGCTTCGAGTACGACTTCGGCGACGTGGCGGGCATGACCCCGCTCATGCCGATGTACACCCTCGGACACGACTTCATCCCGCCGTCCATCCATGCCGGCGGGCTGCGCTACCACGGGGACTCCCCGATCGTCTCGAAGCTCGTGAAGGACGGCCGCATCGAGGCGGTGGCCCTGCCGCAGAGCAAGGTCTTCGACGCCGCCATCCAGTTCGCCAACACCGAGGGCAAGGTGGCCGCACCGGAGGCGGCGCACGGCATCCGCATCGCCATCGACGAGGCGCTGGCGGCCAAGGAGACGGGGGAGGAGAAGGTCATCCTCTTCAACTACTGCGGCCACGGCCATCTCGACCTGGCCGCCTACGACGACTACCTCAACGACCGTCTCATCGACGGCTGAGCCGCCATCCGGAGGGCGGCGGCGGCCCACCGGTACCGTTGGCGTCCGATGTTCGTGAAGATCTGCGGTACGACCAACGTCGCCGACGCGCTCATGGCCGTGGCCATGGGGGCCGACGCGATCGGGTTCGTGCTCGCCCCGTCGGTGCGTCGCATCGAGCCCGACCAGGTCCGGCAGATCACCCGTGAGATCCCTGACGAGGTGCTGACGGTAGGGGTGTTCCGTGACGAGTCGGCTCAGCGCATCGTCGAGGTGGTCGAGGCCACCGGCCTGCGCGGGGTGCAGTTGCACGGACGCGAGTCCCACGGTGAGGCCACCTGGATCAGGGCGAGGGTGCCCTTCGTGATGCAGGCCTTCACCGCCGGCGATCCTCGACTGGCTCGCGTCGACGACTACGAGGTCGACGCCGTCCTGCTCGACGGCGCCGCCCCGGGCTCGGGGAAGACCTTCGACTGGTCGCTCGTGGGCGACCTCCCGCGACGACGTGCCGTCGTGCTGGCAGGAGGTCTCGGTCCCGACAACGTCGCCGAGGCCATCCGGACGGTCCGACCCTGGGGCGTCGACGTGGTCAGCGGTGTCGAATCGACGAAGGGCCGCAAGGACGTGAGGCTCGTGCGGCGCTTCATCGCCGAGGCTCGGGCCGCTGAGCTCGATGATGGCCAACTCCACGATGACGACGGTGAGTGGGACGATGCCGGTCCGCCCGTCCGATCCCGCCGGCTGAGCACGTCCGTCCCATCGGGGTTTCCGAGTTCTCGCCGTCGGCCGGGGCGACCTACCCTCGCTCGGCCGGTCATCTTCCGACCGTTCTCCCGCCCACCTCGAGGTGCAACCCCATGGCCCTGTCCGAACCCTCCGCCAGTGGGCGATTCGGCGAGTTCGGTGGTCGATTCGTCCCCGAGACCCTGGTGCCGGCGTGCGAGGAGCTCGAGCGGTCGTTCCGCTCGGCGTGGGGTGACCCGTCGTTCCGGTCCGAGCTCGACGGACTCCTGGCCGACTACGCCGGGCGACCTTCGCCACTGACCGAGTGCGCACGGCTCTCCGAGGAGCTCGGGGTGCGCGTGCTGCTGAAGCGAGAGGATCTCAACCACACCGGCAGCCACAAGATCAACAACGTCCTCGGCCAGGCGTTGCTGGCCCGGCGGATGGGCAAGACCCGCCTGGTCGCCGAGACCGGCGCCGGTCAGCACGGGGTGGCCACCGCCACCGCCGCGGCCCTGTTCGGCATGGAGTGCATGGTCTACATGGGCGAGGTCGACATGGCCCGCCAGTCACTCAACGTGTTCCGGATGCGTCTCCTCGGAGCGGAGGTCGTGCCTGCCGTGTCGGGGAGCCGCACGCTCAAGGACGCCGTCAACGAGGCCATGCGCGACTGGGTGGCCACCGTCGCGACGACCCACTACTGCCTCGGTTCGGTGATGGGTCCGCACCCGTACCCCTGGATGGTCCGCGAGTTCCACACCGTCATCGGCACCGAGGCCCGTTCCCAGTGTGAACGCCTCCTCGACGGTGGCGTGCCCGACGTGGTCACGGCGTGCGTCGGTGGAGGGTCCAATGCCATCGGGATCTTCGCCGGTTTCGCCGACACCGACGCCGAGCTCGTCGGGGTGGAGCCCGCCGGCGGCGCCGCCGTCGGTCGGGGAGTGCCGGGAGTGGTGCACGGCATGAAGAGCTACCTCATGCAGGACGAGTTCGGTCAGGTGCAGGAGGCGCACTCGATCTCCGCCGGCCTCGACTACCCGGGCGTGGGACCGGAGCACTCGTTCCTCTCGTCCAGCGGGCGGGCCCGGTACGAGCAGGTCACCGACGCCGAGGTGATCGACGCCTTCCAGCTGTTGAGTCGCACGGAGGGCATCATCCCTGCGCTCGAGCCTGCGCACGCGCTGGCATGGGTCAGCCGTGACCGCACCGCACTGGCGGGTCGCACGGTGTTGTTGAACCTGTCGGGTCGCGGCGACAAGGACGTGGGCCAGATGATGGAGATCCTCGGTTGAGCCGTCCCGTGTCCGGGGCGATCGAGACCCCGACCGTTCCCGCCGCACCGACCGAGCCCGGTGCGCTCGAGGCCGCCCTGCGGGCACGGCGCGATGCCGGGCACAAGCTGCTCGTCCCCTACGTCACGGGTGGGCTGGGAGACGACTGGACCGATGTCGTCCGGGCGGTCGCCGATGCGGGCGCTGACGCCATCGAGATCGGCGTGCCGTTCTCCGATCCGGTCATGGACGGGCCGGTGATCCAGGCAGCGAGCGAACGGGCCCTCACCGCCGGAGCTACCCCGACGACGATCCTCGACCGCCTCCGTGACATCGACGCCGGTGTCCCGCTCGTCGTGATGACCTACTACAACCTGGCTTTCCACGCCGGGCACCGTCGTTTCGCGGCGTCGCTCGCGGCGGCCGGGGTCAGCGCGGCCATCCTGCCGGATCTCCCCCTCGAGGAATCGGGTGAGTGGGCCCGGGCCGCCGATCTCGCCGGTGTCGAGACGGTGATGCTGGCCGCACCCACGGCACCCGACGAGCGTCTCCCGCGGATCGTGGCCCGCAGCCGGGGCTTCGTCTACGCCGTGGGGCTGCTCGGTGTCACCGGCGAACGCGACGAACTGGCGGCTTCGGCGCTCGACATCGCCGCCCGGGTGAAGTCCGTGACCGACAAGCCGGTGCTCGTCGGGGTGGGCGTGTCGAACGCGGCGCAGGCCGTCGAGGTGAGCCGGGTGGCCGACGGTGCGGTCATCGGCTCGGCGCTGATGCGTCGGATCCTCGATGGCGAGGGTCCGGCCGGTGCCGGCGCCTTCATCGCCGATGTGCGCGCCGCTCTCGATCGCGGCTGACGGCGGCGACGATCGCCAGCGACGGGGCCGCATCGCGGGACTCCGCGCCGCCATCAACAGCTCAGGCCGAGGCTCCGGGCGATGATGAGGCGTTGGATCTCACTGGTGCCCTCGCCGATCTCGAGGATCTTGGCATCGCGGTAGAAGCGGGCGACCGGGGTCTCGTCGATGAAGCCGTAGCCCCCGAAGACCTGGGTGGCGATGCGGGTCGGCAGAGACAGCGGCCTCGGTGGACTGGAGTTTGGCGATGGCCGCTTCCCGGGCGAAGGGCCGCCCCTGATCCCGCAGCCAGGCTGCCCGGTAGGTGAGCAGGCGGGCGGTGTCGGCCATGACGGCCAGATCGGCGCAAGGGAAGGCGACCCCCTGGTTGGCGCCGATCGGGCGTCCGAAGGCCTGGCGATCGGAGGCGTACGCCGTGGCGTGGTCGAGGCAGGCCTGCGACCACGCCGGTCGCGAGCGCGGCGATGGCCACGCGTCCCTCGTCGAGGATCTGGAGGAATTGTCGGAATCCCTTGCCGCGCTCGCCCAGGAGGTTGTCGACGCGGGCACCCGGCAGTCGGTGAAGGTGAGGCCGTGGGTGTCCGAGGCGTGCCAGCCCATCTTGCGGTAGGCGGGCTGCACCTCGAAGCCCGGGCGTGCCGGCCGGAACGATGATCGTGCTGATCTCGGACGGACCGGTGAGGGCCGTCACCGTGACCAGCGACGTCATCTCGGTGCCGGAGTTCGTGATGAAGGCCTTCTCGCCGTTGATGACCCACTCGTCGGTGGCCGCATCGAGCACGGCGGTGGTGCGGGTGCCGCCGGCGTCGGATCCGGCATCGGGTTCGGTGAGCCCGAACCCGCCGAGGGTCCGCCCGGCGCAGAGGTCGGGGAGCCACTGCTGCTTCTGGGCGTCGGTGCCGAAGCGGTGGATCGGGTTGGCGCCGAGGCCCACGCCGGCCTCGAGGGTGATGGCCATCGACTGGTCGACGCGGGCGATCTCCTCGATGGCGATGCACAGCGTGACGAGGTCGGCGTCCCCGCCGCCGTACTCGCTGGGGAAGGGCAGCCCGAACAGGCCGAGGTCGCCCATCGCCCGGACGACGTCGACCGGGAACCGGTGGTCGCGGTCCCAGGCCTCGGCGTGCGGTGCGATCTCGGTGTCGGCGAAGTCCCGCACCACTCGTCGGAACTGCTCCTGCTCATCGGTGACGTCGAAGCCAAGCACGATCGGGAGGGTAGGCGACCGGTGTCGCGCCGGTAGCGTGCCGCCCATGGCAGGGGTTGGTGGGGTGCGTCGCCGGGTCGGTGGACCGTGAGCGAGGAGCAGCCGCTCTTCGAGCGCGTCGACGGCGAGGCGTTCTTCGTCCGGCTCGTCGACCGCTTCTACGCCGGCGTCGTGGTCGATCCGTTGTTGGCCCCGCTCTATCCCGCCGACGACATCGACGGGGCGAGGTGGCGCCTCACCAGCTTCCTCGTCCAGTACTGGGGAGGGCCCACCACCTACAGCGATCGTCGCGGGCACCCCCGGCTGCGCATGCGTCACGCACCGTTCGCCATCGGCGCACCGCAGCGTGACGCATGGTTGCGGCACATGACGTCTGCGCTGGGGTCGGCCGAGGAGGCCGGCGAGGTCGGCGCCGAGGACGCATCGCGGATGCGTTCCTACTTCCAGATGGCGGCCGAGCACATGGTGAACCAGCCGGCCATCTGAGCCTGGTCGGGGTGGAATTCCCCCTCCGGGCCCCGAAATCCACCACAGTGGGCCCGGTAGCCGCCATGCTGTGCACGACACGGGCGACCCACATCTGACGCCCGAACCGCCCGCCCGGGCCGACACGCTGTGCCTACTCGGGCCAACAGGAGGATCCAATGACCAAGTCCGAGCTCATCGCCGAGATCGCCGAGCGCACCGGTGTCGCCAAGGTCGACGTCGAGAAGACCCTGAAGGCGTTCGAGGAGATCGCCAACGAGGTCGTCGCCAAGGGCAAAGAGAAGCTGACCCTTCCGGGTTTCCTCAGCTTCGAGCAGACGACCCGTTCGGCTCGTACGGGCCGCAACCCGCAGACCGGCGAGGCCATCCAGGTGCCGGCGAGCAGGGCCGCGAAGGTGACCGCAGGGTCGAAGCTCAAGGCCACCGCCAAGGCCGTCAAGATGTGATCCGGCGGCCGTTGGCCGCCGATGTCGACTGTGTTCGGGGGGAGCGCCGCCAGGCGCTCCCCCCGGCGCGTCCCCTCGCTGCACCCGGGGTCTGTCGGGCGCCGCGCCCGCGGGTGACCGCCCCGGGCGGTGTCGCTCACCGCTAGATTCGGCGTCATGACCGCACCATCCAGCCCCGTCCCGGGTGCCAAGGCCCCGTTGTTCGCCCTTCTCGACCAGGACGGCGAGAAGGTCCGATTGAGCGGGTTCAAGGGTCGCAAGGTGCTCGTGTACTTCTACCCGAAGGCCGACACGCCCGGCTGCACCACACAGTCGTGCGGGCTGCGCGACATCGCGGGCGACATCGGCGACACGGCCATCCTCGGCATCAGCCCGGATCTGCCGGCGAAGCAGAAGAAGTTCGACGACAAGTACTCGCTCGGCTTCCCACTGCTCTCCGATGCCGACCATGCCGTCGCCGAGGCTTACGGCGCGTGGGGCGAGAAGAGCATGTACGGCAAGAAGTACATGGGCATCATCCGTTCGGCTTTCCTCGTCGACGAGAAGGGCAAGATCGCCGAGGCCTGGCCGAAGATCAGCCCGAAGGACACGCCGAAGAACCTCCTCGCCGCGCTCGACGGGTGAGCGCCCTCCCGGACCCGGCCGACGTCCTTCCCCACCGGCCTCCGTTCCTGCTGCTCGACGAGGTGACCTCGCTCGTCGTCGGGGTGTCGGCTGTCGGCCGGTGGACACTGTCCGGCGACGAGGACTTCTTCGGCGGGCACTTCCCCGGGCGACCGACGCTCCCCGGTGTGCTGATGCTCGAATCCATCGCGCAGCTCGGGGCGTACGCCGTGCTCTCCGACGAGAGCTTCGCCGGCAAGCTGCCGTTGTTCGGGGGGGTCGACAAGGCCCGCTTCCGACGTCAGGTCGTTCCGGGCGACACCCTCACTCTCGAGATCGAGCTGGGCCGGATGTCGGCACGAGCGGGCCGGGGGCACGGGCGTGCCCAGGTCGGGGGCGAGACGGCGTGTGAGGCCGACCTCCTCTTCGTCTTCGCCTGAGGGCACACCGCCGGGCGGGTCCGGTCGGGTGGCGGCGTCTGGCGTCAGGCGTCGGGCGGACCGATCACCACGCAGCCGTTGTGCCCGCCGAATCCGAAGCTGTTCGACAGCGTCGGTCCCGGTACCCACGAGCGAGGCTCGCCGGCGACGATGTCGATCGATGCCATCTCGGGATCGGGCGTCTCGTACCCGGCGGTGGGCGGGATGAGCGCCTTCTGGATCGACAGCACGGTCGCGACGGCTTCGAGTGCGCCGGCAGCCCCCAGCGAGTGCCCGGTGATCCCCTTCAGCGAGGTGACCGGAGGGCCGGGCGTGCCGAAGATCTTGGCGATGGCGTCGGCCTCGGCGGCGTCGTTGAGCGGTGTCGACGTGCCATGCGCGTTGATCTGGGCGATCTCGTCGGGCCGCAGCCCGGCGTCGGTCAACGCGAGTTCCATGCAGGCGATCGCACCCGCGCCTCCCGGCGACGGCGCCGTGATGTGGTGGGCGTCGGCGGTGGACGCGGCACCGAGGACTTCGGCGAGGATCGTCGCACCGCGGGACCTCGCGGTCTCCCACTCCTCGAGCACCAGTACCCCCGCGCCCTCTGCCATCACGAAGCCGTCACGATCGAGGTCGAAGGGGCGCGAGACGCCCGACGACGACATCGCCGTCATGTTGGTGAACCCGGCGATGCAGGTGTCGGTCATCGTGGACTCGCTGCTGCCGGTCACGAC
The DNA here is from genome assembly GCA_963767615.1 of uncultured Iamiaceae bacterium. Taxonomy (GTDB): domain Bacteria; phylum Actinomycetota; class Acidimicrobiia; order Acidimicrobiales; family Acidimicrobilacustridaceae; genus Rhabdothermincola_A. The sequence continues at coordinate 25,260 of CAVYED010000005.1, read as the reverse complement.
GGCATCGCATCGGCCGTAGGAGATCAGGCGGAAGGCGTTGCCGATGGCTTGGGTGCCTGCGGCACATGCGGTGCAGGTGTTCTCGCACGGGCCCTGGTAGCCGTAGCGCATCGACACCGCCGCCGATGCGGCGTTGGCCATGAGCATCGGCACCATGAACGGGCTCACGCGGCGGGCACCCTTGTGCTCGTTGACGAGGACCTGTTCTTCGAGGGTGGTCAAACCTCCGATCCCGGTGCCGATCCAGGTCCCGATCCGCAGAGGATCGGCGTTCAGCTCGCCGGACTGGGCGAGTGCTTCTGCAGCCGCGGCCAGCGCGAACTGCGCGAACCGGTCGGTACGGCGAGCCTCCTTCGGGTTGTCGAAGGCGCGGTCCATGGGGTCGAAGTCGTCGATGCGACGCAGCCCGACCGGCGCGGGGCCGAGGAGACCTTCCCAGTAGGACTCGGCGCCGATGCCGCAGGAGCTGACGACGCCGACGCCGGTGATGGCGACGCGGCGCTGTGCCATCAGGTCTTCGAGGTGACCAGCTCGAAGGCCTGGCCGACCGTCTCGATGTTCTCCAGCTCGGACTCGTCGACGGTGACGTCGAACTCCTCTTCGAGGGCCATGACCAGCTCGACGAGGTCGAGGCTGTCGGCATCGAGGTCGTCGCCGAACTTCGCGTCCATCGTGACCTGCTCGGGGGTCACGTTCAGAAGTTCGACCGTGCACTTGCGGAAGCGCTCGAAGGGATCGTCACTCACTGGCTTGCTCCTTGTCGGTGTGGGCTCGACGGTAGTCGTGCCCGGTGGGGGTCTGGTGGGGGACGGCGAGGGTCGTGGATCTCACGTGGCGCCCATGCCGAGCCCGCCGTCGACGGGGATCACGGCTCCGGTGATGTAGCCGGCGGCGTCGGTGGTCAGGAAGGCGACGGCGGCCGCGACCTCTTCGGGTTCGGCCAGGCGTCCGAGGGGGACGGCATCGGCGATGGCGGCGCGGGTCTCGTCGGCGACCGCAGCGAACATGTCGGTGGCGACGGGGCCCGGTGCGACGACGTTGACCGTGATCGAGCGCGAGGCGAACTCCCTCGCCAACGAGCGGGCCAGGCCGATCAGGCCGGCCTTCGACGCCGCGTAGTTGGCCTGTCCGGCCTGCCCGGTGCTGCCGACCACGGAGCCGACGAAGACGATGCGCCCGAAGCGGGCGCGCATCATCTTCGCCACGGCGCGCTTGGCTACCCGGAAGCCGCCGGTGAGGTTGGCGTCGAGCACCGACGTGAAGTCGCTCTCGCCCATTCGCAGCACCAGCATGTCGGCGGTCATCCCCGCGTTCGAGACCAGGATCTCGACGGGTCCCCATTCGGACTCGATGCGGGTGAACGCGGCATCGACCTGCTCGGCATCGGTGACGTCACACGCCACGCACAACCAGTCGTCGGGCAGGTCCGGTGGTGGGCCGGAGCGCGCGGTGATCGCCACCCGGTGGCCGGCGTCGGCCAGGGCTTGTGCGCAGGCCCGTCCGATGCCCCGGTTCCCGCCCGTGACGAGGGCGACGCGGCTCACGGCTGGTCCCGGCGGGGGCGTGCCGGTGTGTCGGGCCAGCGCAGGACGGCCGACGCCCAGCTCATGCCGGCCCCGAACCCGATGAGCAGCACGAGGTCGCCGGCGCTCACCCGTCCGCCTTCGACGGCGTCGACGAGGGCCAGCGGGATCGAGGCGCTCGAGGTGTTGCCCGTGGAGTGCAGCACCATCGCCACCTTGTCGCTCGGGATGTCGAGTCGGGCGCAGGCGGCGTCGATGATGCGCACGTTGGCTTGATGGGGGACCACGAGGTCGATGTCGGCGGCGGAGACGCCGGCGGCGTCCATCGACGCCTTGCCGGAGGCGACCATCACGGTGACCGCTTGGCGGAAGACCTCTCGCCCGTTCATCTGCATGTAGCCGGCGAGGGGGGCGTCGAGCAGGTCGCGCAGCGCCCCGTCGGAGCCGAGGTCGAACGACAGGAGCTGGCCCTCGTCGTCGCTGGCTTCGAGGAGCACCGCCCCGGCTCCGTCGCCGAACAGGATCGCCGTGTTGCGGTCGTCCTGATCGGTGATACGGCTCATGGTCTCGGCGCCGATGAGGAGAACCCGCCGCAGGCCCATGGCGATCAACCCGTGGGCGTGCACGAGGCCGTAGACGAAGCCCGAGCAGGCGGCGTTGAGATCGCTCGCTCCGCCCCGTATCCCGAGGTCGTGTTCGACCTCCGACGCCGTGGACGGCACCTGGTAGTCGGGGGTCGTCGTGGCGAGCAGCAGGTAGTCGACGTCGTCACCGGTGAGCCCCGCGGCATCGAGCGCGGCCTGGCCGGCGGCGGTGGCGAGCGACGCAGTGGTGCCGCCGTGGCGGCGTTCCTTGATGCCCGTGCGTTCGGTGATCCAGGCGTCGTTGGTGTCGAGGCGCGCCTCGTAGTCGAGGTTGGTCACGACCCGGTCGGGCAGGGCGGTGCCCCAACCGACGATCCTGGCCCCCGCGGGTGGGTGCCGGCCCGTGTCGTGGCGGACGGAGGTCACTGGGCCCGCAGCCAGGCGATCGGCTGGCTCGCGGTGACCCGCTCGCCGTCGACGGCCAACATGCCCATCAGGACACCGGCGAAGGGGGAGCGGACCTCGTCGGTCCCCACGGTGCCGAGGACCGAGCCCGGAGCGAGCTCGGTGCCTGCGCCGGTGTCGGGCGCAGGGGAGAAGACTCCCGCAGCGGGGCTGACCACGATGCGTTCGGTGGCGAAGAGGTGCTCCCCCTCGTGGACACCTGCGCCCGCCGCGCTGGGGACGGCGAGGGTGGACAGGAGTCTGTCGAGGTCGTCGGGGGCCGAGACCGAGAGGGTCGTGGCCCCCTGCACCGTGCGCTTCGCCATGCCGGTGAGCACGTTGCCCGGTCCGAGCTCGACGTAGACGGTGGCCCCGGCATCGGCCAGGTGGAGGAGGGTCTGGCGCCATCGCACCGGGCTGCACAGCTGTGCGCCCAGCAGCGACGCCCACTCGTCCCCGTCCGGGTGCGGACGGGCGTCGACGTTGGCGTAGACGGCGATGTCAGGCGCCCTCAGTTCCACGGCGGCGATCGCCTTGCGGAGACGGTCGCGGGCGGCGCTCATGAACGGGGTGTGGAAGGCGCCGCTGACCGCCATCGGCATGACCTTCTTGGCCCCGAGCGCCCGGGCTGCGTCGGCGGCGTCGTCGACCGCGTCGGGACTCCCGGCGACGACCACCTGTCCGGGCGCGTTGTAGTTGGCCACCCAGACGTCACCGTCGACCCGGGCGCACGCGATCTCCACGTCGGCGTCGTCGAGGCCGAGCACCGCGGCCATGGTGCCGGTGCGTTCGGTGGCGGCGGTGCGCATCGCCGCCCCCCGCTCCGCGACGAGGAGTACGCCTTCTTCCAGGGAGAGGGCTCCGGAGGCGACGAGGGCGGTGTACTCGCCGAGGCTGTGCCCGGCGGTCGCCGCGGGTTCGACGCCCACCCGTTCGACGGCATCGAGGATCACCAGGCTGGTCACGAACGTCGCGAGTTGGGCGTTGTCGGTGGCACGGAGCTCCTCGGCGTCGGCGTCCAGCAACAGCCGGGCGACGTCGCGCTCGAGGATCGCCGACGCCTCGTCGACGAGCTCCCAGGACGGGTGCTGCCGCCATGCGTCGCCCATCGCAGGCTTCTGCGAGCCCTGCCCCGGGAAGGTGAAGACGATCATCGGTGGGGTAGGACCTCCGTGCGGGTCGGACGGAACCGGGTGGGGTGGGCGTGCGGTGCTCGGGTCTGACCAGGTCGGGCTCGGTGGGGTTTCATCGGGCCTCTCCGTGGTCCGTCCGGGATCGGATGGACGCGTTCATCGGTCGGCCGGACCGTCATAGGTGGCCTGGAAGACCGCACGGTTGTGCTGCATCGCACGCCGGCGGATCGCGGCGACGACGGCGATGACGACCACGGCCACGATGGCGGCGAGGAGTCCCCGGGGTCTCGGTCGTCGTGGGTCGGACGGGCTGGACATGAGTGCGGCGGGAGGGATTCGAACCCTCAAGCCCTTTCGGGCAGCGGGGTTTGAGCCCGCCCTGTATGCCGGTTCCAGCACCGCCGCGTGCGATGAGGAGCACGCTCACGGTAGCGCCGACGGGAGGGGGGTCTCCGGCTACCGATGGGTAACTGCCCTACACTCGCCGACGATGAGCAGGGCCATGGTCGAACGTCGGCTGTCCGATGTCGGTTCGCAGCTCAAGGCGTTGCGGCGAGAGCTGGCGGTGAGCGACGAGCAGCTGACCCAGCTGGCCGACGAGGCCGACGACGCCCGCCTCCGCTCGCTGGTCTCCGAGACCCCCCTCGCCGAGCGTGAGCATCGTGAGGCCTCGCGCCACGCCGAGGCCATGGGCCGCCACCGGGCCGACGTGATCGCCGACATCACGCGGTTGGAGCAGCTTCAGGACGACCTGCTCGACAGGCTCCTCGAGGCCGATTCCTGACTCCACGGCCCCCGCTGGGCGCCGAGACGGGGGTCCCGGCGGGTCCGGTACGCTCGGCGTCGTGCCGACCCGAGTCGTGATCGCGGAGGACGAGGCCATCATCCGCCTCGACCTCAAGGAGACCCTCCTCGAGGAGGGGTACGAGGTGGTCGGTGAGACGGGCCGGGGCGACGAAGCCGTCGAGCTCGTGAAGGCCAATCAGCCCGACGTCGCCATCCTCGACATCAAGATGCCCGGGCTCGACGGGCTGTCGGCCGCCCGGGAGATCGCCGGTGAGCGTCGTGCCGCGGTGCTCGTGCTCACGGCCTTCAGCCAGCGCGATCTCATCGAGCAGGCCCGTGACGCCGGAGCCCTCGCCTACCTGGTCAAGCCGTTCCAGCGCAGCGAGTTGATCCCGGCCATCGAGGTGGCCATCGGCCGCTTCCGGGAGCTGAAGGCCCTGGCCGATCAGGCACAGAGCCTCGAGGAGCAACTCGAGACCCGCAAGGTCGTCGACCGGGCCAAGGGGATGCTCATGGACGCGCACGGCCTGTCCGAGAGCGACGCGTTCGGGTTCGTGCAACGCAGTGCGATGCAGCAGCGCCTCACGATGAAGGCCGTGAGCGAGCTCATCATCGCCGGCGAGCTCACACCCCCCCCGGCGTGATCGGCCCGCCCCGATGAGCACGCTGATGCTGATCGACGGCAACTCTCTGGCCTACCGCGCCTTCTTCGCCCTGCCCACCGACCTCGCCACGGCATCCGGCCAGGTCACGAACGCCGTGTTCGGCTTCACGTCGATGCTGGTGAACCTGGTGCGCGATCACGAACCCGACCACCTCGCCGTCGCCTTCGACCGTCCCGAGCCCACGTTCCGCCACGAGGCGCTGGCGACCTACAAGGCCAACCGGAGCGAGGCCCCCGACATCCTCCGCCAGCAGCTCGGTCTGGTCCGCCAGGTCGTCGAGGTCCTCCACATCCCCATGCTCGAGGCGCCGGGCTTCGAGGCCGACGACATCATCGCCACGCTGGCCACCCAGGCTCGCGACCGTGGTGACGACGTCCTCGTGGTGACCGGCGACCGTGACAGCTACCAGCTCGTCGAGGACCCCCACGTCCGGGTCCTGTACAACCGCCGTGGCGTCTCCGACTACGCGCTCTATGACGAAGCCGGCATCGAGGAGCGAACCGGGGTGGCTCCGGCCGACTACCTCGAGTACGCGGCGTTGCGCGGAGATCCGTCCGACAACCTCCCCGGAGTTCCCGGTGTCGGCGAGAAGACGGCGGCGAAGCTCATCACGAACTACGGCGGCATCGATGAGGTCTTCGAGCACCTCGACGAGCTGACTCCGAAGCTCCGGGAGAACCTCGGGGCTGCCGAGGCGGACGTGCGCAGCAACGTGGTCGTCATGAGGCTGGTCCGCGACGTTCCCCTCGACGTCGATCTCGATGAGCTGGTCTTCGGCGACTACGACCTCGACGAGGTCCGCCAGCTCTTCGACTTCCTCGAGTTCCGCACGTTGTACGACCGCCTGCTCGAGGCTCTGGCGGCCGCCACCGGCGAGCCGGTGCCCACCGGGTCCGCGCCGGGATCGTCCGTCATCGAGGCCGAACGATCCGACCTCGCCGATCGGGCCGACGCCATCGGCGTCCTGCGGGCGCTGCGGGACGGCGAAGCGCCACTGGCCATCGCCGCCACCTGGGTGGGCCAGGAGGGCCGTTCGCCGATCGAGGGGCTCGCCCTCGTCACCGACGCCGAGACGGCAGACGTGGCGTGGATCCCTGCGCCGACGCTCGCGGACGACGAGGTTCGTCGGGCGCTCGCCGAGCTCGTCGCTGACGGGGGTCGACCGATCGTCGCGCACGGGGCGAAGGCGCTCGTGCGGAGCCTCCACGACCTCGATGTCGATCTCTGCACGCTCGCGCTCGACACGATGATCGCCGCCTACCTCCTCGATCCCGCCGAGGCCCGCTACGCGCTCGGTGAGCTGCTCGAGCGCTACGCCTCGGCACAGCTCCCCGATGCGGGTGCCGCCCTCGACGGCCAACTCGACTTCGGCGGTGACGCCGAACCCGACGGCCAGACCGCCGCTCGGCACGCACTCGCCGTGGCCGTGCTGGCGGAGCCCCTGCTCGAGGCCCTGGACGCCCGCGGGCTGCGCCCGCTCCTCGATGACATCGAGATCCCGCTGGTGCGGGTTCTGGCGCGGATGGAGATCGTCGGCGTCGGCGTCGACGTGGCCGAGTTGCGTCGCCTCAGCGACGAGCTCGGCGCGGAGTGCGAGCGCCTCCGGGGTGAGATCTGCGCCGACGCCGGCGAGGACTTCAACGTGAACTCCACCGTGAAGCTGCGCGAGATCCTCTTCGACCGGCTCGGTCTCACGCCCCAGAAGAAGACCAAGACCGGCTACTCGACCGACGCGGCAACTCTCGAGAAGCTCCGGGGGGAACACCCGATCGTCGAGCACCTGCTCTCGTACCGGGAGGTCGAGAAGCTCCGATCCACCTACGGCGAAGCTCTGCTCGCCGAAGTGGCGCCGGACGGGCGGATCCACGCCACGTTCAACCAGACCGTGGCCCGCACCGGCCGACTGAGCTCCGACGCCCCGAACCTGCACAACATCCCGGTGCGCTCCGAGCTCGGGCGATCCTTCCGCAAGGCGTTCGTCCCCGCCGAGGGCTTCCGGCTGCTCGTGGCCGACTACAACCAGATCGAGCTGCGGTGCATCGCCCACCTCGCCGAGGACCCGGGGCTCATCGACGCCTTCGAATCGGGCCGCGACATCCACAACACCACCGCCGCGGGCGTGTTCGGGGTGGCGGCCGACGAAGTGACGAGCGAGCAGAGGGCGAAGGCCAAGATGGTCAGCTACGGGCTGGCCTACGGCATGGAGGCCTACGGCCTGGGCCAGCGTCTGGGCATCCCCACCGGTGAGGCCCAGACCATCCTCGATGCCTACTTCGAGGCCTTCCCGTCGGTGCAGGCCTACATGGAGCGCACCGTGGCCGAGGCCCGGGAACGGGGGTACACGGAGACCCTGTTCGGGCGCCGCCGTCAGATCCCCGAGCTGTCGTCGTCGAACTTCCGGATCCGCCAGGCGGGGGAGCGTCAGGCCATGAACGCCGGCATCCAGGGCCTCGCCGCCGACATCTTCAAGGTGGCGCTCGTGCGCCTGGACCGTGCGCTCGACGTAGCGGCCGTCGAGAGTCGACTCATCCTGCAGGTCCACGACGAGGTGATCCTCGAGGTGAGGCCCGACGAGCTCGACGAGGTCACGGCCGTGGTGCTCGACGCCATGTCGGGTGCGTTCGCGCTGCGGGTTCCCCTCGAGGTGAACCTGAGCGTCGGTGACTCGTGGGCCGAGGCGAAGGGCTGAGCATGGCGAGGGATCCCGTGGAGCACTGGTTCGAGGCGGTGGCCGACCATCTCGGTGAGGCGTACCTGAGGTACTCCTTCACCAAGGGCACCGAGAACGAGGTGGACTTCCTGGTCGAGGAGCTCGGTCTGTCGGCGGGCGATCGGGTCCTCGACGTGGGCTGTGGTCCCGGACGTCATGCCCACGCCCTGGGTCACCGGGGCATCGAGGTCCTGGGCGTCGACATCTCGCAGCGCTTCGTCGACATCGCCCGTCTCGGGGCACCGGCGGGGGTGACCTTCGTGCGGGGAGATGCCCGTCGCCTGGCCTTCGAGGCCGAGTTCGACGCGGTGATCTCGCTCTGCCAGGGCGCGTTCGGACTGGCTGGAGGGGGGCCGGTCGTCGCTCCTGCGGCGGATGTGGTCGAAGGTCGTTTCCCCGAGCTCGTCCCGGGCGCCGGGCCGGGTGCACGAGCCGGCGATCCCGACGCGGCGGTGCTCGACGGGATGGCCGCGGCTCTCAGGCCCGGCGGCCGTCTGGCGGTCTCGGCGTTCTCGGCCTACTTCCAGGTGCGCTACCTGGAGCACACCGACAGCTTCGACGTGGCGTCGGGCGTCAACCACGAGCACACGAGCATCCGCTCACCCGAGGGCGTCGAGGCCCCCGCCGAGCTCTGGACGACGTGCTTCACGCCCCGGGAGCTCCGTCTCATGGCGGCGCGGTCGGGTCTGCGTGTGCGCGATCTGTGGTCGGTCACCCCCGGTGACTACGCCCGGCGCCCGCCGGATCTTGACCATCCGGAGTTCCTGATGATCGCGGTCACTGCTGCGACAGGCGAGTCGTCCTGACCCTCCGCTCAGGGGCGAATGGGGTGAGGTCGCGACGGGGTTGCTACCCTTTCCGGCTGACGTCCGCGCCCGCGCACGCCTCGTCCCGCTCGACCGTCGGTCGAGCTCGAGTCCCGTATCCGAAGAGAGTCCTACCTTGTCCGAGCAGGTCGACGCCGTCACTCCCGACGACGCCACTCCCGAGTCCTCCGCCCGCACCGCCACCCTCACCGTCGACGCTCCGACGGGGATGGGCAGCTTCGATGACGAGGGCCGCTACGTGCCCCGTCAGGTCGTCGAGGACGATCTCGCCGGCCTCTCGCTCGACGAGGCCTACACGGCGTCGATGGTGCAGGTCGAAGACGGTCAGATCGTGGAGGGCACCGTCGTCAAGGTCGACCGTGACGAGGTGCTGCTCGACATCGGGTACAAGTCCGAGGGCGTCATCCCCTCGCGTGAGCTGTCGATCCGCAACGACGTCGATCCGGCCGAGATCGTGGCGATGGGCGACCAGATCGAAGCCCTCGTCCTCCAGAAGGAGGACAAGGAAGGACGCCTCGTCCTGTCCAAGAAGCGGGCCCAGTACGAGCGGGCCTGGGGCACCATCGAGCGGATCAAGGAAGAGGAAGGCGTCGTCGAAGGCCCCGTCATCGAGGTCGTCAAGGGCGGTCTCATCCTCGACATCGGCCTGCGTGGCTTCCTCCCGGCATCGCTGGTCGAGCTGAGGCGGGTCCGTGACCTCGCCCCCTATGTGGGTCGGACGCTCGAGGCCAAGATCATCGAGCTCGACAAGAACCGCAACAACGTCGTGCTGTCGCGCCGGGCGTGGCTCGAGGAGACCCAGAAGGAGCAGCGCGAGGACTTCCTCGCCAACCTGAAGCCCGGTGAAGTGCGCCGCGGTACGGTCTCCTCGGTCGTCAACTTCGGTGCCTTCGTCGACCTCGGCGGCATGGACGGTCTCGTCCACGTGTCGGAGCTGTCGTGGAAGCACGTCGATCATCCCGGTTCGGTGGTCGCCGTCGGCGACGAGATCGATGTCCAGGTCCTCGAGGTCGACCTCGATCGCGAGCGGATCAGCCTCTCGCTCAAGGCGACCCAGCAGGATCCGTGGCAGGAGTTCGCCTCCAACCACCAGGTGGGCGAACTCGTCTACGGGCGGGTCACCAAGCTCGTGCCCTTCGGTGCGTTCGTCCAGGTGGGCGACGGCATCGAGGGTCTGGTCCACATCTCGGAGATGTCGGCCCACCATGTGGATCTGCCCGAGCAGGTCGTCACCCCCGGCGAAGAGCTGTGGGTGAAGATCATCGACCTCGATCTCCAGCGTCGGCGCATCAGCCTCTCGATCAAGCAGGCGGCCGAAGGTGGCATCGTCGCCGCCGAGTACCAGGAGCACTTCGGCGAGCACGCCTACGACGACGAGGGCAACTACATCGGCTTCACCGCCGAGGCCGAGTCGAGCGAGGGCCAGGAGGCCTGGGCCGAGTACTACGCCGAGCACGGAGGCCCGGAAGGCGCCCCGGCGCCCGATGCCGCCGAGGGAACCACCGAGAGCGTCGAGGGCAACGCCGAAGGTGGCGAAACGGCCTGAGGCCGGGCGGTGACCGAGGTCATCGCTGCAGGATCACTGCGTCATGGGTCTGTGCCCCCCCCTCTCGTGGGTCCGTTCGGCGACCCCGGGTGTCGGCCGGGGTGACGCCGACGATGAGCCGGTGGTGGGGGTCGGTGGGTGGGCAAGATCGACGAACCGCTCAAGCCCGAAGGCGAAATTGGCCGAAGAGGAAGGGCGTGATCGGCGGTCGCCGGTCGCGACCAACCCCGGAAGTCGCTCGTCTGCGGTGATCGGGGCGCTCGACGAGTCCGTCGCTTGGCGGCTCCCTGGAGAAGAGGACGTACGTGAGTTCGCGCAGAACCCTCATCCTGATCGGCGCCATCGTTCTCGGTGTGATCGCCGCGTTGTTGTTGTTCAACTACGTCCGCGGCATCGAGGACCGGGCCAACGACAACGCCCGACGGGTCGACGTGTTCGTGGCCAAGCAGGACATCCTGCGGGGCACGCCGGGCGAGACGGCCGCCAGCGACGGCGCCATCGACCAGGCCCAGATCCCGCAGGAGTTCCGACCGGCGAGCGCCATCACGACCACCGACGAGCTCCAGCGCAAGGTGGCCCTGTTCGACATCCCGGCGAACTCGACCATCGTGCAGGGCATGTTCGTCGATCCGGCGCAGACCCAGATCAGCTTTCGGGCCCGTCTGCGCAACCCCCAACACGTCGCCATCTCGATCTCGAGTGATCAGGTTCGTGGCGTCGGTGGTTTCCTGGTGCCGGGTGACGAGGTCAACATGATGGTCTTCAGCGAGGTGGAGGAGGCCAGCACCAGCCCGACTGCGGCGTCCAGCGCCATCTCGCAGCTCGGTCGGTACCTCTACCAGAAGGTGCAGATCCTCGCCGTCGGGGAGAACACCGTGCTCGCCCCCGGCGAGACCGCCCCTGAGGACGCGGCCACGGACAGCGGGATCATCACCTTCAACGTTCCTGCGGTCGCTGCACAATGGATCGCCGCGGCGCAGCAAGGCGGGGGCGTCTACATGACCCTCGTGGGGCCCGACTACATCCCCGAGCCGCTGCCCGCCCCCGATCCCAACGGCCCGCTCCCCGGCGAGGATCCGGCCCAGCTCACCCCCTACGGACCCACCGGCAACCAGGAATAGGCAGGACACCTCGTGACACGGCCCTTCTCCGGCGAAGCAGGCGACGGTCTCCCGCACCCCGGGTCAGCCGCCGCAGGTGGGGCGCGCCCCGGATCGGCGTGGCCGTCATCGACGACGACCAGGCCACCCGTTCCCGGCTGGCCATGCAGCTCGGGGACGGCACCGTGGCCTTCAAGTCGATCGGCGAGCTGGCCTCGTCGTTGACGGGCGCGCCGGTGGTCGCGGTCCTCGGACCGTCGTTCGCGTCGAACGAGGAGCTCGTCTCGGCCGAACAGCTCCTTGCCGCTCGCCGTGAGGTCGGGGCGATCATGGTCACCGACGAGTTGTCCACCGACATGCTCCAGCGAGCGCTGAGGGCGGGGGTGAAGGATGTGCTCCAGGCCCCGGTCCAGAGCGCACAGTTCGACGCCGCCGTGCGGCGGGTGGCCGACGGGCTCGTGGCGGCGCCGGCTGCATCGGGCGCCCCGGGCGACACGGTCCTCGGCGACGGAGAGCTCGGTCAGCGTCATCATGGTGTTCTCCACCAAGGGTGGGTCCGGCAAGTCGGTGATCGCCTCCAACCTCGCCGTGCTGCTCGCCGAACGCAGCGAGAAGCCGGTCGTGCTCGTCGACGCCGACCTCCAGTTCGGTGACGTCGCCGTGATGCTCAAGCTGGCGCCGCAGCACACCATCGTCGACGCCGTCAGTGCCCTCGAGCGCCTCGACGCCCAACTCCTCGGCCAGCTCCTGACCGAACACGGGTCCGAGGGTCTCCTCGTGCTCCCGGCACCACTCGAGCCCGCCTTCGCCGATCAGATCGGGGCCGACGAGATGGTGCGCATCGTCGAGATGCTGCGGGACTTCGCCGGCTACGTCGTCATCGACACTCCTGCCTACTTCAACGATGTCGTCCTGGGCCTGATCGAGGTGAGCGACGACGTCTTGTTGGTCGCGGGCATGGACATCCCCAACATCAAGAACGTCAAGATCGGCCTGCAGACCCTTCGGCTCCTCAACACCCCGATGGAGAAGCTGCGTCTCATCCTGAACCGGTCCAACTCAAAGGTGCGTCTCGACGTGTCCGAGGTCGAGCGCACGCTCGGCGTCCAGGCCGACGCTCTCATCCCGAGCGACGTCGTCGTGCCCCAGTCCGTCAACCGAGGCGAGCCCGTCGTGTCGGTGGCGCCGAAGTCGAACGTGAGCAAGGCCTTCGAGCAATTGGCAGATCTCTTCATCCCCAGCCAGGCGAAGAAGCGGCGCAAGTGACCAGCTCCGCGAACCGCCCGCGTACAGCGAGGTAGGCGACCATGTCCCTTTACAAGCGGCTCCACGACGTCCAGGCGGCGCCGGCGTCGGGCAACAACCGTCGCGACCCGGTCCTCGACGAGCTACGTCAACGCATCCACCACAACCTGATCGACGACCTCGGTCCGATCATCTACGACAAGCGCCTCTCCGAGGACGACCTGCGCAAGCGGGTCAACGAGCAGCTCCACGCCGCGCTGGCCCAGGAGCGGGCCCCGTTGTCCGCCGCCGACAAGGCCCAGCTGATCCAGGACGTCTCCGACGACATCCTCGGCTACGGCCCGATCGACCGTCTCCTGAAGGACGACGACATCACCGAGGTCATGGTGAACGGCCCCGAAGCGGTCTACGTCGAGCGCAACGGCAAGATCGAGCTCTCATCGGCCACGTTCGCCGACGAGGTCCATCTGCGCCGCATCATCGACAAGATCGTGGGTGAGATCGGCCGACGTGTCGACGAGTCCAACCCCCTGTGCGACGCCCGCCTCCCCGACGGGTCCCGTGTCAATGCGGTCGTGCACCCCCTCGCCATCGGTGGGCCCTTCCTCACCATCCGGAAGTTCTCCCGCGAGAAGCTCCAGATCGACGACCTCATCCGCTACGGAACGCTCAACGCCCACGCCGCCCGCTTCCTGCAGGCCTGCGTCATCGGACGCCTCAACGTGATGGTCTCGGGCGGCACCGGAACCGGCAAGACCACCACGCTGAACGTGCTCTCCTCGTTCATCCCGGAGACGAACGGATCGTCACCATCGAGGACGCCAAGGAACTGCAGCTCCACCAGGACCACGTGCTCTCGCTCGAGGCCCGCCCGCCCAACATCGAGGGTCGGGGCGAGGTCACGATCCGCGATCTCGTCAAGAACTCCCTCCGGATGCGGCCCGACCGCATCGTCGTCGGAGAGTGCCGCAGCGGTGAGGCCCTCGACATGCTCCAGGCCATGAACACCGGCCACGACGGCTCGTTGACCACGGTCCACTCCAACAGCCCCCGTGACACCCTGGCCCGCCTCGAGACGCTGGTGCTCATGGCCGGGTTCGATCTCCCGGTGCGAGCGATCCGGGAGCAGGTGGCGTCTGCGCTCGACCTGATCGTCCACCTCAGCCGCCTCCGGGACGGCACCCGTCGCATCACCCACGTCACCGAGGTGCAGGGCATGGAGGGCGACGTGATCACCCTGCAGGACATCTTCCTGTTCGACTTCGGCATGGGCGTCGACGAGCAGGGGCGGTTCAAGGGCCATCTCAAGGCCACCGGGGTCCGACCGAAGTTCGCCGAGAAGCTCGCCGACCTGGGCATCCGCCTGGGCCAGGAGGTCTTCCAGCCCGAGGCGTTCGCCCGCCGGGCCTCGAGCTGAGAGGGCGCACACCATGACCTATTCGTACTCGTTCCCCTTCGATCCCGGCGGCCCACGGTCCTGCTGTTCGCCGCGGCGCTGGTTGCGGCCAGCCTGCTCCTCGTGGCTGTCCCCACCGCGATGGTCGACGCCCAGGTCTCTTCGGGTCTGGTCCTGCGCGAGGTCGACACCGTCGAGCCGTCGGCGTCGAGGGTGCAGTTCGTCTGGACCGGGTCGTCCGGTGAGGCCACCGACGCGACGCTCACCGAGAACGGTTCGACGGTGGACACCGACGCAGCCCGTGCGCTGCCGGGCTCCACCCCGATGTCGATCGCACTCGTCTTCGACACGTCCGACGCGATGGACAGCTCCGGCGCGCTCGTCGAGGCCAAGGAGGCCGCCAAGGACTGGGTCCGGGGCACGACGGCGCGCAGCAGGCAGCTCAGGCCTTCGCCGTCTACGCCGCATCCGACGTCGGCGTGCTGATCCAGAACTACACGACGAACACGGAGCGCCTCGTCGCGGCCATCGACAGCATCGCCCCCCCGGCGACCGAAGAGGCCCGTAGCGAGGCGGCGGTGTGGTCGGCCGTGGCGCAGGCGGCCCAGAGCTTCGACGATCGTCCCGGGTCCCAGCCCAACATCGTGGTCATGACGGCGACGAACGACACGGTGACCGGCTCGACCACGCGCGGCCGTGGCCCGTGGCTCGGTGCGCTCCTCCGGTGCCGCGGTCTTCGCCGCCGAGCTCGACCGGCGCCGGCCTCGACGCCGGATCCCTCGAGGCGCTGGTGGCATCGAGCGGTGGCCTCGTCTTCACCACTGACCAGGGTGGTGAGTTCGGGACCGCGGTCGCCGACGTCGGCGACGCCATCGGCGCCCAGCAGTACGAGATGGCGTTCTCCTCGATCGGCGGTCTCGGCACTGTGGCCGACATGACCCTGCAGGTCGGCGACCAGACGGCCGAGCAGCGTCGATCGTCGTGGGGTCGGCGGTGAGCGGCACCGACGCCCTCAACCCGAACATCATCCCGACGAGCGGTGGCGTGACCTTCCTCCAGGGCAACCTCGGGTTGATCCTCCTGGTCATCCTGGTCCTGCTCGCCGTGTGTCTGCTCGCCTACGGCGTGTTCCTGTTGTTCGTCCAGCGAGGATCGGCTGGCATCGGTCCTGAGCCCGTACGAAACGTCGGTCGAGGAGGCACCGGAAGCCGACGGCGGCGGTGGCGGAACTTCACTGACCAACACGGCGATCATGCAGCGAGCAGTGGCCATCACCGAGCAGGTCGCCGACCGACCGCGGCGTCCTCGTCCACGCCGAGAACGCCCTCGAGCGGGCCAACCTCCCGTTGCGAGCCGGAGAGGCGTTGCTCTTCTACGTCCTGATCGTCGCGCTCTTCACCACTCTCGCACTCGCTCTGAGCGGCAGCCTCCTGGTCGGCCTGATCCTCGGCGTCATCGCCGCCCTGATCCCCGTCGGGGTGGTGAACTACCTGGCCTCACGTCGACGCAAGCAGTTCATGGCCCTTCTCCCCGACACCCTCACCCTGCTGTCCAGCACCCTGCGGGCCGGCTACTCGCTGATGCAAGGCGTCGAGGCCGTCTCCGAGGAGGTCGCCGAACCGATGGGACTCGAGTTGCGTCGAGTGGTCACGGAGGCCCGGCTGGGACGTCCCCTCGAGGAAGCGCTCGACGGCACCGCCACGCGCATGGCCAGCCCCGACTTCGCCTGGACCGTCATGGCCATCCGCATCCAGCGGGAGGTCGGCGGCAACCTCTCCGAGCTCCTCATGACCGTGGCCGACACGATGATCGAACGCGAGCGCCTACGCCGCGACGTGAATTCGCTCACGGCGGAGGGCCGAATGAGCGCCATCGTGCTGGGCCTGATGCCCGTCGGTCTGGCCGCGGTGATGTTCGTGTTGAACCCGGACTACTCCGGCCAGCTCATCGAGACGACGCTGGGCAACGTCATGTTGGTCATGGCCATCATCTCGATGCTCGCCGGCTTCGCGTGGATGAAGAAGATCATCGACATCGAGATCTGAGGAAGACATGCTGATCATCGGACTGCTCCTGCTCGCTGCGGCGATCGTGCTCGTCATCTACGTCGTGGGCTCGCAAGCCGACGAGAAGGCCGTCGTGCGCAGCTCGCTGCGCCAGCTCCAGGGCTACGAGGTCGAGAACGTCCGGGACCAGGAGCTGCTGACCCCTCTGCGGGACCGCACCCTGACGCCGGTGCTGTCGGGGCTCACCAGCGTGGGTCGGCGGTTCACCCCGACCGGCTACGTCGACAACGTCCGCAAGAAGTTCGTCTATGCCGGTGAACCTCGGGCCGACGCCGTCGACCGGTTCCTCGCCGTGCGGGTGATCACGGTGGCGCTCATCCCGCTGGCGTTCATCCTCGTCTACATCTGGAACCCGTTCGCCCTCGAGGGGCTCCTCCAGCTCGGTGTGTTCGTCCTCCTCGGCGCCATCCTCTTCTTCGGCCCCGACGCCTGGCTCAGCCGGCGGGTCGAGGCCCGCCAGCTCGAGCTCCAGCGCAAGCTGCCGGACGTCCTCGACCTGTTGACCATCTCCGTCGAGGCCGGGTTGGGCTTCGAGCAGGCGCTCGACCGCACCATCTCGGCCGTGCCCGGTGCCCTCTCCGAGGAGTTCGCCCGCATGCTGGGCGAGGTGCGCGCCGGGGCGAGCCGGGCCGACGCCATGCGGGCCCTCGATCTGCGGACCAACGTCCCCGAGGTCCGCTCCTTCGTGCTGGCCATCCTGCAGGCCGACACGTTCGGTGTGTCCATCGGTCGTGTCCTACGGGCGCAGGCGGACGAGATGCGGGTCAAGCGTCGACAACTCGCCCAGGAGCGAGCCCAGAAGGCACCGGTGAAGATGCTCATCCCCATGGTCTTCTGCATCTTCCCGGCGCTGTTCGTCGTCGTCATCGGTCCCACGATCATCAACATCCGTGACGCCTTCGCCTGAGGCGGGGGCAGCTCACCCAGCTCCCGACACCGCCTCCGCCCCACCCGGCAGCTCCCGGTGGCGAGCGCCCACCCTGGCCACCGTCGTCGGTGCGGGCCTGGCGGTCTGGGGGGCCTACATCGGCTCGGCGCCGCTGTCCGACAACAGCTTCTTCACCCACCTGGCCACGGGCCGGCTGATCCTGCGTGACGGGGCCATCCCCACGGCGGACCCGTACACGTTCACCGCCAACGGCGAGCCGTGGGTCGTGCAGAGCTGGCTGGCGTCGTTGGCGTACGCCTCGGTCGAACGACTGGGCGGGATCGACGGTGTCCGCCTCCTCATCACCATCCTCAGTGTCGGACTGGTGGTCCTGATCTGGGCGCTCGACGCGGCCCGCCGACGTTCTCGTGGCCCGCCTGGCCGTGGCCGCCTCAGCCGTCGCCGTCGGTGCCGCCACATGGGGTCCCCGACCCCTGATGTTCGGCCTGGTCCTGCTGGCCGTCACGCTGCTGGTGATCGAACGCCGGGTGACGCCCTACGTCCTCGTCCCGGTGTTCTGGGTCTGGGTGAACGTGCACGGGTCCTTCCCCATCGGGATCATGGCCATCGTCGCACTGGCCATCGGGGCCCGCCTCGACGGCGAGCCCCGACCTCACGAGCTCCGCTACCTGCTGTGGGCGGTGGTGGGGACGGCGGCGGCGGCGCTGAACCCGCTCGGCCCGGGGTTGCTCGTCTTCCCGGCGCGGCTCCTCGACCGCCAGGACATCTTCTCCTACGTCATCGAATGGCAGTCACCGGACTTCTCGAGCGGATCGGGGCGGATCTTCCTGCTCCAGGTGGTCATCGCCATCGCGCTGCTCGTGCGCACACCACGGTGGCGTACGGCGATTCCCCTCGTGGTGTTCACCGCCGCCGCGCTGATCGCGTCGCGGAACATCGCCGTGGCCTCGATCGTGCTCGTCCCGGGGATGGCGATCGGAGCCCGAGGTTTGGGGTCGCTCACCGGGGCGGTACGCACCCGGGCCACCGCCGTCGGCCTCGGCGTGGTGTGCGCCCTCGGGGTATGGGTGGCCGCCAGCGGTCTGCGGGCCGAGGCGTACGACCTCGACCGCTTCCCCGTCGATGCCGTGGCCTGGATGGGCGAGAACGACCTGCTGGAGCCGGACCAGCGGCGCCTGGTGCCCGACGTCGCCGGCAACTACCTCGAGCTCGTCCTGGGTGAGGGGGCATCGGTGTCGCAGGACGACCGGGTCGACATGTTCCCGCGCGGCGTCGTCGAGGACTACGTGGCCCTGCTGCGGGGCCACCCGGCCTGGGACGAGGTGCTGGCCCGGTGGCGGCCCGACGCCGTCCTGTGGCGCCGTGACGATCCTTTGGCATCCCTCCTCCTGGAAACCTCCGCCTACCGGCTGGGCTACACCGACGACAGCTGGGTCGTCTTCACGCCTCGCTGACGCTCCCGGTGAACGGCGACGGGCCGGGAACCAGAGGTTCCCGGCCCGTTCGTGTTCACGGAACCCCGATCAGCCGAACGCGCTCGCGATCGAGCTTCCCGACGTGCCGTAGCTCCCGAAGAGACTGTCGCCGAAGAACGCCATCGCCGTGAGACAGACCACGGCGATCAAGGCGATCAACAGTGCGTACTCCACCAGGCTCGCCCCTTCGTCGTTGCGGGTGACATCGTCTCCGCTGGACATCAGGCATCGCCTCCTTCGTCGGTGTCCGTGCAGCGAACGGGCGGGACGGTTGTCCGTCCCGCCCGCAGCACTGCTCGTACGAGACGAATCAGTCGATGGCCGAGCCGACCTCGGAGAACTTCTCGTCGGCCTGGTTGCCGATGAAGGTGATGGCGATGATGCACACGACGGCGATCAGGGCCACGAGGAGGGCGTACTCGACCAGCGAGGCGCCACGGTCGGTCTTGCAACGAGCCTGGAGCCAGGCGCTGACGAATTCATAAGAGGTGAGCATCTAAGGGGTCTCCCTGTGTTGGTACTGACGGAAGGCCCGGACACCCCGGACCCGTTCCTGCAAGAAAAGGATCGGATTCTCCGGGAGGAAGCTGGATAGGCCCTACGGCCCATTTCCGCAGGATGCGGCTGCAGTGCGCCTCAATCGAGGTGGACGATGCCCATGCGGACAGCTTGGAGGACGGCCTGAGTGCGGTCGCGGGCTTCGAGCTTCTGGTAGATCGACGCGAGGTGGTTCTTCACCGTCTTCTGGCTGATGTAGAGGCGTTCGGCCACCTCGGGGGTGGAGCACCCGTCGGCGATGAGCTGGAGAACCTCTTCCTCGCGCCGGCTCAAGATGCGCTCCTCCTCGGCGGCGTCGAAGGCCTGGGTGTCGCCGAGTCGGCGGACCTCGTCGAGCATCGATGCCGCGATCTGCGGCGACAATGCCGACTCACCGCTGAGGGCGAGGCGGACGGCGTCGGCGATCTCCTCCGTCGAGCAGTCCTTGACGAGGTACCCACTGGCTCCGGCCCGGATGGCCTCGGCCAGGACGCCCTGCTCTGCGTGCATCGTGAGCATGACGATGCGGATGTTCGGGGCGATGGCCTGGATCTGCCGCGTCGCCTCGACGCCGTCCATCTCGGGCATGGTCACGTCCATCAGGATGATGTCGGGGCGCAGCATCTCGGCCAGGCGCACCGCCTCGTCGCCGTTGCTCGCCTCGCCGACGACGTCGAACCCCTGGTCCGTCATCGATCGCCGGAGTCCCTCGCGCAGCATCCGGTGGTCGTCCGCCAGCATGAGTCGAATGGTCACGTAGATCTCTCCCTGGAACGGCGACCGGCTCGCCCGTTCAGTGACGTCGCGAGCCTAGAGCTTCGCCGGTTCAGGCTTCGGGGCAGCGGCACTCGGTGTGTCGACGCGATGCAGGGTGCACCGGACCCGGGTGCCCTTCCCCTTCTGGCTGGTGATCTCCAGCGTGGCGCCGATGCTCGATGCTCGCTCGCGCATTCCCATGAGGCCGTAGGAGTCGAGGCGGCCGGCCCGGCCGATCGGGAAGCCCATGCCGTTGTCGGTGATCTCCAGCGCCGCCGCCTCGCCGTTGCAGCGCCACAGCGACCCGCAGCCTGAGTGGCCTCGGCGTGCCGTTCGACGTTGGTGAGGGCCTCCTGGGCGATGCGCCACATCTCGCGCTCCTGGAGCAGGGGCAGGCGTGCGTCCTCGGTCGCAGAACAACTGGATCTGCAGCTCGCTGCGTTCGTGGATGCGGGCGGTGTAAGTCCTCGAGCGTGTCGGCCATGTCCTGGCGTCCGAGACGTCGGTGCGCAGGTCGTAGAGGGTGTCGCGGACCTCTCGGATCACGCCGCGGACGTCGTTGCGGAGCTGCACCGAGCGAGGTCCCGACCTCGTCGCCTCGGCCGTCGGCAGCGACGAGTGCGGTCCAGCTCGAAGGCCAGGTAGGCGAGGGACTGCCCGATCCGGTCGTGCAGTTCGCGGGCGATCCGGGTGCGTTCCTCGTCGGCGCCCACGGTGCGCAGGCGGGCTGAACCAGCGGGCGTTGTCGATGGCCAGGGCGACGGGCTCGACGAACCCCTCGAGGAGTTCGACGTCGCGGGCGCTGAAGTGGTCCTCGTCCTCGTGCTCGACGATGAGCAGGCCGATCACCGATCCCCGTGCGGTGAGCACGCAGTAGACGCCCGAGTTGGCCCGCGGGGAGAGGCCGGGCCAGGTTCGTGCCGAGAGGTTGTCGACGGAGACGACGGCGCCGTTGCGGAGGGCGTGGCGCAGCGGTGCGGGGAGATCTTCGAGCTCGAGCCGGGCAGGAAGGGGTCGGCCGCCCTCGCGACGCAACACCGACCAGTGTCCGTCGGTGTCGTCGAGCCCGAGGATGGCAGCGGCATCGACGTCGAGGAGCCCGCGCAGCCTCGTGAACGTGGTCTGGAGCACGTCGTCGAGGTCGAGTGACGCCGGGAGTGTCTGCGTGACCCGGTGGAGGCTGTAGAGCAGCTCGTTGGCGTCGGAGAGGCGACCGAGCCGGTCGAGGGCGAGTACGTGCTGACGGTCGGCCTCCCCGGAGATGCGCCGTCCGTAGCCGGCGATGAGGGCCACCAGCACCAGCACGAGCGTCCACTGCCCGGATTGGACCACCCGCTCGGTGACGAGGTCCTCCATGAGATACGGCAGGCTCACTGCGAGTGCGCACACGATGCTGATGCGCAGGGCAAAGGCGAAGCCGCGGGCGAACCCGGCGAGCGTGACGGCGATCAGCAGCGTGAGGATGAAGGGCGACTCCCAGAACCCGGTGGTGACGAGACAGGCCACGTAGAACGCCACCTCGACGAGCAGCGCGATGAGGCTGCGGACGTCGCCGGTGTAGCGGAGAGGGCGGACCGTGCGGACGATCGTGTAGATCAGCAGGAGCCCGGACCAGATGGCGATGAGGACCGGCTGCTCGTCGACGCGCTGGGTGGCCAGCGCGAACGACGCGATCGTGATGCCCCATCGGATGGCCAGGATCGCCGGGCCGAAGGCCGCGACGCGGTCGATGCGGTCCTCAATACCGATCCCGTCCTCGTGGGTCGAGCCGTCGGTGACTTCGGAGAACTGTTGGATGCGGTCGCGCCAGGTCAGATCTGCTTCGTCATCGGGCACCCCTGCATTGTCGGCCGTCCTCGGAAAACCTTGAACCCAGGTACGCGAGGACCGGCCGCTGGTGGAGCGGCTCGGGCCGGTCGATCGGGCCGGGTCGGGGTGTACCGTCCGTCCGTGGTGCGGATCGGTCTGACGGGCGGAATCGGCTCGGGGAAGTCGACGGTCTCCTCGGCGTTGGCCGAACGAGGCGCGACCGTGATCGACGCGGACGCCGTCGTGCGCGAGCTGCAACAGCCGGGACAGCCGGTGCTCGCGGCCATGGTCGATCACTTCGGCCCGGACATCCTCCTCGACGACGGGACGCTCGATCGTCAAGCGGTCGCCGAGCTGGTGTTCACCGACCCCGACGCGTCGAAGGCCCTCAACGGGATCGTCCATCCGGCGGTCGGGGCCGAGATCATGGGCGCGTCCGCCGCCGCGGAGCAGGCCGGCGGGATCATCGTGCTCGACGTGCCGCTGTTGGTCGAGAACGACGCCGTGCCGGTCGATGCGATCGTCGTCGTCGACACCGATCCCGACATCGCGGTGGCCCGACTGGTCGAGCACCGGGGATTCGATCCCGCCGATGCCCGAGCCCGAATGGCTCGGCAGGCGTCACGGGAGGATCGTGTGGCACGCGCCGATCACGTCGTGCCCAACGACGGGGACCGTGCCGCACTCGACGTCGAGATCGAGCGGCTCTGGACATGGTTGCTGGCAGTCGAGGCCGCCTCGTCGGGCGGGTCGCCGGCCTGAGCGGCCTGTTCCGGCGGCTCAGAGCCCCAGGCGGCGAGCGAGGTCGCTCCGGAGGTGCCGGTGGGGGTCGACCCGCTCACGAACGGCCCGCCATTCGTCGAGGCGGGGGTACATCTCGGCCAGTCGGTCGTGGCGCAGCCGGCTGTCCTTGGCCAGGTACACCCGGCCCCCTGCATCGACGACGATGGCATCGAGCCGGTCGAGGAGGGCGCCGAGACCGGGCACGGCGGTCGGGATGTCGAGTGCCAGCGTCCACCCTTCGATGGGGAACGACAGTGGGCCGGGGTTGCCGGGACCGAAGCGCTTCAGGACGGCGAGGAACGACGTGCAGCGCGCCGCGCGTCAACGAGCCGACGATGTGGCGTAGCTCCTCCTCGGCGCCGAAGGGCACCACGAACTGCCACTGGAGGAAGCCTCCCGGGCCGTAGATCCGGTTCCAGCCGCCGACCATGTCGAGGGGGTGGAAGAACGTGGGGATCGTCTGGAGCTCGTCGCGTCGGCGCTCGGGCGCCTTGCGGAACCAGAGCTCGTTGAAGGCGGCGACGGTCAGCCGGTTGAGCAGGCCCCGGGGCACGAACGGGGAGCGGGGGCGAGGATGCCGGCCTGGTAGGTCTCGCCCGCTGCCGCGGTTGCGTCGGCGCCGACCTCCTCGGCGGTGGCGAAGCGGCCCCGGGTGAGCACGGAGCGCCCCATGGAGCGGCCCCGGGCCATCAGGTCGATCCACGCGACGGAGTAGGCGTAGGCGTCGTCGCCCTCCATCAGCTCGAGCACACCGTCGAGGTCGCGTGCCCGATCGGTGTCGACGAGGAGCCGGCTGGAGGAGATGCGAGGGCAGGCGAAGGTGGCGTCGAGGACGGTTCCGGTCAGGCCCATGCCCCCTGCGGTCGCCCAGAAGAGCTCGGGGTCGTCGTCGGGTCCGATGGTGACGATCTCGCCCGAGGGGAGTTGGAGGCGCAGGGATCGCACGTGGTCGCAGAAGGAGCCCTGGCGGTGGTGGTTCTTGCCGTGGATGTCGGCGGCGATGGCGCCGCCGACCGTCACGTACCTCGTCCCCGGGGTGACCGGCACGAACGCGCCCTGGGGGACGAGGGCGTGGAGGAGGCGGTCGATCGTGGCGCCGGCTTCCGCCGTGACCAGGACCTCCTCGTCGGCGTCGACGGTGAAGGCGTCGACGTCGGTCGTCTCGATCACGGTGCCGCCGGCGTTCTGGGCCGCGTCGCCGTAGCTGCGTCCCAGTCCCCGGGCGATCAGGCCACGCGGATCGGCCGTCGGCAGTGCTCGGGCGAGTTCGGTCGACGACGTGGGTCGGCGCAGGTCGGCCCCCGTGGGCGCCGTTCGGCCCCATCCCACCAGCTCCCGGGTGGGGTTCGTCGGGGGAGCGTTCGGCTCAGGAGGCGTAGACGGCACTGGCGTAGATGATGGCCCACACGACGCCGGCGCCGAGGACGATCCGGTCGGACATGATGAGCTTCTCGGGTTCGGCGCCGCGTCCCTGGTCGAGGAGCAGGGCGTAGCGCAGGATGGCGATGGCGAAGGGCACGATCGACAGCTGGAAGAGGAAGGCGCCGTCGGGGCGTGACTCGGCGGACGAGAACGCCCACAGGCAGTACGCGACGAGCGTCCCGCCGGAGAAGACGGCTCGGAGGTAGGCGAGGAACGTCGGGGTGTAGGCGTCGAGAGCGGGCCGGACCGTCGAGGCGTCGTCGGCGAGGTCGCGGGTCTCGCCCTCTCGTTTGCCGGCCACCATGAAGAGCGCCCCGAACGACGTGACGATGAAGAACCACTCCGAGATGGGCACTCCGGTGGCGGTGGCCCCGCCGATGGCCCGCAGGACGAAGCCGGCGGCGACGGCGACGATGTCGAGCACGGGGATGGCCTTGAGCCGGAAGGTGTAGGCGGTGGTGAGGGCGAGGTAGGCGATGATCACCCATCCGAAGTCGATGGCCGTGACGAAGGCGCCGGCGATCGCCGCGGCGAGCAGCACGACGGCGAGGACGCGGGCCAGGCCGACCGGGACGATCCCCGCGGCGATCGGGCGGTCCCGCTTGGTGGGGTGGCGGCGGTCGGCCTCGATGTCGCTGGCGTCGTTGAGGAGGTAGGTGCCGCTGGCAGCGGCGCAGAAGCAGATGAACGCCGCGATCGTCCGTAGGAACGCGTCGCGCTCGTCGATGACGCTGGCGGCGACGGGGGCGGCGAAGACGAGGAGGTTCTTGGCCCACTGCCGGGGGCGGAGCGATCGAACGATCCCCGTGGCGAGCGACATCGTCGGGGGATCCTCCGGGGGAGGAGCGTCGGTCACGTCACCGCCGGCTGACGATGCGCCACAGCGGCCGTGGCAGGTGCCGCAGGACGGTGAAGAGGTAGCGGAGCACGGGTGGAGCCCAGATCACCTCGTGGCCCTTGGCCAGCCCGGCCACGATCGTCTCGGCGACCTTCTCCGGTGTGGTCGAGAAGGGGGCCGGCGCCATGCCCTCGGTCATCCGGGTGTGGACGAAGCCCGGGCGGACGACGACGGTGCGCGAACCGGTGCCGATCAGTGCGTCGCCCAGCCCCTGGGTGAAGGCGTCGGCGCCGGCCTTGGACGAGCCGTACACGTAGTTGTCCTTCCGAGCTCTGACCCCGGCCACCGAGGAGAGCACCAGCAACGTGCCGTGGCCCTGTCGGCGGAGCTGCTCGGCGACGGCGAGTCCACTCGACACGAGCCCCGTGTAGTTGACCGTCGCCGCTGCGGCCGCTGCGACCGGGTCGCGGTCGAACTCTTCCTGGTCGCCGAGCACGCCGAACGCGGCGATCACGAGGTCGATGTCGCCGACCAGCTCGAACGCCTCGGCCACCACCTCGCTGTGGGTGTCGGGACGGGCGGCATCGAAGGCGATCGTCTCGACCCTCTCGGCTCCGGCCCGCCGCAGGCCCTCCGCGGTCGAGGAGGCCTGCTCGGGGTCGCGGACGCCGAGGACGACGGTTCGACACCGACCGGCGATGAGCGCCCGCACCGTCGCCGTCGCGA
>CAVYED010000004.1:0-1180374 GCA_963767615.1 uncultured Iamiaceae bacterium | reverse complement strand
GAGGATGGCGCCGGTCTCCTTCATCGCCGCCAGCTCCTCCCAGTCGAGGCCGGCGGCGAGCAGACGCGGTCTCGGTGTGCTCGCCGTGCTCGGGGCCCGCGCGACCTCGACCTTGACCTCGTCGAACTGGGCGGGGCTGGCCACCAGCTGCACCTCCTGGCCGTTGCCGGCGGTCATGGTGGGCAGGTAGCCGTTGGCGATGACCTGGGGGTCCTCGTAGAGCTCGTCGAGGGTCTGGAACGGGCGTCCACACGCCCGTCGAAGTCGGCGAGGGCCTCCTTCCAGTACGACGAGCGGCTGGGAGCCGAACGCCTCGTCGAGCAGGGTGATGCACTCGGCGCTGTTCTCGGCGCGGGCGGCGGCGTCGACGAAGCGCTCGTCGGTGGCCATCTCGGGCTTGCCGAGGCGGCGGACGAAGTCGGCCCAGTACTTGTCGCTCTGCAGCAGGATGAGGCTGATGAAGCGCCCGTCGCCGGTCCGGTAGGCGCCGACCCCGGGGTTGGGCGACTGCTTGCGGTCGCCGCCGCTGGGGAGCTTGGAGAAGCCGAACAGCTTCGACGCGACGACCAGCGGCGAGATCTGCCACATGGCCGTGGCCAGCAGCGACACGTCGACGACGCTCGTCTCGCCGGTTGCGCTCCGCTTGAACAGGGCGGCGGCGATGGCGCCGGCGGTGGCCAGCCCGCCCATGACGTCGCCGAAGGCCGGGCCGGGTTGATTCGCCGGCCAACCTTCTGCGTTCTCGGGATGGATCGCCGCCGACGCCGCCGCGGGCCCAGAACGACGCGCCGTCGTAGCCGCCCTTCTCGGCGTCGGGCCCCTGCGGGCCCTGCCCGATGCCGCGGGCGATGATGATGTCGGGGTTGCGCGGCGCGGATGTCGTCGGTGTCGATGCGCAGCTTGCGCCGCACCTGGGGCATGTAGTTGGTGAGCAGCACGTCGGCGTTCTCGACGAGCTTCATGAACACCTCGCGGCCCGTCGGGCTTGGTGAGGTCGATGCCCACCGACTGCTTGCCCCGGTTGGGCTGCTCGATCATGAAGTTCACGCCCCCCGGCCCGCCCGGCACGAGGCCCGAGGTGATCGAGCCCGCGTTGGGGGTCGCCCCCCACCGGGTGCTCGACCTTGATGACCTCGGCCCCCCAGTCGACGAGCACGGCGCCCCCCGACGGGATGAACATCCAGCTCGCGACCTCGATGACGCGAACGCCGTCCAGTGGTCCGGCCATGGTTCTCGTTGTCCCTTCGTCGGTCGATCGGTTGGTGATCGGTTCGCAGTGGGTCGTCGCTCAGCCCTGGGGCCAGCCGACGGTCTTGGTCTCGGTGAAGATCTCCAGGCCCTCGATGCCGCACTGGCGGCCGATGCCCGACTGCTTGTAGCCGCCGAACGGCGCGTCGGCGCCGTACCAGACGCCGCCGTTGAGGCCGATGGTGCCGGTGCGGATGCGACGGGCCACGGCCTTGGCCCGGTCGAGGTCGCCGGAGGTGATGGCGCCCGACAGCCCGTAGGCTGTCGTTGGCGATGCGCACGGCGTCGTCGTCGTCGTCGAAGCCGATCACCACGAGCACCGGCCCGAAGATCTCCTCCTGGGCGATGGTCATGGAGTTGTCGACGTCGACGAAGAGCGTGGGCTCGACGAAGAAGCCCTTGTCGAGCTGCGCCGGGACCTTCCCGCCGGTGACGAGACGGGCGCCCTCGGCCTTGCCCTTCTCGATGTAGCCGAGCACCCGGTCCTGCTGGCGCTTCGAGACCTGCGGGCCCTGGAGGTTGCCGGGGTCGGTCGGATCGCCGTAGGTGACGTTGGCGAAGCCGGCGGCCACGATGTCCACCGCTTCGTCGTAGCGCGACCTCGGCACCAGCAAGCGGGTGGGGATGGCGCAGCCCTGGCCGGCGTGGAAGCAGGCGCCGTGCGCGCTGGCCAGGGCGGCGGTGAAGTCGGCGTCGTCGAGGACGAGGTTGACCGACTTGCCGCCCAGCTCGAGGAACACCGGCTTCAGGGTCTCCGCGGCCGCCGCCATGATCCGCCGGCCGGTGGCGGTCGAGCCGGTGAAGGCCACCATGTCGACGTCGGGCGACGTGGAGAGCACCTCGCCGATGAGGTGGTCCTGGCCGACGCACGATGTTGACCACGCCCGGCGGGATGTCGGTCTTCTCGGCGATCAGCCGGCCGAGGCGGGTGGCGTTCCACGGCGTGTCCGGCGCCGGCTTCAGCACGCAGGTGTTGCCCATGGCCAGCACGGGCCGAGCTTGTTGAGGATGATCTCGATCGGGAAGTTCCACGGCACGACCACGCCGACCACCCCGATGGGCTCCTTCCACACCTCGCGCTCGGTGAGCGAGCCCATGCCGAAGGCGTCCTTCGGGCCGAGCGAGCGGCTCCACTCGAACTCGTCGATCATCTCCGCCGGCCAGGTCAGCGCCTCGCGCAGCGGCGCATCGAGCTGGGGACCGTAGGTGAGCAGCACGGGGCAGCCGACCTCGGACACGAGCTCGGCCCGCAGCTCCTCCTGCTCGGACTCGATCGCCGCCTGGAGCTGGCAGGATGCAGCGCTTGCGCAACTCGCGGTTGGTCGACCAGTCGGTGGTGTCGAAGGCCGTGCGGGCCGCGGCCACGGCGGCCTGCATGTCGGCCGCGGTGCCGTCGGCGACGACGCCCAGCACCTCCTCGGTGGCCGGGTTGATGTTGTCGAACGTGCCCCCGCCCGTGGCGTCGACCAGCTTCCCGCCGATGAGCAGGCGAGCTTCGCCCATGATGCTTCCCCCTTCGGATCCGATCCCCCGGATCCATGCAGATGTCGTTGTGGGAGCGCCGGGCGGCGCCCCGGTTCACCAGACCAGTTCGAGGTTCTCGACCGAGCGCAGGCCCTGGCTGTAGAGCAGCTCGATGCCCGTCGGCGAGTGCGTAGTGCGGGACCGCGGCGTGCCATTCCTCGATGGCGACCCGCAGCTCCATGCGGGCCAGGTGCGAGCCCAGGCAACGATGGGCGCCGCCACCGAAGGCCAGGTGCTTGTTGGCCTCGCGGTCGAAGTCGACGGTGTCGACGTCGTCCCAGGCCTCCTCGTCGGTGTTGGCCGAGCCGAGCATCACGCTGACCGTCGTGCCCGCGGCGATGGGGCAGCCCGCCAGCTCGGTGTCCTGTGTGGTGATCCGCACCACGCCCGGACACGGGGCTCTCCCAGCGCAGCATCTCCTCGATGGCGGCGGGGATGAGCGTCGGGTCGTCGACGATGGCCTGGCGCTGCGCCGGGTGCTGGGCCAGGTAGGCCACGAAGCAGTCGAGCGAGGCGGTGACCGTGTCGAGGCCGGCCAGGAAGAACAGGTAGCTGATGTCGAGGATCTCGTCGTGGGTGAGGGTGTGCCCGTCGACCTCGGCGGTCAGGAAGCCGGAGATGAAGTCGTCCTGCGGGCTCGGCCTCCCGCTCCTCGAGCACCTCCTGCAGCACGGCGTAGATCTTGGCGCCGGTGGCGTTGACCATCTCGAGGCGCTCCTCGGTGGTCGTGCGCCGGGGGGCGGATGATCCCGTCCTTGAGTTCGATGAACTCCTTGCGGCGCGGACACCGGCAGCCCCAGGAGCTCGAGGAAGACGGTGGTGGGCAGCGGCTCGGCGATGGTCGCAGTGGAAGTTGCACCCGCCTCGGTCGACCACATCGGCGATCAGCCCGCGCATGAGCGCACGGGTGTCGGTCCTCGATGGCGGCGACCTGCTTCGGGGCGAACAGCGGGTCGAGGATCTTGCGGAACTTCTTGTGGTCGGGTGGATCGATCTGGAGGGGGATCAGTGGTCGGATCTGGCCGATGTGCACGGCGTCGATGCCCGACGAGTACACCTCGGGGTGCTTGAGGACTTCGCGCACCTCGGCCTCACCGGCGACGAGGACCATGGTGTCGCTGACGCCGATGCCGACGTTGTCCATGGGCATCACCGGTGCCACGCCGCGCAGCATGGCGTAGCCCTCCTGGGGGTGGGCCAGCATGTGCGGGTCGACGGCCGGGTCGTCGGCGGCGGCCTGGTCGGTGTCGCTCACGGGGACCTCCGGGGTTGCGTGCCCCCTGTCTAGCGCACATCTAACAACTGCGTCATTGAGAATTGGGCTGCCGCTGTCTACGCTCGATCCGTTCCCGGGGGTGAACATGATCGATCTGGAACGCCATGGCCTGGTCGGTGCGGCCACGCGGCCCCGGACGTTGCCGGGGCCGCCGACCATCGCGCAGCTCCTGGAAGGTCCCCTCGCCGCGGATCCCGACCGGGTCCTGCTGGTGGGCCGTCACGGTCGTCATCGCACCGCTGATCTCGACGTCGCGGTCCGCGCCGCTGCGGCCATCCTTCGGGGCATGGGGGTCGGGTCGGGGGACCGGGTGGCGGCGTCGCTGCCCAACGACGACGCCATCGTGATCGCCTTCCTGGGCGCGATGCGCCTCGGCGCGATCTGGGTGGGTCTCAACCGGCCGCTCGCGGCGCCGGAGAAGGCCTACATGCTGCGTGACGCGCAGGTGTCGGTGTTCCTGGGGGATTCCGCGATGGTCGACGAGATCCGTTCGTGCCGCCACGAGCTCCCGGACCTCCAGCGGATCGTCACCGTCGACCCGGGGAGCGAGGACGACGAGTGGGTGCCCGCACTGGCCGGTGGCGCCGCCGACGACGGTGTGGGGTCTGGTTCGGCCGTCGACCCCCACGCACCTGCGGCCATCGCCTACACGAGCGGCACGACGGGGTTCCCGAAGGGCGCGGTCCACACCCAACACAATCTGTTGCTGCCCGGACGTGTGGCGGCCCTGCGGGCCGGCCGGCCGTCGACGGAGCGCCCGGCGGTGATGGGTGTGGCCCTGCCCCTCACCATCCTCAACCTCATGATCCTGGGTCCGCTCGCGGCCTACCAGGCGGAGGCGGCGGTGGTCGCGATGGACCGCATCGATGCGGTGGGCATGGCCGGTTGGATCGAGCGTGAGCAGGTGACGACGTTCGCCGCCGTCCCCGCCATGGTCCACGACCTGCTCACCCATCCGGAGGTCACCGACGACATGCTGACCAGCATCGAGGCCATCGGCGTCGGCGGCGCCGACATGCCCGAGGCGTTCCGCCGGCTCTACCAGGAGCGCTTCGGACGGCGGGTCGGGACGGGTTACGGCCTCACCGAGGCCCCCACCAGCGTCACCGGCGAGGACGTCACCGAACCGGCCATCGCGGGGACGTGCGGTCGCGCCCTACCTCAGGTCAGGATCCACATCCTCGACGACGAGGGCGTCGAGCTTCCCCCCGGCGAGCTGGGGGAGGTCTGTGTCGGACCGTCGGAGGAGGGTGACTTCCGCGACACCTACCGGCCGATGTTGGGGTACTGGAACCGGCCCGCGGAGACCGCCGCCGCCCTGCGCGGTGGCCTGCTGCACACGGGCGACCTCGGCGTGCTCGACGACGACGGCAACCTGTTCATCAAGGACCGCCGCAACGATCTCATCATCCGCGGCGGCGCCAACGTCTACCCGGCCGAAGTGGAGCGGGTCCTGCACGACGTGCCGGAGGTGGCGGCGTGTGCTGTCATCGGCGAGCCCGACGAACGGCTGGGGGAGCGCGTCGTCGCGTTCGTGGAGCGCCGGGCGTCGGAGACGGACGTGGACGAGGCGAGCCTTCTCGAGCACTGTCGGGCGAACCTGGCCCGCTACAAGGTGCCCGAGACGATCACCTTCGTGTCCGGTTTCGAGCGCACGCCGATGGGGAAGATCCGCAAGACCGTGCTCCGCGACGGGGCGGCCCGGGTCGTCTGAGCCGCCCCGGTTCGGGCGAGTCCGGCTCAGTTGGGCGATGCGGCGCGCACCGAGCCCTTCTCGGCGGGCACGACCGGGGGAGCGCTCTTCCAGTCGGCCACGCCGTCCTGGACCTGTGCTGCGGGGTAGCGGTCGTCGTGGACCTCGGCCCAGTGGGAGTGGTTGAGCTGGTGCAGGGTGAAGCAGGCGTTGAGGGCGTTGTGGAAGCCCTGGTTGTCGACCGTCTGGTTGACCGACTCCTTGATCATGATCGCCGTCATCGTCGGGAGCTCGGCGATGCGGCTGGCCATGGCGTCGGTGCTCTCACGCAGCGACGCACGGGGGAACACCTTGGAGACCATGCCGAGGCGGTGGGCCTCGTCGATGTCGAGGCTGTCGCCGGTGAGCAGCAGTTCCTTGGCCTTGCGGGGCCCGAACTCCCACGGGTGGGCGAAGTATTCGAGGCCGCACATGCCCAGGCGCGTGCCCACCACGTCGGCGAAGGTGACGTCGTCGGATCCGACGATGAGGTCGCAGGCCCACATGAGCATGAGCCCGGCGCCGTAGACCTTGCCGTGCACCTCGGCGATGGTGATCTTGCGCAGGTTGCGCCAGCGCAGGGTGTTCTGGAAGTAGTAGTGCCACTCACCGAGCATGCGGGACTCGGCACCCTGCCGAGTGCCGCCGTTGGTCTTGAACGTCTCGTGGTTGACGTACTCGTCGCGGGCGAGATCGGAGCCCATGTCGTGGCCTGACGAGAAGAGCTTTCCCTCACCACCGAGGATGACCACCCGGACCTTGTCGTCGGCCTGGGCACGCATGAAGGCATGGTCGAGCTCGACGAGCATGCCCCGGTTCTGGGCGTTGCGGGCTTCGGGCCGATTCAGCATGATCCGGGCCACGAGGCCGTCGTCCTGGGTCTCGTAGCTGATGAACTCGTAGTCGCTCATGTGGTTCCCCTCGGGTGGCGCCGGCCGTCGAGCTCGTCGACCGCAGCGCCAGATAGATGACGTCAGTGTCAGAGTATCCCGCTCACCCCGTCGCGGTTCACCGACGAGTCGGCGTGGCCGGGCTCAGCTGCCCGACGATCCCGACAGGTCGCAGTCGCCCAGCTCCTGTTCGGCCGATGTCGTCAGGTCGGTGAAGGCGGTGGAGATGGCGGTCACGTCGGTCTCGACCTGACCGATGATCTCGCTCAGCGGCTGGCCGCTCTCCGAGGCTCCGCTCAGGGTGTCGCCGAGATCCTGGAGTGCGGTCTCAGGCTGTCGAGCTGCGGGGTGAACTGGTCGTTGCTGCTGGACTCGACCTGCGTCCAAGCCGTCTGGATCGCATCGATCTGGTCCGTGATGCCGCTGGTGCCCTCCGAGATCAGGTTGACGTCGGTGAGGCCCCGCACCTGCGTGGCCAGGTTCTGCAGGTCGGCGCAGGTCGAGGCCGGGGAGCTGTCGGACGAGCTGTCGGATGAGCTGTCGGAGGAGCACCCCGTCAGAGCGGCCAGGGCCAGGAGGGGCACGATGGCGAGGGCGGCGGTGCGTGATCGGGTCATGTCGGGTGCTCCGGGGTCGTCGGGGGTCCACGGACGTCGACGACCGTACTCCCGAATGACTCGGCGATGATGCGCACGGATGATGCGCACGGATGCTGCGCACGTTGGTGGGCACGTTGGTGCGCAGCATCGTGTGGCTTCCTCGACATCCTTCGACATGAGACGAGTGTCCTGGCGTAGCGTGCATCGGTGGCTGGCGGGAGGATCGGAGCGAAGCCGGCGATCGTCGGGAGCGGAGGACCTCACCTCCGACGGCGGTCGTCGCTCATGACCCGGTTCTTGATGGCGGGGCTCCTGGCGCTCACCATCGCGGCAGGCCTCCCGCTGGCTTCTCCCACCCGTGCCGATGCGCAGCTCGCCGCACCGATGCCTGATCCGATCGTCGTCGTCCTCGACGACGCCGGCGTGGCCGAGTCGGTCCTCGTCGCCGAAGCCGGCCAGAGCATCGTCTGGCGCAACGACGGCTCGGCACCCCGAACGCTGACGAGCCCATCGGGGGTGATCGATTCCGGACCGGTCCCGCCCGGTGGCGCCTACGCGGCGTCTTTCGCCGGTCCGGGGTTGCTCGACTACGAGGTCGACACCGGCCAGCAGGCCAAGGTGGCCGTGGGCGGGGCCCTCCCGGGAGCGACGAGCGACCTGCTCGCCGACGCCCTGCCCGACATGGGGTTCCCGCTCTCCGATCCGGCCGACCAGAGCATCCACCCGACCCTGGCCCGCACCGTCTCGCGTACCCGCATCCTGCTCGGCTTCGTGCCCGGCACCACCGTCGGTACCGCCAACGCCGCCCTGGTCCGGGCCGGCACCCCGCTCGCCGGTACCTTGCCCTCCGACGAGATCCTCCTCGTCCTGGCTCCCGACACCCCCGACCTGTCGGCGCTCGACGCGGCCCTGGCCGTGCTGCGGAGCGACCCGGCCGTCGAGTTCGCGGCGATGGACGAGGTGCTCCAGCCCGACGCCGTGCCCGCCGGCCCCAGCCCGTCGGTCGTGGGCAACAACTACACCTGGGAGCCCCCGGCGACCGTCCCCGGGGCGGGCGCCGACACCTCCAACTGGCACCTCGAGACCGTCCGCGGCCCCCCGGCGTGGAACCTCACCGAAGCCCTCGCTGACGACGCCCGCGGCACGCAGGTGGCCGTCGTCGACACCGGCTTCCAGGCCGACCACCCGGACCTCCAGGGTCGCCTCGAGGTCTTCGAGCCCTGCTTCCCGAGCCTCTTCTCCGGCAACTGCGCCACCAACTCCCCCGAACTGACCGCCGCGCCCGACCACGGCACCCACGTGGCCGGGATCGTCGGTGCCGGGTGGGCTGGCGCCACCGAAGGTCCGAGGGGCGCCAACCCGGTCGCCGGCGTCGTCGGGCTGTCCTGGGCCAAGGCGAGCTCGGTGGCGCTGTTCTCGGCGCTGCTCGACGAGGTCGGCGCCGGGGGGCGCTACGCGAAGGTCAGGGCCATCAACCTCTCCCAAGGTGTGAGTGTCGATCCGCCGACCTGGCTGGCGGCACACTCTGCGTTCACCTGTGGCCCCGGCGTCGGCGACGACGCGGGAGCCACGGGCCCCTGCCTCCCGTCCACCGAGGACTCTTCGCTGGACGAGACTGCGCAGGAGGCCGGGCTGTGGGCGAGGGTGGCCAGGAGGGCCTCGGCGGAGCAGATCCTGATCGCCACGTCGGCGGGCAACGCCAGCTCCACCTTCTGCGACGCCGGCGGTGTCCTGGCGCGCGGCGCGGTGAACCCGCCTCAGGACCCGTCGTGTCCCTGGCTCCCGATGGACGCGGCCTACAACAGCGGTCTCAACTGGCTCGACCGCAACTGGGAGGGGCTCGCCGGCGGGACGAACCCGATCCTCGTCGTCGAGTCGATCGGCGGGTTCGTGCCCGCAGCCCCGGGGCCGACACGGGAGGTCGCTGCCGTCGCTCGAGCGCTCCTGGATCTCGAACACCGGCGGTGACATCGCCGCTCCGGGTCTGGTCGTCAGCACGTGCCGATCGACCCGAGTGTGCTTCCTGGGCGGAACATCGCAGGCGGCTCCTGCCGTGGCCGCCGCGGCCGGGCTGCTCGCCGCCCACGAGTCGCGGCCTTCTCTGGCCAGGGTGCGCTCGGCGCTGACGGACTGGGCCCATTCCGGCACCACGCCGGGCCCGTGCGGTACCGCTCCCGCGTGCACGGTCTCCAAGGGCCTCGATCTCTTCGGGTCCCTCATGTCGCTCCCCGGGGTCGGGCTCGATCTCGTCGACGTGAACGACACCACCACCGACGGGAACCAGCGCACCAGCCGCGACGCCGCCAATGCCGTCACCGGTGAGATCACCGTCGTCGACCCCTCCCGACCCGACCGGTTCACCGCTCCCGACGGGGTCGTCGACATGCGCGACTTCCGCCGGTTCCGCGACGCCTGGCTCCAGACCTGCCTCATCGGCCCGACGGCCGGGTGCCCGGCGTTGGCCGACATCGACCTCGACGGCAGCGCCACCCATCCGAAGAAGGACCTCAACCTCAACGGTTGCGTCTTCGAGCGGCTGGCACCATCGGTGACCGCCTGTCCTCCCGTCGAGGGTGTCTACCCCCGGTTCGACTTCAACGGCGACGGCAGGCTCACGCTCGGCGATGCGGTGGACATGCCGTTCGACGCCTGCGGGTGCTCCCGTGTCCGATCTGACCTCGGCGGTCCCGCTCACGGATCTCCAGGTCCTCCAGAGCCAGTGGGGAAGCGGCGCCGGTCAGCCCACCGCCGCACAGCTCGACGGGTTGATGCTGTCGGGCGACGTCGAGGTCCGCTCGCAGGAGCTCCTCACCGGTGCCACCGCCCTGACGGTCACGGTGATCGACGATCTCACCGACACCGAGCTCTTCACCATCCCTTTCGCCGCCGGCGCCGACACCGCCGTCGTCAGCGTCCCCGCCGGGGCCGATCACCGGTTGCGACTCGACGCCCAGCGTCCCGACGGCGATCGCAGCATCGAGATCGAGGTTCCCGGTCTCCGGGCCGGGGAGGATCGCCGAGTCGGCGCCTGCGGCACCATCGAGGTCTCGGTGGATCCCTCCGGGGTCGGACCCCGTGACACCGCCACCGTCACTGCAGTGCTCGACCCTTGCGTCGTGGTCCCCCTCGACGGGTACGGAGTGGCGCTCACCGTCGAGCCGAGCGGGGGCGGGGCGTCGATCTCGTCGGCCACGCCCGTCACCGATGTCGCCGGCCGGGTCGACGGCGACGGTCACGGCGCCCGACGCCGCCGGCCAGCTCACCATCTCGGCCGCGGCCCAGATCGACGACGGCGCCGGGGGAGTGGTCACGCTCGCCGGTGAGACGTCGCTGACGATCGGGCGCGACTTCGTGCGCGACGTCATCGCCGAGACCGGCGCCGACTACGACGTGCTCGGCGCCGGTCCATCGGTCAACCAGCTCGGCGACGTGGCCTTCGTGGGGGTCCCCGCCGGGGCATCGGGCGCCGGGGTGTACCTCCTTCCCGACGGCGGGATCCAGGCCCGGCTCGACGGCACGGCCCTGGCCGCCGACGAAGGGGTCTACGGGCAGGTCGAGGTCACCGACGACGGCCGGGTCTACGTGCTGACAGAGGCCGACGCCGGCTCGGGCGAATACCGCCGAAGGTTGCTGCGCTTCTCCCAGCTCGCCCCGCCCGGCGTCGTGGCCCGCAGCCACCTCACCTTCGGTGCGGCCGACGCCGACGCCGATTTCGCCTCGTTCGGCTTGCCGGCGGCCAACGACGCCGGCGCCCTGGTCTTCCCGGCGCTCGGCCTCGACACGAGTGGTTCCATCGGCGTGCTGGCCCGGCCGGACGGGGTCGGCGGCTTCGAGACCGGGCCCCAGCAGGCCGTCGTGGGAGTCAACGACGCGACGCGAGCCAGCCGAC
Organism: uncultured Iamiaceae bacterium; assembly: GCA_963767615.1. Taxonomy (GTDB): domain Bacteria; phylum Actinomycetota; class Acidimicrobiia; order Acidimicrobiales; family Acidimicrobilacustridaceae; genus Rhabdothermincola_A. The sequence goes on along the minus strand of CAVYED010000004.1, from coordinate 1,169,216 downwards.
CCGACCACGCCGACGACGGCACGACGGCGCTGACCGCCGAGTACATCAGCGCCTTCGACCCACGCGGCCTCCCCATCTTCGACCGGTCCGTGCTCGTCGGCCCCGGTGTCCTCGACTCCGCCCAAGTCCTCGCCACGGCGTCGCAGGGCTGGCCCACGCTCGGGGTCTCGGCGCTGTCCGACGACGCCGAGGTCGCCGTGTTCGGTGCCGACCGGGGCGACGGTGACGGGCTCTTCCTGTCGTGGAAGGGGGCCACCGGGTACACGGATCCAGTCCCGGTGGTGGGCGAGAACGCCGCCTCTCCCGTGCCCGAGCTGGGCGACGGGGGCGACGAGCTGCCGCGCTACCTGACTGATCTCGAGATCGACTTCGACGACACGATCGAGGTCATCCATCGTTCTGGCGGCCCCGACGGGCTCGACGGTGATGCCGCGGTCATCACCTTCCTGGGCACGCCCAACCTCCCCGGTGACGGGTTCACCGAGCAGCTCGGCCTGTGGAGCGTCGTCGTCCGCCTCGCCGCGACCGGTGATGTCGACACGCCCATCGTGGCGCTCCCCGAGACGCCCCGGCTGGTGGCTCAGGTGGGGGAGCTGCTCGACGGTGAACCGGTGCTGTCCATCGGGATCCACGACCCCCTCGGCGCCGGCGCGGGCCCCGGAGTCGACGAGCACCGGGTCGCCTATCGGCTGCGATCCGCCACCCGCCAGCAGATCGTCCTCTCCACCTGGGTCGGCGATCTCGAACTGCCCCTCGGCACGGCCTCGACCGGCGGCGGTGACCCAGCCGCGAGCTCGCTCCCGGCCGCGGACACCGATCCGGGTCCGGTCTCGTGGTCGTCGCCGGCCGGGGGCGTGATCGCGGCCTACCTCACCGGTCTGGGCGGTCCGAGCTCCGGAGCCGGTCCTGGCCCGGCCAACGCGGTGGCCGGTGGCGACGGCGCGCCGTCGGGGGTCAACACGACCGCCGCGGCCGGTGACGTCGCCGTCGCCGCGGTCACCGTCGCCGATCTCGCCCCGGACGCGGACCAGACGACGGCCGTGGCCAACCGTTCCCGGACCGAGAGCGGGACGGCGGTCGCCGCCGAGTTCGACCCCGGTGACGGGCGCTCGCCGCAGGACTTCGCTGCTGACCAGACCCAATCGGTCGCGTGGGCGGCCTCGGGTGCGGTGACGGCCACGATGGCCGTGACCGACGGCCCGGCCGCCACCATCGACCTGGAGATCCGGTATCCGGCCGATCGGCCTCCGACCGCCGATCCGGGCGGGCCCTACGTCGTCGCCGAGGGAGACGCGCTCACCCTCGACGGCTCGGCGTCCGCCGGCGCCGGCGACACCCTCGCCTTCGACTGGGATCTCGACGGCGACTCGTCGTTCGGTGATCGCACGGATGCCGTCGTGCCGCTCACCTGGGCGGAGGTCCAGTCTGGCGTCTGTGGAGGGACCTGCATCTCGGGAGTTCCCTACACCGTCCAGCTCCGCGTCACCGATGGCGAGGGTCGTACCGGCCTCGCCTCCGCCTCGGTCGAGATCGCCGGATCCGGCGACTTCGCCCTCAACCTGAGCCCGGCCACCCAGTCGGTGAACCCAGGCGACGACACGACCTTCCTCGTCGGAGTGACGCCCCTCGACGGCTTCGCCGATCCGATCGCGCTCAGCACCTCGACGTTGCCCGCCGGGTGGACGGCGAGGTTCTCGCCGGCGACGGTGAACCCCGGTGAGCCTTCGCTGCTCACGGTTCGGGCGCCCGAGGATGCCCTGGACGTGGCGGTGGCCTTCACCGTGATCGGCACATCGGGCGACCTCGTACGTGAGGCCAACGCCGAGGCGTCGGTGACGTTCGGGCTGATCCCGGTGTGCACCGGCGCCACCATCATCACCGTCGTCGACGCCGACACCGGGCTCCCGATCCCCGGCGCCGACGTCACGGTGATGCTCCGGAACGGCCCGAACCTCGACCTCGTCGCCGACACGGAGGGCCGTGTCACGGCCACTGACCTGGCCACCTTCCCCTTCGACCGGTTCGGGGTGAGAGCCAGCGCGGCGGGCTACGTGACCCGCGCCTCGTTCGACAGCACCTACCCGATCGTGTGCGACGCCACGACCGAGATCACCTTCGAGTTGGCACCCGTCATTCCTCCCGTCTTCGGGACCCTCGAGGGACGTGTCGTCGAGGGCTTCGTCGATCCGGGTGGCATCGTCCGAGCGACGGAGGTCCCCGTCGTCGATGCCGAGATCACCGGCACCGGGCGCACGGATGTCCGCACGGATGCCGAGGGGCGGTATCGCAACGATGCGATCGAGGTCCGTCGCACCGCCCTGGGGACGCAGATCATCGCCGGCGCCCGCAAGCCCGGGTTCTGGACGAGTCCCAACCAGCTGATCTATCTGACGCTCGACGAGCCGACGGCCACCGCCGACTACGTGCTGGTGCGCCAGTGCAGCGCCACGGTGGGCTTCACCGGCCGCGTCGTCGACCAGTTCGGCGCGCCCGTCGAGGGTGCGTCGATCAACTGGGGTTCGTCGCCCTTCCCCCGCAGCGGGGCCGACGGACGCTTCGCCACGGCGCAGATCCCCAAGCTGTTGGCCTACAACAACGGTCCGATCGACCTGCGGATCTACGCCAATCCGCCGTCGGGGTTCCCGGCGGGGAGCGTGCGTTCACCGACGCAGACCTTCACCGTGGGTACCTGCGACGCCGTCGTCGTCCCCGAGGTGGAGCTCGTCGTCACCCGGGGCGCCGGGCCGCGGTTCGCCACCGTCGAGGGCACCGTCATCGACGAGGTGACGGGCGCCCCCGTTCCCGGTGCACAGGTCACCCTCGGTGACGACTTCCGGGCGAACATCCGCACCGCGACCACCGATGCCGACGGCCGCTACCGGATGGCCGACATCGGCATCGGTGTCGGCGACAGCGCGGTGCTGGACAACGCCAGCATCCGTGCATTCAAGCGGGACACCCATTTCTCCGCCGCCTCGCCCCGGTTCGACCTCACGCCCGACGAGACCGAGACCGTCGACCTGGCCCTGCAACCCATCCGGTTCGGGGCCGTGGAGGGCACGATCACCGATCGCTCGACCGGAGCACCCATCCCCGGCGCACTGGTGCGGGTGGGTCTGGTCGGGGGCGAGGTTCGTGCCGTGACCGACGACGACGGCCGGTACCGCCTTCCCCCCATCGCCCTCGACCGCACCAACGGCCCTCTGACCGTCATCCTGGACGTGACCGGGCCGCAGGTCGGATCGGCGCCGTCCCCCTGGTTCAGGGAGCAGAAGAGCGTCGTCGTGCGGGTCGACGAGCTCACCGTGGGCGATGTCTCACTGGTACCCGTGTGCTCGGGTGGGACCATCCGGGCGGTCGTGATCGACGCCTCGACCGGTCTGCCCATCGACGGTGCACAGGTCGAGGTCAGTTCGGGCGAGACGGGTTTCTTCGAGGTGGTGATCACCGGCGCCAACGGCGTGGCCCTGATCGAGGACATCTCCCCCGGGTTCCTCAATCGGCCCGGTGTCGTGCAGGTCACTGCGTCGGCCGCCGGGTTCGTCACCCAGACCCGTTTCGTGACCGTGTTCTGCGGCGGCACGATCGATCTCGAGTTCGGTCGCTCCGCTGGTGGCTTCGGGGCCATCGTCGGGACGGTGACCGACGGTGACACCGGCGATCCGATCCCCGACGTGTTCCTGGGTTCCTCCTTCGGCGGCTCGGCCACCACCGGCGCCGACGGTCGCTACCGCCTGGCCGACGCCCCGTTGACACCCGAAGGCACCGCGAGGGTGTGGACGGTGACGGCGGTGCACCCGGACGGCCGTGAGGTCGTCGTCGACGTCACCGTCGAACCCGACGCCGATGCCCAACAGGACTTCACCTTCGCCGGCACGCCGCCACCACCGCCATCATCGACCACCACGACGAGTACGACTTCCACGACGAGCACGACTTCCACCACCTCGACGACGAGTACCACGTCGACGACGAGCACCACCTCGACGACGTCGACCTCGACGACGAGCACCACCTCGACGACGAGCACGACGAGCACGACGTCCACGTCCACGACGGCACCCACCAGCACGACCTCGACCGTGCCGACGCCGCGCGACGACGCCACCACCACGACCTCGCCGAGCGGCGGAGTCGACCCCTCGGTCCCGCCTCCCGCCGTCGGGGGTGACGGCGAGCAGCAGGTCCCGTCGCCCCCGGACGAGCCTGCGCCGTCCGGGTCGTCCCCGGCGGCGCTCACGACGACGCCGACCGAGGGCATCACCGTCACCGGTCTGCTGCCCTACACCGGCGCGGCGGTCGGGCTGCTACTGGCCCTGGGCGCCGGCCTGCTGGCGTCGGGCTCCCTCAGCTCGCTGGTGGCCCGCCGCGGCAGGCGTCGAGGTTCTCGCCGTCACGACTGAGCGATTGGTCCTGGCGGCGGCCTCGGTCAGTCGTCGTCGGAACCCGAGGTCGTCATCAGGTTGGCCTCGAGCAGGTAGTTCGGGGGCGTCATCTCGATCTGTGACGCCGCCCTGAGCCGGATCTTCTCCTGCTGGGGCTCGCTGGGCGCCGTGATCCAGAACGTGTCGTCCATGATCCCCTCGAAGCAGATGTCGGCCACCTCCGACAGCGGGGCGAACTCCACCGGCATGCCGACCGCGTCCATGCGCTCCTTGAACATCGCCAGCGCGTCGCGACCCTCCTTGGGCGGTGCGCCCGGGCGGTCGTACTGGTCGGGGCGGTTGGCGCCCGGGCGCCAGATCCCGGTGTCGAGCACACCCGGGGTGCGTGTCGACGGGTAGAGCAACGAGGCGCTCACCTTGGCGTCGATCTCACGCAGCTGGCCCCAGAGGCACTCGGTGATCGTGACCACTGCGGCCTTGGTGGTGGCGTAGACGGCGCTGTTGACGAGCGGCGTGAACCCCCCGTTGCCCGAGGTGGTGTTGACCACGTGGCCCTCCTCGTCCTGGGCCAGCAGGGTCGGTACGAAGGCGTTGATGCCGTTGACGACGCCCATGACGTTGACGTCGAGGGACCAGCGCCAGTCGTTGACGTGGTGCTCCCAGATGTGGCCCTCGGAGCCACTGCCGATGCCGGCGTTGTTGCAGACGACGTGGACGGCGCCGTACTCGGCCAGCGTGGCGTCACGCAGCGCTTCGACCGATTCGAGCGACGTGACGTCGGTGACGACGCCGATCACGTCGTGACCGGCGTCGCGTAGCTCGCCCGTCGTGCTCTCGACCAGATCGGGGACGACGTCGGCGATCACCGCTCTCATTCCTTCGGCGACGAACTTCTCGACGAGAGCACGACCGATTCCCTGGCCCGCTCCCGTCACGACCGCGACCTTCCCAGCGACGTCCTTCACTGCGCGTCCTCCCCGTTCGATCTCGACGAACCGTCGCTTCGACGATTCTGTCCCCGCATCATGGCCCGTTTCTCCCCGGGAGTGCGCCGGACCGGGCGTTGACCCCCTCCCGAACGGTCTGGGAGAGTTCGGCACCGATGCGTCGGGTCCGAGCGCCGGGCGGCGACCGGACCCGCGGCTCGGTTGGCCGACGGGGAACACAGGACGGTGTGATGGGGCGAGGCGATCCGGTGGGGGAGACGACGAGAGAGGCGCGCCCCGGGGCCCGTCACGTGGCCGCCATCGACCAGGGCACCACGAGCACGCGGTTCGTGATCTTCGACGCCGACGGCCGGCAGGTGGCCATGGCCCAGGAGGAGCACGACCAGCTCTACCCCCAGCCGGGTTGGGTCGAGCATCGACCGGACGAGATCTGGTCGCGCACCCGCTCCGTCGTGGCCGAGGCGCTGGCCAGCGCGGGCCTGACCGCCGTCGACCTCGCTGCCATCGGGGTCACCAACCAACGCGAGACCGCCGTGGTGTGGGACCGAGCCTCCGGGGAAGCCGTCGGCAACGCCATCGTCTGGCAGGACACGCGGACCGATCAGCTCTGCCGCGACCTCGGGCTCCATGCCGGACCCGACCGGTTCCGGGCCACGACCGGACTCCCGCTGGCCACCTACTTCTCGGGCCCCAAGGTGCGCTGGATCCTCGACAACGAGCCGGGTGCGCGTGATCGGGCCGAGGCGGGCGACCTGTTGTTCGGCACCATCGACAGCTGGCTCATCTGGAACCTGACCGGCGGCGTGGACGGCGGACTGCACCTGACCGACGTGAGCAACGCCAGCCGCACGATGCTGATGGACCTCGTCACCCTCGACTGGGCACCCGAGATCGTGGAAGCCATGGGCATCCCCGCATCGATGCTCCCCGAGATCCGCTCGTCGAGCGAGGTCTACGGCGAGGCCCGGTTGCCCGAGGTGGCCGGCGTACCCGTGGCCGGCGCCCTCGGCGACCAACAGGCCGCCCTGTTCGGACAGGCCTGCTTCGACGTGGGCGACGCCAACAACACCTACGGAACGGGCACCTTCCTGCTGCTCAACACCGGGACGCGCCCCGTGACGTCGCACAACGGGATGCTCACCACCGTGGGCTACCGCATCGGCGACGACCCGGCGGTGTACGCCCTCGAAGGCTCGGTGGCCATCGCCGGCGCACTGGTGCAGTGGCTGCGCGACAACCTGCGCATGATCGAGACCGCCGCCGAGGTCGAGGAGCTGGCCCGGACCGTCGACGACAACGGCGGCTGCTACTTCGTCCCGGCGTTCTCCGGGCTGTTCGCCCCGTACTGGCGTGACGACGCCCGGGGCGTGATCGTGGGACTGACGCGGTTCGTCGAGCGCGCCCACATCGCACGGGCAGCGCTCGAGGCCACGGCCTTCCAGTGCCGTGAGTTGGTCGAGGCGATGGAGGCCGATGCCGGGCTCCGGCTCTCGGTGCTGCGTGTGGGCGGGGGGATGGTGCGCAACGAGCTGCTCATGCAGTTCCAGGCCGACATGCTCGACATCCCCGTCGTGCGACCGAGCCAGATCGAGGCGACGGCCGTGGGCGCGGCCTACGCCGCGGGGTTGGCGGTCGGGTTCTGGCCCGACGTCGAGACGCTGCGCAGCAAATGGGTCGAGGACGAGCGGTTCACCCCCCGCATCGACCCCGCCACCCGGGACCGGGAGTTCGCCCAGTGGAAGAAGGCGGTGACCCGCACCTTCGACTGGGTCGACGATGAGTGATCCGATCCTCGCTCAGGCCCGGGCCGTACCCGGGGCGACGGCCTCGCCCGTTCCGGGTGAAGATCGGCCGTCGCCACTTCGATTCCCGGCGCGGGCTGCCATGATCGTCTCGTGAACAGGATGCGCGATCGGGATCTCGACGAGATCGGGACGGGACGGCGATGAGCGAGACGCCGGTCGACCTCGGCGCGACCCGTCGGAGCGGAGACGGTTCCCCGGCCGCGCCACCAGCCGTCTCGTCCCTCGGCGCGGGATGGGCCCCGACGCCGGTCGCACCCTCGGCGCGGGTGCCGTTCCACCTGCTGGCCAAGCCGACCGGACCGATCTGCAACCTCGACTGCGAGTACTGCTTCTTCCTGTCCAAGGAGGCGCTCTACCCCGGCGACCGGTTCCGCATGTCCGACGAGCTGCTCGAGACCTACGTGCGCCAGCTGCTCGGCGGCCAACCCGACGGAGCGGTCACCGTCGCGTGGCAGGGGGGCGAGCCGACCTTGATGGGCGTCGACTTCTTCCGTCGCGCCGTGGCCCTCGTGGAGCAGCACCGCCGGCCGGCCCAACAGGTCGAGCACACCATCCAGACCAACGGGACACTGCTCACCGACGAGTGGTGCGAGCTGCTCGCCGAGCACCGGTTCCTCGTCGGGCTGAGCATCGACGGGCCGCCCGCGATGCACGACAAGTACCGGGTCGACAAGCGAGGCGAGCCGACGTCGGCGAAGGTGCTCCGTGGACTGGAGCTCCTCAAGCAGCACGGCGTCGACGTGAACGTGCTGTGCACCGTCAACGAGGCCAACCAGGACCATCCGCTCGAGGTCTACCGGTACGTGCGCGACCAGCTCGACGTCCAACACCTCCAGCTCATCCCGATCGTCGAACGCGACAACGACACCGGCTTCCAGGAGGGCGACACCGTCACCAGCCGATCGGTCGACGCCGAGAAGTGGGGAGCGTTCCTCGTCGCCATCTTCGACGAGTGGGTGGTGCGTGACGTCGGCACCGTGTTCATCCAGATGTTCGACGCTGCGCTGGCGGCCTGGCTCGACCTGCCGTCGTCGATGTGCATCTTCCGTGAGACGTGTGGGGATGCCCTGGCCCTCGAGCACAACGGGGACCTCTACTCCTGTGATCACTTCGTCGAGCCCGAGCACCTGCTCGGCAACATCATGACCACGACGATGGTGGAGTTGGTGGCGTCCCCGAAGCAGCGTGCCTTCGGTCAGGCCAAGGCCGACACCCTGCCGAGCTACTGCCGAGAGTGCGAGGTGCGCTTCGCCTGCAACGGCGAGTGCCCGAAGAACCGCTTCACGCTGACCCCCGACGGCGAGGCCGGCCTCAACTACCTCTGCGCGGGATATCGGCGCTTCTTCAACCACATCGACGGACCGATGAAGCTCATGGCCGATCTGCTGCGCCAGGGTCGCTATGCCGACGAGATCGTGGGTGTCTTCCGGGCCGCCGGCCGCAACGACCCCTGCCCCTGCGGGAGCGGCCGCAAGACCAAGAGCTGCCACGCCGCCTGACGGATCGTCCTCGTCGCCGGTGTCCCCGATCGCCCGTCGACGGTCGTTCGGGTTCCGCTGTGGGTCAGGCCACGTAGACCGTGGGCGGACTCGTCACTCCGGCCTCCTGCATCTTCGCGATGCGCTCCGGATCGGACATCATCGGCTCCACCATCGCGGGGTCGCCCTCGTGCACGGCCCACACCGAGTTCGGGTTGTCGGCGTCGCGCAGGACGGCGACGTCGGTGACCCCGGCAGCTTGGCGGCCCGGCTTGTCGGCGTCGTAGACCACCCGCCAGGTGTCGAAATCGGCGACCTCGTGCTGGATGATGATGTGTGCCATGGGTGCGCTCTCCCTGTTCGCCGCAGCCGTCGCGCGGATGGCCGCAGGCTAGCGACGCGCCTCCCGACGTGCTTCGGGATCCCGGGTGAGCGGCGCTGCTCACGTGGACGCGCCGGACCGATCGTCGACCTGAACGGTCACGGGTACGCCCGACTGGAGCACCATCCCGGTGAGCGGGTCGATGTCGACCTCGGTGCTGGTGAGGCGACTCACGTTGACGTCGCCCCAGCCATGGGCGATGGTCACCGCTTCGGGGTGGAGTCGATCGTCGGCTCTCAGCGGTCCGGTGACGGACCCGTGCGCCGAGGTGACCGTGACCGCGGCACCGTCTCCGCCGAGGCCGTGGGCCACCGAGGGGTGCACCCGCACGGCGACGTCATCGGTCCGGGCTCCCGGAGCCGCGATGTCGCGCAGCTGGGAGTTCATCGTCCGCAGCTGTCGATGGGGGATCAGGACCATGTCGTGGTCCCGCTCGTCGAGCCGGTCGGCGGCGTGGGCGTCGGCGAGGTGTTCCCGGAGCTGTTCGATGAGCGGTGGTGCGCCCAGACGCCACCCGCCGTGGGGGAGGACCTGCCCGTGGACCCACCCGAACACGGCTCCCGAGGCGACCGTTCCCGACGGCCTCCCGACCAGATCGGCCCGTCCGCCCACGCTGCGGTCGTAGATGGGACCCAGGAGGTCGTCCTCGGTTGCCGTGGCGACGGTGGCACCGCGGGGGAGCGCCGAGAGCCCGAGCCGTTCCGCGAGGGCTCCGAGCATCCACCAGACGGGTCGGCGCTCGGCGAGGGGATCGACCACGGCGGCCGTGGCCTGGGCGGCGACGGCCAGCTGGTAGGTGTCGAGCAACCACGTGGTGTCGGCCCGTTCGAGTTGGTCGACCGCCGGCAGCACATGCGTCGCGAGCTCCGTCGTCTCGGTGGGCAGCACGTCGATGACCACGAGGGTGTCGAGCGAGGCCAGCGCCGCGGTGGTGCGGGCGACGTCGGGGAACGCGGTGACCGGGTTCCCGCCGACCACGATCAGCGCGGTCACGTTGCCGGCCTCGATCTCGCTGACCAGTCCCGCGCATGGCCACTCGCCGAAGCGCCGGGGGAGCTCGGGGCGGCTCGGTGGTCCGGGTCCCGGGGCACCGTCGGACGCCTGCCACTCCCGGGTGTCGAGTCGGCTCAGATAGCCCGGGTTGAACCACATGCCACCGGGCCGGTCGTAGGAATCGGTCACGACGTGCAGGGCCCACAACAGGTGCTCGGTGGTGTTGGCCGTGGCGGCCATCGACGTACCCGTGCCGGTCAGCGCGCTGCACCCGTCCCGCGGCGACGACCGCGTCGAGCAGTCCGGTCAGCTCGTCGAGCCCGAGGCCGGTTCCACCGGCGACGAGCTCGTCGGTGATCCCGGTCGCCGGGTCGTCGAGGATCTCGGCCAGCGCATCGAGTCCGGTCGCGCCGGTCATCGCATGGGCGTCGCCGGGCGGGATCGGCCAGCAGGCGCCGGACGAGCCAGCCCAGGATCAGCCAGTCGCTGCCGGGCCGGTTCTGGAGATGGCGGTCGGCATGGGCGACGGTCTCCGTGCGGCGGGGGTCGACGACCCACACCTGCCCGCCGGCGGCACGGTGCTCACGGAGGCGCTCGACAGGGTCCGGGATGGCGTTGGAGTGCCCGTGCGAGACGACCGGGTTGCACCCGAACAGCACCAGGAGCCGCGACCGCTCGTGGTCCCACACCGGCGTGAGCCCCGACCAGCCGCCCACCAGCTCGGCCACCAGCGGCTTGCACGGTGTGTCGATCGTGGTGGCGGTGTACTTCTGGGCCGAGCCGACGACGTGGAGGAAGCGTTCGGCCGCCCGGCGCCCGGCGGTGTCGAAGGCGGAGCCGCTGGCCAGGTACATGGCGATGGTGTCGGCCCCGCCGGCCTCGATCGTCGCCGTGAGGCGGGCGGCGAGGTCGTCGAGCACCTCGGACCACGGAGAGGGCCGCCGTGCGTCGCCGCGGCCGACGACGGGGGCGTCGAGGCGTCGCGGGTCGTGGTGGAGAGCGCCCAGCGCTCGCCCCTTCGGACAGGTGTAGCCCCGTGACAGCGGGTGGGCGTCGTCGCCCCGAACCCGTTCCACCCGTTCGCCGTCGGCTGTTCGCTCGACGGTGACGACGATGCCGCACATGGCGTTGCAGATCCGACAGAACGAGACGTGATCGGTGACGTGCGGTTCGTCGTCCGGCCTTCGCCGCCCGATCGTCGCCGCCCCCGGTCACCCCGGAACCATCAGTCGAGCATGGCAGCCACGGTGCGAGGACCGTTCGCCAGTTCCGGGTGGTGACCACCCTTGCGGCACGCCGATGCGTCCTTGTCGAGCGCCTCCGCCAGACGGCTGCGACCCATGCCGTTCGGCAGGTGCAGGTAGAGCTCACGCCCCACCAGCGCCCACTCCTCGGGAGCGAACCCCGCCGGGTCGAGTTCGAGGGCGTCGAGCGGGTCTCGTGCGAACGTCACGTGCAGCGTGGTCGGGTCCAGAGCGACGGCCCGACCCGGGTGACCGAACGGGTTGGCGGCGATCACGTCGCGCAGTCTCGGCTCCGGTGCGCACGATCACCGCCGGTGTGAGGGCGCAGCCGCGGCGATCGCCGCCTCCAGAGTCGCGGACCACGTCGCCGGTCGCCGGTCGTCGCCTCACCGACGTGGTCCTCCTCGACGTCGATCACCAGGTTCCCGCTCTGGAGGTGGGTGCGGGGGTCGCGGAACCCACACGATGCCGCGACCGACCGGAGGTCGGCCATCGGCAGCCGCGCCGACTTGCCCGACGTTGATCCCCCGAAGCAAGCACACCACACGCACCCTCCCAGTCCACCACGCCGTACGGTGGGCCGATGACCGAGAGACCGGACGCGCAGGCCGACGGGTACCCCCCGTTCACGTTGGCAGGATCGGAGGTGGTGATCCCGCCGCTCGGTGTCGGCACCTGGGCCTGGGGTGATCGGTCGACCTGGGGGATGGGCGGCTACGACTCGGCACTGACCGAGAGCACCATCGCCGAGGCGTGGGACGCCAGCGTGGTCGCGGGTGCCACGTTCTTCGACACGGCCGAGGTGTACGGCAAGGGGGAGAGCGAGCGCATCATCGGCCGGTTGCTGGCCCGGGACGACGAGGGCCTTCCGGGACGTGACGACGTCGTGCTGGCCACCAAGTTCATGCCGTCGCCGTGGAAGCTGAGCGTGACCGATGCGCTGCTCTCGGCGATCCGCGCCTCGTGCGACCGTCTGGGTGTCGACGCGGTGGACCTGTACCAGATCCACGGTCCGATCAGCCTCAGAGGTCACGGGGCGCTCGCCGATGCCCTCGCCGCCGCCCTGGCCGAGGGGCGCACCAAGGCCGTGGGCGTGTCGAACTACTCGGTGAAGGAGATGCGTTCCATCGACGCCGAACTGCGCGAGCGGGGAGCCAGGTTGGCCACCAACCAGATCGAGTTCTCGCTCCTGCGCCGGGTGCCCGAGACCAATGGTCTGATCGCCGCCTGTCACGAGTTGGGTGTCGTACCGCTGGCGTACTCACCGATCGGTCAGGGGCGCCTCACCGGCAAGTACTCGGCCGCCGACCCGCCCCCGGGCAAGCGGGGGTTCTCGAATCACCCGATGGAGGACGTCGACCGGGTCGTCGCCGAACTGCGCCGCATCGGTGCGGTCCACGGCGACCGCACACCGAGCCAGGTGGCGTTGAACTGGCTCATGGCCAAGGGCTCCGTCCCCATTCCGGGGGCCAAGAACCGGGCGCAGGCCGAGGAGAACGCGGGCGCCCTGGGCTGGCGCCTCACCGACGACGAGGTCGCGGCACTGGATGCCGTCGCGCTCGACGAGAAGCGCAGCCTCCAGAATCGCATCTGGCAACACGGCTGACGCGGGTCGCGCCGGTCGTCGCGGGCGGGGCTACCGTTCCCCCCGGTGGGGAGGGGATCTCGGGTGGAGCGAAGCCATGGTGACGACGGAGACACTGATGGCCGCCGTCCACGACCTGCTCCCCGAGATCAGGTCGCGCTCGGACGAGATCGAGGCCGCCCGGCGATTGCCGGCGGACCTGGTCGCTTCGCTGACGCGCACCGGCGTGTTCCGGATGCCGATGCCCGCCTCGTGGGGCGGCCCCGAAGTGTCGCTCCCCGATCAGCTGCGCGTCATCGAGATGTTGGCGACGGCGGACCCGTCGGTCGGCTGGTGCTGCATGATCGGATCCGATGCCGGCTTCTACTCGGCCTTCTTCCCGGACGACGCGGCGAAGACCCTCTGGACCGACATCGACGACGTGACGGCCGGTTGGCTGTTCCCCGCCGGGCGGGCCACGCGCACCGACGGCGGCTACGTGGTCAACGGCCGTTGGTCGTTCGGCAGTTGCTGCCTCCACGCCCAGGTGCTCGTCGGCGCCTGCCTGGTCGTCGACGCCAGCGGCGACCTGGAGTTCGACCGCGACGGCCAGCCGGTGATGGTCACCATCGGGGCTCGGGCCGACCGGTTCGAGATCCTCGACACCTGGTACACGACCGGTCTCGCCGGCAGCGGCAGCAACGACTACCGGTGTAGTGACCTGTTCGTGCCCGAGGAGCACACGTTCTCGATCCTCGGGGCGCCGCTGCGGGACGGTCCGTTGTACGCCCTGCGCGGCGCCTTCTTCGCCAACACCCATGGTGTTCCCCTCGGTCTGACCCGTCGGGCCATCGACGAGGTCGAGGCGATCGCCGCGACGAAGACCGTCGTGCCGCAGATGACGCGCATGGCGGAGATCCCCCGGGTGAAGGAGGCGATCGCCGACGCGGAGATCCAGCTCCGCTCCACCCGCGCGTACTGCTACCAGGCCATCGAGGCGGTGTGGGCCGAGCTCGAGGCGGGTCGGCCGCTGTCGCAGCAGCTGCGCGCCGACGTGGCGCTCTCGCGCATCCAGGCGTTTCGCACGGCGCGCGAGGTCACCCTCCGGATGGTGCAACTCGCCGGCACGCAGGCGATCTACTCGACCAGCGTGCTCGATCGGCTCCTACGTGACGCCGTCACCATGGGCCAGCACGTCGTCGCGGGCCCGCTGCTCGCCGAGGCGGCGGGGGGACTCGTGCTCGGAGCGGAACCGACCGGGATGTTGGCCGGGCTCCTCTAGGTCTCGACCCCTGGCCACCAGCGCGTACCGAACGGGCCCCCGACTCCGCCCGTCACCTGGCCAGGTCGGCCAGCGCCGCTCGGTAGTCGGCCGGCAGGGCGAACCACTCCGCTCCGCGGAGGATCCGCTCGAGGTAGCCGGGCCGGGGTGGCCCGTCGGCAGTGAACGCCTCGATGTAGACCACGGCGTCGAGAGCCTCGTCACCCCGTGTGATCCTGACGACCTCCCGGCGATAGAGGCCGGCGGCGACACCCTCGGCCCGGTCGAGCGCTCGGAGATGCTCGTCGGAGACCTCCCACAGCCCACCCCAGACCACGGCGGCGGGCGATTCGGTCACGGTGGCGACACCGCGCTCACCGATGCGGAGCCGCCAACCTTCGAGGCGGCCGATGCCGGCGGGGATCGCGCCTGCGCACCGGAACTCCATCTGCTCGGGATCGAGGTTCGAGCCGTAGGCGAAGTACAGGTGGTGGCGCAGGTCCGTGGTGTCCATGAGGCTCCTCCGTGGCGAGATTCCGGGGTGGTCCGATCTGATCATCTGACGAGGACCGCGGCACGGGGCGGCCGTCATCGATGCCCGGTCCGGAGGCAGCAGATAGCGTGTCCCCGTGGCCTACGAGGATGTGATCTCGGATGTGGTGCGCGTCGTCGAAGCCGTCGGTGCGGCGATCATGGTCCTCGGCGGACTGATCGCCCTGATCGTGTTCCTCGTCGCCATCACCGACGAGGACCGTCGGCCCACGGCCTACAAGGATGTCCGTCGGCGCCTCGGTCGGTCCATCCTGCTCGGCCTCGAGGTGCTCATCATCGGCGACATCGTGCGCACGATCATCGTCGACCCCACCTTGGAGAGCGTGGCCGTGCTGGGCAGCATCGTGTTGATCCGGATCATCCTGAGCTTCTCGCTCGAGGTCGAGATCGACGGCACCTGGCCGTGGTCACGGTGGCGTCTCGGCCGGACCCAGCCCGACGGGTGACCTGTCTGCTGCTCCCCTGATCGACCCGCAACCGGTGATCGGCCGACGGACCTACTCGAGGGTGGCGTAGTTGGTCGACCGGTCGTCGAGCGTCACGCCGGTCACCTCGGCCACGCAGGACCGCAGATCGGTGAGGTAGTCCTCGATGGCCGGGCCATTCCCGGCGCTCACCGTGGCGTGCAGCGTGTCGGGCGGCTTCTGGCGGTCGTGGAACCACCCGCGCTCGTGAAGGGCATCACCGAGCGCGAACACGTCGACCGGGTGCTCGACGTCAGGGTCGGCCGAGATGGCGACCAGGTTGGCGTCGGGCTGCCCGAGCACCGTGAGGCCCGGCACCGCCCGGACCCCTTCGATCATGCGGGCCGCGGTGTCGAGGGCCAATCGGGTGAGGCGCAGGTAGCCCTCCATTCCCAGGTGGTGCATGACGGCCCAGGCGCACGCCATGGGGAGCGCCGACCGAGTGCCCTGCATCCCCGGCGAGGCGTAGAAACCGCCGAGCCAGTCCTCGAACACGAAGGTCTGGTACGAGCGCAGTGCCTTGTGCGGTGCAGCAGCACTGACACGCCCTTCGGCGCATAGCCGAGCTTGTGGATGTCGGCGGAGATCGTGGTGACCCCCTCGACGCGGAAGTCCCAGGGCGGAACCTCCTCGCCGAGGAGCTCCTTGAACGGCAGTACGAAGCCGCCCATGCAGGCGTCGGTGTGGAAGTGGGCGCCCGCATCGGCGGCCAGTGCCGCCAGCTCCGGGATCGGGTCGACGACTCCCTGGGGGTACTGGGGTGCCGAGCCCACCACGAGCACGGTGTTGGTGGTGATGGCGTCGGCGGCGGCGTCGACGTCGGCGCGCCAGTCGTCGCATACGGGGATCCGGCGCACGCGCAGACCGAAGTAGTGGGCGCGCCTTGTGGAAGGCGGCATGCGCGCTGACCGGGAGCACGATCTCGGGCTCGGTGACGCCTCGCTCCGAACGGGCCCGGTCACGAGCGGCCTTCACCGCCATGAGGATGCTCTCGGTGCCACCGGAGGTGAGGAAGCCGGCCGTACCTTCGCCGTGCAGGAGGTCCGCGGTCATGCCCACGACCTCGGACTGGATACGTCCCAGGCTCGGGAAGGCCAGCGTGTTCAGGGCGTTGTCGTGCAGGAACATCGCCGCCACGGCCTCGACGACCTCGTGGACCTCCGGCCCGGCGTCGTAGACCATGCCGAACGTGCGGCCCTCCTGCCAGCGCACGTCGTCGACCCGCTTGGCTTTCAGCGCGTCGATGATCTCGACCTTCGCCATCCCCTCTGCCGGAATCCTCATCACGACAACACTACGGACCGGTGAGGCGACGAGCCCGCCCCGTCCCGGCCACGGCTCAGGCCTCGGCGTAGCGGATGAAGATGCCCTCGGCACGTGCGGTGACCCCGCCGGCATCGCTGATCGTCCCCTTCGTGAAGACCTTGCGTCCCTCGATGCGGTCGAGCCACGACTCCAGGACGAGCTCGGCGCCGACCGGGGTCGTGCGCTCGTAGCGCACCGAGAGGGTGCCGGTGAACGCACCGAGCCCGAGGCACACGTTGGTCGAGCCCAGCAACTCGTCGAAGACGAGTGCGATCACGCCACCGTGCACCGAGTTCGGGGGCCCCACGTAGGAGGCCTCGAGCACGGTCGTGCCGGTCATCCGCTCGCCGTCGAAGCGAAGGCGGATGGGGGGTGCCAGGGGGTTGAGCGGTCCCACCACCGGGCTGTAGGGAAAGAACGCGGGACGGGTCGTCGGATGGCGGAGGCAGCATCCCGCTGACCTCCGGGCGCAACGCGCCCTGCATCGTGGTGGCCTCCACCACATGCGGTTCGAGGAGGCGGGCCGCTCGGGTCACGAGGGCCCCTGCCTCCGCCAGGTCATCGGTCGGGGCGTCGGCCAGGCGAAGGGCGGTGAGCAGGCGCCGGGTGGCGTCGGCCACGGCCTCGGTGGCGGCGTGGTCGGCGACCTGGGCGCCGACGGGTTCGGGGTTCATGGGTCCCATCCTCGCAGCGTCAGCGCGCGGGGCGGGCCAGGTACTCGTGCACCGAGCGGATGGCGCTGGATCCTTCGCCGACGGCGGCGGCGACCCGTTTCATGGACCCGTGGCGGACGTCGTCGACGGCGAAGACCTCCGGACACGACGTCTCGAAGGCCAAGCGCCACCGCCCCCGCTCCCCTCGGACGGCGACGTACCGGTCGGTCAGGACGAACCCCTGGTCGTCGAGGCGCATCTCCCCGCAACGCCGGTGCTCAGAGGGTGGTGCCGAGCTCGGTGACGCCAGCCAGCCACTCGGGCATTCGTGCCGCGCGACCGTCGTGGGTGACGCAGCCGTGCACGGTGACCGCGGTGGCCCGCACGTCTTCGTCGACGGTCAGCAGGTAGCCGACCTGGAAGGTGGCCCGGGTCACCTTCCCGATGCCGACGTGCACCTCGACTTCCTCGTCGAAGGCCACCGCCGACCGGTAGCGGACGTAGGCCTCGAGCACTGCGAACTCGACCCCGTCGTCGCGCACCGACTGGTAGTGGTGGCCGAGCGTGCGCAACCACGCCACCCTTGCCTCCTCGAGGTAGAGCAGGTACGACGAATGGTGCACGACCCCCATGGCGTCGGTCTCGGCGAAACGGGTTCGCAGCCGATGGGTGAACGCGTAGGTCGCAGGATCGAGAGGCGGGACGAGAGACAGGCGCACGACGGCCGAAGCTACCGGGCGACCGCCGGACGGGCGTCGAGCTCGGCGGAATCGGCGGCTCCGGTCTCAGGCCTCGGGGTCGGTGCCGGCGTGCTCGACGCACCAGGCCCACAGACGAGCCCGTTCCGCTGGGGTGTCGGCGCGCCGGCTGGAGGGGAGGCGATGGGTGGTTGCGGGAGCGGCGGTCGTGCCAGAAGAGACCGCTGGTGGCCGCCGGCTCGCCGTCGTCGACGGACAGCCACACGATGGTGTCGGCCCCCTGCTCGGGCGAGCGCAGCAGCTGGCCCGACGATCCTGCGGAACGTCGGGAGGGACTCGGCCACCCCGGGCGTGTCGGCCCAGCCGGGGTGCATCGCGTGGAATCGAACCCCGGAGTCGGCGAAGCGCTCGGCCCACAGCTCGTTGAGTGTGACCTGCGCTCGCTTGGCCCGGGCGTACTGCTCGGTGCCGCGGTAGTTGTCGCCCATCTGCAGGTGATCGACGTCGAGAGCGGCTGCGTACATGCCTCCCGAGGAGACGGTGATGACCCGGCTGGGGGCGCTGTCGCGTAGTCGCTCCGACAGCAGCGAGGTGAGCAGGAACGGCCCGACCACCTGGGCGGCGATCGTGGTCTCCGTGCCGTCGGCGGTCTCGCGGCGATCGGCGTACAGCGCGCCTGCGTTGTGGATCAGCACGTGGATGGCGGGTTGCGACGCGAGGATCTCGGCGGCGGCCGATCTGACCGCCACCGGATCCGACATGTCGGCCAGGACCACCGAGATGCGGTCGTTCCCGGTCGTCTCCACGAGGTCCGTGCGGACCCGTCCGGTGCGATCGGGCGTCGCGTCCCAGCAGCACGAGCGTCGCCCCGCCCTCGGCCAGGGCGCGTGCGGTGGCGAGACCGAGTCCGGACGTCGGCCCCGTGATGACCACCACCTTCCCGGTGAGGTCGTCGCCGGAGAGGTCGCGCCACCGTGCGGTACGTGAGCGAATGTCGTACCCCAGTCGACTGAAGCTCGGGGCCACGGGGACCTCCAGAACCGCATCGACCACCCTGTCCAGGTCCCATCGTGCGGGCGCGTCCACCGACGACGTGCTCCGCTCGGTTTCCGTCGTCGTTCGTCACAGGCCGTCCTCCGATGGGCTCAGCGTCCGGCCGGCCGGGAACATTCCGGGCGGCGTGATCGGGTCCCTCGTCGGCACGATCGTGGTCCTGCTCATCTGGCCCTTCGTGCGGCGTCGTACAACCTGTACGACCTAGTGGTAGGCAATTTCGACGCAGCCGACACGAACCGAGGCGAGACGATGACCGACGACGATCCGACACCCACCCGCCGCCACGGCGCCGACATCGACCGGACCGAGGAGTGGGACGACCTACGGGCCCGCTACCTGCGCGCCCCCGCCGACCGCCCCCATCGTCGGCGAGGGGCGTCCACCACGTCGCCCTGCTGTCGAGCGACGTCGAGAAGACGATCCTCTTCTACCAGGACCTGCTGGAGTTCCCGCTCACCGACCTGTTCGAGAACCGTGACTACCAGGGCTCGACCCACTTCTTCTTCGACATCGGCAACGGCAACGCCCTGGCGTTCTTCGACATGCCCGGGCTCGACCTCGGCCCCTACGCCGAGGTGCTGGGCGGGTTCCATCACCTGGCCATCTCGGTCGAGCCGGAGCGCTGGTCCCACCTGCGCACCAAGCTCGCCGACGCCGGCTTCGACGTGCTGAACCTCTCGGGGAGCTCGATCTACTTCACCGGTCCCGACGGCGAGCGGATCGAGCTCATCTCCGACCCCCTCGGGGAGATGTACGGGACCATCGTGTTGTAGGAGTTCCGCCCACCAATGAGGAGATCCCCGTCCACTCGATCCGACGCGGCGCCACCCGACCGCCGATCGGCCCACGAGGCCCGTCTGGCCTCGGCGCACGTTGCCGCCGTCGAGACGTCGAAGGACGGGGCCGACAGTAGCGGAGGGGGGTGAGACGCTGCTCTCAGGCGCGTCGCCCGATGAAGGCCAGCACCCTCGTCTGCTCGTCCGCGTCGGCCGGGACGTCGATCTCCGGGCCGAACACGCCCTGACCGCGCGCGATCTCGCCGAACGAGCGGGCGCCGGTGTCCAGCCGGACCAGGTCATCGTCGTCGATGCGGTCGTCCTGCCCGGTGGCATGGGCGAGGTCCCAGCCGTGCGCGATGAGATCGAGGACCACGAAGCGGTCGATCGACTCTTCCAGCGTCGTCGGGCCCATGAACCCCTCGAAGGTCGCCGCGGCCCGCTCGGGGTCGTCGAGCTCGGCCTGCACGAGCGCGCTCACCGCCTGCCACCCGCCCAGCGGGTCGACGGCGACGTCGACCGCAGGCGCCTCTTTGCCGACCATGCCCAGGAAGATGCCCTGGCTGTCGATCACGTGGCCGACGAGCTCACGCACCGTCCATTCCGAGCACGGCGTCGGATCGTCCCAGCGATCGGCCGGAACGCCGGCGATCCGGTCGGCGAAGCTGGTCGAGAGTCGGCGGTAGCGCTCAGCGGTCTCACTCATGCCCCCAGCCTGGCGCAGTCGGACGAGCTCGTCGACCTTCGCCAGGGTGGGTCGGTCGAGTCTCAGCGCTCCACGTCGCCTGGGCTGCGGAGGTGGGCGAGGGCTCCGCGTGCCGCGGCGACCGCGGTGCTGAAGGTCGCTTGGAGCAGGTAGCCGCCGGTCGGCGCCTCCCAATCCAGCATCTCGCCGGCCACGAAGGTCCCGGGGCGCCCGAGCAGCATGAACGCGTCGTCGACCTCGTCGAAGGCGATGCCGCCGGCGCTCGAGATCGCTCTGTCGATCGGCATCGTCGAGGTCACTTCCAGGGACGTGGCCTTCACCGAGTGCGGCGATGCCGTCGGGGTCGTCGGGCAGTCGGTTGCTCGTCGCCTCGCGCATCAACCCGATCGCCGCCGGAGCCAGCCGCAGGGTGCGTCGAAGCGTCGACGACGTCGAGTCCTTCGGGCGCCCGTCCCGGAGCCGCTGCACGATCTCGTCGAGACGCGCGATCCGGGGCGAGGTCGATCACGAGGTGGCATCGACCCCCGGCGTGGAGGTCGCGCGCGGATGCCCGGTGAGAGGGCGTAGATCGGACCACCCTCGAGGCCGGTCCCGGTGATCATCACGTCGCCCCGGCTCGACGACGATCCGTCGGCCAACGACACCGCGACGTTCTTCACTGCGTCCCCGGCGAAGCGTTCCCTGACGTGGGCGGACCAGGGCACTCGGACGCCGACGTTCGAGGGCCGGAGCGGGTGCACGGATGATCCCCGCCTCCGTCACGATCGGCACCCATCCGGCGTCGCTGCCCGTTCGGGGCCAGCTCGCCACCTCCGAGCGCCAGGACGGCGACGTCGGCCCTGACCGTCGTCGTGACGTCATCGTCCGCGACGAACCGTAGGGCGACCCCGTCTCCCCGTGTCCTCGTCGGCCCATCCGACCCACCGGTGCCCGGTCAGGAACACGACGTCCTGATCGCGTAGACGGGCCAGCCAGGCCCGCAAGAGCGGTGTGGCCCGGAATGCGGCCGGGAACACCCGGCCGCTCGAGCCGATGAAGGTCGGCTGGCCCAAGCTAGGCCGCCCACGACCGCAGATCCGCGGGGCGGAAAGGCTTCGAGGGCGTCCTGCAGTCGTGACGCCGCACTGCCGTAACGGGCCAGGAAGGCATCCGGCGCTTCGGTGTGGGTCAGGTTCAGCCCGCCCCGGCCGGCCAGGAGGAGTTTGCGGCCGGGGGAGCGCATGTGGTCGACGACCGTGACCGACACCCCCGCGCCGGACAACACCTCCGCCGCCATCAGCCCGGCCGGTCCAGCTCCGACCACGAGCCCTGTCGCGGACGTACTCGTCGGTGGAGGCACCCGGCCACGCTACGGCCGCTGCACGGGGCACCGGGCCCCTCGCTCGGGTACGTTGCGCAGGGGACGACGTCTCGTCGATCGGGGGATCGGGGGAGCATGGCCAAAGGATCGGGCGACGGGCGCATGCCGCGCATCGTGGTCATCGGTGCCGGTCCCGGTGGCATCTGCGCGGTCATCAAGCTGAAGGAGGCCGGCTTCGACGACATCGTGGTGCTCGAACGCAGCGACGGGGTCGGGGGAACGTGGCACCAGAACCGGTACCCGGGATGCGCGTGCGATGTGCCCTCGCACCTCTACTCCTTCTCCTTCGCCGTCAAGCGGGACTGGTCGCGCCCCTACGCCCCACAACCCGA
The DNA here is from genome assembly GCA_963767615.1 of uncultured Iamiaceae bacterium. GTDB lineage: Bacteria > Actinomycetota > Acidimicrobiia > Acidimicrobiales > Acidimicrobilacustridaceae > Rhabdothermincola_A. The sequence goes on along the minus strand of CAVYED010000004.1, from coordinate 1,147,255 downwards.
GATCCTGGAGTACATGGAGGACCTCGCCGAGTCCCGGGGGGTGCTGCCCCACTGCCGGTTCGGCAGCGGGGTGGCCGCGGCGCGCTGGCACGAGGACGCGGCGGTCTGGGTGCTCGAGCTCGACGACGGTGGTCTGATCGAGGCCGATGTCGTCATCAGCGCCATCGGCATGTTCAACGATGTGGCCACGCCCGACATCGAGGGTCTGGGCACCTTCGCCGGAACGATGTTCCACTCGGCTCGCTGGGACTGGGATCACGACCTCGCCGGTGAGCGCGTCGCCGTCATCGGAAGCGCCGCCAGCGCCGTGCAGTTCGTCCCCGAGATCGTGAAAGACGTCGGACAGCTCCACCTCTTCCAGCGCACGGCCAACTGGATCCTGCCCAAGCTCGACACGCCCTACACCGAAGAGGAGCTCGAGCACTTCCGCAGCGACCCCGAGGCGGTCCTGGCCTCGCGCCACGAGCTGTTCACGTCGATGAACGCAGGCATGACCTTCCAGGATCAGGCGGTCATCGCCGAGCGTGAGGGCATCGGCCTCCAGTGCATCGCCCAGGTCGAGGACCCCGAGGTGCGGGCCAAGCTGATCCCCGACCACCCGTGGGGCTGCAAGCGGCCGCTCTTCTCCAACCACTGGTACCCGGCGTTCAACCGCACCAACCTCGAGCTCGTCACCGAACCGATCGAGTCGGATCACGCCTTCCGGGGTGGTGACGGCCGACGGCATCGAGCGCGAGGTCGACACGATCGTCCTCGCCACCGGCTTCGCCGCCACGAGGTACCTCTCGGCCATCGACGTCGCCGGTCGCGGCGGCCGCCACATCGACGAGGTCTGGAGCGACGGCGCCACCGCCCATCTCGGGATCACGACGACCGGGTTCCCGAACCTGTTCATGCTCTACGGACCGAACACGAACAACGGCTCGATCCTCACGATGATCGAGTACCAGGTCGCCCACGTCGTGGCCCACCTGCGCCGCCTGGTCGACGAGGATCTGGCCTGGGTGGACGTGCGTCCCGAACCGATGGCCCGTTTCAACGCCGAGGTGCAGGACGGCATCGCCGGGGTCACGGTGTGGCAGGACAGCTGCTCGGGGTACTACCGCACACCCGGCGGGCGGGTCGTCACCCAGTGGCCGTTCTCGATGACCGACTTCCGTGACCGCACTGCGGTGGTGGACCCCGACGAGTACGTGTCGGTGCCGCGAGGGGTCCGGGTCTGACTCAGGCGGCCGGCAGGGTCAGGCTGGCGGTCCCGGTCACGTGATCGCCGAGGTCGTTGGTGGCGGTGAACGCCACGTCGACGACGCCTTCGTCGCCCTCGACCCGGGTGTCGGTCACGGTGCCGGTGAAGGTGAGCGTCGAGCCCTGGGTGGACCGAGACGCCGAGGCGGATCGACAGCTTGCGCACCATCGCGTCGGGTCCGGCCCAGTCGGTGAGGAACCGGCTGCAGTAGGCGTTGCTCGACAGGATGTTCATGAAGATGTCGGGAGCACCCTGGGCGTTCGCGTAGTCGCGGTCGTGGTGGACGGGCATGAAGTCGCGTGTGGCGATGGCCCCGGCGGCGATGACCGTGGCGGTCACGTCGATGACCATGGGTGTGAGCTCGTCGCCCACGGAGATCGACGAGAACGGGCGCGGCTTCGGCGGGGTGCTCATCGTGCCCCTCCGGGGTTGAACTTGAGGATCCGGAAGAGCTGGGTACCCACGACCTCTCCGGACTCGACCGTGTAGGTGGTGAGCCAGGTGACGAAGTGGCCCGGACCGATGCGGGTCTGCTTCTCGTCGGAGATCGACTCCATCACCGTCGAAGCGGAGACGACCTCCCCGAGGCGGAGGGGTCGCATGATCTCGAACTCCGAGTTGGCGGCGAGCGTGGCCACGAAGCCGGCGTCGTCGAGCACCTTCAGGGGGCTGTCGCCCTCGACGGCCACCGGTGAGCCGCCACGTTCGGCGATCCCCGTGATCTGCGGGGTGGCCATCGTCCAGGTCTGGAGCATCAGCGGAGGTGCGATGACCTCGCCGAAGCGGGTGGCTGCGGCGGCGTCGGGATCCGTGTACACGGGGTTGGCGTCCTCGAAGGCGGCGGCCCAGTGGCGGATCATCGGCTGGTTCACCGGGTCCGGGGCGACAGAGGGGCCTCGGCTGCCCACCGGCTTGCCGACGAGCGCATCGAGCTTGGCGCGGAGTTCGGGATCGGTCATGGGTTCACAACTGAGTTGTCGTTCGGCCGGGACGGGGTGGCGTCGGGAGCCACGCCGGGCACTCGCTCCCAGGTGCCGAAGCCCTGCTCGTCGTAGAACTGGTATGTCGAACCCGGTGGCGGTCCCCCCGTCGGCCACGGTGAAGGTGAGGTCGGTGGGGCCGACGCTGTTCTCGCCGGGAGGGGTGAAGGCGAAGAGCTCGTCGTCGAAATGGGTCAACGGGAACTCCATCGGACTCGGTCCGAGGCGGAGTCGTAGCTCACCGTCGACCTCGATCACGGTGGCTCGCCCGAAGTACGGGTTGCCGTACACACCGACGTAGGTGGAGTTCGGGCGCCGGGCCGCGTTCGCTGGCGGGGTGCTGTTCGCCACCGTGGAGTCGTTGGCGAGAAGGCCCTCGAACGCCCTCCCGTAGCCGGCCGCCCAGTCACGCGTGACGGCCCCGGTCTCGACGATGTCCATGAACGACGACGTGACGGTCTCGGCCACACCCAGCGCCGTGCCGTTGGTGAGCACGACGATGCCCAGGTCCTCGGAGGGAAGCAGGGCGTAGTTGGTGCCGGTACCCAGGCTGAACGCGCCGGAGTGCCCCAAGCGGAGCCGGCCGGTCGGATCGACGCCGACGTTCATCCCGTAGCCGTAGAAGCCGCTGCGGCTGATCGGGGAGTCGGGTGGGCCGGTCGCCACGGCCGGGGCCCGGATGGCGAGGATGGCGTCCTCGTCGATGAGCTGGGTGCCGTCGACCTGCCCGTTGTCGAGCTGGAGCTGCATCCACTTGGCCATGTCGTTGGCCGTGGAGTTCACCCCACCGGCGGGGTCTTGCGCGGTGGCGTTCCTGGCCGACGGGAAGAACTCGCCGTCGACGTACTTGTGGATCACGGCCCGGTTCGGCTCGGCCAGGAAGTCGTCGTACACCGAGGTGGTTGCGTCCATGCCCAGCGGTTCGTAGAGGGACGTGCGCGACAGCTCCTCCCAGGGCTGACCGGCGGCCGCGGCGACGGCCTCGGCGCCGGCGGTGAGGCCGAAGTTGGAGTAGCCGTAGCTGATGCGGAACGGTTCGAGGGGGAGCAGGCGCATCTGCTCGAGCACGATGTCACGGCCGTAGCCCATGTCCTCGAGCTTGTCTCCGGCGGTCTCGGGGATGCCGCTGCGATGCGAGTAGAGGTCCGCGATGGTCACGTTCTCGGTGACCCAGGGGTCGGAGAGCTCGAAGTCGGGGAGGTAGGTGGAGACCGGGTCGTCCCAGCTCGCCGTGCCCTTGCCCACCTCGGCGGCGACAACGGTGGCCCCCACGCTCTTGGACAGCGACGCCAGCTGGAAGTGGGTGTCGGCGTCGACTTCGTCCTCTGTGCCCAGCTCGCGTACGCCGAAGCCCTCGGCGTAGACCACCTCGCCGTCGTGCACGACGGCGACGGAGGCGCCCGGGACCCCCCACGCGTCGAGATTCTCCTGTACGAGCCCGGGGAGCGCGGCGACGGCCTGGTCGATGTTGGCGGGGTCGATCGGGACGAAGGACGTGGCGTTGGGTGAGCCGGTGGGGGATGTGACGGTCGTGGCCGTGGTGTCCCCGGTGGCGGAGTCCGACTCGTCGGACGTGCACGACGCCGCGGCGACGAGGAGGGTGCCGGCGAGGACGATGCCAAGGGTGCGCCTGGTGAGGCGGTGCATCAAGTGGTGCTCCGTTTCTCGGAAGGGAATCCGGGGGGTTTGTACCACGGTCCGGCTCTTCGGGACCCCGGATGGGGCCAGCGACCCACACGCATGGTGTCAGCGCGGCTCCTCGGGGCTCGACGTCGTCTCGGCATCGTGCGATGGGTGGTCACGGACCCAGCGCAGACACTCGACGAACGCGTCGATGGCAGGGATCCCGGCTTCCGTGCCGGCATGTTGGATCGGCAGGCCGCCGGTGGAGCGGGCCACGGTTCCCGGCGCCATGAGGTTGTCGGTGAGGCCGAACGGCTCGATGTGGAACCCGTCGAGCGTCACCCGATCGGCGTAGCCGGCCGTCGAGCTCGTGTAGCCGAACACGGGTTTGCCCTGGGCGAACATGTAGCCCATCTCCACCGCTGTGCCGACGTCCATGCTCGGTCCCCGAAACGGGGTCATGTTGGCGATGGCGAGATCGCAGCCGTCCATGAGCGCGATGCAGATGTCGAAGACGCCGAGACCGGCTTCGTGATCGGGGAGCCCGTCGAGGTGTGCGGTCGGGCTGTCGAGCGGGAACACGCCCTCGAGGCCGTGCTCGGCGCAGAGGCTCTTCTTCGCCTCACCAACCTCGACCGCATCGGGCAGGAACACGTCGGGGCCGGCCAGGTAGGCCCGCCGGCGCCGAGACCGAGATGTCGTCACGGGCCCAGCTGGCGGCCGCATCCGAGCTCGGCGTGCACTCACGCTGCGACGAGGCCTCGCCCTTCCGCGACGAGTCCCACCGATCGGAGGCGCTGCTCCAGCGTGGGGGCCTGGTGGGCGACGATGAGCTCGTCGGCATCGGCATGCTCCGCGAACGCGTCGAGGTAGGCCGCGGTCTGCGTCGGTGTTCCCACCGCGGTGTAGCGCATCATCTCCTGGAGAGGTCGAGCCCGGGGCGACTCGAGGACGGCGTCGGCCTCGTCGTCGGTGAACGTCCGGCCTCGCCCGAAGAACAGCGAGATCCGGCTGCGGGCCACGGCTCGGTGCATGAGGCGTGCTTCGTCCTCCGAGGGGGCGGTCACGACGTTCACCCCGGCCAGCACGTAGGGCTCGGCGAGCTGCTCCGATGGTCGGAACTCTCGCCGGTAGACCGCCACCGCGTCCTGGAGAGCGCCCGGTGAGAAGTGTGAGGCGAAGCCGTAGGGGAGCCCGAGCGCGGCGGCCAGTGTGGCGCCGAACAACGACGATCCGAGGATGTAGAGCGGGACGTTCGTGCCCTTTCCCGGCACGGCCTCGACCCCGGGCACGAGGCTGTCGCCCCGCAGGTAGCCCTGCAGTTCCTGCACGTCCTGCGGGAAGCTCTCGGCTGAGCGGGGGTCGCGTCGAAGCGCTCGCATCGTGGGTTGGTCACTACCGGGAGCGCGACCCAGCCCGAGGTCGATGCGCCCGGGGTGCAGCGTCTCGAGGGTGCCGAACTGCTCGGCGATCGTCAGCGGCGCATGGTTGGGCAACATGATGCCGCCGGCCCCGAGCCGGATGGTCTCGGTGTGGGCGGCGACGTGCGCGATCAGCACGCTGGTGGCCGAGGACGCCACCGCGGCCATGTTGTGATGCTCGGCGTACCACACGCGGCGGTAGCCGGCGCGCTCGGCTTCACGGGCCAGTGCCACGCTTCCCTCGAGGCTGGTGCGCGCCGACTCGTCCCTGCCGATGATGGCCAGATCCAGGATGGACAGTGGGACGGGCACGGCAGTGACCCCTTGGATCGAGGAGAGGAGCGTGCTCCAGGGTGCCACAGCCGGCGACGGGCCAGGCCGGCGGCCCGGGGCGTCCCCCGGCCAGCTACCGTGCAGGCGTCGCGGACCCCCGGGTGCGGTCGAGCTCGAACCAGACGATCTTGCCGGGGCCAGCATCCCCGTGCCGTTCGATCACGCCCCAACGATCCGCGAGCGCATCGACGATGTGGACGCCACGCCCGCTGCTCGCCGAATGGTCGATCGGTCGGACGAGCGGTCGTGCCGGCGACCGATCAGCGATCTCGACGTGGAGGCGATCGTCGTCGGCGGCGACATGGACCTGGGTCGTCGAACCCGCGTGGATCACCGCGTTGGTGACCAGTTCGCTGACCAACAGCCCTGCCGTGTCGCGATCGACTCCGGTGAGCCCCTCCAGGAGCGCCGTGACCCGGTGTCGAGCCAGACGGGGAGCGAGTGAACCCGGCTCGAGCTCGAAGTGTGCGTCGATCTCAGGCACGGGGCTCTGCCCTGCACTGCACCAGGGGAGGGCGCATCGTTGGGTGGAGCCTCGACACCTGTCGAGTGTGTCACCCGGACGACTCCGTCGCGAGCTCATCGATGGTCGAGGGCCGCTTCTCAGAGGAGCCTCCGCTCCAGCGAGAGACGCCAGTCGTCGGCGAGCCGGTCGTGGGCGACGAGGGCAGCCACCAGGTCGGGATCGGCTCGACCGCGGCCAGCGCGGACCCGGTTGGCGTCGGCGATGGTGAGACGACCCGGATGCGTTGCGGCCACCGTGAGTGGACCGTCGACGGGCACCGCGCCCGGTTCGAGGACGCGGAGGTACCAGCCAGACCGTCCCGACGCCGAGAATCGAACCCGCATGTCTCGACGTTCCCGATGCAGGGCCAGCTTGAAGCACGGGGTCCGTGGTTGGCAGACCTCGAGCACTGCGTCGCCCCATGACCACACGTCCCCGATGCCGACGTCGTCCTCGGTCACGCCGATCGTGCTCAGGTTCTCGCCGAACGGTGCCGGCCCGAGGTCCTCCCCGAGCTCGTCGGACCACCACGGCAGGTGCTCGGAGGGGTAGGCGTAGACGGCCTTGTCCGGCCCGCCGTGCACGGTCAGGTCGGCCTGGGCGTCGCCGGCGAGGTTGAGCGACGACAACCACAGCATCGTCCCGCTCGGCGACCGGTCGCTTGGCGATGGCGCTCACGACCGGTTCGGGGCTGTCCCCGCCGATCGCTGCGGGCTCTCCGACGTTGACGGCCGCCAGGCCGATCGGGTGGCCGGCTGCGATCGGGGGTCGGGGCGACGCCATGACGTCGACCGTAGGCCACCGCGGTCATCGGGCACCTCGCGGCGCATCGGGGAATGCGACCCGCTCCGGGCGGTTGAGTCGGTCATGACCGTCGATGCCACTTCCGCCCGTGATCGCCTCGTCCGTGAGAGCTTCCGGGCGCTCAACGCCGTCGTTCGCCCCGCCGTACGCGCGGGTGTCGCCAATCCGATCCGTTTCGCGCCTGCGTCGGTCGGCGCGGTGCTGGTCGGTACCGTCGGCCGCAAGAGCGGGCTGCCCCGTGAGGTGCCGCTCCTCTCGGTGAGGGTCGGGGAGACGGTCTACGTGAGCACGGTCCGTGCCGATTCGCAGTGGCTGGCCAACCTCGAGGCGACCCCCGATGCCCGTGTCTGGTTGAACGGGAAGGAGCGCCGGGTCACCGCCACGGTGCGTCGCGACGATCGCCTCCAGGTCGCCGAGCTCAGGCTCGAGGCAGCCTGACGGAGGTCGGGGTCACGCGCTCTGGTAGTTCTGCTGGCTGCGTCGGCCGCCGCTGTACGTGCTGAGGTCGAGGAGCAGCCCCAGCAGCACGAACGCCCAACCGATGCCTTCCACACCCCCGACGGGCGCGTAGGCGAGGGCGTAGAAGATCGTGGTGAACGGCAGCAGGAGGAATCCGACGAAGCCGAACCAGAACGATGTGAAGGCGATGGTGAGCCTGTCGGTGAACAGCCACATCAGCACCAGCCCGAAACGCGGCGCACCGGCGAGAATGGAGAACCCGACGCAGCAACCCATGATCCGACGCTACCGCCATCGGATCATGGGTGCCGGGACGATGTCAGTGGCTTCCTCCGCCGACGCAGTGGGGGCCTTCGGCTTCTTGGCCGGTGGTGTTGGTCCCGATGGGGGGCCCCTGGAGGAGTTGTCCGGTGTTCACGGTCAACACCCCACCGGTGACGTCCATGGCGAAGTGGTCCATGCCGCGGGGGGCGGGACCGCCCTTCTTCTCACCGGCCTGGTTGTACTGGCTGCCGTGGCAGGGGCACTCGAACCACTGTGAGGTCTTGCACGCCGGGACCCGGCACCCCAGGTGCGGGCACTTCTGGTAGATCGCGATGACGCCGGCCTCGAGACCGCCCATCATCGACGGCGGGTACACGCTGCGGGCCTTCTCGACGGCGGCTTCGGGGTACTCGGTGATCCACATGCGCCCCTCGGCGAGGTACAAGAACCCGTCACCGGACTCGATCGAGGCCTTCACGTCGGGGATCGAACCGACCCGGATCGGGGAACCGAACCCACCCTTGGGTTGGGGCCACAGGAACGCCAGCACCGCGGCACCGAACCCGGTCAGGCTCAGGCCCATCAACAACATGATCGACCGGTTGAAGAACTGCCGGCGGGTGACACCCAACGTCTCGGGGTCCGGGGGCACGTACTCGGCCAGATCGGACCCGCCCACGGTGACCAGCTCCTGGGGGCGGCGCGGCCAACGCCGCTTGGGCCTCGACCTGACGGCCCGACACCGCCACCGGCCCGGCATCGTCGAGCACCACCGGCTCCCCGGCGTCACGGCGACGCGTCTCACGCGACAACGCACCGATCGCGTCGCCGGTGTCACGGCGCCGCAACGCCGCGAACACGACCAACCCCGCCAACACCACCACCACGGGAATGACGACCACCAGGGGGTTCATCTCGACACCTCGAATTCGGATCGGCTCGGAAGGCCACAGGGCCCTGTGAATGGTCTACGGGGCCGAGGCCGTGTCCGGATGGTGCCGGATCGGGGCGAAAGAGGATGAAAACGGGCTCTGGCGACGCCGAGTCCCGACGTCAGTCGGCGAGCGGCACGCCGTTGGCGTCGGTGAGGAAGTTCTCGTTCTTCACCAGGATCAGGATGCCCTCGACGAAGCCCCAGATCGAGCCCAGCCCGCAGGTGAAGATCGTGACCAGGATCTGGATGATCCCGATGTTGGTGTAGCCGAGGTAGAAGCGGTGGACACCGAAGCCCCCGAGGAGGATGCCCAGCACCCCGGCGGCGACCCTCGACTTGGGTTGGCCGCCGGCCGGGGGGTAGCCGGGCGGGTACGACGTGGCCGTGGTCGCCGGATAGGCCCCCGAAGGCGGTGCCGACTCGGGCGGGTACCACCAACCGTCGGAGGCCTGCCACCAGCCGGGCTCGGACGGGGCCTGGGCCATGGGGCCCCGGGCCTGGGCCGCGTCCGTCACCTCGGCCCGGGCGCGCCAGCGGCCGGCTGGCTCGCCGGATCGGTCGCCATCGTCGGGCCGGTCGCCGGCGGCGCGATCGGGCCGGGGGCGTCGCTCGGCGTGTCTGCGGGCGGCGGGCCGGCCGCGGCCGTCGGCACCGTCTCGGCCTGCGCGGCCTGCGCGGCCGCATCGGGGGAGGCATCGGAGAAGGAGACCGGCTCACCGGGCACCGGATCCGGTCCCCTGTCGGATGTGCCCTCCGGCGGCGTCGGTTCCTGCGACTGGTCGCTCATCTCATGGCCTCCGATGTCGGTGCCGGCGGTTCAGGGGCCGACACTGCACAGTAGCGACGCCGTCGCCCGGCTGCCGGAGCACACCGCTCACCATCTCGCGAGTTGGGGGAGCCACCTGCGGCGGCTCCCCCAACCATGTGCGATCCGTGCGTCGGGATTCCGGCTACTCGCGAACCTCGCGACCATGGGCGATGAGCGCCCAGATCACCAGGACCTCGATGGCGAGGAGGGTGATCGACCACAGCGGGTAGATCGGCATGGCGAGGAAGCTGCCGATCATGGCGAGGCCCGTCACGATCACGCCGATGGTACGGGCGAAGAGGTTGCCCGTCAGCACCCCGAATCCCGACCCCAGGACCAGGATCCCGAGGATGAGGTGCACCCACCCCCAGGTGGTGATGTCGACGTAGACGGCGCCCCGGTTGCCCCAGACGACCCACTCGTCGTTGAAGAGGGCGATGAGCCCGTAGATGGCGTTGAGCGACCCGGCCAGGATCATCATGAAGCCGGCGAAGAAGATCCACCCCACCCAGCCCGTCGGTTCAGTTCTCTGTGTGTCGGTCATATCGTTCCCTTTCGGTTGTCCCCCTTGAGTTGCCCGGGGCGGTGTTCGCCCCGGCCGCTGGCCTCAACCTGCGGTCGTGGTGGCGGTCGACGCGTCGCCCGCCGAGGTCGTGTCGTTCGTGGTGCCGGCGGTCTGGAGCGCGATGACGATGAGGGTCTGTCCGTCCTTCGGCAGCACCGTCACCCGCCCACTCTCGGCACCGCTGAACTTCACCGTCCCTACGTAGTTCTCGCCGTTGCCCAGTGAGGCCTTCGAGTCGACCGTGAGGCTCGATTGCTCGGTGTAGAAGGTGAACGCCTCCTCGGGTGTGCCGTCAGAGGTGAACACGCCGATCAGGTCGGTGCTGCTCGACCCGCCGAGGGATCCCGACCCGGCCGCGGTGGCGTCGCTGGGCAGCGGGAACGAGCTCGGCCAACCATCGGGCAGGTCTCCGCTGAGGGAGATCGACGCCTGGCCGTCCTCGGTCGAGATCTCGAATCCCCTGCTGGCGGTGGTGGTGGTCGACGAGTCGTCGCTGCTCGAACAGCTCGCCATCGCCATTGCCATCAGAGCCAGAACTGCGAAAAGCAGCGCACCCGTGCGTCTCATTCGGCCTCCCGTTCTCGGTGATACCGCGGAATCTAGGGACCACCTTTCGCGCCGGTCGTCACCCCGAATGGGTGATCCTCGGGCGGGCGTGCGGCCGACGACACGCGGCCCGATTGGCTGACAGGCTTCCATCAGCTACGCGTCAGGTTTCCGTCAGCGCCTGGTCGCCGCGTCCATGCGCAGGGCTCGTGGCGGCCTTGTTGCACCTCGATGCCTCCCTGGCGGGGCTATGGCGGGCATTCCGGTCATGAGAGGGTCGATGCATGACGGATTACACGATGACCACGCCGATCCCAGCGAGCATCACCACGCCCGACCGCGTCCACAACTCGATCGGAGCCCTGCAGTACTTCGACGGTGTGCCGACGCCCGAGACCGCCGAGACCGTGTACGACTATCTCGATCGGTCTCGTTCCCGCTGACGCCGCGCGTGGCAGCCAACTCCTGGAGCAGATGCTCGAAGCCGCCACCCTCCGTTACCATGTCCCCTTGACCATCAGTCTCCTCGGGCTGCGCGCGTTGCGCGCCAAGAGGGTGCGTGGATGGTGCCCCTGCCGATCTTGTCCTCACCGACGGGCCGCGACCGCCACCCTCCGTTCTCCGTTGTGGGGCTACCGATGCTCCGTACTGGCGAGGAGGCTGCAACTTGAGAGGTGCACCACGATGCGTTCTGACCACCGCAGCCAAGACCTTCGCCGACGGTCGTATGCGGCGTTGCACGAAGCACGGTCGAAGGAGCATTGCGCCACCGCGTCGAACCATGGGCCGGGAGGTTGACCATGCGGAGCATTCGAGGGGTCCTCGACGACGTCAGCACTTCACTGCAGGAGGATCGGGGGCTCACCGCGGTCTTCGGTGCCATCGCTGGTGGGCTCCTGGCGACCGCGATCGAGCGGTACGGCGCCGATCCTGATCCGGAGACCTTCGCGATCACCGTCGACCAAGCATGAACCTCGCTGCTGAGCACATTGGCGCTCGTTTTCACCGGGCTGAGCATCGTGCTCGCCCTCACCTCGCTGACCGCAGGCAACATGGCGGGCAAGTTCTCGCCCCGGTTGCTGCGCATGAAGCTTCGCGGCAGTGGGAACAAGTGGGTGCTCGGCGCGTTCTCCCTGACGGCCAGCTTCATCATCACGAGCCAGATCCTGTTGCGGAGTCGTGCCGGCGACACACTCGCGCCGCCGGTGACGATGTCGGTCAACGTCCTCCTGCTGATCATCACCGGCGTCATGATCGTCTGGTACATCAACGGCACGCTGCAATCGCTGCGCGTCGACCAAGCGATCCGTTGGGTCGGCAGTCGGATCGTGGGGCGATGGAGGCGCACGAGTACGAGTTACGTCACGATGTCGTCGTCGACGACATCGACATCCGGCGGCCGGCGGACGCGACCGATCTGATCGCATCCGACGACGGGTACGTCGTGCGCGTCGACATCGACCGGTTGCACCGCCTGACCACCGAGCCGGGCGCGTGTTCCGCATCGAGACCGGGACGGGCAGGCCGGTCATTCGTGGCGAATCCATCGGCTGGGTGTCGGCTGGATTGCCGGTCCCCAACGACGATCTCGCCGATTGTCTGACGATCGCCAGGTCGCGGGACCCCGAGAACGACATCGGTTACACGATCAGTGTGCTCGTCGACATCGCGTTGATGGCCCTGTCACCAGCAGTCAACGATCCGCGGACCGGCGTCGAGTGCACGGAGGTGCTGACCCAAGTGTTCGCCGAACTGTCACGTCGGGAACTCGGGATCCGGACCCGGCAGCGCAGCGACGGCTCGCCCTTCGTCGTCGTCGAGGAAGACACCATGGGCGACTATCTCGACGCCGCGGGACGACAGATCCTGCTCTGCGGCAGCGAGGACCGGACGGTCACCGCCGCGCTGCTGCGCCTCGGACGACAAGGAGAGCGGTTCGCCGGCTCTGACCGCGACCGACAACTCGCCCGCACGTTTGCCGACGATGTCGAAGCGGCGCGGGCGGCGGATGCGAGGTCGGAGGGAGGGCCTGGTGAACCTGCGGAGACTGTTTCGACGCGGCACGGCCGGCAAGGATGCCGTCTCGGGCCTCGTGCTGGGCGTGGAGAGCGTTCCCGACAGCCTTGCCAGTGGGCTCCTGGCGGGAGTCAACCCGATCTTCGGGCTGTACGGCGCGATGTGGGGCACGTTCACCGGTGCGCTGTTCACGAGCTCGGCGTTCATGGCGGTGCAGACCACCGGTGCGATGTCGATCACCGTTGCCGACGTCGATCAGATCGGCGGCGCCGACGATCCCGCCTCGGCGCTGTTCACGTTGTCGATCATGACCGGCGTCGTGATGCTGGCCCTTGGGCTCCTCAAGCTCGGGATGCTCCTCAACTACGTCTCTCAGTCGGTGATGATCGGGTTCATCAGCGCCGTCGGTGTCAACATCGTGCTCGGCCAGCTCGACGGGTTCACCGGCTACGACGCCGAGGGCTCCAATCGGGTCGGCCGGGCAGTCGACCTGATGCTGCATCCGTTCGAGATCGATCTCCGCACGTTCGCCGTCGGCTTGACGACGATCATCCTGATCCTCGTGTTGGAGCGGACCCGGCTCGGCGCGCTCGGAATGGTCGTCGCGGTGTTGGCCGCATCGGCGATGGTTCCGCTGTTCGGGTGGGAGATCGAACGGCTGCAGGACATCACCGACATCCCGAACGCGCTCCCGCTGCCGAGGTTCCCTGACCTCGGCCTCATTCCGAGCCTGTTCGTCCCCGCCCTGGCGCTGGCGTTCATCGGGCTCGTCCAAGGCGCCGGCGTCTCCGCCAGCTTCCCTCTGCCGGATGGCACCCAGGCGGACGCGTCGCGTGACTTCGTCGGCCAAGGCGCAGCGAACATAGCAGCCGGAACCATGCAGGGCATGCCCGTCGGCGGATCGATGTCGGCGTCGGCGCTGGCAGTGACCGGCGGCGCCCGCAGTCGTCTTGCGGTACTGATTGCAGGCGTGGTGATGGGCGTCGTCATCCTGGTGTTCGCGGGCCCGGTCGGCTACATCGCGATGCCCGCGCTGGCAGGGCTGCTGATCATCGTCGGCGTTCGGACGATCAAGCCGGGCCAGATCATGACGGTGCTGAGAACCGGACGGACCCAGCAGACGGTGCTGGTCGTCACATTCGTGCTGACCATGTTGATCCCGCTCCAGTACGCGGTGTTGATCGGTGTCGGCACGTCGATGATCCTCTACGTCATCCGGCAGTCGAATCAGGTCAGGCTGCAGCGGCTGCGGATCGACGACGAGCGCCACGTCATCGAAGACGAACCACCGCCGGAGCTCCTCGCCGACACCGTTGTCCTCCTGGAGCCGGTCGGCAGCCTGTTCTTCGCGGCCGCCCCGGCGTTCGAGGCCATGCTCCCCAAGGTGACCGACGAGTCGAGCAACTCGGTGGTCGTGATCCGGCTCCGTGGTCGCGACAACGTCGGCGCCACCCTCGTCGACGTGTTCGTGCGGTATGGGGGCGAGCTGCGGAACGTGGGGAGCAAGTTGGTGCTCGCGTCGGTGCAACCCGGTGTGCAGGACCAACTGAAAGCGACCGGCGTGATGGACGACCTCGGCGAGCCCAATGTCTATGGACCCGGTCGCTGGCGTACCGACACGCTGCTCACCGCCTACGACGACGCCAACGCGTGGGTGGCTCGAACCGGCGACGACCGCACCGGCTGACCGATCGAGTTCCCCGCGGCCAGCGGGTGAGTGAGCGGGCGATCAGCGCGTTCTCCATCCGTTCTCCCATCGACCACCCTTTCGGGGCTGTCCGAGACCGTCATCTGATCGGAGAATGGCCTTGGCCCGTTCTGAGGGAGAACCGTCATGGCCCAGCAACCCGACAAGGCCGACCGCGAGGTTCTGCCCGTCCCCGACAGCTCCGCGGATCAACCATCGGTCCAGCGGGTGCGCTTCGACGTTCCTTCCTGGGTGCGCAGGGTCGGCACGAACAGTTGGATGTTCATCGGGATCGTGCTCGCACTCGCCGTGATCACGATCATGATCGCCGCGACCCGCGACCTCACCGTCCCCCTCGCCCTCGGCGTCTTCTTGGCCATCGTCTTCGCACCGTCCGTCGACTGGTTGGAGGACCACGGCATCAAACGCGGTGCCGGGCGGGGATCGTCCTGGTCGGGCTCGTCGCCGTGATCGTCGGCAGCGGCTGGATCACCGCCGAGGCCCTGTACAGCCAGAGTGACGCCCTGACCGAGAACCTCCAGGGGGCGGTCGAGGAGGTCAAGACCTGGGTGGAGGACCTGCCGATCAGCACCGCCGCCGTCGACGAAGTCGATTCCACAGCCCACGACGCCGCACCGGTCGCGCGCGACGGCGTGGCGACCGCGGTGGCCACCCTCTTCGACTCGGCCGTCGGCATAATCGCCGGGTTGATCCTCGGGGCGATGGTGCTCTACTACATCCTCAGGGACGGCACGACGCTGACTCGCAGGTGGGTGGACCGCAAGACCGATCCCGCCCGTCGAGATGCCGCCGAGCGAGTCATCATCAACTCGGTCAACGACGTCCAGGCCTACTTCGGAGGCCAGACCGCCCTGGCACTCGTCAACGGGGTGTCGATCGCGCTCGGCATGTACTTCCTCGGTGTTCCAGGCGCGCTTGCAGTCGGCGTCGTCAACTTCGTCGGCGCCTACATCCCGTACATCGGGGCCTTCGTCGGCGGTGCGTTCGCGGTGCTCATGGCGCTCGGCGACGGTGGGGTCGGGTTGGCGCTCGCGGCGCTCGCAGTCGTCCTGGTTGCTCAGGTCGCCCTGCAGAACCTGCTCCAACCCAAGCTGCTCGGCTCGAGCCTCAACCTTCATCCGCTGACCATCCTGTTCGCAACTACGCTCGGCGGCATGGTCGCCGGGATGGTCGGGCTGATCCTCGCCGCCCCCGTCCTGGCGATCGGGCTCGACCTGTCCAGGGAGCTGAAGGCGGTCGGGTTCTTCAACGACCAGCCGGCGGGACACCGCGGAGCGCCGGAATCAACGCCGGACACGTCGACAGCAGCCCCTCCCTGACCAACGGATTCCACGACGCCGTCGACTCCTGATCACCAGCGCTACCGGGTGGGCCGTACCTCTGCAGGCCCGCCCGGCAGACCAACCCGGCAGAGGCACTCAGACAGAATCGCAAGGAGAGGAACCATGGGAACCGCGAGCATCTTCAGCGCCACCGGCGCACCACAGTCGAATGGCTTCAGTCCGGCCCCGGGGCGGATCGAGACCCGGTTCGGGAACCTGGACTTCGTCGGCGGGTACCCGATCGACGACACGGTGCAGAAGGTCTACGACGAGCTGGACCTGCAGCGCGCCACCCAGCTCTACCTGGACATGTATCCGGCCCTCTCGATGCACGGCATGCTGACCGGGGTGGTGCGCGACTACGGCGCGGCCAATTGCTCTCATGTGTCCGTGACGGCGGACCGGCTGGACTCCAAGGCGCTCTTCCTCACGGGCAACACCGAGAGCATCTACGTCATGATCGTGGTCGACACGAAGGTCGATGGACCGACTGTCGTGGAGGTTCCGCCGGGCGTGATGGGACCGCTCGACGATCACACGTTCAAGTTCGTGTTCGATATCGGCCCGACCGGCAAGGACCAAGGCAAAGGCGGCAAGTACCTCGTGCTTCCGCCGGACTACGACGGCGACGTACCCGACGGCTACTTCGTGTTCCGCTCACCGACCTACGTCAATTTCTCGTTCATCCGCGCCAACGCCGCCGAGGTCGGATTCGGCGACAAGGCGCTGAAGTTCATTCGCGAGAACTGCAAGGTCTATCCGCTTTCGACGGGCCCGCGGGAAGGGCGCTACACGAACGTCTCCGGCGTTCCAATCAACACGCTGGTTCCCGAGGATGGTTCGGCGTTCGAGTGGATGCATCAGATCATCAACTACGAACCATCCGCCGCCTTCGGCAAGGAACTCCTCGGGAGGCTCGCGTCGCTCGGCATCGAGAACGACAAGCCGTTCAGCCCCGACGCCCGGATGCAGAAGATCTTCGACCAGGCCGCCGTCGAGGGCGTGGCGATGTCCCGTGTCATCGCCTTCGATTGTCGCGACGACCAGGCCGTCGTCTATCCGAATCGGCGTTGGGAGAGCCCGTACGTCACCAACAACTCGACCTTCTACCAGGACGACCACCTGAACCTCGAGGCGCGCACTGTCTTCCACTTCACCGCCGACGGCATCACACCGGCGATGGCGGCCCAGATGCCCGAGGGCAAGGGATCTCGCTACCAGACGACCTACAAGGACAGCGACGGGAAGTTCCTCGACGGCGACAAGACCTACAAGGTCAACGTGCCACCCGGGGTACCGGTGGCGCTCTTCTGGGCGGTGACCGTGTACGACCCCTGGAGCCGTTGCGAGATCCAGAGCCAGCCGTACCCGAGCATCAGCAGCCAGCAGGACCCGCCGCCGGTGACCAACGCCGACGGCTCGGTGGACATCTACTTCGCGACCGACGTGCCCGACGGCGTTCCGGAGCAGAACGTGGTCAAGACCCTGCCCGATCAGGGCTTCTTCGTCTACTTCCGTTACTACGGTCCGCTCAACGCCTTCAACGACAAGACGTGGGTGCCCAACGACGTGGAGCTCGTGGAATAGCAGCGACGCCGGGTGCGAACCACACCGAGAATGACAGAGAACAGGAGCACAGCCATGTCATCAACCGAACCGGCGACCAACCTCTTCGAGTCTGCTGGGCCGAAGCAGACTGCAGCCGACTTCACGCCGGCGTCCGACACGATCGAGACCAACTTCGGCACCCTGGAGTTCGTCGGCGGATCGTTCCCGACCGCAGAGTCAGCCAAGAAGATCTACGACGAGTTGGATCTGCAACGCGCCACCCAAGCCTATATGGACTTCTACCCGGCACTCTCGGTCTACAGCATCGTGAAGGCCCAGATCCGCGACTTCGGGTTCAAGACCTCCTCGGATGTCGGCGTGTTCGCCGACTTCATGAAGCCCAGCGAGAACTACCTCACTGGGAACAACAGCACCGTGTACGCCGTCGCTTCCCTCGACCTCAAGCTGGATGGACCCACGGTGGTCGAGATCCCTGCCGGAATGATGGGCAACGCCAACGACGCCCATTTCAGGTTTCTGAATGACTTCGGCCCGACCGGACCGGACAATGGGAAGGGCGGCAAGTACCTCTTCGTGCCGCCCGGGCACACCGGCGACCTGCCGGATGGCTACATGGTGGTCACGTCGCCCAGCTACCGGGTCTGGGCGATGATGCGGGGATTCGACGTCGGCACCGGCGACGACGCCGTGCAATGGTTCGAGGATCGGCTCCAGGTGTACCCGCTTGCCACCGGACCTCGTGACCGCAGAGCCACGAACGTGTCCGGGTTGGGCATCAACACGCTGGCTCCCGAGGATGGCACCGTCTACGAGGTGCTGAACGAGATCATCCAGTACGAGCCAACGGCGCTGTTCGACGCCGAGCTCCTCGGTCGGCTGGCGACGCTCGGCATCCAGAAGGGCAAAGCGTTCGCCCCCGACGCTCGGATGCAGGGCATCTTCGACCAAGCAGCCAAGCAGGGCGTCGCCATGTCCCGAGCGATCGTCTACGCCTCCCGCGACCCCGAGATCCGCTACTGGCCGGGCCGCCACTGGGAGAAGATGTTCGTCCGTAACACCGAGTTCATGGTGGACGACATCGTCGACATCGACGCGCAGACGCTCTGGTTGTATCAGGCGATCTGTGTCTCGCCGAGCTTGCTCTCCACCACGCCGGGTGTCGGGACGTCGTACCTCACGGCGTTCCGCGACAAGGACGGCGACTACCTCCTCGGCGACAAGCAGTACCGACTTCGGGTGCCGGCAAAGCCGCCTGTCAAGCGGTTCTGGGCGGTCACCGCCTACAACCCGGTCAGCCGAAGCCTGCTCGACTCCGACGGGCCGATCACTGTCGGCAGTCTCGACAACCCCGATGTCAACGACGACGGCTCCGTCGACATCTACTTCGGCGCAACCGCCCCGGATGGCAAGCACAAGAACTGGATCAAGACCGATCCGACCATCGGCTTCTTCGTCGTGTTCCGCTTCTACGGCCCGACCGAGGGCTACATCGACAAGACCTGGGTGCTCGAGGACTTCCAGCTGATCTGACGTGGACGTGCCCGAAGCCGTGGACACATCGTTGCCCAGCCGGCCCTCTTTCGTGTACCCGGCGACAAGCTCGAGTGGACGCTCTCGCGGTCCCCGGACCCGAACCCGTTGGAACGGGCGGCGATCTCGAAGCTGGCGGCCAGGCGGAGGAGGTCCCACTCGAAGGGCCCCGGAAGGGTCTCGTCGAAGTCGTCGACGTCGACGTCGACGACCAGGTTGCGCTCGGGTGATGCGAAGCCCCCGAAGTTGGCCAGGTGAGCGTCGCCGCAGAGCTGCACCGGGAGGTCGGTGCGCGGGCCCGGGGCGCGATCCGCCGCGAAGACCTTGGCCGCGCTGCGGAAGAAGGTGAACGACGCGGCGTCGGTCATGACCGCATCTCATCATCGGTCGTCGGCCGGCGACGATCACCGCAGCACCTCGGGCGCGAGTCGGCAAAGCTCGAAGTGCCGTCGTCAGGTGCGGGCGGCCAGGAGGGGAGACGATGGACACTCGAGAGATCACGGTGGGTTCGATGACGTTCGATGCGTTCGTCGACGGCCCTGAGGGCGGCGACCTCGTGGTGCTGCTCCATGGCTTCCCGGAGTCGTGCCACGAGTGGACCGAGGTGCTGCCCCTCGTCTCCCGTGCCGGCTACCGCGTCGTCGCCTTCGACCAACGCGGGTACTCCCCGGGCGCTCGTCCCGATGGCGCCGCTGCGTATCATCACACCCTCCTCGCGGCCGACGTCCTGGGTGTCGCCGACGCGTTGGGAGCCGACCGGTTCCACCTCGTCGGCCACGACTGGGGCGCGCTGGTGGCGTGGTCGGTGGCGTCGGCGGCGCCGCAGCGGTTGCGCTCACTCTCGGTCCTCTGGTCCCGCACCCCCGAGCGTTCGCCGCTGCTCGAGCCGACGATCCCGTGCAGCGGGAGAAGTCGGCGTACATCGCCCTCTTCCAGACCCCCGACGTCCCGGAGGAGCTGTTCCTGGCCGACGACGCCGAGGGGCTGCGTCGTGCCCTGGCCGAGATGGACCCGGCCACCGTGGCCGCCCACGTCGGTGTGCTCCAGGACCCCGGGGCCATGACCGCCGCCGTCAACTACTACCGGGCCTGGGACGAGACGCTCGACGAGATCGGCCCGATCGACGTCCCGACATTGTTCGTGTGGTCCACCGAGGACGTCGCCATCGCTCGCGCCGGGGCCGAGGCCACCGGGCAGTGGGTCATCGGTCCCTATCGGTTCGTGGAGCTCGACGGGCTCTCCCACTGGCTGCCCGAGGTCGTGCCGCAGGAGATCGCCGACCTGGTCCTCGCGGACATGGCCGATCACCCCGCCTGACCCCGCTGGAGCGCTGCCTCAGGGAACGGCGCGGCGTGGGGCTCGGTCGTGCGGACCCGACCCGCTCGGCGTCACGGGTGATGCCGCGCAGCAGGCCCGGGAACACGAAGCGGTGGAAGGGCGCAACGCCCAGCCAGTACAGACGGCCGAACAGCCCTCGGGGGTGGTAGCGGGCGAGCTGGTGCACGCGACAACCGGTGGGTGTCGGCTCGACCTGCCACTCCAGCCAGGCCTCGCCGGGCAGCTTCATCTCGGCCCGCAGCCGCAGGAGCCGACCGTCCTCGAGCGCCTCGACCCTCCAGAAGTCGAGGGCGTCGCCCACGCGCAAGCCGGTCGGGATCGCGTCGGCCCCGACGCATGCCCACCCCACCGATCAGCGTGTCGATGGCACCGCGGACGCCCCACAACCAGCCGTTGCTGTGCCAGCCACGGTCGCCGCCGAGGCGGCACAGCGCCGCGAACACCGCATCGGAGGGGGCGCTCGTCGTCGCCGTGCGCTCGTCGCTGAGCACCGTGCCCCCGGCCCAGCTCGGGTCGGTCGGCATCGGCTCGGCCGGCGGTCGGCCCTGGAGCTCGGCGCTGTCCCAGCGGGTCACCACCGCGCCCTCGTGGACACGAGCCAGGGCGGCATCGATGGCCTGGCGCGTGGTGAACAAGGGCCCGGGCATCAGCTCGGTGGCGACCGGATCGTGCACGACGACCTCGTTGATGAGCGACGCCACCAGTGGGCGGGACAGCGCCACGGGCAGCGGTGTCACGAGGCCGACCCAGTGCGACGAGAGCCGCGGCGAGAGCACGGGGACCGGGATGATCAGTCGACGCCGGAGCCCGGCGGCATCGGAGTAGAGGTTCATCATCTCGCGATAGGAGATGACGTCGGGCCCGCCGATCTCCAGGACCCGTGCGGCCGTCGACGGCTCCCGGAGCGACTCCACGAGGTAGCGCAGCACGTCGCGCACGGCGATCGGCTGGCAGCGGGTGTCGACCCACTTGGGCGTGATCATCGCCGGGAGGACCTCGACGAGGTAGCGCAGCATCTCGAAGCTGGCGCTCCCCGAGCCGATGATGATGGCGGCGCGCAGCTCGGTGACCGGCACCGGACCGGCAGCGAGGACGCGGCCGACGTCGTGACGGCTGGCGAGGTGCGGCGACAGCTGAGCGTCGTCGTCGCCCAGACCGCCGAGGTAGACGATGCGTCGAACGCCCTGTGGCCGCGGCAGCGTCGCGGACGTTGCGGGCGGCCTGCGACTCCCGTTCCACCCAGTCGGGGCCGTCGCCGATGGTGTGGACCAGGTAGTAGACGGCCGCGGCACCCTCGAAGGCATCGCCGAGGGGTTCCTCGAGGTCGCCGCGGACCACCTCGACGTCACCGCGCCACGGTGCGGCGTCGAGCTTGGCCGGTGTACGCACGAGACAGCGGACCCGGTAGCCGCGTTCGAGCAGCTCCGGCACGAGACGCCCCCCGATGTAGCCCGATGCGCCCGTGACGACGACCAGCTCGCCGGGCTCGATGATCGTGGGGTCGCTCACGGTCCGACGGTAGCGGTCGTGGCGTCGGATCCCCCCGGGTCGGTCCCGTCGGCGAGGTGGGTTCTCGGTGTCAGGCCGGGTCGGCTGCTCCCAGCTCGTGGCGGCGCAGGTGCACCGCGAAACGCCAGCGGGCGGCGAGCAGGAAGACCAGCATCCCGATCGCCGTGCCCGTGAACACGACGGTGCGACCGTAGGTCTCGTAGACCGCGGCACCGCCGAGGGCGGCGAGCGCGGCAACGGCGAGGCCGGTGGCGCCGAGGAGACCCTGCCCGGTGGCGATCTGGTCCGAGGGGCTGGCCAGCGCCACCGCCACCTGGTTCCCCGGGAGGGTGTAGGCGTCGGCGACGGCGTGGATCCCCGAGGCCACGATCAGCACCCACAACGGTCCGACGCCGTAGACGGCCGTGCAGGCGGCGGCCACCACGATGCTCACCGACATGACCCTGAGCGGACCCCGCGACTGGGCGAGACGGCCACCCTTCGATGCGAACAGGATCATCGGGATGGTGAAGAGGCTGAGCGTGACGCCGATCAGCCACGTCTCGGCGCCGAGGTCGCGCAGCAGGAGTGACCACAGCGCCTCGAACATCCCGATGGTCAGGTAGAAGGCGACGGCCGTGCACAACGCCGACTGGACCGCGGGTCGCACGAGGAGCTTCCGGATCGCCCGTCGGCTGACACCGACCTCGCCCGCGGTGAGGTCGATCCGGCTCAGGGCGACGAAGGCCAGCACGTAGATCCCGAGCAGGACGGCGAACGGCGCCCGCAGGCCGAAGAGCTCCGCGAAGACGGCGGCGACGAGCGGGCCGAGCACGAAGCCGCCGACGTCGAACGCGGTCTGGCGGCCGAGGTTGGCGCCCACCTGTTCGGGATCACGGGCGATCACGAGGCGGCGCACGGCCGGTCCGACCGTGCCCGCGCCGAGGCCGAGCAGCAGCCGCGCCCCAACCCACTGCCAGAGCTCGGTGGCGAACAGCATCCAGAGCATCCCGGACGCGGCGACGGCCACGCCGGCGCGCAGCATGAGTGCGGTGTACCCCCGGTCGGCGTAGCGGGCCAGGAACACCTGGCTGGTGAACCCGGTGGCGAACCCGGCGAAGGCGATGAGGCCGACGGCGGCGTCGTCGAATCCGAAGCGGTCGCGGATGTCGGCCAGCAGCGTGAACACACTGCCGTAGCCGAGCGACATGACGCCGGTGAGGAGGAACAGCAGCGGCATCGAGCGGGAGCCGCCCGGTGGCGACGGCGAGCTGCTCTCGGAATCGGGGATCGGACCGGCCTCGTCGCGCTCGGTGCTCATCGGGGGGTGGGTCCCGCGTCACGGGGGTGTGGGCGCGCTCGGTTCCGCGTCATCGCCAGATCCCCCCGGTCGTCGAAGGACCGACCCTACCGGGCAATCCCCGGCCGCTCGCCTCCCTGCACCAGCGGCGGCGGCGGCCCCCGTGCTCACTGGCTGATCTCGGTCTGCTCCGGGTCGGGACGCGACACGACCCCGACCATCGGGTCGGGGTCGGGCGGCGGGAGAGCGGGGGTCAGTTCGTGACGGGAAGTCCGTCGAGCACGGCGTCGATGCGATCGCCGGCATCCTCCATCGTGGTGTCCCACGACACGGCCAGCTCGCTCACCAGGATGTGGCGAGCCTTGCCCAGCATCGCCTTCTCGGCGCTCGACAGCTTGGAGCTGCGTTCGCGCAGCGACAGGTTCCGGACCACCTCGGCGCACTCGTAGATGTCGCCGGACTTCATCTTCTCCTGGTGGTTCTTGAAGCGGCGCGACCAGTTCGTCGGTACCCGGACGTTGGTGACCGCCAGCACGGCGAGCACGTCCTCGACCTCGTCCTCGGAGATCGCCGGGCGAACACCCAGGTCCTCGGCACGGTCCTCGGGCACCGAGACCTTCAGGGCGCCGCCCCGCCACGACTCCTCGCCGGCGGCCACGGACAACTCCAGGTAGGTGATCTTCTCGCCATCGACCTTGCGCACCGAGCGACCGGTGACGACAGCCGTGCCGTGCGCGGGATAGATGACCTTGGAGCCGACGGCGAAGTCCATGGGGGCCTTTCGGGAGGAACGAGCATCCAAGTATGCCCGCTCACCGGCCGGGTCACTCGCGTCTCGGTCCTCGGACCGTCGGGTGGCCTTCCCACGACGGGAAACGACGCGAACCCTGATAGCAAGGCCGGGTGACGCCCACACGGACCACGAGACGGTGAGCCAGGGGGTCGAGCCGCCGCTCGCCGAGGAGCCGGTCAGCACGTTCGCCGCCCTGGGCGTGCCGGCGTATCGCCGCTTGTGGTTCGCCGGTCTCCTCGTCTTCCTCGCCGTCACCGCCCAGGCCATCGCACGGGGTTGGCTGGCCCGCGACCTCACCGGCACGAATGCGGGGCTCGGTGGCGTCCTGCTGGCCTTCGGGCTGGCCATGCTCGTGGCCACACCGTTCGGTGGTGTGGCTGCGGACCGCTTTCCCAAGCGGGCGGTGCTCGTGGTGTCGCAGTTCCTGCTCGCCCTCTCCTCGCTCCCGGTCGGCATCGCGGTGATGCTCGACGCGGCCGCCTACTGGATGCTCCTCGCGTCGAGCGCGATCCAGGCCGTCGCGTTCGCCCTGTTCGGGCCGACCCGCATGGCCTACACGACCGAGCTCGTCGAGCGGCGGGTGCTGTCGAACGCCATCGTGTTGGCCCAGATGGGTGCCGAGGCGATGCGGGTCATCGGCCCGAGCGTCGCCGGCATCATCATCGCCGTCGTGGTGTGGGGACTGGAGGCGGTGTTCATCTCGTGCGGAATCCTCTGCCTCGTGGGCATGGCCCTCACCGCCATCCTCCCGCCGGGCCGGCCACCCCGACCCGGAACCCGTCCCTCACCGTTCGCCGAGATCGCCGAGGGCGTCGGTTACGTCAGGCGCCGCCCCGACCTGTCACTGCTCGTCGTCACCTCGCTGGTGGTGGTGATGGTCGGATACCCCTACTTCGCCTTCCTCCCCTCGGTGGCCGACGGGATCTTCAGCGAGGGTTCGGGGGGCTACGGGATCCTCTCGGCGACCTCAGCGCTCGGTGCGCTCGTCGGGGGTCTCGTCGCGGCTCGAGGAGGGTCGCGTCACGACCCGTGGCGGTTCGTCGTCATCTCCGGCTTCGGCTTCGGTGCCGGCCTGGTCCTGCTCGGCGTCATGCCGTTGTTCACCCTCGCGGCAGTGGCGCTCATGTTCATCGGCGGGTTCAGCCTCACCTTCCAGACGATGACCAACTCGCTGTTGTTGAGCCTCAGCGACTTCGAGTACCACGGGCGGATCCAGTCCCTCGTGATGCTCGGGTTCAGTGGCTTCGGTATCGCCGCGCTCCCGCTCGGCGCGCTGGCCGACACCATCGGGCTGCGCACGACCCTCGTCGCGATGGGCGGAGTGGTCATCGGGATCATGACCGTGTTCGTCCTGCGGCGTCGCCGCTTCAGCGACCAGGAACTGTTGCTCGGGCTCGGTTGACGGTCCGGGCCGGGCGCCGGATCAGCGCTCCCAGTCGACCCCGGCCAGCGTGGCGGCCCACGTCTCGGCGATCCGGCCGTCCTCGATGCGGTGCACGACGATCCACGTCAGGGCCTGGCGGTCTTCGGTGGTGAGGTTCACGCCCCGGCTGGTCGCCCGGGTCCAGACCCTGTCACCGGCCACGACTTCGTCGTCGATGGTGGTGTGCGAACCCCGCAGGACGTGCATCGTCTGGGCGAGGCGCTTCTTGTACTCGGCTCGGGAGATGTGCTCGGTGCCGAGGCTGGTGTGGCGGATGTAGGGATCGGTGCAGATCTCGTCCACGGCGTCGACGTTCCCGTTGCCCCAGATCTCCGTCCACCAGCGTCGGACCAAGGCTCGTGCGTCGTCGTCCCCCACGGCGGCGAAGTGTAGGCCGAGGCGCTGCCGCGACCGGCCCGAGGATCCGAGGGCACACCATCGGCGTGATGGGTACGGTGCGGGGGCAGTGCAGGACCGAGAGGGAGGGCGAGGGCATGGACCAGCCGCATGGACTGTTCGGATGGGTCGACCTCGTCACCACCGACGTGACCGCAGCCAAGGAGTTCTACGGCGGCCTGTTCGGTTGGGCGACCGAGGACAGGCCGACGCCGATGGGTCCCGCCTACACGATGTGCTCACTCGACGGGAAGATCGTGGCCGGAATCGGCCCCCAGCCCCCCGGGATGGCCGAGGCGGGGATGCCGTCGATGTGGAACTCCTACGTCCTCGTCGGCGACCTCGACGCCGTCTGTGCCGCCGTGCCCGGTGCGGGAGGTGCCGTGGTGATGCCCGCCATGGACATCATGACCGAGGGCCGCATGGCCATGATCGCCGACCCGTCGGGGGCGGTCGTCGGGTTGTGGCAGCCGATGGACCACCAGGGCGCCGAGGTGTTCAACGTCCCCGGTTCGCTCACCTGGAACGAACTGCAGACCCGCGATCTGGCTGCGGCGACGCCCTTCTACGAGGCGGTCCTGGGTTGGCGCTTCGAGGACCCGGACGGGTCGGGCTACCTGATGATCGTCCTCGACACGAAGGAGGGTGACGACAAGAGCAACGGTGGGGCCATGGCCATGCCCGCCGAGGTGCCTGCCGAGGTGCCGCCCTACTGGGGCGTGTACTTCGCCGTCGCCGACTGCGACGACAGCGTGGCCCGGGCCGGCGAGCTCGGAGGCAGCGTGTTCCTCCCCCCGATGGCCATGGGGCCTGGACGGTTCGCCGGGATCACCGATCCCACGGGCGCGATGTTGATGGTCGGGAACTTCCCCGTCGGCTGATCGGACGACCCGGCCCGAGCCGGTGGGTCGTCGAAGGGTGTCGCGGCCCACTTTCGTCGCGGTCAGAACTCCAGGTGAACGGTGCCGTAGCCCCTGGTGAAGGTGGCCGGCACGATCTCGGGCTGCGGGTCGACCAGGCGCCACTGGGGGAACCGGCGGAGCAGCTCCTCGAAGAGCACCCTGAGCTCGAGGCGGGCCAACGACGCGCCGAGGCAGAAGTGGGTGCCGAAGCCGAAGGCCACGTGGTGGTTGTTCGCCCGGGTCACGTCGTAGTCGTCGGGGTTCGCGAAGACCCGCTCGTCGCGATTCGCCGACCCGTAGAGGAGCAGGAGCTCGTCGCCCGCCGAGATCTGCCGGCCGTGCAACTCGGTGTCGACGAGTGCGGTGCGGCGCATGTTGCTGATCGGTGTCACCCAGCGGATGAACTCCTCCACCGCGGTGGAGCCCAGCAGCTCGGGTGACGCCGCCAGGGTGCGGCGCTGCTCGGGTCGTCGGGCCAGCTCCGCGATGTTCCCGGCGATCACCGCCCGGGTCGTCTCGGCGCCGCCGTCGAGCACCAGGAGGGCCTCGGCCAGGATCTCGCCGTCGTCCCAGGGCTGTCCGTGCACCTCGGTGTGGGCCCAGACCGAGATCAGGTCGTCCTTCGGGTCGGTGCGTCGCGGCGGCGATCACGGCCATGGTCTCCGCGGCGAACTCCATGATGGCGTCGATGCTGGCGCCGGACTGCTCGGCCGGGCTGCCGTCGGCCGGCGTCTGCCCCGCCTGGTACATCGTCACCTCGGACCATTCGCGCACCTTGGGCCACAGCGACGCGTCGTAGCCCAGCAGCTCGCAGATGACCATGGCCGGCAGTCGCGAGGCGATCATCTCGACCGCCTCGCAGCCTCCGGCTGCCGAGGCCTCGTCGAGGATGGTGGTGACGTGGTCGTGTACCCGGTCCTCGTGGCTGCGAACCCCCCGGGGCGTGAAACGGCGGGCCACGACCATGCGCTGCTTCTGGTGGAGGGGGTCGTCGCGGTTGATCATGGACGTGTCGTCGCGCTGATCGGTCTTGGGGCGCGACCCATCGAGGCTGGAGAAGGTCGTGGTGTCGTTCTCGACGGCGAGGATGTCGGCGTGACGGGAGATCCCCCACACGTCCTGCACCGGGTCCCTGAACACCGGCTCGTTGTCGCGCAGCCAGCGGTAGGCGTCGAAGGGGTCGACGTACCATTCGGGATCGAGCAGGTTGACGTACGGCGTGGCGGTCGTGGTCACGGCATCCCCCCTGAGCGCGATCGGCGGGCCCGGTCGGCCCGACGTGCATTCTGGCCCAACGGCTGGGGCTGCCGCGGTCGGCGGGTCGCGCCGTGGCCCCGACGGTGCGGACTGTCCGGCGTACGTCATCGCGGGCTTCTCAGTCGAGGGTGAGGCCGTAGTGCGCTTCCCCGTCGGCGGTGATCTCGTAGATCTCGTAGCCCTCGGTGACGTGGGGCGCATCGGCGGCGAACGCGACGGCGATCTTGTTCGTGGCGTTGCGGGCGACGTCGAGGACGAGCTCGACGCAGGTGGCGTCGTCGAGGTGGGCGCGGACGGCGGCGACGATCACCGGGTCGATGTGGCCGGGTAGCCAGACCATGGCGTCGGTGAGGGCGAGAGCGGCCTTCGCCGGCGCCGGGAGATCGCTGGCCTCGTAGTCGTCGATCGACGCGAACGTGGCGTCGTCGGCGCCGGCGAGCAGCGCCGGTCGGCTGCGCAGCGACTGGCACAGGCGGCACCGGTGGGCGCGGGCGCCGCGGAGGCGCACGAGTTCGGTGGTCACCGGGTCGAGGTGTTCCAGAGCGGGTACCACGTGGATGTATCGGTCGAGCGCCGTCCATACGTCGATGTCGGCGTCGGCGTCGGTGCCGAGGACGCCGGCCGCCGGCCAGGACGACGGGCCGAACAGGGCATCGAGCGCGGCTCGCAGCCGAGGGATCATGTCGAGGGCCCACAAGGCCTGGACGACGTCGCCGGTGGCGGCCCCGAGTGCGCCACCGATCGCCGACCGCTGGTCGTCGTCGATGGTGGCGACGTCGAGGGCGAACTGCTCGGCGAACGCGGCGCTGGTGCGCTGCGCGTCGGTGAGGTCGCCGAAGGCCCGCCACTCGCCCGCGCCATGTCCTTCCCAGGGGCTCGGACCGAGGACGGTGGGTCTGGTCAGCGGCTCGAGGCCGTGCGGCGCGGCGACCACCCGCGCCAGCAGATCGACCATGTCGACCATGTCATGGCTGCCCGCCGAGGACCAGGCCGCAGCCTCGACGGTGGACAACGCGTCGAGCGCATCCGCTGCATGGGTCTCGAGCGCGAGTCGCCCGCTGCTCGGTGTGTTCATGTCGCCCCCTCGGTGTCGCGTGCCGAACGCGATCGTGAGCGTGGCACGGATCCGCCCCACTCTTCTCGGCGCATCGACCGACCGGGGCCCGACGCACGGAACTAGGGTCGCCGCTCATGACACAGCGAGTGGTGGTGTGGGGAACGGGAAACGCGGGTCGGCCGGCCATTCGGGCGGTGGCCGCGCACCGGGACCTGGAGCTGGTCGGGTGCGTGGTGTCGAACCCGGCCAAGGTGGGCCGTGACGCCGGCGAGTTGGCGTTCTTCGATCCCCTCGGGGTGAGCGCCACCGACGACACCTCCGTCGCGCTCGCGGACGACGTCGACTGCGTCGTGTACACCGCGACCGCGGACACCCGCCCGGAGCACGCCGTCACCGATCTGCTGCGTTGCCTCCAGGCCGGGCGAAACGTGGTGTCGACGTCGTTCTACCCGTTGCTGCACCCTGCCAGTGCGCCCAAGGAGTTCCTCGACGTCGTCCTGCCGGCCTGCGAGCAGGGGCGATCGTCGGTCTTCGTGTCGGGCATCGACCCGGGATGGGCCTTCGACATCCTCCCCGGGCTGGTGAGCGGCGTGGGCGCCGGGATCACCGAGATCCGGATGCAGGAGGTCTTCAACTACTCCCTGTACGACGCTCCCGACGTCGTGCGCAACGTCATCGGCTTCGGCAACTCCATGGACGAACTGCCGATGATGCTGCTCGACTTCTCGCTGCAGATGGTCTGGGCGCCGATGGTGCGCATCGTGGCCGAGATGCTCGAGGTCGAGGTCGACGAGGTGCGCACGACCGTCGAGCGTCGGGCGCTCGAGCGCACGATCGACGTGCCCGGGATGGGCATCTTCGAGGAGGGAACCCAGGGCGCGTTCCGCTTCGAGGTGCAGGCCATCGTCGATGGTCGTCCGCTGGTGGTGGCGGAGCACATCACCCGGATCGACGACCGGTGCGCCCCCGAGTGGCCGTCGTCGAACTCGCCGGGTGGCGAGCACCGCATCGTCATGTCCGGCCATCCGAACCTCACGGTCAGCGTCCACGGCAACGAGCCGGGGGAGCCGGGCGCGGCCGGGGGTGGCAACGCCTCGGCGGCCAACCGCATCGTGAACGCCATCCCGGCCGTCGTGGCGGCTCCGCCCGGCCCGGTCAGCCCGCTCGATCTGCCCGTCATCACGGGTGCGGCCCAGGTCGTCCGGGGTTGACCCAGCCGGCTCCGAGCGCACGACGCGGCGCCGTGGGGCACGATGTGACCCATGGATGATCGTTCACTCGCCCGTGCCATCGCCGCCGGACGCCTCGGCTTCGGCCTCGTCATGTTGTTCGTGCCCAACCTCGTGCTCAAGCGCGTCAGCGACGAGCGGCCCGGACCGCTGGTGTGGATGTGCCGGGCCTTCGGGATCCGTGACGCCGTCCTCGGCACCGGCGCGCTGCTCGAACTCGCCGTCGACGAGGAGGACGGCACGTCCGAGGCGCGATGGGTGACCATGGGCGCGGTGGCCGACACCTCCGATGCGGTCGCGGCGCTGCTGTGGCGCAAGGAGCTCGGTTGGTCGGGTCTGCTGTCGACCTGGGGGCTCGCCATCCCTGCCGCCGCCGGCGGCTGGAAGGCCGCCGCCGGGCTGCGCCAGGGGCGCTGACCGTCAGGCCGTGGGAATCTCGAAGGTCGTGCCCGTGAGCTCCTCGGACAGGGCCCACAGCCGCCGGGCGTCGTCGGCGTTGCGGGCCTTGGCGCTCGGCGTCTCGAGCACCGGGGGGCCCCGGAAGTAGAACTTCGGCCCGTAGAACGCGCCGCCGACCACGTCGGGATCGGTGGCCGCCCGCACGAACGGTTCGGCGCCGCGGGCAGCGGACTGGCTGAAGAAGCCGCCGAAGGGTTCGATGAGCCGGTTGAGCAGCCCGCTGCCCTCTGTGCCGAGGTCGGTGTGCGAGGCACCGGGGTGGGCGGTCACGGCGACGGCGTCGGCCCCGGCCTCGGCCAGTCGTCGTTGGAGCTCGAGGGAGAACAGCAGGTTGGCGAGCTTGCTCTGGAAGTAGGCGGGCCAGCGCTGGTAGGGGTGGCGCTCGTACATGGGGTCGTCGAAGTCGATCTTGCCCGGGCGGTGGCCCGTCGACGAGTGGTTCACCACGCGTGCGCCGGGGGTGGCGAGCAGCAGCGGCATCAGCTCGGCCGTGAGCACGAAGTGCCCGAGGTGGTTCACCCCGAACTGCATCTCGAACCCGTCGACGGTGCGGGACTCGTCGAGGGCCATCAGGCCCGCGTTGTTGCCGAGGATGTCGAGGTGGGACTCCCGTTCGCGCAGCGTCGCCGCGAGCGCCCGGACCGAGGCGAGGTCGGCGAGGTCGAGTGGCACCACCTCGGCCGCGCCCGTGCCGGCACCGACGTGTCGTCGCAGCTGCTCCGCCGCCGCCTCCGCCTTGGCCTGGTTCCGGCAGGCCATCAGGACCCGCGCGCCCCGGCCGGCGAGGTCCCGGCTGATCTCGAAACCGAGACCGGCGTTGGCCCCCGTGACGAGCGCCGTCCTTCCGGTGAGATCGGGGATGTCGGCGGGGCTCCAGGTCATGGGGGCACCGTATCGGCGGTGACATGTCGGGCGGCCCGCGTACCCACTCGAGCCCCACCGCGTTGTTTGTGTGCGCAATTACTTCTAGGCTGGGTCCCATGGCCTCTCCCGTGCAGCAGACGTTCCCTCTCGGCTTCCAGTGGCCGACCGTCGATCCCTTCCTGTTCTGCGTGCACCACCTCGACACGTATCCGGAGGGTGACGGGAGCTTCGCCCCCCGGGCGTCACTCGACGGTCGCGACCTCGGCCAGGACTTCGAGCCCCGCAACGGATGGCGGATGTACCACGGCCGGACGGTGCCCGGGTTCCCGCAGCATCCCCATCGTGGGTTCGAGACGCTCACCTACGCCCGCCAGGGCTTCATCGACCATTCGGATTCGATGGGCGCCGCGGCGCGCTTCGGTCGTGGCGACGCCCAGTGGATGACGGCGGGATCGGGTGTCGTGCACAGCGAGATGTTCCCCCTGCTCGACACCGAGGGGCCGAACCCGGCGGAGCTGTTCCAGATCTGGGTGAACCTCCCCGCCGAGGACAAGCTCGTCGAACCCCACTTCACGATGCTGTGGGACGCCGAGATCCCCCGTGTCGTGCGCACCGACGACGAGGGACGGGTCACGACGATCACCGTCATCGCCGGTGGCCTCGAGGACGCGTCGCCGCCGGCACCGCCGCCGCACTCGTGGGCCTCACGCGACGAGGCCGATCTGGCGGTGTGGCATCTCCGCTTCGAGCCCGGCGCCCAGGTTCGGCTCCCCTCGGCGAGTTCCGCGGAGACCGGTCGCGTCCTCTATGTGTTCGAGGGCTCGGCGTTGACCATCGGCGGTGAGGTCGTCGACGGGTCGCACGGCGCACTGGTCGATGCGTCCGTCGAGCTGGAACTGGTGGCGGCGGCCGACGGCCCGGTCGAGGTGCTGATGCTCCAGGGTCGTCCGATCGGGGAGCCGGTGGCGCAGTACGGGCCCTTCGTGATGAACACCCGAGCGGAGATCCAGCAGGCCTTCGAGGACTACCAGCGCACCGGGTTCGGCGGCTGGCCCTGGCCCCAGGACGATCCGGTCCACGGCGCAGACCCCTCGCGGTTCGCCCGTCACGCCGACGGACGCATCGACCGAGCCGAAGCGGTCACCGTCGAGGGTTGACCTCGTCGGTGGCCCTGCCCCGGCGCAGCGACGCACCGGCCCCTCCCGCCGACGCGTCGGCGTGTCGCGCCCTCAGTCGGGAGCCGTCCGGTGCCCCCAGAAGGTCTGCCAGGTCTCCCATCGACCCGGGAGCTCCGCTCGGTCGATCATCGGGTTGCCCGGGAAGTTGAAGCGGTCGGGAACCTGGAGGGGGTGCTCGAGGACGTCGGCGGCGTAGAAGACCTTGGGGCTCCGGCTCCGGAAGAACCAGTGGCCTTCGCGGCGCTCGTAGCGATCCCAGTACTGCATCGGCATGACCACCCACAGATCCCCCACCTCGTGCTCGGGGCGGCAGTAGACGATCCCGCTGGCCCGGTCGGGGTCATCGGGGTCGAGGTCGATGATGTGGTTCCCGATCAGGTGGAAGGTGGTCGCGTAGGGCCGCAGGACCGGATCGAACCACTCGGCCAGCGCGGCGCGCCCCTGGCGACCATCGGCGGTGCGAACGTCGTCGACGAAGAGCCCGACGAGCGCCTGCAGGTCGCGTTGGTCGAGAGCCAGCGCGTAGCGGGCGGGGAGCTGGCGGATCTCCTCGATCGCCTCCAGTCGGGCCACTCTCGCCTCGATGTCGCTCACGGTCGCCTCCTTCGTCGCGTCCTTGCGCAGTCTGCCCCGCCCGGGGCGCGGGTGACGGGGTTCGATCCAGTCGTCAGAGGTCGATCAAGGGAATTGTCATTCCTGTAATAGAGAGCTATGGTCATCCTCCGGGGGCGAGCCGCCGACACCGCTGGATGTGTCCTCGCTCCCCTCGGAGGAGACCCATGTCCACCAACGCACCCACCCCCATCACCGTCGCCCGCGGCGACGGCATCGGTCCGGAGATCATGGACGCCACGCTCCGGATCCTCGAGGCCGGCGGAGCCCGTCTCGACATCGAGGAGATCGAGATCGGCGAGAAGGTCTACGAGCGAGGCGTCACCGCAGGGATCGACCCGTCGTCGTGGGACTCGCTGCGACGGACCAAGGTCTTCCTCAAGGCCCCGATCACCACCCCGCAGGGCGGCGGCTTCAAGAGCCTCAACGTGACCGTCCGCAAGACGCTCGGCATGTACGCCAACGTGCGGCCGTGCCTGTCCTACTCGCCGTTCATCGAGACCAAGCACCCGGTCATGGACGTGGTGATCGTCCGCGAGAACGAAGAGGACCTCTACGCCGGCATCGAGCACCGCCAGACCGACGAGGTCGTGCAGTGCCTCAAGATCCTCAGCCGGCCCGGCTGCGAGAAGATCTGCCGCTACGCCTTCGAGTACGCCCGGCGGTACAACCGCAAGAAGGTGACGTGCTTCACGAAGGACAACATCATGAAGGTCACCGATGGCCTGTTCCACAAGGTCTTCGACGAGGTGGCCGCCGAATACCCCGACATCGAGAACGAGCACTGGATCGTCGACATCGGTGCCGCCAAGATGGCCGACACCCCCGAGGCCTTCGACGTCATCGTCATGCCGAACCTCTACGGTGACATCCTCTCCGACGTGGCCGCCCAGATCGCCGGTTCGGTCGGCCTCGCCGGCAGCGCCAACATCGGGACGTCGGTGTCGATGTTCGAAGCCATCCACGGTTCCGCGCCGCGACGCGCCGGCCAGAACATGGCCAACCCGTCGGGGTTGTTCCTCGGCGCCGTCCAGATGCTCGTGCACATCGGCCAGGGCGACGTCGCCGAGAAGGTCCACAACGCCTGGCTCAAGACCATCGAGGACGGGGTGCACACCTACGACATCTACGTCGAGGGCGTCAGCACCGAGAAGGTCGGCACCAGGGAGTTCGCCGACGCCGTCATCGCCCGGATCGGGCAGCGGCCCGAGACGCTGAAGGCCGTCACGTACCCCGACTTCGGTGAGCCCATCAGCATCGAGCTGATGGAGCGCCCGACCCCGGTGAAGGAGCTCGTCGGGATCGACGTGTTCCTCGATTGGAACGACGGCACTCCCGAGAACCTCGGCACCGCCCTCGAGAAGCTCAGCGGTGACGACCTCAAGCTGGTGATGATCTCCAACCGCGGCCAGAAGGTCTACCCGGGCGGGGTGCCCGAGACGTTCTGCACGGACCACTGGCGCTGCCGGTTCCAGTCCACCGACGACGGGGCGACCATCACCACCGACCAGACCATCGCACTGCTCGGGCGCCTGCACGAAGGGGGCTACGACTTCATCAAGAGCGAGGGCCTGTTCACCTTCGACGGCGCTCCCGGATACTCGTTGGGTCAGGGGCAGTAACCCCGTCGGTCCACCCGTCGCGCCGCGGTGAGGATCGTGTCAGCCAACATCCCTCCCGTTGCGTGTCGCAGGGCGCACATCCGCTCGCCGGGTGTGCGCCCTGCCCGCGTGCGGCAGGCTGTCGGGGTCAGTCACCTTCGAGGAGTCCACGATGAGCGTTCCCACACCCCAGATCTCCATGCAGCTGCGCAGCTTCGCCGCAGAGGATCCGGGAGGGTGGTCGGGGATGCTGGACCAGGCGCTGGCCATGGACGCCGCCGGGATCGACCGCGTGGTGGTGTCCGACCACGTCGCCTTCGGTGAGGACCTCGAGTCCTACGGCAACCCCAAGACCGGAGGCTCGGCCGGCGGAAAGCAGCCGACGGGTCCCGACGGTCACTGGTTGGAGCCGCTCACCGTGCTCACGACCGTGGGTGCGCTCACCGAGCGGATCCGTCTGGGCACCGGCATCCTGCTCGCCGCGCTCCGGCGGCCTGTCGTGCTGGCCAAGACCGCCGCCACGATCGACGTGCTCACCGGGGGGCGCCTCGATCTGGGTGTCGGCGTGGGTTGGCAGCGTGAGGAGTACGACGCCGCCGGGCTCTCCTTCGACGGTCGTGGCCGCCTGCTCGACCACACCCTCGAGGTGTGCCAGACGCTGTGGCGCGAGCAGCGCACGTCGTACGCGTCGCCCGAGCTCAGCTTCGACGCCATCCACCAGATGCCCAAGCCGGCGCAGGACGGCGGTGTGCCCCTGTGGATCAGCGGCACGCCGAACAAGGCTGTGGCCCGGCGCCTCGTCACGTTCGGAACGGGGTGGATCCCGTGGGGCCCGGCGATGGCCGATCCGGTCACCGGGGTGGTCCAGATGGCCGAGCTGGTCGAAGCGGCGGGCGGTGACCCGTCCGGCTTGCAGGTGCTCGGCTACGCGGGGGTCGTTCGCCGCGACGACGGATCGGTCGACCTCGACGCCACGATGGAGGGCGTGCCCGCTCTCGTGGAGGCGGGGATCACCGACATCCGTGTCGCCCTGGGACTCCCTGAGGGACGGGAAGCGGCGACCGAGTACCTCGCCGACGTCGTGGCCCGGTTCCGCGCCGTCACCTCCTGACCGGCCGGGCAGATCCGGTCGTGCGCTCCGGTCCCTCCCCGGCCCACGTCGTGGTCACCACGACGACCGCGAGCCGGGCCGATGGCGAGCGGCTCGCCGATGCCCTGCTCGAGCGCCGGTTGGTCGCGTGCGTCCAGTTCGTCCCGATCGAGAGCCGCTACCGCTGGCGGGGTGAGCTGGTCGCCGACTCCGAGATCCTCCTGATCGCCAAGACCCGGGTCGAGCTGTGGCCCGAGATCGAGGCGCTCGTGACCGAGTTGCATCCCTACGACGTGCCCGAGCTCGTCATGGTGCCGCTCACCGGTGGCTCGGGCCCGTACCTCGCGTGGATCGACGAGGTCACCGGCGCCCGCGTCGACTGAGGGTTCACCCGTCGGCCGGCGCGCTGACGGTGCCGTCGGTGCAAGGGTGTCCCGCGACGGTCGGTGGACGAGCGACCGCCCACGGGCGATGGAGGGACGATGGGTCAGCTGGACGACAAGGTGGCGGTGATCACCGGCGGCGGCCGGGGGATCGGCCAGGCCATCGCCCTGCGCTACGCCGCCGAGGGGGCGACCGTGGTCGTGTCGTCGCGGACGGCGTCGGACCTGGAGGCGACGCTGGCCGCCGCGCAGCTCGGAGCCGACCGGGGGTTCGCCGTGGTCGCGGACGCCATGGACCGGGTCGACGCCCGTCTCCCGGTCACCGAGGCGATCGGCCGCTTCGGGCGCGTCGACGTCCTGGTGAACAACGTCGGTGGCACCGTCGGCCACAACGATCCGTTCCTCGCCGACGATGCCGCCTTCGAGGCGACGATCGTCTTGAACCTGACCTCGGCGTGGTGGACCACCAGCGCCGTCCTTCCCTCGATGCGGGCCCAGGGCTCCGGTCGCATCGTGAACATCGGATCGGGGGCGTCGAAGTCGACGGGTGCCTCTCTGCCCTACACCACCGCCAAGCACGGCCTCGTCGGCTTCACCAAGGAGCTGGCGAAGTCGGCCGCCCCCCACGGGATCAACGTGAACCTCCTGTGTCCCGGCTGGACCCGGACGTCGTTGGTCGACTTCGAGCGCATCGCCGCGGCACGGGGCACGACCCCGGCGGACGAGGAGGATCGGGCCGCGGCGGACAGCCTGCAGCACCGCGTGCTCGATGCCGAGGAGCTCACGGGCATGGCCACGCTGCTCGCCGGTCCCGACGGCAAGGGGGTCACCGGTCAGGTGATCAGCGTCGACGGTGGCTACAAGGTGTGAGCGCTGCGAGCTAGGTCGAGGCGCTCCACTGGAGCCGGATGTCGTGATCGGGGTCGGTGACGAGCCGCACCTCGTCGGCCAGCACGAGGGTGTCGCGGCGGTCGGGTTCGTAGCCGCTCCAGGTCACGCCGGGAGCGCTGGGGGCACCGTCGCGGGCGAAGGTCGACCACAGCGATCGGACGGTGGCCGACAGACGGGCGGCTCCGTCGGGATCTCCGAGGAACTCGCCCCATCCGGCGTCGTCGGTGGTGCCGAAGGGGAACGGGATGTCGACCCCGTGGCAGGCACCGAGCGCAGGGTTCGCGGCGGGTCGGTCGAAGCGGTACATCCACACCGGGGCATGCGCCGACCGGGCTTCGGCGATGGTCACGGCGTGGATCCACATGGCCGTGTCGGTCTGCACCCGCGACCAGATGGCGGGAGCATCGTCGAGCCCCCCGGCGCGGTAGGCCTTCGTCGTCCGGACGGCGTCGATGGCGCCGAGGCGGGTCAGGCGGCGGGCGAGCCCCTCGTCGTCGAGGTCGGCGGCGGAGGGGTCGAACCCGGAGAAGAGGGCCATCTCGTCGCGTGTCGTGCCGATGATCAACGGCACGGGGTTGATCCCGTCGCGGGCGGCGTCGTGCCAGGTGTACGGCATCACCCGCCCGTCGACGCAAGGGTGGAACGGCATCGTGCCCACCGTGGCGAACAGCGCAGCGGCCGCACCGGCCTGCGCGGCCACCACCGCCGGGCCCGGGAGGGAGCGCAGGGCGGGCGTGTCTCCCGGTCCGACGCCGGCGGCGTGCGCGAACGCCTCGGCCACGAGGCCGGCCCGATCCCCGTCGAGCAGCAGGTCGGTGGCCCCGCTCTGCACGATGGCCCGGTGGAACAGGCCCGAGGCGGTCGGCATCGAGAGCAGCGACAGCACCCCGCCGCCCCCGGCGCTCTCCCCGAAGACGGTGACGTTGTCGGGATCGCCCCCGAACCCCGCGATGTTGTCGCGCACCCACACCAGGGCCTCGACCTGGTCGAGGAGACCCACGTTGGGGGTGCACGATCGATCGTCGAGGACGAGGAAGCCCAGTGCCCCGAGCCGGTAGTTCAACGTCACGACCACCACGTCCTGCTCGGCGGCGAGACGGGTGCCGTCGTACACGGGCAGCGAGCCGGCTCCCAGGCTGAAGGCACCGCCGTGCACCCACACCATGACCGGCCGCCGGCCGCCGTCGGTCGCGGGCGTCCACACGTTCACCGAGAGGCAGTCGTCGCCCTGGTGGGGTGAACCCATCCCGGGCACGAGTCCGTCGAGCGGCCCGCCACTCGGCTGCCAACACGCCGGTCCGAACACATCGGCGTCGCGGATGTCGGGCCAGGGTGTCCGGGGGACGGGCGGAGCCCATCGCCGAACCCCGGTCGGGACCTCGGCGAAGGGCACTCCCAGGAAGGACGTCACGGATCCGTCGTCGCGTCCCCGCACGCGGCCGGCACCGGTGGCGACGACCGTTCCTCGTTCGGTCTGCGTCATGGGCGGCGACCGTATCGGCCCGCTCGGACGCTCGTCGGACGAGCCCCACTAGGGTGATCACCCGGATGGAGCATCCGGGGGGAGGGGCGAGATGACGACCCGTTTCGACACGCCGCACGATGACGGTGATGTCGCTGCCATCGTCGAAGGCGAGGCGCCCGAGGGGCTCACCCTCTCGAAGGGCGGCGCCGCAGTGTGGTCCCCGTCGATCACCCCGCCGATCGGGGTCGACCTCGACGAGCGTCAGGCGCTGGCCTGCGCGTTCCGGATCCTCGCCGCCCACGACTTCGTCGAGAACATCGCCGGTCACATCACCTGGGCGCCCGAAGGACACGACTCGATGTGGGTCAATCCGTGGGGCCTGTGGTGGGAGGAGATCACGGCCAGCGACATCTGTCGCGTCGATGCCGACGGCGCCGTGCTCGAGGGCCGCTGGGACGTCACCCCCGCCTTTCACATCCACACCGAACTGCACCGCCGTCGACCCGACGCCCGGGTGGTGGTCCACAACCACCCCTACCACGCCGTGGTGCTGGCCTCCCTGGGGCTCGTTCCGGAGTTCCTGCACCAGCAGTCGTCGATGTACGACGGCGAGATCGCCTTCGTCGACGAGTACTCGGGGGAGATCGACTCCGTCGAGCTCGGCGCCGACCTGGCCGAGCGCATCGGTGACGCATCCGTGGTCATCCTGGCCAACCACGGCGTGATCGTCACCGCCGCCACGATCGAGGAGGCCACCTACAAGGCCGCCACGCTCGATCGGCAGTGCCGACTGATGCTCGACGTCGTCACGTCGGGTCGTTCGGCTACGACCGTCCCGCCGGTCACGAGACCGGCCATGAAGGCCTCGTTGCTCGAACGGGGCACCGAAGTGTTCTGGGCCGGCGCCGTGCGCCGACTCCTGCGTGACCAACCGGAGGTCCTCACGTGAGCATCAGCATCGACGACCTGGCCGCCAACGCCGACTTCACGACCGGCGGCAAGTCCAAGACCGGGCAGGTCACCTTCCTCCCCGAGCCCGAGCGCCGTCGGCGTCGGTACACGATCATCTCCGCCGACGACCACATCGTCGAGCCCCCCGACACCTTCACCGGTCGGGTGCCCGGGCGGCTGTCCGAGCGTGCACCGAGGATCGTCGAGAAGGACGACGGCGCCGAGGTGTGGGTCTACGACGACCAGGAGTTCCCGAACGTGGGGTTCAACGCCGTGGTGGGTCGGCCCGTGAGCGAGTACTCCTTCGAACCCGCCCGCTTCGACGAGATGCGGCGCGGCGCCTGGGACATCGACGCCCGCGTCGCCGACATGGACCTCAACGGGGTCTACGCCAGCGTCAACTTCCCGTCGTTCCTGCCCGGCTTCGCCGGCCAACGCCTCCAGCTGACGACGAAGGACACCGAGTTGGCTCTCGCCACCGTGCGGGCCTGGAACGACTGGCACCTCGAGGCTTGGGCCGGTGCGCATCCCGACCGCATCATCCCGTGCCAGATCCCCTGGCTGCTCGACCCCGAGCTGGCCGCCGACGAGGTCCGCCGCAACGCCGAGCGGGGCTTCAAGGCCATCACCTTCAGCGAGGCCCCGCACATGCTCGGGCTGCCCACGCTGCACTCCGGGCACTGGGATCCCCTGATGGCCGCGTGCGCCGAGACCGGCACGGTGGTCAACCTGCACATCGGTTCGTCGGGAACATCCCCGGCCACCGCCCCCGACGCCCCACCCGACACCGTCGGTGTCCTGTTCTTCGGCTACGCCATGTTCGCAGCCATCGACTGGCTCTACTCGATGCTCCCGGTGCGCTTCCCCGACCTCAAGCTGTGCATGAGCGAGGGCGGGATCGGTTGGGTAGCCGGACTCATGGACCGCCTCGACCACATGCTCGGCTACCACGACATGTACGGCACCTGGGTGGGCACCGACCTCACGCCGGCCGAAGTCCTGGCCCGCAACTTCTGGTTCTGCGCAGTGGAGGACCCCTCGGCGTTCGTCCAACGCGAGCGCATCGGTGTGGGCAACATCCTGCTGGAGAGCGACTACCCGCACTGCGACTCGACGTGGCCGAACACCCAGGAGATCGTCCACCGCGAGATCGGTGACCTCCCGGCGGAGGACATCCGTCGCATCACCTGGGCCAACGCCGCCGAGCTCTACCGCCACCCGGTTCCCACCGCCGTGCAGGACGACCCCGAGACGTACTGACGTCGCCCGGAGCCGGGGAACCGGCCGGGTAGCGTGCCGGGCATGGATGATCTCAGGGGGAAGGTCGCCGTCGTCACCGGCGCGGGCAGCGGCATGGGCCGGGCGATGGCTGAACGGTTCGCCGCCGAAGGAATGACCGTCGTCGTCGCCGACATCGAGCAACCTGCTCTCGACGAGGTCGTTGCCGGCATCGCTGATGCGGGTGGCGCGGCCCTCGGCGTGCGCACCGATGTGTCGTCAGCCGACGAGGTCGAGGGTCTCGCCGAGGCGGCCTACTCGTCCCACGGTGACGTCCATCTGGTGTGCGCCAACGCCGGTGTGTTCAGCGGCGGGGTCGTGTGGGAACGGCCGGTGGCCGACTTCGAGTGGACCATGGGGGTCAACGTCTACGGCGTCGTGCACGCCATCCGTTCGTTCATCCCTCGGATGCTCGAAGGCGGACAGCCCGGCCACTTCGTCACGACCGCATCGATGGGCGGGCTCGTCACCAACGCCTTCTCCGGGCCGTACTACACCTCGAAGTTCGCGGCCGTCGGGCTCACCGAGTGCCTGGCCCACGACCTTGCGTCAGTCGGCGCGCCGATCGGTGTGTCGTGCCTCGTCCCCAGTCTGGTGGCGACCGGCATCGGCTTCTCCGAGCGCAACCGGCCGGAGCGCCTCGTCGACCGCCTCAACCTCGAGCCCACCCCCG
This sequence comes from uncultured Iamiaceae bacterium, assembly GCA_963767615.1. Taxonomy (GTDB): domain Bacteria; phylum Actinomycetota; class Acidimicrobiia; order Acidimicrobiales; family Acidimicrobilacustridaceae; genus Rhabdothermincola_A. Next base: position 1,105,994 of record CAVYED010000004.1, on the reverse strand, counting down.
ACGCCGAGTTCGTGACGGCGGCGATCCGCGACGCCACGGCCTCGGGGATGCCGCCCGAGGAGGTGGCCGGACTGGTGCTCGACGCCGTGCTGGCCGACCGGTTCTGGATCCCGACCAAGCCCAGCTACCACGACCAGATCCGCGGTCGTCACGACGACATGCAGGAATTGCGTCTCCCGGCGTCGCCCATCCTGGACTGAGCCGACCCTCGGAGGTCCGGCACCAGCACCCCGTCCGGAAGCCCCTGTTCCTGGACGGAGCACTACCGTTCCCGGCATGCCGATCGGGGGCTCACGGATCTACCACGTCAACTCGAACTGCACCGACCTCGATCGGTCGGTGCGGTTCTACGAGTGGTTGGGGCTCGAGCCCTCGACCCACACGGTTCCCAGCCGGACCCAGCCGGGGGAGGCGTTCGGGCTGGCCGAGGTGGCATGGGACGCCTGGATGCTGCAGGGCGATCCGGGCTTCGACGGGCTCTCGCTCGACCTGCTCGTGTGGACGACCCCGCCGCCCACGGGAGCACCGCCCCCCACGGCGTGGGCTCCCGGCCTCCACCACCTCGTGCTGACGGTGCCCGATCTCGACGTCGTCGTGCGCGGCGTCCCCGCTGTCGGCGGTGCCGTGCTGACCGAGCCGCTTCCTGAACCGGCGCCATCCGGTGAGGTCGTGCCCACGGCGATGCTGACCGATCCCGACGGTGTACCGGTCCAACTCGAGCACGGCGACGACACCCGCATCGCCCGGGTCGTCGTCAACGTCGTCGACATCGATGCGTCGCTCGCCTACTACACGGAGGTGCTCGGCCTCACCCTCATGGAGCGTTGGGACAGGCACACCACCGACGGTGCCCTGCACGGCGTGACCGGCCCGATCAGCACCAGTCGGGCCGACGTCGCCGACAGCGGCTCGCAGTTCGGGGTCTCGTTGGTCCAGTGGCACGAGCCCGCCGCGCCCACCGCGGTCGACCGTCGTCGGCGCGTCGCCAACGAGCTCGGGCTGTTCCGGATGGCGTGGTCGACCGACGACTGCGCCCGCGACGAGGCCGTCGTGCGTGCGGCGGGGAGCACACCGTTCGCCCCGACCGGCGTACTCTCCGTCGGCGACGAGCTCCCGCTGTTGCGGGTGCTGTTCTGGCCCGGTCCCGACGGGGAGTGCCTCGAGCTGATCGAGGTCACGCCCGACAGCGGCGTGCTGCGGTGATCCCTCGTGGTGCGGTGGTCGGCGCCGGCGTGGGCACACTGGAGCGGTGACCTCCGCTCCCACCGAATTCGACGACCTGTACGAACCCGCCGACCCGGTCGGCGACGCCGTCACGGCCATCCTGGCCGGTGTGATGTTCGGGGCGTCGGCCGGGCTCACCCACCAGCATCCCGGCGAGGAGCCCCATCCGCGCCTGTCGGGTCCGGGCGCCGTGAGCGCCACCGCTCCCGGCCCCGACGGCTGGGAGACGACATGCACGGTGTGTCTCGACGACCGTATCGCCGAGATGCTCACGGACGATTCCGGGCCGTTGGTGGACATGCTCGCCGGTCTCCCGGCGGCCGGATTGCGGGCCGCCGAACGCTTCAGGGGCGCCGATGTCAGCTCCGCATCGGGGCAGCTCGACCCCTCCGTGCGCCGCGCCCTGCGCGACGTCGTCGCCGCCGAGGTACTGGCCGACTACCTACCCGACGGCGCCGAACGGCCGGGCGGAGCCCGCTTCGTCGGTGAGATCATCGACTACCTCATCGAGCTGAGCGGGACCCGGGTCGAGTCCCACGACCTGACCCACGGCGTCCTCGTCGCCGATGTGCTCGAGGACGAACCCCGTCTGGTGTTCCGCTACCCGGACGACGTGCGGGCGGCCAAGCGGGCGCCGCTGCTCTTCGACGGACAGCGTTCGGTCCTCGTCGTCGACGGCGCCGGCCACGCCCGAACCGAGTTGCAGTGGCACCGGATCGACCGCTTGGCACGCGAGGACGACACCCCGCCGGCGCTGAGTCCGGGCGGGAGGCGCATCGATTCACCCCGGCGGAGCGTGGCCCTGGTCGAGAGCGGGTCGCTCGTCGCCGCCGCCAGTCGCCGGCTCGGTGGACTCGGGTTCTTCCTCCGAGGCGATCGCAGCATCTGGACCTTCGTGGCCGGGCGTCCCTTCCTGGTGCGACGCGGCGAGCACTGGTCGGCGTTCCCCCTGCAGTTGGCCACGCTGATCGAAGGCATGATCGGCGGTGGCGACGCCGCCGGGCTCGTGGTCGACACGGCGTTCATCGTCTCGGGCGAACGGGGCGGGGCCATCCTGGCCATCGCCGACGACCCGTCCGTCCTCGACGCCACCGTCCCCGAGAAGGACCGCTACGACCTGCGCGACCGGCTCGACCCGATGGCCATGCGAGCCGAGACGAGGCTGCACCACCTCATCGACGCCGCCGACCTCGACGACGTCACCCTCGCCCGGCTCGCCCTCCTCGACGGGGCCACGATCGTCGATCGGGAAGGGAGGCTCCTCGCCTACGGCGCCATCGTGGAGAGCGCCGACAGCGAACACGAGGGGGCGCGCACGGCGGCGGCCAAGACGCTCTCCAACCTGGCCCTGGTCGTGCTGAAGGTCTCGGCCGATGGCGACATCACCGTGTTCCGGCAGGGTCGGGTGGTGGCCACCCTCCTCGGGCCGCCGCCGCTCTGACTGCAGGGACGGACCGGGATCAGCTCTGCGGTCGGCGGCGGTTCCGCGGCCGCAACGAGATCGGGTCGGCGCTGGGATCCTGTTCCACGACGTCGGTCCCGGGCGGGACGATGTCGTCGACGGCGTCGAGCACGTCCGATGTCAGTCGGACGCCGGCGGCGACCAGTGAGTCGTCGAGTTGGTCCATCGTGCGGGGTCCGATGATCACCGACGTCACCTGCGGGTGTTCCAGTGCCCACGCCGTGGCCAGGTGGGCGACGGGCAGTCCGGACTGGCCGGCCAGGGTCACGACCTGGGAGGCGGCAGCGGCGCGGGCCTGGTTCTCGGGCGAGTCGATCGCCTGGCCCCAGTGTCGCCCGGTGGTGGCCAGGCGGCTTGTCTCGGGGACGTCGTCGACGCCGCGATAGCGGCCCGAGAGCCAGCTCCCGGCCAGCGGTGAATAGGTGATGACCCCCATCCCGTAGCGGGCGCAGGTGGGCAGGACCGAACGTTCGATGCGCCGCTTCAGGATCGAATACGACGCCTGTTCGCTGCGGTAGCGCTGGTACCCCATGCGTTCGGCGGTCCACTGTGCCTCGACGGTCCGCTCGGCGGGCCAGGCCGAGGTGCCGATCATGAGCACCTTGCCGGCCGCGACGAGATCGGTGAGTGCGGCCAACGACTCCTCGATGGCCACGCTCTCGTCGAATCGGTGCAGCTGGTACAGGTCGATGTGGTCGGTGCCCAGACGACGGAGGCTGTCCTCGACGGCCCGCACGATCCACCGGCGCGACGTGCCGCCCATGTTGCGATCGGCGCCCATGCGGTTGAAGACCTTGGTGGCCAGCACGACGTCGTCGCGTCGACCGGCCAGGGCTCTGCCGACGATCTGCTCGCTCTCGCCGAGGGAGTAGATGTCGGCGGTGTCCACGAAGTTGATCCCACCGTCGAGGGCACGGTGGACGATCCGGGCGCACTCGTCGTGGTCGGTGTTGCCCATCGCCCCGAACATCATCGTGCCGAGGCACACCCGGCTCACGGAGACTCCGGTGGCCCCCAGTGCGGCGTACTCCATGGTCGTCCCCCTTCGTCCTGCGACGCCCTCTGGTGTCGTGTCGTCAAACGTACGCCGACCCTCGGTGGAGCTGGCAAGGATCGGCGAGCGGGTCGCGTCGTCCCGGGGTCGGGTTCGGCCCGGGCCGTCGGGAGCGGGGGTCAGGTCGTCGGTGTCGCGACGGTCCTAGTGGGAGCGCGGGTCGCTGAGGGTGGAACTCTCCTGCGCCGTGCTCAGAGCACCCGTGAGGACGCGTTCGGTCACCACTGGCACTGGGATCGCACTCCCAACCGCTGGAAGACCAGCGAGGCTGGACAGCTGCGAACGAGGACGTACAGCCACTGGTTGACGCCCACGAAGGCGGTGAGCACGAGGAACCACGGCGAGACCAGCACGGCGAGGAGGACGCTCACCAGGACGACCGTCCCGGCCATGGCGAAGAGGATCCGCTCCAGCGGCCAGCTCGTCGAGTGGGAGGAAGGGGGAGTGGTCCTCGTCGCGTGCATGTGGACTCCTGGTCGCCGGGTGATTGCCCCAGCTTATACCCCCAGGGGTATAAAGCAACACGCAGAGCTGTGCCCGCTCCCGTGGTTGCGGGGCTCCGGTCAGGCGGTCGGGGTGGCGCGCACCGGCAGGTGCTTGATGCCGTTGATGAAGTTGGAGTTCAACTGTGCCGGGGGCCCGGCGAGCTCGAGGTCGGGCAGCTGGCGGAACATCTCGCGGAACACCAGCGAGAGCTCGCGTCGGGCCAGGTGGGCCCCCAGGCAGAAGTGGGGACCGGGGCCTCCGAATCCGACATGCGGGTTCGGGTCGCGGCGCACGTCGAACCGGTCGGGATCGGTGAAGACGGCCTCGTCGCGGTTGGCCGAACCGTAGAACAGCAGCACCTTGTCGCCCTCGTGGAACTGATGGCCGGAGAGCACGTGGTCGCGGGTCAGCGTGCGGCGCATCCAGATGACGGGGGATGCATAGCGGACGATCTCCTCGACCGCGGTCGGCGTGACAGCGTCGACGTCGGCCATCCAGATGGCGCGCTGGTCGGGGTTGGCGCCCAGGTGGGCCACGCCGTGGCTGGTCGCGGTGCGGGTGGTCTCGTTGCCCGCCACGGCCAGGAGGATGAAGAACGAGACCAGCTCCTGCTGCGTCATCCGCTCGCCGTCGACGTCGCTGTTCACGAGCGCCGAGAGGAGGTCGTCGGTCGGCTCGGCCCGCCGGGCATCGGCGAGCTCGTTCAGCAACGCTTCGAGTTGCGCCCCGGCGCCCAGGAAGGCGGCGACCGGGTCGGTGCCTTCGGGGATGTACTCGGAGTCACCACCCGAGAGGATGATGTTCGACTGTTCGAGCACCATGTCGCGCTCGGAGGGGGGGATGCCCATCATGTCGCAGATGACCAGTTGCGGGAACGGGCTGGCGATCTCGGTGACGAGGTCGAACTCGCCCTTCTCGGCGGCCGCCGCCACGATCTCGACGGCGACGCGCTCGACGTCGTCGAGGATCTTGTTCAACATCCGCGGTGTGAAGGTGCCAGCGGCGATCTTGCGCAGGTGGGCGTGGCGGGGGTCGTCCATCGAGATGAACGATCCGAAGAACTCGCTCATCTCCTGGGGCAGGTCGAGGACCGAGACCGCACCCGAGGCCGAGGAGTAGATCTCCGGGTTCCGACTGATCTCGAGCACGTCGGCGTGACGGGTGATCGCCCAGTAGCCGGGGCCGGGGGGGATGGTCTCGATCACCGGTTCGTCGAAGAAGGCGATCGGGCGCTCGCGCCGCAACGTGGCGAACGCCGCGTCGCGATCGGCCCACGGCATGACCCAGAACTCCCGGCTCGTCAGGTCGATCTCGTCGACGGAGAGCGTGTGGTCGGGCATGGTGGGGGACCTCCGGGACCGGTGCGACTGCGGCTGACGAACCTATCAGCGGGCCTTGTCGCCTCCTGGTCTCCGGCCCGCCGACGGCTGGCACCTGTGGCAAGGTGAGTCCGCACGACGTCGGGGGACACGGTGCGTGATCCCGGCGGTGTCTCCATGTCCCTGTGCCGCGCCGCGGCCCGCCCACCCGAGGAGCCCCGATGGCCATCGGCCACCCCGTGACCGGACTCAGCGACGGCGACATGGTCGACACGGCCATCACCCCGTCGGTGGCGCCGGTGCGCATCCCGCGCGAGCGCTACGTGTCGTCGGAGTTCGCCGCGCTCGAGGCCGAACGCATGTGGCCCTTCGCCTGGCAGGTCGCCTGCACCGTCGACCACCTCCCCGATCCGGGTGACTTCTACGAGTACGTGGCGGGAACCCTGTCCGTCCTCGTCGTGCGGGGCGACGACGGCGAGCTGCGTGCCTTCCAGAACGTGTGCCGTCACCGGGGCATGGTGCTGTGCACCGGTGCGGGTTCGGGTCTCGACGAGCTGCGTTGCCCGTACCACCGCTGGGCATGGGACCTCGAGGGTCAGCTGCGGGAGGTGCCGTCGCGCAAGGGATTCGGCGCCGACTTCCGCAACGAGGACTATCCGCTGTTCGAGGCGCGGGTCGACACCTGGGGCCCGTTGGTCTTCGTGAACGTCGACCCCGATGCCATGCCCCTGTCCGAGTACATGGACGGCATGTGGCACGACGCCGACTGGGCCCGCCTCGACGAGTTCCACTGCGACGCCGCCCTGCGGGTGCCGGTGCGCAGCAACTGGAAGGTCGTGGCCGAGGGGTTCTCGGACACCTACCACGTGCAGGGAATTCACCCGGAGATGCTGTTCACCATCGACGACGTCCACGCACCGCAGCGTCTCTGGACCCACTGCGGGGTGTCCTACCAGCAGTACGGCCTCTCCAGTCCGAGGGTGCGGGACGCCTCCGACCAGGAGATCTGGGACAACATGATCATCACCCAGGGCGGGCGCATCGGCGCAGAGCTCGGCGACCCGGTGCCGGACGTCCCCGACGGTGAGACGCTGCGTGACGTGATGGCCGACGGGATCCGGCGGGTGCAGGCCGACCGTGGCGTCGACCTGAGCGACTTCACGACCGACCAACTCCTCACCCTGTCGCAGTACAACCTCTTCCCGAACACCACGGTGCTCGTGTGGGGCGACATGATGAACCTGCTCATCGCCCGGCCCGGCCCGAGCCCCGACGACGCCTACCTCACGATGTTCCTGTTCTACCGCCGGCCCCCGGGCTCGCCGCGGACGCGGGTGACCGACATGGACCTGCCCGAGGACACCCCGCTCGGGCTGGTACCCAACCAGGACGTCGAGCTGCTCAAACACGCCCAGCGGGGACTCCACCAACCGGGTCTCGACCACCTCGTGGTGGGCAGCGAGGAAGTCCGCGTCATCAACCTGCACCGCAACCTCGAGCGGTATCTCGGCATCGAGCCCAGCCAGCTCGAGCCGTTGACGTGACCCGCCTCGGCGTCGACGACCTCGTCGCCCGGGAGGAGATCCGCGATGTCGTGAAGCGCCTGGCCCGTGGGACCGATCGCCTCGACGAGGAGATGATGGCGTCGTGCTACCACCCCGACGGCTTCGACGACCACAACTCGTTCCGGGGCAGCGGCACCGAGTTCGCCCGTTGGGTCGTCGAGGTGTTGCCCCACTTCGCGGCCACCCACCACTTCATCGCCGATCCCCACTTCCGACTCCTCGACGGTGACGTGGCCGACATCGACACGTACTGCATCGCCCACCACCTGAGTCGTCCCGACGAGGCCGGTCGGGCCACCGACATGGTCCTCGCGCTGCGCTACGACGACCGGTTCGAGCGTCGGGACGGGGAGTGGCGCATCGCCCGCCGGGTGTGCATCTTCGACTGGAGCTACACCGTGCCCTTCGACCCCGCGGTGTCCTTCGTCTTCGAGCCCGACTTCACCGTCGGGGCCCGGGATCGGACCGACCCGACCTACCGCTGAGGCCGGGTCGGTCGCCGATCCTGCCGGGTGTGACCCGTGGGGCGCGCTCGTAGCCTTTCGGCCATGAGCGATCAGCCCGATCTCGAGTTCTTCTTCGATCCGATCTGCCCGTTCGCCTGGATCACCAGTCGATGGGTCGAGGAGGTGGCCGCCCAGAAGCACTACGACGTGCGGTGGCGGTTCATCGCCCTCACCATCGTCAACGAGGGAAGGGACTACGGCGCCGACTTCCCCCCGGGATATCCAGCGCTGCACGGCTTGGGTCGCGATCTCCTACGGGTGTGCGCCGCGGCGCGGGCCGAGCGCGGAGAGGCCGCGGTCGGGGTGCTCTACACGGCCATCGGCGAGCGTCTGCATCCCGGCGGTGTGAGCGGAGCGATCTGGCGGGGCGACCCCGTTCCGGCGGGCTTCATCGTCGATGTCCTGGCCGCCGCCGGACTCCCTGCCTCGCTGGCCGCGGCAGCCGGTGATGCCTCGTGGGACGAGGTGCTGCGCGACGAGACCGAGACCGCCCTCGGCCGCACCGGTCACGACGTCGGCACGCCGATCCTCACGTTCGACCCCGGCACGGAACGGGAGAACTCGCTGTTCGGCCCCGTCATCTCGAACGTGCCCCGTGGCGATGCTGCCGTCGAGCTGTGGGACGCCGTGCGCACCCTCGCGGCGACCAAGGGGTTCGCCGAGCTCAAGCGCTCGCAGCGCGACGCTCTCGTGTTCACCTGACCGGGGTCGTCACTCGACGATGTCGAGGGGGCTCGGCCCGAACACGGCGAGATGGTCCAGGAACGGAGCGGGATCCCCGGACCAGTCCATCGCCGCCATCTGGGCCCGGCTGCGGCGGCCCATGCGCCAGCGGAACAGCTCGAACACGGACGTGGTGAGCACGACCGGTTCGTCGGTCGTCGGTCGATCGCCGGTGGTGCGTGCCTGCGTGTCGCCGTCCTCGGTGCGGATCGTCAAGGGGGAGGGCACCGTGATCCCGGAGCGCAGCAGCCGTCCCGCCCAGCGCATGGGCTCGTCGTCGCGATCGCCGGGTTGCCCCAGCGCGCCTCGCAGGTCGTACTCGTGGGTGACCGCGTCGATGACCGCCTGCGGCCGGTTCACCACCGCTTCGAAGGCTGGTGCGTGCTCCTCCCAGGTCGCCAGGAGCTCGTCGAGTGCCATGGCCCGGCCCCAGGCCACGTGGTCGGCCGTCCACTCCTCCGTGGGCCCGCCTTCGGGGACGGGCCCGGCGGCACCCACCGTGATGCCGACGAGGTGTGCCAGCACGTCGTGCACGGTCCATCCGGGTGTCGCCGGGACCGGCACGTTGCCGATCTCCGGGTCGGAGGTGCCGGCCACGAGTGCGGTGGTGTGCCGGCGGGTCTGGCGGTAGAGCGGGCCGAGCTCGGGGCGATCGGTCATGACGGGCAGGGTAGGGGAGCGGCGTCGTGCGGTCTCTGCCCTTCGCTCGCTCAGACTCCCTGGAGAGAGGCACCGAGGGCCGTGGGCGTCATCCGGTACCTCCCGCATCTTTGTGGGCCGCCGACGTTCCAGGAGCCTGATGTCCGGGCGCGCTGCCACCGGCGCTGCGGGAGGGGAAACGGTCTTGAGCCTCTTTGATCTCTCGCCCCTCGGGTGTCCGATCAGAGGGAGAGGAGTGTCCCCATGGACGACGAGCAGCGCAGTGGGGCTCGGCCCGGCGAACCGGCTGCCGCCGATGAGCCGGGTGGCGCCGGAGTTCGGACGGGTGGCGTGCGCGTCTGGCAGATCGTCATGGGCGTCATCGTGGTCCTCGCACTGGCTGTGGCCATCGGTGTCGCCGTCGGTCGTCGTGGGGCCACGAACGATCAGGTGTCGACGGCAACGACCGGCGTGACGTCGCCGGCGCCGGACACCACCGGTGGTGCGGCGGTGCCCCAGCCGGGGTTCACGGCTCCGGAGCTCATGGCCGTTCGGGACCTCGACGGGTTCCTGGGGGCGGCAGCGAGGGCGGACCAGGCGTTGACCGAGGCCGCGAACCGCATCAACGCCGCCAGCACCGAGACCGACATCGTCATCGACCAGCAGACCGCTGACCTCCTCAGGCAGGTCGATCTCGAGCAGCTGGCCCGATGGCTTCCCCCGGGGATGCCCGATGCGCTCCAGAACCAGGCGTTGCTCGTCTACAGCGATCTCGTGTCCCGCTGGGGGTCTCTGGCGGGAGGGCAGTGCCGTCAAGAGGTCGGGACGTATCCCCGTTCACAGGCCGAGGCCAGCCTCTGCTTCGTCAACGGAGCCCCTGCGGCGGCCCGCTTCGACGCCGACTTCGTGACCCTGGAACGGTTGGCCGAGACGACTCCCGCGTTCTCTGTGGCCGACCGCGGTTCGCGGGCGGCCGAGGAGCTCGCGGTTCCGCGTCCGGTCCATCGACCTGCGGAACCTGGGTTGTGACTCCACTGGCGGCTTCGTCGCCACCGAGCCCATCGTGATCGTGTGGGGGGAGATCCCGGGGTTCGACGACCAGCCCCCGTGGCAGGGCACCGTCGACGGGATCGCGTTCCGCGGCACTTTCGACGAGGTCCGCGGTTGGACGATCCTCGTCAACGCCTGCTGACCGTCGGCGTCGTCGTGCCTGGACTGAGGTCCGGCGACGGCCTCAGTGGGGCGGGGCGAGGGTTGCCATCCGACGGAACTGCTCCACGACATCGGGCGCGGCGTGGGCCGGGTCGAGGGTGCGGTAGACGGTGTCGACGTTGACGGCGAGGCGCCCGAACTCACCCCAGCGGCCGAAGGCTCCGCCGGGGCCGTCGGGGCCCATGTCCCGGGCGATCTCCTGCGCGGCGGTCCACGAGTCCAACCCGGCGGCGTGGCGGGCGGTCGCTTCGGCCTCGACGAAGCGGAGGTAGTCGGCGGTGGCCGTCAGCGCGGCCGGTTCGGCGATCGGGCCGTGGCCGGGAACGACGATCTGCGGGTCGAGGGCCAGGATCCGCTCGCAGGCCGCCACCCAGTTCGACAGCGGTCCGGCCCACACGATCGGGGTGCCGCCGATGAAGAGGATGTCTCCGGTGAACACCGTGTCGGCATCGGGCACGTGGACGATCACGTCCCCCCTGGTGTGGGCGGGGCCGACCTCGATGAGCTGCACGTCGCGCCTGCCGACGGTCAGGTCCAGGCGGCCCTCGAAGGTGCGCGTCGGAAGGGTCACCTCGATGCCCTCGAAGGCGAATGCCCCGAAGAACCCGCGGAAGACGTCCCCCAGTTCACCCGGGTCGGCATTGAGGGCGGCGAGCGTGGCCGGGGCCACGTCGCCCATCTCCTCGGCGCAGGCCACCGACGCGACGATCCCCACCCCGTCGACCAGCTCGTTGCCGTAGCAGTGGTCACCGTTGGCGTGGGTGTTGACCAGCGTGGCGATGGGCGAGTTGCGGGTGACCCGACCCATCTCCTCGAGCATCTCGGCGGTGAGGCGCAGGTCGAAGAGGGTGTCGACGAGCAGCGATGCGCCCTCGCTCTCCACCAATCCCGCATTGCTCCACCCCCAACCCCCGTCGGGCTGGAGGTAGGCGTAGCACCGGTCGCCGAGCTCGTGGAGGCCCCTGGTGTAGGTCGTCATGTCCTGAGTGTCGCCCATCGGCGGCGGCCGGGCCCGGAATCCTGTGGGCCCTCCGGGGGTTGTCCTCCCACATGGACCCCGACACCGGCCTCGACTTCGCCCGCTCCCGACGTAACGGGGTGCTGATCACCCTCAAGCGTGACGGTCGCCCGCAGAGCTCGAACATCGCCTATGTGGTCGGTGAAGACGGGCTCGTGCGCATCAGCGTCACCGAGGGACGAGCCAAGACCAGGAACATGCGGCGCGATCCACGGGTGTCGTTGCACGTCAGCGCCGACGACTTCTGGTCGTATGTCGTGCTCGAGGGCGACGCCGAGTTGAGCCCCGTGGCGACCGATCCGGGAGATGCCACCGTCGACGAGCTCGTCGAGTACTACCGCCTGATGCAGGGCGAGCATCCCGATTGGGACGAGTACCGGGCGGCGATGGTGCGTGACGAGCGATTGGTGCTGCGCATCCGCGCGACCCACGCGTACGGGATGCCCGGCCAGGGCTGAGCTCCCCGCCAGAGGGTCGGCGCGAACTCGGGGGCGCGGTCCCGTCCGGTCAGCCGCCGTCGTGCTGCCCGGTCACGACGACCGGACAGGGTGCGTTGCGCACCACGTGGTCCGACACCGAGCCCATCACGGCCCGACGGAACCCGCCTCGGCCGCGCGACCCGAGGACGATGGCCCGGGCGTCGAGCTCCGAGGCCAGCTCGCAGATGGCGGTGGCGGCGTCTCCACGGAGCACGTAGGACGGCGTCCCGACGAGATCGAGGGCCGTCGCAGTTGCGTCGAGGATCTCCTGAGCGCCCTGCTTCGCCGCCGCAGTCATGTCATCGAGCGCTTCGGGGGTCATGACGCCACCGGCGAACCCGGTGCCGCTCACGAGCATGGGATCAGGATCGTCGATCACGGTCACGAGGGCGAGCGGGGCATCGCGGCCGAGCAGCTCGAGCCCGGCGGCCAGGGCCGCCTCGGAGACGCTGGAGCCGTCTGTGCAGAGGAGGACGGGAGAGGTCACGGGCGCACCGTAGCGTCCGAGCCGGTCTCCGTGGACCCTGAGCGGATCGGCGGCGCGGTGTGACCCGCTCCAGACGTCCGTGGCGATCCCCTCGCCGTCGGCCAGACCGCTCGACCGGTCGGTAGTCTCCGGTCCGGGTGGCGTCGATGCGCCCGCCACGGACCCATTGGGAGACCCATGAGCGAGCAGCGCGATCCGGTCGACGAGCCGGCCCGGCCGCGGCCCACCGGCCCGCCACCGGCGGGCGCCCCTCCTGCCGGAGCATCACCGTCCCACCCGCCGCAGGGCCAACCCTGGTACCCGCCACCCGGGGCCGGCTACCCCCCGCCGGCACGCGGATATCCACCACCCGGGGCCAGCTACCCCCCGCCGGCGCCCGGGTACCCGCCGTATCCGATGGTCCCGCAGGGTCCGCCCCCGCGCACCAACAGCAACGCCATCGTGGCCCTCGTGCTCGGCATCGCCGGGCTGACGGTGTGTCAGCCGCTCGGAATCGTGGCCATCTTCCTCGGGCGCTCGGCTCGCAAGGAGATCGCGGAGTCCAACGGCACCCAGGGCGGCGACGGGATGGCGTTGGCCGGATTCGTCCTGGGCATCGTGAGCGCCGTCGTGTTCGGGCTCATCGTGCTCGTGTTCGGCGTGGCCTTCCTGGTGGCGCTTCTGAGCTCCGCCTCGGGTTCGTAGTCGTCGAGGTCTCGTGCTGATGGTCTCGACCCGAGGCGCGTCGCCTGCGCTCGATGCGTTGCGGGAGAGGTGCCTGGCCCTTCCCGAGGTGACCGAGCGCCTCTCCCATGGTGCGCCCACGTTCTTCGTTCGTGACAAGAAGACCTTCGTCTCCTTCCACGACGGGCACCACGGTGACGATGTGGTGTCGGTCTGGTGTGCCGCTTCGCCGGGCGTGCAGGCCGAGTTGGTCGGGGCGGAGCCCGACCGGTTCTTCCGACCCCCCTACGTCGGCCACTGAGGCTGGATCGGCGTTCGTCTCGATGTCGACGTCGACTGGGACGAGATCGCCCAGATCGTCGCCGATGCCTACCGCTGCGTCGCCCCGAAGACCCTGGTCGCCCGCCTCGATCAGCCCTGAACGGGTTCGCAGCCGATGCCCAACTCGCGTCCCGCGGCGAGGAGATCGTCGATCAACGCCCAGGGGTCGGGCAGGCTCGCCGGGCAGCCGAGGACGGACACGTGGAGACGATCGACGTAGCTCCAGGCGGTGATGTTGAGCCCGATGCCCTCGAGGATCGGGCCCATCGAGTACAGCTCGGTCATCACCGTCCCGTCGAGGCCGAGGCGCCGGTCCGGTCCGCGGACGTTCGACGCGACGAGGTTGATCGGGGGACGGGTGCGGCTCGCCAGCCCGCTTCGCGTCCAGAGCCGGATCCCGATGCCGTAGAGAGGAGGCGTCAGTCCGGCCCGGTACTCCATCAACTCCGGTCCGAGTGCTTCGCGGACCGCACGCGCCGCGACCGCCGCATCGTGGATGCGCCGGAGACGCTCCCCGGGTTCGGCGATGTCGGTGCCCAGCGGCAGCATCAGGTTGTCGACGTGGTTCCCGCTGCGGTGGCCGCCGCCGGCCGACGTGGCCATCGGCACGCCGGCCACGAGAGTGGTCGCGGGAAGCTCTCCGCGGCGAGCCAGGTGGCGTCGTAGCGCACCTCCGCACAGCGCCAGGAAGACGTCGTTGAAGGTCACGTCGGCGTCCCGCTTCACGGCGAGCAGGTCGTCGAGTGGCATCGAGGTCATGGCGAACGTCCGTGCCGCGTCGAGCGACCGGTTCAGTGAGGTCCGGGGTGAAGAGAAGGGCACGGGGAGATCGACATCTGTTCGACGGCGGGCGCGACGGGCCTCGGTGAGCCCGCTCACCGTGCGCTTGGTGAAGTTCGGGAGCCCGCCCACCCGGCGAGCTCCGCTCCGGGCGGCATGGCGGAGGAGCTCCTGTCCGGACGGGACCGGTTCTGGTCGTGGTGGCTGTACGTAGGCGTCGGCGTCGTCGAGGACGAACGCGTTCTCGAGCATCAGCTCCGCAGCTCCGCCATCGGCGAGGGAGTGGTGCAGTTTCATCACGAACGCCATGCGGTTCCCGGCGAGGCCCTCCACGACGGTCAGGTCCCAGAGCGGACGGTCCCGGCTGAGCTGTCGCCCGGCCACGTCGGCGATCACCTCGGCGAGCTGGCGGTCGGAGCCGGGTGCGTCGATCCGCCGCCAGTGCAGGTGCTGTCGGATCTCGAAGTCGGGGTCCTCGATCCACACCGGGTGGCCGAGCCCGTAGGGGATCGGCACGGCACGACGGCGCAGCGTCGGGAGCCGATCGAGACGGTCCGCCATGATCGCCACGAAGTCGTCGTGAGTGAGCGGAGCCGGCCGCTGGGCAAGATCGACCACGGCGATCTTCAGGGTGTGCATGTGCGCGGTCGGCGTCTCCGAGTACAGGAAGCGGGCGTCCAGGCCCGTCAGTTCCTCCATGCCCACCCCCGGATGATCGTTCCCCTCATCGCTCGCTATGTTGGCCGAGCGCCGCCTGTTCTGCTCGGCGCCCAGCCATCGGGGGTTCACGTGGAGTTCAACCTGGCCGATCTGTTCGAGGCGGTCGTCGACGCCGTCGGCGACCGGACGGCTGTCGTGTCGGGCCCCCGCCGGTTCACCTACGCCGACCTCGACGAGCGGGCCGACCGCCTCGCCCACCGTCTCTTCGACGCGGGGATCGGTGCGGGCGACTTCGTCGGGCTGCAGCTGGTGAACGGCCCGGAGTACCTCGAGGGCATGGTGGCCTGCTTCAAGATCCGGGCAGTACCGGTCAACGTCAACTACCGGTACTCCGGGCCCGAGCTGCGCCACCTCTACGGCGACTCGGGGCTGGTGGGGCTGATCCACCACCGTGCTTTCGGGCCCGCCGTCGCCGAGGCACTCGACGCCATGGCCGACCGTCGCCTGGTCCTCGAGGTCGACGACGACAGCGCGGTTCCCCGGGCGCACTGGGCCCTCGACTACGAGGCCGAGCTCGCGGGATCGGACCCGTCGTGTGGGTTCGGGCCCCGTTCGGCCGACGACCTGTACTGCGTCTACACGGGGGGCACCACCGGGCTCCCCAAGGGCGTGCTGTGGCGCCACGAGGACATCTTCTTCGCCGCCATGGGCGGCGGAGACCCCCTGCACCTCGGCGACGCCATCACCAGCCCGGAGCAGCTCGTCGACCGGCTCCTCGATCCCGGGGTGGTGGCGTTGCCCGTGCCGCCCTTCATGCACGCCAGCGCCCATTGGCTGGCCTTCTCGACCTTCTACGGTGGTGGCTCGCTCGTGCTGCTCCCCAGCGGGCACTTCGATCCGGTCACGACCTGGGAGCTCGTCGCGGAGGAGAAGGTGAACGTGCTCGTCGTCGTGGGCGACGCGATGGCCAGGCCCCTGCTCGACGCGCTCGAGGACGAGCCCGATCGCCCTGACACGACCTCCCTGATGGCGCTCGGGTCCGGCGGCGCCATCCTGTCGTCGTCCACCAAGGCCCGCTTGGCCGAAGCGCTCCCAGGCGTCATCGTGGCCGACGCCTTCGGTTCCTCCGAGACCGGCCAGGTGGGCGGTGCCCCGCCGGCCGACGACCCGTTCGGCGCGCCGCGGTTGCACGTCGACGATCGCACCCAGGTTCTCGGCGACGACCTGCGGCCGGTCGTGCCGGGGTCGGGCGCCGTGGGGCACCTCGCGCGCGGGGGTCGTGTGCCGCTGGGGTATCTCGGTGACCCGACGAAGTCGGCCACCACCTTCGTCGAGTCCGACGGGGTGCGCTGGGCCCTGCCGGGCGACATGGCCGAGGTCGAGGCCGACGGCACGATCGTCGTACTCGGTCGGTCGTCGCAGTGCATCAACAGCGGCGGCGAGAAGATCTACCCCGAGGAGGTCGAGGGCGTCGTCAAGGCCCACCCCTCCGTTGTCGACGCGGTGGTCGTCGGCCTCCCCGACGAGCAGTGGGGCGAGCGGGTGACCGCCGTCGTGGAGGTCCGCCCGGGGGCCGAGCCGACCGTCGAGGAGATCCGTGAGCACGCCCGGGCGCAGCTGGCCGGCTACAAGCTCCCGAAGCAACTCGTGGTCGTCGAACGGGTCGAACGGCTCGTCAGTGGGAAGGCGGACTACCGATGGGCCAAGGCGCAGGCCCTCGAGGCCACAGGCCCGGACGGAGGCTGACCGGACGGCATCCCGGGAAAGCGGGCGCCGAGCGCACGACGCAGATCGGTCGGGCGCCCCCGACATGGCCCCCGGGGTTAGGATCTGACTGGGCGTCAGGTTTCACCGGGCGCACCGAGAACGGGGATGGCCATGGACCACACCGGACCAGCCGCACCAGCAGCATCGGGACACACCAGCCCGCTCGGCGTCGTGACGGAGGCGCCGGGAGCGGTCGTCCGTCACGCACAGCGCCGCTATCGCGACGTGGAGAAGGCGTTGGCCCGACGAGCGTCGGCACGGGCCATGGTGGCCGTTCCCCGCACCGCCCGGTTCATGGGGACCACGGTCCGTCGGGCCTTCGGCGACGACGTCCACGGGCTCCCGGTGCCGAACCTCTCGCCGGCACTGGCGATGCAGGTGGCGCTCGACGAGGCGATCCTGGCTGTGGCCCAGGGCCCCAACAGCTACCCCCGCCGCGCCGAGTTCGAGCGGGTGGCAGCCGAGCTGGCCCACGCCCGCCTGCTGTTCGAGACGCGAGGCTGGCTCGACGATCCCGCCTCCTATCACCAGGTGCCGCCACCGTTGGTCGACCCGTCGATCGACAAGGGGTGGGCCCTCGGCCAGAGCTACGAGCGGCTGCTCTTCCCCAGCGGATGGGTGCCCCGAGCCGAGGAACCGGGGGCCGAGCGCTGGGGCGGCTACGAGGCCAACCACACCGCCGTGGCCACCGTCCTTCGGCATCGGGACCGGCCCCGGCCCTGGGTGGTGGCCATCCACGGATTCGCCACGGGCTATCCGTTCATGGATCTCGTGGGGCTGCACGCCAAGCACATGCACCAGGACCTGGGGCTCAACGTGGTCATGCCGGTGCTGCCGCTGCACGGCCCGCGCAAGATCAACCGCATGAGCGGGGAGGCCTTCCTCTCCTTCGACATCATCAACTCGGTGCACGGCCTGGCTCAGGCCGTCTGGGACATCCGCCGCGTCCTGAGCTGGGTCCGGGCCCAGGATCCGACCGGGGTCGCGCTCTACGGCGTCTCCCTCGGCGGCTACATGACCGCGTTGCTGAGCGGCCTCGAGGACGGGGTCGACGCCGCGATCGCCGGCATCCCCGTGGTCGACTTCCCGGCCATCTTCCGGGAGCAGAGCCCCCACCACATCCGGATGCGGGCCGTCGAGCACGAGATCCTCGACGGCAACGCCGAGCTGGTGCACCGCGTCGTCTCCCCGCTCGCGTTCCCCTCGAGGGTGCCCCGGGCCAACCGGTTCATCTTCGCCGGCCTCGCCGATCGCATGGCCCCGCCGTCACAGGCCCATGCGTTGTGGCGGCACTGGGAGGAGCCCGAGATCTTCTGGTACGGCGGCAACCACGTCGGCTACCTCTGGTCGAAGCAGGTCACGTCGTTCCTCAACGACAGCCTCACGGCCGGTGGCATCGTGGCCGATCCCGCGCCGGCCGGCGCGAGCGGCTGAGGGCGTTCACAACAGACGGGGGAGACCGACCTTCACCTGCACGGCCTCGCCCGCGGTCACCACGTCGGGTCGGTCGGTCACCGGGTAGCCCGCCGCCCGGACCACCCCGGCGTCCACATCCACCGCCTCGCACTCGTGGAGCGTCCAGGGGGCATGGTCGACTGGTGCCCAGAGGACTCGGCGGGGTGCCCACCAGGCCCGCGCGTAGAGCGAGTAGCGCTCCGTGAGGAAGTGGTCGAGTGGCGTCGGTTCGGCCTCGGGGCCGACGCGCGCGCATCGATGCGTGCGGTGGTGCCGCCGACGCGCTCCACCGACCAGGCGCGGCGCGGATGCGGGTCGGGTGCCTCGTCGGTGCGGCGGGGCTCGTCGACGCTCCCCGTGATGCGGGATCGGACGTAGGGCAGCGACCATGCCACGCGGGCGACGATCGCTCCCAGCGGCGTCGATGCGTCGAGGGTGTCGAACCACACGCCCGGGCCGGCGGGACCGGTGACGTAGGTGCGCACGTTGACCTCGCTGAAGGCCCCCGTCGTGGGGACGGTCGGCAGGGCCCGCCCGGCCGCGACGAGGCGGAGGTCGCGCATCTCGAACGGGACCAGGCCGACCCAGGCCGACCCGTCGTGCTCCTGGGCGTGGACGCCTGGCGGGAACCGGCCGTCCATGGCTGACATCGGCACGCGCCAGTGGCACCAGACGATCTCGGCCCAGGTCTGGGTCATCACCAGCGGTCGACCCTGGACCCGTGTCGACGGTCTGCTCGGTGCGGCGGTGGTCACGGTTCTGTCGCCGGGAGGGCGCAGGAGCGAAGCCCGAGCAGCGACGAGATCCGGGTGCGGTGGCGGGCGACGAGGCGGTACAGGGAGCCGGACACGATCCGCACGCCGGGCGCGGCGATGAGGGAACCGACCCACGGCAGGGGGAGCGGCGAGAGGCGCAGGGCCTCGGCCACGGCCTGTTCGGCCTCGAGGGAGGTGCCGTCGGGTCGGGCGAGCACCACGGCGTTCTCGCACCGCTCGGCGTCTTCGGGGTGGTGCGCGACCCACTCCCTGGAGGTCGTCATCGTCGCTCGGCACCCCACCCGGGTGAGGAGACGGACACTGGCGTCGCAGATGCCACAGTCGCCGTCGTACACCAGGGTCGGGTTCACGGAGCCAAGTGTGCCCAGTCGCGGGGTGGTTCGCCGACCCGTACCGCCGTGACACTCGACCCCGGATCAGGGGAATGCGGAGGTGCCCTCGCCGCGGACGTGATCGGTAGGGTCACACCTCGTGGAGCCGACACCGGGGACGACCCGTCGGGCCGTACTCACCGTGGGCGTGGCCGTCGGCGTGGTCGGATTCACGACGACGGCGATCACCGTCGGTACGAGGGGGATGGCCCGAGAGCTGTCCCTGTCGACGGTCGAGCTCGGGTGGGTGGTCAACGCCTATCTCGTCGCCGCGGCGGCCTTCGTCGTCGTCGGAGGTCGGTTGGGCGACGTGATCGGCCGGACACGCGCCTACGGGCTCGGGCTCGTCGTGTTCGCCGTGGGCTCCACGCTCGGAGTGTTCGCGGGGGGTTTCGGGCTCCTCGTCCTGGCCCGGGTCGTCCAGGGGCTCGGCGCGGCGCTCATCCTCCCGTCGAGCATCGAGATCATGGCCGAGTACTCGCGCGCCGGACGGGAGAGCAGGGCGTTCCGATGGCGGGGCCTCATCTACGCGTCGTCCTTCGCTGTGGGCCCTCTCTTCGGCGGAGTGCTCACCGACTGGTACTCCTGGCGGTGGATCTTCGGTCTCGACGCCGCACTGGCGGTCGGCTCGCTCGTTCTCCTCGTTCTGCTGGCAGGCCGGCAGGGGCGCGGGGAGCGGGCGCCGACGCGGGACTTCGTCGGCGCGTTCCTGCTCGCGGCGATGGTCGGTCTCACGCTGATCCTCGGTGAGCGCCTTCCCGCCTGGGGCATCGCCTCACCGGCGGGGTGGATCTCCGTCGCTGCGCTCGTGCTGCTCACCGTGGCGCTCGTGCACCACGAGCGCCGGACCTCCGACCCCCTGATCCATCCGGACCTGCTCCAGGACCGCCGTGTCCTGGGGGCCAACGTGGCGACGATCGGAGCGTCGCTCGGGATGCTCAGCCTCCTCTACTTCTTCAACCTCTTCGCCCAGTCGGCGGCGACTCTCGAGGCCGAGGTGATCGAGGTCCTCCTGGCGCTCGGCCCGTTCGCGCTCTCGATGTGGGCGTGCGCCGCATTCGCCAGTTGGCTCGGTGACCGGTTGGGTCCCCGGGGCCCGGCCATCGTCGGGTTGGGCATGATGGTGCTCGGCTTCGCCGTCCTGTCGAGGACGTCCCCGTCGACCTCGGAGCTCGACGTCGCCTTCCCGTTGGCGCTCGCAGGGATCGGCGCCGGTATCGCCAACGCATCGCTCACCGGTGTGGCCGTGTTGCACCTCCCGGCGGGCCGCATCAACGAGGCGGCGGGATGGCTCGGTCTGTCCCGCTTCGTGGGTTCGGCGGTCGCCCTCGGGCTGGGGACCGCGTCGTTCCTGTCGGTCGCGCCGGTACCGATCGCGGCGCCCGAACCGAGCACGCCCGCCATCGAGATCGCGGAAGAGGCGCCCGAGCGCGTTCGATCTCGCCGTCGCCACGCTCGACCGGGACCTCTCGGGGCCCCTCGTCGCGGCGACCCAGGCGACGACCTCGTCCCGCTTCGCCCGCACGATGGGGCTGACGGCGATCGTGCTGGCGGTCATCGCTGTCGTCTCGGCCGTGCTGCTGCGCCCGCCCAGAGCGGCGGCGGCTCCCGACCGAAGACCTGGCGGGGTCGTGCCGTAGCGCCGGGAGAGCCGATCAGTCGGCCAGGGTGCCGAAGTAGATCTGCCAGGCCAGCGCCGTCTTCGCCACGAGGCTGAGGACCAGGTACACCTTCTCACCGTAGAGATAGTCGGTGAACCTTCCCTTGCCCCGGTACTGGAGCCACTGGTTGAGGGCGAAGCAGTTGAACAGCAGGAACAGCGTCACGAAGATGACGTAGACGAAGAAGGGGACGCCGTCCCCGTCGCCCCGATCGTCCACCGACGACACGACGAGCGACGTCGTGATGATGATCCAGGGGATGATCCCGGCGATGCAGCCGAAGATGAACGGCCACCAGTTCACCTTCGTGCGGTCGGTGTTGACCTGTTCCATCACCAGTCCGAACAGGATCATCGAGGCGTTGACGCCGAAGATGGCGATCATGGCGTAGAGGTTGTTGATGCCGGTCAGCAGGCCGATCAGCAGGATCATCAGCGACGCCGAGACGGAGTACTCGATCCAGCGGGCCACGTTGATGCCCCGGCTCAGGTTCGCCTCGTACCAGCGGTGGATCCGGGGCGCGGCCATGAGGAGGTGGTCGGCGGCGGCCAGGAACAAGAAGAGGGCGATGGCGATGGGGAAGCTGAACTCGAAGAAGGTCGTCGTCTCGTCGAGCGACCCGGCGCCGCCCGGTGGGCCGGTCTGCACCGTGGCCACCACGGGGATGGCGAAGGCGGCGCTGATGGCCAGGATGACGATGCCCTGGATCAGGTGGAGCGATCCCACCCCCACGTTCCAGGCCCGTAGGTTCCGGAAGCGAGCGCGGAGCGCGTCGTCGTCGGTCGGGGTCTCGGGGCTCATGGCGGTGGACATGCCCGCAACCTACGGGTTCGAGCCCACCCCGCCCTGATCGGCGGCCGTGGCGCGGGACCCCAGTGTCGCATCAGCCCGTGAATGCCGGTGTGGCGGTGGTCGCCTGGGCGACCGGCGCCGGGGGAGCCGTCGGGGGCGTCGTCGGGGTCGTCGGGGTCGTCGGTGTCGTCGGGGTCAACGGAGCCTCGGCGGGGGCGACGGCCAGCGCGTCGACGAACGCCTCCGGGTCGCTGAGGGGTGCGGTCTCGGTGAACCCACCCGTCACCGGATCGAGCACGCCGACGACACCCTTGTTCCCGATGCTCTGGGTCGTGTTGCCGACGGGCTGATCGGCGCTGAGGGCGTACATCGTGGTGCTGTCCGTGGCGCAGTCGTACCCGACCGGGGTCGCCCCGTCGATGTAGGCGCCGGACGGGTCGACGGCGCCGGTCGTCGGGTTCACCTCCTGCATGGCCTCGCCGTCGGGGTCACCGAGGGTCCACATCGTGGGCCCGCACACGGCCAGATCGTCGAAGACCGACGAGAACAGGCCCGACGGGCCGATCACGGAGGCGACGGCCGTCGTCGGGTCGACCTGGAACAGGCAGAGCGTGCCGTAGCACTTCGACAGCGGCTCGGCCTGAGGGGCGGCGACGCTGTCCGGCACCGCTCGGGGCCGCACAACGGTCATCTGGGCGTACACGACGCCGGTCGCGTCGACGGCGAGGCCGCCGGTCTGGAGGGAGAACTCGGCGTCGCCGGCCGTGACGGGAGTCCTGGTGGGGGTGCCGGAGGCGTCGAAGCGAACGAGGAAGACGCCGAACTCGGCCGCGGCCGGAACGGAGGCCTCGTTGAACGGGCTCACGTCGAGCAGGCCCCACACCGTGCCGTCGGGGGCGACGGCGAGGTCGGCGACACAGGCGTCGGGCGACGGCTCGGCGGGCAGATCGGTCAGTTCACCGGTGCTCAGGTCCACATTGGTCAGTTCGCACCCGGCCTGGGACGCGGCATTCACGGTGTAGGCGACCGGGGTGACCGCCTCCTGGGAGCCGGCGGGCACTGCCGGCCCTACGACGGCGAGGGCGGCGGCGATCGCGGCCGCCGTGGTTGCGAACCTGCGCATGGAGGACCCCCCTGGTGGTGAGAGCCCGATGCTACGACCTCGGCGTTGCTCGAGTCGTGGTTGTTCCCTGCGAGTCGGTCAGGAACGTGGGAAGGCGGGGATGACCTCGTCGCCGAAGAGGCGGATCATCGCCGCGATCTCGTCGAACGAGCCCAGCGAGGCCTTCTCGCTCGCTCCTGGAAGGCCCGCGCCGAACGCGGCGTGCACGTGCTCGGCTCCGGTCAGCGCTCGGTAGCGCTCGACCTGGCCGATCACGTCGTCGGGGGCGCCGAAGAGGAGGCGGTCGGCGGCGATCTCGGCCGGTGACACGTCCTCGCCGGCATCGATGCGGGCGAAGAGCGCCTTCTCGGCGTCGTCCTCGACGGACTCGCGCCAGTGCTCCATGAGCCCCCCGACGTACTCGGGGAGTACCTCGTCCATCACCTGGCCCCGGTCGGCCCCGACCCAGGCGTAGCGACGAAGCACCCAGTCGGGCGTCGTCCCAGCCGTCGCGCAGGAGGCGCGGTAGACGTCGAGGCACGACAACGCCTTGCCGAGCGACTGCACGGGTCCGCACAGCCAGGCGTCCCCCAGCCGGGCGGCGCGGTCGACGGCGGCATCGGCCACGCCCGCCACCCACAGCGGGGGATGCGGTTCCTGCAACGGTCGGGGGTGGACGGTGAGCTCGGGGAACGACCAGAAGCGACCCTCGTACGACGTCTCCTCCTGGGTCCACACCAGCTTCAGGATGCGCAGGGCCTCCTCCATGCGGGCGCCTCGGCGGGCGAAGTCCGAGCCCTGCACCTCGTACTCGAGCGGCCACCAACCGAGGCCCACGCCGAGCGACACGCGTCCTCCCGACAGCTGGTCGATGGTGGCCACCTGCTCGGCCACCCGCACGGGGTTGTGGACCGGGAGCTGGAAGATGCCCGTGCCGACCCGAATCGTCGAGGTGCGGGCGGCGACGGCGCCCAGGAACGTGAGCGGATCGCTCATGTTGCCGGGCATGAAGTGGTGGTGCCCGATCGTCACCGTGTCGAAGCCGCACTCCTCGGCCAGGACGGCGAGGGCGAACGTGTCGGCGAACGGGTCGGGCGCCGCGAGGTCCTTGAGGAGCGGCAGCGACAGGGAGAACTTCATGACCGGTCAGTCAAGCATCACGGGTGCCGACCGATGGCCCTCAGGCCTCGGGGCGGGGGGGCATCTCGAGGCCGAGGAGCTCGGCGGTGATCTCGGCCACCGGATTCCAGATGGCCATGGCCAGCATCTCGGGCCCCATCGACATCGAGTACATCTCGGCCAGCTTCACCATCACGAGGCAGAACTGGAAGCCGGCGAGGCGCTCGTAGAAGTCGACGTTCTCCGCCGGCCGACCCATCAGCTCCTCCCAGAGCGCGATGGTGGCCGCCCGGTCGAGCATCCCCTCGGGCAGCGTCGCCCCGACGCCGTCGGTCGAATAGCGCTGGAGGAACAGCCACCACCCGAGGTCCGCCTCCGGGTTGCCGATGGCCACCATCTCCCAGTCGAAGACGCCGATCACCTCGGTGCCGGCGAACATCAGGTTCCCCGGACGGGCGTCGCCCCAGCTCAGGCCGAAGTGCTCGCCGTCGTCCGGCCAGTTGGCGACGAGCCAGTCGAAGGCGGGGTGGGCGATCGGGTGCCGTTCACCCTTGGTCGCCCATTCCAGATAGTTGGCGAAGTAGTTGCGTCGCTGCACGGGCCCGAGCGGACCGTGGTGGGGCTGGTCGAGGAACTCGAGTCCGGCCTCGCGCCAGTCGACCTGTCCGACCTGGACGAGCGCGGCGACGGCGTTGGAGTGCCATTCGCGGCGTTGGTCCGGTGCCATGTCGACCACGAAGCCCTCCTGCGTGTACGGAGGGGAGTCGCCCGGCACCAGCCCGTCGAGGCGGTCCATCACGAAGAACGGCGCGCCCAGGACCTCCGGGTCGGCTTCGGCCCCGCGTGTGCGGGGGACGGGTACGTCAGTGTGCTCTCCGAGGCGTCGGATCACCTCGTACTGGTGCACGAGCAGCTCGCTCTCGGGGAACAGCTTGTGCACCAGCGGCTGGCTGCGCAGCACGAGCTCGGTGCTCACCCGCCCCTGGTCGGGATCGGTCCACGCCGCATCGAAGAGGAACGTCTCGTTCGAGAAGCCGCTCGACTGCGGCACCACCAGACCGGTGACCTCGACCTCACCGACATGGGGCATCTGCCCCGCCAACCACCCCTCGAGCACGCGGGTCACGTGCTCCGGATCGCGCTGTCCCTCGACTGGCATGGTCCCCCCGTTGTCGTCGTGCCCACCGCTCGACGATGGACCGCTGCGACACTAGGTGGCACAGCGCCGGCCCGGCACCTCGGGAGAGGCCAGCGGGGACCGGGCTCAGTCCTCGGTCGAGATCTGCTGGGACTGGTAGAGCTCGGCGCCGAGCTGTTCGATCAGGCTGAGCTGTGCCTCGAGCCAGTCGGCATGCTCCTCTTCGCCGGCGAGGATCTTCTCGAGGAGCTCACGCGAGCCGTGGTCGTGGCGGTCCGAGCAGAGCTCGACGCCCCGGGTCAGGCGCTCGACGGCCTCGACCTCGACCTGTAGAGCGAGTTGCAGCTTCTCGGTGACCGTCTCGCCGACGCGCACGGAACCGAGGCGCTGGAGGTTGGGGATGCCGTCGAGGTAGAGGATCCGCTCGATGAGGGACTCGGCGTCGTGCATCTCGTCGATGGACTCGTGGCGGAACTTGCCGCCGAGGCCCTCGTAGCCCCAGTTCTGCAGCATCTTGGCGTCGATGAAGTACTGGTTGACCGCGGTCAACTCGGCGGTGAGAACCTCGTTGAGGATCTCGATGACGTCGGGGTTGCCGTTCACGGTGCTCCTGTTCGGGGCGGACTGGCCGGGCCGGTTCAGGCGACGGCGGTCGGGGTGCGCAGTGCGAGCTCGACCGGCTGACCGGTGCGAGCGCTGATCAACTCTGCCAGAGCAGGGCGGCATCCGCCGCACTCGGCGCCGATGCCGCACTCGTCGGCCAGCTCGTCGACGGTGCAGGCGCCGCCGTCGATGGCCTCGGTCACCGCGACGTCGTTGACGCCTCGACAGTGGCAGATGATCACCCGCGGGTCCTTCCTGCGCAACGCCCCCACGGCGAGGGGGTCCGATGGAGTTAAGTGTGCCTAACACCCGGCGTGGGGTCAACCCCCGGGGTCGGATGTCACGTCGGATCGGCAGGCCGGTGCAGCTCTGAGAGTGCCTCGTGGAGCGGGTCGTCGTGGCCCCGTCGGCCGAGACCCGTGTCGGGCAACGGCCAACGGTCGGTGGTCGGATTCGACGTGACCCATTCCGTCGTGGCCACCCGCCGCGCGATCCGCCAGGTTCCGTCGCGGCGTTCCATGCGGTCGATGAAGCGGAAGCCCACGGTGAGGTTCCGTCGGGGGTCGGGGTCGGTCGCGCGGTGGTGGGCCACCCCGTACGCCTCGGACACGGCCACGTCGGGCTGGCCGCCTGAGGCAGACTCGCCGAAGTCGACGACGTGATTGCCGATCATGTGGAAGGTGGCGTCGTAGCGCGCCAGCAGCCCCTCGACCCACTCGAGGTACTCGTCGACCGTCCCGGTGAAGGCGCCGTGGGTGTCGGTGGCGTCCGGGTGGTAGCACGAGCGCACGAGGTCCAGATCGAGGCGGTCGATGCCCCGGCAGTAGCGCAGCACCACCTCCTTGACGGCCTCGACGTCGAGGAGGTGCCGAAGGCCCGCTTCCTCCGGTGTCACGATCGACACCTACCCGACCGGCGGCCGGGGCGTAGCTGCCGGGGCCGACGACGATCCGCCGTCGACCACCACCTCGGCCCCCGCGACGTAGCTGGCATCGTCCGACGCGAGATAGCAGACCAGCGCGGCCACCTCCCCGGGTTGGCCCGCCCGCCCGAGCGGGATCCCGACGAAGCGGGCGTCCCCCAGCCCGGTCGAGTCGGGGGGCAGCATCGCCGTCTCGACGGGGCCCGGCATGACGGCGTTGACGCGGATGCCCTCGGGCCCGAACTCCTGCGCCGCCACCCGCGTCAGCCCTCGCAGCGCCCACTTCGACGCGCCGTAGGCGCCCTGCCACGCATAGCCGTGCATCGACGCCAGTGACACCACGTTCACCACGGCTCCGCCACCCGACCGGCGCAGTGCGGGCACGGCCGCCTGGAGTCCCAGGAACGGTCCGATCGTGTTCACGTCGAAGGCCCGGCGGAGTCGGTCAGCGGTCTCGTCCTCGATCGCCCGTCGCCAGAAGACCCCGGCGTTGTTGACGAGCACGTCGAGGTGCCCGAACTCCTGCTCGGCGAGGTCCACGACGGCGTTCCAGCGGGCCTCGTCGGTCACGTCGTGGGGGGCGAAGCGGGCGGCGGGGCCGAGGTCGGCGGCAACCGCTTCGCCCTCGTCGGCGAGCACGTCGGTGAGCACGACCGACGCTCCTTCGCCGACCAGGCGACGGGCGATCGCCTCACCCATCCCTCTCGCCGCACCGGTGACCACCGCGACGCGCCCGTCGAACCGTCCCGGCGCGACGGCCTCGATCGCTCCCTTCGCCATGGCGTACTCCTTCCCCGGGTCGGTGACCCGGTCCTCCGGCGGTGCGTGCCGATCACTCGGCGTCGAACCTTGACAGATCCGCGTCGCCCGCGCTCGACTGCCGGAGGCACTCGCCGACCGGAGCCGAGGCCGTGACGAGGGGGAGTGGCATGCACGCAGCGGGCGCAGTCGTGGTGACGGGCGGAGCCTCGGGCATAGGGCGGGCCAGCGCCCGGGCCGTTGCGGAGCACGGTCGGGGGGTCGTGCTCTGGGATCTCGATGCCGAGCGCGCCGCGACCGAGGCGGCCGCCGTCGCGGAAGAGTTCGGGGTCGAGGCCCACGGCGCCGGCGTGGACGTCACCGACGCGACGGCCTTCGCGGCCGCCATCGATGCCGCCCGTGCGGTCGTCGGGCCGATGGGCGGGCTGGTGCACGCGGCCGGTGTCGTGCGGGCCGAGAACCTGGGCCAGCTCGACGCCCAGGTCTGGGATGCCGTTCTGGACGTCAACCTGCGGGCGTTCCCCCTGCTCGTGCAGGCGCTCCTCCCCGAGCTCCGGTCGGTCTCGGGGGCTGCGGTGGTCGGCATCGCCTCGATCGAGGGGTGGATCGGCAACGCTGCCATCCCGGCCTACTGCGCCTCGAAGGCCGGGGTGCTGGGTGCCGTGCGTTCGATGGCCCAACAGCTCGGACCGGAAGGGATACGGGTCAACGCGGTGTGTCCCGGCTACATCGAGACCCCGATGTTGCAGGTCGCGCTCGACATCCCCGAGGTGCACGAGGAGTTCAACCGTTCGTCGGTGCTCGGACGGGTCGGTCGGCCCGACGAGATCGGGGGGCCGGTGGCGTTCCTGCTCAGCGACTCGGCCTCGTTCATCACCGGCGCGTCGATCGTCGTCGACGGCGGGGTCACGGCGGTCGACTGAACGACGCCCCGTCGTCCGCCGGACCGTCTCCGGTGGTCCGGGTCAGCGGTCGTCGACGAGCGTCGCCGCGGTCTCGTCGACCGCCGGCCCTCCGGCCTTCGCTGCGCCGTCGGCGTCACGCGTCGCGGCCGGGCGGGCGAAGTGCGGCACCGAGGCGTTCTCGATCCGCTCCCGCTCGACGGCCCAGTGCAGGAAGCGGGCCGCGATCTGCGTCCAGATGACCAGGCCACCCACGACCTGGGCCATCCCGGCGGCGAGCTCCTGGTCGTCGACGGCGCTGAAGCTCTGCACGACGCGCGGCGCCAGCTCGAACGTGGCGAAGAGCGGGTACTCGGCCCAGGTCATGAAGAACGACGTGGGGAGCGGGGCGATCGACTGCACGAACAGGTAGATCAGCGCGTAGGGGTCCGACCAGGCGGGGCTTCATCGGTGAAGGTGGCTGGACCGGGAACCACATGAGGATTCCCGCCACGATCCACATGGCGTCGACGACGAACGACCCGACGGGGCTGATGATCGTGCGGTCCGAGACCATCGGGGTGTTGACCAACAGCAGCAGCCCGCTGGTGGCCAGCACGGCGAAGACGGGGTTGGTGAGGAAGTGGGTCACCGAGCGACGCCTCGCCGTCGCCTCGAGCCATCGCCCGACGACGGGCGGGGCGCCGTACATGAGCAGGGGTATGGCGATCAGCACGATCAGCACCTGCCGGCCCATCTGCACCGACAGCAGGTACCCCGCCCCCAGCGACGCCATCGGCCAGTCGGTGGCGATGAGGACGATCGCGATGCCGGCGATGGCGCTGAGCTTGCGCCGCAGCGGGAAGTCGGGGTCCGCCCGGTAGGCCCAGGCGTAGAGGCCGAGCAGCACCCCGACGAGGATCCATGCGCCGAGGTAGGGCCGCCACTCCCACGTCCATGCTCGCCCGTCCGCCGAGCACCACCAGCTCACGGGCTCGTCCAGTCGATCGTGGCCAGGCGGGGGAGGTCCTCGGCCCACGCCTGTTCCCGGGTGCCGAAGGGGTAGACGATGTGGGCCATGTTGTCGGCCGTGTACACCAGGATCTGGCTGGGGTGACCGACCGCGTAGTTGTCGCCGCCCTCGCCCTCGGGGTCGATCACGACCGGTGGGAACCCGACCTGCGCCAACGCCCGGTCGATCTCCTCGGGGGTGGCGGTGAGGCCCACGAAGCGGCGGTCGAAGCGGTCGAGGAACTCGCGCATCCTCGCCGGGGTGTCACGGGCGGTGTCCACGCCGACGAAGACGACGTTGGGCTTGCCGGCTTCGAGGCGGGCATCCTCTATGGCGGGAGCGATGGCGGCCATGTGGATGGGGCAGATGTCGGGGCAGCTGGTGTAGCCGAACAGCACCATCGTCAGCTGCCCGTCGGTGGCGGTGCGCAGGTCGTAAGGCTGGCCCTCGGTGTCCGTGAACACCAGATCGGGCTTGGCCACGGGCTCGGGGAGGAGCCGCCCCTGGAAGCCCAGGTTGTCGGCATCGGACCCCCCGATCTCGTCAGCCGGGGTCACGCAGCCGGCGAGGGCGAGCGCAGCGAGCGCAGCGGACCCGGCCAGGAAGCCCCGTCGACCCAAGGTGGGGAGGTCTCGTCCCGCGGCGCCGAGACTCACCGGACCACGTCGCTCGGATCGACGACGGCAACGTCGACCGTGACGTCGATGCCGCTCTCGAGGAGCAACGTCAGGGTGTAGGTGTCACCGACGGCGAGATCGTCGGGCACGTCGAGCATCACGTGCGCGCCGCCGGGCTCGAGAGCCAACGTGCTCTTGGCGGCGACCTCGAGGTTCGCCGACGCGGACATCGTGGCCCGACCATCGGCGTCGATGTCGGTGCGGTGCAGGCTGACGAAGGCGCTGTCCTCGGCGCGTGCCCCGATGAGCGCGTCGTCGACCGACTGGTCGTTGGCGATCGTGAGGTAGACGCTGGCCTGGCCCGGATCGAACGGCAACGGCATCCGGGCATCGCCGACGCTCACCTCACCGTTCGCGCTGCGGGCCTCTCCCGTCCCCGATGCCGTGTCGTCGTTGCTCGTCCACAGCGAGACCGCCAGGGCCGCAGCGAGGAGCAGCACGAGCGTCGGGGCCACGAACCGGCGCCACGAGCGCGCCGAACTCGTCGGTGACCCGGGGGACGACCCCATGGGGGTGGAGGACCTCACACGGCCATTGAACCCCGCTCAGGTGGTGGGGCACACATCGCGGCCGGGGGTTTCTGCCGTGGCGCTGGGCACGTCGACGCCACGGGTGGGAATCAGGGCGGAGGGGGCCACGGCGCGGTGCGGGGCCACGGCGCAGCCGACTCGATCTGGGCGGCGAGCTGCAGGAGGATTCCCTCACGGTTGTGTGCGGCGAGGAATTGCGCGCCGATGGGAAGGCCGTCGGCGTCGTGGCCGGCGGGGACCGACATGGCGGGCTGGCCGGTCACGTTGGCCAGCGCGGTCATCTCGCTGAACTGGCCGGCCCGGGTGAACATCGCCTCCGTGCTCGTGGTGTCGAGCCAGCCCAACTCGGGCACGGGGGGCAGCAGGGTCGGCGTCAGCCACAGGTCGTGGGGCTCGAAGAAGCCGGCCATCGATCGGCTCACCTCCTCGACCCGCTGCAGGGCCCGGATCACGTCGAGGCCGGTGAAGCCGAGGCTGCGCTCGTGCATGAACTGGCTGAAGGGCTCGAGGTCGTCGTCGGCGAGGGGACGTCCCAGCTCGGCCAGCCGCTGCTCGACCTGGCTGGCCGACACCGCGCCCATCACCACGGAGACGCACTCGATGACCGCGCCTGCGTCGTAGGACGGCGAGGCCTCTGTCACCTCGTGGCCCAGTTCCTCGCAGAGCGCCGCCATCCGCTCGATCGCCGTCTTGGCCGCAGGGTGGGCGTCGGTTCCCCTCACCGAGGTCGTCGCGACAGCGATGCGCAGCGGCTGGAGAGGCTCGGACAGCACCGCCATGAACGTGCCGGCGCGGGGTCGGGGAGGCGTGGCCCCGGGGTCGCCGGGCACCCCGCCCGCCACCGCGTCGAGGAGAGCGGC
Source organism: uncultured Iamiaceae bacterium (assembly GCA_963767615.1). Lineage (GTDB taxonomy): Bacteria > Actinomycetota > Acidimicrobiia > Acidimicrobiales > Acidimicrobilacustridaceae > Rhabdothermincola_A. The sequence goes on along the minus strand of CAVYED010000004.1, from coordinate 1,074,971 downwards.
GCTGTCGCGCACCGTCTTGGTGACGGCGTGGCCGATCGACAACGGGTAGGCGAAGTACGACAGGAGCGGCAGCGACGGGGTCCGCATCCGGGTCGGCTTCAGTCCGAACAGACCGCATTCCGAGGCCGGGATCCTTATGGAGCCGCCTCCGTCGTTGGCGTGCCCTGCCGGCACCATGCCGGCGGCGACCGCGGCGGCCGAGCCCCCACTCGAGCCTCCGGTGGAATGCGTCGTTCGCCACGGGTTGCGGGTGGGGCCGTGCAGGAGGGGTTCGGTGCTGGCGTTCTTCCCGAACTCCGGCGAGTTGGTGTTGCCCAGGATGACGAGGCCGGCCGCCTTGTAGCGGCGGGTGAGCTCGCAGTCCTCGGTGGCGACGACGTCGGCGAACAGACGGCTCCCCCGGGTCGCGGGGAGACCGGCGACATCACAGGCGAGGTCCTTGACGACGAAGGGGACCCCCTTCAACGGTCCCTCGGGAAGTCCCTCGTCGACCTCGGCCAACGCCGCCTCGAAGCGGTCGGCGACCACGGCGTTGAGGACGGGATTGCGCTCCTCGATTCGGCGTATCGCCGTCTCGACCAGCTCCCTCGCGGTGATCTCGCCGGTGGTCACCATCCAGGCCATGTCGATGGCATCGCGGCTGTCGAAGACGTCGTCGAGGTCGCTCATGGTCGCGGCTCCAGGTAGTTGTCGTACCGGCTCGTGTAGGCGGCGAAGCGTTCAGCCAGTGGCTCGGGCTCGAGGCCCACGTCGGCCAGCGAGTAGGCGTGGCGCCCGTGTGCGCCCTGCGTGTGGGTGGAGGTGTGGCGTTCCATGGCCGCGATCGCACCAGGAGACAGCGACCAGCCGAGACCGTCGTAGATCGACGCCATGGTGCCGAGAGGATCGGCGACGAGGTCGGCGTAGGCGACGTCCACGAAGGCGTCCCCGCGCCCGTCGGCGGTGAGGTCGTCGCGGAACGCCGTCTGGCGTTCGAGGAGGGTCGCGATCAGCTCCGGCCAGGTCGCCACGATGTAATCGGTGAAGTCGTGGTCGGTGAAGGTGCCGGTCAGTGATCTGACGAGGCTGATCACCGACGCCGTCACCTGCACCGGGTCGCGGTGGGTGAGTACGTAGCGGGCGTCCGGGTACACCGCGTCGAGGCTCCACGGGTCCACCAGGTGGATCGGCGACTTCAACTGCCACCGACCGCCGTACTCCGACTGCAGGATCTGCAGCATCTGGCGGTGGTAGCGGTAGGCGGGCTCGTGGTCGGCCTCGAACAGCCACTCCCGGTAGCCCTCGACGTTGTAGATCGTCGGATAGATGAGGCTCGTGAAGTGCTGGGCCAGGACCACCGCGCACTCGATCGGCATGTCGGGCGGATCGAAGTGGATGGCCTTGAAGTCGGGGTTGATCAGCTCGAGCATGTTCGGTGCTTCGCGGGCCGCGACGAAGCGGGGATCGTCGACATACCCGGCGGCGGTGGGGGGCGGCACGGACTCGCCCGCCTCCCACGCCAGCAGCGACCGGTTCGCCGCGTCGGCGCTCAGGAGGTGGCTGAGCGCCGTGGTGCCCGTTCGAGGGAGACCGATCAGGAAGACCGGCGCCACGACCGGTTCGTCGGCGAGCCCGGGGTGGCGGTTGTGCCAGTCGGTGATCCTGAGCCGATTGCCGAGATGGCCCACCACCGTCTGCTCTGCGGCGGCGTCACCGATCGCGTTGAGCCGGGCGTCGGCGTCCAACGACCCCAGCAGGGCGGCGAGCCCCTCTCGCCATGACGGATCGCCCGCGTCGGTGAGGCCACCGGTGGCCTCGACGGCCCGGCCCAACAGGATCTCGATGTCGGTCTGCACGAGCTGCTCCCCCTGCCGCGCCCTGCGGCGTCCTGCGGCCTCCTGCGACCGTAGTGCCGCGGTGGCGCACGGTGTTCGGCCCGACAGGTTCCGGGCGCGCCCACGCGTGGGGCGGCGCAGCGGCCGGACCGGACTGCTAGAAGAGGGACATGGCTCACCACGGCGGACTCGACGGGACCCGGGCGCTCGTGATCGGTGGGAGCAGCGGCATCGGCCTGGCCACGGCGCGGATGCTGGCGGCGGACGGTTGCCGGGTCACCATCGCCGGTCGCGACGAACAGCGCCTCGTCGACGCCCTGCGGTCTCTCGCCGCCGACGGACTCGGCGCCCATCCCTGCCCCTGCGACACGCTGCGAGCCATGGACGTGGCCGACGCCGTCGCATTCGCGGCCGACGGGGAGAGCCTCGAGATCGCCGTCACCGTGCCGGGGGGCGGGACGCCGAGTCGGCTCGTCGACTACGACCCCGACCAGTTCAGCGCTGAGGTCGACGCCAACGTCCGACCGGTGTTCCTGCTGCTCAAGTACGCCGTCCCGGCGATGCCGCCGGGCGGTTCGATCGTGGCGGTGTCGTCCACCGCCGCCGCCTTCTCCACCCGCGGACTCGGTTCCTACAAGGCCGGTAAGGCTGCGGTCGACGCACTCGTCGAGGTGGCCGCCGACGAACTCGGGGAAGAGGGGATCCGGGTCAACTCGGTCCGCCCCGGCCTGACCCGCACGGCCAGCACCTCCCGCCTCTTCGACGACGAGTCCACCCTGGAGACCTTCCTCGCCGCTCAACCGTTGGCCCGGGGCGGCGAGGCGGACGACATCGCGCAGGCGATCCGCTACCTGGCCGGCCCGGAGTCGAGCTGGGTCACCGGCCAGCACCTCGCCGTCGACGGTGGTCACACGCTGCGGTCGTTCCCGGACATGCGTCCGGCCGTGGCCGAGACCGTGCTCGACGCCTGAACGCCGACGCCCCTCGACTCGGGCCTCCCGGTGAGCCGGTCCGTTCGTCTCGTCCGAATCCGCCGCCGCCGCTGACCCCGGCGTGCCCGGGGGTGGCGGTTAGTCTCGGCGCCGTGGTCTGGAGTGGTCTCCTCGGGGTCGTCGCCGGGGTCTTGTCGGTCGGCGGGTTGGCCAAGTTGCGCGCGCCTGCGGCGACCCTACCGATGCTGTCCGCGCTCGGCCTTCCCGCCCGTGTCGCGCTCGCCCGGGGACTCGGCGTCGTCGAAGTCACGGTGGGTGTCGGTGCGTTCCTCGTCGGAGGTCCCTGGTTCGCCGGGGCAACAGCCGTGCTGTTCGCGGGCTTCACCGCTTCGGTCCTCCGGCTGCGAACGCTCGACGGAGCGGTGTCGTGTGGGTGCTTCGGTGCCTCGTCGGCACCGCCGACGCTCATCCACGTCGTCGTCGACGCAGTGGCCGCGACGGTGGCCGCGATCGCGGCCGTCACCGCCGCCGACGGATTCCTCGCCATCCGAAGCGAACTACCCGCAGGCGGTGTTCCGTACCTGCTCCTCGTCGGTGTGGCGGTGGCACTCGTCGTCGCCGTCTTCACCGCGCTGCCCGATGCGCTCGTCGCCGCCCGTCGCACCCCGGCCTCCGAGGCCGGCAGCACTCGACCCACCCGAATGTTCTCGGTGGAGGCCCCGCTGTCATGACCAGTACTGCCGCAGCCGTCGTCGACAAGCTCTCGGGCGTGCTCGGCGCCCGGATGAGTCGCCGGGGCTTCTTCGCCCGCTCCGCCGTCGTCGGTTCGGCGATCGCCGCCAATCCCGTCACCTACGCCCTCACCCCCACCGATGCCTACGCTGCGGTGTGCTCGTGTCAGGGACAGGGTTGTGACTGCGGCGCGCTGTGCTGCGACGGCTACACGGAGTTCTGCTGCACGCTCACGGGGCGCAACCAGTGCCCCCCGGGTTCGTTGCTCGCGGGATGGTGGAAGGTGGACGGCACCGGCTTCTGCTCGGGCCCCCGCTACTACATGGACTGCAACGCTCCGTGCAACGGATGTGGGTGCGGTGGCAACGGTGTCTGCAGCGGTTCGTGCTCCGGCACCGGCTGCGGGTGCGCCAACGGGGACTGCAACAACCGCAAGGCTGGCTGCACGAACTTCCGCTACGGCCAGTGCAACCAGGCCGTGGCCTGCGTCGGTCCGATCATCTGCCGCCTCGTCACCTGCATCGCCCCCTGGGAGATCGACGGGACCTGCACGGGCACCATCCGCGTCGACAACGCCACCGCCACCCACGATCGTCCCTGCCTGCACAACGTCCAGGGAAGCGTCGACTCGGCCGAGGAAGTGGCCGGAGGCATGCGGGTCACCGGGTGGGCGATCGATTCCGACACGAAAGCCCCCATCGACGTCCACGTCTACGTCGACGGCCAGTACGTGACGGCCGCGCGGGCCGGGGGGAACCGGCCCGATCTGGCCGTCGCGTATCCCGGCATGGGCCCCAACCATGGCTTCGACATCACGGTCCCCGCCGGGCCGGGGCTGCGCCAGGTCTGCGTCTACGGCATCAACGTCGGTCCGAGCGGGAACGGCAATGCATCCCTCGGTTGTCGGACCGTGCGGATCGGCAACCCGTTCGGCAACGTCGACGGGTTCCGCTCGGGTGCCGGCACCCTCACGCTCACCGGTTGGGCCATCGACCCCGACTCCAGCGGGCCCGTCGACATCCATGTGTACGTCGACGACCAGTGGGGGATCGCGGGGAAGGCCGACGTGGCGCGACCTGACGTCCGTGACGTCTACCCGCAGTACGGGCTCAACCGCGGCTTCGAGATCACGTTCCCCATCAGCGGTGGGCGCCACCGCATCTGCGCGTACGCCATCAACGTCGGCCCCGGAGGCACCACGAACCCGTTGTTGGGTTGCGTCGAGGTCGACATCGGATCGCCGCTCGGGAACCTCGACGTCGTGGTCGCCACCGCGGGCGGCGCGCAGGTCAAGGGTTGGGCCGTCGATCTCGACGATCCGTCGGCGGCACTACCGGTCGATCTGCGAGTCGACGGCCGGACCGTGGCCACGACCGTCGCCGATCGGCCCTTCCCGGAACTCGAGGCGTTCATCCCCGGCGCCGGCGTGAACCACGGCTTCGAGGGGTTCGTGCCCGCCCCCGCCGGCCGCCGGGTCATCAGCGCCGTGGCGCGGAACATCGGCCCGGGCTCCGACAGAGTGGTCGCCCAACGCCGCGTGGACCTGTCCAGCGGCAATCCGTTCGGAAGTCTCGACGTCGTGAGTGCCGGCCCGGGCAAGGTCCGGGTCCAGGGGTGGTTGCTCGACCCGGACTCGACCTCCCCGGTCGGCGTGCACGTCTACGTGGGTGGAGCCTGGGGCGGAGCCGGAGTCGCCGACGTACCGAGGCCCGACGTCGCCGCCGCCTACCCCGGGTACGGCGATGTTCGGGGCTTCGACTTCGTCGTCCCCTCCGCGGCGGGCCTGCAGACGGTGCAGGTGTACGCCATCAACATCGGTCCCGGTACGACCAACCCCCTCGTGGGAACCCGTTCGGTGCTCGTGGGCGGCAACCCCTTCGGCAACCTCGAGGCGCTGCGCGGCCAGGCCGGTCGCTTCCGGGTGTCCGGTTGGGTCATCGATCCCGACATCGCCGGCCCGGCAGAGCTCCACGTGTACGTCAACGGGTCGTGGGGGGCGAGCCTTCGAGCGGACCTCGATCGGCCCGACGTCGGGCTTGCCTACCCGCTCTACGGCTCCGCCCATGGTTTCGACGCCACGCTCAACGCCGGGCCGGGAACCCATCAGGTCTGCGTGTACGCCATCAACGCCGGGAGCGGCAACCTCAATCCGCTCATGGACTGCCGCACGGTGCGGGTGACGTGAACCCGATCGACCGGATGGACCGACCATGACCGTCATGATCGTGCTGTTGACCCTCGTCGTCGCGCTGTTGGCCGTGCTCGTCGTCGGGTTGCTGCGCAGCCACGCCGAGATCCTCCGGAGGCTGCACGAGCTCGGAGCAGGCATCTACGACGACACCGACAGTGGCGACGGTGGAGACAGCGGAGAGCCCCCCACGGGTTCGGGCGTACGGACGTCGGCCGAGATCCGCACCCGACCCGGGGTTCCCGAACCGCGTGCGGCCGCAGGTTCGGTCGCCACCGACGCCCACGACGTCGCCGGGGTGACTCCCGCCGGAGCGGCCACCGCGGCTGGTGTCGTCGGTACCTCCCACACGACCCTGCTGGCGTTCCTCTCGAGCGGGTGCGGTACCTGCGCCGACTTCTGGGGTGCCTTCGCAGATGGCGAAGGCACCCGTCTCCCGGGTCGAGACACCCGACTGGTCGTCGTCACGAAGGGGCCGGAGGCGGAGAGCGTGAGCGCCGTCGCCGGTCTCACCCCGAGCGGGGTCACGACCGTGATGTCGACGCAGGCCTACGAGGACTACTCGGTCCCGGCCAATCCCTACTTCATCCTGGTCGACGGCCCGTCCGGCTCGGTCATCGGAGAGGGCGCCGCCGCGACCTGGGCCCAGGTGTCCAACCTGCTCGGGCAGGCCGCCACCGATGCCGGTCACGACGTCGGCGGCTCGTCGTTGCAGCCCTCGGCCCCCGCGGGTCGCCTCACCGGACCCGAGCGCTCACGTCGAGCCGACGAAGAGCTGCGGGCCGCCGGCATCGGGCCGGGTCATGCCAGCCTCTATCCCGACCAGCTCGTCGCCGACGACGCCGGTGGCTCATCGGTGGCACCTGCCTCGAACCCCTCGGGCGGGCCGGGAGCACCCGACGAGACGGCCTGAGGCGTGGCCCTCCCGCTCCTGGTCGCCGGCATGGTGGCCGCCGTGGTGGGGGCCGTCCGGTCGACGTGGTCGCCCTGAGGGGAGTCGATGCTCTCGAGCATCACCCCGCTCGGCGAGCGGGGACGGGCCCAGCGGTGGTGGCTGACGGCCACCGCCTACATCGTCGGCTCCGCCCTGGGCGGGCTGGTGGTCGGCGCGCTCCTCGGTGGGCTCGGGGCTGCGCTGCTGGCCATCGGCATCGCCGAGTCCCTGCTCGCAGGGCTCGCCGTCGTCCTCGGCGTCGCGGCCCTCGTGTTCGATGCAGCCGGATCCCGGCTCCGACTCCCGCGGTACGGGCGTCAGGTGAACGAGGACTGGATGAGCACCTACCGGGGGTGGGTCTACGGCGGCGGCTACGGGCTGCAGCTGGGAGCCGGTCTCACCACGATCGTGACCGCCGGTCTCGTCTACCTCGTGTTCGCCCTCTGTCTCCTGTCCGGATCCGTCCTCGACGGTGCCGTGCTGGGAGTCGTGTTCGGGCTGAGCAGGGGTCTCGCGCTCCTGAGCGCCCGCCACGTGCACGACGGCGACGACCTCGTGGCCTTCCACCGTCGTCTGCAACGACTCGCCCCGATCGCACGGGTGGCGACCGTCCTGGCCGAAGTCCTCGTGATCGTGGTCGGAGTGGCGGTCCTCGCAACACCCTGACCCCGCCCGGGCAGCTGCCTCTGCGGCGGGGATGGCAGAATCCGGACATGGCCACGATTGCTGCCCACGGGATCACCGTGTCCCCGCCCCAGGGCTGGGACGGTCAGATCTTTCGCCGTGACCCCGACCCTCTCCCGGATCTCTCCGCTCCGTCAGCCAGCACCCCGCTGTCCACGACGACGACCGTGCCGCCAGTGGCCCATGTGGCCAACTTCGGGCTGCCCCCCCAACGGGGCGACTTCGGCGGTGGGGCCGTCGAACTGATGGGTAGCGGCGGTGTGTTCATCTCGTTGCTCGAACATCCGCGGGAAGAGGCGGAGACGGCCCTCTTCGGCGGCCGGGACGTTCCGTGGCCGCTCGCTGCCGACGATCTCTCGCCCGATTCGTTGCAGCGAGGCATCGCCGGGCAGGCGGGCCTCCAACGCTTCTTCGTCGTCGACGGTCGGCCCTTCTGCCTCTACGTCGTCGTCGGGAGCTACCGTCTCCGCGCCACGTTGATCGGCGAAGTCAACCGGGTGCTGGCGTCGGTTCGCTTCGACTGAGGTCAGGAGCGGCGCAGCAGGTCACGCCACGACCGCCGTGGGGCCAGCTCGTGGTGGTGCGCAGCACGGAGCCGCTCGCCGCGGAGCCGTTCGACGTCGGCGTCGTCGAGCGGTGTCAGCGCCTCGGTACCGACGACCCACCCGAGGAGCAGATCGGCGAGCAGGGGGTTGCGGGCCAACACGGGGCCGTGGAGGTAGGTGCCCAGGACCCGACCGCTCACCACCCCCTCGCGTCCGTCGCCGTTGCCCTCGCCGACCTCGACCGGAGCCAGGGCCGTCGAACCGCTGCCCACGACGGTCCGACCGGCATGGTTCTCGAAGCCGGTGAGGACACCCACGGGGATGGCCGTGTCGGGTGCGTCGGGGTCGGCGACGACGGCCGGTCCGGTCAGGAGCTCACCCACGGCTCGTGGACGGTCGACGCGGACGGTGTCGCAGTCGAGCAGTCCGAGCCCGGGGCGATCGATGCCCGTCGAGTCGGGGAAACGGTGCCCGAGGATCTGCATTCCGGCGCACACCGCCAGGACCACCGCACCGCCGGCGACGGCACGGTGCAGCGCCCCGCTGGCGGTGAGATCCCTCGCGGCCTGGGTCTGCGGGCCGTCCTCACCCCCGCCGACCAGATAGAGGTCGCACGAGTCGGGCGCGACCTGGCCCGCCTCCACCGTCACCGTCTCCACGGGGACGTTCCGCCAGCTCAGCCGGCGAGCGAGGACGGTGGCGTTCCCTCCGTCGCCGTAGGTGCCCAGCAGGTCGGGGTAGAGCACGGCGATGCGCACGGCCGAGAGGCCACCGGCCGACGGGGTCATCGAGGGCCACCCACCTGGTCGAGGAACTCCTGGAACGCGGTGTAGTTGGCGGCGACGTCGACGACGGCGTCAGGCGTGAAGGCAGGGTGGGCCCGCACCCGGGACACCGCGCCACGCAGGTCCGTGGCGACGTCGTGCTCGACGTCGGCGTAGCGCAGCCGCACGGCCAGGTCAGACCCGCGTTCACCGGTGGCGACGACGAAGCGTCCTGCGAGGCGCTCGAACGGCACGTCCCACAACCACGACGGGTCGTGGCCGTCGGCGATGCGGGCGTTGATGGCCACGATCAGCGGAGCTGGCGCAGGGGCCAGGAGATCCAAAGCCTCCTGCCATCCCGCCGGGTTCTTGGCCAGAACCAGCCGGATGGCCACGCCGTCGATACGGGCGACCCGGTACCGCCCGGCGATCTCGTCGACCCGACCGAGCGCCCGGGCCGCGGCTGTGGCGTCGGCACCCATGGCGGTCGCCGCCGCCAGCGCGAAGGCGGCGTTCACCTGGTTCACCCGGCCCGGGATCGACAGCGAGACGTCGACGGGCCCCGTCGGGAGATCGATCACCGTGGCCTCTTCGGTGCCCGAGACGGTGACGTCGGGCGCGGGCCGGCTCAGGTCGCAGCCAGTGCAGTGCCAAGAGCCGCCCGAGAAGTCGACGCGGCCGGAGCAGGCCGGGCATCCGGCCGCGTCCGCCGTCCAGTCCAGGCCGGTCGCCACCCAGATCACGGAAGGTGCGGCCCGTGCCGCCCAGGTCACCAGTGGGTCGTCGGCGTTGGCCACCACTCGGGCCGGGGGGTGTTCGGTGAGCGCCCGACGCCAACGCTCGGCGAGCTTGCGGACCTCCTGCGTGCGGTCGAGTTGGTCGCGGCTGAGGTTGAGGAGCACGACGGTGTCGGCGCCGGTGTCGCGCAGCACCGATTCCAGCCAACGTTCATCGACCTCGAGGACGGCGGTCGTGGTCGTGGCGGCCGGGCCGAGAGCGGCGACGATCCCCGGTGTCATGTTCGCCCCGAGGGAGTTCGACACGACCGGGCGAGTGGCTCCCAGTGCGGCACCCAGGAGCCGGGTGGTCGTCGTCTTTCCGTTGGTGGCGCTGACGATGGCGACCTCGCGGTCGGCGGTGAGGGTGCGCAACAGCTCGGGTTCGACGGCCAGGGCGGCCCGGCCACCGATCACACTTCCCGATCCGAAGCGCACGATCCGGGAGGCGCCGGCGACCGTGCGACCGACGCCGACGGCGACGCGTGTCCGGACCGGCCGGCGGGGGCTGGTCGAGCGGGAGGAGGGTGGTGCGGACACGCCTGGTCGATGCTAACGACCCGACGTTCGGTGATGATCCGCCGAGGGAAGGGCGGTGCCAAACCCCCCCCCGGGTAGCGTTGCGCGGCATGCGGCACGACTCCCTCGTGGCCCCGGACGCCCCCGTCGGGTGGGTCCTCGGGTGACCTCGGCTCGCGACCGTGCGGGTTCCGGGGCGCGGATGCTGATCGTCGCCATCCTCGCCATGGCCGTCCTGCTCGGGGCGCTCGCCTTCTCGAACGAGGGCGCACCGGGGTCGACCGCCGGCGGTTCCGCCGTGCCGGTCCGGGACTCGGTGGCCGTGCTCGGGGATTCGATCTTCTTCGACACCGAAGCCACGATGCGTGCGCGGCTGGGGGGCAGCTACGACCTGGCCATCGACGCCGTCCCCGGCCTGACCACCACAGAGCAGATCGCCGGCGCGGAGCGTCTCGCGTCACAGGCCGCTCCCGCCGACCAACTGGTCGTGAACCTGGGCACCAACGACGTGTTCCGGGGCACGCCGCTGGCAGAGTCCCGACGTTCGCTCGAAGCGATCATCGGTCAGTTCGGTGACGCCCGGTGCGTCCACCTCGTGACCATCACCGACAAGGCGCGTGACCAGGACCCCGTCGTCCCGTGGCCCGAAGCGGTGAGGTTCAACGAGATGCTGCGCACCCTCGCCGGCGACGATCGAGTGCGCTTCGTCGAGTGGGCGGCGGTGCTCGACGCCAACGACGCAGATGGCTCCGCGTCCCTGCTCAACGATCTCGTGCACCCCAACGAGGCCGGGAAGGTGGCCCTCAGCGACGCCGTGGGGGAGAGCATCGCCGGTTGCGCGACCGGAAGCTGATCGAACGTAGGCGGTCCGGGCGCGAGACTCCCAGTCCATGGAGACACCTGACTTCGCAGGGCGCCGGGGCGCCGCTCTCGTCACCGGCGGTACCGGGGGAATCGGTGCGGCGATCTGTCGCCTTCTCGCCCACCGGGGCAGCGCCGTGGCCTTCACCTACCGTTCGAACGTCGACGTCGCCGAGGCCCTCACCCGCGAGCTCACCGACGTCGGCGTCGGCGCGGTCGCCGTCCCCGTCGACCTCGCCGACGAGCCGGCGGCAGCCGCGGTCGTGGCCGAGGTCCAGGGAGCCTTCGGAGGGCTCCACACCCTCGTGCACGCCGCGGGACCGCACGTCCCGCAGATTCATCTGTCGAGGGTCACGCCTGCTCAGTACCGGGCTCAGATCGAGGCCGAGGCCGTCGGCTTCTTCAACGTGGTCCATCCCGCCCTCGGCGCGTTGCGCGAGGCCCGCGGCAGCATCGTGGCCGTCACCACCGCCGCCACCCGTCGGTACCCGGTCCGTGACGGGCTCTCCTCGGGGACCAAGGGGGCCGTGGAGCAGGTCGTGCTCGCCCTCGCCGCCGAAGAGGGTCGGTTCGGGGTGCGGGCCAACTGCGTCGGGCCGGGAATGCTGACCGACGGAATGGCCGCCCGGCTCATGGCGTCCGGTGACCTCGACGACGCGGCGCTCGAGGTCACCCGTCGCAACATCCCCCTGAGGACCTTCGGCGACGCCCTCGACATCGCCGAAGCGGTCTGCTTCCTCGCGTCCGATCGAGCCGATTTCATCAGCGGTCAGATGCTCGACGTCGATGGTGGCTACGGGATCTGACCCGTTCCCGGATGGTTCCGGACCCGTCGCTCAGGCGGCAGGGCTGTCGGGCACGGACCGCAACGTGGCCTCGTCCGCGACGTTCTCGGGTTCCAGTCCGCCCATGACCCACGCCAGGGATCGGGTCAGCACCCGGGCCGCCGGCTGCACGATCAGCGGATCCATCCCCGGCGCCAGCGGGAGCCAGAGGTCTCGCCGGGTGGACTCCGGTAGGAGGCCCACAGCAGCGGGAGCGATGACGGCGTAGGCGATGCGGGTCGTCCAGGGGAGCGGCGGGACCATCAGCCATCGGGCGGCGTCGCGTGCCTCCGCGCCGCCCCGCAACTCGGGGGCGACGACGGCGAAGTAGGCCCGTAGCTCGGCCACCGACCGGGCGGCCGGCTCGGCGTCGAAGAGCTCGCACAGCACCGACATCTCGTCGACGTACCGGTCCGCCTCGGCGGGGGAGAGGGGGTGGGCGCCGTAGCGCTGGTGGGCGGTGAGGAAGCTGTCCACCTCGGCGTGGTGGACCCAGGTGAGCAGGTGCGGGTCGTTGGCGGAGTACGCACGGCCGTCCGGGGCCACGCCCTCCACGCGCCGGTGCACCCGCTTCACCATGGCCACCGCCTCCTCGGCCTCCTGGGTGGTGCCGTACGTGGTGGTGCCGACGTACAGGCTCGTGCGCCAGAGGCGACCGACGGGGTCGCGGCGGTAGTCGGAGTGATCGGCCACGCCGGCCATGGCCAGTGGATGCACCATCTGCAACAGCAGCGCCCGGAGCCCACCGATGAACATCGAGGCGTCGGCGTGGACGCGCCACGTCACGCTGTCGGGTCCGAACAGGCCGGTGTCACCGGACGCCGCGCCCCGATCACGTGGCGGAGGCCCATCGCCGACGATGGTCCGGCGCATCGACTCGGCCATTCGGCGACGGGTCGTGGCGATCCCCGACTCGATCGCGGCGACCGGATCGGGCCACCCGAGATGCTGGTCCGACACACCGAGCACGCTGCGGCCAACGCCGGGGAGGGGGACGATCGAGGCCACGTTCGGAGGATACGGCGACGACGAGGCACGACAAGGGGTCGGCGTGGTGATTGACGGCAGGGGGTGGGTGTGGTTCGGTTGGGCCTCAACACGCAACCCGTCGATGCAGGGGAAGCCGGTCAGAATCCGGCGCTGTCCCGCAACCGTGGGTGTCGCCCGGCTCCGGCCGCGGTGGCACGAGCCGGAATGCCTGCGCCGTAGGGATGCTCCGCCATCACCCGTCGTCGGATCACGGGAGGCGGGGCCGGAGTCGGTGGCGGCACTCAGCTTCCACGGTTTCGGGCTCGTCGCCCGTGTCGAGGAACCGCCCCGTGACCGATCGCTCCACTCGCTACGGCATCCGTGGATCCGGTGCGCGCCTCCTCGCCCGGCTGGCCGCGGCGGTGGCGTTGCTGGTCACCGGTTCGGTGTGGGTCCCGCTCCCGACGGTCGAAGCGGCCACGGCCTGCGGCGGCGTCGTCGCCGAGGGTCAGATCCGCGTCGTGATCGTCGTCGACGGCGGCGTCGGCGGGCAGGCTCCGCGGGCCACCTGCCTCGTCGTCGCCCGGGGCACCACGGGCGGCCAGCTCCTCGCCGACCGCGCGGCGACGTTGGGTGTCACGCGTCCCCGCTATGCGGACTCGGGTCTGCTCTGTGGGATCGACGGGTACCCCGCCAGTGGCTGCGGAGAACCCACCGCCGACGGCTACCGGTACTGGGCCTACTTCTCGGGGACCTCGGGGGCATGGGTCTACGGCGGCGGCAATCCGTTCCTGCGTCGGCTGGCCGACGGTGACATCGAAGGGTGGCGCTTCGTCGACGGGACCGGGACCGGTCAGGACCCGCCTCCCCGCATCGCCCCCTCGCCGGGCCTCTTCCCTCCCGTCGCGCCGCCTCCTCCGCCCCCGGCGCCCGCCCCGTCGGTGGCCGCCGCCCCGTCGGCTCCGGCCGCCCCGGCTGCGGGTGTGTCCGGCGGATCGGACGTGTCCGTGGCGCCGGACGTCTCCGTGGCGCCATCCGGCGGTGACGTTCCGGCCGCTGGGTCGGCGGCCACCGACGCCATGGACGCCACGGTCGAGGATGGTCAGCCGACCACGACGGCCGTGCTCGTCGACGACACCCAGGGCCCCGTCGAGGAGCTTGCCTCGTCCACCCCGTCCGGGTCCGATTCGTCGGGGGCGGGTCCGACCGGCCTGATCCTGGCGGCCATCGTCATCGGGGGTCTCGTCACGGCAACCGTCGTGACGGCTCGGTCCCGGCGATGACGACCTCCCGCCTCTCGGTGGAGCGCCGCTTCGTGCACCCGGGCGCCTGGTGGGCGTGGGCGGCTGGCGGAGCCCTCGTGGCGCTGCGTACGACGAACCCCCTGTTGCTCGGGATGCTCCTCGCAGTGGTGGCTTTCGTGGTGGTGAGCCGACGTAGCGATGCGCCCTGGGCCCGGACCTTCGACGTCGCCCTCCGCCTCGGTGTGCTCGTCATCGTCATCCGGGTGATGTTCCAGGTGCTGTTCGGGAACCGGATCCCCGGCACGACGCTGTTCACCCTCCCCGCCGTCGACCTCCCGACCTGGGCCGGGGGTGTCAGCGTGGGTGGGCCCGTCACACTCGAGTCGGTCGTCGGCGCCTTCTACCAGGGGCTCCGGCTGGCGGTCGTCATCGCCTGCTTCGCCGCCGCCAGCTCACTGTGCAGCCCGTACCGGCTCCTGCGCAGCCTCCCGTCGGTGCTCTACGAGGCCGGCGTCGCCGTCTCGGTCGCGCTGACCGCGGCGCCGCAGGCGGTCGTCGCCGGGCGACGCGTCCGCGATGCGCGGCGCCTGCGGGGTCGCAGCGGCCGCGGTCCCCGAGCACTGCGGGACGTGGCGATGCCCGTGCTGGAAGGGTCGCTCGAGCGCTCTGTCGCCCTCGCCGCGTCGATGGATGCCCGTGGCTACGGGCGGCGAGGGACCGCCGACCCGATGGCGCCGCCGGGCCGCCGCCGTCCTCACCCTCGGCGGACTGCTGGCTGCCGCAGTGGGTAGCTACGGGCTGCTCGATCCGTCGGCGCCGTTCGCTCTCGGCGTACCGGCGCTGGCTCTCGGCCTCCTGGCGCTGGCGGGTGCCCTGCTCCTCGGAGGGCGCCGGTCGGTGCGCAGCCGCTACCGGCCCGATCGGTGGGCGCTCCCCGAATGGCTCACGGTCGCGAGCGGAGCGGCGATGGTCTTCGGCATCATGGCTGCTGGGCGGGCCGGGGCGGTCCTCGAGCCCTCGGTACAGCCGCTCGAGTGGCCCACCCTCCCGGTCGTCGCCGCGGCGGGCATCGTCGTCGGCCTGCTCCCCGCGTGGTGCACCCCGCGACCCCCGTCCCTGGCCACGGTCGACCATGTGCCACCGACCCGCCAGGCGTTGCCCGACCCGGCCGGGTCGGACGCGCCGACACCCTCCACGTTGGTGGAGTCCGCACCATGATCCGGTTCGACCAGGTCGGCTTCACCTATCCGGACGCCACCACGGCGGCGCTGCACGACGTGTCGTTGCGTGTCCCCGAGGGGGAGCTCTGCCTCGTCGTCGGCACGACCGGATCGGGCAAGTCGACCCTCCTGCGCGCCGTCAACGGCCTGGTGCCCCGCTTCACCGGAGGTCTGCTCACCGGGACAGTCGAGGTCGGCGGGCGCCGCACCGAGGACTGGGCCCCACGCGAGCTCGCCGACGTCGTCGGGATGGTCGGTCAGGACCCCGCGGCGGGCTTCGTCACCGACATCGTCGAGGACGAGTTGGCCTACGTGATGGAGAACCTCGGGGTGGCGCCCGCAGTGATGCGGCGCCGGGTGGAGGACGTCCTCGACCTCCTCGGGCTCCACGAGCTGCGTCAACGGCCCCTGGCGACCCTCTCCGGGGGTCAGCAACAGCGGGTGGCCATCGGCGCGGTGCTGACGGCGGGCCCCCGGGTTCTGGTGCTCGACGAGCCCACGTCCGCCCTCGATCCGGCCGCGGCCGAGGAGGTACTGGCCGCCCTCACCCGTCTCGTGCACGACCTCGGCATCACCGTCCTGATCGCCGAACACCGTCTCGAACGAGTGGTGCAGTACGCCGACCGCGTCGTCATCGTCGGTGGGGACGACGTCTCGGCCGACCGAGGGGCGGTCCCGTCCTCGGCGAGTGTGCGCGTCGGTACTCCGGCCGAGCAGCTCGCCGTGTCACCCGTGGTTCCTCCCGTCGTGGCCCTCGGTCGCGCCGCGGGGTGGTCGCCGCTTCCGCTGTCAGTGCGCGATGCCCGTCGGCGTGCCGGTGATCTCCGGACCCGCCTCGCGGGTGTGGCCCCCGCCCGTGGCGCCCGGGCGGTCGGGGAGGTGCTCGTGAGCGCCCACGAGCTCTTTGCCGACTATGGGTCTCTCGTGGTGCTCCGAGGCCTCGATCTCGAGGTGCGCCGGGGCGAGGTCGTCGCGCTGATGGGCCGCAACGGTGCCGGAAAGTCGACCTTGCTCGATCAGCTCGTCGGGCTGCGTGCACCCGCGCGGGGCCGGGTCGACCTCCAGGGTTCGGCGCCCCACGATCTGTCGGCTGCCGATGTCGTCCGCCGCGTGGGTCTGGTGCCGCAGGACGGCTCGGTGCTGCTGTACCACGACACCGTCGCCGCCGAGTGCTCGGCGTCGGACCGCGACTCCGGGCTGGCCGAGGGCGCGACCCGTCGGATGGTCGACCGCCTGGTCCCGGGCATCGACCCGAGCGGCCATCCCCGGGACCTCTCCGAAGGTCAGCGACTCGGACTGGCCCTGGCCATCGTCCTGGCCGCCGAGCCACCTCTCGTCCTGCTCGACGAACCCACCCGCGGGCTCGACTACGCAGCCAAGTCGCGCCTCGTCACGATCATCGCCGCGCTGGCCGACGAGGGCCGTGGGATCGTCATGGCCACCCACGACGTGGAGATGGTGGCCGCCGTCGCCGATCGCGCCGTCGTGCTGGCGGACGGCGAGGTCGTCGCCGATGGTCCCGCCCGCGATGTCGTGGTCCACTCGCCCGTCTTCGCGCCACAGGTCGCCAAGATCATGGCCCCGGAACCGTGGCTCACCGTGGCCGAGGTCGTCGCGGCGTTGCCTCACGAGGTGCCGGCATGAGCATCGACCAACCCGTTGCGCCCGCCGCCGGGGCGGGCGGATCGTCGGGGCGGGTCGGCGCCGTGGCCGCGGTGCGGCTCGGGTGGCGGTCCTGGGCGCTGTTGCTCGCCGCGTCGGCACTCGGCCTCGTGGCCTTCGGTTGGCCGTTGTTGGCGTCGCCGACCGGATCCGTCGAAACCGCCCACGCGGCCGACGCGCCGTGGTTGTTCGTGGTGCTGCTCCCGTTGCTGTTGGCCGTCCTCCTCGCCGAGCTGGCCGAGGGGTCCCTCGACGCCAAGGCCATCGCACTGCTCGGCGTCCTCGCCGCACTCGGCGCGGCCCTCCGGCTGCCGAGTGGCGGCGTGGCCGGATTCGAGCCCGTGTTCTTCCTCCTGATCCCAGCCGGTCGGGTGCTCGGCCGGGGGTTCGGCTTCGTGCTCGGGGCGCTCACGCTCTTCGTCTCCGCGCTGCTGACCGGTGGTGTCGGCCCCTGGCTGCCGTTCCAGATGTTCGGCGCGGCCTGGATCGGCTTCTTCGCCGGGTGCCTGCCCGCCTGGCGTGGACGGGGGGAAGTCGTGCTTCTGGCCGCCTACGCCGCAGTCGCCGCGCTTCTGTACGGCGCGATCCTCAACCTGTGGTTCTGGCCCTTCGTCGCCGGTGGCGAGACGTCGGTGTCGTTCGTGCCGGGTGCAGGACTCGGCGAGAACCTGTCGCGGTTCTGGGCCTTCCACCTCACCACATCACTCGGCTTCGACCTCCCCCGGGCGGTGTTCACCGCAGGGTTCATGCTCCTCGCCGGTCGACCGATCCTCGCCGCGCTGCGCCGGGCATCTCGCCGGGCTGCGTTCGGGGCACCGGTGGCCTTCGCTCCGGCCCCGGAGCCGCCCCGATGAGCAGCGTCACCACCGTCGTGGTCACCCGGCCGCTGCCCGATCCCGGTGCACGACGGCTCGTCGAGGCCGGGGTACGGGTCGTCGTGAACGACGAGGATCGGCCGTGGTCGGCCGTCGAGTTGGGTTCGGCTCTGGCCGACGCGGATGGCGTGATCACGATGCTCAGCGATCGGATCGACGCGCCGGTCCTCGATGCCGCCCCCGCCTGCGGGTCGTGGCCAACTTCGCGGTCGGGTTCGACAACATCGACGTGCCGGTGGCGCGTTCCACGGGGGGTGGAGGTCACCACGACGCCGGGGGTGTTGACCGACGCCACCGCCGATCTCGCCTGGGCGTTGCTGTTGGCTGCCGCACGGAGGCTCGGAGAAGGTGATCGCCTGATCCGCTCCGGCGGATGGGCCGGTTGGGGGCCGAGCCAACTGCTCGGTCGACCCGTCAGTGGGCAGCGACTCGGCATCGTGGGCATGGGCGCGATCGGTCAGGCCGTCGCCCGTCGGGCGGTCGGGTTCGGGATGACGGTGACGTACCACAACCGCCGTCGGCTCCCCGTCGACGTCGAGCGGGCCCACGGGGCGACGTGGCTCCCCCTCGACGAGCTGTTGGCCACCTCGGACGTCGTGTCGCTGCACGCCCCGCTCAACGCCGACAGCCATCACCTCATCGACGCGGAGGCGCTGCGGCGGATGATGCCGACGGCGGTGTTGGTCAACACCGCCCGTGGTGCACTCGTCGACGAGGCCGCCCTCGTGGTGGCGCTCGACCGCGGGTCGATCGCTGCCGCAGGACTCGACGTCTTCGAGGCCGAGCCGATCGTCCATCCGGGCCTGCTGGGCCGCGACGACGTCGTGGTGACGCCACATCTCGGGTCCGCCACGACCACGGCCCGCTCGGACATGGTCGAGCTGTGCATCGAGAACGTCCTTCGGGTACTCGACGGGCAGCCGGCGGTCACCCCGGCCCCGGGCTGACCGCTCGCCTCAGGCCCCGGTCGATCGCGGGGCGGAGGATCCAGCGGCCAGGTCGGAGAACGCAGCGATGGCGTCGGCCGCCGATCGTGTGACCCGATCCGCTCCCAACGCGAGGCCGGCCTCGATGCTCGCCACTCCGTTGCCGCCGAGGACCACGGGGCAGCCCAGCTCGCCCTTGATGACGGCGATGGTGGCGGCGATCGCCTCGTCGTTGTCGGCGCTCGTGGCGTTGATGCCGACGGCGACGAGCCGTTGGGTGTCACGGGCAGCGTCGACGAACGACTCGGCCGGTGAGTCGGCGCCCAGGTCGACCACGGTGAAGCCCTCGTTGCGCAACAGGTCGGCGGCGAGGGCGACCGGGACCCCGTGGTGGTCGTTGGGTGCCGCCCCGATCACGACCGATCCACGGGTGATGCCGGGTCGGGTGAAGCGAGGGCCGAGGCGGCCGATCAGGCGCAGCATCACCACCGAGGCTCGGTGCTCCTCGGCCACCGAGACGTCGCCCGCGGCCCAGCCCTCGCCGATGGCGGCCATGGCTGGAGCCATGATGTCGACGTACAGCTCGGTGGGCGCGACACCGGCGGTCATCGCTTCCTCGAGGATGGACCAGGACCCGGGTTCGTCGCCGGCCAGGAGGCGTGACTCGAGTCGGCGGTGACGATCGATGCGGCGGCGCGGCGTCGGAGCGGGCGCCACCTGCGCCCCGGCGGTCGACATCGACGACCGCCGGAACGCATCGAGATCGGCGGCGGCCACCCGCCACGATGCCCCCTGCTTCGTCGCCGACAGCCGACCCGTGCGCACGTAGCGGTACGCGGTCATGTAGTGCACGCCGAGACGATCGGCGGCCTCTTGGAGGCTGAGGGTGAGAGGCTCCTCGTCGCCCGACACTCCGGATCCTTCCCATCTCGGCGAAGCCGCGACGGTAGCCCGGCCGCGTGGGCACCCATCGGTTCGGCGGACGGATTCCAGCCCCGTCAGCGCTCGCGCCAGGTGTCCGCCCGCCGACCGCCCGCACCCGCCGTCACGGGTGCACGACGGTACGGTGACCTCGATGTCCGCAGATCTCGCCGCCGTCCCGCCGACCCCTCCGGTCAGCTACCGCGCCGAGGTCACCTCTGTCTTCGAAGCCCTGTCCGAGGGCCTCGCCCCGCTGGTCGAAACCCGCATGCAGGCGGCGTTCCCCGCTCAGGACTGGATCTCGATGGCTTCGGGGAAGCTGGGGAAACGCCGCGACGTGCTGGTGTCGGTCGCCGACCCGCACTTCCAGCTCGAGGTCATCGCCCGGTGGTGGGGGCCGGCGTTCTCGCCGGTCCTCGACGACGAGGACCGGTCGACCGTGATGCGACTGCGGACCGCCCGCAACCACTGGGCGCATCCTGATCCGGACCATCCCTTCGACCTCGACTACGCGCTCGCCGTGCATCGTGACGCCGAGCGGCTCCTTCGTTCGGCCGGGTCGGCGTCGGCCGACCGGATCGGGGAGATGGCAGCCCGGCTGCGCTGGCAAGCGGTGCGTCGTGCGGCGGATGCCCGCGGGGCCGACCCCGACCGGGCCGTGCTCGATCAGCTCGCCGATCTCGAACGCGAGCAGGACGACCTGCGTCGACAGTTGGCCGAGGCCCGGTCCGAGGCGCAGACGGTGGCCGGTCGTGGGCGCGCCGTCGCCAGGCAGCTGGCCGAACTGCAGGCGCAGTACGCCGCGGTGGCCGGCCTGCGCGACGACTACCGGTCGCTGCGTCGCCAGCTCGACGTGGAGCGCACCGACCGTGAGGCGGTCCTCGGCGACACCACCGAGGTGAAGGCGCAACTGGCGGCCACCGAGGACGCCGTCGGAGATCTGGAAGCCGACGCCGACGCACTGCGCGTCGAGCTCGAGGCGGCCCGAGCCGCGGTGGTCACGCTCGATCCGGCGGCCACGGAGGTCGGGAGGCGCTGGCTGTGGCTCGTGAGCGCACTCATGGTCGTCATGGCCGTGGTGATCGTCCTCGTCGCCCGCTGAGCGGCGTGGATCAGCCAGGGAGCTGACCGAGAGGGGTCGTGTCACCCGAGGCGGCCCGTCGGGCGAGCTCGCCGACCACCGAGGTCTTGGCGGCCAGCTCGGCTTCGTCGATCACGCCGGCGCGGTGCAGGTCGATGAGCTTCGCCAAGAGGTCCGCTTCCTCGAAGGGCGCGGGCGTGACAGAGGTCGCTCCCGCGCTGGCCGACTCCGCTCGGTGGTGGTTCCCTTCGGTCGACGGGCCTGCCGATGGCCCGACTGGCGGTTCGACGGCGGGTGAGGCGCCGGCGGCGTCGTGTTCGCTCTTCGCCCACAGCACGACGCGACGGATCTCGTCGGCCTCCTCGGTCCGCAGGCCCTTGATCACCAGGTCGGTGCCCGCTCGGCACTCGATGCTGACGCTGGCGCCGGTGAGCCGGCGGTTGGTGGTCACGGCGAGCACGTCGCGCATGGCGACGCGCTGGCGCAGCCGCCCGTAGCGGTCGCGGTGTTCGAGGCGCTCCTCGAACACCATGAGGTTCTCGCCGCGGGGTCCGCGTGGCCGCCGGTGAGGGGCCGCAACTCGAAGATCGGTCGAGCGGGCGGCGGGGTCTTCAGCGATGCTGCGAACACCGAGCTGACTGCCGCGCCGGGTCCGCCGGCGGGGACGACCGGCGCCGCAGCGGGTGCGCTGACCGACGGGTGGAGGTCAGCGGCGGCCTCGACCGCGTCCGATGGTGGTGGCACGGATACCAGCGCCGGTCGTGCGGGTACGTCCTTCGGGCGCAAGGGGCCCGGGTCCGGCGCCGCGTCGTGGCCTTCGCGCTCGTCGAGGAGGATGGCCACCGCCTTCGCGGCCGCGGCCATCCGGTTGGGGGCCTGGGCCCGGGCATCCTCCATCGAGGCGCGCAAGCGGGCCTGGATCTGGTCGTCGAGGGCGTCGACGTCGTCGTCGGCGCCGGGGTCGCCGTAGAGCAGGTCCTCCACGTCGTGGGACATGTCGTCCACGGGCGGTGCCGCGCTGCCTTCGGGCACCGGTGTGCGGTCGTCGAATGGATCGGGCACGCTTGTTCATCGGCGTTCCGGCGCCGATGATTGAGCCCGAGTCCGTTTCCCCATGCATCCCTGGAGTTCAGCCATGCCCACGTCGCCCGACGCCGTCACCCCTGAACGACCGGAGGACGAAGGCCTCAGCCAGCCCGAGCTGCCGTTGGTCGACATCGAGGGCGCTCGTCTGCTGGCCAACGAGGCCCGGGCACGGCTGCATGCGGACGCGTTCACCGACACCGAGATCGAGGCCTGGGTGCGGGTCTACTTCGAGCAGGGCCACGAAGGCGACGTCGATGGGCTCGTGGCGTTCATCGAGGCCGAGCAGGCCGCCGGGCGCCGCGTCGACGGCTGACCTCCGGCGCCGCGCCCCTCGTCATCCGGGGTGCAGGCGGGTGACCAGCGACGGGACGGTCATCAGCACCTCGACATCGAGGTGCTCGTCGAGCCAGTCCCTGTTGCGCCGGTGGAGGTCGTCGGCTGCATCGAACCGGTTGAGGAACACCATCGGGGTGGCCACGTGGGCGCCGCGGTCGAGGGCCTCGAGGCTGAGGCGAATCGAGTTGAGGGTGCCCAGCCCGGCATCGGCGACGAGGAGCACGACGTCGGGCTGCAACGCCTCGATGAGGGTGATGGCGTCGCCGTCGACCGCGTGAGGTGAGCGCACCCCTCCCGCCGTCTCGACGAGTCCCACGGCCGGCGCGGGCACCGGCCAGATCGTCTCGGCGGCCAGATCGGCGACCGTGAAGGGGGGGCGCCCGAGGGCCTCGGCGGCCATGGGCGGCGCCATCGGGATCGGGTACCAGCGCTGCCGAGGGCAGACGTCGCTCGGTTCTTCACCCGTGGCCCGGGCCAGCTCGTGAGCGTCCGTCGTCGCGTCGCCCGGTGCGAACGACTGGGCCGGCTTGCGGGCGGCGACGTCGAGGCCCTGCGCCCGCAGGTCGCGCAGGAGATGGGTGCTCACCCACGTCTTGCCCACCTCGGTGCCGGTGCCCACGACCACGACGGACCTCATCGGAAGCCACCTGAGCCGGTCGCCGTGGGTGTCAGCCCGGCCAACGCGGTGACCAGTCGTTCGACCTGGGCGTCGGTGTGCGCTGCCGACAGGGCGATGCGCAGCCGGCTCGTGCCGGGCGCGACGGTGGGGGGACGGATGGCCGGGACGAGGAGCCCGTCGGCGAGGAGCCGGGCCGACGCGTCGAGCGCAGACGCGCTCGTCGCCCAGGACGACCGGCACGATCGGCGTGGCATGGCCGGGGGCGACCCGTGCGACGTGCGCTCGCAGCCGGCCGCGCAGCACATCGCCCTCGGGCGAGTCGACGATGCCGACGGCGGCCAGGGCGGCGGCGGCGTCGGCGGGGCTGGCTGCGGTGGTGAAGATGTACGAGCGGGCCTGATTGACCAGCAGGTCGGCGAACCTGCGGGGGCCGGCGACGAACCCCCCGAGAGCGCCGAGGGTCTTGGACAGCGTCCCCACGGTCACCACGACGGGGGCCAGGTCGTCCGGGGGGCCTGGCTGGAGCACGGCGTGGGCCTCGTCGATCACGAGCAGTGAGCCGTGGCGGTGACATCGCTCACCGATGCCGGCGAGGTCGGCGACGTCACCGTCCATGGAGAAGGCGACATCGGTCACGACCATCGTCCGCTGGGCCCCCGGGGCGGCGAGGAGGGCGTCGAGCGCGTCGAGGTCACCGTGGGGGAACACCTTCACCTCGGCCCCGTTGGCCCGGGCCAGGCGGCAACCGTCGATGATCGACGCGTGGTTGAGCTCGTCGGAGCAGATGCGCACACCGGGCCCCGCGAGGCTCGACAGCACTCCGAGGTTGGCGCTGAATCCGGTGGGGAAGGCCACGGCTGCTTCGGTGCCACGCCACGCGGCCAGCGCGTCCTCGAGGTCGTGGTGGACGGGACGGGAGCCCACGATGAGCCTCGCTGCCCCCGACCCCGCCCCCCATCGATCGAGGGCGGCATGGGCCGCGTCGACCACTGCGGGATGCTGGGAGAGCCCGAGGTAGTCGTTCGAGGCGAACGACACCACGGAGGCCCCCGTGGCAGTGAGGACACCCTCGGGGCCCGAGGCGTCGAACGGCCGCGGAGCACGCCAGCGCTGGGCAGCGCGGGTGGCGGTGTTCTGGTCGTCGGCCCATCCCGACCATGTGCCGTCGCCTCCGCCGGTCACGTGGGGCCCGCTGCGCCGATGACATCGTCGAGCGCGTCGCCCACGACCGCCACGATCCGATCGATCTCGTCGGCGGTGGAGGTCAGGATCGGCATGATGACGACCACGTCGCCGAGCGGGCGCAGCAGCACTCCTCGTCGCACGGCCGCCGCGCAGACCCTGCGACCCCAGCGCAGGCCTGCGGTGGGTGGGGCCAGCTCGATGCCGACCATCAGGCCGGTTCGGCGCACCGCTCGCACCTCGCGCCGCCCGGCCACGATGGCGTCGAGGCCGGCGCCGAGCTGCTCGCCACGGGCGCGCACGTTGGCCAGCACGTCCCACTCCTCGACCAGCTCCAGATGACGCAGCGCCACCGCGGCGGCGAGCGCGTTCCCCGAGTACGAGTGCCCGTGGTAGAGGGTGCGCTCGCCCAGATCGGGCCCGAGGAACGCCTCGAAGACCCGGCCGCTGGCCACGGTGGCGGCCATGGGCAGGTAGCCGCCGGTGAGGCCCTTGCCGATGGTCATCAGGTCGGGCTCGATCCCGCACTGGTCGGCGGCGAAGAGGGTGCCGGTGCGTCCGAACCCGGTGGCGACCTCGTCGGTGAGCAGCAACACATCGCACGAGGCGCACGCCGCGGCGAGTCGGCGCACGGAGGCCGGATCGGTGATCTCCATGCCGCTGGCGCCCTGGACCAGGGGCTCCACCACAACGGCGGCGAGTTCGTCGCCGTGCGCCTCGATCATGGCCACCGCCGCGTCGGCCCAGTCGGCCACGTCGTACCCGGGGCACCGAAGCGCCTCGAATCGCAGCGGGTCGAAGACGTCGGTGCCGAATCCTCCGGCACCGAGAGAGATCGCCCCGATGGTGTCACCGTGGTAGGCACCGCCGAGGGCCAGGTAGCGCGTTCGTCCGCCGACGCCTCGGTTGGTCCAGTACTGGAAGGCGATCTTGAGGGCCTGTTCCACGGCCGCCGCGCCGTCGGAGGCGAAGAGGAAGTGCGGGTCCCGCACCGGCACGACGTCGGCGAGGGCCTCGGCCAGTTCGATCGTGACCTGGTTGCCGTTGCCGAGCAGCGTGGAGTGGGCGACCCGATCGATCTGGGCCCGCAGGGCCTCGTCGAGCTCCGGCACCCGGTGCCCCAGCGTGGTCACCCAGAGCGAGCTGATGGCATCGAGGTAGTGGCGCCCGTCGACGTCGATCAGCTCGCGGCCTTCCGCCTCGGTCACGATGATCGGTTCGTTGTCGGCGTAGGTCGACATCTGGGTGAAGCCGTGCCAGACCACCGCTGCGTCGCGCGCCACCCAGTCGTCGTGACGGCCGGGATTCACGCGCTCACCGCCTCGTCGCGGTGTGTCCGCTTCCTCCAGGCCTCGATCTCGAGGCCCATCGGCGTCGAGGGCGGCGCCGCCCACGAACGGCCAGATCTCCTCGGCCAGCCGCCGCCAGTTCCCCGTGGCGCCGAGGTCGCCGAAGATGGCGTACAGCCCGAGGCTGATGCGCTGGATCACGATGAAGCTCGAGGGCAGGTTGGCAGCCTTCTGCATCACGGCGTAGGGCCCACTCGTGTCGAAGAACCGCCGCACGGTCTCCGAGGCGTACTCGGGGGTGATCGTGTAGGGCCCGTCCTCGGCGACGAACTCGTAGAAGTGACCGAGGTAGTCGACGACCTGGTCGTCGGTGACCGGTAGGCCGGCAGGGAGCAGGCCGAGACGTTCGACGGTCGCCCGGAAGGCGGCGGCGTCGGGCTCGACCACGATGTGCAGGATGAGCTCCGCGAACTCGTCGAGCTCGGCCTGGGTGAAGCGCTTCACGAGGCCGAAGTCGAGGAAGGTGACTCTCCCTCCGGGGCGGAACAGGTAGTTGCCGGGGTGCGGGTCGCCGTTGAACGCCGCCGAGCGGTAAAGGCTCCCGAAGGCGAAGCGGTAGAGGGTCTCGGCGGCGAGGTCCTTCTCGGCCTGTGACCAGGTCAGCAGCTCGCCGAAGCGCACACCGTCGGCCAACTCGGTCACCAGCACCTTCGCGGTCGAGAGTTCGTGGAAGACGGCGGGGACGTGGATCGTCGGATGGCCGGAGTACAGATCGGCGAAGAGCTGTTGGTTCTGCGCCTCGAGCTCGTAGTCGAGCTCCTCGAGCAGGCGGTCGCGCAGCTCGGTGACCAGCGCCTTGTGGTCGAGGCCGGGGAACAGCTGGCCCAGGCCGGCGAAGATCAGCCCGGCGTTGTCGAGGTCGGCCGTCACCGCCTCGGCAACCCCCGGGTACTGGACCTTCACCGCGACGGCGTCGCCCCCGTGGGTCATGGCCCGATGCACCTGGCCGATCGAAGCCGAGGCGATCGGCACCGGGTCCCACTCCGCGAAGACCTGCTCGGGCGGTTCGCCGAGCTGCTGCTCGATCATCGATGCTGCGAGCTCGGCGCTCATCGGAGGGGCGTCGTGTTGCAGGTCGGCGAGTACCTCGCGCACGTGCTCGGGTAGGCCCTGGTCGAGATAGCTCGCCATCTGCCCGATCTTCATCAGGGCGCCCTTCATCTCCCCGAGCACCTGGGCCACCTGTTCGGCCGTCTTCAGCTCGAACGCCGTGTCGAGCTGGCGGCGCCCCTCGGCGTCCACGAACACCCGCCGGGCCCGGTGGGCGGCGTAGGAGCCCCCGGTGCGGGCGCCGAGGGTGGCCAGCCGGGCGTTGCGGGCGGCCTGGCCCCGGTGGCTCACCACCCCCTGCCCTCGGCTCGCCAGCGCAGCGACGGTCAGTCCGACGGCTGCCCCGACGGCGAACAGGGCGGCGTTGCGACGGCGGCTCACGGCGCCTGATCCTACGGGTCGCCGTGGAAGCGTCCCCATTCCACCGAGGGGGTTCGCGGATCGGCGGCGCCGACCGACAAGACTTGCTCGCGTGATGACCGCGATCGCCCGATGGCGCTCCCTCTCCGGCGCCGCCTTCGCAGTGGTGCTGGTCGCCGTGCTGGTCCTCCCGTCGGGGGCTGGCCGCGCGGATGCCCAGGAACCTGGTGTCACCCCCGCCCTGGCGGCGACCGTGCTCCCGTTCGATCTCGACCCCCCCGAGATCAGGGTCGACGGGTTCCGCCTCGAGCCCGCCACCACCGACACGCCGTCGCCGACGGTGGTGGTGTCGTTCGCGGCGCCCTTCGCCCTGCCCAGGGCGCCCTGGCGGGTGATCGTCTCGCTGGGAGACCCGAACGGTGAGCACCTGCGGACCACTCTGGTCAGCGTGGCCGGCGCCGAGCCCAGCGGGCGGATCGAGCGTGGCGACGGGGTGCAGTGGGAGGATCTCGGCGACGCCGCGGTGTCCACCGACACCGACGCCGGTCAGGTCCGACTGGCCGTACCGGTGGATGCCGCCGATGCACAGTCCGTGATGTGGGTCGAGGCCGAGATCACCCAGGAGGGTGAGATCGTCGGTCGACGCACGCCCACCGTCGCCCTCGTCGACCTGCAGGGCGGGCGGCCCGGTCCGGCGCTCGGCACGTCGCCCTTCGCAGAGGTCGCCGACGGGGGCGAACCCGGCGCGCGGGCCCTCGACGCTCCGGGTCCGGTCGTGCAGGTCGTGGGCCGGGCTCTCGAGCTCACCACGAGTGCCCCCGCACCGGCGTCGGTGGACGGCGCGGCAGTGGTCGACGTGGTCGATTCGGTGATCCTCACCCAGACGACGTCCGGCGGGCCTCGCACCGACCGGATCGAGGTGGATCGCCGTACCGGTGAGGTGCGTCTCGTGGCAGTGGGTGCCGAGCCCTTCGTGGCCGTGCCCGGTTCCACTCCCTGGCTGGTGAACCCGCCGTCGACCACGGCGCCCGGCGCCCCCGCCACCGTGACCTTCGATCTCGAGGCTCTCAACGAGGCCATCGGCGGCCCCGCCTTCGACCGGGCGGCCACCCAGGTCGCCGCCGAACGACTCCTCGCTCTCGACGACGGTCGCATCCTGGTGGCCGCAGGCGTGGACGGCACGCTGGCCTGGTTCGACGACGGCCTCGGTGCGTCGACGGCCGGCGCCCCACCAGTGGAAGACGCAACCAGCGGCTCGACGGGGCTGCTCGTGGCGATCGTCGCCGGTCTCGTGGCCGTCGTCGTCCTCACCGTCGTCGTCGCTCGATCGCTGGTGGGGTTGACGCGGCGTCGGGCCGAGGCAGCCGAGCCGCGCCCGGCCGCCGAGCGCGGATGTGCCTGCCGAGAGCCCCGTTCCGTCGGCCGAGCACGTCGATGCGCCAGCGCTCGGGGATCAGCCCACGCCCACGCCCACGCCCACGCCGACGTCGGCGGACTCGGCCTCGCCGACCGCTCCACCGCTGCCCGCCTCACCCGCGTCGGGGTCCGGTGAACCCGTCGAGCACGACGCCGATCCGCTCGCGGCCTTCCTCGCCGACGTCGACGCGCTCGAGTGCGCGGGTCGACCGGCTGGGCGCCGCCGATCCGTTGGCGGGTGCCGACGAATCCCGCACCGAGCGTGGATCCGTGGAGCAGGCCTCCCGGTAGCGTTCGGGGTGATGATCGCCCTCACACCCTGCGGTGACCCCTCGTCGCGCTGCGCTGCTCGATGATCGTCCAGACCTCCTGCGGTCCGGTCGACGGGTTCGAGCGCGATGGCGTGCTCAACTTCCGCGGACTGCCCTATGCCGCCGCCCCGGTGGGCGAGCGCAGGTTCCGCCCGCCTGCGCCCGCCGAGCCGTGGCGCGACGTGCGCGACGCCCGATCCTTCGGGCCGTCGTCATGGCAGAACGCCGGCGGTCTCGAGACGGTGCTCGGCGGAGCCGAGATGGCCTCCTCGGAGGACTGCCTCACGCTCAACGTGCAGACCCCGGCGTGCGACGACGGCGCCCGGCCGGTGCTCGTGTGGTTTCACGGCGGTGGCTTCACGAGCGGCACGTCGGCCACCCCCTGGTACGACGGCGCCGGTTTCGTGCGGCGCGGCGACGTGGTCGTCGTCAGCGTCAACTACCGCCTCGGGGCGCTGGGCTTCCTCTGGCTCGGGGCCCTCGGTGACGAGTTCCGATCCAGTGGCGTCAACGGCATCCTCGATCAGGCTGCCGCCCTGCGGTGGGTGCACGACGAGATCGACGCGTTCGGGGGCGACCCGGACAACGTGACGATCTTCGGCGAATCGGCAGGGGGGATGAGCGTCGGCACGCTGCTCGCCCTTCCCGCCGCCCGGGGGCTCTTCCACCGTGCCGTCGCCCAGAGCGGAGCCGCCCACAACGTCTTCGAACCCCGGGTGGCCGAGGAGATCACCTCGTCGGTGTTGGCCGAGCTCGGCCTCCGTACCGACGAAGAGCTGCTCGAACTCCCGCCCGAGCGGCTCGTCTCGGTCGAGGCCGCCGTCACCAAGCAGCTCTTCCGGAACCCGGCCCGCATCGCCGGACGCTCCGGAATCGCGTTGGCGATGCCGTTCCAGCCCGTGGTCGACGGCCGCTGGCTGCCCCACTCGCCCCTCGTCGCGATCCGTGACGGGTCGGCGGCCTCGGTGCCGCTGCTCGCCGGTACGAACCTCGACGAGTGGAACATGTTCCGCCTCATGTCCCCGGGTGGGATCGATCACCCTCAGTTGCTCGAACGGCTCGACCGCATCGCCGGTCACGGCCACCGATTCCACGACGCATACGCCGCCAACCGACCCGATGCATCCCCTGACGACCTCTGGAGCGCAGTGCTCACCGACGGGGCCTTCCGAGTGCCGGCGATCAGGCTCCTCGAGGCTCACCACGGCGCGGCATCTCCAGGCGTGGGGGGTTACGAGTACCTCTTCACCTGGCCCACCCCGGCCTTCGGCGGCTTGGTGGGCTCGTGTCATGCCCTCGAGATCCCCTTCGTGTTCGACACCCTCCACCGAGGGGTGGCCGAGATGTTCCTCGGTGGTCCGGCCACCCCGGATCTCCAGGCCTTGGCCGGGGCCATGCAGGAGGCCTGGATCGCCTTCGCCCGCACCGGCGACCCGTCCACCCCCTCGCTGCCCGAATGGCCCTCCTTCGAACCCGCCGATCGCCGCGTCATGCGCTTCGACGTCGAGCGCGAGGTGCTGCACGACCCCGGCCGGGCCGAGCTCGACTGCTGGGACGGGTTGTTGTGACCGGCGCCGGCCGGCCGGCCGTCGTGCTGCTCTCCGGCGGTCTCGACTCGACCACCTGTCTGGCCATCGCCCGAGCCGAGGGGTTCACCCCGGTGGCGCTGAGCGTGCGGTACGGGCAGCGCCACACCGTGGAGCTCGACGCCGCTCGGACCGTCGCCGCAGCCGCAGGCGTCGAGCACGTGGTCACCGCCGTCGACCTCGCTGCATTCGGGGGATCCGCGCTCGTCGACGGTGCCATCGCCGTGCCCAAGCACGACGACGTCGCATCCATGGCCGCAGCCGACGACGGCACCATCCCCGTCACCTACGTGCCGGCCCGCAACACCGTGCTGTTGTCGCTGGCGCTCGCCCTGGCCGAGAGCAGAGGTGCGACCGATCTCTTCGTCGGGGTGAACGCGGTCGATTACTCCGGGTACCCGGACTGCCGTCCGGAGTTCATCGCCGCCTTCGAGGCGATGGCCAACCTGGCCACCCGCGCCGGCGTGGAGGGGGCGCGCCTCACCGTCCACACTCCACTCATCGCTCTGACCAAGGCCGAGATCGTGCGTCGCGGCCTCGGGCTCGGGGTGGACTACTCGCTCACCTCCACCTGCTACGACCCCGGGGCCGACGGAGGCGCATGCGGGCGCTGCGATGCCTGCCTGCTGCGAGCCAAGGGCTTCGTCGACGCGGGCGTGCCCGACCCCACGCGCTACGTCGGTTCGCCATGAGGATCTCGTCGCCGTGAGCACGTACCTGGTGAAGGAGACGTTCCTGACCCTCCAGGGCGAGGGCACCCACGCCGGGCGCCCGGCGGTGTTCTGCCGGTTCTCCGGGTGCAACCTCTGGACAGGCCGCGAGGAGCACCGCGCCGACGCCGTCTGCCGGTTCTGCGACACCGACTTCGTGGGGACCGACGGTCCCGGGGGCGGCCACTTCCGCTCGGCGCGGGCCCTCGCAGAGCACGTGCGGTCGTTCTGGCCGGCGGCGGGGCGGGGATTCGTGGTCTGCACCGGTGGCGAACCCACGCTGCAACTCGACGGCGCTGCAGTGGCGGCGCTGCACGCCGTCGACATGGAGATCGCCATCGAGACCAACGGCACCCGGCCGGTGCCCGAGGGCGTCGACTGGGTCTGCCTGAGCCCGAAGGCCGGCGCCGAGGTCGTGCTGGAAGCGGCCGACGAGTTGAAGCTCGTGTTCCCCCAGCCGGGCGCCGAGCCCGACCGCTGGGTCGACTTCCCCGCCGCCAATCACCTGCTCCAGCCGATGGACGGCCCCGACGCCGCAACCCATACCGTTGCGGCCATCGACTTCTGCCTCACCGATCCCCGGTGGTCCCTCTCGGTCCAGAGCCACAAGCACCTCGGCATCGACTGACCGCCATATGACGAACCGGAGCCACCGATGACCGAGATTCCCACTGCGCCGAAGCGGCTGACCGAGTACAGCCACGGCGCGGGGTGCGCCTGCAAACTGCCGCCCGGTCTGCTGGGCGACGTCGTCGCCAAGCTGGCGCCCATCGACGACGAGCGCCTGCTCGTCGGGTCGATCACGGGTGACGACGCCGCGGTGTGGAGGCTCGACGCCGACCGTGCGCTGGTGCTCACGACCGACTTCTTCACGCCGATCGTCGACGACGCCCGCACGTGGGGTCGGGTGGCGGCGGTCAACGCCATCAGTGATGTGTACGCGATGGGCGGCACGCCGCTCATCGCCCTCAACCTGGTGGCCTGGAACGTCGACGAGCTGTCGATGGACCTGCTCGGCGAGGTGCTGGCCGGGGCCAACGACGTGGCCGCTGAGGCCGGGTTCGCCATCGTCGGGGGCCACTCCGTCGACGACCCCGAGCCCAAGTACGGGCTGGCCGTGGTGGGGGAGGCCCACCCCGAGCGGCTGCTCACCAATGCCGGCCTGCGCCCGGGTCAGGTGCTGGTGCTGACCAAGGCCCTCGGGACGGGCATCGTGTCGACGGCGGTGAAGCGCGGCGTCGCCCCCGTCGACGTGGCCGACGCCGCGGTGGCATCGATGTTGCGCCTCAACGCCGAGGCGGCGCGGGCCGCGCTCGCAGCCGGGGCCACCGGGGCCACCGACGTCACCGGCTTCAGCCTGCTCGGCCACCTCGGCCGCATGGCCATCGAGTCGGGTGTGGACGTCGCGGTCGACGTTGCCTCGGTGCCGGTGCTCGACGGGGTCCGCGACCTCGCCGCCGCGGGGGTCGTACCGGGCGGGTCCGGCCGCAACCGGGCCTTCGTGGCCGACCGCCTCGACATCGACGGCGGCGTCGACGACCTCGACGTCACGGTGCTCGCCGACGCCCAGACGTCCGGGGGCCTCGTCGTGGGCGTCGATCCCGACCGGGCCGACGCGATGGTCGCCTCGCTGCGCGCCACCGGGCATCCCGCCGCGATCATCGGTGAGGCCGGCGCCCCCTCGACGGCTGCCCCCGGTCGACTCCGACTGCGCTGAGGGCGGGTTCCGCCCGCCCTTCAGGACTGGGCGAGCGCCACCCGGCCCAGCTCGGTGTAGTCCTCGATGTCGGGGTGCGACGGCACCACCCGGACCGTGTAGCCGAAGGTGCCGGCGCGGGGGAAGGCGAGCTCGGCGCGGTAGTGCCGCCAGCCGGCGTGCTCGCCGTCGCCCACCAGGTCCATCCTCAGCACCGAGGGGTGCCGTAGGTCGTTGTCGAGGTCGACCTCGCCGTACACGAGCTCCACCGCCACGTCGTCGGCCTCCAGCTCGCCGAGAGCCACCTGCGCGTCGACCTGGAAACCCTCCTCACCCCCGCCGTGCCACGTGTGGCTCGTCGACGGCACCGACACCGACGGCCAGGCCCGTTCGAGGTGACGGGTCCAGCGCACGAGGCCTCGGGCCCGCTCCTGGTCGGCCGCCATCATGAGGTCCGAGCGGGTCGCGGCCGGTTCGTAGAGCCGCTCGACGTACTGGCGCAGCATCCGGGTCGACTCGACCTGCGGACCGAGGCGGATCATCGAGCGCTTCACCTTGGCCAGCCAGTCCGAGGGCAGGTCGTTCTCCCCCCGCCGGTAGTAGAGGGGCACGACCTGACGTTCGAGGATGTCGAAGACGCTGGCCGACTCGAGATCGTTGCGGAGTTCGGGGTCGGTGGCGTTCTCGGCCGACGGGATGGCCCATCCGACGTCGGGGGTGTACATCTCGTCCCACCAGCCGTCGAGGATCGACAGGTTGAGCCCACCGTTGAAGACCACCTTCATGCCGGAGGTGCCGCAGGCCTCGTTGGGGCGCAGCGGCGTGTTGAGCCATACGTCGCAACCCTGCACGAGCATTCGGGCCACCGAGATGTCGTAGTCCTCGAGCAGCACGAGGCGATGGCGCAGATCGATCTCGGCGGCGAGGTTCGCCACTTGCTGGAGGAGGTGGTGGCCGGGCTCGTCGGCCGGATGGGCCTTGCCGGCGAAGATCAGCTGGACCGGTTGGTCGGCGTCGAGCAGAAGTCGGCGGAGGCGCTCGACGTCGCGGAAGAGCAGGGTGGCCCGCTTGTAGGTGGCGAAGCGGCGGGCGAAGCCGATCGTGAGGATGTCGGGGTCGAGGGCGGTGTCGGTCCAGGTCGCCTGGGCGGCAGTCTTTCCGTGGCGCAGTGCGGTGTTGCGCAGCTTGTGGCGGGCGTATCCGACCAGGCGCTCCTTGGCCGCCGTGCGGGCTCGCCACAGGTCGCGATCGGCGACCGCGTCGATGGTCGTCCAGTCGTCGGCCGGGGCCTCGGGCCACTCGGGACCGATGACCCGGCGGTAGATGTCGCTGACGTCCGGCGACGTCCACGTGGGGGCGTGCACGCCGTTGGTCACGGCGGTGATGGGCACGTCCTCGACGGGGATCTCGGGCCACAGTCCGCTGAACATCTGTCGTGAGACGTCGCCGTGCAGCTGGGCCACGCCGTTCGCCTGCCCGGCCATGCGCAGTCCCATGGCCGCCATGTTGAAGACCTCGCCCTCGGGGGTCCCGGGTTCGTGGCCGATGCTCATCAGCTCGTCGAGGCTCACGCCCAGGTCGCGGCACCAGCCGGTGAAGTACTTCTCCATCAGCTCGCGTGGGAACCGGTCGATGCCGGCCGGGACCGGGGTGTGAGTGGTGAACAACGTCCCCGGGCGGGACGCGGCCCTCGCTTCGGCGAAGGACAGCCCGTGATCGATCATCAGCGACCGCACCCGCTCGAGGGCCAGGAAGCCGGCGTGGCCCTCGTTCATGTGGAACACCTGGGGCTGGCGACCGAGTGCCCGCAGCGCCCGCGTGCCCCCGATGCCGAGCACGATCTCCTGGCGGATCCGTTCCTCGACCCCGCCCCCGTAGAGCCGATCACAGGTGAGACGGGTCACCTCGTCGTTCTCGTCGATGTCGGT
The DNA here is from genome assembly GCA_963767615.1 of uncultured Iamiaceae bacterium. Classification (GTDB taxonomy): domain Bacteria; phylum Actinomycetota; class Acidimicrobiia; order Acidimicrobiales; family Acidimicrobilacustridaceae; genus Rhabdothermincola_A. The sequence goes on along the minus strand of CAVYED010000004.1, from coordinate 1,040,871 downwards.
GTCGAGCAGGTAGAGCTGGATGCGCCCGATCTGGGCGCGCCACAGGCGGGCGTGGACCGGCACACCGGCGAGGTCGACCACGACGGTCACGTCGTCGACCGCCTCGAGGGCCATGGCCCGGGGGTCGAGGCGGGGGAAGCGCTCGATCTGCCAGCCGTGCGCATCGAGCTCCTGGCGGAAGTAGCCGTGCCGGTAGAACAAGCCGACCGCCACCAGGGGGAGGCCGAGGTCGTTGGCCGCCTTGAGGTGGTCGCCGGCCAGCACCCCGAGCCCACCGGAGTACTGGGGGAGGGCGGCGGCGATGCCGAACTCGGGGGAGAAGTAGGCGACTTCCCGCAGCGGGGAGTCACCCCGGTGCTGGAACCACCGGGGCTCGGCCAGGCTGCTCTCGAGCTCCTGGTGGATGGCCGCGGCGACGCTGGTGAAGGCGCTGTCGGCGGCCAGCTTCTCCAACTGCTCCTGGCCCTCGGTGGCCAGGATGAGGGCCGGGTCGCGTCCCTCGAACTCGAAGGCCTCGCGGTCGAGGCGTCGGAACAGCTCCCGGGAGCGCTGGTCGTCGGCCCACCCCAGGTTCATGGCGACGGCGCGCAGCGGCTCGAGCTCCGGGGGCAGGTGGGACACGACGGTGAACGTCTGGACGGCCTTCATGAGGCCGGACCGTAACCCAGCGTGCGGACGGTTCCGACAGGGATCCGCCGCTCTCCGCGACTCGAAACGCAGCGTTCACCGGAGGGCAACGCCACCGGTCGGAGTCGCCGCGGTGAGTACCCAACTCGGGCCGAGGTGCCCGAGCGGATGACTTCGAGGCCTCGTCGGTGTGCTTCCTGGGCTCGAACGGCGAGGAGAAGTACTCGTTCGGCTTCCCACGGCTCTCCGACGCCGATCCTGCCGTCGCCCTCCCTGCCACCCGAGCTGGGGACGCAGCAGCGCCGTCAGATCTCGATGGGAAGGCTGAACACGATGACGACACCGACGATCAGTGTGGCGATGCTGGTTCCGAGCAAGATCAGCCGATTGCGTTCGGAGACCACCTTCGTGGTCACTCCGGCGAAGAACAACACTGCCGCGAACAGCACCGTGGAGAGGACGTAGTTGTCGCTGTTCTGGTTCGCAGCGCGAGCGTCGGCGGCAAGTTCATCGCCTCGGCCACGTAGCTGCTCGGCCTCGGCTGCACCTTCGTTCTGGTAGTCCGCGGACTCGAACGGCGTGGATGGGGCATCAGGATTCGTGATCGGGTCGGCTGTGATCCAGTCGGCGATGACGGCGCGGAACTCAGGGCGAATCCTCAGGAACAGAAACCCCGAACGCGTGCCCGCATCGGGTTCGTAGCTCGTCGAAGGAGGCGCGATCAGGCCGGAGGTCACGTCCTCGCTGAGTGCAGCCGACCATTCCATGAAAACTGCGATGTCCAGCTGAGCGCGCTGCCCAGCAAGAGTGTCCAAGCGCACCGATTCGGTGCGGGCTGCTCCTGCTTCGGAGAACCTGATCGCCTGCACGCCGCCCCACTTCGCAGCTTCGAACGCAGACCACGCCGTCAGGACAACGGCGAACGACAGTACGATCGTCGCCGCCAACTCGAGTCGCTCCGGCCACAGGAACCCGGAACGACGGCTATCGGCTCCAGCTTCCATTGGCCCCGAGCCTACGTCGGTGACGTCGCCGGCTCCGCCTCGCCAGCCGTCCCCGGCCATCGAGGCCGCGTCGAACATCGGACGGGTGATCTTCGCGGCCCGATCGGAGCCACGACCGGCCGCATCATCCTGGATGTGGACCGTGTCCCCAGCCCGGCGGCGGAGCTCGGCCCGTCACGGGCCGGGGCAGCGGAGCGGGTGGCCCCCACTGCCGGGGACGAGGCTCGAAGGCCCGTACGAGCCCGTCCGGAGCCCACCGCGTGCAACCCGGGACCGCTCCCGATGCTTGCTTGCTCGGTGCGCTCCAGCTCGAGCCGAAGCCTGTGACCGGTCAGCTCGTCGTGCTGGCGGATCCGATGATCGCAAGCGCCTCCTGCACGTGACGGGTGGCGCGGAACTGTGACGAGAACTTGTGGCGCACCATCCCATCGGGATCGATGACGTACGTGACGCGACCAGGGAGCAGACCGAGCGTCTTGCCCACGCCCCAGTCGGCGCGCACGGCACCCTCGGTGTCCGCCAGGAGGGTGAAGGGCAGGGAATGCTTGGCCGCGAACGCCTTGTGCTTCTCGATCGAGTCGCCGCTGATCCCGATCACGCGGGCGCCCGCGTCGGTGAACGCCTCGTGGCTGTCGCGGAACGAGCAGGCCTCCGCAGTGCAGCCCGGCGTGTCGTCGGCCGGGTAGAAGTAGACGACGCTCCACACTCCTCGCAGGTCGTCGAGGCTCAGGTTCGTGCCGTCCTGGTCGGGCAGGGTGAAGTCGGGCGCCGGTCGGCCCACAGTGGCGGTCATGGGTCGATCAGCACCGTGCGGGGCCCGCGCATTCCCGAGCCGGGTCGTCGGCGCAGAGCGCGGCGACGCATCGGCACTAGCGTGGAGGGATGCCGGTCGTCGCCGTCGTCAATCAAAAGGGTGGGGTGGGCAAGACCACGGTCGCTCTCGGCCTCGCCTCCGCGGCCAGCCACCGAGGGCTCCGCACGCTGGTCGTCGACCTCGATCCGCAGGCCAACGCCACGACCGGCCTCGGGGTCTGGGACCCCGCCTCCACCGTCGACGGCGTCCTCGAGTCCGACCGTCCGGGCGGCGCGGCTGCGGTGGCCGTCGCTGCGGGTTGGCCCGCCGAGGAGGGTGCACCAGCGCCCGACGTCGTCGCGTCGACGCCTGCTCTGGCCGCGCGTGAGCCGCAGCTGGCCAATGATCCCGTCGGCGCCCAGGACCGCCTGCAGCTGGCCCTGGAGGGCCACGGCTACGACCTCGTCGTGGTCGACTGCCCACCCTCGCTCGGGCTGTTGACCATCAACGGCCTCTTCGCCGCCGATCGGGCGCTGGTGGTCACCGAACCTGCGGCCTGGGCGTCCGACGGCGTGGCCCAGATCCGCCGGACCATCGACCGCATCGCCGCTCGCCGCGGAGGCTCGCCCCGCATCGCCGGCGTTGCCGTCAACCGGCTCGGTCGTACCCGCGACGCGAAGTACTGGCATGCCCAGCTCGTCGAGCACTACGGCGACGATGTCCTGGCCCCGGTCAGGCTCCGCGCCGCCGTCGCCGAGGCCTCCGCGCAGTCGCTGCCCATCCATGCCCTGGGGCACCGCGCCGGCGCGCCGGAGGCCGCCGAGGAGTTCGACGCCCTGCTCCTGTCGGTGGTCCCCGAGTTCGCACCGGACGAGACGCCGTCGTCATCCGTCGAGGTGCCGCCTGCCACCTCGCCCGACCCTGCGGCGGCGGACCCTGCGGCGTCCTCGTCTCCCGTCGCCTGAGCGGAGCCCCGATGCCCTACGACCCCCAACGATCCCGTCATCGCCCCGAGCCCGCCGACGACGCGCCGGCCCCGGTCGATGCGCTTCTGGATGCCGATGCCGTGGCCGAGGTCGACCTTCCCGACGGTGTCGAGGTCGAGGTCGCCGACGGGGGCGAGGTGCTCGTGCACACGCTGGACGCCGACGTCGAGATCACCGCGGCCGGTGACGACGTCGTCGTGCGCACCGACGACGCGGTCGTCGAGGTCCGCCCCGAGGCCGACGAGGTCCTGGTGAGCGCCGGGGGTGAGGACGTCTACGTCGACACCACCCCGTGGGACGACGCCGATCTCCAGGATGTGCTCGGCGAGGAGCTCGATGCCGCTCGCCGCTCCCGGCGCCTGCGACTCCTCGTCTCGGCCCTCGTCGCCGCGATCGTCGCCGCGCTCGTCGTGGCCGGTCTGCGTCGTTCAGCTCAGAAGCGTCGCTCGTAGTCCGTCGACCACGTCGGACCCCACCCCGATGGCTTCGGTGTACGCGGTGATCGATCCATGCTCGCGCCGCAGGTGGGTCAGCAGGTGCTGCATGGCGCCCGGTGGAGCGGCGAGATAGGCCGACGGTTGGTCGTTCATCGCTGACAGCGCTTCCGGCGAGGTGGCCTTCAGGCGCTCCACGAGCTGATCCATCGACCGACCGCTGAGTCCGTAGTCGGCGACGATGAGCTCGTCGTCGACACCGAGGAGGCCGAGCACGAGCGCAGCGAGCACGCCGGTGCGGTCCTTGCCGGCGGCGCAGTGGAACACCGCAGGCACGTTCCCGGCATCGGCCAGAACCTGCAGGGCCGAGGCCAGTGCCGCCGCTCCCTGATCGAGCATCTCGACGTAGAGCGAGCCGAGGACCTCCGTCGCGTCGGCGTCGTCGGGCAGCTCGAGTGGCTTCCACGCCTCGCCGAGCACCGGTAGGTGGTGATAGTCGAAGCGCAGGTGTCCGGCCTCGATGCGACCTTCGCGGACCTCGTTGGTCGTGCGCAGGTCCAGCACCGATCGCATGCCCAGTTCGTCGAAGATCTCCACGTCTGCGGGTTCGAGGCGGCTCAGGGCGTCGGCACGGAAGAGCGTCCTCCAGGTGATGCGGCGACCGTCGGCGGCGGGATAGCCGCCCAGGTCGCGGAAGTTGAACGCGCCGCCGAGAGGGAGGTGGCGCTCGGGATGGGCGATGTGGGCGTCGGTCACCCGGTCGAGGTTACGGGTCGCGGCACCATCCACGGTTCGTCCCGGCATGGGCCCTCCGGGTGCCCGCAACGAACCGGTGGGGAGGCCCCTCGTGGCGCCCAGTGTGGCGACTCGAGGTCGCCGTTCGTGGGCCACGAGGTGGCCACGGCGGAACGGAGGGCGAAGACTCCACTCGGAGGGGGACGCTCAGCCCTCGGGTCGATGGACCAGGACCGGGCAGGGAGCGTCTCGTACGACCTTCATGGCCGTGCTCCCGAGGGCGGTTCGGGCCATGCCGGTGCGGCCGTGGGTGGCCATGGCGATCATCGCCGCCGGCAGCCGCCGGGCCAGGTCGACCAGGGCGGTTGCCGCATCTCCGGCATCGACCCGTTCGACGTGCACCTCGAGGCCGGCGGCGCGGACGCGGGCACCGAGCGCTTCGAGGCGGTCGAGGACCGGTTCGCCGTCGGTGCTGCCGACAGCCGATCCGTCGGCGCGGGTGACCGAGACCACTCTGACCGACATCTTCAGCGCCGTGGCCCAGGCGATGGCGTCGTCGACGATCGACACCGACGTCTCGCTCCCGTCGGTCGAGACGACGAGGATCCGGTGGTCGAGGGTGACCACGGAACCGGCCGAACGTCCGATGAGCAGAACGGGGCGGTCGGTGGTCTTCAGGACGTCCTCGGCCACGGAACCGAGCAGTGCCTTCCCCAGTCCGCTTCGCCCGTGTGTGGCCATGACCACCACCGCCCTGGCGTCGGGGTCGGCGACCGCCGTCGCGATCGCGGTCGCGGGGAAGGTGTCGGCGGCGATCGTCCTCGACCACGTGGCGCCACCCACCTCGGCGCCCTTGCTCTCGAGGTAGTCGGCGAGCTCGGCGGTCGTGCTCCCCCAGCCCGAGCTGAGCAGGTTGACCGTGGCGCCGAGATGGGTGGCGAGATCGGCGGCGAGCGGCAGCGCCGACTCGGAGAGCGCCGATCCGTCGAGGGGGACGACGATGGTCCGCGGCATCTGCATCTGGGTCTCCACGTCCGGTGGACCTCGATCGTGCCCTTCCGGCACCCCCCTCACCAGGGTCATCGGTCCTGTGCTGCGACACTACCGGCGGCCGACCCCGCCACGGGGCAGACTGCGCCCATGATCGATGCGCCCTTCAACCTCCCTGCCGACGGCACCGACGGCACCGACGTCGCCGTCGAGGCCTGGCTCCCGGACGGCGACGTCGTGGCCGCCATCGTGGTGGCCCACGGCATGGGCGAGCACGCCCGTCGGTACCGCCGACTGGCCGAGGCGCTGACTGCGGCCGGATGGGCCGTGTACGCCCCCGATCAACGGGGTCACGGCAGGACCGCCGTGAGCATCGAGGCCCTCGGCGATCTCGGGCCCGGAGGGTGGGACGGGCTGGTCGACGACCTCGGCCGCCTGGTGGACGAGGTGAGCCGGCGTCATCCGGGGCTCCCGTTGGTCCTGCTCGGGCACTCGATGGGCAGCTTCGTCGCCCAGCAGTACGTGCTCGATCGCAGCGACCGGCTCACGGGCCTGGTCCTGACCGGCACGACGGCCGTCGATCAGATCGCCGGGGCGCTCGACCCGACGCAACCCGCGGACTTGAGCGTCTTCAACGCTGCGTTCGAGCCCGCCCGGACCGAGTCGGACTGGCTCAGCCGCGACGAGGCCGAGGTCGACCGCTACATCGCCGACCCCTACTGCGGCTTCGGCCTCGACGCCGGCTCGACGGGTTCGCTCGCCGAGGCCGCCCCGCGCCTCGGCGATCAGACCGCCATCGACGGCGTACGCGACGGGCTGCCCATCCACCTGGTCTCGGGGCAGGACGATCCTCTCGCCCTCGGCGGCGCGTTCGTCGAGATGGTCGCCGATCGGTACCGTCAGGCAGGGGCCGAGGTCACGGTGGTGCTCTACGAGGGAGCCCGCCACGAGGTCTTCAACGAGACCAACCGCGACGAGGTGACCGCCGAACTGCTGGCCTGGCTCGACGGTCTGCGCTGAGTCGACCGGCTAGCGGCCGGAAGTGAGGCGGTCGGCGGCGTCGGAGAGGGCCTGGCGGAGATCGTCGAACGCACCCTTCACGCCGTCGGTGACCGACGACATGGCATCGCCGGCCGCACCGCCCATGCGGTCGATCTGGGTGCGGGCCTCGAGGAGTCGGTTGCGGAGCAATTCGAGGAACGGCTCGACCTCGTCGCGGGCTTCCATCTGGCCGAGGTGCGCCTGCACCTCGAGCTGATCGATACGGGTCTTCCACTCGTCGAGCTGCCCTTCGAGCAACTCCGATCGCAGCGAGGCGAGTTGCTCCTCGAGTGCGGTGAGCCTGGTTTCCACGTCCTGATCGGTCATTGGATCCTCCTCTGATCGTTCCCGAGGATAGGGACGTTCCGGTCGGTCGCCCACGGCCGAAGGTCACGAGCTCCGCGCCGTCAGGCCATCGGCAGGCGCACCACGACGTCGAGTCCCCTGGGTTGCGCGGCACGAAGTTCGACATCGCCGTCGTCGGCGCGTGCGAGCTTGCGGACGATGGCCAGCCCGAGGCCGCTCCCTCCGAGCTCGGTCCGGGTCGAACCGGCCCGCCAGAACCGGTCGAAGGCCCGTTCGCGTTGCTCGGCGGTGAGGCCGGGGCCCGCGTCGATCACGTGCAGCTCCGTCATCGTCCGAGCCTCGCCGTCGGGCCCGCGTCGGGCGACGAGTCGGATCTCGCTCCCCGTCGGTGCCGCGTCGAGGGCGTTGGCCAGCACGTTGTCGAGGATCTGGTCCACCCGGTCGGGGTCGGCGCGCAGGTGGAGGCCGGAGGGATCGACGGCGAGGCGCAGGCGTCGCTCCGCCGCCACCGCTTCCCAGGCGTCGACGCGATCGGCGAAGACGGCGTCGGCGGAGAGGACCTTCACGTCCCCCGACGGGGCGCGGTCGGCGCGGGCGAGGCTCAAGAGCCCGTCCACCAGCCGGGACAGCCGCCGGACCTCACGTTCGGCCGCGTCGAGATCCTCCGCTCCCGAGGCGTCGACCTCCTCGTCGAGCATCTCGAGTCGGAGCCGGAGCGCGGTCAGGGGGGTGCGCAGCTCATGGGAGGCGTCGGCGACGAACTGCTCCTGGGCGGTCACCAGGTCCTCCAGGCGCGGCAGCTGTGGTGTTGAGGGCCTGGGCCAGCTGGCGGATCTCGGGCGGTCCCGTGGTGGTGGGTGCGCGGGTGTCGAGCGCACCGTCGCCGATGGCCCGGGCCGCGACCTGGAGGTCGGCGACCGGCCCGGTGACCCAACGGGCCATCAGGACCGCGACCCCGGCCGCCACCGTCAGCGAGACCACCGCCACCCCTCCCAGGAGGAGCCAGTACGCCCTGACGCGCTCGTCGAGCTCGCTCATCGGATAGCTGATGCGCACCGCGCCGTGGATCGTGCCACCGGAGCTCACCGGCACCGCGACGTAGAGGAGGTCGGTGCCGAGCGTGGCCGACCAGCGCACCCCGGCGGCGACGCGGCTCTCGAGGGCGGCCTGGATCTCCGGTCTGGAGCTGAACGACCGCTGGCCCTCGACCGCCGGGTCGGAATCGGCACGGACCAGTCCGTCCTCGTCGGTGAGCACGACCCGGCCGCCGGTGCGATCCATGTACCCGTCGGCCAGAGCCTGCAGGTCGACGGTGCCCGTGCCTTCGAGGCTGTCCTCTGCGTAGGCGGCCAGGACGAAGGCGTCGCGTTCGAGGTCCGCCTCGAGTTGCTCGCGCTGGCGCTGCCCGTAGGTGATCGCCAAGGGGACTTCGAGCGCGACGAGGACGACCAGGGTGAGGGCCAGGTAGGAGATGACGAGCCGGCGGGTCACGGGCCGCCCCGGAGCCGGAAGCCCACGCCCCGCACCGTCTCGATGAGGGTGGGGTCGCCGAGCTTCCGGCGCAGGCTGGCGACGTGCACGTCGAGGGTCTTGGTGGGGCCGTACCAGTGGGCGTCCCAGACCCGCTCGAGGATCTCGTCTCGCGTCAGAGTGGCGCCGGGTTCCCCGGCGAGGAGGGCGAGCAGATCGAACTCTTTCCGAGTCAGGAGCACCTCGTCGGCGCCGCGGGTGACGCTGCCGAGCTCGCACGTCGAGCTCGATGCCGCCTCCGACCTCGCGGACGGTGTCGTCGGGGTCGGCCCCGCGAGCGGTCGTCCGTCGGGTGACGGCTCGGATCCGGGCCAGCAGCTCGCGGAAGCCGAAGGGCTTCACCAGGTAGTCGTCGGCGCCGAGCTCGAGACCGATGACTCGATCGATCTCGTCGCCCCGGGCGGTCACCACGATGATGGGCACCTCGGACGATGCCCTGATCCGTCGGCAGACCTCGTAGCCATCGACATCGGGTAGGCCGAGATCGAGGAGCACCAGGTCGGGCGCGGGGATCGATGCCGCGGCGACCAGGCCGCCCTCGCCTGTTGCGGTCCGTTCCACTTGGAACCCCTCGCGCTGCAACCCCCGCACGAGGGGTTCGGCGATCGCGTCATCGTCTTCCACCACGAGGACCAGCACGGGTTCAGGCTGACAGGCGCGTGGTCGAAGGTGGTGGAGCGACGGACGACTTTGCCGAAACTTTGCCTTCCCCTGCCCGTCGTCTGAGGATGCCCGTCGTACGTTGCGCCCATGCAACGACGCCTAGCCCTCACCCTCAGCGGAACCGCGGCCGTGGTGGTGGCCGCTGCCGGCATCGCCGGAGCCGCCAACCTCGGTCTTCTCGCATCGGCCTCCTCATCGGGCGACACCGTCGGGGTTCTCGACGCGTCGAACGTGTCGGAGCTGGTCCCGACCACCTCGACGACGTCGGCCCCCGGTGAACCGGTGGTCGTCTACGTGGACGAGTACGTCACGCTGCCCGGTGAGGCACCGCTTCCGGTCGGTCCCTCCGCGGTCGTTCCCCGGATCGTCCGATCGCACCCAGGAGTCCGTGTCCGGGCCGGACACACCGCCGACGGCTCCGGCCCCGGCGCCGGCGGTCAAGAGCTCCCCGACGACCGCTCGCAGTGGCGAGGTCGAGGGCGACCACGAGGGCGGACACGAGGACGAGCACGAGGACGAGCACGAGGACGACCACGAGGACGACCACGGCGTCGAGATCGAACACGACGACGCCGATGACTGACGCCGCGGAAGGCCGGTCTCCTGCGCCGGGACGCGCCGGCCGTGCAGGGGCGGCCCGGCGGAAGCGGTCCGTGGCCGTTGCCTCCCGAGTCGTCGTCGCCGGGGTGAGCCTCACGGCCGCACTCCTGATGGTGACGGCGCTGGCACTGTCGGATCAGCTCGAGGCCACCGCGGGGAGTGCCGTCGACGTGGCACCGCCGGCAGTGCCAATCGTGGAGCCTGCTCCGGTGGTGCCGACGATCCCCCCCACGACCCCACCACCGACGACGATCGTGATCGTCACCCACTACGTGACGGCTGACTCGGGTTCGTCCGGTGGGCGGAGCCCGCGCCGTGACGGTCCGGCCGTCTCCACGGGATCGACGGGCCGCTCCGTCGCCTCGGGCACCCCGGCTCCGGCGGCGTCGCCGGCGGCTCCGACCGTCGCTCCGGCGACGCCGGCACCCCGTTCGGCGCCCCCCGCGACTGCGCCCCCGGCGGCTCAGACCAGAGCCAGCTGACGGCGATGCTCGTCGCGACCCGTGCGCTGCGCGCCCTCGGCTCCGAGTGCCGACTCACGGTCGTCGTCGGCGACCACGACGATCCGGAGCTCGGGTTCGGCGCGGCGGTGAGCCACCTCGAGCACCTCGAGCAGGCGTGGTCCCGTTTTCGACCCGACAGCGAGCTGAGCGTCCTCAACCGGGCGGGAGGGGTACCGGTCGTCGTGACCGAGGAGACCTTCTCCGTCGTCGCCATGGCCGTGCAGGCGTGGGAGCTCACCGAGGGCCGCTTCGACGTCACGGTGCTCGACGCTCTCGAGGCTGCGGGGTACGACCGGACCTTCGAGCTCCTCGATCCGGCGGCGGACCCGGGCCGATCGGAGGAGGGGACGGGTGTGGTGGGCTCTCGGGTCTCACGGCAACGGGTCGAGCTCGATGCCGCTTCCCGGACCGTCACCCTGGCGGAGGGGGTCCGGATCGACCTCGGCGGAATCGGGAAGGGACGGGCGGCCGACCTGGTGTGCGATCGGCTCCTCGGCCTCGGAGCCCTCGGGGTGTGCGTCGACCTCGGGGGGGACGTTCGGGTCGCCGGCAGCCCCCCGGAGGGGCTGGCGTGGCCGGTCAGCGTGGCCGATCCGGCCGGTTCCGACGTCGACCTGGCCGTCGTCGACCTCCTCGACGGGGGAGTGGCCACGAGCAGCCGGCTGCGCCGTCGGTGGTCCGGAGCCGACGGGCGTGAAGCCCACCACCTCATCGACCCGGCCACCGGTCGACCGGCGCGATCCGATCTCGTCGCGGTCACGGTTCTCGCGGCGACGACCGCGTGGGCCGACGTGTACGCCAAGGCCGCGCTGCTGGCCGGATCGGCTGAGGGTGTGTCCATGATCGCCGAGGCCGGCCTCTCGGCGCTCCTCGTGACCGCCGACGGCGAGGTGCTCACCGCCGGCGCGATCGATCGACACCTCCGCCCCCTCGCATCACCCGACCGGCTGCCGTCGTGATCCCGCCATCGCTCGTCGCCAGCGTCGCCGTGCCCACGGTGGTCGCCGCCACGAAGGTCTGGTGGTACGTGTCTCGCGCCTCGGGTGTGGTGGCCTGGTTGTTGGCGGCGATGGCCGTGGTCTGGGGCCTGGCGTTGTCGACGCGGGCTCTCGGGGCGAAGCCCCGGGCACCGTGGCTGCTGGATCTGCACCGCTTCATCGGCGGGCTCACCGTGGTGTTCGTCGCCGTGCACCTCGGGGCTCTGGCACTCGACCCGTTCGTCTCGTTCGGTCTCGACGAGCTGTTCGTGCCGATGGCTTCCGGGTGGAAGCCGGTCGCCGTGGCGTGGGGGATCGTCGCCTTCTACCTGCTCGTCGCGGTCGAGGTCACCTCGCTGGTCCGGGGCCGGATCCCGAAGCGGGTGTGGCACGCCGTGCACCTCACCAGCTACGCCCTCTACGCCATGGCCACCGTTCACCTGCTGCTGGCCGGCACCGATCGCACGAACCCGCTGTTGTGGGGGGCGGCGGCGGTCTCCGTCGCCGTGGTCGTGTTCTTCACCGTCTATCGGGTGGTGGGCCCGGGTCGTGCGGGGAGTGTCCGACGCACGCCGCCCACGCCAGAGTCGAAACCGCCGCCGGAGCGCTCCTCAACCGGCGCATCGCATCTGCCGATGGGATGAGTGTCGGGTGCCGGTCGGGAACCTTCCGGCTCGAGTCGGTCCGACACCTCGGGAAGCGCTGACGTCACCCGGCGTCGGCGGGTCAAGATGGTGGCTCATGTTCGACTACGTGCTCGTGCCGTCCGACGGAGGCCCCGAGCTGCGCGCCGCCCTCACGCCGGGGAGCGATCTGGCCTGGCGGTGCGGGGCCAAGCTGGTGGTGATCTCGACCACCCCGGCGACCGATGAGGCCTCTCGCCTCACGCTCAAGTCCGAGGCCATCGCCCAGAGCGGCGCCGACATCGAGTTCTGGGTGGACCTCGACCACGGGATCGGCGAGGCGGTGGTCATCGCGGCATCGTTCCGACCCAACTCCGTCATCTGCACCGCTTCCAGGTACAAGCAGGGCGCGCTCCTGCGCCGCCGGGCGGTCGTCGAGATCCCGCGGACCGTGTTCACCGAGACCCCGACGCCGATCCTGGCCATGGGGCCCGAGACCGATGTGAGTCGGGGGCTCCCGATGGGCGAGATCGTGATGGTTCACGACGGTTCGGAGAGTTGCGCCGGCACCGTGGCGACTGCAGCCGAATGGGCGCTTCGCCTCAAGCTCGAGTTCGTCATGGTCGGTCTGCTGTCGCCCAATGCGAGCGTCGACGAACGGGACTGGCTGGTGGAGCGACTCGAAGCGGCGATCGCCGACGTGGCGGGCAGGGTGCCGGTGGCGTCGCTCGTGATCGTCGAGGCCCGCGACCCCGTCGACACGATGGCGGCGTTCCTCACCGAGCATCGGGAGTCGATCCTCGTCGTCGGGCCCGACAAGGACGGTTCGGCGACGGCCAGCCCCGGGTCGTTCGGGGCCGCGCTGCTCCGGGTGACCCCGCAGGCGCTGTTCTTCCCCGCTCGGAAGGGTTGACCGGCCCGGCGAAGCGAGTTGGGCCGAACGGCCCAGCGGCGTCAGGGCGACGGCAGTTCGACGACGAACTCGGCGACGTCGGTGGCGAGGTCGTGGCGGAGCCGGGTGGCCAGCGCCCCGCGGGCGTTGGCGCGAGTGGCGACGAACGCGCCTCGACGCAGCGTGTCGCCCAGGTGGGCCGCATGTGCGGTGGCTTCGCCCACCACGTCGTCGGGAGCGACGACCCGGTCGAGATAGCCCGCGACCACGGCACCGGCCGGGTCGAAGACCTCGGCGTGTGCCGAGGCTGCGGTGAACCAACGTGGCGAGAGCCGATCGCGGGCGAGTTCGACCGCGAAGCGCGGCAGCGGCATGCCGATGGCCACCTCCGGCATGCCGATCTTGAAGGGGCCTTCCGCGCCGATCCGGGTGTCGGCGGCGAGCAGGAGGATCGCTCCCATTGCCAGCGAGTGGCCGGTGGCGCCGATCACGACGGGCCGCGGGTACTCGAAGATCTCGATGGCCAGTTCGGCCCCGGCCTTGAGCAGATCGCGTGCCCCGTCCACCGGGCCCTGCATCACACTCAGGTCGAAGCCGGCAGAGAACTTCCCGGGGCGACCCACGATCGCCACGGCCGTCGCCGTCTCGCGGGCGTCGACCAACGCCGCATGGGTCGCAGCGATCACTGCGTGGCTCAGGGCGTTGGCCTTGCCGTCGTCGATGGTGATGACGGCCACGTCGCCGTCGATTGTCGAGGTCACGGAGTCGGTCATGGTCTCAGCTTCGCAGGAATCGGATCTGCCGTCCGACGCCTCAGCGCGAGCGGAACGCCCCGGCCAGCTGTTCCTCGCTGAAGGCGCCGGTGTTCGGCAGGCCGACGGCATAGCGGTAGAGCGCGGCTCGGTAGATGGCGGTGAGGGCCGAGATGACGGCGCCGACGATGGCGACGTAGACGAAGAGCAGGGGGAGCCCGACGACGGGGATCACCAGCGACAGGCCTCCGAACACGGCCAACCCCGGCAGGATCAGGAGAAAGCCCACGAACCCGAGGCCGATCTGGGCGATGAGGTTCTCGCCCCAGGTCGACTTGAGCAGGTGCACCGAGCTCTTGATGCCGTCGATCGGTCCGGTTCCGCCGATGACGATGGCGGGGAGCGCCAGCCACGTGACGACGTTCCAGGCCGCGCCGACGAGACGCAGCGCGATGGCACCGAGAGGTCCGGCGCGGTCGGCGATGGCCTGGAGGATCAGCCCGACGGTGACGTTGATCGCGGCCCAGCCGAAGATGGCCCCGAGGTGGGCGTTGGCCTTGGCCATGGCCCGCCTGATGGTGGGGCTACCCCCTTCGAGGCGTTCGTTGGCACCCGCGATCAGCACGGCGATGGAGTACTGCGCCACGAGGCCGAGCACGAGGAGGCCGATGACTCCCACGCCGTAGGTCAACGGGGTGGCTCCGCCTGCGTCCTGGCCGGGCTGCGGGTCGGCGACGGTGTCGAGCGTCAGGAAGACGGCCCCGCCGAAGATCAGCGCCACGACGGCCGACACGACCGTGGAGACGATCGGGATGGCGGCCAGCTCCTTGTCGGTGCGTAGAACGTTCCAGCTCTGCTTGGCGAGGTTGACGCTGTTCGAGATCCGGCCCATGAGCGGAAAGGCTAGTGGCGAGCCGTCGCAGGCCGGGGTAACCCGACGTGTCCCGGGGAGTCCGGAGAGCTGTCCCAACAGCTGCATAGGGTGGGTGTCGTGGACGACGAGCGCGAGGAGCGGTCGCCCGAAGGGCGGGTCATCGGTACCGAGGACGCCACGCCGCTCGAGTTCTGGGTGGCGGTGTCCGACGGGTCGTTCCTGCAGCTCGACGACGTCGTCACCTGCGTGCGCACGCTCCCGGACGGTCGGCCCGTACGCATCTCGGGCGTGGTCGGCCAGGTGCGGGCCCGTCACGAAGGGGCCCGCTTCGACTCCGACGTGTTCCTCGTGGCCGACGGCGTCCTTCCCGCCGAGGTCAGCGAGGCGGCGATGGTCCAGGCCACCCGTTTCGAGCCCGAGGTGTTCGTGCCGCCGCTCCCGGGCAGCGCGGTGCACAAGGCCACCGGCGAGGCGCGGGACCACGCCCTCTTCTTCGACGGCATGGAACACCTCCTGCCCGCCGGCCTGTCCCGCGACGACGAGCCGATGTACCTCAACCTCGAGTTCCTCGACGGCACCCGGGGGGCGCACGTCAACATCAGCGGCGTGTCAGGTGTCGCGACGAAGACCACCTACGCCACGTTCCTGCTCTACGGGCTGTTCACGTCGGGGGTGCTCGGGGCCGAGGCCGTGAACACCAAGGCCCTGGTCTTCAACGTCAAGGGCGAGGACCTCCTCTTCCTGGACCACGCCAACACCCGCCTCTCGACCGAGCAGGCCGACCGCTACCGCGCCATCGGGCTGTCCCCGGGCGCCTTCCCGAGCGTCGCGGTGTTCGCGCCCTCCGCGCCGTGGCGACGCGAACGCCGCCCCCGACGTGGCCAGCCGAACCCTGGGTGTCACGTCGTTCTTCTGGACGATCGAGGAGTTCTGCGCCGAGGAGCTCCTGCCGTTCCTCTTCGCCGACACCGAGGACGATCGTGCGCAGTACACGCTCGTGGTCCACAACGTCACCGCCCGTCTGGCCACCGACGCCAGGCCGGCAGGCGAGGGCGCAGTGACCGTCGACGGCCGGACCGTGCGCACCTTCCGTGAGCTGGTCGAAGTGATCCACGACAAGATCGACGGCGACGACGACCACGAACGTGAGCGCTGGGCCGGTCGCGCCGTGGGGCAGGGCACGGTCAACGTGTTCATCCGGCGACTGGCCGGTTCGGTGCGCCACGTCGAGCACCTCGTGCGCGCCGACGTTCCCGAAGCGGCGCGGCACCGCATCGTCGACGACGCCCAGGTCACCGTCGTCGACCTGCACAACCTCAACGACCGGGCCAAGCGCTTCGTCGTGGGCGTCACCCTGCGCAGGCAGTTCCTCGCCAAGGAACGCAGCGGTGTCGCCCGACCGTTGCAGTTCGTGGTGCTCGACGAGCTCAACAAGTACGCCCCCCGCGAGGGGTGGAGCCCGATCAAGGAGATCCTCCTCGACGTGGCCGAGCGGGGACGGTCGCTCGGCATCGTGCTCATCGGCGCACAGCAGACCGCCAGCGAGGTCGAGCGTCGCATCGTGGCGAACTCGGCCATACGCATCGTCGGGCGGCTCGATCCGGCGGAAGCGGCACGCGGGGAGTACGGCTTCCTTCCCGTGGCCCAGCGCCAGCGAGCGACCATCATCAAGCCCGGCACGATGATCGTGGCCCAGCCCGAGCTCCCCGTTCCCCTCATGGTCCAGTTCCCGTTCCCCGCCTGGGCCACCCGGGCCAGCGAGGCCGGCGCCAACCCGGCGGCCGTCGACCAGCCCGACGACCCCTTCGCGGGCATGCCGTCGTGAGCCATCCGAGGTCGCAGTGAGATCGCCGTGAGGTCGAGGTGAGGCTGCTCCACACCGCCGACTGGCACGTCGGCAAGACCATCAGGGGTCGGTCGCGAACGGCAGAGCACGAAGCCGTCCTCGGCAACCTGGTGCGGGTCGCCGACGAGGAAGCAGTCGACATGGTGCTCGTCGTCGGTGACCTGTTCGACTCGGCCGCGCCTCCGCCCGAGGCCGAACGGATCGTCTATCGCACGCTCCTCGATCTCGGTCGCGGTGGGCGACCGGTCGTCGTGGTGTCCGGCAACCACGACAACCCGCGCCGCCTGGCCGCGGTGGCACCGCTGTTCGAGCACGCGGCGGTGCACATCCAGACGGCGGTCGTACCGCCGGGCCAGGGCGGGGTCGTGGCCCTCGAGGCCGGAGGCGTACCGGTCCGCCTGGCACTGCTCCCGTTCGTCTCGCAGCGTCACGTCGTCGGTGCCGACGAGCTGATGGGGGCCGGGGCCGACCACCACTCGCTGCAGTACGCCGACCGGATCGGACGGATCGTCGACGCCCTCTCCGGGGGCTTCGAGGACCACACGGTCAACATCGTCGTGGCCCACGCCATGGTGTTCGGTGGCGTGATGGGAGGGGGTGAACGCAGCGCGCACACGGTGTTCGAGTACGCCGTGCCGGCGACCGCGTTCCCCGTCTCGGCGCACTACGTGGCCCTCGGCCATCTCCACCGAGCCCAGCGCATCGCGGGAGCGTGCCCGATCTGGTACCCCGGTTCGCCCCTGGCGCTCGACTTCGGTGAGCAGCACGACGTGAAGGGCGTCCTGCTCGTCGAGGCGTTACCGCGCACCCCGGCGAGGGTCGAGCCGGTCGAGCTGACCGGAGGACGCAACTTCCGCACGGTCTCGGGCACCTTGGTCCAGTTGGCCGAACAGGTGCGTGACGGGGACGATGCCTACATCCGTGTGGTGGTCCACGAGTTGGCGCGGATCGGCCTGGCCGACGAGATCCGCGAGCTCTTCCCCGAAGCCGTCGACATCCGGGTCGAGCCCCCCGACCGCGACAGCGAGGTCGGCGGCAACCACATCCCGGACGAACGGGTCACGCCCCACCAACAGTTCACCGGCTATCTACAGGCGAAGGGCATCGACGACGAGCGTCTCGTCACGTTGTTCGACGAGCTCCTCGACGAAGCCGGACAGGGCGGGGTCGAGGCCACCGATGCGCCCTGAACGCCTCGAGCTCCAGGGGTTCACGGCCTTCCGTGAGCCCGTCGAGATCGACTTCACCGGCGCTGATCTCTTCGCCCTCTCCGGCCCGACGGGGGCGGGGAAGTCGAGCGTGATCGATGCCATCTGCTTCGCGCTCTACGGCGTCGTGCCGCGCTACGACGATCGTCGCCTCGTTGCTCCCGTGATCAGCCAGGGTCGGCTCGAGGCGCGGGTCGGATTCGACTTCGCCGTCGCCGACGCTCGCTACACCGCGGTGAGGGTGGTGCGCGCCACGACCAGCGGCGCCACCACGAAGGAGGCCCGGCTGGTGCGCCGACTGCCCGATGGCGACGAGGTCCTCGCTGGTACGGCCGATGAGCTCACTGCGGCGGTCACGGGCCTCCTGGGTCTGACCTTCGAGCACTTCGCCACATGCGTCGTGCTCCCACAAGGTGAGTTCGCCCAGTTCCTGCACGCCAAGGCGAAGGAGCGCCAGAAGCTCCTGGTGGAGCTCCTCGACCTCGGGCTCTACGAGCGGATGCGCGGCCTGGCCCGCACCCGCGAAGCCACCGCCGACGGATCCCGTGCCGAGATCGAGCATCAGTTGGGCGTCGCCCGAGCCCTGGCCGATCCCGACGCCCTGGCGTCGCTCGACGCGGCCGTCGCCGTCCTCGACGATCTCGTCGAACGCATCGACGTCGACCAGGCCCGACTCGACGACCTGCAGAAGGTGATCGACGCCGAAGGTGTGACAGCCCGGGCGGCCCGCGCCGACGCCGAGCGCCTGGGCGCCGTCCGACGGCCGACCGACGCCGGTGACCTGAGCGCGGCGCTGACTTCGGCCCGTGAGGAGCTCGACGCCGCCCGCGCCGCCGACGACGCCGCGATGGTCGCAGTCGACGAGGCCGAGGGACTTCTCGGCGCTCTACCGTCGGCGGCGGTGCTCGAATCCACCGCCAAGGCCCATGCCGACCTCGCGCAGCAACGGCAGCGTCAGGCGAAGGGCGAGGCGTTGATCGTCGAGCGATCCGAGGCGGCGGAGGCGGCCCGCCTCGGGGCCGCGGCTGCGGACGTCGCCGTCGTCGAGGCCGAGGCCGCCCGTGACCGTGCCCAACGAGCGGCCCTCGTCGCCGAGATCAGTACGGGTCTCGCCCCCGGGGATCCGTGCCCGGTCTGCGGAGCAGCGGTCGAGCATCTTCCCGACCATCTCGACGACGAGGCGCTCGTCGAGGCCCGCAGTCGTCTCGACGAGGCCCGCACTGCTCAGGAGGAGCGCCGCAACGTGCTCACCAGGGCCGCCGGTGAGCTCGCCCGGCTCGAGGACAAGCTGGTCGAGGTGGTCGAAGCGGTGCATCGACTCGAGCGTGAGCTCGAGTCGGCCCCTTCGGTCGACGACCTCGACGCAGCCCGGGACGAGATCGTCCGTGCGACACGCGCCGTGGCGGCGGCGAAGCAGGCCGCCAAGGATGGACGGGCCCGCCGTCGCGCCGCCGAGGCCGCCGAGCGGGCCCTCGCCGAGCGCGAGCAGCGGGCCCGCGGCGAGTTCGACGCCGTCCGGGATGCAGTCGCAGCGCTGGGGCCCCCGGCGCCCGGCCGAACCGACCTCGCGGCCGACTGGGACGACCTCGTGGTCTGGGCCGAGCGCGAACGACCGGTTCGTCTCGAGCGGGCGGCGGTCGCCGACGCCGCCGCCTCTGCCGCGGCCGAGGAGGCCCGATCCATCCACGAGGCGGTCGTCGATGCCTGTCGGGAGGCCGGTGTGGACCTCGGCGACCGCGTGGCCCGCGATGTCCTGGTCGACGAACGGGCGGCGCTGTTGGCCGACCGTGACCGACGACAGCGAGCCACGTCCGAGCTCGTCGAGCTCGAGAGCTCTCACGCCACCTTCGTCCGCGAGCAGCAGGTGGCGCGCGAGCTGGCGCGTCATCTCTCGGCGACCGGCTTCGAGAAATGGGTGCTCGATGCTGCGCTCCGGCACCTCGTGGCCGGCGCCACCGGTGTCCTGCACTCGCTGTCGAACGGCACCTACTCGCTCACCCTCGAACCGAAGACCTCCAACTTCTGCGTCATCGACCACGCCAACGCCGATGCGGTTCGTTCCGCCCGCACCCTGTCGGGGGGCGAGACCTTCCTGGCGTCGTTGGCCCTCGCACTCGCGCTGGCCGACGAGGTCGCGCACCTGGGTGCGGGCGGGGCGACGCGACTCGAGTCGATGTTCCTCGACGAGGGTTTCGGCACCCTCGACGCCGACACCCTCGACACGGTCGCCGGGGCGCTCGAGGACATCGGCGCGCAGGGTCGCACCGTCGGGCTCGTCACCCATGTCACCGAGCTGGCCGAACGGCTACCCGTGCGTTTCGCCGTCACCAAGACCCCTTCCGGGTCGACGGTCGAGCGGATCGACCGATAGGGGGTCCGGTGCACTTCGCTGTCGAATCGTGGGCACCCGAGTACGGCAGCCCCACCGAGGCCATGGGCCTCGTCGAGGGGACCGGTCCCGTCGACCCTTGGGCCGAAGTGGACGTCTCGAGGTGGCGGCCGATCCGTCCCACGGCCGAGGCCACGACCACGCCGTTCGCCTCGGTGGCCTTCGTCGACGGGGTGCGCAGGGTCGACGCGAACGTGTTCGTCGACGCCGGTTCCGGTGTGGTCCATCGAGGCATCTGTGCATCGTTCGCGGCCGGGGTCGTGCGATGCACTCGTACCGCCGAGGTCGTCGCCGCGGAGGTACGACGTGGTCTGTTCGTACCCGCGCGGGGCGCCGATGCGCTCTCCACCCGCCACGGTCGCTTCGACCTCTACGCGACGACCTCCGACGAACCCGAGGTCACCTCGCTGCGTCTGCAGCGGGCGATGGGGGAGCTCGAGGGGGAGGTGTCTCGTCGCGCCGGTGACGTCGATGTGGTGGTGGTCGACGGTCCGTTGCGGGGCGGGCTGCACTCGGGCGGGTACGTCGGCTACGTCAAGACCCACCACGCCGTCTACGGACCTGCTCTCGTCCGCGAAGTGGTGACGGCCCTCGCCGTCGGGGAGCGCACCCCACTCCTGCTCTTCGGAGCACCGATGCCCCGGTGGTCGTGGTACGTCCGCCTGCCCGGGGTCGTCACCCACGGCTGGGCCGGGATCGTCCGTCTCGAGATCGCCGCCGCCGATTCGGCAGTCGAGGCCGCCGCGATCGCCGATCGAATCTGCCTGACGCTCCCGCGGTTCGCGTCGGCCCCCCAGAAGGACCCCCGCGCGCCGCAGAACCTGGTGCCGATCGGAGGGCTCGAACGAGAACTACGGCACCGATTGGGTGACCCGCAGATCGTGCTGCGCGCGCTGCGGTCGGCTTCGGCCGCCTCGGTCGCCTGAACCGGCGGCGTCAGGGCTCGGTGACGAAGTCGATCAGCTGCTCCACGGCTCCCACCAGGGGCGGCTCGAGGTCGGCGTAGCTCGACACGGAACCGAGGATCCGGGTCCACAGGAGCCGCGAGTCGCCGACGCCGAGCGCCGCGCACACCCCCTCCTTCCAGGGCTGTCCCTTCGGCACGTCCGGCCACGCCTCGATGCCGACGACGGTCGGTTTGACGGCCGCCCAGATGTCGACGAAGGGGTGCCCGGTGATCAGCACGTCGGGGTGGTCGATGCCGTCGGCGATCCGGCTCTCCTTGGAATCGGTGACCAGGTGGTCGAGCAGGACGCCCAGGCGACGTCCGGCGCGTGGTCCGAAGCTCCGGACGATCTCACCGAGGTGGTCGGCGCCCTCGAGCATCTCGACGACGACGCCCTCGATGCGCAGATCGTCGCCCCAGACCTTCTCGACGAGCTCGGCGTCGTGGCGGCCCTCGACGAGGATGCGGCTGGCGCGCGCCATGCGGGCGGGAGCGCCGGGCACGGCGACGGACCCCGACGCCGTCAGGGGGGCGCCGGCCACGGGCGCACCGGCGCGTGGGGCGACGAGCGTGATCCGTTCGCCGTCGATGGCGAAGGCGCCGTCGACCAGGCGAACGGGGCGATCGCGACCCTCGTCGTCGCGCAGCGTCACCACCTGTTTCGTGCACGCGACCACCACTCCGGACCGACGGTCGGCCCGCACGGTGACCCGCAGTCCCGGATCGGCATCGACCCGTCGCGGGGCTCGGCGGATCCGCGGTTCACCACCATCGAGGTCGAGAGGATCGGACAGGATGCCGCGCATGTACGGGGGCGGGCTCGGCTCCATGGAGCGCCTCAGCCGCCGACGAGCTCGCGGATCTTCTCCGCAGTGGCCGGCCCGTCGTAGGCCAGCTCGCCGTCGCGGAGACCCACGCATCGCGTTGCCGCCGGCACGAGGTCGAGCTGATGGGTCGAGCACACCACGGTCGCACCCTGCTCGACGACGTCGCTCAGCACCTCGACGAGCGTCTCCTGCCCCGGGGTGTCGAGACCGACGAAGGGTTCGTCGATCAGCATCAGGCGGAAGGGACGGATCAGACCGAGGATGAGCCCGGTCTTCTGCTTCAGGCCGCGGCTGAACCGCGAGGGGAGGTCGTCGGATCGGTCGGTGAGGCCGAACATGTCGAGCAGGTCGTCGGCGTAGTCCTCCCAGTCGACCGTGCGGTGCAGCCGTGCGACGAACTCGATGTGCTCCATCAGGCTGAGGTCGTCGTACAGCACCGGGTTGTCCGGCAGATAGGACAGAGCTGCTCGGGCTTCGATGGTGCCGGCGGCGGCCCCTTGGATGTAGGCGGCGCCGGTGGTCGGCTCGAGCATGCCCGAGGCCAATCCCAGGAACGTGGACTTCCCGGCGCCGTTCGGTCCGACGAGCATCACCAGCTCGCCCGGGCCCACCCGCAAGTCGAGCTCGGTCAGGCCCATGCCGTCGCCGTAGTCCTTCCCCAGCTCGAAGGTGTGCAGGGCGAGCGAGGCATCGGCGTCGTCGTTCCTGGGTGGCTTGATGTCGAGAAAGCTCACAGGTGCTTCGGCTTCCGGGTGCGTAGGTACAGGAACGCGCCCGCGATCACGAACAGGACCCAGGTGGTGCTGTTGGCGACGCGGGCGGAATCGAGCGTGGCGGGGTCGGAGCCGGCCGCGAGCAGGGGGAGCAGGGCGATGGCGACGATCGTGGGCGGGATGATCACGCGGGCCAGCATGACCCAGCCCATGACGTCGGGTCCGAGGTTCGACAACGTGGCGCTGTCGGGGGCGCCCTGAGCGGTCGAGATCGTGGCGGCGATCGCCGCCGCGAGGGCGACGGGCACGATCAGCACGCCGGTCAGACGCAGTACGACTTCGGCGGGTGTGAGGATCATGGCCGTCGCCGCAGCCACGAGGCACAGCAGCACCATGACCACGAACGATGCGGGCAGGTGGTGGAGCAGGAAACGGCCCGGGTCCTCGGGATAGCTCTCCCAACGGGTGGGATGGTCGACCTCCTGGGCGACGGGCTCGGCGGCGTCGTAGGCGGCGACGAACAAGGCGAGGGCGGCGACGAGGATCGCCGCTGGCGTGCCCCGCCACGCGGCACCGAGGGCGACGCCTGCGATCCCGGCCACGAGGATCATGCGCACGAGCCGAACGAGCGGGAAGCGGAAGTAGCTCTGCCAGTCGCGCTTCCAGATCGCAGGGACCCGACTCTTCGTGGCTGCTCGACGGACCGCGATCCACGGCTTCATCCGCGGCTTCTCCTGTGACAGCTGCCGGCGCAGGAGCACCACGGTGCGCACGTCCTGGAGGGTGACGGCGAAGCGGAGTTGGGCGACGAGTCCGGCGCGACGCAGTGCTGCTTCGGTCGACAGGTTCCGGATCTGGACGACGCCGAGGATCGGGACGGCGATCGCCACCGCGACCCCGATCAGGGACAGGGCGGTGATCGTGATGGGCCAGAAGGCGAGGGTGGCCAGCCACGTCAGGGGAGAGGTGCGCACCCCGAGGACCACGTCGAGGGCGGACCACGTGATCACGGCGGCGGCGATGAAGTTGGCCGGCCACCAGCGGATGCGATGGCTGGAGACGAGCATCGCCGTTCCCGAGGCCAGCACCCCGGCGAGGGCGAACGTCACGGCCCCGGCGAATGCGGCGGCGAAGCCGTTGACCGGGAGGCGTTGGGAGGCGAGCTCGCCGGAGATCCCGCCGACGACGGCGCCGGCGAACGCAAGGAAGCGCAGCTGCTTGATCGCGGGTCCGCGCAGCACGGCGGCGCGGTCGACCGGGGCGTTGAGCTCGTGCACGACGACCGGGGCTTCGAGCACGAGCGGGCCGCCTCGTGCCCCTGAGCGCAGGCCGATCCCGACGGCGACGGCAAAGGCCAGGCCCAGCCACGCGGGCGCTTCGAGGGCGAAGGTGACGGACTGTGCCTCGGTGACCGGGTCACCCGGAAGCAGGTCCGCGCCCAGTGCGATGGCGATGACCCCCAGGAAGCCGACGATGTAGACCCGGTACAGCGCATCGATCCAGTGGACGTGGGCCAGTCGGTTCGACCGTCGCGTCTTGCGGAGGTCGACGAGGGCGACCTCGGGAGCTTCGACGGCGATCACGTCGGGACACGCTACCTGCGGTATCGGGTCCGGCATCGCGCAGCATCGTGGTCCCAGGCCGCGACGCGTGGCGGCATCCGTCACCCTCCGGAGTGCTCCGCTTCCTCTCCGAGGGCGAGCCAGCGCTCCTCTGCGGCGTCGAGCTCCGACTGCACGGCCGTCAGCTCGGCGCCGAGCTCGCGCAGCTCCGCGTGCCCTCTCGTCGCGGCCGTCTCGGCGAGGTCGGCGGCGATCCCATCGCGACGCTTCGTCAGGCGGGCCACCTCCTTGTCGGCGTCCTTCATGAGCCGGCGCAGTGTGCTCGCACTCCGCGCCGGTGGGCCCTCCCGACGGGAGGAGGTCGGCTCGACCGTTCGGGGTCCGTTCGGACGTGCTCGGACCGGGTCGGGCGCCGCTGTCGCCCGGCCCCGGAGCCGGCGTGCCCGGCGGTCCCGCTCCCAGGCGCCGTACCCGCCGGGCCGTCGAGCGGGCGGTGCGTCGGTGTCCATGACCAACACGTCGGTCACGGTCCGCTCGAGGAAGGCACGGTCGTGCGACACGACCACGAGCGCTCCCGGCCAGTCGTCGAGGAACTCCTCGAGGACGCGCAACGTGTCGAGGTCGAGGTCGTTCGTGGGCTCGTCGAGGAGCAACACGTTGGGCTGTGCGGCCAGCACGAGGAGCAGTTGGAGGCGGCGTCGTTCACCGCCCGAGAGGAGCCCGACCGGCGCCCATTGCGCATCCGTGTCGAACCAGAACGATTCGAGCAGCGCGGCGTCGCGCCAGTCCGGGACACGGTGGTCGCCGACCAGCGCATCGCGGACGCGTCGCGAGGGGTCGAGCTCCACGCCCACCTGGTCGTAGTAGCCGAGGCGGACGGTGGGCCCGTGCACGACACGACCCACCCTCGGCGTGCGGCGGCCGGCCACGAGGTCCAGCAGGGTGGACTTCCCCACGCCGTTCGGGCCCACGACACCGAGGCGTTCGCGGGGGTCGAGGAGGAGGTCCACATGCTCGAAGAGCGGCGCCTGTCCATCGTGTGAGAAGCCCACGTCGTGGAGCTCCACGACCTTGTCGCCGAGACGGGGGGTCCCGAGGTGGAGGTCGGGGATCCCCGTTCGGGCTGCGGGCTCGGCGCGTCCCTCGACGACCGCCGTGGCCGCCTCGATGCGGGCCTTCGGCTTGCGCGTTCGGGCGGGTGCCCCACGGCGGAGCCAGGCCAGTTCCTTGCGGGCGAGCACCCGACGTGTCGACTCGTCGGACGCCGCCTTCTCCTCCCGAGCGGCGCGGCCCTCCAGGTACGCGCCGTAGCCGCCGTCGTGCAGATAGCTCCTGCCGCGGTCCAACTCGAGGACCTGGGTGGTGACCCGGTCGAGCACGTGACGATCGTGGGTGACGAGGACCAGCCCGCCCTTGTAGGTGGCGAGACGCTCTTCCAGCCAGGCCACCGCGTCGATGTCCAGATGGTTGGTGGGCTCGTCGAGGATCAGGAGGTCGCTGTCGGCCACGAGCGTGCGGGCCAGGGCCACCCGCTTCGCCTGCCCACCGGACAGCGCGAGGGTGTCGGCCTCGGCGAGTGGGGCCATGCCGAGGTGGTCCAGTACGGCGGCGGCCTCCCACGCGTGGTCGGCGCCGCCCTCCACTGCGTCGAGCACGGTGCCGGGAGGGAGGACCGGTCGTTGCGTCAGGGCGGCGATGCGGACGCCTCGACCGGTGCGCACGACCCCGGCCTCGGGCACCGTGTCGCCGGTCAGGACCGACAGCAGCGTGGACTTCCCGCAGCCGTTGAGCCCGACGACGCCGAGGCGGTCGCCCCTGGAGAGCGTGACCGAGAGGCCGTCGAACAGGGGCCGTCCCGGCCGGCTCATGGCCACGCGGTCGAGGTCGACGAGGATCACCGTCGGAGGCTAACGACCCGTGCGCCCTCAGGCTTCGGGGGCGGGTGACGTGTCGGGGTCGCGATGGTGGTCATGGCCGGCCTCTCCGGGCGCGGTCGGTCGACGTCGTGCCCCGACAACGGTCGGCCCGTGTCGCCTCGGTGGCCTGGCGGTACGCTCTTTTCCACGGACACTTCCGAGTTTTCTCCCGAGGGGCCACCACGATGACCGTCGATGCCGACACCACCCCCGAGGCCGACGCCGGCCCGACCCACCTCCTGACCGTCACGTCCGAGGCGCTCGAACGGGTGCTGGAGATCCGAGACGGGGAGGACGATCCGGGCAGCCTCTGCCTCCGGGTCACCATCACCGGGGTGTCGGGCCCCGACTACACCTACGATCTGGCCTTCGAGGCGGTCGCCGATGCCGACGCCGAGGACGACCTCTCGGTGCAGGGCGGACTCAGCGTGGTCGTCGCCGCCGACAGCATCGAGCGCATGGCCGGCTCCACCCTCGACGTGCCCCGCAACCAGGGCCAGGCCGGTCTCGTCATCCGCAACCCGAATCGCCCGAACCCGCTCGCGGGGAAGGACGTCGTGCTCACCGGCGACGCCGCCGACCAGGTACGACAGCTCCTCGACGAGTCGATCAACCCCAGCCTGGCCGCGCACGGCGGATACGCCGAGCTCGTCGGAGTCGAGGGGGAGACGGCTTTCCTCACGATGGGCGGGGGGTGCCAGGGTTGTGCCATGAGCGCGGCCACGCTTCGCGAAGGCATCCAGGTCGCCATCCTCGAAGCCATCCCCGCCATCACCGAGGTCGTCGACGTCACGGACCACAACGCCGGCGACAACCCCTTCTACACCTGAGCGACGGGGCGACCACCGCGGTCAGCGCCACCAGTCTCGGCGGAGATCTCGGCATTCCGGACCGGAACCGCGAACGCGGCGCGGACGGTCTTGCGCGGGCTCATCCGCCCGGGATCGTGGAGGACGCCCGCGGGCACACCTCCGCCGACGGTCGCCGCCGTCGTGCTACCGCGACAATTTGCTCTACGTTGTGAAGTATCGGTACGTTGGCGGGTGGACTCGGTGCCGTCGGACGGCATCGGTCGGGGGACCAGGTCCGACGTGGGGGAGGTAGCGCATGCCCGATGCGGTGATCGAGCAGGACGGTCATGTGCTGGTGATCACGATGAACCGCCCCAAGCGACTCAATGCGCTGTCCGGGGCGATGCTCATCCGCATGCACGACGCCATGGTCGGTGCTGACACCGACGACGACATCCACGCCATCATCCTCACCGGCGCCGACGGGAACTTCTCGTCGGGCGCCGATCTCCGGGCGATGGCGGGCGACGACGGCCCGGACGCCGACACCGAGATCGACGTGCCCGCTCGGCTGCAGGCCGACCCCGGCCTGATGTGGAGGTGCCTCCTGCGTGACTACCAACCGCGGAAGCCGCTGATCGCCGCCGTCGAGGGCATCGCCTTCGCCGGCGGGACCGAACTGCTCCAGGGGACCGACATCCGCGTGGCCGGCCGCAGTGCCCGGTTCGCCGTGAGCGAGGTGAAGCGCTCGCTGTACCCGATGGCCGGATCGGCGGTGCGCCTGCGTCGGCAGATCCCCTACACCATCGCCGCCGAGGTCCTGCTCGCCGGCCGTGAGCTGAGCGCTGACGAGGCGTTGCACTACGGCCTCATCGGTCACGTCGTCGATGACGGCCAGGCACTCACCCGGGCCAAGGAGATCGGGCATCAGATCGCCGCGAACGGTCCCCTCGCCGTCGAAGCGGTGCTGCGGACACTGCGCGAGACCGAGGGGATGACAGAGCGCGAGGCGCTCGATCACGAGTTCGACTACGGCCAGGCCGTCTTCGCCACCGAGGACGCGAAGGAGGGTCCGAGGGCCTTCAAGGAGAAGCGACCCGCGGCCTTCCAGCGCCGCTGAACACCGGCAGTACCCGTCCATCGACCACCCGAACCACAGCGAAACGGAGCGCATCCACATGCCAGACGTCGTCCGAGAGTCGGTCTTCCGACTCCAGTTCCCCTTCCAGCGCACGCTGGGCCCCACCATCGGGGCCTTCGCGTCAGCGCTGGCGGACCAGACCCTGATCGGGGTGAAGGTCGGTGACCGCGTCATCGCCCCGCCCCTCGAGTACGACCCCGAGAACGGTGCCGATGCCGGCACCGACTTCGTGAAGGTCGGCCCGAAGGGCACCGTCGTCAACTGGACCTGGGTCCCCGAGCCGACCCACCTCCATCCGCTCGACCGGCCCTTCGCCTTCGCCTTCGTCCAGCTCGACGGTGCCGACACCCCGATGTTCCATGCCGTCGATGCCGGATCGGTCGGCGACATCCACACCGGTTTGCGGGTCGAGCCGCGCTGGCGTTCCGAGCGCCAGGGACGGATCGACGATCTCGAGGCCTTCGTGCCGGCGGCCGACGGCGGACCGAGCGAAGGGGCGGGCGAACCCTGGACCGCCCCCGCCGAGCTCCCGGTCGACGCCATGGAGATGGACTGCGACCTCACCTACGTCGACAACACGTCCCCGTCAACGCTGATCTGGATGCGGGCACTGCTCGACGGCAAGCTCATCGGGCAGACCTGCCCGGTGTGCAACCGCACCTACGTCGGCCCTCGCGGTCTGTGCTGCGTCGATGCCATCGAGCTCGACGAGAGTCATCTTGTCGACGTGCCCGACCGCGGCGTGGTCACCAACTTCACGATCATCACCCCCACGCCGTATCCCGGCCAGACCGAGACCGAGCCGTTCGTGCGCTGCTCGATCCTGCTCGACGGCACGGACGCGGTCTTGAACCAGCAGAGCATCCTGGAGCTCCCCGCCTCCGAGGTGCGCGTCGGCATGCACGTCGAGTGCGTGTGGGCGCCGCCCGAGGAGCGCAACGTCGAGGACGTCGGCAACCGGGGTTGGGGCGTCGGCGGTGACTGCATCCGGGGCTTCAGACCCACGGGTGAGCCCGACGAACCGGCCGAGAACTACGTGGAACGGATGATGTGATGCCCAGAACCGAGAACGACATCGCCATCGTCGGCTACGCCGTGTCACCCATGCTGCGTCGCACCGACGAAACCGAGACCAGCATGATGCTGCCGACCGTCCAGGGGGCCATCAAGAGCGCGGGGCTGACCAAGGACGACATCGGCTTCACCGTGTCGGGATCCTGTGACTACCTGTCGGGTCAGGCCTTCTCCTTCGTCTCGAACGTCGACGCCTACGGCGCATGGCCGCCGATCAACGAGTCGCACGTCGAGATGGACGGCTCCTTCGCCCTCTACGAGGCGTTCGTTCGCCTCCTGCAGGGCGACATCGACACTGCTCTCGCCGCCGGCGTGGGCAAGAACTCGAACTCGGACCCGTCGACGCTCTACACGATCGAGATGGATCCCTACTACCTCACCCCCCTGGGAGCCGATCCGTGGTCGCTGCACGCGCTGCAGTACCGGGCGCTGCTCGATTCGGGCAAAGCCACCGAACGGGACGTGGCTGAGCTCGTCGTGCGCAACCGTGCCTCGGCCAAGGGCAACATCCACGCCCAGGTTTCGGGCGACTACGACGTCGACGAGCTCCTCGGCGCCGACTACATCCGCGATCCGTTGCGGCGCCACGACCTCCCACCGGTCACCGATGGTTGCGCGGCCGTGGTCCTGGCCCGCGGCGCACGGGCCTACGACCTCTGTGAGCGTCCGGCGTGGATCACCGGCATCGACCACCGCATCGAGCCGCACCTGCCCACCCTGCGCGACATCACCCGTTCGGTGTCGACCGAGCAGGCGGCACAGGGCGCCGGGCTCGGTGCCGGACCGGTCGAGGTGGCCGAGCTCCACGCGCCGTTCAGCTATCAGGAGCTCATCCTGCGTGACGCTCTCGGGCTCGGCGACGACACCGAGGTCAACCCGTCCGGCGGCGCCCTCGCCGCCAACCCGGTCATGGCGACCGGTCTCATCCGCATGATCGAGGCCGCCCGCCAGATCATGGAGAACGGCAAGCACCGCACCCTGGCGCACACCACGTCCGGCCCGTGCCTGCAGCAGAACCTCGTAGCGATCCTGGAGGGTGACGAATGAGCCATCAACCCGTAGCCGCTGTCGGCATCGGTCAGACCCACCACAAGCGCCGTCGAGGCGACGTCTCCATCGCCGGGCTCGTCCGTGAGGCCGCCGGCAGGGCCCTCGAGGACGCCAACATGGACTGGGGCGACATCGACGCCGTGGTCCTGGGCAAGGCGCCCGACCTGTTCGAGGGCGTCATGAAGCCCGAGATGTTCCTGGCCGACGCCCTCGGCGCCAACGGCAAGCCCATGTTCCGCGTGCACACGGCCGGCTCGGTGGGCGGCTCGACCGGCATCGTCGGCGCCCACCTGGTGGCCAGCGGTCGCCACAAGCGGGTGCTCTCGGTCGCGTTCGAGAAGCAGTCCGAGGGCAACGCCCAGTTCGCCCTCGGCGGCGGCAAGGGTGGATCGATCGGCGCCGGTGGGGCGTTCGCACCGTTCATCCGGGCCTACATCCGCCGTTCTGGCGCACCCGAGGACGTCGGGTGGAAGGTTGCGGTCAAGGACCGCCTCAACGGGGCCAAGAACCCGTACGCCCACCTGAAGCTGGCCGACATCACCATCGAGAAGGTCAGGGAATCCCCGATGATGTGGGATCCGTTGCACTTCCTCGAATCCTGCCCCTCCTCCGACGGCGCCTGCGCGGTCGTGTTCACCGACGAGGACGGTGCCAAGGCGGCGTCCAAGCCTCCCGCATGGATCCTGGCCACGGCCATGAAGTCCGAGCCGTCGACCTTCGCCGGTCGAGATCCCGTGAGCCCGAAGGGCGCCCACATGTGCTCCGAGGAGATCTACAAGCAGGTGGGCATCACCAACCCCCGTGAGCAGATCGACTGCGCCGAGCTGTACGTGCCCTTCAGCTGGTACGAGCCGATGTGGCTCGAGGCGCATGACATCGCAGCCCCCGGCGAGGGGTGGAAGATGACCGCCGAAGGTGACACCGAGCTCACCGGTTCCTTCCCCGTCAACATGTCGGGTGGGGTGCTGTCGTCCAACCCGATCGGCGCGTCGGGTCTGCTCCGGTTCGCCGAAGCGGCGCTCCAGGTGCGCGGCATGGCCGGGGACCATCAGGTGCCCGACGCCAAGCTGGCCCTGGCGCAGGCCTACGGGGCGAACGCGCAGTTCTACGCGATGTGGGCGGTGGGCAGCTCGCTCGATCCGCTGGGGTAATTCGCCCGGCGATCTTTTCGTCGAGGGCCGGTCGCGTGGTTCGCGGCCGGCCCTCGCTGAACCTGGAGGTTCGTGTGGGCAAGGCTCTCGTGTTGGGTGGTGGCGGCGTCGCCGGCGTGGCCTGGGAGACCGGGCTGCTCCTGGGCCTGGTCGACGTCGGGGTCGATCTCACTGACGCCGACCTGGTGATCGGCACGTCGGCCGGGTCGGTGGTGGCGTCACAGGTCACGACCGGTGTCCCCTTGGCCGAACTGTACGAGCGTCAGCTGCTGTCCACTGCGGAGTCGTCCGAGAAGGTCGTCGAGTTCGACACCGAGGCCTTCGTCGTGACGTTGGTCGAGCTCTTCGCCGATCGTCCCGAGCCCCTCGAGCTGCGGCGCCGCCTGGGAGCCCTCGCGATGGCCGCCGACACCGTGCCCGAGGTCGAGCGCCGAACCATCATCGAGGCCCGGCTCCCGGTCAAGGATTGGCCTGACCGACCCCTGGCCATCGCGGCCGTCGACGCCATGACCGGTGATTTCGTTCCCTTCGACCGGACGTCGGGTGTCAGCCTGGTCGACGCCGTCGCTGCCAGTTGCGCCGTGCCCGGTGTGTGGCCTCCGGTCACGATCGGGGACCGGCGATACATCGACGGCGGGGTGCGTTCGACCGTCAACGCCGACCTGGCCAGTGGCTACGAGCGGGTCGTGGTCGTCGCCCCGATCGCCATGGGGCTGGCCGGAAGCATCCACCACGAGATCGAAGCCCTCGAAGCCGAGGGTTCCCAGGTCGCGGTCGTCGTGGCCGACGAGGCCAGCGTGGCGGCGTTCGGCACGAATCCGCTCCATCCGGCGACCCGTGAGCCGTCGGCTCTCGCCGGACGGGCCCAGGGGCCGTCCGTGGCCGAGGCGGTGGCCGAGGTGTGGAGATGACGCCTGCGGCGCCAGAGGGCGAGTCCGGTCCGCGTGATGCGGCTGAGGCCCGCCGGCAGCTCCGCGCCGCCTTGCAGGCCCTTCACCGCATCACCGGGAGCGCCCGTCTCGATCGCCTCAACGCCGCCCGGTCTGGTGTGTCCATCGGCTTCGCCGCCGTCGGCGTGCTCGGGCGGGTGATCGAGACAGGACCCATCCGCATGAGTGATCTGGCCGACGCCGGTCGGATGCAGCCCGCGGCGCTGACCCGTCAGGTGCAGGCCCTCGAGGCCGAGGGCTATGTGGTCCGACGGGCCGACCCCGCCGACGGTCGGGCCAGCGTCATCGCCGTGACCGCGGCCGGCCGGGCCGCCCATCGCCGTGTCGACCTGGCCAACGACGCATTGATGGGCGAGCAACTGGCGGACTGGTCGCAGGACGAGCTCGAGGTGCTGGTCGCCCAACTCGATCGTCTGGTGACCGATCTCAGGGCGGTGCCGGAGGGTCGGGCCGTTCGGGCTCGACGGACGGGTACCGATGGTTGACGCGGGGCGCCTCGCTGGGAAGGTGACGATGGTGACGGGCGCGGCCCATGGCATCGGCGAGGCCATCGGCCGCCGTTTCGCGGCAGAAGGAGCCACCGTGTGGCTGGCCGACGTCGACGGTCCTTCCGTTCGGCGCGTCGCCGATGAGATCACGGCGGTCCACGGGGTCGGCGTCGCGCAGGGCCTCCAACTCGACGTGGCATCCGAGCGCGAGTGGGCGAGCGCCATGGCCACGGTCGTCGCCGAGGGCCAAGGGCTCGACGTGCTCGTCAACAACGCCGGGATCGTTCACCACGCGTCCCTGGAGGACTGCTCGTTGGTCGACTACGAGCACAGCGTCGGCGTCAACCAGGTAGGTACCTTTCTCGGACTTCGCGCGGCGATCGGTCCGATGCGGGCCGGCGGCGGCGGTTCCATCGTCAACATGTCCTCGGTCCGGGGGCTCGTGGGGGCCACCGATCTCGCTGCCTACGTCTCCACCAAGTTCGCCGTGACCGGTCTGACGAAGGTCGCAGCGCTCGAGCTCGGTCCTGACGGCATCCGGGTGAACTCCATCCATCCCAGCGCCGTCGCCACCCGCCTCGTCGGAGACGCCGGTGAGGAGGCGTCGGCGGCCTACGTCTCGAACCAGCCGATCACCCGGATGGGCCGACCCGAGGAGATCGCTTCGCTGGCGCTGTTCCTGGCCTCCGACGAGAGCTCCTACTGCACCGGCTCGGCCTTCGTGGTCGATGGCGGCGCCACTGCGGGCGTGCGCCGTCCGCCTCACACCCGCTGAGGCGGAAGGGTGGCGAACCCCGGCCGGCACCACTGCGGTGGTTCGAGCCCTGATCCCATGCGAACCGCCCCGCCGAACCCGGTCGCATCGCTCCCACCTCTCAGCGTCCCGCCGAGGAGCGAACCCCCGTTGCGACGTCCGGCTGCTCAGACGTAGTCCCTCTGCTGGAGCCAGCGCAGCGAGAACCAGCCCCAGACCGGCGGGAGGTAGGCGGTGAAGAGCCGCGCGGTGAACGTGGCCGCGGTGGCCTGTTCCTGAGGGATCCCCGCAGCCATGAATCCGGCGATCAGGCCCGCCTCGATCACGCCGAGTCCACCAGGAACGGGGATGATGCCGCCGAGGAGCGAGGCGAAGGAGTTGATCACGATGAGCTGCATGAGGGGGAGCGACTCGCCGTAGGCCAGGAGCGCGGCGCCGAGCGTCATGGCGAACAGGACCTGTGATGCGGCGTTGCCTCCGAAGAGCTGAAGCGCCTTGCCGGGTTGGTGTCGCACCTCCCGTAGGTTCTCGGTGGCGACCTTCACATGAGGTCGCAGCATCGTCGTCACCCGGTGGCGTAGGCGCGGGGAGCACCAGTACGACCACGATGACGAGTGCGATCACGATGATGAGCGTCGAGAGGTTGCTGCCCGACGTGGAGCCGTCGCCGCCGGTGATGGATCCCGTCCGTTGCCAGTCGCCACGGGACAGCCAGAGTCCGGCGATCACGAGGATCGTCTGCGTGGCCATCGTGGCCACGGTGTTGAGCACTGCGGAGCTGATGGCGATGGCGGCGCCGAGGCCGAGGCGCTGGAAGTAGCGAATGACCAATGCCGTCGTGGCGACCGTGCCGCCGACCAGGCCCATGAACTGGTTGGCGAACTGCACGGCCGTGGCCGATCCCAGCGGGATGCGCTGCACGACGGAGCCGAGCATGGCGATCGCCTGGGCCAGCTGGGGGGTCTGTGACAGGAGGAAGACGACCAGCACCCACCAGAGGTCGGCGCCTTGGAGGATCGAGCGCATCCCGCCGGCGCTGGAGAGCTCGCCCACCACGAGGTAGACGCCGATCAGACCACCGATCGCCATGGCGATGTTGCCCGGTGAGACCCGCCGGAGCTCCTCGAGCTGGGGGGGCTCGACGCCCACCATGTCGGCGGCCTCCTCGCGGAGTCGCTTCACGAGCTGGCGGGTGCCCTTGGTCGACCGACGGACACTGGCCGGCAGGGCTGCGGATTCGAGGACGGGCAGAAGGGCGGCCAGGGCTTCGGGTCCGCGCACCAGCTCGTAGGCGGCGAGGGCACGGTCGGCACCGACGATCGCGGCTGTCGCGACGAGCAGCGCCGCCTCGTCGACATCGATCCTCGCCCCGGGCCCGGCCGGGGAGGCGGAGGAGAAGTCGACGAGCACCGTGGAGCCGTCTCCATCGACGACGACGTGATGGGCCCGGAGGCTGCCGTGGACGAGACCGGCGTCGTGAAGGCGCGTCACGTTGCGCCACACGTCGTCGAGGACTCCGTCGGTGACCTGGTAGCCGTCGAGCTCGTCGAGCGGGGTCCCGGGCGGGGCCACGGTGATCTGGAGGGCGTCGTCGTTGGGTCCCGCGGTGCCCACCGCCACCAGCTGCGGGACGGCCACGCCGGCACGCTCCGCCAACAACAGCAGCAGCGTCCGGTGCTCGACCTGAGAAAGCCGCGTGGCGGCGGGCGTCGGTCCGCTCCGCTTGTACCAGAGGCGGCGGACCAGCTCGCGGGACGTCTGGTACCGCGTCGCGTCGCGGCCGATCACGACGACGGAGACGTGTTCGCCCGACTCGGACACGGCGTGGAAGAGGCGTTGGGACGGCTCGTCCTCGATCACCCGCTCGAGATCGGTGACGGGGACGCCGATCTCGGCGAGCGCAGCAGTGACGTCGCTCGGTGCGGGGCCCCCCTCGGGCGCCCCGAGCGCGAGGTGGGCCAGGGCGGCCGCCCCCCAGCCGAGCAGGGCGCTGGCGATCACCGCACCGGGAAGTGACACGGTGACGACCGCCGCGCAAGGCACCGCGACCAGGAGCGCGCCGAGGGAGATGAGGCGTGTCGGGCGCATCAGGAAGGGGAGGGCTCCGAAGACGATCGCCGCGGCCAGGCTCAGGGCGCCGACGGGGAGGGACGGATCACCGCCGTTCCACGAGTACCCGGCTCGGTCGATCTGGCTGCTGGAGGCCAGATCGAGGTTCGCGCCCAGCGCCACGCCGGCGATCGCGGTCGCGGCGACCGATGCCGCCACGACCACGAGAAGGCGCCAACGGCGGGTGGCCAGGCTGGCGAGCACGATCGTGAGGGCAGGAACGATGATCCCGACCCAGTAGACGGCGGAGAGGAGGCCGTCGACCCATCCGCTGAGATCCTCGTTCGCGGTGAGCAGGACGTCGTCGAGGGTTGACAGTCCCGGGACCGACCGGAGGCAGAGGTAGATGCCGAGCGCGGCGATGGCCACGCGGGCGACGTCGCCGATCGAGCGGCGGGTCGGATCGACGGGGACGGTCCCGAAGACCGAACCGAGCCAGCTGCGCTGCGCCCGCGAGAAGATGACGTTCGCGGTGATCCGACGCGGTCATCCTGCACCTCCTCCCACGGTGGCCTGCGGTCGCGTGGCGCGTTCCGTCTGCCAGTGTCGACCATCCGCTGCTGTTCCCGATGGATGGCCGCGGGGTGGTGGCCGGCGTCCTCGCGTCGGGCTCCTCGCCCGGGCGTGGCGTGTCCGGTTCCGTTGATCGGTGGCCGGACCGACGTGGGTCAGACCCGGGCCGAAGCGCCCTCGGGGTGGTCGGCGGCCATCAGAGACACCGCCGAGGCGACGACGCCTGCGACGTCGAGGCCGATGTCGGCGAGGATGGCATCGGGCTTGCCGTGGGTGAGGTACTGCGAGGGCACTCCCAGCACGCGCACCCGTGGCTCACGCTGGCCGACGGTGAGCTCGGCCAACCGGTCGGCGATGGTCATGCCCACTCCGCCCTGGCGCAGGCCGTCCTCGACGGTGATCACGTAGGGGTGACGGCCGGCATCGGCGAGCATGGCGTTGTCGAGGGGCTTCACGACCCGAGCGTCCCACAGCGTGACCGAGACGCCGTCGCTCTCGAGGATCTCTGCGGCCGCTTCGGCCGAGTCGAGCATCTTTCCGACGGCGATGAGGCACAGGTCGTCGCCGTGGCGGAGGCGGCGGGCATGCAGCCCTGAGCCGACCTCGCCGGGCCTCGCCTGGCGGGCCGCGGTCTTGGCCCAGCGGATCGCCACCGGGCCATCGGTGATGTCGAGGGCGTCGTGGAGCATCTGACCGAGTTCCTGGTACGACGACGGGGCCAGGACGGTCATGCCCGGCACTTTGGTCAACAGGACCATGTCGAGGATCCCGTGGTGCGACGGACCGTCGTCGCCGGTGATCCCGGCGCGGTCGAGGCAGAAGATCACCGGCTGGCGGTGCAGGCCGACGTCGAGGTTGACCTGGTCGATGGCTCGGGTGAGGAAGGTGGAGTAGAGCGCCACGACAGGCCGCAGTCCGCCCATGGCCATACCGGCGGCCGCGGTGACGGCGTGCTGCTCGGCGATGCCGACGTCGATCATTCGGTCGGGGAACCGTTCGGCGAACGGCAACAGGCCCGTGGAGTCGGGCATGGCGGCCGTGATGGCCACGATCTCGGGGCGGGCCTCGGCTTCCTTGATGAGTGCCTCGGTGAACGCCGCGGTGTAGCTGCCCGGCTTCGGCTGGCCGATGTCGTGCATGCGCTTGATCGGGTCGTTCTCGGCCGGGCCGTACCCGCGGCCCTTCTGCGTGAGCACGTGCAGCACCTGGGGGCCGCTCATCTCACAGGCATTGCGCAGCGCCTCTTCCAGCGCAGCGATGTCGTGGCCGTCGAAGGGTCCGGCGTAGCGGACCCCGAGGGTCTCGAAGAAGGCATGCGGTTCCCAGAGCTCGCGGATGGCGGCCTTCGTGGCCTCCATGCCCCGCTCGGCGAGGCCGCCGACGACGGGCATCTCGGCCAGTGCCTTCTCGAGCTTGGCCTGGCGGCGCATGTACACCGGGTTGTTGCGGATCTTCACCAGGCTCTCGCCGAGCCTCGAGATGGTGGGGGCGTAGGACCGGCCGTTGTCGTTGAGGATGATGATGCAGTCACGGCCCGAGTGCCCGAGGTTGTTCAGGCCCTCGAAGGCCATGCCCCCGGTCATCGAACCATCACCGATGATGGCGACGACCCGTCTGTTGCTGCCCTGTGACGAGGCCTCGGCGGTGGCCAGGCCGTAGGCGTAGGAGAGCACGGTCGAGGCATGGCTGTTCTCGATCCAGTCGTGCTCGCTCTCGTCGCGGCTGGGATAGCCCGACATGCCCCCCGCTTGTCGCAGGTGCTCGAAGTCGTTGGCCCGCCCGGTCACGATCTTGTGGGGGTAGGCCTGATGGCCGGTGTCCCACAGGATGATGTCGTGGGGGGAGTCGAAGACCCTGTGGAGGGCCAACGTCAGCTCCACGACGCCGAGGTTGGAGCCGAGGTGGCCGCCGTGGGCCGTGACGGCTTCGACGATGAGGGTGCGCATCTCGGCCGCGAGGACCTCGAGCTGCTCGGGGGAGAGCGCTCTGAGGTCGGCAGGCGACGAGATGTTCTCGAGGATCATGGAGCGAAGGTGTCCTGGCTGGTCGAGCGGCGGCCATCGGCGGAGCCCGAAGGAGCGCTCCGGGCGGCACCCGCGTCGGCGGCGAGTTCGGAGGTCACGGTATCTGCATCCCCTCTACGGTTCACCATCACCGCTTGGACGAACCGGGCCGCTGCGTACCCGGCTGCGAGCACGAGGGCGCCCCCGACCGCGTCGAGCCAGAAATGGTTCCCGGTCACGACCACGGCCCAGATGGTGACCACCGGGTAGAGGACTGCCAGCAGCCGGGCCCATCGGTGGCGCAGGAGCGGCACGAGCGCGAACGCGCACCACAGCGCCCAGGCCACGTGGAGGCTGGGCATGGCGGCGTACTGGTTGGAGACCCTTTCCATCGTCTCCGAGTCGAACGACCACAGGCCACCGTGCACGGCCAGCGTGTCGACGAAGACCGGCAGTCCGTCGGCGGCGGCCACCGGGCCGGCTCCGTGGGGGCAGTCACAGAGCAGGCGCGGCGGCATCAGGGGGAAGAGGGCGAAGCTGATGAGGGCCAGCCCGGTGGTGGCCAGGATCGTCGTGCGCCACAGGGGGTAGGCCCGGGGGTGACGCCGGGCGAGGTAGACGAGCACGGCGATCGGCACGAGGAAGTGGAGGGTCCCGTAGTACACGTTGACCGCCCACAGTGAGCTCCCCAGGCCGTCGAACCACGACTGCACCGTCGCCTCGTTGAAGATGCCCAGCGCCTTCTCGACGTCGATGACCCGGACTGCGTTCGCATAGGCCGCGGCCGGACTCGTCGACGCCGAACCGAACTGGTTGCGCACGATCGAGTACAGGACGTAGAAGCCCGCGATGTAGGCCACCTCCCGCCAGAGGTGCACCTCCGGTCCGGCGCGGTCGCTCCCCTCGGACGACGGGCCCGGCTGTGTCGTCGCGGACCCCTCGCCGGCCTGGTGCTGGGCGGGACGGTTCATCTCACCGTGGCGGCTCTGCGTCCTCCGATGGCGAACGACGGCACTCCGAGGAGGCTGACGGCCACGTTCATGAAGTACAGCACGAGTCCGAGGGCTACCGCTTGTTCCGCCGGCACGCCCAGCGGGGTGAGGAACACCACGAAGGCAGCCTCCCGGATGCCGAGTCCGGCGATCCCGATGGGAAGGACCTGGGCGATGAGCACGGCCGGCAGGAAGGCCAGGAGGGGGGTCAGGCCCATGTCGCCGATGCCGAGCGCCTCAGCGACCATCAGGGCGGCCAGGCACAGCGCGAACTGGTAGGCGAGGCCGACCAGGATCACCCACGTGGTGGCCAGGGGGTGGTGGCGCAGGCCCCCGATCCCGAGGTGCACGGCTCCGACGAAGCGTCGCCAGCCCTCGGCGGTGGTGTACCGGCCGCCGACGCGGCGGTTGTCGGCGAGCACGAGCACCGCGACGAGGGCGGCGAGGGTGGCGAAGGCGACGAACAGGGCCAGCAGCGCCGGTCGGCTGAACTCCCACAAACCCGGGTTGATGATGAGCCCGACGAACGTGATGATCGGGAGCACCAGCCATCCGCTGAGGCGCTCGAGCACGACCGAGGCGAAGGTGTCGGGGGCGTCGCCGTTGTGACGGCTGAGGCGAGAGACCCTCAACACGTCACCGCCGATGGTGGTGGGCAACACGTTCGAGACGAACTGCCCGGCGAAGTAGAGCGGCACCAGCCGACGGAGGCCGGTGGGCATGTCGAGGGCCTCGAGCACCTTCTGCCACCGAAGCGCCGACAGGACGATCGCAGTCGTGGTGAGCACGAACGCCCCGACCATCATGAGGCCGCTGCGCGACGACCACTCGGGGATCAGTCGGGCCGGATCGAAGTCGGGCATGCGCCAGTAGAGGGCAGCCAGCATGGCGACGCTCGCGGCGATGCGGGCGACCAGGATCGCCCGCCGCCGTGCCAACGAGCGTGATGGTGTCGACGGGTCGGGGAGGGTGGCGTCGGCTTCCGCGGAGAGGATCTCGGTGACGGTGCGTTCGGAGAGGTCCCCGATCTCCGCACGCGGGTGGGACTCGACGCGGCCCGGCCCCCGTTCATCCGGGGCTCCGGCCCCCGCCGGACGCGACACGACGGACATGAGATGAGTCTACGAACTCGGTCGCCGATCCGCCCGCGGTCGTCGCCGCGCCCCTCGACGGTACCCTCGCCTCCTGCACGGGATGGCCTGTGCCCTGCCCGGAGGACAGCGATGCCGAACCGACGACGTGGACTCACCCTGGCGGCGGTCGTGGCCGTCGTCTCGATCGGGGCCGCCGCCTGCGGCACCACGACGTCCGATGCCGAGGCCCGTCAGGTCTCGGGGTCCGTGGTGCGCGACGCGGCTCAGCGCACCGGTCAGGTCACTTCGGGCCTGACGATCGTTCGCACCAGCTTCGAGGGATTCGACGGGGTCCTCGCTCCCGGCGATGGCACCGAGATCACGGTCGAGGGTGCGTTCGACGCGGTCACCGAGCGGGCGCGCGTCTCGGTCGACCTCGCCGAGGTCGCAGAGGCCCTGGGCGGTGGCGTCGGCCGTCTCGGCGCGGTGTTGCTTCCCGGTCTCTTCGACGAACCGTCGACGGCAGTCGTCGATGGCGCCACGCTCTTCGTGAGCTCCCCCCTCCTCTCTCTCACCGACAGCCCCACACCGTGGGTGTCCACCCCGGTCGGGGTCGACGGAGTCGGGAACCCCGCCGGGGGATTCGCCGACCCGCTCGAACTCGATCGTCTCGATCAGGCCCGTGGTTTCGTCGCCTACCTCGAGGGTGTGGCGGATCAGGTGGAGGAGACCGGTGTCGAAGACGTCGACGGCGTCGAGGTCACCCGGTACGAAGGCGTGGTCGAGCTCGATCGCCTCGTGGCCGAGCTTCCGGTCGAGGAGCGGGAACGGGCAGCCGAGGGGCTCGCAGAGCTCCGCGTCCGCGAGGTGCCGTTCGTGGTCTGGATCGACGGTGCCGGTCTCGTCCGCAAGGTGGAGCTGCGCCTCGACGGCGTGTCGCTCGGAGCCGCGGGTGAGGGCCTCGGTGAGGGCACCGTGGTCGTGACCGCAGAGTTGCTCTCGCCCGATCAGCCGGTGGTCATCGATGTGCCGCAGCCCGACGAGGTGACCGCCGCCGACTCGCTCGAAGGTCCCTCGTTCTCCGACAGCCCCCTGCTGCCGGGGCTGGGTGACTGACGCCTCGTCAGGAGAGCTTCTCGACGAATCGGGCGGCGTCGACGACGACCCGGGTCACCCGGCCGGCGGCGACGAGGCCCCGGTCGTCGCTCACCGACACCGTGAAGGCGACGCGGCGTCCGACCACCTTCTCCACCGTGGCATCAGCGGTCACCTCGTGACCGACCCCGGAGGGGGCGAGATGATCGATCTGGACCTTCATGCTCACCGTCGTCTCGCCCTCGGCCAGCTGGGGGGCGACAGCGGTCATCGCTGCTTCTTCGCACAGGGCGATGAGGCGGGGGGTGGCGAGCACGGCCACCTCGCCCGAACGCAGAGCGATCGCGGTGTCGGCATCGGTCACGAGCAGTCCGACGGTGGCTGACTGACCGACTTCAACAGGCATCGACGGTACGCTACGCCGCTCATCCCCTGCGGGCCAGCCGGCTCGCCGGCCAGGTCGTGACCCCGACCCGACCGATAGGGGTGCTATCGATTCAACAGTCGTGCTGTCGCCCGTACGACGGTGGCGTCGTGCCACCGGCCCTGGCGAACGACCACAGGACGAACGACCACAGGAGGAACCTCGCGTGATCGAGCAAGACGTGATCGACCGGGTGCTCGCCACCGCCCTTCGCACCGGCGGCGACTTCGCCGAGGTGTTCGCTGAGGACAAGCGCTCCTCGTCCGCGTTGTTCGACGACGGAAGGGTCGAGGAGCTCACCTCAGGCCGAGATCGCGGTGCCGGGATCCGCGTGGTCGTCGGCGACACCACCGGGTTCGCGCACACCGCGGATCTCACCGAGCCGGGCCTGGTCGCTGCCGCGGAGGCCGCGGCAGCGGCCGCACGCGGCGGGGGCGGGGGAACGACGACCGTGGCGCTCACCCGTCGAGAGGCCGATCGCGGGTACGCCATCGAGACGTACCCGGCCGACGTGCCCAAGGCCCGCAAGGTCGACCTGCTGACTCGGGCCGACGAGGTCGCCCGCTCCGCCGATGCCGCCATCAGCCAGGTGTCGGTGAGCTACGGCGACAGTCGACGCCGCATCCTCGTCGCCAACTCCGACGGCGTCCTCGCGGGCGACGACACCGTACGGAGCTTCTTCGCCGTGAGCTGCGTGGCCACCGGCGACGCAGGAATGCAGACCGGGCGCGAGACCATCGGTCACACGGTGGGCTTCGAGCTCTTCGACATGTACGACGTCGACGAGCTCGCCGCACGAGCCGCGGCACGCGCCGTGACCAAGCTCCAGGCTCGACCGGCTCCCAGCGGACAGATGCCGGTCGTCATCGGCAGCGGCGGTGGCGGTGTGCTGTTCCACGAGGCCTGCGGCCACGGTCTCGAGGCCGATCTGGTCGGCAAGGGGGCGTCGGTCTTCAAGGACCGCGTCGGCGAGCGCGTCGCCAGCCCGGGTGTCACCGTCGTCGACGACGGCACCATGCAACGTGAGTGGGGCAACCTCGCCATCGACGACGAGGGCAACCTCGCGCAGCGCAACGTGCTGATCGAGGACGGCTATCTCACCGACTACATGTGGGACCTCCTCCGGGCCCGCAAGGAGGGTCGCCCCAGCTCGGGCAACGGCCGTCGGCAGAGCTATCAGCACCTGCCGATGGTGCGTATGACGAACACCTATCTCCTCGCCGGTGAGGAGGACCCCGACGAGATCGTGGCCTCCACCGAGAAGGGCGTTTTCGTCAAGCATCTCGGTGGCGGGCAGGTCAACACCGCGACCGGGGATTTCGTGTTCGGGATGACCGAGGCGTACCTCATCGAGGGCGGCCGGGTCACCGAACCCCTCCGTGAGGGCAATCTGATCGGCAACGGCCCCGAGGTGCTCCAGCGCATCGACGCGCTGGGCAACGACTTCGCCATGGGCCCCCCGGGGACGTGCGGCAAGGACGGCCAGGGTGTACCCGTGGGGGACGGTGTCCCGACGCTGCGAGTGTCGAGCCTCACCATCGGTGGCACCGCAGCGTGAGCGATCTGCTCGACATCGCTGACCGCGTCGTGGCCCGTGCCGCCGCTGACGAGCAGGTCGAGGCCGTGGTGGTCAGGGGCCTCGACACCGAGATCAAGGTCTACGAGGGCGATGTCGAATCGTTGGCGTCGGCGCAGTCCCAGGGGGTCGGGGTGCGCGTCATCGTCGCCGGCCGCCAGGGCTTCGCCTACGCCGGCAGCCTCGACGACGAAGTGCTCGACGAGACCGTCGCCGAGGCGCGGGACAACGCCCGCTTCGCCACCGTCGACGAGTTCGCCGGGCTCGCCGCGGACGACGGCGTCGCCGCCCCCGATCTCGACCTGTACCGGGCCACGCTCGCCGACAGCCCCACCGATGCGAAGGTCGCCCTCGCCGTAGAGCTCGAGCGGGCGGTACGTGCCGCGGACCCGCGCATCTCGGGCATCGAGTCCGCCGAGTACGTCGACTCCCTCTCCGAGGCGGCCATCGTCACCACGACGGGCCTGCGCACGCTGAGTCGCGACTCCAGCTGCTACGTGGCCACCTATGCCATGGCGTCCGACGGTCCCGACACCCAGACCGGCTTCGGCTTCTCCGTCGGTCGTGAGCTCACCGATCTCGATGTCGGTCGTGCCGCCGCCGATGCCGCCGACCGCGCCACCCGGCTCCTCGGCGCGGGACAGCCCCCGAGCGAGCGGGTGACCGTGGTCCTCGACCCGTGGGTCACGGCGCAGTTCCTCGGGCTGCTCGGCTACACCCTCAACGGTGAGGCGGTCCTGAAGGGTCGGTCCCTGTTCGCCGACCGCCTCGGCGAACAGGTCGCCTCGCCACTGGTCACGCTGATCGATGATCCGACCGACCCCCGAGCCTTCACCGCCACCGATACCGATGGTGAGGGGCTGGCGGCGCGGCGCAACGTCCTCATCGACGACGGCGTGCTGGGTCGATTCGTCCACAACGCCTACACGGCGCGCCGCGCCGGCACCACCAGCACCGGCAACGCGGTGCGGGGCTTCTCCTCCACCCCGGGGGTGGGGTGCATGGCCGTGTCGCTGCGGCCGGGTACCGCCACCCAGGCCGAGTTGGTGGCATCGGTGGGCAACGGGGTGCTGGTGCAGGACGTCGCCGGGCTTCACTCCGGCGTGAATCCCGTCAGCGGCGATTTCTCCACCGGCGCCGACGGGCTGCGCATCCGCAACGGTGAACTGGCCGAGCCGATCCGTGAGTTCACCATCGCCTCGACGTTGCAGCGGATGCTGCTCGACGTCGTTGCCGTGGGCGGTGACCTCCAGTGGCTCCCCATGAACGCCGCCGGGGTGAGCCTCGTCATCGCCGACGTCACCGTCTCCGGCGCGTGACGGCGAGGCCCGTACGCCCTGAGGCGCCCGACGACGAGT
Source organism: uncultured Iamiaceae bacterium (assembly GCA_963767615.1). GTDB lineage: Bacteria > Actinomycetota > Acidimicrobiia > Acidimicrobiales > Acidimicrobilacustridaceae > Rhabdothermincola_A. The sequence continues at coordinate 996,592 of CAVYED010000004.1, read as the reverse complement.
GCGCAGGCCTGCTCGCGTTGGCACGGCGAGTGGCCGACCAGGCGGGAGACGGGGAGCAGGTCGAGGCCTTCGTCGGACGGTCGGCGTACACCACCGTGCGGGCTCATGCCGGCGACGTCGAGTCGTTCTCGTCGGCCAGCACCGCCGGCATCGGCATCCGCGTCGTCCGCGACCACCGGCAGGGGTTCGCGTGGGCAGGGAGCCTTGAGCCCGATGTGGTGACGGAGACCCTCGCCGACGCCCGCGACAACGCTGCGTTCGCGGAGCCCGACGAGTGGGTCGGACTGGCTGAGCCGGACGGCGTGGATCCCGTGCCGTTCGACCCCTTCGACCCGGCGGTCGCGGCCCTTCCCGCCGATCGCAAGATCGAGCTGGCACTCGATCTCGAGGCCCGGGTGCTGTCGGGCGACCCGAGGATCAGCGGCGTGCGGGTGGCGGCCTTCTCGGACTCCAGCAGTCGTGCCGCCGTGGCCACGAGCACCGGCATCGCGGGCACCGGTCGGTCGGCGTGGTGTTCGATGGGCGTCACCGCGCTGGCCTCCTCGGGCGACGAGACCTACACGGGCTCGGGATCGACGGTCGGCTTCCGGCCTGCCGACCTGGACCTCGACGAGGCCGCCACCGATGCGGTCGTCCGCTCGGTGCGGTTGTTCGGGGCCAGGCCCGTCCCCTCCCAGCGTCTCGCCATCGTGCTCGAACCTCGGCTCGCGGCGGCCATCGTCGGGCTCCTGGGCGGAACCCTGAGCGGGGACCGGGTCCTCCGCGGCCGCTCACCCTTCGCCGATCGTCTCGGTGAGACGATCGCCGTTCCCGGGCTGACGCTCGTCGACGATCCGACCGACCACCGCTCGTATGCCGCCGACACGCTCGACGGCGAGGGGCTGGCCTGTCGTCGCAACGCCCTGGTCGTCGACGGCGTGCTCCAGGGCTTCCTGTACGACACGGTCACGGGTCGCCGTGCCGGGCGTCCCAGCACCGGGTCGGCGGTCCGGGGGGTCACCTCGACTCCCTCTGTCGGGTGCCAGGCTCTCGCCGTGGCGTCCGGGCACGGGAGCCACGACGATCTCGTCGCCGGCGTCGATCTCGGTCTGTACGTGCAGTCGATGACCGGCTGGCACTCCGGGGTGAACGCCGTCAGCGGAGATGTGTCCGTGGGTGTCGAGGGCCTCATGATCCGGGGCGGTCGCCTGGCCGAGCCGGTGCGCGAGGTCACGATCGCGTCCACCCTGCAGCGCCTGCTCCTCGGCATCACGGCGATCGGGGACGACGTCGAGTGGCTCCCCGGTGGCACCGGTTGTCCCACCCTGGTGATCGGCGATGTCAGCCTCGGGGGTACCTGAATCGGTCCGGACCGCCGGGCCACGCGAGCAGGCGGACGGATGCCCGCCGGTGAGCGATCGTGTCGACCCCCGGCGGGCTCGTCGGCTCAGCTGGTGCGGCGTGCCCGTCGCGCCGCACCGAGGGTCAGCGCAGCACCGGCGAGCAGGAGCGCGCTGCCGATGCTGGCGATCGGCAGCGAGTCGCTGCCGGTGTAGGGCAGGGCTCCGCTGGCGCTGACCGGCTGTGCCGCCGCTGCAGGCGCTCGTGTCGTGCCCGCCGGTGCGGCCGCCGGTGCAGCCTCCGGGGTGGGTGGCGTCTCGACGACCGCCTCCGTGTCCGCGGCGTTGACGGTGACCTCGTCGCTGGCGGTCTGCTGATCGGTGGTGGTCGCGGTGGCCACGATCTTGTTGGGGCCGACGACGATCCCCGTCACGGTCACCTCGAAGTTGCCGAGGAGATCCACGTCGGCCTCGACGGGCGGACCGCCGTTGACCGAGACCTCGACCTTCTCGATGCCGGCCGGGCGCAGCCCCTCCAGCACGGCGGTGAGGTCGGCGGGATCATCGACCTGGATGCACTGGCCGCCGGTGGCGTTGGCGATCGTGGTCAGCGGGCTCGTGGGCTCACAGCCCACTGCGCCAGCGCCGACAGAGAAGGTGTTCACGACGATGCCAGCGTCGATGGCATCCTGCAGCGGGCTTCCGGTGCCCTCGGACACGTGGGCGCGGCCATCGGTGAAGAGGTAGCCGATCTTGCGATTGCCGTCGACCGCATCGTCGAAGAGCGTGTTCATGCCGCTCAATGCGCTGTCGAAGTCGGTCCCACCGCCAGAGTCGAGGTCGCTGACAGCGTCGTCGAGTTCGGTGCGACCGGGTGACCCGAAACCAGTTTCGATGGTGTAGCCGCTGGTGAACGAGACGAGCCCGGTCTCGATGGCGCCGTTGATGTCGGCCAGCTGACTCTCGAGTTCCTCCACGCCGGCGATCTCGCAGTCGATGATCTCGCCCTCGGCGCCGTCGCCGTTGAGGTCGTCGCCGGCATCCTCGACGCCGTCGCCGTTGCAGTCGCCGGCGTCGCCGCTCGTGCTCCCGGAGGTGTCCACCACGTAGACGACGCTCACGCCCGTCCCGAGCAAGCCGATGGTCACCGTGCCGGTGACGTCGATCGGCTCGCCCGCCTCGACGGTCGCCCCGTCGACAGGGCTCGTGATGGTGACGGTGACCTCCTGTTCGACGGCCGGCTCGAAGGTCTCCTCGGCTGAGGAGACCTTCGGCTCCGAGGAGCTGCTCGAGGCCGTGGTCGGCACGGCGGGACCGGCGGACATCGTGCTGTCTGCGGTCGGTTCGTCGCTCGGCGTCGGCGACTCGGACGTCGCGACCGTCGGGTCCGTCGGGTCCGGGATCGTCGGGTCGGTGGTGATGGTCGACTCCGATGCCAGAGCGTCATCCGGGGTCGTCGGGTCGGTGGTGGCGGTCGACTCCGATGCGGGAGCGCCGTCCGCGGGCGCTGCAACGGTGGTCACCGTGGTGGGTGTCGCCGTCGTGGCCGGCCCAGTCGCCGTGGTGGTCGTGTCCTGCGCCAACGCGGTCACCGGTGCCGACACCACCAGGAGACCTGCTGCGACGGCGCACGCACGAGCGGCGGTGATGATCTTCATCGACGTTCCCCCTATGTTCCCCAGACTCGTAGGCGAGCGTACTCCGGGCCTGCGGTGTTGTGAAGGGGGTGGGTTCCCCAGCCGCTCACGTGCAGACGATGTTGACGCTGACGCAGTGACCGGCGATCTGTTGCGCTGTCATGGCGCACCGAATGGGGGATCACCCGGAGAAGGCACAGGCCGGCAGTTCCAACTCCTGTGCCGCCGCCGAGGCCCGGACGCCGGCGTCCTCCGCGCTCCTCAGGGCTTGAGGGAACACTGTGTCGTCGCCGGCGCGGAGAGCGAGCGAGCCGACCTCCAGGTACCGAGCCGTCTCTTCGACCAGGTCGAGCCACGAATCGAAGGCCTCCGCGAGCTGGGGAGGGGCCTCTATCGCGCGCAATCGGTCCACGCCGTCACGGTTCACCTCCACCATTGACCCCAGTGCGGTCGCCGCGCTCGCCGGTGACGCGCCGTTCTGAGGCGCTGCGTCACGGAGTTCGTTGCTCACCTCGGCACAGATGGTCTGCACGTCGTTGCGGAAGCTCTCCGAGTCCACCGAGGCAACGGTCGATGCTGACGTCGTCGTCGTCGCTCCGTCGCCACGCGAGCACGCAGTGGCACCGAGGAAGGCCGCTCCCGCCACCATGACCGACAGCAGACGCATCACGGGGCCCACGAGAAGATGGTAGCGACGGTCACAGCCGTCAGATGGCGCCGGCGGCCAGCAAGCCGACCGTGATGGCGGCGACGGCGAGTCGCTCCCATCCGAAGATGGCCAGGCTCCGGGTCTGCAACCAGTTCACCATCCAGCGGATGGCCAGCGCCGCCGAGACGAACGCGAACAGCAGGCCGATGAGCGGGTCGATCACGCCGTAGGCGTCCACCATGGTGGAGCCGTTCGTGGCTCCCTCGTAGAGGGTGGCGCCGGAGAGCGTGACGAGCCCGAGGAGGAAGCTGAACTCCACCGCCGCCGCGAGCGTCGTCCCGACGGCCAGTGCCGCCAGGATCGTGACCAGGCTCCGACTGGTGCCCGGCCACATGGCCAGCACCTGCGCGCCTCCGATGATGAAGGCCTGCTTGGCGCCGAGCCGTGTGAGGGCGATCCCGGGGCGGTCGGCGCGTACCTTGTCGGCCACGGCCAGGATCACGATGCCACCCACGATCCATGCCGCCACCACCGGGCCCGGACCGAGCAGGTTGTCCTTGATCGGCTTCTCGAACGCCAGCCCGATGACCACTGCGGGTGCCGTGGCGCAGGCCAGTGCCACCAGGAGCCGGCGGCCGTCGGCATCGCGTCCGAAGAGCCCGGCGACGATCGTCGCGATGCGCCGTCGATAGAGCACCAGCACGGCGAGGATGGCGCCGAACTGGATGGCGATGGCGTAGCTCTTGGCGGCATCGACGGTGGCCGGGTCCTCACCGATGCCCAGGATCCGCTGGGTGACGAGGAGGTGCCCGGTGGAACTGATCGGCAGGTACTCCGTCACCCCCTCGACGATCCCGAGCACCGCCGCCTTCCAGGCGTTCATCTCCGAGTCGGCCGCCTGCACGTCGACGGTCCCGGTGGCGTCCACGGCGTCGGAAGTGGCCGGTGCCGAGGGGGTCGACGTCGTCGGTTGAGCTGAGGCCGTGACCGATCGAGCCGTGGTCAGGCCCGCAAGGGTGATCAGCATGGCCACGAGGCCGAGTGCGGCCAGGCCTCGCCCCCGTCGTGCAGGCGTGTACGGAGGCGCGGACGGCGTTCGAGGCACGGTCGGGCACGCTAGTGCCCTGTCCAGGAGCTCCTGCGACCTCCCGTCGGCCGGGTCTCGCCCGTGGCCGTGCCCTCGTCCCGCGACCTCTTCCCTCGGGGCTCGGTGGGTTCTAGGGTTGGCCCTCTTCCCCCACCCGTTGCTTCTCGCAGAGGACGTCGAGAGTGGGAGCTGTTCGTTTCGCACGGCCTACGCGCCGGCCCCGGCGTCGCCGTCGGGTTCCGATCCGGACGGTCATCGCCGCGATGCTGGCGGTGGGCGCGGGGGTCCTGGCGGCAGGGGTCGTGGATCGCGCCGACGCGGTCCGTGCGGCGTACGGCGAGCATCGGGTGGTGCCCGTCGTGGTGCGGGGACTCGATCCGGGTTCGGTCGTCGGCCCCGGTGACATCACGATGGTCGACCGGCCGTTGATCGCCGTTCCCGAGGGATCGGCGGCGGATCCCGTGGGGCGGGTCGTTCGGTCGCCGCTCGTCGTGGGTGAGGTGGTGGTCGAGGGGCGACTGGCCGGACCCGGGCGCGGTCCGGCGGCCCTGCTCGGCCCGGGGGAGCGGGCCATGGCCGTACCGGTCGATCTGCAGGGCCTCGATCTGACGAGCGGCGACCGTGTCGACGTCCTCGCCCCCGACGACGGCGGGATCGCCGGGGCCCGACGTCTGGCGAGGGCGGCCGACGTGCTCGTCGTCGGCGACTCGTCGGTGACGCTGGGGGTGTCGGTCGCCGAGGCACCCGACGTGGCTCGAGCGGTCCTCGACGGGGCGGTGGCCCTGGCGCTCGTCGGGCCTGCGCCCTGAGGTCTTCTCAGGCGGCGCTGGAGCTGGACGAGCCGCCACCGGCCGGCGTGGACGGCGTCGTCGCCGAGTCGGTCTTCGTCGAGGTCGTGCTGTCCGACGACGTCGTCGTCGTCGTTTCCTTGGCGGTGTCCTTCGACGTCGTCGGCGCGTCGCCGTCGCTCGAGGACGCTGCCGATGACGAGCCCCGGGCGTCGTTCTTGTAGAAGCCGCTGCCCTTGAAGGAGATGCCCACCGACCCGAAGCGCTTCTTCAGCGTGCCCGCACAGTTGGGGCACACGGTCAGCGGATCGTCGGTGAACGCCTGCTGGGCCTCCATCTCGTGTCCGCAGTCCTTGCACCGGTACTCGTACGTGGGCATCCGTCGTCCTCCGGGTCCTACCGGTCGTTCCGCTCCGCTCGTGCGGTGCTGGCACTCTCCGAACTCGACTGCCAGCCTACCCGGGCCTCCGGGAGGCCCGCATCCCGCGTCACCGTCCCCGTCGCCGACGTAGCGGACCCTACGATGGCGTCGTCCCCCGAGACCTCGAGGAGCCCGGTGCCCACGTCGCGAGTCACGAAGGCCGTCATCCCCGCCGCCGGGCTGGGTACCCGTTTCCTACCGGCGACCAAGGCGCAGCCGAAGGAGATGCTCCCCGTCGTCGACAAGCCGGCCATCCAGTACGTGGTCGAAGAAGCGGTACGAGCGGGCATCGACGACATCTTGATCATCACCGGTCGGGGCAAGCGCACCCTCGAGGACCACTTCGACCGGAACTTCGAGCTCGAGTACTACCTGGAGCAGAAGGGCAAGACGAGTGACCTCGCCGAGATCCAGGCCCTCGCCGAGATCGCCGACATCCACTACGTCCGCCAAGGTGAACCCCTCGGCCTCGGCCACGCGGTCTCGGTGGCCCGCAAGCATGTCGGTGACAACCCGTTCGTGGTGATGCTGGGTGACGACATCATGGTCGACGACGCGGTCGTCCTCGCCGACATGATCGACACCTACGAGAAGTACGGCCGCTCGGTCGTCGCGCTCTCCGAGTTCCCCAACGACGAGATCTCCTCCTATGGCTGCGTCGACCCCGAGATCCTGAGTGATGACCTCGTGCGGTTGCGGGGGATCGTCGAGAAGCCCGCCCCCGCGGATGCGCCGTCCAACCTCGCCGTCATGGGCCGCTACGTCTTCACGCCGGAGATCTTCGACGCCCTCGCTCTCGTGCGCCCCGGTGTGGGGGGAGAGATCCAGCTCACCGACGCCATCGCCCTGCTCCTCGACAGCCAGACCGTGTACGGATGGGTGTTCCGCGACGGCCGCTACGACATCGGCAAGAAGCTCGACTACTTGCGCGCCACCGTGGAGCTGGCTCTCGACCGAGAGGACCTGGGGCCAGACTTCCGGCGCTTCCTCCTCGAACTGGTCGACAAGCGCGACCTGCGGTGATCCCGCTCGAAGAAGCCCGCGAGCACGTGTTGGCGGGGTGCACCGCCGGTCACACCGTCGTCGTGCCGCTCGACCGTGCGCTGGGGGCCGTCGCCGCCGGCCCGATCGTGGCGGAGGAGGCGGTTCCCCCCTTCGCCAACACGGCGATGGACGGGTTCGCCGTGAAGGCGAGCGACACGGTCAGCGCCACCCCTGACGCGCCGGTCGAACTTCGCATCGCCGGTACGGTGCGCGCCGGCATGTCCGGGGAGGACACGCCGGTCGCCGACGGCGAGGCGGTGCGCATCATGACGGGGGCGCCCATGCCGCCCGGCGCCGACGCGGTGGTCATGGTCGAACGGACCGAGGCCGATGACGCTCGGGGCACGGTCGCGATCACCCTCGCCGTCGACTCGGGACGCCACGTCCGACCTGCCGGCGACGACGTGCGGCCCGGAGATCAGGTCGTTCCTGCGGGCACCGTGCTCACCGCAGGGCATCTCGGTCTCCTCGCCACGGTCGGTCGCACGGAGGTGGCGGTGGTGAAACGGCCGGTGGTCGGCGTCCTGTCCACCGGCGACGAGTTGGTCGGGGACGGGCGTCCGCTCGGCCCGGGCCAGATCCGCGACTCGAACCGACTGGCGTTGCGGGCCCTGCTCGTCGCGAGCGGCTTCGAGGTCATCGATCTCGGCCTCGTGCCCGACGACGAGGGGGCCATCGACGTCGCGCTTCGCCACGGGGTCGAGCGCTGTGACGCCCTCGTCACGAGCGGTGGCGTGAGCATGGGCGACTTCGACTACGTCAAGGTGGTGCTCGATCGACTCGGCGCCATGCGCTGGATGCAGATCGCCATCCGGCCGGCCAAGCCGCTCGCCTTCGGCACGATCGTCCGGGTCGACGGTGCCGAGGTCCCGGTCTTCGGCTTGCCCGGGAATCCGGTCTCTTCGATGGTGAGTTTCGAGCTCTTCTGCCGTCCGGCCCTTCGTCAGATGGCAGGAAGGGTCGGACCCGATCGGTTCCGGCCGAGCGTCGTGGCCCTCGCCGGTGAGGATCTCGCCCGTCACCCCGACGGCAAGGTGCACTTCGCCCGCGTCCGTTGTCGTCGCGACGTCGCCGACGGGCGGATGCACGTGCGCTCGGCCGGCGCTCAGGGCTCGCACCAGCTCACGGCGATGGCCGGGGCCGATGGGCTCGCCGAGCTGCCCGACGGTGCCGGCGTGGCGGCGGGGGAGCCGGTGACCGTGCACCTCCTCGATGGTGCGCTCGGGTTCTGAGGGCACGCCGTCCCTCTACGGATCGTCGGCCGGTACTCTCACGGCATGACCACGTCGTCGACGACCGCTCTGAGCGACGGCTTCGGTCGGGTCCACCGGGACCTTCGCATCTCGGTGACGGATCGGTGCAACTTCCGGTGCACGTACTGCATGCCGGCCGAGGGGATGCCGTGGCTGCCCCGCGACGAGCTGCTCACCTACGAAGAGCTCACCCGCATCGCCCGCATCTGCGTGGAGCGCTTCGGGTTCGACGGAATCCGCCTGACCGGCGGGGAGCCCACCGTTCGGGCGCACCTGCCGGTGTTGGTCGAGAAGCTCGCGGCCCTCGACGTGGACCTCGCCATCACGACGAACGGCGCCACGCTGCGGCTGGTCGCGGACGACCTCGCCGCCGCGGGACTGCGACGGATCAACGTCTCGTGTGATTCCCTGCGGGCCGAACGCTTCGCTCAGATCACCAAGCGGGACGAGCTGGCTCGCGTCCTCGACGGCGTGCAGGCGGCGCTGGAGGCGGGTCTGCAGCCGGTGAAGATGAACGTGGTGGTGATGCGTGGGGTGAACGACGACGAGATCGTCGACTTCGCCACCTACGGTCGCGACAACGGCGTGACGGTCCGCTTCATCGAGTTCATGCCGCTCGACGCTCAGGGTCAGTGGAGCAACGATCAGGTCGTGAGCCAGGCCGAGATCGTGGCTGCGGTCGCCGAGTCCTTCCCGCTCGAAGCGGTTGGCGAGCTGGAGCGCGGATCGGCACCGGCGGACCGCTGGCGTTACCTCGACGGCCGGGGCGAGATCGGCGTCATCCCGAGCGTCACCCAGGCCTTCTGCGAGTCGTGCGACCGGGTGCGTCTCACCGCCGAGGGGATGTTGCGCCACTGTCTCTTCGCCACCCGTGAGCTCGACCTGCGTTCGCTGTTGCGCGCGGGCGCCTCGCGATGACGACCTGGTGGACGCCATCCGCCAGGAGGTCGGGGCCAAGTGGGCCGGTCACCAGATCAACCAGGTCCACTTCATCCGACCGGCGCGGTCGATGAGCCAGATCGGCGGCTGAACGCCCGCGTCGGCGTCGGCCGGCGGGGCGGGCCGTTCGAGCGGTCCGCCTACACTCGGCCCTCATGTCCGATCGAGGTCTCACCCATCTCGACCCTCTGGGTCGGGCCCGCATGGTCGATGTCACTCCGAAAGAGGTCAGCCACCGGCGGGCCATCGCCCGGGGCAAGGTCTTCATGCAGCCGGATACGACCTCGCTGATCGCCCGCGGATCGATCACGAAGGGTGATGTCCTCGCAGTGGCCCGCGTCGCCGGCATCCAGGCGGCCAAGCGGGCGCCTGAACTGATCCCCCTCTGCCATCCGTTGCTGGTGGGGTCGGTCTTCATCAACTTTCGCATCGAGGATCGCTACATCGAGGTCGAAGCGCAGGTGGAGACCGTCGATCGCACCGGCGTCGAGATGGAGGCGCTCACCGCGTGCACGGTGGCGGCGCTCACGATCTACGACATGTGCAAGTCGGCCGACCGCTCCATGGTGATCGGCGATGTCACCCTGTGGGAGAAGACGGGGGGTCGTTCCGGGACCTATCGGCGCGATCCACTGCCCGATCTCGACGGTGGCGGCCTCGAGGGCCTCGGCGGCCTCTCCGGCAACGACGACGATCTCGGCCTCGGCCTCGACCTCGACGACGACCCGGGAGCGGGCTGAGGTCCACAGGCGCTGTGGCGGCGGTCACCTACGGCATGAACGCGGGTGGCGTCGGTGGCAACTGCGGGTACCTTCGTAGTAGAACCGTAATGTTCTTGTTCGACCCCGACCGCCGTCGGAGGTGGCGGACCATCCACCCGTTGGATGCCTCGCCCCGATACGGTCCGCGACACCGAAAGCGCAGGCCCGGAGCGTGACATTCGTGGTGCTGGTGATTCTCGCCGTGGTGTGGGCGGTGTACCTGGTCTCGTGGCTGCGATCGCGCACCGAGACTCGCAGTGTCAACTCCATCTCGTCGTTCAACCGTCACCTGTCGGTCCTCGAGCGCGCGGGTCCCGCGGGCACGCGAGGCGACTTCGGGACCGCCCGGGCCCAGGTGGGCCTGGCTCCTTCGGCCCACCAGGACGTGGTGCGCCCTCGCCGTGCGCTGTCGCCCGCGAAGAAGCGCCGCAAGGACATCCTCACCGGTCTGCTCGTGGCGACGGGGACGACGGCGCTGGCCGCGGTCGTGATGGGCGGCGTCTTCCGCATCGCCTTCGTGGCGGCCTTCGTGTTGCTCGTGGCCTACGTCGTCCTTCTGGCCCAGAGCCAGCGGCGCATCCAGGAGCAGCGCAACAAGGTCCGGTATCTGGCCGCGTCGCCCGGCCCGGCCGGGACGCCGTCGGTCGAGGGCTGGGACGATCCTCGCTGGCGCGAGGTCCAGAGCGACGGCACCTACGACACGGGCTACGGCTCCGTCGACCACAGCGTGCGTCACGCCGCCGTCCCGCACTGACCGACCCCCTGCGGCCCTGCCGGCTCGGCACCGCCGAGCGCCTGGTGGCTCCTCGACGTCGCGGGTCTCTCCGGTGCGACGGCCGGCGTGGTCTCGGGTCGGATCCTGTCCGGGTCGACGCCCCCGGGAGGCGGGGGAACGTTCCCGAGGGCGGCGACGCGTAGGACCACGCCGCCTCCGATCGGTCGGTCCCGGCACGGGTCGGAGGCGGCGGGCCGCCGCGACGCCGCAGCGGCCCGACAACGACGATGGCGCCCGTCGAGGGCGCCATCGATCGCTCAGGGGGGAGAACTCGTGGTGGGGCCGCGCGGGCCCCGGGTGCGGGTCAGCCGACGTGCCACTCGTGCATGAACTCCTGCACGACCCACAGCCGACCGTCTCTGCCCTGGGCCACGCCGGTGCCGACCTTGTTGTAGTTGCGGTCGAGGATGTTGGCCCGGTGGGGGGCGGAGTTCATGAAGGCGCTCTGGGCCTGCTCGAGCGACCAGGCGTAGCCGACGTTCTCGCCGAGCTTCGTCCACGAGGTCGACCAGTTGCCATCGGTGAGACGCGAATGCGAGAGGTAGCCCTGACGGGACAGGTGGTCGGCCCAGGCCTGGGCCTTGAAGTGGAGCATGGCGTTGAACTGCAGCGGCCCGAGCCCGTTCTGCGCCCGAGACTGGTTGATCAGGTCGGCGGTGCGGTACGACTCGGGGGTGCAGGCGCCGAAGAGCAGCGCGACCACGAGGGCCAGTGCGGCGATCCCCCCGATGCGGCGGGCGTTCCGGCGTGGCCGGCGGGTGGACGGGGTGGTGGGGATGGATTCCTGGAGCGACATGCACTTGGTTTCGGCTGCGACGCTCGTCACCTTGAGTGATTTGAGCGCCACGGATCGTCCTTTATTGGTCCTGCGCCATGCGAGCCCACCCGTCGCCGGGTCTGCTGGCGATCCAAGGCATCGTCGTCGGGTATCGTGACGTCCCCTGCGGGGGTGTAGCTCAGTTGGCTAGAGCGCTACGTTCGCAACGTAGAGGTCGGGAGTTCGATTCTCCTCACCTCCACCGCCCCGGCCCTCGATCAGAGCGGTCGGCTCGAAGGCTCGGCTCCGTGCCGGGCCTTCGTCGCGCCGGTGCCGAGCCCCGGAGGGTGTACCCGGGCGGGGTATGACCTCCGGCCCTGGTGTCATCGCCGGCCGTGCGCCACGATGGGGGTGTTGGTCGTGGCAGAAAGGGGCCTAGATGGCCGTACGTATCGTCATCCTCGGCGGAGGAACGGGTGGGACGCTCACCGCCAATCGTCTGCGACGGCACTTCGGGGCCGACGCCGAGATCTCCGTCGTCGACCAGGACGATCACCACGTCTATCAACCCGGGCTCCTCTTCGTGCCCTTCGGGTTGGCCGATCCCGACCACATCGTTCGCCCGCGCCAGCGCCAACTCCACAAGGGGATCACCTTCCACCAGGTCGCCATCGACCACGTCGACATCGAGGCGGATCGTGTGAGCCTGGCCGATGGCACCGCACTGGACTACGACGTGCTGCTCGTCGCCACCGGTGCCCGCCTCATCCCCGAGGAGACCGAAGGGCTGACCGGGGCGGGATGGAACGAGCGGGTCTTCACGTTCTACGACCTCCCGGGGGCCACCGCCCTCCACGACGCACTCGCCGACTTCGAGGGCGGTCGGCTGGTCGTGAACGTCGTCGACATGCCCATCAAGTGCCCCGTGGCGCCGCTGGAGTTCTGCTTCCTCACCGACTGGTACCTGCAGGAGCGGGGCATCCGCGACGAGGTGGAGCTCACCTACGTGACACCGCTCGACGGCGCGTTCACGAAGCCGACCGCCTCTGCGGCGCTGTCCGGGATGCTCGAGGAGAAGGGCGTCCACCTGGTCACGGAGTTCAACACCGGCGAGGTGGACGGTCTCGGCGGTCGCCTGATCGGATGGGACGAACGCGAGGTGCCCTTCGACCTGGCCGTCGTCATCCCGGTGCACGGTGGCGCCGAGTACGTGGATCGGTCGCCGGGCCTCGGCGACGGTCTCGGCTTCGTGCCCACGGACCCGCACACGCTGCAGTCCAAGGTGCGGCCCAACATCTTCGCCATCGGTGATGCCACCGATGTGCCGGCCTCCAAAGCTGGTTCCGTCACACACTTCGAAGGCGAGGTGCTCGTCGAGAACATCGTCCGCCACGTCGCCGGAGAGACCCTCGACGCCTCCTACGACGGCCATGCCAACTGCTTCATCGAGACCGGCTTCCACAAGGCGATGCTCATCGACTTCAACTACGACAACGAGCCCGTCGGCGGCCACTTCCCGGCTCCGGTCGGCGCCCCGCTGCTGAAGGACTCCCGCCTCAACCACCTCGGGAAGCTGATGTTCCAGTGGTTCTACTGGCACGCCCTCCTGCCCGGACGGGACATCCCCGGAATCGGGCCCGACATGCCCACGTCGGGCAAGGCGCTCAGCGACCGCTGACCCCCCCACCTCATCCGCTCACCGCACACCCAGAGGAGCACAGCCATGACGACCCGAACGCTCGCCGGCCGCGAGGTCGAGCTCAACGACGAGGGCTTCTTCGAACAGCCCGACCAGTGGGACCGCGACATCGCCGTGGAAGTGGCCCGGGACGAGGGGATCGACCCGCTCACCGACCGCCACTGGCAGGTCATCGACTTCATGCGCCAGGAGTACTTCGAGAAGGGCACCGGTCCCACGGTGCGGATGCTCGGCAAGACGTCGGGCGTCACCGTCAAGGAGCTGTACCAGCTCTTCCCGAAGGGTCCGGCCAAGGTCGCGGCCAAGATCGCCGGCATCCCCAAGCCCCGCGGCTGCATCTGACGCCGACCGCCTCTCGCACCATCCGCCACGAATCAAGGAGTCACCGTGTCCGACACCATCGAGAAGGTCTCGATCGTCATCTCCAAGGGTTCCCTCGATGGCATCTACCCCGGCCTGATCATGGCCAACGGGGCCAGGGCCGAGGGGATCGAGGCGAATCTGTTCTTCACCTTCTTCGGCCTCGACGCCATCCACAAGAAGCGCATGGAGCACATCAAGATCGCCACCGTCGGAAATCCGGGCATGCACATGAACAGCCTCCTCGGCGTGCTCCCCGGCATGTCGGGCATCGCCACGCACATGCTCAACAAGAAGATGGACGAGTTCGACATCCCGTCGGTGCCCGAGTTCGTCGAGCTGATCTCCGACACGGGGGCGGGGATGTACGCCTGCCTGGCCTCGGTCGACCTCTTCGGGATGAACAGGGAGGACTTCTTCGACGACCTCGGCGGCATCATCACCGTGGGCGAGTTCTACGAGATGGCCGCCGGCGGGGAGATCATCTTCACCTGAGTGGGGCTCGCTGCGGATCGCCTTCAGGCTCGGAGTGCCTCGAGGAGATCCACACGTGAGACGCGGCGGGCCGGGGCCAGGGATGCGGCGAAGCCCACGAGTATCCCGAGGACGAGGATCAGCCCGAGCCGCGGAAGCTGCCAGCTGAACCCGACGTCGATCGGCCTGGTGAGGAAGTAGGCCAGGAAGAGCCCGGCCAGCAGGCCGGTGAGCGTGCCGACCAACGAGATGAGGACGGCCTCGAGGCGCACCATCCAGCGCACGTCACGGGGGAGCATGCCGACGGCTCGCAGCATGCCGATCTCGCGTCGTTGTTCGAAGATCGACAGGCTCAGCGTGTTCACGATCCCGATGACGGCGATGATCACGCTCATGGCGAGCAGGGCGATCACCGCGTTGATGGCGAAGTCGAAGACGGATCCGACGATCTGACCGATGGTGTTTCCTTCTGTCACGGTCACGTTGGAGAAGCCCTCGACGAGCTGGTTGATGTCGTCGGTGACCTGGTCGAGCGACGAGGGGTCCACGTCGACGTAGATCGCCGACGTGGGCAGGTCGCCGAAGAGGTCGGCGAAGGTCGACGGCCCCACCAGGTTGCTGAGCGTCAGCGAGGTGAGGGAGAACTCCAGTTCGGCGACCACGGTCAGCTCCCGGGATGCCCCTCCGGGAGCCACCACCGTGACGGTGCTGCCGATCCCCGATCGCTCCGACGAGGCCGTGAGGGCACCGACGGCGATTCCGTCCGACGCCAGATCGTCGAGGGATCCTTCGCTGGCGTTGATCCCGGCGGTCCGCCGCAGTGCGGCGGGGTCGCCGCTCGAGATCGACGTGGCTTCTCCGTCCAGCGTCGCCGGCGATGTGGTCGCGGCCGCGGTGGCCTGGACTCCTGGTTCGTCCTCGATGGCGCTCACCAGGGCGGGGTCGATGCCGCCGACGGTGGAAGTGATGGTGAGGTCGCTGTCGGAGAGCTCGTTGATCCGCTCCACCGACCAGTCCCGGATCGTCGCTCCCGCGACCGAGACGAAGGTGACCAGCAGGACGCCGATGACGAGGGCGTTGGCGGTCGTCGCCGTCCGGCGAGGATTGCGGACGAGGTTGTCGCTGGCCAAGCGGCCGGTCAGCCCGGTCCCGCGGGTGGCGCGGCGAGCGACCCGCGCGAACCCGGCGGCGAGGATCGGGCCACCCACCAGGATCCCCAGCACGAAGGCGAAGGCTCCGACGCCGAGGAGGAGCGGCGGCCCCGCCGTCCCGCCCACGACCAGGAATGCCGCGCCGCTCCCGAGCAACAGCAACGAGACGACTGTGCGCGCGACGGTGGACCGCGCCGTCGTGGCCGCTCCGGAGCGGAGGGCCTCGATCGGCGGTGTGCGTGCGGCCCGACGGGCCGGGGCCAGGACCGAGAGGACGGTGATCACCGTGCCGACGAACAGGCACGAGAGCACGGTGGTCGCGGTGACGGTGATCCCGATGTCGCCGACCGAGAGGCCGAAGAGGCCCAGCAGCCAGGGCATGGCCAGGGTCAGCGTGGCCCCGACGAGCACACCGATGGTACTGCCCACGAAGCCGATGACGAGCCCTTCGAGGCGGACGGAACGCTTGACCTGACGCGGGGTGGCCGCGACCGCGCGGAGCAGCGCCAGTTCGCGTGTGCGCTGGGCCACGACGACCGAGAAGGTGTTGTAGATGACGAAGCCGCAGACGAAGAGGGCGAGCAGCGAGAACCCGATCAACACGGGACGGGCGACGTCGGCGATGCTGGCTGCTGCGCCCTGGGTCTGGCTGAGGAACTCGGCGCGGTCGATGACGACGAAGCCGGAGGGAACGACCGCGTTGAGGCCCGCAACCAGCTCCTCCTGTTCGGGGCCCTCCAGCGGCCCGGTCACCAGGATCTCGGAGTAGCCGGGTGTCCCGTCCCCGAGCACGTCGAAGGCCCATGGGTCGGCGACGGAGATGGTGCCGTCGGTGTTCTCCGACGCCCGGCCACCGAACTCGGTGAGCCCGACGACGGTGGCGCGTTGCAGGCCGGCGACGGTGGCGACGTCGAGGACCGTCCCGACCCCTGCGTCGTCCAGGCGCGCCGCGGAGCGGCGGTCGAGGGCGATCTCCCCGGTCGCGTCGGGCGCCCGTCCTTCGACGACGGTCAGGGGGTTCAGATCGCCAGCGGTCACCCACAAGACGCCGACCGCGTCGCGCTCGAGGGGTTCGCCCGTGTCCGGGTCGAAGATCGAGAGTGGTCCCTCGAGCACCCCTGCTGCGGCCTCGACATCAGGGACAGCCTCGATCGTGGCGAGGAGCTCGGGCGTGATGCGGGGTTCGAGGGCGTCGGTCGAGGTGTCGGGCTGAACCGCTGCGGCCACGGTGGGGTACTGGTCGGCGGCGTCGCCGCCGAGACTGGCTCGGATCGAGTCGGTGACGATCAGTCCGGCGGCGAGGAATCCGACGCCGGCGACGATGGCCACGATGGTCGCGGTGTACCGGGCGGCGTTGGCCCGCAGGCCCCGCAGGGCGATGGTGAGCATGTCGTCAGGCCCGGAACTGCTTCATCCGGTCGAGTACCCGGTCGTGGGTGGGATCGGGCATCTCGTCGACGATCTGGCCGTCGGCGAGGAAGAGCACCAGGTCGGCGTAGGCGGCCGCGAGGGGGTCGTGCGTGACCATCACGACCGATTGCCCGAGCGTGTCGACCGCGTCTCGCATGAACTGCAGGATCTCGCCACCGGTGTGTGAGTCGAGGTTTCCGGTGGGTTCGTCGGCGAACACGATCGCCGGCTTGCTCACCAGGGCGCGGGCCACCGCGACGCGCTGCTGCTGTCCTCCCGAGAGCTCGCCAGGGGTGTGATCGACCCGGTCCGCGAGACCGACCGTGGCCACGATCGTGGCCAGGTGGTCCTCGTCGACGGGTCGCTTGGCCAGGGTCAGCGGCAGGACGATGTTCTCGCGCGCCGTCAGGGTGGGGATGAGGTTGAACGCCTGGAAGACGAATCCGATCTGCTCGCGGCGCAGGATCGTGAGTTCGGTGGGGTTGAGGCGCGTGATGTCCTGGGTGCCGATGAAGGCCTGCCCCGAGGTGAGCGAATCGAGTCCGGCGGTGGTCTGCATGAGGGTGCTCTTACCTGACCCCGATGGTCCCATGATGGCGGTGAAGCGGCCCTTGGCGAACTCCACCGTCACCCCGTCGAGGGCGCGTACCTCTGTGGACCCCGAGCCGTAGACCTTGGTCGCGTCCACCGTCCGCGCTGCCGCGTCGGAAGGTGGCGGAGGCGGTGCGGGGAGGTGCGCGGTGGTCGTCGTCATCGGCGCAGTATGGCCGACGCCGCGATCCCGCCCGGGCAACGGGCGGGATCGTGGAGCGACGGAGTCCTCAGGCGAGGCGTTCGACGATCATGGCCATTCCCTGGCCGCCGCCGACGCACATCGACTCCATGCCGATGGTGCCGCCCGTGTCCTCGAGGCCGTTGAGCAGCGTGGTCATGATCCGGGCGCCGGTCATGCCGAACGGGTGGCCGAGGGCGATGGCCCCACCGTTGACGTTGAGCTTGTCGTAGCTGATGTCGAGGTGGCGGGCCGAGGGAACGACCTGGGCGGCGAACGCCTCGTTGATCTCGACGAGGTCGATGTCCTCGATCGTCATGCCGGCGCGCGCCATGGCCTGGCGGCACGCCCCGATGGGACCGAGGCCCATGATCTCGGGGTCGAGGGCCGACACGCCCGAAGAGATGACCCGGGCGATCGGGGTGAGGCCGAGCTCGCGGGCCCGGCTGTCGCTCATCACGATGACGGCGGCCGCACCGTCGTTGAGCGGGCACGCGTTGCCGGCGGTCACGGTGCCGTCGGGACGGAAGACGGGCTTGAGCTCGGCCAGCTTCTCCTTGGTGGTGCCGGCGCGGATGCCGTCGTCGCGGGTGACGGTGACGGGGTTCCCGTCGGCGTCGACGGTCTCGACGGGGGTGATCTCGCGCTCGAAGAAGCCTCGCTCGAGGGCGGCGGTGGCTCGCTGCTGGGACAGGGCGGCGAACTCGTCCTGGTCCTCACGCGAGACGTTCTCGTACTGGGCCACGTTCTCGGCCGTCTGGCCCATGCCCAGGTAGTAGTCGGCGATGCCTCCGTCGAAGGGGGTCCAGGTGGGGGCGCCACCCTGGGCACGCTCGGCCGTGCGGGCCTCGGCACCCTCCATGAGCGGGTTGTGGGTGCCGGGCAGGCCGTCGGACATGCCGGACATGAACTGGCTGACCGTCTCGACGCCCGCGGCCATGAACACGTCGCCCTCGCCGGCCTTGATGGCGTGGGCGGCCATGCGGATCGACTGGAGCGACGACGAGCAGTAGCGGTTGACCGTGACCCCCGGGATGTGACCCATGCCGGCGAGGTCGGACACGACCCGAGCCATGTTGTAGCCCTGCATGCCAGCGGGCTGGGCGCAGCCCAGGATGACGTCCTCGACGGTGCCCGGATCCAGTTCGGGCACCTTGTCGAGGGCGGCCCGGATGATCGTGGCGGCCAGGTCGTCGGGTCGGACCTTGGTGAGCGAACCCTTGTTGGCCCGGCCGATGGCACTGCGGGCGGTCGAGACGATCACGGCTTCGGGCATGGGAGCTCCTCAGGAGGGGCGAGGCGAGAAGGCGTCGCGCCGGTGCGCGGCGCCGAATGGGCCCTGTCTGTCTATCGCGATCGATCAGGAACCGGTAACCGATCGGTAACTTGCGGCTGGTCGGGGTTCGGTGTCCCCCGTCGTCCACGGGTGGGATAGAACGGGCGCTCCGACACGAGGGGGAGACCATCCATGGCCATGTCCATCCTGCGCTTCGACATGCGTGCACCGGGCAAGTCCCGCACCGAGATCCAGGCGATGTACGCCGCCGCCCTCGACATGGCGGAGTACGCCGACAGCAACGGTTTCGACATCTGTGTGCTGTCGGAGCACCATGCCAGCCCCGACAACTACATGTCCTCGCCGCTCATCATGGCCGCGGCGATCGCCGGGCGGACGAAGAACATCATGATGAGCATCCAAGCCCTGCTCGTCCCCGAACACGATCCCGTTCGCCTCGCCGAGGACATCGCCACGCTCGACCACATCTCGAAGGGCCGTATCACCTTCACCACCGGTCTCGGCTACCGGCCCATCGAGTACCACCTGCTCGGCAAGGAGTGGAAGCGCCGAGGGAAGCTGCTCGACGAGGCCCTCGACACCATGTTGAAGGCATGGACGGGAGAGCCGTTCGAGTTGCGCGGCGAGACCGTCGAAGTCACACCGCCGCCGTTCACCGACCCGCATCCGATGTTCTTCGTGGGCGGCTCGGGCAAGGCCGCGGTCGAGCGCGCCGCCCGCTTCGGGTTGAGCGCCCAGTTGGCCGCCAACGATCCGTCGCTGGCCGAGCACTACCAGGCGGAGTGCGAGCGCCTCGGCACGACCCCGGGAATGTGCCTGATGCCGGCGGCCGAGACCACCGGTTGCCTGTTCGTGAGCGAGGACCCCGAGCGCACGTGGGCCGAGGTCGGGCCGTCGATGCTGCACGACGCCGTCACCTACAAGTCCTGGCAGACCCCCGACATCCGTTCGGCGGTCAGCACCGACGCCGACACCATCGAGGAGCTGCGCAAGGGGTTCATCTACAAGGTGCTCACCCCCGACGAGGCAGTGGCCTTCGCCGAGGAGCAGGGTCCGTTCGGCGGCCTCGTGCTCATGCCCATGGTCGGCGGAGCGTCGCCGGAGCAGGGCTGGGCCAGTCTCGAGCTCTACGTCGACAAGGTCCTGCCCCGCATCAAGGCCGCGGGCTGATGGCGGTCGATCTCAGCGCGCTCCTCGACCCCACCACGACGGCAGTCGTCACCTCCGAGTGCCAGAACGGGGTGCTGGGGCCCGACGCCCCGCTGCCCCAGCTCGCCGCCGCGGCGCAGGACACCGTCGTCCCGAACGGTGGTCGTCTGGTCCATGCTGCCCGGACGGCCGGCGTGCAGGTCGTTCACGCCGTCTTCTGGCGTCGGCCCGACAATCGTGGGGCCAACACCAACGGCCGGATGTTCGTGGCCATGAACAAGGTGTCGCCGCCGATGCTGCCCGGGAGCGAGGCCGCGCTGCCCATCGCAGAGTTCGGGCTGTCGCCCGACGACCTCGTCGTCGGGCGATACCACGGGCTCGATCCGATCGGTGGTACCGACCTCGACCCGCTCCTGCGCAATCTCGGCGTACGCACCGTCGTCGTGGTGGGCGTGTCGCTCAACGTCGCGCTGTTGGGACTGTCGATCGGTCTCGTCAACGCCGGCTACCAGGTGGTGGTGCCCCGCGACGCCGTGACCGGTGTGCCCGAGGACTACGCCGAGGCGTTGCTCGACAACTCCTATTCGCTGGTCAGCACGGTGGTGACCAGCGACGCCGTGATGGCCGCATGGGGTTGAGCCCCACCTGAGACAGAACCGGTCGGCGTTCGCAGGGCGGCCCTTCGGTACCCTCGCCGTCGTGCCCGAGATCGTGCCCACCGAACCCGGAGGGGTGGCCTCGCGCCCGGTGGGGGGCGCACGGACGATGGGCCGCCGGGGTCAACGCACCCGCAGGCGCCTGCTCGACAGCACCGCCGCGCTGCTCGCCTCCTCGACGTACCGTGAGGTGCGCGTGGTCGATATCGCCCGGAAGGCCGAGATGTCCCCGGCGGCCTTCTACCAGTACTTCGGTGACGTGGAGGCGGCGGTCCTCGCGCTGGCCGAGGAGATGGCCTCGGTGTGCGGGCCCGAACTGGCGGGCCTCGTGCGTGATCACCAATGGAGCGGTCCCGCCGCCTGGTCCACCGCGCTGGGTGTCGCCGACGGGTTCCTCGCGGTCTGGGACTCCCATCGAGCGGTGCTGCGGGTCGTCGACCTGGCCACCGATGAAGGGGACCAGCGTTTCCGTGATCTGCGCACCCGCTTCCTCCGGGAGCCGTCCGAGGCACTGGTCGAGGTGCTCACCGAAGGGGCCGGAGAGGGCGATCGTCCCGATCCGCTCGCCGAGGCGGGCGTTGCCATCTCGATGTTGGCTCACGTCGCCGCGCACCACGAGGGTCTCGAGCAGTGGGGTGCGCCGCCGTCCGATCTGCGCCGTTCCATGGCTCGGGTGCTCTACACGACGGTCACCGGGAAGGTGCCGCCCTCCGGCGTTCAGTCCGAGCCGTCGGCGGGGTCGTCGGCATAGTCGGATCGAGCCCTGTCGGCGATCGAACCGCGCCGGAAGAGCCCCCACAGGGCGACGGCGGTCACGACCCCGACGCCTGCGACCAAGATCGGCCAGTCCAGTGACGCCGCCAGGACCGGTCCGAGGTCGGAGAACACGATCCCACCCTCGCGCACCTGCCACCCCAACGCCGCCCGTTCGGCTCAGGTAGGGGCTCGGTGGCCCTCGGTGTCGGGTCCCGCGGCGTAGCATCCGGGGCTCGTGACGACGACACTCCCCGACGACGCGGCGCCGGTGGCACCCGCCCCGGAGCACGAGAGCGGACGGCGTCGCGCCGATGCGGGGGACCGCCGCCCACTTCACAGTGCGGCGTGGGTGCGGCTACGGGCCACGCCTCTGCTTCCGGGACTGTGGTTCCCCGTGGTGGTGTGGGCGGTGTGGCGGCTGGCGTCGCTGGCGGTCACGCTGTGGCTGGGCGGGAAGGGTGTGGAATCGGCATACGCCTACGACGGTGCCCACTACCTGCGCATCCTCCACCACGGCTACTGGGACCCACGTCCGGTGATGCCGTCGCACGCCTTCTTCCCCGGGCTGGCGTGGCTGGCCACACCGCTGTGGTGGTTCACCGGCTCGGATGCGATCACCGTGCACACCGTTGCGACCGTCACCGGCGTCGCGGCGTTCGTCGCCGTCTGGGGGGTGACGAAGGAGTGGGTGCACGAGCTGGCGGCCCGTAGGGCCGTCGTGTTGATGGCCGTGTTCCCGTCGTCGCTCTTCCTCTGGATGTTCTACTCCGAGGCCCTTTTCATCGCTCTCGGCGCCGGCGCGGTGTGGGCCGATCGCCGCGGGCGGCGCGGGCTCGCGGCCGCTCTCCTCCTGGCCGTGGCCACCACGCGCTCGGTCGGGATCCTCGTACCAGCGGTTCTCGTGCTCGCACGGATCGTCCGATCCCACCGCATCGACCGTTGGGCGGTCACCTACGCCGCAGCCGGGCTCGCCGGGTTGGGGGCCGTGCTGGTCATGATGCAGGTGCAGCTCGGTGACGCCCTGGCGTTCCTCGGCGTCCAGGACGACTGGGGTCGTTCGATCTCCTGGCCCTGGAACTCGGTGATCCAGGGTTTTCAGAACCTGACGCCAGAACGCGGCACGGTGATGGTCCCGGCGCTGGTGGCCCGCTCGTTCGATCTGTGGGCGGTCGCCATCGTCCTCGTCGGCGTCGTCTACCTCATGGTGGCCGGGCGGCTCGGGCGGGGAGGCCGGGGCGCATCGCACCGGTTCCCCATGGAGGCATGGATGCTCGGCGTGGCGATGATCGCACTGCCGTTCGCCTCGAGTGTCCTCGCCAGCTTCAACCGCTTCGCCCTCGCCGACTGGGTGATCTACCCCGCGTACGCCGCCATGCTGGGTCGGCTTCCTCGCTGGGCGCGGATCTTCGCATGGCTCGCCATCGTCGTGGCCGGCACCCTCACCGCCTACGCCCTGATCGGCCGGATCTCCCTGGGCCGCTTCGTGGGCTGAGCGCCCAGGTGTCTCGGCCGCGACGCCTAGGCTCGGCTCTCTTCGAACCGGGGCCTGGTCCCGGTCCTGCGCCACCCGGAGAGGATCCGATGAAGTACTCGCTCGGTCTGCCCGTCCACAAGGTCGACCCGGTGGGGGAGTGGTGCACGGCCGATGCCATCGGCGAGATGGCCCGTGCGGCCGAAGCCGCCGGCATGGACGCGGTGAACGTCACCGACCATCCGATCCCGGATGCCAAGTGGCTGGGCCGAGGCGGGCACCACACGCTCGACCCGTTCGTGGCCCTCACCGTGGCGGCGACGGTCACGTCGCGGGTTCGCCTGCAGACCAACCTGGTCATCCTCGCCTACCGCAACCCGTTCCTCTCCGCCAAGGCCATCGCGACGCTCGACGCGGTGTCGGGTGGGCGGGTCGTCGTGGGTACCGGGGCGGGCTACCTGCGTAGCGAGTTCGCCGCTCTCGGCGTCGACTTCGACGAGCGCAACGACCTCACCGACGAGGCCATCGACGCCATGGTGGCGGCGTGGTCCGGAGAGCCGTTCTCGTTCGACGGCGTCCACTTCACGGCCGAGAACGCCGTCGCCCTCCCTCGCCCCGTGCAACGACCGGCACCACCGATCTGGATCGGGGGCAACTCGAACCGCGCCATCCGCCGAGCGGTCGAGCGCGGTGACGGGTGGCTACCCATGCCCAGCCCCGCTCAGGCAACTCGACTGCTACGCACCCCACCGCTCGAGACGGTCGACGACCTGAGGGCACGCATCGCCTATCTCCGGGGTCACTGCGAGAAGGTGGGGCGCACCGAGCCGGTCGACATCGTGTTCATGCCGATCGGGGTGGACATGTTCCGTGACACGCTCCCCGAGGCGGGCGCCCTGGTCGAGCACGTGCACGAGCTCGCCGCCGCCGGTGTCACCGCGCTCACCATCACCCTTCCCGCCCCGAGCCGTGCGGCATGGCTCGAGGCGGTCGAGTGGTGGGGACGTGAGATCGGGGCCCACACCTGATGGGTCCGACCACGTCTTCGAGCCGCGACGCGGTGGTCCGCGCCGCCGAGGTGCTGCGCAGCGGCGGGCTCGTGGCCTTCCCGACGGAGACGGTCTACGGGCTGGGTGCCGATGCGACCCGGTCCGACGCGGTCGCCCGCATCTTCCACGTGAAGGGCCGCCCCGTCGATCATCCCCTGATCGTCCATCTGGGCGACCCCGATCTGCTCGACGCGTGGGCCGAATCCATCCCGCCCGAGGCGCGCCTGCTCGCTGATGCGTTCTGGCCCGGGCCACTGACCCTGCTGCTCTGGCGGAGCCCGAAGGTGAGCGATGTCGTGACCGGGGGTCGGCCGACGGTTGGACTCCGTGTTCCCGATCATCCTGTTGCCCGGGCACTGCTCGAGGAGTTCGGCGGCGGCGTGGCCGCGCCGTCCGCCAACCGCTTCGGGCGCGTGAGCCCCACGTCCGCCGCCGACGTCGTCGCCGAGCTCGGTGACGACGTGGATTTCGTCCTCGACGGCGGGCCCTGCACCGTCGGGGTCGAATCCACGATCGTCGACCTCACCGGCGACGAGCCTCTCGTGTTGCGTCCCGGGGGCGTGAGTGGCGAGCGCCTGGGTGAGGTGCTGGGCCGCGAGCCGGCCCGGGCCGCCGCTGCGGCGGTCGGCACCAGGGAAGCCCGTTCGCCGGGTATGTTGCCGGCACACTATGCGCCCCGGGCTCGCGTCGACGTGGTGGACGCTGACGCCGCGGTCGATCGCCTCACCCGGTCTCTCGGGGAACCCGGCCCCGGAGGGCGCTCGACCGTGGTGGGCCTTCTCGCCCCGTACACCGTGGCCGACGTCCCCGAGGGCGTCGTGGTGCTCGAGCCGGCCGGACCACCAGAGGAGTACGCCCGTCTGCTCTACAGCCGGTTGCGGCAGGCCGACCGCCTCGGGGTCGAGGTGCTCGTCTGCATCCCGCCCCCGGAGGTCGGAATCGGGGTAGCCGTCGCGGACCGCCTACGTCGAGCCGGGGCCTCCCACGGCGGGACCGGCCGATCATCATGAACCGCTAGGCCGTCACGTTCACCGTGCGAGTGTGCCAGCCGGTGGCGCCGTCGGGGTCGACCCGGCTGCGTTCACCCGTCTGGGTCTCCCCGGTACCGTCGGTGGCCCTGACCCGGATGGTGTGGGACCCCGCACTCGCCGACCAGTCGTAGACCCACTGACGCCAGACGTCGTCGTCGCCGCCGGGACCCAGACGGGTCTCGACCCAGGGTCCGTCGTCGACCTGCACCTCGACTCCGGCGATACCTCGGGTCGTGGCCCAGGCGACGCCGGCCACGGCGACGGGTCCCGGCGCGATCGACGCACCGGATCGGGGGACGTCGATGCGCGACTGGGTCTTGACCGGCGCTTCCTTCGCCCAGCCCCGCGGGATCCAATAGGCGTCGAAATCGTCCCATCCCCGGAACTCGATCGACTTCAGCCACTTCGTGGCCGACACGTATCCGTAGAGACCGGGCACGATGAGCCGGGCGGGGAATCCGTGACGCACCGGGAGCGGTTCGCCGTTCATCCCGACGGCGACCATGGCGTTGCGCCCGTCGAGCGCCATCTCGGTGGGGAACCCCACCGTGAACCCGTCGACCGACCGCCCGACCAGCTGGGCGGCTCCTTCGGGGACCGACCCGGCGCGGAGACCGGCCCGCTCGAGGATCGTGGTGAGAGGGACGCCCTGCCACACGGCGGTGCCGACGAGGTCACCACCGACCTCGTTCGAGACGCAGGCGATGGTGACCGGCGCCTCGATCATCGGGAGGGCCAGGAGCTCGTCGAAGGTGAGGCGGTAGGGCTGTACGTCGTCGCCCTCGATCTGGAGGGCCCAGTCGGTCACGTCGACCTGCGGGACGATCAGCGCCGTGTCGATCCGGTAGAAGGCGTCGTTGGGCGTGATGATCGGACTGAGGCCCTCGATGGCGAACCCCTCTGCCGGTGCGGTGGCGGCGGGTCCGACGGTGGCGGGGGGAAGGGTGACGGGCGGGAGGGTGACCGTGGATCGGGCGATCTCGGCGGTCGAGGACCCCGACCACGACCGGGTGCCGAGTGCCGTGAGCCCGGCGAAGGCGGCGGCGGCACCGGTCCAGGCGAAGAAGGCCCGACGATCACCCGACGCCCGTCCGGGGATCTCACTGGTCGTGGCGGTCATCGGCTCGGCCGACGCGGGGCCCCGTCCGGGTCCGGTGGATCGAGGGCTCGACCCGCCGGTGGTGGCGAAGGGAAGGGGACCCGAGGAGGCCAACACGCCGAGCAGGAGACGCAGCGTGGCCCATCCGGCCAGCGCGGCGAGCATCGCCGCGACGAGTGCGGCACCACCCGACGAGGTCGGGTCGGCCGCCCCGGCCAGGGCACCCACCAGGCCGGCTGCCCCGAAGGAGGCGGGCGCCACCCACGGACGCCGGACCGCCGCGCCACCCACCAGCGCGCCGAGGCCCAGACAGACCATCACGATGCTCGTCAACAGCACCGCCTTGTCGTTGGTGCCGAACGCTTCGATGGCGCTCTTCACGATCCCGCCCGACGCGCGATCGATCACCTCGGAGCCGACGGAGGCCACGAGCGACTGCGACCCGTCGCTCAGACCGGTGACCAGCTCCGCGACGGCGAGGGACACGCCCGCGGCGACCGCCCCCGCCAGGCGGGGGAGCCAGCGAGACTCTCTGGGGGGTGCAGCCACGGACGCTCCGGGGTCGGGTGAACACTCCGATCGTACGGACTCCGGTCGCCGGGAGGTCGGTGCCCAGGGAGATGTTCGGGAGATTTTCGATCTGGCCGCCTCCCGATGCACGCTCCCTACCGACCAGTAGGTAGGCTGTTGGTGCGTACACCCGACACGCTGTCCGAGAAAGGCTCCGCGTGGATTCTCCCCCCGTCTCGCTGGTCGACGAACGTCTCGAAGGCGCCACCGTCCTGCCGAAGGTGAAGGCGCCGTTCGAGCGCACGCCGGAGGAGCGGGTGAACTGGAAGGCCTCGATCCCCTTCCTTTTGGTCCACGTCCTCGCCGTGGCCGGCACCCTGTGGTTCGGCATCACCCCGAAGGCTCTCGTCCTGTTCGTGGTCGTGGTGTGGGGGCGGATGTTCTTCATCACCGGCGGGTACCACCGGTACTTCGCCCACCGCACCTACCGCACCAGTCGAGCCTTCCAGCTCGTACTCGCCGTAGGTGGGGCGAGCTCCGCACAGAAGGGTCCGCTGTGGTGGGCGGGCCACCATCGCAACCACCACCGCTACAGCGACACCGAGCTCGACATCCACTCCCCGCTGCGGGGCTTCTGGTGGAGCCACGTCGGGTGGATCCTGTGCGATCGCTACGACGAGATTCCCCACGAACGCATCCGCGACTTCGCCAAGTACCCGGAGATCCGTTTCGTGGAGAAGTGGAACGGCCTGTTCCCGTGGCTGCTCGCCATCGCCTGCACCCTGATCGCAGGGTGGTCAGGTCTGTTCTTCAGCTTCATGCTCGGCACGGTCGTGCTCTGGCACTCCACGTTCCTCGTCAACAGCCTCGCCCACGTCATGGGCCGGCGCCGCTTCGTCACCGACGACACCAGCCGCAACAACTGGTTCATCTCCGTGCTCACCCTCGGGGAGGGGTGGCACAACAACCACCACCACTATCAGGCGGCGGCGCGCAACGGCTTCTTCTGGTGGGAGCTCGACGTCACCTGGTACATCCTCAAGGCGCTGAGCTGGATCGGTGTCGTGAGGGATCTCAAGGTGCCCAGTCAAGAGATCCTCGAGTCCGACCTGATCGCCAACGGGAACTTCGACGTGGGGATGTTCAAGTACCACTGGGCTCGTGCCCAGGCCGAGGTCGCCCGGGCCCGTGTCGACGACCGCATCGAGGTGGCGGCCTCCGGCGCGGCCGACCCGTCGACCGTCGGGCGACGCGACGCCCTCGAACTGGCCCTCGAGACGGAGAAGGTCGCCGTCGACCGAGACCTCCATGCGGCCGTGTCCGACGCCGACGTCCTCGCCCGTGTCACCAGGCGCAGCCAGCGAGAGTTCACGACGGGCGACTGAGTCGCCTCTCCGTGGCATCGCCGCGGCGGCGCCGCATCGCCACCTGACCTACGGTCGGGGCGATGGGAACCCAGTGGGAATGTGCGCTGATCACCGGGGCGTCGAGCGGTATCGGCGAGGCCGTCGCTCGCGACCTCGTCGCGCGCGACGTGCGCAAGTTGGTCCTGGTGGCCCGACGCCGTGACGCGCTCGAGCGTCTGGCCGAGGAGTTCGGCGCCGATCACGGCGCCGAGGTCGAAGTGCTCGTGGCGGACCTGGCCGATGTCACCGTTCGTGGCGTCGTCGAAGCACGGTTGGCCGACCCCGCCCGCCCGGTGGACCTGCTGGTGAACAACGCCGGATTCGGCACCTCGGGCACCTTCGCCGACCTCGACCCCGCAACCGAGGAGCGCGAGGTGATGGTGAACGTGGTGGCTCTCCAACAGCTCACGCGGGCCGCCCTCCCGGGGATGCTGGCGCGCGGTCGGGGGAACGTGGTGAACGTGGCGTCGATGGCGACCTTCGTACCCATGCCTTCCATGGCCACCTATGCGGCCACGAAGGCCTTCGTCACCAGCTTCAGTGAGGCCCTCCACGAGGAGACGAGGGGGACCGGGGTCACGGTGAGCGCGGTCCTCCCGGGGTTCACCCGCACCGAGTTCGCCGAGCACATCGGCGATCCCGAGGCGTCCGAGGGTCTGCCCGACTTCGTCTGGATGTCGGCCCGCGACGTTGCGGTGGCCACCGTCGACGGGGCCGCGCGGGGTCAGGCCCTCATCGTTCCGGGCCTCGGATACCGGGTGGCGGCGGCAGCGGTGTGGCCGCTACCCCGGACCGTCCGACGCCGCGCCGTCGGCATGGCGCAGTCGATCCGACGTTGAAGGGTCAGAGCAGGGCGCCGTGCGCCCGCAGCTTGTCGAGGTGATGCACCGCGTTCACGAGCCGGACGGTGCCCGACTTCGATCGCATGACCAACGACTGGGTCGTGGCCCCTCGTGAATCGACATGGACGCCCTTGAGCAGTTCGCCATCCGTGATCCCGGTCGCGGCGAAGAAGCAGTTGTCGCCGGCCACCAGGTCGTCGGTGCCGAGGGCGCGGTCGAGGTCGTAGCCCGCCGCGACCGCAGCCGCCCGCTCCTCGTCGTCGCGGGGCCAGAGGCGACCCTGCAGCTCGCCTCCCATGCACTTCAGGGCGGCCGCGGCGATGACCCCCTCCGGGGTGCCGCCGATGCCGAAGAGGATGTCGGCGCCCGAGTCGGGCCATGCCGTGGAGATGGCGCCGGCGACGTCGCCGTCCGGGATGAGCCGGATGCGCGCACCGGCCTCGCGGACCTCGGCGATCAGGTCGTCGTGGCGGTCGCGCTCGAGGATCACGACGGTGATCTCGGAGACGTCGGCGCGCTTCGTGCGGGCGACGGCACGGAGGTTCTCGCTGGGGCTCAGGGCGATGTCGACCACACCGACCAGATCGGGACCCACCGCGATCTTCTCCATGTAGACGCACGGACCGGGATCGAACATGGTGCCCTGCTCGGAAAGGGCGATGACGGCCAGTGCGTTCCCGCGGCCCTTGGCCGTCAACGTCGTCCCGTCGATCGGGTCGACCGCGATGTCGACGGCCGGGGGCGTCCCGTCTCCGATCTTCTCGCCGTTGTAGAGCATCGGCGCTTCGTCCTTCTCGCCCTCACCGATCACGACGACGCCGTCCATGGGTACCGTGCCGAGGACCAGTCGCATGGCATCGACGGCGGCAGCGTCAGCTCCCTCCTTGTCACCTCGGCCCATCCAGCGGGCGGCAGCGAGGGCTGCGGCCTCGGTGACCCGCACCAGGTCCAGGGCGACGTTGCGGTCAGGCGTCTCGCGCACATCTGTCATCCCCACAGCCTAGTTGTGGGTAGCGGCGCTCTCTCCGTGCGTGGCCGGAGCCTGCGTCGAACGTCGTCCGACGCGAGACTGCGCCGGTGAGCGAGCACCACGGTGACGAGGGGTCCGATCCCGATGAAGGGTCCGTCGATGGCGCCGAACGCACCGAGTTCCCACTCGACGAGTGGTCGGAGGAGGACCGCGCCCTGCTCGACAGGCTGCTGGTCGGGGAGGGCATCGCCCACGCCTGGCAGGGGGCGAGCCTCCTCGTCGCCGCCGGCTCGCAGTTCGCGGTCGACGATCTCATCGACGCCGTCGAGGCCGGCACCGTCGTCGAGTCTGCTCAGCTCGAACCCGTTGCGGCTGCCGCCGGCGACGGGGAGGACATGTGGGGCGACGACTCCTGGGACGACGACGTAGACGCCCAGGAGGTCCTCGGGGCGGTGTTCCTCGCCGCGGACCGGCTCCAGCGTCGAGGGTCGGATCCCGAGGGCGTCCTCGCGCTCGTGGAACAAGCGGCCGTGATGGCGTCGATGCGGTTGCCCTTCGGTTTCGACCCGGCGGTCTGGGACGACCTGGTGGCGGTGACCACGTCGTTGGCCTCGGCGCTCACGGCGGACGAGGCAGCGAGGCCGACGTCGGCGACGAGCACATCGAGGAGATGGCCGGAGACCTCCGGGCCCGGCTGAGGCCGCTCGTCTGAGCCCCGGTAACCTCGGGCACCGTGGTGGTCCTGGCCGAACTCGAGATCTTCTGCTCCCGACCGCACGCGCCCACCCGACGGGTCGCGCTCGGTGACTCGGACCTGCCCTGCGAGCCGGCTCCCGGATTCGGAGGGGTTCTCCTCGCCGGCATCGTCGCCGAACACGTGCCGGCGATCGATCCTGATCACATCGGGGACATCAAGCGCCTGACCCGCGAGCTCGAACAGGGTCGCCCCATCCCGCAGCCCCGGCTACGACATCGCCTCCAGGTCGACACCGTCGGGCTCTCAGCGGTACGTCACCGGCTGTGCGGCGACGGTGAGCGGCTCTGGTTCGACTTCGACGACAGCGGTGCGCCCGAGCAGCAGGTCCTCGGCGCCATCTATGCCGCCGGAACCCTCGACGCCCACCTCCTCCCAACGGTGATGGCCGCCCTCAGGCGAGCCACCAGTTGGGCCGGGCCGGTCGGCGACGACTTCATCGCCGTCGCCGCCGGTGGGCGCCGGGGC
This sequence comes from uncultured Iamiaceae bacterium, assembly GCA_963767615.1. Classification (GTDB taxonomy): domain Bacteria; phylum Actinomycetota; class Acidimicrobiia; order Acidimicrobiales; family Acidimicrobilacustridaceae; genus Rhabdothermincola_A. Next base: position 965,838 of record CAVYED010000004.1, on the reverse strand, counting down.
ACCTCGTTCAGCCACACCGCCGTCGAGAACCCCACTGCCTGGGCCATGAGCGTCATGGGTTTCGAGGGCGGCGGCGTGGCCACCGCTGTCGCCGCCCCACCGGCTCGCGATGTGGTGAGGCGCTATCGGGAGTTGCTCCGCGAGGCCCATCCGGACCACGGCGCCGAGAACGACGGCGCCGCGCAGCGGATCGCCGATCTGGCCGAGGCCCGCCGGATCCTCACCGGCCGCTGACCCGCCGGCCGCGAGTTCGCACCGGTACCGGAGGCCGCTCGACCGCAGGATGGCGTCCTGTACGGTCCGCGTCGATGCTCGTCCCACTTCCTCCCCTGCAGCACCCGTGACGACACAGCCGACGGCGGACCTCCCCCGCGCCGCGCCCGACGTGGTGGCCGAGCACCGGGCCTCGGGGTGGTGGGGCGACGACACCCTCGGCGACGTGCTCGCGGTGAACGCCATGGAACGAACCGACGAGCCCGCCTTCGTGACCGCCGAGCGCTCCGTCTCGTGGGGTGAGCTGGACAGGGCGGTCACCGTGCTCGCCGAGGTGCTGGTCGGGATGGGACTGGATCGAGGCGATCGTGTCGCGGTCGTGCTGCCCGACACGGAGCTGGTGCACGTGGCGCTCCACGCACTTCCACGTGCGGGGCTCGTGGCGATGGGCATCGGCGTGCGCGCCGGTGACGCCGAGGTCGCCCACCTCTGCGTCCGCTCGGGCGCACGCGCGCTCGTGACCGTGGCCACCCTTCGCGGCCGGTCAACCGTCGAGTTGATCGACGCCGGGCGCGCTGCGGGGGCGCCCCTCCAGCACCACGTCGTCGTACCCGACGAGCTGTGCGTCGTGGGGTCACAGGTCCTGGTCGACGGCCATCCCGGATCGGCGGGTGTTCTGGCACCGGGCCTCGAACTGGGGCCGGACGAGCTCTTCCTGCTCAACTCCACGTCGGGCACGACGGGCCTCCCCAAGTGCGTCATGCACACCCAGAACCGCTGGATCGCCTATCACCGCCTGGCGATGCGGGCCGGTGCGTTCGCCGCCGACGAGGTGTTCATGAGCCTCCTTCCGGCACCGTTCGGGTTCGGCCTGTGGACGTCGCACTTCACCCCCACGTTGCTCGGGTCTTCGACCGTGGTCATGGACCGCTTCGACGCGGACGCCGCCCTGGACCTGATCGAGGCGCATCGGGCCACCGTGCTGTGCTGCGTGAGCACGCAGTTCATCATGTTGTTGAACGCCCAGGCCGAACGGCCCCGCGATCTGTCGTCGTTGCGCTGCATGTTCACGGGTGGGGAGGCCGTGCCCTTCGAGCGGGCGGCCGAGTTCGAGGCGGCCACCGGCGCCGCCGTCCTGCAGTTCTACGGCTCGAACGAGACCGGCGCGCTGAGCTGCACCACGGTCGACGACGATCGGGAGCATCGACTGCGCACCGCTGGTCGGGTCATCGAGGAGATGCATGTTCGGCTCCTCGACCCCGAGGACGGCTCCGACATCACCGATTCCGGGCGGCCGGGGCAGCCGGCCTGCCGCGGTCCGGTGACGTGTCTCGGGTACTGGTCGGATCCCGTCGCCGACGCGTCGCTGTTCACCGACGACGGCTGGATGCTCATGGGCGACATCGTCGAGATCGACGACGAGGGCTACCTCCGCGTCGTCGGGCGTACCTCGGACTTCGTCATCCGCGGCGGGAAGAACATCGAGCGCGCCGGCCGTCGAGGCCGAGATCGGCACCCATCCGGCCGTGGCCATGGTCGCCGTCGTTGCCTGGCCGGACCCTGTGTTCGGTGAGCGGGTGTGCGCCTTCGTCGAGCTGCGCCCGGCGCAGCACCTGACCCTGGAGGACCTGGCGCGCCATCTCGAGGGACGCGGGGTCTCGCGGGAATGGTCCCCGGAACGACTCGTCGTCGTGGACGAGCTCCCGCGTTCGTCGGGCGGCAAGGTGGCCAAGGGGGACCTGCGCGCCGATGCCGAACGACGGTCCCGAGCCGAGCATCAGGGCGGGGCCGGCACCTCGCCGGGGGCTGCCTCGTGAGCCCTCGGGCCTCACGGCCTTCCCCGGTCGCGGTGCTGTTGGCTCCCGGAGCGGGCGCCGACCGAGACCACCACACCCTCGTCGCCCTCGACGAGGGCCTCGCGCCGGTACCGGTGAGCCGGATGGACTTCCCCTACCGCCAAGCCGGGCGCAAGGCCCCCGATCGGGCCCCGGTCGCCGTCGCCGCCGTCGTCGAAGCGGCGGCAACCGCCGTCGGCGACGGTGGACTCGCCCCCTCGCGCCTCGTGCTCGGCGGTCGCTCGTTCGGCGGAAGGATGTGCTCGATGGCGGTGGCCGAGGGGCTCCCGGCTGCCGGCCTGGTGCTGCTGAGCTACCCGCTCCATCCACCCGGAAAGCCCGAGAAGCTCCGGGTCGAGCACTTCTCGTCCCTGACGGTGCCCTGCCTGTTCGTCAGCGGGGAGAAGGATCCGTTCGGTTCGCCGGACGAGCTCCGGGCGGCGGCCGAGGCCATCGCGGGCCCGGTGACGTTCGTCTGGCTGCCCGGTGGCCACGACCCGCGCAACGCCGACGACGCCATCGTCGCCGCCGTCGGGGAGTGGCTCGCCGACCTCGTCTGACGCCTCAGGGAGCGGTCGTGGTCGTGGCGAAGCCGCCGCCGGCCGGGGGGGCGGTGAGCACGGGGCCCGCTCCGACGATCGACCGGGCCTCCTCGTTGGCGGCCTGGTAGGTCGGTGTCTCGCGGATGTCGCGGTTGACGTACATCCGCAGGTCGGTGCTGCCACGCGCCGCGACCAACAGGTCGGTCAGGTCCCCGTCGATCCAGTCGACCGTGTCCGCCGCGGCCCGCGTCAGGTTGAGCTGCGTGACCGGGTTGGGCTCGGGCGACGGGTCCACCTCGGCGAGAGGCTCCTGGCAGATGTCGTAGGAGTCGAGGCCCGACCATCGGGCGAAGACGTCGGGCGTGACGAGCGCCGAGAGCGTCCACGCCGCCTCGGCGTACTCCTCGTCGGTGCGGCCCTCGATCGGCTCGACGTAGAGGGCGAGGTGCCGTCCGTTCGGCGACGGCTCGTAGCGGCCTCCGCTCAGGTCGATGAGGGCTCCTCGCGTGAGGGTCAGCCCCATCGTGGCGAGCGCCTCGTCGTAGACCTTGCGGATCGACGAGAGGTCCTGCGGGGGGAGGGTCTGATCCGGGGAGATGGCCGGCAACAGCGCCGCTGCGGTGGCGATCGTCGCCGCTGGTCCGGTGTGGGTCGTCCCGGGGGCTGCCGTGCTGCCGTCGTCGCTGGTGCATCCGGCGATCACCCCGAAAACGGCGAGCAGGGTGACAGCGGCGCCGGCCGCCCGCCGTTTCAGGCGATCACCTCGACCGGAACGCCCAGGGGCAGGATCTTCGAGAGCTCCGTGATGTCGGCGTTGGCCATGCGGATGCAGCCGTTGCTGACCTGCTGGCCGATGTATTGCGGTTGGTTCGTGCCGTGGATCCCGAGCTGGCCGGGTCCGCCGTTGAACGTCTGATGGACTTCGGAGAACCCCGACAGACCGTAGGCGAACGGTCCGTAGACCCCGGCGGGATCAGGTGTCTGGACCAGCTCGGTGATGAAGTAGAGGCCACCGGGGGTCGGGGTGTTGTCGGAGGCGACGGCGATCGGGATCTCCTTCATCACCTCGCCCTGGTTCAGCACCGTGAGCGTGAAGTTCCCCAGGTCGGCCTTGATCCGATAGGGGTTCGAGAGCAGTTCCACGTCGGTCCGCTTGACCCATCCCGACGAGCCGTTCGGTCGCATCGGCAGGTACACCTCGACCCATGCGCAGTCCTCGGTCAGGGGGGCGTCCTTCACCAGGAAGACGAGATCGACGGCTGCGTTCGGGTCGTCGTTGATCAGCCTCGGGTTGGTCATGGTCCGGACCGGTTCGGGAGCGCCGGGTGCCTCGTAGATCGCCAGCTCCCCAGGGTTCTTCGCCGTTGCGGTGAAGCTCTGGGCCTCGGTGGTCGCCACGCCGCATCCTGCGGGGAGCGTCGTGGTCGTGGGGGCCGTGGTGGGCGTGGAGACCAGGGGGATGGTGTCCGTGGTCGCCGAGGAGCTCGACCCGCCGCAAGCGGCGAGGAGGAAGGTCAACCCCAGGGCGACGGCGGTGGCTCGCGTACGCATGGGGGTTGAGGCTACCGGCCGGAGGAGCGGTCCAGGAGGCGCGCCGACCCTCCCTAGGGCGTACGTGGAGGGGTCGGGCGTCGGTCAGCGTCGATCGCTGGGATTGATGTCCTCGAGCTCGCGGTGGGCCGTCTCGGGGTAGAGCACGGCGATGAGCACGACGAGCACCACCGGACCGATGGCCAGCACGGCGATGGCCGGACCCAGCGACCCCAGTCGATCGCCCAGCCAGCCGGCGACGAGCAGCCCGATCCCGCTGCCGGCGACCGCGACGACCTGCAGACCACCGTTCGCCCGCCCGCGCTGGGCGGTCGGGAAGAGCTCGGGCCCGTAGACGCCGAGTGCCGGTACGGCCATGGCTCCCACGATCGACCCGAGGACCGACGCCACCCAGAGGGGGACGCCCCAGACCAGGTAGGTGGCGACGGTGAAGGCCACCCCGCCGGCGACTCCGACGATCCCCATGAGTCGCCGACCCCGGCGTTCGGCGAGGCGTCCGCCGGCGATGATGCCGATCCCGCCCGGCGTGTTCGTCAACAGGACGAACAGCGTGATCTCCACTCCCGAGAAGCCCCGTTCCGTGCGGAGGTACTCGTTGAGGAATTGCGCCGCCGGGGCCACGAAGAGGCTCCAGCAGAAGCCCGACGTCGCCAACAGCGCGAAGCGTCCCCATGCGAAGCCCGTCGAGTCGGCCCGCTCATCGTCGGGGGTGGCCGTGAGTCCGGCAGGTCGTGGGTCGAGGTGGTGGAGCTCGAACCGCCTCGTCTCCGGGAGGAGGCGACCGAGACGGACGATCGGAGCGAGCGCGAGCAGGGGAACGAGGTAGGCGCCGCGCCAGGCTCCTGGGCTCACGTCCACGTAGAGCAGGTTCATCACACAGATGCCGGCACCGAGCGCGGCGGTCATGGCCAGGACCGACACGGCGAAGGCTCTGGCGCCCGACGGCATCTCCTCCACGGCGATGACGGCGATGAGGATGGCGGCGACGGTCGAGAGCGCGAGCGAGGGTCTGGGTGGTTCCGAGCCAGACCATGCCGGGCGCCAGGGCCCCCGCTGCGGTGATCACACACGATCCGAGCAGCGATGCCAGCAGCACGATCCGTCGACCCCGCCGGTCGGCCATCGACACGATCGCCAGGGAGAGAAGGACTCCGATGCGGACCCCCGCCAGCAGCGTCCCTTGTTCGGTGGTCGACGCATCGAACTGTCCGGCGGCGTAGGTGATGGTCTGGGTGATCAGCGTGCCGAGGTAGCCGGCGATCAGCCCGAGGACGCAGAGGAGCGACAGGACCGTGGCGGGGCGGGCGTCGAGGACCTCGGGTGGCGCCCACCAGGGGGCACGCCCTGGGGGCGTCACACCGCGGCGAAGCCGTCGTCGCAGTGCCCACGAGAAGGCGCCGCCCCATACCGGGACGGCCAGGCGGTAGCGCACCGTCTCGACGATGTTCGTCGAGCCCTGTCCCGTCTCCTGCATCGTGACGTGCCGTTCCCATTCGTGGAACGGTCCCGCACGGAGGCCGAAGTGAAGGACGCCGTCGTCGTCGATTCCGACCACCTCCTCGGTCACGACGTCGGCGCGGGGTCGACGCCAGTCGTCGACGTGCGCGGGCTCGACCGTGTGTCGGTTCTCCACGACGGGCACGGTGGTCGGATTGCCTCCTGCCCCGGGGGGCGATGCTCCACCGGCCGGCGTCGGTGGTGAGGGTCCGGTGCCGGGCGGGGGAGGGGACGGTTGGCGGCCATACTGGGCCGTCGTGGACCGCATCATCGTGCATCGCAGCGGACCGCTCTCCGGTCGCGTGCCGATCGGTGGGGCCAAGAACTCGGTGTTGAAGCTGATGGCGGCCACCACTCTGGCGGAGGGCCGCTACGTCCTGCGCAACGTTCCGCAGATCAGCGATGTCGACTGCATGACCGAGTTGTTGCGCTCGATGGGCATGCGGGTCGGCTCGCCCGAGGACCACTCCCTGGTGATCGAACACGGCCCCGGCCTTGTGCCGGAGGCCCCCTACGAGCTGGTCGAAGCCATGCGGGCGTCGATCGTGGTGATGGGCCCCCTCGTGGCCCGCTTCGGCCGGGCGCGGGTGGCCATGCCCGGTGGCGACGACTTCGGGCCCCGACCGATCGACATGCACGTGCGGGCGCTGGAGCAGCTCGGCGTCACGTTCGAATCGGCGCACGGGTACATCGAGGCGCGGGCGGATCGCCTCGTCGGCACGCGACTGCTGCTCGAGTTCCCGAGCGTGGGCGCGACGGAGAACGCCCTCATGGCGGCGGTGCTCGCCGAGGGCACGACGGTCATCGAGAACGCCGCTCGGGAGCCTGAGATCGCCGACCTCGCCGCGTTCCTCGGTGCCATGGGGGCCCGAATCGACGGCGCGGGGAGTTCGACCATCGAGATCGAGGGGGTCGATGACCTCCGCGCCGTCGAGCACACGGTGGTTCCCGACCGCATCGAGGCGGCCACGTTCCTCGCCGCTGTCGGCGTTGCCGGCGGGGACGTCACCCTCGTCGGCGCTCGCATCGACCACATGGACATGCTCGTGGCGAAGCTCGAGGAGATGGGCATGCGGATCGAGGCCGTCGACGCGGGTCTGCGGGCGATCGCCCACGACCGCCTGCGAGCGGTCGACGTCGCCACGCTGCCGTACCCCGGCCTGGCCACCGACTACAAGCCGTTGCTCGTCGCGGTGCTGGCCACGGCCGACGGGGTGGGCATCGTCACCGAGAACCTGTTCTCGGGCCGCTTCCGCTATATCGACGAGTTGACCCGCATGGGCGCCGACATCCGCACCGAGGGCCATCACGCCGTGATCCGTGGCCTGCCGGAGCTGTCGGGTGCGCCGGTGCGGGCACCGGACATCCGAGCCGGCGCCGCACTCGTCGTCGCCGGTCTCCGCGCCGAAGGCGAGACCATCGTCGCCGGTGCCGAGCACATCGACCGCGGGTACGAGCACTTCGTGGCCAAGCTCCGGGGTGTCGGCGCTCCCGTCGAGCGTGCGTGATCCCGGCCATGGCCAGCGGCACTCCGGGGTGTGGCCCGAGCGCCCGTCGTCCCTAGACTGCTCCTCGTGCGCGAGCAGGTCGAGAAGGTCATCACCGTCATCCGTCCGGCCATCCAGGCCGACAACGGGGACGTCATCCTCCACGAGGTCGACGAGGACACCGGCATCGTCACCGTGGAGTTGACCGGCGCCTGCGTCACCTGTCCGGCGTCGACCGTGACCTTGAAGGCCGGGCTCGAACGGATCCTCAAGGACCGCGTGCCAGGAGTCACCGAGGTCATCAATTCGGGCGAGACGGCCCACGAGATCGGCGAGACCGCCGTCACCCTCTAGTCGCCGGGTCGTTCGGTCGGGGTGCGCCGACCTCCGCCGGGGCACTCGTAGGCTCCCCGTCGTGATTCCGTCGCGCACCGCCGAGCCCGCGGTCCTGCTGGCTAGTGCCAGAGCAGGCGATCGCGGTGCGCTGGCCCGTCTGCTGTCGATGGTCGAGCAGGGGGGCGAGGCGGCGCATTCCGTCGGGCGGACCGTCCATGCCGAGGTCGGATCGGCGATCACCATCGGTCTGACGGGATCGCCGGGCGCCGGGAAATCGACGCTCACCTCCGCCCTGCTGGCCGAGGCGCGTGGGTCGTCGGAGCGGGTGGCGGTCCTGGCCATCGACCCCTCGTCGCCGTTCACCGGAGGCGCCATCCTGGGCGATCGGGTCCGCATGGACGCCCACGCCCTCGACCCCGGCGTCTACATCCGTTCGATGGCCACCCGCGGGCACCTCGGCGGGCTCTCTCTGGCCGCGCCCGAGGCCGTGCGGGTGCTCGATGCCGCCGGCTGGCCGTGGATCGTGCTCGAGACCGTCGGTGTGGGACAGGTGGAGGTCGAGGTGGCGGGCGAGGCCGACACCACGGTGGTCGTCGTGAACCCCGGCTGGGGTGACGCTGTCCAGGCCAACAAGGCAGGGCTCATGGAGATCGCCGACGTCTTCGTCATCAACAAGGCCGACCGCCCGGGGGCCGCCGACACCCGACGTGACCTCGAGGCGATGCTGTCGCTGTCTGCCGCGGGACGCGACGACGAGGGGGGCTGGCGCCCACCGATCGTGGAGACGGTGGCGACCACGGGTGAGGGAGCCGGCGACCTGTGGGCGGCCGTCCGGCGTCACCAGAGCTGGGCTGCGGCCTCCGGCGCGCTCGACCAGCGCAGGGCCGAACGACTCACCTCCGAGCTGCACCGCATCCTGGCGGCGCGGCTCATGGCTCGCGCCACGGAGATCGGATCGGGGGCACAGTTCGTCGAATTGCGCAGTGAAGTGCTGGCGCATCGGCTCGACCCCTGGTCCGCCGCCGATCGGCTCCTCGACGAACCCTGAGCATCTCCTGCGTCGGCTCATGGCCTGATCGCAAGTGGGCCGAACGGCTCGTTCCGGTCGGATGCGGGTCGGGGGCCCTTGTCGGGCGAGATCGGGTTGTCTACGTTCGGCGGTGGCGGTTCGGGTGCCACGGCACCCCGGACGACAAGAGCGGAGAGGTGAGGGAGATGTCGATCGACGACGACGTCGGCGCGCCCGTCCCGACGGACGAGCGAGCCCTGGGAGTGCCGGCGGGGCCGGTGGTACGGGCCAGCTCATGGGCCCTGGCGAGGGGGCTGGTGGCACTCGGGCTGGCTCTGTCGGGGGGACTGTTCGTGGGCGCCTGCGCCTCCGATGGCAGCGAATCGGTGTCCGTGGGTGACGCCCGGATCGAGAATCCATCGCCGCCACCGCCGTCGGCGCCGGCCACGACGGCGGTCACCGCGCCGACGACCACCGTCGGGGATTCCGACGACGGTCGCGCCGTGCGGGGGTTTCTGGCCTACCTCGACGCGTGGACGCACGTGAACGGTCCCGCCCGGCCCGGCGTCGATCGACTCGGGGAGGCCCTCACCGGCGAGGCGTTCGAGGTCCAGATGGAGAGGACCCAGAACCTCCTGAAGCTCGGCATGTACGTCGACCTGCCGGACCCGTCGCTCCTGCGCGCCGACCTGCTCTGGGTCGTCGAGGAGCACGGCCGCCTGACGGCGGAGTTCTGCCTCCTCGACGGAACCCGCTTGATGCAGGTGGGGTCGGGCCGGGTCCTGAACGACGAGGTCCTCTCGAGGAGGGTCCGGGCGACCTACGAGGTCACCGGGGCCGCCTCGCCGCGGGTTGCCGAGCTCTTGTCCTCTCCCGCGTCGATGGTGACGTGCCATGCGTCTGATGCGACTCCCTGCGATCGTCCTGGGTTCGCTGCTCGCAGTGGTCCCGGCGGCTCCGTCGACTGCCGGAACCACCGACGGGTCCGGGGCCGAGGTCGTCGACGGGAGTCCCGTGGCCGTCGTCGTGGTGGGGCGGGAGGGGGCGGTGGCCTCGTGGTCCGCGTCGGATCGACGGCGCGGGGTCAGGCTGACGTGCAGCTACTTCGACTGGGGGGTCGACGCGCCTGTTCCGGTGAAGTTCGCCGACGAACCGACGACGCCTCGCGGGGGAGGGCTCTACTTGTTCACCTGTGTCACCGCGGGTGGCGACCTGACGGTGGCCCGCCTCGTGGTCTTCGATCCCGGCGATCCGTTCGCCGGGGTCGCGGCCGCCGAGCGGGCCCTGGACGAGGCGCGTCGACGCCTCGACCTCCCGACCCCGCGGCCGGGTCTGAACCCTCCGGGAGACCAGCTCGTCGGCCTGCGCACATGGCTGTGGCTCGACGAACCCTGGCGGCCTTCGTCCGCCACGGCCGCAGTCGGTGCCGTCACATCGACCGTCACCGCCACGCCGGTGCGAGCGACCTGGTCGATGGGCGACGGAACGTCGGTGGTCTGCGGTCCGGGCGCGGCCTACGACCGCGATCGCGATCCTGCCGTCCAGACGAGCGACTGCACCCACGTCTACTCCAAGGCCAGCACCGGTCTCCTCGACGGCACCTACGCCGTCACCGTGACCGTCGACTACGACATCGGCTGGGTGGCGACGACCGGGGCCGGCGGATCCCTCGAGACGCTCACCACGCAGATCACGGTTCCGGTCGTCGTCCGACATGCGCAGGCCGTCATCCGCTGACCCGACCTCCTCGTCTCGCCTGCCAGGCACGGGCCCGATCGGTTCCCACCGACCGGGCCGGCGCGGGTCAGTTGCCGCCGCGGGCCACCAGAGCATCACGGATCTCGGTCAGCAGCTCCAGTTCGGTGGCGACGTCCTCCTCGGCCTCCTCCTCCCGGCGCTTGCGCACCTTCATCGCCGCGTTGGCCACCTTGATGACGGCGAACATGGCGAGGGCGATGATGAGGAAGTTCACGAGCGCGGTGAGGAAGAGCCCGTACTGGATGACCCCCTTGCCCAGAGTGAAGGTGAGGTCGTCGAAGTTCGGCTGGCCGAAGACCGCCGCGATCAGGTTCATCAGGATGCCATTGGCGAAGGCGCTCACCACGGCCCCGAACGCGGCGCCGATGATCACGGCCACGGCCAGGTCCATCACATTGCCCCGCAGCACGAACTCCTTGAACTCTTTCAACATGACCGTCTCCTCGTCGGTGCCGTCCGGATCCGTTCCGGCGCACCGCACCAGTCTGAACGCTGTGGCCCGAGCGGGGGAACGTCCTCGCCCTCCGGGCGGTCAGGATCGACCCGGTACTGTCGTGCCCATGTCCGACGAACTGGTGGCCGTCGACCGGCGAGACGACGGCGTGGCCCTGGTGCGCCTGCAGAACGGCAAGATCAACTCGCTGTCGACGGCCGTCCTGCAACGCCTCCTCGAGGTGGCCGGCGACCTCACCGCCGATCCTCCCGGCGCGGTGGTCATGACCGGGGGTGAGCGGATCTTCGCCGCCGGGGCGGACATCTCGGAGTTCGACGGGCCCGAGCGGGCCCGGGAGATCGGCGGGCTCTGGCTGGCCACCATGGAGGCCGTCGCGTCCATCCCGCGGGTCACCATCGCCGCCATCGCCGGACCGGCACTGGGCGGGGGCTGCGAGCTGGCGCTGGCCTGCGACTTCCGCGTGGTGTCCGAGACCGCGAAGCTGGGCCAGCCCGAGATCCTCCTCGGCATCATCCCGGGCGGTGGCGGCACTCAGCGCCTCGCTCGGTTGGTGGGTCCGGCTCGGGCCAAGGACCTCGTGCTCTCAGGTCGCCAGGTTCGCGCCGACGAGGCTCGCGCCATCGGGCTCGCCGACGAGGTCGTCGCCGCTGACGCGTTGCTCGCGCGTGCCCTCGAGCTCGCCGGAACCTACGCCCGCGGTCCGCTCGCCGCGCAGGCACTCGCCAAGCGGGCCATCGACGACGGCCTCGACACATCGCTCGCCGCCGGCCTGCGTCTCGAACAGGATCTCTTCGTCGAGGTGTTCGCCACCGACGACGCCCGGATCGGGGTGGCCGCGTTCCTCGAGCACGGGCCGGGTCGCGCCGAGTTCACGGGGCGCTGAGGGGCGTCCGGCGCGGCCGCGTCCGGGACGATCGTCGGTAGCGTCGGTGCCGTGACCGCCCCGACACCGATCACGACCTGCTACCGCCACGACGATCGTCGGGCGGGCGTGTCGTGCCAGCGTTGCGGTCGGCCGATCTGCCCCAGCTGCATGAACCAGGCGTCGGTCGGGTTCCACTGCCCGGACTGCACCCACCAGGGAGCGAAGCAGTCCCGCTCGATCCGCTTCCGCGACCTCGGCCCCACCCGGCCGTTGGCCACGATGGTCATCATCGGGATCAACGTGGCGGCGTTCGTGGCCATGTCGGTCGCCGGTCGCTCGTTCATGACGGCCTCGGGATCGGTCTACACCGAAGGCGTCCTCTTCGGGCCCCTGATCGACCAGGGGGACTGGTGGCGGGTGGTCACCGGTGGGTTCCTCCATGCCGGGGTCTTCCACCTGGCCATGAACATGCTGTTGCTCTGGCTCCTCGGCCAGATGCTCGAACCGATGCTGGGGCGCCTCCGCTTCGTCACGCTGTACGTGGCCTGTCTGGTGGCGGGCAGCTTCGGGGTGCTGTTGATCTCACCGAACTCCCCGACCATCGGGGCTTCCGGCGCCGTCTTCGGCCTCATGGGGGCCGCTGTCATCGCTCAACGTCGTGACGGCATCAACGTGTGGCGCAACGGCATCGGGGGTCTGGTGCTCGTCAACCTGATGCTCACGTTCCTCGTCCCCGGCATCAGCGTCGGGGGCCACGTCGGCGGACTCGTGGGCGGCATCGCCATCGGGGCGCTCGTGTTCGCCCTCGACCGGGCCGTGCCCGTGCCGTGGGTCGGTGCTGCGGTGACGGTGGCCATCACGGTCGTGCTGTACGCGGGATGCCTCTGGGCAGCTGGTCAGTGGATGAGCCCCGTCCTCGATCTCTGAGGTCGTCGAGGTCAGCGGCGCTCGACGATGTCCTTGAGGTTGCGCAGGTTGCCCTTCCAGATGAGGCGGAGGACCTCGCCACCGATGACGGCGCCGAACGGTCCGCCCATCCACCACGGGAACCGGAGCTTCTCGGCCCAGGTGAACCTCGTCCGCCCGCCCCGCGTCCGCTTCAGCGTGAAGACCCCGCTTCCGGTGACCATGCCGACGTGGCGCACCCCCATCGCCTTCCTCGGCTCCCACCGGGTGATCTCCATGCGGTCGGTGAGACGGAAGGGCCCCACCTTGGTGTCGCAGTCGAAGGTGGTCCCGACGCCCGCTGTGCTCGACGAGGTGAAGCGGATCGCGACCGCGTCCTCCATCCACTCGACGTGGTGGCCGACGTCGCGCACGACGTCCCAGACCTCGGCAGGGCTGGCGTCGATCACGGTGCTCACACGGATGCCGGACATGTGGCCATGCTACGGAGAGGCGATGAGCGAACCGTCACCGGCCGACGGGCTCGAAGCCCTGGCGCGCTCTCGGAGCGTCAGCCGTCGCGGAGCTGGGTGGCCGCCTGCTCCGGGGCGACGATGTTGATCAGCACCCCGGTGCCCGCCTCGAAGCCCGCGACGCTGGTCAGGCGGGGCAGCGCGTGCACGTGCCAGTGGAACGGTCCGTCGGCGTGGTGCGGCGACGAATGGAACACGAGGTTGTAGGCCACATCGCCGACCAACCCGGTCAGCGCCGCCAGCGCATCTCGAACGGCGCGTCCGACGGCGACGAGATCTCCTGGTGCGGCACCGGCCAGGTGGGCCTCGTGGGCGTGTGGGATCACCAGGAGCTCGTACGGGGTGGCGCTCCAGAACGGGCACAGCACGACGACTCGGTCGTCGTTCCGCACGACCCGGACGCCCGCCTCCAGCTCGGCGCTCACGGCGGCGCACAGCACGCAGCCGCCATGTCGGTGGTCGTGGTCGGCGAAGCCCCGACTCTCGGCCGCCAGCTCCTCGGGCACGAAGGGGATCCCCAGCAGCTGGCCGTGGGGATGCTCGAGCGAGGCGCCCGCCTCGCGCCCGTGGTTGACGATGGCCTGGGTGTAGCGCACGCCGGCCTGGCCGGCGTGCTCCTCCATGCGATCCCGAATGGCCGCCATCGTGAGCCCGACCTGCTTGTCGTCGAGGTCAGCCCAGCTGGCGGCGTGGTCAGGCGAGAAGACGAGGACCTCGTGGATGCCGGTGGCGGGGGCCTGCGCGAAGAGCGGTCCGAGGTCCGTGACGGAGAACGGTTCGCGTCCCTCGAAGGCCGGGTAGAGGTTCGGGACGACCCTCACGAGCCAGTGACCGTCGCGGGCGTAGGTCTCGAGTGCCGGCGGCGTCTCTTCCTCGTGCCCCGGACAGAAGGGGCAGGGCCGTTGCTCGTCGCCGAACGGCAGCGAGCGGGGGGCGAAGTCGCCGGGGCGCGACGCTCGTTCGACAGCGATGGCGACCCATCGGTCGGTCAGGGGGTTGAGGCGGAGTTGGCTCATGCCGACCGGTAGACGCTCACGTGCGTGTCGCAGGCGTCGTCGTAGGCCCGGCCGTCCCATCCGCCCCACCGCTCGGTGCGCACGAGCCCGGCGTCGGCGGCCATCCGGTCCAGTTGGCCGGGTGTCAGGTATCGGACGCTCCAGGGACGCAGCCGGATGCCACCCTCGGTGATCTCGACGTGCTGGCCGGTGATGAGTTGGGCGTCGGGCTCGTGCTCCGTGGCGGTCAGCACGACACCGTCGGTGGTGACGGAGCGGACATCGAGTGACGTGCGTGGGACGTCGCCCTCGGTGGGGACGAACGCCTCGACGGCCAGGCCGCCGCCCGGGGCGAGCAGCCGGGCACAGTGCGTCAGGCAGCGGCGTTGGGCGGGTTCGGTGTCCAGGTTGAAGAAGGTGTTGTAGGCGGCGAACACCAGCCGGAAGGCCCCTTCGGCGTCCGGACCGAGGCGAGCATCGGTCGTCGGCGAGCCCTCCTCGCCGAAGAGGGCGGCCATGTCGGCGCGCAACGGGTGCACCCGGTCACCGCCCGGCTTGTCGGCCAGCCGGTCGAGCATCGCCGCCGACCCGTCGACGCCGACGACCGTCAGGCCTCGGGCGGCGAGAGGGATGGCCAGGCGCCCTGTTCCCACCCCGAGCTCGATCACCGGGCCGGCGCCGGCGAGGGCGGCCAGGGCCTCCACGGCAGCGTCGGTGTCGAACAGCTCGCCGTACCAGTCGTCGTAGACGTCGGCGAAGGCGTCGCCGTAGCGGGCGGGGTCGTGCACGTCGACCAGTCTGACCGCCCCGGCAAGGTGCGTCGGGATTCCGGGCCCGCGGACGAGCCCGGCCGGCGACCCGCTGCCGCGCGGACCTCCGCGCCCCTAGCCTCGGGCGCGTCATGGTGTCCGACGCTCCCGCCTCTTCGCACGAAACGCCGACGGCCTACCTCGATCACGCCGCCACCACCCCGATGCGGCCGGAGGCCGTCGAGGCCATGCTCCCGTTGCTCACCGAGCGCTACGCCAACCCTTCCGGCGCGCACCGTATGGCTCGAGATGCCAACCGCGCCCTCGACGAGGCCCGCGAGGAGATGGCGGAGTTGCTCGGTTGCGCGCCCGGGGAGGTGGTCTTCACCAGCGGGGGAACCGAATCGGACAACCTCGCCGTCTTCGGGGCCCACCCGTCCGCGACGGACGCGAAGGTCGGCGCCGACGGACTGGTCGTCTGCTCGGCCATCGAGCACCATGCCGTCCTCGATCCGGTCCTCGCCCTCGGCGGCCTGACGGTGGGCGTCGACGCCGCGGGATGTGTCGATGTCGACGAGCTCGCGGCGGTGCTCGACGACGCGGTCGCAGCCCACGACGCCGGCGAGGGGCCCGGCGTCCGGCTCGTCTCGGTCATGGCGGTGAACAACGAGGTCGGCACCGTCCAGCCCCTCGCGCGGGTCGCCGAGGTTGTGCGGCGCCACGCTCCCGGTGCGTTGCTGCACACCGACGCCGTGCAGGGCTTCTGCGCCTTCGATCTCGCCGAGGTCACCGCCGTGGCCGATCTCGTCACCGTGTCGGCGCACAAGTTCGGTGGCCCCAAGGGCACGGGCGCGCTGGTCGTCCGGCAGGGGGTGACCCTCGACGCCCGTCAACTCGGTGGTGGGCAAGAGCGTGGTCGTCGCCCCGGTACCCCAGACGTGGCCGGCATCGTCGCGGCGACCAGAGCGGCTCGATCCACGGCGGCGGAGCGCGACGTCGAGGGGGAGCGACTGGCCAAGTTGCGGGACCGACTCGTCGGCGGTCTGTCGGCCACGGTGCCCGACCTGGTCGAGACGGGCGTGCCTTCGGTCGACGGGATGCCTGATCGCTCGGGACGAGCCCCGGGCATCGCGCACGTCTGCATTGGTGGGGTCGAGAGCGAGTCGCTGCTCTTCCTCTTGGAGCGTTCCGGTGTTTTCGCCTCGGCCGCGTCGTCGTGTTCGAGCGGCGCGGCCGAGGCGTCGCACGTGCTCGCCGCCATGGGTGTCAGCCCGGATCTCGCTGCCGGTGCGCTGCGCCTCTCGCTCGGGTGGGCCAGCACCGAGTCCGACGTCGACCGCGCCCTCGAGGCCATCCCCCCAGCGGTGGAGCAGCTCCGCCGGTTCGCGCTGTAGGCCCGGCGGTCGTGCAGATCCTGGTCGCCATGTCGGGCGGCGTCGACTCGTCGGTGGCGGCCGCGATGTTGCGCCACGACGGTCACGACGTCGTCGGCGTCACGCTCAAGCTGTGGGGCGGCGAGAGCGATTCGGGCTGCTGCTCGGTGAGCGACGTCGACGACGCCCGCCGGGTCGCGCAGCAGCTCGACATCGAACACCTCGTGTTCAACTTCGGCGACGACTTCACTCGTCACGTCGTGGATCCGTACGTCCGCGACCACGGATCCGGTCTCACCCCGAACCCGTGCGTCGAATGCAACCGCCACCTCAAGTTCGATCGTCTCGTGACCCGAGCCGAGGCGCTGGGCTTCGACGCCGTCGCCACGGGTCACCACGCCCGGATCGTCGCTGCCGGTGCGAACGGTGGCCGTCGTCTTTCCCGGGCGGCCGACCGGGCCAAGGACCAGAGCTACGTGCTGCACATGCTGAGCGGCGATCAGCTTCGTCGTCTCGCGTTTCCGATCGGCGACCTCACCAAGATCGAGGTGCGCGAGCGTGCGCACGCCCTCGGCTTGCGCACGGCGGCCAAGCCCGAGAGCCAGGATGTGTGCTTCATCACCCGTGCGGGTGGAGGACGCGAGACGTTCCTCGGATCGCGGATCGAGTTGCGTCCGGGTCGTCTCGTCGATCGGTCGGGTACGCAGGTCGGCGAGGTCGATGCCGTCGAGCTCGTCACGGTGGGCCAGCGCCGGGGCCTCGGGTCTGCGGGTGACGGTTCGCCCCGCTACGCCCTCGACATCGATGTCGAGGCGGCGACGGTGGTGGTCGGGCCGGCGGCGGACATGCTGGCCGAGGCGACGCGGGTCCGAGATCTGACCTGGGTCGATGGAGGCGCCCGGCGAACGGCGATGCGGGGCGACGCGTCCGGGCTCGTCGCTCAGGTCAGCGCCCACGGTCGACCGGTGCCGGTGAGCGCGGTGACGCCCGTCGATGGGGGCCTGTCGGCCGTCGTCGAGTGGGCCGAGCCCGTCCGCCGGGTGGCCCCGGGACAGAGCCTCGTCGTCTACGACGGTGATGTGGTGCTCGGGGGCGGGACCGTCGCCCCCTGACGCCGGTGTCGGTCGTCAGCCCACGGGGAATCGGCGGCGGGTCGCCTCGGCCAGCACCGCTCCCGGTCGGCTGGGGGTGAACAGCACGCCGTCGACGTCTTCGAGAGAGATCGGCTCGGGTTCGCCGCGGAGGCGCCTCGGCGCCGCCGGGACGATGGTCTCGGGCTCGTCGAACGCCGCTTCCAGCGCCAGTCCCAGGGCTCCGGCCGTCAGGTCGCGCGCGGTGGTGTCGACCGTCGCGGGTGCGAGGCGGCGCAGGACCGACCGTTGGACGAGGAGGGCGTCCTGGAGCACGGTCCGGTCGACGAGCACCATCCCGGCCGGGACGAAGACCACCCATCGCAGGGTGAGTTGGTGCAGGTTCCGGGACCCGACGACGGCGACCGCCCAGCCGACGACCAGCAGGACGCCGCCGGCGATCCACTGCTCCGCCGCCAGGAGCATGGGTCCGGTGACGGCGCCGGCGACGACCAGGAGCCACACCGATTCCATGGGCCCGAGGATGATCACCCCGGGCGGGCGCAGCAGCATCCGCCGTTCGTCTCCGTAGGAGGAGCCGTTCACGAACTCGTCGCCGACCGGAGCGAACATCGACACCACGGCGGCGAGGCTGGTCACGGCCAGGGCGATCGACGACGGGGCGGCGGCGCCGTCCGGGCCGGCCAGCGCTGCCCAGCCTGCGCCCAGTACCGACGCCGGAGCGACGATGCGGATGGTCGTGAGCGACACCGGGCGGGGCACCAGCCCCGCCGCGAGGGTGACGGCCCAGAGCAGCCAGAGCCCGACGGTCGCGACGAGCTGCACCGGGCGGCTGCGTGGGTCGAGCGTGTCGGCGAAGGACGGGCCGGCCGTGAACGGGAGGGTCACCCACACGAGGGCGAAGCCCCACCGGCGGGCGAGAGGTGCGAAACGGCTCATCGCCGTCGAGATTTGCCGATCGAGGCCCTCGGTGGCTATTCCATGTCCATCGCCCGGGAGCATCGCGGAGCGGGTGTGGGACGTGCCGGGGGGCCCGTTCGACGGAGAGGGGGATCACGTGGACGTAGGCGATACGACCGAGGTCGACCCCCTTTTCGATCCGCTCACCGCCCCTGCATCTCGCCGCCGGAGCAGGCGATGACGGTGTCGCCGGATCCGACCGTGCGCCTGCCGGTCGGGCTGGTGACGGGGATCGGCTGTCTGCCCCATCACGATCCGAGCGAGGCCGTGGAGTTCGTGTTGCGCCACTCGCCGGGGCTCCCGGCGGCTCCATCGTTGCCGGGCCGCTCACCTCGCGAGGGAATGGTGGCCCGTGCTGCCATCGGCATCGCGGGCATCTCCGTCGGGGAGGACGGCAGCCTCGACATCGACCACGCCGCCCTGGATCCCGACGTGCCGCTCGTTCCGGCCTTCGAGACCGACGCCTTCGTCGGTCTCCGGGCGTTCCTCAACGCCATCGCCGATCGCACCGGTCCGATCAAGGTGTCGGTCACCGGCCCGGTCACGCTGGGTGTGGCGCTGCAGGCGGCCGGCGTCGAGCGCGAGCTGGCCTTCCGGATCTCGGGGCCGGCGGTGAGGGCACGGGGTCGCGCGCTGATCGACCTCGTCCTCCAGCGGGTGCCCCAGGCGCAACTCGTCGCGTTCGTCGACGAGCCGGCGCTCGTGGGGCTCACGGAGGAGGGGTTTCCCGTGGGACCCAACGACGGCGTCGATCTGGTGTCGGGCGCGCTCGCTGCACTCGAGCCGCTGGCCCTCACCGGCCTGCACTGCTGCGGCGCGGCCGACTGGCGCCTGGCATTGGCGTCGGGTCCGCGGATCCTGTCGCTGCCGGTCGGCGCCGGCGTCGAGCGACACGCCGGGCTGGTCGGTGACTTCCTCGACTCGGGCGGGTGGTTGGCGTGGGGTGCCGTACCCGTCGACGGACCGGTCGGACCGACCGTGGATCGCCTGTGGCGGCGGCTCGTCGACGAGTTCGCCGCACTCGGCGACGGCGGGTGCGACCCGACTCTCCTGCGGACGAACGTGATGGTCACTCCCGTCTGCGGCCTTCCGCACCACGGCGTCATCCAGGCCGAGCAGGTCTTCGGTCTGGCCAACGAGGTGGCCGGCCGATTGAGGGATCAAGCGGTCGGTTCTCGTCGTTCCTTCGGTTCCTGAGCGCGGTCCCGACCTCGAGCTCGATTCGACGTTCGGCGAGGACGATCGGCCGGATGTTCGTGGCTCGATCGCGCTCGCCGGCTCACTCGGCCGACGAGGCGTCCAGTACGTCCGGTCGGGAGGCCCGGCGGGCCACACCCACGGCCGGGCCCACCCCATGCGCCACCATCGCCCGGCGAGGTCGTCGCATCCCGTCGGTAGTGTTCGCAGCGTGACCGAGGTGGATCCCGCTGCCCGGGTCGAGGCACTGCGTGCGGCGATCCGCCACCACAACGAGCGCTATCACCTCCACGACGCGCCCGAGATACCCGATGCCGACTACGACGACCTGGTGCGAGAGCTGCTGGGTCTCGAGGAGCGGTTCCCCGACCTGATCACGCCGGATTCGCCCACCCGGACGGTGGGCGCGGCGCCGAGTGCCACGTTCGCGCCCGTCGAGCACCGGGTACCCATGATGAGCCTCGACAACGCCTTCTCCGCCGATGAGCTCCAGGCGTGGGGCGGCCGTCTCGAACGGCGACTCGACGGGCTCGGTGAGACGACGCGGGCCGCCGGTCTCGTGACCGAGCTCAAGATCGACGGGCTCGCCATCTCCCTGCGCTACGAGCAGGGTCGGTTCGCGCAGGCGGCCACCCGGGGCGACGGTCGCACCGGCGAGGACGTGACCGCCAACGTCCGCACCATCAGCGTGATCCCCCACGAGCTGCCCGAAGGCGCGCCCGAGGTGCTCGAGGTCCGCGGCGAGATCTACATGCCGATCCCGGTGTTCGAGGCGCTCAACCGCGCCCAGCTCGAGGCGGGGGAGCGTACCTACGCGAATCCGCGCAACACCGCCGCTGGTTCGCTGCGTCAGAAGGACCCGAGCGTCACGGCGTCGCGGTCGCTCGCCTTCTGGAGCTACCAGCTCGGAGAGGTGGTCGGGGGCCCTCAGCTGTCGAGCCACCACGAGTCCCTCGACTGGTTGCGTGATCTCGGGTTCCCGGTGAATCCCCAGGTGCGGGTGCTGGCCACCCTCGACGAGGTGTACGCCCAGGCGCGTCACTGGCAGGAGCACCGTCACGATCTCGAGTACGAGATCGACGGGCTCGTGGTGAAGGTCGACGAGCTCGCGCTGCAGCGTGAGCTGGGCTCCACGTCGAAGGCGCCGCGTTGGGCCATCGCCTTCAAGTATCCGCCCGAGGAACGCACCACGATCCTCCGTCGCATCATGGTCTCGATCGGCCGGACCGGTCGGGCCACCCCGTTCGCCGAGCTGGAGCCGGTCGTGGTCGGCGGGTCGACGGTCGGCATGGCGACCCTGCACAACCAGGATCAGGTGGCAGCCAAGGACGTCCGACCCGGCGACACGGTCATCGTCCGCAAGGCGGGCGACGTGATCCCCGAAGTGGTCGGTCCTGTGTTGGCCGAGCGTCCCGACGGGCTCGCACCGTGGGTCTTCCCGACCGAGTGCCCTGTCTGCGGTCAGCCGCTGGTGCGTCGGGACGACGAGGCTGACACCCGCTGCGTGAACATCTCCTGCCCGGCGCGGGTCGCCGGCACCATCGAGCACTTCGCCTCGCGGGGCGCCATGGACATCGAGGGTCTGGGGGAACAACGGGTCCGCCTGTTCCTCGAGCTCGGTGTGGTCCACGACATCGCTGACCTGTACGCCCTCGACCACGACCGGCTCTCCGGGATCGAGGGCTTCGGCGACCTGTCGATCGAGAATCTCCTCGGGGCCATCGCCGTGTCCAGGTCGAGGCCTCTGCCCAACCTGCTCGTCGGGCTGAACATCCGCCACCTCGGCCCCGCCGGCGCCCAGGCCCTGTCGCGCCACTTCGGCCACCTCGACCGGATCGGGGCGGCGTCGCTCGAGGAACTGGCTTCCGTCGAGGGCGTGGGCCCGACGATCGCCGAAGCAGTCCGCGAGTGGTTCGACGACGAGCCCAATCGCCGGGTGGTGGCGAAGCTGCGAGAGGCCGGGGTGAACCTCGAGGGGCCGGTCGCCCCGCAGGTCGAGCAGACCCTCGTCGGGTTGTCGGTGGTGGTGACGGGTACGCTCGCCGGCTTCACCCGTGACGAGGCCGCGGCAGCGATCACCTCTCGAGGGGGCAAGTCGCCCGGTTCGGTCTCGAAGAAGACGACGGCTGTGGTGGTCGGCGAAGATCCCGGGGCGTCAAAGCTCACCAAGGCGGTCGACCTCGGCGTGCCGATCCTCGACGAGGCCGGTTTCGTCGCGCTGTTGGACAGCGGGGTCGTGCCGATCGGAGCCGAGGGCGGATCCGACGTCCCGGAGAGCGAGTAGAAACGACGCGATGCGGCGACGAGGGTCGTCGGCCCAGGGGAGCGCAAGGTGACGATCAAGGCCGTGGTGTTCGACTTCGGGGGCGTGTACACCTCCTCGCCCTTCACCGGGCTCCGGGCCTGGCACGACGAGCGGGGCCTCGACGCTGCCGTCGGCCTGCGGGCGGTCTTCGGTCCCTACGACCAGGACACCGACCACCCCTGGCATCGGGTCGAGCGAGGCGAGCTGGCCATCGCCGCCGCGGCCGAGCAGATCAAGGCCATCGCCGCGGAGGAGGGCCTCGATCTCGATCTCTTCGAGATGTTCTCGGCCATGGGTGGGGAGGCGGGGGCGCGCCAGGACGTGGTCGAGCTCACGCTGCGGTTGCGCGCCGACGGTTATCGGACGGCCCTCATCACGAACAACGTCGCCGAGTTCGCCGACGGGTGGCGGGCGATGATCCCGGTCGACGACCTGTTCGAGTTCGTGGTCGATTCGAGTGCAGTGGGGATGCGCAAGCCCGATCCGGCCATCTTCGAGGTCGCTCTCACGAAGCTCGGTGTCCGAGCCGGCGAAGCCGTGTTCCTCGACGATGCGCCGGGGAACATCGCTGCCGCCGAGGCGCTGGGGATGAGGGCGATTCTCGTGGAGGACGACCACGCGCCGGCGTTCGCCGAACTGCAGCGCCTGTTGGACGCCGAGGGCGAGCCACTAAAATAGGAACTTGACTTCCTGATACAGACTTCCGTATGATGAGCAGGCCGCATCCGCCGACACCGAGGTGACCATGCCTGCTGCTCCTGCCTTGAGCCCCGCCGACACCGAGCGCATCGTCGAGCCCTGTCCGGCCTGCGACACCGCCGAGGACGTGCGTTGCGCCGCCTGCAACAGCACAGGGTGGATGGTCGTGCGCCCGGCGCGTGCGCTGGCCGTCGCCTCCTGAGGTCGTCAGACGACCGAGAAGCACCACGAGGTGCTCGAGGACTGCGCGGGGCCCGTCTCGGTGCGCCAGAACGTGGCCACGATGCAGTTGCGTCCGGCCGGCCAGAACTCGATCGTCTTGCCCGGGCCTGGTTGGTAGAACACCTGGCTCAGCGGAGCGACCGTGAGCACCTCGTCGAGGGGCAGGGGTGTGCCGTTCACGGCGAGCTCGGCCTCGTAGCCCGGTTCCAGGTCGATGCCGATCTGGTCCTGTTGCAGGATCTTCGAGTCCGGGGCCGGGATCAGACGCTCGATCGACCCGCCGGCGAGGTTGGTGGAGGGGTCGCTGGCCAGTTGGACGAGGGCGTACCCGGCGATGATCACGATGCTGATGAGCGCGACGTAGGCGACGTGGCGGGGCTGCAGCCGCCGAGCGGGCCGGGCGGGGGTCGGTCCGCCCGTGGGTGGCGGAGATCCGGTGTCGGTCATGGCTCCAGTGTGCCCGCAGCCCTTCGAGATCGGTCCAGTCGCGGGCCAGGAGAGGCCGCGGAGGGGTCGCCGAATCACACGCGTGTAACCAGTAACCTCCGCTGGTGGCAATTTCCCGGGTGAGTGACCGTGTCGGTCAGGTGCTCGGTGGCCGCTACCGGTTGCTCGGTCCCATCGGCTCCGGTGCCTCGGCCACCGTCTACCTCGCCGATGATGTCGTCCTGCGTCGACGCGTCGCCGTCAAGGTGTTGCACGCCGCGCTCGCCGACGACGCCGCCTTCCTGAAGCGCTTCCAGGCCGAAGCCCAGGCGGCGGCGGCGCTCAACCATCCGCACGTGATGGCCGTGCACGACTGGGGTCAGGGTGACGTCCCCTACCTGGTGACCGAGCTCCTCGGTGGCGGTTCGTTGCGCGCCATGCTCGATACGGACGCACGTCTCGATCCAGCGCAGGCACATCTCGTGGGCGTCGAGGCTGCACGGGGGCTCGATTACGCCCACCGTCGCGGGTTCGTCCATCGCGACATCAAGCCCGCCAACCTGCTCTTCGACGAGGACGGACGGCTGCGCATCGCTGATTTCGGCCTGGCCCGCGCCCTCGCCGAGGCCGCATGGACCGAGCCCATGGGGGCCATCCTGGGGACGGCGCGCTACGCGTTCTCCCGAGCAGGCGCAGGGTCGGCCGCTCGATGGCCGCAGCGACGTCTACTCGTTGGCGCTGGTGCTCGTCGAGGCCGTCACCGGTGAGGTCCCGTTCACCGCCGACACCACCATCGGCACCCTCATGGCCCGCGTCGACCGACCGCTGCCCGTGCCCGAGACCGTCGGGTTGTTGGCACCTGCGCTCGAGGCGGCCGGTCGGCCCGACCCGAGCGACCGACCCGACGCCGCGACCTTCGCCACCCTGCTCATGGCCGCCGGCGACCTCGGCGAGGTCGCGCCTTTGCCACTCGCCGGCACGGCCCTGATCGACCCGGACGAGTTCGAGCCCCGAGAACCCACCACCCTGTTCGTGGCCGAGCGTCAGCTCCGCGCCGATCTCGAGCCCGAGATCATGGCGGCACCGCCAGGGACGACCACGAACGGCCTCATCATCGTCGGCGGTGGTGACCCTGACGAGGTCCCCTCGCAGCCCGAGACGGTCAAGATCGATCGTGCCGCCCTCGGCGACGACGCCGACCAGCCGCTCACCCGGACCGAACGTCGTCGGCGCCGCAAGGAGGACAGGCAGAACGCGAAGCTCCTCGCCGCCGGCGCCTCGGCCGAAGCGCTGGGCGCCGACCCGAGCCTCGACGACGTCTTCGGTGGCGGGGAGCCCCCCTCGACCGCACGTCGAGGATGGCGTATCGCCCTCTGGGTGGCCTTGGCCGTGGTGCTCCTCGGTGCCGCGGGGGCGGGGATCTTCTACCTCACCCGCACCCCGACCTATGTCGTCGGCGATTTCGTCGGCGGCCCGGTCGCCACGGCCGAAGCGGCGTTGGCCGCCGACAACTTCGTCATCGACCGCACCGACGTGTTCGACGAGACCGTCGAGGCGGGGATCGTCATCGCCCAGGATCCCGGCGCCGGGGTGACCCTCGACGAAGGCTCGACCGTACGTCTGACCGTCTCCTCCGGCCCGCCTCCCGTCGCCGTCCCGACCGACCTGGGCGGCAAATCCCTCTCCCAGGTCACCGAGGAACTGGCTGCCGTGGGCCTGACGGTCGGCGAGGTCAAGGCGGTGTTCGACGAGAACTGGCCCAAGGACGCCGTGCTCAGCCTGGCGCCCGAGACGCCGCCCGAGCTCCCCAAGGGCTCGGCGGTCGGTCTCGTCGTCAGCGACGGTCCGACCCCCCGCCAGATCCCGGCGGGACTCGTCGGCAACGACATCGAGGCCGCCACCACGGCGCTGCGTGCGGTGGGCCTCGAGGCGGGCCGCCAAGACGCGTTCTCCGACACCGTGCCGCCGGGAATCATCATCGGCACCGAACCCGGTGAGGGCGCCACCGTGCCCCGCGACAGCACCGTGACGCTCATCGTCTCGATCGGCCCCGAGACCGTCGTCATCCCGGGCTCGATCGTCGGGTTGTCCGTGACCGAGGCGACCACAACCCTCCAGAACCTCGGGTTGTCGGTGAGCGGCATTCAGGGGTCACCCCTCAACACGGTGACCGGCACCGACCCTGCGACCGGAGAGTCGGTGCGCAAGGGCACGTCGGTCGCCTTGATCACCGGCTGACCCGCCCGACCACCGGAGGGGTCCGAGGCCGCCGGATACCCTGCCCGGCGTGCCCCCGAACGACCCTCCTGCGTCGCGCCCGGCGACCGGGGGCGTGGCGTCCTACGACCCGGACGACGCGCTCGACGTCGGTCTCGAGCCCCCCGGGATCGACGAGGTCGTCACCGTCCCGTGGAGCCTCCTGCTGCGGCGCCGCATCGCGGGGCGCCTCTCGGACAGCCCCCGTGGTCCGTGGGTCATCCTGGCGGCGTCCCTGCTCGGGGTGTTCACGGCCAGCTTCACCATCACCGTGCTCACCGTGTCGCTCGGCGACATCGCCCGCAGCCTCGGCACCACGACCAGCGTGCTCACCTGGGCCATCACCGCGCCCAGCCTGGCCATGGCGGTCCTCGGGCCGGTCGCCGGGAAGCTGTCGGACCGGCTGGGCGCGCGTCGGGTGTACCTGTGGAGCCTGGTCGGTGTGGTGGTGTTCTCCGCCGCCACCATCGTGGCGTGGAACGCCGCGGCCCTGATCGGCTTCCGGTTCCTGGGTGCGGTCTTCGGCGCCGCCGCCGGCCCCTCGGCGCTGTCGATGATCAACCGGAGCTTCCCGCCCACCCGGCGGGCGCAGGCCATGGGCTACTGGTCGCTGGTGGGTGCGGGGGCCCCCGTGCTCGGTGTGGTCATCGGCGGCCCCCTGGTCGATGCGTTCGGTTGGCGCTGGATCTTCGTGTTGCAGACGCCCATCGCCATGGTGGCGTTGCTGGTCGGCTTCTTCGTGCTGCCCCGCTCGTCGCGCGGGTTGCGGGTGCCCTTCGACATCGCCGGATCGGCGCTGTTGGCCGTCGGAGTCGGCTCGATGCTCATCGCGTTGAACCGGGGCCCGGAGATGGGGTGGTCGAGCCCGTTGGTCGTCGGCGGGTTCGTCGTCGGCCCCGTCCTGTTGGCCTGGTTCGTCCGGGTGGAGAACCGCACCGCCCACCCGTTGCTCCCGATGCGCTACTTCCGCAAGCGCAACTTCGCCTTCCCGATGATCAACCAGTTCCTGGCCAACTTCGCCTACATGGGCGGGTTCATCCTCACCCCGCTCCTGCTCACCGAGGTCCTCGACTACAGCACCACGAAGACCGGGTTGGTGTCGATCGCCCGCCCTCTGGCCTTCTCGATCGCAGGACCCTTCGCCGGCTACCTGGCGGTGAAGTTCGGCGAACGCACGATCGGCGTGGCCGGCTCGCTGTGCCTGGCCGCCTCCACCATGGGGCTGGCCGCGATCACCGTGGACTCGAGCCTTCTGTGGATCGAGCTGTCATTGATCTTGTCGGGTATCGGGATGGGGGCGGCGGCGCCGTCGATGATCGCCTCGATCGCCAACGCCGTGGACGCCGAGGACCTCGGTGTGGTGAGCGCCGCCGCCCAGACGATGAGCCAGATCGGCGTGGTGGCGGGCATGCAGATCCTGCTCACGGTCCAGGTGGCGTTCGTGGCGACGCAGGGCGACGCCTCCTACGGAGTCGCCTACCACGTCGGCACGGTCGCGGCCCTGGGCGCAGCCGTGGCGGCGTCGTTCGTGCGGCGGACTCGTCACTCGGCCGCGGGCGATGCCTCGCCTTCGGCCCGGGCCGGGCCTGCCGACGGCTGATCGGCGGTCTCGCGGGCCCGTCTACGGGGCAGTGAGGTCCTTCACGGCCATGGCGATGGCGATGGCGTCGGGATCGGGGGTGATCGACTGGGCCTGGAGCGCCATGAGCTTCGTGATGTCGCCCTGCACCTTGATGCGCCCGGCCATGAAGGCCTGCATGGCCACGGTGAGGTCCTGATCGACGAAGATCGCCTTGGCCGTGTCGTACTCGACGGTCACGGTCAGGTCTGGTGTGCCCAGGTGGCCCTCCTCGACGAGGAGCTGGCCGTCGGAGGTGTCGACGTGGCCCTTCATGTCGCCGGCCTCGAACGGAGTCTGGATCACCACGACGTTCATCTTCATCGTGAGGGGAGGCTCGCCGGCCGGGTCGGGCATCTCCTCGCGGATGCGACGTACCGCGCTCAGCCACTCGGGACTGAGGAACTCGTGCTGCTCGGCCACCGGACCTCCTGGGCGTTCACCGTGACGAACGACGTCGACCCTATCGGGACCGCCCGACGGCCCACCTAGCATGAGGTCCCATGTCTGCCCGCCTCACCCGCGACGACGTCGCCCACGTCGCCCGCCTCGCCCGCCTGTCGCTCACCGACGCCGAGCTCGACGTCTACACCGAACAGTTGGCCAAGGTGCTCGAGCACGCCGACGACGTCGCCGCGCTCGATCTGGCCGACGTGCCCCCGACGGCGCATCCCATCGAGCTGGCCAACGTCCTGCGTCCCGATGTCGTGGCACCGTGCCTCGATCGCGACGAGGTCCTGGCCCAAGCGCCGGCCGTCGAGGACCATCGCTTCCGGGTGCCGGCCATCCTGGGGGAGGAGCCGTGAGCGCCATCCCGACGACCGCCCGTGAGATCGCCTCTGCCGTTCGCGCCGGTGAGCTGTCGGCCCGAGATGTCCTCGACGTCCACCTCGCCGCCATCGACGATCGCGAGGGTGACGTCCACGCCTTCAACCTGGTGATGCGTGACGATGCCCGCCGCGCGGCCGAGTCCGTCGATCGCCGGGTCGCCGCCGGGGAGGACCCGGGTGCGCTGGCGGGTGTGCCGGTCGCCCTGAAGGACAACCTCTGCACCAGGGGCGTCGCCACGACCTGCTCGAGCCGCATCCTCGACGGGTGGTGCCCGCCCTACGACGCCACCGTCGTCACCCGCCTCGCCGACTCGGGTGCCGTCGCCATCGGCAAGACCAACCTCGACGAGTTCGCCATGGGCTCGTCCACCGAGAACTCGGCCTTCGGTCCGACCCGCAACCCACGGGACCTCACCCGCGTGCCCGGTGGCTCATCGGGAGGTTCGGCCGCCGCCGTGGCGGCCGGGTTCGCCCCGGTGTCGCTGGGCAGCGACACCGGCGGCTCGATCCGCCAGCCGGCGGCGCTGTGCGGCGTGGTCGGGGTCAAGCCCACCTACGGGCTGGTCAGCCGCTACGGGCTGATGGCCTTCGCCTCGTCGCTCGACCAGATCGGGCCCTTCTCGACCACGGTGGCCGACTCGGCGCTGGTGCTCGAAGCCGTCGGTGGTCACGACCCGCGTGACTCCACCTCGATCGACCGTCCTCTCGCGGGCCTCACCGAGGTGCTCGACCGAGGCGTCGACGGGCTACGCGTGGGACTGGTCACCGAACTGATGGGCCAGGGCATCGCCCCCGACGTCCTGGCCCGCGTGCGAGCAGTCGGCCGCGGCGCTCACGGCGGCCGGCGCCGAGGTCGGCGAGGTCTCCGTGCCCGCCACGGGCTACGGGTTGTCGGCCTACTACCTCATCGCTCCGGCCGAGGCGTCCAGCAACCTGGCCCGCTACGACGGCGTGCGCTTCGGTCTGCGCGTCGATGCCCCGACGACGGCCGAGATGAACGAGGCCACCCGTACGGCCGGGTTCGGCGACGAGGTCAAGCGCCGGATCATGCTCGGCACCTACGCCCTGTCGGCCGGGTACTACGACGCCTACTACGGGCAGGCCCTGAAGGTGCGCACGCTCATCGTGCGCGACTTCGCCGCCGCCTACGACCGGTTCGACCTGTTGTTGTCGCCCACCTCGCCGACCACGGCGTTCCGTTTCGGCGACAAGACCGATGACCCCCTGTCGATGTACCTCAACGACGTCTGCACGATTCCGAGCAACCTCGCCGGCCACCCTGCGATCAGCGTCCCCTTCGGCACCGGCGACGACGGTCTGCCCGTCGGGGTGCAACTGCTCGCTCCGGCGCTGGGCGAGGCGACCATGTTCCGTGCCGCGGCGGTCGTCGAGGCCGCCGCTCCCGCGCTCGCCGAGGTGGTGTCATGAGCACCGTGGACGTCAGCCACGAGCCGATCGAGGGCGAGCACTTCCACGTGACCAGCCCGACCACCGGCGACACCTGGGAGATCGTGGTGGGGCTCGAGGTCCACTGCGAGCTGGCCACGGCCACCAAGTTGTTCTGCGGCTGTCCCAACCACTTCGGGTCCGAGCCCAACACCAACGTGTGCCCTGTGTGCCTGGGCCTGCCCGGTTCGCTGCCGGTGCTCAACCACCAGGTGGTCGAGCTGGCAATGCGCCTCGGTCGTGCACTGCGCTGCACGGTCGAGCCGTCGGTGTTCGCCCGCAAGAACTACTTCTACCCGGACATGCCGAAGGACTACCAGGTCAGCCAGTTCGACCGGCCGATCAACGTCGACGGGTGGCTCGACCTGCCCGACGGCACCCGGGTCGGCATCGAGCGGGCCCACATCGAAGAGGACACGGGCAAGAACACCCACGCCGGGGGCAGCGGCCGCATCCACGGCGCCGACTACTCCCTGGTCGACTACAACCGCGCCGGCGTGCCCCTCGTCGAGATCGTGGGGCGACCCCACATCCGTCACCCCGAGCAGGCCAAGGCCTACATCGACGAGCTCCGGGCCATCCTGTTGGCCACCGGCGCGTCCGACGCCAAGATGGAGGAAGGATCGCTTCGCGTCGACGCCAACGTGTCGGTCCGCCGGGTCGGCGACACCGCGCTCGGCACCCGGTGCGAGATCAAGAACCTCAACTCGCTGCGGTCGCTCGGCCGGGCGATCGAGTACGAGGCCCGCCGCCAGGTCGACCTGCTCGAGACCGGTGATCGGGTGCGTCAGGAGACGCGGCACTGGGACGAGGGCGCGGGACGCACCCGCCCGGGTCGCTCCAAGGAGGAGGCCGAGGACTACCGGTACTTCCAGGAGCCCGATCTCGTGCCGCTGGCCCCCGGGTCTGAGTGGGTGGCGGCGATCGACGCGGCGATGCCGTTGCTCCCCGCCGAGCGACGTCGCCCGTCTCGCCGCCGCGGCCGGCGTGACCGCGGCAGAGGCGGCCATCGCCGTGAGCCGCGACCTCGACGCGCTGGCGTCGGCGGCCATCGACGCCGGTGGCGACGCCGGGCGCGTGCTCACCCACGTCGAGCACAACCTGGCCGTCGACGGCGCTGAAGACCTCGACGCGACCCATCTGGCCGCGCTGGTGGCGCTCGAGATCGACGGCAAGCTGACGGCCACCCAGGCCAAGACGGTCCTGGCCGAGATGGTCGCCACCGGCGAGCCCCCCGAGGCCATCGCGAAGGCCAAGGGATTCGAGGCCATGGACACCGCCGACCTCGAGGCCGTCCTCGACGAGATCGTCGGCGCCAGCCCTGACGAGTGGGTGGGCTACTGCGAGGGCGACGACAAGCGGCGCGCCAAGCTCCAGGGCTTCTTCGTGGGCAAGGTGATGAAGGCCACGAGGGGCCAGGCCGACGGCAAGGTCGTGACGGCGTTGCTCGAGCAGCGACGCGTCGGCGCCTACTGATCGATCGCACCCCGAAAGGGTGACAACCGGATCATCAGCGGGTACGTTCGCCGTTCTCGGCCCCCTGGGGTCCTTGGATACCAGGGACGAGAGGGTGCGAGATGCGAGGTGCAGGCGATGACGGCCGCGAGCGGTGGGTCCGACGCGGGAGGACGCCCTCGGTGACGGTGGTGATCGGCGTCGTGATGGTGGTCGGCGCTGCATGTGGCGGTGACGCCGTCGCGCCGACCGCCGGACGGTCCGCCACTGATACCTCGGCGGTTTCCGAGCAGCTGCGGGTGCTCCCCGACGGTCCCTTCGGATCGCGCCTGGCGACGACCGACGAGGGTTGCGTGGCGGCAGGCGCGGTGCTCGATCTCGCCGCCCAGCATCTGGTGCTCACCGCCAGGGGTGCGGACCCGGTGGTCCTGGCCGAGGTCGCCGCCGGCGCCGAGCGCTTCCGACCCTCGATCCCGGACGGTTTCCGTGAGGCCGTCGAGGACGGCGAGGCCGTGTTCGCCGAGACGGCGGCGGCACTCGGCGAGGAGCACCGGCGGTCCCGGACGTCGGGCCGCTCGATCGATGTCGCCGCTCAACGGGCCATGATCGAACAGATGGGTGTGGTGTTCGACGCCCTCCCGGTGAGCGATCTCATGGTCGTGCGCTGCGGATTCGGGTGACTCGGCGTGATCTCCGCAACGATGGTCGAACGTCCCTGTTCGCGTCGAGGTCGTCGCCGTAGCATCAGGCCCACAGCGTTCGGGGAGATCGGGAGGCACGGATGACGACAGGTTCCGCACGTACGAAGGTCACCGCCGTGGTGATGGCAGGACTCCTGGTGGTCGCCGTCGCCGCCTGCGGCGGTGGCTCGACGCCCGAGGTGGTGTCGTCCGATGAACCGGCTGCATCGTCGGACGGGGGTTCTTCGTCGGGTGGCTCGTCGTCGGACGACCTCCGCGACGCGATCCCCGACATCGTCGGCGACGAGGCCCAGGCGTGCCTCGAGATCGGGTTGGCCTACGCCAGCCTGAGCCTGAGCATGCTGGGCAGTGCCTTCGGCGCCGACCAGGGCGAGGTCGACGAGATGACCCAGCAGCTCGAGGACCTGCGCTCCGAGGTGCCGGCGGAGATCCGTGACGACTTCGAGGTCTTCAGCACGGCCATCAGCGAGTTCGGCAGCGTCATGGCCGACGCCGGTGGAAACCTCTTCGACCCTGCCACCCAACAGGCCCTCGAGGAGGCCAGCCAGGCCCTGGAGACCCCGGAGGTCAAAGAGGCGCAGGCCAACATCGAGGCCTACCTCGAGGCCAACTGTCCGGAAGCGGCCTTCACGCCGAGCAACTGATCGGCCCGCCGTCCCCGGCATCGTCAACGGACGGCGCCGGTCACGGCCCAGGCATCGGTGCGCCATCGCCTCGCCAGCACCGTCAGGCGGGCCAGCATGAACACGGTCAGCGCGCCCCACAACCAGCCGATCCCGAGGCCGAGCAGCGCCACGCCGAGCGCCAGAGGGGCGAACACGGCCAGGGCGATCCACATGGCTCGACCCAGGAAGGCCATGTCGCCCGCGCCGATGAGCAGACCGTCGAGCACGAACACGACTCCGTTGATCGGCTGCATCACGGCCACGAAGAGCAACAGGAACCCGGCCAGCGCCACCACCGAGGGATCCGTGGAGAAGAGCTCGGGGAGCCACGGCCGGCCGACGAGGACGAGGAGTCCGAGGACGATCCCTGCGCCGACTCCCAGTTCGAGGAGTCGGCGGCCCACGGCCCGGGCTTCTCCCGCCGATCCGGCGCCGAGGTGGTGGCCGATCATCGACTGACCGGCGATGGCCAGCGCGTCGAGGGTGAGGGCGAGCAGGGTCCAGATCTCGAAGGCCACCTGGTGGGCGGCCACGTCGTCGGTGCCCAGTCGCGTGGCGACCGCGGTGGCGAGCAGGAACGCAGCCCGCAGCGCCGCGGTGCGCAGGAACAGGTCGCGGCCCACGACGGCGAGTCGGGAGAGTGTCCGGGGACGAGGGCCCAGGGGCACGGTGTGTCGCCGCACGGCGATCGCGACCCAGGCCACGTACACGGCGGCCGAGACCCACTGGGCGACCACGGTGGAGAGGGCCGATGCGCCGATCCCGAAGTCGAGCCCGACGATCCACCAGAGCCCCAGGAGCAGGTTGAGGGCGGCCGAGCCGGCCGCGACGACGAGGGGTGTGCGGGTGTCCTGCAGTCCTCGGAGGTAGCCGGTTCCGGCGAGCACCATCAGCATCGCCGGCACCCCGAGGAGGCTGATCCGCAGGTAGATCGTGGCCTGACCGAGGACCTCGCCGTCGGCCCCCATGAGCCGCAGCAGCGGGTCCGAGAGCGCGGCCGTCGCGGCGGCGACGACGAGACCCAGGCCGAGCGCCAACCACAGGCCCTGGACCGCCTGATGGGCGGCTTCGCGTTCGTTGCCCGCCCCCATCAGCCTGGACACCGCGGCCGTGGTGCCGTAGGCGAGGAAGATGAACACCGAGTAGCCCAGCAGCAAGATGCTGCTGGCCACGGCCAGTCCGGCGAGCGCATCGGTGCCGAGGGCCCGACCCACGATGGCGGTGTCGGCCAGGACGTAGAGCGGTTCGGCCACGAGGGCGCCGAGGGCCGGGACGGCCAGACCCAGGATCTGACGGTCGAGTGGTCTCACCGTCGGTCCGGGCGCCCTCGACGGGTGTTCACGCCACGTCCTGGCGTCGGAGGCGACGCGTGGCGTAGGCGAGGGCGACCACGGCCACGAGCGGTGGGACGATCCACCGGTAGGGCGAGGAGATCGCGGCGAAGCGCAGCGTCACGTCGGCCGTCTCGGTGAGCACCGAACGGCTGTAGGTGCGCACCGCCAGGCGGCCGGCCGTGTCGTTGGCGGTCGCGATGAAGCCCTCCCAGATGAAGATGTAGAGGAGGCCCCAGACGAGCGCGCGGCGCACCCGCAATCCCAGGGCGCAGAACAGCCCGGTGTAGGCCACGAGACCGAGCGTGGCCGACATGGCCGTGCCGAGCACGAGAGCGCTCCCGCCTCCCGTCGCGGCGGCAGCGACCGTGAGAGGGATGACGACCAGTGGCCAACACACCGTGAACGACGACGCCGCTGCTGCGACGACGATGCGCGAGCGGCGCACGGGTCGCAACCACAGGTACACGAGCGTGCCGTCCTCACTGGGGTCCCCGAGCGCCGCGGCGGCGAAGACGAGCGCCGCCACCGGTACGAGGAGCGAGAGGCCGAAGCCGTTCACGAATCGGGCGCCGGCGCGCAGTTCGTCCGGATTGCCCGACGCGCCGATGGCGAAGGCCACGACGATCCCGACGAGGCCGATGGCGAGCAGCGCCAGGACCCGCGCCCGGGTGACCTGGCTGCGCAGGAGCAGGCGGTAGAGAGGGAGGCGCTCGGGCGTCAGCAGCGGCACGGTCAGCCCCCGACCAGGTACCGGAAGACGCTCTCGAGGTCGTCGTCGAGCGGGGTCACCTCGTGGAGGTGGATGCCGGACTCCGCGGCCACGACGACGAGGTCGCGTCGGAGCCGGGCGGCGTCGACGGCGTCGACCACGGCGGTGTCGTGGTCGTCCATGCGCACCGCAACGACGGACCCGCGCTCGAAGAGGGCGGTGGCCAGCTCCCGGGCCCGATCGGCCCGGAGACGCACCCGGTGCGGACGATCGTCCATGAGGTCGCGGATGGCGTGGTAGTCGCCCTCCGCCGCGAGACGGCCTTGTGCCATGACGAGAACCCGGCTCCCGAACCGCTCGACCTCGTCGAGCACGTGGCTCGAGACGACCACCGTCTTGCCGTCGGTGCCGAGTCGCTGGAACAGGGCGATGAGGTGACGACGCTGGCGGGGGTCGAGGCCGGTGAGTGGTTCGTCGAGGATCACCACCGTTGGATCGTGCACGATGGCCTGTGCGACCTTCGCCCTCTGGCGCATGCCCTTCGAGAACCCGGCGATGGGGCGGGCTTCGTCGGGGTCGAGCTCGACAACGGCCAGCGCCGCCCGAGCTGCGGCCTCCGGGTCGTCCAGTCCCTGGAGGATCGCGGCGAGGCGGACGAAGGCCAGCGCCGAGAGGTCCTCGAAGAGGGTCTCCTGCTGAGGCACCAGGCCGATGCGGCGGGTGAGGGAGATGTCATCCCGGGGGTTGCCGCCCAGGACGTCGACCGTGCCCTGTGACGGCGGTGTGAGGCCGCACATCAGGCGCAGGATCGTGGACTTCCCCGCCCCGTTCGGACCGAGGAGCGCGGTGACGCCCGGTCCGACGGTGAACGACACGTCGGAGACGGCGACGAGGTCGCCGAACCATTTCGACACCCGCTGCACCACGATCCGGGCGTCGGGGGGCACGACCATCGGAGGCGGCGGTAGCGGGGACGGCGGGGCGGTCATCGGGTCACCGTCAGGCGTCGGTAGCGCAGCCAGGTGAACAGCGAGAAGGCCGCCGTCCACGCGAGGTACGCACCGACGATCGTGCCGGTCGTGAGGGTGAAGGCCGCGTCCACCCCGGTCGGCGAGTCGTAGATCCGTTGGACCACCTCGAAGGGCAGCCCGAGCAGATCGAGGCAGAAGAACAGCGGCGACGCCTCGGCCCCCTCGACCAACGCACCACTGACGGCGCTGCTGGCCAACAGGATCAAGATGATGGCGGCCGACGCCGCCGCCTTGCGGGAGGTGGTGCTCGACACGGCCATCGACAGCGATGCCGGGAGCACGGCCACGGCCAGGCCACCCAGCACCATCCGCCCCAACAGGGTCAGCAGGTCGAGCGGGCCGTCGGGCCCCTGCCCGACGATCGTGAGGCCGATCAGCAACAGCAGCGGTGGGCCGAGCGTGACCAGCGCCAACAGTGCGACGGTGGCGACGGCCTTGGCGAGCAGGTAGGTGTCACGGGTCAGCGGCGACGCGAGGTAGAGGCCGAGCATCCCTGTGCGTCGGTCGGTGCACAGCAGCTCGGGGGCCACGAACGCGGTGAAGATGACGATCGCCGCCGAGATGAAGCCGTAGTAGTCGGCGTAGGTCGGGAGCAGGTCGGCGTTCTCCAGCAGCGTGTCGCTCAGGAACACCGCGAGGCCGACGAACACGATGGCGGGGACGTAGGCGATGAACACCGCGAGCGCGGGGAGGATCTTCTGCCAGAAGGGTCGCTTCAGGCCGAGCGCACGCTGGATCGAGTGAAGGATGAGTGATCGCACCGCTCCGGCCACACCGAGACGGGGACCGGTGTAGGGGCGGTAGCCGCGGTCGAGGATCCGGGCCTCCGCGCCCGTCGGCGCGGTGGGGTCCGGCACCGGTGCGGCGGTCATGCGCCGACCTCCAGGAACACGTCCTCGAGGCGGACGGTCCGGTCGGTCATCCGGCGCACACCGACGCCGGCCTCGACGACGGCGTCGCGGGCGGCGTCGTGCGGGTCGACGGCCGGTCCGTCGGGGGCGTTCTCGGTCGGAGCCGTGACCAGCAACCGGAGCCCGTCGTGGGAGACCGTGAGCCCACGGTCGCGCAGCAGCCCGGCTACCGCCTCGGGTCGAGCATCGACCTCCAGCAACATGCCCGTGCCCTGCCCGGTCAGCTCGTGGAGCGGCCCCGAGGCCACCACCGTGCCGGCCCGCAGGATCACCGCAGCGTCGCAGGTGCGCTCGACCTCGTCGAGCAGGTGCGACGAGATCACCACATGGATGCCGAACTCGGTGCCCACCCGTCGGATGAGGGCCAGCATCTCGTCGCGCTGCACGGGGTCGAGGCCGTCGGTGGGCTCGTCGAGCAGCACCAGGGCGGGGTCGTGGGCGATGGCCTGCGCCAGCTTCACCCGCTGTCGCTGCCCGGTCGACATCGTGCCGATGGGTCGATGGCGCTCCTCTCCCAGCCCGACCTGCCAGAGGGCATCACTGGCACGGGCGGTGGCGGCCCGTTTGGGGAGCCCGTGGATCTCGGCGAGATGGCGGACCAGGTCGTGAGCCCGGGTGTCGGGAGGCAGGAGGTGGTGTTCGGGGGAGTACCCGACCCGGCCACGCACTTCCGGGCCGGCGGTGAACGGGTCGAGGTCGAGGACCCGGAGGCGACCGTCGTCGGGACGGTGCAGCCCCAGGAGCAGACCGAGCAGCGTGGTCTTGCCGGCGCCGTTGGCGCCGAGGAGCCCGGTGATGCCGGGCCCGATCCGGAAGCTCGCACCGTCGAGGGCGGTCACGTTCCCGAAACGTCGGGTGACGCCCACTCCCTCGACCACCGTGTCGTCCCGGGAGGAGGCGTGGTCGGACCCCGGTGTCGCGTCGCTCTCGGGGGGGTCTCCCGACGGGTCGCGCGTCATCGGAGGTGAGCGTAACCCTGTCCCGGCGGTGATCGGAGCGGGCCTAACCTTGCGTCCATGACCGACCCCATGAAGCCGCGTTCGCACGAGGTCACCAGCGGCAAGGGTCGTGCTCCGGCCCGGGCCATGTTGCGGGCCATCGGCATGACCGACGACGACTGGGACAAGTCCCAGGTCGGGGTGTGCTCCTCGTGGAACGAGGTGACCCCCTGCAACCTGCCGCTCGACCGGCTGGCCAAGCAGGCCAAGCAGGGCGTGCGTGACGCCGGCGGCTTCCCCATCGAGTTCGTCACGATCGCCGTCTCCGACGGGATCTCCATGGGCCACGAGGGCATGCGGGCCTCGCTCGTGAGCCGGGAGGTCATCGCCGACTCGGTCGAGACGGTGATGCACGCCGAGCGTCTCGACGCCCTCGTCAGCTTCGCCGGTTGCGACAAGAGCCTGCCGGGCATGCTCATGGCCTCGGCCCGCCTCAACCTCCCGTCGGTGTTCGTCTATGGCGGATCGATCCTGCCGGGGAACCACAACGGCCAGGTCCTCGACATCGTGTCGGTGTTCGAGGCGGTCGGGGCCGAGGCCACCGGCAACATCTCCGAGGCCGAGCTCGACGCCATCGAGCGCAACGCCTGCCCGACCGTCGGCAGCTGCGCCGGCATGTTCACCGCCAACACCATGGCGGCGGTGGGCGAGGCCCTCGGCATGTCGCTGCCCGGCTCGGCCTCTCCGGCGGCCGTCGACCGTCGCCGTGACGACTACGCCCGCGCCTCGGGTGAAGCGGTGATGGGCCTGTTGGCGAACAACATCCGCCCGCGCCAGATCCTGACCAAGGAGGCGTTCGAGAACGCCATCGCCGTGGTCATGGCCCTGGGTGGCTCCACCAACGCGGTGCTGCACCTCCTGGCCATCGCCGCCGAAGCGCGCGTTGCCCTCGAGCTCGACGACTTCAACAAGATCGCGGCGCGAGTGCCCCACATCGCCGACACCAAGCCCCACGGGCAGTACCACATGTTCGACCTCGACCGGGTGGGCGGTGTGCCCATGGTGATGGCCGAGCTGCTCGAGGCCGGCCTCCTCCACGGCGACTGCCTCACCGTCACCGGCCGGACCGTGGCCGAGAACCTGGCCGAGATCGCCCCACCCTCGCCGGACGGCGCGGTGGTCCACCGGCTCAGCGACCCCATCCACGCCGTGGGCGGCATCGCCGTGCTCACCGGCTCGCTGGCCCCGAAGGGCTCGGTGGTCAAGGTGGCCGGTATCGATTTCGACCGCTTCGAGGGCAACGCCCGGGTGTTCGACGGCGAGCAGGCGGCCATGGACGAGATCCTCGCCGGCAAGATCCAGGCCGGCGACGTCGTGGTCATCCGCTACGAGGGCCCCAAGGGCGGTCCCGGCATGCGCGAGATGCTGGCGGTCACCGGTGCCATGAAGGGCGCCGGCCGCGGCGGCGACGCCGCCCTCATCACCGACGGGCGCTTCTCCGGGGGCACGCACGGCTTCTGCATCGGCCACGTGGCGCCCGAGGCCGTCGACGGCGGGCCCATCGCGTTCGTGCGCGACGGCGACCGCATCGTCATCGACACCGTGAACCACACCATCGACCTCGCGGTCGACGAGGCCGAGCTCGAGCGCCGGCGGGCCGAGTGGAAGCTCCCCGAGCCCCGCTACACCAGCGGGGTGCTGGCCAAGTACGCCAGCCTGGCCCAGGGTGCGGACAAGGGTGCCATCACACTGCCGAACCTCCCCTAGGGAGGCCCCGTTGTTCGCCGCGGCCACACCAGACCAGGCCCTCGCCGTGCTCGGCGCAGCCCGAGCGGTCGTCGACGTGATCCCCCACCCCTCCGACTCGCGCTCCGGGCTGGGGGACGTCCTGCTCGTCGCCGCCGGTCGCCTGCTGTTCCGACCGCCCGCCGACGTCGATCCCGCTGCCCTGGTGCCCGTCGGGCCGGAAGCGCTGGCCGTCGCGATCGGGGGCGATCGCGACCTCGCCGAGCACGCCGGCGCCCTGATCGCCGTCGCCTCGCTGGCCGACGGGCGGGCCGATCCCGACCGCCTCCGTGCCGTCGTGCGCTACGCCCACCACCTCGGTGTGCACGAGGGATGGGTGCGCGACCTCCACGAGGTCGCGCGCGGCCACTTGGCGTGGGCGATGGGGGACATGGCCCGCCGCAACGTCGACACGTTTCCCGGTTGGGCCACTGGACACGACACGCTCCCCGACATGCAGCCCTACGCGGCCCAGACCGAGGCCGACCGACGGATGGCGGACCGCTTCGCCGGCCTGGAGGCGCTGGCGCCGACCACCTTCGGGCACGCCTTCTGGCGGCACTTCCGCCGCCACGGCTTCGCCTTCCCGGGAGAGGCCACCGCCTTCCCGGGCGAGTTCGCCGTCCCCCACGACGGCCTCCACGTGCTCTCGGGCTACTCCACCTCGCTGCAGGGCGAGCTGCTGGTCTCGACCTTCACCGGCGCCATGCACCACCGCGACGCGCTGCGAGCCCACCTGATCCCGGTGATCTTCGAGTGGCACGTGGGGACCGAGGTCAACGGCATCGGTGCCCAGGTGGGCGCGCTGGACCCCGAGAAGTTCCTCGTGGCGTGGACGCGGGGGGAGGCCACCACCGGCGACGTGCTGGACCCGTTGTGGGACTTCTGGGAGGTTGCCGAGGTCGACCTCGAGGAGCTGCGGGCCCGCTACGGCATCGACCGCCTCGACCCCGCCGAGTCCGCGTCCGGCGAGGAGATCGTCGTCGCCGCCGCCGCCGATCCCGACGCGGTCTGACACGACTGCGCCGGGCGGTTCGGGGGCAGGGGAACCTCGACGAGATGCGCAACGGCGCCGCAAGGCACCGAGAGGGGGGCTCCCCGTGCACGTCTCGGGCCGATCGTTGGGGTGGTCCACGCCTCACGATCACTCCTCGGTGGCCCCGTCGACGACTGGGGCCCGCGGGACTCGATCTCCCCGGAGGGAGCGCGGTGCGACGGACCCGGCTCGGTGTGACCGGAGTGGTCGTGGCCGCAACGGCGGGCCCCAGCGCCCGCCGCCATCGCGTCCGAGGCGCAGGAGCGACGCACCCAAGTTGCCGTCGGAGGCCACGGGCTGGCACACTTGTCGACCTATGAGGCCCACGGACACCACCGTCACCTCGCTCGTAGTACTCCGCTAGCGCACGCCGGCCCCTCTCGCCGCGTGCGCTCCCCGACCTCCCTCCTGCGGGAGGTCGGTTGCGTTTTCACCCGCTGCGAAGGGCCCGGCCGCACCAGCCCGACCGCGTTCCCCACGACCCCCTGATCCACCAGAGGACCCCACCATGCAGACCAACGGCGGTGCCGCACTCATCAAGTCCCTCGAGATGGAGGGCGTCGACGTCATCTTCGGCCTCCCCGGCGGCGCCATCCTGCCCGTGTACGACCCCATCATCGACTCGCCGATCCGCCACATCCTCGTGCGCCACGAGCAGGGCGCCGGCCACATGGCCGAGGGCTACGCCCACGCCACCGGCCGCCCCGGTGTGGCCATGGTGACCTCCGGTCCTGCGGCCACCAACATCGTCACCCCGTTGGCCGACGCCTACATGGACTCGGTGCCCCTGGTCGTGATCACCGGCCAGGTCGGCACCAAGGCCATCGGCACCGACGCCTTCCAGGAGGTCGACACCACCGGCATCACCCGGTCGGTCACCAAGCACAACTTGCTGGTCACCCGAGCCGACGACATCCCCCGGGTCATCCGCGAGGCGTTCCACATCGCCACCACCGGCCGGCCCGGCCCGGTGCTGGTCGACATCCCCAAGGACATCGTCGACCCCACCAACCCCAACTCGGCCTTGGACTGGTACTGGCCCGACTCCGTCGACCTCCCGGGCTACAACCCCCGCCTCGAGGGCGATCCGGCGCTCATCGAGGCGGCGGCCGAGCTGATCGGCCAGGCCCAGCGCCCGGTGCTCTACGCCGGCGGCGGCATCCTCAAGGCCCGAGGCGCCGAGGCGCTGCACGGCGCTGGCCGAGCTGCTCGACATCCCCGTCGTCACCACGCTCATGGCCCGCGGCGCCTTCCCCGACGACCACCCGCTGTGCCTCGGCATGCCCGGCATGCACGGCAACTACACCGCGGTCACCGCCATGCAGGAGTCCGACCTGCTCATCGCGCTGGGCTCGCCGCTTCGACGACCGGGTCACCGGCAAGCTCGACGGGTTCGCCCCCGACGCCAAGATCATCCACGTCGACATCGACCCCGCCGAGCTGGGCAAGGTCCGCCGTCCCGACGTCGGCATCGCCGGCGACTGCCCGCCTCGTCATCGAGGAGCTGGTCACGGCTCTGCGCGAGCTGGGCGCGCCCGCCGACCAGCCCGATCGCTCCGAATGGCGTTCGACGATCAGCGGCTGGCAGGAGCGCCATCCGCTCGCCTACGAGCAGTCCGAGCCCGGCGAGCTGCTCAAGCCGCAGTACGTGCTCGAGCAGCTGCGCGACAACACGCCCCGACGACACCATCGTGGCCTCGGGCGTCGGCCAGCACCAGATGTGGACTCAGCCAGTACTGGAAGTTCAACCACCCCTACACCTGGGTGAACTCCGGCGGGCTGGGCACCATGGGCTTCGCGGTGCCCGCGGCCATCGGGGCCAAGGTCGGCCGCCCCGACCAGCATGGTCTGGGCCGTCGACGGTGACGGTTGCTTCCAGATGACCGCCCAGGAGCTGGTCACCGCCGCCGCCGAGCGCATCCCGGTCAAGATCGCCATCCTGAACAACGCCTACCTGGGCATGGTTCGCCAGTGGCAGGAGATGTTCTACGAGGAGCGCTACAGCGAGGTGTACCTCTCGCCCGACCTCCCCGACTACAAGATGTGGGCCGAGGCCATGGGTTGCGTCGGCATGCGGGTCGAGTCGCCCGAAGAGGTGCTGCCGGCCATCGAGAAGGCCAACGCGATCGACGACCGGCCCGTGGTCATCGACTTCCGCACCGACGCCGCGCGAGAAGGTGTTCCCCATGGTGGCCGCCGGCGCGTCCAACTCCGACATCCAGGTCGGCCCGGGGAGGTCCTGATGCCCACCACCCGACGTCAGCACATCCTCTCGGTCCTCGTGGAGAACAAGCCCGGCGTGCTCGCCCGGCGTGTCGAGCCTGTTCGCCCGGCGGGGCTACAACATCCACTCGCTGGCGGTTGCGCCCACCGACGACGAGCGGTTCAGCCGCATCACCATCGTCGTCGACGTGGAGTCGCGCCCCGCTCGAGCAGATCGTCAAGCAGCTCGACAAGCTGATCAACGTGGTGCGGATCGACGAGCTGGCGCCCGGCGACGCCATCGAGCGGGAGCTCCTGCTGGCCACCGTCTCGGCCCCGGCCGAGACACGCGGGCCAGGTCATCGAGCTGGCCGGCGTGTTCGAGGGCCGGGTCGTCGGCGTCGGCTTCGACGAGCTCACCCTCGTCGCTCGAGGGCGCACCCCAGAAGCTCGACGACTTCGCCGAGCTCCTCGCCGACTACGGCGTGGTGGCGGTGCAGCGGACCGGTCGGGTCGCCCTGCCCCGTATCGAGGCCGGTTGGCGGAGCTTTCCGCCGCCGACGACGCGTCCGTAACCTCTCCCGGTTCGAGTTCGCGCTCGATCCCGATCTCTCCCATCGACGAACACCCTCAGACTGGAGTCCCCGTGGCCACCATCTACTACGAAGCCGACGCCGACCGATCCTTCATCGCCGACCGCAAGGTGGCGGTGATCGGCTACGGCTCGCAGGGCCACGCCCACGCCCTCAACCTCAAGGAGTCAGGGGTCGACGTGCTCGTCGGTCTGCGGCGAGGGCTCGTCGTCGAAGGCGAAGGCCGAGGCCGAGGGTCTGACGGTGCTCCCGATCGCCGAGGCCACCGCCTAGGCCGACGTGATCATGATCCTGCTGCCCGACACCGAGCAGAAGGCCGTCTACGACGCCGAGATCGCGCCGAACCTGAGCGAGGGCGACGCCCTGTTCTTCGCCCACGGCTTCAACATCCGCTTCGGGCGGATCGTCCCGCCGGCCGGTGTCGACGTCGCCATGGTCGCCCCCAAGGGCCCCGGCCACC
The DNA here is from genome assembly GCA_963767615.1 of uncultured Iamiaceae bacterium. GTDB lineage: Bacteria > Actinomycetota > Acidimicrobiia > Acidimicrobiales > Acidimicrobilacustridaceae > Rhabdothermincola_A. The sequence goes on along the minus strand of CAVYED010000004.1, from coordinate 922,886 downwards.
TCGTGCGCCGCACCTACACCGAGGGCGGCGGCGTGCCCTGCCTCATCGCGGTGGAACAGGACGCCACCGGCCACGCCCGAGACCTCGCCCTCGCCTACGCCGACGCCATCGGCGGCACCCGGGCCGGGGTCATCGAGACCACCTTCACCGAGGAGACCGAGACCGACCTCTTCGGGGAGCAGGCCGTGCTCTGCGGTGGGCTCACCGCGCTCGTCCAGGCCGGGTTCGAGACCCTCACCGAGGCGGGCTACCAGCCGGAGATGGCCTACTTCGAGTGCCTCCACGAGGTGAAGCTCATCGTCGACCTCATGTACGAGGAGGGCATCGCCGGGATGCGCTACTCGATCTCCGACACCGCCGAGTACGGCGACGTCACCCGGGGTCCCCGCATCATCACCGAGTCGACCAAGGCCGAGATGAAGCGGATCCTCGACGAGATCGTGTCGGGCAAGTTCGCCGACGAATGGATCGCCGAGTCCGAGTCGGGTCGGGCCCGCTTCAACGAGCTGCGCGAGGCCGGCGCCGAGCATCCCATCGAGGACACCGGCAAGGAGCTTCGGGCCATGATGCCGTGGATCTCCGCCGGCCGGAAGAGCGTGGCCGAGACCTCCGGCGGGGCCCAGGGCTGACCGACGTGACTCGGGTGCTGGCCATCTGGCTCGACGGCTTCGAGGTGAGCCTGGCCGACGACTGGGAGTTGCCTCACCTGGCCCGCTTCGCCGCCGGCGCCGCACGGGCCACGCTCGACAACGGGACCGCCCATCTGACGGGTCTGTCCGGTGAGCACCTGAGCAGCGGTCTCGATCCCGGCGCCGCCGGTCGCGCCAGCGCGATCAGGTTCGACCCGGCCACCTACACCTGCGTCCAGGAGGGGTCCCTCACCGCGCCCGCCTTCGGCGGCGTGCCCAGCGTGGTCTTCGACCCCTGCTACTTCGATCTCGAGCAGTGCGGGCCGGAGGTGCGAGGGCTCACGGACTGGGGCGCCCACGACCCCGGGGGACCGGGCAGAGCCCGACCCGCCGCGCTCCGCGACGAGGTCGTCCACCGTTTCGGCGCCTATCCGGCCGCGCCTTGGCTCTACGCCGTCCCTTGGGACTCCCAGGAGCGGTGCGCCCGAATGGGCGCGGACCTCACCGCCGCTGTCCGGGTCCGGACGGCCATCGCGGAGTGGCTGCTCGCCGAGCGGCTGGTCGACTGGGAACTGGCGCTGATCGGGGTGTCCGAGGCCCACAGCGGCAGCGAAGGGCTCTTCCACGGCGTCGACGAGCACCACCCGTTGGCCGGCGAGCCCTCGGTGAGCGCGGCCGGAGCCGGTCTGCGTTCCGTCTACACCGCCATCGACGACCTCGTCGGGACCCTGGTGGAGCGCTTCCCCGATGCGGTGCACGTGGTCTTCTCGATGCACGGCATGGGACCCAACCGCAGCGACGTCCCCAGCATGGCCCTGCTGGGCGAGCTCATGGCCCGGTGGGCGGGCACACCCACCCGTGACGTCGACCTCCCCGTCGGCCCCGCGGGCGTGCCCCGCCTGGATGACGGGTGGTCCGACACGGTGTTCGCCGCGCTGGCCGGCACGGCCGGGCCGGGCACCCCGCAAGCGGTTCGCAGCGTCGCTCGGCGCCTCCCGCTCCCGGTGAAGGGCATGCTCAAGCGGATGACGGGCCGTCCGTCCAGCGGCTCGGCGCTGGACTGGATGCCCGTGATGCGCCACCAGGCCCGCTGGGCGGAGATGCGGGCGTTCGCCCTGCCCTCCTACTACGACGGTCGCGTTCGGGTGAACCTGGTCGGCCGCGAAGCCGAGGGCATGGTGGAGCCGCGTGAGTACGAACGGGTGCTCGACGACGTCGAGGGTGTCCTGCGGGCCTGTCGCGAGCCGCGCACCGGAGAGCCGGTCGTCCAGTCGGTTCACCGGCCGTCGGCCGATCCGATGGCGCTCGATCCCACCGACGCCGACCTGGTGATCGAGTGGGCCGACGACGTGCTCGGCCTCGAGCACCCCACCCTCGGACGGATCGGGCCCCTCCCGCCACGCCGCACCGGTGGGCACACCAGCCCTATCGGGCGTTGCCTCGTCCGTGGGCCGGGGGTGGAGGCCGGGGACCTCGGCACCCACAGCTCCTTCGACGTGCTGCCCACCCTCCTCGCCCTGGCGGGAGTCACGCCCGGCCATTCCATCTCCGGCCACCCGCTCCCGGTGATCGGCTCAGGGCAACCGGGCTGAGCCCGACGGTCGGCGACCGTCGCGTCGGGTGCTCTCGGCCATCATCCCGACGCGGTAGACCGTCTCCCTGGTGACCGCGACCGCGCCGCCGCGGCGCCAGGCGCGGGACAGGACCGCGCCGAAGCGGGGGAGGAGGGTGATGATCCGGGGGAGGTCGCGGACTGTCGCGGCGGGCCGCGACCCCTCGCCCGTCTGTGGGAACTCGTCACGGAAGCGCACGTCGTTCCGTCCCTGGTCGAAGGCCTTCCGCAGGTTGACCCGGACCCCGCGGGCGATCCGGTAGTCGACGGCGGCGTCGTCGACCCAGCGGAAGGGCCGGGCCGCCCGGAAGGCCCGGGCGAAGAACTCGATGTCGTCGAAGCCGGTCGCCCAGGACTCGTCGAACCCACCGAGCTGCTCCCAGACGGCCCGGGCCAGGCCCATGTTGCCGCCCCACCCATAGGGCTGGCCGTCGGCGAACCGTTCGGGTTCGGTGAGGGGGACGCCCCACCCCAGCAGACGGGGGTCGTTGATGGCGGTGACGATCATCGGTCCCGCGGTCAGCCCCTCGTCCATCGATGCCAGCGCATCGGCGTGCGCCTGGAGCCAGCCCGGCCCGACCTCGTCGTCGGCGTCGCACAGCAGCACCGATCGCCCGTTGGCTGCTGCGATCCCGATGTTGCGGGCCACACTCGTTCCCCGGGCCCGAGCCGCATCGACGACGCGGACGTCGACGTCGTGGCCCACCGGATGGGCCCGCACGATGGAGACGGTGGCGTCGGTGGAGCCGTTGTCGGCCACGATCAGCTCCCACGAGACGGTGCCCTCCTGTTTCGCGAGGGCGTCGAGCTGGGCGGCGATCGTGGTGGCGCCGTTTCGCACCGGGATCACGACGCTGACCTCGATCTCGGGCTGGGTGTCCCCGGTCGGTGCTTCGCCAGCCGCCACGGCGGTGACCGTACCCGGCGCGCCGAGCCGCTGGTGCACGGGACACGAAGCCCGAGGTTCCGGAAGCAGGCGCGTCCACCTCGAGGCGTGGGGCCGATCGCGAGCTTCGCCGGTTGCTCCTCCGGCCCGTCGCCGACGAGCGGAGGCCCGGTGCGGATCGTCCGGAGCGCGGCCAGGGTCGTGGTCGCGGCCAGAACCGGGTCGATGGCGAGACGGAAGCAGTGGTTGCCGTTGGAGAGCCTGTTCTCCACGCCTTCCGGCCGGGCTAGGGATCGTCCCGTTGCGGTCCGACCGCAGCTCGTTCGGAAGGGGTCAGCTCACGGCTCGTCGGAGCCCGCGTCGGGCCTCTCGTTCGGCGACGGCGTTGCGGGTGGGATGCTCGCTCAGGAAGGCGCGCACCGCCGCCGGGTCGATCCGACAGAGATCACGCAAGGCCCAGCCGATGGCCTTGGCCACGAAGAACTCCCGGTCCGGCCAGTGTCGACCGCAGAGGTCGAGCACCCGGGGGACCTCCGTCTCCTGCTTCCAGCCTCGTTGGTGTCCGAGGGCGGCCCGGATCAGCCAGCGGTCGCCCGAACCCGACCAGCGGTCGATCAGCGGGTCCAGCGGGTACCGCCGGCACAGCGGGCTGACGGCCGCGTTCACGAGGCCGTCGACGGTGTCCCACCACGGCTCGGTGACGAGGAGCTCCTCGACGTAGCGCCCACAGAACCTCTCGTCGGCGTGACGACGGAAGTGGGCGATCAGGTCGTAGGCGGCGTAGTGGAGTTCGCGTTCCGGTCTGGCCGTCAGGCCGAGAGCGGCCTCCCCGAGCTCGTCGCTGCTCGGGTCCACGAGTCCCTGCCAGGAGTCGCGCAGGGCGATGCGCCGGGGCCCGGCGGCCACGCCGAGGAAGGGAGCGATGTCCTTCATGTAGGTCGCCATCTGCGGGGCGCGGGCGGGATCGGCGACGGCCCGCAGCGCCCTGTCCGAGCGGTCGATCACGTCGTCCGGCCAGGTGGTCACGCCCCGACGCTAGAGCCGGCGCTCGCCGGATTCTCGCCACCGGTTCAGGGACGGCGATCTCCGGCCGACAGAGAGGTGGTGAGCAACGCGCCCTCCCTCGTCGACCGGCGCGTGCACTTCGCCTTCCCCGAAGACATCGGGCCGGGCTGGAACCCCTCACGGCCCGAGTTGTCCTACGCCACCGATGCGGTGTCGCTGCTCATGCCCTACGCCGAGCCGTACTTCGTGGCCACCGTCCGCTCCGCCATCCCGCAGCTCGAACCCGACCTGGCGGCGACCACCCGGGCCTTCTGCACGCAGGAGGCCCGCCACCACGCCCAGCACCGGCGCTTCAACGACCTCATGGCCGAGCGGGCGCCCGGCGTGCGTCGCCTCGAGGGATGGATGGCGCGTACCTACGCCTGGTTGGGGCGGACCCGCAGTCAGCGTTTCGGTCTGGCTTTCGCCGCCGGCTCGGAGACCATCGCCTTCAGCATCGCCCGCTGGGCCGAGACCCATCGCCACGAGCTCTTCGACGGGGCCGATCCGCAGGTGAGCGCGATGTTCCTGTGGCATCTCGCCGAGGAGGTCGAGCACAAGTCGGTGGCCCACGACGTCTACCGGGCCGTCGACGGCTCCCGGTCGCGCTACGCAGCTGCGACGACGCTCACCTTCGCCATCCTCGCCTGGTTCACGGTCCTCTCGGTGCTGACCCTGATGGTCGGCTCCGGGCGGTGGACGTCACCCATGGCCTGGCTCCGCCTGGTCGGGGCGGCGTTCAGCATCGCCTTCGTGACCCTCCCCGACATCGCGGTGTCGATGCTGCCCCGTCACCACCCCGACGACCTGGCCGACCCCGTGTGGCTCACCAGTTGGTTGCACCACTTCGATCCTGCGACCGGCACGGTGCCACTGCTGGTCGACCCCGGTACGGTGGCGCATCCGCCAACGGGGGAGGTCGGGGATGCACTACCGCAGACTGGGACGCACGGGGCTCAAGGTCAGCCCGCTGTGCCTCGGGGCGATGATGTTCGGGGCGTGGGGCAACCCTGACCACGACGACTCCGTCGCCGTCATCCACGCCGCCCTCGACGCTGGGATCAACTTCATCGACACCGCCGACGTCTACTCGGCGGGCGAGTCGGAGGAGATCGTCGGCAAGGCCATCGCCGAGCGACGTGACGAGGTCGTGCTGGCCACCAAGTTCTACGCCCCGATGGGCGAGGGTCCCAACGACGGTGGTGGCTCGCGTCACTGGATCATGCGGGAGTGCGAGAACAGCCTCCGACGACTGGGCACCGACCACATCGACCTCTATCAGGTGCACCGGCCCGACCCGACGATGGACATCGACGAGACCTTGGGGGCGATGTCCGATCTCGTCCACCAGGGCAAGGTCCGCTATCTGGGGAGCTCGACCTTCCCCGCCTCGGAGATCGTCGAGGCACAGTGGGTCGCCGAACGACGCCATCGCGAGCGTTTCGTCTGCGAGCAGCCGCCGTACTCGATGTTGGTGCGGGGCATCGAGGCCGACGTCCTGCCCACGTGCCAGCGCCACGGCATGGGCGTCATCCCCTGGAGTCCCCTCGCCGGCGGGTGGCTCTCCGGCAAGTGGCGCCGAGGTGGCGCCGATCCCGACAGTCGCCGCGCCAGCCGAGTGCCCGATCGCTACGACCTCTCGGTGCCGGGCAACCAGGCCAAGCTCGATGCGGCCGACGCGCTGGGCACCCTGGCCGACGAGGCGGGCACCACCCTGGTCCACATGGCGGTGGCCTGGGTGATCAACAACCCGGCCGTCACGTCGGCCATCATCGGGCCCCGCACCATGGACCAGCTCACGAGCCAGTTGGGCGCCGCCGACGTGGCGTTGAGCGCCGACGTCCTCGACCGCATCGACGAGATCGTGCCCCCTGCCACCAACTTCACCTGGGCCGACGCGGGCTACACCCCGCCGATGGTGGCCGAGGCCTCGGTCCGGCGCCGGGCCGCACGCCGATAAAGCCGACTTGGCAGGTCGGGATTCGGGGTCCTAGGCTCGGAGACCGCTGTCACACGAGCGTCGTCGTGACCGATGCATCCGAGGAGAACCGATGAGCGAGCAGTGGGGCTTCGACACCCGCCAGATCCATGCCGGCCAGGAGCCCGACCCCACCACCGGTGCCCGGGCCGTGCCGATCTACCAGACCACGTCGTACCAGTTCCGCGACACCACCCACGCTGCCAACCTCTTCGCCCTCGCCGAGATCGGCAACATCTACACCCGCATCATGAACCCCACCCAGGGGGTGTTCGAGGCCCGCATCGCCAGCCTCGAGGGGGCCACCGAGACCGCCGTCGGCATCCCCGGTGCCCTCGCGGTGGCGTCGGGTCAGGCCGCCGAGACGATGGCCATCATGAACCTGGCCGAGGCCGGGAGCCACGTGGTCGCCTCCGCCGCCCTGTACGGCGGCACCTACAACCTCCTGCACTACACGCTGCCCAAGTTCGGCATCGACGTCACCTTCATCGACGACCCCGACGACCTCGACGCCTGGCGCAAGGCCGTCCAGCCCAACACGAAGGCCTTCTACGGCGAGACGATCGGCAACCCTCGCAACGACGTGATCGACATCGAGGGCATCTCGGCGCTGGCCCACGAGGTCGGCGTGCCCCTCATCGTCGACAACACCGTGGCCTCGCCGTGGCTGATCCGTCCGCTCGAGTGGGGCGCCGACATCGTCGTGCACTCGGCAACCAAGTTCATCGGCGGCCACGGCACCTCGATCGGCGGCCTGATCGTCGACGGCGGATCGTTCGACTTCTCGGCCAACGACAAGTTCCCGATGTTCACCGAGCCCGACCCCAGCTACCACGGTCTGACCTACTGGCCCGCCCTCGGCCCGGGCTCCTACATCATCAAGGCCCGCGTGCAGATCCTGCGTGACATGGGCGCCGCCATCACCCCGTTCAACTCCTTCCTCTTCCTCCAGGGTCTCGAGACGCTCAGCCTGCGCATGGAGCGCCACAACGCCAACGCCAAGGCCGTGGCCGAGTTCCTCGACGGCCACGCCGCAGGTCGAGTCGGTGCAGTTCGCCGGTCTACCCGGTTCGCCCTGGCACGAGCGGGCCACCCGCTACGGGCGGCAAGGGCTACGGCTCGGTGCCGGCCTTCGTGATCGCCGGTGGCAAGGAGGCGGGCCGGAAGTTCGTCGAGGCCCTGTCGCTGCACAGCCACGTGGCCAACATCGGCGACGTGCGCAGCCTGGCCATCCACCCCGCCAGCACCACCCACTCCCAGCTGACGGAGACCGAGCAGGTCTCCGCCGGTGTCGAGCCGGGTCTGGTGCGCCTCTCGGTCGGCCTCGAGAACGTGGAGGACATCATCGCCGACCTCGAGCAGGGCTTCGCCGCAGCGAAGGGCTGAGGCCCCGGCGGTCGTCCGCGGCCCTCTCCGTTCCCGGACCCGACTCGCGGCACCTACGCTCCGGCGTGCGCCGCGGGCCGGTCTGCGTCCGGGGCTCTGACGAAGGGGGAGTTCGTTGCCGGTGTCGTTCGATTTCTCGGGCAAGGTCGTGATCGTGACCGGGTCCACCAAGGGCCTCGGTCGGGCCATGGTCGAGGGCTTCGCCGCCGGCGGGGCCCAGGTGGTGGTGAGCAGCCGCAAGCAGGACCTGTGCGACGAGGTCGCGGCGGAGCTCGCCGCCCGGTACGACACCGAGGTGATGGGTCGGGCCTGTCACATGGGCGACTGGGATGCCATCCCCGGGTTGGTCGACGATGTGGTCGAGCGATTCGGGCGCATCGACGTGGTGGTCAACAACGCCGGCATCAACCCCACCTCCGATCCGCTCGTCGACATCAGCTTCGAGCTGTGGCGCAAGGTGTTCGCGGTGAACCTCGACGGTCCTCTGCGTCTGTCCACCCTCGCTGCGCCCGTCATGCGCGACGGCGGGGGCGGCTCCATCGTGAACATCTCGACCGTCGGTGCCTTCATCGGCGGGCCCGGAAACGGCTCCTACGGCGCCTCGAAGGCAGGGCTGCTCAACCTCACCAAGGTCATGGCCCAGGAGTGGGCCGACTGGGGGATCCGGGTGAACGCCATCTGCCCCGGCCCGATCAGGAGCGAGATGACCGAGGGCGCGAACGCGGCCTTCCCGGGCTTCTACGAACGGGCGGGCGGGGCCACGATGCTCAAGCGCGTCGCCGAGACCGAGGAGATCATCGGCCCGGTGCTGTACCTGGCCAGCGATGCGTCGTCCTACGTGACCGGCGAGTTCCACTCGGTTTCCGGTGGCATGGCGCGTGGATGAGGGCCTCGACCCGGAGCCGCTCGGCTTCGACGGTCAGGTGGCGATCGTCACCGGCGCCGGGGGAGGGTTGGGACGGGCCCATGCCCTGATGCTGGCGGAGCGGGGCTGCCGTGTGGTGGTCAACGACGTCGGCCGCGACCACGCCGGTGATCGGCCCACTGCGTCGTCGGTGGTCGCCGAGATCCTCGACGCCGGAGGAGAGGCCGTGCCCGACGCCCACGACGTCGTCGCCGACGGTGATCGAGTGGTCGCAACGGCCCTCGAGGAGTGGGGTGGTGTCGACGTCGTGGTCAACAACGCCGGCATCGGCGCCGGGGGACCGATCGGACCCGGCGCGGTCGAGGCCTGGCGCCCGACGATCGACATCACCTTGCAGGGATCGATCGCCGTGACCGCGGCCGCCTGGCCCCATCTCGTGCGATCCGGCGCCGGGAGGGTCGTGCTGACCTCCTCCCCCGCGATGTTCGGTGCCTCGACCACGCCGCCCTACTCCGCGGCGAAGTCGGCGCTCTACGGTCTGACCCGATCCCTCGCCGGGCAGGGTCGACGCGACGGCATCGCTGTCAACGCCGTCCTGCCGTCGGCCTTCACCCGGCTCACCCGATCGCTTCCCCCCGGTCCGATGGTCGAGATGTTCCGGTCCCGCTTCCCGCCCGAGGCGGTGGCGTCCTTCGTGGTCTGGTTGTGCCACCCGTCGTGCACCGTGTCCGGAGAGTCCTTCTCCGTCGGCGGTGGCCGGGCGGCACGGGTCGTCCTGGGCGAGAACCCGGGAGTGGTGGTCGACGGCCTCGAACCCGGCTCGTGGGCCGGTGTGGTGGAGGAGTTGATGGCGACGGACGAGGTGGTGTTCCCGCGCTCGATGAACGACGAGGTCACGTGGCAGGCCCACACCCTCGGTGGCGACGTCCCCGACGAGCTGGCACCGGGCGGAGCCTTGGACTGGAATCGCCGACCTCGTTGAAACGTCGAGCACGGCGCCTGCTCCGGCCGCCGTGGCAGTCACGGCTGCTCCTGCCTTCACCGGCTGATCCGGCCCGGCCCCGTGGGGGCAGCTGTCAACTCAAGGCGTCGACGACGTGGTCGACGCACGCCGTGAGGGCGGCGACGTCCTCGGGATCGATGGCCGGGAACAGCGCGACGCGGATCTGGTTGCGACCCAGCTTGCGGTAGGCCTCGGTGTCGACGATGTCGTTGGCCCGCAGCACCTTGCTCACCGTGCTGGCATCGATCGAGTCATCGAGGTCGATCGTCGCCACCACATGGCTGCGGTCGGCGGGGTCCTTCACGAACGGGGTGGCCCACGGGCGGCCCTCGGCCCAGTCGTAGATCGTCTGGGCCGAGCGGTCGCAGCGCGAGGCGGCGAAGTGGAGCCCACCGTTCTCGTTGATCCACTCGGCCTGATGGGTGGCCAGGAACACCGTGGCCAGCGCGGGCGTGTTGTAGGTCTGGTCCTTGCGGGAGTTGGCCAGGGCCACCGCGAGGCTGAGCGACTCGGGGATCCAGCGGTCGGACGCGGCGATGCGCTCGATGCGGTCGACGGCGGCGGGCGAGACGGCCGCCAGCCAGAGCCCCCCGTCGGACGCCAGGCACTTCTGCGGAGCGAAGTAGTAGACGTCGGTCTGGCCGGCGTCGAAGCGCAGCCCTCCGGCGGCGGACGTGGCGTCGACCAGCACCAGCGCCTCCTCGGGGCTGGTGCCCGCCGGGCGCACCAGTGGCATCGCCACCCCGGTCGAGGTCTCGTTGTGGGTGAAGCAGTAGGCGTCGACGTCGGCGTTCGTCACCGGGTCGGGGTGGCTGCCGGGGTCCACGGAGAGCACCTCGGGGTCATCGAGGAACGGGGCCGCCTTCGCGGCGGCGGCGAACTTCGACGAGAACTCGCCGAAGCTCAGGTGCTGGCTGCGGCGCTCGATCAGCCCGAAGGTGGCGATGTCCCAGAACACGGTGGAGCCCCCGTTGCCGAGCAGGATCTCGTAGCCGTCGGGGAGGGCGAACAGCTCGGCCAGCGCGTTGCGCAGACGACTCACCATGATCTGCACGGGCAGCTGGCGATGGCTGGTGCCCATGTAGAGCGGTTCGGCGGCGAGCGCCGCCATCGCCTCTGGTCGGATCTTCGACGGGCCGCACCCGAAGCGGCCGTCGGCCGGTCGCAGGTCGGCGGGGATGATGATGTTCGGGATCGCAGGGCTCACCGGCGGAGTCTCCCATCGCCGCCGGTCGGGTCCGAAACCCGTTCGTCCGATGGCGTGCTCGCACGGGGGCGGGCTCATCGCTCCGGTAGCGTCGGCCTCGTCCGGTTCCCCCGCCGAAGGACCACCCATGCCTGATCGCCTCTCCGTTCGTGTCGCCGCCATCACCGAGTCGGCCACCCTCGCCGTCGATGCCAAGGCCAAGGCCCTCAAGGCCGCCGGCGAGCCCGTCATCGGCTTCGGCGCCGGCGAACCCGACTTCCCGTCGCCGCCCTACGTCGTCGAGGCGGCCCAGGCAGCCTGCGCCGACCCGAAGAACCACCGCTACAGCCCGGCCGGGGGCCTCCCCGAGCTCAAGGCCGCCGTGGCCGAGGCCACCAACCGTCACTCGGGCACCCAGGTGACACCGGCGCAGGTGCTGATCACCAACGGCGGCAAGCATGCCGTCTACAACGCGTTCGAGGCGCTGTTGAACCCCGGCGACGAGGTTCTCCTGCCAGCACCCTTCTGGACCACCTATCCCGAGCCCGTCGCCCTGGCCGGTGGTACGACGGTGGTGCTGCCCACGGGAGTCGACAGCGGCTTCCGGGTGAGCCTCGAGCAGCTCGAGGCGGCCCGTACGTCGCGCACCAAGGCGCTGGTGTTCGTGTCGCCGTCCAACCCGACGGGCGCCGTCTACCCGGCCGACGAGGTCCGCGCCATCGGCGAGTGGGCGGTCGAGCACGGCATCTGGGTGCTCACCGACGAGATCTACGAGTACCTCACCTTCGGCGATCACGTCTTCTCGTCCATGCCCGGGCTGGTCCCCGAGCTGGCCGACACCTGCGTGATCCTCAACGGCGTCGCCAAGACCTATGCCATGACCGGGTGGCGGGTCGGGTGGATGATCGGGCCCGCCGACGTGGTGAAGGCGGCCACCAACCTGCAGTCGCACTCCACCTCCAACGTGGCCAACGTCTCTCAGCGCGCCGCCCTGGCCGCGGTCGAGGGAGGCCTCGAGTACGTCGACGAGATGCGCCAGGCCTTCGCCCGTCGGGCCAAGCTCATCCACTCGATGCTGAACGAGATTCCCGGCGTCACGGCCATGGAGCCCCAGGGGGCCTTCTACGCCTTCCCGTCGTTCGAAGGGGTGCTCGGCCAGAGGATCGGTGGCGTGACCCCCACGTCGACGGTCGAGCTGGCCGGCGTGATCCTCGACGAGGCCAAGGTGGCCATCGTCCCCGGCGAGGCATTCGGCGCGCCGGGATACGCCCGCCTCTCCTTCGCGGTCAGCGACAACGACATCATCGAGGGCGTGGGCCGCATCGCCGATCTCCTGGCCCGATGAGCGACGGCGCGGTTGCCCCGTACGGGTCGTGGTCGTCACCGATCACCCCGGCGGCGATCGTGGCGAAATCGGTGTCGGTCGGTGAGGTGGCGGTCGGCCCCGTCGGCGTCTGGTGGGCCGAAGGCCGTCCCGAGGAGGGCGGTCGGGTGCAGCTCGTGCGTCATGGTGCCGACGGCACGCCGGTCGACATGCTGCCCGAGGGCTTCTCGGCGCGGACCCGCGTCCACGAGTACGGCGGGGGAGCGTGGAGCCTGCACGGGCCCGATGTCGTCTTCTCCAACTGGGCCGATCAGCGCCTCTACCGTCTCGACGGCGGCCGCACCGATCCCGAGCCGCTCACGCCCGAGCCGAGGTTGCCCATGGGCGACCGCTACGCCGACGGCCGTCCGAGCGCCGACGGGCGCTGGCTGGTCTGCGTCCGCGAGCGCCACACCGACCTCGGCGGTGAGCCGGCCAACGAGCTGGTGGGTGTCGAGCTGCGACCCGACGGGGCGCCCCGTGAGCCCGTCGTCCTGGCCACCGGCACCGATTTCGTGGCCGCCCCGCGCGTCAGTCGCGATGGTCGCTTCATGGCCTTCCTGCGCTGGAACCACCCGGACATGCCGTGGGACGGCACCGAGCTCTGCGTGGCCGCCCTCGACGACGGGCCCGACCGTCAGGAGGACCTGCGGGCCGGACCCGCGGTCGTGGTCGCCGGTGGCCACGACGAGTCGATCACCCAGCCCGAGTGGGCTCCCGACGGCTCGCTGGTCTTCGTCTCCGATCGGACCAACTGGTGGAACCTCCATCGCCTCGACGCCGAACAGCTCGTCGCTGCGGTCGCCGCCGGGCCGGGGTCGTCGCCGCCCCCGTCGATCGAGATCGCGCCGATCGAGGCCGAGATCGGCGCACCGCACTGGGTCTTCGACCAGTCCCGCTACGCCCTGCTGGCCGACGGCCGCATCCTCGTCGCGTTCTTCCGTGACGGTCTCGATCACCTCGGGGTCGTCCCGGTCGACGGGGGCGCCGTCATACCCCTCGCCTCCGACATCACGGCGTGGTCGTCGTTGCGGGCGTTCGGCAACGGTGCGGTGGCCGTCGGTGCCTCGCCCGTCACCGAGGCCACGGTCTACGCGCTCGACGTTCCCGACGACCCGGCCGAGGACGGCAGCGCCCCGGTAGGGCTCGCCGTGCTGCGACCCTCGCGCGACCTCGGGATCGACACCAGTTGGTTCTCGTATCCCGAGCCGATCCTGTTCGCCACCACGGGCGACCGCTTCGCCCATGCGCTGCACTACGCCCCGACCAGCCCCACCACGATCGGACCCGAAGGCGAGGCCCCACCCCTGGTCGTGGTGATCCACGGCGGTCCCACCTCCGCGGCGCGACCGCAACTCAATCTGGGCGTCCAGTTCTGGACGTCGCGTGGCTTCGGCGTGGTCGACGTGAACTACGGCGGGTCCACCGGCTACGGCCGCAGCTACCGCCGACGCCTGATCGGCGAGTGGGGCGTGGTCGACGTCGACGACTGCGTGGGGGCCACCCGCTACCTGGTCGACCACGGCCACGCCGACCGGGACAGGCTCATCATCCGCGGCGGCAGCGCCGGGGGATTCACCACCCTCGCCGCGCTCACCTTCCGTGAGGTGTTCGCGGCCGGTTGTTCGATGTACGGGGTGGCCGACCTCGAGGCCCTGGCACGCGACACCCACAAGTTCGAGGCCCGCTACCTCGACTCGCTCGTCGGCCCGTACCCGGACCGGCGCGACATCTACGAGGAGCGCTCCCCGATCCACCACACCGACGAGCTCGAGTGCCCGTTGCTGGTGCTCCAGGGGCTCGAGGACGAGATCGTCCCGCCGGCGCAGAGCGAGATGATCGTGGCGGCGTTGGCCGAGAAGGGTGTTCCGCACGCCTACATGGCCTTCGAGGGTGAGCAACACGGGTTCCGGCGCGCCGAGACCATCGTGCGGGCCCTGGAGGCCGAGGCCTCGTTCTACGCCCAGGTGCTGGGTTTCGAGCTGGCCGACGACATCGAGCCGGTCGAGATCGTCGAACGCTGAGTGGCCCGTCGCTCAAGAGCGGCCTGCCTGCTGCCGACGGACACAGGGTGGCAGACAACGGCGACGCTCCCGGTGACGAGGTGGTGGCCCTCGTCGAGGACGACGTTGCCGCCCGGCCGCTGGTCGAGACGCTCCTGCTGGCCGGCCTCGGTCCCTCCACGCGCCCGGGTCCGGAGGGGATGGTCGAGGTCACCGTGGTCGGCGGTCAGGGTGAGCGGGCCCACGAGGTCCTCGACGCCCCGGATCCCACGCCCGGACCGTTGCCCGACGGGAACCCCGAGCCGGCCGACGGAGCGGTACGTGGCCCCGGATGGTCGTCCCAACCAGCGGGCACGACGGCTCGCGCCGCCCGCCACAAGGCGGTGGCCGTCGACGACGACGAGCTCGAGCGGCCCCGGTACCGCCTCTTGTGGGTGCTGCTGGTGTTCGCCGTGGCCATGGTCGTCCTACCGACGCTGGCCTTCTACATCAGCTTCAAGGCGTCGGGCGGTTGACGGTCCGAGGCGGGCGGTCCGAGCCGTAGGATCGTCCCCCTATGGCCCGCATCCTCGTCACCGAAGCAATCGCCGACGGCGGCCTCGACCGCCTTCGCGCCGCCGGTCACACCGTCGACGTGCAGGAGGGCCTGAGCGCCGACGAGCTGCTGGCCGTCGTGCCCGGCGCGCACGCCCTCATCATCCGCTCGGCCACCAAGGTCACCGCCGAGGTGCTGGCCGCGGCCAGCGACATGGTCGTCGTCGGGCGGGCCGGGATCGGGCTCGACAACGTCGACGTCGCTGCCGCCACCGAGCGCGGCGTCATGGTGGTCAACGCCCCGCAGTCGAACATCCTCTCCGCCGCCGAGCAGACCATGGCGTTGTTGCTGGCCCAGGCCCGCAACATCCCCCAGGCGCACGCCGCCCTCGTCGAGGGCCGATGGGAACGCAGTCGCTGGACCGGTGTCGAGCTGGCCGACAAGACCCTCGGTGTCATCGGCCTCGGCCGCATCGGCAAGCTCGTGGCGCAGCGGGCGATGGCCTTCGGCATGCGCATCGTCGCCCACGACCCGTTCGTGTCGCCCGAGATGGGCCGCAAGATGAACATCGAGCTCGTCGACCTCGACACGCTCATGGACGTCAGCGACTTCGTCACCATCCACGTGGCCAAGACCCCCGAGACCATCGGGCTCATCGATGCCGACCGCCTGGCCAAGGCCAAACAGGGCATCCGCATCATCAACGTGGCCCGCGGCGGGATCGTGGTCGAGGACGACCTGGCCGCCGCCATCGAGAGTGGGCACGTGGGTGGTGCCGCCCTCGACGTGTTCGCCTCCGAGCCCACGACCGAGTCACCCCTGTTCTCCCTGCCCCAGGTGATCGTCACCCCGCACCTCGGGGCCAGCACCCACGAGGCCCAGGACAAGGCCGGCGACACGATCGCCGACATGGTCGAGCTGGCCCTGGCCGGCGAGTTCGTGCCCTTCGCCGTCAACGTCAACGCCGCCGAGGCCAGCGAGACGGTCCGTCCGTTCCTCGCTCTGGCCGAGCGCCTGGGTGCGTTGTTCGCCGGGCTCGCCGGCGGTGTCGGCGCGCTCGAGATCAGCTACGAGGGAGAGATCGGTGGGTACGACACCCGCATCCTCACCCTGTCGCTGCTCAAGGGCTTCTTCGGTCGGATCAGCGACGATCCCGTCAGCTACGTCAACGCCCCGAAGCTGGCCGAGGAGCACGGCATCGCCGTGACCGAGTCGGCCACCACCACCTCGCACCACTACGTCAACCAGATCGGCATCCGTGCCGGGGAGCACTCGATCACCGGCACCCTTGTCGGTCTCGAGGGCGAGGCCCGCCTGGTGGGGGTCGACGACCACCGCGTCGACGTGCCGCCGGCCAATCACATGCTCGTCGTCCGCAACGACGACCGGCCCGGCATGATCGGACGGGTCGGCACCATCATGGGCGAGGCGGGCATCAACATCGCCGACATGGACGTCGGGCAGGCCCCGACGGGCGAGTCGGCCCTCATGGTGCTGGCCACCACGGAGCCCGTGCCCGCAGCCGTGCAGGACCAGCTCCGTGGCGTTGACGGCATCGTCTCGGTCGCCTCGCTGACCTGACGCCGAGATTCGGGACACGCCGCAGGGTTGACGATCCTCGATGATCCCGGCACACTGGCCGATGTGACTGCTCCGACGACCTTCGAGCTTCTCCTTATGTAGGGCGAGCGCCCCGATATCGGTGCTCGCCGAACCTCCTGTGCCCACCGGGCCAGGAGGTTCTTGCGTTTTCGCACCGACGCACTCGCCCGATCCGCCCCTCCCGAGACCCGACCCGCCCTCCGATCCACCACGCTCCGCACCGTGAAAGGCACGCTGATCCCCATGACCACCCCGCCCGCCCCCGCCCAACAGGTCGCCGACGACCCGAACCGGCTGATCATCTTCGACACCACCCTGCGCGACGGCGAGCAGTCGCCGGGCATCTCGCTCGACCAGGGCGAGAAGGTCGAGATCGCCGAACAACTGGCCCGCCTGGGCGTCGACGTCATCGAGGCCGGCTTCCCCATCGCCAGCCAGGGCGACTTCGAGTCGGTGCAGGCCATCGCCGCCTCCGTCGACGGTCCCGTGATCTGCGGGCTGTCGCGCACCGCCCGCAAGGACATCGACCGCTGCTGGGAGGCCATCGAGCCCGCCGCCCGCCGGCGCATCCACGTGTTCATCGCCACCAGCGAGACGCACATGACGCACAAGCTGCGCATGACCCCCGACCAGGTGAAGGCCGAGGCGGGTGCGGCCGTGGCTCACGCCCGCCAGTACACCGAGGACGTCGAGTTCTCCCCGGAGGACGCCTCGCGATCCGACTTCGCGTTCATGTGCGAGGTGCTCCAGATCGCCGTCGACAACGGGGCCACGACCCTCAACATCCCCGACACCGTGGGCTACGGCATCCCCGAGGAGTACGCCAAGCGGCTGCACGACATCCGCGACCTCGTGCCCGGCGACTACGTGATCTCCACGCACTGCCACAACGACCTCGGCCTGGCCGTGGCCAACTCGCTGGCCGCGGTGCAGACCGGGGCGAGGCAAGTGGAGTGCGCGATCAACGGCCTGGGCGAACGGGCCGGCAACGCCGCCCTCGAGGAGATCGTCATGGCCCTGCGCACCCGAGCCGACTACTACGGCGGCATCGACACCGCCATCCGCTCCGAGGAGCTGGCTCGCACCAGCCGTCTGGTGAGCCGGCTCACCGGCTACCCGGTCCAGTACAACAAGGCCGTCGTCGGTCGCAACGCCTTCGCCCACGAGGCGGGCATCCACCAGCACGGTGTGCTCACCGAGCGCAGCACCTACGAGATCATGGACCCCGCCGCCGTCGGGCAGGGCGAGTCCAAGATCGTGATGGGCAAGCACTCCGGACGCCATGCCCTGGCCGACACGCTCAAGAGGATGGGCTACGACCTGCACGGCGACGCGCTGAACCAGGTCTTCGCCCGCTTCAAGGAGCTGGCCGACCGCAAGGTCGAGCTGAGCGACGCCGATCTCGAGGCACTCGTCGCCGAGGAGATGGGCGACACGGTCCGTTACGCCTACCAGCTGTTGAGCATCGACGCCCGGGGCGGGTCGAACACCACCCCGTCGGCGTCCGTCGTCATCGAGTCCGAAGGCGAGAAGCTCGAGGCCTCCGCCGAGGGCGACGGCATGGTGGACGCCGCCTGCAAGGCCATCAAGGCCGCCACCGGCATCGACGGCGTGCTCACCGACTACACCGTCACCTCGGTCAGTGGTGGCGTCGACGCCCTCGCCGACGTGGCGCTGCGCTTCGAGGTCGACGGCATGTCGATGCCCGGTCGCGGCCTCTCGACCGACGTCGTCGAGGCGTCGGCCCGGGCCTTCCTCAACGCCATGAACCGCATCGTGCGGGTGCGTGACTCCGGGGAGGACCCCACCTCGGTCGACCGGCCCGGGTCGCTGAAGCAGTTCTAGGAACCTCCGCTACGGTCCCCTCGGACCCGGGCCGACCGACGCCCCGGGGCGGGGGGAACCGTGGACGACGAAGGCACCGAACCGGAGCAGGGCCTGCTCGCCGACGTGCGGGTGGTCGACCTCACCGATGCCTACGGGGGTCTCTGCGCCCGGGTGCTGGGCGATCTCGGGGCCGAGGTGGTGCGGATCGAGGCTCCCGGAGGTGGGGGAGGCCGCCGGCGCGTGCCGGCCGGCCCCGACGGCACGAGCCTGCACCACGTCCATCGGAACGCGGGAAAGGCCGTCGTCACCCTCGACCCCCTGGTCGCCGCCGACCGGGCCACGGTCGACGGCCTCCTCGCCGGGGCGGACATCGCCGTCACCGGTCGTGGTTGGGGTGGGGCGAGGGCCGATCTGGCGCCCGCGGTCCTCGTCGAGCGCCACCCGCACCTCGTCGTCGCCGCGCTCACCCCGTTCGGGTCGACCGGTCCGGCGTCGGAGTGGGCGAGCACCGAACTCGTGGCCCAGTCGATGGCCGGAGTGGTCTACCGCTCGGGGGTGGCCGAGCTCCCCCCTGTGGCGGCGCCGGGGAGCTACTGCGAGGACGTCGGGGCCGTCGTGGCGGCGATGGCTGCGCTGATGGCGCTCCACCAGGGGCGCGTCGACGGCATCGGCCAGGTCGTCGACGTGTCGGCGGTCCTGGCCCTCGGCCAGTGCACCGACATGGCGTTGCCCCTGTGGGGCCTCCTCGGGTTCGACCAGGTCCGCGCCGGATCCGGGCTCTACCCCCTGTTCGAGTGCGCCGATGGCCAGGCCCGCATCGTGTTGCCGATGACGCCGGGTGACTGGCGCAACCTGATCACATGGATGGGATCGCCCCCCGAGTGGAGCGGCCCAGGGTGGGAGGGGGCCATGTTGGGCGACGAGCAGCGCGAAGCCGTGCTGGCCCGACTGCCCGACCAGTTCGCCGGTCGGACCAGGGAGGCGGTCACGGCGGAGGCCGAGGCCGCGGGTGTGCGGGTGACGCCGGTGCTCACCCCGGCCGAGGTGTTGTCGAACGAGCACATGGTGGGACGGGCCACGTTCCTCTCTGTGGCGATGGGCGGCAGGGTGGGCGCGTTGTTCGCCGGGCTCCATTCCGTGGACGGCGTGCGCGCCGCGGTCGACGGCGCCGCCCGCTCACTCGACGGCCCTCCCGGCTGGCCGGCGCGGCCCCGCTCGCCAGAGCCCACGCCGCCCGTGGCCCTCCCGCTGGCCGGCCTGCGCATGCTCGAGGTGGGCACCGGGCTGGCCGCCCCCGAAGCCGGGCGGGTGTTCGCGGAGTGGGGCGCCGACGTGATCAGGGTGGAGAGCCGACGCCACCCCGACTTCCAGCGCATGGTGCTGGGTGGGGAGATGAATCCCGCCTTCGCCACGGCCAACCGGTCGACGCGCACCATCGCCGCCGACCTGTCGACCGAGGCGGGTCGAGAGCTGGTCCGCAGTCTCCTGCCCCACGTCGACGTGCTGGTCGAGAACAACGCCAGCGGCGTGATCGACCGGCTGGGCCTCGGGTGGGACGTCGTGTCGCAGGTCAATCCCGCCCTGGTGATGGTGAGCACCCAGCTCTACGGCGACCGGGGCCCGTGGGCCGGCCGCAAGGGGTACGGACCCAGCGCGCGTGCGGTGGGTGGGGTCACCTGGTTGTGGGCCCACGGGCCTGACGCGCCGAAGGGCATCATGACCATCCACCCCGACCACCTGGCGGGGCGGCTCGCCGCGCTCGGGGCCCTCGCCGGGCTACGGGCCCGAGAGCGAACCGGTGCCGGTTGCCGGGTCGACGTCGCCCAGTTCGAGGTCGTCGCGGGGCTGCTCGGCGACCTCTTCCTCGCCGAGAGCCTCCAGCCGGGATCGGTCCAGCCCAACGGCAACGGCAGCGATCGCCATGCGCCCTGGGGCCTGTTCCGGTGCCGTGAGGACGAGGGCTCCGAGAGCTGGCTGGCGCTCTGCGTGACCAGCGACGCCGCGTGGTCGGCCGTGGTCGACGTGGCCGACGGGGCGATCGACGACCGTCCGGCGTGGCGGACCGAGTCGGGGCGCCTCGCCGAGGTCGATGCCCTGGAGGCGGCGGTGGCGGCGTGGCTGGTGGCCCGGGACGCGGGTGAGTCGGAGGCGGCACTCCAGGCCGCCGGGGTGGCCGCCGGCCAGGTGCTGCATCCTCGTCTCCAGGTCACACACCCCCACTTCCTGGCCCGGGGTTGGCCGGTCCCGGTCGACCAGCCGGGCTCGGGCCCGGTGCTGTTCGAGGGGCCTGCGTTCGTCGGGACCCGGATGGGCTCGCCGCGTTGTGGGCCGGCACCCCTGCCCGGCGAGCACACGGCGGATGTCTGTCGTGGGCTGCTCGGGCTGACCGAGGCCGAGATCGAGCAGCTGGTGGTCGACGGCGCCATCGACCCTCTTCCCGACCTCTGACCCGCCGGCCGGAGATCATCGATCTGGGGCTGGCCTCCGCGTGAGCTTCCTGCCGGACGACGCGATCCGAGGCCGCCCGGCTCAGGCGTGCGCGAGGACCTCGCCGTGCACCAGCACGATGAGGCCGGTGTCGCTCGCTGCCCAGTCGCTCCAGGCCTCGGCGATCGACGCCAGATCGGCGGGGGTGGCGAGGCCGTACTCGACGGCCTGCTCGGCGAACCCTGACGACACGGCCCTCTCGGCCCACAGGTCGCCCCACCAGGTGCGGTCGGCCTCGTCGGCGAAGGTCCAGGTGGAGCTGGAGACGACCGCGTCGGTGAAGCCGGCCGCCCGCACCCACGAGCGCAGGAAGCGGCCGGCGTCGGCCTCGGCCCGGTTGCGCGCCGTGACCTCGTGGTACAGCTCCAGCCAGCGATCGAGGCGGGAGTCGAGCGGGAACCAGGTGAAGGCCCCGTAGTCGCTGTCGCGCACGGCCAGCAGCCCGCCCGGTCGGAGCACCCGTCGCATCTCGCGCAGAGCTGCGACCGGGTCGGTGAGGTGTTGCAGCACCTGGTGGGCGTGGACCACGTCGAAGGTGCCGTCGTCGAACTCGAGGCGGTACACGTCGCCCGCGGCGTACGAGGCGTTGTCGACGCCCCCCTCGGCTCGGGCGTGCTCGGCCGCGGTGATGATCTCGGCGGCGGAATCGATGCCGACCACCTCGCCCGGCGTCACGAGTCGGGCCAGGTCGAGGGTGATCGTGCCCGGTCCGCACCCGACGTCGAGCACCCGTTGACCGGTGCGGAGGTGGGGGAGCAGGTGGGCGGCGGAGTTCTCGGCCGTGCGCCAGCGGTGGCTGCGCAGCACCGAGTCGTGGTGGCCGTGGGTGTAGCGGTCGGCCACCGTTCAGCCCCCCGTCGGCGTGCTCCGGGGCATCCAGCTCGGGCGGGTGGCCTCGTGGGCGGTGATCGACGCCTCGTTGGCCAGGGTGATGCCGATGTCGTCGAGGCCGTTGAGGAAGCGGTGCTGGGTGGCGTCGTCCAGGGGGAACTCGACGTCGAGGCCGATCCCAGGTGCCGAGAGCCGCCGGGTCTGCACGTCGACGGTGATCTCCAGGGTCGGGTCGGCTTCGACCGCCCGCAGCAGCTGTTCGCCGACCTCATGTGTCACCACGACCGGCACGAGACCGTTCTTGGTGGCGTTGTTGCGGAAGATGTCGCCGAATCGAGGTGTGACGACGGCCTTGAACCCGTAGTCGGCGATCGACCAGACGGCGTGCTCACGCGACGAGCCCACCCCGAAGTTCTCGCCGGCCACGAGGATCGACGCCTCGCCGAACTGGGGGAGGTTCATGACGAACTCAGGGTCTTCGCGCCACTCCGAGAAGAGACCCTGGCCGAAGCCGGTGCGCTCGACCCGCTTGAGCCAGTCGCTGGGGATGATCTGATCGGTGTCGACGTCGGAGCGGTCCAGCGGGAGGGCCGTGCCGGTGAGGGTGGTGACGGGGTCCATGGGGGAGCTCGCTTTCAGTCGAGGTCGCCGGGAGCGGCGAACGTGCCGGCGATGGCAGTGGCGGCGGCCACGGCGGGCGACACCAGGTGGGTGCGCCCGCCCTTGCCCTGGCGGCCTTCGAAGTTCCGGTTGGAGGTGGAGGCGGCCCGCTCGCCCGGGGCCAGCTTGTCGGGGTTCATGGCGAGGCACATCGAGCAACCGGGCTCCCGCCACTCGAAGCCGGCGGCGGCGAACACCTCGTGCAGGCCCTCGCTCTCGGCCTGGTGCTTCACCTGGAACGAGCCGGGGACGACCATCGCCCGCATGCCGTCCTTGACCCGTCGCCCGGAGGCCACCTCCGCGGCCGCTCGGAGGTCCTCGATGCGCGAGTTGGTGCATGAGCCGATGAAGACGGTGTCGACGCCGATCTCGCGGATCGGAGTGCCGGCGTCGAGGCCCATGTAGTCGAGCGCCCGCTGTGCCGCGTCGCGGCCCGAGGCGTCGTCGAACTGGTCGGGGGAGGGCACCGTGCCGCCCAGCTCGACGACCTGGCCGGGGTTCGTGCCCCACGACACGAACGGGGCGAGCGCGGAGCCGTCGATGGTGACGACCTTGTCGAAGGTGGCGCCATCGTCGGTGGGCAGGCTCCGCCAGTGGTCGAGTGCGGCCTCCCAGTCCTTGCCGGTCGGGGCGTGGGGCCGCCCTTCGAGGTAGGCGAACGTGGTGTCGTCGGGGGCGACGAGGCCGGCCTTCGCGCCGGCTTCGATGGACATGTTGCACACGGTCATGCGGCCCTCCATCGAGAGCCCGCGGATCGCCTCGCCCCGGTATTCGATGACCGAGCCGATGCCGCCGCCGGTGCCGATGCGTCCGATGATGGCCAGGATCAGGTCCTTGGCGGTGACGCCGTCGGGCAGGACGCCCTCCACCTCGACGGCCATGGTGCCCGGTACGTGCTGGTGGAGGGTCTGGGTCGCCAGGACGTGCTCGACCTCGCTCGTCCCGATGCCGAAGGCCAGCGCCCCGAAGGCGCCGTGGGTGGCCGTGTGGCTGTCGCCGCAGACGATCGTCATTCCGGGCAGGGTGAGGCCCTGCTCGGGGCCGATCACGTGGACGATGCCCTGGCCGGCTGACCCCATCGGGTGCTCGACGATGCCGAACTCGTCGGTGTTGGCCCGCAGGACCTCGACTTGCTTGCGCGAGATCGGATCGGCGATCGGTTGGTCGATGTCGAGGGTGGGGACGTTGTGGTCCTCGGTGGCGACCGTCAGGTCGGGGCGCCGCACGGTGCGGCCGGCCAGGCGCAGGCCGTCGAACGCCTGGGGCGACGTGACCTCGTGCACGAGGTGGAGGTCGACGTAGAGCACGTCGGGCTGCCCCTTTGCCCGGTGGACGACGTGCGCGTCCCAGATCTTCTCGCTCAGCGTTCTGGCGGCCATGGCGGGTCCCTTCGTGGTCGTGATGACGGGGCTGCTGCGAGGGCCGGTTCACTTGCGTCTCATCTAGTGAGACAGTAATCTCGACTCGTGGGATCGAGTGTAGGTGGTGTCGGCGTTCTCGACAAGGCGGTCCTGGTGATCGACGCCCTCGAGACCGACGCGTGCTCGCTGGCGGAGCTGGTGGCGGCGACCGGGCTGAGTCGGGCGACTGCACACCGCCTCGCCGTCGCCCTCGAAGGTCACGGGCTGGTGACCCGAGACACCGAGGGTCGTTTCGTCCTCGGTCCCCGACTGGTCACCCTCGGCCGCGCCGCCGGACGCGGCCGGTCCCTCGTCGATGCCGCCGGTCCGGCCATGGCTGAGCTCCGCGACGCCACCGGGGAGAGCGTGCAGCTCTACGTTCGCGAAGGCGACAGCCGGGTGTGCGTCGCCGCGCTCGAATCGCCCCATGGCCTGCGCACGATCGTGCCGGTCGGCGCGTCGGCTCGCTCTCGGCGTCGGCTCGGGCGGCCGTCTCCTGGCCGTCGGCACCCAGGTCCCGCGGCGGGGCTGGATCGACAGCGTGGGCGAACGCGAACCGGGCGTGGCCTCGGTCAGTGCGCCGGTGCTCGAGCGTGATGGTTCGGTGCTCGCTGCAGTGAGTGTGTCAGGGCCGATCGATCGCACGTCCCGCACTCCTGGCCGACGCTACGGCCCAGCCGTCGTGAACGCCGCCCGCGAGATCGAGCGCGCCGCCGGTCTCTCGGTCTGATCCCGTCCGCAGGCGGTGCCTTCTTGGAGTGCAGGGGCGGTGCGGACAAGAGTGATGGCGTGGATCCGAACGACGAGCGACCGCTGGCGGCGATCGACATCGGCACCAACTCGTTCCACATGGTCGTCGCCCGCGTGGCGTCCGACGCCGCCGGCGTCGATAGCGCCGCGTTCGAGGTCATCGCCCGGGAGAAGGAGATGGTCCGACTCGGCTCGGCCTCCGGTGACATGAAGCGCCTCTCCCCCGAGGCCATCGACCGTGGCGTCGCCGCCCTCGGTCGGATGGCCCGCATCGCCGCCATCAACGACGCCGCGCTGCACGCCGTGGCCACCTCGGCGGTCCGTGAGGCCGAGAACGCCTCAGAGTTCATCGAGCGGGCCAGGGCCGAGGCCGGTGTCGACGTCGAGGTGATCTCCGGTGTCGAGGAGGCCCGCCTCATCCAACTCGGTGTCCTGCAGGCGGTACCGGTCTACGACCAGCGCATGGTCCTCATCGACATCGGCGGTGGCAGCACCGAGATCCTCGTCGGTGAGCGAGGGGAGACGCTGGCTGCCGGGAGCCTCAAGCTGGGGGCCATCCGGCTGACCCGGCGGTTCTTCCGCAGCGACTCGCTCCACCCCGGCGCGGTCGACAGCTGTCGGCGTCACATCCGCAGCACGCTGGCCCCGATGGCCCGGGAGGTCGAACGGACCGGGTTCGCCGTCGCCGTCGCCTCCTCCGGGACGGCCGAGGCCGTGATCGCCATGGTCCACGCCATGCGTGACGACGTGCCGGCCCCGCGGTCGTTCAACAACGCATCGGTGAGCCGGAGCGAGGTGGCCGACGTCGTGACGCACCTCGCCGCCGCCTCGACGATCGAGGAACGCCGGCTGCTCCCCGGCATGGATCAGAGCCGAGTCGACATCGTCATGGGAGGTGCGCTGATCCTGGACGAGGCCCTCGTCTCCCTCGGGATCGAGGAGCTGGTCTTCTCCGACTACGCCCTGCGCGAAGGGGCGCTGCTCGACGCCCTGGCCCGCCGCCGGGGCGCCACGCTCCACCACCTTCGTGACCTACGTCGGCGCAGCGTGCTGCACCTGGCCGGGTCCATGGACGACGAGCCCGAGCACTCGGCCCGCACGGCTGCCCTCGCGCTCGAGCTGTTCGACGGCACCGCCCGGTGGCACGGCCTGGACGACTCCTGGCGCGAGCTCCTCGAAGCCGCGGCGCTGCTCGCCAACGTGGGCCAGGCCATCTCGCACTCCGAGCACCACAAGCACAGCTACTACGTGATCCGGCACTCCGATCGCCTGTCGGGTTTCACCGACCACGAGATCGAGCTGATCGCGCTGGTGGCCCGGTACCACCGCAAGAGCGCCCCCAAGCCGAAGCACCCCGAGTTCGCCTGCCTGCGCGCCGACGACCAGGTCGCGGTCACTGCGCTGGCCGGCATCCTGCGCATCGCCATCGCCCTCGACCGCTCGCACCGCGGGCCGGTCGAGCGGGTTCACGTGACGAGCGCCAACGGATCGGGTCCGCTACGGGTGATCGTGCACGGGCTCCCTGGTGCCGACCTCGGTCTCGAGCTGCACACCGGCACCGAGCGCAAGGACCTCCTGGAGCGCGTCCTCGGTCATCGCATCGACCTCGTGGCCGGCTGAGCCCAGCCGCCGGCGGCGTGACGACAGCCGTCGACCAGGTGGGGGACGAAGGCGGGTGGGTCGGTGGCGCAGACGTCGTGGGCGCCGTCGATCTCCCAGAGGCGGGAGCTGGGGATCGCCTCGGCCAGCGCACGTTGGCGGCGCACCGGCACGGTCGTGTCGAAGCGGGTGAGGAGCACGGCGGTCGGCACGTCGACCTCGCCGATCCAGCTCTTCGACGAGAAGCTCGACAACGCCCGCCCCGCTTCCAGGATCGAGCGGAGGTCGTTGAGCCGGCTCTGCTCGCGGGCCCACTGGCCGAGCGGAGTGTCGTCGTAGCGGGCTACGACCACCCGGTCGGCCACTCGCTTGCGCACGGTCGAGGGGGTGGCCCTCGCGGCCATCGTGAGGCCTGCGATCACCCCGAACGCGGCGTGCTCGCTCGGGTGGCTCTTGAAGTTCCGGGCCGTGGAGCACAACACCAGGCCGAGCACGCGATCTCGGTGGCGCTGCCACACCAGTTGGGCGATCGGCCCGCCCATCGAGTACCCCACCGGCACGAACGCGTCGAGCCCGTACACGTCGGCGAGGGCGGCCACGTCGTCGGCGCAGTCCTCCAGGCGGAATCGTCGCCAGGTGCGCAGGCCTCGGCCGTGGCCCCGATGATCGAGGGCCAGCACCCGGAAGTGCCGAGCGAGAGGCTCATAGACAGGGAACCAGTTCAGGGCCGAGTTGGCGGTCCAGCCGTGCAGCAGGATCAGCGTCGGCGCTCCGGGAGGCCCCGGAGCCTCACGCACGAACGTGGTACCCCTGCCGGGGAGCTCGACGAAGGCACCCTCGGGCAGGCCCGGGGTGGGAAAGGGGGCGGCCTCGGGATCGAACGCCGGTTGCTCGGCAGTGGTCACCGGCGGGTCGGCGTCAGTTCTCGATGTCGACGATCTCGACCCGCAACTCGCCACCGGGAGCCTCGTAGGGCACGATGTCGCCGATGGCGCGGCCCATGAGCGCCTCGCCGAGCGGGGAGCGGGGCGAGATGACCTCGACGTCGCCGTGGCGCTCCTCGATCGAGCCGATCAGGAAGCGCTCGGCGTCGTCGTCGCCCTCGTAGCAGATCGACACCACCACGCCGGGCGCCACCGAGTCGGTGCCCCCCGCTTCGACGATCTCCGCGTCGAGCAACAGCGCCTGGAGATGGCGGATGCGACCCTCCATCTTGCCCTGCTCCTCCTTGGCGGCGTGGTAGTCGCCGTTCTCCGAGAGGTCGCCCAGCTCCCGTGCCGCCTGGATCTTGCGGGCGATCTCGACCCGGCCGTGGGTGGTGAGCTCCTCGAGCTCGCCGCTCAGACGGTCGTGGGCGGATTGGGACAGGTGGTGGACGTCGGGCACGGCGGCATCGTACCCAGCTCCGGGTCGCGGAACACCTCACGCACCCCGGCGACGGTGCGAGTAGACTCATGCCCGTGCCTTGCGCCCTTGCGACCCTGGTAGCGATCATTCGGTAGCGCACACCTCAAGGTGTGCGCGTCTCAGGCCGTCCACTTGGTGGGCGGCTTTGTCGTTGTAGGGCCTCGCCCGCCTGTCCGGTCCACAGTTCGCCCACCCCGTCCGTCCTTCCTCCCCGGAGCACACGTTGAGCCACACCATCGGAGTCATCCCCGGCGACGGCATCGGCCTCGAGGTCATCCCCGAGGCCCTCAAGGTCGTGCGCGCGGCCGGGGTCGAGATCGACACCGTCGACTACGACCTCGGGGGCGCCCGCTACCTGCGCGACGGCGTGGTCCTCGACGACGCCACCGTCGAGGAGTGGCGTGGCCTCGACGCCCTCCTGCTCGGCGCCGTCGGCACGCCCGACGTGCCGCCGGGCCTCATCGAGCGCGGCCTGCTGCTGAAGATGCGCTTCGACCTCGACCTGTACGTGAACCAGCGGCCCTTCCTCGCCCCCGACGGCTCGCACGACTTCATCGTGATCCGGGAGAACACCGAGGGCACCTACGCCGGCGAGGGTGGGTTCCTCCGCAAGGGCACCCCCCACGAGATCGCCACGCAGGGCTCCGTCAACACCCGCTTCGGCGTGGAGCGCTGCGTCCGCTACGCCTTCGAGCTGGCCCAGAGCCGCGACGCCCGCCACCTCACGCTGGTCCACAAGACCAACGTGCTCACCTTCGCCGGCGACCTCTGGGAGCGCGCCTTCGACGCCGTGGCCGTCGAGTACCCCGGCGTCACCACCGCCTACAACCACGTCGACGCCGCCTGCATCTACTTCGTCGAGGACCCGGGCCGGTACGACGTCATCGTCACCGACAACCTCTTCGGAGACATCCTCACCGACCTCGGCGGCGCCGTGTCGGGTGGAATCGGCTTCGCCTCGTCGGGCAACCTCAACCCGGCCCGCACCGGTCCGTCGATGTTCGAACCGGTCCACGGTTCGGCCCCCGACATCGCCGGTCAGAACCGGGCCAACCCCGTCGCCGCCATCCTGTCGGCGGCCATGATGCTCGATCACCTGGGCGAGGCCGATGCCGCCGCCCGTGTCCGTGCCGCCTGCGCCGACACCTCGACGCTGACCGGCTCAACCACCGAGGTCGGCGACGCCGTCGTCGCTCGCCTGTAGCCAAGGGGAACCCCGTGCCCATCACTCCGACCGAGAAGATCTGGATGAACGGCGAGCTCGTCGACTGGGACGACGCCCGCATCCACGTGTTGACCCACACCCTTCACTACGGCATGGGTGTCTTCGAAGGCGTGCGCGCCTACGAGACGGCCGAGGGCCCTGCCGTGTTCCGCCTCACCGACCACATGGCCCGTCTGCACAACTCGGCCAAGATCATGGGGATGGACATGCCCTACTCCGTCGAGGAGCTGGTCGTGGCCACCAAGGACGTCGTGCGCTCCAGCGGGCTGCCCTCGGCTTACATCCGACCGATCGCGTACTACGGGTACGGGGAGATGGGGCTCAACACGCTGCCGTGCACCGTCGACGTCTCGATCGCCTGCTGGCCGTGGGGTGCCTACCTCGGAGAGGACGCCGTCACCAAGGGGGTGAGCATGAAGATCTCGTCGTGGACCCGTCACGACCACAACACCATGCCCCCGGCGGCCAAGACCACCGGGAACTACGTCAACTCGTCCTTGGCCAAGGTCGAGGCGCTGAAGGCGGGATACGACGAGGCCATCATGCTCAGCCCCCAGGGATACGTGAGCGAGTGCACCGGCGAGAACATCTTCGTGGCCCGCGACGGGGTGCTCATCACCCCGCCGGTCGCCGCCGGCGCCCTCGAGGGCATCACCCAGGACACGGTCATGGCCATTGCCGCCGACTTCGGCTTCGAGACGCGCGTCGATCTGCTGACGCGCAGTGACCTCTACGTCTGCGACGAGATGTTCGTGTGCGGTACCGCTGCCGAGGTGTCGGCGGTGAACTCCGTCGACGACCGCGCCATTCCCTGCCCCGGGCCCATGACCACCGCCATCGCCGCCGAGTACGCCCGCACCGTGCGCGGCGAGGTCGACCGCTACAAGGACTGGCTGGAGCATGTCAACTGAACCCGCGGGCGCACCGCCCGCCGCGACCGCGGCCGGGACCCCGCAGATGCCCGAAGCCGTCGAGATCTTCGACACCACGCTGCGCGACGGGGCGCAGTTCGAGGGGATCTCGCTCACGGTCGAGGACAAGCTCCGGGTGGCCGAGCAGCTCGACTGGCTCGGCGTGCACTGGATCGAGGGTGGATACCCCCAGGCCAACCCCAAGGACGAGGAGTTCTTCCGCCGAGCCCCTTCGGAGCTGAGCCTGTCGAGCGCAGAGCTCGTCGCCTTCGGCTCCACCCGCCGTCCGGCCGGCAAGGTGGACGTCGATCCCACCCTCGCCGCCCTGGTCGGTGCCGGCACGGGCACGGTCTGCATCGTCGGCAAGAGCTGGGACTTCCACGTCACCGAAGCCCTGCGCACGACCCTCGACGAAGGTGTCGCCATGGTGGGTGAGTCGGTGGCGTTCCTGGCCGGCGAAGGCCTCAGGGTGTTCTTCGACGCCGAGCACTTCTTCGACGGCTACAAGGCCAACTCCGAGTTCGCCCTCCGAGTGCTGGAGGCGGCGGCCGTGAACGGGGCGGCAGCCGTGGTGCTGTGCGACACCAACGGGGGCTCGCTGGCCCATGAGGTGCAGCACATCACCAGCGAGGTGACGACGCACTTCGGTGACGATGTCGCCGTCGGCATCCACACCCAGAACGACTCCGGCTCCGCCGTCGCCAACTCCGTGGCCGCCGTGCTCGGAGGGGCGACCCAGGTGCAGGGCACGATCAACGGCTACGGCGAGCGCACCGGCAACGCCAACCTCATGACGGTCATCCCCGACCTCACCCTCAAGCTCGGCGTGGCCACGCTGCCCGAGGGCCGGATGGACCGCCTCACGGTGGTGAGCCATCGCGTCGCCGAGCTCGTCAACCTTCCGCCCCAGCCTTCAGACCCCTTCGTGGGCATGTCGGCCTTCGCGCACAAGGGCGGACTGCACACCTCCGCGCTGGGAAGGGCCGGCGGCGCCACCTACGAGCACGTCGACCCGGCGATCGTCGGGAACCACACTCGCGTCCTGGTGTCCGATCTGGGTGGGCGGGCCGGTATGTCCATGAAGGCGGCGGAGTTCGGTCTGGCGCTCGACGACCGCGCCGCCGCTGCGCTGAGCGACGACCTCAAGCGCCTCGAGAGCGAGGGATGGCTGTTCGAGGCCGCCGATGCGTCGCTCGAGCTGCTCATGCGCCGTGCGGCCGGGTGGGAGCAGCCGTACTTCCAGGTCGAGGCCTACCGGGTCTCGAGCTACCACCGGGAGGGCCCGGTGATGCCCGACGGGGAGATCGAGGTCACCGTCGAGGCCACGGTGAAGCTGTGGATCGACGGGCGCCGGGTGGCTGCCGTGGGCGAGGGGAACGGTCCCGTCAACGCCCTCGACGCCGCCGTGCGCCGTGCGCTCAACGGACGCTTCCCGGTGCTCGATCGCATCCACCTCACCGACTTCAAGGTGCGTGTCGTCGATGGTGGCGCAGCGACCGGTGCGATGGTCCGGGTGCTGGTCGACTCGACCGACGGGGAGCGTGTGTGGACCACCGTCGGGGTCGACAGCAACGTGATCGAGGCGTCGTGGCAGGCGCTGATGGATTCGATCGAGTTCGGTCTGCTCCACGGTCACGGCTGAGGGGCCCCGAGGGGCCACTATCGTGGGCGGCGATGGCTGCCCCCGAGTACGTTCCCACCCCCACCGACGACACGGCCCGCGTCTACGTCTCGCCGCCGTGGCGCCCCGACTCGTGGATGGCCGACCGACCGGCCGAGCTCGAAGGGCGCCAACCGTCGGGCCCTCGTCTCGGTAGCCCCGGTCCCGATCAGGGGTACGCCTTGAAGCTGGCCAACCAGTTCCGGGGGCGGCTCGTGCTGACCCCGGGCGAGCACGAGGACGACGCCTTGGCCGGCTGCCTGGCCATCGCGATGCGGCGGGCCTCGATCTTCGGCCGGGCCCCGATGATCCACGACCTCACGGTCGCCCTCGGATTCTGGAGCTATCTCGTGGAACCGCCTTCCGGTCTGGCCCCGGTGCGCAAGGACGTGTTCGCGGGTGTGGCCTCCACCCACCACTACCAGGAACGGCGGGCCATCGCCGACGGGGTGCCCGAGGACGTGTTGCGTCTCACGCCCGCGGCCCTCTCGGAGCTGACCCGTACCGACCCGGCCCGGGTGTTGGCGCTCGCCGAGGCCGTGCGTGACGGCGTCCCCGCCGGAGCGGGCCCGCACTGACGAGGGGCCGGGTGATCAGCTGGCGACGACGGTCACCGGCGTGCCGGCGGGAAGGGTCTCGGCCAAGCGGGTGACGACGTCGTTGGGCATGCGGATGCACCCGTTTGACGCCTGCGTGCCGATGAGATCGGGCTGGTTCGTGCCGTGGAAGGCGATCACCGGAAGGCCTCCGTCGAACGTCTCGAGCGTCTCGCTGTAGGCGCTCGTCGACAGGATCCAGGGTCCGAACGCACCGCCCGGGTTCGACTGCGGGATCATCTCGTTCAGGAAGTACGTGCCCACCGGGGTGGGGGTGGCGTCCTTGCCGACGACGACCTGGGTCTGCTCGATGAGCTCCTCGCCGTCGTAGACCTCGAGCTCGAAGTCGTCGAGGTCGAGCTCCATGCGATACGAGTGCGAGGAGAGTTCGACGTCGTCGGCGCGCACCCAGCCCTCCATGCCGTTCGGGCGTGTGTGGAGCTGCACACGGAGCCAGTCGCCGGACGTCCCGGTGACGACCATCACGAGCGGGTTGTCGAAGTAGGTGGGGTTCTCGAAGGTCCATCCCACGTCGGTCTTCGCGCTGCCGGCGGAGTTCAGCCCGAACCGGGGGATGGGCTGCACGCCGCTCGCCGGCGGGGCGGTGGTCGTGGGCGAGGGCGCGACTTCGGCGTCCGTGGGAGCCTCTGCCAAGACCTCGATCTCGGGATCCTTGGCCGTGGCCACGACCGTGACGTACGGATCCGGGGCGGCGACGGTGGTGGTGGTGGTGGTCTCGACGACACCCACGACCTCGGCGTTCCCGCTCGAGCAGGCCGCCGCACCGGCCGCGAGGCCGAGGACGACACCGATCGTCGCCAGGAAACGGAGCAGCCTGCTGTCACTGAGGTTCACGGGCGCCGACGGTACCATCGCCGGGTGAGCTCCCTCAGCGCGCCCCCGCCGCCTCCCACGGGTCGCGTGCGGGTGCGTTTCGCCCCCTCGCCGACCGGTTACCTCCACATCGGTGGGGCACGGACGGCCCTGTTCAACTGGCTCTTCGCCCGCCAGCAGGGCGGCGAGTTCCTCCTGCGCATCGAGGACACCGACGCCGAGCGTTCCCGTCCGGAACTGATCGACGTGATCTTCCGGGCCCTCGAATGGCTGGGCCTCGACTGGGACGGCCGCCCCGTCCACCAGTCCGAGCGAGCCGAGGCCTACCGGGACGCCATCGACCGGCTCCTGGCCGACGGTGCCGCCTACTGGTGCGACTGCACCCCCGACGCGGTGAAGGCCCGGGCCGAAGCCCGGGGCGGCACGCCCGGCTACGACGGGCACTGCCGCGAGCGGGGCCTGGGCCCGGGGGAGGGTCGCGTCGTGCGGTTCCGGGTGCCGGGTGCCGGCACCACCTCGTTCGACGACGTCGTACGGGGCGAGGTCTCGTTCGAGAACGCCAACCTCGACGACTTCGTCATCCGGCGTTCCCGCGGCACGCCCATGTTCCACCTGGCCAATGCCGTCGACGACGCCGCCCAGGGGATCACCCACGTGGTCAGGGGTGAGGACCTGATCAACGTCACCCCCAAGGTGCTCCTGCTCCGCGAAGCGCTGCAGATCCCCGGCGAGTTGGTGTTCGCCCATCTCCCGCTGATCGTCAACGACAAGCGTCAGAAGCTCTCGAAACGCCGTGACGACGTCTCGGTGGGGGACTACATCGACCGGGGCTACCTCTCCGAGGCGATGGTCAACTACCTGGCCACCCTCGGTTGGGGAGCGCCCGACGGCGTCGAGATCCGACCGCTTCCCGAGATCGTCGAGGCGTTCCGGCTCGCCGACGTGAACAGCGCCGGGGCGTTCTTCGACATCAAGAAGCTGCAGCACTTCAACGGCGAGTACATCCGGGCCCTCGCCACGACGGAGTTCGTGACCCGTTCCACGCCCTGGCTGTTCGCCGCCGATGTCCCCTGGTCACCGGAGCGTTTCGACGTCGCCAGCTTCGAGACGATGGCTCCGGTCGTACAGGAGCGGGTGAAGCTGCTGTCGGAGGTACCCGGCTACGTGGACTTCCTGTTCCTCGACGAGCCCGAGATCGACGAGGCCTCGTGGGCCAAGGTGATGGTCAAGGGGCACGATCTCGCCGTCGACGTGCTCGATCATGCGGTGGCCCGCTTCGCCGACTGCGAGTGGGACGTGAAGGGGCTCGACCACGCGCTCTTCTCCTACGCCGACGAACACGAGGTGGCCAAGGGCAAGGTGCAGGCTCCGGTGAGGGTGGCGATCACCGGGCGCACCGTCGGTCCACCGCTGTTCGAGTCGCTCGAGGTGCTGGGCCGCGACGAGACCCTCCGTCGGATCGGCGCGGCCCGGGCTCGGCTATGAGGGTGTGAGGGTGTGACGATCTCGTGATCCGCTGGGGGTTCCGGCTGATCCTGGCGCTCGTCGCCGTCGGTGCGCTCTACATGGGCGTCACGTTCGTGCAGGTGTGGTACGCCTCGAACCAGGACGACTCGTCGCCCGCCTCGGCGATCGTCGTCATGGGTGCCGCGCAGTGGAACGGTCGACCCTCCCCCGTGCTACAGGCCCGTCTCGATCACGCCGCGGCGCTCTACGAGGCCGGCGCCGCGCCGCTCGTCGTCGTCACCGGCGGGAAGCAGGCGGGCGACGACGTCACCCAGGGTCAGAGCGGCTACCAGTACCTGCGGGACCTGGGGCTGCCCGACCAGGCGATCAAGGTCGAAGTGGACGGCACCGACAGCTACGAGGAGCTCTCGGCCTCGGCGTTGATCCTTCGCCAGTCGGACACCGGTTCCGACGTGATCATCGTGACGGACCCGTATCACGCACAGCGCGTGGAGGCGATCGCCGACGAGGTCGGGCTCGATGCCCACGTGTCGCCCACCGATTCGACCACCACGCTGCGGGGTCTGGCTCGCGAGACGGCTGCGGTGGCAGCCGGTCGGATCGTGGGGTACCGCCGCCTCTCCGCCTGGCTCTCCTGAGGTTGGTCGCTCCATCGGCCAGCCGGTACCCTCAGCGTGCCCTTCGGGGGTGGTGTAATTGGCAACACGACTGGTTCTGGTCCAGCTGTTGGGGGTTCGAGTCCTCCCCCCCGAGCACCGTGGTCACGGGCGTCGGCTCCGGTCGGCGCCCGTGGCGCGTCCGGCCCGATGGGGGATTTCGTTCGGACGCGGGCGAGACTCTGGGGCATGGAACGGTGCGACCTCGCAGTGATCGGCGCAGGCCCGGCGGGCGCGGCGGCGGCCACGTGGGCCGCCCGTGCCGGGGCCGACGTCGTGCTGTTCGAGAAGGCCGCGCGCGGTCGCGACAAGTCTTGCGGTGACGGGCTCACCCCTCGGGCCATCGCCGAACTGGACCGTCTCGGCGTCGACATGGAGGGCTTCCATCGCATCGACG
Organism: uncultured Iamiaceae bacterium; assembly: GCA_963767615.1. GTDB lineage: Bacteria > Actinomycetota > Acidimicrobiia > Acidimicrobiales > Acidimicrobilacustridaceae > Rhabdothermincola_A. The sequence goes on along the minus strand of CAVYED010000004.1, from coordinate 888,087 downwards.
GTCTGCGGGTGCAGGCCGGCAGGGCCGAGCGCGAGGTGCTCTGGCCCGACGGGCCGTTCCCGGGAAGAGGCGCAGTGGCGCCTCGGGCCCAGTTCGACGCTCTTCTCATGGACACCGCGGTCAAGGCCGGCGCCGACCTTCGTGAGCACTGCGCCGCCGAGCCTGTCATCGAACGCGGCCGGGTGACGGGCATTCGCACCGCGGCGGGCGACGTGCATGCCGATCTCGTGGTCATCGCCTCCGGGGCGGGTTCGCCCGCCGCGCGGGCGCTCGGCGCGGTGCGGGTGCCGACATCCCCGTTCGGTCTGGCCATTCGGGGCTACGTCCCCTCGACCCGAGCCGACGACCGGTACATGGAGGCCTGCCTCACGGTGAAGGGCCCCGACGGCGGCATCGTGCCCGGTTACGGCTGGGTGTTCCCCGCCGGTGACGGCATGGTGAACATCGGTGTCGGTGCGCTGTCGACGATGCGGAACTTCTCGGATCTCAACCTGAACACCATGCTCGACGCCTACACCGAGCAGGTGCGCGACAGCTGGGGCCTCGGGGAGTTCATCGCCCGTCCTCGAGCATGGCGCCTCCCGATGCACGTCGAGCGTCGTGGCGGACCCGGCTGGGTGGCCATCGGCGACGCCGCCGGCCTGGTGAACCCGTTCAACGGCGAAGGGATCGACTACGGCCTCGAGACGGGTCGGCTCGTGGCGGAGTGTTTCGCCGAGTCCCCGCACCACGCCCATGTCGCCTACCTGCATCGCCTCGCTGCCGAGTACGACGAGTTCTTCGCCACGGCCCGGCGCTTCGCCTGGGTCATCGGTCGCCCGCAGCTCCTCCGCGTGCTGCTGGGCTTCGCGCTCTCGACGGGTTTCACGATGCGCCTCGTGCTCGACATCATGGCCAACCTCGTGGAACCAGAGCATCCCGGGTTGGCCGGGCGGGCGCTCTCGATCGGCGGTCGCGGGCTGGCGGTGCTCGATCCGGTGCTCACCGGGTCGGGTTCGACGGCCGCCTGAACCGCAGCGCTCCCCGGGGAAAGGCAGGCTTCCCGAGGGGTGTGCACCGCATCGCGCGCTGGAGCGGCTACATTGCGATTTCGTTACGGCATTGCCGCGATGTCGGTCACCATCTGGTTTCGGAGAGCCCGCTTCATGTCCTTGCCATTGCAGCACTCCCGCCGGACCCGGCTCGCCGTCGGGGTCGCGGCGGCACTGGCGGTGGCGGCGTCTGGTCTGGTGCCGTCCACGACGGCCGGTGCCGACACCGCTGCGGAGCAGCGCGACGTGAAGCGGCAGCGGGCCGAGGTCGCCGGGCAGATCGACACGCTGCGGGCGAGCGATGCACAGGTGAGCCAGGCCCTGGCCGACCTCGACGCCAACGTCCGGGCCACCCGGGCCCAGGTGGCCGATGCCCAACGGGCGGTCGACGACGCCGAGTCCCGCGCCGCCCGGGCCGAGAGGGATGCCCAGGCGACCGAGGTGCGCATCGGGGAGCTCCGGACCCAGGTCGTCGCGGCCGCCGTCGACGTGTACGTCCGCCCCGGTGGCGACCAGCTGCTCTCGGTCTTCCAGGAGGACACGGCCAACGAGGCCAGCACGAAGCAGGCGCTGCTCGACGTGACCAACGGCAACAAGCTCGATGCCGCCGACGAGCTGAGCGCGGCCAAGCGACTGCTCGAGGACCAGCGTGACGAGGCCGAAGAGGCCCGGGCCGAGGCGGAGGGCCGCCGTCGGTCGCTGAGCGAGAAGGCCGCCGGCTTCGAGTCGGCGCAGGCCGAGCAGCAGCGGGTGGCGGCACAGATCAGCGATCGCCTCAGCGACCGACTGGCCGAGTCGCAATCGCTGGCCGCGCTCGACGCGCAGCTCGCTTCCCGCATCGCCTCCGAGCAGGCGGCCATCGCCGCACAGCTCGCCGCGACACGTGCCGCCGAGTCCGCCGCCTCGTCGAGCGTCAGCGGCGGTTCGGGTGGTGGAAGCACCGGCGGTGGCGGTGGCGGTGGCGGTGGTGGTGGTGGCGGTGGGCCCGTGACCGTCATTCCCCGTCCCGGTGGACTCACGACCGTCGGGGGAATCACCGTCGCCGGTTCGATCGCCTCCAACCTCGCCGGGCTGCTCGATGCGGCCCGCGCCGCCGGATTCAGCTTCAGCGGCACGGGCTACCGCGACTCGTCGGCGCAGATCGCCCTGCGTCGCCAGCACTGCGGCACCAGCAACTACGCCATCTACCAGATGCCTCCTGACCAGTGTCGCCCGCCCACCGCGATCCCGGGTCGTTCCAAGCACGAGCAGGGTCTCGCCATCGACTTCGCCTCCAACGGCCGCATCATCCAGAGCCGCAGCGATCCCGCCTTCCAGTGGTTGGCGGCCAACGCCGGGCGTTGGGGGTTCGTGAACCTGCCCAGCGAGCCCTGGCACTGGTCGGTCGACGGCAGCTGAGCCCGCGGGCTCCGTCCGACACGGTGAGCCGCGGGCTGGAGGAGTTCGGTGGGCGGGGGTCCTCGTGCGCCCAGCGTCGCGGGGCCGGCGCTCCCGGTAGGGTCCGGCGAGCCGACACGGAAGGGGTTGCGACATGGGGGACACACCGGTTGCGGTGGTGACGGGGGCCAGCCGTGGGATCGGCAAGGCCTCGGCGCTGGCGCTGGCCGAGGCCGGCTTCGACGTGGCCATCACGGCACGGACCGTTCACGAGGGTGAGGGCCGCAGCGAGCCCAACTCGGTGCGGGGCGACGAGCCGGTCGTGGCCGTGCCCGGCAGTCTCGAGTCCACGGCGGCCGAGATCGAACGACGGGGCCGGCGAGCGCTGTCGATCCCGATGGACCTGCTCGATCTCGCCGCGGTCGAGGCCGTGCCCGGGGCGGTGCTCGACGCCTGGGGTCGCATCGACATCCTGTTCAACAACGCCATCTACCAGGGCGCCGGCACGATGGACCGGATCCTCGACATGCGTCAGGGCGACCTCGACAACCTCATGCGGGGGAACTTCTCCCACCAGATCCGGTTGATCCAGCTGGTGGTGCCCCACATGCTCGAGCGAGGCGAGGGGCGGGTGATCAACATGGTGTCGGGATCGGCCCGCCACGATCCGCCCGGGCCCGCCGGTGCCGGCGGGTGGGGCGTCGCCTATTCCGCGTCGAAGGCCGCCTTCGGGCGGGTCGCCGGGGGCATCGAGGCCGAGTTCCGGGACCGAGGCGTACGGGCCTTCAACGTGGACCCCGGCAACGTGGCCACCGAGAAGCGCAAGGCCCTCAACCCCGACGACGACTTCGAGGCGGGGTTCGGCTCGGCGCCCGCCGATGCCACCGGCGCCGTGGTGGCGTGGCTGTCGACCGACCCCGGCGCACTGCGTTTCGTGGGCAAGTGGATCTACGCCCCGAAGCTGTGTGCCGACCTCGGCCTGCTGCCCGACTGGCCCCCCGAGGGGACCGAGCCGTGACCGACGCCGTCGCCCACGTCGTCGACCGGTTGGCGCTGCGTGACCTGGTGGACGGGTACGCCTTCGCCGTCGACGGCGACGACCCGGGGTCGGCGGCGCAGCTGTTCACCCCCGACGGTGAGCTGCGGATCTTCCACCGGGGCGCTGCCGAACCGGTGCGGGAGCGGATCGGTCGCGACGCCATCGCCACGGCCATGGCCGGCCTCGATCGCTACGAGACCACGCTGCACGTCGTCGCCAACCACCGCGTCGACATCGATGGCGGCGCGGCGATCGGTGAGACGTACTGCCTGGCCCACCACATCCGCGACGTCGAGGGCCCTGATGGGGTGATGGCGCGGTTCGACTACGTGATGCACATCCGGTACCTCGACCGCTTCGTGCGCACCGATGAGGGCTGGCGCATTGCTCGGCGGCATCTGCAGGTCGAGTTCACCGAGGACCGCCCCGTCGACGGCCCCTGACACCGAAGGTCAGCCGGTGAGCGTCGGTGTGGTCGGTTCGGTGAGGCACTGAAGGTGACGGTCACCAACCCGTCACCGAGTCGGGTGCCCTGCGTGTCGCCCCGGGGTGGGCTTCGAGGCGTCGGATTCATCGGGAGAGAACGTGCTCGCTCAATGGCGCTTCACCCCGCCGTACTTCATCCGGGTGTCGCTCATCGACGCGGAACGGGCGTCGTCGTCGCGGATGGCGGCGTCGACCACTTCGCCGACGAAGAGGGTGTGGCTGCCGAGGTCGAGGGTGTGGCGGACCTCGCAGTCCATCCAGGCGACGGCCTCGTCGAAGACGGGGGCACCGGTGGCGGCGGTCCGCACCGGTCGCCCGTTGAGGGTGTCGCCCTCGGCGCTGGCAGGCTTGGAGAACTTCACGAACACGCGGGTGTCCTCGGCGTCCCAGAGGTTCACGGTGAAGCTGCCACCGTCGGTGATGAGCCGGTGGGTGAGGGCACTGTTGTCGACGCCCACGCCGATCAACACCGGTTCCATGGACAGCTGAGTGATCCAGCTCGTGGTCATGCCGTTGCGCTCGTCGCCGGACCGTGAGCCCACGAGCGCCAGTGCGTTCGGGATCTTCCAGGTGACGCGGTTGAGGAGTTCGTCGTCGATGGCCATGGGATCGATCCTAGGGATGCCCTCGCCCGGCGCCTCCGAACTCACGGGCAGTGACCGGCAGCGGGGCGTACCCTCGCCGGCATGGCCAGAACGATCGCCACCAACCGCAGGGTCGAGCGTGCCGAGCTGGAGGCGTTCGTGAGACCTCGACACCACGGGGTGCTGATCGCCTCCCGGGCCGACGGGCGCCCGCAGTCCTCCCTGGTCACCGTCGGGCTGGCGGCCGACGGTGACCTCGTCGTGTCGACCTACCCGGAGCGGGCGAAGGTCGCCAACATCGACCGCAATCCCCTCGTCTCGATGGTGGTGATGTCGGACGAGTTCGGTGGTGAGTGGGTCCAGATCGACGGTCAGGCCCGGGTGGTCCGGCTGCCCGAGGCGGTCGACGATCTCGTCGAGTACTTCCGGTGCATCAGCGGCGAACACCCGAACTGGGACGAGTACCGCCAGGCGATGATCGACCAGGGGAAGTGCCTGATCCGCATCACCATCGAGAGCTGGGGCCCGGTCGCCAAGGGTGGCTTCCCCGCTCGTCTCGCCGCGGCCGACTAGCAGGATCGTGAGCGACGACGGAGAGGTCCCGGTGGCGCTGGTGACGGGCGCCAGCCGAGGCCTCGGGAAGGCCATCGCGCTGGCGCTGGCCGAAGCAGGATTCGACGTGGCCGTGACCGCCCGGACGGTGTCCGAGGGCGACGGGCGCGCCGAGGACGACACGGTGAACGGCGCGCCACCGGTCCCGTTGCCGGGGAGCCTCGACACGACGGTGGCCGAGATCGAACGACGCGGTCGCCGTGGGCTCGGCATCGTCATGGACTTCCGCGATCTCGCGACCGTGGAGGACGCGCCGCGGACGGTGCTCGACACCTGGGGCCGCATCGACGTGCTCGTGAACAACGGGCTCTATCGGGGACCCGGCACCTCGGATCGTCTCCTCGACCTCCGCGTGAGCGACCTCGACACGTTGATGCGGGGCAACCTCACGTACCAGATCCGTCTCGTGCAGCTGGTGCTGCCGTCGATGCTCGAGCACGGGAGAGGGCGGATCATCGACATCGTGTCGGGCTCCGCACGGCAGGACCCGCCCGGCCCGCCGGGAACGCGTGGGTGGGGCATCGCGTACTCCGGATCGAAGGCGGCCCTGGGTCGTGTCGCGGGCGGGCTGAACGCCGAGTTCGGAGCATCGGGCATCCAGGCCTTCAACGTCGATCCCGGGAACGTGCTCACGGAGCGGCGCCGGGCGTTGCGTCCCGACGACGAGTACTCGGCCGAGTTCGGGGTCGACTCGGCCGCGGCCACCGCCGGGGTCGTGGCGTGGCTCGCGCGCGATCCCGGCGCGGTCGAGTGGCTGGGCCGCTGGGTGTTCGCCCCTGCGCTGTGGGCCGAGTTGGCCCCGGACCGTGCGACGGCCGCCGAGACGTGACCGGAGGCGGCCGCGCCGGGGTAGGTTCCCCGAGCCACCGAAGGGATCGATGGTGAGAGGGGGACCGATGAGCGACCCGGCGAGGACCGGATGAGTGGCCAGACGTCCACCAGGATCGAGGTGGAGGGCGCCGGCGGGGTACGCCTGGTCGGTGAAACGCGTGGACCGAACGATGCACCACCGGTCCTGTTGCTCCACGGGGGAGGGCAGACCAGGCATTCCTGGGCCGGCACGGCCACGGCGCTGGCATCGCACGGCTGGCGGGCCATCACGCTCGACGCCCGTGGCCACGGGGAATCGGACTGGTCGACGGCGACCGACTATCGCCTGACGGCCTTCGCCGAGGACGTCCGCGCCGTCGTCGTCACGCTCGACGAGCCACCCTTCCTGATCGGTGCGTCCCTGGGTGGCCTGACGTCGATGTTGTTGGCCGGGGAGCTGGCGCCCGGGATCGCTCGGGGGGTCGTGCTCGTCGACATCATCCCCGACATGGAGCAGGCCGGGGCCGATCGGATCCAGTCCTTCATGGCCGGCCACGCCCACAGCGGATTCGGATCCCTCGAGGAGGTCGCCGACGCCATCGCCGCCTACAACCCCCACCGGCCTCGACCCGACGACCTCGCCGGTCTGGCCAAGAACGTGCGTGAGCGCGAAGGGCGCTACTACTGGCACTGGGATCCGGCGTTCATCGGTGGGACCGCCGATCTACCGCCTTCCGAGATCGGTGACACCGATCGTCTCCACCGGGCGGTCGCGACCATGGTTGCGTCGGGCCCGGTGCTGTTGGTGCGCGGACGGGTGAGCGATCTGGTCAGTGTCGAGGGGGCCGAGCGCTTCGTGGCCCGGTTCCCGGAGATCGAGTACGTCGACGTGGCCGGGGCGGGGCACATGGTGGCGGGGGATCGCAACGACGCCTTCACCGCGGCGGTGCTCGACTTCCTCGGTCGGCACCGTCCGGCCGGGGGCGGCGATCAGGGGAGCGACGCGTAGAGCGCGTCGACGAGCGCTCGGTTGCGGGTGCTCTGCCAGCGGGGGATGACGTGGTTCATGGCGTAGCCGAAGGCGATCCCGGTGTCGTGGTCGGCGAAGCCGAGCGCCCCGCCGGTGCCGAAGTGCCCGAATGCTCTCGGGTTCGGCCCGAGCGGTCGACGGGGTGTGGTGGGGGTGAAGCCCAGGCCGAACGTGGCCTCCTCTCCCAGGATCGGGCAGAAGCCGGTCGACACGGGCGCGGTCGCCATCGCGAGCAGATCGGGAGACAGGAGTGCGTCGGGTCCGATGAGCGCGTCGTAGAACGCCGCGAGCCCTCGAGCCGTGGCGTGGCCGTTCGTGGACGGCACCTGCGCCGCACGCCATCGAGAGGTGTTGACCACGCCGTACGACGAATAGCCGGGCGGGTTGAAGTAGGAGAGCGCCGCCATCGAGTCGTTCCCGCCGACCGCATCGACATCGATGGTGTCGATCGACGATGCCGGTGCGCCGATGATGTCGGCGCACCGGGCCTGCTCGAGCTCGGGGAGGCCGAACCACACGTCGATCCCCCGTGGATCCGCCACCGCCCGCAGTCGTGGCCCGGGCTGGTCCCCCGTGACCCGGTGCACGACCTCGCCGATCAGGTGGCCGTAGGTGTTGGTGTGGTAGGCGTGCCGCTCCCCGGGTATCCACCACGGCTCGGTGGCGGCGAGCGCCGCGGTCATCCGGTCCCAGTTCCAGAGATCGTCGTTCGTGAGGGGCTCATGGATCGCAGGGACGCCGGCACGGTGGCACAGCGCATGTCGGAGGGTGGCTTTCCCCTTGCCATTGCGGGCGAACTCCGGCCACACGTCGCTCAGCGGGTCGTCCAGCGCGAGGTCGCCGCGGTCCACCAGTCGGAGCGCCAGCGTCGCCACGACCGCCTTGCCCACCGAGTAGACGTCGACGAGGGTGTCGTGCGCCCAGGGCTGCGAACGTGGCTCGTCGGTCCAGCCGCCGACGAGGTCGACCACGGACTCCCCGTCGATCATGACGTGGACGGCCGCTCCGACCTCGCCGCGGCTGGCGAAGTTCTCGACGAACGCCTCGCGGACCGGCTCCAGCTCCGGCGCACAGGCGCCGGAGATCGGCGCCGTGGTCAACGGGCGCTCCGGGTACCGGTCGTGCTGCCGTGGCGAAGGGTCGCCACGTCCGAGGCTTCCGCCCGGTCGAGGGCCAGTTGAGCCAACGCCTCGACCGTGGGGGTGATGGCGGCGGCGCGGTCGGGGTCGTTGGCGGCGATGCGGGCCTGGTTGCCGGCGACGATCACGGCGATCTTCACCGCCGCCAGCACGCAGTAGACGTCGATCCGGCCGACGTCACGTCCGCTGGTGGCGGCGTAGCGCTCGATCAGGTGCCCGGAGTCGGGGAAGCCGGGGTTGATCCGATGGGGCTGGGGCGCGCGCTGGTGCCAGAGACGTTCGCCCATCTCGCCCCAGTACATGACGACCATGCCGAGGTCGGTGAGGGGATCGCCCAGCGTGGACATCTCCCAGTCGAGGACGCCGATCATGCGAGCGGGCTCTTCGCGGCTCCACATCGTGTTGTTGAAGCTGTAGTCGCCGTGGACGATCGAGGCCCCTGACTCGGCGGGGATGGAGCGTTCGAGGCGGGCCAGCACCTCGTCGATCGACGGGATCTCGGCCTGCTTCGCCGCTTGCCACTGGGTCTGCCAGCGCGCCACCTGACGGGCCAGGAACCCCTGCGGCTTCCCGAAGTCCCCGAGCCCGACCGCGACGGGGTCGACGGCGTGGAGACGGGCCAGGACGTCGACGAGCTCGTCGGCCGCCCTCGCGGCCTCCGCCTCGGTCAGGTGGGCGACGGCGTCGGCGTCGTCGTACACGATGCCGTCGAGGCGCTGCATCAGGTAGAAGGGCGCACCGATCACGTCGGGGTCGGCGCACCAGGCCACCGGCGCGGCGACCGGGACGTCGGTGCCCACGAGGGCGGCCTGCACCGTGTGCTCCCGGCCCATGTCGTTCGCCGTCGCCAGCAGGCGCCCCGTCGGGGGGCGCCGCAGGACCCAGTCGTTGGCATCGTCTCGCACCCGGAACGTGAGGTTCGACGAGCCGCCCGAGAGGTGTTCCACGACCAGTGGTCCGGTTGCGCCGTCGACGTGCTCGTGCACCCAGGTGGAGAGGGCGGCGTTCGGCACGGCGTCCTCGACGGGAAAGGGGTCGTCGGCCACGTCAGCGAATCGTGTGACCGGCGGGCACGAGGATCGGTTCGGGGTGGTCGACCACGCAACGGCTCCCGGAGTAGATCGTCGGCATGCACCGGTTGCAGTGGATGCAGCTGCCGGCGTCGGCCTCGCCGGTCTGCATGCGAGCCAGCAGGTCGGGCTCGCGGAGCAGCGCCCGCCCCATCGCCACGAACTGGAAGCCCTCCGCCATGGCCCGGTCGATCGTGGCCCGAGTGTTGATGCCACCCAGCAGGATCAGGGGAATGTCGACGCGCTCGCGGACGGCCTTCGCCTTGTCGAGGAAGTACGCCTCCTCGAACGGGTAGGCCGGCATCATCTTCTCGCCGACGAGCTTGAAGCCGAGGCGGGGCAGTGGCGGAAGGGTGGCTGCGAAGTCCTCTCGCGGTGCGTCACCGCGGAACAGGTACATGGGGTTGGCCAGCGAGCTGCCCCCGGTGAGCTCCAGGGCGTCGAGATGGCCGTCGGCTTCGAGCAACGCGGCGAACTCGGCGCTCTCGGGTGCCTTGAAGCCTCCGGGGACACCGTCGTCGAGGCTGACCTTGGCCGTGACGGCCATCGACGGTCCGACGGCCTGCCGGACCGAACGCACCACCTGACGGGCGAAGCGGGCCCGGTTCTCGAGGCTTCCGCTCCAGCGGTCCTTGCGCTTGTTGACGCGAGGGGAGAGGAACGACGACAGCAGGTAGTTGTGAGCCAGGTGGATCTCGATGGCGTCGAAGCCGGCCTCGGCCACGTAGCGGGCGCCCCGCTCGTAGTCGAGGGTGATGCGGGTGATGTCGTCCTCGGTCGCCGCCTTCGTGACCTTCATCGACACGGGATTGAACGATCGTGACGGTGACAGCGACGTGGCCCGGTTGCTCTTGGCGTTGGCCACGGGACCGGCGTGGCCGATCTGGGCCGAGACCTTCGCTCCCTCCCCGTGCACGACCTCGGCCAGTCGGGCCAGCCCGGGGACGGCCTCGGGTCGCAACCAGATGCACTCGGCATGGGTGCGGCCCTCCGGCGAGACGGCCAGGTAGGCCACGGTGGTCATGCCCACACCGCCCGCTGCGGGACGACGATGGAAGTCGATCAGTTCCTCGGTGACGAGGGCTTCGGGCACGACCCCCTCGAAGGTGGCGGCCTTGATGATGCGGTTGCGCAGCGTCAGCGGGCCGAGCGGTGCCGGGGCGAACGCATCGGGGATCGTCGTGTCCACGCCGTCGACCTACCAGAGCTCGTCGGCGTACGTGTCGGTGCCGAGCACCGTGCGCAGGAACGGGGCCACCAGGCGGGTGTCGGCCAGCCCGGCCGCTTCGACGGCCTCGGTGTAGTCCTTCACCCCGGCGAGGGCCTCGGTCACGTCGCCGTGGAGGAACAGGATCTGACAGAGCCGTTCGGGGCCCCCGGCCGGCGTGCCGAGGTCCATGGGTTGGTCCTTGGCCGGGTCGGCGTTGGGCCGGAACGAAGCCGCGATCTCGATGCCCGAGCCTTCGAGGAGGGAGGGAAGGGCCTCGGCGCGCAGGCCCTCGAGCAGCTCCGGGGCGTCAGCGCCGTCGCGGCCGTCGAACCAGACCAGAACGATGGCGTCGTAGCCGTGGTCGAGGGCGACCAGCATGGGCACCGGGTCCTCGTCGCGGTAGTCGCTGGCGACGTAGTCGTAGAGCACCGTGTGGGTGTGGCGTCGTTCGGCGAAGCCGCGACCGTTCCCGTAGAGCCAGGCCACCTGGGTCTGGCCCCACTCGACCCATTCCTCGTGGTGGCCCTCCTCGACCCAGTAGATGGCCACGTAGGAGCCGGCGTCGGTGGGCGAGGCGATGGTCTCCTCGCCCACTGGCCAGCGGAGGTCCTTCAGTGACCGTGGTGCCACCCAGCGGCTTCCGGCCAGCTGCCACGGACCGGTCATGCAGCCGGCGTAGAAGTGGTCGCGCTCGTACCAGCGGTTGTAGGCCTTCTCGAACCCAGGGTTCGGGTCGACCATGGTGAGCAGCATGCTGCCGACCTTGACGGCGTAGTCGTCGGCGCCGCCGACCTCGAGCGGGTAGGTCATGTCGTCCCCCTGTGGTTGACCTCGTTCAGCACCGTGACCGTAGCCGTCAGCCTCGACCAGGGCTTCAGCGCTCGTGGGTGCCCACCACCGAGACGCGATACATCACCCGGTGGCCCACGAAGTCGGTCAACACCATGTGCATCGTCGCCCGGTTGTCCCAGATCAACAGGTCGCCGACCTCCCAACGGTGCCGGTAGGTGAATGCCTCCTTCACGGCGTGTCGGTAGAGGTGGGCCAGCAACATGTCGCTCTCGTCGGGCGGGAGGCCGACCACGTGACGGGTGTAGGTCGGGTTGACGAAAAGGCCCTTCGCTCCCGTCTCGGGGTGCACGCGCACGATCGGATGGGCGTGGCGTCGGGCGGCGGCGATGGCGGCCGCGTAGTCGTCGGCGCTGGCGCTGCCGAAGCGGTAGCGCAGCTCGGTCACGCGGCTGAGGTCGTGGACCGCGGTCAGTCCGTCGAGGTAGCGCTTCATCGGCGCGGAGAGGGCGTCGTAGGCGGCGCTGCTGCTGGCGAAGAGCGTGTCGCCCCCGACCTCCGGGAGGACCTTGGCGTGGGTGAGGGTGCCCATGGGTGGGTACTCGAGGAAGGTCTCGTCGGTGTGCCACATCGATGCCGTCGTGCCGTCGTCGGAGTCCAGGACGCTGACCTGCTCGTAGCCCGCCCCGAGGTTGGGGAAGAAGGCGTGCACCTCGATCTCGCCGAGCTGGCGCCCGAGGGCCATGTGCTGGTCCGGTGACATCGTCGGGGCTCGCAGCAGGAGGACCTTGTGGTCGAGCAGCGCCTCGTGCACCCCCGACAGCGTCGCCCCGTCGAGGGGACGGGCGAAGTCGACGCCCACGACCTCGGCCCCGAGGGCTCCGGCTCGTCGCACGATCTCCATCCCGGTCCTCCCGATCGACGTCGGGGGCGCGACCGCGGTGCGGCCCCGGGGCTGATCTTCACACGTGCGCCGCCCGATAGGTTGATCGGCGCAGTTCGACACGATCTCTGGGGGAGTCACATGTCCAACCTGTTCGACTACGAGGGCAAGCGCGTTGTGGTCACCGGTGGTGCCACGGGCATCGGGGCCGCGCTGGTGGACCTGCTCCGTGAGCTCGGCGTCGAGCACATCACCGTGCTCGACATCAAAGAACCCGCAGGCGCGGTCGACGCCTTCGTCGAGGTGAACCTGGCCGATCCCGTCAGCATCGACGCCGCCTGCGCGCAGATCGAGGGGCCGATCGACGTGCTCTTCTCCAACGCCGGCGTGGCCGCCAACGCGGGCGTGCGCACCTGTATGGCGGTCAACGTTCTCGCGTCTCGCCGACTGGCCGAGAAGCTCCTCGACCGCATCCCGTCGGGTGGCACGATCGTCTACACCGCCTCGATGGCCGGCAACGGCTGGCCCGCCCAGGTCGACGAGATCAACGAACTGCTCGCCATCGACGACTGGGATGCGTTCCTGCAGTGGTGCGACGACCATCCCGACGTCGTGGGCGATGTGTACGCGTTCTCCAAGATGTGCATGCAGGTGTTCACCCTGCGCAACTCGAAGGTCACCATGGCCAAGGGCGTGCGCACCAACAGCATCTGCCCGGCGCCGGTCGACACGCCGCTCATGAAGGACTTCCGCGAGACGATGGGCGACAAGGTCATCGAGTGGAGCGTCACACAGCAGGGGGAGCAGCGCATGGCCGTCGCCGCCGACATCGCCCCCGCCCTCGCCTTCATGGGCAGCGACGCCGCGGCGTTCATCAGCGGCGTCAACCTCCTCGTCGACTCGGGGTTCAGCGCGGCCATGACCACGGGCCAGATCGACTTCAGCGGCTTGGCCTGACCGGCCGGCCGGTGACGACCGTTCGATGACCTCTCCGACCGCGCTCGTCACCGGGGCCAGCCGAGGCATCGGTCGGGCCACGGCCATCGCGCTGGCCGAGGCCGGCTTCGACGTCGCCATCACCGCTCGCACGGTGAAGGAAGGCGACCCGACCGCCCGCACCCGTGATCCGGCCGTCACGCTGCCGGGCAGCCTCGAGTCGACGGCCGCCGAGATCGAATCCTTCGGACAGGGTGCGGTGCAGGTGCCCCTCGACCTGCTCGACCGTGACGCCCTGTGGCCAGCCGTCGACGCCGCCGTCGCAGGGCTCGGTCATCTCGACGTCGTGGTGAACAACGCCATCTACGTCTCGGGCGAGGGCCCCAAGGCCTTCCTCGACACCGATCCCGACGAGATCGTGAAGCTGGTCTGGGGCGACTTCACCGCGCAGCTGCTGTTGTTGCAGCGCACGGTTGCGCACATGGTCGACCGTGGCGGTGGCATCGTCGTGAACATCGGCTCGGGATCCGGCCACTACAAGCTGCGTCGCCCGATCGGTCGGGGCGGCTCCGCGCTCACCTATGCCGCGGTGAAGGCGGGATTCCACCGCGTGGCCGACCGCCTGGCCAACGAGTACGGCGACGCCGGCATCAAGGCCTACACGGTGGATCCGGGCTATGTGGCCACCGAGCGCACGCAGCTGTTGTCGAACCTCTCCGACGTGGCCAGCCGCGGTGTCGATCCTTCGGTGGTGGGAGCGGCGATCGCCTGGCTCGTCACCGAGGGTGCGGACGAGTTCGACAACGGCAGCTACCACGAGGCCCACGACATCGCCCGGGGCCTGGGCCTGCTCCCGCCGCCCGACGCCGGCTGAGCGGCCGCGCTTTCCAGATCGTCCCCGACACAGAGGCTGGCGCTCAGATCGAGCGCAGGGCCGGAGCGACCGCGGTGCAGAGCAGCTCGACGTGGCGATCGACGAGTGCGTCGGGCATGCCGGCGACGCTGGCCCAGAGATAGACGTGCTCGACGGGCGCGCCGTCGGTGGCGTCACGGATCGCCGCGATCGCGTCGGTTGCCGTCATGACCCGCAGGCCGGGGATCCCGTGACGGTGCTCGGCCCCGTCGCGCAGCTTGTCGACCGTGATGATCTTCGGTGCCGGGCGGCCGGTGCCGGCGACGGCGGCCTGGCGGTAGCTGTTCAGCTGGTGGGCGTAGTGGGGGAGGATCTCGTGGAAGGCCGACTCGGGGTCGTCGGCCAGCACGATGTCGAGCACGCCGCCGGTGCGGGCATCGACGGGGTCGTGTCCCCCCTCGGCGAGACCCTCCCGGTACGGCTCCAACAGCTCGCGGTGGAGGCTGAGCAGCCCGACGCCGAGGCGGCCGGCCCGTCGTGCGCCCTGAGGCCCCTGGTAGCCGAGCCAGAGCGGGAACGGGCGTTGTGCGGGCGGCGGCGTGACGACGCCGTCGTCGAGCAGCCGACGGATCTCGGCCACAGCTGCGTCGGTGAGGCCGTAGCGACGGGTGATGTCGGTGGTGTAGGCCTCGTACTCCGGGACGCTGTAGCCGGCGCCGATGCCGAGCGTCAGTCGACCGCCCGAGAGCTGGTCGACGATCGCGGCCTCCTCGGCCACCAGGATCGCGGGGCGCAGCGCGGCGATCAGGACGGCGGTGCCGATGCCGATGCGGCTGGTACGGGCGGCTATCGCCGCAGCGAAGGTGAGGGGTTGGGGCAGGTAGCCATCGGGGAACAGGTGGTGTTCCGAGAGCCACACCATGTCGGCATCCAGGCGCTCGGCCTCGGCCACCAGGTCGAGTGACCGCCCGTACACCTCGGGCCACGGGCGGGCCCACGGCTCCGGGTTGCGCAGGTCGAGGTAGATCCCGACCTTCATGGTCGGCTCACTCGCCGGTCGGGACCGGGCCCTTGGCGACCAGGGCGTCGTGGCCGATCACCGGTTCGATGAACGAGGTGAAGATCGGGCCACGGCGCAGGTGGTGGCCTCCGTCGCAGTTGATGGCGGTGCCGGTGATCCAGCGGGCTTCGTCCGAGAGCAGGAAGCGCACCAGGTTGGCCACGTCCTCGGGCTCGCCCACGTCGCCGAGCGGGGTCTGCTCGATGTAGCTGTCGTACACCTCACCGTCGCGGGGGATGCCCTCCATGATCTCGGTGGAGATGAAGCCGGGGCGCACGGCGTTGAAGCGCACCTTCACCTCGCCGTACTCGTCGGCGGCGTTCTTCATCATCTCCTCGATGCCGGCCTTGGCCACCGTGTAGGCCCCGAACATCACGTGGGTGCGGTGTCCGGCCAGCGACGACATGCCGACGAACGAGCCGCCACCGGCCGCCACCATGTGGGGGACGGCGTGCTTCACCGACAGCATCGTGCCGAGCACGTTGAGGTGCAGGACGCGGAGGAACTCGGTGGTGTCGAGCAGGTGGTACGGGCCCATGCCGCCACCGCCGCCGGCGTTGGCCACGAACCCGTCGAGGCGCCCGAAGGCTTCCATGTGGCCGGCGACGAGCGCGGCGACGTCGTCCTCGACGGTCACGTCGGTGACCTGGTGGCGGACGGTACCCGGCGCCCCGCTGGCACCGATCCGGGCGACGACGTCGGTGAGCTTGCTCTCGGTGCGGCCGCAGATCGTGACGGCGACACCGTCGGTGGCGAGACGTTGGGCGCAAGCGGCACCGATGCCGGTGCCACCACCGGTGACGATGGCGGTGCGGGACGCGTCAGAAGACATGGGTGAGTTCCCCCTGGTGGGTCGTGGCGGTCGGTGTGCGTCGGAGGACGCGGGCGACGGCACCCTGGGTGGCGCCGTCGCAGTTCGGGATCAGCGGGCGCTGCGGACCAGGCGGCCCGGACGGGCCCCGGTGTCGACGCCGTCTCGGCGGGTGACGACACCGCTGACGATGGTGTGGGTGTACCCGGTGGCGCTCTGCAGCAGGCGCTTGCCCTGGGCGGGGAGGTCGTAGGCCATGTGGGGCCGCCCGATCTCGATGGCGTCCATGTCGATGACGTTGATGTCGGCCTTCTTGCCCTCGGTCAGCACGCCGCGGTCGGTGAGCCCGTAGAGCTGGGCGGTGTCGTGGGACTGCTTCTTCACGACGTACTCGAGGGGGAGGCCCTCGCCGCGGGTGCGGCCCTTGGCCCAGAACGACAGCAGGTAGGTGGGGTAGGAGGCGTCGCAGATCATCCCGCAGTGGGCCCCGCCGTCCGAGAGGCCGGCCACGCCCGCCGGGTGCAGCAGCATCTCGCGCACCGCGTCCTGGTTGCCGTGGCTGTAGTTGAAGAACGGGACCATGAGCATGTTGCCGGCGTCGTGTTCGCAGTAGAGGTCGTAGAGGACCTCGAGGGGATCACGGCCCTGAGCCTCGGCGATGGCGGCGACGGTGTTGTCCGGGGTGGGCTCGTAGTCGACCGGCGACCCGAGCGGGTAGGTGCGGTTCACCATCCCCTGGGCCAACTGGTTCATGCCGTCGAACAGGACCGACGGATCGGGGGCCGCGTCGGCCTCTGAGAGGATGGCGGCCTTGACGGTCGGCTTCTGCAGCTCGACGGTCAACTCGGCGGGGGAGAGGCGGGCGGCGAGGGCCATGTAGGTGGGTCGCTTGGAGAACGCATGGTGGCCGGGGAAGCCCAGCAGCATGCCGAACGGGCGGGCGGCGACCTGGGGGTAGATCGGCGCGCCCGCCTCGTGGGCGGCCAGCGACTCGGCCATGATGTCGCGCCAGAGTTCAGGGGCGGGGTCGACCTGGATGAGGGCGAACGACACGGGCCGATCGATCTCGGCGGCGAGGCGCCGCATCCACTCGACCTCGGTCTTGGGGGCCACGATGTCCTCGCCGGCGGCACCCATCGGGGCCAGCTCGAACACGGAACGACCGCCTCGGGCCATGGCCCGACCGAGCCCGAACAGCTCGTCCTCGGCGGCGAAGGTGCCGGGCACCGGTTCGCCGTTCATGGCTCGGTGGCCCATGGTGCGCGATGTCGAGAAGCCGAGGGCCCCGGCTTCGATCGCCTCGGTGACGTGCTTGCCCATGAGGTCGATGTCCTCGGGCGAGGCCGGCTCGTTGCGGGCCCCGCGGTCGCCCATCACGTAGGTGCGCACGGCGCTGTGGGCGAGCTGCACGCCGAAGTCGACCGCGAGCGAACGCCCCTCGAGCTTGTCGAGATAGCCCGGGAAGCTCTCCCAGCCCCAGGTCATGCCCTCGTGCAGGGCGGTTCCGGGGATGTCCTCCACGCCCTCCATCAGCTCGATGAGCTCGGTCTCACCGCCGGGGTGCACGGGAGCGAAGCCGACGCCGCAGTTGCCGCTCACCAGGGTCGTGACGCCGTGGGCGCTCGACGGCTCGAGGAGGTCGTCCCAGGTGACCTGCCCGTCGTAGTGGGTGTGGATGTCGACGAAACCGGGGGCCACGACCCTGCCGGTGGCATCGATGGTCTGGGTGGCCTCTCCGTCGAGTCCTCCGCCCCGCTTCACCGCCACGATGCGGCCGTCCTTGACGGCGATGTCGCCGACGAAGCGGTCCTGGCCGGTGCCGTCGACGATGGTGCCGCCGGTGATCTTGAGGTCGTACATGGGTGCCTCCCGAGAGCGTGCCTCACGTCACCCTAGAGGATCGGGTCTCCGGCTGCGTAGCGGTGTTACAGGAAGTCTGGACCGGGTGTCTCCGGGAGCGGCGGATGGGGCGGCCCGAGGCGGGCATGATGGAAGAGAACGCTGCAGGAGGGGGGGACATGGTCGAACGGACCGAGGTGGCGACGTCCGGGTCGGAGGCCGGGGCCAGAGGAGACACGGCCTCGGTGGACGCGGTCGTGGTCGGTGCCGGCTTCGCCGGCATGTACCTGCTGCATCGCCTCCGGGGCCAGGGCCTGACCGTGCAGGTGATCGAGGCGGCCGCCGACGTCGGCGGGACGTGGTGGTGGAACCGGTATCCCGGCGCCCGCTGCGACATCGAGTCCATGGACTACTCCTACTCGTTCTCCCCCGAGCTGGAACAGGAGTGGGACTGGACCGAGCGCTACGCCACCCAACCGGAGATCCTGGCCTACGCCAACCACGTGGCCGACCGCTTCGACCTGCGTCGCGACATCCGCTTCGAGACCCGGGTCACGGCGGCGACCTGGGACGAGACGTCGACGCGATGGTCGGTCGAGACCGACGCCGACGACGGCTATGTGGCCCGCTTCCTGGTCATGGCCGTCGGATGCCTCTCGGCGGCGAAGCTGCCGGAGATCGACGGCATCGACTCCTTCGCGGGTCCGACCCACCACACGGGTCGGTGGCCCCACGAGGGCGTCGATTTCACCGGTCAGCGTGTGGGCGTCATCGGTACCGGTTCGTCGGGCATCCAGTCGATCCCCCTCATCGCGGAGCAGGCCGAGCAGCTCACGGTGTTCCAGCGCACGCCCAACTTCGCGGTGCCGGCCCAGAACGCTCCGCTCGACCCCGACTTCGTGGCCGAGCGCAAGGCCAACTACCGGGCGCACCGCGAGACGCTGCGGACGTCCACCCGCGGCGGCGTGCTCGTGCCCGAGCCCACCGAGTCGGCCGGCCAGGTCGACGACGCCACCCGTGAAGCCCGTTTCGAGGCGGGTTGGGAGTCCGGTCAGCTCTTCGGGCTGCTCGGCTCGTTCGACGACCTGATGCTCGACCGCGAGTCGAACGCCAAGGCCGTCGACTTCACCCGTCGCCGCATCGCCGAGATCGTCGACGACCCCGACGTCGCCGACCGGCTCACCCCGAGCACCTACCCCTTCGGGGCCAAGCGTGTGTGCCTCGACACCGGCTACTACGCCACGTACAACCGTCCCAACGTCGAGCTGGTCGACCTCCAGGCCACGCCCATCGAGGCGATCACCCCGACGGGTGTGCGCACCAGCGATCGTGACGTCGAGCTCGACGCGTTGGTCTTCGCCACGGGCTTCGATGCCATGACCGGGGCCCTGCTGGCGCCCGACATCCGCGGGGTCGGCGGCCGGCTCCTGCGCGACGCCTGGGTGGCCGGCCCCCGCACCTACCTGGGGTTGGCCACCGCCGGCTTCCCGAACCTCTTCATGATCACCGGGCCCGGCTCGCCGTCGGTGCTCACCAACATGTTGGTGTCGATCGAGCAGCACGTGGAGTGGGTGGCCGACTGCATCGCGACCATGGACCAGGAGGGGTGGGCGACGATCGAGCCCGAGATCACCGCGCAGGACGAGTGGGTCGACCACGTCAACGAGCTGGCCTCCTACACCCTGTTCGGTGAGGGGAACTCCTGGTACCTGGGCGCCAACGTGCCCGGTAAGCCCCGGGTGTTCATGCCCTATCTGGGGGGTGTCGCCGGCTACCGGCAGATCTGCGACGGGGTCGTCGCCGACGGCTACAGGGGCTTCGTTCGCACCCGGTCGGACGCGACGACGCCCGCCACCGCGGGGTGACGGGCGTCGTCGACGGACGGTCGGATCGTCAGACGGCGGCCAGCGGCGCCGGGTTGCGGCGGGCACCGGCGGTGTAGGTCACCGGCATGTGCTTCACGCCTCCGATGAAGTTCGAGCGCAGCATGTCGACGTTGCCGGCAAGGGCCATGTCGGGGATGCGCTCCATGATCTCGCGGAAGATCAGGTTGAGCTCCATGCGGGCCAGATTCGCGCCCAGGCAGAAGTGCTGGCCGCCACCACCGAACGCGATGTGCTCGGGGGCGTTCGCCCGCTCGATGTCGAACGTGAACGGGTCGTCGAAGACGGCCTCGTCACGATCGGCGGAGATGTGCCACATGACGACCTTGTCGCCCTCGGCGATCTCCTGCCCGCCGATCTCGGCGTCAGCGGTGGCCGTGCGCCGGAAGTGGTAGACGGGCGTGGCCCAGCGCAGGATCTCCTCGATGGCGTTGTCGAGCTTGCCGTCGAGGTCGTCGCGCAGCAGCGCGTACTGGTCGGGGTTCTGCAGGAGCGCCCACATGCCCCACGACGTGGTGTTCCGGGTGGTCTCGTTGCCGGCCACGGTGAGCAGCATCATGAACATGTCGAACTCGAGCTCGGAGAGCTTCTCGCCCTCGATCTCGGCGTTGAGCAGCTTGGTCACGATGTCGTCGCGGGGATCGGACTTGCGCTGCTTCCCGAGCTCGTTGACGTACATGAACAGCTCGCCTGACGCCGCAGCACCGTCCTCGCCGGCGTACTCGGGGTCGTCGATCCCGATCATCCGGTTCGACCAGTCGAACAGCAGCTTGCGGTCCTCCTGGGGCACGCCCATGATCTCGGCGATGGCCTGGAGAGGCAGCTCGGAGGCCAGGTCGGTGACGAAGTCACAACTGCCGCGCTCGATGATGTTGTCGACGATGAGGATGGCGCGGTGCTTGAGGTACTGCTCGATCAGCCCGATCATCCGGGGCGTGAAGCCCTTGTTCACCAGCAGCCGGTACCGGGTGTGCTTGGGCGGGTCCATGTAGAGCATCATCAGCCCACGCGGATCGGTGCCGGTGCTCGTCTCGTACTCGTCGGGGGTGATGATCGAAATGCCCCCGACCTCCGACGAGTAGAGGCCCGTGTCGCGGTTGACGCTGATGAGGTCCTTGTGGGCGACCACGTTCCAGAACCCGGCGGCGCCGGGGAGGTTGTGGTCCTGCCAGGCGACGGGTGCCTCCTGGCGGAGCTGCTTGAACATCTCGTGGTGCTCGAGGCGTTGGAAGCGGTCGAGGTCGAGAAGATCGATGCCCTCGGGTACGACGGTACGCATGGTTCCCCCTGGTGTGCCGACGGAGTCGGTGTGGCGACGTGCGCCAACTCTAACGTCCGTTCGGCCGCAGTCGATTGCGGCCGAACGGACATCGTGAGCCTCAGAAGGTGAACACGGTCTCGGGGGAGTTCGTCCCCGACAGGGTCCCGGAGCTGCCGCCGACCTCGACGCCGTTCACGAGGGCCTGCATCGAGTAGTCGCAGGCCGAGGAGGAGTAGCCCCCGAGGTCGCGCACATAGGCGGTGTAGGTGCCCCTCGGCGCCCCGCCCGTCGGCCAGAAGATGCTCTCGAAGTGGGGACCGGTCTGGCCGGGGTCGGGGATCTCGTCCACCTCCAGCTGGCCACCCGAGGGAGAGGTCGGGTCGCCGTAGGAGATCTCGAACCCGGTCGGATCGACCACGTGGAGATCCAGGTCGCAGTCACCTGTCCAGGTCAGGTTGACCCGCACGTCGCCCGTCCCGAGCGGTGCCGGCGTGACCGGTGGCGCCGTGGCCGGTGGCGCCGTGGCCGGTGGCGCCGTGGCCGGTGGCGCCGTGGCCGGTGGCGTGGTCGCGGGCGGCGTCGCATCGACGGCGACGTCCTGCCCGTTCGCTCCGGCGGACCGCTCGATCGTGCCGGTACCGGTCAGGTTGACCAGCACGAAAACGCTGATCTCGATGCTCGACTGGTTGACGACGACCACAGTGGCCGGATCGAACCCCGGCCAACGCGCGCCGGTGTAGGCCGGCGTCGTCGAGACGGCCTGGGGTGCGGTCAGCGGGTTCCCGCAGTTGCACTTGATCCGGGGAACCCCGTAGCGGTCGACCATGACCGCCGTGCCGGCTTGCAGCACGGCCTGGCGGGGGGTCGCCCGACCGTTGCGGTAGCCGTGGTTCGTGACCCGTGTGTCGGTCGCCAACGTCACCGAGGTCAGCTCCCTGACGTACTCGGGGAGCTGCGCGGTCGTCACCTGGTTGCCACCACTCCATCGGAGCGTGGGGTCGCGGTTGAGCGCCGCCGTGAACGCCGACGCCAACGACGGGTTGGCGGCGAGGAAGCCGATCTGACCCTCGGGGTCGCAGCGACCGGTGTCGAGCGAGCCTCCGTAGAGGCCCCTCTCGCCACCGTTCACGCTGCGGGTCCCCACCGAGGTCGCTGCGGTCGTGGGCGGACTCGACGTCGTCGAGGTCACCGAGACCGGGATCACCGGGCCCGGGAGCGATCCGAACGGATCCTGGCCGGTGTTCCCCGCCTCCTCGAGGAAGATCTCCCCGCTGGCCGTGTCGCCGCCGTCGTCGCGGAGGACGAGGAGGGCGACGACACCGCTCGTGATCAGCGCCATCACGGCGAGGACCGCCACGATGATCAGCAGGGAGGATCGGCGAGGCCCCGGTTGCGGTCCCTGTGGTGGCGGTTGCCCGTTCCCTGGTGGTCCCTGCGGAGGCCCGCCGGCCCAACCACCTGGCGGTGGTCCTTGGGGAGGCGGTGGGCCCTGGGGTGGTTGTGGTCCCTGTGGTGGCGGCTGCCAACCGCCTGGCGGTGGCACCGGCGGTGGGGGTGCGGAACCGGGCCCGCCGGGTGGTGGTGGTGTGGGCATGACAGATCCTCCTCGAAGAGCACTCGACACCGCGCTCCGACACCGATCGTGCGCTGGTCGAGGCACGCGACGAAGGGCCTTCCGTCACGAGTCGGCCGGGAGCATGCGGCCGTGGTGCGGCGTGGCGCGTAGCGTGAGGCAAACGACCTGGAGGAGGGCCCGTGGCGGGCGACGAGAGCACTGACCCGAGGCCGACGCCGTCCGTGAAGCGAAAGGCGGTGAAGCGCTACCTCCTCGAAGAGGAGCTGAAGCCGTATCAGGCCGAGCTGCTCAAGCTGCAGGCCCACCTCGAACAGCACCAGAAGCGGATGATCGTGCTCTTCGAGGGCCGTGACGCCGCCGGGAAGGGTGGCACGATCCGCCGGGTCACCCGGTACATGAACGAGAAGCACTACCGGGTGGTCGCCCTCGGCAAGCCGACCGAGGAGCAGCGCACGCAGTGGTACTTCCAGCGCTACGTGGCCCAGTTCCCCCACGGCGGGGAGATGGTGCTCTTCGATCGCAGTTGGTACAACCGGGCCATGGTCGAGCCGGTCTTCGGCTTCTGCACCGAGGCCGAGTACCGCGACTTCATGCGAGGGGTCACGGGCTTCGAGAAGGATCTCGTGCGCCAGGGCACGATCCTGGTGAAGCTCTACTTCAGCGTCACCAAGGCCGAGCAGCAACGCCGGTTCGACCGGCGTCGCAACGACCCGTTGCGGCAGTGGAAGCTCAGCGAGGTGGATGTGCAGGCCCAGGAGCACTGGGACGAGTTCACGGAGATGAAGCACAAGATGCTCCGCCGCACCAGCACCGCCGACGCCCCATGGATGGTGATCCGCTCCGAGAAGAAGCACCTGGCCCGGCTCAACGCCCTGAAGGTGCTGCTCGGCGCCGTGCCCTACGAGGGACGTGACGAGACGCTCGACTTCGTACCGGACCCTCGCATCGTGATCTCGGGACTCCACGAGCTCGAGTTGATGGAGGCGGAGCGCATCCGCAGCGGTCGTTTCATCGGTTGAGGCGAACCGGGGTCAGACGCCCCGGGCGGCCCGGCCCCCGGACGGGTCACTGCACGGCGATTGCCGTCTCCACCTCGTCGGGGTCGACGTGGGCGGCACCGTCGACGGCGAACACGACGCTGTCGATCACCCCGGTGAAGGTCAGCCCGGCGGCGGGATCGTCGCGCACCGGGTACGCATCGCCCCGGCCGATGAAGAGGCCGGCTCCGGTCATCGAGACCCGGGTGGCGACGGTGAAGCCCACCTCGCTCCGCCCGACCTCGGTGCCGTCGACGAGGAGCACCGCCTCGCCCTGCAGTTCGGCGGTCCTGGTGTAGCGCAGCTCGATCACGTGGCGCCCTGGACCCAGGTCGGCGGGCCCGGTCACGGTGGTGTGCCTGCGGGTGGCGACGTTGAGGTGCCAGGTGACCGAGTCGCCGTCGCAGTACAGCACCCAGCCCGAGAGGCCGGACCCCTGGCTGGCCAGCACGCCCGTGGCGCGGTCGCCGCCCACGTCGACCGTGGCGACGATCGAGTGGGTGCGGTTGCGCAGATCGGGTGCGCTGACCTCGGGGATCATGCCCGGGCTCGGACGGAGCACGATCCTTTCGAGGGTGGGCGTCGAACGGGGTCGTGTGAGCGTGAACTCGCTGAACGGGCGGTTGTCGACCGGGAGCACGTGATGGGCCTCTGCCTGGCGCCACCACTCCTCGACCATCTCAGCCAGCAGATCGGCGTGCTCGGTGGCGAGGTCGTGGCACTCGCTCGGATCGACCCGGACGTCGTAGAGCTCCCAGTGCTCGTCGTCGGGCCGGGGTTCGTCCACCTGGATCGGCTGGAAGGTGACGGCCTTGTGGCCGTCGCGGTACAGCGCCCGGCACCCGAACATCTCGAAGTACTGCACGG
Source organism: uncultured Iamiaceae bacterium (assembly GCA_963767615.1). Classification (GTDB taxonomy): domain Bacteria; phylum Actinomycetota; class Acidimicrobiia; order Acidimicrobiales; family Acidimicrobilacustridaceae; genus Rhabdothermincola_A. The sequence continues at coordinate 863,904 of CAVYED010000004.1, read as the reverse complement.
TGCGGACCTCGGGGTGGGCGCCGTCGGCCAGGACCGGGGCCAGTGAGGTCCCTTCGATCGGGGACTGCGGCATGCCCCGCAGCTCGGCTGGCGCAGCGACGCCGCACAGGTCGAGCACCGTGGGGGTCAGGTCGATGGCGTGGCCGTACTGGTGGCGCAGGGACCCCGGATCGGGGATGCCCGCCGGCCAGTGCACGATGAGCGGGTCGGCCACGCCGCCCTCGTGCACCTCGCGCTTCCACCGGCGGTACGGGGTGTTGCCGGCGATGGTCCAGCCCCACGGGTAGTTGTTGTGGATGGCGGGGCCGCCGATCTCGTCGATGCGCTCGACGCTCTCGCGCAGTGAGGTGCCCAGGCCGTTCCAGTGGCGCGCGTCGTTGAGGGAACCTCCGACGCCTCCTTCCGAGCTGGCCCCGTTGTCGGAGAGCACCATGAACACCGTGTCGTCCAGGTCGCCCGTGGCGTCGAGGAAGTCGACGAGGCGCCCGATCTGTTCGTCGGTGTGGGTGAGCATCGCCGCGAACGCCTCCATGTAGCGGGCGTGGACCCGGCGCTCGTCGTCGGAGAGGTCCTCCCATGCCGGTACCCACTCGGGGCGGGGGGACAGTTCGGTGGTCTCGGGGATGACGCCGAGTGCCTTCTGGCGGGCGAAGCAGCGGTCGCGCCACTCGTCCCAGCCGGCGTCGAAGCGACCTCGGTAGCGCTCGAGGTACTCCGGTGGGGCCTGGTGGGGCGAGTGGCAGGCGCCCGGAGTGACGTAGAGGAAGAAGGGCTTGTCGGGGTCGGCGTTGCGCAGATCGGTGACCTGCTCGATGGCGTGGTCGACGAGATCGGCCGTCAGGTGGTAGCCCTCGTCCATCGTCCGTGGCAGTGGGTCCTGGTGGTTGTCGTGGAACAGGTTCGGGGCGAACTGGTGGGTCTCGCCGTCGAAGAACCCGTAGTAGCGCTCGAAGCCCCGTCCCAGCGGCCAGGTCGAGCGGTCGGCACCCAGATGTTGGAGGTCTCGCGGCGTGAGGTGCCACTTCCCGTCGCCGTAGGCGGCCCACCCGGCCGGCGTCAGCATGGCTGGCAGGAACCCGTGGCGCGGGGAGATGTTCGCGTCATAGCCGGGGAACCCGGTGGCGAGGTCGGTGATGCGGCCCATGCCGACGCTGTGGTGGTTTCGCCCCGTGAGCAGGCAGGCCCGGGTGGGAGAGCACAGGCCGGTGGTGTGGAAGTTGGTGAACGTCAGTCCGCCGGCGGCCAGGCGGTCGAAGGTGGGCGTCTCGATGTCGGAGCCGTAGGGGCCGAGCTGGGCGAAGCCGACGTCGTCGAGCAGCACGATGACGACGTTCGGCGCCCCGGTCGCAGCACGCGTCGGCTCGGGCCACCACGGTTCGGACTCGTGGTACCAGCGCCCGATGTGACCCTCGAACTCTTCGGCCTCCATGGCATCCCCCCTCGAGGCGCTCGAGCCCCCCCGCCCGGGAGTTGTAGCACCGTCGACCTCGTTCGATCGGGCGCATGGATCCCGTGGCCGCCGGTGGCCGCTCACGGGTCGCGGTAGGTGGTGGCCAGGAGCTGGTCGAAGACCTCGATCTCGTGGGGCTGGGCGGCGATGGTGCGCGTCCGCGAGGTCCCGCACCTCGTCGGTGGCCGCGGAGCTCGCGCCTTCCGCCGTGTGGACGCCCCCGACGTGGTGGGCGCGCATCATCGTGAGGAACAGCCGGCCCTTCCCGCGGCCGTCGGCCGTGGCGAGCGCCGGCATCTCCGCGTCCGTCGCCAGCCCCCGGCATCTCTCGCGGACTCTGGGGCCGCTTCCGCCGTGGTACCCCCAACGGGATTCGAACCCGTGCCGCCACCTTGAGAGGGTGGTGTCCTAGGCCGCTAGACGATGGGGGCTGGTACCGCGGCGCAGCCGGGAGATCATAGCGACCGGGCGGGTGGGCTCCCAAAGGGCGGCCTGGTCAGAGCTCGGGGACGGGCTCCGGTGGGTAGTCGACGTCGCCGCTCGGCCGCAGCGGGCGCACTTCGACTTCGCCGACACCGCGGACCTCGACGGAGCGGCTGGCCCCGGCGTCGACCCAGTCGGGCATGCCCCGCATGGATCCGACGTCGGCCAGCAGCTCACCGGGTCGGGCCTCGTCGCAGAGGCGGGCAGCCAGGTTGACGGGCCGCCCGATGTAGTCGTCGCCGTCGAAGAGCAGCGCGACGCCCGAGGCCACCCCGGCGCGGAGGTCGATGGCGTGGGGCTCGAAGCGCCCCGTGAGCTCGGCCACGGTCGCCACGGTCGGGCCGGGCAGCACCCCGACCAGGAGCGCACCGTCGCCCAACCACTTGGCGACGCGGATGCCCCGTCGACCGGCGATCTCCTTGATCAGGGCACGGAAGGTGGTGAGGGTCTGCACGGAGTAGCGCGGGCCCTGCTCCTCGGTGAGGGCGGTGAACCCGCAGATGTCCACGAAGGAGAAGGTGCGCTCGAGCTCGATGGGTCCGTCGGTGGGCGGCAGGATCTCGGGACGTTCGGTGCCCGGGATCAGCGGGTCCTCGTCGTCGAAGTCGCCATAGGGGGCCCAGCGGGCGAACGGATCGAAGGAGCTGGTCCTGGTCGTGGCGGGCCCGGCCGCCGGCATGTCCCACTGCTCCGTCATGGCAGTGACGATGGCACAGATCGGCCGACGGCGACGCGGATCGTTCTCCGGCTTCTCAGCGCTCGCCGGGCGGGCGCCGCTCGCGGCAGAGCCCCTCCTGGGCGACGGTGGCCACCTGGGCGCCGGATTCGGCGAAGACGCGGGCGGTGGCGAAGCCGCGGGCGTCGGCGACGCCGTGGCCGTCGAGGTCGAACAGCATCCACTCGTCGACCCGCAGGGGCCGGTGGAACCACACGGCGTGGTCGAGGCTGGCGGTCATGAGCCCCTCCCAGTTCCCCGCCTTGGAATGCCCGGCCAGCGCCGAGCCCAGGAGGTGCTCGTCAGAGAGGTAGGCCAGGGCACAGGCGTGCAGCACCGGGTCGGCGCCGATGTCCTCGGTGACACGCATCCAGGCTCGGTGCGCGGGGCCGTCCGGGCGGCGTTGCGGGCGGGTCTCGAAGAACAGGTCGGTCGTCTCGGCCTTCAGGTCCGCCCACCCCGGGACGTCGGGGTCGATGGCCGACCGTTGCACGTCCTCCGATGGTTCGGGGCGGTGGAAGCTGGCGATCAGGTTCAGGATCGCCCCACCGGACTGGTAGGCCACGACCTGCCGGGTCGAGAACGACCGCCCGTCGCGGATCCGGTCCACCTCGTAGAGCACCGGGGCCTTCTCGTCGCCTTCGCGTATGAAGTAGGCGTGCAGCGAGTGGGGGAGTTGGTCGGCGGCGACGGTGTGGCCAGCGGCGCGCAGGGCCTGGGCGACGGCCTGGCCGCCGTAGATGCGTCCCCAGCCGTTGTCGGCGCTCGGGGCCAGGAACGCATCGGGTTTCACCGCGTCGAGGGTCAGCAGCGACGTGAGATCCGTGGCGGAGGGCAGTGAGACGGTCACCGGGCCAGGTTGCCACGACCGGGGCGCGGCTCCTCCCGATCGAGGCGTGACCGGGATCGTCCACCATCTCGACCCGCAGCGTTTCCCTCGGGGTCGGGGTCGCGACCGCCGTCGTCGCTACCGTGGCGGCCGACGGGAAAGGAACCCCTCGTGACCGACGCGTTGCACCGAACCCGATGCTCGGATCCCTCGGCGGTGCTCGAGCACCTCGACCACCACCGTGACGTGATCGTGCCGCTGGCCAACGGTGAGCCGGACACGGTGATGTCCGCCATCGACGCGGCGGGACCCGACCTCGAGGGCGTGCGGGTGCATCAGATGCACTGCCTGCACGACCGGCCCTATCTGCACGGCGCCTATCCGGGCCTGCGCCACACGGCCTACTTCCTCTCGCACGTCACCCGGCCCGCCTATCACGCCGGTGGATGTGACTTCACGCCGGCGCACTTCTCGGAAATGCCCTATCTGCTGCGTCACGTGACGCGGTCGCCCATGGTGGTGGCCTCGGCCACGCCACCGGACCGCCACGGCTGGTTCTCGCTCGGCACGAACGCCGACTACGTGGCCCGCTTCATCGGAAAGGTCCCGTTCTTCCTCGAGGCGAACCCGCAGATGCCCCGCACGCGAGGCGAGAACAACCTGCACGTCTCCCAGGTGGCGGGATGGGTCGAGGCCGACTACCCGTTGGCCGAGTCGCTTCCTCCAGGGATGAGCGACAAGGACCGGGTGATCGGTGAGCTGATCGCCGAGCGTGTGCCCGACGGGGCCACCATCCAGGTCGGGATCGGGTCGATCCCCGCCGCTGCGCTCGGAGCGCTGAAGGACCACCACGACCTCGGCGTGCACACCGAGCTGCTTTCCGACGCGCTGGCTGACCTCTTCACCGCCGGTGTCGTGACCGGTACGGGCAAGACCACCCGGCCCGGGAAGATGGTCACCACTTTCGCTTTGGGCACCCGGTCGTTCTACGACTTCATCGACGACAACGCCGTGGCCGAGTTCCTCCCCGTCGACTGGGTGAACGACCCCCGCATCATCGGGCGCGAGCGGGCCTTCGTCTCGATCAACGCCACCGTCGAGGTGGACGTGCTCGGCCAGGCCAACTCCGAGATGATCGGCGGGAAGATGTGGTCTGGCTCCGGCGGTCAGGCCGACTTCGCCAAGGGAGCGATGTTCTCGCCCCACGGTGTGGGCTTCCTCGCCCTGCACTCCACCACGGGCGACGAGTCGGTGAGCCGGATCAGGGTACGCCTCGACGGGGGGGTCACGATCACGACCAATAAGAACACCATCGACCACGTGGTCACCGAGTACGGGGTGGCCGAGCTGCGGGGTCAGCCGATCTCGGTGCGCGCCGAGCGCCTCATCGGCATCGCCCACCCGAAGTTCCGCGACGAGTTGACCGCCGAAGCCACCGCCCTCGGCTACCTGCGGTGAGCGCGCGGCCCGGGACGGTCTCGACGACCTCGTGCCGCCGGCATGCTCGTTCGCCAGCGACAACGCTGCGGGCGCCCACCCCGAGGTGCTCGACGCCGTCGTCGCGGCCAACCACGGGCCGGCGCTGGCCTACGGCGACGACCCGTGGACCCGTCGCGGCGTCGACGCCCTCGCTGCACTGTTCGGCGGCGATGTGGAGGTGGCGCTGTGCTGGGGCGGCACCGGCGCCAACGTGGTCGGCCTGCAGTGCCTGCTCGGCCCCGGCGACGCCGTGCTCTGCCACCATGGCGCCCACATCGACGTCGACGAGGGCGGCGCCCCCGAGAAGTTCACGGGGGCGAAGCTCGTCACTATCCCGACCGTGGACGCCAAGTTGCGCCCCGAGGACCTCGCCCGGCCATTGCGCGACCTGGGCAACCCGCACCACGCACAGCCTCGGGTGCTGTCGATCACCCAGTCCACGGAGCGAGGCACGCTCTACCGCCCCGACGAGGTGGCGGCGTTGTGCGCCGAGGCTCACCAGCGGGGGCTTCTCGTCCACCTCGACGGTGCCCGCATCGCCAACGCCGCTGCGGCGCTCGGCGGCGACGTCGGCTCGTTCACCCTCGATGCCGGGGTGGACGTCGTGACCTTCGGCGGCACCAAGAACGGCCTGCTGTACGGCGACGCCGTGGTGTTCCTGCGCCCGGAGCTGGCGGGAAGGGCCGAGTTCGTTCGCAAGCAGGCCGGACAGCTGGCGTCGAAGATGCGCTACCTCGGCGCCCAGTTCGCGGTGCTGGTGGAGGACGACCTGTGGTTGCGCAGCGCGGCCCACGCCAACGCCATGGCCGCGTCGCTGGCCGAGCGGCTGACGGGCGTCGACGGATTGTCGGCGCCGGCCGCGCCGGAGGTGAACGCCGTGTTCGTGCGACTGCCGTCGGCGGCGGCCGTGGCCGAGCTGCAGGCGTGGTCGTTCGTGTGGGAGTGGGACGCCACCCACCACGAGGTGAGAGCCATGACCAGCTTCGCCACCACCTCCGACGACGTGGACCGCTTCGTGGCCGGTGTGGCCGCGGTGGTCGCCCGCCACCGCTGAGCGGCCGATCAGTGGCCCGGGTTCAGGCGTGGACGGGTGGGATCCTGTCGGGCCAGCCGACGGCTGTCTCGAGGGCTCCGGCCAGCCGGACGAGCACGTCCTCGCGGCCGAACGCGGCGACGAACTGGACGCCGATCGGCAAGCCGTCGTCGGTCCACGACAGGGGCAACGAGATGGCTGGTTGACCGGTGACGTTGAACTGGGCGGTGTACTGCATGAGGTCGGTGACCCGGTTGAGCCCCTCGTCGGGGTCGGACAGCCACCCGATCGGTGGCGGCGGACCGTTGAGGACCGGGCAGCACAAGACGTCGAACCCGCCGGTCCACCACTCGGCCATCCGCCGCATCCACCGCTCCTGCCAGCGCACGGCGTTCAGGTAGCTCACGGCATCGACCGACCGGCCGTAGCCGGCGAACCCGGCGTTGCCCGGTTCGAGGTCGTCGCCGGTGATGGGACGCCCGATGATCTCCTCCCACTCGGCCAGGTCGGTGGCCAGGTCTGCGGCCAGCACGGTGAGGAAGGCGTGGGAGAAGGCGGGGTCGCCCATGGCGTCGGGGTGAGAGGTGTCGACCCGGTGGCCCATCTGCTCCAGCAGGGCACCAGTGGCGTGGACGGCGGCGGCGGTGTCGGGATCGGCGCCCACGCCGGGCAGCAGCGGGTGGTCGAGCAGCCCGATACGCAACACCCCGGGGTCGGCGCCCACCTCCTCGGCCAGTGGTCTGATCAGGGCGGGTGCGGCGTAGGGGTCGCCGGGGGAGGGCCCGGCGATGGCGTCGAGCAGGCCGGCGGCGTCGCGGACGGTGCGGGTGACGACACCGTGGATCGTGGCGCCGGCCCACGACTCGCCGAGGTCGGGGCCGAGGGTGGTACGTGCCCGGGTGGGCTTGAGCCCGACGAGGCCGCACTCGCTCGACGGGATGCGGATCGACCCGCCGCCGTCGGAGGCGTGAGCGGCCGGCACCATCAGCGAGGCCACCGCGGCGGCGCTGCCACCCGAGGAGCCGCCGGTGGAGTGCTCCGGGTTCCACGGGTTGCGGCTCGGGCCGTGGGCTCGGGGTTCGGTGGTGATGGTCGTGCCGAACTCGGGGGTGTTGGTGCGCCCGACGACGACCAGGCCGGCGTCACGGAAACGGGTGGTGAGCGTGTCGTCGACGGTGGGGGTGTGGTCGAGCGCCTTGAGGAACGAGGCTCCGGAGTGCATGGGGTCCCCGGCGCTGCGCAGCCCGAGGTCCTTGAGCACGAAGGGCACGCCTCGGAACGGTCCGTCGGGCAGTCGTCCGTCGGCTTCGGCGCGGGCCTTGTCGAAGCGCTCGTGGATGACGGCGTTCAGCGTCGGGTTGACGGCCTCGATGCGGTCGATGGCGGCGTCGACCAGCTCTCGCGGCGAGGCCTCGCCCGTGCGCACCAACTCCGCCTGCCCGCACGCGTCGAGCCGTCCGAGATCCTCGTCTGCCACCGCTACCCCCTGGTTTCCGGTCGTCGGCGGCGACGCTACCTCTGCCGGGTGGGCGTGGCGGTCTCGAGCTCGGTCGTGGCCGTCGCGCGCGGGCCGGACGGATCGGTGCGGATGGCGTGGCGCAGGGTCGTGGCGGCCGTACCCGGAGCGGCGTCGCCGACGACCCGTTCGAGGAGCCACCCGCCCAGGTCGATGGCCGTCACGGTCCAACTGGCCGCGGAGGGGTCGAGTTCGCCGCGGACTCGACCGTCGCGTTGGCCCACCGTCATGGCCCGAGCGCTCCTCCGAAGGTCGTGTCCCTCGGTGGCGGCCACGGCCGCCGCCACCTCGGCGTCGTCGACGGCGGCGTGGAGGGCGGCGACCCGCAGGGCCATGACCGTGGGCGGGTGCCCGGCGGTCGTCGCCGGGGTGGGCTCGCCGTCGTCGCCGTCGTCGCCGGGGGCGGCGCGGCGACGGGCCTCGGCCAGCAGCCCGCCCTTGCCCGAGAACCGGTTGTAGATCGCCCCGGTGCTGGTGCCGGCCCGCCGAGCGATCTCCCCGACCGTCGCTGCGGCGAAGCCGTCCGCCGCCACGACGCCGCCGGTGGCGTCGAGCAGGGCCCGACCCAGTCCGTCGAGGGGGATCAGCGGCGCTGCTGCGGGCACTCGGGGCAAGGACGCGGTGCGCGGTGGTGGTCCCGCACGTGCCCGGTCCGGGGTGCGCCCCATGGCCAGGTCGATCAGCGGACGGCGCCGCGACGCCGGAGGCGCTCGCCGGGCGAGGCCCCGGGCCAGCAGCCACGAGCCCATCTCGGCGGCGGTGAGCACGAGCGCTTCCGGGTCGTGGGCGAGGACTTCCCGGGTGGTGTCGCTCACCGGGCCCGGCCACGCCGCAGCGACGAGCACCTGGTACCAGGCCTGCGTCGTCTCCGGTTCCGTCCGACGACCGGAAGCGACGATCCGAGGGACCAGTCGTTCGTCGATCATCTCGGTGAGGAGCCGTTCCCTCGTCGAGAAACGGTTGTAGACGACGCTCGTCGTCACCCCCGCTCGGGCGGCCACACGGTGGATCGAAACGATGACCGGCCCGAGCTCGGCCACCTCGGCGACAGCCGCATCGAGCACCGCGTCACGCAACGCCACCCCACGGGCCCTGCTGACCTTCACCATCGAGTCCGACCCTAGGTGGTCGCCCTCGGCGAGGCCTGCGCTGCGTTGCGCCCGGGGGCGATACCTAGACCGGGCGGCCGGTGACGGGTTGGCCCTTGCGGACGCTCTTGTCGAGGCCGGTGGGGCTGAGCACGACCGAGCCCATGACGAGCACGTGGTCGACGCCGGCCGACATGCTGGCCGGCGTCTCGACCGACGACGTGTCGGCGATCGTGGTGGGGTCGAACACGGTGATGTCGGCGTCGGCGCCGATCTGCATGCGGCCCTTGCGCTGCATCATCGGCACCTGGGCCTCCACCCGGCGGGTGGGGATGATGGTGGCCTTGGCCAGCGCCTGCTCCAGGGTGAGCACGCCGAGGTCGCGGACGTAGGGGCCCATCAGGCGGGCGAAGCAGCCCGAGGCCCGGGGATGGTTGTTGTTGCTCGACTCGGGGATGGCGTCGGAGCCGACCATGGTCCAGTCGGGCGACGCCGCGGCGTTCACGTCGTCCTGGGGGATGGCGTAGGCCACGACCAGCTTGTTCTGGGCCTGGTAGCGCCTGAAGGAGTCGGCGGTGAGCCGCTCGGAGGTGCCGGCCAGTTGCAGGTCCTCGTAGGAGATGCGGAAGCGGCTCTGCCAGTCGCCGTTGAATCGGGCCGAGGCCAGGTAGGTGCCCCAGAACGTGTACGGGTAGAAGCATCCGGTCATGTCGAGGCCCTGGCTGCGGGCGTCCTCGAGCTTGGCCATGGCCTCGGGCATCACGTGGGTGGCCATCGACGGGATGTGGTCGACGTGCACCGACGCCCCCGAGGTCTGGGCCACCCGGACGACCTCGTCGATGGCGAGCAGCGAGCTCTTCTCGGGCGGCTCGGGGCTCGAGTAGCGGATGTGGGTGAAGATCGGCACGCCGGCGTCCCTGGCCACCTGGCCGAGGGCGACGTACTCGTCGTAGTCGATGTCGGGGGCGTACTCGGGGTCGATGGCGATCCCGATGAATCCGGCGTCGAGCTGTTCGGCCACGGCGTCGCTCAGCCGGGCCAGCTGCGCGTCGCTCGCCGTCCCCCGGATGCCCAGGGTCTCGCGGAAGTACTGGTCGGAGACGGCCCCGCCGTAGTGAAGGGGCGGGCCGTTGCTCCCGGCGTAGGTGTCGAAGAACCCCTGAGCGTTGCTGGGCTGGGTGATGCCGTGCATGGCCAGGTTGGTGGTGACGCCGTCGCCGATCTTGAACCACACCCCGTAGGAGTTCGGCTCGTAGGACAACAGGTCGACGAACCCGGGGCCCACCACCTTGCCCGTGGCGTCGATCGTGGTCGTCCCCTGGAGTGGGTCGAGGGAGATCGAGGCGATCCGGTCACCGATGATGGCGACGTCGGCGATCTGGTCGAAGCCGGTGTCGGGGTCCATGACCCGTCCGCCCTTGATGACCAGGTCGAAGACGGTGTCGTTCGGGGTGCGGGCGCGGCACCCGGGAGCACCGGGGGGATGGGTCGCGGTGGCTCGGTGACCTGCACCGATGTCGCCCCGTCGCCACCGCCGATGCTGCAGCCCGTCGCCGCCACCGCTGCGGTCACGGCGGCCGCGCCGCCGATCACGAGGAAGCGTCGGCGGCCCGGGTTCGCGGGGTCGGGGAGAGGCTGGTGCGGGGGGAGGCACCCGCCGAATGTACCGGCGCGGGCCGGTGGATCCAGGGCACCCGCACCGTCGCGGAGGTGGGCGGTACGCTCGAAGGTGCACATCCGCCCGGGGTGTGCGCTCCCTCGTGAGGTGGTGTCGTGGCGATCCTCGGTGGCGTCTTCATCGCCGTTCCGGACGACAAGAAGGACCAGGTCCTGTTCAAGTGGCCTGACGTCAACCTGCGCAAGGGCAGCCGCCTGATCGTCGAGCCCGACATGCTGGCGTTGTTCGTCAACAAGGGCGAGGTCGCCGGCACCATGGGCCCGGGCCAGCACCGCGTCGAAGCCGACGAGCTCATGGGCATCGGCATCATCATCGACTGGGCCACCGCCGGAAACGCCTACCGCGCCGAGCTGTTCTTCGTCGGCACCCGTGAGTACACGAGCGAACGCTTCGGTGGGCGTATCGACGACGTGCAGGACCCCCAGACCGGCAACATCGTCACCCTCGGGGTGTTCGGCGAGTACAGCTTCAAGGTCACCGACCCCACCAAGCTGGTGCTCAACCTGGTCGGCACCATCGACGTGCCCGACAACGACCACATCACCGACTGGCTCGAACAGCAGATGGTGAAGGTCATGCGCACCGAGGTCACCCGCCAGATCGTGCGCAACGGCTGGCCGGTGCTGGGGCTCTCGGCCTACATCCCCGACATCGAGCCCGTGGTCATCGCCGCCACCAACGAGGCCATCGCCGACTACGGCCTGGCCGTGGCCCGCATGGGCAACTTCGACATCAACCTCTCCGCCGAGGACCAGGCCACCCTCAAGCGCCTGGCCAAGGACACCGCCTACAGCCGCCTGGCCGGCGGGTTCCAGCAGTACGCCCAGGGTGAGGCGTTGCTCGGCGCCGGCGAGGGCATGGCCAAGGGCGGCGGCGACGGCACCGGTGCCGCCTTCATCGGTGTCGGCCTGGGCATGGGCAACCAGATGACCCAGCCCCCCGTCCAGGGGCCCGTCCCGCCGGCCGCCCCCGGGTTCGCCGGCGGCGGCGAGGGCTACACCGGCCAAGGCGCGGGCGCGGGTGCTGCCTCGGCCACCTGCACCGACTGCAACGCCGCCAACCCGGCCGGCGCCAAGTTCTGCCACCAGTGCGGCACGGCCATCCCCCAGGCTCGCTTCTGCGCCGAGTGCGGCGTCGAGCTGGTGGCGGGGGCCAAGTTCTGTGCCGCCTGCGGCACGTCCGTCGGCGCGGCTCCGGCCGCCGACGACGCATCAGGCGACGTTGCGGCGGGCGACGACGTCACCGACGGGCCCGACGCTCCCGAGCCGGGCTGACGACCTCGGTGCTGTCGCTCCTGGCCGGTGTGTCGCGGCTCGCCACCGTCGAGTTCGGCGACCTCTGGTTCCGCGCCGGCGGGGGCAGCGGCGGGTTCTCCGGAGGCGGGGGTTTCTCCGGAGGTGGTGGGTTCTCCAGCGGAGGTGGCGGCTTCTCGACCGGCTCCGGTGTGGGGGCGGTGGGCGCCAGCGCGCTGTTCACCATGCTCTTCGGCGGCGGGTTCATGTTCTTCATCGTGATGATGGTCTTCTTCTCGGCCCGCCGCGGCGGGGGCCGGGGCCTGATGCCGAGCGAGCCCGTCCACCCCAGCCAGGGCGCCTACCTGTCGGGCACCGACGTGGCCCGCCAGCACGCCGGGTCGCTGGCCGAGCTCCAGGCCGGCCTCGACGAGATCCGGGCCCACGACCCCGCATTCGACCCGTCGGCGTTCGTCACCGAGGTCAACAAGGCCTTCTTCGTCATCCAACAGGCGTGGGTCGAGCGCACCCCTGAGCTGGCCCGCCGGGTCATGGCCGACGGGATCTGGCAGCAGCACCGTTTCCAGATCCAGCAGTACGTGGCGGCGGGCAAGCAGAACGTGCTCGAGAACCTGGCCATCCAGAACACCGTCATGGTGTGGGCCGACAGCGACGCGACCTACGACACGATCCTGGTGCGCTTCTTCGCCAGCTGCGCCGACTACGACATCGACCTCAACGACAAGAACAAGGTCGTGCGCGGCAGCACGCGGGTCGAGAACTGGACCGAGGACTGGGCGTTCCAGCGCTCCTCGTCGGCCGTCACCAGGCCCGACGGCGGCACCCTCGCCGACCGCTGCCCGAACTGCGGGGCTCCCCTCGACGTCGACATCGCCGGCGTGTGCAGCTACTGCAAGGTTGCCGTCATGTCCGGCGAGTACGACTGGGTGCTGGCCCGCATCGAGCAGCTCCCCAGCTGGGAGTACGGCCAACAGACGCTTCCTCGCTGACGGTCGGGTTCCGCGTGTGCGGATCCACCGGCCCGTCAGGGGCAGAGCAGGGCGACGGCTCGCCGGAAGCGGCTGGTGACGTCGGCCGGTGAGGTGCCGGTGACGAGGGAGACCAGCCCGGCCAGGACCAGCTGCTCGAGGGCTTCGACGAGGGCGTCGCGCCCGGCGACCGTGTCGCCGACGGCCTCGTCGAGCCACGACCGGCCCGTCCAGGGGGACTCTCCCGCAGCTGCGTCGCCGCTCGCCGGCCCGGCGAGATAGGCGCGGAACATGGCGGCGTAGAGCAGCGGCCTCTTCTCGTAGGCGCGCACGACCCGGGAGAACGCGGCGACGAGGCGCTCGTCGAGGGGGCCATCGGAGGTCGCGGATCGACGCCCGACGGCTTCGGTGGTGCGTACCCCGCTCTCCACCAACGCCCCCACGAGCACCTCGTCCTTGGAGCCGTAGTACTGGTACAGCGTGGCCGGTGACACCCCGGCGGCGGCGGCCAGGTCGCGCATCTCCAGGCCGTCGTATCCGTGGCGCGTCGCCAGGTCGACGGCCGCGTCGAGGATGCGGTCGCGGGTCGCCCTCTGCGTGCGCGACAGCGTCGCGGCCGCGCCCGAGCGCACCGGGCTCGTGTCGGCGCTCACGCCAGCAGGTGGCCCAGGCCGTGCTCGTCGAACTCGGCGGCCAGCGCGCGGCGATCGTCGTCGGTCATCGGTCGCAAGCGATCGCCGCGGACGGGGCGCCACCACACCACCTCCGGGCCGTCCCAGCGTCGGGCCCGCAACGGCTTCTTGTCGAGCTTGTTCGAGCCGGTGAGGGGCATCTTCTCGACGATGCGCACGAAGCGGGGCGCCCACTTGGTGCCGAGGTCGTCCTGGGCGTCGAGGAAGTCGTCGAAGGCAGCGGCGTCGAACGCAGTCCCCGGCACCAGCTCGATGGCCACCATCACCTGGTCGCCGGTGCGGCTGTCGGGCACGGGATAGACGGCGTTGACGAGCACCCCGTCGAAGCGGGCGATGATGCGCTCGATCGGGGTGGTGGCGAAGTTCTCGCTGTCCACCCGCAACCGGTCGGCCCCCCGGCCCGCGAAGTAGAACCACCCGTCGTCGTCGCGGTAGCCGAGGTCGCCGCTCCAGTACCAGCCGTTGCGGAGACGCTCGGCGGTGGCCTCGGGATTGTTGTAGTAGCCCTCGAAGGTGACCGTGTCGCGGCGCACGAACTCACCGATGGCGTCGTGGTTGGCCAGCTCGCCTCGGGGACCGAACCGGGCTCGGGGGCACTCCGTGAGGGTGGCGGGGTCGACGACGGCGACGTCGCCCTCCTGGGCCCTGCCCAGCGAGTGGGGTGGCGCGTCGGGGGTCTTCAGGATGGAGATCGGGCCCTCGCTCGACCCGTAGCTCTCGAAGAAGGCGCACCCGAAGCGGCGGCTGAACTCGGCCATGTCCCGGTCGGTGGCTTCGGTGCCGAAGGCCAGCACCAGGGGGTTGTCCGCATCGTCGGGCTGTTCCGGGGTGGCCAGCACGTAGGCCAGGGCCCGTCCGACGTAGTTGATGTACGTGGCCCCGAACCGGCGGATGTCGGCGAGGAAACCCGAGGCCGAGAACCGGCGCCGCAGCGCCCACGGGGCACCGCTGCCCAGGCACATGGCCCAACTGGCCATGAGGGCGTTGCCGTGGAACATGGGCATGGCGTTGTAGCAGACGCTCCCTTCGGCGCTGATGCCGAACATCCCCGGAGTGCGCCCCGCGATGGCGGCGAAGCGGCCCTGGGTGCAGACCACCGCTTTCGGGGCGCCGGTCGAGCCCGAGGTGAAGAGCAGGAGCAGCGGCACGTCAGGGGCCACGGGCCGGGCGATGTCCCGGGTGTTCACCTGGGCGTACGGCGCCAGCGCCTCGGCGTACCCGGGTGCGTCGACCACGAACAACCGATCGGGGGGGACGTCGAGATCGAGTCCCTCGAGCAGGCCGAGGTGCTCGCGGTCGGTGACGATCATCTGGCAGTCGGTGTGGCCGATGTCATGAGCCAGCTCACCACCGCGACGGGTGGAGTTGATGCCCACGATCGCCGCGCCCGACAGGGCGCCGGCCACGATCCAGAACAGGTACTCGGGTGTGTTGTCGAGCAGCACCCCGATGTGGAACGGGCCCTCCGCCCGGCGGTCGAGGGCGATCGCCGCCGCGTCGGGCTCCCTGCTGGGTCACCTCGTCCCAGCTGAACGTCTCGTCCTCGAAGAGCAGTCCCGGTCGGTCGTCACCCACCCGGGCCAGCAACAGGTCGCACGTCGTGGGCACGGAGTCGGTCATGGTTGCTGCTCCTTCAGTGGTCGCGCCCGAGGATCAGCCCGCTGGTGGGCACGCCGGTGCCCGCGGTGACGAGGACGTGCTCGACGTCGTCGACCTGGTTCACCGAGGTGCCCCGGACCTGGCGCACGCCCTCGGCGATGCCGTTCATGCCGTGGATGTAGGCCTCGCCGAGCTGGCCGCCGTGGGTGTTGACCGGGAGGTCTCCGCCGAGCTCGATGTTGCCGTCGCGGATGAAGTCCTTGGCCTCGCCCCGCCCGCAGAAGCCGAACTCCTCGAGCTGGGTCAGCACGAACGGCGTGAAGTGGTCGTAGATCACGGCGGTCTGGATGTCGTCCGGGCCGAGGCCGGAATCGGCCCACAGCTGGCGGGCGACCAGGCCCATCTCGGGGAGGCCGGTGATGTCGTCGCGGTAGTAGGTCGTCATCATCTGCGTGCTGGTCGTCGCCCCCTGGGCGGCGGCGGCGATGACGGCCGGCGGCTGCGGGAGGTCACGAGCGCGCTCCGGCGCTCACCACCACCAGGGCCTGGCCGCCGTCGCTCTCCTGGCAGCAGTCGAGCAGGTGCAGCGGTTCGACGATCCAGCGGCTGTTCTGATGGTCCTCGAGGGTGATGGGCTGCTCGTAGAACCAGGCCTTGGGGTTGGTGGCGGCGTGCTTGCGGTCGGCCACGGCCACCCGGCCGAAGTCCTCGCTGGTGGCGCCGTAGGTCGTGCATGTAGCGCCGGGCGCACATGGCCACCCACTGGGCGGGCGTGAGCAGGCCGTACGGGGCGTACCAGGAGAACTGTGCGCCCTCGGCCGTGGGCGCGGTGCCGAGGTCCTGCACGCCGGCGCCGAAGCGACGTCCGCGAGCGCTCGTTGAACGCCCGGTAGCAGACCACCACGTCGGCGACGCCCGTGGCCACGGCCATGGCCGCCTGGTGGACGGTGGCGCGGGCGCGCCGCCGCCGTAGTGGATGCGGCTGAAGAGGCTGAGCTCGCCCATGCCGAGGTTGCGGGCCACCTCGATCTCGGGGTTGGTCTCCATGGTGTAGGTGACCATGCCGTCGACGTCGGACGGGGCGAGGCCGGCGTCGGCGAGGGCCTCGCGGACGGCTTCGCAGGCCAGCTGCAGCTCGCTGCGGCCGGAGTCCTTGGAGAACTCGGTGGCGCCGATGCCGGCGATGGCGGCGACCCCGCCGAGGCGGCTCATCGGTCGGCGCCCGGGGAGCTCGACGGTGACCGTGCCGGTGACGTGGTCGCCCAGGCTGTTGCGACCCCGCGACGGCCACCTCGACCGTGGTGTCGTCGACGGCGGTGACCCGGCCGGTGAGGATCATCGTGTCGCCGGCGTAGTTGGGCACGCCCAGGCGCACCGCCACCTTGCGCAGGCGGGCCGCGGGGCCGGCCCAGTCGGTGATGTAGCGCCCGACCAGTCCGTTGGTGGTGAGGATGTTCATGAAGATGTCGGCCGAGCCCTTCTGCTGGGCCAGTTCGTGGTCGTGGTGCACGTCCTGGTAGTCGCGCGAGGCGATGGCCGCCGAGATGATGAACGTGCGGGTGAGGGGCACCGAGAGCTCGGGGAGCTCGTCGCCCACGTGCACCTCGCCGGCGTGGAGCGACGGGGAGCGTCGTCGGGTCGGTCATCTCGCGGGTGCCTCCTGGACGGCGCGATCGGCGATCAGGTTCCCCAGTCGCGCCAGCTCGTGCGGTCGGCGAGTCCGAGCGTGAGCTCGATCTGCTTGGCCCACAGGAAGAAGCGGTGGACCGGGTAGTCGATGTCGGCGCCGATGCCGCCGTGCAGGTGCTGGACGGCGTGGGCGACCCGCTGGCCGCCCTCGGCGGCCCACCAGTGCGCCACCAGCACCGCGGCGGACACCTCGGCGGGATCGGCGTCGGCCTCGTCGAGCAGCCACGCCGCCTGCCACAGGGTGGCGCGCATGGCCTCGACGTCGATGTAGGCGTCGGCCGCCTTGTGGGCCGGCTCTGGAAGCTCGACAGCGGTCGACCGAACTGCTGGCGGTGCGAGGTGTACTCGGCGGCGCGGCGCAGCGCCTCCTCGCGCCACACCGAGGCGCGACCGGCCGACGAGGGCCACGATCAGCCGTTCGAGCGACCCGTCGCACGCGTCGCCGGACCGAGTCGGTCCGAGCGCTCGTGCGGCCAGACGTCGGTCAGGCGTCAGGTGGGCGGCGGGTTGCTGGTCGTGACGACCGTCGCGCTCGATCGTGACGCCCTGCCTCGTCGGGTCGACGACGAAGAGGCCGGTGCGGCCGTGCCGTCGAGGCGGGCGGGCACGAGCACGCGCGGAGACTCGGCACCGCCGGCCACGCAGGGCATCCAGCCGTCGAGCCGCCAGCGCTCGCCGACGGGTGCGGCGGCCGACCGCCGGCTCTTCCCAGGTCGACCCGGAGGTTGGTCGACGGCGATGGTCAACACGGCATCGCCGTCGATGGCCGCGGCGAGCAACGCCCGGTGGTCGTCGTCCGACGTCGAGGACGATCGGGGAGCCCCGGCAGCGACGAGGTGGCCAGCCAGCGGCACCGGCGCCAGCGCTCGGCCCTGCTCCTCGAGCAGCAGCGCCGTCTCGACGACGCCGACGCCGCTGCCGCCGGCTCCTCGGCGACGCCGACGCCGAGGAGTCGGCCGTGGCCAGCGTCGACCACAGCTCCCGGTCGATGCCCCGTCGCCGCTCGACGGCCTGATGCGTTCGACGGTGACCTCGCCGGCGAAGACCTGTGCGGCGAGGCCGGCGAACGCCTCCTGCTCTTCGGTGAAGGAGAAGTCCATCAGTGACCTCCGGGCCGGGCGAGAACTGGGGCAGTACGAGCCCGTCGCCGAAGTCGGTGAACTGGACCTCGACCGGCATGCCGATGGCGCACGTCGTCGAGCTCGACGCTCGACGATGTTCGAGCACCAACCGCGTGCCCTCTTCGAGCTCGACCAGCACGATGGCCAAGGGGTACTCGAAGGACGGGATCTGGGGGTGGTGCGCGACCACGAAGCTGTGGACCGTGCCCCGGCCGCTGGCGGTGACGGTGTCCCAGTCGAGCGAGTGGCACTGCGGGCACATCGGTCCGGGCGGGTGGCGCAGCTCGCCGCACGAGCTGCAGCGCTGGATCAGCAGCTCGTGGCGCGCTCGCCCCTTCGAAGAAGAAGGCGTTGTCGCGGTTGATCGCCGGGCGGGGCCGGCGGAACTTCGGGGCGGGCTCGGCGGTCGTGGCCGCGTCGGTCTCGGCGTCGGTGTGCACGCGAGGGGCGAAGCGCAGGAGACGCCAGAGCAGGGTGCCCACCACCTCGCCGTCGGCATCGCTGAAGGTCATCCGGGTCGTGATGAAGTGGCCCCGCCCCAGGGCCGTGTCCTTCTCGTCGGACACCGACTCGATGACCTCGTGCACCGAGATCACGTCGTCGAGGCGCAGCTCGCGCTCGTACGCCTGCTCGCAGTTGGTGGCCACCACCGAGGTGAAGCCCGCCTCGTCGAGGACCGCGAACAGCTCGGCTCGTCCCGCTGGCCGCGGGTCGGGTCGGCTGTGGGCGCGAGGCCGCGCATGTCCACGCCTGCAGCATCGTGGGTGGGGCGACCACGCCGTCACGTCCCGTGGCCCGGGCGGCGACGTCGCTCACGTAGACGGGGTTCTCGTCGCCCATGGCCTCCACCCAGTGGCGGATGGCGGTCTGGGTGACCGGGTCGGCGGCGGTCTCGGGGGGCGAGGCCTCGACGGCCCGTGAAGGCGTCGAGGCGTTCTCGTAGGGACGGAGCCCTCGGTCGGGGTCATCGCTTCTGCTCCCGTACGGGCGCGCGGGTCATGCCCAGCCCGGCGTAGGCGACGATCTCGCGCTGGATCTCGTTGACGCCGCCGCCGAAGGTGTTGATCTGTGCGGCGCGACGCCGCTGCTCGACCTCGCCTCGCAGCATGGCGCCCGGTTCCCCGGGTCGCAGATGCCCGGCGGCGCCGAGGATGCCGAGCAGGAGCCGATACACCTCGACCAGGGTCTCGGTGCCGTAGACCTTGGCCGTCGACGCCTGCTGCGGCTGCAGCTCGCCCGTGCTCGACGGCCGACGGCCATCGCCAGTTCAGCAGCTTCATGGCCTCGAGCCGGGCGTGGCACTTGGCCAGGTCCATCTGCACCCAGGGCAGGTCGATGACGCGGCTCGTCGTCGCTCGGTGCCCGCCGCCGTCGTCGGCGCCCCACTCGATGACGTCGTCGTAGAGCTGCACGACGACGCCGCCGAAGGCGGCGAGGCCGACGCGCTCGTGGTTGAGCTGGGTGGTGATGAGGCGCCAGCCGCCGTCGACCGTCGCCGACGAGGTTGCGCGACCGGCACGCGCACGTCGTCGTAGTAGGTCACGGTGGTCGTCGGCGCCGCCGACGGTGTGGATGAGCGAGTGGCTGAAGCCCGGGCGCGTGGTCGGCGACGATGATGATCGAGATGCCCTTGTGCTTCGGGGCCTCGGGGTCGGTGCGACACGGCCAGCCAGATGTAGTCGGCCTCGTTCGGCACCGCTGGTGAAGATCTTGTTGCCGTTGATCACCCACTCGTCGCCGTCGCGTCACCGCCGGGTGCTGCAGCGAGGCCAGGTCGGTGCCGGCCTCGGCCTCGGTGTAGCCGATGGCGAAGTGACCTCGCCGCGCAGGATCCGGGGCAGGTAGGTGGCCTTCTGCTCCTCGGAGCCGTGCGCCATGAGCGCCGGGCCCACGGTGTTGAGCGTGACGAACGGGAACGGCGCGTCCGGCCCGCTGGACCTCGTCGAAGAAGATGAACTGCTCGAGCCGCCGTGAGGCCGCTGGCCGCCGTACTCCACGGGCCAGCCGATGCCCAGCCATCCGTCGGCGCCCATGCGGCGCACGACCGACCGGGCGGCGTCGCCGCTCTCGGCGGACTCCGAACGCAGCGCGGCTCGGACCTCGGCGGTCATCAGCTCCGCGAAGTACTGCCGGAGCTCGGCTCGCAGAGCGTCCTGGGTCGCGGTGTAGCGGTAGCGCACGGGCCACTCCTCCTCGAACGTCGACCTTCTCAGGCAACCAGAAAATCGGACACGTGTCCAGGCGCGCGCTCGCCCTCCCGTCGCCGACGTCGCCGGGTCAGAAGCCCTCGCTGCGGTAGCGCTCGAAGGCGGCGTCGATGTCGGCCTGCATGGCGTCGAGCGCCTCCTGGGGCGTGCGCTTGGCCACGGTCAGGGCATCGAGGCCGTCGCTGATAGCTCTGCGGGTTTCGGTGTACGGGCCGATCAGCGGACCGGGGAACGCAGGGTCGATCCCGTCGGCCACCATCTCGTCGGCGATGGCCAGCCAGCTCCCGGACAGGGTCGTCGTCCAGTCGGCCTGCACCCGGGGGTCGTCGACGGCTGAGCTCAGGAACGGCAGGAACGATCCGGCGAGGGTCATGTCGACCTGTGCGTCGTTGCCGTTGAGATAGGTCATGAAGTCCCACGTCGCCGCCTGGACCTCAGGTGCGCTGGTGTTGGTGATGTACCAGGCTGCGCCGCCCACCTGTCCCCGTCCGCCGGAGGAGATGCCGGCGAAGGGTCCGGCGCCGATGTCCAACGCGTTCAGATCCGCCGGCGGGGCGCCGGGTTCCGTCGCCAGTCCGGTCGTGTCGAGATCACCGCTGAGGAAGGCGGAGATCGACGTTGCTGCGCTGGACGACTCGACCGTGAACGAGGCGTTCTGGCTGGCCAGGGCCAGGTACTGATTGATCTGGCCGGGGGTGTAGGGCAGCGCCTCGAGCAGTCCGTCGGCCTGCATGTCCTGGATCCAGGTGAGCAGCTCGTTCGCCGCGGCGTTGTCGGCCAGGGCTGCGCCGTTGGCGCCACCGGGACCCCGTCCGTTGTCGTTGTCGACCACGGAGGCGCCGTCGCCGGTGAGCCAGAACTCGGCGATCCACGAGGCCAGGGCCAGCACCATCGGCGTCTCGGCCACCCCGGCGGCCTTGATCGCTTCTGCCGCCGAGCGCATCTCGTCGAGGGTGGCCGGGGGCGTGTCCGGGTCGAGGCCGGCCTTGCGGAAGTGGTTCCGGTTGACGTAGGTGAGGGCGGCGCCGAGGTTGGCCGACGCCGGGTAGAGGGCGCCGTCGACGGTGTAGTAGTCGATCGCCGTCTGGCGGAACTGGGAGAGGTCGTAGCCCGAGGCGTCGACACAGCTCTGCGCGGGGAGGACGACCCCGGAGTCGGCCATGAACTGGGTCGAGGTGTCGTCGACCATCACGGCAGCCGGGAGCTGTCGGGTGGGGATGGCCTGCGTGAACTTCTGGACGACCTCCTCGTAGCCGGCACCCTGGCTCTCGAGGCGCACCTGCACCTTCTGCTGCGAGGCGTTGTAGCGCCCGACGATCGCCTCCAGCGCGCGGAGGGGTTCGGCGACCTGGGAGTGCCAGACGACGACCTCGACGGGCCCGGGGGTCGAGTCGAGGGCTTCGAGCGGGCACTCGGGCAGCGCCGCCTGCCCGCCACCATCACCGCCGTCGCCACCCCCGCTCTCGGAGCCGCTGCTGCACCCGCCGGCCACGAGAGCCCCGGTGAGCGCGACAGCCACGAGGGTGAGGCGGGTGCGATGACGGATCATGGCGTTCTCCTAGAGGGAGTCGTTGTAGGCGGAGAGGGCGTCGGTCACCTCGGTCGCCGCGTCGGCGATGGCGGTGGCCGGATCGGTGGTCTGCAGCGAGACCTCGGCCATGGCATCGGTCATGGCGATGCGGAACTTGTCGTACGGGCCGATCAGCGCGCCGGTGGAGTTCGGGTCCATGTTCTGGAGTTGGTCGTAGCCGATGCTCAGCCACTTCCCGGCCAGTTCTGTGGACCAGAACTCCTGTACCCGCGGATCCTCTGCGGCCGCGTCCAGGAAGGGCAGGTAGCTGCCCTCGATGTTCCAGGTGACCTGCTGGTCGATCTGGTTCCACCAGGCGATGAAGTCCCAGGCGGCGGCGATCTCCTCGTTGCTCGAGGTCGTGTCGTTCATCATGAAGAACCCGTTGCCGCCGATCTGGGTCGCGCCGACTTCCTCGACGCCGAACATCTCCCCGGCGCCGATGTCGAGCCCGCTCGGGTCGGTGCCGGCCGCTTCGGCCCGGTCGGACTCGCCGACGACGCTCGTGTCGCCGCCGAGGAAGGCCACGACCGACGTTGCCGCCGTCGTGGTCTCGACCGTGATCGAGGCGTTCTGGCTGGCCATGGCCAGGTAGTGGTCGACGGTGCCGGGCGTGGCCTGCACCGGCGTCAGGAGGCCGTCGGCCACCATCTGGTCGATCCAGTCGAAGACCTCCTGGGTCACCGGTGCGTCGAAGGCGGCCTCGGTGGTCTGATCCGGTCCGTAGCCGTTGTCGTTGTCGACGAGCGGTTGGCGGGCACCGGCGAGCTGCGTCTCGACGAACCACGAGTCCATGAGCAGCACCACCGGTGCGTCGGTGACCCCGGCCGCCTTGAGGGTTTCTGCGTACTGGCGGACCTCGGCCAGCGTGCCGGGCGCCGTCTCGGCGTCGAGTCCGGCCCGGCGGAAGTGGTTCTTGTTGTAATAGGTGAGCAGGCCGGAGACGCTGGCCGTGCCCGGCCACATGGCCCCGCCGACGGTGAAGTGGTTCACGGCGGCATCGGCGAAGCCGTCGGTGCTCAGTCCGGCGGCGTCGAAGCAGGCCTGGGCGGGGAGCACGGTCTGGCTGTCGATGAGGGCCTGGGTGGTGGTGTCCTCGCTGACCAGGATCTGGGGCAGGTCACCCGTGGGGATGCCCTGGGTGTACTTGTTGAACAGCTCGTCGTAGTTGGCGCCCTGCAGCTCGGCGGTCACCCGCACCTTGTCCTGCGACGCGTTGTAGGCCGCGACCTGCGCCTCGAGCGTCGAGCCCGCCTTCCCGCTCAGCTGGTACCAGACGGTGATGTCGACCGGGGCGGTGGCGCTGTCGAGGGCGTCGACCGGGCAGTCGGGGAGCTCGATGGTCTCGGTGGCGGGGCGGCCGGCGGCATCGCCACCGTCGTCGGAGTCACCGCCACAGGCAGCGGCCACCAACATGCCGGTGAGCAGGATGCCGGCGGTGCGCAGACCGAGGGGGCGGGAGGTGCGGGACATCATGGTCTCCTGTGTCGTGTCGTGTCGTGTCGTGTCGTGGAGGAAAGGGTCAGCCCTTGACCGCACCGGCGGTGAGGCCTCGGACGAGCTGGCGTTGGAGGAAGATGAGCAGCAACAGCACGGGGATGGCGGCGATGATGGCGCCGGCGAAGCCGATGTTGTTCTGGTCGACGGTCGACGCCGAGAGGGTCTTGAGGCCGATCTGGATCGTCTCCCAGCGGCCCTCCGTGACCACGGCGCGGGGCCAGGTGTACTGGTTCCACGCCGACAGGAAGGCGATCACGGTGAACGACGCCACGATCGGCTTGGTCACCGGGATGGCGACCCGGCGCAGGAAGGCCAGGTGGCCGAAGCCGTCGAGCGCGGCGGCGTCGCGCAGGTCGCGGGGGATGCCGAGGAACCCCTGGCGGATGAGGAACGTGCCGAACGCGGTGGCCAGGAACGGCCCGACCAGGGCTGGGTAGCTGTTGAGGATGTCCCACTCGCGGATCGTGCCGACGTTGGGGATCAGCGTGACCTCGATCGGCAGCATCAGCGTGGCCATGAACACGAGGAACAGCACCCGGCGGAACGGGAACTCGAGGAAGGCGAAGGCATAGGCGGCGAGGATCGATGTGGCCAGCTGTGCGCCGACGATGATGACGGTGACGACGGCGCTGGTGAGCAGCTTCGGACCCAGGTCGCCGAGCTCGAAGGCCCGTGCGAACACCCCCCACTGCACGTCGACCGGCCAGGGTGGCTGTCCGGCCTGCACATAGGCGGCGGGCGTCGACAGCGCCCGGATGAGGGTCATGTACACCGGGAACAGCACGATGACGCCGAGCACGGTCAGCACGCCGTACCAGACGATCCTCTTCCACGGAGTCTGGAGGGTGTCAGTTTCCATAGTGGACCCGCCGATCGAGGAGCAGGAACTGGGCCAGCGTGACGACGAGGGTGATGCCGAACAGCCCGATGGCGATCACCGAGCCCGTGCCCTGGTCGGACGGTTGCTGGCTGTAGAAGATCTTGTAGACCAGCGTCTCGGTCGAGCCGACCGGTCCGCCGGCGGTGAGGATGTCGCTCTGGGCGAAGGCCTGCAGGGCGAAGATCACCAGCACCACGACGAGGAACATCAGCGTCGGGCTGATGAGCGGCAGCGTCACGCGGAAGAAGCGACGGATCGGTCCGTAGCCGTCGAGGGTGGCGGCCTCCTGGATCTCGTCGGGCACTGCCTGGAGCCCGGCCAGCACGATGATGAAGGTGAGGCCGAGGTTCTGCCACACCGACGACAGCGCCACGCCGCGCAGTGCGGTGTCGGGGTCGGCGAGGCTGAAGAACGAGACGTCGGAGAAGTAGCCGATCTGGGGGTTGAGCAGCACGAGGAACACCACCGAGGCCACGGCCACCGACGACGCCACCGTCGAGGAGAAGATCGTCTGGAAGACCTTGATGCCCTTGAGTCGGCGGTTGGCGGCCACGGCCAGCAACACGCCGAGCACCAGTCCGAGGGGCACGGTGAACAGCACGTACTTGGCGCTGATCTCCAGGCCCGAGGTGAACTCGTCGCCGGTCAGCACGTCACCGAACTGGCTCCAGCCGACGTAGCGCTCGCTGGTGCCGAACCGGTTCTGCTGGTGCAGGCCCAGGTAGAAGAGGCGGACCAGCGGATAGAAGAAGAAGACCCCGAAGATGATCGCCGAGGGGATCAGGAACAGGTAGGCGATCGCCGCGTCGCGCCGCCGTCGGGAGCGGCGGCGGGGGACGGGGGTGGGCGCCGGCGGTGGTGTGGAGGTCGGGGTGTCGCTGATGGTGAGGTCGGCGGTGTCGGTCAATTGAGCCGCCCGGTGGTGTCGGGGTCGAAGAGGTGGACCTCTGCGGGATCGGCGGTGAGCGGCACGTGCTCGCCGGCGCGGACGGGTGCGTCGCTGCTGGCCTGGCGCACCGTGACCTCGGCGCCGGCGATGTCGCACAGGACGAGGCGTTCGTGGCCCAGCCACTCGACGGCGCGCACGGTGGCCTTGACCGGACCGTCGGGGTCGACCACGAGGTGTTCGGGTCGCACGCCGATGACGACCGCTGTGCCGTCCGCGAGGGGTTCGGCCTCGAGCGGTGCCACCGGGATCCGCTGACCACCGAGGTCGACGGAGGTGCCCTCCGCGTCGACCACGACCCGACCGGGCACCGTGTTCATGGGCGGCGATCCGATGAAGCGGGCGACGAAGAGGTTCCGGGGCCGGTCGTAGACGGCCTGGGGCGGTCCGACCTGTTGGAGCTCGCCGCCGCTGATGATGGCGATGCGGTCGGCCATGGTCATGGCTTCGACCTGGTCGTGGGTGACGTACACGAACGTGGTGGCGAGGCGCTTCTGGAGGTCGACGAGTTCGAGGCGGGTCTGGGCCCGCAGCTTGGCGTCGAGGTTCGACAGAGGCTCGTCCATCAGGAACGCCGAGGGTCGGGCGACGATGGCCCGCGCCAGGGCGACGCGCTGGCGCTGACCGCCTGAAAGCGCCCCGGGTTTGCGGTCGAGCAGATCGCTGAGCCCGAGGACGTCGGTGGCGTCGGCGATGCGTTCCTTGCGTTCGGCGGCGGTCAGCTTGCGGGGCTCGTCCTCGCCGTCGACGTGGAACTTGCGGGCCACGAGCGGGGACTCGACGTTCTTGGCCACGGTCATGTGGGGGTAGAGGGCGTAGCTCTGGAAGACCATGGAGATGTCGCGGTCCTTGGCTTCGACGTCGTTCACGACGCGGCTCACCGATGCGCAGGGTGCCTTCGGTGATGGTCTCGAGGCCGGCGATCATGCGCAGTGCGGTGGTCTTCCCGCAGCCGGACGGCCCGAGCAGCACCATGAACTCACCGTCGGCGATCGACAGGGTGAGCCGAGACACGGCGGTGACGTCACCGAAGCGCTTGGTGACCTCTTCGAAGACCACATCACTCACGGTCGGCTCCCTGGTGGTCCGCCCGTTCCCCGGGTCGTCCCTCGTGCCGTGCGACCCGTAGCGGCCCCACGCCCATCCCCTCGTTCGGGCGAGAGCGTAGCCCCGACAGAGCTCGGGTCGAGATGAACGGGAGGTGGCGGTGCTGGGAGGGCCCGAGGGCGCTCAAGAGGCGCGGGCACCGCCCGCGTGCACGGGGACCATCGGACGCAGACCGAGCGCATCGGCCGCCCCGGGGGTGAGTCCGCCCGCAGGATCGGCGGTGACGACGAGGTGGGGAAGAGCCGCTGTCCAGTCCCGCTCGGGATCGACGACGGCGAGCAGGTCGGTGCGCCAGTGCGACGGATCGCGGCGATCGACGACGCCGGTGCCGATGGCGTCGTGCGCGCCGAGCCGGGCCTCGCCGGTGAGGCGTTGGACCAGCCATCCGGTGGGGACCGTGATGCGATGGAGGCGCTCCCAGGTATCGGCATCGCACCGGTGGACCCATGACAGCAGGGCCACGGTGGATCCGGCCGTCGGTGGAGCACCGGTGCTGTCGCGCCAGCGGTCGGCGCCACCGGGTGTGTGGGAGACAAGCCAGTCGGCGTCGGCGCCGGAGGCGGAGTGGGACCCGAGCAGCGCGGGGCGGACCACCTCCCCGTGGGCGTCGAGGACCACGAGGCCGCCGGGAGGGTCACCGACCGTCACCACGATCGACGCGAACTCGTCGGTGGGCAGGCCCATGGCGGCCAACCCGGCGAGCGCGTCGGTGGTGGCCGAGCACGTTGCCGCCCACCACGCGTCGGGATGCTGACCCTCGGGGTCGGTCGTGTCGTGAGGCGACGTGGCGTCGACCACCACCTGGCCGGCGGCGCGGTCGTGGACCCGGACCGTGGTGTGCGCGTCCGACCATTCGATCTCGAGGACGAGGGTCATGTGCCGAGCCTGACACGGCCGTCGCCGGCGCCGTGGGATTCGGTGCCGAGCTCAGCGTGATCCGGCATTCGCGGCCAGTCGGCGTGCGGCCCGGATCCGCTCGACCGTGGCCGGGCTCGTCAGGGCGTCGAGGACCTCGAGGAGCACCCCGCTCGGTGGTAGTTCGCCCACCACCCACCGGCCGAACATGCCCGTGTCCATCCACGCGGCAGCCGTGGCATCGGCGCAGCCGGCCACCAGATGGGTGGCCCCTCTCGCCACCCGCCCGCGCACCTGCTCCCAGCTCCAGTGTGCGACGGCCTGGTGCAGCGCCGCGGCCGCATCGGCCGGCGTGGGCGCTCGCGGCGGGCCCGAGGGGAGCATGGAGAGCACGTCGGACCAACCCACGTCGTCACCGTGCATCGCCGCCATCGCCGCACGAGCGAGCCACAGATCGACGATCGTCGAGATCTCGATGGGTGGCGCGGGCGGCGTGGGGAGGCCGAGCTGACGTCGGCAGGCCTCGGGGACCCGCCCGATCAGGGGGGTGCCGGTCGGACCGACGACAGGGTCCGCCGGGCCCGCACCGGGCACCACGGTGACCGAGGTGCCGCGCACGTCGACGAGATGGACGACTGGACCGGCGGTGGGTGGTCGGCGTCGGTCGAGGCGGTGGCCGTGAGCCGGAGCGCACAGTCCCACCGCCAGCGTGTCGGCCGGCGCGACTGCCCCGATCAGGGCATCGACCGGATCGTCGTCGAGGACGACGCGGAGCACCACGACCGGTCCGGCCCGATCGGGGATGATCCGGATGAGCGCGGGGATATGGCCGGTGTCCGACTCGTGGAGGCACCGGGCGAGGTCGGCGAGCCGCGCGGGTGGGAGGGCATCGGGCCCGCCCGCCCCATGGGGTCGGGCGACGGACGGTGGGAAGGCTCGGGGGTGGGCCACGGGTGACCTTTCGCAGGTGGTCTACCGGCGAGCCGTGGCGTGCGTCGTACGGGGGCCTCGCGATCCCGTGGTGCATCAGTGTGCCCGGGGGGTGAGACGCTCGTGATGGGACGATCGCCCCGCAGCGCTCAGCGGCGAGCGGTGAGGCGACGCGCCAGCAGCGGCGGGGCCCCGGAGGGGAGCTCACCGAGCAGCACCTCGAGGAGACCGGCGGTGGCGCGGGCGTCGACGAGGGCGCGGTGGGCATCGACGAGGGGGATGTCGAACGATGCGCACAGCGCGCCGAGCGACCAACCGTCGGTCGGACGGGCCAGCAGGCGGCGGCTCAGCTCCAGGGTGCACAGGCCGGCGTCGACCCCTTCGAGCACGGCCGGCCCGCCCGGCGCCCGGCCCTGTTCGGCGGCGAGGAACGCCGCATCGAACGACAGGTTGTGCGCGACGAGCACGCATCCCCTCACCCGTTGCGAGAGCTCTGGGGCCCGCTCACCGAAGGCGCCCACTCCGGCGAGGTCGTCATCGGTGATGCCGTGCACATCGGTCGGCCCGGCGTCCCGGCCGGGGTCGACGAGGGTGGACCACTCGTCGGTGACCCGTCCCCGGTGGTCGGTGGTGACGACCGCGATCTCGATGACCCGGTCGTCGGTCGGGCTGAGGCCCGTGGTCTCGACGTCGACGACGGCGAACGGTCGATCGGGGAGGGGCCGACCCCACCGGCGCACCCTCACCTCGGGCAGTCCTGCCGTCGCCGTTCCCCGGCGGCGCAGAGTGGACGGGCGGACGGACACGGGGCCACCGTATGCCCCGCCGGCGACATCGCCTTCCCTGCCCGTGCGACGCGGCGTTCCGGAGTGGGTCAGCCGTTGAGCGGGACGTCGAGGAGCTCGGTGACGACGGCGGCGATCTCGCTGCGCTCGCTGCGGGTCAGCGTGATGTGGCCGAAGATCGGGTGCCCACGCAGGGCCTCGATCACCGACACCACGCCGTCATGGCGGCCGACCCGGAGGTTGTCGCGCTGGCCGACGTCGTGGGTCAGCACCACTCGGCTACCCACTCCGAGGCGGCTGAGGGCGGTGAGCAGCACCGGCCGCTCGAGGTTCTGCGCCTCGTCGATGATCACGAAGCTGTCGTTCAGGCTCCGCCCGCGGATATGGGTCAGGGGGAGCACTTCGAGCAGGCCTCGGGCCTGCACCTCGTCGATCACCTCGGGCCCGGTGATCGACTCGAGCCCGTCGAGCACCGCCGCGGTCCAGGGGCTCATCTTCTCGTACTCCGAGCCGGGGAGGTAGCCGAGCTCCTGGCCTCCGACGGCGAACAGCGGACGAAAGACCAGCACCCGCTTGGCCGATTGCTGTTCGAGGACCGCCTCGAGGCCGGCCGCGAGGGCCAGCACGCTCTTGCCGGTGCCAGCCGGGCCGCCGAGGGAAACGATCCCGACGCCCTGGTCGGCCAGCAGGTCGATGGCGATGCGCTGCTCCGCCGAGCGACCCCGCACGTCGAACAGGTTCCGATCGGTGCGGATGAGGTGCAGGGCCTTGTCGTCGTGCACGCGGGCCAGAGCGGACTGGGATCCGGCGTGCAGCACCACTCCGGTGTGGCACGGGAGGTCGCGCGCCCGGTCGTCGTCGAGGGTGCCCACGTCGAACAGCTCGTCGATCGCCGCACCGTCGACGTCGAGCGTCGCCATCCCCGTCCAGCCCGTGTCACGAGCCAGCTCGTTGCGGTACTCCTCGGCTCCGAGGTCGACGATCGACGCCTTGAGGCGCAACGGGAGGTCCTTGGTGACGACCGTGACGGCCCGGTCCTCGTCGGCGAGGTTCCGGGCCACCGCGAGGATGCGGTGGTCGTTCGTGTCCCCCGTGAGCGAGGCAGGCAGCGCCGAGGGGTCCTGGTGGTTCAGCTCGACGCGGACGGTGCCGCCCATGTCGTTCACCGGGATCGGGGTCATCAGCCCGCCGTGGCGCACCCGGAGGTCCTCGAGGAACCGCAGGGCCTGCCGCGCAGCCCAGCCGAGCTCCGGGTGGTTGCGCTTGGACTCGAGCTCGAGGAGCACCACCACCGGGATCACCACGTCGTGCTCCTCGAAGCGCAGCAGCGCATTCGGGTCGGCCAGCAACACCGAGGTGTCGAGCACGTAGATGCGGCGCTCGTCGATGCCGTTGGTCGAAGCGGAGGGACGGGTGACGCACCCGCCGGGGCGCGTCGGGGTTCTGCTCAGGTCGGTCACGGGTCTCCCAGAGGGCTCAGGCACCACGGGCGACCCACGATCTCAGCGTGCTCCTGCTGGTGGCGCACCGGCCGGGAGCGCCGACGACATCGGCTCCGGATCCGGTGGGCATGAGATGGGCTCGGGTGCAGGACGGGGCATGCACGCCCCATGACACACCCCCGGCACGGCGGCGTGGTGGATCCCACGGCACATGTCATCTGCCGTTCACGAGCTCGCCCCGCGGCCGCCGTGCGTCGTCAGCCCCCGGTCGTCAGACGACGATGCGCATGATCAGGCCGCGTGCGTCACGGGCACCGTCGCCCAACACCTCGGCCGTTCCGTGCAACCACCGTCGCGCCGTCCACACGTTGGCCGCGGCGTCGAGCAGGTCGTCCGCGGCGACGCCACGATGGCGGGTGGCGAGCAGATCGGCGGATCCCGGGAAGTGCGTCTCGAGCAATGCCAGTCGTTCGCCGCGTCCCTCGGCGGTCTTCTTCGAGGTGGTCAGTGGGCCGTCGGCCATCCGGGCGAACCCGGATTCGGGATGGGCTTCGACGATGGAGTCGCCGTCGGTGGGCTCGATCGATGCATCGAGCTCGGCGATCCGGGGCAGCAGGTTGAAGGCCTGCACGGAGATGCCCCGTCCGTCCAGCTCGCGGCCGCGGTCCACGGCCTCGGCATGCGTCGATGAGCCGAGCAAGGGTCGCGGCGGAGTGGGGAAGACCGCGGATCGGCGGGGGCCGAGACGGCGTCGGGCGTCGGTGTCGCAGGCGCGGGCTCCTGCGGCGGCCAGGCCGATGGGCATGTCGACGGCGACGACGGCCAACTCGCCGTCGCGGACCCGCTCGACCACGGGACCGATGGCGGGCGCCACCTCGACGGCGATCAGGGGGCCGGCCGGCGCAGCGGTGACGATCACCCACCCGCCCCGGCACCCGTCGACCCCAGCCACCACGGGACCGGATCGACGGTCGGAACCAGCGCTCACAGGTCGGTCAGGGCCTTGAACGCCTCCCCGGCGCCGACACGTGCCGTCGACCCCACGGCCACGGCGCGGTCGTGCACCCGTCGGCGGAACGTCTCGCGGGCGGTCCCGTCGTCGTCGGCCGGGATGCCGTGCGTGGTGAGGAACTGCGACTCGTGGGCGAGGAGGGCGTCGACCTTCGCGTCCACGAACCCGGTCACGTCCTCGACGTGGTCGGCCTGGTCGGCCTCGAAGAGCAGCACGGTCGTCGGGCGGTGGGCGGCCACGTCGTGGTGGGGGGCGAAGTGAGGGTCACGGGCGGCGACGACTGCGTCGAGGGCCAACCAACCTGCCGCCCGGTGGTCGGGATGCAGGCGATAGTGCTTCCAGGGGTCGTGGGCCAGGACGACCTCGGGTTGCAGCGCTCTGATCCAGTAGGCGACCTGGTCGCGGACGGTGAGGGTGGGCTCGAGCTCACCGTCGACGTGGCCCAGCATCACGACCTTGCCCGTCGAGCCGAGACGGCGCGCCGCCTCCCATTGTTCGTCCTCGCGGGTGGCGGCGAGCACTGCCGTGTCGGCGTCGGGATCCCAGGAGCCCTTCGACCCGTCGGTGAGCACGAGATGGTTGATGACGCACCCGTGTGCCGCCCACTTCGCCAGGGTGGCGCCGCACAGGAACTCGGCGTCGTCGGGGTGGGCCCCGATGGCCAGTGCACGCGCCGGAACGGCGAGGTCGACCGAGGCGATGGTCCGATCGGGTACGCCGCCGACCGGGAGCGGCGACGGAGTGGCGGTCTCGGGATCGCTCACGCCCGACCCCAGTCCGGAACGACCAGGTCGGCGGGCACGTCGACGTCCCAACCCAGGCGCGGCTCGCGGCACGACGCGTAGCCCGAGGCCGAGGCGTTCGGCCTCGGCGGCGTGGCGGGCGAACGACGCGGGGCCGTAGGCGAACGTGAAGCCGCTGTTCGTCGGCACGGCGGCCACGTTGGTGCCGTCATCGTGGCGGTCGGGCACGAGGGTGACGCCGTTCCCTTCGGCGACCCACGCCAGCTCCAGCGCATGAGGGAGATCGGCGTGGGCCACGATGACGCGCTCGACGCCCCGGTCGGAGAGGTCGGCGACGCCCTCGTTGACGGCGCCGTTGAGCCCCCGTCCGGGCTTCCAGAGCACGGTGGCCGCGTGGGTCGAGGCCCACGCGGCGACGCGGTCGTCGTCGCAGACCACGTAAACGGGGAGGGGAGCGGACGCGCGGAGCACCGCCGTCGCCATCTCCTGCGCCAGCGCGGCCCGGGTGGGCGCGTCGAGCGCCGCGGCGAGGCGCCCCTTGGCCTCGTGGAACGCCTTGACCGGCACCAGCACGGCGACGGCGGGCGGCTGGGACGACACGCTGGCGAGTGTAGGGGGGAGGGGTCCGGGGGCCCTCCCGACGTGAGCCCCGGTGACATCCTCGTCATCGGCGTGAGCGGTGGTCATAGGGTTCCGCCCATGGAGATCCGGTGCGCAGTGCTCGGCGCCGGCAGCTGGGGGACCACCGTCGCTCACCTGCTCGCGCACAACACCCCGACCGTGCTGTGGGCTCGAGACCCTGCCGTGGCCCGGGAGGTGCGTGAGAACTCGTCCAACGAGCGCTACCTCCCCGGAGCGTTGCTCCACCCCGACCTCACCGCCACCGATTCGATGGCCGAGGCGGTCGCCGCCGCCGACCTGTTGGTGATGGGCGTACCGTCGCACGGCTTCCGCGACGCTGCTGACCGCGGCCTCGGTCCACATCCGCCCGTGGGTCCCGGTCGTCAGCCTGGCCAAGGGCCTCGAACAGGGCAGTCGCCTGCGGATGACCGAGGTCATCAAGGAGGTCGTGCCCGGTCACCCCTACGGTGTCCTGACCGGGCCGAACCTGGCCAAGGAGATCCTCGCCGGCGACGCCGCGGCATCGGTGCTGGCGATGAGTGACGAGACCATCGCCGCCCGTCTGCAACGGGTGTTCTGCACCCGCCTGTTCCGGGTGTACACCAACCCCGATGTCGTCGGATGCGAGGTGGCCGGAGCGCTCAAGAACGTGATCGCGATCGCTTCGGGGATGGCGGACGGACTCGGCACCGGTGACAACACCCGTGCCGCGGTCATCACCCGCGGGCTCGCCGAGATGGCCCGCCTCGGCACCGCGATGGGCGGTCAGGTCGTGACCTTCGGGGGCCTGGCCGGACTCGGCGACCTCCTGGCCACGTGCATCAGCCCGCAGAGCCGCAACCGTCACGTCGGCGAGCAACTGGGAAAGGGTCGCACCCTGGACGAGATCGTGGCCGAGATGCACATGGTCGCCGAGGGTGTGAAGTCAGCCCCGGTCGTCATGGCGCTGGCCGAGGAGCACGGCATCGACATGCCCATCGCCAACCAGGTCCACAAGGTCCTCTACGAGGGCAACACCGCCCAGGACGCCTACCGCGGCCTGCTCGGTCGCGACCACATCGACGAGATGCACGGCATGCGCCGAACGACCCGGCGCTGAGCTGGCCCCGGGTCGATGACGGGCGGACCGGTAGCGTCTGGTGCCGATGACCCCGCCCCCTGATGATCGGTTGTTGCCCTGGTGGCTCGAGCGCCAACTCGACCCCACCGGGCCCGACGTGGTCCCCGGTCCGGCCGCGACCGACAACACCACGCATCGCAACTGGGTGCAGCTCGGCACGGTCGGTGCCCCGGAGCGGGCGGTGCTCGACCCCCGTGGATTGCTGACGCCGTGGCCCCAGGGGTGGTCGATCGACTGGTGGGCGGGCGCCGACGACCGGTGGCACCTCCCGTCGCGCTCGACGACCGTGCGACAACGGCTCGTCGACGACGCACCGGTGGTCGAGACCGCCCTGCGCATCCCGAGCGGCGAGCTCCTCCACCGCGGATGGGCGGTGGCCGGCGCACAGGGCGCTCCGACGGGGGCCGCGGTCGTCGTCGAGCTCGAGAACGCCTCTCCCGTCCCCGTCGCCGTGGCGCTCGCGGTGCGTCCCTGGAACGCGCTCGGCCCTGCCCGCATCGACAGCATCGAGCTCGATGACACGACCGTCTCGGTCGACGGCGTCGTGGCCATGGCGCTGCCCAAGGTCCCGTCCCGCGTCGCGGTGGGCGACGCCGACCGCGATTCGTTCAGCGTGGTGCTGTCCGGCGATGCCGTCAACGAGTGGCCCACGGGCGGAGTGCGCTGCCGGGCCGGCGCCGCCAACGCCGCGTTCCTCTTCCCGCTGCCCCACACGGCTGTCCTGCGGGTCGTGGTCCCGCTCATCGCCTTGCCCGTGGCGGCGCCCACCCGGCGCAGGACCACCACGGACGCACTCTCCCGGATCGACATCGGCGCGCTGCCCGACGCCACCCGGGTCGCCTCGGGCTGGGAGGCGCAGGTGCGCCGCGCCCCGCGCATCGAGCTCCCCGAACGGCGTCTCGGTGAGGCCACCGCTGCCGCCCGTCGTCACCTGCTCCTGCATTCGGCCGGAGACGACGCCGGCTCCTGGCCGACGAAGCTGGTCGGTGGCCTCGACACGGCGCGCCTGTCCGTGGCCCTCGATCGCCAGGGTCTCCACACGGAGGCGGCCCGTCTCGTCGTCGGCTACGCGGACCGCCAGAACCTCGACGGCGCCTTCGCCCGCGAGTCCCACCGGGCCGACGCCGCCGGTGGATGGATGTGGGCGGCGGGTGAACACGTGCGGCTCAGCGGGGTCCCCGACATCGCGGTCGAGCTGGTGGGCCCCCTGGCCAAGGCGGCCCACCACGTGCACCGTCGCCATCTGTCCCGCCGGGCCCGCCGGGCCGACGGACGTCCTCCGCTGCTCCCGGCAGGCGCGGGGCCGAGCTGGCTGGGTGACGGCCTCGCGACCTATCACGACGCCCTTTGGAGCTGGCGGGGGCTTCGGGGCGCAGCGTTCGCCCTGGAGGTCGCCGACCAACCCGATGCGGCCGGCGAGGTCCGCCGCTTCGCCGACGACCTCGCATCCGCTCTCGGCGAGCACTTCGCCGTCGCGGCATCTCGGCTGGGCGCCGGGCCCGACGACGACAGGGGTCGTGCCGGGGCCGTGGCGACCCTGGTGGCGCTGGCGGCCACGCTCGTGGGTCCCGATGCACGGCCGCCCGGCGCCGCCGATGCGCTCGAGGTCGGCGTGGACGATCTCGTCGGAGCCGCCGATGAATCCCCTGCGGTGTGGCACGACCTCGGCCACGCGGGCTACAGCCCCCGACTCACCGCCGGGGTCGGGCTCGCCGAGGTCGTGGCCGGGCGTGCGCCGGCCGTGGCCCGACTCAGGTGGCTGCTCGACGTCGGCGCGCCGCTGTGGGCCTGGCCGGAGCTCGTGCACCCTCGCACGGGGGGCGGCTCGGGTGGTCAGGGCCATGACGGGTCGGCGACCGCAGCGTTCCTCGATCTGGTGAGGGCCCACGCGGTGGTCGAGACCCCCGAGGGACTCGACCTTCTCGCCGCCGTTCCGCCCGAGTGGTACGGCCAGCCGGTCGAGGTGCACGGTCTGACCACTTCTTGGGGCACGCTCTCCTATGCCGTGCGGTGGCACGGGGAGCGGCCCGCCCTCCTGTGGGAGCTGGAACCGCACCCCGCCTCTGTGGTCCGGTCGGCCCTCGCCGGTCGTGAGCCCACGTTGCGAGCTCCTGGTCTGGACCCGCGCTGGCGGACCACGGACCTGCGCGGCGACGCCCTGCTCGGCGTCCCCCCGCTCGCCGCGGTGGTGGCCGATCCCGGGTCCGTCGAGCCGGAGCCGTCGAGCGCGGACGCCACCACCCCTCCGCGTTCGGGTTCGGCGACACCGCTCCCTCCCGTCGCGGCGCCACCCGACGAGGGGATGTCGTTCTCGTGACTCCCGACGACGGATCCGACGGCGACCACGTCCCTCTGGACGCCGCCGGACTCGACGCCCTCGAGCGCTACGCCGACCTCGGGCGTCCGCAGTTCGATCTCGCCGACGTGGCCCGGATCTCCGGGCTCGACGTCGATGCGCTGGAGACGTTCTGGCGTGCGCTCGGCTTCCCCGAGGCCCGCGACGGCGAGAAGCAACTCAGCGCGGCCGACGTCGAGATGCTCTCGGCGGTCGTGGCCCGCATCGCCGATGGCTCGCTCGATCCCGATGCGGCGCTGCAGATGGCGCGGGTGATCGGTTCGGCCCTGGACCGGGTCGCAGCCGCGGAGGTCGACGCGCTGGTCAGCCGTCTCACCCGTACCACGGTCGGGACCGAACGCGAGGAGCTGCGCCGCACCCTCGACCTCGCCGGTCTCATGCCACCGGTCCTCGAGTTCGTGTGGCGCCGGCAGTTGGCCGCCGCCGCCCGTCGCCGGCTCCTGCGCACCGCCGTTCCCGGTGAGGCCCCTCCGGTCTGCGTCGGCTTCGCCGACCTGGTGGGGTTCACCGCCCAGACGCAGCAGCTCGACCAGTCGGAGCTGGCCCTCGTGGTCGGGCGGTTCGAGGCCATCGCCTACGACGTCGTCGCACGTCACGGCGGTCGGGTGGTGAAGACGATCGGTGACGAGGTCATGTTCCTCACCGACGACGCCGAGGTCGCGGCCCGCGTTGCCCTCGACCTGGCTCGCACCTACCGCGACGACCCCGATCTGTCCGACGTCCGCGTCGGCATCGCGCTCGGCCCCGTGCTCGAACGAGACGGCGACATCTACGGCCACACGGTCAACCTGGCCAGCCGAATCGTGAGCGTCGCCTACCCCGGGTCGGTCGTGGTCAGCGGCGAGCTCTACGACGCTCTGGGCGAGCACGATGACTTCGAGTTCACTTCGCTGCGCAACCACTACCTGAAGGACATCGGACGAGTGCCTCTGTGGCGTCTGCGCCGCACCGGAGACGTCGCCGACGGGCCGTACAGGGCGGCCCGGGAGAACCGCCGGACGCGGAGTCGGATCCTCGAGGAGCGCTGGCGCGAGCGGGATCGTGAGCTGCGGATGCGCGCCGCCGGGGAGCTGTCCGCGCTCCTCGCCGGACGCGTCGAGGATCTTCCCGAACGGGTGGCGCACGTGCTCAGTGGGTCGGCGCCACCCGAGGTGGTCCAGCAGCTCGTCGACGACCCCACGCCGGAGGAGCTCTCCGCGTTGGCCGACCTGGTCCTCGACGCCGGGCTCGACGCCGACCTCGAGATCGACCTGCTCACCGACATCGGCTCGGCCCCCGCGCTGCGGCGCCTCGACCGGGAAGCCAATCGCCGGGCGGCCGAGACCGAGGACGATGCCGAGCGTCGTCTCCAGGAGATCGAGCGGGCGACGGCTCGTCGGATCGCCGAGGTCGAGCGCGATGCCCAGCAGAAGGTGGCCGACGTGATCGCCAAGGCCGAGCAGGACTCGCGGAAGGTCGATCTGGACGCGGCCAAGCGGATGGAGAAGGTGGTGAGCGAAGCCCACCGAAAGGCCGAGAAGGAGACCAAGGACGCACGGCAACGCGCTGCGGAGGCGGCGCGCCGCAAGTCCTGACCGTCAGACCAGGAGGGTGGCGATCTGCCAGGGGGTGAGCTCCACGGAGCCATCGAAGGGTTCGACGGCACGCCCCCGGAGGTCGAGCAGCCAGCCGCTCCGATCGGCGACGTGGACCTGCGTCGGTTCGGTCGACGGGTTGAAGACCCGGACCTCGAGCGCATCGCCCCGACGCTGGAGCGACGACACCTCGGCTCCCGTCACGCACAGCGCCTGTCCGCTCGACGGGTCGTCGCCGTTGCCTTCGGCCCGCAGGGTCAGCAGCGGAAGGCTCAGCTCGTCCGAAGCGGCGTAGGCGTCGGCCCATCGTGTCGACGCGCCATCGGCGGTCGGGGCCTCGTCGAAGGCCAGCCCGTAGCGGAAGACATGGGGGCCGGGGACCTGGGCGCCGGGCGTGGCGACGACCGGACCGGCGGGCAGGGGCCGCGCCGGCATCGGTCCGTTCGACAGCAGGCCGGTGGCGCGCAACAGCGTGATGGCCAGGGCGCCGGCGGTCGTGGGCTCGTCCTCGTCGTCGAGGTCGACCAGCTCGTACTCGTGCAGGCCCTCGTGCACGACGAGCAGTCCGCCGGCGGCGACGAATCGTCGCGATGGATAGGTGGCCAACGGCTTCTCGGTGGGTCCGCCCTCGGCGAGGAGTCCGCGCTCGACGACGGCGAACGCGCACTCGGCGTGCGAACGGTCGGTGCGGGTCGGGAGCGGGAGGACGCTGCGCAGGCGGTGGTCCTGCTGGCGGTGGTCGAACGTGGTGGTCAGGCGCACGAGAGCAGAACCCGCCTGCACTTCCACGAGCGTGTTCACGTCGGTGGTGACCGATCCGGTGCGTCGATCGCCGTCGGCCCGTTCGGGCCATGTGTAGGTGGCCACGATCTCGAGGCGGCCGCGGAGCGGCCCTCGCTCGAGCATCCGCACCTCGACCTTCCCCGGACCGGTGACGACGGTGTCGTGGGCGGGCGGGTTGTGGTTGTAGGTGTCGCCGGTGTCACCGGAGTCCACGAGTCGGGCCAGGCCGCTCACCGAACGTGCGGGGGCGGTGAGCTCGTCGAGGCGCAGGGTGGCGTCGTGGGGATCGACGACGATTCGGACGAGTCCGTTGGCGAGGCTGCAGCCGTCCTCGCCGACCACCACCGGCGCCGCTTCGGGTTCGGTCGGCGCCCAGATCCTCCAGCCGTAGCCGGGCAGGGCGGCCGCGTGGGCGAGTGCCGTGTGGGAGGGCGGCGCCTCGACCGTGACCGTCGCGGGGGCCTCGGGGTCGGTGGCGGCGAGCGCGGCCACCTCCGCCCGGATCGAGCCTGCGTAGCGCGTCCGACGGTCGGCGGGGTCGTGGCGGACCCTGACCTCGAGGTGTCCGTCGGCGCTCGTGGTCGCCTCGGCGGACAGCAGGTGCGGGTAGTCGTCGAGGGCGCTCTGGACGAGGGTCACGGCATCGGCTCGGGTGATGCCGGCGGTGGTGTGGACGCCGTCGTGGTGTTCGAGCACCTGGGTGCCGGGGCAGGGTTCGTGGCCCGGGAAGGAGAGCTCGATCAGCCCGGACCGGGTCCGGGCGGTGGGGTTCACGACGAGCGGTCCGGGTGTGTCGACCGAGTCGGCGAGCGCGGTGAGCGCGCCGACCCGTGAGCCCCTCGGCGAGGTGGCG
This sequence comes from uncultured Iamiaceae bacterium, assembly GCA_963767615.1. Taxonomy (GTDB): domain Bacteria; phylum Actinomycetota; class Acidimicrobiia; order Acidimicrobiales; family Acidimicrobilacustridaceae; genus Rhabdothermincola_A. The sequence goes on along the minus strand of CAVYED010000004.1, from coordinate 825,027 downwards.
TGCTTCGGCGTAGCGGACCAGCACGGCGTCGACGACGTCGTCGGAGGAGCAGGCGCAGCTCGAGTCGTGGGCGGCGTTCAGGACCACCCGCCGCCAGGCCTCGGCGAGGAACGCCGCCGGCCAGCGATCGGCGGGCAACAGCAGCGCCGACAGGGGCTCGGCGAGACGTTCGAGCGTTCGTTCGGCCGCTGCGGCCGCCCGGCGCACGTCGACCCGGTTCGAGGTGACGCCCATCAACAGGTTGGCCCGCGCCCCGGAGCGCAGTTCGCCCCGCCAGCGGGGCAGGTCGTGGTTCGGCGCCGCATCGAGGTGGTCGGCCAGCCCCGCGACCACGAACCGGTACTCGTCCTGGATGCCGTTCGCCTCGGCGACGACCCGTCCCAGCCACGGTTGGGGCATGAGGTGGTCGGTCCCGTTCATCCAGAGGAGGGGGCCTTCGAGCATGTCGCCGTGCAGGGCCTCGTAGCGGCCGACCATGGCGGCCAGGTCCTCGGCGTCGTCGGGGAGCGTCGCCCCGTTCCCGTAGCCCTCGGGGAGGTACTCGGCGCGCACCGTCGAGCCGTCCGGTGCCTCCCACCAGAAGCCGGTGCGGTCGATCACCTTCGGCACGCCCCGCCAGACGACGGCGTCGGAGAAGCCGAAGCCCCGCAGGATCTGGGGCATCTGGGCGATGTGGCCGAACATGTCGGGCAGGTAGCCGACCTCCATGGCCCCGCCGAAGGCGGCCGCCCGATCGATGCCCATCTGGAGGTCCCGCACGATGGTCTCGCCGGAGACGAGGAACTCGTCCATCAACACGTACCACGGCCCCAGGTCGAGGCGGCCGGACGCCGCGAGGCGTCGGATCTGCGGAGCCGCCTCGGGGCGGATGTCGAGGTAGTCGTCGATGACCGCCATCTGCCCGTCGAGCATGAAGTGTGCGTACCCGGGGTCGTCGGCGAGGCGGGGGAGCAACTCGTCGAGGAGGTCGACGAGGGTGAGGCGGAACGTCTGGAACGGGGCATACCACTCGCGGTCCCAGTGCGTGTGGGGCACGACGTGCACTGTCCGGGGCATGGGGCGTGAGGCTACGACAGCGGGCCTGTGGGTCGGCATCGTGGGAGTCCGTCCTCGGGGATGACCCAGATGTGTCATGGGTCACTCCTAAAGTGGACGACATGTGGCGCCGAACCTTTCGGGCGAGGCCATCACCGCGACCGCAAGGCCGCACGATCCCGGCACCGGTGCCGGGTTGAGGAGAGCATCATGAGGATCCGATCGAGGTCGACGCTGCGGTTCGCCGCCGCCGGCGCCGTCGTTGCGACGGGACTCGTGGTCGCGGCGTGCGGAGGCGGCAGCGGTGACGAGGAGTCGGTCGACGTGCAGTCGGCCAACGTCACCATCGCTCCGGAGGGCTCGCCGACCCCCGGCGGCAAGGTCAAGTACGGCCTGGAAGGCGAGAGCGACGGTTTCAACCCCGCCGTCAACCGGTGGGCCATCCCCGGCCTCATGGTGGCCAACGCGGTGTTCGATCCGCTGGCCGCCTTCGACGCCGACGGGAACGCGCAGCCGTATCTCGCCGAGTCGTTCACGCCGAGCGCCGACTTCCTCACCTGGACCGTCACGATGCGACCGAACGTGACCTTCCACAACGGCGAAGCGCTCGACGGCGCCGCCGTCAAGGCCGACCTCGATGCCTTGCGGGCCTCCCCGCTGGCGGGGGGCGCGGTGTCCAACATCACCGAGATCGCCGTCGACCCGTCCAACCCCCTGGCCATCGTCGTCACGATGGCCGAGCCGTGGGCCAACTTCCCGGCCAGCCTCACCCAGCAGGTGGGCATGATCATGGCCCCCGCGCAGACGAACGGTGCCGAGCCCGACAACACGCGGGTCCCGATCGGCACCGGTCCCTTCGTCTACAAGGACTGGGTCCCCGACAAGGGCTGGGTCGGCACCAAGAACCCCAACTACTGGCGCACCGACAGCGAGGGCGCGCAGCTTCCCTACCTCGACGAGGTGGAGTTCGTCCCGATCCCCGATTCGCAGAACCGTGGCAACGCGCTGATCACCGGTGACGTGCAGATGGCCCACACCACCAACTGGCCGACCATCGCCAGCCTCAAGGCCGAGGCCGATGCGGGGAAGATCCAGTTCGTCGCCGATCTCGGGGAGAACGAGGAGAGCTTCGTCATCTTCAACACCGAGAAGGCGCCGTTCGACGACGTCCGCGTGCGCCGCGCCGCCGCCTTGTGCACCGACCACGCCAACTACCTCGCCGTCAACCAGATCCCGCCCGAGTTCGAGGCCGACAGCCAGTTCCGCGAAGGGTCGAAGTGGTACAACCCGGACAACGGGTTCCCCACGTACGACCCCGCTGCGGGTACGGCCCTCGTGGCCGAGGTGGAGGCCGAGAAGGGTCCGCTCACCTTCACGCTCGGCACGACCGCCGATGCCGCCAACCTTCTGTCGACGCAGACCCTCAAGACCCAGTGGGACGCGTGTGGGATGGACGTGAACCTCACCTCCACCGAGCAGGGTCGGTTCGTGCTCGACATGGTGACCGGGAACTACGAGGCCAACCTGTCTCGACAGTTCGGCGAGGCCGACCCCGACGCCGACTACGTGTGGTGGACGGGTCAGAACACCCCGCCGATCCCGGCCATCGCGCTCAACATGGCCCGCATCAACGACGCTCAGGTGCAGGCTGCGCTCGACACCGGCCGTTCGTCGTCCGACGAGGCCACCCGCAAGCAGGCCTACGACGACCTGCAGCGCCGGCAGAACGAGATCCTTCCCTACGTGTGGCTCAACCACTCGCAGTGGGCCATCGGCGCCGCCAACGACCTGCGCAACATCACCAACCAGACGTTGCCCGACGGCCAGGAGTCGCTGCCGTTCGGACGTGGGGTGCACCGTCTGACCGAGACCTGGTTGCAGCAGTGAGCTGACGACGCGGTGGCGTCCCCATCGTTCGGCGAGGCCCGGGCCAGCGCCCGGGCCTCGCCGCGTCCGCACCCCGCGGACGTGCCCGATGGGCGTGGTCGTCGGGCGCTACGGTCGGCGGGGTCGTGGCCAGCACCGTCGTCCCCCCGTTGCGCAAGGCCCTGCGGGCCAAGGCGCCCTCGCTCTCGGTCGAGCGCGGGTTCTGGGCGGAGGGGGCCTCCGCGGTCGTGGGGATCGACGAGGTCGGCCGCGGGGCCTGGGCCGGGCCCCTGGTGGTCGGAGCGGCGGTCGTGCCCAAGGACCGTCGGTTGAACAAGGTGCGTGATTCCAAGATGCTCACCGAAGGTGAGCGGGAGGCCATGTTCGACCGGGTGGCCGGCTGGTGTGAGGCCTGGGCGGTGGGGGCGGCGACCCACGCCGAGTGCGACGCCCTGGGCATGTCGGCGGCGCAGAAGCTCGCCGCCCGTCGCGCCCTCGACGGCCTCGGGGTCGTCCCCGACCGTGTGCTCCTCGACGGCAACTGGGACTTCGTCGGGGGCGGCATCACGACCACCGTGGTGAAGGGCGACGCCCGATGCCTCTCCATCGCCGCCGCGTCGATACTGGCCAAGGTGAGCCGCGACCGTCTCATGCGAGCCGAGGCCGAGTGCCACCCGGGATACGAGTTCCACGCCAACAAGGGGTACCCCTGCCCGCGCCACAAGATCGCCCTCGCTGGAATGGGGCCGACGGCGATCCATCGACGTACCTGGGCCTTCATGGACGATCTCCCCTGGTCGGGCATCGTGCGCTCCCCGGGGTTCGACGCCGAACCCACGTTGTTCTGACCGCTCGATCCCCAGGTGGTGCAACGGCGGCTCGCCGTCGGTGGTCCTAGAGTGCGACGGTACCGGGGGAACCGGGCGCCACCGCCGCAGCGGTGGCGGGGGACGACGAGGACCAGGGGGCGTTCGTTGGGGCAGTCGAGAAGGTCGTCGCGGACGACGCGGGCGGCGACGATCGGTGTCGCACTGGTGGCGACGGCAGTGCTGCTCGCCTCCTGCGGCGGCGGGGACGGCGGCGAGGCGGCGTCCGACGTCGAGGCGGCGACGGCGAACATCACCGTCGCCCCGACGGGGTCGCCGCAGCTCGGGGGGAAGGCCACCTTCGCCACCGAGGCCGAGAGCGACGGCTTCGACCCCACGTCGAGTCGGTGGGCGGTGTCCGGGCTCATGGTGGCCGGAGCCGTGTTCGATCCGCTGGCCGCCTACGACGTCGACGGCGTCGCCCAGCCGTACCTGGCCGAGTCGTTCACGCCGAGCGCCGACTTCCTCACCTGGACGATCACGGTGCGCTCGGGCGTCACGTTCCACGACGGCCAGCCCCTCGACGGCGTGGCAGTGAAGAAGAGCCTCGACGCCGCCCGGGCGTCGTTGCTCGTCGGGGCCTCCCTCGGCAACATCGCGGACATCGTGGTCGATCCGGCCCGGCCGATGGACGTGGTCGTCACCATGGTCGAACCGTGGGCGGTGTTCCCCGTGATCCTCACCGGCCAGCCCGGGTACATCGCCGCACCGGCGCAACTCGACGCGCCGGCTCCGGACAACACCCGGGTCCCGATCGGCACGGGCCCCTTCGTGTACGCCGACTGGGTGCCCGACAAGGGCTGGGTGGGCACCCGCAACCCGAACTACTGGCGCACCGACGGCGACGGCCAGAGTCTCCCGTACCTCGACGAGGTCGAGTTCACCCCTGTGACCGAGGCCGCCGCCCGCACGACCGCCCTGCTGAACGGCGATGTCCAGCTCATGCACACCAGCGACTGGGCGTCGATCGCCGAGCTACGCGAAGCCGCGACGCAGGGGGAGGTCCAGTTCGTCGCCAACGACGGGTCGACCGAGGAGGGCTTCGTCGTCTTCAACACGGTGAAGGCGCCCCTCGACGACGTGCGGGTGCGTCGCGCCGTGGCCCTCTGCACCGACCGGGACGGCTTCCTGGAGGTCAGCCGGATCCCGCCGGAGTTCGCGGCGACGAGCCAGTTCGACGAGAGCTCCCCGTGGTACGACCCCGACAACGGATTCCCCGCCTACGACCCCTCGGCCGGAGCGGCGCTGATCGCCGAGGTCGAGGCCGAGAAGGGTCCGGTGGCCTTCGAGCTCAACACCGTGCCCGCCCCCGAGAACCAGACCCAGATCCAGTTGCTGGCCACCCAGTGGGAGGCCTGCGGCATGGAGATCGACCTGAAGGCCACCGAGCAGGCGACGTTCATCGCCGACATGGTGACAGGGGACTTCTCGGCCAACCTCTCGCGTCAGTTCGGGGCCACCGACCCCGACGGCGACTACGTCTGGTGGATCGGCACCAACGCCGCGCCCATCGGCTCCTTCGCCCTCAACTTCGCCCGCCTCGCCGACCCCCGGATCGACGACGCGCTGAACCGGGGACGTCGCACCGACGACCGCGCCGCCCGGGTCGAGGCCTACTCCGACCTCCAGCGTCGTCAGAGCGAGCTGATGCCCTACGTGTGGCTGAACCACACCCAGTGGGTCATCGGCGCAGCCGACGAGGTGCGCGACATCGGCAACCAGACCCTGCCGGGTGGCGAGCCGGCTCGGCCGGTGACTGGTGGTGGTCTCCGGCTGACCGAGACCTGGCTCGACCAGAGCTAGTCGACCACCAGGGCTAGTTGACCAGCAGGTCCTTGAACGGCGTCTTGGAGTCGACCCCGGGCTCCTTGGGCAGACCGAGGACCCGCTCGGCCACGATGTTCTTCATGATCTCGTCGGTGCCGCCGGCCACCCGCATACCGGGGATGCCGAGCACGATGCCGTTCCAGCTGTAGGTGCCCCACTCGCCGGTGTCGGCGGTGAGCCGGGGTCCGAGTACCCGGGCCACGAACTGGGCCAGCGCCCACATGTTGTTGGTGAGCGCCAGCTTGGCGGTGCTCATCTCGGGGCCGGGGAGCTGACCGGACTTGATCTTGTCGAGGGCGCGCTGGTTCGTGTACTTCGCCACCTGGAACGCCACCTGCACCCGCATGAGCTCGTCGCGCACGAGGGGGTCGTCGGAGAGCCCGAGGTGCTCGACGAGCTGGCGCACCCGGGTGAGCATCTGCCCGCCGGTGCCGCCGCCGGCACCGAGGCTGGCCCGCTCGTTCATGAGCGTCGTGAGCGCCACCGACCATCCGCCGTTCACGTCGCCCATCCGGTGGCTGTCGGGCACCCGCAGCTCGCTGAGGAACACCTCGTTGAAGCTGGCGCCACCGGTCATCTGGCGCAGCGGACGCACCTCGACGGCGGGGTCCTTCATGTCGATCACGAAGGCGGTGAGCCCCTTGTGCTTGGGTAGGTCGGGATCGGTGCGACAGATGATCTCGCCGATGTCGCTGTAGTGCGCACCCGAGGTCCAGACCTTCTGGCCGGTGAGGACCCACTCGTCGCCGTCTCGGATGGCCTTGGTCTGGATCGAGGCGAGGTCGGAGCCGGCGCCGGGCTCGCTGAAGAGCTGGCAGGCGATCATGTCGCCCCGGTAGAGCTTGGCCAGGTAGGCGTCCTTCACCTCCTGGGTGCAATGGGCGTGGATCGTGGGTGCCACCATGCCGAGGCCGATCGTGAACGGCGCCGAGCCCGGAACCTTGTACTGCCCCTCCAGCGAGGTGTAGATGCGGTCGTGGGCGGAGCTGAGGTCGCGTCCGCCGTACTCGGCGGGCCCGTTGATCCAGCCGAGGCCGGCGTCGTAGCGCGCTGCCCGCCAGGCCTGGCTCTCCTTGACCTCGAGCAGTTCCTGTTCGCGGTCGAGCTCTTCGAACATCGAGGTGTTGTCGTCGCCCTCGCCCCAGGCGAAGGCCCTGACCGGCGGCTTCTTCTCGGCGTTGGCGTCGAGGAAGGCGGTGACCTCGGACGTGAAGTCCTCGAGCGTGACGTCGGACATGGTGACCTCCGGGAGCGATCGGCGCTGAGCACGGTACCGCACCCGGCTTCGGCGTCGACCAGCCGTGGCAGTACCCTCCGGACATGGCCCGTCGCCGGTGGTTCGGACTTCTCGCCTTCGTTGGTTGGACGGTCTTCGTCTGGCTCAACCGTCTCGTCAACGCCTGGAGCTCCGACACCGAGGGCACCGGTGGCAAGGTCGTCTCGACCGTGATCGCCGCGGTGCTGCTGGCCCTGGCCGTGGCTGCGACCGTGGTGTTGGTCCGGACCTGGCACGCAGCGTTGACCGCGGGGGCGGCCCGGATGCTGCAGGGTTTCGCCGTGCTCACCGTCGTCGTCTGGGCCGTGCGGGTCCCGTTGATCCTTCTGGCCGATCACACCGCAGGCTTCAAGGTCGTCCACGCCGCCATCGGTCTCGTGGCCGTCGCCCTCGCCGTCGGGGTGTGGCGCACCGCCGCCCCGGTGGCGGCCGCCGGCTCCGGTGGTGGCGATGAGGCCGGCGGTGGCGACGCCGGCGGGCGTGAGGGTGGCGTGGCCGTCGGGCCCGTCCACTAACCTCGCCCCGCCATGGGTCAGCCAGTCACCGTCATCGAGAAGCCGTCGTCGTATCCCGGCGTCGTCCGCTTCGAGACCAACCGCCCGCTCACCGGGACGGGCCACGAGATCTACCGGTCGGAGGCCGACGTCGAGGTCGCCACCGACACTCCGTCGTCACGCGTGGCTCGGGCCCTGTTCGCCCACGGCGGCGTGAGCGCCGTGTCGGTCAACGCCAACGTGATCAGTGTGCACCTCGCCACCACCGACGCCACCGAGGGTCTCAGGGAGGTGGTGGAGGAGATGTTCATCCACTACCGCGAAGGTGTCGAAGTGGTGCAGCCCGAGGGCTTCGGCGACTGACGGTTCACACCCGGCCGGCAGGTCCGGATCTCGATGACGGCGGGTAGGTTGCGTCGGTCGCCACGACCCGAGGAGCGCACCATGGCCCGATGCAAGGTAGGGGTGCAGCTGCAGCCCCAGCACACCACGATGGACGACCTGCGCACGGCGTGGCGCACGGCCGATGCCCTGGGCGTCGATTCGATCTGGACGTGGGACCACTTCTACCCGCTGTACGGCGAGCCCGACGGTCCTCACTTCGAAGGGTGGATGACCCTGGCCGCCATGGCCGCCGACACCACCGGTGCCAGCGTCGGGATGCTCGTCACCGGCAACACCTACCGCAACCCCGAGCTGCTGGCCGACATGGCCCGCACTCTCGATCACATCAGCGGCGGACGGGCCTATCTGGGCCTCGGTGCAGGCTGGTTCGAGCGCGACTACGACGAGTACGGCTACGAGTTCGGCACCGCCGGCTCGCGGTTGCGTGAGATGGAAGCGTCCCTCGAGCGCATCAGGGCCCGCACGGCCAAGCTCCATCCCGCACCGCTCGGCAAGCTCCCGATCCTCATCGGCGGCGGGGGGAGAAGGTGACGCTGCGCATCACCGCCACCCACGCCGACGCCTGGAACACCTTCGGCCCGCCCGAGAACTTCGCCCACAAGAACGCCGTGCTCGACCGGTGGTGTGCGGAGATCGGCCGTGACCCGTCCGAGATCGAGCGCACGGTCGCCATCAACGGCGGCGAGATCGACCAGGTCGACGCCTTCCTCGAGGCCGGGGCCACCCACCTGATCCTGATGAAGGGGGCCGAAGGGGCCTTCACCTTCGACGATCTCGAGCAGTTGCTGGCCAAGCGCTGAACCGTTTGCCAGTATCGAACATCTGTTCGATACTGGTGTGGTGGTCGTCCCCGTCGAGCTGCGTCAGTTGGCCGACCGGGCCGCGCCGGTCACGCTGGCCCGCGACCGGGCCCTGCCCGTCGTGGCCCCGTTGCGGCCGTTGTTCCCCGATGCCGGGTTGACCCGCGGGTCGGTGGTCGGGGTCACCGGTGCGGCGGGGGCCACCTCCCTCGCCCTGGCCACCGCCGCCGGCGCATCGCAGGCCGGCTCGTGGACGGTGGTGGTCGGTTTGCCCGAACTGGGTCTGGTCGCCGCTGCGGAGACCGGTGTGGCCCTCGACCGGTTGGCCATGGTGACGTTGCCCCCGCACGACCCGGCGTCGTGGGCGCCGGTGTTGGCCGCGCTGGTGGGTGCGGTCGACGTCGTCGTGGTCGACGGTCGCCTGTCGTGGCGCTCGGGTGCCACTCGTCGTCTGGCGGCACGGGCCCGCGAACGGGGGACGGTGGTGGTGCCGGTCGTGCCCGGTGGGACCCGACGCGGGTTCGGGGGTTGGGTCGTCGACCTGACCCTGCGCGCCGACGACGCCTGGTGGGAGGGCCTGGCCGACGGCCACGGGTACCTCCGTCGTCGCCGCATCGGGGTCACCGCCGACGGTCGGGGCCGTTCCGCTCATCCCCGTCGGGCCGAGCTGTGGTTGCCCTCCGCCGGCGGTGGTGTGGTCGACGCCCGCGGCGATATCGGGGAGACACCGTCGAACGGTGTGGGCCGCGACGACGCCGTACGGGCGGTGCGAGCCGGGTTGGCGCGCACCGAGCGGTTCCTGCGATCGGTGTCGGAACAGGCGTCGTGACCGTGGTGCGCACCCTGGTGGTGTGGTGCCCCGACTGGCCGGTCGTGGCCGCCGGGGCCCGGCCCGACGAGCCCGCGGTGGTGGTGTGGGCCAACCGGGTGCTGGCCGCCACCCCGGCGGCGCGCCGCGACGGGGTCGACACCGGGCAGCGTCGCCGTGAGGCCCAGGGCCGTTGCCCCGCCCTCGTCGTGCACGATCACGACGAACCTCGCGATCGCCGGGCCTTCGCTGCCGTGGCCGCTGCACTCGAGCGCTACACCCCCCGCATCGAGCTGTCGGCTCCGGGCACGGCCGCGTTCTCGACCCGGGGCCCGTCGCGCTACTTCGGGGGCGACACCGCGCTCGCCGCGGCGGTGCACGTCACCGTCGACGACGTCACCGGCGAGTGGGGCTGGGCCGGCACCGCCGGCGTGGGGGTGGCCGACGGCCCGTTCCCGGCCACGCTGGTGGCCCGCACCGCCGCCCCCGGCCACGAGGTCGTCGCCCCCGGCGGGTCGGCGGGGTTCCTCGCCCCTCTGCCGGTTCGGGTCCTCGACCGCCCCGACCTCGCCGACGTGCTCGTCCGCCTGGGCCTGCGCACCCTCGGCGCGTTCGGTGCGCTCGACGCCGCCGACGTGGTGGCCCGCTTCGGTGCCGATGGCCGCATCGCCCACCGGCTGGCCCGCGGTCTCGACGAACGACCCCCCGCCACCACACCGCCTCCCCGTCACCTCGAGGTGGCCGCCGACCTCGACCCGCCCGCCGAACGCGTCGACGTGGCCGCCTTCGTGGCCAAGGGCCTCGCCGAGGAGCTGCTGACCGGCCTCGACACCGACGGGTTGGCCTGCAGTCGGATCGTGGTCACCGCCGAGACCGACCAGGGCGAGGTCCACGAGCGGGTGTGGCGTCACGAGGGCGCCCTCAGCGCCGCCGCGGTGGCCGACCGGGTGCGCTGGCAGCTCGATGGGTGGCTCGACGGCCCCGCCGCCCGCCGTCCCACCGGCGGGGTGGTGCGCCTCGTCATCACCCCCGACGAGGTCACCCCGGCCACCGGACGCCAGCTCGGGTTCTGGGGCGGGGAGACCGCGGCCACCGACCGGGCCCGCCGTGGGTTGGCCCGCGTGCAGGGCCTGCTCGGACCCGACGCGGTGACCGTGCCCGAACCGCACGGTGGACGGGGGCCGGGGGAGCAGATCCGACGGGTGCCGGCTGCTGCCGTCGACGGGGGTGACCCCCGCACCCATCGGCCGGCGTCGGGTGCGCCGTGGCCGGGTCGGGTCCCCGCGCCCGCACCCGCTGTGGTCCCGCCCGCCCCGGCCCCCGTGGAGGTGCGCGACGCCGGCGGGCACCTCGTGGTCGTCGACGGTCGGGGTGAGCTCAGCGCCGCACCGGTCGAGGTGGTCCTGGTGGGGGCCAGCCCCGACCGGGTCGAGGCCTTCGCCGGGCCGTGGCCGGCCGAGGAGCGATGGTGGGATCCCCACGCCCGTCGTCGGCGGGCCCGACTCCAACTCCAGTTGGCCGACGGCCGGGCCGTGCTGGTCTTCGTCGAGGGCGGGCGCTGGTGGCTCGAAGCGGTCTACGACTGACCCACCGATGGGTGACGGCACCGTGAGCCGCGGTCTCGTCGCCCACGCCCGTCGGCTGCGCCGGTGCTGTCGAACGCGGAGGACAGCGGAACGCCGCGCCTGGCCGCACCTGCACGACGGACTCGACCTGCTCGAGCACGGCGTGGCGACACCGACCTCGTCGTAGAGGTGTCCCAGGCGGCGCCGTGACGGGGTGGTGCCGGCTGTGCCGGGTAGATTTGCAGGGCCACATCGGCGGGCTCAGGCCACCCGCCCGCCGGTGAGCTCGTCCCCCACAGCGCACAGGAGAGGGGCATGACCCCACCACCGATGCCTCGCCGTGCCCTTTTGGTGGTCGTCGCCCTCGTTGCCGTCACCGGGCTCCTGGCCGCGTTCCTGCTCGCCCGACCCGACACCGCCGAGCGGACCGGCTCGCCGGATCCGATCACGTCGACGTCGACGACATCGGCGCCGGCGCCGGCGGGGCCTGATCCCGCCGTGGTACCGGGTGACGGGTCGGACCCGGTCGCCGATCCACCGCCCATCGCTCCTGAGCGCCCCGCCGACGAACCTGCCGATCCCACGCCGGAGTCGAGCGGTCCCGCTCCGGTGGAGCCGGCGGTCGAGGTCGCGATCGCCGCGGACGGGGAGGCACCGGTGCTCGTCGGCCTCGACGTGCCCGACGGGCTGACGCCGGAGGAGCGCGAGCCGCTCGTCGCAGCCGCCGCCGCGGAGGTGCTCGCCGGCTTGCCGTCCGGGAGCGTCACGGAGGTGAAGCCGACTGGCACCACCGCCGTGTTGGCCCTCACCGTCGACGCCGTCGGTCTGGACGCGCTCCGTCAATCCGGCCCGGTGGTCGGTGTGGGCGAAGACGGGATCAACACGATCGAGTCGACCAACTCCCCGGTGTCGGTGCAGGCCGACCAGCTCTGGACGAAGGGTCTCGACGGCGTCGGACAGGTCGTGGCGGTGCTCGACACCGGCGTGGCCCGCGACCATCCGTACCTCGCCACCGCAGGCGCGTCCGACGTGCTGGACGAGGCGTGCTTCTCCACCAACCTGGCGAGCTTCTCGTCGAACTGCCCTGGGGGCACCACCGAGGCGTTCGGCGCCGGCGTCGCCGCCCCTTGCGCGGCCCCGGTCAGTGCCTGCCGGCACGGCACCCACGTGGCGGGCATCGTGGCGGGTGGTTCCGGCGCGGCGTCGATGGCGCCGGCCTCCTTCGGGGCCTCCGGCATCGCTCCCGGGGCCGGGCTCCTCGCCGTGCAGGTCTTCTCGAGCTACGGCTCCGGAGCGGTGCCATCGAGCCAGGGTGCCTTCGACTCCGACATCATCCGCGCGCTCGACTGGGTCTATGCACAACGGGCGGTGTACCCCGGGCTGTCGGCGGTGAACCTCAGCCTCGGTGGGGGCAGGTACGCCGACCCCGACTGTGACGACGACTACCCGGCGATGAAGGGGGCCATCGACGATCTGCGCGATGTCGGCATCGCCACCGTGGTGGCGGCAGGGAACAGAGGGTGGCGCGGCACGATCAGCGGTCCGGCGTGCATCTCCAGCGCGGTCGCCGTGGGGTGGGTGGACGACGCGACGCTCACCGTGTCGGACAGCTCCAACCTCAGTGCGGCGGTCGATCTGCTGGCACCCGGCTCGTCGATCCGGTCCTCCTTCCCTCCCGACGCGATGGGCGACCTGAGCGGCACCTCGATGGCCACTCCGGCGGTCTCCGGCGCGTTCGCGCTCATGAAGGAGGCACGACCGGGAGCGACGGTGGACCAGCTCGAGTTCGATCTGGAGTCGACGGGGCGGGCGACCGACGCGCCGGGAGTGGGCGGCGGCACCCTGCCGTACCTGCAGATCCACGACGCGGTCGGACCAGCATGGCTCCAGGATCGGCCCGGACCTCCGTCGGGGGTCTCCGGTTCACCCGGTGCCGGCGAAGTCGCCGTGTCGTGGTCCGCACCCGGGACCACCGGTTCGTCGGCCGTCACCGGCTACACCGTGACGACCACCCCGGGCGGGGCGACGTGCACCACCGCCGGGCAGCTGGGCTGTGTCGTCACCGGACTGACCAATGGACAGACCTACGAGTTCGCCGTGCGGGCGGTCAACGGGGCCGGACCTGGTCCTGCGGCCGGATCGTCACCCATCGCGCCGTTCACCGTTCCCGCTGCGGTCCCCTCGGTGACGGGCTTCGGGGGAAGCGGTGCGGCGATCCTGTCCTGGTCACCGCCGACCTTCGACGGTGGTCGGCCGATCCTCGGCTACACCGCCACGGCCCTTCCCGGCGGGGCGACGTGCACGTCCTCCGGGGAGTTGGGCTGCGTGGTGCAGGGACTCACCGACGGTCAGCCGTACACCTTCACCGTGACGGCCTCGAACGTGGCGGGGCCCGGCCCGGCCTCGCCCGCGACCGCACCGGTCGTGCCTGCTCCGGCATCCATGGCGCCGTTGGCTCCGGCGCGGTTGATGGACACGCGGGTGGGTCAGCCGACGGTGGACGGTCAGTTCGCCGGTGCTGGTGTGGTGGGTCCGGGGCAGGTACGGGATCTGACGGTGATCGGTCGTGGTGGGGTGCCGGTGGCCGGGGTGGGGGCGGTGGCGTTGAACGTGACGGTGACGGAGCCGTCGGCGTGGAGTTTCTTGACGGTGTTCCCGAAGGGTGCGGCGCGGCCGACGGCGTCGAACCTGAATTTCGGGGCGGGTCAGACGGTGCCGAACATGGTGATCGCCAAGGTGGGCGACGGCGGGCAGGTGTCGTTCTTCAACCAGGCGGGTTCGACGCATGTGGTGGTCGACGTGTTGGGCTGGTTCCCGGAGGCGGTGGGCTACGCCTCGTCGACTCCGGCGCGGTTGATGGACACGCGGGTGGGTCAGCCGACGGTGGACGGTCAGTTCGCCGGTGCTGGTGTGGTGGGTCCGGGGCAGGTACGGGATCTGACGGTGATCGGTCGTGGTGGGGTGCCGGTGGCCGGGGTGGGGGCGGTGGCGTTGAACGTGACGGTGACGGAGCCGTCGGCGTGGAGTTTCTTGACGGTGTTCCCGAAGGGTGCGGCGCGGCCGACGGCGTCGAACCTGAATTTCGGGGCGGGTCAGACGGTGCCGAACATGGTGATCGCCAAGGTGGGCGACGGCGGGCAGGTGTCGTTCTTCAACCAGGCGGGTTCGACGCATGTGGTGGTCGACGTGTTGGGCTGGTTCCCGGAGGCGGTGGGCTACGCCTCGTCGACTCCGGCGCGGTTGATGGACACGCGGGTGGGTCAGCCGACGGTGGACGGTCAGTTCGCCGGTGCTGGTGTGGTGGGTCCGGGGCAGGTACGGGATCTGACGGTGATCGGTCGTGGTGGGGTGCCGGTGGCCGGGGTGGGGGCGGTGGCGTTGAACGTGACGGTGACGGAGCCGTCGGCGTGGAGTTTCTTGACGGTGTTCCCGAAGGGTGCGGCGCGGCCGACGGCGTCGAACCTGAATTTCGGGGCGGGTCAGACGGTGCCGAACATGGTGATCGCCAAGGTGGGCGACGGCGGGCAGGTGTCGTTCTTCAACCAGGCGGGTTCGACGCATGTGGTGGTCGACGTGTTGGGCTGGTTCCCGGAGTAGACTGACGAACAAGTGTTCGATAGCGTGCCGGTATGGGGTGGAGGAACCCGCCGGTGCCGTGGGCCGAGCTCGAACGACGCCTGGGCGACGGACCGGCGCCGTCGGGCGGTCGTCATCAGCCGTTCTTCCCCGGTGACGGCAGCGACAGCCCGGCGTGGTCGCGCACCCGCCCCACCTACGAGCCACCGGCCCGGCCCACCCGACAACGGGGGTCGGTGCCCTACGCCGAGCTGCACAGCCACAGCCACTTCAGCTTCCTCGACGGGGCCTCGTCACCCGAGGCGCTGGCCGAGGAGGCCGCCCGGCTCGGCCTCGACGCGTTGGCCGTCACCGACCACGACGGGTTCTACGGGGTGGTGCGCATGGCCGAGGCCGCCCGCGAGTTGGGCCTGCCCACCATCTTCGGCAGCGAGCTCACCCTCGGCCGTCGCCGGGTGCCGGTGGGAGAGCCCGATCCGGGGGCGGGCACCGACGAGTCGCACCTGGTGGTGCTGGCTCGCGACCCCCGGGGCTACGCACTGTTGGCACGAGCCATCAGTGACGCCCAGCTCCGGGGGGAGAAGGGCGGCCCCCGCCTCACCCTGGCCGCGTTGTGCGGCACAGGGGGCACCGCCGCGCCCCTGGCCGACCAGGGCCACTGGCTGGTGCTCACCGGGTGCCGTAAGGGGGCCGTCCCCGCCGCCCTCGAAGCCGCTGGGCCGAGCGCGGCGGAACGTCGCCTCGGCGAGCTGGTCGACGCCTTCGGTCGCGACCACGTTGCCGTCGAGCTGTGGGATCACAGCCACCCCCTCGACTCGGCCCGCAACGACGCCCTGGCCTCGCTCGCCGTGCGCGTCGGCCTCGACCTGGTGGCCACCACCAACGCCCACTACGCCACCCCCGCCGAACGGCCGCTGGCCACCGCCCTGGCCGCCGTGCGGGCCCGACGCAGCCTCGACGAGCTCGACGGCTGGCTGCCCGCCGCCGCTGGCGCCCACCTGCGCTCCGGCGCCGAGATGGCCCGCCGCTTCGCCCGCTTCCCCGGGGTGGTCGAACGCGCCGGGGAGCTGGGCCTCGACTGCGCCTTCGACCTGCACCTCGTGGCCCCCGACCTCCCGCCCTACCCGTGCCCCGACGGGCTCACCGAGATGGGGTTCCTGCGCCGGCTCGCCGAAGCGGGCGCCGAGCAACGCTACGGACCGCGAGCAACCGAGCGGGTGCCCGGTGCCTGGGCCCAGATCGACCACGAGCTCGCCGTCATCGACCAGCTCGGCTTCCCCGGGTACTTCCTCATCGTCTGGGACATCGTCGAGTTCTGTCGGCGGCGCAACATCTACTGCCAGGGCCGTGGGTCGGCGGCCAACTCCGCGGTGTGCTTCGCCCTCGGCGTCACCAAGGCCGACGCCGTGCAGCTCGGCCTGCTCTTCGAGCGCTTCTTGTCCACCGAGCGCGACGGCCCGCCCGACATCGACGTCGACATCGAGTCCGGCCGCCGCGAAGAGGTCATCCAGTACGCCTACGAGCGCTACGGCCGCCGTTACGCCGCCCAGGTCGCCAACGTCATCACCTACCGGGGCCGCTCGGCGGTGCGCGACATGGCCAAGGCCCTCGGTTACGCCACCGGCCAGCAGGACGCCTGGGCCAAGCAGGTCGACCGCTGGAGCGGGGTGTCGTCCAGCGCCCGTGCCGCCGACTGCGACATCCCCGCCGCCGTGCTCGACCTCGCCGGCCAGGTCGAGCACGCGCCGCGCCACCTCGGCATCCACTCCGGCGGCATGGTGCTGTGCGACCGACCGGTGGTCGAGGTGTGCCCGGTCGAGTGGGCCCGCCACGAGGGCCGCACCGTGTTGCAGTGGGACAAGGACGACTGCGCCGCCGCCGGCCTGGTGAAGTTCGACATGCTCGGCCTGGGCATGCTCACCGCCCTGCACCGCACGGTCGACTTCGTGGCCGGCGCCCACGGCCTCGAGCTCGACCTGGCCGCCATCCCCCAGGACGACGCCGTCTACGACATGTTGTGCGCCGCCGACTCCATCGGCGTGTTCCAGGTCGAGAGCCGGGCCCAGATGGCCACCCTGCCCCGCCTACGGCCCCGCACCTTCTACGACCTCGTCGTCGAGGTGGCCCTCATCCGCCCCGGGCCCATCCAGGGCGGGTCGGTGCACCCCTACATCCGGCGTCGCAACGGTCGTGAACCGGTGACCTACCTGCACCCGCTACTCGAGAACTCCCTGGCCAAGACCCTCGGTGTGCCGTTGTTCCAGGAGCAGCTCATGCAGATGGCCATCGACGTCGCCGGGTTCACCCCCGCCGACGCCGACCAGCTCCGCCAGGCCATGGGCTCCAAACGCAGCCGGGAGCGCATGGAGCGCCTGCGGGCCCGGCTCTACGACGGCATGGCCGAACGGGGCATCAACGGCGAGGTGGCCGACCGCATCTACGACAAGCTCGCCGCCTTCGCCAACTTCGGGTTCCCCGAGAGCCATTCGGTGTCGTTCGCCTACCTGGTGTACGCCAGCTCCTACGTGAAGCGGTACTTCCCGGCCGCGTTCTGCGCCGGTCTGCTCGACGCCCAACCCATGGGCTTCTACTCACCGCACACCCTGGTGGCCGACGCCCGTCGCCACGGTGTCGAGGTGCGCACCCCCGACATCGGTGCCTCGTCGGCCGGGGCGTCGCTCGAGTGGGTCGACGGCGAGCCGGTGCGCTGCCGGTCCGCCGGTGCCCCCGACGAGGTGGGCCCCGACCCACACCCACCCGCCGACGACGACCCCACCCTGTTGCCCCGTCACGGGGTCGACATGGCCCAGCCCGCCCTGCGTCTCGGGTTGGGGTCGGTGCGCACCGTCGGCGACGACCTCGCCGAGGCCATCGTGGCCGAGCGCGACACCCACGGCCCCTACGCGTCGATGGAAGACCTGGCCCGTCGGGTGCCCATGGGCCGTGACACGTTGGAGGCCCTCGCCACCGCGGGGGCGTTCGCCCGCCTCGACGACGGCACCGGCCGTCCTCTCGACCGGCGTCGGTCCCTGTGGGCAGCCGGGGCCGTGGCCCAGGGGGGCGCCGACAAGCTGGCCGGGATGGTGACCGGCATCGAGGCTCCCCAGCTCCCCGGGCTCACCGACCGCGAGACCGCCGGTGCCGACCTGTGGGCGACCGGCGTCGCCCCCGACGGGCATCCCACCCAGTTCATCCGCGCCGAGCTCGACCGGTTGGGGGTGGTCACCTCCACCGGCCTGGCCGCGTGCGAGCCCGGCAGTCGGGTGCTCGTCGGCGGGGTCGTCACCCATCGCCAGCGCCCCGCCACCGCCGGGGGCACCACCTTCCTCAACCTCGAGGACGAGACCGGTCTGGTCAACGTGATCGTGTCGGTGGGGTGCTGGGCCCGCTACCGGAGGGTGGCCCGCACCGCGCCTGCCCTGCTGGTTCGTGGGCGTCTCGAACGGGCCGAGGGCGTCACCAACGTCGTGGCCGACAAGCTCGAACCGCTCCCGGTCACCTCCGGCCTGCCCACCTCCCGCGACTTCCGCTAGGGGGTCGGAGGTGGTCCGTCGCCGGGATCGTGCCGGCCACGTCGTAGTGTGGCGAGCCGCAAGCGTCACCAGCCGCAACCGCAGGGGGAGCACCCATGGTCATCGCCGAGGTCATCGACAGCCCGGTCTTCAACGAGACAGGACTCGACCTGGGGTTGTTGATCCTGCGCGTCGTGGTGGGGCTCACCATCGCCGCCCACGGCTACAACCACATCTTCCGGGGCGGGAAGATCCAGGGCACGGCCGGCTGGTTCGCCTCCCTGGGCATGAAACCCGGCATCCTGCACGCCTGGCTGGCCAGCATCACCGAGCTCGCCGCCGGCCTGCTGTTGGCCCTCGGCCTGCTCACCCCGCTCGGCGCCGCCGGGGTGGCCGGCACCATGGCCGTCGCCTTCGTCACCAACCACCGCACGAACGGCTTCTTCATCTTCCGCCCCGGCGAAGGCTGGGAGTACGTCAACGTTCTCATGTGCGCCGGGCTGGCCCTCGGCGCCCTCGGCCCCGGGCAGTGGTCGATCGACAACGCCCTCGAGCTCGAGTGGGTGTCGGGCCCGATCGGCTTCGCCATCGCCGCCATCGGTGGTCTCGGCGGCGCTGCGCTCTTGCTGCTCGCCTTCTGGCGCCCCGAGAAGAAGGCCGACTGAACCACGAACACCGCGCCGGATCGGGTCGGCGTGGGCGAACTCGGGCCTCGCCGCGTGGCTGCTCGCCGTGGTCAGCCTCGTGCTCGGGGCACTCGCCGCCGGGCGCATGGTGCCCGCGCGAGGTGCGACCCGCTGCGCCCCCGGCTCCGCCGGGCAGGCCTCCGGCCCCCTACGAGGTCGACGGCGCCACGGTCACGGCACCATGACCGCCCGGCCCTGCAAGGTCCCGCCCGTCATCATCCGGTAGACCTCGGCCGCCTGGTCGAGCCGGTAGGTCTCGGCGTGCACCCGGAAGCCGCCCGTGCGGGCGAAGGCCAGCAGTTCCTGCAGTTCGACGATCGAACCCCAATAGGTGCTCTGCACCGAGCACTCGTAGGGGAAGGTGAAGAAGTTCACCGGCAGGGTGCCTCCGCCCACGCCCACGATGGTGAGCCGGCCGAGTGGCGCGGCCACGGCCGCAGCGAGCGCCAGGGTGTCGTCGTAGCCCACGATGTCGAGCACGACGTCGGCGCCGCGCCCGCCCGTGATGGCCCGGATCTCGTCGGCGGCTTCGGGTCCGGCCACCACGGTGTGGTCGGCGCCCATGTCAGCCACGAGGGCCAGCGCGGACTCACGCTGGTCGACGGAGATCACGGTGGTGGGCGACAGTGCCTTGAGGAACTGCACGGCCAGGTGACCGAGACCTCCCGCGCCGATGACGACGGTGTACGAGCCCGGGATCAACCACGGAAGTGACGCCTTGATGGCGTGGTACGGGGTGAGGCCGGCATCGGTGAGCGGCGCCGCCTCGGCCGGCGCCAGGTCACCGAGCGGGACGAGGTAACGCGCCGAGGGCACCAGCAGGTACTCGGCCATGCCGCCGTCCACGCTCAGGCCCGGACCCGACGCGGAGATGTTCAGGCAGTAGTTCTCCATGCTCTTACGGCAGTTGCGGCACTGACCGCAGCCCCAGGCGCCGAAGACGGCGACCGGGTCACCGATCTCGAGGCCCGGCGTGGGAACCGTGCCCGGACCGAACGCCTCGATCCACCCCGCGTTCTCGTGGCCGAGGGTCATCGGCGTGTCCCGGGGTGCGGCGGCGGAGAACTCCATGAGGGTGACGTCGCTGTGGCAGGCCCCGGCGCCGCCGATGCGCACCAGCACCTGGCCCGGACCGGGGTCGGGCTGGGTGACCTCGTTGAGCGACGTGGATGCGTCCACGTCCATGGACCCCCCGACGAGCTGGAACGCCTTCATCTGCCACCCCCTGTTGCGCCGGGCCCTGCGCCGCGGTGCTCCCTCTGGTTCTAGCGCACGATCGCCTCGTCACCATCCGCGTCCACGGTGTCCCCATCGGGCCGATGGCGGGCGGCGTTCAGCGCAGCGCCTGGCCCAACGTGCCGATGGCGGCGGCCATCGCCAGATAGGCGTCGTTGTCCGGGCGACCCGACGCCCGGTCGTTCACCTGCTCGGCCAGCAGTCGCAGCTGGGTGGCCACCGACTCGGCCTCCGCACGGGTGACTGCGTTGCGGTCCGAACGCAGGAGGGGGGCCAACTGCTCCGCCTGGAGCTGTACGGCTGCGGCGCCCTGGGCGGCGTCGAGACGCTCTCCGAGCACCGCCCGTGCCGTCTCGGTCACGAAACGGATGCGCTCGGCCGGGTGCACGCCCGAGAGCCTGCCACGCCGACGCTGCTCCGAGGTCGCCTTCCTGCGGTGAACGGATCGGAATCCTGTCTCGTCCGGGCATCGGCGGCGGCCCCGGCCGGATCAGCATCGCCTGCCCTGAGGCGTCAGCCCTGCCGGGTGTAGGTGCCGGTCAGGACGGACGCGCTGGTCGACTCGCTGCTCACCGTGTCGAGCGCCTCGTCCGCCGGTGTGGTCTCGTCGATGCCCGAGGCGCCGGGCAGTGCGTAGACGGTGAACTCGTAGGTGTGTGTCTCTCCCGGTGGGGGGCACACGGGTTCCCACCCGGCCTCACCAGCGGTGTTCACACCGACCACGGCGGCGGGGGCCATCGATCCCGATGGGATCGTCGCTCCACCAGGGTCGAGTCCGGCGATGACCCAGTGGACCCGCCCGCCGGCGTCGGGGTCGGTCACGACGACCACCAGCTCGGCGGCGTCGGCGGCGCTGCCGATGGTGAGCGGGGGCGACTCGCCGTCGCCGTCGCAGCTGTGGGTGATCGGGATCGGGTCACCCGGAGCCCAGGCGGGCGACACGATCGACAGTCCGATGGGGGCCAACGATGCGGTCGTGGTGGTGGAGGAGGTCCTCCGCGGGGGCGCGGTCGCGCCGGGGGCGGGGTCGCGCAGCTCGCGGCCGCTGGTCCCGCAGGCTGCCGCGAGCAGCGCGACGCAGGCCACGGCGAGGGCCCACCGACGCGGCCGGGCGATCCGTCGGTGCGGACAGCGACGGGGTGGAGAGAACGAGCGCATGGACGCCGAGACTACGGCGCCCACCGTGGCGGTCCGGGTCCGCCCCGCTAGCTTCGGTCGTCATGGCCGATCGCTGTCTGCTCTCCGTGCACGCTCATCCCGACGACGAGGCCTCGAAGGGGGCGAGCACCGTGGCCAAGTACAAGGCCGACGGCGTGCGTGCTGTCCTGGTGACCTGCACCGGCGGGGAGGAGGGCGACATCCTCAATCCGGCCATGGACACCCCCGAGGTCCGTGGCCGGCTCGCCGAAGTGCGTCGCGACGAGCTCGATCTCGCGGCCCGCATCATCGGCTACGACGAGGTCATCCTGCTCGGGTACCGCGATTCGGGCATGCCCGACAGCGAGGCCAACGCCCGCCCCGATGCCTTCGCCAACGCCGATCTCGACGAGGCCGTGGGTCGCCTGGTCGAGATCATCCGGCGCGAACAACCGCAGGTGATCCTCACCTACGGCGACGAGCAGAGCCACTACCCACACCCCGATCACCTGCGGGTGCACGACGTCTCGCTGCCGGCGTTCGACCGGGCCGGCGACCCCGACTACCGCCCCGACCTCGGTGCGCCGTTCACGCCTCTCAAGCTCTACTACTCGGTCTGGTCGCGAGCTCGGATCCTGGCCACGCACGAGAAGTTCGTCGAGCTCGGCCTCGAGTCTCCTTTCGGTACCGACTGGTTCGACCGTCCGAGCCAGGACGACCGGATCACCACCTCGGTCCCGATCGACGACTACCAGGACGTGCGCCTCGAGGCGCTCCTGGCCCACGCCACGCAGGTCGATCCGACCTCGCCCTTCTGGTTCGGGCTGCCCCGCGAGGTGTCGCGGTCGGTGCACCCGTTCGAGGACTACATCCTCGCCGCGTCCCGGGTCGACACCCACCTGCCCGAGGCCGACCTCTTCGCCGGCATCGCCTGAACCGATCCGGCGACGAGACCGGTCCGATGACCGCATCAGAGCGGGGTCAGGGCTCGATCGTCGTCGGTGCCGCGCTCGTCGTGTTGGCGGGGATGGTGCTCACCCTGGCCGTCGCCACGTACTGGGTCCGCGCCGAGGTCCTCGATCCCGAGCGCTGGACCGCCACCTCGTCGCTCGTCGTCGCCGACCCCGAGGTGCGCGCCGACGTGGCCGCGGAGCTGGCCGACCGGATCGTGGCGGCGGTGCGTCTCGACGAGCTGCTGGCGGCCACGCTGCCCTTCCCGCTGGGCTTGCTGGCCGATCCCCTGAGCGACGGGGCCGCCGACCTGGTCGCCCGGGCCACCGCCGCCGGTGTCGGGACCGAGGCCTTCGCCGGGGTCTGGGAGGCCGCCAGCCGGATCGCCTGGACCGAGGTCCTGGCGGCGGTGCGCGACGAGGGCGAGGTGACGGCGATCGTGGACGGTGCCCTCACGCTGGACCTCGGGCGCTCGCTGGACCTGATCCGCGACGAGTTGTCCGACGCGGGTGTGCCCGGGGTGAACCAGCTGGACCTCTCGGCTGTCGACACCAGGTTCGTGTTGATCGAGGCCCCCGAGCTCGAGCGGCTCCAACAGCTCGTGCGGGCCATCGACGCCGGTGTCGTCGTGTTCCCGGCCCTCGCCGTCCTCCTGCTCGGGATCGGGGCGGTCCTGCTGTGGCGGGTGGGTGCGGCGTTCATCGCGCTCGGAGCGGGCATGGTGGCCGGCGTCGTCGTCACGGCCGCCGTCGCCGTCTGGAGCCGAGCCATCGTCGTGGACGCGTTCAGCGGTGGCGTGCTGGGTCCCGTGGCTGCTGCCCGCGTCGTCGACACCGTCACCGACGGTGTGCGGTCGCCGCTCGTCGTCGTGGTCGGCGCCGGCGTCGTGCTCATCGCGGCCGGCGCGTGGGTGATCTCGGCGGCTCGCCGGTCGACAACGGTCGAGGCCTGAGGCCCGGCGCGGGCCGCGATGGCCGGCCCGAGACAGTGGGCCTCGCGTGCAGCGCCGAGAGCGTGGCTCGTCAGCGCGCGCTCACCTCGACGGCGAGACGGTCGCCGGGGGACGACACCTCGTGCAGCTCGAGGGTCCCGGGTTGCGTGAGGACCACCGTGACGGCGTCGCCCGGCTGTTGGAGGCCGGTGTCGACGAGCGGCTGTGGTGTGGTGGCGCTTCGGTCGTCGAGGTCCACCGGTGCCGCTCCGGGGGGCGTCAGGGTCCCGACGACACGTTGGTCGTCGGGACCCTCGACCCGGATCTCGATCACCGAGCCCGTCGGCAGCCGGGCGGGATCGTCCGACACGCGGGCGTCACCCTCGCCACGTTCACCCACCGAGGCTCGCAGACCCGCCTCGCCGGCCGTGATCACGAGTCGGGGCCGGAAGTCGGCATCGGGGACGCCGGGGTCACCCGTCGTGTCGTCGCCGCAGCCCACGGTGAGGCCGATGACACCCGCCAGCACGGCGATGAGGAGCGCTCCTCGGAGTCGTCGAACAGATGCCGGTCGAACCACCGGGCGAGTCTGGCATGTGCCCCGGTGGACGCCGTGGAGTCGACGTCGGGGTGGCGAGCGTCGAGGTGCCCGCCCGACCGCTGCTGCGGCCTCAGGCGTCGGAGCGCTGCAGGTCGCGTAGAGCCCGGTAGCCGATCAGGGTGGCGCCGGAGCGGGTGACCATCGCCCGAAGGCCGGAGTCGTGGCACACGGCGTGATGATCGTCGACCCTCGACGCCCAGTCGGACGTCATGGCCCGTAGTTCGGGGGTGTCGAGTGCGGGGTGCACGTACATCTCGGTCACGCCCGGGGGGAGGTCGAACAGCGACTTCTCGATGCCGCGGCGGCTACCCACACCGTTGACGTAGACGAAGTGGTCGGGGAACACCACGCCCTCGTCGGTGGCGAGGCGACGGAACGGGAACCCGATGGCCCGCTCGGTGGAAGCGCCGGACAGCCGGAGGGGCAGGCCGAAATCGACGGCCAGCTCGAGGTAGACGTCGAAGAACTCGGGCCGCAGTTGGAGCGCACCCATGTGGCTGTCGAGATGGCTGACGTCGAAGCCCCAGAGGATCGCTCGTTCGACCTGGGCTCGGCATTCGCGACGGACCTCGTCGAGGTCGGCGTGATCCCAGACGTCGCTCAACGTGCGGGGGAACCCACCGTCGCCGTCGAGCAGCGACGGTGCCCTGGTGATCGGCCCCCACCGGTACCCGTCCCACTCGGAGTTGAGCGTGAGGTGCACGCCGATGTCCTCGCCCATGTACTGCTCCGCAGCCTGGCGGGCCCAGGGGCACGGCACCATGAGCGATGCGCTGGTGGCGAGACCGGTGCGCAGGGCGTCGTAGACGCCGGCGTTGGCGGCGTGGGCGAGACCCAGATCGTCGCAGTTGAGGATCAACAGCTTGGCGTCGGGAGCGTGGCCGAGGCGCTCGGCGAGGGTCGTCACGGGCCTGACGGTACCGCTCCGGAGCACGCGGTCCACAGACCGCGGCCTTCCCGTCGGGCCTCAGCGGCGGCGGCGGTGAAGGCGTGGGTGTGGCCCGTGTTGGGTGCGATGGTGAGCACCTCGGCGAAGCCTCCACGCACGAGATCGAGGTTGACGAAGAGACGATCGCTGCGCCGCACGACGTAGGCGAGGAGACGGCCGTAGATGTCGCGTTCCTCCCGGTCGCGCTCGAGGTCGACGGGTGTGCCGGGTGGCAGGAGCTCGGCGGTGTGTGCCGAGGCTTCCGGTCCGTAGCAGCCGACCGGCTTCGTGGGGTGCTTGGTCTCCGGGGTGTCGATACCGATGAGACGGACGTTCTCGGTGTGGCGACCGAAGGCCACCGCGACGGTGTCGCCGTCGATCACCTCCCGGACCACGGTGTCGCCGTCGGCGCCGAGATCGGGCCCGTTGCGCTGCTGCGCCACGAGGAACAGGGCCAGCGCGACGAGTCCGGCCAGCAGACCGACGCCGGCGAGCGTGGTCAGCCAGCGCGGCGGTCCGTGGCTGACGAGCGTCGGAGGGCCCGCGGGCGAACGCGGCCCGGAACGGGAGTGGAAGGTGGCCATGGAGGCTCCTCGGGAGGGACCTGTGGTGGCCACCGCAGTGGCGAGCGACCGGACCGTAGCCGGCCGGTGCGACAGGGGGAAGACCGGTGCGACAGGGGGAGGAGCCGAAGTGGCGTCCCGCCCGGCTCAGACCCGCTCGATGATCGTGCCCGTACCGAGGCCGCCGCCGCAGCACATGGTGATCAGCCCGTAGCGCCCACCCGTGCGCTGAAGCTCGTGCACCGCCTTGGTGGTGAGGATGGCGCCGGTTCCCCCGAGAGGGTGACCCAGGGCGATGGCTCCCCCGTTGGGGTTCACCGTGTCGAGGTCGGCGTCGAGCTCCTTGGCCCAGGCGAGCACGACCGAAGCGAAGGCCTCGTTGATCTCGACGACGTCGATGTCGGACATGGCGATGCCGGTGCGGGCCAGCAGGTGCTGCGTGGCGTCGATGGGACCAGTGAGCATGAGCACCGGATCGACGCCGACGAGGCAGGTGTCGACGACCCGTGCGAGGGGTGTGAGGCCGAGGGCCGCGGCCTTCTCGGCCGACATCATGAGCAGGGCCGCCGCGCCGTCGGAGATCTGCGATGACGAGCCGGCGGTGTGCACGCCGTCCTCCCGGGCCACGGCCTTGAGGTTGGCCAGGCCCTCCGGGGTGGTGTCGCGCAGCCCCTCGTCGCGCGTCACCCGGTGGGTGGTGCCCAGCGGTCTGCCGTCGTCATCCAGATCGGGAGCGTCAACGGGCACCAGTTGGGTGGCGAAGCGGTCCTCGGCCCATGCCCGGGCGGCGAGATGTTGGGAGCGCAGCGCGAAGGCGTCGGTGTCGGCGCGGGTGATGTCCCACCTCTCGGCGATGCGCTCGGCCCCCTCGAACTGCGACGTGGCCTCGAAGAGGGGAAAGTACGTCTTCGGCAGTGCCGAACCGAAGCCGAGCTTCTTCGACGAGTTCGACCCGATCGGCACCCTGCTCATGAGCTCGACGCCGCAGGCGACGGCGACGTCGACGACGCCGGCCCCGATGAGCGCCGCCGCGATGTCCGTGGCCTGCTGGCTGGAGCCGCACTGGGTGTCGATCGTGGTGGCTGCGGTCGAGGCGGGGAGGCCGGCGGCCAGCCAGGCGGTGCGGGCGATGTTGAACGACTGCATTCCGACCTGGCTCACGCATCCACCCACGACCTGGCCGACGTCGGCGGGATCGACCTCGGTGCGATCGAACAGCGCGGTGAGCGCGATCCCGAGCAGGTCGGCGCTGTGGAGGGTGGACAGGCCGCCGTTGCGCTTCCCGACGGGGGTGCGCACGGCGTCGACGATCACGACATCGGTCATCCGCCGAGCCTACCGGTGCCCTTCGGATGGGCTCCCGGGCCGTCAGGCGGCGGTGGCGTGGGCCGGGTCATCGTTCGTCGTCGTCGTCGTCGTGGGCGGCGGTGGCGTGGCGGGCCTGGCGGAGTGCCTCGCGGGCGAGGGCGAGACCGGAACGGCCGACGGCCTTGGTGGTGTCATCGATGCGCCAAGAGACGGGCGCCTCGGGGGTGTGGGCCGAACGGGCCTCGGCCAGGAGTCGGAGCTGTGCGTCCATGGGACCAGTATCCGCAGGGGGTGGGACAGTGGGGGCACCGCCGTGCGTTCGTGACCCTCAGACCGGCGCACCGGGTGCGACGAGCGGCCAGGGGCGCTCCCGCTCGAGCACCGCGGCGAGGTCGAGCAGCAGTGCGTCGGCGTGGTGAGGGGCGATGATCTGCACCCCCACCGGCAGCCCGTCGACCAGACCGGCCGGGACCGACACGGCCGGGCACCCGGTGATGTTGGCCGGAATGGTGAGGGCACCGTTGTTCTCCGGGCCCACTCGAACGTCCCCCACGCGGGTGTTGAGCGTCACGGGGGCGGGATAGGCCACGTCGGGATTGGTGGCGCACAGCACCAGATCGACCTGGTCGAAGACGTCGGCCATCGCCTCGTTGGCCGCAGTGCGCCGCTCCAGGACGCGGGCGGCCATGCCCAGATCGAAGTGCTCCTCGGCCACCTGGACCCCGAACGCCATCTCCTCGGTGAGCAGCTCGCGATCCTCCGGCCACCGCTCGCCGAGATCGGACAACACCCCGGCCAGGCCGCTCATCGCCCACTCGAAGCCGAGGCCGGGAACGTCGACCTCCACGCCGTCGACCCGGCGCAGACCGGAGGCGGCGATCAGCTGCTCACCGGTCTCGACGACCATCGCCTCGACGGCGGGGTGCACCACCGCCGTGGCCAGGTGGGGGACCACGGCGATCCTCAGCCCGGCCAGGTCGTGCGTGCCCAGACCCGCCTCCCATCCGCCGGGCGACGGCAGGCTGTACGGGTCGCGGCTGTCGTAACCCGCGCAGACGTCGTACCAGCGGGCTGCGTCGCGCACCGAACGGGCCAGGCAGCCGACCACCACGGTGAAGTTCCCGACCTGGGCGAACGGCCCACGTGGGATACGTCCGATCGTGCCCTTCATGCCGACCAGGCCGTTGAACCCCGCCGGGATCCGGATCGATCCGCCGCCGTCACCGCCGGTGGCGATGGTGACCAGGCCGCCCGCCACCGCGCTGCCGCTCCCACCGGAGGAACCGCCGGCAGTGCGGGTGGGGTCCCAGGCGTTGCCGGTCACTCCGTTGAGGCGCGTCACGCTGACGTTCAGCCCGCCGAACTCCGACGCCGTCGTCTGACCGACCGGGACCGCCCCACCCTGCTCGACGGCCCGGCGGACCATCGTCGAGGTGTGCTCCGAGGTGCGATCGGCGAACACCAGCGACGCCTCGGTGTGGGGCCAACCGGCGACGGGGGTGAGTTGCTTCACCCCCAGGGGAACACCGCCGAAGGGTTTGGTGACGTCGGCGTTGGCGGCGGCGACGTGCGCCGATTCGGTGTCGAGGTGGGCGAAGGCGTTCAGCTCGCTCGCCTCGATGGCGGCGATGCTGGCCTCGAGCTCCTCGACAGGGGAGCGCTCACCGGACCGGAACGCCTCGACCAGCGAGGACGCGTCTCCCTGCCACGGTGCGTCGGTCACGGGCGAGACCCTAGTGGTGCGTCGTCGCGGGGGCTCTCGCCGGTATCGCTCCCCGGGGTGGTCGATCGGCCCCTTGTAGAGTCCTCGGCTGTGAACGCACGCGAATGGCTCGGGTTGGAGCCCACGCACAACCCCATGCGCTGGTACCTCCCGGTGACTCCCGGGATCTGCAGTGGGCTCGGCACCCTGTTCGGGGGCTGCGGGCTCGGTGCGGCCATCGAGGCGCTCGAGCGCACCACGGGCCGGCCGGTGGTCTGGGCTTGCGCCCAGTACCTGAACTACACCCGGCCGCCGTCGGTCGTCGACCTCGACGTGCACATCGGCGCCCACGGTCGCTCCACGACCCAGGCCCGGGTCCTCGGACAGGTCGGCGACACCGAGATCTTCACGGTCAACGCCTCGCTCGGCAAGCGTGACTTCGACGAAGAGGGTCAGTGGGTCACCATGCCGGCCTCGCCGCCACCCGACGAGTGCCCGCCGCGTGAGTACCGCTTCGACCCCGGCAACACGATCGCCAGCCGACTCGAGTCGCGCATGGCGGTGGAGGCGCCCGGCACGGGCCGCACCGCGTTCTGGACCCGCATGCCCGGGTTGTCGATGAACTCCGCCGCGGCACTGGCCATCCTCGGCGACTTCGTGCCCATGGGCCTCGGACAGACGCTCACCCGCGAGATCAGCTCGAACAGCCTCGACAACACCTTGCGGGTCCTGCACACCGCGGCGACCGAGTGGGTGCTCGTCGACGTTCGGATCGAAGCCGTGGCACGCGGGTTCGGTCACGGCCACATCTACCTGTGGGCCGAGGACGGCACGTTGATGGGCACCGCCAGCCAGTCAGCGATGATCCGCCCGTGGCGCGAGCCACCGGCCGGGCGATGAGCCCCGGCCCTCGCCGTTACGGGATGACCGTCCCGTTCGACGGTGTGGCCCTGCACGATCAGCGTGACTGGGTCGAGGAGCTCGCCTCGCTGGGCTACACCGATGTCTGGTCGGCCGAGGCCGACGGCGCCGACGGGTTCACCCCGCTGGCGCTCGCCTCCGTGTGGGCCCCGAGCCTGCGTCTCGGAACGGCGATCATCCCGGCCTTCACCCGTGGGCCGGCGTTGCTGGCCCAGAGTGTCGGGGCCATGGCCCAGGCCGCACCGGGCCGGTTCGCCCTCGGCCTCGGGACCTCGTCCAACGTGATCGTCGAGCGTTGGAACGGCATCCCCTTCACCGACCCCTATGCCCGGGTGCGCGACACCGTCCGCTTCCTGCGTTCGGCCCTCACCGGCGAGAAGGTCACCGAGACCTACGACACGTTCGCCGTGCAGGGCTTCCGGCTCCGGATGCGACCCGAACAGCCGGTGCCCATCCTGGTCGCCGCGCTGCGCGAGGGCATGCTGAACCTGGCCGGCCGAGAAGGCGACGGCGCCATCATCAACTGGTTGTCGGCCGACGACGTCGCCCGCGTCGCGCCCATCGTGACCGCCCATGGCGCCGACAAGGAGGTCGTGGCCCGGATCTTCGTCGCCCCCTCCGAGGACGCCGAGGCGGTGCGGAACGCCGCCCGCTTCGCCATCGCCGCCTACCTCAACGTGGGGGTCTACAAGGCGTTCCACGAGTGGCTCGGGCGGGGCGACGTGCTGGCCGACATGTGGGCGGCGTGGGAGGCCGGCGATCGCCCGGCGGCGCTGGCAGCCATCCCCGACGAGGTGGTCGACGCGCTGTCGTGCACGGCTCACCGGAGCAGTGCCGGGCCCACATCCGCCGTTACGTCGACAACGGCGTCACCACACCGGTGCTGGCGGTGCTCCCCCTGGCCCCCGACGTCGACGTGCGCAGGGCCCTGGCCGACCTCGCACCCAGGTGACGTCGTCGGGCCGAGGTCCGCGAATGGCTCGGGTGGTGGGGATCAGGGCCTCGACGTCCTCGACCGACCCTCCGTTGGTCGACGGGTCGCGGCCAGTGCCGCTTCCGCAGCTCAGAAGAGGTCGAGCTGCTCCGTGCGGGCGGCGCGGTCGGGGAGGGGTTCCCAGACGGTGCCGCCGCGGGGCCCGCGGGTGCGTACTTCGACGAGCTCGAGCGGGAGAGCCCGCAGCGCCCCCTTGCCGTCGCGCACACCGAGGCTGCCGTCGGCTTCGCGCCGGGCCACGTTGCCCTCCTTCCAGCGTTCGTTGTCGCGACGCCGGAAGCGGACCGTGGCGCCGCAACGCAGCCCGAGGGCGGTGAGACCCGGATCGGTGGAGCCGTCGGAGTCGGCGTCGGTCGCCGACCGCTTGGGACGCGGAGCGCGGCGGGGTCACCGCTCCGGCCCCGCCGGCAGACCCTGGAAGCGGTCGTTGAGGCGGCGCATCCCTTCCAGCCATCGCTCTCGGTCGCCGGCGCGGCGCTGCTCGTAATCGACCACATCAGGGTGCGGCAGGATCAGGAACCGTTCGTCGTGGATGCCCTCGACGGCGACCCACGCCACCTCCTCCGGCGACAGCACCCCGTCGAGGCCCGCGACCCCGCCGTCGTCGCGACCGCCGAGCATGGCCGTGTCGACGGCTTGCGGGCACAGCACCGACACGGTCAGCCCGGCGTGTCCGTAGGTGATGGTGAGCCACTCGGCCAGCGCGACGGCCGCGTGCTTCGACACCGAGTACGGCGCCGATCCGATCTGGCTCAACAGCCCTGCTGCAGATGCCGTGGAGAGCAGGTAGCCGCCGCCGCGTGCCAGCATGCGTGGCACCAGCGCCCGCGCGGCCCACAGGTGGGCCATCACGTTGATGTCCATCACCCGCCGCCACTCGTCGTCGGGGAGTTCGATGCCGCCGATACTCAACACCCCGGCGTTCGAGCAGAACAGGTCGATCGGCCCGTGATCGGCCTCGACGGCGTCGACGACCCTCATGACCTCCGCCTCGAGGGACAGGTCCGCGGTGATGGCGGTGGCGGTCTCGCCGATCTGCGTGGCCACCGCGGTGGCTCCGGCGCTGTCGCGATCGACCACGACCACGCGGCGGGCGCCGTTGTCCGCGCAGGCCGTGGCCAACGCTCGCCCGATGCCCGATGCGCCTCCCGTGACCACGACGAGACGGTCGGCCAGATCCATGTCGGCTGAGCCTAGGACGGTGTTGGGACAGCCTCGTCCCTCGCATCGTCGACGTCTGCGGCCGCGGCCATGGTCGAGCGCACCGTGGCCATCCGGTCGGGCCCCCATGGAAGGGGCATGACCACGGGGACCTCCACGCCGGCGTCGACGTAGGCCTGGACGGTGGCACTCACGTGCGCGGCGTCGCCCATGACGTCGATGGCGTCGACCATCCGGTCCGACACCGCCGCCAGCGCCCTCTCCCGGTCGCGGGCGGCGTGGTGCTCGCGGACCTCCGCCACCTCGTCGGCGAAGCCGGCGCGCTCGAAGTTCCGGGCGTAGCTGTCCACGACGATGTACGAGAACAGGTCGCGCCGGGCGAGGTCCACCCCGTCGGCGCGATCGCAGACGCCCACGTGGACGTAGGCGTACACGGTGGCGTCGCCGCCGGCACGAACCTGCTCCACCGACCAGGGCACGTGCGAGGCGGGCAGATAGTTCAACAGCACGCCGTCGGCCAGCTCACCAGCCAGGCGCAACATCGCCGGGTTCAGTGCGGCGACCACGATCCTGGGTCGACGCTCCCCGAGCCGGACGCCCAGTCGGAACTTCTTCACGGCGTAGAAGTCGCCCTCGAACGTGACGGGCTCGCCCGAGAGGCACTCCCGCAGCAACGTCACGTACTCGCGCACCTGGGCCAACGGCCGGTCGCCGTACTCGGCGCCGTGCCACTGGGCGGCGACGACGGGGGACGACACCCCGATGCCCAGGAGGATGTCGCGGTCGGGGTGCAGGGCCTGCAAGGACGCACCGGCCATCGCCACCACCCCCGGGGTGCGCAGCTGCAGGGCGATGACGCCCGTGCCGAGGTCGAGCCCGGGGTTGGCCGCCCCGGCGGCGGCCAACGTGACGAAGGCCTCCGGACCGGTGGTCTCGGCGGTCCAGAACGACGAGTACCCGAATCGGCCGGCCCATCGCGAGGCCTCGACGGCACGGTCGAGGCCCAGGTTCATGAATCCGGCGAACGTGACCCCGAGGTTCGGTGGAGGCGACATGGGGCGGACGCTACCGATTCAGGTCCGCCCACGTGGCCGCCGCCGGTCGGGTGCGCCGTCGCGGTGGGCGACGCACCAGCCACCTCACCAGCGACCCGAACGCGTCAGCAGGTAGGCGTCCGCCGTTCGGCTCTCCCCGACCCAGCTCACCCGCGCCTCCAGGTCGCGGTTGGTGTTGCCGAAGCAATCGGGTTGGTCGAGCGACACCGTGGCCGGCACGGCGTCGGTGCTGACGGCGGTACCCAGGACCGCGCCCTCGCTGAGCACGTCGAGGCGCATGGTGGCGCCGGTGGGGGCGGTGATGTTCACCTTCAACACGTTGTCGCAGAAGAGGTTCAAGGAGTGGTCGACCCTGAACGGGTAGATGTCGACGGCATCGACGGGGACCAGGTTGGCTTCGATGCGGTCGACGAACTCGGTGCCGTCGATCGTGTCCGAGACCGCCTCGCATCCCGTGGTCGGGTCGTCGTCGTAGTCGGCGCGTCCCGGAAGGCACTGCACGCCGTCGGTACCGACGGCCACGGGCTCACCGCAAGGCTGGTACGGGAGGTCCTGGCAGGGGGAGGGTCCGTGAAGGGGGCGAGGGCGGTCGACGTGATGCCGCCGGCGTCGCCCACCCGGTCGGCGATCACCACGGCGCCCAGGACCACCGCCAGCGCGCCGAGCGTGGCGCTGACCAGGCCGATCATGCGGCCCCGCCGCCTGCGGGGGACGCTCGCACCGTCGATGCGGGTCCCCTCGGGGCCGTGTGGCCCGTGCCCTCCAGCCGATCCTGCGGGCGCGGCCCGGCGGCCTCGTCCGGGTGTCCAGTCGACCGCGGCGACGGCGGCGCTCGGACGACGCTGCGGCGACCGGGCCAAGGCGGGGGCGAGGCGCCGTCGGACGGAGCGGTCGAGACCGGAGGGGAGGGGAGCGAGTCGACCGCGGGCGGCACGCGAAAGCATCACCGCCGGGTCTCCCCGTCCGTAGGGAGGCTGCCCGGTGGCCCCGAAGAGCAGGGTGGCGGCCAGCGAGAACACGTCGGCCGGGGGACCGCTGATCTCGCCGTCGCGCCTGCTCCGGTGCCATGTACTCGGGTGTGCCGATCACCGCACCGGTGACGGTCAGCCCGCCGGTCGCGTCGCGGATCGTGGCGACGCCGAAATCAGCGAGGAAGGGAGTGCCCTGTTCATCGAACAGGACGTTGGCGGGCTTGATGTCGCGATGGACGATGCCCTCGCGATGTGCGGCGGCCAGCGCGCCGAACAGCGCGTCGGCCAGCACGTGGATCTGGCCGGGCGACAGCGGACCGTGGTGGTGGACCTGGTCGGCGAGCGTCCCTCCGCCGAGGTAGGGCAGCACGAGTACGACATCGTCGCCGTCGTCGACGATGTCGAGCAGTGGCACCACGTTCGGATGATCGAGTCGGGCCAGCGCCGCGGCTTCGCGGACGGATGCGGGCCCGCGGCGCGGTGCATCTCGTGGGCGCTGCCGTGCAGGAGCAGGCGCTTGCAGGCCACGGTGCGGCCCCGGTCGTCGACCGCCAGATCGACGACGCCCATTCCGCCGCGGCCGAGTCGGCCTTGCACCACGTAACTCACGAGGCGTCGAGCCTACGGGCCTCCCGAGGCGCCGCGGTGTCACCGGCGCCAGGGAAAATGATCTTCCCGAAACCCGACTGTCACAGGTCTCCGCCTACGATGAAGGCACGTCGACGGTCACGACAGGAGCAACCATGACGGAGACCCACGAGCACGAGAGCATCAACGAGGCGTTGTCGATCATCGATCGCGCCCTCGGGGAGATGCTCAACCGAGAGCTCGTGAGCACCGACGAGGTCTCCGACCTCCTGCTCGACGTCCGCACGCTGCTCACCAGCGAGGACTCCGCGTTGGCCCAGAACTGACGTCGCGGCGGGCCGTTTGCCCGCTGTTCGAGGCGGCGCGTCGATGAGGCACGGCCCGGGGCCGTGCCTCGTTCGTTCACCGGCCGTCGAGGTCGACCTGCCCGGCGGCGCTGAACAACTCGGCGAAGGATCGCTCGATGAGGGTGACGAGGCGCTCCGGGTCGTGCACGGCACCGGCGTCGGAGTGCACCCCCATGTGGCACACCCCGTCGTAGGACAGGAGGCTCACGTTGAGCGCCGCGGCGGTGAGCGGCCCGATCGGGTAGTCGGCCAGCACCCGTGCCCCGGCCAGCCAGAGCGGCACGGGGGCGCCGCGGAGGTTGGAGGCGGCGAAGTCCACCGCCCTGGCCTGATCCCGCAGGATCCGTGTGACGAGGGCGGTGGGCAGCAGGTTGCCCAC
The DNA here is from genome assembly GCA_963767615.1 of uncultured Iamiaceae bacterium. Taxonomy (GTDB): domain Bacteria; phylum Actinomycetota; class Acidimicrobiia; order Acidimicrobiales; family Acidimicrobilacustridaceae; genus Rhabdothermincola_A. The sequence goes on along the minus strand of CAVYED010000004.1, from coordinate 790,538 downwards.
GGTGGCCAGAGGTTCGATCACCCCGAAAGCCGGATCGTCGTCGTGCCGGCCCGAGGAGGTCGTGGATCGCCGCGAACCGCACGAGCGGATCGGTCTCGTCGACCGGGACGACCACACGAGCCGGCACGAAGGCGTTGCCACCGGAGGATCCCCTCGTTCGTGTGCTCACGGGCATCGCCATCCTGAGGTGTCCGGCGGGCAGGTCGGCCTCGCGGTGCAGCGCGCCCACCGCCCCCGTGAGGGCGGTCACGAAGACGTCGTTGACGCTCCCGCCGAGCGCCCGCGCCGTGGCCTGCATCGGCGCGAGTGGGACGTCGGCGGCGTCCAGACGTCGTCGCAGCGTGCGGGTGGTCCACAGCGGCGACAGCGCCCTGTCGTTCAGGGTGAACTGGTCGAGCACCGCCCGCGCCGTCTCGACTCCCGAGCTGACCGCATCCGGCAACTCGGTGGGGTGCGCGAGCAGCGTGGTGGCCCCTCCGACGATGGCCCGGGTGGCCCGGCCGGCGCGCTGGAGCGCCACCCCTGCCGTTCTCGCGGCCAGATCGATCGACCCCGGGGCGGCCGTGCTCACGGTGTCGCGGGGGTCGCGGTCGGCGAGCACGGGGAGACCCGGCTCGAGGTCGAGGATCGCCGCGGCGGCCCGGAGGCCACCCTCACCGTCGGTGATGGTGTGGTGGATCCGTTGGACGAACCCGCAGCCTCCGTCGTCGACTCCGTCGATGACCACGAACTCCCACAGCGGCCGATCGGGTTCGAAGGGCTCTTGGACCAGCCGGACGGCCAGGTCGAAGAGCTGACGACGGGTCCCGGGGGCGGCCAGGGTGATCACCCGGAGGTGCCGATCGATGTCGAAGTCGGGGTCGTCGCACCACGCCGGAGGTGTCAGTCGGCCGGCCGGGCTGGCCACGCGCTCGTCCGAACCGGGGACTCCGGTCGACCAGACGGAGGAGACGCTGCCGGAGGTGATCCACGTCGGGCCGGGTTTCGAGCAGCGTCAGGCTGCCGAAGGTGGGGTCGAGAAACGGATCGCGGCCGACGTTCCACATGAGCGCCTCGACATCGCTCATCCATCCCGTGGTCATCAGCTCGTCCCTCGTCGACCGAAGTGTTGCCCCGGCCGCTGACGCTACCTGTCGAGGCTGGTGTGCTTGAACTCGTTGAGCGATGACCACCCGGTCAGCATGGAAACGCACTGTTCGATGGTGCGGCGAGCGTCGACGGCGTCGGCGGGGAGCTCCATGAGTCGGACGAACGCCGCTCGGCCTCCGGCCATGAACGTCGGGACCCCCCAGACATCGAGATCGGTCGCCGCGGCTTCGTGCTCGCGGCGCACGGTGGCCAACGGGCGGCCCGAGGCGATCTCTTCGAAGACCGGTTCGGGCTCGAGGCCGCTGCTGCGGAGCAGGTCGCCGAGTACCTGGGGATCGCGTAGCTGGGCACCTGCGGTGTGGCGGGCGTCGAAGGTGTTGTGGTGGAAACGCAGGAACTCACCGGGGGTTCGTCCCGGACCACGACCGTGGCCTGGAGGGCCAGTATCCCTGTGTCGTCCCGCGGTCGGTCCCAGATGGGCGCCTCGCCGGGCTCGACGTGTACCTGCCCGAGGCTGAAGGGCACGAAGGTGACGTCCCAGTCGGCCCCGTCCCGCAGCCCCTCGACCACGTGGTGGTGGGCGATGCGGGCGAAGGGACAGCGGTAGTCCCAGGTCAGGGCGAAGGCGAGGGGCACGCGTCTGGAACCGGCACCCCGCCTCCGGTATTCCGTCGCCGCTGCGGGGGACGGCGGTCCTCGGGCTCAGCGGGCGCGGCGCAAGGGCCACACCCGGCGGGCCAGCAGACCCAGGCCCGTGCCGACGACGATCCCGCCCACGACGTCCGACGTGTGGTGGATGCGCACGTGGACTCGACTGGCGGCGATCAGGCCGGCGAGGCCGAAGTAGAGCGGCTTGACCTTCGAGTGCGAGTCCTGGGTGAGCAGCAGCGCGGCCACCATCGCCGTGCTGGCGTGGCCGCTCGGGAACGACGTCGTGAGGGGGATGCGGATGTGGTACGGCCTGGGCTCCTGGGCCACGGGACGTTCGCGTTTGAACTGGCTCTTGATGAGTCCGTTGAGGACCACCGATTCGGTGCCGAGGGCAAGAGCGAGGCGGAACGCGGCGTCGGCGCCGGCGTCGGAGCGCAGGCCTTTCGTGAAGCCGATGAGCATCCAGACGAGGCCGAAGTCGCCGAGCTCGGTGAGCGAGTAGAGGATCCGGTCGGCGGGCTCGGTTCCGCGCAGGCGGTCGAAGGCCCGGTCGACCGCATCGTCGAACCGGTGCACGGCCGATCGACGGCTCGGCGGGTCGACCCGGTGGTGCGGGAGCGGCAGAGCGGGGTGAGAGGCCGCCAGTTGCTCGATGCCGGCATCGAGCAGGTTCTGCGGCGGCAACGGGTCGGCCTCGCCCTCGATCGTGGTGTCGTCACGTGGCTGATCGGGTTGGAGGTCGGGCGTGATCACCCGGGCGATGCTACGGGGACGGCGGTGCCCACCCCGCCCGTGGCTTCGGTGACGTCCTTGGCCGCGGCATCGCGGAGTTCCAGGGCGACCCTGCGGCCCTCCTCGGGATCCCCGCCGAAGGCCGGGCAGTAGGCCTGGTAGGCGCAGTAGTCGCACAGTCGGGACGTGCGGGGACGGAAATCGTCGCGTTCGCAGGCCCGTTCGATCGGCGCTCCAGATGGCTCGGACCTTGCGCTCGAGGGCGCGGACGGACTGCTCGGTGGGCACGGTGACGATGGCGACCGGATCGGCCAGGTACAGGAGCTGGACGTGTGCCGGTCGGCGGCCGAGGACCCGCTCGCAGAGAAAGGCGTAGAAGTGCACGCCGGTGAGACGCGACTGCTCGAAGTTCTGGCCGGGCGCCCGTCCGGTCTTGTAGTCGGTGACGACGAGCTCCCCGTCGTCGTCGACTTCGAGTCGATCGATGATGCCGCGGAGACGCAAGCCGTCGAGTTGGACGTCGAGCTTGAGCTCCAGTCCGATGGGGGTGATCGACGTGGGGTCCTCGAGGGTGAAGTACCGCTCGACGAGACGTCGGGCGTCGTCGGTCATCGCGGCCCGCCCGGTCGTGTCGAGGTCGAGGGACCGGAACTCGGGATCGTCGACGATCGCCGTACCGGCCTCGTCGAGGCAGTCGACAGCCGTGGCCGGGGTGCGGTCCTCGGGCGCGCGCAACATGAGCAACTCGAGCGCGGAGTGCACCAGCGTTCCCTTGACGGTGGCCACCGTGGGTGGATCGGGGAGCCGGTCGATGGCCGAGAAGCGGAAGGCCAGCGCACACTCGCTGAACGACGACACCTTCGACGGCGACAGCGACGACGGCAGTTCGAGGGGCATGCCCTCAGGGTAGGCATCCCGGGGGACAGCGGAACGGGAAGGTGGCGAGCACCCGCCCCGCCAGGCCCTTGCCGGATCAGAGCCCGGCGAGAGCCTGGCGGATCCCGAGGGCGATCGCCGCGGGGTCCTGCAGCGGACCGAAGTGGCCCATCTCGGGGAACGACTGGAGGTGGCCCTGGGGGAGGGCGTCAGCGATCGGCGCGGCGAACGACGCCGGACCGAACGACGACGCACCGCCCACCGCAACCGTCACGGGGCAGGTGACGGTGTCGAGCTCGTGGAAGGTCCGGCTGGCCGAGCCGAAGGCGAAGATGGCGGCCTCGTGCTCGGGCTCGCACTTGAGGCGCACCGAACCGTCTGGCTCGACGGCGAAGCCGTGGTCGACGTAGGCCCGTAGCGCCGCCGGGTCGAGCGCGTCGAACGGGGGCTTGGCGGCGAAGTTGGCGACGGCCGCGTCGGCCGAGGCGAAGCGGGCACGGCGGCGCCGTGCGCCGGCCGACAGCGGGTTGTCGGGGACCGGCCCCTCGGTGATCAGCTCGGGCGGCATGATGACCGGCTCGTAGCACCACAGCCCACGGAACGTGCCGGGGCGGCGCTGCTCGGCCATCACGAGCGCCGCTCCTCCCAGCGAGTGACCGACACCGAAGGGCCGCTCGAGGTCGAGGCCGTCGACGGCGGCGAACACGTCGTCGCCGAACCCGCTCCAGTCCAGTTCGACCCCCGGCGGGAGCACCGAGTCCCCGTGCGCCCGCAGGTCGACGCTCCAACAGCGGAAGCCTCGGAGGTGCTCGGCCACGACGGTCCAGACGAGCCCGTGGAACCCGTTGGCGTGGACCATCACCACGTCGGGGCCGTCGCCACCGAGGTCGTGGACGGTCAGCTCGATGCCCGACGAGGAGGGGATGCGCATGGCGGGTCATCCTGGCCCGGCCCGCCGGTACGGTGCACGTCGTGCCCGGCCCTCTCGACCCCTCCCAGCCGGTCGACCCCGACCTCGGGGCCGAGGTGCTCGCGGCCAACGCCGCCTTCTACGCCGCCTTCGAAGCCCGCGACCTCGATGCCATGTCCGATCTGTGGGCGCACGACGACCAGGTCAGCTGTGTGCATCCGGGCTGGATCACGCTCCGGGGCTGGGGAGCGGTGGCGGCGAGCTGGGCGGCCCTCTTCGGTGGACCCCAGCGTCTGCAGTTCATCGTGACCGACGTCCATGTCGTCGTCGGCGACGACGTGGCCTGGGTGACGTGCGACGAGAACCTCTTGGGCGGAGACGGCGGCGCCACGGTGGCGGTCGTGAACCTCTACGCCCGTGACTCCGACGGCCGGTGGCGCATGATGGCCCACCACGGGTCTCCGGTCATGGGCCAGGCCATCGCCGCCGACGACGCCGGTGCCGATGGCCACTGACCCAGCGGGCGCCGGGCGGCGTCAGCCCAGGATGACCGCCGTGTCGCCGGGCGCGAGCGACGAACGACGCGGCGCCAGGTCGAGCTCTCCATGGCGGGTGATGATGCACAGGAGTATCGGGTGATCGTCGCCTCGATGAGCAGCTGTGGGCACGGCGTCGACCGTGGTCGAATCGCCCTCCCCGACGACGACGTTGCGCAGCCTGCGACCCTGCTCGAACGCCTTCTGGAGGTCGGGCTGGCTGGTCCCGCGGGCGAAGGGCCGCCGCGTCCACGTGGTCGCCGGAGCCACTTCGACGAGCTCTTCGTCGGCGTCGTCGGGTCGTCGGGCCCGGCCGCCGCCACCGATGACCCGGTCCCGGAGGCGCCCGAGGCGCGACGTCGACGCAGCCACCTCCGATCGTCGTTGTGCGGGAAGGACGAACACCTCCTTGCGTGACAGATCGTCCAGGCACCGGTTGAGGGCGATGGCGTTGTGCTCGTCGTCGGGTGAGGCGATGACCGCCGATCGGGTGCCCTCGAAGGCGACGTCCAGGCGCGGCGACAGGATCGGCGCGGTGAACAGGCGCCACGGATGGCTGCGCTGGACGAGGTCGTATCGCCCGCTGGCCGCGACGGTCACCTCGATGCCCCGGTCGGTGAGGCGGTCGGCGAGGGCGAGGAGCCAGGGCTCACCGCCGACCAGGAGGACGCCGGTCGGTTCGGGGAGCTGGACGCCGAGGCGGCGGGCCATCGGGCGCGCACTCAACCCGTAGACGAGACAGGTCCCGACGATCACGAGGAAGACGATGGCTGCGATCTCGTCACCGTCCTGGCCCGACTCCGCCAGCTTCACGCTGAAAAGGGCGGAGGTGGCCGCCGCGACGATGCCCCTCGGACTCATCCATCCGATGAAGGCCCGGTCGGCCCACTTCATCCCGCACCCGGCGGTGCACACCCAGGTCACGAACGGGCGGACCACGAGGACGGCGATGGCCACGAGCACGACCGAGGGCACGATCACGGCCGACAGCTGGTCCACGTCGGTGCGCGCCGAGAGAAGGATGAACAGCGCCCCCAAAAGGATGATCCCGACGTCCTCGTTGAACGCCGTGATGCGCCTCACCTGCACGAAGCGCTGGTTGGCGAGCACCACGCCGAGCGCGGTCGTGGCGAAGAGCCCGGACTCGGACTGGATGGCTTCGGCGGCGGCATAGGCGCCGACGACGATCATGAAGGTCACGGCGAGCTCGAGGTCATCGGGGACGAGGAACTTCCGCAGTGCTGTCACGAGGAGCACGGCGCCGATGATCCCGAAGGCGATCCCCACCCCCGCGGTGCCGACCAGGCGCTCACCGGGCCCCGCATCCTCGAGGACCACCTCGAGCACGACCAGGGCCAGCGTGGCTCCGATCGGGTCGATCATGATCCCTTCCCAACGCAGGATCGTCGACGACGGGGCGCGGGGCCTCGCCAGCTTCAGCAGCGGTCCGACCACGGTCGGGCCGCTGACCACCAGGAGTGCACCGAGTAGGGCCGCCTGACCGAGTGGAAGCCCGAACAGCGGCATCGAGACGAGAGCCAGGGCGGCGCCGGTGATGAGCACGCCGACGGTGATGAGGCGCACGACCGGCTGGGCGCCGCTGGTGCGCAGCTCTGCGATGTCGAGGCCGAGACCACCCTCGAACAGCAACAGACCGACGGCCAGCGACACGACCGGGAAGAACGCGTCGCCGAAGATCTCGTCCGGGTCGACCAGGTCCAGCCAGGGCCCGACGACGAGTCCCGCCGCGATGAGCAGGAGGATGGCGGGCAGTTGGAGCCGCCGGGCCAGCCACTGCATGCCCACGCCGAGGACGACGATCATCCCCAACCCGACGATGATGGTGTTGCTGTCCATGCTCGAGGCAGGATCCCGGGTCGGTGATGCAGGTATCGGGCACGGAACCTTAGGCGGCGGGGCACCGCACCCCGACGGTCGCGCGGGGAGCCGGCGAGCGCGACACTGGACCTCGCCACCCGGTCGGCGCCACCCGTCGACCTTCCGACGCGGGAGAAACCCATTGCTGCGCGTCACCCTGCGAGGCCTCCTCGCCCACAAGCTTCGGCTGGCCACCACGGCGTTGGCGGTGATGCTCGGCGTCGCCTTCATGGCCGGAACGCTGGTGCTCACCTCCACCATCGGTGCGACGTTCGACGGCCTCTACGCCGACCTCAATGCGGGCACCGACGTCCAGGTGCGGTCCGCAGAGGTCGTGCAGACCGACTTCGGTGATCAGCGAGGCACGCTCGACGACGCGATCCTGGGCGAGATCGCCGCCGTCGCCGGTGTGCGCACGGCGTCGCCGGACGTCACCGGCTACGCCCAGTTCGTGGGCAAGGACGGCAAGGCGATCGGCAACCCGAACCAGGGGGCACCCACGCTCGGGTTCAACTGGATCGAGGATCCCGACGTGAGCCCCCTGAACCTCGCCGACGGCCGACCGCCCGCCGCCTCGGGCGAGGTGGTGGTGGACAAGGCCACGGCCGACGGGGAGGGGTTCGTCCTCGGCGACCAGGTCACGGTGCTCTCGGCGTCGGGTTCGGAGCTGTTCACCGTGGTCGGCATCACCCGTTTCGGTCAGGTCGACAGCCCGCTCGGCGCCACCCTCGCCGTGTTCGACCTGGCCACCGCCCAGCGCGTCCTCGGCCTCGACGGACGGCTGTCGGCCGTCTCGGTGGTGGCCGACGACGGAGTCGGCGAAGAGGAGCTGGTGAGCCGTCTCGATGCCGCCCTGCCGGAGTCCGTACAGGCCATCACCGGAACCGAGCTCACGTCGGAGCAACAGACCCAGACCCGCGAGGCCCTCGGCTTCTTCAACACCTTCCTGCTGGCATTCGCCCTCGTCGCCCTGTTCGTGGGCTCGTTCATCATCTACAACACCTTCTCCATCATCGTGGCCCAGCGCACGCGGGAGATGGCCCTGCTGCGGGCGATCGGCGCCGGCCGCCGCCAGGTGCTCTCGTCGGTCATGGTCGAGGCCCTGGTCACCGGACTCCTCGCGTCGGCGTTCGGCGTGCTGGCCGGGCTCGGGGTGGCGGTGCTGCTCCGCAACGTCTTCGCCCTCGCCGGGATCGACATCCCGACGTCGGGGCTCACCGTCGAGCCCACCGCGGTCGTCGTCCCGCTGGTCATCGGCTTGGTGGTCACCCTGGCATCGGCATTCTTCCCCGCCCGCAAGGCCTCGCGGATCCCGCCCATCGCCGCGCTGCGGGACGTGGCGATCGACGAGTCGGGCCGTTCGCTGGCCCGCGCCGTGGTCGGGGCGCTCGTCCTCGCCGGTGGAGTGGCGCTCGTGGCCGTCGGCCTCTGGGCCGACGTCGACAACGCCGTCGCCCTCGTGGGGCTGGGTGCCGCGCTCACCTTCCTCGGCGTGGCCGTGCTCGGCCCGGTCGTCGCCCGGCCGCTGGCCGGGGCGCTCGCCTGGCCGTTGCCGCGGATCCGGGGCATTTCCGGGCGCCTGGCCCGCGAGAACGCCATGCGCAACCCCAAGCGCACCTCCGCCACCGCGGCGGCGCTGATGATCGGCGTGGGGCTCGTCGGGTTCATCACCATCGTCGCGGCCTCGGCCTCCACCTCGATCCGGGGGACGGTCGACAAGGGCTTCCTGGGGGATCTCGTCGTCCAGAGCAACGCCGGCATCGGGGGTGGGCTCCCGCCCGAGGTGGCGACCGAGATCGCCGCGCTGCCCGAGACGTCGGTGGCCGCGTCCGTGAGGCTCGGGCCGGCCGCCGTCGACGGGTCCGGGACCCTCCTGTACGCGATCGACGCGGCCAGCTTCGTCCAGATCGGCGACCTCGAGGTCACCGAGGGCGACCTCACGGACCTCGACGAGGTGGGCACGATCGCCGTGGCCGGGTCGACCGCCGACGACAAGGGGGTCGGCATCGGGGACACCCTGGTCGTCACGTACCCCGCCACCGGACCCCAGGAGCTGCGCGTCGTCGCGCTCTACGACCAGGCGGACATCCTCGGGCCCTATGCCACCGGCCTGGCGACCTTCGAGCCCAACAACGACGTCCAGCTCGACTCGTTCGTCTACATCAAGCTCTCCCCGGGGGTGGCGCTCGACGAGGGCCGGGCTGCGGTGGCCGTCGTCACCGACGCCTACCCGAACGCCGACCTACAGGACAAGACCGAGTTCGCCGACTCGATCGTCGGGCAGATCGACCAGTTGCTGAACCTGGTCTACCTGCTGCTCCTCCTGGCGGTCGTCATCGCCCTCATCGGCATCGCCAACACGCTCGCGCTGTCGATCTTCGAGCGGACCCGCGAGCTCGGCCTGCTCCGCGCCGTCGGCATGACCCGACGTCAGCTCCGCTCGTCGGTGCGTTGGGAGTCGGTGATCATCGCCGTCATGGGCACCGTGCTGGGTCTGGTGATCGGGGCGTTCTTCGGCTGGGCGCTCGTCGCGTCGCTGCGCAGTGAGGGCTTCACCGACTTCACGATCCCGGTCGTCCAGCTCGTCGTGGTCGTCGTCCTGGCCGCGGCGGCCGGTGTGGTCGCCGCCGTCCCCCCGGCGCGTCAGGCGGCGCGCCTCGACGTCCTGCAGGCCATCTCGACGGAGTGAGCCTGCGTCGGGGGAGAGGTCAGGTCGTGCCGAGCACCGTCGACACGATCTTGGAGATCTCGCCGCTGGAGTCGTCGGGGACGATGTAGCCGCTCTCGTCGCGGATCTCCGACCAGTGCTCGGCGATGTCCTCGGCGGTGAGCTCGGGGTTGTAGTAGCCGGGCGTGAGACCGATGAAGAAGCGGCTGATGATGCCGCCGGCGGCCGAGTAGACCTCGCCGCTCACGTCGCAGGCCTCGGAGGCCAGGTAGGCCACGAGAGGGCTCACCAGCTTCGGGTCGAGGGCCTCGCCCGCCGCACCGAACATCTCCTCGGTCATGCGTGTCTTGGCCACGGGGGCGATCGCGTTGGCCTTGATGTTGAACTTGCGCCCCTCGATGGCGAGCACGCGGGTGAAGCCGACGAGCCCCATCTTCGCCGCGCCGTAGTTGGCCTGACCGAAGTTGCCGAGGATCCCCGAGTTGGACGATGTCGACACGATCCGCCCGTAGCCCTTCTCCCGCATGATGAGCCATGCCGGTTGGGTCACGTGGAAGGCGCCCATGAGGTGGACCTGGATGACCGGCTCGAGGAGCTCGGGCGTGAGGTTGTGGAACGACTTGTCGCGGAGGATGCCGGCGTTGTTGACCACGATGTCGACGGTGCCGAACTCGTCGACGGCGGTCTGCACGACGGCCCGACCACCGTCGGCGGTGGCCACGGAGTTCGTGTCGGCGACGGCTTCGCCGCCGAGGCTCACGATCTCCTGCACGACCCGCTGGGCCGGGCCGACGTCGCCACCTTCGCCGGACACCGATCCGCCGAGGTCGTTGATCACGAGACGGGCGCCTCTGCGAGCCAGCTCGAGGGCGTGCTCGCGCCCGAGTCCGCCTCCGGCGCCGGTGATGATCGCGACCTTGCCGTCGAAGCCGATGTCGGCCATGGGTGCATCCTCCTGCGCGCCCGTCAGGGCGATCGTCGTGCGGGGCCCAGACAGTACCGAGGTCTCTTCATCGTGCCCACCCGACGCGTGGTCTCGGCCCCGTCTTCGTCACGACCCGCCCCGGCCGGTAACGTCCCCTCGTCGTCCCGTCCCGCCGGGGGCGGGGCCCGTCCCCCGGAGCGCGCAACGAGATGGTCCCGTCGATCAGCACCGATCAGGTCTTCCGTCGTCACCAGAAGGTCGTGGCCGCCGTCGATCTCCCGGGGGTTCCGGTCGGCACCCCCGGCAAGGTCTATTACGTGGCCGGGGTGACCTGGATCCGTTACCACGTGCTCTTCGAGAACGGGCTCGAGGTCTCGAGCCTCGACGCGTCCCAGCTCGCTGATCTGAAGGCCTGGAAGGCCGACGCCGACCGGGCGGCCCGTGAGGCCCAGCAGGCGCAGTGGGAGATCGAGCGCGCCGCCCGTCGTGAAGCGGCGCTGGCCAACCTCGCCGAGGGCCCCGCCGCACACTGATCGAGCGCACTGATCGCCGCGCACCACCGGCCCCACGTCCGGCCGGCGCACAACAGGGGGAACACCATGAAGTTGGGGATGCAGATCGACTACTCGGGAGGCTTCAAGGCCTCGGCCGAGCGGGTTTCGGCCTACGAGAAGGCGGGGCTCGACATCGCCTGGGTGGCCGAGGCCTACGGGTTCGACGGCCCGAGCTTCATGGGCTACCTCGCCGCCAGCACCGAGACCATCACCATCGGCGCCGGCATCCTGCCGATCTACACCCGTACCCCGACCCTCATGGCGATGACCGCCGCGGGTGTCGACGCCCTGTCGGACGGTCGCTTCATCCTCGGCCTCGGCGCCTCCGGGCCCCAGGTGATCGAGGGCTTCCACGGGGTGAAGTACGACGCGCCGCTCGGTCGGACCCGCGAGATGATCGACATCTGCCGGGCGGTGTGGCGGCGCGAGCGCGTCACCTACGACGGCCGGTACTACCAGCTCCCGCTGCCGGCGGATCAGGGGACGGGCCTCGGCAAGCCGCTCAAGCTGATCGCCCGCCCGGTCCGTGACCAGATCCCCATCTGGGTGGCCTCCCTCGGACCGAAGAACGTGGCCATGACCGCCGAGAAGGCCGACGGTTGGTTGCCCATCTTCTTCGTGCCCGAGCGGGCGGACGACGTGTGGGGCGCCGACCTCGCCGCCGGCGCCGCCAAGCGGGACGCCGAGCTCGGGCCCCTGGAGATCGCTGCGGGCGGGGTGGTGGCCATCGGCGACGATGCCGACGCCGGTGGCGGAGATGACCCGGCCGATGGTGGCGCTCTACGTCGGCGGCATGGGGGCCCGGGGTCGCAACTTCTACAACGACCTGATGTGCCGGTACGGCTACGAGGCCGAGGCCACCGAGATCCAGGACCTCTACCTCGACGGCAAGAAGGACGAGGCGGCGGCCAAGGTCCCGGCGGAGTTCCTCGAGCTCACGAACCTCTGCGGTCCCGAGGGGTTCGTGAAGGAGCGCCTCGCCGCGTTCGCCGAGGCGGGGGTGACCGTGTTGAACGTCATCCCCGTCGGTGACGACCCGCTCGCGGTCATCGAGCAGGTCAAGGAGTGGACCGCCTGACCCCGACGATCGGGGGCACGACCGCAGTGCGCTCAGCGCAGTGACGCCACCCGGTCGAGGACGGCTTCCGCCTCGGCCACGAACCGCCGCACGACGTCGCCCGCCGGTTCGAGGTCGTCGATGGCCCCCACGCCCTGTCCGGCCGGCCAGAACTCGACGGTCGGGTCGACCTCGGTGTCGGGTCCGAGACCGAGGTGGTTGGCGCCGTCGTTCATCGACTGCACGAACTGGGCCGGGAACGGCTGGGCCTGCCCTCCGGCGTCGTCGAAGGCGCGGGTGTAGGCGTTGCGGTTCACCCTGCACGTCTTGCCGGTGTAGGCCCGGGTGATCACGGTGTCGTCCTCGGCCATGCTCAGCAGGCGGTCCTTGTAGCCGGGGGTGCCCCACGCCTCCGGGGTCGCGATGAACCGGGTGCCGACCCACACCCCGGCGGCGCCGAGGGTCAGGGCGGCGGCCAACCCACGTCCGTCGAAGAGACCACCTGCCGCCACGACCGGCACTCGGTCGTCGACGACGTCGACGACCTGGGGGACCAGGGCCATGGTGGCGACGGTGCCGGTGTGCCCGCCTGCCTCGGTGCCCTGGGCGATCACCAGGTCGCAGCCCGCCTCGACGGCGGCCTCGGCGTGACGGACCTTCCCGCACATCGAGGCGATCAGGACGTTGTTGTCATGGCAGAGCTCGACGACGTCGCGCGGCACACCCAGGCCGGCCACGAAGACCCGACCTCCGTGATCGATGATGGCCTGGACCTGAGCCGGCATGTCACCTGGCATCGCGGTCAGCAGGTCCACGCCGAAGGGCTTGGTCGTCCGTTCCCGCACCAGATCCATCTCCGCCACCATGCGCTCCTGGCTCATGGTGGATGCCCCCATGCAACCGAAGCCGCCCGCCTCGCTCACCGCGGCCACCAGCTCGTGGTAGCTGACCCCGCCCATCCCGGCCAGCATCACGGGGTGCTCGATCTCGAGGAGGTCGGTCAGTGCGGTGCGCATGGTGTCAGCCCACACCCTCCTGTCGCCATGGTCAAGCAGTGGCGCGGACCGTAGGGCCAGCTCGGGAGGATGCGACCGTCGACAGCCCGATCAGCCCGGGCTCAGTCGTAGTCGCGAAGGCGGGCCTCGACCTTGGCCAGGAGACGGGCCAGCTCCGATCCGGTCGCGGGGGCCGGGCGATCGGTGTCCGTCGGCAGCGCAGTGGCGGCGCTGGCCTCGAGGATGTCGCCCGCGGTGTGGACGTGCTCGTCGACCGTGTGCACCGGACCGGTCCAGTCGATCGTGCCGCGTCGGTGGCCGTTGGTGGCGGCACCGGCGGACGCGTAGGTCAGTGATGCCGTCGGCTCGAGATCAGGGATCCCCGCCGGCTCGTCGATCGGAGCGGGTTCGGTGCCGGGAGCGGTCGGGCCGAGGTCGGCTGCGCCGTCGGGCTCGTCGCCGTGTGGCGACTCCTCGTCGAGTCGGGCGTCGCCCGGCGCGGCGGACACGTCGCTGGGGTCACCCGGGTCGTCGTCGGTCGCGCCATCGAGGTCGTCGCCGGACGGCACGGATGTGAGGGGGATGATCGCCGCGTCGACACCCTCTCCGGCCGACGCGGCCTCGTCGTCGCTGCTCTCGTCGGCGATGGGGCCCTGGCCCCACTCGGAAGGGACGGACCAGTCGATCGTGTCGGTCGATCCGGCGGCGGGCCACGCATCCTCGGCGTCGTCGGCGGCCAGTGCCTCGTCGGTCAGGCCCTCGAAGCCCTCCGTGGCGGTCTCCCGGGTGGGTGCGAGGTCGGTCGCCTCGGATGGGGTGGCGAACACCGACGGGTCGGCGATCATCCGGCCCGATCACGCGGGGGACGGCGTCCACGTCTGGAGGTCCTCCTCGGGGATCGTCGCGTCACCGATGGCGTCGACCCAGTCCGCGTTCGCCGCCTTCTCCTGCTTCGACACCCGGTATCGGACGGCCAGAAGGGTGGCCACCAGTGCCACCAGCAGCACCAGCGCACCGGCGAGGAGTCCGACCGTGACAGCCGCTCCGATCGCGATGGCCAGCACAACGACGGTGACGGCCGCTGCGATCAGGTACTTGGTGCGCTTCGCCACGATGGCCCGACCTCCGGAAAAGACGTATCCGGCCTCGCCGGACTCCAGGCTGTTATCGGCGCGATCCGGGCGGAGGTGGAGTGGATTCTCCGGGTTGGGGTCCGAAACCCTCCTTGACCTCGCCGGGTTCGAGGGGTCGCAGCATCAGATCGATCGCCAGCCAGATGGTCTTGGAGAAGGGCAGGAAGGCCAGCGGGACGAGCAGCGCCGTGAGGACGCACACCACCACGAGGACGACGCCCGGGGGGTCGGGCCAGGTCACGGCGAAGCCGCCGAGCAGCACGAGCAGCAGGGCGCCGAAGCTCACGATGGTGTTGATCCCGATGTCGCCGGTCCAGTGCCCGTCGATCCGGTTGAAGCGGAGATCGCAGCGGGGGCACCGCTCGAGCATCGTGAACCAACGACGAAAGAGCCGTCCTCTGCCGCAGACCCCGCAGCGCTTCGTGCAGCCCCGCAGGAAGGTCCGCCACCGATGCTCGGTGGGGACGATCGCCCCCTTGCCGCGGCTCCCCACGCCGGTCGCCACGTCACCCACGTCAGTCGAAGGGGCCGGGGCCGGAATGGGTGATGTCGAGGGGTTCGACCGGGAGTCGACCGGCGACGAGATCGGGCAGGAACTCCCGCAGGCGCACCGGTAGCACCCGCTCCTCGCTCGCCATGAGATCGTCCAGCCCCCACCACCGTGGTCCGGAGAAGGCCATGGCCTCGAAGGCCTCGAGGCCGCCGGGCCGCAGCCGCGACAGCTCGATCCCGTCGCACCAGCCGACGTGGACGTGCTCGTGCTGGTCGAACCGCCAGCCGGCGAAGGTGAACCGGGCGTGCTGGGTCCAGACGCACGGGCCGATCTCGACGTCGGAGATCCCGGTCTCCTCGAACAGCTCGCGTCGGGCCGCGTCGGCGGTGTCCTCGCCGTGGTCGATGCCGCCCCCGGGGATCTCCCACCACGACCCCTTGCGGGCGTCGGCGGGGTCGCGCGCGGCGAGCAGCAGCACCTGTGCGCTCTGGTCCAGCAGCACCACACGGGCCGCTCGGCGGCGCAGCACCCCGTCGCTCATCCTGTGGCCTCCGGGTTCCATTCCAGCCAGCGGGCGTGTGGATGCATGCGGGCCAGTGCGGTCGTCTCGACGTGTCCGCTGCTCCATTGCCGCAGCCCGAGTAGCGTCGTCGTGCCGTCGCCCGTGCCCGCCGTGTCCTGCGCAGTGGGGCCTTCGACCCATGGGGTCACGTGGGGGCTCTCGGCGGTGACGAAGGCGGCGTCGTGTCGTGCACCGTGCTCGTCGATCGCCGCGCACACGTCGAGGCGGCCCCGCCGATCGAGGTAGGCCAGCGCCCAGGTCGCCACGACCACCGGCAGCAGGCCGTCGGGGATGAGGTCCAACCGGGCAGCGAGATCGGTGCGGGCATCACCGGTGTGCAGTACCGGCGGTTCCCGGCGGGCCACGGTGATCGCAGCACGGAGGCGTTCGGCGCGGTCGGGCAGCCCGGGCCAGATGCAGGCTTCGAGCCAACGGCAGGCGTCGTCGTCGGTCACGTCGATGGGGGAGGGGTCGATGCCTTCCCTGCGAACGACGTCGAGAGCCTCGATCGGCACGATCGGCCGACCGGGGCCACGGATCTCGCAGGTGAGGTGGACCGGTGACGTGGTGGGCCCGCAGCGCACGACCGATGTGCCGTCGGGGTCCACGTAGTCCACGTCGAACCTGTCGACGAAGAGGTTGAGCCCGGCGCTCGGACCCACCTCGAGCAGGGCCAGGCCCCGGCCGTCACCGTTGCGTCGTTGCTGCGCAGTGACGGAGGCCAGCGCCGGGAGGAGCGCCGCGGCGCGGCCGACCTCGTTGGTCTGGACGGTCCGCACCGCCATCCTCGCCCTGATGTCGTCGGCACGGGCATGGAGCAACGACCGGAACCCGGGCCACGGGTCGGCCCCGGACTCGCCCCGGTACACCGCCGCCAGCGCGGTGTCGGGTTCGCTCAGCACCATGTCGTGGGTGACGGCGAGCAGCAGGACGGCGGCGCGTGTGACGGGCACGACGCCCACGCCGACGGCCAGGCTCTCGTGGTCCTCGGCCAGGGCTCGGGCGATGCGGTCGTAGACCGGGCAGTACCCGGCCAGGTCCTGGTCGGCCAGCACCACCAGCAGTCCGGCCAAGGCGGTCTCCTCGCTCGGTGCCGACGCGGGCTCGTCGGGGGCGGGCATGGTGGGGTCGACGGTCGACATCACGGCGAGGCTACCCATGCGGTCGCTCCCGGCTCTGCGCCCGCCGCCGGTGTCCGCCACACTGTGGACGTGTCGACGCCGACGTCCACCATCCTGCGGCGGGGGTTCACCCGCCGGTGCGCGGTCTGTGGCCGGGGTCGGCTCTTCCGGCAGTGGGTCCGGATGGTCCCGGTCTGCCCCCGCTGCGGGCTGCGGTTCAACCGGCTCCCGGGGCACTGGCTGGGTTCGTGGTTCCTGAACGTGGTCCTGGTGCAGGTGGTCGTCGTCGTGATCCTGCTCGTCGGGATGGCGAGCACCTATCCCCAGACGCCGATGGGCACCATCGGCGCCATCGATCTCGCCGCGGCCGTGCTCGTCCCACTCGTCTTCTTCCCGTTCTCACGGACGATCTGGTTGGCCATCGACCTGGCCATGCGACCTCTGGCCCTCGACGAGGACGTGCCTCCCGGCTACCTCCTCGAGGAGGACATCCGTCGCTTCCGCGACGAGCGGGGTGACGGGGACCACGACCACCGCGACGCCGCTTAGGCGGCCGGGGCGGCCGGGGCGGCTGTGACGGCGGGGTCGGGGACGTCGATGACGAAGGTGATCGTGGTCGTGGACTCGTCGGGCACGGCGCCGATCCGCAGGTAGCGCAGGGTCACGGTCGTTCGCCCGATGCCGCGTCCGACGAACGACAGGACCTGGACGGCGCGGGTCGGGACCGTCGTCGTTGGTGCGGCGGTCGGCGGAGGCGTCTCGGGGGCCGGTTCGGCCGGAGGCGCCGGCTCGACGACGGAGGGATCGACCGGTGGTACGGAGGGCTCGGGTGGAGGGGGCGGCACGGTGGTCGTCGTCGTTGTCGTCGGCGGAAGGCTGTCGCGTGGGAGGAACTGCGAGCCCAGAGAGAGGACGACGGCGGGGTCGGGGCGCTCCACGACCTCCCACCGGAATCCCTCGGTCGGTTCGGCTGGTAGCACCAGCGCGAAGCGTTCCCCGATCCCCGCCGTGATCGGCGTGGTGGGATCGGTGTAGGTGGCCACGGCCAGCGGGTCGTCGACCGTCACGACGTCCTCTTCGGCGGGCTGGGTCGTGGTGGTGCCCGTGCCCGTGTCGACCCCGTCGTCCGTGCAGGCCACGCCGACGAAGGCCAGGGCGACCACGGCCGCCGACGCGACCAGCACGCTCCCTCGCCGTTGCTGGCGTGCGTGTCGCGGTGGGATCGAGGGCATCGTCGTCAACCCTACGGCCGACCGCAGCGCCGCCGACGACGGGGTTGGGGGGGCTGTGCGGCCCCGCCCTAGAGTCGCACGGGTGAACTTCGACGAGTCCCCCGAGGAAGCTGCGCTGCGCAGCGAGATCCGATCGTTCTTCGAGGCCCACGCCTCCCCGAAGACCGGCACCGACGCCGACTGGTCCCGAGGGCCCGTCGACGAGAGCGAAGAAGCAGCGAAGATCTACATGGAGCGCACCCGGGAGTGGCAGCGCACCCTCTACGACAACGGGTGGGCCGGCATCACCTGGCCGAAGGAGTTCGGTGGCCGGGGCGCCTCGCCGGCCGAGGCGATCATCTTCGGGCAGGTGGCCTCCGAGTTCGACGTCACCCCCGGCTTCCTCGGCGCGGCCCTGTCGCTCGTGGGCCCCCCGATCATGCGCCATGGCAACGAGGCCCAACAGCAGCGCTACCTCCAGCCGCTGCTCCGCGGGGACGAGATGTGGTGCCAGCTCTTCAGCGAGCCCGGTGCCGGGTCCGACCTCGCCGCGCTCGGCACCCGGGCCGTGCGCGACGGCGACGAGTTCGTCGTCAACGGTCAGAAGGTCTGGAACACCCAGGCCCAGTTCGCCGACTTCGGGATCCTCATCGCCCGCACCGACCCGGACGTGCCGAAGCACAAGGGCGTCACCTTCTTCGTCGTCGACATGCACTCGCCGGGGGTGGAGGTGCGACCGCTGCGCCAGGCCACCGGCCAGGCCCACTTCAACGAGGTCTTCTTCAACGACGTCCGCATCCCGGTCGAGAACGTCGTCGGCGAGATCAACGGTGGTTGGCCGGTGACCCGAACCGTCCTGACCAGCGAGGCCGGCATGATCGGCTCGGGCGGCGGGGGTGCGTCCTCCTACGCCTCGCTGCTGTCGATCGCCCGGTCCTTCGGGCGAACCGAGGACCCCGTCGTGCGTCAGGGCCTCGCCGAGGTGTACAGCCGCGAGAAGATGCTCCAGTGGCTCGGGCTGCGCATGCAGACGTTCATCATGCACGGCCGAGGAAAGCCACCCGACCCGTCGGTGATGAAGAACTTCCTCACCCAGTCGACCGAGATCAAGGTCAACCTGGGCCTGGCCGTCGAGGGGGCCAGCGGGATGCTCGGGGCCCCCGACGCCCCCGAGAACGGGTTCTGGCAGAACGCGGTGCTCAGCCAGTTCGCGTCGCGCATCGGCGGGGGCACCAACGAGGTGCACCGCAACATGATCGCCGAGCGCGCCCTCGGCCTGCCCGCGCGACGCCAGCCCCGACAAGGACCTGCCGTGGCGGGACATCCTCAAGGCCTGAGCCCGGTGCCGTCGGCGTCGTCCGGACCGGCTCCGTGCCGACCTGCGTCGCCATTCGTCGTCCGACGGGCCACACTGGATCCGTGAGAGGAATCGGCTTCCGGTTGCACATGCGCCCGATGGCCGCGTGCTGCGCACGGGGCTCCTCGTGATCTGCCTGCTCCTGGCCGGGGTCGTGGGCCTGGTTCGCCGGACCTGAGTTGTGGTTCCGGGTGGCCAGCGCCGCCGTCGCTCTCGCCTGCGTGGCCGGACTGCGGATCCTGTGGGGCCCGGTCGTGGTCGTGCGTGACGACGGCCTGCGCCTGCAGCGCAACTGGCCCCTGCGCAGGACCATCCCCTGGTACCGGGTCCTGGCCATCGACGTGATCCCCGGCTTCTGGAACCTCGAGGTCGAACTGAACTCCGGTCAACGGCTGGCCCTTCCCGCCGTCGACGACCTCGACCGTCTCTACCGCCTCATGGAGCAGCACCGCCAGGCGCTCGACGCCTGACGTCCCGTAGTGGTGCCCGCTCCGATCGTGGGGTCCCGGCCCCGCCGCTTCGCGGCATCGAGCGGTGGGTTCCCACCCGTGGCCACGGAAAGCGGTCATGCCCTAAACCGCAGCGGAAAAGCGGCCGATTGTTCTTACGACCACCACTGAGAGCAGTTGGCGACGTGAATTCGTTCGAAGAACCGAGGCCTTCGATGGAACCTCTCAAGGATCCGGTTCGATCTCCCGATAGAGCGCTGTGATGCTTTCGCGTACGTGCCCCGCTCGGGACGGCCGGGCGCGACCCGGGGTCGGTCGGCGCCGCGGCGTCGGCGACGAGGGGGCGGTCATCGTCGAGTTCGCGTTGGTGGTTCCGCTCCTGATCCTCTTCCTCTTCGGGATCATCGAGTTCGGGTCGGTCTTCTCGCAGATCCTCGACGTTCGCCATGGCGCCCGGGAGGGCTCCCGGCTGGTCGCCGTGAACTTCAACCCCTCTGCGCAGACCGGCCAGTCGCAGGCCGACACGATCGGGCAGGCCATCTGCGACAAGATGGACCTCGGGCCGAGCAGCGGGAACACCAGCGTCGCCCTCTCCGTGGACGGGACGAGCTACCCGGTCGACGCCACGTCGCCAGGTCGGTTCGCCACCGTGCGGGTGTCGGCGCCGGTGACTCAGATCACCGGGCTCTTCGCTCCGGTCCTGAATTCGGTCACCTTGTCCTCGACGGTCGAGAGCCGGATCGAACAGCAGGTGAGCTGGACCAGCTCTGCAACCTCGTTCGCATCCCCGACCCCGTACACGTGCTGATGACCACCATGCCCGAGGAGATGACCGATTCTCGTCCGGGGAGGGGTGATCGCGGGGTCGTCCTCATCCTGGTGGCACTGGCCATGCTGGTCATCATCGCCTTCGTGGCCTTCGCCGTCGACATCGGACGGGTCTACGGCGAGCGCCGCCAGGACCAGGCGGCGGTCGACTCCGGTGCCCTCTCGGGGGCCTTCCAGATGCTCCTGACCACCCAGCGCACCGAGCCGGAGATCTTCGACCAGGTCACGGCGATCACCTACGACAGCCTCGACCCCCAGACCCGTCCGTCGACGCTCGCCGCGTGGCGGGCCGCGTGGCCGGGTTGCACCGATGCCACCGGTGCCGCGTCGGCGAAGTACTCGGGGGGTGCGATCAGGAACGGTTCCGGGGTTTCGGATCGATTGCATCCGTAAGTCCAGCGACGGCAAGGCGCTTCGAGTGAAGCTGCCGACCCGCACGATCGACACGTTCTTCGCCGGTGCCCTCGGGTTCGACACGCTCTCTGCGAGCGCGAACGCCGAGGCCGGCCTGACGGCCATCGACACCGGGGTGCTGCCCTTCGCGTTGAGCGCGACGAGCACTGCGGGAACGGTGGCGTGTCTCAAGGAGCCCCCGTCCGGGCTCTCCGTGGATGACGTGTGTCCGGGGTCGAGCCGGGGCGTCTTCGGCTACGTCTCGTCACCGCGGCCGTCCTGGGATTCGAACCAGGCGTGCAACGGCGGACAGAACAGAACGATCCAGCAGAACATCGCCCAAGGCATCGATCACAACCTCACGCCCTGGGTGGCGACGAACGTCACTGATGTGTGCACCAACGGTGTGGTGATCGGCGTCCCGAACACACTCTCGTTCCAGACCGGAAACATCTCGTCGACGATCGAGGACGGCTTCATCACCGGCCAGGACGAGGGGGGGAGCTTCGCCGACGGCGGCCCTGCCCGACTGTCCCGTCCCAGCCCGTGTGTCATCCAGGGGGGGACCAACGTCCGGTCCCTCTCTCAGCAACCGTCGATCACACTCGAGTGGTGCGGTGTGTGGGACTACATGGTGAACGTCACCCTGGGGGCTGATCCGGCCACCCAGGTCCCCCAGGCCTGCTATGACCTCAAGAACCAGATCTCGAGCCAGAACCTCGCCGGGGTGCGGGCCTGCTTCGACGAGTACGCCGCCGGTGGCTACACCTCCCGTCTGTTCGACATCTCGATCCGCGCCGCCAACCGGTTCGGGTGGATCCCCGAATCAATAGAGGACCTCGACGGCACCCGGACGTTCCGCATCCAGCGCTTCCGGGCCACCTTCGTCCAGACCATCTACTACGTTCGAGGCAACAACTTCGTCGCCTACGATCCCGGGGAGGCGTTGCCGAGCGGCTGCGGGAACTGCAACAACTTCTCCTCGGTGACGGCGCTCGTCTTCGACAGCAACATGCTGCCTCCCGAGATCCGGACGCCGGGCTCGGACAACAACATCGAGAGCTCCATCGCCCTCATCAGGTAGCCCGACAGGGGATCGGCGGCGCGGCTCGGACCGTCGCCTACGGTCGGCGGATGCGTCTGCGAGCGGTCCTCCTCACGGTGCTGGTGATCCTCGCCGGTTGTACCGACGATCCCAGCTCCTCGCCGGACACCACCGTCGTTCAGGTGAACCCGGGGAACCGGGTTCCGACCAAGGGCCCGGTCGATCTCGGACCGGGCGCCGATGCCCGGACGCGTCCGCTCGACACCGTGACCGGCCTGCTCTTCACCGCCCCGATCTACCAGGGTGACTTCGCCGACCCGTTCAGCCTGCGGGGCCCCGACGCGAACTACGCCTACGCCACCAACACCGACACCGCCAACGTGCCGGTGCTGCGGTCGGTCGACGGCCTGAGCGCCCAGTACCTCGGCGATGCGTTGCCCGACCTGCCGGGGTGGACCGAGAAGGGCCTGGTGTGGGCGCCGTCGATCCTGAACCTCTCCGACACCAGCTACGTCATGTACTACACGACCAGGGACACCGCATCGGGACGTCAGTGCGTCTCCCGGGCCACGTCGACCAGCCCGGCGGGCCCCTTCACCGACGACTCGTCGTCGGCCTTCATCTGCCAGCTCGACATGGGGGGTTCCATCGATCCGTCCCCGTTCGTCGAGGCCGACGGCTCCGCCCATCTGGTCTGGAAGAACGACGGGAACTGCTGCAAGCTCCCGACGACGATCTGGTCGGCACCTCTGGCCGCCGACGGGCTGAGCCTCTCCGGGCCGCCCGTGGCCCTGATCGGAGCCGATCAGCCCTGGGAGGGTGGGCTCGTCGAGGGTCCGTCGATGATCGAGGCCGAGGGCCGCTACTTCCTCTTCTACTCCGCCAACGCCTGGGACACGGCCGACTACGCCATCGGCTATGCGGTGTGCGACAGCGTCCAGGGGCCGTGCACGAAGCCCGAGACGACACCGTGGATGACCTCCGTCGGACGGGTGCGGGGCCCCGGTGGTGAGGAGTTCTTCACCGGTCAGGACACGGGGCCGACGACGGCGTGGATGGTGTACCACGGGTGGCTGCCGGACGAGGTGGGTCCCCCCTCGGGGGAACGACGCCTCTACCTCGACGAGGTGCGCATCGAGGACGGCCGCCCAGTCCGCATCGGTCAGGAGCAGATCGAGGAGGACATCATCCGCACGCTGTGGCCCTACGCCCTCGGTCTCGTGGTCCTGGTGGGCGGGGGCGGATACCTGCTGGTGCGGCGCCGTCGGCACCGGGCCGCTGCGCCGTGAACGCTCACCCGAGCTTGAGCACCTTCAGGGCGTTCTCGCGCAGGAACTTCGGCCACACCTCGTCCTTGAGGGGCACGTTCTCCATGTCGCCGAAGATCCGCTCGTAGGACAGTCCCGCCGGGAAGTAGCCGGCGTACATGATCTTGTCGGCGCCCCGGCTGTTGGCGTAGTCGAGGATCGGCTTCGGGTAGTGCTTCGGCGCGAACGCGGACGTGGAGTAGTAGAGGTTCGGCCACTTCAGCATCAACTTCATGGCGAGCTCCGTCCACGGCTCGGCGCCGTGGCGCATCACGAAGGTCAGGTCGGGAAAGTCGTACATGACCTCGTCGATCAGCTCGACGTGCTGCGGAGCGAACGGGATGCGGGGCCCGGGGATGCCGACGCACACGAAGATGGGCAGGTCGAGCTCCACGCACGTCGCGTAGACGGGATACATCTTCTTGTCGTTCAGCGGCACCTTGTAGCCGGCCGGGAAGGTGCTCACGGCGCGCACCGGGAACCGTTCGACCGACTCTCGGATCTTGGCGATCGTGGGCATCGTGTCGTTGGGGTCGATCTCGACACATGTCACGAAGCGGTCCGGGTGCTCCTCGAGGGCTCGTGCGCAGTCCGGGTTGTCGGTGAGGCCGAGCATCGCCGTCTCGATGTTGTACCGGTCGAGGTTGTCGACGAGCAGGGCGACGGGGTCGACGCTCTCCTCGATGTCGCTCGGCACGTCCTTGAACATGTACTGCGCCGGGAACCGCATGTCCTTGCTGCTGTCGTCACGCAGGTGGGGCGCCAGGAACCTGTAGACCTCACGGCGGTTGCGGCTCGGCATCCCCACGAAGGTCTCGATGATCCGGATGTCCTTGGGGTACCCCACGTGCGCTCCCGGTGCTCGTCGTTGCGCCGACTCGGCGCCCCGCGGATGCTAGGGGACGCCACCGGGCCCGGACGCGGCGATGCCCGCCCGGGGGGATGGGCGGGCATCGCATGCGCTCGCGGAGGGGAACCACGGCGCGGACGGAGGCGGGCTGGGGGAGGCCGCCTCCGTAGGGGGTCAGGCGGCGGGTAGAGCCTCGTCGGCCTTGGCGCCGGCGTGCACCTCGAGCAACCACGCTTCGAGCTCGAGCTCGCTCGCACGGCGGCGGTAGGTGAGGGAGAGCACGTCGTCGAGGGTGCCCGCCTGCTCACGGAGGCTCTCGGCCCGGTGGCGCAGCATCGAGGCCTCGGCCCGCAGGTGCTCGTCCCGCTCGTCGATGGTGGTGGTCTGATCGTTCATGGGTTGGTTCTCTTTCCCCTTGGTCGTGACCGCTACAACCACTCGTCGCCGCAGATCCTTCCCGGGTCGGGATGTGACCTGCGTCATCGGCGGCCCTCACTTACATCGGCGCAGATCGCTCCAACCTGAAACCGGCCCTCTTCGACGGCTGGGGCGTGCCGGTCGGCCCGGCTCCCGACGGGGCGCCGCGGGCGCTCAGGTGGTGAGCCGCACCGCGTCGTTCCCGTAGCGGTGCCGGAAGGCGAAGTGGGCGATCAGCCCGGCGGGGAGCGGGAGCCAGTAGGAGACGATCCGGTAGGCGAGGGTGGCCAGCAGTGCTTGCTCGGATGGCACCCCCGCCAGCACGAGCATGGCGGTGAGGCCGGCCTCGACGAACCCCAGTCCTCCCGGGGTGATCGGGATCATGGCCAGCACCGCAGCGGCGCCGTAGGCCAACAGCACCAGGCTGAAACGGGGGCGCACGCCGACGGCCATCAGGGCGCACACCAGGGCGAAGTAGTCCAACAACCAGTTCCCGACCGCGGCCAGCAGCGCCTTCTTCCAGCGGGCCCCGAGGCCGTCGACCATGAGGTTGCGCTGCGCGACGAGCCCGTCGGCGGTCGGGCCGCCGTCCCGGTGCATGCGGCGCAGGATCGGTTTCGACGCCCGCTCGACGAGACGCCCGAGCGCATAGAGCGGGCGGTCGAAGCGGACGAGGACGAAGCCGACGACGAACATCAACACGAACAGGGCGGCTCCGCCCCACGCCACCCGGTCGAGCCCGATGGGGACGGGGGCGCCGAGGATCGACAGCAACAGCGCCACCAACGGGAGCATGAACAGCACGCCGTTCGAGATGATCGCCGTCGCGGTGAGCGCGGCTCCGGCGGTGCCCTTGTTGACCCCCGACACGGACAGCATCCGGAAGCCGGCAGCCGCGCCCATCGCCCCGCCGCCCGGGACCGTCTTCGCTACCGCATTGGACACCAGTTGGGACGTCGAGGCGACGAACCACGAGACCTCGGGGAGGGCGATCCGGGTCAGCCACCACACGCAGGCGTAGCTTCCCGCCATCAACACGACCATCACCGCGAACCACAGGAAGGACAGGCCCAGCAGCCGTGGCACGGTCTCCCACATGTCGAGCAGTTGCGGTGCCAGGCCGTAGAGGGCGAAGGCGGCGATGGCCAGCACGAGGACCCGGCCGATGATCCTGAGGACCGATGGACTCCGAGGAAGATCGGCCCCGATCACCCCTGCGCCGGCAGGCGTGTGACCGGCGTCGGCCGGCGGGACGCGACCCAGAGCTCCCGTGGGGTCGACGGAGGTGGCGTCGTCGGACACGCTTCGACGTTAGCGGTGGGCCCTGTCGGCCTGTCGGGGAGGCGCGTCCCCGCTGCCGGGGAGTGGTCTCAACTCACTGCGCCCGACGATCGCAGCGCAGCGATCCGTTCCTCGTCATAGCCCAGGAGCTCCGCGAGGACGTCGTCGGTGTGTTGCCCGGTCGTGGGGGCCATCCCCGGGTCGGGGAGCTCGGCGCCGACGAACTTGACCGGGCTCGGGAGCATGTCGGCCCCGTGGGTCTCCTTCGGGAGCCACGGCATGCGGGCCTGGAAGTGCGGGTCATCGGCCAACGTCTTCGGCGTGTTGACGGGCGCGAGCAGGGCGTCGTTCTCCGCCGCCCACGCCATCCACTCGTCGGAGGTCTTGGTGAGGAAGATGTCGCGCAGCTCGCGCTGCAGCTCGCGGTTGCCCGCGCGTGGTCGGCGTACTTCGAGCCCGGATAGCGCTCGAAGAGCTCCGGCCGGCCGATGTTCTCGCAGAAGGTCTTCCAGAACGACTGCTCGGAGGCCATGAACAGGATGTGCCCGTCGGCGCTGTCGTACATCTGGTAGCGGACGCCCTCCTTCATCCCCCCGGTTCCGGGTGCCCGCCGCTCGTAGCCGTCGGCCTTGTTGCCCGTGACCTCGGACTCGGGTCGCTCGTAGGCCTTGTAGGTCTCGCTGCGCAGCCAGTCCATGGCGGCGGCGGCGTCGGACTGGGCGATCTCCATCTGGCAGC
The DNA here is from genome assembly GCA_963767615.1 of uncultured Iamiaceae bacterium. Taxonomy (GTDB): domain Bacteria; phylum Actinomycetota; class Acidimicrobiia; order Acidimicrobiales; family Acidimicrobilacustridaceae; genus Rhabdothermincola_A. The sequence continues at coordinate 764,482 of CAVYED010000004.1, read as the reverse complement.
CCTCGCCAGTGGCCCGCGCCTGGATGATGCCGGCGAGGATCCCCATGGCGCCCATGACCGGTGCCGCGTTGATGCCGACCGAGAGGTGCTCCGGGATGTAGCAGAAGCCCTCCTCGTCGTACGCCGGGGGAACGATGCCGGCCCAGGTGTCGTACGCGATGCCATGGGAGGGCAGATCCTTGTACGGGCCGGTCATGCCGTAGCCGGAGATGGTCATGAAGACGATCTTCGGGTTGACGGCCTTCAGGTCCTCGTACCCGAGACCGCGGCGGGCCAGGGCCCCGGGCCGCATGGCCTCGACGACGGCGTCGGCCGTGCGGGCCAGCTCCCGGAAGACCTCGACGCCCTCGGGGGTGCGCAGGTCGATGGCGATGCTGCGCTTGCCCCGGTTGGCGTGCAGGAAGAGCAGCGAGGTGCCCTCGACGATGGGCCAGGTCATCTCACGTCCGTAGTCGCCGGCCGGCGGCTCGACCTTGATCACCTCGGCGCCGAGGTCGACGAGGTTGGTGGTGATGGCAGCCGGGCCGAGCATCGAGGCCTCGATGATGCGCACGCCGGCGAGGGGAGCGGTGGTGGTCATGGCCGCTAATCTGACACACCCTCAGATAACGGGCCACGCCGGCGGCCGCAGCGGCCCGTGCGCAGCGCTCGGCGCGACCGGGGGCGCGCGGATGGTGCATGATGGGCGCTCTGTCCGAGGCCCGACCGACGAGGGGACCACAATGCGAGTCGTTGTCGATTTCGACCTGTGCGAGAGCAATGCCATCTGTATGGGGATCGCGCCCGAGGTGTTCGAGGTGCGTGATGACGACTTCCTCTACGTCCTCGACGAGACCCCCCCCGAATCGATGCGAGCGAAGATCGAGGAGTCGGTGCAGCGCTGTCCGAAGCAGGCGATCTCGATCGCTGAGGACTGAGCAATCACGACCCCCACCGAGAGCGGGGCCTGAGGCTCGTTCATGACTGACACGATCGCCGTCGTCGGCGCGTCGTTGGCCGGGCTCCACGCGGCGCGCACGCTCCGTCACGAAGGCTGGTCAGGGCGCCTCGCCGTCATCGACGCCGAACCTCACACTCCCTACGACCGGCCGCCCCTGTCGAAGCAGGTGCTCACCGGGGCCTGGGACGTCGACCGGGTCGTGCTCCCGGCGGCGACCGAGGATCTCGACATCGACTGGCATCTCGGCACCCGGGCGGTGGCGCTCGACCTCGACGCCGGTCGCGTGATGGTCGCCGGACCCGGCAGCCACGAGGACCTCTCCTTCGACCAGCTCGTCGTGGCCACCGGTGCAGCGGCCAGAACCCTCCCCGGCACCGACGACATCGCCGGCGTGCACGTGCTGCGCACCCTCGACGACGCCGTCGCCGTCCGTGGAGCCCTCGACGGCGGGGCGCGCAGCATCGTCGTGGTCGGTGCAGGCTTCATCGGCGCCGAGGTCGCCGCCAGCTGTCGCGAACGTGATCTCGACGTGACCGTCGTCGAGGCCCTGCCGGTCCCCCTCGAACGAGCGCTCGGCGCCGAGATGGGCTCGGTGTGCGCCCGTCTCCACGAGCACCACGGGGTCGATCTCCGTCTCGCCACCGGCGTCGAGGGCTTCGAGACCGATGCCGGCCCCGACGGGCACCGCACCGTCCGGGGCGTCGCCCTCTCCGACGGCACGACCGTCCCCGCCGATCTCGTCGTCGTCGGCATCGGCGTGAGCGTGAACACCGGCTGGCTGGAGGGGTCGGGGCTGACCCTCGATGACGGCGTCCTCACCGACGCCACCCTCCTGGCGGCTCCGGGGGTCGTGGCCGCCGGGGACGTCGCCCGCTATCCCAGTCGCGCGCTTCGACCAGCTCCTGCGCGTCGAGCACTGGGAGCACGCGGTGAGCGGGGGCGAGGCGGCCGCTCGGCGCCTCCTGTCCGAGCAGCGAGGATCGACGCCGGATGCCTTCGATCCCGTGCCCTGGTTCTGGAGCGACCAGTACGACCGCAAGATCCAGCTGGCCGGTCGTCCGGGGCCGGGGGACGAGGTGGTGGTGGTCCACGGCAGCACCGAGGAGTTCCGGTTCGTGGCCCTCTACCGGCGCGACGACCGCCTCGTGGGTGTGCTCGGCATGAACCGTCCCCGTCACGTGATGCAGCTCCGTGCGTTGCTCGAGGAGCACGCGACGTGGGACCAGGCGCTCCAGCGGGCTGCGACATTGTGAGCGACGCCACACCCGACGAGGAGATGGTCGAGACGCTCGACGATCTCGGCAACGTCGTATCGGTCGTGACCCGACGCGAGATCCGTGATCGCAACCTCCTGCACCGGTCGGTGTTCGTGGCGGTGGTGAACGGTGCCGACGAGCTGCTGGTCCACAAGAGGGCACCGTGGAAGGATCTCTGGCCCGACAGCTGGGACGTCGCCGTCGGCGGCATCGTCAACCCGGGTGAGGCCTGGGCCGCGGCGGCTGCGCGTGAGCTCGTCGAGGAGACCGGTGTGGTCGCCGAGCTCGGCTACCTCGGCGAGGGGGAGTACGCCGACGCCCAGGTCCGCGAGCTGGCGCGGGTGTACCACGCTCGGTCGGAGGGACCCTTCCGCTTCGACGACGGCGAGATCGCCGAGGCGGCATGGGTCCCGATCACACAGCTGCGCGAGTGGCTGGTCGACAAGCCTGCGTGCCCCGACAGCTTGGCGTTGGTGCTGCCGCGGCTCGACGCACCGTGAGGACACGACCCTGAACGCCACGGCGTTCCTGCTCCTCACGATCACGGCGGTGGTCGCTCTGCTCGACTGGGTGGCGGTCGGCACCGATCGCCGTCAGGCCGAGTACGCCCTCAAGCCCCTGACGATGGTGGGCCTGATCGGCGTCGCCATGACTCTCGACACGGCGCACCCGGTCGCGCGGGGCGCCGTGGTCGTCGCGCTGGTGTTGTCCCTCTCCGGGGACGTGTGCCTGATGGTGCCCCGGGACCTCTTCGTGCCCGGGCTGGCGTCCTTCCTGGCCGGGCACGTCGCCTACATCGTGGCGATGGTCCTCGTCGGTGCCTGGAGCTCCGGTCTGTGGGTCGGCCTGGCCATCGTGGTGGTCGCCGTCGTCGTGCTCGGCCCTCGCATCCTGCGCGGCGCCGGGGCCGAGTCGCCCGCGCTGCGGGCTCCCGTGACCGCGTACCTCGGCGTCATCTCACTCATGGTCGTCACCGCGTTCGGCACCGGTGCACCGGCGGTGGCGGTGGGAGCGTTGCTGTTCTACGTGAGCGACGCCGTTCTGGGCTGGACCCGATTCGTCCGCGACATCGCCCGAGGGCGGGTTGCCGTCATGGTCTCCTACCACCTCGGGCAGGCGTTCCTCGTGGTCGGGATCCTCCTCGCCCCGTGACCGCTCCGTAGGCTCGTGGACATGTGGTGGCTCGTCGTCCTCGCCCTGCTCGTTGCGGCCCTGGTCGGTGTGGCCGTGTACGACCTGGTGCAGCGCAAGCATGCGATCCTGCGCAACTTCCCGGTCATCGGGCACCTGCGCTTCATCCTCGAAGGCATCGGTCCCGAGGTCCGCCAGTACATCGTCACCGACAACGACCAGGAGCGCCCGTTCAGCCGCGACCAGCGGCGTTGGGTCTACACGTCGTCGAAGGCGAAGAACACGTACTTCGGCTTCGGCACGGACAACAACCTCGACGTCGCCGAGAACTACCTCGTCATCAAGCAGGCCGCCTTCCCTGTCTCCGCCCCCTCGGGGGAGCCCGGTCATCCCGACCCGGATCGCCTCCTGCCCTGCGCCAAGGTCGTGGGCGCAGCGCACCAGCGGCGCCTGGCCTTCCGGCCCACCTCCGTGGTCAACGTGTCGGCCATGAGCTTCGGTTCGCTGAGCGGTCACGCCATCGAGTCGCTGAACCGCGGGGTGGGGCTGGCCCACGCGCTGCAGACGACCGGTGAGGGTGGCATCTCCGACCACCACCGCCACGGTGGGGAGCTCATCTGGCAGATCGGGACCGGGTACTTCGGGTGCCGTGACCACGAGGGGAGGTTCGACCTCGCTCGCCTCGTCGACACCGTCGCCACCGCACCCGTGCGGGCCATCGAGATCAAGCTCAGCCAAGGGGCGAAGCCGGGCCTGGGCGGCATGCTTCCCGGCGCGAAGGTCACGCCCGAGATCGCCGCCATCCGCGGTGTTCCGGTCGGGCAGGACTGCCTCAGCCCCGCCGGGCACAGTGCCTTCAGCGACGTCGACGGCCTGCTCGAGCTCGTGGAGGAGATCGCCGATGCGACCGGACTCCCCGTCGGCATCAAGTCCGCCGTCGGCGAGGGTGGCTTCTGGGAGGATCTGGCCCTGCGGATGGCTCGCACGGGGACGGGTCCCGACTTCGTCCTGATCGACGGGGGAGAGGGCGGCACCGGAGCCGCTCCGCTCACCTTCGCCGACCATGTGTCGCTGCCCTTCCGGTGGGGGTTCTCACGGGTGTACCGCACATTCCACGAGCAGGGCCTGACCGACGACATCGTCTTCGTCGGCTCCGGCAAGCTCGGTCTCCCCGAGAACGCACTCGCCGCGATGGCCATGGGCTGTGACCTCGTCAACCTCGGTCGCACGGCGATGTTCTCCATCGGGTGCATCCAGGCCCAGCGCTGTCACACCGATCGGTGCCCCGTCGGCGTGGCCACACAGTCGGCGCGGCTCCAGCGGGGCCTCGATCCCGATCTCAAGTCCGTGCGCTGCGCCAACTACCTGGCATCGCTCCGTTTCGAGCTGCTGCGCCTCTCGAGGGCCTGCGGGGTCGTCCATCCGGCGCTCGTCGGCGCCGATCAGCTCGAGTTGCTCCAGGACCGCTGGCAGTCGGTACCCCTCGCCCGGGTCGTCGGTTACGAGGACGGTTGGGGGCTGCCCTCGGCCACGGATCGGGCCGAGATCACCCAGATCATGGCGGCGCCGCCGGTGGTCGCGATGCCCCCGCCGGGCACCACGGGGTAGGGGTCGCGTCCCGCTCCGCCGCCCCGGCGGCCGCGCACGATGCTCCGGGCGGGCCGGTCTCGGTCGTCGGGGTGACCGACTAGAAAGGCCCGATGAGCCCTGGTGCTCCCCCTCGAGTCGTGATCACCGATGTGTCGCCGCGGATCGACTGCGGTCGCCACCCGGTCAAGCGTGTCGAAGGCGAACCCGTCGTGGTCGACGCCACGGCCTTCGCGGACGGCCACGACGCGCTCTGGCTCGTCGTGAGCCATCGACCCCCCGGGGCCCGGCGATGGGTCGACGTGCCGATGGCGTCGGTGAACCCCGGACTCGATCGCTGGCGGGCGACGTTCGTCCCGATCGACCAGGGGCTCCACCCGTTCCGTGTCGTGGGATGGGTCGACCGCTTCGCCTCGTGGGTCCACGCCACGACCCGCAAGCTCGAGGCCGGCCAGCGCATCGAGTCCGAGTTGCTCGCCGGGGCCGCGCTGCTCGAGGCCGACGCCGAGGGAGCACCGAAGGCCGAGGCGGCGCTGCTGAGGGAGGCCGCCACCCGTCTCTGCGCCGGCGAGCTGAGCGACCTCACCGACCCCGGAAGTCCCGAACGACCGTCGGCGGCCACTCTCCATCGCCGTCGGCTCCGCCGGGCCGACGCCGCGGTGGGCCCGACGATCGAGGTGCTCGTCGAACGCGAGAAGGCCCTCTTCAGCACCTGGTACGAGCTGTTCCCGCGGTCGACGTTCGTCGCCGGGCCGCAGGCCGCCGGTCGTCGTGCGTCGGCGGGCACCGGCGACGAGAAGCCGATACACGGCACCCTCGCGGGCGTCGTGGACGAGCTCGACCGCGTCGCCGCCATGGGGTTCGACGTCTTGTACCTCCCGCCGATCCACCCGATCGGCACGTCGTTCCGCAAGGGGCCGGACAACACCGAGGTCGCAGGCCCCGACGACGTCGGTAGCCCGTGGGCGATCGGGTCGGCCGCCGGTGGTCACACGGCGGTGCACCCCGAGCTGGGCACCGTCGACGACATGCGCCGACTGGTCGACGCGGCTGCCCAGCGGGGCATCGAGGTGGCCCTCGATCTCGCCTTCCAGTGCTCGCCGGATCATCCCTGGGTCACCGAGCACCCGGAGTGGTTCGAACATCGTCCCGACGGCAGCATCCAGTACGCCGAGAACCCACCCAAGCGCTATCAGGACATCTACCCCCTCGACTTCTCCGGGCCGGCGTGGCGCGACCTCTGGGAGGCGCTGCTCGGCGTGACCGAGTTCTGGATGGACCAGGGCGTGCGGGTGTTCCGCGTGGACAACCCCCACACGAAGCCCTTCGCGTTCTGGGAGTGGTTCATCGCCCAGCTGCGGCGACGTGACCCCGGCATCATCCTGCTCTCCGAGGCCTTCACCCGCCCGGAGGTGATGGCCCAGTTGACGCGTTGCGGGTTCACCCAGAGCTACAGCTACTTCACCTGGCGGATCTCGAAGACCGAGCTCACCGACTATGCACTCGAGGTGGCCACCGGCCCCGGCGCCGACGGCTTCCGGGCCAACTTCTGGCCGAACACCCCCGACATCCTGCCCTGGCACCTCCACGGCGCCCGCCGCGAGATGTTCGCCCTGCGCCACATCCTGGCCGCCACGCTCAGTGCCAGCTACGGCGTCTACGGCCCGGCCTTCGAGCTGGGCGAGAACACCTCGGCGGGCAATGGCAAGGAGGAGTACGCCGCCTCGGAGAAGTACGAGATCCGGCGCTGGGTCATCGACCGACCCGACAGCCTCCGTGATCAGCTGGCGCGGGTGAATCGGATCCGACACGAGCAGCTCGCGCTGCACACCAACCGCACGCTGCGGTTCCACGAGGTACCGAACGACCGACTGGTCGCCTACTCCAAGACCACTCACGACGGACCCGACGCCGACCCGGCCCGGCCCGGGCGCAACCCTGTCCTCACCGTCGTGAACCTCGATGACGCCTCGGTGCAGCGCGGCAACCTCGAGCTGGACCTCTCCGCCCTCGGCATCGACCCGATCCGGCCCTACGATGCTCATGACCTGCTCGTTGATCGCCGCTTCCGGTGGAAGGGCCCTCATCCGTTCGTCGAGCTGGACCCCGAGATCCAGCCCGGGCACATCCTCCGCCTCAGCCAGGCCCCTGCCCCCGACGCACGTCGCGGCGCCTCTTCCTGAGCCGGCGTCCAGCCGGCTCTTCACTTCTCCCTCAGCCCCCCAACGCCCGGGAGCGCTTCATGCTCGACGATTCGATCGACTCGGACGACTGGTACAAGGACGCGGTCATCTACGAGCTGCACGTCCGGGCGTTCGGGGACTCCAACGACGACGGCATCGGCGACTTCGACGGCCTCACCGCAACGCTCGACTACATCGCTCGAGCTCGGCGTGACGGCGGTGTGGCTGTTGCCCTTCTACCCGTCGCCGCTGCGTGACGACGGCTACGACATCGCCGACTACGGCGACGTCCACCCCAGCTACGGCGACCTCAAGTCGTTCCGCCGCTTCCTGCGCGAAGCGCACCGGCGGGGCCTGAGGGTGATCACCGAGCTCGTCATCAACCACACCTCCGACCAGCACCCGTGGTTCCAGCGGGCCCGACGGCGCCGCCCGGCAGCCGGTGGCGCGACTTCTACGTGTGGAGCGACACCCCCGAGCGCTATCCCGGCGTCCGGGTCATCTTCGAGGACTACGAGACGTCGAACTGGACCTGGGACCCCGTCGCCCAGGCGTACTACTGGCATCGGTTCTTCTCCCACCAACCCGACCTGAACTTCGACAACCCCGAGGTCCGCTCGACGATGTTGCGCGCCGTCGACTACTGGCTCGAGATGGGCGTCGACGGGGTGCGTCTCGACGCCGTGCCCTACCTGTTCGAGCGGGAGGGCACCAACTGCGAGAACCTCCCCGAGACCCACGCACTTCCTCAAGGAGCTCCGGCGCCCATGTCGACGACCGGTTCCCCGGCCGGATGCTGCTGGCCGAGGCCAACCAGTGGCCCGAGGACGCGGCGGCCTACTTCGGCGAGGGCGACGAGTGCCACGCCGCCTTCCATTTCCCGCTCATGCCCCGCCTGTTCATGGCGCTGCGGATGGAGGACCGTTTCCCGGTCATCGACATCCTCCAGCAGACGCCCGCCATCCCCGCCAACTGCCAGTGGGCCATCTTCCTGCGCAACCACGACGAGCTGACCCTCGAGATGGTCACCGACGAGGAACGCGACTACATGTACCGCGCCTACGCCGCGGACCCCCAGATGCGCGTCAACGTGGGCATCCGGCGCCGCCTGGCGCCCTTGATGCAGAACGACCGCCGCAAGATCGAGCTGATGAACGGCCTGCTGTTCGCCCTTCCCGGGACGCCGGTCATCTACTACGGCGACGAGTTCGGGCATGGGGGACAACGTCTACCTCGGCGACCGCGACGCGGTCCGGACGCCGATGCAGTGGAGTCCCGATCGCAACGCCGGCTTCTCCGGCGCCAACCCCCAGCGACTGTTCCTGCCGGTCATCATCGACCCCGAGTACCACTACGAGACGGTCAACGTCGAAGCTCAGAGCAACAACCCGAGCTCCCTGCTGTGGTGGATGCGCCGGCTGATCGCGCTGCGAGCTCAGCACCGGGTCTTCGGACGCGGCGACATCGAGTTCCTGCTGCCCGAGAACGGCAAGGTGCTGGCCTTCCTGCGCCGCGACGAGCACGAGACGGTGCTGGTCGTCGCCAACCTCTCGCGTCATGCCACCGCGGTGTCCCTGGACCTGCACGCCCATCGGGGTTCCGTGCCCGTCGAGATGTTCGGCCACACCGAGTTCGCGCCCGTCTCGGACGTGCCCTACCAGCTCACCCTCGGTCCGCACGGCTTCTACTGGTTCTCCCTCGAGTCCCAGCGCAGCGATGTCTCGGCGGAACACCCCGAGGGCCTCGATCTGCCTGCGCTCTCCGTGGCGTCGGACTGGCGGAGCCTTCTTGCGCGGCCGGGGACGAGCGGCCTTCGAGAGGGCCCTTCCGCAGTTCTTCGCCCGCAGCCGGTGGTACGCCGGCAAGGCGCGGACGATTCGTGGTCTCGAGACGCTCGACGTCGTCGCGCTCGCCTCGACACGCGCCCGCCAGGCGCGCGCCCGCTCGTTCCTGGTGCTGATCCAGGTCGAGTACGGCGAGGGCGAGCCCGAGACCTACGTGCTCGCCGTCACCGTGGCCGACCCGGACCGGGCCGAGGAACTGCTGGCCGACCATCCGAATTGCGGCATCGCGTGGATCGATGTCCGCTCCGGTGGCGAACGGCTCTTCCTCCACGATGCGCTCGTCGATCCCGCGTTCATGGCCTCGGCCCTCGATGCGTTCCGCGCCCGTCGGACGTTCCCGTCGATGGGAGGCGGAGAGCTGAGGGCCACGGTGAACGCCCACTTCCGGCGGGCAGTGGGGGACCGGTCGGCCGACGACCTGGTGGGCCATCCGCTCGGTGTCGACCAGAGCAACACCTCCATCGCCTTCGGCCAACAGGTCCTGGTGAAGATGTTCCGTCGGGCTCAGGAAGGCGTGAACCCCGATCTGGAGATCGGCCGCTTCCTCACCGAGACGGCGGAGTTCGAGCACTCGCCGGCTCTCCTGGGCGCCCTCGAGTACCGAAAGGGGTCGCGGCGCGAGCCCCGCACCATCGCCGTGCTCTCCGATTTCGTCCCCAACGAGGGCGATGCCTGGGCCTACACCCTCGACCAGCTCGGCCTGTTCTACGAGTCGGCGAACCGGTTCATCCCCGACGCCGAGTCATGGGTGCCGCCGTGGCCCATGTGGCTCGAATCCATCGGATGGCAGCCGAGCGCCGCGGTCGCCGACGCCCTCGGACCGTACGTCGACGCCGCCGAGCTCCTCGGTCGACGTACTGCCGAGCTCCACTATGCCCTCGCCAGCGGTGTCGACGAGGCGTTCGCTCCCGAGCCCTTCACCACGCTCTACCAACGTTCGCTCTACCAGTCGATGCGGGCGCAGGTGCGTCCGACCCTGACCATGGTCCGGCGACGGCTCCGCCACCTCGACGAACGCACCCGGCCCCTGGCGGAGGCGTTGCTGACCTCGGAGAACCAGATCCTCGAGCGGTTCTCGGAGCTTCGTTCTCACCGCTTCGACGTCCACCGCATCCGGGTCCACGGTGACTACCACCTCGGCCAGGTGCTCCGCTCGGGCCGCGAGTTCGTGATCGTCGACTTCGAGGGGGAGCCGTCCCGATCGCCCACTGAGCGGCGCATCAAGCGCAGCGCCCTCTCCGACGTCGCCGGCATGGTCCGATCGTTCCAGTACGCGCGACAGGCCGCCCTGAGGGAACTGGCCGATCGAGGCCTGCTCCCTCCCGAGCAGTACGAGTCGATGCACCAACGGGGGCGTATCTGGCAGTACTGGGTCACCGTGAGGTTCCTGACGGGCTACTTCGAAGCGGCGGAAGGCGCCGACTTCGTGCCCAGCGACCCGGTCGACCTCGCGTCGTTGCTGACGACCTACACCCTCGACAAGGCCCTCTACGAGGTTCGCTACGAGATGAGCCACCGACCCGACTGGGCGGCCATCCCCATCAGCGGCGTGCTCGAGCTCGTCGACGGGTCGAACTCGTCGTGAGCGACGACGACCTGGGGGAGCTCGGCCGGCTCGCAGCCGCGATCGGCGTGCAGACCGCCTACTGGGACACCCGAGGGCATCGTCGCGTCGCCCGACCCGATGTCCTCGTGGCCGTGTTGTCGTCGCTGGGAGTGCCGATCGACCATCCCGACCGGCTCGACGACCTGCGGATGCTCGCCGACCAGCAGGCGGTGGCCGTGCTCGAACCGGTCTTCGTGCACTGGTCGCCGGGAGCGATCGTCGAGATCAGCGTGTGCCTCCCCGTCGACCATGATCGAGCCACCCCCCTCCGTTGGGCCGTGACCACGGAGACCGGAGGTGTCGTCGACGGGGTCGCCGTCATCGACGGGGAGGCCCCCGTCGATCGGCGTTGGGCCGGTGGTCGAGCCCACCTGGTCCACCGTCTCGCCCTCACCGGCACGGAAGGCCTGCCGGTGGGCTACCACCGTCTCCTCGTCGAAGTGGTCGGCCTCGGGTACGCCGCCTCGTTGATCGTCGCCCCCCGCCGGGTGGTCCAGCCGGCACCCTCGGAACGCACCTGGGGGGTCCTCGCCGGGCTGTACGCGTTGCCGGCGGTGACCGGAACCGGATCGACGGTGCGGAGCCTCGACGAGATCGGGCGCTGGATCGACCCGCTCGGTGGCCGGGTCGTCGCCACGCTGCCGATCCTCGCCTCCTATCTCGACGAACCCTGTGACTTCAGCCCGTACACCCCGATCAGTCAGCGCTTCTGGAACGAGGCGTATCTCGACGTGGGGCTCACGCCCGAGCTGGCCGCCAGCCCGCTCGCCCGCCGCTCGGTGGAGTCCGCCGCCGGGGAGGTGACGGACGCCGATCGACCCGGGCGCTTCGATCATCGGGGCCACTACCGGCGCATCCGGCCCGTGCTCGAGGAGCTGGCGCGGACCTTCTTCGCTGCGCCGGCGCCGACGCGCGAGCGGTTCGAACGTTGGCTGGCCGACGACCCGACGGCCGGGGCCTACGCCGCCTTCCGGGCCGCGACCGACCAGACCCGCAGCGGGTGGCACGCGTGGCAGGTCGGGCCCGGGCAGCTGCCCGCCGGAGTCGAGGTCGACGGCGAACTGGCGCGGTTCCACCTGTACGTCCAGTGGACGATGCGCGAGCAGCTGGCCGACGTCGCCGGAGCCCTCGCAGGGCGCGACCAGCGGCTGTACCTCGATCTGCCCGTCGGCGCCCACGGTGACGGTTTCGACACGTGGGCCGATCCACAGCTCTACGGGTGGGGGTGTTCCGTGGGAGCCCCACCCGACGACTTCTTCGGCGACGGACAGAACTGGGGCTTCCCTCCGATCAGCCCGCAAACGGCGCGCGCCCAGGGGCACGGTCACTTCGCTGCCGCCCTCCGGCATCACATGTCGGTGGCGGGGATCCTGCGTCTCGATCACGTGATGGGCTTCGAGCGGCTCTTCTGGGTGCCCGACGGTGCCGATGCCCGCGACGGCGTCTACGTGCGTTCTCCGCGAGACGAGCTCTTCGCCGTGCTCTGCGTCGAATCGGAGCGCAACGACTGTCGCGTCGTCGGCGAGGATCTCGGCACGGTGACCGACGAGGTTCGCGAAGCAGTGGACCGGCACGGCCTGCTCGGCATGTACGTCGGGCAGTTCCGCCTCCCCGGAGAGGGTGGTGTCGTGCCGAGTCCGACGGCCCGCCAGGTCGCCGGGATCGATACCCACGACACGCCCACGTTCGCCGGTTGGATGCAGGGGGCCGACATCGTCGGACGACGCGAACGCGGCGAGGTCGACGCCGACCACGAGGGACACCTCGGTGACGAACGCCGGTGGGACGTCGATCGTCTGGTCGCCGCGCTGCGGCGTACCGGCCGCCTCGACGCCGAGGGGTCGCACCCCCAGCTCCTCGAGGTCCTTCGCGCCATGTTGTGCGAGCTGGGCGAGTCGCCGGCCGCGGCTCTCCTGGTCGGCGTCGACGACCTGCTCCTCGAGGTCGAACCGCAGAACGTGCCCGGGACCGGACTGGATCGCCCCAACTGGGTGCAGATGCTCCCTCGCACCGTGACCGAGCTCGCCGCCGATCCCGACGTCCGGGTGACGCTCGAGCGGGTGCAGGCCGCCCGCCTGTCGGCCCACCTACGGGCGCTGGAGGATTCACCATGACCCTGCTCACCGACGACGACCTCTGGATGTTCAACGAGGGGGTCCACACCCGCCTGTACGAACGACTCGGCGCGCATCTCGAGGTCGGACCCGACGGAGACGCAGGATGCCGCCTCGCCGTGTGGGCCCCGAACGCCCGTCGGGTGTCCGTGGTGAGCGACGCCAACGGGTGGCAGCCCGGCGAGGCCCTGCTGGTCCCGATCGGGAGCTCGGGGATCTGGAGCGGCTTCGTGTCCGGCCTGGGCGTCGGTGACCGCTACAAGTTCCAGATCGAGTCACGGGTGGGGAACCGGGTGGTCGACAAGGCTGATCCGCTGGCCTTCCAGGCCGAGATGCCGCCTCGCACGGCGTCCGTGGTGACCGACCTCGACGGGTTCGAGTGGGGCGACGCCGACTGGATGCGCGAGCGCCACCGGCACAACGCCCTCGACGCACCGATGGCCATCTACGAGCTCCATCTCGGATCGTGGCGCCACGCCCCCGAGGAGCTGCGATCGCTCAACTACCGGGAGGTAGCGCCTGTCCTGGCCGAGTACGTGGTGGCCCAGGGCTTCACCCACGTCGAGTTCCTGCCGCTCATGGAGCACCCGTTCTACGGCTCGTGGGGCTACCAGACCACCGGCTACTTCGCGCCGACCTCGCGCTTCGGCACACCGCATGACTTCATGTACCTGATCGACACCCTCCACCAGGCGGGGATCGGGGTCATCCTCGACTGGGTGCCGTCGCACTTCCCCTCCGACGAGCATGGTCTGGCGCTCTTCGACGGGACGCACCTCTACGAGCACGCCGACCCCCGCAAGGGCCATCACCCCGACTGGAACAGCGCGATCTTCAACTACGACCGCTACGAGGTGCGCAGCTTCCTGCTGTCGAGTGCGCACTTCTGGCTGGATCGGTACCACGTCGACGGGATCAGGGTCGATGCCGTGGCCTCGATGCTCTACCTCGACTACTCCCGCAAGGAAGGCGAGTGGATCCCCAACGAGCACGGGGGGAACGAGAACCTCGGTGCCCTGCGCTTCCTCAAGAAGCTGAACGAGACGATCTACGGTTCCTTCGGCGACGTCCAGACGTTCGCCGAGGAGTCCACCGTCGTGGCCGATGGTCTCGCGGCCCATCGAGTTCGGTGGGTTGGGCTTCGGGCTCAAGTGGGACATGGGCTGGATGCACGACACGCTGCGGTACTTCCAGCGCGAAGCCGTCTATCGCCGGCACCACCAGGACGAGCTGACCTTCCGCAACCTCTATGCGTTCACGGAGAACTTCTGCCTGCCGTTGTGCCACGACGAAGTGGTCCACGAGAAGGGCTCGCTGCTCGAGAAGATGCCCGGCGACCGGTGGCAGCGCTTCGCCAACCTCCGTGCCCTGCTCGGCTACCAGTACGCCCAGCCCGGCAAGAAGCTGCTCTTCATGGGCGCCGAGCTCGCCCAGGAGACGGAATGGGACCACGACGGATCCCTGCCCTGGTGGCTCCTGGAACGCCCCGACCACGCGGGTGTCCAAGCGTGGGTCCGCCACCTCAACCGTCTGCATCGCAGCGAGCCCGCGCTGCACCAGGTGGACTTCGAGCCCTCCGGCTTCCAGTGGGTCGACGCATCCGACAGCGCATCGAGCGTGCTGTCCTTCCTGCGCCACCCGCGCAGCGGCCCCGAGGACGCTCCCGAGGGTCGCGAGGTCCTCGTGGTGTGCAACTTCACGCCTGTGCGACGTGACGGGTACGGCATCGGTGTGCCTCGTGCGGGTCGTTGGTCGGAGCTGGGCAACTCCGACGCGGTCGAGTACGGCGGATCCGGAGCGGACAACGCCGGATCCGTCGAGGCGACCGGCGCCGGTCGGCACGGGTTCGCGTGGTCGGTGGAGCTCACGCTGCCCCCGCTGAGCGTCCTCTTCCTGGCGCCCGAGGCGGGATGACGTCCGTCACACCCGTCCTCTGACACCAGAAAATCGCCGGCGGCCTCCGTCGCCCCGCCGAAGGTGGCCACTATCCTCGCCGGGTGGCCACGACACTGGAACGCGCCCGCGCCGTCGTGGCCGACTCCCCTGAGCTCCGGCGATGGGTCGATCGCAGCCGCACCCTGTTGTATGGCGGCGGCGACGGGACGATCCGGCACTCGGAGATCTCACCGTGGCGACCCCCGGCGTCCGGACCACGCCGACGCTGGCTGACCTTCCTCGCCGCCCTCGGCGGCTTCCTGGGAGCGCTGTTCATCTCGACCTCCGCACCGGTGTGGCGACTGGCCCTGCCGTCGTGGCGGTTCACGCTGCCGTTCATCCCGCACCCGGGCACCACGATGCAGTCAGCGGCGCTGTTCGTGGCCGGACTGGTCCTGCTGGGCCTGTCGTGGTTCGCCCTCATCCACCGCGCCGGCCGTCCCGGTGATCGTCGACGCCGCATGCGCATGGTCGTCGCAGTCATCGCCCTGTGGTGCATCCCGTTCCTGGTGGGCCCTCCGCTGTTGTCGAACGACGTCTACAGCTACGTCGCGCAGGGCGAGATGGCGAGCCAGGGCATCGATCCCACCGCTACCGGGCCCATCGCCCTGGGCCGGGGCGACTGGCTCCGTCAGGTCGATCCGGTGTGGCGGGCTGCGCCGGCGCCCTACGGGCCGGTGTCGATCGCCGTCAGCGAGGCCGTCGTCGTGGCGAGCGGGCACGATCCCGCCACCTCGGTGTGGCTCTTCCGCGGCGTGATGGTGGTCGGGGTCGCCATGGCGGCCGTCGGGGTGGCCATGATCGCCCGCCGCGCCGGGATCGACCCGGCGGTGGCGGTCGCCATCGGGATCGGCAATCCCCTCGTCACCCTCTACCTCATCGGTGGCGTCCACAACGACGCGCTGATGCTCGGATTCCTCATGCTCGGCCTCGCCGCGGCGCAGCGCGACCGGAAGGGTCTGGCCATCGCGTTGCTGGCGGCCGCGACGGCCGTCAAGCTGCCGGCCGCGGTCGGCCTGGTCTACCTGGGCTGGACCTGGTCCGGGCAGCTGGCTCCGTTCCGGAGGCGGGTCGCGACGACCCTGGGCGTGCTGGGCGCCGCGGCGGCGGGGATAGCCCTCGCCTGCGTGGCCGCCGGGATCGGTGTCGGTTGGATCACGGCTCTCGAGTCGACGGGCAAGGTCACCACCACGTTCTCGCCGACGACGAAGATCGGGTACAGCATCGGCGAGGTGCTCTCGTGGGTGGGCCTTCCCGTCGCCCCGTCCACCGTTGCCGCCGGGTGGCGGCTCTTCGGCCTCGCCGCCACCGCAGTGCTCGGCATCGTGATCCTCCTGCGCAGCCCTCGTATCGGACTCATCAAGGCCACCGGCGTCATGTTGGTCGCCTACGTGCTGCTCGGGCCCGTCCTGTGGCCCTGGTACCTGCCGGCCGGTTTTGCCGTGCTGGCCTCGATCGGCCTGGGCAGGTACCGGCCGTCCTACCTCGTGGTGTGCGTCGCCATCAGTTGGTTCGTCTGGCCGACCTCGGTCATCCCGGTCGACTACCTGACCCAGTACCAGCACCTACTGGGGCTCCTCGTCGTCACGCTGGTGAGTGGCCTGGCCTTCGGTGCACAGCGGTTCTCGTCCCGATGGGAGCGCCGCATGCAGCGTGCGCTCGGCGACGCGTCAGAGACCGTCGACCGTCCGGGCATCGCCGTCGGTTGACCCGACCGACCGCATCGGCTCTGCGGATCTCGCCCGGTCGGTGCTGAGCGGCGCCGTGCGGGCTCGGCGGTGGAGGCGGGCCAGGGTCACTGCGAGCAGCGCGACGAGCAGCACGTTCCTCACCGCGATCACGGACACGGCCGCCCAGTCGCCCGGGATGAGGCGCTCGATCCAGGCCAATCCCAGGGTGCTGGTGAACACCGCGCCGAGGGTGAGCCCTCCGATCACCCGGTCCCCGTGGGCGGTGACCAGGGCGGCGAAGGGCAGGAACCACAAGACGTACTGGGGCGAGATGATCGAGGAGAACACGAGCAGGGCCATGACGGCGGCGAGCGGCGCCAGCGCGTCGACCACGAGGTCGTCGGGGGTGATCCCGTGGCGCGGTTCGGCGGTGTCACTCGACCCGTCGGACCGCACGGCGCGGGCGGCCCACCACCAGACCAGCGTGACGACGGCGAGGGCGAGGATGCTCAGGCCCGTCCGCGCCGGCGCGGGCGCGTCCACCGCGGTCCGCCAGGCGCCCTGCTGGACCGTCGATCCCTCGGGGTCGAGGGCGTGCAGCACGATGCCGGGGATGCTCTCGATCTGCCATCCCGACGCGCCACGGAACGTGAGGATCTGACGGATCCCGTCGGGCCCGGCCCAGCTCACCCAGCCCGCCAGCGCAGCCGCGCCGGTGATCGCCCACGCCGTGAGACCGCGCCACTGCCGGCGCAGGAGCATGGACGGGGCCACCACGAGCGGCCACACCTTCGCGAACACCGAGAGGGCGAGAGCGGCACCACCGGTGCGTTCCCGACCGCGGCGCAGCAGGCCGAGGCCCAGCACGGCCAGGAAGACCGAGAGCAGGTCGATGCGCAGGTAGGGGAACGGGTAGAGCAGCATCGGCGAGCCGAGCACGAGGTAGGTGATCGCCGTCCGGCGTGACCACGCCCAGGCCAGCACGGTGGCGGTGGCCAGCTCGAGCGTCAGCTGGCTGATGGCGAGGGCCACGAGCGTCCCGAGCGGCGTCGGTTGTTCCACGAGGTGCATGAGGCCGAGGGCGAGCGGCGGGTACTCGACGTCGAAGTCCCGATACGGGGTGCCCTCCGCGTCGAGGATCTCGGTGTAGCGGCGGGCGTCGCCCCCGAGGATCGAGAACTCCTCTTCCTGACCGCTCTGGAGCACCGTGGCGATCGACACGAGGCGGACCAGCACCAGGACGCCGATCAGCACCCAGGGCGCCCAACGGGGCCATCGTCGGGCGGTCGTCACGGATGGTCAGGGTAGAAGCTGGGTTGCGGGGAGCGGGTCACCGAGTTCCTCCGGTCGCCGTTCGACGGCCGTTCGACGGCCGGTCGGGCCGGGATCACGTGGAGGTCGGCGGCGCCGATGCCCATCGGTCGTCGTCGGTGCTGTGCGTCCCGTCTCGGCCCTCTGCGTCGAGGCGACGCAGGAGCACCACTGAGCGGCTCGTCACCTTCAGGGTCTCGCCGGCGTCGGTCACGCCGTCACGCCCGGGGGGGAAGGCTTCGTCGACGTCGTCACGGGCGGTGTCGAGCACCATGGTCCACGCTCTGCCGTAGGTGTCGTCGGGGAGCACGAAGGCCACGTCCTCATTCGACGCGTTGAACACGGCGAAGAAGCTGTGGTCGACGATGCGCTCGTTGCGCGGCCCCCGACCGGGGATCGCCTCTCCGTTGAGGAACACGCCGATGCGGCCGTTGGTGCCGGTCTGCCAGTCGGCGTCGCTCATCGGTGTGCCGGACGCGGTGAACCAGCCGATGTCGTCGATGTCGTCGCCCATGATGGGTTGGCCCTGGAAGAAGCGGCGGCGGCGGAACACCCGATGGGCACGGCGTAGGTGGACGAGCCTGCTCGTGAACGTGAACAGGTCCTCGTCGATGTCGGCCCAGTCATACCAGGAGACCTCGTTGTCCTGGCAGTAGGCGTTGTTGTTGCCCTGCTGGGTGCGCCCCAGCTCGTCACCGCCGAGCAGCATCGGGACGCCCTGGGAGAGCAGCAGCGTGACGAGGAGGTTGCGCCGCTGGCGTCGTCGCAGCGCAGTGACGGCCTCGTCGTCGGTCGGTCCCTCGACCCCGCAGTTCCACGACCGGTTGTCCGTGGTGCCGTCGCGGTTCTCCTCGCCGTTGGCGTCGTTGCGCTTGTGCTCGTAGGTGACGAGGTCGTTCAGGGTGAATCCGTCGTGGGCGGTGACGAAGTTGATCGACGCCGACGGGGTGCGGCCGTTGTCCTGGTAGAGATCGCTCGACCCGGTGAAGCGGTAGCCGAACTCGGCCACGCTGTGCTCGGCTCCCCGCCAGAAGTCGCGCACCTCGTCGCGGTATCTGCCGTTCCACTCCGACCACAGCGGAGGGAAGTTCCCGACCTGGTAGCCGCCCTCGCCGACGTCCCACGGTTCGGCGATGAGCTTCACCTGGCTCACGACCGGGTCCTGCTGGATCAGGTCGAAGAACGATGACAGCTTGTCGACGTCGTGGAGCTCGCGGGCGAGAGTGGCCGCGAGGTCGAAGCGGAACCCGTCGACGCGCATCTCGGTCACCCAGTAGCGCAGGCTGTCCATGATGAGCTGCAGCACGTGCGGGTGGCGCATGTTCATGCTGTTGCCCGTGCCGGTGTAGTCGACATAGCGCCGGAGGTCGTTGGGGTCGAGGCGGTAGTAGGCGGCGTTGTCGGCCCCCTTCATCGCCAGCATCGGCCCGCCGTCGTTGCCCTCGGCGGTGTGGTTGTAGACGACGTCGAGGATGATCTCGATGCCGGCCAGATGGAGGGTCTTCACCATCTGCTTGAACTCCTGCACCTGCTGCCCGCGCTGGCCGTAGACGGCGTAGTCGTTGTGGGGCGCCAGGAAGGCGATGGAGTTGTAGCCCCAGTAGTTGTCCAGTCCCATCGTGTCGAGGCGGTAGTCGTGGATGAACTGGTGCACCGGCATGAGCTCGATCGCGGTGACGCCGAGCCGGGTGAGGTGGTCGATGACGGGTTGGCTGCACAGGCCGAGGTACGTGCCGCGCAGCTCGGGAGGTACGTCCGGGTGAGTGGCCGTGAGGCCTTTCACGTGGGTCTCGTAGACCACCGTCTCGTGCCAGGGGGTGCGTGGCCGGTGATCGTGACTCCAGTCGAAATACGGGCTGATGACCACCGACTTCGGGACGAACTGACCGGAGTCGACGGCCGTCGGCGGCCCGTCGGGTCCGTCGGCGAAGGCGTAGGGGAACACGGCCTCGTCCCACCGCACGCGGCCCTCGACGGCCTTGGCGTAGGGGTCGATGAGGAGCTTGTCGGCATTGCCCCGGCTTCCGTGCTCGGGTGCCCAGGGTGCGTGGACGCGAAAGCCGTAGCGCTGACCTGGTTGGACCCCGGGGACGTAGCCGTGGTGGACGAATGCCGTGATCTCCGGGAGCACGAGACGGGTCTCGGTGCCCTCGTCGTCGAAGAGGCACAGCTCGACGTGGTCGGCCACCTCGGAGAACAGCGAGAAGTTCGTGCCGGTGCCGTCGAAGGTGGCGCCGAGCGGGAACGCCTCACCGGGCCAGATCTCCATCCGGTGAGCGTACGCGTCCCGCCGGACCTGCCGATCAGCCGAGGGCGGCGTTGAGGGCCTCGGCCTCCCGGGCCCGCAGGGCCACGTTGACCTCGAGGCGTTCGAGGTGCTGGGCCAGGATCTTGTCGCCCTGGGGGACCTCGTGGGTCTCGAAGAACACGAACACCTCCGGCGCCACGTCCGGGCTCGACAGCGAGCGCACGCCCTCGAGAATTCGGGCGATGGAGTTCGAGGGGAACCGTTCGTTGATCGTGTCCCACTGGGCGGCGACGAACTCCCACGCCCGGGCACCCTGGGTTCGGTTGGTGATCGCCCGTCGCAGCAGCAACGGGGCGTTCTGGGTCCGGATCCCGTCGATGGTCATGGCCAGGAGCCGGCGCATGAGTTCGGGATCGTCGAAGTCGGCGAGGGCGGAGAGGTAGCGCAGCTCCTCCTGGGGCGTGGACGCATCCCTGAACCGGTCGGGGAACGCCTCGAACTCGGTCTCGTCGCCGGTCGCCGCCACCACGTCGACGGCGGCAGCGACCATGGCCGGGTCGGCCGACGCGGGTGGCCGCGACGATCTCGCGGGCGGCGACGGCCACCGGGGTCGCCGCCGAGCACGCCGAGCGCCTCGAAGAGCACACCGCGCAGGGCTCGGTCGCGGTCGCTCTCGTCGGAGCCGGGCTGGTCCCAGTCGAGCCGACGCCGGTCCGATCAGCGCGCACACGCGACGCTGGAACGCCGGGTGCTGCTCGGCGTCGATCAGGCGGTCGATGGCGTGCAGGCAGCCCACGATGCGTTGCCACACCGTCAGGTCGGTCTCGTCGGCGAAGGCGTCCAGCATCTCGAGGAAGTCGACGGTGCCGGTCTCGCCGGCCAGCACGGCGGCCCAGGCGTCGTCGATGAGCCCGTAGCGCTCGATCGGTGAGAGGTCGCTCTGGGCATGGGTGACCAGTGCCGCCAGCAGGTCGGGGGCGTAGCGGACCCTGTAGAAGCCGGTGCCCTCGGTGTTGACGAGCACCCACTCGGCGGGTTCGAAGAGGGTGACGTCGAGGCCGACCCCTCGATCAGCACGTTCTCGAAGGTGACGAGCCCGTCGTCGGTGGTCTTCTGGCTGAAGATGGCGGGCACCGACCAAGGTCCTCGTCGTCGGCGGGGGCAGGTGCGTCGTCGCCCTCGCCGAGGTCGCCGGCGTAGCCGAACCGTTCCTGGCTGAGTCGGAGGGTTCCGCCCTCGTCGACCAGGTCGACGGTGACCAGCGGGAACCCGCCCTGGAAGATCCAGGAGTCCATGATCCGGCGCACCGGCTCGCCGGTGGCCTCTTCCAGCGCATCCCACAGGTCGGTGGTCTCGGTGTTGCCGTAGGCGTGGTCGCGCAGGTAGTGGCGAATGCCGGCGCGGAACTCGTCCTTCCCGAGGTACTGCTCGAGCATGCGCACGACCGCGGCACCCTTCTCGTAGGTGAGGATGTCGAACATGCCCTCGGCGTCGGTGGGCGACACGACCGGGAACTCGATCGGTCGGGTGCTGCGGAGGGCGTCGGTGTCGAACGCCGCAGTGCGGGCCAGCCCGAAGTTGGCCCAACGCTCCCAGTCGGGGCGGAACGCGTCGGTGGCGTGCATCTCCATGAACGTTGCGAAGGCTTCGTTCAGCCAGATGCCGTTCCACCACTTCATGGTGACGAGGTCGCCGAACCACATGTGGGCCAGCTCGTGGTCGATGACGTCGGTGACGTTGTGCAGCTCGGGCTGGGTGGCCTCGTCCGGGTCGACGAGCAGCAGCACCTCGCGGAACGTGACGCATCCCAGGTTCTCCATGGCCCCGAAGGCGAAGTCGGGGATGGCGACGAGGTCGAGCTTGTCGCCGGGGTAGGCGATGGCGTAGTAGTCGGCGAAGTACCGCAGGCAGAACGCGCCGACCTCGAGGGCGTAGCGGGCGAGGTGGCCCTTGCCCTGGGGTAGACGATGCGCAGCGGGACGCCGCCGACGTCGACGGGCTCGGTGACCTCGAGCGGGCCCACGACGAAGGCGACGAGATAGGTCGACATGACCATGGTGTCGGCGAAGCGAACGACGTGGCGCGACGGATCGTCGGGGTGGGGCTGGCGTGACACCGCGGCGGCGTTGGAGACGGCGAGCAGGTCGGCGTCGACGACGAGGGTGATGGCGAACACTGCCTTGTGGGCGGGCTCGTCCCAGCAGGGGAAGGCCCGTCGGGCATCGGTGGCCTCGAACTGCGTGGTGGCGATGGTCTGCTCGACCCCGTCGGTGTCGACGAAGGTCGACCGGTAGAAGCCGCGGAGCTTGTCGTTCAGGATTCCGCGAAACCGGGTGTGGAGTGTGACCGTGCCGGCGGCCACGGCGGTCGCGAAGTGCATCGTGACTCGCTCGGTCTCCTCGTCGAGCGTGATCGCCTCGGCGTCGACACGGATCCCGTCGCCGGTGATGACCCAGGCCGCGTCGACGTCGAGCTCGATGGCGTTGCAGACGACGTCGGTCGTGTCCGTGTCGACGGTGAGGACGACGGCCGCCGTGCCGGTGAAGGTGGCCGAGCCCAGGTCGGGCTCCAGGCGGAGGTCGTACCGGATGGGCTGGATGCCTGCGGGGAGACGGTACGGATCGACGACGGAGGGGTCCTCGAACGACGGCGAGGAGGCGGTGGGTTCGCGTTCGGTCACCGCTGCAGCGTAGGGTCGCTCGCCGTGACCGTGCTCCAGCCCCCGCCCGATCGAGACCTCGACGTGGTGTGCGTCGGCAACGCCATCGTCGACGTGCTCGCACCCGCCGACGAGGGCTTCCTGGCCCGCCACCGGATGCACAAGGGCTCGATGCAGCTCATCGACGCCGAGACGGCGCACCGCCTCTACGCCGACATGCCTCCGGCCGTGGAGGTGTCGGGCGGTTCGGCGGCCAACACCGCCGCGGGCATCGCCGCCCTCGGCGGGTCGGTCCGGTTCGTCGGCAGGGTGGCCGACGACCAGCTCGGTGAGGTCTTCGCTCACGACATCCGTGCCGCCGGCGTGGTCTTCGACTCCGCGCCCGCGACGGGCCACGCGGCCAGGCCCGGTACGGCCCGGTGCCTGATCCTGGTCACCGACGACGCCCAGCGCACGATGAACACCTACCTGGGTGTCTCCGCCCACATCGACACCGGCGACGTCGAGGGGGTGGACCTCGTGACGGCGAAGGTCGTGTACTGCGAGGGCTACCTGTGGGACGAGCCCACCGCCAAGGCCGCACTGCGTCACGCCATGGACCACGCCCGCCAGGTCAGCACGCCGGTGGCGTTCACCCTGTCCGACTCGTTCTGCGTCGACCGCCATCGCGCCGAGTTCCTCGACCTGGTCACCGATCACGTCGACATCCTCTTCGCCAACGAGGCCGAGATCTGCTCGCTCTACGAGGTCGACGACTTCGAGGAGGCCGCGCGGCGGGTGGCGGGGCACGTGGGCATCGCCTGCCTCACCCGCAGCGAGCGAGGCTCGGTGATCATCAGCTCCGACGGCGCTCGGGTCGAGACCGCCGCCGCCGTGACCGATGTCGTCGACACCACCGGGGCGGGCGATCTCTTCGCGGCCGGTTTTCTCTCGCGATGGGCGGCTGGTGCCGACATGGTCGAGTCGGCGCGGGTGGCGTCGCTCGTCGCCGCCGAGGTCATCTCCCACATGGGGGCGCGCCCGGAGGCCGACCTGCGGGCGCTCACCGGCACCTGAGACGACGCTTCGCCGCTGCCGGCCGAGCGGCTCGCCTCGCGGGCGTAGCCTCGCGGTCCATGGGGTATCACTGCTTCGATGTGGAGGTCGCCGCCAAGGTGGCCCACGTGACCATGTCCCGTCCCGACGAGTACAACTCGATGGTGCGGGAGTTCTGGACCGAGTTGCCGGCCATCGCCCGCGAGCTCGACGCCCGTGGTGACGTGCGGGCGATGGTGCTGTCCTCGACGGGCAAGCACTTCACGGCAGGCATGGACCTCGCGGTCTTCAGTGGCGACGCCCTCGGAGGCGGCGACGCCGAGGTCGGTCGGGTGCGTGCCCGCCTGCGTCAGACCGCGCTCATGTTGCAGGACACATTCACCGCCCTGGAGAAGACCCGCTTCCCGGTCCTCGTGGCCGTCCAGGGCGGGTGCATCGGCGGCGGCGTCGATCTCGTCTGCGCGGCCGACATGCGGTACGCCAGCGCCGACGCCTGGTTCGTCATCCAGGAGATCAACATCGGCATGACCGCCGACGTGGGCACCCTGCAGCGGTTGCCCAGGCTCATCCCCGACGGCGTGGCGCGGGAGCTGGCCTACACCGGCCGGCGCATGTCCGCCGATCGCGCCGCCGCGGTGGGGTTGGTGAACGAGGTGTTCGCCACGCACGACGAGTTGATCGCCGGGGTGCTCGACATCGCCGGTGAGATCGCCACGAAGAGCCCGCTCGCCGTGTGGGGCACGAAGCAGACCCTCACCTACGCCCGCGACCACACCGTGGCCGACGGGCTCGAGTACATCGCGACCTGGCAGACCGGGATGTTCCAGCCCGGCGACATGATGGAGGCCTTCGCGGCCAGAGCAGAGAAGCGCGACGCCGACTACCCCGACCTGCTCGCCAACCCCGACACGTTCTGATCGGGCTCAGTCGTTGTCGTCGTCGAGCGGGGGGAGGTGGTCCCACTTCACGTCGCCCACCTTCACCAGGATCGACGAGATCCACCCGCCCATCGCCGACAGGTGGGTGTCCAGGACCGCACCGTCGGCCAGGGTGTCCTCTTCGACCTCGTACACGCCCTCGTAGCTGACCTCGATGGCGAACTCCGGGTCGGACAGGTCGCCGGGGTAGGCCGTCTCGATCGTCGGGCCCGACCGCTCCAGCCGGTCGTGGCCGATGACGGGGCTCATCTCGGGAAGCACGTCGAGCAGCGCCTTGGGCTCTGGAGCCGACGCGAGCCGCTGGACCCGCAGCACGATCTCGATGTCGATGCGAGGTGGTTCGTCGAGGGGTTCGCCGAGATACCACGACCGGTAGGCGGTCTGCGCCCACGTGGGCCACTCGAGGGTGATGTCGGCCTGGACGCGCGGTGGGAGACCTTCGCCCGGGAGGCCGTAGCTCGTCTCCCAGGTCATGTCGCCGAGGAGCACGTCGACGTGGAAGCGCTCCTCGAAGGCCTGACGTTCGAGCAACGCACCCTCGAACGCGTCGCGCAGGGCGCCGATGGCGTCGGTGAAGACGTGGTCCAGCATGGCTGGGTGACCCTATCGGGCGGTCGTCCCCCGGGCGCCCCCTCTCGGCGCGGACTCCGCTCACCCGGTGCCGGCCGCCACCCCGGGCGGCTCCACCGCGGACCTGGTCCAGATCGGCTCCCCTCCGCCGATGTCGGCCTCGGGCGGGTCCGTCGCGGCGCCTCCGCCCGCCGGCTCAGTCCGGGTGCGAGGCGGTGACCACGGTCGTGATCCCGCCACGGGGCTTCCACTCGGTCTCGACCGTCATGCGCCGGGGCATCGTCGCCCGCACCAGGTCGTCGAGGATGGTGTTCGTCACGGCCTCGTGGAAGGCGCCCTCGTCGCGATAGCTCCACAGGTACATCTTGAGGCTCTTGAGCTCGACGAGCAGTTCATCGGGCACGTAGGTGATGCGGACGGTGGCGAAGTCGGGCTGCCCGGTGACCGGGCAAAGGCAGGTGAGCTCGTCGGTCTCGCAGGCGATCTCGTAGTCACGTCCCGGCTCGGGGTTGGGGACGGTGATCAGCTCTTTCGAAGGTTCGCTCGGCACGTCTGGAGACGCTACCGGCCGTCGTGTCCGCCCTCGACCGCCATCCCGAGCTGGTCGTAGACGAAGCCCAGCACATCGGCGAGCTCGTCGGCCAGCGCCCCGACGGGCTTGCCCTGCCCGTGCCCCGCGTCGGCCTCTTCGCGCAGCAGCACCGGCCGGTCGTCTCCGCACGACGTGGCGGACTGCAGCCGGGCCGCCATCTTTCGGGCGTGGGCGGGGTGCACGCGGCTGTCGCCCGCCGCGCTGGTGAACAGGGTGGCGGGAAAGCACGTCCCGTCGGCCACGTGATGGTAGGGGGAGTAGCGCCAGAGCCAGCCGAACTCCTCGGCCAGGTCGGGGTCGCCGTATTCGGGCACCCACAGCCGGCCGATCAGGAACTGCGGATAGCGGATCATGTCCATCAGCGGCACGGCTGCGTGCACGACCCGGCAGAGGTCCGGGCGACGGGTGAGCATGGCCCCCATGAGGAGGCCGCCGTTCGAGCCGCCCCGTATCGCCAGGCGTTCTCGTGACGTCAGGCCCTGGGCGACGAGCCAGTCGGCGGCCGCGGCGAAGTCGTCGAAGCTCTGCTCCTTGTTCGCTCCCATCCCGGCGCGGTGCCACGCCTCGCCCTCCTCGGCGCCTCCCCTGATGCCGGCGACGGCGTAGATCCCGCCCCGGTCGCACATGTCGACCACGGCGGCCGAGTAGGCCGGCCCCACGACGACGGAGAATCCGCCGTAGCCGGTGAGCACGCACGGGGTGTCGGGCCCGGGGACGGTGCCGGCCGCCCGCACCACGAACAGCGTGATCTCGGTGCCGTCCGTCGACGGGTACCGCATGGTCTCGGCGAGATAGTGACCCTGCGGTCCGTCGCCGCCGTGTTGCTGATCGCCCAGTCGGCTCCAGTCACTCAGGTCGTCGGCTCCGCCGCCCGCCCACCGGAACGTCGTCGGCGGGGTCGTGAACGACGTCATCGCCACGAACGCCTCGTCACGGTCGGGACTGGCGCTCAGTGCCGAGGCCGAGCCCGGCTCGGGAAGGGCCAGCGTCCGTCCGCCCGTGCCGTCGTGCTCGAACCGGTCGAGTCCGGTGATCCCCGCTCGTGTGGAGAGCACCAGCAGCGATGCGGGGGTGACCGCGACGGCCTCGACGACGGACTCGGACTCGGGGATCACCGTGCACCAGTGGTCGTGCCAGGCCGAGGTGAGGGGGGCCGAGACCACGCGACCCCTGTCGGCGGCGAGGGTGGTGACCCCGATCACCTGATCGTCGACGACCTGGAGCGCGGTGCGGGCGTCGACGCCTTCGATGAGCACGGTGCGTGCGGTGCTGCGGCGATCGACGAGATGGACGTCGGTGCGCTGCCATCCGACCGAGACGTGGAACAGCAACCATCGCCCGTCACGGGAGAGGTCGACGGTGGTCCAGGCTGTGGGGTCGGGAAGGTCCTCCCAGACGATCGGATCGAGGCTGTCGGGGCTACCCAGGCGGTGGTAGCGGACGTGGCGGCCGTACTCGTCTCCCCCCGGATCCACGGTGCTCGGGTCCGGGTAACGGGTGTAGAAGAAGCCTGCTGCGTCGGGCTCCCAGGCCACCGATGCAGCCCGGGTGTGACGGATGCGGTCGCGCCGATGGCGCCCGGCGGTCACGTCGAACACCGCCAGCGTGGAGCGTTCGTCGCCGCCGGTGGAGAGGCCGTAGGCCACCAGCGAGCCATCGGGGGACGGGTGGTACCAGTCGATCGCCGCGGTCGGATCGTCGGTCAGCTGGGCGGGGTCGACGAGTGTCCGGGCCCGCCCGGTGGTGGACGCCGGCCGCACCACGAGCACGGCCTGTTCGTGGTGGCCCCATCGCTCGAGGGTGAACAGACGGGTGCCGGCCACCTGCGGGGCGACCGATGACCCGACCCGGAGGAGACGGCCCAGGGTGTCGCGCAGGACGTCGTGGCCACGGAGGCCGCGCAGCACCCGTTCGGTGTGGCCGTTCTGCTCGGCCACCCATGCGACGACCTCGGGGTCGTCATCGGCCTCGAGCCATCGGTACGGATCGGGCACGGCGATGCCGTGGCGTTCCTCGACCGTGGCGTCGCGCCGGGTGGCCGGCGGCGGTGCTGGGGTGGTGCTCAGCCCCGCCCTGCGTTGGGCTTGGTGCCGTGGTTGGCCGGCTTCTTGCGGGCGTTGTTCTTGCGCTTGGCGGTCTTCTTCGACATGGGGGACGACGCTATCGGGCCTCGTGGCTCCTGGCCCATTCGACGAGTCGGTCGGAGGTCCAGGTGTTCACGATCCGGTCGAGTCCGATCCGGTGACGGGCCGCCTTGTCGCAGCCCGAGGCCTGCCACTCCAGCTGCCCGGTCGCGTGGGCATCGGTGTCGATCGCGACGAGGCACCCCCACTCGAGGGCGAGGTCGAGCAACTCGTCGGGTGGGTCCTGGCGCTCGGGCCGACAGTTGATCTCGACGGCGGTGTCGAACCGGGCGCACGCAGCGAAGACGATCTCGGGGTCGAAGACGGATGGCGGTCGGGCCGTCTCGGGCTCGCCTGGCTTCGTGGCACGCCGAGGCTTCAGGTTGCGGCCCGTGCAGTGCCCGAGGATGTCGACGAGCGGATTGGCGATCGCGGTCACGAGGCGACGGGTCATCGCGGCGCGCTCCATGCGCAGCTTGGAGTGGGCGCTGGCCACGACGACGTCGAGGTGGGCCAGGAGGTCGTCGTCCTGGTCGAGGCTCCCGTCGTCGAGGATGTCGACCTCGATGCCCGTGAGGATGCGGAAGGGGGCGAGCTCGACGTTGAGGCGCGCCACCTCGTCGAGCTGCTCGAGCAGGCGCGTGCGGTTGAGGCCGTGCGCGACGGTGAGGCGGGGGGAGTGGTCCGTCAGCGCGAGGTACTCGTGGCCGAGCGCCATGGCCGTGCGGGCCATCGCCTCGACGGACGCGCCGCCGTCGCTCCACGTCGAGTGGCTGTGGCAGTCGCCGCGGAGCGCGTCACGGACCGCCGCCCCCGCGTCGGTGATCTCGATGGCGGTGTCGGCCTCGAGCTCGGCCAGGCGGTCGGGCACGCGGCCCTCGAGGGCCTGGGCGATCACCGCCGCGGTCGAGGGACCGATGCCGACGAGATCCTGGAGGCGCCCGCGTGCCGCACGGTCGGTGATCTCGGCCGGGCCGGCGGCGACGACCATCTCGGCGGCGTGGCGGAAGGCTCGGACCTTGCTCGTCGGGGCCAGCGACCGATCCATGAGGTGCACGATCCGCGCCAACGCCGCTTCGGGTGCCATGGGTGCAGAGAGCGGGTCCATGCCCAACAGGTCGATGTCCACGTCTCCTGTGTACCCCGTTGGTGGCCGTGTCGTCGGCAAGAGGTCCCGAGGTCCACCGGTAGGGTGCCCCGGTGGAGAAATTCGGGTTCGTCGGCCTCCCCAATGCCGGCAAGTCGTCGCTGTACAACGCCCTGTCCGGAGGGAGCGCGCTTGCCGCGCCGTACGCGTTCGCCACCAAGGACCCCAACGTCGGCATGGCCAAGGTGCCCGATGTGCGTCTCGACCGTCTGGCCGAGATGAGCAACTCCAAGAACGTCGTGCCGGCCAGCGTGCAGTTCGTCGACATAGGTGGTCTCGTCGAAGGGGCCAGCGCCGGCGAGGGGCTGGGGAACAAGTTTCTGGCCAACATCCGTGAGTCCGACGCCATCGTCTTCGTCCTGCGGGCCTTCGCCGACGACGACGTGCCCGGCCCCTCGGATCCACTCGAGCACCTGCGTGTCGTCGAGACCGAGATCGCACTGGCCGACCTCGAGACCGTGGAGAACCAGAAGGAGAAGCGGCGCAAGGCTGCGAAGTTCGACAAGGAGGTGGCCGAGGAGGTCGCCGCCCTCGACCGGGCCTACGAGGTGCTGGCCGAGGGCACGCCGCTCTACCGCAGCGAGCTCGACGACGAGAGTCGGGACCTTCTGCGGCCCTACTTCCTGCTCACCAACAAGCCCGTACTGGCGATCGTGAACGTGAGCGAGGACGACCTCGACGCGATCGACGAGAAAGTGGCACCGGTGCTCGACGAGTTCGGCGGGCACGGCGCGGTCATCGGCATGTGCGTGCAGCTCGAGGCGGAGGCCGCCCAACTCGACGCCGAGGAGCGAGCCGAGATGCTCGAAGGCCTCGGCCTCGGCGAAGGGGCCCTGCCGCGGTTCCTTCACACCGCCTACCGCATGCTCGGCCTGCGCACCTTCTTCACCACCGGTGAGAAGGAGAGCCGCGCCTGGACGTTCCGGGCCGGATCCAAGGCTCCGCAGTGCGCCGGCGTCATCCACACCGATTTCGAGCGGGGCTTCATCCGGGCCGAGGTCATCCACTGGGACGAGCTGTTGGAGCTCGGCAGCTGGTCCAAGGCCCGTGACGTGGGCAAGCTCCGGGTCGAGGGCAAGGACTACGTGGCCGAGGACGGCGACGTGATGGAGTTCCGCTTCAACGTGTAGGACCGGTGGCGATCGGGTCGCGACGGGTCCGGTCGGGGCTCGGAGGTCCCACTCCGTGATGCGCCTACGATCCCGGCATGGCGAAGAGGCCCGGCGCGCCGATCACGGGATCGTGGTTGGTGCTCGACGATCGGGTCCTGGCCACGCTCGAGGTGGCCACGACACACCGTGACCGCGCCCGTGGACTGCTGGGCCGGGACGGCGTCCAGGGTGCGCTGCTGTTGTGCCCGGCCCGCTCCGTGCACACGTTCCGGATGCGCTTCGCCATCGACGTCGTCCACCTCGATCGCGAGTTCGCGCGTCCTGCGTATCACCACGATGGCCCCGAACCGGCTGGGGGCACCGGTGTGGCGGGCCCACGCCGTGCTCGAGTGCGAGGCCGGGGTCACGGCGCAGTGGGGCCTGGCTGTGGGTGACACCCTCGAGGTCCGATGAGCGCAGGTGCTCTCGTGCTCGTGGGCACGCCGATCGGGAACCTGGGGGATCTCGCTCCCCGCGCGGTCGAGGAACTGGCCCGGGCCGACGTGGTGGCCTGCGAGGACACTCGCCGCACCGGCCGGTTGCTGGCCCACCTGGGGGTGCGGGCACCGAAGCTGGTCGTGGTCAACGACCACACCGAGGCGAGCGCGGTGCGAGACGTGCTGGCCCGCCTCGATCGGGGCGAGAGGGTGGTGCTGGTCAGCGATGCGGGGATGCCCGGGATCTCGGACCCGGGTGAGCGACTCGTGGGCGCCGCGGCCAGCGCCGGCCACCGGATCGAGGTGGTGCCGGGCCCGTCGGCCGGGGTGGCCGCACTGGTGATGAGCGGGCTGCCCGCAGGGCGGTACGTGTTCGAGGGCTTCCTGCCCCGTAAGGGCTCGGGGCGCACGCAGCGTCTCGCCGCCGTGGCCGCCGAGCGGCGCACGACCGTGCTCTACGAGGCGCCCCATCGGGTGGCCCGCACGTTGACCGACCTCGCCGACGCGTGCGGGGGGTCGCGTCGGGTGGTGCTGGCCCGCGAGCTCACCAAGCTGCACGAGGAGGTCTGGCGGGGATCGCTCCAGGCGGCGGTGGCCCGCTGTCGTGAGGTGGAGCCACGAGGGGAGTACGTGGTGGTGCTCGACGGGGCCCCCGAACCCGACGCCGCCAGCGACGACGACGTACGGGCCGCCGTCGCGGCCGCCCGGGCAGGGGGGGCGACGACCAGGGACGCGGTGAGCGAGGTCGCCGCCGAGCTCGGCGTCTCGAAACGCAGGGTGTACGACCTCGCCGTCGAGTCCTGACGGCGAGGTCGTGTCCGGCTCGGATCCCGGTCAGCCCTCGGCGGGTGCGGCCGGCTGCGGCGAGAGGGCCGACAAGGTGACGAAGCCGTTGTTGAACCCCTGCACGTCGTCGGTCGGGCCGGTGAGGGTGGACAGGCAGTCCTGGACGGTGATGCTCAGATCAGGGCTGACCGGGAGCACCGTCACGGCCTTCACCGTGCCCTGCCCGTTGCAGGTCGGGATGTTGAGGTTGGCCACGGTGGAGGTCTGGAGCTGATCCATGTTGGCGCTGACCCAGGCCAGGACCTCCTTCACGCCGGTGGTGAAGTCATACGTGCCGTTCAGGTCGGCCCCACCGTCTGCTCCGGCCGGTGCGCCCTGGCTCGACGCCAGAGCGGGGATGCCCCGCTGGACGGCGGCTCGTGCGGCACCGACCGTGCCCGAGAGCTCGGTGGCCGCCCCGATGTTCTGGCCCTTGTTGATCCCCGAGACGACCAGGTCGGGTGTGATGTCGATGCCGCCCTGGTCGAGGGCCCAGACGATGCTGTCGGCCGGGAACCCGACCACCGCTGTCGCCGGGTATCCGCTCGCCGTGGTGGTGGGCGTGCCGGTGAGCTCGCCGCCGGTGGTGTTGCTGCCGCTGCCACTCTGGTTGGTGGCCGGGGCGACGACGGTGACCTCGACATTGGGCAGGTCCTTCAGGCCGTTCACCACGGCGTCGATGCCGGGAGCGTCGATCCCGTCGTCGTTGGTGACCAGGATCTGGAACGGCTCGGGTGCGACCGTGGTGGCCGCGGCCGCGTCGCTGGTGTCCGTGGACGAGGTGGAGTCGCTGTCGGAGCAGGCTCCGGCGAACAGGGCGAGGGCCATGACCACCGCGAGGGTGGCGGCGAGGGGAGCACGGCGGATGCGGGACACGATGACCTCCTGGAGGGGACAGCGACGATGCTGCACGGGATCGGGGGACCGTAGCTGAACGGACGACGTCGGGTGGGGCGAACCGGCGCCGTCCGAACGGCTCAGCGCCGACACCGCACGGGGGAGGTGGTCAGCGCCACCCGCGGATGACCAGGGGGCACGACATCAGCGGCGACCACCCGTCGGGTGACGCCTCCAGACGGATCATCTCGGGTTCGAAGCGGGGGTCGTCGCCCACGATGGCGGCCAGTCGCCGGTCGATCTCCCGTCGGGTGCGAGCGTCGATGCGTCCCGCCTGGTCGGCATAGGCCCGCACGACCACCCGGCTC
This sequence comes from uncultured Iamiaceae bacterium, assembly GCA_963767615.1. Classification (GTDB taxonomy): domain Bacteria; phylum Actinomycetota; class Acidimicrobiia; order Acidimicrobiales; family Acidimicrobilacustridaceae; genus Rhabdothermincola_A. Next base: position 731,975 of record CAVYED010000004.1, on the reverse strand, counting down.
CGTAGGTGGTCGACGGCGGCGATGGGTCGGGGAGGGCCGTCAGGCGCCTCGTCGACCGACGCCCGGTAGGTGGTGCGCCAGCAGTCGTCGGGCGTGCGCAGCTCGCCCGCGTCGGCGTGCACCACGCCGACGAGGGCGTCGAGGGTCGCGGTGGGGTAGCGGGCGATGGCGCCCGGACCAGGGAGTCCGGTGAGGCTCGTGACGCCCAGCACGGCGACCAGTAGCCCCGTCGCGCCGACGGCCCACGGCCACCACCGTCGGCGCCGACCGTCGCCCTCGTGCTCAGAGGGGGGCCGGTCCGCCGGTGGCGACGCCTCGGGGGTGGCGGTGGTGTGATCGGAGCTCATCGCGGCCGCCATTGTGACGGGGTCCGCGGGCACTGTCACACCCCCTGTGCACAATCGTTCCCATGGTGATCGTTGCTGTCGTCTCACTCGTGGTGGCCCTGGTCTGTGCGGCCGTGCTGGCCGTGGTGTTGCTGCGATCGACCAGGCGCGGTCCTGTGGCCGTTCCCGACGAGCTGGTGGCGGCCACGGTCGCAGCCCTGCGTGACCAGCAGGCGGCAACGGTCCAGGCGGCCGTGGCTTCCGTGGTCGACGTCGCGGGGGAGCAGTTCGGCAGCCGCACCGAGGCGGCCGACCAGGCGCTGCGCGAGCGTCAGGAGGCGATCTCCTCGGCGCTCGACGACGAGCGCACCGCCGTGGGCGAGGAGCTCCGAGAGACCCGGCGCCAGCTCGACGCGATGGCCAGGCTGGTGGGCGAGCTCCGGGTCGAGCGGGCCGAGCAGCAGGGCCGTCTCGAGCAGGGGCTGGCCGACGCGGTGCGCTCCACCACCCAGCTCGCCGGCACCACCGATGCGCTGCGCCAGGCGTTGGCCAGCACGAAGGCCCGCGGCCAGTGGGGTGAGCGGATGGCCGAGGACGTGCTGCGCGCTGCGGGCTTCGTCGAGGGCATCAACTACCGCAAGCAGACGGCGATCGCCGGCGGCACGATCCCCGACCTGACCTTCCCCCTCCCTGGTGGGCGCGACCTGCACATGGACGTGAAGTTCCCGTTCGACAACTACCTGCGGGCCCTCGAGGCCACGACCGACGCGGAACGTGAGGGCTTCGAGACCCGGTTCATCGCCGACGTGCGGATGCGGGTCAAGGAGATCACCACCCGTTCCTACATCGACGCCGAACGCACGGTCGACCACGTGCTGTTGTTCATCCCCAACGAGGCCATCTTCGGTTTCGTGCACGAACGCGATCCCGGCCTGATCGACCATGCGATCGGCCAGAAGGTCGTGATCTGTTCGCCGTCCACACTGTTCGCGGTGCTGGCGGTGGTCCGCCAGGCCGTGGAGCAGTTCCGGCTCGAGCGCACCAGCGACGAGATCCTGGCCTGCCTCGCGTCCTTCGAGAAGGAGTGGACCAAGTACGCCGAGGGGTTCGCCCGGCTCGGCAGCCAGATGGCCACGGCGGCCAAGACCTACGACGCATTGGCCAGCACCCGGACGAACCAGCTCCAGCGCACGCTCGACCAGGTCGACCGCCTGCGCACCGAGCGGGGTCTCGATGCCGTCGTGGCCCTGGCCCCCGTCGTCGAATCCCAGTCGGACGGCGGGGAGGCGGCGCTGTCCGAGGCCGTCGGCGGCTCCGAGCCGACGGCGGCGCGGCTCACCGGTCTGCGGCTCAAGTAGGTCCCCTCATCGGGCGTCCTGGGACGTAAGGTCGCCGCACCGGGCCGGACGACACGAGGGACATGAGGAGGGGGCCGTGGTCGAGCGCCGAGGTGACGGTCCGCCCGACGACCCGTCTGCGGCGGAAGGTCATGACCTGACCTTCGAGCGGGCGCTGGGCGACCATCTCCCGACGACCGATGTCGCGTCTGCCGCACTCGCCCTTCGCTCGATGCGCTTCGGTCGCCTGGTCGAGCGCCAGCTCCAGGAGCTGCTCCGCCCGACCGGCCTCGAGCGGTCCGAGTTCTCCGTGCTCGCCAGCCTGCTGCTCACCGCGAGGGGTCAGAGTCCCACCGAGCTGTCCCGGACCGTCGTGCAGACCACCAGCGGCATGACCAAGACGGTGAACCGGCTCGAGCGGCGGGGTCTTGTCGATCGCCGCCACTCCGCCGCCGACGCCCGACGGGTCGACATCGTGCTCACCGCCGCCGGGCGGCACATGGCCCAGGACCTCCTGGCCGGTCTGGTGGCCGGCTTCTCCGATCCGCTCGCCACCACCGACCCGGAGGCGGCTCGCGATCTGGCGCGGGCCCTGACCGGTGTGCTGCCCGTCCTCGAATCGTCCAGCGGCGTCACACCGACCGGTCGGGCCCGAGGATCCTCATCGCTTCATCGATGAAGCGCCCTCGCCAGCGCCCGCATCGCGAGGACCGACCCGGTGAGCAGCCCGAACAACCCCATACCCGTGAGGAGGGCGTCGAGCTCGGGGTCGTCGGTGATGGCCGCACCCATCAGCAGCAGGGCGCCCGTCAGCAGCGCGACGGTCCCCACCACGACGATGACGGCGCGATCGAACCATGCGCCCAGCACCGCTTCGTCGTCGCCTCCGAAACGGGAGGTCTGAACCGTCAGCTGGCCCGCCAGGAGCGCCCCGGCCGTCTGGTCGATCTGTGTGGGCAGGTCGCGGAGCAGCACGACGGCCCGGAGCAGCTCGCGCTTGAGCATGGCCTCGTCGTCGAGCGCCTCGGGCCCTCCGTACCATCCCGCGACGACGGCCGTGGCCGCCGAACCGAAGTCGAACGCGGGGTCGATCAGGCGCAGGGTGCCCTCGAGGGAGAACAACGACCTCGACAGCACCACGAAGGCCTGTGGCACCTGGATGCCGTGCGTGGCCATGACCCCGAAGACCTGCCGGAGCATGTCGGCGTCGATTCCGCCTCCGCTGAGCTCTTCGCCGAGGATCCTGCTCACGTCGGCCTCGAGGGCGCTGCGATCGACGCTGATCGGGGTCGAGGCGACGCGCACGAGACCCTTGACGACGATCGTCGGGTCGCGCAGCGTCGCGCCGAGAGCCAGGAGCTGGAGCCCCGTCAGGACCCTCGGATCCAGGTGGCCGACGGAGCCGAAGTCGATGAGCTCGATCCGCCCTTCCGGCGTGACGAACACGTTCCCGGGGTGGGGATCCGCGTGGTACAGGCCGTCCTGCAGGATCTGGGCGAGGAACGACGCCAGGAGGTCCCGGGCCAGCGCCGCCGGCGGTCGGGCACACGCCTCCACCGCGCCGGGAGAGCTCACCGAGGTGCCCTCGGCGACGTCCATCACCAAGACCCCGGCAGAGGAGAGGTCGTTGTGGATGTTGGGGATGTCGATGGCACGGTCGCCGGCGCGGTTCGCCGCGATCGCCTCGGCGTTGGCGGCTTCGCGTCGGTAGTCGACCTCGGCTTCGACGTTGCGCACGAGCTCGCCGGCCAGGATCGTGAACCGGCCGTTGCGACCGGTGCCGGCATCGAGGAGGCCGGCGAGGCTCATCAGGGCTTCGCCGTCGCGGCGCACGAGCTCCTCGATGCCGGGTCGGCGGCACTTCACGATCACCTGGCGTCCATCGTGCAGGCGGGCCCGATAGGTCTGTCCGATCGACGCCGAGGCCAGCGGGTCCCAGTCGAACTCGGAGAACACCGCCTCGACGGGTCGGCCGAGACCGGCCTCGAGCTCCGGTCGCACCACGTCCGCGGTGGCCGGCCGTACGTCGGACTGGAGGTCGGCCAGTGGGCCCGTCACGCTCGGCGGAAGGGCATCGGTGCGGGTGCTGGCGATCTGGCCGAACTTCACGAGGATGCCCCCGCACTCCTGGAGGGTGTCGCGCAGCCCGGTGCCGAACTCGGGGTCGTCGATGCCGGCGGCGCCGGCGTAGCGCAGGCGCAGGATGCCGTTCTCGCGGGCGATGCGGGCCACCTGGCGCCCGCGTCGCAGCGGTTCGAGGCGGCGGCGGACCGTGTCGATGGGATGCAGTGCGGCGGCCACGGAGATGCGACGACGCGTGCTCTGCGAGGGTCCGACCACGAGTTCGATCACCACGAACAGCCCCAGCGTTCCCAGGAGCCCGGTCACGACGGCGAGAGCGGCCTCCCAGCCGGCGCTGTCGGTCTCGGCCGCGGCCGACAACGCGACCCCGCCGACCCAGCCGCCGGTCGCAGCCACCAGGGAGGCCACGACCCCGATGCGCACGCCGAGCACGCGACTGCTGAGCACGGCCAGGAACAGGACCATCGGCACCGAGATGACGATCAAGAGGAATGTGCTCATGCCTGTCGGCTCCGTCGGGTCGGTCGTGGTGGGCGGCGGCCCGGTCTGGTGCCGCACCCGTCGATGCACGCCCGGCATCGGGTCCGGCGAGGCTCCGGTGGCCGGCCACTCTAGGTCCCCCGTCGGTCGGGGTTCGGTGCCGTTGCCGCGGCCCCGTAGCCTTGCGGGGTGCCCGAACGCTTCTACGTGACCACGCCGATCTACTACGTGAACGACGTGCCCCACATCGGGCACGCCTACACGACGGTCACTGCCGACGCCCTGGCGCGGTGGCACCGCCTGCTCGGTGAGGAGGTCTGCTTCCTGACCGGCACCGACGAGCACGGCTTGAAGGTGCAGCGCGCCGCCGAGGCGAACGGCATCACCGCCCAGGAATAGGCCGATCGGACGAGCGCTCGCTTCCGCGAGGCATGGGAGCTGCTCGACATCTCCAACGACGACTTCATCCGTACCACCGAGCCCCGCCACACCGCATCGGTGCAGGCCTTCATGCAGCCCATCTACGACAACGGCCGGATCCGCAAGGACACCTACGCCGGTCTCTACTGCGTGGCGTGCGAGGCCTACTACACCGATGCCGATCTTCTCGACGGCGAGCTGCCCGATCCACCATCGGCCGGTCGAGTGGCTCGAAGAGGACAACTGGTTCTTCGAGCTGTCGAAGTTCACCCAGCCGTTGCTCGACTGGTACGGGGCCAACCCCGGGTTCGTCCAGCCCGACGGCAAGCGCAACGAGGCGTTGGGGATGATCCGCCAGGGCCTCGAGGACGTGTCGATCTCGCGCACGTCGATCGACTGGGGCGTACCGGTGCCGTGGGACGAGGGGCACGTCTTCTACGTCTGGTACGACGCCCTGATCAACTACGCCACCGCCGTCGGCTACGCCACCGACCGCGAGCGCTTCGACGCCTGGTGGCCCGAAGTCCACCACCTCATCGGCAAGGACATCCTGCGATTCCATTGCGTGTACTGGCCGGCGATGTGCCTGGCTGCCGGCATCGAGCCGCCGAAGAATATCGCCGTGCATGGGTTCCTGCTGGTCGGCGGCGAGAAGATGTCGAAGACCAGCCTGAACCAGATCTTCCCGGCCGACCTCGTCGAGGAGTTCGGGGTGGACGGCTTCCGCTACCAGTTCCTGCGCGACAGCCGTTCGGTCCCGATGGCGACTTCTCCTACGAGGGCATGGTCACCCGCTACAACACCGACCTGGCCAACAATCTGGGCAACCTGCTGCGCCGGGTGGCGACGGTCGTGGCCAAAAAGTGCGGCGGGGTCGGCCCCGCGCCTCGACCCGACGCCCTCGGCCGCTCGCCGCGGCCGCCGCGGAGGCCGACGCCGCCCGGCCAAGGGGTGGGCGGCGTCGCCCGTCGCAGGCTCTCGAGGCCACGTGGAGCCTGGTCGCGCGACGCCAACGCCCATCTTGAAGACAACGAGCCGTGGAAGATGGAGCCGGGCCCCGCGTCGACGCCGTGCTGGGTGATGCGCTCGAGGTCCTCGCATCGTGCCGTCCTCGCCAGCCCGGCCATGCCACCGCGTGTGCCGAGGTATGGCAGCGCATTGGGCTGAAGGTACCCCACGACGAGCGCCTTCCCAGGCGGCGCCGTGGGGTGGCTACCCCGGCGGGCTGGCGGTCGTGAAGGGCGAAGCGTTGTTCCCACGTCTGACTGTCTCCCGACGGAGAGCTAGCCCGGTGACGTCCGACGCCCGAACGCGTTGCGCTGGACCGACGCCCACTGCCATCTCGACCACGTCGGCGGACCGGCGACGCCGCTGCCACTTGTCGCACAGGCCCGTGGAGCGGGGTGTCGAGCGGCATGCGTGACGATCGGCACCGACGCGGCGTCGTTCGCGTGCCGCCATGGACGTTGCTCGCCGCCCACCCGGGCGTGTGGGCGACTGCGGGGCTGCATCCGCATGACGCCTCCGATGGCCTCGGCGGCCTCGAGGCGTTGCTGAGCGGCCCGAAGTTGTGGCCGTGGGCGAGTGCGGGCTCGACTACCACTACGACCACTCGCCGAGGGCGATCAGCGCGGTGCCTTCGCCGCGCAGATTGCGCTGGCCACACGCCCAGCCTCCCCCTCGTGATCCACACCCGAGAGGCGTGGGACGACACCTTCGCCGTGCTCGACCGCTGAGGGGGCGCCCGACGTGCTGGTGATGCACTGCTTCACCGGCGGGCCCGATGAGGCCCGCAGGTCCCTGGATGTGGGTGCCCACCTGTCGTTCAGTGGCATCGTGACGTTCCAGAGGGCTCCTGAGGTGCGGGATGCGGCTGCCTTCTGTCCTGCCGATCGGATCCTGGTCGAGACCGACAGTCCCGTACCTGGCCCCGGTGCCCACACCGGGGCCGGGCCAACCGTCCTGCATGGTGGGGTTGGTCGGCGAGGCGGTTGCGGGGGCACGTAGAGGACGTCGCCGTGGTGGCGGCGACGACGTGGACGAACGCTGAGCGGGTCTTCCGGCTGGGCTGTTCGCGCCCCCGACGGCGGCGCCGATCGTGTCCGACGTCACATGACAAAAGTTGCGATTGTGTTGCGACCTGCCTAGGTTCGACCTCTAGCTCCGGGCGGAGTTGACGACGGGCGCGAGCGCGCCGGCGCAGCCTCGCCACGGGCGTGCCCCATTGGCGACAAGAAGCGACTTTCGGGTCGCCGGTCGGTCCATCCACACTCGACCAGTGTTGGTGGCGCCGACCCTGGCGGTGGTGGCGCTTCCCATCCTGGTGGCGCTCGTGATCCCCTCGATGGTGGGTGGCACATCAACCACCGACCGCACTGGAACGGCACCGCTGGCCACCAGCGGGGCGAACACCGTCGTGGAACTGGCGGCCGTCGAGCGTCGGGAGGCCCCCACCACGGGGCCGACCACTGCGCCCACCACAGCCCCGACCACCGAGGCGCCCACAACCACTGGCCGGTCACGACCGTGCCCGTCACTGCGGCTCCAACCACCGTGGCCCCTACAACCACCGCGGCCGCAACCGCCCCGCCCACCACGGCGCCCCCGCCACCTCCGCCGCCTCCACCCCCGGTACCGGTGCCATCGGCTCCGGCATCCCACCCGACTCGTATTGGGATCGCATGGCGCAGTGCGAGACGCGGCGGCAACTGGGCCCACTACCCCAACGGCACCTGGACCGGCGGTCTGGGCATCTACAACCGGGACCTGGCTGGCATAGGGTGGCGGGGAATTCGCTCCCAAGGCCGGACGGCCACCAAGGCCCAGCAGATCATCGTGGCCGACCGGATCGCGGTGACTGGCCACGACGGGCTCGGGCCAGTGGGATTCTCGGCTTGGGGTTGCATGAGCACCATTCGTGGGTTCGCCCTGACCGCACGCCTGCTGGGGCCCGGCGACGGCTCCCTGACGCTCACCCGCAACCAGATCGACGAAATGCTCCATGCCCACGGCATTGAACCCCACCGTGGCCTGGGCCAGAACTTCGTGGCCGACCCCAACACCGTGCGCCGGATCGCCCGTCTGGCCGAGGTGGGTCCCGGTGACTGGGTGGTGGAGATCGGACCCGGGCTCGGTTCGCTCACCCTTGCACTAGTGACACCGGAGCCGACGTCGTGGCAGTGGAAGCCGACATCCGCTTGCTGCCGGTGCTGGCAGATGTGCTCGCTCCGACCGCAACGTCACGGTGGTGCACGGCGATGCGCTGGAGCTGGACTGGGCGCCCGGTCCTGGCAAGCGGGGGACCTGGAAGCTGGTGGCCAACCTGCCCTACAACGTGGCTGCCACCGTGGTCCTGCATCTGCTCGACGAGGTGCCGGCCATCGACTCGATGCTGGTGATGGTGCAACGCGAGGTGGGCGAGCGTCTGGCAGCCGGGCCCGGATCCAAGGTATATGGCATTCCTTCGGTGAAGCTGTCGTATTGGGCCACAGCAACGGTTGTCAGTCGGGTGCCCGCATCGGTATTCATCCCCCAGCCCCGGGTGGAGTCGGTGCTGGTGTCGGTGCAGCGGCGCCCGAGCCCAGCCACGCCGGCCGATCCGACCTCGCGGCTGTTTTCGCTGGTGCGCGCGGCCTTTGGCCAACGGCGCAAGATGTTGCGGCGGTCGCTGGCGGGGGTGTCGACACCGAGACCTTTGCTGCCGCCGGCATCGACCCCTCGACAGCCGGCCCGAGGAACTCGACGTGGCGGCGTGGGGTCGTCTCGCCGACGCTGTCGACGCTGCGACACTGTTGACACTGCCAACCCACCGGCGCAGCAGGTTCGACCGCTGGTGGTGACCTCCTGTACTCGGCCCCGGCCAAGGTGACGCTGTCGTCCTGCGCATGGTGGGCGTGCGGACAGACGGCTATCACCTGATTGACGCCGAGATGGTGTCCGTGGACCTGTTCGACACCGTCGAGATCGTTGGGCACGACGACCCGGGCTCGACCACCACCGTGGACGTCGCGATGTGGGCACCGGTCGTGCTTGGGCAGTGCCAGCCGGCCCGACAACCTGGTGGCGGCGGCGCTGGGGCTGGCCGGGCGCAGGGCCGCGGTACGCCTGTACAAGCGCATCCCCCCGGGGGCTGGCCTGGGCGGGGGATCGTCCGACGCGGCAGCAGTGCTGCGCTGGGCCGGAGTGGTCGATCCCGGTCGTACCGTTGCCATCGGTGCCGACGTGCCGTTCTGCGTGGTGGGTGGCCGGGCCCGGGTCTCGGGATGGGTGAGGTGGTCGAACCGCTCGATCATGTGTCCGGAGTGCTCACCTTGGCCACCCCGCCATTTGGGTGCTCCACCCCTGCGGTCTACGACGCCTGGGATCGTCTGGGGGGGCCGCGGTGGCCGACGGGCCCAACGATCTGGAGGCGGCGGCGTTGGTCGGTGGAACCCCGACTGGCGCAATGGCGAGACGACCTGGGGGAAGCCACCGGGTGCGAACCGGTGCTGGCCGGCAGCGGCTCCACGTGGTTCGTCGCCGGGGCCCACCCCGGACCCGGGCGCAAGGTGGTCCATCTGGTGCCGTCGCAATGGACCGCACACCGCTGGGATTCCCGCTGACACTGGTCGCCAGGGAATTGGCGAGGGAATTCGCCGGCTTTCGGCAGGGAAGGATCGCACGCCCAACGGTGAACAGCACAAAAGCCGCCGGCCGGAGCAGGCGATGGTCTGCCGCAGACCGGGGGTAGACGTGAACCGGGGTGCCGACGAAGACGCCGGCGGCGGAGCGAGTGGCTACTTGCCCGCTGCGCGGCGCTGGAAACGGGTACGGCTTGCAGCATCTTGCGGTGCTTCTTCTTCCGCATGCGCTTGCGGCGCTTCTTGATCAGCGATCCCATGAGGTGGTGACCCTACCCACACCACCCCGGTTGGTGCGAAACGGGATCCACGACCGACGGGCGGGGACGGTCGGCTCGGGGGAGAGGACTCGAACCCCTACGTCGAGGACCAAAACCTCGCATGCTGCCGATTACATCACCCCCGACAGACCACCCACCCTAGTTGTGTGCGGGCGGACCGATCGTGGTCGGCGCATTGGCGCCGTGGGCGCGCTAGAACTGACCCATGGGTCCACCTGCACTGTCGGCAATCGTGCTGGCCGCTGGCGAGGGCACCCGAATGCGGTCGACGCGACCCAAGCCGCTGCACCTGTTGTGCGGCCGGGCGATGCTTCTGTATGTGCTCGATGCGCTGGGCTGATTGCGATACCCGCCGGGCGGTGATCGTGGTCGGCCACGGTGCCGAGCGGGTGACCAAAAAGCTTCAGGAGAACGCGTCGGCGGTGGACCTCGACTTCGTCGAGCAGCACGTGCAGCGGGGTACCGGAGACGCCGTGAGCGTCGGACTCACCGCATTTGCCGACCATGAACTCGACGGCGACGGCGACGTGCTGGTGCTGCCGGGTGACACCCCGCTGCTGCGGCCGGAGACCATCGCCGCCCTGGTGGCCGAGCACCGCAGTTCGGGTGCAGCGTGCACGGTGCTCACTGCGATCATGGACGACCCCACGGGCTACGGGCGCGTGGTGCGGGCTGCTGACGGGTCGGTGCACGGCATCGTGGAGCACGCCGACGCCACGTCCGAGCAGTTGGCCATCACCGAGGTGAACACGTCGATCTACTGCCTGCGACTGTCGGAGTCTGGCTCCCGCCCTGCGCCGTCTGGAGCCCCAAAACGCCCAGGGGGAGTATTACCTCACTGATGTGGTGGGGGTGCTGTCATCTGCGGGGTACCGCGTGGCCGCTGTGGTGGTCGAGGACCCCGGCGAGACCCAGGGCGTCAACGACCGCTACCAGCTGGCGGTTGCCGAGGCCGAACTGCGTCGGCGCACCAACGATGCATGGATGCGACGGGGGGTCACCATGGTGGACCCGCTGCGCACCTACGTGGACACCACGGTGGAGCTGGCCGGGGACGTCACGCTGTTTCCCGGGAACCATCCTGCAGGGCGCCTGTGTGGTGGGCGCTGGCAGCGAGGTGGGACCCGACACCAGGCTCACCGACTGCACGGTGGGGGCCAACGTGAACATGTCGTACACCAATGGCGCCGATGCCATCGTGGGCGACGACTCGTGGTGGGGCCCTACGCCGTGCTGTCTCCGGGTTGTGAACTCCCTGCTTCTACCCGCACCGGATCGTTCACGGTGTGTGGTGACGGCTCGGGTGGGGCCACTGTCGATGGTCGGTGAACACCCCACATCGGTCACCGGTAGCCGTACCCGTGTTGTGGGCCCGTGGTGTGGGCCCGTGGTGTGGGCCCGTGGTGGGGCCGTGCTGTGGGCCCGTGGTGTGAGGGTTGCCCGGCCCGTGTCACACTGGATCATGTCGTTCATTAGTCATCGGGGAAGGTACTGATGGAACTCGTCAGCAAAAAGCGCCTGCATCTGGTGTCGGGGAGGGCCAACCTGCCGCTGGCCCAGGAGATCGCCGAGCGGCTGGGCGAGCCGCTGGGCAACGCCAACAACGCGCGAGTTCGCCAACGGCGAGCTGCACTGCCGTTTCGGCGAGTCGGTGCGCGGTACCGATGTGTTCATCATCCAGAGCCACGGTTCGTCCGAGACGATGTCGGTCAATGACGCCGTGATGGAGCAACTCATCATGGTCGACGCCGCCAAGCGTGCCTCGGCCAAGCGCATCACCGCCGTGTGCCCGTTTTTCGGGTACGCCCGCCAGGACCGCAAGTCCGAGGGTCGCGAGCCCATCACGGCCAAGCTCATCGCCGACATGTTCGCTGCCGCCGGTGCCGACCGGCTCATCAGCGTCGACCTGCACTCCGGCCAGATCCAGGGTTTTTTCGACGGCCCAGTGGACCACCTCACGGCCATGCCGGTTCTGGTCGACCGTCTGGCCGAACTGGGTGGCGATCTGGTGGTGGTGTCGCCCGACGCCGGGCGGGTCAAGGTCGCCGAGCGTTATGCAAACTTGCTGCATGCCGACCTGGCCATCGTGCACAAGCGGCGGGTCAAGGGCGTGCAAGCAACTCCGTCGAGGCCCTTGACGTGGTCGGTGAGGTGGACGGTCGCACGTGTGTGCTCATCGACGACATGATCGACACCGCCGGCACCATCGTGGCCGCTGCCGACCAGTTGCGGGCCAAGGGCGCCGTCGAGGTCTATGCCGCCTGTACCCATGGGGTGTTTTCGGGCCCAGCCATCGACCGCATCAAGAACTCGTCGATCTCCAAGCTCTTCGTCACCAATACCCTTCCGCTCCGCCACTGAGGACTGCTCGACAAGCTCGAGGTGCTGTCGGTGGCCAGCGTGGTGGCTGACGCCATCGATGCCGTGTTTGAGGACACATCAGTGAGTGAGATCTTCGGCGGCGCCAACCAGGCCTGACCTCGCTCGGTGTCGATCCGGCGAGATTTCCGATCTCGACGCGCGGCCCGGTACGCTGTCACGTCGGCCTCAGCTACGAGTCCCCCCGGCCGCGCCCCCGTCTCAGGAGCATCCCCGCCATGGAAACCGCCCTCACCGCCACCACCGGCCGTATCACCGGCTCCCGATCCTCAGGGCGGCTGCGCGAGACCGGCATGGTGCCCGGCGTCGTGTACGGACTCGGCCGAGATGCGATCGCACTCTCCGTCGAATGGTCAGAGCTGCGTCGGGTGCTCAGCACCGAGGCCGGTCTGAACGCCCTGATCGACCTCGAGGTCGACGGAGAGACCGAGCTCACGCTGGTGAAGGACATGCAGCGTCACCCGGTGAGGCGGAACGTGGTCCACGTCGACTTCCTCCGCCTCGACCGCAACGCGCCCGTCTCGGTCGACGTCCCCGTCATCGTGCACGGATTCGCCAAGGACATCGAGGACCGTCGCGGCATCGTCGATCAGCAGATGAAGACGCTCACCGTCAATGCCAAGCCCGCCGACATCCCGACTCAGTTCGAGACCAATGTCGACGAGCTCACCATCGGGGGGGTCATCACTGTCGGCGACATCGAGCTGCCTGACGGCGTGACGACCGACATGCCCCTCGACGCACCGGTCGTGGTCGGCGTCGGCACCCGCTTCACCGTGCTGACCGACCTCGGTCTCGACCTCGACACGCCAGAGGGCGACGAGGGTGCCGCCGGTGGCGAGGGCGAGGGCGAGGGCGACGAGGCAGCCGAGGACAGCACCGAGGGGTGATGGGCCTGGGTGCCCGGCGCGGGCAGGCGCCTCGCCGGGGAACACCCGCCGATCTCCTGGTCGTCGGCTTGGGCAACCCCGGGCGCGAATACGAGGGTTCGCGGCACAACGTCGGCTTCGAGGTGGTCGAACTCCTCGCCCGGCGTCACGCCGGGTCGCTGAAGGCGGGCAAGGAGCGGTCGCTCGCCACCGAGGTACGCATCGGTGATGCCCGTGTCGCCCTGGCCGAGCCCACCACCTACATGAATCTGTCCGGTGAGGCAGTCGCCCCGTTGGTGCGCCGCTACGGGATCGACGACCCCACCCGTCTCGTCGTGGTGCACGACGAACTCGACCTGCCCCTCGGGCGCATGAAGGTGAAGCTGGGTGGAGGTCTGGCCGGCCACAACGGGTTGCGGTCGATCAAGGCTCACCTGCACACGGCGGAGTTCGTGCGTGTCCGCATCGGCGTGGGGAAGCCGCCCACCAAGGAACGGGGCGCCGACCACGTGCTCAAGCGCGTCGGCAAGGCGGAGCGGCTCGAGTTGGACGTGGTGGTCGAGGAAGCGGCCGACGCGGTGGAGGCGATCCTCGTCGACGGGGTCGAGGCGGCGATGAACGTCGTCAACACCCGCACCGGTTGACGCCGGCCGAGCGACTCCGTCAGGGACCGGCGGCGTCTTCCCACTGAGGGAGGGAGAGGCGGGCGGGCAGCAACCGGTAGGCGGGGTTCATGATCGCCAGCCGCCCGCGGACGTCGGTGACCATGCCGTCGAGTACCAGCTGGGTGCCGAGGGCGATCCCGGCGATCCGGCGGCGGCCGAGGAAGACGGCGGTCAGCGCCCCGCTGCGATCGCCCACGGTGATCTCCAGGCTGGCGACGTCGGCCCACGGCTGCACGCGGAGCGCCTGGACTCGGCCCGCCACCCTGACCCGCCGCCGCCAGCGCACGTCGCGGATCGGCTCGACGCCTTCGAGGGCGATCTCCGCGAGACGATCCGCCTCGGTGTGGGCTCGCTCCACACGCTGCGCCTCGGACGCTCTGTCGCCGCGATGGAGGAGGCTCACGAGTTCGACGGTGGCTCGCCCATGGGCATGGACCGGTCGTCGTCGTTCCGTCGTTGCCCGGGGCCGGGTGCGGTCATCGTCCCCGACACCGCCCCGTGGGCGACCTTGTGGATGTGTTGACCTTTGGTGGTGTGGGTCAGGTGGTAGGGCACGAACGTCACGTTGGCGTGGGGAACGTCGCCCAGACCCTTCGCGATCGAGTCGGCCGTGCGGTCGTGGAGGAGGCGGTGCCACGCCGAGCGGTACTCCCGTCTCGGGATCAGCACCGACACCTCGGTGTCGCCGCCGGCGGCGATCTCCGTGACGAGCTGCAGCACCGCGTGAGACTCGCCGGTCGGGGCATTCGCGTACCTCGAGGGGCAATCGCTCGAGTGGCAGCCGTGTCCACTCGTCGGCGAGCTCCGTCGCGTGCTGTTCGTCGACGGCGATGTGCACCGCCCGGAGGTCGTCGGGGGTGAGGGCGCGGGCGTACTGGATGGCTCTGGCGGCGGTGTTGTCGAGCCGGTCGACCAGGACGACGACGGAGTGGTGCCGCAGGATGGGGGCCTCGACCGCGGCCTGGGCGTTCTCGTACAGCTCCTCCCGCTCGGCCTCGTACTGCTTGTTGAGTCGGACGACCACCCAGACGAGTATCGGGATGACCATGAGGATCACCCAGGCGCCCTCGGTGAACTTCGTTCCGGCGATCACCACGGTCACGACGGCGGTCACGACGGCACCGAGGCCGTTGATGAACAGTCCGGTGCGCCACTTCGGTTCCTTGATCCGGATGTGGCGTCGGGCCATGCCCGCCTGGGAGAGCGTGAAGCTGGTGAAGACCCCGACGGCGTAGAGGGGGATGAGCTTGCTCACATCTGCCCCGAGCAGGACGACCAGCACCGCTGCCGAGACGGCGAGGGCGATGATGCCGTTCGAGAAGACGAGCCGGTGGCCTCGCTTGGTCAGCTGTCGAGGCATGAAGCTGTCCTCGGCCTGGAAGCTCGCCAGGCGAGGGAAGTCGGCGAAGCTGGTGTTGGCCGCCAGGACCAGGATGAACAGCGTCGCGCCCTGGGTGAAGATGAACATGCCGTGGCCGAGGGCGCCGCTGCCGTAGACGGCCTCGGCGATCTGCGAGAGCACGGTGCGCGTCTCGGTCGGGACCGGTTCGAGTTGCGAGGCCAGCCACGACAGTCCGAGGAACATGGAGGCGAGGAAGCCGCCCATGATCATGAGAGTCGCGCGGGCGTTCTTCCAGGAAGGCTCCTTGAACGCCGGCACGCCGTTCGAGATGGCCTCCACACCGGTCATCGCGGCGCCGCCGGAGGCGAAGGCGTGGAGGATCAGGAACAGGCTCACCGAGCCGGTAACGGCCAGTTCCTGGCTCTGCTCGGGGTCGAGGGCGATCGTCTCGAGGCCGCCGCCGACGGTGGCCTCGAACACGCCGACGATGATCAGGAGGATCATCGATGCCAGGAACGCATAGGTCGGGACGGCGAAGATGCGACCCGACTCCTTGACACCGCGGAGGTTCCCGATGGCGATGATGGCGATGAAGCCGACGGCGATCGGGACCCGGTACGGGAACAGGCCCCCGACGACCGAATAGAGGGCTGCGACCCCGGCGGACACGGACACCGACACCGTGAGGATGTAGTCGGTGAGCAGCGAGACCCCTGCGACCTGGGCAGGGAGCACACCGAGGTTGTCCTTCGTGACGATGTACGCGCCACCAGCGGAGGGGTAGGCCTTGATCGTCTGGCGGTAGCTGAAGATGAGGATGACGAGCACCACCACCATGGCGATGGTGATGGGGAAGACGTAGTCGAAGGCCAGGAGTCCGATCCCGCCGATGCCGCCGACGACGATCAGCGTGCGCAGGATCTCCTCGGTGGCATAGGCGGTCGACGACAGCGCATCGGAGGAGAACACCGCCAACGCAGTGGGCTTTCCCAGGCGTTCCTCGTCGAGCTGGTCGGTGCGCAGGGGACGTCCGAGCACCTTGTTCTTGACGCGGTAGCGACGGCTTTCGGGGAGATCGATGCTCGCCGTGGGGGGAAGCGGCAGGGGTCCGGCATCGCTGCGGGCCCGGGTGGGGGCGGCCATATGTTCGTCAGTTGACACCCGTTCGCCCTCGGGCGCAATCACCTCGATCCGGCCGAGACGGGCGTGGTCGCGGCGCCCGTTGCGTACCGCGCCGAGGGCGGCCGCCCGGTCGGTCGGCGCCGGTAGTCTCGACGGTCCCGTGTCCTTGCTCGATCTGCCCCCGCTGCTCGCCGACGAACCCGGACTGACCAAGGTCCTCGGACGTCGGGAGGCCGTCCTGGCGGTCCCCGAGCCGGCCCGCGCCATCACCATCGCCGGGTTGGCATCGATGTCCGATCGCCAGCCCGTGATCGTGGCGGTGCCCACGACGGGCGAAGCCGAGCGGCTGGTCAACGATCTCGGCGCCTTCCTGGGCCCCGACGAGGTCGATCTCTTTCCGGCGTGGGAGACGTTGCCGTTCGAGCGGGTCAGCCCGGCGGTCGAGACGATGGGCCGCCGTCTGCGCACGCTCTGGCACCTGCGTGACCCGCAACGCGCGCCGCGGGTGGTGGTCTCTCCCGTGCGGGCGCTGGTCCAGCGCCTCGGACCGCACGTGGCGGACGTCGAGCCGATCGTGGTCGGACGTGGTGACGTCCTCGACCCGGCCGAGCTCGTCGACCGCCTCGTCGCTGTCGGCTACCGCCGCGAGTTCCAGGTCGAGCACCGGGGCGAGCTCGCCGTACGGGGCTCGATCGTCGACGTGTACCCGAGCACGGCCAGTGCCCCCGTGCGGATCGATCTCTGGGGCGATGAGGTCGATCGCCTCGCCGAGTTCTCCCCGGCCGACCAGCGGGCCACCCGCGACCTGGCGGAGGTCGAGATCTTCGGGTGTCGCGAGCTCCTGCCCACGGCCGAGGTCCGAGCTCGGGCCGAGGCGTTGGTGGCGACGCAGCCCTGGGGCCGTGAGCAGTGGGAGCGCTTGGCCGAGGGGCAGACCTTCGACGGCATGGAGTCGTGGCTCCCGTGGCTCGTCGATGACGGCGATGAACTCGCCGCCGTCCTGTTCGACCTGGTCGATGATGACGCCCAGGTTCTGCTCGTCGAGCCACGACGGATGCGCGACCGCGCCGGTGACATCCTCGCCGAGGAGGACGACCTGGCCCGAACCCTCGCGTGGACCTGGGGGGCGGGGGACGGAGACGAAGGGTTTCCGCGGCTGCACGTGGCGTTCGATCGTCTGCTCGTGCGCACCACCGCGCCGGCCTGGACGATCACGAACGCTCCCGAGGGCCCCGACGTGGCGGCGGTTGCGGCGATGGGCTGGAACCCTGTCGTGGGTGACGGCGACGGCCTGACGCGCCAGCTCGGCGGTCTGCTCGACGAGGGCCATCGGGTCGTCGTGGCGGCCGACGGGATCGGCTCGGCCGACCGGCTCGTGGGGTTGCTCAGCGATCAGGGCGTCAGCCTCGAGTTGGACGCGAACGGGCACGCCGACCTCACGGGGCCGGGTGGGCACGTCGTCGTTGCGCCCCTGGAGCGGGGATTCCTCCTTCCGGCGGTGAAGCTGGCGGTGCTGGCGGAGGCCGACGTCACGGGTCGGCGTCGCGCCCATCGGCGGGCCAAGCCGCGAAAGGTCGCGGCCCAGGGGTACTTCGACGATCTGAAGGTGGGCGACCACGTCGTGCACCACCAACACGGCGTGGCCCGCTACGGCGGGATGGTGAAGCGCGCCATCGGTGGCACCGAGCGCGACTACCTGCTGTTGGAGTACCGCGGCGACGACAAGCTCTACGTGCCGTCCGACCAGATCGATGCGGTCCGGCACTACACGGGGGGCGACGGGCCGAGTCTGAGCCGACTCGGCGGCGGTGAGTGGCAGAAGAGCAAGGCCCGTGTGCGCGCCGCTGTCACCGAGATCGCCCAGGAGCTCGTCGTCCTGTACCAGAGGCGGGTGAACGCGGAAGGGCGGGCTTTCACCACCGACACCCCTTGGCAACACGATCTGGAGGCGTCGTTCCCCTTCGAGGAGACCCCGGACCAGCTCAAGGCGATCGCAGAAGTGAAGGCTGACATGGAGGCGTCACCTCCCATGGATCGCCTCGTGTGCGGCGATGTCGGCTTCGGAAAGACCGAGGTCGCCATCCGCGCCGTGTTCAAGGCGGTGCAGGACGGCACGCAGGCGGCGGTGCTGGTCCCGACCACGCTGCTCGCGCAACAGCACTTCACCACCTTCAGCGAACGGTTCGCCGGCTATCCGGTCAGAGTCGAGGTCCTGAGTCGGTTCCTCACGACGGCGCAGGCCCGCAAGGTGGTCTCCGGGTTGGCCAGCGGTGAGGTCGACGTCGTCATCGGGACGCACCGCCTCCTCGGATCCGATCTGACGTTCAAGAACCTCGGTCTCCTCGTGGTCGACGAGGAGCAGCGCTTCGGTGTGGGCCACAAGGAGGCCATCAAGGGTCTCAAGGTCGGCGTCGACGTCCTGACCCTCACCGCCACACCGATCCCGCGCACACTCGAGATGAGCCTGACGGGGATCCGCGATCTGACACTGCTCAACACACCACCCAGCGAACGCCAGCCGATCCTCACCTACGTCGGCGAGTACGACGAGCGTGCCGCCGCCGAGTCGATCCGCCGTGAGCTGCTCCGCGAGGGCCAGGTGTTCTTCGTCCACAACCGGGTGCAGGACATCGAGCGCGTCGCCGGCGAGCTACGCGATCTCGTGCCCGAGGCCCGCATCGCGGTGGCCCACGGGCAGATGGACGAGGGCACCCTCGAGAAGGTGGTGCTCGACTTCTGGGAGGGCGAGTACGACGTGCTGGTCTGCACGACCATCATCGAGAGCGGCATCGACATGCCCACCGTCAACACCCTCGTGGTCGACCGCGCCGACCTGCTCGGGCTCGGCCAGCTCCACCAGCTCCGCGGACGGGTCGGCCGTTCGGGCCAGCGCGCCTATGCCTATCTGTTCACACCGCAGGACCGGGTGCTGACCGAGGACGCCTACGAGCGATTGAAGACCATCGGGGAGTCGACCGAGCTCGGGTCGGGCTTCAAGATCGCGATGCGCGATCTCGAGATCCGCGGTGCCGGAAACCTGCTCGGCACGGGACAGAGCGGTCACATCGCCTCTGTCGGCTACGACCTCTACTGCCAGATGGTCACGGAGGCCGTCGCCGAGCTGAAGGGCGAGGAACCGACCGAGCCCGCCGAGATCAAGATCGACCTCCCCTTCGACGCGAACCTACCCACGACCTACGTCGAGCGGGAGGAACTCCGCCTCGAGGCCTATCGGCGCCTCGCTTCCGTCACCACACCGGGAGAGGTCGACGACATCGAGGCCGAGTGGCTCGACCGCTACGGTCCCGTCCCCCCGGCGGCGCAGGCGTTGCTGGAGGTGGCGAGGCTGCGGGCGCAGTGCGCACGAACCGGCATCCGTGATGTCACGGTCACCAAGGGCAGCGGATTCGGCGGACCACGCTACGTCGCCCGGTTGTCGCCGTTGGTCCTGCCCGCGTCCAAGGTGGTCAGGCTCGAGAGACTCCACAAGGGGAGCGTGGTGAAGCCCGCCGTCGAGCAGGTGCTCTTGGCGGTGACGGCCGCCGACTCCGCTGCTGCAGAGGTCACGGCCGCTCTCCTCGATCTGGTGCCTCCGGCGGTGTCGGGCCCGGGCGCCACCGGTGTGCCCCGGGCCTCGACCGCCAGCCCCGGATGACGCGGCGCGGAACGCTGGGTGGACTGTCGACGCCCGTGGGGCTTCGGTAGGGTGAGCGACCTTGTGACGACACGTCTCCGCATCCCGCTCGCCCTCGCCGCTCTCGTCATCGTGGCTTCGCTGGTGGGCACGTCGTGCTCCACGGTGACCCCGCAAGCACTGACGGTCGACGGCTTCTCGCTCTCCGAGCGGGACTTCATGGACGAGTTGGCCTCGATCGCGGCCAACGAGCTCTACCTGGACTCCCGGGCACAACAGGGGAGTCCTGTCGTGCCCGCCGGCACCAACGACGCCACGTTCTCGACCGCCTTCACGTCGCAGTTCCTCAACGAGCGGGTGAGCTTCGTCTTGGCCGAACAGGAGAACGAGGAGCGGGGCCTCGAGGTCACCGAGGCCGATCGTCGCAACGCCGAGCTGCTGTTGAGCCTCAACCTCTCCCCCAACACGGGGCAGTCCGACGGTGCCACGGCCGATCCGGCCGGCCTCGCCGCGCTCGACGAGTTCTCCGACAGCTACCGCGCGGCGCTGGTCGACGGCGTGGCCAACGTCCTGGTCCTGCGCCGCGACATCCTCGATCGGGCATCGACCGACGAAGGTCTCCGGGCGCTCTACGACGCCCGTCAGGAGGACCTGGGCCAGCAGGCCTGCGTGAGCCACATCCTCATCCGCGCCGGCACGGGGCAGACCGCGCCGACGGACGCCGAACTGGTCGCGGCTCGTGATCGCGTCGACGCCGTGGCCTCCCAGCTCGACGGCACCGCCAACTTCGCCGCTCTGGCCGCAGCCAACTCCGAGGACCCCGGGAGTGCCGCCGACGGTGGGGACCTCGGTTGTGCACCGGAGGGCAGCTACATCGATGCGTTCGACGCCGCGGTCTGGTCGCAGCCGGTCGGCGAGGTCGGCGAGCCGGTCGAGACCGACTTCGGCTACCACCTCATCCTGGTCACCAAGCGCGGCGATCTCACCTTCGACGACGTCCGTGACCAGTTGTCGGCCGCGGTCGAGGAGAACAGCGACGCCCTCCTGAGCGACTGGTTGCAGACAGCGGCGTCCGAAGCCGACGTCACCGTCGGCCCGAGATTCGGCCGTTGGGCCGCCGAGCAGGGACGCGTCGTGCCTCCGCGGGGTGCGCTGCCGCCGGCCGGACAGCTCGATCCCGGACTGACCGAACTGCTCTCCGGCGCTCCGCCCGCCGGCTGATCCCGAGGTGGTCGTTCCCCGCGTCGTCGTCGTCGGGCTCGGCCCGGGCGGCCCTGACCTCGTCACGACCGGGACGCTCTCTGCGATCGCGGCAGAACGGCATCGCTTCCTGCGCACCGAGCGGCACCCGGCGGCCCCGGTGGTGCCCGATGCCGCCACCTTCGACCACGTGTACGAGGACGCTGCTGTGCTCGACGACGTCTATCCGACGATCGTCGAGACGCTGGTCGAGGCCGCCCGCGCCCACGGCTCCGTGCTCTACGCCGTGCCCGGGTCCCCGGTCGTCGCCGAGCGGACGGTGGAGTTGCTGCTCACCGACTCCCGGGTCCGGGTCGAGCTCGTGGCCTCGTTGTCCTTCCTCGATCTCGCCTGGGCCCGTCTCGGGGTCGACCCGGTGGCCTGCGGCGTCCGCGTGGTCGACGCCCATGGATTCGCAATCGATGCGGCGGGCGAGCGGGGTCCGCTCCTCGTCGCGCAATGTGATTCCCCGGCGGTCCTGTCCGAGATCAAGCTTGCCCTCGACGCCGGGCTCGATCCGTCTCTGGCGCCCGACGCCGAGATCGTCGTCCTGAAGGACCTCGGCCTCCCGGACGAGGTCGTGCGGTCGGTTCCGTGGGTCGAGATCGATCGGGTCGAGACGGATCACCTCACCTCGCTCTACATCCCGGCGCTGGCTCAGCCCGTCGATCGCGAAGTGGCCCGGCTCGTCGAGCTGGTCGCCACGCTCCGGTCCGGCTGTCCCTGGGACCGCGAGCAGACCCACGACTCGTTGCGACGCCACTTGCTCGAGGAGGCCTACGAGGTCCTGGAGGCCATCGACCATCTCGACGTCGAGTCCGGGACCGGCTACGACCACCTCGAAGAAGAGCTGGGTGATCTGCTGTTCCAGGTGCTCTTCCACAGCCAACTCGCCGCGGAGGAGGGTCGCTTCACCCTCGCCGACGTCGCCACCACCGTGCACGACAAGCTCCGCTCCAGGCACCCGCACGTCTTCGGGGAGGTCGAGGTCAGTGGCGCCGACGAGGTGGTGCGCAACTGGGAGCAGCTGAAGAAGGCGGAGAAGAATCGCGAGAGCGTGTTCGACGGGATCCCTGATGCACTCCCCGCGCTCGCGTTCGCGACGAAGGTGGCGAAGAAGACCGCAGGTCTCCGCGAGGCGGGGGTGGCCGTCGGTGTCTCGCCGCAGGGGGTCGAGGGTGTCGAGGAGAGCCTCGTGGCCGCCTCCGAAGGCCCCGATGACAGCACCATCGGCGAGCTGCTCGCCGCGGTGGTGGAGCTGGCTCGTGCGGCGGGAGTCGACCCGGAGAACGCCCTGCGGTCCGTCGCCGTCCGGCGACGCGACGTGGCTCGGGTCGCCGAGGCCGCCGGCACCGCCTGACAACCTGGCCGGGGTGCGCCACCCCCGCGCGCGGCGTGTCATCGTTGTCCCCACAGTCGCACCGGGAGAAACCTGTCGCCATGAGCATCATCGAGCACATCGCCGGCCGAGAGGTCCTCGACAGCCGCGGCAACCCGACCGTCGAGGTCGAGGTCGTCCTCGAATCCGGTGCCATCGGCCGGGCGATCGTGCCGTCCGGCGCGTCGACCGGTGCGTTCGAAGCCGTCGAGCTCCGCGACGGCGAGTCCCGCTACGGGGGCAAGGGCGTGCTCGACGCCGTTGCCCACGTGGACGACGAGATCTACGACGCCCTCATCGGGTTCGACGCCCTCGATCAGCGAGACATCGATCGCGTGCTGCTCGAGGTCGACGGCACCGACAACAAGGCCAACCTCGGGGCCAACGCCATCCTCGGCACGTCGCTCGCCGTGGCTCGCGCCGCGGCCGACGAGCTGGCGATGCCGCTCTATCGCTACGTCGGTGGCGTCAATGCCCACGTGTTGCCGGTGCCGATGATGAACGTCCTCAACGGAGGCGAGCACGCCGACAACAACGTCGATCTGCAGGAGTTCATGATCATGCCGGTCGGGGCGGCGTCGTTCTCCGAGTCGTTGCGGTGGGGAGCGGAGACCTACCACGTGCTCAAGAAGGTGCTGCACGATCGCGGCCTCTCGACCGCCGTTGGGGACGAGGGGGGGTTCGCGCCCGATCTGGGCTCGAACGAAGAAGCGGTGGCCCTGCTCGTCGAGGCGATCGAGAAGGCCGGCTTCACCCCCGGCGAGGACCTCGCCATCGCCCTCGACCCCGCATCGTCGGAGTTCTTCCGTGACGGCGCCTACGTGCTCGCCGGAGAGGGTCGCGGCCTCACCCCTGCGGAGATGGCCGGCTACTACGCGGACCTCGTCGATCGCTACCCGATCGTGTCGATCGAGGACGGCATGGCCGAGGAGGACTGGGACGGTTGGCGCCTCCTCACCGATGCCGTGGGTGACCGCTGCCAGCTCGTGGGCGACGACCTCTTCGTCACCAACGTCGAACGGCTGGCCCGCGGTATCGAGGTCGGCGTGGCCAACTCGATCCTCGTCAAGGTCAATCAGATCGGTTCGCTCACCGAGACCCTCGAGACCGTCGCACTGGCCACCCGCTCGGGCTACACGTCGGTGATGTCGCACCGGTCGGGCGAGACCGAGGACACGACCATTGCCGACCTCGCTGTCGCCACCAACTGCGGGCAGATCAAGACCGGCGCGCCGGCGCGGAGCGACCGCGTGGCCAAGTACAACCAGCTCCTGCGCATCGAGGACGATCTCGGCGAAGCCGCGGCCTACCGGGGTGGCGACGCATTGGCGAGGGTGATCCCCACGGCATGATCCGGTGGCCCCGACGCCGCGGCGCCCGAGAGGCGGCGCCCACCCGGGCTCCCCGGGAGGGATCGACGCGTCCCGAGGCCACCGACGCACGGAGGCGCGGGAGCCGAGCAGTGGGCTTCGCCGGCCGACTCGTCGTGCCGTTGGTCCTGCTCGGACTCACCGTCGGCGTTCTCGTGCTCGGTGTCTTCCCGACCCGGACATGGCTCGACCAGCGCAACTCGCTGCGCGTCTCCGAGACCCGACTCGCCGACCTCGAGGCGGCCAACGCCGAGCGTCGCGCCCGGGTTGACGCGCTGATGACCGACGAGGAGATCGAGCGGTTGGCCCGGGAGGAGTACGGCTACGCCAAGGTCGGCGAAGAGGTGTACCACGTGCTGCCCCCGCCCCGGGATCCCGTGAAGGTGCCCGACGCCTGGCCCTTCACCCGACTGACGCCCTGAGGACACCGACCCCCGTCCTGACTCCCGCCCCCGTCGTGCGCAGTAGCGTGCTCGGAGACATCTGGGCGACTGAGGGGGCACACGGATGAGCGTCATGGGCACGCGGGTCACGCGGCGGGAGGACCCCGTCTTCCTGACCAGTGGCGGGGTGTACACCGCCGACCTCCAGGATCCGCTGCTCGAGGGCGCGGTCCACGCCCAGTTCGTGCGCTCCACCATCGCCCATGCCCGGCTCACCGAGCTCGATGTGAGCGAGGCCCGCGAAGCTCCCGGGGTGGTGGCCGTGTTCACTGCAGCCGACATCGCCGAGGCAGGGGACCTGGGGTCGTTCGGTGTGCCGATCCCGGGGATGATCCCCGACGCACTGGCGCGTCCATGGTTGGCCGACGGGGTCGTGCGCTTCGTCGGCGAAGCCGTCGCGGTGGTCCTCGCCGAGTCGCGCCAGGCGGCCGAGGACGCGTCGGAACTGGTGATCGTCGACTTCGATCCGCTCGATGTCGTCGTCGATCCGGTCGAGAGCGAGCGCGACGAGCTCCTGCTGTTCCCCGAACACGGCACCAACACCGCACTCGCGGTGCCCTTCGGCCACAGCGACGATCTGTTCGACGACTGCGAGGTCGTCGTCACCCGTGACCTCCTGAACCAACGGGTGGCGGTGTGTCCGCTCGAGCCCCGCGCGATGGCCGTGACGTGGCACGACGGTCGGCTCGTCATGTTCGTGTCGACCCAGGCGCCGCACGGGGTCAAGGGGAAGCTGGCCGGGCTCTACGACCTCGACCCCGAGCAGATCCGTGTCGTCGCCCCTGCGGTCGGCGGTGGATTCGGCGCCAAGATCAACCTGCAGTCCGACGAGGCGCTCCTCCCGTGGGTGTCGCGCCGCCTCGGCCGGCCCGTGCGCTGGTCCGAGACCCGCAGCGAGAGCATGGTGTCGATGCCGCACGGCCGCGGCCAGGTGCACCGCGTCGAGATCGGTGGCCGCCGTGACGGCACGGTGGAGGCGTACCGCCTGACCGTGCTCCAGGACGCCGGGGCCTATCCCGGAATGGGCACCTTCCTGCCGTTCATGACCCGCACCATGGCCCCGGGCACCTACGACGTCCCCCGTGTGGAGTGCAACACCAAGAGCGTCGTCACCAACACCACTCCGATCGAGGCGTACCGGGGCGCCGGTCGGCCCGAGGCCACTGCCGCGATCGAGCGGGCCTTCGACCTGTTCGCACGCGAGATCGCGATGGACCCGGTGGAGGTGCGTCGGCGCAACCTCATCGGGGCGGACGCCTTTCCGTTCACCACCCAGACCGGTGCGGTCTACGACAGCGGCGACTACGCCGGCGCCCTCGACAAGGCGCTGGCTGCCGCGGGTTTCGACGATCTGCGCGCCGAGCAGGCGGCGCGTCGAGAGCGGGGCGACTCCGTGCAACTCGGCATCGGCGTCGCCGTCTATGTCGAGATCACGGCTGGTCCGTCGGCCGGTCAGACGGAGTTCGCCAAGGTGGCCCTCGGCCGCGACGGCCGCGTCACGGTCTTCACCGGTTCCTCGGCACACGGTCAGGGACATGCCACGGCGTGGGCCATGCTCGCCCACGAGCTCACCGGCATCCCGATGGACGACATCGAGGTCGTCGCCGGCGACACCGATCGTGTCGCGGAGGGTTCCGGCACGTTCGGTTCCCGGTCGCTGCAGATCGGTGGGTCCGCGGTCTGGGGCGCCACCGAAGCGGTGGTCGACAAGGCCCGTCAGGTCGCCGCCGAGCTGCTCGAGGCCGCGCCCGCCGACATCGTCCTCGACGTCGATCGCGGCGCCTTCCACGTCGCTGGTACCCCGACCGTGGCCCGCACCTGGGCTGAGGTCGGCGCCGCCGGGGACATCAGCGGTCCACTCGGGGAGGGGCCGACCGGCCAGCCCATCGAGGCGTCGCTGCTGTACGCCTCCGAGGCCGCGACGTTCCCGTTCGGTGCACATGTGGCCGTCGTCGAGGTCGACACCGAGACCGGCCGCACGGACTTGCGCCGCATCGTCACCTGCGACGACGCCGGGCGGCTGCTCAACCCCCTGATCGTCGAGGGCCAGCGCCACGGGGGCATCGCCCAGGGAGTGGCCCAAGCCCTGTACGAGGCCGTGGTGTTCGACGCCGACGGCAATCCCCAGACCGCCAACCTGGCCGACTACGCGTTCGTGTCGGCGGCGGAGTTGCCCAGCTTCGAGCTGGTGCCGTTGGAGACCGACACGCCCGTCAACCCACTCGGCGCCAAGGGCATCGGTGAGTCCGGCACCATCGGCTCCACCCCGGCCGTCCAGAGCGCCGTGATCGATGCGCTGTCGCCCTACGGAGTCGATCACCTCGACATGCCCCTGACCCCCGAGAAGGTCTGGCGGGCCATCCAGGGGCTCTGAGCGGGCCACCAGGGCGACGCAGAGCGCATCGCGCCGCGAGGCGGGATGGATCTCCGCGGGTCGGCCGATAGCGTCCGCGTACCCGTGACGAGGAGATCAGATGGCGACCCGGTGGCAGAGCTCGGCGAAGTGGACCCTGGTGGCAGTCGTCGGGGTGGTCGTGCTGGGTGGTCTGGCCTTCTACGTGTTCGTGCTCAGTTGAGCGTCGAGCGCCGAGCGCCGCAGCGACCGATCGGTACCCTGTCCGCGGTGAGCGCCACCGAACCGCGGAACGTCGAGGAGGTGGCGAGCGGGCTGCGGGCTCACGGCTACCTGCCCGACGAGGGTCTGGCCACGGCCATCTTCCTGGCCCTTCGCCTGCAACGTCCGTTGCTGCTCGAAGGTGAAGCCGGAGTCGGCAAGACCGAGGTGGCGAAGGTCCTGAGCGCCTGGACGGGCGGTCCGCTGTTGCGCCTGCAGTGCTACGAGGGCATCGATGCCGCCCAGGCTCTCTACGAATGGGACTACCCGCGTCAGCTCCTCCACCTCCGAGCGGCCGACACGACGAGGTCGGCCGACGACACCGCACAGGTGGAGGCCGAGCTCTACGACGAGCGGTTCCTCATCCGTCGACCCTTGCTCGACGCCATCACGGCCCCGGCCGCCGGCCGGCCACCGGTGCTGCTGATCGACGAAGTCGACCGGGCCGACGACGAGTTCGAGGCCTTCCTCCTCGAGGTCCTCGCCGACTTCTCGGTCACCGTGCCCGAGCTGGGCACGTTCCACGCCTCGGTGCCCCCTGTCGTGGTCATCACCTCCAATCGCACTCGCGACGTCCACGACGCACTCAAACGTCGCTGTCTCTACCACTGGGTCGAGCACCCCGACATCGACCGCGAGGTCGCCATCGTGCGGGCCCGGGCGCCCGAGGTCCCCGAACGACTGGCCCGCCAGGTGGCGGCCGCGGTCGAGGGCCTACGTGATCTCGGGCTCTACAAGGCGCCGGGGGTGGCCGAGACGATCGACTGGGCGCAGGCCGTGGCCCTGCTCGGACGCGACGAACTCGATGCGGCCTCGGCGTCGGCCACGCTGGGGGCGGTCGTGAAGTACCGCGAAGACGCCGAGCGCACCCGCCGCCACGGCATCGACGAGCTCGTGACCGCGGCCCGCCTGCGGGGCTGAGCGTGGCCACGGGCGAGGAGACGGCGCTCGGATTCGTGGGAGCGTTGCGGGCGGCAGGGGTGTCGGTGCCCGTCGGCGGGTCCATCGCCTACCTCCAGGCGCTCTCCGTGCTGTCCGGCTCGCTCGGCGAGATCTACTGGGCGGGGCGGTCCACGCTGTGTGACGGCGCCTGAACAGGTCGAGGCGTACGACGCGGCCTTCGGTGCGTGGTGGCAGGGCATCCCGCGCATCCTCGAGCCGGGTGCCGCCGACGAGCGACCCGTCGTGCTCGCCACCGACGACGAGGACGCGCCCCCGGGCACGGACAGCGAGCCGACCGACGGCCCGGTGCTCTCGGTGCGCTACAGCCCCAACGACGTGTTGCGGTCCAAGGACTTCGCCGAGTACGACGCCGGGGAGCTCACCGAGGCCCGCCGGCTGATGGCCGACCTCGCGTTCGTCGGCGCGCCGCGACGCTCGCGGCGCCTCCGGTCGACCCGTCGCCGCCGAGGCCGCCCGGATGTGCGGGGAACCGTGAGAGCGGCGATGCGTACCGGCGGGGAGCCCCT
Organism: uncultured Iamiaceae bacterium; assembly: GCA_963767615.1. GTDB lineage: Bacteria > Actinomycetota > Acidimicrobiia > Acidimicrobiales > Acidimicrobilacustridaceae > Rhabdothermincola_A. Next base: position 703,906 of record CAVYED010000004.1, on the reverse strand, counting down.
GTCCCGGCGCACCCTCGAACGTCGGTCGCGCCCGCGCCCGGTCGTGCTCCTGCTCGATGTCAGCGGGTCGATGGAGACCTACAGCCGGGCGCTGCTGCGGTTCGTGCACGCTGCCGCGTCGGGATCGGGCCGCGTCGAGGTCTTCGCCTTCGGGACGCGGCTCACGCGCCTGACCCGCGAGCTGGCCACGCGGGACCCCGATGCGGCGCTGGCCCGGGTGGCGCGGGCGGTCCCGGACTGGAGCGGGGGAACCCGGCTGGGGGAGAGCCTCCAACGGTTCAACGACACGTGGGGGGTGCGGGGCATGGCCCGAGGCGCGGTCGCGGTGATCCTGTCCGACGGCTGGGACCGAGGCGATCCGACCGTGTTGGCCGAGCAGATGGCACGGCTCCAGCGGGTGGCGTACCGACTGGTCTGGGTGAACCCGCTCAAGGCCGGAGCCGACTACGCACCCCTCGCGCAGGGGATGGCGGCGGCGCTACCGTTCGTCGACGAGTTCGTCGAGGGCCATTCGCTCGAAGCGCTCGACGAGCTGGCTCGTGTCGTGGCCCGATGACCGGGCCCGCCCCCCGCAGGAAGGACCGGACCCGGTGAAGGAGCTCATCCCCGATCTCGATCGTTGGCGGGCCGACGGGCGGAGGGTGGTCGTGGCCCGCGTCGTCGACATCGAGGGTTCGGGGCCGCGCGCAACCCGGCGCAGCGATGGCCGTGACCGACGACGGCGAGGTGGCCGGGTCGGTGTCGGGTGGATGTGTCGAGGGTGCCGTCGTGGCCGAGGCGCTCGACGTGCACGAGACCGGCGAGCCCCGACTCGTGACGTTCGGATACAGCGACGACGAGGCCTTCGCTGTCGGTCTCACCTGTGGCGGCACCGTGCACCTCTTCCTCGAACCGCTGGACTGGTAGGCGCCGTCGTGGCCGTCGAGACGTCGCTCTACGAGGCATGGCGCAACGCGGTCGGCGACCACCGGCCGGTGGCGCTGGCCACGGTCGTCGAGGGGCCCGGCCTCGGGAACAAGGTTCTGGTGGGCGACGATCTCGACCCACGCGGCAGCCTCGGCGACGTCGACCTCGACCGGGTCGTGATCCGTGACGCCCTCGGCGAGTTGGAGTCGGGAACCACGGTGGTGCGTCACTACGGCGTGCACGGGGAGGCACGGGAGACCGCCGTGGGCGTGTTCATCGAGAGCTTCGCCCCGCCCCCACAGATGCTCGTCTTCGGTGCCGTCGACTTCACCGGAGCGCTCGTCCGGGTGGCCAAGGTGCTGGGCTACCGGGTGACGGTGTGCGACGCTCGAGAGGTCTTCGCCACGGAGCGGCGGTTCCCCGACGCCGACGAGGTCGTGGTCGACTGGCCGCATCGGCTCCTGGAGCGGGTCGGAGCCCGCCTCGGCCCCCGTGACGCGATCTGTGTCCTCACCCACGACCACAAGTTCGACGTTCCGGCGATCATCGCGGCGCTGGGCACCGACGTCGGCTACCTGGGCGCGATGGGGAGTCGGCGCACCTCCCAGGAACGTGAGCGGCGCCTGGTCAGCGAGGGGGTGGACATGGACGCAGTGGCGCGCCGGCTCCATGCCCCGATCGGCCTCGATCTCGGCGGGCGCACGCCAGAGGAGACGGCCGTGGCCATCGCCGCGGAGATCATCGCCGAGCGCACCGGACGCATGGCACGGTCCCTCCGTGCCACCGCCGGCCCCATCCACTGATCCCGCAGCCCCACGACGGAGCGTGCCGTCGGGTCAGCGGCCGGCCTCGGTCAGGGCGCGACGCACCAGGACGCGGGCGAGGTGCTCGCGGTACTCGACGCTGGCGTTGATGTCGGACTGGGGTTCCGTGCCCTCGGCGGCCCGTTCGGCGGCGGTGGCGGCGTCGGCACCCGCGGCCAGCGCCTCGGCTACTCCGGTGGCCAGCAGCGGGGTGGATCCCATGTTCACCAGGCCGATGCCGGTGACGTCGTCGGAGACCACGGCTGCCACACCCACGATGGCCCAGTCCTGGGCCCGGCGGTTGAACTTCTGGAACGACCATCCGGCCGAGCCGGTCTTGGGCAGGCGGACCTCGGTGAGGAGCTCGTCCGGCGCCAGCGCCGACTCGAGAAAGCCCTGGTAGAAGTCGGTCGCCGCGATGGTGCGCTCGCCGCCGGGGCCTCGGGCCACCAGCGTCCCCCCGAGGGCCAGTAGCACCGCGGGAAGGTCCGACGCCGGGTCGGCGTGGGCCAGTGACCCGCCGATCGTGCCGCGATGGCGCACCTGGGGGTCGCCCACCTCGCCGGCGGCGTGGGCCAGGAGAGGGACTTCGGCGGCGAGCAACTCGCTCGTCTCGAGGTCGCGGTGGCGGGAGAGGGCACCGACGGCGATGTGGTTCCCGGCGTCGCGCACGTAGCGGAGGTCGTCGAGACGGCCGACGTCGATGAGCACGGTCGGTGCGGCCAGGCGCAGCTTCATGAGCGGGAGCAACGAGTGCCCGCCGGCCAGGAGCTTGGCCTCGTCGCCGTACTCGGCGAGCAGGGCTATGGCTTCCTCGCCGGAGTCGGGACGCTGGTAGTCGAAGGCGGCCGGGATCACGACGCCGCTCCGGTGACGGACACCGGCGTCTCGCCCACCTCGCCGCGGGCGCAGGCCAGCACCGCCTTCACGATGTTGTGGTACCCGGTGCAACGACAGAGGTTGCCCTCGAGTCCGAGGCGCACCTCGCGCTCGGTGGGGTCGGGGTTCTCGTCGAGCAGCGACACCGCCGCCATCACCATGCCCGGTGTGCAGTACCCGCACTGCAGCCCGTGCTCCTGCTGGAACGCCTTCTGCATCGGGTGCATCTCATCGACGCTGGGCGCCAGGCCCTCGATGGTGGTCACCGAACAGCCGTCGGCCTGCACGGCGAGCATGGTGCAGGACTTCGCCGATTCGCCGTCGACGTGGAGGGTGCACGCGCCGCAGGACGAGGTGTCGCAGCCGACGTTGGTGCCGGTGAGGCCCAGGTGCTCGCGCACGAAGTACACGAGCAGGGTGCGTGGCTCGACGTCGGCCGTGTGCTGCTCGCCGTTGACCGTGACCGTGATCTGCATCGTCCCCCTCGATTCGGATGCGTCCGTCGGCACAGTATCCGTTGGCCGTCCCCTCGGTGACGGCCGGGGCGTCACACCTGCTGGACCGGGGGAGGAGCGACCGAGAACGAGGTCTGCCACTCCGGTTCGGTGTGGCCGTCCACGGCCAGGCGCCAGGTGTAGCGGCGACCGGGTTGGAGCGGCAGGCCGGAGAAGTTGATGGCGATCGGCACCGTCAGGGGCGCCCCCTCGGGCCATCCTGTCGGACGACCCGCCTGGAATTCGCCGTTCACGAGCAGGGGGGTCTCGCCCATGAGCACGGGCAGCCCGTCCTCGTCGAGCAGCTCGCAGACCCACTCGAAGCGCTCGCCACTGCGGTCCCACGGGACGTGCATCAGCAGGGCCAGCGACACCGGTTGCGGCGTGGCCGGAAGGATGGCCATCCCGCCGCCCAGCACGAAGAGCTTCCCGTCGGCCACCTGGGCCGAATCGGCCAGCAGCAGGAACGCGGTGATCGAGGGCGGTTCGAGGGGTTCGGCGGCCATGAGGCGACCCTACCGACCCGGGCGCCCGGGTGGGCCCGAGCGCAGGGCTGGTTGACTGGGTCGATGTCCAGCCCCGGGGAGCCCCTTCTCGCCGCCGCCGTCCTCGCCGCCGGGGGCTCGACCCGTTTCGCCGACGGTTCCAAGCAGCTGGCCGAGCTCCGGGGGCGTCCGCTGGTGGCCTCGGCCGTCGACGCACCCCTGGCGGTCGCCGAGTTCGCGGCGGTGTTCGTGGTCAGCGGCGCGGTCGACCTGAACGGCGTCCTGCCCGACGGCGCCATCGTGCTCGACAACCCTCGGTGGGCCGAGGGTCAGGCCACCTCGCTCGGCGTGGCCGTGCATGCGGCCCGCGTCGGAGGGTTCGACGCGCTCGTCGTGGGCTTGGCCGATCAGCCCTTCGTGGGCGCCGACGCGTGGCGGTCTCTCGCCGCGCCCCGGCCGAGCGCCCGGTCCTCGTGGCCTCCTACGGTGGTCACCGCGGCAACCCGGTTCGCCTCGCCGCGGAGATCTGGCCACTGCTGCCCGACAGCGGCGACGAGGGAGCCCGGGTGCTGATGCGCGAGCGGCCCGAGCTCGTGGGGGAAGTAGCGTGCGCCGGCGACGGGCTCGACATCGACACCGTGGAGGATCTCGAACGATGGAGCTGACCAACACCTTCGACGTGAGTGTGCCCATCGAGCAGGCCTGGGCGGTGCTCACCGACGTGGAGCGCATCGCTCCCTGCCTGCCCGGCGCGCAGCTCAAGGAGATCGAGGGCGACGAGTACCGCGGCATCGTGAAGGTCAAGGTCGGGCCGATCAGCGCGCAGTACAAGGGCAAGGCCACGTTCGTCGAGCTCGACGAGACGGCCCATCGCGCCGTGCTCGAGGGCACCGGTCGTGACACACGCGGGCAGGGCAACGCCAGCGCGGTGATCACCGCGCAGCTCACCCCGTCCGGCTCCGGAACCCACTGTGTCGTGACGACCGACCTCACCGTGACGGGCAAGGTGGCCCAGTTCGGACGGGGCGTCCTCGGCGACGTGAGCGCCAAGCTGCTCACGCAGTTCGTCGACAATCTCGAGTCGACCGTGCTCGTCGACCTCGACGCGGCATCGCCCGAAGCCGGAACCGCGGAGGTCGCCGAGATCGTCGAGGTGGTCGACGGAGAGGAACTCGTCGAGGCCGTGGCCGAGATCGAGGCCGAGAAGGTGGCAGCGGCCGTGGAGGTGGCGGCGGAGATGGTCGAGGAAGCCGTCGAGGAGGCCACCGAGCTGGTCGAGGAAGCGGTCGACGAGGCCGTCGACACGGTCGAGTCGGCCATGGTCGAGACCGGGCGCGGCATGAACGGCCGGCAGGCCATTGCGACCGAGACCGCCGCCATCCGCCTCATCGACGCCCCCGAGCCCGAGCCGATCGACCTGCTCGAGCACGCAGGCTCCCCGATGTTGAAGCGGGTCCTTCCGTTGCTCGGCATCACGGTGGCCGCCCTCATCGTCTGGCGGCTGCTGCGCCGCCGGCGGTGACGGCGACGCCCGACGACCTGATCCGGGTGACCGAGCTGCTCGGCCGCCCACCAAAGGGTGACTTCGAGGTGGTCCTGCGCCGGGCGACGGGCGATCCGGTGGTGCTGCGCAACGTGCCCCTGTTGCACGACGGCACCCCGATGCCCACCTTGTTCTGGCTGGCCGACCCCGCCCTTCGGGCCGCCATCGGCACGCTCGAGTCCGATGGCGGCGTTCGGCGCGCCGAGGCCGACGTCGACTCCACGGCGCTGGCCCGGACCCATGCCACCCACGCCCGACGACGAGATGCCTCGCTGCCGCCCGGGCACGTCGGGCCGCGGCCGTCGGGGGGTGTCGGTGGCACCAGGCGCGGGGTGAAGTGCCTGCACGCCCACTACGCCCACTGGTTGGCCGGGGGCGACGATCCGGTGGGAGCGTGGGTGCACGAGCGCCTCGCCGCCGAGGGCCTCCTCCCGTCCGGCCTCCCGGAGAGGATCACCCCATGAACGCCCCCGTCGCCGCCATCGACTGCGGCACGAACTCGGTTCGCGCTCCTGGTGAGCGACGGCGGCGCGGTGACGCTCGAACGTCTGCATGCGCATCACCCGCTCGGTCAGGGTGTCGGTGCGGCGGGTCGCCTCGATCCGGCGGCGATCGAACGCACCCTCGACGTGCTGGCGGAGTACCGCGAGGTCATGGACCGCTTCGGCGTCACCCGGACGCGCATGGCGGCCACCTCTGCGGCCCGCGATGCGACCAACCGCGACGACTTCTTCGTCCCGGCGGCCGAGCTGGTCGGTGCCGCGCCCGAGTTGTTGAGCGGCGAGCGAGGAGGGCGCCTGTCGTTCCTGGGCGCCACCGCCGACCTCGACCGCGCCGACGGGCCCTTCCTGGTCTTCGACATCGGGGGTGGGTCCACCGAGTTCGTCTACGGAACCGATGCGGCCGAGGCCGCCGTCTCGACCGACATGGGCTGTGTGCGCATGACGGAGGCGTGGCTGCACCACGACCCGCCCACCGCCGAGGAGCTGAGCCAGTGCCTCTCGATCGTCGAGCTGCACCTCGACGACGTGCAGCGCGAGATCCCCGACGCGGTCGAGGCCCGCACGTTCGTGGGGCTCGCCGGGACGGTCAGCGCTGCTGCGGCGGTCGAGATCGGTCTGGCCGCGTACGACCGTGACCGGATCCACCACTTCCGCCTCACCCGCGACGCCGCCGAGGACGTCTTTCGCACCCTGGCCACCGAGGCGCTCGCCGACCGCGTCCACAACCCCGGCCTGGAGCGGGAACGGGCCGACGTGATCGTGGGCGGGATGTGTGTGCTGGTGGCCATCGATGCGCCGCTTCGCCATCGACGAGCTGCGTGGTGTCGGAGTCCGACATCCTCGACGGTCTGGCCATGTCGATCGCGCCATGAGCGGTGCCGCGATGGGGCCGAATCCGCACACGAGAGCCCCGTCGGCCGCCACCCCTCGTGGGTAGGATCGCCCGTCGTGACGACCCTGTTCGGCCGACGCGTCCTGTTGCGTCCCTGGTGGTGTCGGACTTCCCGGCCTGGCGTGAGGTTCGTCGCCGCAACGACGAGTGGCTCACGAGATGGGAACCCACCCGGGTGCCCGGACAGCCCGACGTGATCGAGGACCGCGAGGCCTTTGCCGTGCGTTGCAGCGCCCGCCAGCGCGAACGCCAGCTCGGCGCCGGCTACGGCTTCGGGGTGTTCGTCGACGGCGTGTTCTCGGGCGAGATCAACCTCTCGTCGGTGCAGCGCGGCCCGTTCCAGAGCGCCTACGTGGGCTACTGGATCGACGAGAAGCAGGCCGGTCAGGGCTACACGCCCGAGGCGCTGGTGGCCATGGCCCGCTTCGCCTTCGAAGAGCTCGGCCTGCACCGGATCCAGATCGCCATCATCCCCCGCAACACGGCCTCTCGCCGTGTCGTCGAGAAGCTCGGTATCCGCGAGGAGGGCATCGCCGCCCGCTATCTCGAGATCAACGGCGCATGGGAGGACCACGTGCGCTACGCCGTCACCGTCGAGGAGTGGGAGGAGCGTGGGGCGCAGCTCTGCGCCGACTGGATCGACTGATCCGCTCGGTGGGAGGCGCCGGTAGGGTCGACGGCGATGACGACCGACGCCGCCCCCGATCCCGCGCCGTCCGCCGCCGGAGCAGGGGACCGCGAGCCACCAGGGGACCCGCTGCAGACCGCAGAGCGCATCGGAGCCTTCGAGGCGTTCCGTATCCGCAACTTCTCGCTCATCTGGACCTCGTCGCTGATGTCGAGCACGGGCAACTGGCTGCAGATGATGGCCGTCCCGTTCGTGGTGTTCGGCCTCACCGGCAGTGGGGCCTGGCTCGGGTTCACCGGGTTCATGGCCACCCTGCCGCTCCTGCTGCTCGGGCCGATGGGTGGCTCGATCGCCGACCGGTTCGATCGCCGCACCGTCCTGCTGGTCGGCTCGGCGACGCAGGGCGCGTTCACCGTGGCCCTCTGGCTCACCTGGGTGGCGGGCGTGCGCAGCGTCGGTGTGCTGATCGTGCTGGTGACCGCGAGCGCCTGCGTCTCGGGTCTCACCGTGGCGTCGTGGCAGGCGTTCGTGACCGAGGTCGTGCCCCGCCGCCTGCTCCTCAACGCCGTCACCCTGAACTCCGCGGAGTTCAACGCCGCCCGCGCCTTCGGCCCGGCCCTCGGCGGACTGGTCCTGGCCACTCTCGGCGTCTCGTGGGCCTTCTTCTTCAACGCCTTCTCGTTCTTCCTGCTCACCACGGGGTTGTTGCTCGTGCGGGTGGCGCGACGGGAGCGACCGCCTCGCGACGGGCGCTCGCGGATCCTGGCCGAGACGTGGTCCGCGGTGCGCTACGTCCGCACCCGCCCGGGGATCGCCGCGGCGATGCTCGTCGTGTTCGCTCTCGGACTCCTGGGCGGCCCACTGTTCAACCTGCTCGTCGTGTTCGCCCAGGACGTCTACGACGTCGGCGACGGCGTGTACGGATTGCTGGCCGCCTGCCTCGGCGCCGGAGCGGTCCTGGCCTCGCCGTTCATCGCCGGTTGGGGCTCGCGGCAGCGACGCAGCCGGATGGTGACCATCGCCATGGTCGGCTACGGCTGCGCCCTCATCGCCTTCGCCACCGCCCCGAGCCTGCTCGTGGGCGCACTGGCCCTGCTCGTGGCCGGTGCCGGCTACCTCGGGATCTCGTCGACGCTCAACACCACCGTGCAGCTGCAGGTGACCGAAGCCATGCGGGGCCGGGTCATCGCCCTCTACATCATGTCGCTGACGGCGGCGATGCCGCTCGGTGCACTGATCCAGGGAGCCCTCATCGACGTGATCGGGCCGCAGACCACGGTGGCGGGCGCAGGCGCCATCTTCCTCGTCGTGTTCGTCGTGCTGCGCTACGGGTTCGGCCTCTTCGCGGCGATGGACGACCTGTCCGGGCCGACCGATCCGGTCACCCTCGCCGAGGAGCGCCTGGTCGCGGCCGAGGTCGACGCCACCGAGGCGGCCTTCGACGGCCGCTGACCGGCCGGAGGTCGACCGTCGATCGTCGACGCTGCTATCGGTCGTCAGCCGTCGTCGTCCCAGCGATCGTCGGCGTCGGCTTCGTCACCCAGGTGGGCACGCCCGGTGGCGCACCCGGGGAGCGCCGGGCACCATCGACAGGGCGGGCCGGGGCGAAGCACCGCCTCACGTCCGGCGTCGAGCTCCTGCAACGTGCGCACCCCGTCGATGGTGCGGGCGACCGCGGCGCGCAGCACCTGCTCGGTGACCGCCTCGGGCTGCGCTCGGGCCGAGTCGAGGTAGTACGACGCCAGCATCCGCGGCGGGGTGCCGAGCCGCAGCGTGTCGACGAGGGCGTAGAAGCGCAGGTCGTCGGTGTGGGCCGGTGAGAACCCGCCGGTCTTGAGGTCGATGACCACCTTGCCGGCGCGGGTGCCGTCGGCCTTGCCCAGGGTGAGGTCGGTGCGACCACTCAACACGACGCGGCCGCCCAGGAGGTCGGCGCGAAGCCGGCCCTCGGTGACGGGCACCCACCTGGCCGGCAGCGGCGGGAAGCACTCGAGGAACGAGGTGACGCGCTCGCCGGCGACGGAGCGCAGTTCGGCGCGGTCGCTCTCGGAGCACGTGCGCAGCCAGTCGGAGATGGGCTTGTCGTCGTTGGCGAGGCGGGCGATGGCGTCGTCGACGAGGTCGAGGGGGATGAGCTCGCCCCGCCAGTGCACGGAGAGCTCGACGGCCTTGTGCACGATGGTGCCCCGGGCGAGGGGAGGGGTCCAGGCGAAGGGGGCGTCCTTCTCGGCCAGGTGACGGGCCTCGCAGCCGTGGACGCTGGTCAGGGTGTGCTTCGACACCCAGAGGGGGTCGCTCGGGTCGACGTCGGTGGCGACATCGGCCAACCCCTGCTCGAGCTCGGCCCGTAGGTCGTGGCGCAGCTCGGCGTCGAACACGGGGCGCTCCTCGGCCGGTGCGCCGAGCAGGTCCACGAGATCCTGCTGGGCCGGTGACAGGGGAGGGGGGACGAAGTCGCTCACCCGTCGATCGTACGGACCCTCCGCGACACCGCTCGAACTGTGAGTGGATCTGCGCGCTCCACCACTCGTATCCACTCACAGTTCGGGTGTGGTGATCGCAGGGTGGCCGCAGGGTGGAGCAGCCGGGCGGGCTCGTTGGGCGACTGTCGCAGGAGGTGGGGAGGATGGTCGCCATGGAAGCAACGTCCGTGCGGTTCGCCGAAGCCGCCCGCACCCTCGGTCAGGCCACGAGGCGGCGCGGACTCGTCGTTCCGGGTTTCCGTAGTCCGCCGCGCCTTCGTGGGGCCGACCGGTCGCTGCGACGGTCGGCCTCGGGCTCGTGCACCGTCTCGGTGCGCCTGAAGGGCCGCCCATGGTCGGCGGTGATGGCCGACATGATCGAGGGTGTCGTCGCCGCCAACGCGCTCTCGGGCCCCGACGCCGACCACGCCCGTACGGCCCTCTGGGGCGCCGTCGAAGCCGATGCCATCCGCCTGCGTGGCGTCGGCCGCGTGCCTCCCGCCTCCCTCGTCGGGCCCGATGCCGCCGGGTCGCCACCGGCGCGGCGCTTCCCCGCCCGCCGGCCCGGCCCCGCGGCCGCCTCCGCCGAGGCGGCCCGACGGGGCCGGAACGACGTGTGGGGACGGCCCCGACCTCCCCGCTCCGGGACGCCGCCGCTGCGGGCGGTCCCCGGTGGCGTGGCGCCGTCGAAGAGCGTGCCATCGAAGGAGGTGGCCTGAGCCGCCGACGGTGTCACCGAGGGTCGGCTCGCTCATCCCGGCCCCGCCCACCGGACAGAGCCGGTCGTTCGGGGATGGGCTGACCACGGAGCCAGATCGGTGGGTACGGTGACCAGCGGGCCCGGGTGGCGGAACTGGCAGACGCAGGGGGCTTAAACCTCCCAGCCCGCAAGGGCGTGTGGGTTCGAATCCCACCCCGGGCACACGTGTGAGCGGAGAGAACGTCGGAACCGAGGCTCCCGCTCGAGGGACTCGGCCCGGCCGAATCCGCCCGATGCCCACAGGACGCTCACATGCGTCGCAGGAGCACCCAGGTGAAGGGCTGCATCGAACCCCACGGGGTGTGGTGCTCGCGCCGTTCGGAGGTCAGCAGCCCGAATCCATCGAACGCGGCGGCCAAGCCCGCCGCGTCCCATCGCTGCACCGGAAGGCCCGAGCACTGCTCGGGGCCGTCCGGTGCGAAGGTACCGAGCACCATATGGCCACCGGGTTCCACCGCCGCCAAGGCGTTTCGCCGGTACGCGGTTCGGGCAGCGTCGTCAGTGAGGAAGTGGAAGACGGCTCGGTCGTGCCAGAGCCGGTAGGTGCGAGTGGAGTGCATGCGGCTCGCGTCCGCGTGGATCCAGTGCACACGTGGGTCGGGGCCACCCAGTCGTTGCTCGGCCTCGTCGAGGGCCGTGGCGGAGATGTCGAGGACGCTCACGTCCGTGAAGCCCCGCAGCAGCAGCTCGTCGACCAATCGTGATGCGCCCCCGCCGACATCGATGACGGCGTCGCCGGTGCCGATCCCGGCCAAGTCGATGAAGTGAAGGGAATCGGTCGGGATCGGCTGGCTCCACGACCGGTCGGCCTCGTCGGTGGAAGTGAAGCGCTCGTCCCACGACCGGTCATCCAACACCATCTCATCGTACCCCCAGGGGTACGCCTTGGTATCCCGACAGCGCGTCGAGAACGCCGGTTCGGAGTTGACCCGCGATCCCGCGCTGCTGGTCCTCGATGCTGCGACCAGCGCGCTCGATGCCGGTGCCGTGGTTCGGCACCGGCATCTTCCCCGTCAGGCGACCGTGCGGCCGCTGAAGGCGACCAGCTGCTCGAGGGGCCCACCGCCTTCCGGAGCCGGGACCTCTTCGCCGAAGTTGATGCCGTCGCGCGTCCACCCATCGAGCAGGAGGTGGGCGAAGTCGGCGATCTCGGCGACGACGTCGTCCGGCACGTCGAGCGTGGTCCCGAGCGTCGTGGCCAGGTCCCAGCTGTGGATCAACAGGTCGAAGGCGATGAAGCGCAGCACCGTGCGTCCCGTCATGGTCCCGAAGGGCAGGTCGAAGACCTGGTCCATCGCGCCGGGGAGTTGGGTGGCCGCTCCGAAGCGCTCGGCGGCGGCGCCGAACGCCGCCGCCGGGATCGTCGCCCACCACATCGGGCATGCGCCCCGAGATGTCGCGCAGCGCCTCGCCGCCGAACGCGCCGGCGAACATGGTGGCTCCGCCCACGAGGTGGTTGAGCAGGTCGCGGGTGGTCCAGGAGGCACACGGGGTCGAGAGGCCCATGTCGACGGGGCGGACCTGGGCGACGAGTCCTCCCAGCATCGGGACCACCACGCCCAACTGTGCGCCACCGTCGACGTCGTGCAGGTCGAGCACGGCGACGTCGGTCATGACCCGGCCCCGGCCAGCTTCTCGCCCATGTGGGCCATGACGGCGCCGTGCTCGGCCTGCCGGGCTGAAGAGGATGACCTCGGCATCGTCGGCCACCCGCACCGAGTGGCCCGGCGGCCAGTAGAAGAGGTCGCCGGCCGTACACGTCTCCTCGGTGCGATCGAGGTAGGTCACGACGACGGAACCCTCCAGGAGGTAGCCCCAGTGAGGGGAGTCGCACATGTCCCCCTCGAGGCCCTCGAGCAGTGGGGCGATGTCGGTGCCGGCGCCGAGCGAGAAGTACTCGCCGGCGATGCCGGCGAAGCCGGTGGCGTCGCCGAAACCGGTCAGCTGGCGGGCCTTGGCCCCCGGGACGTCGAGCTTCACCGGTACCTCGTGTCTGGTCACGTGCATTGTCGTTCTCCGTTCACCGTTGCGCCCAGGGTCGGGCGACGGAGGCCATCGTCGAGGGCGGCGGGTGCGATCCATCGGTGGGCTGTCGGTGGCTCATCGGTCGGCGGGCGCGGTGGCGAGGCCGATGGGGGACACTGGCAGCGTGCAGTTGCGCATCCTGGGGGTCGTCGAGTTGTCCGTCGACGGACGCGTCCGGGCTCTCGGCCCGAGCGCCCGGCTCCTGCTGGCCGTACTCGTCGCGCAACGCGGTCGCCTGGTCACCCTCGACGCGCTGGCCGACGCCCTCTGGGGTGACTCGCCACCGCCGACGGCACGATCCACGCTGCAGACCCACCTGTCGAAGCTGCGCCGAACGCTGGGGGAGGAGGGCTCGGCCCTGGTGACGCGGCCGCCGGGGTACGTGCTCGAGGTCGCTCGGGGTGACGTCGACGCCGACCGAGCGGAGGATGCCATCGGGCGGGCTCGTCCACTCCTGGCCTCGGCGCCCGGCGAGGCGGTCGCCGCTCTCGATGCTGCACTCGGGGAATGGCGGGGGTCGCCCTTCGCCGAGTTCGCCGACACGCCGTGGGCGCAGGCCGAGGCGTCGCGGCTCGAGGAGCTCCGTCTCGTGGGTCTGGAGCTCCGCAACGAGGCCCGGATCGCCGATGCACAGACCGGCGCGGCCGTCGCCGAGTTGGAGGGTCTCGTTCGAGAGCATCCCCTGCGTGAGCGCTTCGTCGAGCTGCTCATGGTCGCCCTGCAGCGCAGTGGCCGTCAGGGTGAGGCACTCCGCGCCGGTCAGGCTCTGCGACGCCATCTCCGTGATGAGCTCGGGCTCGAACCGTCGGCGACGTTCTGCGACCTCGAACGAAGCATCGTGCTCGCCGACGATTCTCTGCTCCCGGAGGTGCCGACGCCGCGCGAGCGTCCGTCGCGCCGGCAGGGGCCGCCCGGCCCGGTGACCCGACTGGTCGGGCGCTCCGGGGACCTCGGTGCGCTGAGCGAGGCCATGACCCGGGCCCGGCTCGTGACGCTGACGGGACCGGGCGGCGTCGGGAAGTCCGCCCTGGCCCTGGAGACGGCCCACCGGGTCGGACCTGGGTTCGCCGACGGTGTCTGCTTCGTCGAGCTCGCCGCGGTGCACGACCCGGGCGCCGTCGTCGCGGCGGTGGCCCATGCGCTCGACGTCGAACGCCGTTCCGAGCGTTCACTGGCGGAGTCGGTCACCGAGGTGCTGGGGTCGCGGCGGATGCTGATCGTGCTCGACAACTGCGAGCACGTGCTCGCTGCGGTGGGCGAGCTGGTCGGTCGGCTCGTGCGCTGGTGTCCCGAGGTGTGCGTGCTGGCCACGAGCCGGGAGCCGATCGGGATACCCGGCGAGTCGGTTCGCCCGGTGGCTCCTCTCGGCGTTCCCCGTCGTGCCGATGGGTCCCTCGAGGAGCTGATGAGCTCGCCGTCGGTGCAGGTGTTCGTCGCCCGAGCCGAGGACGCGGCGCCCGCCTTCGAGATCACGCAACGCTCGGCCCCGGCGATCGCCGAGCTGTGCATCGCACTCGACGGCCTCCCGCTCGCCCTCGAGCTGGCCGCAGCCCGTATGGCCTCGATGAGCCCGCGGCAACTGGCCGATCGCCTCAACGAACGTTTCGCTCTCCTCGACGCCGGACCGGGGCGCGAGGCGCGCCACCGGACGCTGCTCGATCTCGTGGAATGGTCCCATGAGCTCCTGGTCGACAAGGAGCGCATGCTGTTGGCCCGGCTGTCGGTGTTCGCCGGTGGCTTCGACCTCGATGCCGCGGAAGCGGTGTGCGGGTCGGGTGGTCTCGTGCCCGCCGAGGTCGCCCATCTGCTCGGCGTGCTCGTCGACAAGTCGATGGTCGTCGCCCGCCTCACCGAGTCGGGCGTGCGCTACACCCAGCTCGAGACCCTCCGACAGTTCGGGGCGGCCCGACTCCTGGGCCAGGTCGAGGCATCCGACGTCCACCGGGCCCATGTCCGGTTCTTCGTCGACGTCGCCGAGGCGGGGGCCGAGGGTCTCGACACCATCGAGGAGGGAGCGTGGGGCGATCGGCTCGAGACCGAGGTGGGGAACCTCCGTGTGGCACTGCATGCGGCGGCCGCATCCGGCGACCATGACAGTGCCCTGCGGCTCGTGTCGGCGACCAGCGAATGGGCGTTCCGGCGTATCCGCTACGAAGTCGTCGACTGGGCCGAGACGGTGGTGGCGACGGTCGGGGGCGACGACCACCGTCTGTTGCCCACGGCGCTGGCGGTGGTGGGCTATGGCAGCTTCGTCCGAGGTGAGCTCGACCGGGCGGTCGTCCTCGCCGAATCCGCCGCCGAGCTCGGTGATCGTCTGGATGTCCCGTCGTGTGGGCTGCCCGAACGGGTGCTGGGCAACGCGCTGTTCTACCGGGGCGACCACGAGGCGGCCGTGACCTGGATCGAACGTCTCACCGCCGTCGCCGATCGCATCGGGTCGGACGCGCGGATCGCACACGCCCGCTACATGTACTCCGTCGCCCTGACCAGCGTCGGCGATCCGAAGGGAGGGCGTGATCTGGCGGTGGCGGCCACGGAGGCCGCCGAACGGTCGGGGAGCCCCACCGCTGCCGCCCAGGCGGCCTACGCCACCGGTTTGGCGGCCGCGTCGTTCGATGTGGAAGCGGCCATCGGCGCGCTCGACCGATCGGCCGAGCTGGCCGCCACGGTGGGAAACCGGTGGATGAGCGCCTTTGCCATGACCGAGGCGATGTGGTTGCGGGCCGGTCGAGGTGAGACGACAACGGCGCTCGTGGGCTACCGCCAGGTCGTGGAGACCTGGTTCCAGGGCGGTGACTGGGCCAACCAGTGGCTGAGTCTGCGCCACCTCGCCGGAATCTTCGCCGAGATCGGACGCGACGAGGAGGCGGCCCTGTTGTTCGGTGCCGTCGACTCCGCCGGCGCCTCTGCGGCGCTTCCGTTCTCGCCGACGGACGCCGATCTCCTCGACAGCGTGGCGCGCCGATTGACGGCCCGCCTCGGCTCGTCCGCCGCCGCCGAGGCCCGCCGCCGCGGAGCGATGATGCGTGACGATGCCACGGTCGCCGCCGCGCTCCAGACCATCGACGAGCTCACCTGAGCCCCGCCCCCGCCCGCCATCGCCGACCCGACCGACACGGGGCGTGGCACCATCGACGTATGCCTGACGACCACGTCAAGTCCCTGGGCCTCGAGGCGGAGCTGCTCGAGTACGCCATCGAGCAGTCCGGGGGGAGGGATCCGATCGCCACCGAGCTCGCCGCGGTCGACGCGAGAGCGCTTCGGTGGTGCGGCCCGCATGAACATCGAGCAGGACCAGGGACGTTTCCTCCAGTTCCTCGTCGCCGCGCTCGGGTGCCGCACGGTGGTGGAGGTCGGCACGTTCACCGGCATGTCGGCGCTCTTCCTCGCTCGGGGCCTGCCGCGGGGTGGTCGCCTCGTGTGCCTCGACGTCGAGGCCGAGTACCCCGAGGTGGGTCGGCCGTTCTGGCAGCAGGCCGAGGTGGCGGACCGCATCGAGGTGCGCATCGCGCCTGCGGCGGAGTCCCTCGCGGCCTGGCCCCTCGACGAGCCCATCGACTTCGTGTTCATCGACGCCGACAAGTCGGGCTACGCCACCTATCTGGAACTGGCCCTCGAGCGGCTGACACCCGCCGGGGTGGTCGCGGTGGACAACGTGCTCTGGGGCGGTGCGGTGATCGATCGGAGCGTCGAGGATCGTGACACCGAAGCCATCCGGGCCTTCAACGAGCGGGTCGCCGCCGATCCCTGGTTGCACGCCGTGATGGTCGGCATCGGCGACGGGTTGACCCTCATCCGACGGCGCTGACCCACCGTCGGGACGCCGATGCCGGCGCGCCCGATCGACGTGCTCGTTGGGGTGGCGCCGTCGATCTCCCGAGCCGGGGTTCTCGGGTCGACGTCGTCGCGACAGGGGGCCACGCACATGTCACGGATCGAACCCATTCCGTTCGAGGACCTGAGCGAGGAGTCGCGTCGCATCATCGACGACGGGGGTCCTGGCCGAGCGCCGGGCGGCGCGCAGACGGTCGGGTCGTCGAGCTCAGCCCGGGGCGGTCTCAGAGCACGCGGTCCGGAGGTCTGATCTGGGCCACACTGGCGTCGTGTACATCCTCGGAACGGGCATCATCATCTTCATCCTCCTGGCCTTCCTGGTCGTGGGGGTCTGGCTCTCCCAGCAGCGCAAGCGGCGTGAGTACGAGGCCAGCGAGGGCGACGACGGCTGAGGGCCGCGGCGGACCGCGCCAGCGGCGGTGGCTCGCCGCCGACCGGGTACGCGGTCAGGTCTCGAGTGGCAGCAGAGCGTCGGCCATGCGGCCGAGCTCTGCGTCCCAGTCGCCGGCGTCGCCCAGTGGCATCACCACGAACTTCGTCGCCCCCGCGGCGATGAACTCCTCGACCTGCTCGGGCAACTGCTCGAACGACGGCACGACGGCACGTGGATCGAGCCCCGGTCGGCGTCGTTCGACCAGCTCGACGATCCGCTCGGGAACCGGGCCGTCGCAGTAGGTGACGAGCACGCCGAAGTGCTCGGGGTCGGTCGTTCGCCCTGCGTCGGCCGCCGCCGCCTCGATGACGGGAATGGCCTCGGCCACGTCCTCGGGGGTGCAGAACGAGGGCAGCCATCCGTCGCCGATCCGCCCGACCCGGCGCAGCTCGCTCGGGGCGATCCCGCCGAGCCACACGTCGACGAGCTCCTGGTGGGGCCGGGGCAGCACGCGGACGCCCTCCACGTAGTAGAACTCTCCCGTCGTGGGTCACCGGCTCACCCGACCAGAGCGCTCGCATCAACGCGAGCGCCTCGTCGAGCCGACGCCCACGCTCCTCTCGCCGCACACCGAAGGCCTGCTGCTCGATCGGGTCGACCGCCCCCAGACCGATGGCGGGGAGGAACCGCCCCTCCGACAGCACGTCGAGCGTGGCCATCTCCTTGGCCAACACGACCGGGTTGCGCCCCGGCACCACCAGCACCGACGTGCCCAGCTTCAGTCGCTGCGTCCGCCCGGCTGCAACTGCCAGCGCGATCAGCGGGTCCGGAGCCGGTCCGCTGATCCGCTCCGACAGCCACAGGCTGTCGAAGCGCAGGGCCTCGAGCCGGTCGACGAGTGCGCCGAACGCCGGGCCGTTCGCCGCAGTCGTCGCGGTCCCGAGCCCCACGCCGATGCGGACCTTCTCGCCTCGCCGGGACGGTCCGGCGGCTGTCGTGCTCACGGGCCGATCCTCCACATGCCTGGACGGGTGCCGTGGGGCCCGCGTCACCGCCCGACTACCGTCGGCGGCCGTGCCGGACCTCGCCCTCGACGACCTCTTCCGCCTCGACGGGCAGGTGGCCGTCGTCACCGGCGCGTCCAGCGGCCTCGGTGAGCGTTTCGCCCGTGTCCTGCACGCTGCCGGTGCGATCCCCGTGCTCGCCGCCCGCCGGGCCGACCGCCTGATCGCCCTCGCCGCCGAGCTCCCCGGGGCGGTCGTCGTCCCGACAGACGTCACCGACGAGGGTGACCTCGTCCGGCTCGTCGACGCAGCCGCCGCGGTCAACGGGCGCATCGATGTGCTGGTGAACAACGCCGGTGTGACCGACCCGGTGCCGAGCGAGGACGAGACCCCGGAGCACTACCGCCACATCATGGCGGTCAACCTCGACTCCGTCGTGCGCCTCTCCCAACTCGTCGGAGGGCGGATGCTCGCCGAGGGGCGGGGCTCGATCGTGAACGTCTCCTCCATCTTCGGGATGGTCGCGGCGTCGCCCATCAACGAGGCGAGCTATGTCGCGTCCAAGCATGCCGTCGTGGGTCTGACCCGCCAGCTGGGTACGGAGTGGATCAGGCGCGGGGTTCGGGTGAACGCCATCGCTCCCGGGTGGTTCCGCACCGAGATGGCCGAGGTGATGTTCACCGATCCCGGTTCGATCGAGTACGTCCGGCGCAATGCGCCGGCCGGTCGGGGCGGCGAGCCCCACGAGCTCGACGGTGCGCTGCTGTTCCTCGCCTCGTCGGCCAGCACGTACGTGACAGGACAGGTACTCGCCGTCGACGGTGGATGGACGGCGCGATGAGGCGATCGGGGCGCCGGTTCGCGCCCATTGCCCTGGGCCTGACGATGGCTCTGGCCCTCCTCTCGACGGCGTGCACCACCAGCGAGGAGCCGGCCTCGACGACGCTGCCGGGCCCGCCGTCGGAGCCGGCGGCCCCGACGCCGCAGGACGGCGGTGTGTTGCGGGTGGCCAGCGGGGTCCTGCCCGACGACTGGAGCCCCGCGGCCTCGGTCTGGGACACCTCGGCGCAGCAGGTGGCCCGGGGTCTCTACGACCGCCTCGCCGCCTACGACACCAACAACCTCCCCCAGCCCGAGCTGGCCGAGTCGTTCACTCCTTCCCCCGACTTCACGAGCTGGACCATCCGGCTCCGGCGCGGCGTCCTCTTCCAGGACGGGACGCCCGTCGACGGCGATGCCGTCGTCGCCAACCTCGACGCGCAACGGGTCAGTCCCGTCGGTGTCCACCTGCTGGCGCCGATCCTCTCGGTCACCGCCGCGGACAGCCGCACCGTGGTGGTCGCGATGTCGGCACCGTGGGCCACCTTCGCCGAGGTCCTGGCCTCGCAGATCGGCACGATCGCGTCACCGGGCACGCTCGTCGGAGGCCCCGGATCGGTGCCCGTCGGCACCGGGCCGTTCCGATACGCGGGGCGGGGACCGGCGCAGGAAGCACCGACGGTCGGCCCTCGGATCCAGGGCGAGCTCCGCCTGGCGCGCAGCCCTCTCTACTGGCGCACCGAGCGACCTCGTCTCGACGGGGTGAACTTCCTGGTGGTGCCCGATCCCGGGCAGAGGGTCACGGCGGTCCTGGCGGGTGCGGCGGACCTGGTGGCCGCCGATCGCCCCGCTCAACTGGCGCGCCTCGACCGGGCGGCCGCCGACGGCTCGATCCGCCTGGTCGAGGATCGCAACGCCGAGGCTCCGAAGGTGATCATCGCCCTCAACACCTCGCGGTCGCCGTTCGACTCGATCAGGGCTCGGCGCGCCGTGTCGCTGGCCACGGACCGCGACGAGCTGGCCGAGCGCTCCCTGCAGGGGCAGGGCACCCTGGCCCGCGGGATCATCTCCGATCCCTCGCCCTGGTACACCGACCTGCCCGAACCGGTTCCCGACACCAATCGGGCCCGAGGGGAGGCCGAGGCCTACCTGCGCGAGACGGGCCAGCCGATCGTGGCGGAGTTGCTCGTCCCGTCGGACCCCTATCTCCTCTACGTGGCGGCCCTCTGGCGGGAGCAGCAGGCAGAGATCGGGGTCGAGATCACCATCCGGCCCGTCTCCGAAGCGGAGCTGGACGAGCTGACGAGCCTCGGCCAATACCAGGCGGCCATGTTCGTCGGCTTCACCAGCCCTCACCCCGACCTGTACGAACCGCTGCTCGGCGGGATTCCGGGTGAGCAGCCGGCGTCGAACGTGAACATCACGCGGTACGTCAACCCGGTGGTCACCGAGAACTTCGCCGAGGCCCGGGCCACGGCGGACCCCGCCCTGCAGGTCGAGGCCTACCGGATCGTGCAGGAGCAGCTCTTCCTCGACGTGCCGTGGCTGTTCCTGCTCCAGCTGCGCCAGGTCGTCGCCGTCTCCTCCGACGTGCGTGACGTGACGGAATGGACGATGGCCTCCGGTGGGAGGGGTCTGGCCCAGGAGGGGGCGACCGTGTCGTTGGTTCAGGTCTGGCTCGACCGGACGGGTGCGAGCGCGTCGGAGGTTCCGTCGGCTGACGCGACGTCGATCGACTGACCCGCGGCGCGTTCGCCTCGCCGTCGAACCGCAGGCCAGACTCGATGCGCAGCGGCCCGGACGGGTCCGCCGGAGAGTGGGGAGACGTGACCGAGACCACCGAGGCCACCGGGGACGAGCTCGTCGACGAGATCCGCACCTGGCTGTCGGCGAACTGGGACCCTGACCTCACCGTGGGGGAGTGGTGGCAGCGACTGGGCCTCGCCGGTTGGTCGGCCCCCAGCCTGCCGCTCAACGCCTACGGCCGGGGGTTGTCGCGCAACGACACCGTCAGGGTGCAACGTGAGATCGCGGACGCGGGAGCCCTCGGCGCGCCCGGCGGGCTCGGACTCCTGCTGGCCGCGCCGACGATCGCCGCCCACGGGTCCCAGGATCAGATCGACACCTTCGTGCGCGACATCGTCACGGGCACCAAGGCGTGGTGTCAGCTCTTCAGCGAGCCCGGTGCGGGTTCCGATCTCGCCGGGCTCACCTGCCGGGCCGTCGAGGACGGCGACGAGTGGGTGGTGAACGGCCAGAAGGTCTGGACGACCTACGGACACATCGCCGACCTCGGCATGCTCATCGCCCGGACCGATCCGGACGTTCCCAAGCACCAGGGGATCACCTGGTTCGGCATCGGGATGCACCAGCCGGGGGTCGAGGTCCGCCCTCTCGTCGAGATGACCGGGCACGCGATGTTCAACGAGGTCTTCCTGACCGATGCCCGCGTCGCCGATGCCGCAGTCATCGGAGGGCGCAACAACGGCTGGGCCGTCACCAACTCGACGCTGATGTTCGAGCGAGCCGGCCTCGGTTCCGGTGGAGGCTCCGAAGCGGGCGGCGCCGCGCTGCCGGGCTCCGTGGCCGGGCACCTCGAACGACGTGCCGGCGAGTTCGTGTCGAGTACCGGACGTCCGAAGCGCCCGGGGGGCAAGTCGACCACCTCGATGGTCAGCAGCGCCAAGCTGTTGATCGACCTGGCCAAGGGGAACGGCACCGCGTCGGATCCGGGCATCCGCCAGGACCTCGTGAGGCTCCACACCCTGGGCGAGCTCGGGCGCTACAACTCGCTGCGGATGAAGGCTGCCCGTCGGGCGGGACGGGACGTGCCCGGCATGGCCAACATCTCGAAGCTCTCGATGAGCGACATCATGCGGCTCTCACGCGACCTCGGTCTGCGCATCGTCGGTCCTGCAGGCATGTTGCATGCCTACGCCGACGACGACCGGGCCGCCATCGACGAGGCCACGGGCAACCCGTTCCTGGCTGCGGTGACCGGTTCGGCGCTCTGGGCGCAGGGCCCGCCGATCTACGGGGGCACCGATCAGATCCAGCGCAACATCGTCTCCGAGCGGGTGCTGGGCCTCCCGAAGGAACCCAACCACGACAAGACGCTGCCGTTCTCCGCGCTCCCCAGGAACGGCTGAGGTCGCGCGCCGCGATCCGACCGAGCGTCCCCTCAGACCGGCGACCCGGCGAACGGGCTCGGATCCCCGACATCGGGGATGACCGGCAGTGTCCAGTCCATCCTGTCCGACAGGTTCTCCGCGACGGCCTTCCACGCCTCGGGGACCCAACCTTCGGCACTGTCCTCCACCTGATGGTGCTGGTTGACGTGGATGAAGGCCGGGAGGGTCTCGCAACCGAAGGCTTTCACGGCGACCCGATCGGGATCGGTGAAGACCAGGAACCGGTCGACGAGTGGTCCGAGGAACCGGCGGGCCTCGTCGCCCGTCGCGGTCACCAGGAACGCGCACCGCACGTCGGCCTCGGCATAGCGCGACAGGATCCGCTCGGCGGTGGCCAGGATCCAGGAGCTCTCGATCGTGAACGGGTCGATGGCCACGAGGGCCAGGTGGAACGTGGTGGTCCACTCGCTGATCGGGCGGGCCGAACCCGTGAGGGAGGCGAGTTCCAGGTCGGCGGGGACGTCGGCGGTCACGGAGCGAGAAGGTAGCGCGCCCCGCCACCGGGTCGGGAACCCATCGCGGTCGTGGGTCTCGGGTGGGCTCGTCGTCGGACGGCGCGCACTAGCGTTCTCGCAGTCCCTCGAAGGCCGAGGGCGCCCTCGACCCAGGAGCGATCGTGCCCCTCTTCGCCGAGATCGGTTCCACCAGCTACAACATCATGCTGCTCTTCCACGTGTTGCTGGTCATCATCGCCTTCGCCCCGGCGTGGTTGACTCCGGTGCTCGTGCGCCAGGTCGCCAACGGCGACAAGTCCGCCGCCGACGCACTCGAGGTCTCGGTGCTGCGCTACTCGGTGGGGTCGCTCGCCGCCGCCGGCATCCTCGGGTTCGGCCTGGCGGGCATGAGCGAGGACGTCTACGAGCTGTCCCAGACCTGGCTTCTGGTGGCCGTCCTTCTCTGGTTGATCCTGTTGGCCGTGACGCTCTTCGTGACCCGTCCGGCCATCAAGGCCTTCCGCGACGGCGACACAAAGGCCAAAGCGATGATCTCCGCCGGCACCGGGGTGAGCCACCTGATCCTGCTGGCCACCCTGTACCTCATGATCTGGAAGCCGGGCCTCTGAGGCTCCGACCCGCTCGTCGGTCCCGGCCGACCGGTACCGTCGTCTCCTGATGCACCCGGTCGAGCGCCTCCGCCACGTGGCCCGCGCGTCGGGCGCGCCCCAGTCGCTCATCGTGGCGGAGACCGCACGGGCGCTGGCGTCGTTCAGCCACGATCCGCAGGGCCTGGTCACCGCATGCCGGCGGATGGTGTCGCGCCAGCCGCGGTCCGGTGCGCTCGTGTGGCTGTGCGCTCGTGTGCTCACCGCCGGAGATCCCCGCGCCGAGATCCGTCTCGCTGTCGACGAGATCGAGAACGATCGCACGCCGATCGAGCTCGCCCACGCCCTCCCGGACGGCGCTTCCGTGGTCGTGCTGGGCTGGCCCGATCAGGTGTCCGAGGCGCTGCCTCGTCGTGGCGACGTCGAGGTGATGGTCGTCGACGCCGGCTCGGAGGGTTCGGGGCTCGTGCGCCGTCTCGCCTACGCCGAGATCGATGTGGTCGACGTGCCCGTCTCCGGCCTCGGTGCGGCCGTGGCCGCGGCCGATCTCGTGCTGCTCGAAGCAGCGATCGTGGCCCCGGACGAGTTCCTGGCGGTCAGCGGCTCTCACGCCGCCGCCGCCGTGGCCAGGTCCGCCGGGGTCCCGGTGTGGCTCGCTGCCGGGGTCGGGCGATTCCTCCCGCCGCGGATGTGGGAGCCGCTGCGGGCCCGCATCGTGGGAAACGAGCCGTGGGACGACGACGACGAGGTCGTCCCCCTCTCACTGATCGACCGGATCGTCGGCCCTACCGGGCCGCTCCAGGTCTCGGAAGCCCTGCGACGCACCGACTGTCCTGTGGCTCCCGAGTTGTTCAAGGGCAACATCATCTGAGCTCGTCGTTCTCCCGCGTCTTCCGGGCCGGCCTGCCGACGCGGCGCCGCACTGGATAGGGTCCCGGCATGGGTGAACTCGTCAGCTTCCCGAGCAACGGTCACGACGCGTCGGGCTATCTCGCCGTCCCCGGGTCGGGGTCAGGACCGGGCGTCGTCGTCATCCAGGAGTGGTGGGGACTCGTGCCCCACATCACCGACGTGTGCGACCGCTTCGCCGCAGAAGGGTTCGTGGCGCTCGGCGCCCGACCTCTACCACGGGCAGACCACGACCGAGCCCGACGAGGCCGGCAAGCTCATGATGGCGCTCAACATCGACCAGGCCACCCGGGAGATGGGCGCCGCGATCGACCACCTGACCTCGCTCGACGCGGTCACGACACCTCGAGGTCGGGGTCGGTCGGGTTCTGCATGGGCGGCGGCCTCGCCCTCGCGCTGGCCTGCGCCCGCCCCGAGGCCATCGGCGCCTGCGTGCCCTACTACGGGATCATCCCCTGGCCCGACCTCGAACCCGACTGGTCGCGACTCGACGCGCCGATCCTCGGTCACTTCGCCGAGAACGACGCCTTCTTCGGCCCGGCCCAGGTGGCCGAGCTGGCCGACCGTCTCCACGCACAGGGCAAGGAAGCCGACCTCATCATCCACCCAGGGGCCGAGCACGCCTTCTTCAACGACACCCGGCCCGAGGTGCACGACGCCGAGTTGTCGGCGCGCACCTGGTCCGACACGCTCGCCTTCCTCCGCCGAACCCTGGTGTGAACGAGCCGGGGGTCGTCGAGCGCTACCTGGCCCTCGGATTGCGCCTCGGGCGCCACGTCGACGGGTTCGTCGACGCCTACTACGGCCCCGCCGAGCTGGCCGCAGGGGTCGCCGCGGAGCCGGTCCGGCCGCCCGCGGCGCTGGCTCGCCGAGGCGGCAGCGCTGCTCACCGACCTCGACGGAGGTGCCGACGCCGCCGACCTGGAGGCCGGCCGTCGCCGTTGGCTCCGGGCCCAGGTCGTGGGCCTGCACACCAGTGCCCGCAAGCTCGCCGGCGAGCCGATCGGCTACGCCGACGAGGTCGAGTGGTGCTTACGGGGTGCGCCCCGCACCGCTCGACGAGGACGTCTTCGCGGCCGCCCACGCGCGTCTCGACGACGTCCTTCCCGGCGACGGCCCGCTCGCCGAGCGCTACATCGCCTGGCGTGAGGCGCAGGCCGTCCCTGTCGACATGCTGCCTGCGCGCTGCAGTCCCTGGCCGACGACTTCAGGGAGCGCACCGGACGCGGCTTCGGGCTCCCCGAGGGCGAGCACGTCGACTGGGAGCTGGCCACCGACCAGCCGTGGTCGGGCTTCAACTACTACCTCGGTGACCTCCGCAGCCGGGTGGCCATCAACACCGACCTGCCGGTGCTGTCGCCGTCGCTGGCCCACCTCGTGGCCCACGAGGCCTACCCGGGTCATCACACCGAGCACTCCCGCAAGGAGGCCGGCCTCGTGCGGCGCCGGGGCTGGCAGGAGGAGACCATCTTCCTGGTCGGCACCCCGCAGTGCCTCCTGGCCGAGGGACTGGCCGATCTCGCTCTCGAGGTGATCGCCGGCGATCGACCCGAGGCCGTCGTCGCCGAGCACCTGCGGCCGCTCGGCGTGCCCTACGACCCCGAGGTCGTGGCGGCGCGTGAGCACGGCCGGAGAGGCACTCAACGCCGTGCGGGCCAACGTGGCCTGGATGCTCCACGAGGACGGGGCCGGCGTCGACGACGCCGTCGCCTACGCCGAGCGTTGGGCGCTGCTCCCGAAGGCCCGGGCCGAGAAGGCCGTCGAGTTCCTCACCTCGCCCACCTGGCGGGCCTACATCTCCTGCTACGTCGAGGGCCTGCCGCTGTGTCGTCGCTACGTCGGAGGCGACCCCGGTCGCTTCGCCACCTTGCTCACCGAGCAGCTGCTCCCGGCCGACCTCGCCGCCTGAGGTGGCGGCGCCTGACGACCCGGCGCATCGGATCGGCCGTTTCGGAGCCCGCGGTTACCGGACGGTAGGTTCCACCCCATGAGGAACCCCAAGGACTTCTTCCGCCCCCTCGCCCTCGGTGCGCCGGAGCCGCTCCGCGAGATCCCCGTGACGCCCGTCGCGGATGATCCACTTCTTCCACCCGTCCAACCCGAAGATGGTGGCGAAGGTGCCCGACATGCGCCGACCGTCGACGTGCTGCTGGGCAACCTCGAAGACGGCATGCCGGCCGACCGAGAAGGAAGCGGCCCGCGCCGGGCTTGTCGAGGTCGGGCGCAGCATCGACTTCGGCGACACCCAGTTGTGGACCCGCGTCAACAGCCTCGACTCGCCGTGGTGCCTCGACGACCTCACCACCGCGGTCACCGAGATCGGCGACAAGCTCGACGTGATCATGGTCCCCAAGGTCGAGGGCCCCGAGGACATCCACTACGTCGATCGGCTGCTGGCCCAGCTCGAGGCCAAGGCCGGGCTCGACCGCCCCGATCCTGGTGCACGCCATCCTCGAGACCGCCCGCGGCGTGGCCAACGTCGAGGAGATCTGCACCGCCAGCCCGCGGATGCAGGGCCTGTCGCCTGGGCCCGGCCGACCTCGCCGCCGACCGCCGCATGAAGACCACCCGGGTCGGTGGCGGCCACCCCGGCTACCTGGTGCGCCAGGACCCCGTCGACGGCGACATCGACGGCCGCCCGCACCACCTACCAGCAGGACCTGTGGCACTACACGATCGCCCGCATGGTCGACGCCTGCGGGCGCCACGGGATCCTGCCGTACTACGGCCCGTTCGGCGACATCAAGGACACCGTGGCCTGCGAGGACCAGTTCCGCAACGCCTACCTGCTGGGCTGCGTGGGCAGCGTGGAGCTGCACCCGGTGCAGATCGACATCGCCAAGAAGGTGTTCTCCCCCGACCCGGCCGACGTGGCGCACGCCATGCGGGTGATCGACGCCATGGGCGACGGCACC
This sequence comes from uncultured Iamiaceae bacterium, assembly GCA_963767615.1. GTDB lineage: Bacteria > Actinomycetota > Acidimicrobiia > Acidimicrobiales > Acidimicrobilacustridaceae > Rhabdothermincola_A. The sequence continues at coordinate 677,439 of CAVYED010000004.1, read as the reverse complement.
GGCGCCGTGATGCTCGACGGCAAGATGCAGGACGACGCCACCGTCAAGCAGTGCCAGGTGATGGTCGATCTGGCCACGCCTGGCCGAGCGTGACCCCGACCTGGCCGCCGCCTACGGATTCTGACGGCTGCGTCACCGACTTCCGCACCGATACAAGCCCACCAACACCGGGAGCAACGGCACTGTGAGCACCACCAGGAGACCGATGACCGCTGACCTGCGGCCCCGCCGCTCCGTGCTCTACATGCCCGGCGCCAACGAACGGGCCCTCGAGAAGGCCAAGGGCCTGCCCGCCGACGCCCTGATCCTGGATCTCGAAGACGCCGTGGCCCCCGACGCCAAGGTCGAGGCCCGCGACCGGGTCTGCGAGGCGGTGCAGTCGGGTGACTACGGCGCCAAGGAGATCACCATCAGGGTCAACGGCCTCGACACCGAGTGGCACGACGACGATCTCGCCGCTGCCGCTGCGGCCGGCCCGGATGCCGTGGTGGTGCCCAAGGTGGACTCCGCCGCCGACGTCGCGACCATCGACCGACGCCTTCGCCGAGGCCGGCGCCCCGCCGACACGACGCGCATCTGGGCCATGCTCGAGACGCCCGTGGCCATGCTGCACGCCGAGGAGATCGCCCAGCCTCGCCACGCCTGGCCGTGCTGGTGATGGGGACCAACGACCTGGCCAAGGAACTGCACGCCGAGCACGTGCCCGGCCGGGCACCCCTGCTGTTCGGGCTGCCGGCCTGCCTCATGGCCGCCCGGGCGGCGGGCAAGGTGATCCTTGACGGTGTCTACAACGACATCAAGGACGCCGAGGGCTTCGAGGCCGAGTGCGCCCAGGGCCGGGCCGATGGGCTTCGACGGCAAGACGCTCATCCATCCCAGCCAGCTCGAGCCGTGCAACGAGGTCTTCGCCCCGAGCGAGACCGAGGTGGCGCCGGCGCGCGAGATCATCGCCGCCTTCGACGAGGCCACGGCCGAGGGCAAGGGCGTCGTCACCGTGAATGGCCGCATGATCGAGAACCTCCACGTGGACGACGCCCGGCGGGTCCTCGCCCAGCCGAGGCCATCGCCGCGTTGGCCTGAGCTGAGCGCCCCGGCCCGGGTGACCCTGGGTTGGGTGACCGGTGGATCACCGTCGGCCTCGGGTGGTGTGTGCGACGCTTCCGCCGTGACTGGTGCACACGAGAGCGAAGGGCGTTTCCGGTTGATGGATGAGCCGCAGGCGCCACAGCCGAGTGATTCGGCGCCGGCGGTCGGTGCGACGGGCCAGGGCGACGTGGTGATGTCGGTGGTGTCGATGTCGCGACGCCACGCGGACGGGCGCGATGCGGAGTACCTCGAGTGGCACATGCTCGACCACCTGCCCGAGCAGTACCGCCTTCCCGGTTTCCGTGCGGGCACGCGGTGGGTGTCCACGCCGGCGTGCCGAGCCGCCCGACTGGCCTCCGAAGGACCCTTCGACGACGTCGACCACATCGTGCAGTACCTCTTCGCCGAGCCGGTCACCGAGGCCCTGGATGGCTTCTTCGCCCTGGGAGCGGCACTGCGGCGGGCCGGACGCATGCCCATCGGTCTGCCCTGGGTCCAGGTCGGCGGCTGGAACCGGATCGGGGCGGCCGCGGCGCCCCGGGCGCTCGTCGGTGCCGCGGTGGTCCCGTGGCGACCGGCGACCGGGGCCTACGTCCTCGTCGAACGTCGCCCCGACGGTCATGGCCCGTCGCCGGCGGAGGCGAACGCCCTGCTCGCGGTCGACGGCGTCGTGGGGGCATGGACGTGGGGCGGCGGTGCCCGTCGCCACGATCGGCTGGGCGACACCGACGGACTGTCGCTCACCCTCTGCTACCTCGACGGGAACCCCCTCGACGTCGCCGCCCGCATGGGTCCGCTGCTCAGCGAGCGGTGGAGCGACCCCCGGATCGACCCGCGGCTGGCCGCCCCGTTCCACGTCGTGCGGGCGGGCGAGTGGGACCGCTCCCTGCCCTAGCCCTGCTCGATCCGGTCGCCCCGGGTCGCGGGAACGCCGCCGCAGTAGCGTCATCTCGTGGCCCCTCTCGCCCCGCTCCTCGCCCCCCGCTCGAGCGACGAGTACGAGCCGTTGCCGCTGCGCCCGGTCGACCACCGGGTCCAGGACCTGATCGAGCGGGCGGTCGAGCGTTCGGCAGGGCCGGCGGGCCTGGACCGTGGTCGCTACCTCGATGGTCGAATGGGGACCGCCGCCACCCTGCGGGCTCTGAACGAGGCGCACGGCGAGGCCTACTTCGACGTGTGCGCCGAGGCGGAGACCGACACCCTCGCCGCCGACGCCGCGTTCGCCGCGCTCGGGCCCGTCGTCGACGTCCAGACGCACCTGGTGCGCCCGAGCCGCGCCACCACCCGCGCCGCCGAGGCGCTGTTCGGCTTCCTGCGCATGGTCGATCCGCAACGGTGGTCCGATCCCATCGATCTCACGTTGCTCTCGGCGCCGGCCTGGGCGGCGACGGTGTTCGGGGGGAGCGAGACCTCCGTGGCCCTGCTCACATCGACGCCGGGCGAGCCCGGCCGAAACGTGATCGACAACGCCGACATCGCCGCAGCCCGCGAGATCATGGACCGCTACGCGGGGACCGGTCGGGTGCTCGGACACACGATCGTCCATCCCAACCTGGGTCCCGCCGAGCTCGAGGCCATGGAGCGCTGGCGCGACGAGCTGCGGCCCTCGGGGTGGAAGGTGTACACGCTGTGGGACCCACCGGACGCACCCGGTCTCGGGTGGTTCCTCGACGACGAGCGTCACGGCCTCCCGTTCCTGGAGCGGGTCGACGCGCTCGGCCCCCGCATCGTCTGCGCGCACAAGGGGATCGCCGGGCCCATCCCCTCGTCAGCACCGGCGGCGGCGTCGCCCCGCGACGTGGGGCCGGCTGCGGCTGCCTTCCCCGGCATCCAGTTCGTCGTCTACCACTCGGGCTACGACCCCGACCCGGCCGGCGAGGAGGGCGCGCATGTCGACGACCCCCAGCGGGGGGTGAGCCGGCTGGTGTCGAGCCTCGCCGATGCAGGCATCCCGCCGGGCGCCAACGTGTGGGCCGAGCTCGGTTCCACGTGGTTCCTGATGTTGCGTCGGCCACGGGAGGCGGCCCACGTGCTCGGCAAGCTGTTGCTGGCCGTGGGGCCCGAGCGGATCCTGTGGGGCACCGACTCGGTCTGGTACGGACCGCCCCAGGCGCTGATCGATGCCTTTCGCACCTTCGTCATCCCGGAACAGCTCCAGGAGCGCCACGGCTATCCCGCCCTCACTCCCGAGGTGAAGGCGGAGATCCTCGGCGGGAACGCCCGAAGGCTCTACGGCGTCGAGACCACACCGGACCCGATGGACCCCGCGGATCTGGCCGCGGCCCGAGCCGAGTTGGCCCGCCGACTCGACTGAGGGGGGTCATGCCCCCGCGGGGCCGGCGTGACCCGGGTCGATCGTCAGCCCGTGGGCTCCACCGGGAACTCCCAGAACTGCAGCTCGCACATCATCGGCAGCAGGAATCCGACGTAGATCGAGTGGATCTTGACGACACCGTGGTCGTCGACGATGACGTCGATCAGGTCGACGCGTGGATCCTGGTCGCGGAAGGCGACGGCGCGATCGCGGGCGGCGAGCAGCTCGTCGAGGGTCCCGACGGCGAGGCCGTAGTGGTCCATCCGGGGGCCCGACATGGGCTCGTCGTCGGCGATGAGGAAGACGAACTGGTCCCAGTGGACGCAGCTGAGCACGAGGCGGTGCCGGTCGACGGTCATGGTCGGCAGCTCGTCGAACCCGAAGACCTCGTGGAAGAACCGGGTGAGCGCGTCTCGGTCCTCGCCATCGAGCAGGTCGGCGGGCACGCTCATGGCCACGTGGTTGAAGCGGGGGTGGCCCGACGGGTACAGGGGATGGCTCATCGCGTCGTCCCCTGCTCGTCGGTCCCGGCCGAGTGGGAGGGCACGACCATCGCCTTGCCCGCCAGGCGACCGTCGGCCAGGTCGGTCATGGTGTCGATGAGGTGGTCGAGGGGTGCGTCCCGGGGTTCGATCAGCAGATCGAGGGGGAACCCCTCGGAACCCAGCAGCTCGAGGGCCTGCTCGAAGCCACCTTCGTCGTACACGAACGAGCCGCACACCGTGAGCTCGTTGAGCAGCATCCGGTTGGGGTCGAACGCCGGGATCTCGATGCCCGCGCCCACCATCACCAGCCGACCCCCTCGGCGGAGCTGACAGAAGCCGGCTTCCATGGCCGCCTTCTTCCCCGAGCACTCGAGCACGATGTCGACCGGTTCGTCGGCGATCCGGTCCGGTTCCCACTGCGGGTAGATCTCCAGCTCGTCGGGGTGACGCACCCGGTCGGCTCCCAGCGCGGTGGCCAGTGCGGCGCGCGGCTCCGAGGGCTCGACGACGGTGATCGGCGCGACCCCGTGGGTCACGAGCGCGACGATCGACAGGGCCCCGATGGGGCCAGCCCCCATGACCATCACCGAGTCGCCGGGGCCGATCTGGCCGCGGGTGATGCCGTGCAGGGCCACGGCCATGGGCTCGGCGAGGGCGGCGGCGCGACGGCTGAGGCCGGGCGGGAGGCGGAGCAGTTGGCGGACGTCGACCAGGACGTAGTCGGCGAAGCCTCCGTCGAGGGCGGGGCCGTCCTTCATGGTCCGGCCGCGGTTCTCGCACTGCGACGGCTGGCCCTCATGGCAGCGGCGGCACTCCCCGCATCGGGGTGCGGGCCCCCCGACGACCTCGTCGCCCGGCGTCCAGTCGGTGACCCCGGGACCGACGGCGGCCACGACCCCGGTCCACTCGTGGCCCTCGACGCGGCCCGGGGTGCCCCAGCCCTCGAGGATCATGTGGATGTCCGAGCCGCAGATCCCGCAATGGCTCATCTCCACGAGCACCTGGCCCGCCTCGGGCGACGGGACCGGGCGTTGCTCGATGACGACCTCGCCCGGTCGGGTGTAGACCGCACTCGCCATCGTGGCGGGAATCTCGCGGATGCGCTGTCCCTCGAATCCGTCCGCGGCCCCCCGGCCTCCCCGGGCGGCCTGGAACTGGTTCGCCCGCACATCTGACAGCGGCGTCAGCATAGGGCGCGGCCGCGGAGCCGTGTGGCCGCGCTCGGGGCCGTCTCGGCCGACCCGGTGGACGGCCCTGTGCGAGGATCCTTCGTCGCCTACTTGGCGTTGTCGAGCATGCGCCGGGCGATGACCTTGAGGCAGAGCGTCTCGTCGGCGCCCTCGAAGATCGACAGCACGCGGGCATCGACGAAATAGCGGCTCACCGCGTACTCCTCGGCATAGCCGAAACCGCCGTGGATCTGCATCGCCTCTCGAGTGACCCACTCGGCGGCCTTGCACACGTAGGCCTTCACCATCGAGGCCTCGAGCTGGCCCTGACCTCGGGCCATCAGCTTGGCCACCTCGTAGCCGAACTGCCGGCCGGCCTGGGTGAGCACGACCATGCGCCCGAGCTTGGCCCGGGTGAGCTGGTACTCGGCGATGGGCTGGCCGAAGACGACACGGTCGAGGGCGTACTGGTGGGCGTCCTCGTAGGCCGCCTGCATCACGCCCACGGCACGGGCGGCCGTCTGGAGCCGGCCGTTCTCGAACCCGGCCATCTGGTAGTAGAAGCCCTTGCCGAGGCCGTCGTCGCCGCCGACCTGGTTCTCGGCGGCCACGAACCAGTCCTCGAGGGCGATCTCGTAGGAGTGCATGCCCCGGTACCCGATCGTGTCGATGGCCCGACCCTCCATCTTCCCGCCGCCGGGGGCCCCGCCATCGGTGTTCGCCTCCTGCACGAACTGGAAGCCGTGCCCCTCGCCGCGGGGCTTGGGCACGACGAACATGGACAGTCCACGGTGGGTCTTGGTGCGGTCGGGGTCGGTGCGGGCCAGGAACATGAGGGCGTCGGCGTGTGCGCCGAACGTGCACCATGTCTTCACGCCGTTGAGCAGCCAACCGCCCTCGGTCGGCGTGGCGCTGCACATCACGCCGGCCACGTCCGAGCCGAAGTCGGGTTCGGTGACGGCCACTGCCGCCATGACCTCGGCCGACGCCAGCTTCGGCAGCCAGTGGGCCTTCTGCTCCTCGGTGCCGCCGGCCAAGAGGGCCCGGGTGAGGATCTCCGGGCGGGTGATCAACGACCCCCCGGCGCCGAGAGAGGCCTTCGACAGCTCCTCGGTGGCCACGACCATCCCGATGTACTCGCTCTCGCCCCCCTCGCTGAACCCGTCGTACTCGACCGGGACCGACAAGCCGAAGCCGCCCATCTCGGCCAGACCCTGGATGAGGTCCTCGGGGATGTCGTCGTTGTGGCGGTGGATGTGCTCGGCGACGGGGGCGATCTTCTCGTTGGCGAACCGACGGAACGTGGTCCTGCACCATCTCGAAATCGGCGTCGAGGTGGCGCGGCCCGGGGGTGTCGGCCAGTGCGGCCAGGAATTCGGGCGCCCGGTAGGTGGCGACGAACGACCGGGTGGCGTCGAGTGCACCGGCCTCGACACCCCACTCCGCCTCGCGACCGAAGAGCTTGGGTGCGAGTTCGGCGACGGCGTCGGCCACGTAGGCACAGGCGATGCGGGCCTCGAGCTCGCCCTTGGTGCCATAGGCCAGCATCGCCCGCCCGGTCTCCACGGTGGCGGCTGCGTGGGCCAGGTCGTAGGTGATCACCTGGTGGGCGTCGGGTTCGCCGAGCGCGGCCAGACGGGTGGTGCAGGCGGTCACGATGCCGTGGGCGGTGTCGATGACGGTTGCGGCGGCGGTGAGATCCGGTTCGGTCGCGGTCATGAGGCGAGGTTACTCACGGGTAGCTTGAGCGACGAGATCGAGTCGGGCCGTCCCGTGGCCTGCGAGGAGGAGAGCCCTGTGACCGTGATCGACCGCCCCTTCGGCCGGCACTTCGAGGACTTCGAGGTCGGCGACGTCTACCGGCACTGGCCGGGCAAGACCATCACCGAAGCCGACGACCACCTCTTCTGCATGATCACCATGAATCACCACCCGACGCACACCAACAACTGGTATGCGGAGAACGAGTCGCCCATGGGCAAGCCCCTCGTGGTCGGCAACCTCGTGTACTCCCTCGTGCTGGGGATGAGCGTGCCCGACGTGAGCGGAGCGGCCATCGCCAACCTCGAGGTGGAGAGCCTCAAGCACGCCAAGCCGACCTTCCACGGCGACACCATCTACGCCGTCACCAAGGTGCTGGCCAAGAAGGAGACCTCCGACGGGCGTCGCGGCATCGTCACCGTCGAGACGAAGGGGATCAACCAGCGCAGCGAGGAGGTGTGCGAGTTCCGCCGCCGGGTCATGGTCTGGCGTCGCGAGTTCGCCCCGCCGCGTGGCCTGCCCTACGGCGACGACGTCTTCGCCGACGAGTAGACGCAGCGCCGCAGCAACCGTCCGGTTCGGGCACACTCCTGATCATGGTGGAGGCGCGCATCCCGGCGGCGGCGGCGGACGGATTCGGGGCGGGCGCCCAGGCCTACGAGACGGCGCGACCCTCCTACCCGTCCGATGCTGTGGCCTGCATCGTGGGACGGGCCGGGATCGGCCCGGGGGCAGCGGTGCTCGACCTGGCGGCCGGGACGGGGAAGCTCACCCGGCTCCTGGTCCCCACGGGGGCCGATGTGGTGGCGGTCGAGCCGGTGGCGGCGATGCGCCACGTGCTCGGCGAGACCTGTGGCGACGGTGTGGAGATCCTGGACGGCACCGCGGAGGCCATTCCCCTCGGTGATGGGACCATGAACGCCGTCACCGTGGCCCAGGCCTTCCACTGGTTCCGTCCCGCTGAGGCCCTGGCCGAGGTGGCGCGTGTGCTCCGCCCGGGCGGAGCGCTGGTGCTCGTGTGGAACACCCGGGATCGTTCCTTCGACTGGGTACGTCGCTTCGGCGACCTGCTCGTCGACGGTGACGCCGAGCGGCCGTACGACTCCTACCACGACGTCGACTACCCGGCGCTCGTGGCCCAGGCCGCACCGGCGACGTTCGAACCGATGCAGGCCTGGTCGACCACCTGGATCCAACCCTGCGATGCGGACCTGCTGGTGGCGCGGGCGGCGTCGGTCAGCGTCGTGGCTGCGTTGGGGCACGAGGATCGTGCCGTCGTGCTCGATCGTGTCCGTGAGCTGGCGGCGACGCACCCGGAGCTCGTCGATCGGGACGTGTTCGGGTTCCCGTACACCACCCGTGTTCTCTGGTGCCGCCGCCGGTGAGTCCCTCCCCTCGTCACGCACCGCCGGTCGGCCCCGAACTGTTGGTCTGGTGGGAAGGCGCTCGTCGCGATCTTCCCTGGCGTCGGACCCGCGACCCGTGGGCGGTGTTGGTCAGCGAGATGATGTTGCAGCAGACGCAGGTCGACCGGGTCGTCGTGCGGTGGCGCCGATTCCTGGAACGGTTCCCCGATCCGCACGCCTGCGCAGCGGCCGGGGTCGGTGCGGTGGTGGAGGAGTGGGCCGGGCTCGGCTACAACCGTCGTGCCGTGAGTCTCCACGGATGTGCGGCCGTGGTCGTCCAGCACCATGGGGGGACCTTCCCGGACGACCTCGACGCCCTGCTCGCCCTGCCCGGGGTCGGCCCCTACACCGCGCGCGCCCTGCTGGCGTTCGCCTTCGAGCGCGATGTCGCCGTGGTCGACACCAACGTCGGACGCATCCTGGCCCGCACCGCCGGGAGGGCGCTCACGGCGCGAGAAGCCCAGGCCGTCGCCGATGGGCTGGTGCCCGCGGGGCTCGGCTGGGCCTGGAACCAGGCCTTGCTCGATCTCGGTGCCACGGTGTGCGCCAAGCGCCTACCGGCCTGCGAAGCCTGCCCCGCCGCCGATGGGTGCGCCTGGTGGGGCGCCGGACGCCCTCAACCCGATCCCGCCGTCGGCTCCCATGCGGTGAGCCGCGGTCAGAGCCGCTTCGAGGGGTCCTTCCGGCAGGGCCGGGCCCGCCTCCTCGACGCCGTCAGGGTCGGTCGACCGGTGCCACCCTCACGATGGTTGGCGGCGTGCGGCTGGGCCGCCGGTTCCGGCGCGTCACGATGGGGCGAGTCCGATGCTCACCGCGCCGCGTCCTCGCTCGTACGCGACGGGTTGGCGGCCATGACCGACGACGGCGACCTGGTCCTTCCCGCCTGATCGTTCCTCGTCGGCTCGTGGCCCGTTCGCCGGTGTCGTCGGCCGGTGCGTCAGGGGTCGGTGAGGGCGGCGACGATGTCGTCGACGGCGGCATCGGCCAGGGCGCGCATCTCGTCGTCGGTGCGGTCCTGGATCGGATGGGGGACGAACACGCGGGCCGGGTCGGCGCCGAGCGCCGTCGACTGCGCGTCGGCGGCGTCGACGAACTCGGTGGACGCCACGAACACCCCGACGACCCCCCTCGATTCGAGATCCACGATGTCGTGCACACTGCACGACGTGCAGCTCCCTCAGTCCGCGAGCGCCTCGATGACCACCTCGCACTGCATCGCGATCTCCTGGCGCAGGTCCACGGGTGCCGGCTTGGTGAACGTGGGCTTGGCGAAGCGGCTGACGACGGCACCTCGGCGTACGAGCCGTTCCTCGAGCCGGTCGAGGAAGACGTCGCCGCGGGCCTTGGTGATGTCGAGCAGCCCGACGCGTCGCCCATCGATGCTGTCGACCCGGGGCATGCGCTCCCGCAGAGCGGGCGAGAACTCGCCCGTCGGGTCGAGCACGGTGAGACTGTCGGTTTCATGGCTCATGAACGCACCTCCACGGTGACGGGATCGCTGCCGATGGCCCCGGACGCCCAGGATCCGATGATGGCGCTGAACATCCCGGCGCCGCCGCCGGCATAGGTGATCGTCAGGCCGCCATCGCGGAACTTCGGGAGCTGCAGGCCGGCCCACTTCGGGTCGAGGCCCATGTCGAGGCCGTCGACGCCCTCCAGCAACGGGTCGGTGTCGAGCATCAGGACCTCCTTCAGCTCGGCGTGCAGGCGCGCCTTGTTCCAGCCCGCTTCGGCGAAGACCCGACCGTGTTCGGGGCAGACCACCAACATCGCATCGAAGGCCACGACCACCCTCGGATGGGTGACGCCGGCGAGGCAGGCGGCGAAGGACCGGGCCAGCGACTCGGGCGTTCGCGATGTCTGGTCGGCCATCCCTCGTACGCCCTCGGCCGCGAAGAGCGTGACCGCGGAACGACCCTCGGGAACCCCTCGGTCGGTGGCCAGCGACGTCCAGGGCGAGCCGTCCTCGTCCTCCGCGAAGCAGAACGTGTACTTGCCGGGCTGGCCGAGCGTGGCCCGGTCGACACCGCCCGGGCGGCCACCGCCCACGTTGCGGACCACCAGTTGCAGTGCCCGTCCGATCGTGGCGTTGGCCCGGTTGCCCTGGCCGAGTGCGTTGACGCCGCTGTTCATGCCGATCGCCCGTGCGATCGGGCCATTGACGACCACGAGCGGTCCGGCGAACCAGGTCGTGGCCAGCAGACCGTGGATGTTGAACTCCTGGGTGCAGGCCGCTTCCACGGCGGCGAGCACGACGGGCAGGTACTCGGGCTTGCACCCGGCCATGACGGCGTTCACGGCCACCTTCTCCACCGTGCACTCGACCAGGTCGGGGGGCACGACGGCGACGATCTCGTCGGGGGCCCGAGTCGTGCCGTCGAGCATCCGCAGCACCCGTTCCGGCGTGGGAGGAACCACCGGGAGGCCGTCAGTGAAGCCTCGTTCGAACAGCGACTCCATCTCGTCGTCGAGCGTCGAGATCTCGATGCGGCGCGATCGCAGCCGCGCTCCTTCGTGGCGGACTCGGAGTCGGCCCCGCACGGACGGCTCCTGGGTGAGTGACCCGCATCCGGGACGGAAGGCCGGGAGCTCCGGGGCGAGCGTGTCGACGCCCGACACCCGCTCCCAGTCGTCACGCGACCAGCCCTCGGTGCGGAGGGTCTCCGCGCCACCGGCTCGGTTGATCAGTGTCGGGACCGTCGCCACCTCGAGCGCCCACGACACATCGAGGTCGGAGTCGAGGCTGGCGGGCAGGTGGGCGAACGGTTCGAGGTCGTCCTGGACGACGACCGTGACGCCGGTGGTCGCCGCCAGTCGGTCGAGCGCCGGGACGACGAGGAGGCAGGTCGGACAGTCCCGTTTCACGACCACGACGAGCCCATCGTCGGGCAACGCGGTCGGAGCGCTCGTCGTCTGACCTGCGTCGCTCACGGTCGTTCCTCGGCCAGGAACGAGAGCACGGCGTCATCGAAGCGACGGGGTTGCTCGAGATGCAGGAAGTGCCCGGCGTCGTCGATGATCTCGACGCGGGAACCCGCGGAGAGCTCCTCCGCGGCGCCTCCGGCCCACTCGACGTCGATGGCTCCGTCGTCCGCTCCGTGCAGGTAGAGCGTCGGCTGGGCCGGGATGGCACCGGTGGCCGCCTGCTCGGCGGCGAGGTCAGGGGTGGTGAGCTCGGGCCGGAACGTGGCGCGGTAGATGTCGATGGCCGCGGTCAGGTTGGGCTGCTCACCCAGCGCAGCCTTGACGTGCACCAGGTCCTCGGTGGCGTCGTAGCCGGGCGACCAGTCGGACCAGAGCCCGTCGATGAAGGCGAGGTCGTCGAGGCCGACCACGTGATCGGCCAGCGGGAGCTGGAAGAAGAACATGTACCAACTCAGCTTGAGCTGGCGGTAGGTCATCAGCGCCGCGCCCATCGCCGCTCCGGGCGGAACGGATGCGGCGACGACTCGCCGCCACCGTTCCGGAGCGAGCGACGCCGCGCCGTAGGTGGCCAACGCGCCCCAGTCGTGCCCGATCAGCACGGCGTCACCGTCGCCGCCGAGGACGTCGTGCAGTGCGATCGCGTCACGGACGAGCGCCCCGGACTGGTGGTGCCCGTCCGCCGGGACCGCCGTCGGCGCGTAGCCCCGCTGGAAGGGCGCCACCGCCCGGTAGCCGGCTCCGGCCAGCTCGGGCAGCAGGTGCCTCCACCCCCAGGCCGTGTCCGGGAAGCCGTGGAGGCACAGCGCCAGCGGGCCGTGGTCCCCGGCGGCGAGGTAGGTGACGTCGAGGCCGTTGGCCTCGACCCGGCCCTGTCGCAAGTCGTCGCCCCCCATGTCCGCCGACGCTACCGGGCCGCGGTCGGCTGTGAGACGCGTCACGTCCTGTTCACGTGCCGGTCATCGTGGTTTAGGATCCAGGTGCAGCGTGTGTCGGAGTGGGGGAGCAGTCGTTGGACGTCACCTTCTACGGAGTGCGAGGGTCGACACCCTGCTCGTGCGACGCCAATCGTCGCTACGGAGGCAACACCTCGAGCGTGGTGTTGGAGTCACCGGGCGCCGACCCGATCCTCCTCGACCTCGGCACCGGCCTTCGGTTCTTCGGCATGGATCAACCGTGCGACGTTCCGCTGCGGGCCCATGCGCTGGTGACCCACCTCCACTGGGATCACGTCCAGGGCCTCCCCTTCTGTGAACCACTGCTGTGCCCCGGCGCCGAGCTCACCGTCCACGGTCCGGCCGATGGCGGCCGAAGCTTCGGCGCGGCCTTCGACGCCTTGATGGCGCCACCGTTCTTCCCGGTGCAGGCGCACCAGCTGTCGGCGGCCATCGACTTCGTGACGGTCGGCGCCGAGCGGTTCGACCTCGCCGGGGCGAAAGTCACGGCGGCACGGGTGCCGCACACCGGCGACACCCTCGGGTACCGCATCGAGCGTGACGGCGTGGCCGTCGTCTATGTGAGCGACCACCAACAGCCCGTCGACGATCCCTCGTTCGTCGAGCCGGCGGTGCTCGAGCTCTGCGACGGCGCCGACCTGTTGATCCACGACGCGCAGTACACCCCCGACGAGTTCGTGCTGCGCAGCAACTGGGGGCACTGCACGGTCGACTACGCCGTGCACGTGGCGGCCGAAGCCGGTGCCCGCGCCCTCGCACTGTTCCACCACGACCCGTCCCACGACGACGACGCGGTCGATCGCATCGCCCTCTCGGCGGCCGAGGCCGGCGCCGATCGTGACGTCGAGGTGGTCTTCGCCGCCTCGGAGCGCCTCAGCGTCACGGTCGAGGCGGCCCGCGTACGGGCCTAAGCTGCAACGCTTGTGAGCGATCAGAGCGTCCCTTCCTTCGATTCGGCCAAGTACCGCCAGGTCCTCGGCCACTTCCCGACCGGCGTGACGGTCATCACGGCGGTCCACGAGGGGGTCCCCGTCGGGATGGCCATCGGCTCGTTCGCCTCGTTGTCCCTCGAGCCGCCCCAGGTCCTGTTCTGCGCGGGTGCGCACTCGAGCACCTGGCCGAAGGTGCAGGCCACTGGTTCGTTCTGCGTGAACATCCTCGCCGAGGACCAGGAGGACGTCTGCCGGGTGTTCGCCTCCAAGGCGCCCGACAAGTTCGCCGAGATCGGTTGGAGGCGCTCCGGCAACGGCTCGCCGATCATCGACGGCGTGCTGGCCTACATCGACTGCAGCATCGACGACGTCGTGCAGTCGGGCGATCACGCCATCGTCATCGGTGGCGTCCAGGACCTCGAGGTGCGCCACGAGGGCGGACCGCTGCTGTTCTTCCGTGGCGGCTACGGCCGCTACACGATGTAGCCGGGTTCTCCCGTGCCCGTCTACGCCCTCGGCGATCTCGAGCCGTGTATCGACCCGACGGCGTTCGTCCATCCGGACGCCGTCGTCATCGGTGACGTCGAGATCGGGGCGGAGTCGAGCATCTGGCCGGGAACGGTGCTGCGGGGCGACAACGGCTCGATCCGGATCGGGGCGCGCAGCTCGATCCAGGACGGCAGCGTGGTGCACTGCATCCCGATCCTGCCCACGACGGTCGGCGACAACTGCGTGATCGGACACATCGTGCACCTCGAGGGCTGCACGATCGAGGACGGTGCACTGGTCGGCAACGGATCGGTGGTGCTGCACCGGGCGGTGGTCCGCTCAGGGGCGCTGGTGGGCTCGAACGCCGTGGTTCCCGATGGCATGGACGTGCCGACCGGGATGATGGCGCTGGGGGTGCCGGCGAAGCTGCGGGAGGGGTCGGGGAAGCTCGACTACATCCTTCACTCCGCGGACGACTACGTGAAGAAGGGGCAGCGCTACCGGCGCGAGCTGCGTCGCATCGACTGAGCCGGCGACCTGGTGGATCGCTGGACGTCCACGGGTCAGAAGGCGCCGGAGTACAGCCAGGCGAGCGGACCCCATCCGATGTTGCGCACCACCCAGAACGCGCCGATGGTCGAGACCAGCGCCCACGTCATCCAGGGTCGCCACTGCACCGAAGCGCCCGGGGCGACCCGCCCGGTGGTGCGGAGCATCCCCCGCACCAGCCACCACACCATGATCGGCAGGGCCAGGACGAACAGCGCGTTGTGGTCGAGCGCCCGCACGACGTCGCCGGTCAGCAGCGAGTGCAGGGCCCGGGTCACCCCGCACCCCGGGCAGTCGAGACCGGTCACCGCCTTGAACGGACAGGCGGGGAACAGCGTGGAGGTGCTCGGATCGTTGATGGCCACGTACGCGCAGCCGACCAGCCCGATCGCCGCCAGGCCGCCGATCTTCCACCAGGTCGGTCGCCTCGGTACGGCGATCACGCCACCATCGGCCGCGGCGAGCGCGGGGTCCGGGGCGAGTGCGGGCGGAGGAGGTGGAGCCGGAGGCACACCGCGAGTCTAGGACGCGGTGCTGCGGGGCGGGGGCCGAAGCCCGCCGTCGAGGGCGACGTCAGCGGGCGAGTTGCCTAGGGTCGGGACATGGACCTCGGACGTGTCGGCATCTGGCAGTACCAACTCGATCTCGTGCCCTCGGCCCGGAGCCGCGAGCTGGCCGCGGAGATCGAGGAGCTCGGGTACGGAGCCATCTGGCTCCCCGAGGCGGTGGGGAGGGAGGCCTTCACCAGTTCGACCCTGCTGCTGGCGGGGACCGAGCGGATCGTGGTCGCCACGGGCATCGCCTCCATCTGGGCCCGTGACGCCCTGTGCGCCAACTCCGCCCTGCAGACCGTGACCGAGGCGTTCCCGGACCGGTTCCTGCTCGGGTTGGGGGTGAGCCATCAGGTGATGGTCGAAGGGATGCGTGGTCACGACTACACCAGGCCGTACTCGACGATGAAGGCCTACCTCGACGGAATGGATGCGGGCCTGTTCACCGCATCCGCTCCCACCGTGCCGGCCCGTCGGGTCCTCGCTGCGCTGGGACCGAAGATGCTCCGCCTCGCGGGGCAGCGCACCGACGGCGCACATCCGTACTTCGTGCCCGTCGAGCACACCGCATTCGCCCGCGAGACCATGGGTGACGGACCGTGGTTGTGCGTCGAGCAGGCGGTGGTCCTCGAGACCGACCCGACGGAGGCCCGGCGCATCGCCCGGGCCCACATGTCGATGTACCTGACGCTGCCGAACTACACGAACAACCTGAAGCGCTTCGGGTTCACCGACGCCGACATCGCCGACGGCGGCACGGACCGCCTGGTCGACGCCATCGTCGCCTGGGGCGACGAGGCGGCCATCGCCGAACGGGTCGGGGCCCACCACGCCGCCGGCGCCGACCACGTGTGCGTGCAGGTGCTCCCGGCCGACGCCACGACGGCCCCGATGGACGAGTGGCGCCGTCTGGCCCCGGCGCTGGTGGGAGGGTGAGGACGCGTCGCCCGGGCGCATCCTGCGGATCGAGCCGCGCTTCGACTGACCCGTGCCGGATTCTCCGCGATCGGCCGGGAAAATCACGTCGCAGGGGATGGTGCGGCGCCGGGGGTTTGTTACTATCGCCATAGGAGAAATTCGACTCCGACCGCTCGCCCCCTGCCCTAGGAGTGCCGCATGGCCACCACCGACCTCGATCTCGATCTCGGCCGCTACAAGCTGGGATGGAGCGACGCCGAGGACTACGTCTTCAAGCCCAAGCGGGGCCTGAACGAGGACATCATCCGCGAGATGTCGTGGATGAAGGGCGAACCCGACTGGATGCGCGACAACCGGCTGAAGAGCTACCAGCACTTCCAGCGCCGGCCCATGCCCAACTGGGGTGGCGACATGTCGGAGATCTTCTTCGACGACATCTTCTACTACATCAAGCCGACCGATCATCAGGTCGACGCGTGGGACGAACTACCCGATTCGGTGAAGCAGACCTACGAGAAGCTGGGCATCCCCGAGGCAGAGCGCAAGTACCTCGCCGGGGTCACCGCCCAGTACGAGTCCGAGGTCGTGTACCACAAGAACCGCGAGGACCTCGAGGCCCAAGGCGTCATCTTCACCGACATGGACACCGCGCTGCGAGAGCACCCCGAGATCGTGCGGGCCTACTTCGGCACCGTCATCCCGAAGAACGACAACAAGTTCGCCGCCCTCAACACCGCAGTGTGGTCCGGTGGATCGTTCATCTACGTGCCGCCCGGCGTCAACGTCGAGATGCCGTTGCAGGCCTATTTCCGCATCAACGCCGAGAACATGGGTCAGTTCGAGCGCACCCTGATCATCGCCGACGAGGGCAGCCAGGTGCACTACATCGAGGGGTGCTCCGCTCCCGTGTACACCACCGATTCGCTGCACTCCGCGGTGGTCGAGATCGTGGTGAAGCCCAGCGCCAGGGTCACCTACACGACGATCCAGAACTGGTCGAACAACGTGTTCAACCTGGTCACCAAGCGGGCCCGCGTCGAGACCGAGGGCCACATGGAGTGGATCGACGGCAACATCGGCAGCCGCCTCACCATGAAGTACCCGGCCGTCTACATGGTCGGCCCCAAGGCCTCGGGCGAGGTGCTCTCCGTGGCCTACGCCGGCCCTGGCCAGCACCAGGACGCCGGCGCCAAGATGGTCCACGCCGCGCCCGAGACCACCTCCAAGATCGTCTCGAAGTCGATCTCGAAGGACGGTGGCCGCACGTCCTACCGCGGTCTCGTCCGGGTCGAGGACGATGCCTACGGCTGCAAGAGCCATGTCCAGTGCGACGCCCTCATCCTCGACGACGAGTCCGTCTCCGACACCTTCCCCTACATGGAGGTCGGGTCGCGGGACGCCGTCGTCGGCCACGAGGCGACTGTGTCGAAGGTGGCCGACGAGCAGCTCTTCTACCTGATGAGCCGCGGCCTCTCCGAGGAGCAGGCCATGGGAATGGTGGTCAACGGCTTCATCGAGCCCGTCACCCGCACACTCCCTATGGAGTACGCGGTGGAGTGGAGCCGCCTGATCGAGCTCCAGATGGAGGGCTCGGTCGGCTGACCCCGCCACGCGATCGCTGAACACCGGGTCTCCGACAGGGCTGGCAGAATCCTGCGATGCCGATGCGTGAGGAGTGCAAGCAGTTCGAGTCCCGGACCTACGCGACCGGGGAGACGGTCCGCAAGTGCAACCTGGACCTCGCCCCTGAGGCCCCGTGGCGTTGTCCCGAGAACTGTCCCAAGTACGAGGTGCGCCTCGCCGACGTCGACTGGCGCCACGGCTCGCTGGTCTCCCCGCCCACGCCGCCGGAGCCCGAGGGGGAGGGCATCGCCGAGCTGCTCGACGCAGCCGAGGACATCGTCAACGCCGCCGGCCCGGACATCCTGGCCGAGGTCGAGGCCGAGCGCCGGCGGTCCGAGAGCGGCGGGATGCTCTCGCGCCTGAAGCGTCGTTTCGGTCGCAAGGGCTGAGCGGTCGTCACCGCGCCGCCGAGGTGTCGGAATTTCTCCTACGGCGGTAGTGTGAATTCGTCCCCCGTCCGCCGGCGCCGAGCGCGCCGCCCCCTCCCGAGGTGGTCGCCCTGAACAGCCCGACGCCCGCCGCTTTCGCTGCCCTCGGTGGCCCGGCCTGGCTCCAGGATCGTCGACGACGGGCCGCAGAGGCTGCGGCCTCGCGCGGTCTCCCGAGCACCGACGAGGAGGTCTGGCGTTACAGCCGGGTCGCCGATCTCGATCTCGATGACTGGGCACTCGTCACCGATCGCCCGCCGGTCGGGGTGCCGGCTGGCGCAGCAGGGGTTCTCGAAGCCTTGGCCGACCGCGCCGCCACCGTCGTGCTGCGCAACGGATTCGTCGTCCACGCCGAGACCGATCCTGCGTGGGCGGCCAAGGGCCTCTACGTCGGGCGCCTCGTCGAGGGTCCCGACGCCGAGTCGGCACTGGGCGCCACGTCCGAGGGCCCGACCGATCTCTTTCACGGGCTGAACGACGCCTGTTCCGCAGACCCTGTTCTCGTCTCGGTGCCGCACGGGGTTGCCGTCGACGCCCCCGTGGTCATCGTCGACTGGGTCGACAGCGACTCGGTCGCCGTCTATCCCCGTCTGGTGGTCCGGGTCGGTGAGGACGCCGACTTGCGCGTGCTGAGCTGGCAAGGGTCCGAAGACGTCGCCGCCTTCGTGGCCCCGGTCGTCGAACTGGACGTGGCCCGTGCCGGACGTCTCGGCTACGCAGAGGTCCAGGACCGCACCGAACGAATCTGGCAGATCACCTCCCAGGTGGGCCGCGTCGACACCGACGCCACCCTCACCTCGTCGCACACCGGACTCGGTGGTGAGTACGCCCGCGTCCGCACCGACTGCCGTCTGGTCGGCCGGGGAGCCACCGGCAACCTCCAGGCCATCTACTTCGGTGAGCGTGAACAGACTCTCGACTTCCGCACCTTTCAGGACCACGCCGCCCCCGACACGACGTCGAACCTGCTCTTCAAAGGTGTCGTCGGTGACGAGTCCCGGTCCGTCTACACCGGGCTCATCAAGGTCCAGAAGGATGCACGGGGCACCAACGCCTTCCAGACCAACCGCAACATCAAGCTCTCGCCGAACGCGTGGGCGGAGTCCGTTCCCAACCTCGAGATCGAGAACAACGACGTGCACTGCAGCCACGCCTCGACGGTCGGACCGATCGACGAGGATCAGCGCTTCTACCTCGAGAGCCGCGGCGTTCCGACCGAGGTGGCCGAGCGGCTCATCGTCGCCGGCTTCTTCGACGAGGTCCTCGAGCAGCTTCCTGTGCCCGCAGTGCGCCCCCTCGTCGAGGCGCTCATCGAAGCCCGGCTCGACCGGCGCCAGCAGCCATGAGCCTCGAACGGATCTGCGCGGTGACCGACGTCCCCGACGGTGAAGCCCGCCGCTTCGACCTGGGTCGCACGAGCGTCGCGATCGTGCGCATCGGCGCCGACTTCTACGCCATCGGTGACCGTTGCACCCACCAGGACATCTCGCTCTCCGAGGGCGAAGTCCACACCGGCAGTCTCGAGCTCGAGTGCTGGAAGCACGGAAGCTGCTTCTCGCTGGTCGACGGCGTGCCGTCGACACTTCCGGCCACGAAGGCCACCCCCACCTACACCGTCGCCATCGACGGCGACGACCTCTACGTGGAGATCGACTGACATGGCCGAGCTACGCATCGACGCACTCACCGCCGAGGTCGACGGGCGTCTCATCCTCAACGGCATCGACCTGGTCGTCGCGTCCGGCGAGGTTCACGCCGTGATGGGCCCCAACGGCTCGGGCAAGTCGACCCTCTCCCACGTGCTGATGGGCAAGCCCGGCTACACCGTCACCGGCGGGTCGGTCACGCTCGACGGTGTCGAGCTGCTCGGACTCCCCACCTGGAAGCGCGCCCAGGCCGGGCTGTTCCTCGCCATGCAGTACCCCGTCGAGGTGCCAGGGGTGAGCCTTCACGACCTGCTCACCGAGGCGTTCGCCGCCGAGGGGCGCGACACCACGGTCGTCCCCACCGAGATCGCGGCCGAGGCCGAGCGCATCGGGTTCGCGGAGCGGATCCACAGTCGGGCTCTCAACGTCGATCTCTCGGGCGGAGAGAAGAAGCGCAACGAGACCCTCCAGCTGGCCGTGTTGCGCCCCCGCTTCGCAGTGCTGGACGAGCTCGACTCCGGGCTCGACATCGACGCCCTGCGCGCGGTGCGCCCGACGTGTGGAGGCAGCCACCCACGACAGCGACCTGGGTGTGCTGGCCATCACCCACTACAAGCGGTTGCTCGACGAGTTGAAGCCCGATGTCGTGCACGTGCTCTCCAAGGGACGCATCGTGGCCACTGGTGGGCCCGAACTGGCCGATGAGCTCGAGCTCAGCGGCTACGCCGCCTACGCCGAGGAGGAGGTGCCGGCCACCGCCTCGCCGGCCGCCCCCCGCACCCTCGATCCGTCGATGCATCCGGGAGCGGGCGGTCCCGGGGGGATGTTCGGCGATCCGTTCGCGGATCCGCTGGCCTGAATCCGCCTCCGCCCGAGCCCGCCGACCAGAGGGAGGCGCCATGACCGTCGCACTGAGCCGCGAAGAGATCGATGCGCGGACCGCGTCGCTGCCGTCGTGGGAGGTGGTCGATGGGCGCCTCCACCGCAGGTTCGTGTTCGCCGACTTCTCCGAGGCGTTCGGCTTCATGGCTCGTGTCGCCCTGGCGGCCGAGAAGCTCGACCATCATCCCGACTGGTCGAACACCTGGAACACGGTCGTGGTCGACATCGTGAGCCACGACGCTGGTGGGCTCACCGACACCTGCTTCGAACTGGCCCGGTACGTCGACGCCGCCGCCGGCTGAGCGCCGCCGCTCTCGACGGCCTGCCGGGGTCCCCGTCAGCGGGGAACCGGAGTCGTGGGCCCCGTCAGGCCGTGGCCTCGTCGAGGCCCTGGGCCAGGGTGTTCCAGGCCAGCGTGGCGCACTTGATCCGCACCGGGAACTTCACCACGCCGCGTAGCGCCTCGAGATCCCCGAGCTTCACCTCGGCGAGATCGGCGTCGATCTCGACGTCGTCGTCGTCGTTGCCTTCGAGGGAGCTCTCGTGGATCGACATCATGGCCTTGAACGCACGGGACAGGTCGCCGATCTCGGCCACCGTCTTCCCCTTCACCGCCTGCGACATCATCGATGCCGACGACTGGCTGATCGAACAGCCCTGACCGGCGATGCGGATGTCGGTCACCGTTCCGTCGTCGCCGAGCTCGATGTACACCACGATCTCGTCGCCGCACAGCGGGTTGAACCCCTCGACCCGGTGGGCGGGCGGCACCTCGAGCTCGCCCCGGTTCCGGGGGTTGCGGTAGTGGTCGAGGATGATCTCGCGGTAGAGGTCTTCGAGGCCGGGCATCGGCGGCGTACTCCCAGGCGGCAGAGGGACGGAGGAACAGGGTAGGGGGCGCCGCCGCGGGGGGGTGCGGATCGGCGGGTCGGCTCAGATCGTGAAGAAGTCGCCGGTGGCGTCGAGGCGTCGGCAGAGGGCGTCGACGTCGGCGGTGTCGTTGTAGACGTACAGCGAGGCCCGGGCCGTGGCGCCGACGCCGAGGACACGCATGAGCGGCTTGGCGCAGTGATGGCCGGCGCGGACGCACACGGCGTGCTGGTCGAGCACCTGGGAGATGTCGTGGGGGTGCACGTCGCGTAGGCGAAGCTGAACACGCCGCCGCGCTCGGATGGATCGGTGGGTCCGTGGATCACCAGGTCGTCGCCGAAGCGGGCGGCAAAGGTGTCGAGCGCGTACCGGGTCAGGGCCACCTCGTGGCCGCGCACCGCGTCCATGCCGAGGCCCTCGAGGTAGTCGACGGCGGCTGCCGAGCCCGATGGTCTCGGCGATGGGCGGAGTGCCGGCCTCGAACTTCCACGGCAGCTCGTTGGTGGTGAACCCGTCGAGGCGCACGTCGCGGATCATCTCGCCGCCGCCGAGGAACGGCGGCATGGCCTCGAGCAGGTCCTCGCGGCCCCACAGCACGCCGATGCCGGTCGGGCCGAGCATCTTGTGGCCGGAGAAGGCCACGAAGTCGGCCCCGGAGCCCATCACGTCGGTGGTCAGGTGCGGGACGGACTGGCAGGCGTCGACGACGCTGATGGCACCCGCCCGACGGGCGGCGGCGGAGAGCACCGGGATCGGGTTGAGCGTGCCGAGGACGTTGGACATGGCGGTGACGCCGAGGACCTTGGCCCCGTCGAGCAGGGCGTCGAGGTCGGTGAGGTCGAGGCGGCCTTCGTCGTCGAGGGGGATCCAGCGCAGCTCGAGGCCCTTCTCCGCCGCGAGCATCTGCCACGGAACGATGTTGGCGTGGTGCTCCATGTGGGTCAGCACCACGACATCGCCCTCGGAGAGGTTGGCCCGCCCCCACGACTGGGCGACCAGGTTGAGCGCCTCGGTGGCGTTCTTGGTGAAGACGATCTCACTGGGCGAGGTGGCGCCGATGAAGCGCGCCACCTTGGCCCGGGCCGCTTCCATGGCGTTGGTGGCTTCCTCGGCGATCCGGTACACGCCACGGTGCACGTTGGCGTTGATCGTGCGGTAGTACGCGTCCATGGCGTCGAGGACCACGGTGGGCTTCTGCGAGGTCGCCGCCGAGTCGAGGTAGACGATCGGCGTGCCGTCGATGGGCCGGGCCAGCAGCGGGAAGTCGGCCTTGACCCTCTCGGTGTCGAGCGGATCGGAGACGGTCAGCGCCATGCGTCGTACCCTTCGGCTTCGAGCTTCTCGGCCAGCTCCATGCCGCCCGAGGCGACGATGCGGCCGTCGATCAGGACGTGCACGACGTCGGGCTGCAGCTCGTCGAGCAGCCGCTGGTAGTGGGTGATGGCCAGTATGCCGAGGCCCGGGCGGGCGTCCTGCACCTCGCGCACACCCTTGGCGACGACCCGCAGAGCGTCGATGTCGAGGCCGGAGTCGGTCTCGTCGAGGATGGCGACCTCGGGCTCGAGGATGGCCATCTGCAGGATCTCGTTGCGCTTCTTCTCGCCACCCGAGAAGCCCTCGTTGAGGTACCGGTCGGCGAAGCGACGGGTCCATGTCGAGGCGTTCCATCCACTCCATGATGGCGAGGCGGAGCTCGAGCATCGACAGGTCGATGCCCTTGCGGGCGCTGAGAGGCCTGGCGGAGGAAGTTGAGCACCGAGACGCCGGCGATCTCCTGCGGGTACTGGAAGGCGAGGAACATGCCCGCCTTGGCCCGCACGTCGGTGGGCCAGTCGGTGATGTCGTCGCCGTGGAACAGCAGTCGGCCCGATGTGACCTGGTACTCCGGGCTGCCGAGCAGCGTCGAGGCGAGGGTGGACTTGCCCGAACCGTTCGGGCCCATGAGGGCGTGGACCTCGCCGGCACCGATGGTGAGGTCGACCCCGCGGAGGATCTCGGAGGGGGAGTCGGCGGCGGTGCTGACGTGGAGGTCGTCGATGGCGAAGAGGGGGGCGGCCATGGCGTCAGTCTAGGCAGCCACCGGGATTCGCACTATCCGCGTAGGAGAAATACCGGAGGCGGCGCTCACCAGCCGCGATCGACCCATTCCTGGAGGTGCGGGCGCTCGGTGGCGATGGTGGTGCGGTCCCCGTGGCCGGGGAGGACGATGGTGTCGGGCGCGAGGGTGAAGAGGCGACGGTCGATGGACTCGATGATCGTGGCGAAGTCGCTGTGCTCGAAGCTCGTGTTGCCCGGGCCCCCGGGGAAGAGCGTGTCGCCGCTGAGCAGCAGCGGCGTGCCCTCGACCACGAAGCACATCGACCCGGGGGTGTGACCCGGGGTGGCGATCGTGTGCAGTCGCAGGCGCCCCACCTCCAGCATCGTGTCGTCCTCGAGCACGTAGTCGTAGCTGTCGAGCATCTCGGCGTCGGCCGCGGTGATGCCCACCTCGTACCCGGCGTCACGGATCGCCGGGACGGCCTGGATGTGGTCCCAGTGGCCGTGCGTCTCGACCACCGTGCGCACGTCCAGAGCACGACACAACTCGAGGAGCTGGTCGTGCTCGTTGGCGGCATCGACGAGGACCGCGTCGCCGGTCTCGGTGCAGCGCAGCACGTACACGTTGTTGTCGACCGGTCCGACCACCACGTTGTGGAGTTCCCAACCGGTGTCACTGAGGAGCAAGGCCATGGGTCCATCCTGCTCGCTCGGTCGCGCGTTCGCACGGTCCGCCGGCTCCTGTCGTCGCTCGGAAGCGAGGCACCCACCGCGGATCAGTCGGTCGGGGCGGGTACGGGTTCGAGGTCGAGGGCCACTGCGGTCAGGACCTGACGTGGATCGAGCGTCAGGAAGCGAACCGGGCCGGGGAGTCGAGAGGCGGCGGCGAGGTGGATGGCATCCACGGCCCGCAGCCCGAAGTCGGCCCCGATCTGTGCCGCCCGCGAGAGGCACCGTTCGTCGACCGGCACCACGTGGAAGGCATCCCAGTCGGCGTGCAGGAGTCGCAGCAGCGTGTCGGCCTGCGTCGGGCCGGTGGCCAGACGGCTGAGCAGGATCGTGGCCTCGCAGCGGGCGAGGTCCGAGGCGCACCACACCGGATCGGCCTCCATCAGAGCAGTGACCCTGTCGCTGTCGGGCTCCTCGAGGTAACGGGTCACCAGGGCGCTGGTGTCGATGGCGAGGGTCATCAGCGGACCTTGCGCAGCTCGCGGTCGGAACGGGCGTCGACGGGCACTCGCTCGCGGGGGACGGGCCGGTCGTCGGCGCGGGTCCTCGGGGCCACGACGGCGCCGAGCGCGACGAGTTCGTCGAGGGTGGGGCCGGGCTGGGTTCCGCCGACGGGTCCGAGCGTCGCCGCCGGTCGCCCGGACACCGTGATCACGAAGGACTCGCCCGCCGCGGCGCGCCGTACGACACCGGCGAGGTCGGCCCGGAGGTCCCTGACACCGATGCGCATGCCCCCACCGTAGATGTGTACACATGTGCACACAAGCACGGTTGCAGGCGCTCGGGGCGTGCTCGTACTGTCCCCCGCATGAACTTCGCATTCTCAGAAGAGCAGGAAGAGCTCCGCAACATCGTCCGCCAGTTCCTCGAGGCCAAGTCCCCCGAGGCGGCCGTGCGCGAGCAGATGGACACCGAGCGGGGCTACGACCCCGAGGTCTGGAGCCAGATGGCCGAGCAGCTCGGGCTGCAGAGCCTCATCATCCCCGAGGAGTTCGGCGGCCAGGGCTTCGGCTACGTCGAGCTCACCGTCGTGCTCGAGGAGATGGGCCGATCGTTGGTGTGCGCCCCGTACTTCTCGAGCGTGGTGCTCGCCGCCAACACCGTCCTGCAGTCCGGTGACGACGACGCCAAGGCCGCGCTGCTCCCGGGCATCGCCTCGGGTGAGACGATCGCCACGCTGGCCTTCACCGAGGCCAACGGCAAGTGGGACGAATCGGGTATCGAGGCCACCGCCACCGACGACGGCGGCACCTGGAAGATCACCGGCACGAAGATGTACGTGCTCGACGGCCATGTCGCCGACGTCGTCCTCGTGGCCGCCCGCACCCGCGCCGGCGTGAGCCTCTTCCACGTTCCCGGCGATGCTGCCGGTCTGACCCGCACCCCGTTGTCCACCATGGACCAGACCCGCAAGCAGGCCAAGCTCGACTTCGACGGGGTCGACGCCACCCTCGTCGGTGTCGACGGTTCGGGGTGGGACACGCTGTCCACGGTGCTCGACCTCGCCGCCGTCGGCCTCGCCGCCGAGCAGGTCGGCGGCGCGCAGATGTGCCTCGACATGGCCGTCGAGTACGCCAAGGTCCGCGTCCAGTTCGGTCGCCCCATCGGCTCGTTCCAGGCCATCAAGCACAAGTGCGCCGACATGCTCCTCGAGGTCGAGTCGGCGAAATCAGCGGCGTACTACGCCGGTTGGTGCGCCTCGGAGATGAACGACGAGCTGCCCTCGGTGGCGTCGTTGGCGAAGGCCTACTGCTCCGATGCCTACTTCCACTCCGCCGCGGAGAACATCCAGATCCACGGAGGCATCGGCTTCACCTGGGAGCACCCCGCGCACCTGTACTTCAAGCGGGCCAAGTCCTCTGAGCTGCTCTTCGGCGATCCGACCTACCACCGCGAGCTGCTGGCGCAGCGCATCGGCATCTGAGTCGATCCCGTGGCGGCGTCCCGCCCGGGACCGATGAGACGATGGGCGGCACCCCAGCGGTGCCGCCCATCGCCGTTTTCTCCATAGTCTGCGACCCGTGGTGATCCTCTTCGTCGTGCTCGGTGTGGCCGCAGTGGTGGCCATAGGCCTCGTGGCCGTGGGGCGACTCGCCTATCGCCTCGAGGACGAGGCACCCACCTCGGTCTACGACGTCGCCGAGGCCGTCGAGTTCGTCGCCGATCGGCTCCCCGACGAGATCACCGCCCAGCTCAGCTACGAGGACGTGCGCGAGATGCTGCTCTGGCACCTCGACTACCTCGAGGACCGCGGCGTCGCCCGCGCGTCCGGCGACAACGTGACCAGCGGCCCACTGGTCGCAGCCGAGGACGAGGGCCTGGCCTACGTGCTGGGACGGGCCAGCGACGCCGGGATGGAGGTGGAGGACATCTGGGTGGTGCAGGTGCTCGATGCCTCCTCGGCCTACCTCGAGGCCATCGGCGCCATCGGGGGCAAGGTCCCGGAGCCGCCCGATCCGACGACCTGAACTGTTCACAAAACTGCCGTGCACCGCCCGACGCTCGCTGGCACACTGGCCGGACCGAGGAAAGGAGGTGGTCCACAACATGAACGACGGTAGATGTGGGACTTCGGAGGTGGCTGGCCGCTAGCGCGGCGAGCTGGGCCGGCTGGTGACTACCACCAGCCACCGCCGGTGACGACGGCCGGGAACTCGTCCCGCCCGGTACCAAACGTCCAACCGGTCAGAATCAGCTGCAACGGGGGAGGGTCAGGTGCCCTCCCCCGTTCGCGTCCGTCCTACGATGGGCGGCCCGTCACGCGAGGAGCAGTCGCCATGGAACGTCCTGGGAAGTTCGCCGAGCACCGATGGGTCGGCGACAAGCGGTCGCAGGTCGTCTACGACGTCGACAACCTCACCGACACCACGCTCATCGACGAGCTCATGGAGGCGGAGACCTTCATCGGGTTCGGCCCCGACACCCTGCCCGAGGCCCGCAACCGCGGGTACAAGCCCTACAAGGGCGACGGCAGCGGCACCGGCGTCGCCGAGTGACCTGCCGGCGGGACGTCACGCGGACGTCCCCGACCGGCGACCCCTCCTCCTTCAGCGCTCTCGCGCCTCGCCAGGGGTAGGTCTCGGTGGAACAGCTGTTCACCTCGGGTGGAGTGGGCATCGCCGGACACCTCGCCCGGCCGCGCATCGCGCCGGGGACGTCGGTCCCTGGTCTCGTGATCACCCATGGGTTCCCGAACCCCAACCAGGGCGGACGACTGTCGGCGCGTTCGTTCCCCGAGTTGGCCGAGCGCATCGCCACCGAGATGGGCTGGATGGTCGTCGTCTTCACCTTCCGGGGGTGCGGTGAGTCGGAGGGCGACTTCTCGCTCCAGGGCTGGCTCGACGACCTGTTGGCTGCGGCACGCTTCCTGCGTGAGGTCGACGGGGTCCGTGGGGTGTGGACCGCCGGCTACGGCACCGGAGGTGCGCTCGGGCTGTGCGCTGCCGCACAGGACCCCGACATCCGCGGCGTCGCCGCCATGGGGGCACCGGCCGACTTCGACGACTGGGCCAGCCATCCCCGTCGGCTGCTGCAACACGCTCGCGACACGGGGATGATCCGCTCGGCATCGTTCCCGCCCGCTCTCGACGCGTGGGCCCGCGAGATCCGCACCGTTCGCGCCGTGGCGGCCATGCCCGACGTCGCTCCCCGATCCGTGCTGCTGCTGCACGGATCCGACGACGACGTCGTGCCGGTCTTCGACGCTCGTGTCCTGGCCGATGCCCACGGTGACGCCGACCTGCGCATCATCGAGGGTGGGGGGCACCAGCTGCGCCACGATCCTCGGGCGGTGGCGGTGCTGCTCGGCTGGCTCAGTCGCCAGCGGTCGGTGACGGTGGCAGAGCGCACCGCCTGAGCGCTCGATCCGACGTCACGACGTCCGTGCGTCGGCCTTGCCCTTGCCCCTGGCCTTCTGGGCCTTCTTGAACGCACGGACCTCGACGAGGGCCTCCGGCGAGGAGATGTCGGCCACTGACCGGGGCACATCATCGGAGAACGGGGCCGCTGCTGTCTCCCAGCCGGCAGGCGTCCTGCCCAGCCGCTTGGCCAGGATGGCCATGAAGATCTTCGCCTTCTCCTCGCCGTAGCCGGGCAGTTCGCGCAGTCGTCGGTAGAGCTCGTCGCCCGACCGCACGCCCTTCCACACCTTCGCGGCGTCGCCGTCGTAGGCGTCGGCGAGGTACTGGCACAGTTCGTGCGTACGTCGGGCCATCGCGGCGGGATACCGGTGCAGCGCCGGCTTCTCGACGAAGACGGCGACCAGTTCCTCCGGGTCCATGGCCGCGATGGTCGGCGCGTCGAGCCCGCCGAGGCGCTCCTTCAGCGTCAGTGGTCCCTTGAACGCCCATTCCATCGGAACCTGTTGGTCGAGCAGCATGCCGATCAGGAGAGCCAGTGGATCGGTGACGAGGAGTCGGTCGGCTTCGGGGACACCGGTGACGGGAATCGACGCAGGAGGCATTTCCTCAAGCTACCGAGGTCTGCTCGAGCCCGTCCTCCGGCAGCGTCGCGCCATCGGCACGAGTGTGATGCACTGTCGCCATGGGGTACCAGGGGAACGGGTCGCACGACGACCCCGTCGTGATCGTGTCCGCCGACTGCCACGTGGGGCCGCGCCTGGTCGAGGACCTGCGTTCTCTGTGTCCGCCCGCGCTGCTCGGGCCCTTCGACGACTACGTGGCCGACGAACACCGATCCAAGGGCCGCTATGTGGAACGCGAGGCGTCGGACGAGGACCTGAGCTCGCCTTGGCGCAACCAGTTCACCGCCGGCCACCACGATCCGGCGACGCGTCGCCGTGATCTCGCCGCGGAGGGCGTCGCCGCCGAGGTGGTGTTCCACGGCAGCCAGAACAACCAGCCGATCCCGTTCCAGACGTCGGTGCTCGGAGCACCCGATGATCCTGATCTGGCCGCGGCCGGCGTGCGCATCTACAACACGTGGTTGGCTGCCATGTGCGCCGACGCGCCGCACCGGCACGTCGGCCTGGCCCATCTGCCGATGTGGGATGTCGACGCCGCCGTCGCCGAACTGTGCTGGGCCGCCGCCGCCGGCCTCCAGGGCGTCAACTTCCCGGCGCCTCGCACCTGGTTGCTGCCCTACAACGATCGGGCGTGGGAGCCCCTGTGGGCGGCGGCCGAGGAGTTGGCCATGCCGCTCACGACCCACTCCGGCGCCGGAGACCCGGCCGTCTTCCAGGGGCCCGAGCTGACCGCACTGATGTCGATCGAGAGCGGCGGGTGGTTCAGTCGCCGTGCCGCTCATCTGCTGATCTTCGCCGGTGTCTTCGAGCGTCATCCGGATCTGCGCCTCGTACTCACCGAACAGCCGGGCGAGTGGTGGCCGTACATGGTGAACGAGCTCGACACGGTCCACCTGGCCAACACCCGCTACGGCGGCCCGTTGAAGCGTCAGGTGCCCCGTTCCCCGAGCGAGTACCTGCATCGCAACGTGTTCATCGGAGCTTCGTTCCTCTCGGGTCCCGAGGCACGAGGGGCGGTCCGCGACGGCTACGCCGATCGGGTCCTGTGGGGAGCCGACTACCCGCACATGGAGGGCACGTTCCAGCTCGGTGACGTGGCCCACAGCCCGTTGTCGCTGCGCTTCACCTTCGCCGGGATGGACCCGCAGTGGGTCCGGGCGATGGTCGGTGAGACTGCCGTCGGCGTCTACGGACTCGACGCCGAGGCCCTCTCGTCGATCGCCCGGGACATCGGAGCGCCGACGATGTCCGAACTCACCCGCCCGATCGACGAGGTGCCGGTGGGTGCCAGTCCGTTCGCCTTTCGCACCGAGGGTCCCTGGGCCTGAGCCTCGTTGGTCGGCTTCGGGATCGAAGGGCGCCGAGGTCAGCGGGTGCGGGGATCGGGGCTGTCGGCGTCGAGTTCGTGACGCTTGATGGCGTCGGCCACCGCAGTCGAGTCGACGACACCCTCGGTCGCGAGCGCCGAGAGCACGGCCACCTCGACGTGGGCGGCGTCGGTCTCGAAGAAGCGCCGGAGGGCCTCTCGGGTGTCGGAGCGGCCGAATCCGTCGGTGCCGAGGGGGACGAACCGCTTCGGCACGAAGCGTGCGATCTGGTCGGGGACCGACTTCATGAAGTCGGTGACGGCCACGATGGGTCCCGGTGCGTGCCCCAACCGGTCGGCCACGCGGCGAGGTGCGCGGTTCGTCGAGAGGGTGCAGGCGGTTCCAGCGCTCGACCGAGAGGGCGTCCTCTCGCAGCGCCTTGTACGACGTGGCCGACCACAGCTCCACACCGATGCCCTGCTCGGCCAACGCCGCCTGTGCGTCGCGGGCGGCGCCCTGGGCCGTGCCCGAGAAGATGACCGTGGCCTGCGCCTCGACGCCGTCGGGGGCACCGGCCCAGCGATAGAGGCCTCCGATGATGTCGTCGTCGGTCACACCGTCGCGTCGGGCCGGCATCTCGTAGTTCTCGTTGTACGCGGTCAGGTAGTAGAAGCCGCCGTCGCCGTTGATCGACGTTCCGCCGGGGCCGCCGTACATCTGGTGCAGCCCGTGTTTGATGATGGCGGCCATCTCGTAGGCGAAGGCCGGGTCGTAGGCGTGGCAGGTCGGCACGGTGGAGGCCAGCACGAGGCTGTGGCCGTCCTGGTGTTGCAGGCCTTCGCCGAGCAGGGTCGTGCGCCCGGCGGTGGCGGCGATCAGGAAGCCCTTGGCCTGGGCGTCGGCCGCAGCCCAGATCAGATCCCCGACGCGCTGGAAGCCGAACATCGAGTAGAAGATGAAGAACGGCACCATCGGCACGCCCCGCGTGGCGTAGCTGGTGCCGGCGGCGGTGAAGCTGGCCATCGAGCCCGCTTCGGTGATCCCTTCCTCGAGGATCTGTCCGTCCTTGCCCTCCACGTAGGAGAGCAGGAGGGAGGCGTCGACGGGTTCGTAGAGCTGACCCTGGGAGGCGTAGATCTTGAGCTCCCGGAACAACGCGTCCATGCCGAAGGTGCGGGCTTCGTCAGGAATGATCGGCACCACGCGGCGCCCGAAGTCGCCGTTGCGGCACAGGCCCCGCAGCATGCGGGTGAAGGCCATGGTCGTCGAGACGGCCTGGCCTCCCGATCCGGCGTCGAACTCGGCGAAGGCCTCGTCGTCGGGCATGGGTAGCGGGCGCCGTACCTCGGTGGAACGGATCGGCAGGGGGCCGTCGAGGGCCTTGCGGCGTCCCTTGAGGTAGAGGAACTCCGGTGAGTCCTCCGCCGGGCGGAAGTAGGGCGGCGTGTCCTCGTCGTCGAGGGCGTCGTCGGGGATGTCCTCGTGGAGGTGGAGCCGTTCGCGGAGGTCACGCAGCTGGGCCATCGAGAGCTTCTTGATCTGGTGGGTGGCGTTGCGGCCCTCGACGGCCGAGCCGAGCGCCCAGCCCTTGACCGTCTTGGCCAGGATCACCGTCGGCGCACCCCGGCTCTCGGTGGCCGCCTTGTAGGCGGCGAAGACCTTCTTGTGGTCGTGCCCGCCGCGGGGGAGGGCCCGCAGGTCGTCGTCGCTCAGGTGCTCGACCAACTTGCGCAGCCGGGGGTCGGGCCCGAAGAAGTGCTCACGGATGTAGGAGCCCTCCTCGACGGCGTAGCGCTGCCACTCCCCGTCGAGGGTGGCGTTCATCTTCGCCAGAAGGATGCCGTCGACGTCACGGGCCAGCAGGTCGTCCCAGCCCGCGCCCCAGATGACCTTGATCACGTTCCAGCCGGCGCCCCGGAACACCGACTCGAGCTCCTGGATGATCTTGCCGTTGCCGCGCACGGGGCCGTCGAGGCGTTGCAGGTTGCAGTTCACGACCCACACCAGGTTGTCGAGCTGTTCGCGGCCGGCGAGGGAGATCGAGCCGAGGGTCTCCGGCTCGTCGGTCTCGCCGTCGCCGAGAAAGCACCAGACACGGCTGTCGGCGGTGTCGTCGATGCTGCGGTTGTGGAGGTACTTGTTGAAGCGGGCGTGGTAGATGGAGTTGAGAGGTCCCAGCCCCATCGACACCGTGGGGTACTCCCAGAAGTCGGGCATCAGCCACGGGTGTGGGTAGCTCGACAGCCCGTCGCCGTCGATCTCGCGGCGGAAGTTGTCGAGCTGGGACTCGTCGAGGCGACGCTCCAGGTACGCACGGGAGTACACGCCGGGCGCGGCGTGACCCTGGATGTAGACGTGATCGCCGGCCTGTCCGTCCTCCTTGCCGCGGAAGAAGTGGTTGAAGCCGACCTCGTAGAGCATCGCCGAGGAGGCGAAGGTGGAGAGGTGGCCGCCGATCCCGTCGGCCTCCTTGTTGGCGTTGATGACCATCACGGCGGCGTTCCAGCGCAGGAAGCGCCGCAGGCGCTTCTCGAGGTACTCGTCTCCGGGGAACCACGGCTGCTCGGTGACGGGGATGGTGTTGACGTAGGGCGTCGAGACCTCCGCCGGTGTGCCGACCTGACGCTCCCGGGCCCGTTCGGTGAGCCGTGACACGAGGTAGCGGGCGCGCATCTTGCCTCTGGCACTGATGACTGCGTCGAGCGAGTCGAGCCACTCGACCGTCTCGGACGGGTCGGCGTCGGGGAGCTGGCTGACGTGCTGGTCGAGGTTCACGGGGAGGGACTCTTTCGCGGCTGGCGGCGGGTTCCTCCGTTCATGATGCCCGTCCTCTCCCGGTTACCGGTGGGTAGTCACGCGAACAGTCGGTGAACCCGCTTGTGCGACGCTGGTGAGATGTCCCTCGAGGCGTACACCGACGGCGCGTGCAGCGGGAACCCCGGACCGGGTGGGTGGGCATGGGCGGTGGGAGAAGGGACCTTTGCCAGCGGTTTCGCGGCCCGCACCACGAACCAGCGCATGGAGATCGTCGCCGCCTTCGAGGCGGTGCGGGTCCTTCCCGGACCGCTGGAGATCGTCAGCGACTCGACCTACGTGGTGAAGTGCTTCCAGGATCGGTGGTGGGAAGGCTGGCGCCGGAGGGGCTGGCGCAACTCCCAGCGCAAGGCGGTGGCCAACCGGGACCTCTGGGAGCCGTTCGTCGATCTCGTCCTCGAACGCGGCGACGTGACCTTCCGTTGGGTGAAGGGCCACAGCGGTGATCCGATGAACGACTTCGTCGACGCTCTCGCCGTCGAAGCCGCCACCACGCAGACGGGTCGGCGGGCAGGGGCCGTCCCGGGTGCATCGACGGACCTCGGGTCGCCGCCGCCCGATCACGGTCCCGAGGCGACGGACTCGATCGAGCAGGGTTCGCTGTTCACGTGAGCGACGTCCCCCGAGTCGGCAGCGACACCGGCGGCACCTTCACCGACCTGGTGACCTCGGATGGGCGTTCGATCAAGGTGCCCAGTACCCCGGACGACCCGGGCGAGGCGGTGCGGCGGGGCCTCGCCGAGCTCCTCGACGGCGTGTCGCCGGCGGTGCTGGCGCACGGGACGACGGTGGCGACCAACGCGTTGTTGGAGCGCAGCGGGGCGACGGTGGCGTTGGTGGCCAGCGCCGGGTTCGCCGACACCATCGAGATCGCCCGCCAGGATCGTCCCTCCCTCTACGACCAGTCCGTCGTCCGACCCGAACCGCTCGTCCCCCGCGAGCTGCGCCTCGAGGTGGCCGGTCGTCTCGACGCGCTCGGTCAGGTCCTGGTGCCTCTCGGCGAGGTGCCCGAGATCCCCGACGGGGTCGACGCCGTGGCGGTCTGCCTCCTGCACAGCGATCTCGACGACGTCCACGAGCGCGAAGTTGCCGGTGAGCTTCGCTCTCGCGGCGTCGACGTGACCTGCTCCTGCGACGTGAGTCCCGAGTTCCGCGAGTACGAGCGCACGGTCACCACGGTCGTGAACGCCTATCTCCGCCCGGTCTGTCGGGCCTACCTGCGTGGTCTGGAACCATCGGCGGCGTCGGTGCTGGTCATGACGTCGGCGGGGGGGCTCGTTCCGGCGACCGACGCCGCAGACCGTCCAGCCGGCCTCCTGCTCTCGGGTCCGGCCGGCGGGGTGCTGGCCGGTGCCGCTGTGGCCGCCGCCAACGGCTACCCCGATGCGGTCACGTTCGACATGGGCGGAACGTCGACCGACGTGTGCCTCGTGCTCGACGGCCGTCCCGCCCCGGCCGGTGAGCGCGAGGTGGCCGGCCTGCCCGTGCGGCTCCCGTCGCTCGACGTCCACACGATCGGAGCCGGCGGCGGTTCCATCGCTCATCTCGACGATGGTGGCGCACTCGTGGTCGGACCGGAGAGCGCCGGGGCCCGGCCGGGACCAGCCTGCTACGGGCAAGGGGGGCGGTGTCCGACGGTGACCGACGCCGACCTGGTCGCCGGTCGGATCACGGAGGGCGCCACCTTCAGCGGTCTGGACCCCCTCGACCGGGGCGCCGCTCAGGCTGCCCTGACCGAGGCCGGGATCGACGCCCAGGGCGTGATCGCCGTCGTCGATGCCGCCATGGAGGAAGCGATCCGGGTGGTGAGCGTGGAGCGCGGTGTCGATCCCAGGGGTCTGGCATTGGTGGCATTCGGCGGTGCCGGTCCGCTGCACGCCTGCGCCCTGGCCGATGCGCTGGAGATGCCGGCGGTGATCGTGCCCGCTCGAGCCGGGGTCCTGTCGGCAGTCGGGATCCTGCGGGCCCCGCAACAGGTCGACGTCGTGCACTCGGTCGCCGACCCGCTGGACCACGTCGCCGTCGACGAGCTACGTGCCGAGTTGGAGGGTCAGGCGGCGCTCACCCTCGTCGGGCAGCTCGGTGCCGGCCGTCATGCGGTGTGGAGCGCCGGCGGTGGGAGCTCGGTACGTTTCACCGACGACGCCGGGAACGACCTGCACTTCGAGTCGAGCACCGCCGAGGACTGCCGCTACCTGGGTCAGAGCCATGAGCTGTCGGTGGCCTCCCGGCACGACTTCCACGCCGAGCATCAGCGACGCAACGGCTATTCGCGACCCGATCACCCGGTCGAGGTGGTCGCAGTGCGGTCTCGGGCGTGGCTGGCATCGCCGGTCGCGCTCGGCGGTCTGCCCGATCTGGTCCGGCGCGGCGGAACGGGCCCGGTGGTGTTGGCCGAGGACGACTGCACCGTATGGGTGCCCGAGGGCTGGGTGGCCGAGCCGGGGGTCGGCGGGGCCCTCGTGCTGACCCGGGGGACCCCGTGAGCGTCGACCCGGCGGCGCTGCAGGTGCTCATCGCCCGCCTCACCGGGATCGCCGCGGAGATGGGAGCGGTGCTCCAGCGCGGGGCCTTCAGCCCGAACATCAAGGAGCGTGCCGACCACTCGACCGCGTTGTTCACCCCCGAGGGGGAGATGCTGGCCCAGGCCGAGCACATCCCGGTGCACCTCGGGTCGATGCCGGCGTCGGTCCGGGCGGCCATCGAACGCTTCGGCCCCGGGAGCGAGGGGTGGTCGACGCTCGGTCCCGGCGATCAGATCGTGCTGAACGACCCCTTCGCCGGGGGGACCCACCTGAACGACATCACCGTGGTGGCGCCGTGTCTGTCGGGAGGTCGGCTGGTGGGGTGGGTCGCCAACCGGGCCCACCACGCCGACGTGGGAGGGTCCGCCCCCGGGTCGATGCCCGCGGATGCATCCGAGATCTACGCCGAGGGGCTCAGGCTTCCGCCGGTCCGATTCACCCCCGAGGTGCGGTCGCTGCTGCTGGCCAACTCGCGCACGCCCGAGGAGCGAGCGGGCGATGTCGACGCACAGCTCGGGGCCAACCGTCGGGGCGTCGAACGGCTGGCGGGGCTGGCCGACGGGCCCCTCGCGGAGGTCCTCGCCCACGGCGAACGGCGGATGCGCGCCGCCCTCGCCGCCCTGCCCGACGGGCGCTGGGAGTTCGGTGACGTGGTGGACAGCTTCGGTCCCGAACCGCACCAGCAGGTCGAAACCCACATCCGGGTGGACCTCGTGATCGACGGCGACACCATCCTGTTCGACCTTTCGCGCAGCGACGACCAACGCGCCGGCAACGTCAACGCCGTCGAGGCCGTGACGGTGAGCGCGGCCGTCTTCGCCCTGCGCTGTGCGCTCGATCCGACCCTTCCCGCCAACGGTGGCGTGTTGCGACCGGTGGAGGTGCGCACCCGACCCGGGTCGATCGTCGCCGCGCTGCCACCGGCGGCGGTCGGCGCAGGCAACGTCGAGGTGAGCCAGCGCGTCGCTGACGTGTGCCTCGGGGCGCTGGCTCTCGTGCGACCGGGGACCGTCGGTGCCGCCTCGCAGGGCACGATGAACAACCTGCTCATCGGCGGCCACGGTGATGCCGGCCCATGGGTGTACTACGAGACCGTCGCCGGTGGACAGGGTGGACGGGCCGTGGGACCCGGGGTGAGTGGGGCGCGCACGGCGATGCCCCGCACGCGTCGGGTGGCTCCCGATGAGAGCGATCGAGGACTGCCCGGGATGTCGGGCGTTCATACCGGGATGACGAACACGAAGAACACGCCCGTCGAGGCCTTGGAGCGCTCGTTTCCGTTGCGGGTCCTGCGCCAGAGCCTGCGGCGGGGGAGTGGGGGCGCAGGCTCGGGACCGGGCGGCGAGGGCATCGAGCGCGACCTGCAGGTCCTGGTCGACGCAACGCTCTCGTTGATCACCGAGCGGCGGATCTCACGGCCTTGGGGACTGGCGGGTGGTGATCCCGGATCGGTGGGTGAGAACTGGCTGCTGCCGGGCGGCGACGAGAGCCGGGCCGAGCGTCTGGCCGACAAGTGCACGATCGATCTGAAGGCGGGTGACGTGGTGCGAATGCTCACGCCCGGAGGTGGAGGATGGGGGTTGTCCCGATGACTCGCCGAGTCGGTTGACCCCAGCCCACTGCGCTGACCGGAGGCGGTCGGGGGCCTGCGACGTCGTACGTTGCCGGCCAAGGACGCTGGTCTCGCCCAGTCGCTGCGGTGACAATGGGTCCAGCTTGCGGATTCGGTGGGAGGCTGTGGTGTGACGAGGATCGTGGTCGGTGCAGATGGGTCCGGATCCAGTAGCGCCCCGGGTCGGTCAGCCTCGCGGGCGTCCCTCCAACGGCGCTGTGGTGCTGGTGATGAGTCGGTGCTCTGGTGCACGTTGTCGCGGCAGGCGGTCCTGGAACGGCGTCCTGAGCAGATGCGGTCGGCGAGTTCCGACGACCTCCGGGTTGCTGGCCGAGCCCGATGACCACCTTCGTCGTTCCTCTCGACGGCTCGGAGTTGGCGGAGCGCGCGCTGCGCCCTGCATGTGCCCTCGCGGCGCGCACGAGTGGAAGCAGGGTGCTGCTCGTCACGTGCGGTGGTGGCCGTACCAGCGCATCCGGTGACTACCTCGATGATCGAGCGTCTCTGTTCCAGCGCGTCGTCGACATCGGCACACTGGTCATCAGTGACAAGCCTGTTGCCGGCATACACGACGTCGCGGCTGGTGCCGATGATGCGGTGATCTGCATGGCGACGCACGGTCGCGGAGGTCTGGGGGAGACGGTGCTCGGCAGCATCGCTGCGGAGCTCGTGTGCAGCGTCAGCGGTCCGCTGATGCTCGTGGGGCCGTCGTTCCGCAGCGCGCCGCTACCCGGTGAGGTCGGCAGGATGGTGATCTGCACCGACGGTTCGAGTCACGCAGACTCCATCGCCCCGCACGCCGCCCGCTGGGTGACCCGTCTCGACCTGAGCCCCTGGGTGGTCGAGGTCGTTCGGCCGAACGAGCAGGTTTCCATCGACGACGAGCCGATCCGAGATCTCGAAGGCGAATCAGCGATCACTGCGATGGAGCGGATCTCGACACCTCTCGTATCTCGCGGTCAGGATCCTCGGATCGAGGTGCTGTACGGAGCGGACCCCGGCCTGTCGGTGACGAGCTTCGCCGGGCGCTTGCCGGCTTCGCTCGTGGCGTTGGCGACCCACGGGCGTTCAGGTCTGAGCCGACTGGCGATGGGCAGCGTTGCGGCCACCGTGGTCCGCCAATCCCTGTGCCCCGTCCTCGTGGTGCGACCCGGGGCGAACGATGAGGCGCCACGAGATTGACCTTCACACGCCGTGCGGGGAGCACGATGGCTGCGTGCGCGGCGGTGCCCTGGTCGTGTGGACCTCGCCGGTGAAACCGTCGCGTGTGAGCGCGGGGAGAGCCCCGACGAGGTCTCCGCTGTGGCGCCGACGGCTCTGCGTCTCGTGCCTCCAGCCGCCTCCGACCCGCGGTCCCGACACACCGACCCAGCAGACATCGAACGAGCCCGTTCGGCCAGGAGCGTCATCGTGAGCGACACCCGCCGCATCATCCGCTTCGCCGAGCTCGGCGTCGACGACGTCGGTCTCGTGGGCGGCAAGAACTCCTCGCTCGGAGAGATGATCCAACACCTCGCGGCGTCGGGGATCAGCGTCCCCGACGGCTACGCCGTCACGGCCACCGCGTATCGCGAGTACCTGGACCACAACGGTCTGGGCAGCGTGATCGCCGAGCAGATCGACGCGCTGCACAGCGATCCTGATCGCTTGCGCGACGTGGGGTCCGCCATCCGGCGCAGCTTCGCCGCTGCGGAGATCCCGCCCGATCTGGCCGCGGCGTTGGCCGAGGCCTACGCCTCCTTGTCGGCCGAGAACGGCGTGGAGGACCTGGCGGTGGCGGTTCGGTCCTCGGCCACCGCCGAGGACCTGCCCGAAGCCAGCTTCGCCGGCCAACAGGAGAGCTACCTGAACGTGGTGGGAGTTCCCGCCTTGTTCGACGCCTACCGGGACTGCCTCACCTCGCTGTTCACCGACCGGGCCATCGCCTATCGGGAGGAGAACGGCTACGACCACACGGCGGTCGCGTTGTCGGTGGGGGTGCAGCGAATGGTGCGATCCGATCGCTGGGGTGCAGGCGTGATGTTCACCCTCGACACGCAGTCGGGCTTCCCCCGAATGGTGATCATCGATGCGGCATGGGGCCTGGGCGAGGCCGTGGTGAAGGGCGCGGTGGATCCCGACCGGTATCGGGTCTTCAAGCCCCTGCTGGCCGAAGCAGGGGCGATCCCGGTGGTCAGCCACTCTCTCGGCGGCAAGGAGATCAAGATCGTCTACTCGAAGGGGGTGAACGGGAGCACCGAGACGGTGGCCTGCGCGCCGTCGGAGCGTCGCTCCCGCGTGCTCGAGGATGTCGACATCGTCGCATTGGCCCGTTGGGCGGTCCTCGTCGAGGACCACTACGGGCGGCCCATGGACATCGAATGGGCCAAGGACGGTGATACCGGAGAGCTCTTCATCGTCCAGGCCAGACCTGAGACGGTGCAGGCACAGCGTGCCGCGGCGACCCTGGTGCACTACGCGGTCGCCGAGAAGGGAGCCGTCCTGGTCGAAGGCCTGTCGGTGGGTGATGCGGTGGCTTCGGGCCCGGTCTGCGTGTTGGAGTCCGCCGCCGAAGCGGGCCGGTTCCCCGATGGTGGTGTGCTGGTCGCCAGCATCACCGACCCCGACTGGATGCCGGTCCTCCGCAGGGCAGCAGCTGTGGTCACCGATCGGGGCGGCCGCACCTCCCACGCCGCCATCGTCAGCCGGGAACTGGGACTGCCCGCTGTGCTGGGCACCGGTCACGCCACCCGTGTGCTCCGGGACGGTCAGGTGGTCACGGTGTCGTGCGCCGAGGGCGACGTGGGCTACGTCTACGACGGGGAGGCCGAGGTCCAGCGGAACGAGCTGATGGTGGACACGCTGCCGGCGACGCGCACCAAGGTGATGTTGAACCTGGCCAACCCCGCGGCAGCCTTCCAATGGTGGCGTCTGCCTGCCGACGGCGTCGGCCTCGCCCGGATGGAGTTCGTCATCACCGAGCAGATCCGCGTCCATCCCATGGCGCTGGCGCACCCGGAGCGGATCGATGACGCCAACGTGCGACAGGCGATCAGTCGACTGACCAGGGACTACGACTCTCCCGGGGAGTACTTCGTGGACCGCCTGTCGGCAGGGGTGGCGGCCCTCTGTGCCGCTTACCACCCGAAGCCGACCATCCTGCGGCTGAGCGATTTCAAGACCAACGAGTACGCCACCTTGCTCGGGGGTGGTCCCTTCGAGCCGGTCGAGGCCAACCCGATGCTCGGCTGGCGCGGGGCCAGCCGGTACTACCACCCGGGCTACCAAGACGGGTTCCTCCTGGAATGCCGGGCGATCCGCCGGGTGCGCGAGGAGATGGGCTTCACCAACCTCGTGGTGATGGTCCCCTTCTGTCGCACGCCACACGAGGCCGACCGGGTCCTCGCCGTGATGTCCGCCGAGGGCCTCGTCCGCGGACAGAACGGGCTGGAGGTGTACGTGATGGCGGAGATTCCCTCGAACATCATCCTGGCCGAAGCCTTCGCCGAACGCTTCGACGGATTCTCGATCGGTTCCAACGACCTGACCCAGCTCACGCTCGGCGTGGACCGTGACTCGGAGATGTTGGCGTCCACGTTCGGCGCCGACGACCCGGCGGTGCTCCACCTGATCAGGGACCTCATCGACCGGGCCCACGCAGTGCACCGTCACGTGGGCTTCTGTGGCCAAGCGCCGAGCAACGACCCCGCCTATGCCCGGGTGCTGGTGGAGGCGGGGATCGACTCGGTATCGGTCACCCCGGACAGTTTCGTGGCGGTGAAGCACCAGATCGCCGCGGCCGAGGCCCGAATGCGTTGACCGCTGCCGGGCGGTGCAGACACATGGTGCGTTGCGCATCATCCACGGCCCGGTCGGAAGGCGATCATCGCGGATGAACCCGTCGCCGCTCGGCGCCCGCCGGGGACCGAGGGCGGGGCGCCGGGATCGGTGGGTGACAACTGGCCGCTCCAGGGCGGTGACGCGGACCGGCCCGAGGCCTTCGCGGACAAGCTGCACCTTCGCCGTGGACCCGGGTCACGTCGTGCGTCTGGGCACCCCTGGGCGGTGACGGCTGGGGTCGGGCCTGACTCCGGCGATGTGCCCGCCGGCTCGCCCTCGGATGTGCCGATCCGCTCCTGGTGACCGTACTGTGGAAGGAGACGACCAAGGAGGGGGACCATGCTCGGACCCGACGACCGCTACATCGTGATCTCTGCCGACACCCACGCCGGTGGCAGCCATGCCCAGTACCGCGAGTTCCTGGACCCGAAGTACGTCGCCGACTTCGACGCCTGGCGGGAGAAGTACAAGAACCCGTTCAAGGACCTGAAGGACACCGACGAGCGCGTCCGCAACTGGGACAGCGAGCGACGGGACCGCGATCAGAACGGCGACGGCGTCGTCGGTGAGGTCATGTTCCCGAACACGGTGCCCCCGTTCTTCCCGAACTTCGTGCTGTTCGCCCAGCCCCCCACCCCCGACGAGTACGAGCACCGCCACGCCGGCGTGCAGGCCCACAACCGCTGGTTGGCCGACTATGTGTCGGAAAAGCCGGCTCAGCGTGCCGGCATCGGGCAGGTCTTCCTGAACGACGTCGACGACGCCATCGCCGATGCCAAGTGGTGCAAGGAGAACGGCCTGCGCGGCGGCATCCTCGTCGGCTCGGTTCCCCCCACCTGTGACTGGATCAAGCCGCTGTACGACCCCGCCTACGACCCGTTGTGGGCGTTCTGCGAGGAGAACGAGATCGTCGTCAACTCCCACAGCGGCACCGGCGGCCCCGTCTACCAGAAGGCGCCGGCCATGCCGCTGGTGCACTTCCTGGAGATCCCGTTCTACTCCCAGCGCCCGCTGGCCTACATGATCCTCGGTGGAGTCTTCGAGCGATTCCCGGGCCTCAAGTTCACCATCACCGAGGCGGGCTGCGCCTGGATCCCCGGTTTCCTGAGCCAGATGGACGACCTCATGGCCGGGATCCGCTCCAACAAGGTCGGCGAGATGCGCATCGGCGGCGAGCTGGTGCCGCCGCGTTCCGCGTCGGAGTACTTCCAGCAGAGCTGCCACGTCGGCATCAGCCAGCCCCGGCCGCTCGACGTCGCCGCCGCCCTCAGCGATTCCGTCGGCATCGACCGCGTCATGTGGGGCAGCGACTACCCCCACGACGAGGGCACCTACCCGTACACCACCGAGCACTTCCGTCAGGTGTTCAACGGGATCGCTCCCGAGCAGATCCAGCAGATCCTGGCCGGCAACGCGGCGAAGCTGTACGGCTTCGACCTCGAGGCCCTGCGCCCGCTGGCCGACCAGTACGGCCCCACGGTGGGCGAGGTCGCGCAGCCGCTCACCGAGCTCCCGGAGAACCCCACGCAGGCGCTGGTCAACTCGGCCAAGCAGCTCGCGGCCGCCAGCTGACCCATCCACCCGCTCCACCGATGTGACCCGGAGGGTCGGCCTGGTGCCGGCCCTCCGTCGCGTCCGGGGCGATTCCCGCCGGCGGTGCCGAGTTCCGTAGGCTCGCTGCCCATGGACATCAACGGAATCTCAGCACTCGTCACCGGTGGCGCCTCCGGCATCGGTGAGGCCTCCGCCCGCCAGCTCGCCGGCCGCGGCGCCAAGGTCGTCATCGCCGACCTCAACGACGAGAAGGGCAACGCCCTCGCCACCGAGCTCGGCGGAGCCTTCTGCCACGTCGACGTGACGGACGTCGACGAGGTCGTGGCATCGGTGGAGACGGCCAAGGAGATGGGTCCCCTGCGGGCCGTCGTGAACTCCGCCGGCATCGGCGCGGCCAGCCGCACCATCGGCAAGGACGGCAGCTACGACTCGGCGTTCAATCTGGACTACTGGCGCAAGGTCATCGACATCAACCTGACCGGCACCTTCAACGTGATCCGCCTCGCGGCCACCGCCATGAGCCAGACCGACCCGCTCGACGACTCCGGTGAGCGCGGCGCCATCGTGAACATGGCCTCGGTCGCGGCCTTCGACGGCCAGATCGGCCAGGCCGCCTACTCGGCATCGAAGGGCGGCGTCGTGGGCATGACGCTCCCCATCGCCCGCGACCTCGCCGTCGTCGGGATCCGGGTCAACACCGTCGCCCCCGGCCTCATCGACACCCCGATCTACGGCACGGGCGAGGCGTCGGAGGCGTTCAAGGCCAACCTCTCCAAGGACGTGCTGTTCCCCAAGCGCCTCGGTTACGCCGACGAGCTGGCCAGCATGGTCGTCGAGCTCGTCTCCAACTCCTACATGAACGCCCAGACCATCCGCGTCGACGGCGGCGCCCGCCTCGCCCCGAAGTGACGGCGGGCCGGCCTGCGCCGGCCGAACGCTGCACGACACGGGCTTCCCGATCGTTCGGACCATCCGGCCCGGCTCACGGGTTCACCTCTGAGCCGGGTCGATTCCGACCCCTGATCGAGGAGATGGCCAGATGGCCAAGGCCACGTGGAGCGGTGTCGTTCTGGCGGAGAGCGATGAGACCGTGGTCGGGGAGGGCAACCACTACTTCCCGGCGTCGAGTGTGAACGAGGAGTACTTCGTCGACAGCGACACCCACTCGACGTGTCCGTGGAAGGGCACCGCCAGCTACCGCAGCGTCGTCGTGGACGGTCAGGCGAACGCCGATGCGGCGTGGATCTACCCGGCGCCGAAGGACGCTGCCGCGGAGATCGAGGACCACGTCGCCTTCTGGAAGGGCGTCAGCGTCGACGCCTGAACCCGGGCTCCGCGGGGGTCGTCAGCTACGGCCCTTCCGGCGTTGCGCCTCCTTGGCCATCCGGGCGAATCGCTTGCCCGCCTTCCTTGCCTCGTCGGGTCTGGCCAGGATCTGTGCCGCCTCGGTCTCGGCCCGCAGCTCCTTCCAGCGGTTCACCCTCGCCGGGTCGAGCTCGCCCGCCTCCAGAGCGGCCCGCAGCGCACATCCGGGTTCGGATTCATGGGCGCAGTCGCTGAATCGACACGTCTCGGCGACCTCGGCGACCTCGGCAAAGGTCTCCTCGACCGCCTCGGTCTCACCCACCAAGCCGACCTCACGGATGCCGGGTGAGTCGATCAGGACGCCGGCGTCGTCGAGTTGGTGGAGCTCGCGGGTCGTGGTGGTGTGGCGTCCCTTGGAATCCCCGTGGCGCACTGCACCGGTCTGTGCCGCCTTGGTCCCGACCAGGGCGTTGACGATCGACGACTTGCCCGCGCCCGACTCCCCGAGGAGGGCCACGGTCCGGCCCGAGACCAGTCGGCGCAACTCCTCCACGCCCACACCCTCCTCGACCGATGTCGCGACGACCACGATGCCGGGGTTTCCGGCCTGGACCTCCGCCGTTGCCTCGGCCGGATCCAGCAGGGCTGCGTCACTCCCGGACTTGGTCAGCACGACCACCGGTTCGGCGCCGGCGTCATGGGCGATCGCGGTGCCCCGCTGGATCCGACCGTCCTTCACCGGCCGATCGAGTCCGCACACGATCAACAGTCGGTCCACGTTCGCCGCCAACTGCTGTTCGCCGTCGCCGTGCGTGGCCCGTCGCCGGAGCAGCGACCGACGGGGGAGGACGGCGAGCACTTCATCGTCGAGCACGGCGACCCAGTCGCCCACCGTGGGCTCCGGATCGAGTCGACGGGTGAACATCACCGTTCGTGTCTCGTCGGCGAGGCCGAGGACGAGGCCGGCTCCGTGGTGCTGGAGCACCCGCGCGGGCTCGGCCGCCGAGGCGATCGCCTGGAGTTCGGCCTCCCAGCCGTCGTCCCACCCGAGAGGGGTCAGCGACTCCCTGGTCACGTCGGCCCTGAGCAGTTGCTGTCCACGGAGGCCCAACGGTAGCCGGTGCGCCTCCGAACGGACCGGGCCCCGGGCTGGCGTTGCCCGGT
Organism: uncultured Iamiaceae bacterium; assembly: GCA_963767615.1. Taxonomy (GTDB): domain Bacteria; phylum Actinomycetota; class Acidimicrobiia; order Acidimicrobiales; family Acidimicrobilacustridaceae; genus Rhabdothermincola_A. Next base: position 633,103 of record CAVYED010000004.1, on the reverse strand, counting down.
CAGGTCTCGTCGGGTCGGCCGGTGGTGACCAGCCGGTCGAGGCGCTCGAGGGTGCGTTCCATGCCGGCAGGGTGCTTCGAGGGATACCCCATGATCTCGATCCCCTTCGGGAAGCGGGCGGTCGACCAGTCGAACGTCTCGATCACCCGGGTGCCGCCCTCGACCGGCTCGAGGCGATAGCGCCAGCGGTGACGGCCGATGTGCTGCCAGGCGATGAGTCGGTCGGGCTCGAACTCGACGACCTCGTTCTTGATCACGTACGGCACGCCCATGCGCATCCCCATGGAGAACCGCGACCCCATCGCCAACGTCTCCTGGTCGTCGCGAGCCTCGCGGACCGTCCCCGACCCGTCGATGAGCGCGTGCTGGGACGGGTCGACGAGCACGGCGAAGATGGCCGAGGGTTCCGCGGCGATCACCCGTGAGACCGAGACGGTCCGGTGGCCCTGGATCGGTTCGTCGGACATGTCAGGCCGCCTCGTCGGCGGGCCGGCCGAGCATGGCGCGCAAGGCGCCCTCGAGGTCGGGATGCGCGAACTCGTACCCGTTGGCTGTCAGCACCCCGGGTTCGATCCGCGCACTGGTGAACAACAGGGCGTCGGCCAGCTCGCTCCCCAGGAGGAGCTTCGGTCCGAACGCGGGCACTGGCACCACCGTCGGACGGTGGAGCACCGAGCCCAACGTCTTGGTGAGCTCGACGTTCGTGACCGGGTGCGGGGCCACCGCGTTGACCGGCCCGGAGATCTCGTGGTCGAGGAGCCATCGGATCACCCCGACCTCGTCGGCGAGTGAGATCCAGCTCCACCACTGCCGCCCGGAGCCCATGCGGCCGCCGAGCCCGTACCTGAACAGCGGGAGCAGCTTGGCGAGCGCACCACCCTCGGGACTCAGCACGATGCCGGTGCGCAGGAAGGGAACCCGGATGCCGGCTTCCACCGCCGGAGCCGCCGCGGCCTCCCATTGCGTCACGACGTCGGCGAGGAAGTCGTCGGCGGCAGGACACTGTTCGTCGACCGAGGTGTCGCCGGTGTCGCCGTAGATCCCGATGGCCGAACCGCTCACGAGCACGGCGGGCGGCCGGTCGAGGCCCGCCACCGTCCGGGCGATCAGGTCGGTTCCCTTGGTGCGGCTCTCGAGCACCAGCCGCTTGTAGGCGTCGGACCAGCGTTTGTCGCCGATGCCGGCGCCGGCGAGGTGGACCACGCCGTCGACGCCGTCGAGGCCCGCGGCGTCGACGGTGCCGTCCATCGGGTCCCATCGCACGGCTGATTCACCGGCGAGCACGGGACGGCGCACGACGGCCACGACCTCGTGGCCGTCGGCGGCGAGGGAGCGGCACAGTGCGGATCCGATGAGGCCGGTCGAGCCGGTGACTGCGATCTTCATGTTGTCGTCAACCACCCGCGTCCCGCTGGTATGCCCGGGATGGGGAGCCGGTAGCGTTGGGGTGGTGAGTACCCGCAAGCTCATCCTTCTGTCGCTCGCCTGTGGTCTCGCCATTCTCGGGGCGTTCGCGCTGCAGTTGCTCATCGCCCGCTGACCGGCCCCGCGTGGTTCGGCGCCGTTTCCCGTTCGTTGTCCCTGTGTGAACGAGGCGTGAAGGTCCGTCGGTGCTCTTGGCATCGAGCGGATCCGACCTCTACGGTCGGGGAGTGCCAGGCGATCTGTTCAGGGAGTATCTGACCGAGGGCTTCTTCGACGAGGTCTTCTCCGAGGACGGCAAGGTCCGGGTTCACTACGAGGCCCTCGTCGAGCGTCTGGCCCGCTTCGACGCCGACGACCTCAGCCGCCGCGAGCGGCGCCGTGACGCCGCTTTCCGCAGCCAGGGCATCACGTTCACCGTCTACGGCGAGGGCGAAGGCATCGAGCGGACCTTTCCGATGGACCTGCTTCCCCGTGTCGTTCCCGCCGACGAGTGGGATCACATCGAGGCCGGTCTGATCCAGCGGATCACAGCCCTCAACCGCTTCCTCGACGACCTCTACGTGGGTGAGCGGGCCGCCATCCGCGACGGCATCGTTCCGTGGTGGCTCGTGTCGAGCTCCGACGGCTTCGCCCGTGAGGCCTTCGGGGTGCCGGTCCCGCTGGGCGCACGTTGCCTGGTTGCGGGGAGCGATCTCGTGCGCGACGCCGACGGCACCTACCGGGTCCTCGAGGACAACCTGCGCAACCCGAGCGGGATCTCCTACGTGGTCGAGAACCGCGTCGCCATGACCCGGCTGCTCCCGCACGTCTTCGCCGACACGCCGGTGCGCCCGGTGGACCACTACGGACGATCGTTCCTCGGTGCCCTCAGCCGGGTGGCCCCGCCGGCAGCGGGGGAGAACCCGACGATCGTCGTGCTCACTCCTGGCGTCTACAACTCGGCCTACTTCGAGCACGTTTTCCTCGCCGCCCACATGGGGGTCGAGCTCGTGGAGGGACGCGACCTCGTCGTCGACGACCACGTCGTCTACATGCGGACGACGATGGGGCTGAAGCGGGTCGACGTGATCTATCGGCGCATCGACGACGACTTCCTCGATCCGGTGGTCTTCCGGCCGGACTCCACCCTCGGGGTCCCGGGGCTGCTCGCTGCCGTCCGAGCGGGGAACGTCACGGTCACCAACGCCATCGGCAACGGCGTGGCCGACGACAAGGCCGTCTACGCCTACGTGCCCGAGATGATCCGCTACTACCTCGGCGAGGAGCCGTTGCTCCCGAACGTGGAGACCTATCTCCTGTGGGACGACGACCAACGCCATGCTGTGCTCGACCGGCTCGACGAGCTCGTCATCAAGCCGGTGGCCGAGGCCGGAGGGTACGGCATCACCATCGGTCCGACGGCCAGCGACGAGGAGCTGGCGGCGTGTCGCGAGACGATCCTCGCCGAGCCCCGCAACTGGATCGCCCAGGAGGTCGTGTCGCTGTCCCGGCACCCCACGCTGGTCGGCGACCACCTCGAGGGCCGCCACGTGGACCTCCGCCCCTTCGTCCTCACCAGCGACGCCGTCGAGGTGATCCCGGGCGGGCTCACGCGGGTGGCGATGGGCAAGGGTTCACTCATCGTGAATTCCTCTCAGGGCGGCGGGTCCAAGGACACCTGGGTGCTGGCCCGCACCGCCGCCGACCTCGAGGCCGACGCCGAGGCAGAGAGCAGCGAGGGCTTGAACCTGGCCGACATCACCGGCCGTCACCGCGCCATCAGCGTCGACGTGGAGACGACGGTCTGATGCTGGCGCGCGATGCCGAGAGCCTCTTCTGGATCGGTCGCTACATGGAGCGCGCCGAGGACACCGCCCGGCTGCTGGACGTGACCTACCACGGCCTCCTCGAGACGACGGCCGCCGAGGAGCGCGCCGCTTGGGGAGGGGTGCTTGCCGCCGTCGGGCTCCACGAGGCGTACTCGGCCACGGGTCGACCCATGACCGCCTCGGCCGTCTCGGAGTTCCTCGTCGTCGACCGCGACAACCCCGGTTCGATCGTCGCCGCCGTCGAGCAGGCCCGCGAGAACGCCCGCACCGTGCGGGGATGGCTCTCCACCGAGCTGTGGGGCGCCATCAACTCGTTCTGTCTGGGACTGCGCAGCCGCAACCTCTCCTCAGACCTCGAGCACCAGCCGCACGAGCTCTACGGCATGGTGCGCAGCGAGTGCCAGGCCGTGGCCGGCGTCGCCCACGAGACGCTCGCCCGCGACGAGGGGTGGCGATTCCTCGACCTGGGTTGGCACCTCGAGCGAGCCGAATGGGCGTGCCGGCTGCTACGGGTGCGTCAGGGCCAGCTCACCTCGGCGGGGTTCCACGAGTGGGTGGGGACCCTGCGGGCGGCGTCCGCACTGGAGGCCTACCGACGCAACAACCGGGGCTCGATGGACCCCGCCGACGTGGTGGCGTTCCTGTTGCTGTCGCGCACGTTCCCCCGATCGGTGCTGCACGCGCTGCGCACCGCCGAGGCGAACCTGCAACTGCTCGAGCCCGGCGACGACGAGATGCCCCGTCCGCTTCGCCTCCTCGGTCGGCTGCGCGCCGATCTGGAGTTCGCCGACATGGCCGAGCTGATGGCCGGCGGTCTCGCCGAGGAGCTCACCAGGGTGCAGGACGGCATCCGGCAGGTCTGCACCGCGGTCAGCCTCCAGTACTTCACCAACAGCCACGAGCTCGACCTCCATTCGCTCAAGGTCCTGCCCGGTGACCGGTGGGCGTCGTGAGGCTCGACATCCGCTACCGGACCTCGTTCACCTACGACGACCTCGTCCGTGAGTCCCAGAACGAGCTCAGGGCGTGTCCGACGACCGACGCCTTCCAGAGCCTCGTCAGCTACCGGGTCACCACGTCGCCATCGTCGAAGGTCTCGACCTTCATCGACTACTGGGGGACCCGCGTCGACGCCTTCGGGCATCGGTCCCCGCACATCGCACTCGAGGTGACGGCGTCGGCGACCGTCGAGACCTACCCCCGTCCCATGTTGAGCGCGGCCAGCCCGCGAACCGCGCTCGAGGACCTGGTATTCCGCGACGAGCACGCCGAGTACCTCGAGCGCTCGCCCCATGCCGATTGGGGCAACGCGGTCACCGAGGCGGCGCAGCTGCAGGCCGACCTGGTGGGCCCCGACACCGTGAGCACGGTGCTGGCCATGCACCGCCTGGTCGGGACCGTGCTGCGGTACACGCCGGGGGCCACCGCGGTGGGGGTATCCGTCGAGGACGTGCTCCGCGACGGCAACGGGGTCTGCCAGGACTTCGCCCACCTCGCCGTGGCGCTGTGCCGGAGCCAGAGGATCCCGGCGCGCTACGTGTCGGGCTACCTCTTCACCCGGGACGAGACGACGAACATCGATCCGGCCCTCGACCCGGAGAGCGCCGACGACGACACCGTGATCGTCCAGACCCACGCCTGGTTCGAGGCTGCGGTGCCCGGGTTCGGTTGGATCGCCCTCGACCCGACGAACCAGCAGCCGGTGGGCCAGCGGCACGTGAAGATCGGCCACGGCCGTGACTACGACGACGTCCAGCCGCTCCGCGGTGTGTTCTCGGGACACGCCCAGGCGCTCGTGGAGCCCCATGTCGAGATCCGGCGGCTGTCGGTGGCAGAGAACCAGCACCAGCTCTCCGCGCTCCAGCAGTAGTTCGCCGGCCCCGATCTCGCTCGATTCGGCGGTCGGGGACCGGTCGTGCCCTGGGTAGGCTCCGAGGCGTTCCCCGAGGAGGTGGTCCCCACGGCCGAGAAGTTCGACGTCGTCATCATCGGTGGCGGCCCTGGTGGCTATGCCGCGGCGCTCTACGGCGCGTCGGCCGGGCTCTCCGTGGCGCTGATCGAGAGGCACAAGGTCGGCGGCACCTGCCTCCACGTCGGTTGTGTCCCGGCCAAAGAACTCCTCGAGACGGCGTCGGTGCACCGCGCCATCGTCGGCTCGGCGGCCTTCGGGATCACCGCGGGCGAGCCGGTCCTCGACTTCTCGGTCACCCAGGCTCGCAAACAGCAGGTCATCGATCAGCTCTTCGGGGGTCTCAGCGGCTTGCTCAAGGCTCGCAAGGTCACGGTGTTCGATGGGACCGGAACGCTGCACGCCGACCACGTCGTGAAGGTCACCGGCGGCTCGTCGGGTGACGTGGAGCTCCACGGCTCCCACGTCGTGCTCGCCTCGGGATCCGTGCCGAGGACGATCCCCGGCTTCGACGTCGACGCTCCGACGGTGGTCACCTCCGACGAGCTGTTGTCGATCGAGCGGCTCCCGGCCTCTGCGGTGGTGATCGGCGGTGGCGCGATCGGCTGCGAGTTCGCCTCGATGATGAGTGACCTCGGCACCGACGTGACCATCCTCGAGGCCCTCCCCAAGATCCTGCCCGGCTGCGACGACGACATCACCCGCGTCGTGCTCAAGTCGTTCAAGAAGCGCGGCATCGACGTGCGCACCGGCGTCGCGGTGACCGGTCACGAGCCCCGCGACGGTGGCACCGTGGTCCGTTTCGGCGACGACGAGTCCATCGACGTCGAGATGGTCGTCGTGTCCGTCGGCCGTCGGCCGCTGTCCGAGAGCCTCGGGCTCGACGCAACCGCCGTGAAGGTGACCGAACGGGGTCATGTGGACGTCGATGACCAGTACCGCACCGCCGAGCCGGGTGTCTACGCCGTCGGCGACCTGATCGCCACGCCGGCGCTGGCCCACGTGGGCTTCGCCGAGGGCATCTGCGTCATCCAGGACATCCTCGGCGAGGACCCCGTGCCCGTCGACAACGCCAGGGTCCCGTGGTGCATCTACTGCCACCCCGAGGTGAGCTTCGTCGGTCACTCCGAGGCGAGCGCCAAGGAGGCGGGGCTCGAGGTCGTCGTGAGCAAGCACCGCTTCACCGGCAACGCCCGTGCCCTCATCCTCGACGAGCCCGACGGCATGGTGAAGATCATCGCCGAACGCCGCCCCGACGGAACCGGTGGACGCCTTCTCGGCGTGCACATGGTCGGTCCGTGGGTCACCGAGCAGCTCGGTCAGGCCTACCTGGCCGTCAACTGGGAGGCCACCGCCGACGAGGTCGCCCACTTCATCCAACCGCACCCGTCGTTGAGCGAACTGTTCGGTGAGAGCGTCCTCGCCCTCACCGGTCGCTCGCTCCACGGCTGACGGCGCAGCGACGCCGGCACCCCCCGAGTCGACAGAGGAACGTCACATGGCCGAGATCCAGCTGCCCCAACTCGGTGAATCGGTCACCGAGGGCACCATCACGAAGTGGTTCAAGCAGGTGGGTGACGCCATCTCCGAGGACGAGGTCCTCTTCGAGGTCTCGACCGACAAGGTCGACTCCGAAGTGCCGTCGCCGGTCACCGGCGTGCTCACCGAGATCCGCGTCCCCGAGGGCGACACCGTCGATGTCGGCACCGTCCTCGCCGTGGTCGGCGACGCCGGATCAGCGCCCGCCGAGGCACCCGCCGCCGAGTCCGCGGCCCCCGCTGCTCCGGAACCCCCGCCCGTCGACGACGCTGCTGTGCCCCCTACCCCCGCACCTGCCCCCGCACCTGCACCTGCACCTGCGGCTCCCGTTCCCACCGCTGCGGCCCCAGCACCGGCGGCCCCGGCTCCGTCCGCGCCCCCTTCCGGCGCCACGGCGGGCCGCCTGCTCTCGCCCATCGTGCGCCAACTGGTGAACGACTACGGGCTCGACCCCGGTCGCATCGAGGGGTCCGGAGCAGGCGGGCGCATCACCCGCGCCGACGTCGACCGGGCCATCCGCGACGGCTCGGCCTCGGTGGCCGCCTCGGCACCCGCACCGGCCGCGACCGGTGGTCCGGTGTCGTCGGCGGGTGCCCGTCGGCCGGCTCCCGCCCCTCGCTCGGGCACCGGCGACACGGTCGAGCCGCTGAACAACATCCGGCGACGCACCGGCGAGCACATGGTCATGTCCAAGGCCACGTCCCCTCACGCCTACAGCATCGTCGAGGTGGACTACGAGAACGTCGAGCGAGTGCGCCGTCGTCATCGGGAGGCGTTCAAGTCCAGCGAGGGCTTCAGCCTCACGTACCTCCCGTTCATCTCCCGCGCCGTCATCGACGCCCTGCGGCTCTATCCCCACATGAACGCCTCGGTGGGCGACGGCGAACTGATCGTGCACAACTATGTGAACCTGGCCATCGCCGTGGACCTCGACTTCGAAGGGCTCCTGGCCCCGGTGGTGCACAACGCCGACGACATGCGGTTGCGTGCCATCGCCCGCGACGTCAACGACATCGCCGAGCGGGCCCGTACCAAGAAGCTGTCGGCCGACGACATCGTGGGGGGGACGTTCACCCTCTCGAACTCCGGCTCGTTCGGCAGCCACCTCGTGCTGCCGGTGATCAACCAGCCCCAGGTCGCCATCCTCAGCACCGACGGCGTCAGCCGGAAGCCCGTTGTCGTCACCGACGCCGACGGGGGTGAGTCCATCGCCATCCACTCGGTCGGGCTCCTGGGCATGGGCTGGGACCATCGGGCCTTCGACGGTGCCTACGCCGCTGCGTTCCTGCGTGAGGTGAAGGAGACGCTCGAGACCCGTGACTGGGAAGCCGAGTTGTGACCGACCGCAGGTCGCGATGACCGTCTCGGGTCCCCGCCCCGCGGGCCCTGCGGCCGGTCCGGCGCCATTGCGCGTGCGTTGGTTGGGCAGAGTTCCCTACCAGGAGGCGCATGCGCTCCAACACGGCCTCTTCGCCGGTCGCGACGACTGGCTCCTGCTTCTCGAGCACCCCCACGTCTACACACTGGGCGCACGGGCCGAGCCGGCCAACGTGCTCGTGGATCCGGCCTCGGTGGGTGCCGATCTGGTGCGCAGCGACCGGGGGGGCGACGTCACCTACCACGGTCCCGGTCAGTTGGTCGGCTATCCGATCTTCACGGTCCCGGGGAAGCGTGGCGGCGGCATGGCCGACACGGTCGCCTACGTGTGTTCCATCGAGCAGCTGGTGATCGACACGCTCACCGACCTCGGTCTCGCCGACGTGGGTCGACTCCGTGAGTACCCCGGGGTCTGGGTCGACCCCGACGGGGGGGACCCCCGCAAGATCGCCGCCATCGGCGTCCGGCTCGACCGTGGACGTTCCATGCACGGCTTCGCCCTGAACGTGGCGCCCGACATGGCCATGTTCGACCACATCGTTCCGTGCGGCATCGCCGACATGGGTGTCACGTCCCTCGCCGCCGAGGGCGTCGATGTCACCATGGTCGAGGTCGTCGATGCCCTCGTGGCGCGTGCCGTGGAGCGGTGGGCACCCGGCGGGCGGCGATGGGAACGGACCGACGTGCGGGGGTCCGACCCCACCGGAGAGGACCGCGACCTCTCGCCGTTCAGTCGAGGTCTCGGGGCGGGCGCGCCGGTGCGAACCGCCACTGACCACGGCGCAGGCGTGGTGACGAGCCCCGCCGAGTCGATCGCCGTGACGGGTCCCTCCCTTCGACTGCGAGGGCGTCTGGCTGACGCCGGTGTCGCCGACGGCCTCGCCGTCTCCGAACGCAAGCCACCGTGGCTGCGGGCCAAGGTGAGCCTCGGACAGCAGGTCATGGGGGTCGAGCGCACCGTGCGCGATCTCGGTCTCGTCACGGTGTGCGAGGAAGCCGGGTGCCCGAACCGATCCGAGTGCTGGAACGACGGCACGGCGACGTTCATGATCAACGGCGAGCGCTGCACCCGGGCGTGTGGTTTCTGCCTCGTCGACACCCGCAAGCCCGGTCCCCTCGACGCCACCGAGCCCGAACGGGTGGCCGAAGCGGTCGAACGCATGGGCCTGAGCTTCGCCGTGGTGACGACGGTGGCCCGCGACGACCTCCCCGACGAGGGCGCCGGCGCCATGGCGGCGACGGTCGAGGCCATACGGCGGCGAACCCCGCACGTCCAGGTCGAGGTGCTGATCTCCGACTGCAGAGGCCGATCCGAGGCGCTCGATCTGATCTTCGCCAGTCGCCCGGACGTGGTGAACCACAACGTCGAGACGGTGCCTCGCCTTCAGCGCGCCGTGCGCCCGTCGGCCGGGTACGCCCGATCGTTGTCGGTGCTCGCTCGGGCGCGTGCCGCCGGGTTGTCCACGAAGTCCGGTCTGGTCGTGGGCATGGGCGAGACCGACGACGAGGTGCTGGCCACCCTGGCCGACCTGGCCGGGATCGGTGTCGGGATCGTCACGGTCGGTCAGTACCTCCGACCCACGTCGCACCACCTCCCGGTCCACCGCTGGGTGACCCCGGAGCAGTTCGACACGTACCGGCGCGCCGGCCAGGACCTCGGACTGGCCCACGTCGAGTCGAGCCCGCTCACGCGCTCGAGCTACCACGCCCGCCAGGCTTCCGACGCAGCCTCCGCTGGGGTCCGGACGGGGAGCGCCCCGGTAGTCTCGCCGGGTGCACGCTGATCGTCTGGCCCGGGTCCGGGCGGCCATGGCCGCCGACGGTGTCGATGCCTGCCTGCTCTCCGTCGGGCCCGACCTTCCCTGGCTCACCGGCTACGAGGCCATGCCTCTCGAGCGACTCACCATGCTGGTCGTGCCGCGTGACGGGGACGCCACGCTCGTGGTCCCCAACCTCGAGGTACCGCGGGTCGTCGAGCGCCCCGAGGTGTTCTCCGTCCGTGGGTGGGGTGAGACCGAGGACCCGTTGGCCATCGTGGCCGAGCTCGTCGGGCCGGCCCGATCGGCGGCCATCGGGAACCATACGTGGGCCCAGTTCCTCGTCGGCCTCCAGCGGACGTGCCCGACGCTCACCTTCACCACCTCCTCGGACGTCATCGGTCCGCTGCGCGCGGTGAAGGACGCTGAGGAGGTGGCGGCGCTGCGTCGCGCCGCCGAAGCGGTCGACCGGATCGCAACGGCGCTGCAGGCTGGCGACATCGCCCTGATCGGCCGAACCGAGGCCCAGATCTCGGCCGAGTTGGGTCGCCGGATCCTCGCCGAGGGGCACGGTCGGGTGAACTTCGCCATCGTCGCCGCCGGCGCCAATGCCGCCAGCCCGCACCACGAGCCCGGCGAGCGGATCATCGAACCCGGCGAGGTCGTCCTGTGCGACTTCGGCGGCACGATGTTCACCGACGGCGGCGCGGGGTACTGCTCCGACATCACCCGCTGCGTCGTCACCGGTCCGGTGCCGACGCAGGTCGACGAGGTCTACGCCGTCCTGCAACAAGCGCAGAGCGCCGCGGTCGCGGCGGGGACCGTCGGGACGCCGTGTGAGGAGGTCGACGCCGCCGCCCGCCGAGTGATCGACGATGCCGGGTACGGCGAGTTCTTCATCCATCGAACCGGTCACGGCATCGGCGTCGAGGCCCACGAGGATCCGTACATCGTCGATGGGAACGACACACCGCTCCGGCGGGGGCACGCCTACTCGGTCGAGCCGGGCATCTACCTCCCGGGACGATTCGGTGTGCGTCTCGAGGACATCGTCGTCACCTCCGACGACGGCCCGGATCCGCTGAACCGGGCCGATCACCGCCTCGTGGCCGTCGACGCGTGACACGTCCGGCCCTCGTCACCGGTCGCGGGGTTCGGCGACGGCTCCTCCGCCATGCGCCCCACCGGCGCTGGACGTGCGTCCGGGCCGCTCGATGATCAGCTTCGATGCGGCCTCGGTGCTGCTCCAGTGGGCGACCGGCGGTCTCTTCTTCCTGTGGATCACCACCCGGCGACGGGAGGTCTCCCTCGGCTACGGCTGGCTGATGCGCGGCACCTACGGCCTGATGGCGGCCGGCGCGGCCTACATCGGGATCGCCGTCATCGAGCCCAACCTCGTCCGCGACCTGTCGTCGGTCGGCGTGGTCCTCGCCGCCGGAGTGGCCCTCGCGGTCTCGGTGGTGCGACGCAAGGCGGGCGTGGCCGGTCAGGTCGAGCTGGCCGAGGCCCGCACCGCTCGCGTCGCGGCCATGACCGGCATCGATCGCGACGCGGCCGAGAAGGACGCCGCCGTCGGCGAATTCGATCCCCGTCTCGACCTGGTGGCACCGATCGTCGGGGTGATCGGGGTCATCGCCGCCGCGGTGGCGGCGGCCGACGCCGCCGACGGCCAGACGTGGCTGGCGGTCGCCCGGTTCGTGGTCGGGGCGGCCTTCCTCGGGGCGGTGACCGATGCGATGCTCCTCGGGCACTGGTACCTGGTCCAGCCCGGCATGCCGCGGGGTCCGCTGCTGGAGCTGGTCCGCTGGACGGGCTGGCTCTGGATCCCCGAGGTGCTCCTGCTGCTCGTTCCGGTCGGGATGGTCTCGGCGCTCAACGGGACCATCGACGACGGCTACAACGGGCTGTTGTCGTGGTTCTGGGCCATGTCCGTGGTGACCACCATCGGTCTCGTCATCGTCACCCGCCTGGCCCTGAAGGAGCGCTCCTACAGCGCCGTCATGGCCGCCACCGGCCTGCTCTACCTGGCGATCCTCACCGCGTTCGGCATCGATCTCGTGGCCCGCGCCCTGCTCTCCTGACCGCCCCCTCGCGTGCCCCGCGAACCCCGGTCAGGTTCGGGCGGACCGGTCGCGGGGTAGTTTCGGAGGGTTCTGGCCCGGAAGGAGTTCGTCATGCCTCGTGCCATCTGGAGCGGGTCGATCAGCTTCGGTCTGGTGAACATCCCGGTGAAGCTCTACAGCGCGGTCAGTCGCAAGACGGTCCACTTCAACCAGATCGACCGGCGCAGCGGGAGCCGGGTGAAGCAGAAGAGGGTCGACCCCGAGACCGGCGAAGAGGTCCCGTGGGAGCAGATCGTGAAGGGCTACGAGCTCGACTCGGGCGCCTACGTCACCATCACCGACGACGAGCTGGCCGCCCTCGACCCGAAGGCGGTGCGCACCATCGAGATCGAGGAGTTCGTCGACGAGTCGGCCATCGATCCGGTCCTCTACGACGCCGCCTACCTCCTCGTCCCCGACCAGGTCGCCAAGCCCTACGCCCTGCTGGCTCGGGCGATGGAGGCCGAGGGAAAGGTGGGCATCGCCCACCTGGTGATGCGCACGAAGCAGTACCTCGCCGCCATCCGCCCACAGGACGGCCGCCTGGTGCTGTCGACCATGGTGTACGCCGACGAGCTCAACGATCCCGGATCCATCCCCGAGCTGGCCGAAGTGTCCGACATCGAGGTCTCGGATCGCGAACTGGCGATGGCGACCCAACTCGTCGAGTCCCTTTCGACCGACTTCGAGCCCGATCGCTTCCAGGACACCTACCGCGAGGCGGTGCTCGGGCTCATCGAACGCAAGGCCGCCGGCGAGGAGGTCATCGCCCCGCCGGCCCAGACCGAACCGGACCGCGTGGTCGATCTGATGGCGGCGCTCGAGGCGTCCGTGGCGGCTGCGAAGGAGAGTCGCACGAGACACCCGACCGCCCACGACGAACCGGCCGAGGAAGAGAACCGGGCGCCCGACGACGGCCCTCGTAGAGCCACGGCCTGAGCCGCCTTCAAGGGCTCATCCAGCCGGTCCTCGAGGCCGGGCCGTTGCCGTGGCGCGGGCGTCGAACGACCCCCGCCCTGGCCCCCAACCCCGGACGGGGTCCGGTCAGCGGGCCACGAAGTACTTCGCCCGTGGATGGTGGCAGATCAGCGCGGAAGTCGTCTGCTCGGGTTGGTACTGGAAGCCGGTCTCCTCACTCACCTCGACCCCGAGGCGACCCACGTCGAGCAGCTCGCCGACCGTGAGGTTGTCCTCGAGGTCGGGGCAGGCCGGGTATCCCCACGAGTAGCGACCTCCCCGGTACTGCTGGCGGAACAGGCCGGCCAGGGAGGGCCCGTCCTCGTCCGCGTACCCCCACTCCTCCCGGATGCGGCGATGCCACAGCTCGGCCAGCGCCTCGGCCATCTCCACTCCCAGACCGTGCACCAACAGATAGTCCTGATACCGGTCGGCGGCGAAGAGCTCGGCGGTCACGTCGCTCACCCGTTGGCCCATCGTCACGATGTGGAAAGCGGCGTAGTCGACCTCACCCGAGTCGATCGGGCGGAAGAAGTCGGCGATGCACAGGTGAGGACTCGACGACTGTCGCGGGTAGTGGAAACGCGCCCTCTCGGCCGTGCGGCTCTCGTCGGTCCAGATCACGAGGTCGTCGCCGTCGGCGTTGGCGGCGAAGTAGCCGTAGACGAGTTGGGGCACGAGCATGTCCGACGCCTTCGCCTCGGCGAGCTGCTGGCGCAGGATGGGTCGGATCCGGGCCTTGAACTCGTCGTCGGTCTCGGCCGTGCCGTCGGCCCCGGTCTCGGGACGGAACTGCCACTGGTTGCGGAACAGGGCGGTCTCGTTGATGTAGGCCGCGATGTCGTCGAGCGCGATGCCCTTCACGACCTTCGTGCCCAGGAACGGCGGCTCCGGTACTTCATTGTCGAGGGCGACCTCGGGGGAGCGGACGGGTATCGGTTCGCGGGTCCCGTCGGGGCCGTCGGTCGATCCGGTGCGTGCCGGCACCCTGCTCTCGCTGGGGACGTGACCCCAGTCCGGGTCGTCGTGGGCGCCGCGCTTGATCTCGCCCAGCCGGTCCATGACCCGAAGACCCTCGAAGGCGTCCTTGCCGTAGAACAGGCGACCCTCGTAGACCTCTCGCAGGTCGCGCTCGACGTAGCTGCGGGTGAGTGCGGCACCGCCCAGCAGCACGGGGATCCCGGAGAGGTTGCGAGCGTTGAGCTCCTCGAGGTTGTCGCGCATGATGAGTGTCGACTTCACCAGCAGGCCGCTCATCCCGATGGCGTCGGCATCGAGCTCGACGGCCTTCTCGATCATCTCGGCGATCGAGATCTTGATGCCCAGATTGGTCACCTCGTAGCCGTTGTTGGTGAGGATGATGTCGACCAGGTTCTTGCCGATGTCGTGGACGTCGCCCTTCACGGTGGCCAGCACGATGCGACCCTTGCCCCCGGAGTCGTCCTTCTCCATGTGGGGCTCGAGGTGGGCGACGGCCTTCTTCATCGTCTCGGCGGACTGCAGCACGAACGGGAGCTGCATCTCGCCGGACGCGAACAGTTCGCCGACCACCTTCATGCCGGCGAGGAGCACGTCGTTGATGATGGCGAGGGGGGCGATGTTCTGTGCCATGGCTCGGTCGAGATCGTCCTCCAACCCTTCGCGCTCCCCGTCGATGATGCGCTGGCTCAGCAGCTGTTCGATGCTCCAGTCGCTGCGGTCCTCGCGTTCGACGGTGGTCGTCTCGACGTCGCTGAAGATCTCGAGCAGCGCCGTCAACGGGTCGTAGTCGGGGCGCCGGCGGTCGTAGATCAGATCGAGGCAGACCTCGCGTTGCTCGGTCGGGATCTTGTTGAGGGGCATGATGCGCGCCGCGTGGACGATGGCCGAGTCGAGCCCGGCTTGGACGCACTCGTGGAGGAACACCGAGTTGAGGACGTGACGAGCTGCGGGCTTGAGCCCGAACGACACGTTCGACACGCCCAGCGTGGTGTGGACGCCGGGTAGCTCGGACTTGATCCGTCGGATGGCCTCGATCGTGGCCATGGCATCGCCGCGGAGGTCGTCGTCACCGGTCGAGAGGGGGAACGTGAGTGCGTCGAAGACGAGGTCGCTGGCCTCGAGGCCGTAGCGGTCGACGGCGAGGTCGTGGATTCGGTGGGCGATGCGCAGCTTCCATTCGACGTCACGGGCCTGACCCTCCTCGTCGATGAGCAGGCAGATGATCGCCGCGCCGTACTCCCTCGCCAGCTTCATCACCCGGTCGAGGCGGCTGCCCTCGGCCTCGCCGTCCTCGAGGTTGGCCGAGTTGAGGATGGCGCGACCACCGAGCCATGACAGCCCGGCCTCCATCACCTGGGGCTCGGTCGAGTCGAGCACGAGCGGCACGCTCGCCTGGGTGGCGAGCAGCTTGGCCAGCTCGTCCATGTCCTGGGTGCCGTCGCGGCCCACGTAGTCGACGCAGAGGTCGAGCACGTGAGCCCCTTCGCGCACCTGGTCCTTGGCCATCTGGACGCAGGTCTCGAGGTCGGCGTCGAGCATCGCCTCGCGGAACTTCTTCGACCCGTTGGCGTTGGTGCGCTCACCGATGATCATGAACGACGTGTCCTGCTCGAACGGAACCAGCGAGTAGATCGAGGTGGCGCCGGCTTCGTGGATCGGCTCTCGCCGTGCCGGTGTGAGTTCACGGCACCGCTCGACCACGGCCGAGAGGTGGGCCGGCGTCGTGCCACAGCACCCCCCGATGACGTTGACGCCCAGCTCGGTCACGAAACGGGCGTGGTGCTCGGCGAGCTGTTCGGGCGTGAGGTCGTAGTGCATGGCCCCGTCGACGACGCTGGGAAGCCCGGCGTTGGGGATGCACGAGATGGGCATCCGTGCGTGCGCAGCGAGGTGGCGGAGGTGCTCGCCCATCTCCACCGGCCCGGTCGCGCAGTTGATGCCGATGACATCGGGCTTCAGGGGATCGAGCGCGGCGAGCGCAGCCGCGATCTCGGTGCCCGGCAGCATGCGGCCGGTCAGCTCCATCGTCACCTGTACCTGCAGGGGCACGTCCCGGTCGAGCGCACGCATGGCTCGCCGGGCACCGTTCATGGCCGCCTTCACGGTGAGCAGGTCGAACATCGTCTCGATGATGATGAGGTCGACGCCGCCGGTCAGCAGACCGTGGCTCTGTTCCTCGTAGTGGTCGCGGAGCTCCACGTACCGGATCTGACCGAGCGACGGGAACTTGGTGCCCGGCCCGATCGATCCCGCCACCCAACGCGGCCGGTCGGGTGTGGCGTAGGACGAGGCCACCTCCTTCGCGACACGGGCCGCGGCCACGTTCAGCTCGTGGGAGCGCTCGGCGATCCCGTACTCGGCGAGGGGAATGGCGAAGGCGCCGAAGGTGTCGGTCTCGATGACCTCGCACCCGACCTCGAGGTACTCGGCGTGCAGCTCGTGCAGCACGTCGGGGCGGGTGACGGCCAGCAGCTCGTTGCAGCCCTCGAGGTCGGGTCCACCGAAGTCGTCGGCGGTGAGGCTCCGGGACTGGATGCCCGTCCCCATGGCACCGTCGTAGATGACGACTCGCTCGTGGGCGGCGTCGAGGAAGGAACTGCTCATCGTGCGGGTACTCCTGGCGCGTCGAAGACGGATCTCCATCATCACCGGAGCCGGGGCGATCACGCCCTCCCCATCAGGACAGCTCGAGGCGAGGACGACGATACCAGTGCCCCGGCGCAGGCCGACGCCGGTGGCGTCGGTACGCTCGCCCCTGTGAAGATCTACACGCGTACGGGTGACGACGGCACCACTGGACTCCTCTACGGCGGGCGGGTCCCGAAGGACTCCGCCCAGCCCACGGCCTACGGGTCCGTCGACGAGGCACAGGCCGCCATCGGTGCGGCACGCGCCGAGGCGACCGACGCCGAGCTCGCCGACCTGCTGCTCGGCCTGGAACGGGACCTCTGGGTACTGATGGCCGAACTGGCCACCGACCCCGGCAACCGTCACAAGCTCGTCGACGACAAGAGCATCGTCACCGATGCGATGGTGGAGCGGCTCGAGCACCTGATCGACGACATCAGCGAGCGCTTCGACCCTCCCACCGAGTTCGTCGTCCCCGGCGAGACGCGCCTCGCGGCTGCGCTCGACGTGGCCCGCACCGTGGCCCGCCGCGCCGAGCGAGACGCCCTCTCGGCCTCGGCGCAGGGCAGCGCCGTCGTTCCCTACCTCAACCGACTGTCCGACCTGCTCTGGACGCTGGCCCGTTGGCAGGAGGGCGTGTCGCGCCCCACCCGCTCGGTCACGTCGAGCTGACCGAGGAGCTCCCATGGCACCACTGATCGAGTTCGCACGCGACCTGCCCGAGGGCCTGGAGCTCGTCGCACTCGCCGTCACCACCGAACAGGGCGCCGATCTCGAGGGCGCCGGCCTTCCCGCGGCGGCCCTCGCCGCCCAGGGCTTCACCGGTGCGGTCGGGCAGGTGTCGATCATCCCCGACGACGCCGGTGCGACCCTGCTCCTCGTCGGGGTGGGCGCATCGAGCGCCGTCGACCCCGACGGGCTGCGCCACGCCGCCGGCCTGGCCGTGCGTGCCGCCCGTCGCGTGGCGTCGCTCGGACTCCTGCTCCTCGACGCGGTGCCCGCTGACGTCACGCCTGCGGTCCGCGCCCAGTACGCCCGCGCTGTCGGCGAGGGTGCCCGACTCGGCGCCTACGCCTACCGCGAGTTGCGGTCCGCTCCCGACGACGACCCCCTCGCGCACGTGACCGTGATCGGACGGGGCGGTGCCAAGGTGGCTGCCGCCGTCGAGCAGGGCGTGGCGATCGCCGAGGCCCAGTGCCTCGCCCGTGACCTCGTCAACACCCCGGGTGGCCAGTTGACGCCGGCGGCTCTGGCCGAGGTGGCCGTCGAGATCGCCGAGCGCGAAGACCTCAAGGTCACCGTCCTCGGACCCGCCGAGATCGCCGAGGCCGGCCTGGGTGGGCTGCTCGGTGTCAACCGGGGCTCAGAGCAGGAGCCCCGATTCGTGGAACTCTGCTACGAACCGGAGAAGCCCCGCGGCACCCTGGCCCTGGTCGGCAAGGGCATCACCTTCGACTCGGGTGGCCTGTCCATCAAGTCGGGCGACGGGATGATGACCATGAAGATGGACATGGGCGGAGCAGCCGCTGTTCTCGGCGCGTTCTCGGCCATCAGTGCCATCGCCCCCCGGTGTCGGGTCCTGGGCTTCCTCCCCCTCACCGACAACATGACCGGGGGCGACGCCACCCGGCCGGGCGACGTGCTGGCCATGCGCAACGGCACCACCGTCGAGGTGCTCAACACCGACGCCGAGGGTCGGCTCATCCTGGCCGATGCCTTGTGCCTGGCCAGTGAGGCCGAGCCCGACGCGATCGTCGACCTGGCGACGCTCACCGGAGCGGTGGACGTGGCGCTCGGGAGCCGCATCGCCGGGCTGTTGACCAACGACGATGCCTGGCAGGACCAGGTGAGCGGAGCGGCCCGCGCCGCGGGCGAGCGGGTCTGGCCGCTGCCGATGCCGGCGGACTACCGGCCCCGCCTCGATTCCGACGTCGCCGATCTGCGCAACATCCCGAAGGCGAAGGGGGCCGGCACCATCACCGCCGCCCTCTTCCTGGCCGAGTTCGTCGCCGACGACATCCCCTGGGCCCATCTCGACATCGCCGGCACGGCCTGGTGGGGCGACGGCGACGATGGTGACTGGACGAAGGGTGCCACCGGGTACGGCGTGCGCACCCTGCTGGAGTTGGCTCGTTCGTTCAGCCCGCCTCGACGGGGTCGGCCCCGCCGCTGACCCTCGGCCCGCCGGCGGCCGACGGTCGGGATGCCCCGATCGTCGGCCGCGGGGGCCTCGGCGACCGCGACCCGGGGGCGGGGTCCACGGTCGGCGCCGGTCGGGGAAGGGAGGGCCCCGACTCGGGCCCGGCGACACGGGCGGTCGTCGTTCGCGACGACGGGGTGGCGACGACCGGCGGCGGCGCCGGTGCGTCGGCCATGGGGCCGGCGGCGGACATCGCTCCGTGTGCGGCGCGTGCCCACCGCACCGCGTCGAAGGCGATCGCAGGGTGGAAGCGCCACCGGTGCAGCTGGCGCTCGCAGGCCTCGGGCTCCTCGCCGAGCTCGAGGAGCGAGAGGGCGAGTCGGCGGGCCCGCTCCTGGAGCTGCGCTGCGGAGGTGTGGCCCTTCGGCCGGGCCAACCAGGCCTCGTGCTCACGCTGCAGGCTCTCGGGGAGACGTTCCGTCTGGGCCCGGTTCAGGGGAGCCAGTCGTCGCCTCACCTCGAGGTTGGTGTGCCCGTACATCCTGGCGGCGCCGAAGCGACAGCAGCGTTCGACGGTCTTGAGGATCGGTGCGTTGCGGCCACCGCGCATCCCCACGCCGAGGCACCGGGCCGCGTCGTCGAGGTCGAGGTCGAAGCCCTGGGGCTCGTCGTCGAGTCGGTCGGCCACCCGCCGCAGGAACCAGATGGTCGAGGGCCCCAGCACGGGCAGCCAGAACCGTTCTGTGTAGGCCCCCCGGGGTCCACCCCGAGATCGTCGACGACGGGGTCGGACCAGGACTCGACATGGAGCATCGGGAGCGGGATGGGGGTCTCGGTGGTGAGCGACACGTTGCCTCCTCGGGCGGTCCGTCGGATGTGTGGAGCGCTTCCGGATGTTCGTCAGCACATTTCCAATGTTCTCCGTACTTTCGAATGTCTCAGATGTCATGAAAGATGTCAAGGGGTGCCGACGATTGGCGGAACGGCACGGGGGTCCCCCGGAACGGGGTGAGCGAGGCCGTGATCGGGTAGACGGGAGGGGTGATCGATCCCGAGCCGGGCGCGCACCCGCTTCACCCCCGTGCCCGTGGCGTCGGTGGGTGGATGGTGGGCGGTGGTGAGGCGCATCGGTCGGCGCATCAGCGCCGACAACGCCGTGCTCCTGGCCGCCGGGGTGGCGTTCTTCGGGATCTTCGCCGTCTTCCCCACGGTCGTGGCGGTCGTCAGCGTCTACGGGCTGGTGGCCAACCCGGCCGACGTGGCCGAGCAGGTCGCCGATCTCACCGAGGCTCTGCCGGAGCCGACCCGTGACTTCCTCCTCACCCAGGTGAACGCCGTGGTGGCGACCTCCAATGCCGAGCTCGGCGTGGCCCTCGGTCTGGCGGTCGTGGTGGCGCTGTGGTCGGCCTCGAGCGGGGTCCGTCATCTCATGGAGTCGATCCGGGCGGCCTACGGCGAGTCTCGCCAGCACTTCGTGCGCCTCCGGGCCCAGGCTCTGTTGCTCGCCGTCGCCGGCGTCGCGTTCCTGGCGGTGCTCGTCGCAGCGCTCACCATCCTGCCCACGATCCTCGGTCGGGTCGCGCCGGCGGCGGGGTCGTTCTCGGCCTACCTGCGTTGGCCGGTGATCGCCGTGCTCATGGCCGCGGCGTTGGGCGTGCTGTACCGGATCGCCCCCACCCGCGACACTCCCCGGCGGCACTGGTGGTCGCTCGGTGGCGCGTTGGGGACGGCGCTGTGGCTCGTGTCCTCGGTGGGGTTGGCGTTCTACGCCGCCGCGTTCGCCGACATCGAGGCGTCCTATGGTTCCTTCGGCGCGGTGCTGGTCACGATGCTGTGGCTGTGGCTGTCAGCGCTGAGCGTGTTGGCCGGGGCGTACCTGAACGACGAGACCGAGGTGCCCACCGAGGTCGCCGACGCGGGTGCGGCTGAGCGACACTGACGTCATGTCCGACGCATCCGTGCCGGTCGACGCCGTCCCGGGACCCGACGCCACCGCGCTCGAGGAAGCACTCGAGGTAGCACTCGAGGTCGTTCGCGGCGCACGGAGCATCAGCGTGCTCACCGGGGCCGGCATCAGCACCGACTCCGGGATCCCCGATTACCGGGGCCCGAACGGTGTCTGGACGCGGAACCCGGCCGCCGAGAGGCGTTCGACGATCGACGACTACCTGGACGACGCCGAGGTGAGGGTGACGGCCTGGCAGATCCGGCTGGAGTCGCAGATGTGGGAGGCCCGTCCGAATCCGGGCCACCTCGCCGTCACCGACCTCGACCGGCAGGGACGACTCCACACCCTGGTGACCCAGAACGTCGACGGCCTGCACGCCGACGCCGGTGTCGACCCGAAGCGCCTCGTGGAGATCCACGGCACCGTCCACGACGTCGAATGCGTGGGCTGCGGTGAGAAGGGGCCGATGGGGGCCACACTCGATCGGGTGCGGGCGGGAGATCGCGATCCCGCGGCTGCACGCGATGTGGTGGCATCTTGAAGTCGGCGACGATCATGTTCGGGCAACCTCTCGAGGCCGAGGCGTTGGAACGGGCGCAGGCCGCCGCACTGGAGGGGGACGTCCTCGTCGCCGCCGGTACGAGCCTCAAGGTCCACCCCGTCGCCGGCATGGTGCCGTTGGCGCTGGAGGTCGGTCGGCCGGTGGTCATCGTGAACGCCGAGCCGACTCCCTACGACGACCGGGCCACGACGGTTCTCCGGGGCTCCACGAGCGTGGTCCTCCCCGGGCTCTTCGGCGATCGCTGAGCCGGTCGTCGCCCGATTGCGACGGGGTTCGCGACAGGATGGTCGCAGAATGCCGACCTGATAGGTAGGCTTTCGGCCGTTCCCGACTCACCGCCGGTCGTCAACCCCGACCGGCCTGCCTCGAAGGGGCGCCATGCCCACCTTCCGTGACCTGCTGACACCAGACGAAGGCCGAGATCCGCGAGATCTCGCCCGACGAAGCCGACACCCGACGCGACACCGAGCCCGACACGGTCTTCCTCGACGTGCGCGAGCCCGACGAGTTCGAGCAGGGCGCGATCCCCGGGGCCGTGTTCATCCCGCGGGGCCACCTCGAAGCACAGGTCGAGGGTCGCATCCCCGATCGGGACACCTCGGTCGTCATCTTCTGCGCCGGGGGCGTGCGATCCGCCTTCGCGGCCAAGACCCTCGGCGAGCTCGGCTACACCGACGTCGTGTCGATGACCGGCGGGTTCAACCAGTGGAAGGACCAGGGCCGCCCCTGGGAGACCCCCCGCACGCTCAGCCCCGAGCAGCGCAACCGCTATCAGCGCCACCTCCTGCTGCCCGAGGTGGGCGAGGAGGGCCAGTTGCAGCTGCTCGATGCCAAGGTCCTGCTCCTCGGGGCCGGCGGGCTCGGTTCGCCCGCCGCCCTCTACCTGGCCGCGGCCGGCGTGGGCACGATCGGGATCGTCGACATGGACGTCGTCGACGAGTCCAACCTCCAGCGCCAGATCGTGCACAACCTCGACCGCGTCGGCATGCGCAAGGTCGACTCGGCCCGCGAGACCATCGAGAAGCTCAACCCCGACGTCACCGTCATCACCCACGACACCCGCCTGGACGCCGCCAACGTCGTCGAACTCCTGAGCCAGTACGACCTCGTCGTCGACGGGGCCGACAACTTCCCGAGCCGGTACCTGCTCAACGACGCATCGCTCAAGACCGGCACACCGGTCGTGCACGGGTCCATCTTCCGCTTCGAGGGTCAGGTCACGGTGTTCACGCCCCACGACGGACCCTGCTACCGATGCTTCCTCCCGGTCCCGCCGCCGCCGGAGTTGGCGCCGTCGTGCGCCGAAGCCGGTGTGCTCGGGGTGCTGCCCGGCATCATCGGATCGATCCAGGCCCTCGAGGCCATCAAGTTGCATCCTCGGCCTCGGCGACTCGCTCTCGGGTCGACTGCTGGCCTACGACAGCCTCGAGCAGTCGTTCATGACCTACAAGGTCCGTCGCGACCCCGACTGCCCGGCATGCTCGATCGACCCGTCCGACGTGGTCATCGCCGAGTACGACCAGTTCTGCACCCCACACCCCGTGCCGGCCCCCGTCGGCTGAGGGCGCCGCCGCACGCAGGACCGGCGATCGGGGTGGGCTGCCACCCCGATCGGCGTCTCGGTTGTTATCGTCAACCTGGGCGGAGCCCCTCGGGCGCTGACGCGCCCCTGTCGCCGTCGAGGACCACCCCATGTCGTCTGCCTCCCGTGTCACTTCCCGGCGCCGCTCTCGGCTGCCCAGGGTCCTGGCCACGGTGACCGGTGTCGTCGGGCTCGCCCTCGTACTCGGGGCGTGCATCCCCTTGATCGATCCGCCCACTTCCGGGCGCCAGTTCGGTCGGGGACCCGTCGACGCGGTGAGCGAGGCGGCCGAGGCCCACCCGAAGTGCGCGGGGCTCACCTCCGCAGAGCTGGCCGCCATGATGATGGTGCCGACCTACCCCGAGACCGGTGGGCCGGTGCCCTCGCCCATGACCCTCGGGCGTTCCGACACGCTCGCGGTCTGGTCGCTCAACCGCAACCTCTTCGCGTTCTCCCAGACGACGGGCCCCTACGTCAGCGCCTACTTCACCGCCGGCGTCGGCATGTGGCAGTTCGACTCCGCCGGTGGCTGGAACCTCACCGCCGCCGGTGCCATCGACTCGGTCAGCTCCGCCCGCCAGGCAGCCAACACCATCGCCTACCGCTACTGCAACCCGCCGTCGTCGATCGCCCGTGACGACGTCTCGTTGCGCCGCTACTCGTGGGGGCCCTGGTACGGCTGCAGCACCGGGTCGGGGTGGAACTGTGAAGGGCTGTACCAGCAGCTCTACGAGAACGAGTCGCTCGACACTGCCGTCGACGACCGGGTCAGCCGGTTCGGTGGGATGGAGCAGCGCAGCTGCGACGTCGCCGGGCTGGGTGCACGGTTCCTCTGTTGGTACGTCGACCCGGCCCGCGCCCAGGGATCCACCGGCTGGCGGTCCGGCACGTACAACCCGGGCAACCTCAACAGCTTCACGCCCTTGCCCAAGCCGTTCTACGTCCTCGAGGCGAACGGGCGCGAGTACCGGTACTGGCTGCCGGCCGACACCGGTTTCGACATCGGCATCACCGGCCACAAGCCCGTCACCGCCAATGCTCGGACCTCGCTCACCTGGCAGTCCGGCGCGCCATTGTGCGATCGCACCGCAGGGCGGGGTGAGTGCGGGCCCGTCGCACGCGTGGCCACCACCCCGTGGGGCCCGAAATCGGGAGACCCGTTCGGATCGCTCGACGTTGCCCAGGCCGCCTTCGGCGGCGGAGTGCGTGTCCAGGGGTGGACCATCGACCCCGACACCAACGATCCGGTCGGGGTCCACATCTACGTCGACGGCCAGTGGGGAGGCGCCTTCACCGCCTCGGCGCCGCGGCCCGACGTCGCCGCAGCCGTACCGGGTTACGGCGATCGTCACGGGCTGGACACGGTGATCGGGGTCGCCACGGGCACCCATCAGATCTGCGCGTACGCCATCAACATCGGTCCGTTCGGCACGGCCAACCCGTTGTTGGGCTGCCGTGAGGTCGTGGTCGACGGCACGCCGGGCGGCAACCTCGAACTGGTCGCTTCTGCGACCGGTGGGCCCAGGGTGGTCGGGTGGGCCTTCGACCCGGACACGAGGGAACCGATCGACGTGCGGATCCTGGTGGACGGCGTGAGCGTCGCCCAGTCGAGAACAGATCGATCCCGCCCCGACGTGATGGCGGCGTTCCCCTTGGCCGGCCCCGACCACGGATTCGACGTCGTCGTCCAGACGCCGGGAGGAAGTCGACAGGTCTGCGTACAGGCCGTGAACGTTGGTCCCACGGGCAGCGGCGACACGCTGCTCGGATGCGGGCGTGTCACCGTCTCGGGTGATCCGTTCGGCAACCTCGAAGGTGCGACGGGCGTCGCTGGTGGTGTCGCCGTGTCGGGCTGGGCTCTCGACCCCGACACCAGTGACGCCTCCGTGCGGATCACGGTCGATGGGGCGACCGTGGCCACCCTGCCGACCGACCGTCAGCGCCCCGATGTCGGATCGCTGTTCGCCGGGCGCGGCTCGGCCCACGGGTTCGATGGTGTCGTGCCGGCCACGGGGGGGAGTCGGACCGTGTGTGCCGCCGCGCTCGACCAGGGAGGTGGGGAGAATCGTCCCATCGGCTGTCGGACGGTGCAGGTCCCGACAGGGAATCCGTTCGGCAACTTCGAGAGCGCGACACGGGTCAGCGGGGGTGTCCGCCTCGTCGGATGGGTCCTCGACCCGGACACTGCGGCCCCTGTCTCGCTCCACATCTACGCCGGTGGCGCATGGGCCGGGGCCTACGTGGCGGATGCGCCCCGCCCCGACGTGGCGTCGTCCTACCCGTCGTGGGGGTCGAGTCACGGGTTCGATCTCATCGTGCCGGTGGGCCCTGGCGAGTCGGTCTGCGTCTACGCCATCAACGTCGGTGGAGGGACGACCAACCCGCTCATGGGGTGCCGTCCCTCCTGACCGGCGCGAGCGGTGATGCTGCTAGACACTTGCGGGTGAAGGGCCTGATTCTCTCCGGCGGCGCCGGCACCCGATTGCGTCCGATCACCCACACCAGTGCCAAGCAGTTCGTGCCGGTGGCCAACAAGCCGATCCTGTTTTTCGGCATCGAGGACATGGTCGACGCCGGTATCACCGAGATCGGCATCATCGTCGGGGGAGACCCGGCGCCGAGATCGCCGAGCGCGGTCGGCGACGGCTCGCGTTCGGGCGTCAAGGTCACCTACATCCCCCAGGATGCGCCGCTCGGTCTGGCCCACTGCGTGCTCATCGCCCAGGACTTCCTCGGCGACGACGACTTCGTGATGTACCTCGGCGACAACCTGCTGCGCCAGGGCATCGCCGAGTTCGTCGACGCCTTCGAGGCCGACCGTCACCGGTCAGCCCCGACCCTCGACCAGTCCGACCCGCCCGCAGCGCAGATCCTGCTGGCCCACGTTCACGACCCGCAGCGCTTCGGCGTGGCCGAGATCGGCGCCGACGGCGAAGTGGTGCAGTCTCGTCGAGAAGCCCGACAATCCTCCCGTCGGACCTCGCGCTCGTCGGGGTCTACCTGTTTGACCCGTCCATCCACGAGGCCGTGGCCGGCCATCGAGCCGTCGCCACGTGGCGAGCTCGAGATCACCGACGCCATCCAGTGGCTCATCGACAATGGCCACCGGGTCCGCCACGAGGTGGTGGACGGCTGGTGGATCGACACCGGCAAGCTCGATCCGCTGCTCGAGGGCAATCGGCTCGTGCTCGAGACCCTCGACGCCGGTGCGACGGTGAGGTCGATGCCGCCTCGCAGATCGACGGGCGGGTGGTCATCGAGGAGGGCGCCGAGATCATCAACTCGACCGTGCGGGGCCCCGCCATCATCGGCGAGCGCACCCGCGTGCGTGAACAGCTACGTGGGGCCCTACACCTCGATTTACTTCGATTGTGAGATCGTCGACTCCGAGATCGAGCACTCGGTCGTGCTGGAGCAGTCGAAGGTCACTCGACATCCCCCGGCTGGCCGATTCGCTCATCGGGAAGCAGGTGGTGGTCCACCGTTCGACCACGCCGACCCCACGCCACCCGGCTGATGGTGGGCGACCACTCGGTCGTCGACCTGGCCTGACCGCCAGCGCGGTCGGGTCGAGGGCCCGGGGATCTGGAAGACTCGGGTTCCCGGGTTTTCGTGCCGATGTCTCCTGGGATGCCTTCTCCTCACGATCTCGCACCCCAGAGGTGCCGCGCCGAAATGATGAGCACTCGACCGAGCCAGTCCGCCGACCCGATCGTCGCCCCGTCGGACCACCGTTGGGGCAGATCGCGTCGAAGGGTGGCCGTTCTCGTCGTGGTGGTCGTGTCGCTGCTCGGCGTGTCTGCCGGACCTGCGGGGGCCCTGCTCACGGGCGTCGACGTCGCCAGCCATCAGCACCCGGGTGGTGCGGCGATCAACTGGACGCAGGTCCGGGCTGCGGGGCACTCCTTCGCCTTCGTCAAGGCCTCGGAGGGCACGACGTATCGGAACCCGTACTACGCGACCGATTTCGCCGGTGCGGCGTCGGCCGGGTTGTTCCGCGGGGCCTATCACTACGCCCGTCCCCGCCTTCCGTTGTCGTCAGCGATCGATCAGGCTCGCTACTTCGTCTCGATCACCGGCGGTCTCGGCGCTCCTCTCGATCTTCCCGCCGTGCTCGACCTCGAGGAGACGGGAGGGCTCGGTCGCGCCGATCTGGCCCAGTGGGCCCGTCTCTGGCTCGGGGAGGTGGAGCGCCTCACGGGACGCCCTCCGATCGTGTACGCGGGCTACTACTTCTGGCAGAACCAGGTCGGTGCGCCCACCGACATCGGGGCGCGGTACCGGCTGTGGCTCCCGAGCTACCCGATCGATCCGAACTCGACCACGTTCCGGCCGTTGGTGCCGTCGGGCTGGGCCACCTGGACCTTCTGGCAGTACACCTCGTCGGGTCGGGTGCCCGGCATCTCGGGCAACGTCGATCTGAACCGGTACTGCTGCGATTTTGGCAACCTCGCCGCTCTGGCCGGTGGTGCACGGGGAGCGGGCAACCCGTTCGGGAACCTCGATCTGGTCAACCGGTTGCCCGGCGCCGCCCAGATCGCCGGTTGGACCATCGACCCCGACACGACATCGGCGATCAAGGTCCACCTCTACGTGGACGGGCAGTGGGCGGCGGAGGTCGACGCCGGAGCATCACGCCCCGACGTCGGCTCGGCCTACCCCGGATTCGGTTCGGGCCACGGCATCGCGACCACGATCCCCGTCGGAGCCGGCGCCCGGCAGCTGTGCGCGTACGCGATCAACGAAGGTTCCGGTTCCACCAACCCTCTCCTCGGATGCCGGTCGCTGGTGGCCAACCCCGTCGGAAACCTGGAGTCCGTGACCATCGGACCTGACGGGAACGTCGTGGTCAGCGGTTGGGCGCTCGATGCCGACGCTCCTCGGTCTCTGCCCATCCACGTCTACGTCGACGGCCAGTGGGGCACCGGAACCACCACTCCCGTCGACCGGCCCGACGTCCTCCAGGCCTATCCGGGGACGGGCGCCGCGGAGGGGTTCGAGGCTCGACTCCCCGCGCTGCCGTCCGGGCCGCGCACGGTGTGCGCCTATGCGCTCAACATCGGTGCCGGTACGTCGAACACCGGGCTCGGCTGCCGTCAGGTCACCGTTCCCCCGGCGGACCCGATCGGAGCACTCACCGACGTGGTGGTGTCGCCGGGCTCGGTGCGGGTCACCGGGTGGGCCCTCGACTTCGACACGCCCGAGCCCATCGGCGTCCACCTCTACGTCGACGGGCAATGGGGCGGGGCGTTCACCGCGGACGCCCCCGCGCAGGCGATCAGCGACTTCTTCGGGATCCCAGGCGGTCGGGGATTCGAGGCCACCCTTCCCGTCGGGACCGGCCGTCACACCGTGTGTGCCTACGGGATCAATGTCGGCAAGGGGAGCACGAACCCCCTGCTCGGGTGCCGATCGTTCGAGCTCTCGGCCAATCCGTTCGGGAGCCTCGACGGGGTCAGCCGGTCCGAGGGGACGGTGACCCTCACCGGCTGGGGGATCGACCCCGACACCACCGGTCCCATCGGCGTGCACGTCTACGTCGACGACGCATGGGGTGGCTCGACCACGGCGTCGTCGGTCCGACCCGACGTGGGGCTCGCCTACCCCGCCTTCGGGTCCGGGCACGGGTTCTCGTTCGATGTCGGCGTACCCGCCGGGCCGCGCCGGGTCTGCGTCTACCTGATCAACGTCGGACCCGGGAGCACGAATCCTCTCCTCGGGTGCCGCACCGTCTGACCCGACCGCTCGGCCAGATCGGGAGGGCAGATGTGTCGCCGAGCGCGCACCTGCGGCCGGTTAGCCTCACGCCGAACAAGGTCGAAGGTTGGTCGTCATGGGGCAGGTCGTGTGGTACTGGGCGGCGGCGGCGACGATCCTGGCCTACCTGCTCGTTCCGGGCTATGTGCTCGCCAGGGCCCTCTCGTCGTCCATGTCGTCGGTCACCGCGGCAGCCCTCGCGCCCGGTCCTGGCGATGCTCGCCGCCGCTGCCGTCGCCGCATTGAGCCTGGTCCTGCCCTGGTCCCTCGAGGGCGTGGCCACGATGTCGGTCATCGCCGTCGCGGCGCTGACCGGCGCGGTCGGCTGGTCCGCCCGGGCGCGCCTCCGGCCTGATCGGTCCACCGTGGCGGGCGTCGCCGTGTGGGCGCTGTCCTTCATCTCCGTCGCAGCCTTCCTGGCCCTCCCGACCGCAGTGCCGTCCGATCCCTCGATGTTCTCCATCCCGGCCGAGCGAGTGGAGACCCCCCGGGTCCCAGGGTTGCCCTCCGACAGCCACCTTCCCTATCGGACCGGCCAGCTGGTGCTCCACGAGCTCGGCGGAGAGGCGTTGCGCGACGGCTTCCATCCGGGGTGGTGGGTCTCCGACCGTGGCCCGCTTCCCGGGCTCGTCTTCGCCTTCGGGGCCGCCGCCCTCCGGGTCGACGTCCCACCCGAGGACCCGATCACGCTGGGATCGGACACGAACGTGATGCAGTTCATGGACCCGTTCGGCTACTGGCTGTACCTGTTGATCTCGGCGGCGGCATCGACCGCGTCGGTCCTGGGGGTGTACGCCCTCGGCGCGCGTTGGCTGGGGCGCCGGCCCGCCCTCGTCGGTTCGGTGCTGTTCTGCCTCCTGCCCGGTGTCTTCCTCTATTCGATCTATCCCCGACCGGCACTGGTGTTCGTCCTTCCCGCCCTCCTGGCACTGGTCCTCGTCGGCGAGCGCCGCTTCGCGCTCGCCGGCGTCGCAGTCGCGTCGTGCTACCTCGCCCACCCCACCGGGGCCGTGTGGGGACTGGCGGCACTGGCCCTGCTGTGGCTGTCGACGCGCTCCGTTCGGCTGATGCTCCCCTCCGCGCTACGGCTGCTCGCGCCCGCGGCCCTCCTCGCCCTGCCATGGACGCTGTTCACCTCCCAAGTGGTCGGCGGAACCTCACGGATGCTCGTCTGGCCGCTCGGGGCGAAGCTGACCGATCCGACCCGACCCCTGGCCGGCGTGGCCGACGCCGCTCAGGGGCTGGTGGACCGTGGGTTGTGGGAGGTCCCTTGGGTCCGGGGCATCGCGGTCGTCCGATCGGTCGTCCCGATGGAGCTCATCGACCTCCCCGACAACGCGCCGCGGGCATGGGTGGGCCTGCACAGCGTCGGAGCGTGGGGCATCATCGGGCTCCTGGCCTTCCCCCTGGCGTTGGTCGCCGTCGCCAAGCTCCCGCGGGTGGTTCGTACCCAGGTGCTCGTCGTCGCCGGGGTCACGGTCGGTCTGAACATCGTCATCGAGGGCTATCCCGAGGCGTTCTTCCCTCAGAGCCTCCTCCCGCTCGCCGGGGTCCTCGCGATCGCTCTGGCGGCATGGGCGCTGAGCTGGACGAAGGGGTGGCGGGTCGCACTCCTCGCAGCGGTCGTCGCCGAATACGCCACGCTCGTGTGGGCGTCGTCGTTGTACCAACCGTTCGGCACCGACACGGAGATCGTCGCCGTCTTCACCGTGATCGCCGTGATCGCCCAGCTCTGTCTCGTCGCGATCGGCGTCAAGGGGCTCGTCCGGACCGCGACCGCGGCACCGAGCGACTCTCCGCCGTCGGGACGCATCGTTCACCACGGGTAACCTCACCAGGTCCCGTTTCACCGAGAGGGCCGACACAGTGGCGACCGTCAACCCGTCCGAGACCATTCACGGCGTCTACATCGTCGACCCCACCGTCCACGGTGACGAGCGCGGCTTCTTCGTCGAGACCTACCGGCGGGAGTGGTTCCCCCAGGGTCGCGAGATGATCCAGGGCAACCGCGGCGACCGTCAGGCGGGGGCGATCGTGGGGCTCCACTACCACCTGCACCAGGCCGACTACTGGTACGTACCGTTCGGCACGGCCCGTGTCGTGCTCCACGACCTGCGCACAGGGTCGCCGACCGACGGAGCGACCCTGTGGCTGGATCTCGGCGTCCAGCCCGACGGCACCAACCCGCACCGTGGCGTCTTCATCCCGCCCGGTGTGGCCCACGGGTTCGCCGCGCTCACCGACATGACGATCACCTACCTGGTCGACGGGTACTACAACCCCACCGACGAACTCGGTGTGGCATGGGACGACCCGGCCATCGCCGCCGACTGGGGCGTCACCGAGCCGATCCTCTCGGGTCGTGATCAGGCCAACCCCCGCAGGGCCGAGATCGAGGCGCAGTGGCAACCCCATTTCGGCCTCCGCCCGTGACCGGCGCCCTCCGCCCGTGACCGGCGCCCTCCGCCACCATCCGACGAGGTCTGCGCGATGAAGCTCTTCGTGACCGGCGCTGCCGGGTTCATCGGCTCGAACTACGTGCGCCACGTGTTGGCGACGACCGACGACGAGGTGACCGTCTACGACGCCCTCACCTACGCCGGCAACCTGTCGAGCCTGGCCGACGTGGCCGAGGACCCGCGCTACCGCTTCGTCCAGGGCGACATCTGTGATCGCCGCGCAGTGACCGAGGCCATGGCCGGACACGACGCCGTGGTCCACTTCGCCGCCGAGAGCCACGTCGACCGTTCCATCGTCGATCCCGACACCTTCGTGCGCACCAACTGCCTCGGGACCAACGTCATGTGCGACGTCGCCCGACACTCCGAGATCGAGCGCTTCCTCCACATCTCGACCGACGAGGTCTACGGTTCGGTGGAGGTCGGGTCCTCGCTCGAGGACGACCGCCTCGAGCCCCGGTCGCCCTACTCGGCGTCGAAAGCCGGGTCCGATCTCATCGCGCTCT
Source organism: uncultured Iamiaceae bacterium (assembly GCA_963767615.1). GTDB lineage: Bacteria > Actinomycetota > Acidimicrobiia > Acidimicrobiales > Acidimicrobilacustridaceae > Rhabdothermincola_A. Next base: position 601,666 of record CAVYED010000004.1, on the reverse strand, counting down.
CGTACAGGGACACGTACGGGCTGCCCGTGCTGGTCACGCGATCCTCCAACAACTTCGGGCCCTACCAGTTCCCCGAGAAGGTCATCCCGCTGTTCGTCACCAACCTCCTCGACGGGCACAAGGTCCCTCTCTACGGCGACGGTCTGAACATCCGCGACTGGATCTACGTGGAGGACAACTGCACGGGGGTCGACCTGGTGCTGCGCCGAGGGGAGATCGGCGAGGTCTACAACATCGGCGGTGGCAACGAGACCACCAATCGAGAGCTCACCGAGAAGGTGCTCTCCCTCTGCGGCGCAGCCGACGAGATGATCGAGTACGTCGAGGACCGCCTCGGCCACGATCGCCGCTACTCCGTCGACTGCAGCAAGGCCCGGGCCCTCGGTTGGGCCCCGGCCCGCAGCCTGGACGAGGCGTTGGCGGCCACGGTCGAGTGGTACCGGGCGAACCGCGCCTGGTGGGAACCGCTGAAGGGCGCCTGACGCCGTGCGAGTACTGATCACGGGGGCGGCCGGCCAGGTGGGCTCCGAACTCGTCGTCGCGTTCGCGGCCGCGGGTTCCCACGAGGTGATCGGGGTCGATCACGCCACCGTCGACGTCGCCGACCGCGACGCCGTCCTCGCCGCGATCACGACCACCCGTCCCGACGTGGTCGTGCATCCCGCAGCCTGGACCGCCGTGGATGCCTGTGAGGGGGATGCCGACAAGGCCTTTCTCGTCAACGCCATGGGGACCCGGCACGTCGCCGACGGTGCGCGCCGGGTCGGCGCACCGGTGTTCTACGTCTCGACCGACTACGTCTTCGACGGGACCAAGGACGGGGCCTACACCGAGTGGGATCCCACCTGTCCCCGGTCCGTGTACGGCGCGTCGAAGCTGGCCGGCGAGCGGGAGCTCGACCCGGGCTCGACCGTCATCCGGACCTCATGGGTGTGCGGTGCGCACGGTGGGAACATGGTCAAGACCATCCTGCGCCTCTCCGCCGAGCACGACACCCTCAGCTTCGTCGACGACCAGCACGGGCACCCCACGTTCGCCGACGATCTGGCCTCCATGATCGTGCGCCTGGTGGCCGAGCGCCGGCCCGGCACGTTCCACGTCACGAACCAGGGGGCCGTGAGCTGGTTCGAGTTCGCACGTGAGGTCCTGAGGGCCAGCGGGCAGGACCCGGACCGGGTCCGCCCGGTTGCGACCGTGGACCTCCAGCCGCCACGGCCGGCACCCCGCCCCGCCAACTCGGTCCTCGACAACGCCGCGCTCCGTCTGTCCGGCATCGAACTGCTCGCCGACTTCCGGGTGCCCCTCCAACGTCTCGTGACCCGTCTCGCCGCCGGCTGATCCGTCAGGCCGGGAAGGGCCTCACTGCATCGTCGGACCCATCGGGGCCATACGCTCCCGAGGTGTCCGAGTCCGTGCCCATGGTCAGGCTGGTCGTCCTCAACTTCAACGGGGGCGCCCTCACACTGCGCTGCCTCGATCACCTCCAGCAGCTCGAGTGGCCGCCCGAACGCGTTCAGATCGTCGTCGTCGACAACGATTCGACCGACGGCAGCGTCGCCGAGATCGAGCGACGGTTTCCGAGCGTCGAGATCCGCCGGAACACCGTCAACGGTGGGTTCCCCGCCAACAACCTGGCGCTGCGCGACCTCGAGGGCATCGACTACGTGGGTCTGATCAACAACGACGCGTTCGCCGAACCGGGGTGGCTCGCCCCGCTCGTCAGCGCGCTCGACGCCGACCCCGGACTCGGCGCCGTCTCCTCGAAGCTCGTCCTCGCCCCGCGGTTCGTGGAGGTCCGTATCTCGTCGCCGACGTTCGTGCCCGGCCCAGGTGACCCACGTCAGCTGGGTGTGATGGTCCGCGACGTCATGGCCGGGAGTGCCTCGGTTCGCGGCCGGGCCCACTTCGGGGAAGGCGGGTGGGGAGCGGAGCACGACCGGGACGGGATGTTCGAATGGACGCGGGGCTCCGCGGTGCTCCGCGTGCCCGTCGACGACACGTCCGGTCGCCGGACGGTGACGCTGCGCCTGCAGGCCGAGCGGACCAAGGAGATCGAGATCGACGGCGGGAGCGGCGTCCTCGTCGCCGTCGTGGGCCACCGGGCCGCCGAGATCGAGGTGCCGGTGGCCGGGGAGCCCTTCGACGTCCTGAACAACGTGGGTTCGGTGGTCTTCGTCGACGGTGCCGGCGCCGACCGGGGGTGGTTGGAGCGCGATGCCGGGCAGTACGACGAGCCTGCGGAGGTGTTCGCGTGGTGTGGCGGGAGCGTGCTGTTCCGACCGGCCTACCTCGCCGACGCAGGACTGTTCGACGAGCACTTCTTCCTGTACTACGAGGACACCGACCTCTCGTGGAGGGGACGGGCCCTGGGGTGGCGCTACCGGACCGTTCCCACCTCGATGGCGAGGCACGTACATGCGGCAACCTCCGAGGAGGGGTCGTCGGTCTTCGCCCACTACGTGGAGCGCAACCGCCTCCTGATGTTGGTGAAGAACGCTCCCCGCCGGATGGCACTGGGTCAGCTCTGGCGATTCCTCCTCGTCACCGCGTCCTATGCCCGCCGCGACCTGATCGCCCCTGTCCTCAGGGCGCGTCGTCCCCGTCCGGAGCAGGTGCGCCGTCGGACGAGCTCGTTCGTCGGGGTCGTGCGTCTTCTCGGTCCGATGATGCGGCAACGACGGATCCAGCGCCGACGCCAGGTGGTTCCCGACCGGGAGCTGACCGGCTGGTTCGTGTCCCGCTGACCGCCGTCGACCGCCGTCGACCGACGTCGACCCGCACGGTTCGGCCCCTGGAGGTACGAGCGCCACCGGTAGGGTCAGCTCGTGGCCGATCCCAGTCGCACGTCGCCCCGCGGCCGATGACCGAGGGCAGCGGTCGTCGCATCGCCGTGTTCGACGCGTATTGGTCCACGGCCGGAGGGGGAGAGGCCTACGCCGCCGGCGTGGCCGACGTCCTGAGCCGCTCCAACGCCGTCACCCTGCTGGCCCACGAGCCGGTCGACACGGAGTGGCTGGGCGAGCGGCTAGGCGCCGACCTCTCCCGGGTCGCGGTGGAGGTGATCGACCCGACGGCGCCGCTCGAACGCAGTTCGGCCGGGTTCGACCTCCTGGTGAACCTCTCCTACCGCGACCATGGACGCAACGGCGCCCGCCACGGCATCTACGTCGTCCACTTCCCCGACGAGCCGGGGGCCGACATGGCGGCGTGGCAGCGTCGTCTCACCGCAGTGGGCTCGCGTCTGCCCAGACCTCGAGCGGCTTTCGAGGTGTTGCGCGGGTTCCACCAGCCCGACGTCATCCGGTGGCAGCAGGTGCGGTGGACCGACGGTCGCGGTGTCCTGCGCGTCGAGCCCGAGGCCGGCCGCACCGAGGTGCTGACCCTCTGGTTCGGTCGCTACGTGCCCGCCGGGCGGACTCGCCACATCGGCGTGGTCGTCGACGGCGAACGTCTCGTCCGGGCCGAGCTCGGAGCCCCTCGTTCGAAGTTCGAGGTCCTCGAACCGCTTCGCGTCCAGGTTCCGGTCACCGCCCGGCCGGGTGGTGTCGTCGTGGAGCTGCACAGCGAGAGCTCGGTCGCGCACGACGACCTGGGCAACGGCGACCGGCGCTGCCTCGGTGTGCCTCTCGTCGGTGCCACGCTCGGGTCGTCGTGGTCGAACGCGATCGCCGGCAGAGCGTCGCTGCTCTTCGCCGACCGGCCGGGGACCGCGTGGTTGGACTCCTACGACGCGATCGTCGCCAACTCGGCCTTCACCCAGCGGTGGATCGAACGCTGGTGGCGACGACCGAGCAAGGTGATCGAGCCCCCGGTCCGACTACGGGCCCCGGGACCGAAGGATCAGGTGATTCTTTCGGTCGGCCGCTTCTTCGCCCCCGGTCGGGGACATGCGAAGAAGCAGCTCGAGCTGGTGCACGCGTTCGCCTCACTCCTGGGGACCGGACGGGTCTCCGGGTGGGAGCTTCACCTCGTGGGCGGGTGTGACCCGATCGACCAGGCCTACCTCGACGAGGTGCGCCGCGCCGCGCGTGGGCTCCCGGTGGAGTTCCACGTCGACGCCAGCGGCGCGGAGCTCGATGCTCTCTACCGTCGCGCCGCGATCTACTGGCACGCGACGGGGCTGGGCGAAGACATCGAGGCCGACCCGGTGCGGGCCGAGCACTTCGGGATCACGACCGTCGAGGCCATGTCGGCTGGAGCCGTCCCGGTGGTGATGGCCGCGGGCGGTCAGGTGGACATCGTTCGTGTGGGCGTCGACGGCTGCGTCTTCGCCGACCTCGACGGCCTGGTCCGCGCCACCGTCGATCTGGTGACCGACGACGACCTCCGTCACGACCTCGCGTCCGCCGCGGTGGAGCGAGCCCAGCAGTTCGGCTTCGAGGCGTTCTCGGCGCGCTGCGTGAAGCTCGTCGAGCAGGTCTGCTCGGGGGTCGAGGGTCAGGGGGCGCCCGGCGGCTAGCGTCGTCGGCCGTGTCGTCAGACCCCACTGCGGAACTGGACAGCTCAGACGGTGCCGCTGCTCAGGAGGTCGACCAGGGGCGGACCGGACGCAGCCGGTCGGCGCCGTCGCGGCGGATGTCGGCTGCGGTCCTCCTGCTGCTGCTCCTCTTCACCACCATCGTCCACGTCGGTCACGTGGCGCGGTATCGGACGGTCTCGCCGATCGACGAGCTGCAGCACCTCGACTACCTGATCCGTGCGCCCAGGGGCGACATCCCTGGCAGCGGCGAGCTTTTCCTCCAGGAGTCGGCCCGGATCCAGACCTGCGCCAGGATCGACGAGGGTTTCGACGTCAACGTGCCGCCCTGCGTCACCGATCCGTCGGTGGTCCTGGACATCCGTCAGTTCCAGGAGGGCGGCTTCAACACCGCCTACATCCATCCGCCCGTCTACTACGTCACCGGGGGCCTGGTCGCCAGGGCGATCGATCTGGTGTTGCCGGGTGATCAGAGCCTGCTCACGACCGGCCGTCTCGCCGCGCTCGGATGGGCGCTCGGTGCCGTCGTCCTGCTCTGGATGCTGTTCGCCGAGCTGAGGGCCGGTCTGATCGCGCGCGCCGCGCTCATCGTGCTCGTCGTGTCCGCCCCGACGATCCTGCACGCCACGGCGACGGTGAATCCGGACGGATCCGCCGTCGCCATCGGTGCGGCGATCCTGTGGGCCGTCCTCCGGTGGGAGAGGAACGCCCTGAGCGCATGGGTGCCGGTGGGGCTCGCCGCGCTGGCTGCGGGCACCAAGGTCACGAACCTGGTGGGTGTGGCCGTCGTCGTCGTGTACCTCGGCCTGGCTCTCCTGAGCGAGCGCCGGCTGACGGTCCCTGTCGTGCCGGGGTCGAGGCCCACATGGTGGTTCTCCTTGGCCCCCCGTCTCCGGCTCATCCTCGAGATGATGGCTGCCGTCGCCGCGATCTCGGTCGTGTGGTTCGCGGCGCAACGCTTCCTGCAGGTCCTCGATCCGGCGGAGATCCCGATGGTGGCGCGCTTCGCCGTCGACGACTTCCCGGTCGCACAGCTCGCCGGGGCGTGGCACCAGACCGTGAGTCCCTTGCAGGGCCCGTATCTGGCTCCGTTTCTCCGCACCGATGCGATGGTGGTGACGTCCGGCTTCGTCGATCTCCTCGTGATGGCGGGGGCGGTCGCCGGCGCCGTCCTGGCGCGACGCGCCAGCCGGGAGCGACGCCTGGCGATCGCCGCGCTGGTCCTCGCCGTGGCCATCGGCCCACTGATCGTCGTGTTCAACGCGGTGGTCCAGGGGATCTACGTCGTGATCCCGCCTCGGTACGGGATCGCGTTGGTCCCGGCCCTGGTCGCGGCGTCGTTGCCGGCCCTCGAGCGCCGATCCGGGCTGGTGGTCGCCTCCGGAGCGGCGGCGCTCGCCGGCGCCGCGGTGCTGGCAGCCATCGCCTTCCCGGCGGCGTGAGCCGCTCGTCGCTCAGTGCCGCCGGGCTGCCGTCCATCGGTCGATGACGTCCCGGAACGCCGCCGGGGCGGGGGAGCCGGGCGTCTCGTAGTGGGCGAGCAGGGCGTCGATGTCGGCGCCGTCCACGCCCTCTCGTTCGAGCAGGACCCGGTTGATGCCCGCGGGCCGGGCCGGCGTGCCCTTCACCAGTCGGTAGGGCTCGACGTCCTTGACCACGGCGGCCTGCATGCCGACCATGGCGCCGGCGCCGATGGTGCGCCACTGGTGGACCGCCGCGTTCATGCCGAGGTTGGCGGTCTCGCCGAGGATCACGTGTCCACCGAGGGTTGCGCCCGGCGCCATGCGCACCCGGTCGCCCAGCACGTTGTCGTGGGCCACATGGGTCTTGTTCATGAGGAAGACGTCCGAGCCGATCGTGGTCGGAGCCGACGTGCCGGACTGCACGGAGCTCTGCTCCCGGATGATCGTGCGATCGCCGATCACGACACCCACTCCGTGGTCGCCGAACCACATCTCTGCGTCGGTCGGCGTCGTGTCGCCGTCGGGCACCGTCTGCACGACCATCTCGTCGACGTGCTCGCCGGTCGTCCCGAGGACGACGTGCGGGCCGATCCAGCAGTCCGCCCCGATGCTGCACGGGGCCAGGATCACGGCGAAGGGCCCGATCACGGTGCCCTCACCGATCTCCACGTCGGGGGCGACGATGGCGGTGCGGTGGACGGCGTTGTGACGTGACATCGGGGACCTCGGCGTCGGCGGGCACCGGGTGGCCGGCGCCCTCGTCGGGCATGGCTACCATCTTGGACGCGATGCGGACCCCCAGATGACGCCGACCGTGGCATGACGATCACCATCCCGATCACCACTGTGCGCCTCGCTGCGGCGGAAGAAGCATCGGTGCTCGAGGTGCTGCGTTCAGGGATGTTGGCCCAGGGCCCGAAGGTCGCCCGTCTCGAGGAGCTGTTCTGCTCCATGGCGGGCACCCGTCACGCCGTGGCGGTCAACAACGGCACCACGGCCCTCGTTGCCGCCCTGCAGGCCCTCCAGCTCCAGCCGGGTGACGAGGTGGTCACCACGCCGTTCACCTTCGTGGCCACCCTGAACGCCGCCCTGGAGGCCGGGGCCACCGTCCGCTTCGCCGACATCGGGCTCGACGACTTCGGTCTGGATCCGTCCGCCGCGGCCGCAGCAGTGACCGAGCGCACCAGGGTCGTCATGCCCGTCCATCTCTACGGCCAGGCCGCCGACATGTCCGCCCTGGCTCGGGTGGCCGGCGACAACGGCCTGGCCCTGGTGGAGGACGCGGCGCAGGCCCACGGCGCCGAGGTCGACGGCCGTCGCGTGGGCGGTTTCGGTCAGGCCTGCTTCTCGCTGTACGCGACCAAGAACGTCACCACCGGCGAGGGCGGTGTGATCACCACCGACGACGACCGGCTCGCCGACCGGCTCCGGCTCCTGCGGAACCAGGGCATGCGTGCCCGGTACCAGTACGAGCTGGTCGGTCACAACTACCGCATGACCGACCTCCAGGCCGCGGTCGGCGTCCCGCAGATGGAACGCCTCGATGAGATCACCGAGGCACGGCGGGCCAACGCCGCGTTCCTCGACGACGGCCTCGCCGGAATCGTCGGGCTGGTCACACCGACCGAGATGGTCGGGCGACGCCACGTCTACCACCAGTACACCGTGCGGATCACCGGCGAGGCCCCTTTCACCCGGGATGAGCTGGCGGATCGCCTGGCCGAGGACGGGGTGGGCAGTGGGATCTACTACCCCCGGCTCGTCCACGACTACGCGTGCTACCGGGGGACTCCCGCCGTCGTCGTCGGCGACACGCCCAACGCCGCGCGTGCAGCCGCGCGAGGTGCTGAGCCTCCCCGTCCACCCGCATCTCACGGGCGACGACCTCGAGCGGATCGTGGCGGCCGTGCACCGCGCCTTCGAGCGCTAGACCGGTACCGTGCGCATCGCCGTCGTCAACGCCTTTTTCCCACCCCGGGCAGGCGGGAGCGCGCACCTGAGCGAAGCGGTGGCGCGGCACTGCGCCGCTGCGGGCCATGAGGTGCTGGTCATCACCTCGTCGTTTCCCGATGCCCCGCCCGAGGAGGTCGTCGGAGGTCTGCGCGTCGTTCGGCTCCCCGGGTTCGCCCCCACGTCTCGGCTGGCCTTCAACTACGACATCCCGTTCGCAGCGTCGCCGAAGAACATCCGCCGCATGTTCCGCCTGCTCGATGACTTCGCCCCGGACGTGGTGCACCAGCACGGGCAGTTCTTCGACCTGACCTGGATCAGCACCGTGTGGGCCCGCCGTCGCCACGTGCCCGTCGTGTTGTCGGTCCACACGCGCCTCATCAGCCCGAGTCGCCTGCACGGCGCCGTGATGGCGGCCGGTGATCTCAGCGTCGTGCGGGGACTCGTCCGCGCCTCTCGGCCCTGGGTGGTCGCCGTCGACGGCCCGGTTCACGCCTACGTGCGGGCCCGGTACGCGATCCCCGAGGACCATGTGATCGACATCCCCGTGGGGGTCGAGACCGACCGCTTCATCCAGGGCGACGGTGCGGTCGTTCGGGACCGCCTCGGGGTCGGCGACCGGCCGATGGTCCTCTCCCTCGGCCACGTCATCCCGCTCCGTGATCGGCTCGCCCTCGTGGAGGCGATGCCCCTGATCCTCGAGAAGGTGCCTGACGCCGTGGTCGTCGTGGTCGGCCACGTCTACGACGACCGGTTCCAGGTGCGGGCCGCCGAACTGGGGGTCGAGGGCTCGCTCATCGTGACGGGCGCGGTGCCGAAGCACGAGGTTCCCGACTTCGCTGCCGCCGCCGACGTCGAGGCCCACGACCTGCAGGACCTGGGGTTCGGCACCGCCAGTCTCGAGATGCTGGCGGCAGGGGTTCCGGTGGTCACCACCGCCCTCCCCGACAACTACCCCACGGGGCGTCTCGTCGACGGTGAGAACGTCCTGCTCGCCCGCTCCGGCGACCGCCGTGGCATCGCCGACGCCTTCGTCCGGTTGCTCGACGACCCAGGCCTGCGCCGCCGGATCGGAGAGGGCGGTCGGAGGCTCATCCAGGAGCGGTTCTCGATGGAGGCGGTGACCGCGGCCCACCTCGATCTCTACCTGCGGGCGATCGCCGAGAACCCGGTCCGGGACGGCTGATCGGCGCCTTCTCCCCGGGTGCGGGTTCCACTGGATCACAGGGCGCCGGTGGTACGTTTCGCAGCAGAATGTCCCAATTGCGCATCGCCCTCGTGGGGTCCGGGATGATGGGGTCGCTGCACGCCCGCGTGATCGCCCAGCACCTCGCCACAGAACTGACCCTGGTCGTCGACCACGACGCCACCCGCGGCCTGTCGGCAGCAGAGGCGTGGGGGTCGAAGTGGGTGCCCACCCTCGACGATTTCGACGGGATCGACGCTGTGGTGGTGGCCACCCCCAGCGAGACCCACCTCGAATGGGCCTGCCGTGCGCTCGATGCGGGGAGGCCGACCCTCGTCGAGAAGCCGCTCTCCCAGGACCTGACCGAGGCCCGCACCCTGGTCGAGGCATCGGCCGACAACGACGTGCCACTGGTCTGCGGTCTACTCGAACGCTTCAACCCGGCGGTGTTGAAGATGCACGAGATCGTCGAGCGGCCGATCCACGTCAACGTCGTGCGCCATTCTCCCCACACGCCCCGCATCACCCAGGGCGTGGCCTTCGATCTCGCCATCCACGACGTCGACCTCGCGATCCGACTGGCCGGAGAGATGCCCGACGACGTGCAGGCCCAACTGGTGCGGTGCCATCCTGCGTCGCCCGCCGGGTCCGAGGACATCGCCGAGATCGCGCTGTCGTTCCCCCGCGGGCTCGTGGCCGGGCTCTCGGCCAGCCGCATCTCCCAACGCAAGCTCCGGACGCTGCAGGTCGCCGAGCTCGACCGGCTCATCGAGGTCGACCTGCTCCGGCGTGACATCACCGTCTACCACCACGTCGGTGCCGACTTCCTGGAGGGTCGCCAGACCGGCTATCGCCAGCAGACCGTGATCGACATCCCGGCCATCCTCGACGCACGCGAGCCGCTCGTCACCCAGCTCGAGCACTTCGTGGCCCTCGCCCGTGGATCGGCTGACGCCGATGCCGAACGCCGATCGATCCTCCCTCCGCACGCGGTCCTCGACCAGGTCATGGGGTCGGCTCCGGTGGCGGAGGCGGCGCCGTGAGGGACAAGGCGGTGCGCATCGCCGCTCAGGCCCGCCAGACCCTGCCGGAGGGCACGGCGTCGGTCGGCACCGGTCTGGCCATCGCCGCGGTCACGTCCTACGTGTTCGTCGTCGTGTCGCTCAACTCCCTGGTCGGGGGGGCCGCAGCGGCCTTCTCCGCGTTCTGGGCCGTCATCTTCGTGGCCGGACCGGGCTTCTTCCTGCCTCTGGAGCAGGAGGTCGGCCGAGCGGTCGCCCATCGGCGGGCGCAGGGCCTCGGCGGTGGCCCGCTGGTCAGTCGGGCTGCCCGCCTCGGTGGGTTGATCACCTTCGTCCTGGTGGTGGCCTCGATCATCTCCACTCCGCTGCTCAACGACCAGCTCTATCACGGTGACCTGCTCTTCGTCCCTGCGCTCGCGGTGGGCCTGATCGGCTTCTATGTGGTGCACCTCACGAGGGGAGTGCTGGCCGGGCAGGGCCGCTTCCGGGCCTACGGCGAGCTGCTCGCCGCGGAAGGCGTGATCCGTCTGGTCGGAGCGGTGGCGCTGGCGGCCGCCGGTGTCGACCGAGCCGGTGCCTACGCGATGGTCCTGGCCGTCGCCCCGTTCTTCGCCGCTGCGTTCGCGCTCCGTCGCCAGCGCGGCCTGCTCACTCCGGGACCGGTCGCCCCCTACAGCGAGCTGTCCGCTTCGCTCGGGTGGCTCCTGCTGGGTTCGGTGCTCATGCAGGCGCTCGCCTATTCGCCTCTGTTGGCCGTGAACGTTCTCGCCGGACCCGACGAGAAGGTGTTCGTCGCAGGTTTCGCGTCGGCCTTCTTCGTCGCCCGACTCCCGATCCTCGCCTTCCAGGCCGTCCAAGGGACACTGCTGCCCAAGTTGGCCGGCTTGGCGGGTTCCGGTCGCCACGACGAGTTCCGCGAAGGGTTGAACAAGCTCCTCGCCGTCGTCGTCGTCATCGCCGTGGCCGGCACCCTCGGCGCGCTCCTGCTCGGCCCCTGGGTCGGCAAGATCCTCTTCAAGGACTTCAGCCTCAGCGCAGGAGGACTGGCGCTGCTCGCCGCAGGCAGTGGGGCCTTCATCGTCGCCCTCACCCTCGCCCAGGCGCTCATGGCGCTGGGAGGCCATCGTCTCATGGCCGGATCCTGGGCGGCGGGTCTGCTCGTGTGCACCGCTGTGATCGCCGGGATCGCCGATCTCGAACTGCGGGTGGAGATCGGGTTCCTCGTCGGCGCCCTGGTGGCGGCTGGACTGATGCTGGCGGCCACATGGGCCCGGATCGGACGCGCCGACGGCATGGGTGTGGAATCGCTGGTCGAGGCGATCGAGCACGAGCCCATCGAGATCTGACCGCTCGGCCGCCTCGACGTCCATGCTCCCTCGTGTCCTGGTCCTGACAGGTGACCCGGTCGGCCCCACGATGGCCGGTCCGGCCATACGGGCGGTCGAGTTGAGCAGGGTGCTGGCCGCAGGTGGTCACCCGGTCGTGCTGGCCGCTCCCGCCGTCGCCCCGGTGTCGAACCTCGGATCGGTGGGCTTGGAAGCGGCCTCGTCCGTCGCGTCGTTGCGGGCCCTGGTCGATCGGGCCGACGTCGTGGTCGCCTTCTCCGCCCTGGTCGCCGATCACCCGTGGCTCGGCTCGTGCGACGTGATGCTGATCGTGGATGCCTACGACCCGGGTCTCCTCGAGACGCTCGAACGTCGCCGGGGTGAGCCGGTCAACGCCCAACGGGACTGGACGGCGGCCGCACAGCGCCACCTCGTCGAGCCGCTGCGACACGCCGACGTGGTGTTGGTGGCCAGCGAGCGTCAACGCCATCTGATCGTCGGGATGCTCGCCGCCCTGGGGCGCCTCGGTCCCCGTACGGTCGCCGAGGATCCTGCCCTGACCCGACTGGTGGCCGTCGTGCCGTTCGGCACTCCTCCCGGTGAACCGCCCTCGTCGTCGTCCCGACCCTTGACCGGCCCGGAGGGTCTCGTCGGTCCCGGGAAGCGGGTCGCGCTGTGGGGCGGGGGACTCTACGACTGGTTGGACCCGCTCGCACTCGTCGAAGCGATGGCTCGTACCGACGCCGACGACCTCGTCGCGGTCTTCCTGGCCGGGCCGCACCCGACCCCTGCCGTCGGTCGCATGGCCCTCGTCGACGACGCCCGCGCTCGGGCCCGCGACCTCGGTCTGCTCGGCCGCCGGGTCGTCTTCCACGAGCAGTGGGTTCCGTACGACCAGCGGATCGAGTGGCTCGGCGACGCGGCGATGGGTGTCAGCCTCCACCACCGACACGTGGAGACCGAGTTCGCCTTCCGGACCCGGATCCTCGACTACCTGTGGGCCCGCCTTCCCGTCGTCTGCAGCGACGGCGATCACTGGAGCACCGTCGTGAGGGCTGACGACCTCGGCCGGGTCGTCGTCCCTGGCGATGTCGACGGGGTCGCGAGGGCCCTCGACGACATGGCAGGTGCATCACCTGAGGAGCAGCGGGCACGGGCCGAGCGGGCCGCCGTCGTGGCGGCCCGCCACGCCTGGCCCCGCGTCGCCGAACCGCTCCTCCGTGCCTGCGCCGAACCTCGTCAGGCCGCCGATCGGCGCGTCGGCGACGACTCCTCGACCGCCCTCTCCAGGGCCGTCACCCGCCTTCGAGGGGTCGCGGGAGCGCCGTGACCCCACTGGTACCCTCGACCGCTGCTCGACGAAGGGACGCAGTGACCGCCGTCACCGAGATCTGGACCTACCGGAACCTCATCTACAACCTGGCCCAGCGAGAACTGCGGTCCCGGTACAAGAAGAGCGTCCTCGGGTGGGCGTGGTCACTGCTCAACCCCGCATCGACGTTGCTCATCTTCAGCTTCGTCTTCGGGGTGATCTTCGATGCCAAGGCGCCCGTGGCCGGCAACGGCAGCACCGACAGCTTCGCCCTCTACCTGTTCTGCGGCCTCGTGGTGTGGAACTTCTTCAGCGGCACCGTGAACGGCTCGATGGCGGCGTTGCAGAGCGCCGGGGCGCTTCTCAACAAGGTCTACTTCCCGCCGGCGTGCCCGGCGATCGCCAACATGTTCACCGTCATGCTCCAAGCGCTCATCGAGGGCGGCATCCTCATCGGCATCATGGTGGTGGTCGGCAACGTCGGTGTGACCTACCTGCTCTTCCCCCTGCTGCTCGTCATGGTCGGCCTGTTCGGCCTCGGGATCGGTCTCGTGGCCTCCGTCTACAACGTCTACCTGCGTGACGTGGGCTACCTCGTCGGCATCGTCATGAACATGCTCTTCTACGCCACGCCGATCGTGTACCCGGTCTCGCAGGTCGAGGCCGCGATCCCGAGCTGGGCGTTCCGCCTCTACGAGCTGAATCCGCTCACCCAGTTCGTGGCCTGGTCCCGCGACGCCTTCTACCTCCTGGTCTGGCCCAGCGCACTGTCGTTCCTCGCGGTGATCGGCGTCTCCCTGGTGACGTTCGTGGTCGGCTCGGCCCTGTTCACCCGCAAGGCCCGTAACGTGATCGAGGAGCTCTGATGGCCGACACCCCCGCGATCGCCGTCGACAACGTGGCCAAGCACTTCCGGCTCTACAAGGAGCGCGCCGGTTCGGTGAAGGAGGCCTTCACCAAGCGGCGCGGGAAGCGCTACGAGGAGTTCTGGGCCGTGAAGGGCGTCTCCCTCGAGGTTCCGCACGGGTCGATGTACGGCCTCGTCGGCCACAACGGCTCGGGGAAGTCGACGTTGTTGAAGATGATGGCGGGCATCCTCAAGCCCACCTCCGGGGAGATCCGCACGGACGGGCGCATCTCCGCGTTGCTGGAGCTCGGGGCCGGCTTCCATCCGGAGCTGAGCGGTCGCGAGAACATCTACCTCAATGCTGCCATCCTCGGCCTGCACCGTCGCGAGGTCGACGCCATCTTCGACGACATCGTCGACTTCTCGGGGCTCGAGGGCTTCGTCGATTCGCCGGTGAAGCACTACTCGAGCGGCATGTTCGTGCGGCTCGGGTTCTCGGTGGCCGTGCACGTCAATCCCCGGATCCTCATCATCGACGAGGTCATCGCTGTCGGCGACGAGGAGTTCCAGCGGCGCTGCTTCGACCATCTCTACAAGCTCCGCAACGACGGGGTGACCATCGTGATGGTCACCCACAGCCTTCCGCTCGTGCAGGCCATGTGCGACCAGGCCGTCTGGCTGGATCACGGCAACCTGATGGCCATGGGAACTGGTGCCGAAGTGGTGCAGCAGTACCTCGAGCAGGTCAACGAAGCCGAGGCCGATCGCTTCGCCGAGGACGAGAGGGTGCGCATCGCGGGAGAAGCCGCCGAGGCGGCCAAGCATCGACCGCCCACCAGTCCCTCCGAACGGCCCGTCCTGATCGAGAGGGCCGAGCTGCTCGACGCCGGTGGCGGGCCCGTGACCCTCGTGACCCCCTTGCAGCCGCTCACCGTCCGTACGCACTTCACGTGCCGGGCTCCGGTCGAGCATCCGTTGTTCTCCTTCTCCGTCCTCAACGAGGACGGCGTCTACGTGGCGAACCCGGGGATGCGCACTTCGGCCCCGGGGACGTTGGCTGTGGGTCCGGGCCACGTCGATTACGTCATCGAGCGATTCCCGCTCGGTGAGGGCGAGTACCGCTTCTCGTTCGCGATCCATGACGCACACGCCACGACGGCGTTCGACAAGCGCGAGGATCTCGTGACGCTGCGGGTTCGCAACGGCGACGAGTTCGTGGCCGGTGTGGTCGATCTCTCGGGTCACTGGAACGCCGGCCTGGCGGAGGAGGCGTCATGACCCGCGACGAATCGTCGGAGCTGCGAGCCTCGTTGTCGACCCGGGTTCGTCGTGTCGTGCCGCCGGACTCGTCGCTGCGGGCGGGGCTGCGGCTCGGGCGCCAGATGGCCCGCGACGGCGTCGGCTATCTGCCGAGGTTGCGCTCGTTGTGGGCGTTGGCCTCGCAGCCCGCGCCCTCCGATCCGTTCTATGCCGACTGGTTGGCTCGCTCTCGGGTGAGCGCCGACGAGCTCACCGATCAGATCCTGCTGCACAACGTCGAGACCCGACCCGTGGATCTCGAGGTCATCGTGTGCCCCGGCGGTGCGGGTGCGAAGGATCTCGACGTCACGCTCGACGCCCTCGTCGGGCAGACGTGCCCCCGCTGGCGCGCCACGGTGATCGACGCCCCCGAGGGCTGGCGCAGCACGGACGAGCGGGTCACGAGCACCCACGCGGTGGGCGGGATCACCGCTCGGCTCGGCGAGCTTCTCGTCGCCGGTGATCCCTCGTCGGTCGCGGTCGTCCTGGAGTGCGGTGACGTCGTCGAGCCCGATCTCGTCCACCAGGTCGTGAGTCACTGCTGGGACGATCCGATCGCGGACGTCGTGCACTGGGACGACGACGTCTTCGACGACCACGGCAGCCCCGGTCGGCCACTGTTCCGGCCGTCCTGGTCGCCCGACACCCTGCTCGGCACCAACTACCTGGGTCGGTCCTTCGCCCTGCGGCGCAGGGTCGTCCAGCGGGCGGGACTCGACCCCACCCTCGCCGACGCCATGTGGTGGGACCTCCTGTTGCGGGCCGACCTCGATGCCGAGCGAGTGGTGCGCATCCCGCGTGTGCTCGCCCATCTGGCCCGAAGGCCGGCGGTGGATCCCGTCCGCAGCCGGGCCGTGGTCGCCGACCACCTCCGGCGCGCGGGACAGGAGGCCGAGCTCACCGAGGGTCCTGCGGGGGTCCGGGTGCACTGGTCCCTGCCCGACCCGCCCCCGGTCACCGTGATCATCCCGACCCGCCACAACCAGGAGATGCTCTCGACCTGCCTCCCGTCGTTGGCCGCCACCGATTATCCCAGGTTCGACGTGCGGATCATCGACAACGGCGGGCGCACTCCCGAGCACGAGGCCTGGTACGCGGCCAACGATCACGGACTCGATCTCGAGGTCACGTGGTGGGAGGAGGACTTCAACTACTCGCGCGTCAACAACGTGGCGGCAGCGGGGGCGGGCGGGGAGGTGCTCGTCTTCCTCAACGACGACACCGAACTGGTCGACCCGGGCTGGTTGCGGGAACTGGTGGGCTGGGCCACCCAGCCCGGCATCGGCCTCGTCGGCCTGCAGCTGATCGACCCTGATGGGCGGATCCAACACGGCGGTGTGGTCGTCGGCGTGAACGGCTTCGCCGACCATCTCTTCCTCGGCATGGAGCCGCATTCCGACACGATCCTCGGTTCCACCGACTGGTATCGCAACACGTTGTCGGTGACCGCAGCCTGTGTGGCGCGTGCGCCGTGATCTGTTCGAGGAGGCCGGAGGGTTCGACGAGAGGTTCGTCCTCTGCGGCAGCGATGTCGTGCTGGGCTTCGACACGCTCTTCGCCGGGCGGCGCAACGTCTGCTCGCCCGTCACCGAGGTGCGCCACCTCGAATCGGCGACCCGAGGTCGCACCGTGCCGATGGGGGACTTCCACGCCAGCTACTGGCGCTACCAGAAGTACCTCCGCGGCGGTGATCCCTACTTCTCGCCGAGCCTGTCGACCCGCACAGGGGTCCCCACGTTCCGCGAGCCTCGCGACGAGGGTCCCATGGCCGAGGTCGGGGCGGTGCTGGGGCGGAACTTCACGGTGTTCCGACAGAAGGCCGACGAAGCTGAGTCGCTGTGGTTGTCCGACATCTGCCGAGCCGACGACGCGGTCGTCGAGGCCGTCGACGCGCTCCATGCCGCGACCTCCGGCTGGGCCGACGTCACGACCATGAACTGGTTCTTCCCGGACATCGACAGTCCCTTCTACGGCGGCATCAACACCGCGCTGCGACTCGCCGAACACCTCCACCTGCAGCACGGCATCTCGCACCGCTTCGTGATGATGGCCGACCCCAACGAGGTGTTCTTCCGCTCTGCGCTGGCGGCGGCGTTCCCGTCCCTCGCCGACGTCCCCATGACCTTCATCGGGGGACCGACCGACCCGGGGCTGGCCTCCGTCCCCTATGCCGACGTGTCGATCGCCACGCTGTGGGTGACCGCGTACAGCGTCGCTCGCTTCCCCAACACGAGGCGCAAGTTCTACCTGATCCAGGATTTCGAGCCGCAGTTCTACCCCGCCGGCACCAACTACGCCCTGGCCGAGGAGGGGTACCGGCTCGGCCTCTACGGCCTGTGCAACACCGAGCGGCTGCTCGACATCTACGAGCGGGACTACGAGGGCGTCGGTGGGGCGTTCATGCCCGCCGTCGACGGTTCCGTCTTCCATGCACGCGAGCGCCGGCCGCTGCATCACGACGGACCGGCCACGGTGTTCGTCTACGCCCGACCGGGGCATTGGCGGAACTGCTGGGAGCTCGCCTCACTGGCGCTCGGCGAGATGAAGGAGCGTCTCGGTGACGGCGTGCGGATCGTCACGGCCGGGTCCTGGGCCCGCCCGGACGATCTCGGGCGGGGCATCGAGCATCTCGGGCTGCTCGATTATCGCGACACCGGTGAGCTCTACCGCCGCTGCGATGTCGGGGTGGCCCTCACCGTCTCGGCCCATCCGTCGTACCTGCCCCTCGAACTGATGGCGTGCGGGGTGCCGGTGGTGGCCTTCGACAACCCGGCGGGCAACTGGATCCTCGAACACGAGGGGAACGCGTTGCGATGCCGGCGCACGGTCGACGGTCTCTCCGAGGCGATCAGCCGTCTCGTCGTCGACCCGGAGCTGCGCGAACGCCTGGGCGCCGGAGCGGAGGCCACCATCGCTGACCGCTTCTCGGACTGGAACGCCGCCTTCACCGGGGTCTACGACATCCTCGCCGATCCGCACGGTGCCGGGGCCAGGCCCGGATCGGTGACGTCGTGAACCGCTACCCCCTCGCCTACGACGAGCAGGCGTCCACCGGCCGAGCCGTGGCCCTCGTGCGCACCGCGGGGCGCGAGCCCGGGGTGATCCTCGATCTGGGTGCGGGTCCCGGCGCGGTGGGAGAGGCTCTGCAGGAGCTCGGATTCGAGTACGTCGCCACCGACATCGATGCCGATGCCCTCGCCGTCGTCGCGGAGCGTGGATTCGAGACCCACCAGGTGGGTCTGCTGGGCCGGGAGAACGACGTGGTCGAGGTGCTGACCTCGGTTCTGGCCGGCCGGCCCCTCGCCGCCGTCCTCGCCCTCGACGTGCTCGAGCACCTCCCCGAACCCGCTGTCGTGCTGCGGGCCCTGCGTCGCCTCGTCGAGTCCTCGCCGCCCATGACCGCCCCTCTCGTCGTCAGCGTCCCGAACGTCACCCACTTCGACGTCGGGGCGAAGTTGTTGATGGGTCGTTGGGACGTCGACGACGGCGGTCTGCTCGACGACACCCACCTCCGGTTCTTCTCCGAGGGGGAGCTCGCCCGCGTCCTGCGCGAGGGCGGCTGGACCGTCGACGCCGCCGACGACACGGCGGCGGAGGTGTCCGATCAGTGCTGGCCGGTCGACGCGCCTGCCCTTCGGCCGGGCGCACCCCTGCGCGATCTGCTCCGGTCGGTCCGTGACGACGCCGCCCCCGGCGCCACCACCTACCAGTTCGTCCGGCGGCTCCTCCCGAGCCCCGACCCGCCCGCTCCCGCCCCCTACGCCGTCGTGCGTGACGAGGAGCTGCCTCCTCTGGCGGTGATCGTGGTGGAGCCCCCGGGGGTCGTCGCCTCGTCGCTGCGGACCGACCTGGAGGCCCAGACCGCGACGGTCGGCGACGTGGTCTCGATCGGCAGCGTCGGTGAGCTGACGACGACGCTGCCGGCCATCGAGGCTCGACACGTCGTCGTGCTCGACGCCGCCTGCCGGATCGGCCCGGAGTGGAGCGCCGCCATCACGGATGCGACCCTCGCCGCCCCGGGGAGGGTGATCCGGGTCCCGGTCCGGCTCCTCGACACCCCCTCCGAGTCGCGTCGATGGGACGAAGTGGTCGGCGACGGTCCCCCTGATCTGATCGACCCTCTCGACCTGCTCCATGTCGCACCCTCGATGCCGTTCGTGGCTGGTGCGTTCGCCGTGCCCGTCGAGCTCGTCCGCTCGGCCGGTGTCGTACCGGCACCCGCCGGCACTCGTGAGGATCTCGTGGTCTGGCTGGCCCTCGCCGCTCAGCTGTGCGGCGCTCACGCGTTCGACGGCCCACCGGTCATCGCCGTCGTCCGCCCCGGAGCCGCCGACGGCGTCGACGTGGCAGCCGCGGTCGTCGAGCACCTCGACCACCGCCCCATGGTCCTGCCGGCGGGTTCGGCACGCCGTCTGGTGTCGAATCGGGACCGACTGACGGCAGCCGAGGCCGAGGTCCTCTGGCTGCGCGAGCGCCGCGCGGCGGACGAGGAGGCGAAGGAGCAGTTCGCGCACCACCTTCGTCACCTGGGGGCGGAGCTCGATGCGCTCCGCCCCGAGCTCGAGCAGCTCCGCCGCGAACACGCCCGGCGACCCAGTCGTCGCTTCGCCGCCTGGGTGCGTCGGCTCCTCGGCTGAGTCCTTCGGGCCGTCGACGGCGGTCAGCCGTGTCCGAAGGCGTCGAGGAGTCGGCGAGCGGCGACCGTCGGGGTGAGCCGCCCCGAGGCGACGTCGGCTTCGATCGCCGGTAGCGCGGCGGACACCGCCCTGTCGCTGCGAAACCGATCCATCAGCGTGTCCCCGATCTCGCTCCACAGCCACGCCGTGGCCTGCTGCGCCCGTGCCTCGTCGAGCTCCCCGGATCGACCGAGCTGCGTCACGAATCGCTCGACGGCCTCCCAGACCTCGCCGATGCCCTGTCCGCTCAGCCCGGAGCAGGCCAGGACCTCGGTGGCCCAACCGTGCCACTTGGGTCGTAGGAGGTGGACGGCGGCGGCGTAGTCCGCACGGGTGCGCCCCGCCGCCGGGGCGAGATCCCCGTCGGCCTTGTTGACCACGACCAGGTCGGCCAGCTCCATGATCCCCCGCTTGATGCCCTGGAGCTCGTCGCCGCCGCCCGGAGCGACCAGGAGCACGAAGAGGTCGACCATGTCGGCCACGGCGACCTCGGACTGTCCGACCCCGATGGTCTCGACGATCACCACGTCGAAGCCGAAGGCCTCGCACAGGAGCATGGCCTCCCGGGTCCGGCGGGCCACACCGCCGAGCTGCCCTCTCCCCGGTGAGGGCCGGATGAACGCCTCGGGCCGTCGGGAGAGCTCCTCCATGCGGGTCTTGTCACCGAGGATCGAGCCTCCGGTACGTCGGCTCGACGGGTCGACGGCCAGCACCGCCACCTGACGGGCCTCTCGATGAGGTGGGTGCCGAGGGCTTCGATGAACGTCGACTTCCCCACGCCCGGTGGACCGGAGATCCCGAGGCGCACGGCTCGTCCGGTGGCGGGCAGCAGTGCTTCGAGAACGGCATCGGCGATCTCGCGGTGATCGCCGCGGGTGGACTCCGCCAAGGTGATGGCGCGAGCCAGGGCGCGCCGGTCACCGGCCCGGATCCCGTCGATCAGCGTCGAGGCCGCATCCGGAGGGCTGCTCACGAGGGCCGCCCGGCCCGGGACTCAGGCCGCAGAGCGTCGCTCACCGAGGAGGGCCAGCACCTTGCGCGCCGCCGTCGGGATGTTGGTCCCGGGTCCGAAGATGGCGGCCACGCCGGCGTCGGTGAGCATCTCGTAGTCCTGGGGCGGGATCACCCCGCCACAGACGACGAGGGTGTCGGCGGCCCCTGCCGCGCGCAGCTCCTCGATCAACTGCGGTACCAGGGTCTTGTGGCCGGCGGCCTGGCTGGAGATGCCCACGACGTGCACGTCCTGTTCGACGGCGTCGCGCGCCGCCTCCGTCGGGGTCTGGAACAGCGGTCCCATGTCGACGTCGAAGCCGAGGTCGGCGAAGGCGGTGGCGATCACCTTGGCCCCCCGGTCGTGTCCGTCCTGGCCCATCTTGGCGACGAGCATGCGGGGACGACGGCCCTCGGCCGCGGCGAAGGCCTCGATCTCGTGTTGGAGCTCGGCGAAGTCGTCGTCGCCCTCGTAGGCGTGGCCGTACACCCCGGCAATGGTACGGACCTCGGCCTTGTGGCGGCCGAACACCGCCTCCATCGCGTCGGAGATCTCACCGAGCGTGGCCCGGGCGCGGGCTGCTTCGATGGCCAGGGCCAGCGTGTTGCCCCCGCTGCGGGCCCCTTCGGTCAGTGCGTCGAGAGCCGCTCGACACGCGACAGCGTCACGTCCGGCGCGGATCCGCTGGAGCTTGGCGATCTGACCCTCGCGGACGGCAGTGTTGTCGATGTCGAGCACGTCCACCGTCTCGACGTGCTCGGGAACATACCTGTTGACACCCACGACGACGTCCTCGCCGCGGTCGATCCGCGCCTGGGTGCGGGCGGCGGACTCCTCGATGCGCAGCTTGGGCATGCCGGATTCGACGGCCTTCGTCATGCCGCCGAGCTCTTCCACCTCGCCGATCAGTGACCATGCGGCGTCGACGAGCTCCTCGGTGAGGGCCTCGACGTAGTAGCTGCCCCCGAGTGGATCGACCGTGCGGGTCACGCCGGTCTCGTCGGCGATGATGAGCTGGGTGTTGCGGGCGATCGCGCGCCGAGAAGTCGGTGGGGAGGCCGAGAGCTTCGTCGAAGGCGTTCGTGTGCAGGCTCTGCGTGCCGCCCAGGACGGCGGCCATGGCCTCGATCGTCGTGCGCACGACGTTGTTGTAGGGGTCCTGCTCGGTCAGCGACACCCCTGAGGTCTGGCAGTGCGTGCGCAACATCAGCGACTGCGGCTTCTTCGGCTCGAACTCCGACATCACCCGGTGCCACAGCACCCGGGCGGCGCGCAGCTTGGCGACCTCCATGAAGAAGTCCATGCCGATGGCGAAGAAGAACGAGAGCCGCCCGGCGAAGGCGTCGACGTCGAGTCCCTTGGCCAGCGCCGCCCGGACGTACTCCTTGCCGTCGGCGATGGTGAACGCCAGCTCCTGCACCGCCGTGGCTCCGGCCTCCTGCATGTGGTAGCCGGAGATCGAGATCGAGTTGAACTTGGGCATCTCGGTGGCCGTGAACTCGATGATGTCGGCCACGATCCGCATGCTCGGTTCGGGCGGGTAGATGTAGGTGTTGCGGACCATGAACTCCTTGAGGATGTCGTTCTGGATCGTGCCCGCGAGCACCGATCGGTCGACCCCCTGCTCCTCGCCCGCCACGACGAACATGGCCAGCACCGGGATCACCGCACCGTTCATCGTCATCGACACGCTCATCTGGTCGAGCGGGATCTCGTCGAACAGCACCTTCATGTCCTCGACCGAGTCGATGGCCACACCGGCCTTGCCGACGTCGCCGACGACGCGGGGATGGTCGGAGTCGTAGCCGCGGTGGGTGGCCAGGTCGAAGGCCACGGAGAGGCCCTTCTGCCCGGCGGCGAGGTTGCGCCGGTAGAAGGCGTTCGACTCCTCGGCGGTGGAGAACCCGGCGTACTGACGCACCGTCCACGGGCGGCCCGTGTACATCGTGGCCCGCACACCTCGTGTGAACGGGGCGAAGCCCGGCAGGGTGTCGGTGTCGAGGTCCTCGGTGTCGTGTTGGGTGTAGAGGGGTTTGACGTCGATGCCCTCGGGGGTGGTGGTGACGAGGGTGGTCGGGTCGGCTCCCTTCAGGTCCTTGCGGGCCGCCGCCGACCAGTCGTCGGCGGAGGGCGGGGTCACGGGGGTGCGGTCACTGGTGCTCACGTCGGTGCAGCCTAAGCACGGCCGCGCGCGGTGTCATGCTGAGCGCATGGCCCTCGTCCCTCTGCGCCGGTCCCCGGAGCGATCGCCGGTCTCGGGGTGGCGGATGTGGGCATGACGGCCGGCCTCGCCTACGAGGGCGTGCGGGTGACGGCGCCCGACGGGACCGAGTTGCTGCACGGCATCGATCTCGCGGTGGCGAATGGCCGGCTCACCGCGTTGGCGGGTGCATCGGGCTCCGGGAAGTCGACCCTGCTCCGGCTGGCCAACCGGCTCGAGGTCCCCTCCGCCGGTCGTGTCCTCCTCGACGGGGTCGACGTGGCCTCCCTCGACGCCCTCGCGTTGCGGCGACGCGTGGGCATGGTCTTCCAGCGGCCCACACCCTTCGCCGGGACGGTCCGCGACAACCTGCTCGTGGCCGCTCCCTGCGCCGACCCGGCCCAGCTCTCGGCCGTGCTCGATCGCGTCGGACTCGACCCCGGGTTGCTCGACCGCAGGGCCGACGACCTCTCCGGCGGGGAAGCGCAGCGCATGTGCCTCGCCCGCACCCTCCTCACCCGACCGGAGGTGATCTTGATGGACGAGGTCACCTCCTCGCTCGACCCCGCCTCTCGACGCGCCGTCGAGGTGCTCGCCCGTGACCTGGTCGACGACGGGCTCACCGTGGTCTGGGTGACCCATGACCTGCGCCAGGCCGATCGGATCGCCGACGAGACCGTCGTGTTGGTCGATGGGCATCGTGCCGACGACGTCGAGCGTCAGCGATTCCTGAGCGACCTCGACGGCGACGTCGATCCACCCCCGTCCCCGGAGGGCCCATGAGCACGACAGCCATCGGCTACGCAGGACTGGCGGCATCGCTCGTCCTCGTCGGCGTCGCCATCGCCATCTCCGCGTGGCAGCACCTGCAGCTGTCCCGAACCATCATCTGGGCCACGGTACGGGCGGCCGTGCAGTTGCTGGCGGTGGGGGCGGCGCTCGCGCTGGTCCTCGACCCGGACGCATCGCTCGCCTGGTCGTGGGTCTGGGTGGTGGCGATGGTGGCCTTTGCCGGCATCACCGTCCGCCGTCGTGCGCCGGAGGTGCCGGGGATCCTGGGCCTCGCCCTCCTCGCCATGGCAGTGGTCGTCACCGTCAGCCTCAGCGTGATCTTCGGCTTCGGGATCTTCCCGGTCGAGGGTCGCACCATCATCCCGATGGCCGGGATGATGATCGGCAACTCGATGACGGCCTGTGTGCTCGTCGCCCGCCGTGTGGTCGGCGAGCTCTCCGACCGACGCGACGAGGTGGAGGCTCGCCTGGCCCTCGGTCAGTCCTGGCCGGTGGCGTCGCGACCGTACGTTCGCACGGCCCTGCGGACGGCGCTGATCCCTCAGATCGAATCCACCAAGTCCGTGGGCCTGGTCTTCCTGCCGGGGGCGATGACCGGTCTCATCCTCGCCGGGGTGGATGCCGGCGACGCGGTGCTCGTCCAGTTGGCGATCATGTACCTGATCCTCGGTTCGGTGGCCACCAGCGTCGCCGTGATCGGGCTCGGTCTGACCCGCCGCCTCTTCACGGCCGACCACCGGCTGCGTCCTCTGGTCCGTCCCGTCACCTGAGCGCCCGCCGGACCGTCCGGGGCGGGGGAGCGCGCCACTAGCCTCTCGCCCATGCCCAAGCGCTTCGTGATCATCGGCGGGGGACCGGCGGGCAACACCGCCGCCACCCATGCCGCCCGGCTCGGGGCCGAGGTGACGATGATCGAACGTGACGTGATCGGCGGCGCCGCCCATCTGCTGGGACTGCATCCCCTCGAAGGCCATGATCGCCACCGGCGGGACCCTCGCCCGGATGGGGAAGGCCGAGGGCATGGGCCTGCAGGACGTCGGTGCGCCGCTCGACTTCGACGTCGCTGGCCGAGCGGATCCGCGCCATCGAGAACCGTCTCGAGCGGTCCACGATCGACCTCCTCGAGAGCCAGGGCGTGCGGCTGCTCACAGGGCACCGGCCGCCTCGTCGGTCCGCGGCGCCGTCGTGGCCGACACGGTCGACGGTCCCGTCGAGATCGATGCCGACGTCGTCGTGCTCGTCCACCGGCAGCCGGCCGCGGATCCCGCGCTGGGCCGTCCCCGACGGCCGACGCATCCTCACCACCCGCGACGCCTATCCGCCGCCCGAGCTGCCCGAGCACCTGGTGGTCATCGGCTCCGGCGTCACCGGCGTCGAGTTCGTCCACATGTTCGCCTCCTTCGGCTGTCGAGGTCACCCTGATCGTGAGCCGTCAACAGGTCCTGCCCGCCGAAGGACCCCGAGGTGGCCGCGGCTCTCGAGGACGACTTCCTCGAGCCG
The DNA here is from genome assembly GCA_963767615.1 of uncultured Iamiaceae bacterium. GTDB lineage: Bacteria > Actinomycetota > Acidimicrobiia > Acidimicrobiales > Acidimicrobilacustridaceae > Rhabdothermincola_A. The sequence continues at coordinate 576,626 of CAVYED010000004.1, read as the reverse complement.
TGGCGTGCGCCTCTACAAGGGCGCCCGGGCCACGGCATCGAGCGTCGTCGACGACGGGGTCACGGTCGTCTGCGACGACGGCCGCCAGGCGAAGGGCAGCCATGCCCTGCTGGCCATCGGCTCCATCCCCAACTCCGAGAGCCTCGGCCTCGACGCCGCCGGAGTCGAGCACGCGACGACGGCTACGTCGTCGTCGACCACAACTGCTTGTCGTCGTACCCCGGGCATCTACGCCGCCGGCGACCTCTCGGGGAAGCTGCCGCTGTCCTCGGTGGCCTCGATGCAGGGGCGCAAGATCGCCGAGCACGCCATGGGCGTCCACGTCGGGCGCCCACCGCCACCTCGACTACGACAAGGCGGCGTCGGCCATCTTCACCGTGCCCGAGATCGCCGACGTCGGCCTGGCCGAGGCCGATGCGTTCGCCGAGGGACGCAAGATCCGGGTGACGAAGGTGCCGTTCTCGGCCAACGCCAAGGCCCTGATCGACGAACGACTCGCGCGGGTTCGTGAAGATCATCTCCGACCCGGCCACCGGCGTGGTCCTCGGAGGGTCGATCGTCGGCCGCCACGCCGCCGAGCTCATCTCCGTCATCGCGCTGGCCGTCACCGCCGGCCTGCGCGGTGCACGACATCGTACGAGAGCCTGCTCGTGCACCCCACGCTCGCCGAGGCCCTCTCCGACGCCGCCGAGTGAGACGATCCCGCCGATGCCCCCCGACACCCACGACCAGTCGTCCGAACCCGTGAAGTCCGCGGCCACCGATCGGCCGCGGAAGGTGCCCGAGGCGAAGGACTTCCCCTCCACCGGACCCAACAGCCTCGCCGCCCCCGGTCCCCGTTTCGGGGCGCGAGGTGTGGATCTGGCCATTGTCGCGACACCGGCGCTCATCGTCGCCGCGCTCTCGGTCACGGCCTCGAGCGAGCAGGTCGAGATCGACGCTACCGTCTGGCTCCCGTGGCTGGTGCTGGGCGTGGGCGTCGTCTACGAGTTCGCCCTTCTCGCCACATGGGGTCGGACCGTCGGCAAGTGGATGTTCGGACTCCGGTGTCGCCCGCTACACGGACGGGAAGCGGCCCGAGCCGAGCCAGGCGCTCCTGCGGGCCCTCGTGCCGTGGGCGCCGCTGGCCCTCCCCGTCGCCGTTCGCCGCGGCGTTCGTGCTCGGGTTGTGGGCGACCGGCGCGGGCGGGGCCTTGCACCGGGGCATCCCGGATCAGGCGGCCGGCACGGTGGTCATCGCCACGCGCTCGAGCTCCCGCTCCACCCCGAGAGGGGTCGCCCCGCTACTCGATGACCACGACGACGTCGCCGGAGCCGACCGAGTCGCCGGCGGCCACCTTGAGCTCCTTGATCGTGCCCGCTCTGTCGGCGGTGATGTTGTTCTCCATCTTCATGGCCTCGAGGACGCAAACCGTGGCGCCGGCCTCGACCTCCTGGCCGACCTCGACGAGCACCTTCACGATGGTTCCCTGCATGGGAACGGAGACCGCGCCGGAGCCGCCGCCCGCACCCACGCCGCCACCGCTGCCGCCTCGTCGGGACGGCGGGCGCCGCGCCCCGGCGGCACCGGCGGCCACGGCCGCACCGGCCTGGCTCTCGGGGACCCACATCTTCACGGCGAAGCGCCTGCCGTCGACCTCGACGTCGACGTCTCGCCGCACCTTGGCCTCGGCGTCTCGCGGCGTCGGTGGCGCACCGGGGTGGAGTCGACGCGCGCTGAGGTCGAGGACGTCCTCCACCCACTTCGTGGAGTGCTCGGCGGCGGCGAAGTCGGGGTGCTCGAGGATGGCGATGTCGGCCGGGATGGTGGTGGCGATGCCCTCGATGCGGAACTCGCGCAGGGCCCGGAGGGTGCGGGCGATGGCGGTGTCGCGGTCCTCGCCCCAGCAGATGAGCTTGCCGACGAGGTTGTCGTAGTACTGGCTGATCTCGTCGCCCGACTCGTAGCCGCCGTCCCAGCGGGTCCCGAAGCCGGCCGGAGGGACGCAGCGTGGCGATGGGGCCCGGGGAGGGCAGGAACGCGCCACCGGCCGGGTCCTCGGCGTTGATCCGGCATCTCGATGGCGTGGCCCGGAGCTCGATGTCGTCCTGGCTGAAGGAGAGCGGCTCGCCGGCGGCGACCCGCAGCTGCTCCGCGACCAGGTCGATGCCGGTGACCATCTCGGTGACGGGGTGCTCGACCTGGAGACGGGTGTTCATCTCGAGGAAGAAGAACTCGCCGTCCTGGTAGAGGAACTCGACGGTGCCGGCGTTGACGTAGCCGCAGGCCTTGGCGACCTTGACGGCGGCGTCGCCCATGGCCTGGCGCACCTCGGCGGGGAAGGCCGGGGCGGGGCTCTCCTCGACGAGCTTCTGGTGGCGACGCTGGGCCGAGCAGTCGCGTTCGCCGACCCAGACGCAGTTGCCGTGGGTGTCGGCGATGATCTGCATCTCGATGTGGCGGGGCCAGGTGAGGTACCGCTCGACGTAGCACTCGTCGCGGCCGAAGCCCTTGAGGGCCTCGCTCTGGGCCGACTGCGAGCGCCTCCTCGGCCTCGGCGGCGTCCTTGACGACGCGCATGCCGCGCCCGCCGCCGCCGTAGGCGGCCTTGATGGCCACCGGCCAGCCGTACTCGTCGCCGAAGGCCACGACCTCGGCGGCGTCGTGGTCAGGAACTCGGTGGTGCCGGGCACGCCCGGCACGCCGGCCGCCTGCGGCGGCGATGCGGCTCGACACCTTGTCGCCCATCACCTCGATGGCCTCGGGCGGCGGACCGATGAAGGTCACGCCGCGCTCGGTGATGGCCCGGGCGAAGTCGGTGTTCTCGGAGAAGAAGCCGTAGCCGGGGTGCACCGCGTCGGCGCCGCAGCGCTCGATGACGTCGAGGATGGCCTCGGTGTTGAGGTAGCTCTCGGCGGCGGTCTGCCCTCCGAGTGCGTAGGCCTCGTCGGCGAGGCGGACGTGGAGGGCGTCACGGTCGAGGTCGGAGTACACGGCCACCGTGGCGATGCCCAGTTCCTGGCAGGCACGGATGACGCGGACGGCGATCTCGCCGCGGTTGGCGATGAGGACCTTGTTGAGCACGCCATATGGTGGCAGATGTGAAGGGGTCCTCCGCCACATCGAGGCTCGTCGGCACTCGGTTCACCGAAGTGCGCTGGGTCGACGAGACCGGTTCCACCAACGCCGACCTGCTCTCGGCCGCCGCCGAGGGTGCCGGCGAGGGGCTCGTCCTGGTGGCCGACCACCAGACCGCCGGGCGGGGAAGACTCGACCGGACGTGGGAGGCGCCGCCGGGGTCGTCGTTGCTCGTCTCCGTGCTGCTGCGACCAGCGGTGACGGTGGACGATGCCTTCCTCGTGATGTCCGCCGCGGGGGTCGCCGCCGTCGACGCCTGCCACGACGTCGCCGGCCTTCGACCGGGGCTGAAGTGGCCCAACGATCTCGTCGTGGTGGCCGGCGACCGCTACGCGGGCGCAAGCTGGGCGGGATCCTGGCGGAGTCCCGCGTGGGCGCAGTCGGGGTGGAAGCCCTCGTCCTCGGGATGGGACTGAACGTCGACTGGCCGAGCGTGCTGCCCACCGAGCTGGCCGACGTGGCCATCTCGCTCAACCACGTCGTCGGGCACCCGGTCGACCGGGAGGACCTGCTCGTGGCCTGGCTGGAACACCTCGACGAGCGCCTCGCCCTGGTCGGCGCACCGGATGGACGCGCGATGCTCGACGCCGCCGTTCGTGAACGCTCGGCGACGATCGGTCGCGACGTCCGGGTCGAGCTACCCGGCGGTGTGGAGGTCCGTGGGCGGGCGGTGGACATCTCCCGCGACGGGCGCCTCGTCGTGGCTCCCGACGACGGGGGTGAGGTCCTCGAGGTCACCGTCGGTGACATCGTCCACCTCCGCCACCGTGCCTGATGGCCTCGGCGGCGTTTCAGGGGTCCGCGGGCCCTGCGCACGCCGAGAGCCGATGGTTCCTCCCGTCGTGGCGCTCCCCGCGGACCACCCTGATCAGCGGCGAGTCGGTCGGACTCCGCGTACGGAGCCGGCCAGATCGTCGGCGACGGCGTGGGCCAGCTCCTTCATCGCCGCGGTGGTCGATGGGCCCTCGGGGACGGGCAGGGCCCGATCGTCGACGTGGGACACCGGCGTCACACCCCGGACGCTCGACGTGAGGAAGATCTCGTCGGCCTCGTGCACCACTGCCATCGGCAGGTCGGCCTCGGTGGCGACACCTCGGTCGAGGAGCACCTGTCGGATCACACCCGGGAGGCACCCGGCGTCGCGGGAGGGCGTGAGCAGCGCTCCTCCCACGGCGACGAAGACGTTGGCCGCGATGCCTTCGGACAATCGGCCGGCGCCGTCGCTCAACAGTGCTTCGTCGGCACCCAACGCCGCGACGTGGCGGAGCATGACCACGTTCTCGCCGTAGCTCGTCGACTTCACGCCGGCGAGGGCTGAGCGTTCGTTGCGGACCCATGGAACGAGCACGACCCGCGCCCGCGGCGGTGGTGTGACGGCGGGGACCGCGGTGATCAAGAGGGTGCCTCGCGGTGACGTCCGGTGGGGTCCGCCCGTTCCCACACCCCCGGTCAGGGTGATGCGCAGTCGTGCCTCGGTGAGCCGGCACGCCTCGAGCAACTCCGCGGCCGCCTCGGCGATACCCGGATCATCGGGCTCCATCGTCAGGCCGATCCGGTCGGCCGACGATCGCAGCCGGGCGAGATGCCGATCGAGGAACACGGGCCGGCCCCCGGTCACGCGGATCGTCTCGAAAAGCCCGTCACCGGCGGTGAAGCCGAGGTCGAAGGGGTCCACCGTCGCCTCGGACCGCTCTCTCAGGACCCCGTCCACCCAGACCGGGTCGGTCATCAGGTCCGGGCCCCCACCGGTGCGGATGCGAGCTCGAGCAGCCGCTGCGCCTTGAGTTCGGTCTCGGCCCATTCACCCGCCGGTGTGGAGTCCCAGGTGATCCCACCTCCAGTGCCGAAGCACAGCCGGCCGTCGTCCACGAAGAAGGTCCGGATGGCCACGTTCAGACGACCTCGTCGGCGATCGGCGTCGACCCACCCCACGGCACCGCAGTACACGTCGCGCGGTCCCGCTTCGAGCCGTGCGATGTGTTCGAGCGCGGCCAGTTTGGGCGCACCGGTGACCGATCCGGGGGGGAAGGTGGCGTCGAGGAGCTCGGGCCAGCCGACGTCGGGGCGCAGTCGCCCCTCCACGGTGCTGACCAGGTGGACGAGCCCCGGATGGGCCTCGGTGGTGAGGAGGGCGGGGACCTCGATCGAGCCCGGACGGCACACTCGGCCCAGATCGTTGCGAACGAGGTCCACGATCATGATGTTCTCGGCGGCGTCCTTGGCGAGGAGGTCGGCGGCGGTGGAAGCCGTCCCCTTGATCGGGGACGAGCGGACCCTGTCGTCCGTCCGCTCGAGGTAGAGCTCCGGCGAGGCCGATGCGAGTCTCACGCCATGGCGCGGGAGCTCCACGACGGCGGCGTATCGGGCCGGGTGGTGCCGGGCCAACGCCCCGCCGAGTGCGAGCATCGAGGCTCCGTGGGGGATCGGTGCGCTGAGCCGTCGGGTCAGATTGACCTGGTACACGTCTCCGCGTGCGATCGCGGCACGTACCTCCCCGACCGCCGCCGCGAACCCGGTCTCGTCGACGGAGCTGTCCCACGATGCCGGATCAGGCCCGAGCCATGGCGGCCTCGCCAGGTCGTGCGACGTCAGCGGGCGCACCTCGGCGAATCGGGCGAGGATCGGCGCCCGGTCGAACGGGGCGACGACGGTCCACCATCCCCGACCGTCCAACGCGGTCAGGTCGTCGGTCACGTCGACCAGACCGGTCGCAACCATGCCGTCGATCACCACGATGTCACCGCCACGGGGGGAAGCGGTCGGCCGGGAGCGGCGATCGGTCACCGTGGCAGCGTAGGCAGCCCGCCGAGGTGCGGCACCCGTGGGGTCGGGGGTGCCGGTGGTGGGCGGAGCCGCCGAGTAATCTCGCACGGTGCGCCGCCCCCATCGCACGTGGCTGCAACGGCTGTTGCTCACGTTCAACTCTCTCCTCGTCGTCGTCTGTCTCATCGCCGCAGGCGGGCTCACCTGGGCCTACAGCCAGGCCAGCGAGCTCCCCCGCCTCGACCTGGGTCGCTCACTGTCGGAACCGGTGAGCGGGGGCGAGCCCCAGAACGTGCTCCTGGTGGGAATCGACGACGGCGTCGGGCTCGATGCCGGCGATCCGGTCCTACGGGGGCGCGACGAGTCCCTCAACACCGACACGATCATGATCCTGCGCGTCGATCCGTCGACCAAGCAGGCCTCGATCCTCTCGATCCCCCGCGACCTCTACGTACCGCTCGCCGGGGGAGGGAGGAACCGGATCAACGCCGCCCTCGCCCTGGGCGGCCCCGAACGCCTCATCGAGACGATCAGGACCAACTTCGACATCCCGATCAACCACTACGCAACGGTGGATTTCGCCGGGTTCCGGTCGCTCGTCGATGCCGTGGACGGAGTTCCCATCTACTTCCCGTGGGAAGCCCGCGACGAGAACACCGGGTTGTTCCAGTACGACCCCGGATGCGTCACCCTGAACTCCGAGCAGGCGTTGGCCTTCGCCCGGTCCAGGCATTTCGAGATCAAGGTCGACGGCAAGTGGATTCCCGACCCCACGGGTGACTTCGGGCGGATCAAGCGTCAGCAGCTGTTCATCCAGGCGGCGCTGAAGAAGGCGGTGGCCAAGGGTGTGCGCAATCCGTTCGTCCTGCGCGACCTGGTCGGGGTGGCGCAGCAGAACGTCACGTTGGACAGCGAGTACACGATCCAGGACATCGTCGATCTCGGCACCCAGTTCCGGGACTTCGACCCGGACCGACTCGACACCTACACGGTGCCCGGACGAGCCACGCTCGTCGGACCGATGAGTGTCGTGCTCCTGGACGAAGCCGAGGCCGAGCCGCTCCTCGAGATCTTCCGGGGAGCAGCACCTCCTGCGGAGGAACCCGCTGCCGGTGACGTTCCTGCGGACCCGGCCGAGGCAGAGCCCGGCGGGCCCGAGGCGAGCACCACGACGACCACGACCTATACGTTCGTACCCGAGGCCCCACCCGGCACGTCGTGCGGCTGATCGCAACGAGGGGAGGATCATCGACATGGAACAGACCATTGCGGTCATCGGCTCCGGCTACGTCGGTCTGACCACCGGGGCGTGCTTCGCCAGCCTCGGCCACCGGGTCGTGTGCGTCGACATCGATGCCGACCGGATCGACGCGCTGCGAGCGGGCCGGATCCCGATCTACGAGGCCGGCCTCGAGGAGCTGGTGAGCGAAGGTCTCCGTGCGGGCCGGCTCGCGTTCACCACCGACACCCCGACGGCCGTCAGCGACGCCCAGTTCGCCTACCTCTGCGTTCCCACGCCGCAGGGCGTCGATGGTTCGGCCGATCTGAGCTACCTCGAGGCGGCGGCGACCCAGATCGCTCCCCACCTTCCTCCTGACGCCGTCGTCGTCAACAAGTCGACGGTGCCCGTCGGATCCACCCGCCGGGTCGAGCAGGCGTTGGCGCGCACCGATCTGTTCGTGGTCTCGAACCCCGAGTTCCTCCGAGAGGGGTCGGCGGTCCACGACTTCCTCAACCCGGATCGGGTCGTGATCGGCAGCGACGACCAGGGAGCGGCCATCCGCGTGGCCTCGCTCTACCTCGGCGTCCCCGCTCCGCTCATGGTCACCGATCCTGCGTCCGCCGAGACCATCAAGTACGCCTCCAACGCGTTCCTGGCCATGAAGTTGTCGTTCGTGAACGCCGTGGCGGCGTTGTGCGAGGCCGTCGGCGCCGACGCCGACGACGTGATGCTCGGGATGGGATACGACACCCGCATCGGGAACCGGTTCCTCAGGCCCGGCCCTGGCTTCGGGGGATCGTGCTTCCCCAAGGACACCCGGGCGCTCCGGTTCCTCGCCCACGAGGCCGGCTACGACTTCGAACTGCTCGACGCCGTGCTCGAGATCAACGACGCCCAGTTCGACCGGGTCATCGCGAAGATCCGCGATGCCGCGGGTGGCTCGCTCGAGGATGTGGTCATCGGGGTGTGGGGGTTGACCTTCAAGGCCAACACCGACGATCGGCGAGAGTCCCCGGCGGTCGAGATCGTCCGACGTCTGGTGGCGGCGGGTGCACACGTCCGCGGCTACGACCCGACGGTGAAGGGTGAGCTCCCCGAAGAACCGGGCATGCAGGTGTGCGCCGACGCCTACGGCGCCGTCGACAGTGCGGTGGTGCTCGCCGTGCTGACCGAATGGGACGAGTTCAAGTGGGTCGACCTCGACAAGGTGGCGGACCAGATGGCCGGCCTCCAGGTCGTCGACGCGCGGAACCTGCTCGACCGGCGCGCCCTGCTGCGCCGGGGCTTCACCCATCAGGGCATCGGGCGGTAGCCGGGTGCCCCGGGTCGTCGTCACAGGTGGGGCCGGTTTCCTCGGGTCACACCTCTGCGAGGCGCTGCTGGCCCGGGGCGATCGCGTCGTCGCCATCGACAACCTCGTCACGGGGTCGGTCGCCAACGTCGAGCACCTCTTCGCCGACCCCGACTTCACGTTCCTGCGTTGCGACGTCACCTCCTTCATCGGGGTCGCCGGACCCGTCGATGCCGTGCTGCACTTCGCCAGCCCCGCATCCCCCGTGGACTACCTCGAGCTCCCGATCCAGACACTGAAGGTGGGCAGCCTCGGCACGCACAACGCGCTCGGTCTGGCGCGGGCCAAGGGTGCCCGGTTCATGCTCGCCTCCACCAGCGAGGTGTACGGCGACCCCGCCGTGCACCCCCAGCCCGAGACCTACTGGGGCAACGTCAACCCGATCGGTCCCCGGGGGGTGTACGACGAGGCGAAACGCTTCGCCGAGGCCATCACCCTCGCCTACCACCGAGCCCACGACCTCGAGGTGCGAATCGTCCGGATCTTCAACACCTATGGCCCCCGGATGCGGGCCAATGACGGAAGGGTCGTGTCGAACTTCCTCGTACAGGCATTGGCGGGTCAGCCGCTGACCGTCTACGGCGACGGGTCCCAGACCCGCAGCTTCTGCTACGTCGACGACGAGGTCCGGGGCCTCCTCGCCCTCCTCGACGGCGACCACACCGGTCCGATCAACATCGGCAACGACAGCGAGTTCACGATGACCGAGCTCGCCGAGCAGGTCCTCGCCGTGACCGGATCGACGTCCCCCGTCGAGTACCGACCCCTCCCGGTCGACGATCCCCGGCAGCGTCGGCCGGACCTGACCCTCGCGCGAACCCTGCTCGGATGGGAACCCCGCGTCGGGCTGACGGACGGGCTGGCGCGCACGGCGGAGTACTTCCGCGGCGCCATGGCGTCATGACGCGCGACTAGATCGCTCGGGACTCGGCTTCGGTGCGGTGGGCCAGGTACCAGTCGAGGGTGAGTTGCAGACCCTGCTCGAAGGTGGTCGACGCGACGAACCCGAAGCCCTCCCGGGCGCGGGTGCCGTCGACGCCGCGCCGAGGCTGTCCGTCGGGCTTCGTCGTGTCCCATCGCACCTCGCCGTCGTAGCCGACGAGGTCGACGATGATGCCCACGAGATCGCGGATCGGGAGCTCGCGGTCGGCGCCGAGGTTCACCGGCTCGCCGTCGTCGTAGAACTCCGCCGCCCGCAGCACGCCCTCTGCGGCGTCGTCCACGAAGAGGAACTCCCTGCTCGCCGACCCGGTTCCCCAGACCTCCATGAAGGGTGCCCCCGACTCCTTGGCGTCGACGGCCTTCTTGATGAGCGCGGGGATCACATGGGAGACGGCAGGATGGAACTTGTCGCGGGGCCCGTAGAGGTTGGTCGGCATGAGGTAGATCGCCCGCTGGCCGTACTGGGCCCGGTTGGACTGGAGCTGCACCAACTGCGCCAGCTTGGCGATCCCGTAGGGGGCGTTCGTCTCCTCCGGGTATCCCTGCCAGAGCGACGACTCCTCGAACGGGACGGGGGTGAACTTCGGGTAGGAGCAGATCGTGCCGACCATGACGGTCTTCTGGGTCTCGCGCTTGCGAGCTTCCTCGAGCACGTAGGTGCCCATCAGGAGGTTGTCGAGGTAGAGGTCCGCCGGCCGGGCCATGTTGGCGCCGATCCCGCCGACCCGGGCCGCCAGGTGGACGACCAGGTCGGGGCGGACGTCGGCGAACATGGCCTGCACGGCGGCGGGGTCGCGAAGGTCGTAGTCATCGCTCGTCGGGGCCAGCACCGACCCCGGGTGGCGGACCGAGAGGCGGTCGAGCACGGCTCGACCCAGGAAGCCGTTCCCGCCGGTCACGAGGACCGTGGTGGCGTTCCAGAAGGCCGGGTCGGGCTCGGGAGGGGCGGGGGTCTTCATCCGTCTCACCCTAGCGATCGCGCTCGGACGGCCCGGTGCACGGCCGGGGGCGTGGGAGACTCGCCGGCCGTGGAACGACGACGCCGGGTGGCGGTCACCCTCGAGCAGTGCTGGCACGAGGTGCCGGGTGGCACCGCGCAGGCGGCGCTCGAGTCGGTGCGCGCCGTCCTGGCCCACGGCAGCATCGAACAGATCGGCGTGAGTGCCCGCCACGGCAACGATCCCGAGCCCGCGTGGAGACCACCGATCCCGGTCCGGCCGCTCCCGCTGCCCCGTCTCGCCCTCTACGAGAGCTGGCACCGGCTCCGCCGCCCGGACGTGCAGCGGGTCACGGGCCCGGTCGATGTGATCCACGCCACCGGGATGGCCGTCCCGCCTCCGTCGGCCCCGCTCGTGGTGACCGTCCACGATCTCGCCTTCCTCGACGACCCGTCGCAGTTCACCCGACGCGGCGTGTCGTTCTTCCACCGGGCCATCGACCTGACCCGTCGGGACGCCACTCTGGTCATCGTGCCCTCGGTGGCCACCCTGGAGGCGTGTCGGGACCACGGCTTCGCCGCAGAGCGCCTCCGTCACGTCCCCTGGGGCATCGATCCCCAGCCGGCGGGTGCCGCGGCAGTGGCGGAGGCCAGGACCCGCCACGGCCTGGACGGGCGCTACGTCCTCTGGGCCGGCACGATCGAGCCGCGCAAGAACCTCCCGGCGCTCCTCGAGGCGTTCGCCGGCCTCCCCGAGACCCGAACGCGACTGGTCCTCGTCGGTCCTCGGGGGTGGAACACGGATCTCGATCGACAGCTGCGCCGATTGGGCGATCGCGTCCGCACCCTCGGCTTCGTGGCTCCTGCCGACCTCCGCGCGCTCTATGCCGGGGCGTCGGTGTTCTGCTTCCCGAGCTTCCAGGAGGGATTCGGCCTCCCCGTCCTCGAGGCCATGGCGCAGGGGACACCTGTCGTCACCTCCAGCGGCACCGCCACCGCGGAGGTGATCGGCGATGCCGGGGTCACCGTCGATCCGACGGATGTGGATGCTCTGGCCCGGGCCCTCGGTGAAGTGTTGGACGACCCGGTCCGCGCCGCCGAGCTGGGGCGGCGGGGTGCGCAGCGGGCCGCCCGGGACTTCTCCTGGGCGAGCACGGCGTCGCGTCTCGAAGCCGTCTACGCCGAGGCCGCAGCATGACGTCGCCGATCCGTGCCGGGGTCAACCTGCTCTGGCTGGTGCCCGGTGAGGTCGGCGGGAGCGAGGAGTACACCGTCGGGCTGCTGACGGCCTTCGCCGAGTTCGCTCCACCGGGCGTGGAACTCACCCTGTTCGTCAACGACGCGTTGGCCGACGCCCATCCCGACCTCCTTGCCGCCCACAGGGTCGTCCAGGCCCCGGTTTCGTGCCGCCGCAGGGCCGTGCGGGTGCTCACGGAGTCCACCTGGCTCGCTGCCGCGTCTCGTCGAGCCGGTCTCGACGTGATGCATCACGCCGGGGGCACCGTTCCTCCGGTCGCTCCGGTCCCGGCGGTCGTCACACTGCACGACCTGCAACCCCTCACCCGCCCCGAACGATTCCGTTGGGTGAAGCGGACCTACATCCGAGCCGTCGTGCCGCCCTCGTTGCGTCGCGCCCGCCTCGTCATCACGCTCACGGGCTTCACCGCCCAGGACGCGGTGACCCGGTGCGGTGTCGAGCCGTCGCGCCTGCGCAGGGTTCCGTTCGGCGTGGACCCGCCGGGTCCCGGTCCATCGCAGGACAGGATCGTGGCGGTTCGGCGGCGTCACGGTCTCGAGGGCCGTCGCCTGATCCTGTACCCGGCCATCACCTATCCCCACAAGAACCACGAGACCCTCGTCCGGGCGTTGTCCCTGCTCGTCGGCGACCGACCCGATCTCACGTTGGTGCTCACCGGTGGAGTCGGACCGGCCGAGCACCTGCTCTCGGCGTCGATCGACGCCTACGGCCTGCGTGACCACGTCGCCCGGCTGGGACGCGTTCCCGTCGACGAGCTCGACGTCCTGTACCGCACCGCGTCCGTCGTGGCCTTCCCCTCGGACTACGAGGGATTCGGGCTCCCCGTGCTGGAGGCGATGGCCCGGGGCTGCCCGGTCGTGGCCTCCACAGCCGGTGGCCTGCCGTCGGTCACCGGCGGAGCCGCGCTCCTCGTGCCGTCGTTCGACGCCCCCGGCTGGGCGGTCGCACTCGCGTCGGTGCTCGACGACCGGGCCAGGGCGGATTCCCTCGTCGACGCCGGGCGATCCCGGGCGGCGGACTTCCCCTGGTCGGCGGCGGTCGATGCGCTCGCCGAGGCCTACCGCGACGCTGCCAGCGTTGACGGTCGACCTGGAGGGCGGCCGTGAACCTGGTCGTGCTCTGTCCTCACTTCGAGCCCGACGTGGCCCCCACCGGCGAGGTCATGAGCCGTATCGTCCACGAACTCGTGGCGAGGGGACATCGGGTGCAGATCGTCACGGCGTTGCCCTGGTACCAGCGCCACGCCATCGAACCCGGTTGGGACGGTCGCCTGATCCGGCGCGAAGGTCGGAGCTGGGGACGCATCACGAGGGTCCACCCCTTCCCCACCGATCGTCGCAACGTCGCCGCCCGCGCCCTGGCCTTCGGTGGCTTCACGGCCCTCGCTTCGCTGGTGGGCCTCGGTGCACAGCGGCCCGATGCGGTCCTGGCGATGGCCCCCCCTCTGACACTCGGACCGGCCGGTTGGCTCGTGGCTCGAGCCCGCGGGGTCCCCTTCGTGTTCAACATCCAGGACGTGTTCCCCGACGTGGCCATCGAGCTCGGTCTCCTGGAGGGTGCGCAGGCCATCAGGGTGGCCTACTGGCTCGAGCGTGTGACCTACCGCCTCTCCGACGCCGTCACCGTGCTCTCCGACGACCTCGCCGACAACGTGCGGGCGAAGATCACCCGGGGCCCGTGGGGGCGCTCGGATCCCGGTCAGGCGCGCAAGGTCCGGGTCATCCCCAACTTCGTCGACACCGAGTGGGTCCGCCCGGGGCCCCGTGACAACGCGTACCGGCGCGAGGTGGGTCTGGGCGATGGTCCCGTCGTCATGTACGCCGGCAACGTCGGGTTCTCCCAGTCGCTCGATCTCGTCGTGGAGGCCGCACGCCGATTCCGGGTCGACCGCCCCGACGTCCAGTTCGTCATCAACGGCGGGGGAGCGCAGCGCCCCGAACTCGAGGCCGGCGCCGCGGAGCTCGACAACCTCCACTTCGTGGACATGCAACCCAAGGACCGCCTGCCCGAGGTCCTGGCCGCGGGCGACGTCCACGTCGTGCCCCTCAGGCGGGGTCTCGCCCGGTCGAGCGTGCCGTCGAAGCTCTACTCGATCCTCGCCGCCGGTCGCCCCGTCGTGGCCAGCGTCGACGAGGGCACCGAGGTCCAGCGCACCCTCGAGGACGCCCAGGCCGGGATCGCCGTGCGCCCGGACGACGCGGACGCGTTCACCCACGCGTTGGCGCGACTCCTCGACGACCCGGCGACCCGAGCCGAGATGGGTCGTTCGGGTCGACGCTTCGTGGAGGGTTGGGCGTCTCCGCCGCGGTCGCGGCGTCCTACGAATCCCTCTTCGCCGAACTCGTCGATGCCTCCCGGCGTGTGGGTGGGCGTCGCCGCGCCCGGTAGTCTCTTCGCCTTATGGGCAAAGCCTCCTCGTCGAAGAAAGTCGCCCGCGCCGCTCGTGCCGGCGGCCAGACCGGATCGGGACCGAAGCGCCAGCTGCTGTTCCCGCTCAGCATCCTGGCCATCGTCGTCGTCGGCGTCCTCGTCGTCGTCGTGGCCCGCAGCGCCAATCAGGAGGTCGCGGCCGAATCACCCCAGGTCGGCGAACACTGGCACGCCGCCTACGGCATCTACGTCTGCGACGCCTTCCTGCCCCCCCTGACCGATGTCGGGGCCGACACGACCGGGCTGCACACCCACGACGACGGCGTCGCCCACATCCATCCCTTCATCAGCGGATCCGCCGGTCGCAACGCCACGATGGGAACCTTCGGTGAGACGGTCGGCCTGACGTTCAGCGGGAACTCGTTCACCGTCAACGGCACGAACTACGCCGACGGCTTCGACTGCAACGGCGAGCCGGCCGAGGTGAGCCTGTACGCCTGGCCCGCGGACGACCTCTCCGCCGAGCCGACCGTGCTCACGAGCGATTTCGGTTCCTACCGCTTCGATGAGGATCGCCTCGCGGTCACCCTGGCCGTGGTGCCCGCCGGTACCGAGGTCCCCCGACCGGAATCGGTTCCCGAGCTCGATCAGCTCAGCGACGTGCCGGGCGCTCTCGACGCCCCTGCGACGCCCTCCACGGCGGCGCCGGTCCCGGGCGCGGAGGTCCCTGCGACCTCGGCTGATCCCGCCACCCCTGCGAGCCCGTGAGGGCCGTCGTCCTCGTCGGTGGCTTCGGCACGAGGTTGCGCCCGCTGACGCTGACCCGGCCGAAGCAGATGCTCCCGGTGGTGGACCGTCCGATGATCGAACGGGTCGTGGCGTCGCTGGCCGCCCACGGGGTGACCGAGGCCGTCCTCAGCCTCGGCTACCGGCCCGATGCGTTCGTCGAGGCCTATCCCGACGGTCAGTGCGCAGGAGTCGCTCTGCACTACGCCGTGGAACCCGAGCCGCTCGACACGGCCGGAGCTGTTCGCTTCGCGGCACGGTCGGCGGGCATCGACGAGACGTTCCTCGTCGTCAACGGCGACGTCCTGACCGACCTCGACGTCAGCAGCCTCTGGAAGTTCCACCAGGACCGAGAGGCGGAGGGGACGATCGCCCTGACCCCGGTGGAGGATCCCTCACGGTTCGGGGTCGTCCCGACCGATGACGACGGCCGGGTCGAGGCCTTCGTCGAGAAGCCCCCGGCCGGTACGGCCCCGACGAACTGGATCAACGCCGGCACGTACGTGCTGGAGCCGACCGTGATCGGCCGCATCGACGGCGGGCGGAAGGTGTCGATCGAACGCGAGACGTTCCCGGCGATCGTCGACGATCGCCGGCTCTACGCCCTCCCGAGCGAGGCCTACTGGGTCGACGCCGGCACCCCCGACACCTACCTGCGGGCGCAGCTCGACCTGATCGACGGCCACCGGGGGTACGAACCGGGGGTCAGCGACGCCGCAGAGGTGCACGGCGAGGCCGTGGTCGAGCATTCCGTGGTCATGGACGGAGCCGTGGTCTCGGCCGGCGCCAGACTCGATGACGCCGTCGTCCTGCCGGGAGCCCGCATCGGGGCCGGCGCACGGATCTCGGGATCGCTCGTCGGGTACCGGGCCGTGGTCGGCGAGAGGGCCGAGTTGCGTGACCTGACCGTGATCGGTGACGCTGCCGAGATCGCCCCCGGGGTGGCCTTGTCGGCGGGCCGGGTGCCCGCCGAACCCTGACCGGCGCCACCGGCTCTCAGCGGAAGAGATCGTCGACCGGTGATCGGACGACCTCGTCGTGCACGCTGCCGTCGCGGAGCCAGTCCGGGTCGACGCCTCTGACCACCGCGACCGGAATGCCGGTGGCCTTTCCCATCACGAGGTCGGCCGCCCCTGCGATCTCGTCCACGACGGCGACTTCGGTGACCTGCATCTCCCGCCCCATGGCGTCCGTCGTGCCCCGCAGGTCGACGATGCCTCCGATCCCGGCGCACCCGATCGCCACGTCGGTCACCCCGCGTCGCCACGTGCGCCCGAAGGTGTCCGACACGATCACGGCGACGTCGATCCCGACGCGATGACGCAACCCGTCCCGTATCCGGCGGGCGGAGCGGTCCGAATCCACGGGGAGCAGCGCGGCCTGCCCGCGGGCCACGTTCGAGAGATCGATCCCGGCGTTGGCGCACACGAAACCATGGCTCGTCTCCGAGATGACCAGGTCTCCGCGGCGCCGCAGCACCCGTACCGATTCGCGTTCGACGAGGGGTTTGTGGCTCAGCGGGTCGTCGGGGTCGACGGCGACGAGGCGATCTTCCGCCTTCGACACGATCTTCTGGGTCACCACGACGACATCGCCCGCCGTCAGCGCCGTGTCCGGACTCCGTTCGGCGGCGGCGGCGATGATGCCGGCGAGATCGGCGCCCACCGTGATCTCGGGGATCCCCGTGAGGCCGAAGACGGCCATCCGGCTCATGAGGGGTCGCGTCCGGCGGCGAGGACCATGCGGGCCAGTGTGGTGGCCACGCCCGGCCGGCTCATGATCGTGGACGTCACGACGCAGCGCATCCCCTCGGCCTGTACGGCGTCGGCGAGGTCGGCATCGGCCGTGTCGATGACGAGGGTCGCGGCCAGATCGGCGTAGTAGCGGGCGACGCCGACCACGGACGGCTCGTGCCCCAGCTCCTCGAGCAGTCGAGCGGCGGGGCCCTTCAACGCCGCGCCGGCCACGATGGGTGAGACGGCCACGACGTTCCGGCGGCGCGTGGCGACGGCATCGCGTAGACCCGCGACCGCCAGGACCGGTGCGATCGAGACGATCGGGTTCGACGGAGCGATCACGATCACCTCGGACGACGCCAGTGCATCGAGGACTCCGGGCCCGGGCGGGGCCGTGCCCTCGCCGACGATGCGGACGGCCGACACCGCCACGTCGTGGCGACGCTGCACGAAGTACTCCTGGAAGCTGATCTCGGACCCCGCCGGGAGTCCGGGTGACACGGCCCCGGGCCGGTCGCTCTCGGCCAGGGTGACCATCGTGCGCAGAGGCTCGTTGGTGGCCGGGAGGAGCCGGGGTCCGAGGCCCCATGCGGCGGTGATCTCCCGGGTCACCGTGGCGAGGTCGGCCCCTTCGTGCAATCGGTGGGTGCGGTAGAGATGGGTACCGAGATCCCGGTCGCCGAGACCGAACCAGCGCACCCCGCCGTACCGCTCGATCATCTCCATCGCCTGCCAGGACTCGTCGCGCAATCCCCACCCGGTGGCGGGGTTCACCTCGTCGGAGAGGGTGTAGGTGATGGTGTCCAGGTCCGGGCAGATCCGCAGGCCGTGCAGCTCCAGATCGTCACCGACGTTCACGATCCCGGTGAGTTCGGTGGGGTCGACGACGGTCGCGAGACCGGCCAGCATGCGAGCCGCGCCGACGCCTCCGCACAACACCGCGATCATCGGCGGGAGGTCACGGACGGTACGTGATCAGGCGAGGTGGCGCTGCTGGCGGGCGACGGCATCGAGATCGGCATCCACCATGGACCGGACCAGCTCGTCGAACGTGGTCGTGGGCGTCCAGCCCAGCACCTCGGCCGCTCTCGAGGGGTCGCCGACGAGCAGGTCGACCTCGGCCGGGCGGAAGAAGCGCTCGTCGATCACGACGTGCTCGTGCCAGTCGAGGCCGACGTGGCCGAAGGCCACCTCGCAGAACTCCCGCACCGAGTGCGTCTCGCCGGTGGCCACGACGTAGTCGCCGGGCGGGCCTTGCTGGAGCATCAGCCACATCGCCTCGACGTAGTCGCCGGCGAAGCCCCAGTCCCGCTTGGCGTCGAGGTTGCCCAGGCGCGAGCTTCGGTGTCGAGCCCGAGCTTGATCCGGGCCACGGCGTGGGCGATCTTGCGGGTGACGAACTCGAGGCCCCGCCGCGGGGACTCGTGGTTGAACAGGATCCCGAGCTGGCGAACATGTCGTAGCTCTCGCGGTAGTTCACCGTGATCCAGTGCCCGTAGACCTTGGCCACGCCGTAGGGGCTGCGGGGGTGGAAGGGCGTGCTCTCGCGTCTGCGGCACCTCGACGCACCTTGCCGAACATCTCGCTCGAGGACGCCTGGTAGAAGCGGATCGCCGGGTCGACCATGCGCACCGCCTCGAGGAGCCGCGTCACCCCGAGCGCGGTGATCTCGCCGGTCAGCACGGGCTGGCCGAACGAGGTCTGGCACGAACGACTGCGCGGCGAGGTTGTAGACCTCCTCGGGGCGGTGCTGGCGCAGGACCTGGATCATGGACGCCTCGTCGAGCAGGTCGCCCGGAGACCAGCTCGAGGTCGTCCTGCAGATGACCGATACGTTCGAAGTTGACCGTGCGAGCTGCGCCGCACCATCCCGACGACGTGGTAGCCCTTCTCGAGGAGGAGCTCGGCCAGGTACGAGCCGTCCTGCCCGGTGATGCCGGTGATGAAGGCTCGCTTTGTCATCGTGCCACCGCCAACGATTCAGGTGCCGCCAGGGCACGAGGAAGGGTCGATTCTAGGGTCGATCCCCGTGAGGACCGGGCACCCGGGATGGCTGTCACCTCGAGGCGGGAGCGTCGGCGTGGACCGCCCGTCGCTCGTCGAGGATGTCGCCGAGCGTCCGATCGAGGCCGATCGAGGGCTCCCAGCCCGTGGCGGCGTGGATCTTCGAGGCGTCACCGCACAGAACCGGGGTCTCGACCGGGCGCTGGAGGTCCGGGTCGGGGATCAGGTGCATCGGACGGCGGGCCAGGGCGACCAGCCGTTCGGCCAGTTCGGCGATCGCCAGGTCGACCCCGCTGCAGACGTTGTAGGCCTCACCGGGTTCTCCCTGCTCGACGAGAAGCCGATACGCGATCAACCACGTCGCGCACGTCGGTGAAGTCGCGTGCGCGGCGAGAGGTTCCCGACCACGACCTCGCCGCTGTCGGTCGCCTCGTTGGCCGCGATGCGATCGGCGATCGCCGGGGCCACGAATCGGGTCGTCTGTCCCGGTCCGAGGTGGTTGAAGGCCCGTGCCCGGACCGTGGGCAGGCCGTAGCCGCGGAAGGCCTGGAGGGCCAGGTAGTCGGCGGCCACCTTGCTCGCGGCGTAGGGCGTGATGGGATTCAGGGGCGTGGCCTCGGTGATGGGCAACTGCTGGGGGGTGACCGGGCCGTACACGTCGGCGCTCGACACGACGAGAACCCTCGGCGATCCGGCGGCGACGCATGCCTGGAGGAGGTTCAGCGTTCCCTCGGCGTTGGCGCGGAACGTGTCGAGCGGCTGGTCCCACGATGCGCCGACGTCGCTCCATCCGCCGAGGTGGTAGACGGCGTCGGGACCCACGCCGCGAACGAGGGTGGTCAGGCCGGGTCCATCGAGCAGGTCCGGTCCATCGGCGCGGTCGATCCCGACGACGTCGTGGCCGTGCTCGGACAGGTGCGCGGCGAGGTGGCCTCCCACGAAACCGGCTGCGCCGGTGACCAGCACCTTCATGGACCTCACACCCCTGCTCCGTGACCCGGCGTCCTCGGGTGACACGAGCGATGCTACAGGTGGTCGGCGTCGTGGTAGAGCGTGATCATCGCGTCCGCCGTCGCCTCCCAGGAGTAGCGGCGCAGCCGGGCCAGACCCCTGGTCACCAGATCATGTGAGCGCTCGGGGCTGGTCAGCACGGCGACCAACGCCGTCGCCAGGGAGTCGACGTCATCGGGCGCGGCCCACTGCGCCGCGTCGCCGAGAACCTCGGGAAGCGCTCCGACGGTCGTGGCGACGACGGGGCAACGATGAGCGGCCGCTTCCAGTGGAGGGAGTCCGAAGCCCTCGTAGCGGGACGGGTACGCGAACACCGACGCACCGGCCAGGAGCGCATCTCGTTGGTGGTCGTCCACCCAGCCGAGGCGCACGATCCGGTCGCGGTGCGCTGCTCGGGTGACGGCCGCGGTGACCGCCTCCGCACCCCACCCGTCGGGCCCCGCGATCACCAGCCGGAGGTCGGGTTCGTCCCGCGCGATGTGGTCGAACGCCGCGACGAGCGAGGGGAGGTCCTTGCGGGGCTCGAGGGTGCCCAGGGCCAGCACGTACCTCGCACCACCCGCCAGGCGTCGCCCTGCGGGGCGCAGTCGATCGACCGCCGCGCTCGTGGCGGCCCCCGGGGCCCCGTTGGGGATGACGCGTACGCGGTCCTCCTCGACGGCGAAGTGGTCGGTCACCTCGTCGGCGACCGCGTCGGAGACGGCGTGCACCCATGCACCGCCCCGGATGGCCCGTCGCAGCAGTGCCGGGTACTGCAGCACGTCGCTGGTGCACATCTCGGGGAAGCGCACGCAGGTGAGGTCGTGGATGGTGACGATCCGGGCCGCCCCCCGGGTGGGGGGGACCACGAAGTTCGGTCCGTGCACGACGTCGATCGGTCCGGTCCACCATTCCACCGGCGGGGCCTCGAACCGCCTCCAGAGCTCGCGGAGCGGGCGGGCGGCCATCGGGCGACGCACGCTGTCGACGCCCGGTGGGGTCAGTGCGTCGAGGCGATGCCGGCCTCGCCAGGTGAGACCGAAGGCGATCACGTCGAGGGTCTCGTCGCGGCCGGCGAGCCGGGTGAGCAGTTCGGCGGTGAAGGTGCCCACCCCGGTGCGTGGACCGAGCAGCGAGGTGGCGTCGACGGCGACCCGGGTCAACGACGACCCGGGAGGCGGTGGAGCAGGTGGGGGAGGGACCCCAGCGACGGTGGTCCGTCCACACCGAACCTGCGTTCCAGCTCCCGCCGGCGAACCTGGAGCGCCTGCAGGGTCATCAGGCCGAGCCCGACGCCGACGTAGACCGTGTCGGTGACGGCGCGACGGACGTCGTCGAGCGGATCCGGGGCCATCCGGGCATCGTACCGGGGTGAGCGGCGACCGGGGGTGGGACGAGTACCCTCGAAACCCGTCGTGACTGTCCCGGAAGACCCCCTCGAACTGGCTCCAACGCACGCGGCCGCCGGCCCCGACGCCTGGACCGGTCCGGTACCGGAACTGGCCACGGCTCCACCGGTGGTCGTGGTGCTCGTCACCCACGACCCCGGGTGGTGGTTCGAGGAGACGCTGCAGAGCATCGCCGCGCAGACCTATGCCCACACCTCGGTCCTCGTCGTCGACTCGGCCAGCGCCGACGCCGAGGCCGTTCGTCGGCGGGTCGCCGCGGTGCTACCGGGGGCTCACCTCCGACGGCTCGAGGCCGACCGCGGATTCGGCGCAGCTGCCAATGAGGCTCTCGATGCGGTGCAGGGGGCGTCGTTCCTGCTGCTGTGCCACGACGACGTGCGCCTCGCCCGCAACACCATCCAGGTCATGGTCGAGGAGGCCTACCGGTCCAATGCCGGCGTGGTGGGGCCCAAGATCGTCGACTGGCACCGCCCCGAGCGGCTCCTGCAGGTTGGCATGGGTTCGGACCGCTACGGCCAGCCGGCCCCGTTCGTCGAGCGGGGCGATCTCGACCAGTCCCAGCACGACGCCGTCCGGGACTCCTTCTACATCCCCGGAGCGGCCACCCTGGTCCGTGCCGACCTCTTCGCAGCGCTGCGCGGCTTCGACCCCGGCATCTCGTTCCACGGCGATGACCTCGATCTCGGCTGGCGGGCCCGCGTGGCAGGTGCACGGGTGGTGGTCGCACCGGCGGCGCGGGTCGGCCACCTCGAGGCTCTCGGGCAGCGCCGACCCGTCGACGACCGGCGCCGGCTCCAGGCTCGCCACCGTCTCCGCGTGGTGCGTGTCGCCGACACGTTCGGGACACGCTTGCGGACGATTCCGGCGGCGTTCCTCCTCACGGTCGCCGAGGTCCTCCATTCCGTCGTGTTCGGCCGCTTCCGCCACGCCCGCGACATCGGGTCGGCGTGGTTCTGGAACGTTCGCCACTCGGGTTCGACGCGCCATCGCCGACAGTTGCTCGCCGGTGTGCGACAGGTCCCGGACAGGGACGTGCGCGCATTCCAGTCCCGGCGCAGCGCGCGTCTGTCGGCGTACCTGCGTGGGCAGCTGGGTCGGGAGGGGTCGACAGGGGCTCGTGACGTCGTGTCGAACCTGCGGGAGTCGCGGACCCTCACCACGATCGTCGTCTGGACGCTCGTTGCCGTGTTCCTGCTGGCGGGCAGCCGGGAACTGATCTTCGGTTCCATCCCGGCCATCGGGCAGATGGCGCCGTTCGACGATGCGGGCCAACTCCTGACCCGGTGGTTCTCCGGGTTCGACGCAACCGGGCTCGGGTCGACGAGCCCCAACGCGACGGGGCTCGGGGTCTACGGCGGGCTCGGCACCGTCCTCCTGGGGGCCACGTCGTTCCTGCGCTCCCTCCTGATCCTCGCTCCGCTCCTCCTGGGAGTGCTGGGCGTCGCCCGCCTCGTGGGACCGATCGGTTCGAGGCGCGCCGGCCTGGTGGCGGTGGTGGTGTACGCCGCGGTGCCGGTGGGGACCAATGCGCTGTCGACCGGCCGATGGTCGGGAATCGTCGCCTACGGTCTCGCGCCCTGGGTGCTGGTGGCGCTGGCCGGGGCGAGCGGCCTCGCTCCCTACGGCCGCTCGGGTGGCTCACCCGGTCCCGGCGTGCGTCGACGGCCGATCCTGACCCGGATCGTGGCGGTCGGGTTGATCGTCGCGGTCGGAGCCGTGGTCGATTCCTCCCTCCTGCTGCTCCTCCCGCTCTGCGGCGTCGCCCTCGTGATCGGCGGGCTTCTGGCCGGTCAACTCGTCGGTGCCGGTCGCATTCTGTTGACCGCCGCGGGTGGTACCGCCGTCGCCGTCGTGCTCCACCTGCCGTGGAGCCTCTTCGTTCATCGACGGCTGGTCGGCGTTCGTGGCGCCCACCTCCACCGCAGGCCAGCCCATGGATCTCGGCGCCGTGCTCCGCTTCGACACCGGTCCGCTCGGCAGTGGCATCGCCGGCTTGTTCTTCCTCGTCGCGGCGGCGCTGCCCCTGCTCATCGGTCGCCGCTGGCGCCTCGGATGGGCGGTGAGGACATGGGCGGTCGCCGTGGCCGGCTTCTCACTGGTCTGGGTCGAAGGCCAGGGATGGTTGTCCATCGATCTCCCTGCGCCCGAGGTGCTCCTGGCGCCCGCCGCTGTGGGTCTCGCCGTCGCCACCGCTCTGGGGATGGTGTCGTTCGAGGTCGACCTGCCCGACTACCACTTCGGCTGGCGTCAGATCGTGTCGCTCCTCGCCGGTGCCGCCTTCGTGATCGCGGTGATCCCGGCGTGGAGCGGGGTGGTCTCGGGCCGGTGGGAGCTTCCCCGCGGCGACTTCACCCGTTCGTTGACCTTCATGCGTGAGGAAGCCGACGCCGAGCCGATGCGGGCGCTCTGGTTGGGCGACGCCGGTGTCCTCCCGGGTGTCGGGTGGGCACTCGACGCACCCGGCATCGACGACCTCGGCGAGGACCGCGTCCTCGCCTACTTCACGAGCGAACGAGGGGTGCCCACGATCTCCGAACACTGGCCCGGTGCGGAGGGCGAAGCCACGCCGCTGGTCGCCGACGCCGTCCGTACCGCCGCCTCCGGGGCGACGTCCCGGCTGGGGGCTCTCCTTGCTCCCATGGGTGTGCGCTATGTGGTGGTGCCCCTCGGCCCCGCCCCCGATCCGTTCGCCGAGAACCGTCGGTACGACCCCCAGGATCTCCTCGCCACGCTCGAAGCGCAGCTGGACCTCGACGGCGTCACCGTCAACCCGGGGGTGCGCGTCGTACCGCAACGCCGCGTGGGGTCCGACCCGCGCGCTGTTGCCGCCTGGCACCCAGCCGGGTGGGCCCGAGTCCGCCGCTCCGACCCTTCCGGAGCTGGCCGGTGCGTCCGTCGCCCTGCCCGGGGGGACGACGTCACTGATCATTCCGGTGTGATCGACGCTCCATCGACCGTCTACGTCGTGTCGGCGGGTGGGGACCGGTGGTCGTTGGAGGTCGACGGCACACAGGCGGTGCGCACCGACGCCTTCGACTGGGCCAGCGCTTTCGCCGTCGAGGGCCCGGGTTCAGCGCGGCTCGCGTTCGACACCCCGACGTCACGCTCTCTTGCGCTGGTCGGTCAGGTGGCCCTGTGGGTCCTCGCCGTGCTCTACCTCCTGCGGGTGCGGGTGGTCGAGGACGAGCGCGACACCCTCGCCCCGGCGGCGCCGGTGGCCGCGTCTCACGTCGTACTCGGGTCCGACCCGGGCTCCGGGAGCGGTGACGAGCAGCCGCTGCTCGACGCCCCCACGATGGCTGTTCCGGTCGTGACGGCGTCCGAGGTGCCCGCCGACGCAGCGCCGACGGTGAGCGACGATCCGCCGCCGCGTCGGCGTCGCTCACGAGGGAAGTACGCCCGATGACACGCCACGTCTGGCGACTGCCGATGCTCCTGCTCGTGCCGGTGCTGGTCGCCGCCGCCATCGTCGTGCAACGAGACGACACCACCTCGTCGACCCCGGTCCGGGCGGATCGGTTGGGGCCCGTCGCGCCAGGGGCGGAGGCCGACGGCTCCACCTGGTACTGCGCCGCAGGTTCGGCCACCGGCGTCGCGACCGGCGACGGCGCCGGCGCGGCGGAGCACGTGGTCGTCGTCGCCAACCTCTCCGATGCGCCGATCACCGGACTGTTGACCGTCGTGCCGAGCGAGGGTGAACCGGCCGTCCAGCCTCTCGAGGTGCCGGCGCACGGGCGGGTCGAGGTGCCACCGTCGTCGGTGGTCGTCGCCCCCTGGGCATCGGCGATCGTGGAGCTCGACGGCGGGCAGGTGGCCGTCGAGCACACCGTCGAGGGGCCTGGCGGCGCCTCGGTGGCTCCGTGCGCCTCGCATCCCTCGCCGACCTGGTACTTCCCCGCCGGAACCACCCGCGCAGGGACGACCATGCTGGTCAATCTCTTCAACCCGTTCCCCGGGGAAGCATCGGTCGACCTCACCTTCGAGACCGAGGACGGAACCCGCACGCCTCAGCAGTTCCAGGGCCTGGTCGTCCCCGGCGGCAGGGTGACCGTCGTCGACGTGGGGGCCGTGGTGACCCTCCGCGACGAGATCGCCACGACGGTTCGCGCCCGAAACGGACGCATCATCGCCGAGCAGATCCTCATCAGCGACGGCACCGACGGCTCGGCCGAGGGTCTGACGACAGCGCTCGGTGCGCCGCTACCCGCAGAGAACTGGGTGTTCGCGGAGTTGAGCGCGCCGGCACCGGGGCGCACCGCCACGATGTCGGTGCTCAACCCCGGCGAGCAGGAGGCCGACGTCGAGGTCCAGATCTACCTGGATGATCCGACGGTCAACGGCACGGTGGAGCCCTTCACGCTCACCGTGGGGCCGACACGGTACGGGGCCGTCGATCTCTACGAGGACGGCCGGATCCCGGCGGGGATCGACGGTTGGGTCCTGGTGCGCAGCACCAACGGTGTTCCGGTGGTGGCCGAGCGCCTCGACGGCGGAAACGCCGATGCCGAGGAGTCGGGTCTGGCCGCGGTGACCGGCTCGCCCGTGCAGGCTCAGGAGTGGATCCTCCCGCACGCGTCCGGGCCCGCCGGCGATGTAGCCCAGCTCGTGATCGTGAACCCGTCTCCCTCCGCCGATGCCACGGTCAGCCTGCGCGCCGACACCGGAGGGGTCAGCCAGGAGCTGCCGGGCGCGGCGTCGGTGGTCGTCCCCGCAGGGAGTCGGGTGGTGGTGTCGTTGAGCAGCGAGGCCCTCGGCCTCGAGGCGATCTCGGTGCTCGTCAGTGCCGATGCCCCGGTGGTCGTCGGTCGAACCGTCGTGTTCGAGTCGGGCGACATCGCCGACAGTCCGGGCATCGCCGTCGTGGGGACCGAATCGCTGCTGGTCGATCTGGCCCGACCCGAGGCGTTCATCCCCGATGCCACCGACACCGAGGACGTTCCCTTCGACGCACCGCTCGTCGATCCCGGTGCGTCCCCGGCCGAGTCGGTGGACCCGGCCACCACGGTGGGGGAGGGCTGAGATGGATCGCGTCCTGCTCGCACTCGCCCTCGTCGCCGTGGCCGTCCTCGTCGCCGTCGTGGTGCAGCGACGTCGACCCGATGCCCCGAGCCGTCCCTCGTTCTCGGTGCCGCTCCAGATCGACCGGGCGGATTTCACGCGACCCGACGCCCCCTGGCTCGTCGCCGTGTTCACCTCGAGCACCTGCGAGAGCTGTGCCGGGGTCTGGGACAAGGCCCGACACCTCGATGCCGACGGCGACGGTCCCGTCGCCGTCCAGGAGCTCGAGGTCACGGCGGTGCCGGATCTGCACCGTCGTTACGGGGTGGACGCGGTTCCGCTGACGCTGATCGTGGACGACGAGGGCGTGGTGGTCCGGCACTTCCTCGGTCCGGTCACCGCCACGGACCTGTGGGCGGCCGTTGCCGAAGCCCGCGAACCGGGATCCACCCCGGGTGGCTGCGCGGATCACGGCTGAC
This sequence comes from uncultured Iamiaceae bacterium, assembly GCA_963767615.1. Lineage (GTDB taxonomy): Bacteria > Actinomycetota > Acidimicrobiia > Acidimicrobiales > Acidimicrobilacustridaceae > Rhabdothermincola_A. The sequence goes on along the minus strand of CAVYED010000004.1, from coordinate 550,263 downwards.
CGTCGCGCCGATGCATCCCGTTCCGGGAGGAACTCCCGGGCGGTTCAGGTGACGCTGTCGGGCGGGACCGGCTGCTCGTGCGTGTCGCTGTGCTCGCCGTTCGAGCCGTTCGAGCCGTTGGCGTTGATGAGCACGCTGTGCGGGTTGCCTGCGGTCGATCCGGGGCTGGCGAGCTCGAGCAGTCGGGTGACCTCGGTGCCGTCGATGGTCTCGTGCTCCAGCAGCGCCCGGGCCACGAGGTCGAGCCCGTTGCGGTTGACGGTCAGGACTTCGCGGCAGTCGTCCTGCGCCTGGCGCAGGATCCGCTCGACCTCTTCGTCGATGACCCGGGCGGTGTCGTCGGAGTAGTCGCGGGTGTGCATCAGATCCTCACCCAGGAAGACCTGGCCCTGGCTGCCCCACGCCATCGGGCCGACCCGGCTGCTCATACCCCACTCGCGCACCATCTTGCGGGCCAGTTCGGTGGCGCCGACGAGGTCGTTGTTGGCTCCGGTGGAGACGACGCCGAACACGAGGTCCTCGGCGATCCGTCCACCCATGCGCACGACCAGCGAGTCCTCGATGTAGTCCTGTCGGTAGATGTGGCGCTCCTCGAGCGGCAGCTGCATCGTGACGCCGAGGGCCATGCCCGACGGGATGATGGTGACCTTGTGGAGCGGGTCGGCGGTGGGAAGCACCGCCGCGCAGATGGCGTGGCCGGCCTCGTGGTAGGCGATGGCCTCCTTCTCCAGCGTCGGACAGCGCCATCGAATCGCGGCGCTGGCCCATGAGGACCCGGTCCCGGGCCATCTCGAAGTGCGCGCTTGGCGATCTCGGTCGGCGCCACGACGCACGGCGAACAGCGCCGCCTCGTTGACCAGGTTCGCCAGATCGGCGCCGCTCATGCCGGGGGTGCCCCGGGCGACGAGGTCGAGGTCGACGTCGGCGGCGACGTGCTTGTGCTGGATGTGGACCGCGAGGATCTTGCGGCGGTCGTCGAGCTCGGGGAGGGGCACGACCACCTGGCGGTCGAAGCGGCCCGGGCGCAGCAGCGCGGGATCGAGGATGTCGGGCCGGTTGGTGGCGGCGATCATCACGATGCCGGTGGTGACCTCGAAGCCGTCCATCTCGGCGAGCATCTGGTTGAGCGTCTGCTCGCGCTCGTCGTGCCCGCCGCCGAGTCCGGCACCGCGCTTGCGGCCGATGGAGTCGATCTCGTCGACGAAGATGATGGCCCGGCCCATCTTGCGGGCGTTCTGGAACAGGTCGCGGACCCGGCTGGCGCCCACGCCGACGAACATCTCCATGAAGTCGGAGCCGGTCACCGACAGGAACGGCACGCCGGCCTCGCCGGCCACCGCCCGGGCGATGAGCGTCTTGCCGGTGCCGGGGGGGCCGACCAGCAGGATGCCCTTGGGGATGCGGGCGCCGATCTCGGCGAACTTCTCCGGGTACTTGAGGAAGTCGACGACCTCGGTGATCTCCTTCTTCACGGCCTCGTAGCCGGCGACGTCGTCGAAGGTGGTGGCCGGGCGCTCGGTGTCGTAGGTCTTGGCCTTGCTGCGGCCGATCGACATGACGCCGCCCATCTGGCCCTGGGCCCGGCGCTGCATCCACACGAAGAAGCCGATGATGAGGCCGACCGGGAGCAGGAGGGGGAGCAGGCTCGACCAGATGCTCGCCGTCGGCGTCTCGAACTTCACGCCCTTCTCGGTCATGAGGGCCTGATCTGCGTCGGAGGGCTGCAGGGGACCGGTGGTGGTGAACTTCGTGCCGTCGTCGAGTTCGCCGGAGATCGATCCGTTGGTGTTGTCGAATGTGGCCTGCTGCACCTGATCGGTGCGCAGGTCCTCGAGGAAGTCGCCGTAGCTGACCGCCTTCCCTGGGAACCACCGAAGAGGCTGGGCAGGAAGAGTGCGGCGGCGATGACGGCGAAGAGCGCCCAGATGGTCCATCGGGGCCAGCCCTGGTCGCCGCCGAAGCGCCCGGTGGGGCGACCGCCCTCACCGGAAGGGGGAGGAGTGCTGTCAGGACTCATGGCCAAAGCCTAGATGGGGAGACCGAAAATCCCCGTCTGTGGCGGAGCCTTTCAGGACGCCATGGCCTGTCGGCGGCGGTCCACGAGGTCCCAGCCCCTGGGGACGGACAGGTTGTCGGCGTGGCGGGTGCACACGTCGTAGACCGCGGGGTGGGGCTCATGGGCCAGGTCGTCGAGCCAGACCGTGCTGGTGGCGTACTCGTAGCCGAACGTGGCGGAGGCCGGCTCGCCGCACCCGGGGCGCGCGCAGGAACGGGTCATGCCCGGACCGTACCCGCCGTCGAGGCGTCCCCGGCGGACCGGTAGCCTCAGCGGCCGTGAGCCCCGCCGATCGTCGCCCTTCGAGGGTCACGCCGTCCAAGAAGCAGCTGGCGGCGGAGGCCTCCAAGGGGTCTCGGGGAGCAGGAAGGGGTCGACGAAGCGGGAGCCCGACGCGCCCGGTTCGTCGCGGACCTCGGCGGCGGGTCGAAAGGGCCGGCTTCCCGAGGCGGCCCCCGAACGGCCGTCGGGTGGCCTGTTCGCCCGGATCTTCCCGCCTCGCCCGCCGGCGTCGGCCGAGGGTGCCGAGGCGCCCTCCCACGAGAAGCCGCCTCCGGCGGACGGCCGACGCTACGGCGCCGGCGCGCTCCTGTTGGTCTTCCTCGCCGCCCAGCTCCTCGCCTCTCTGGCGTACGGCCTCGTGCTCCCGAACACCGACTACGACCCTGCGGCCGTCACGGGTGTCGGCGGTGCCGTGGGTCAGGCCGCCAACCAGTTCGCCAACGGCCAGCCGATCGCCATCAGCGAGCCCGTCCCGCTCTGGTTGAGCACCCTGCTCCAGCTGCCGCTGTGGACCGTCTTCATCGTCGGCCCGCTGTGGTTCGCCGCCACCCGTGGTCGCGGGATCGTGGCCGATCTCGGGCTGCGGATGAAGGCCGCCGACGTGCCGTTGGGTCTGGCCATCGGGGTGGGTTCCCAACTCCTCTTGGTGCCGGCGCTCTACTGGGTGGTCTTCCGGCTGATCGGGGTCCAGGACGTGTCGGCCGAGGCCCGTGAGCTGACCGACCGTGCCACGGGGCCGTTGTCGGTGGTCCTGCTCTTCGTGATCGTGGGCATCGGCGCTCCCGTCGCCGAGGAGATCTACTTCCGCGGGATGGCCCTGCCCATCTTCCGACGCCGCATCGCGGCGCCGTGGGCAGTGTTGGCGTCGGCGGCCTTCTTCGCCGCCACGCACCTCCAGCCCCTGCAGTTCCCGGCGTTGCTGGTGTTCGGTGTCATCCTCGGGGCGCTCACCGTCCGGTTCGGCCGGCTGGGGCCGGCCCTGTGGGCACACGTGGGCTTCAACGTCGTCGCGGCCGTCACGCTGGTGTGGGACCTCGGGTTCATCTGATCGCTGCGTCGCCCGCCGCGCTCCGGCGGGCCACCGCAGGGGTGCCACGATGGTGCGGTCATGACCACGAGTGATCAGGCACCCCCTCTCGATCCGCTCGACGTCGACCTGGTCGACCCGGCGGCCGTCGGCGATCCCGGCTCCGATCCGGCCGTCGACCACCTCGCCCGGGCCATCGATCCTCCTGGACTCCCCGAGCGACTCGCCGCCCTCCCCGGCGGGGCCCTGCGGTCGATGGGCCAGTGGCGCCTCGAGGCATGGGTCACCGCAGTGATCGTCGGAGCGTGCGTGGCCTTCGTCTTCGTGCAGCTCGGGCCGAACAACATCTTCTCGGACACCACCCCCGCCGGCGGCGACATGGGGGCGCACGTGTGGGGTCCCGCGTTCATGCGCGACCACCTGTTGCCGTCGTTCCGCCTCACGGGCTGGAGCCCCGACTGGTACGCCGGCTTTCCCGCCTACCACTTCTACATGGTGCTCCCGTCGCTGGCGATCGCCCTCCTCAGCTTCCTCATCCCCTACGGGATCGCGTTCAAGCTGATCGCGATCAGCGGGCTCGTCAGCCTGCCCATCTGTGCGTGGGCCTTCGGTCGCCTCACCCGCCTGCCGTTCCCCGGTCCTGCGCTGTTCGCGGTCGGCGCCACCGCCTTCCTGTTCGACAGGTCGTTCTCGATCCTCGGCGGCAACATCGCATCGACGATGGCCGGGGAGTTCGCCTTCTCGATCTCGCTGAGCTTCTGCCTGCTGTTCCTCGGTGTCGTCGGCCGGGGGATGGAGAACGGGCGTCACCGGGGGCTGGCGGCGGTGCTGCTCGCCCTGACCGGGCTCACCCACCTCATCCCGTTCCTCTTCGCCATCGGCGCCGCCTGCGTGTGGTTCCTCGTGTCGCTGGCCCGCCGGACCGGGGTGCGCACCCGTCTGTGGTGGCTCCTCGGTGCGGGGCCGGTCGGCGTGGCGCTCACCGCATGGTGGCTCGTGCCCTTCTACCTCCGCTCGCCCTACATGAACGACATGGGCTGGGAGAAGCGAGAGACCTTCGTCGACCTGCTCTTCCGTCGTGAGAACCTCGACTCCGGCCTGGTCGACGCTCCCCGGATCGAGTGGGTTCTCGTCCTGGCCCTGCTGGGCGTGGTGATGTCGATCGCGTGGAAGCGGCGGGTGGGTGGCTTCCTGGTGGTCACGGCCGTCGCCGTGGCGCTGGCCTTCTGGTTGGTCCCACAGGGGCGACTCTGGAACGCGCGGCTGCTCCCGTTCTGGTACCTGAGCCTCTATCTCCTCGCCGCGCTGGGGGTCGCCGAGCTCGGCCGCACCGTCGCCACGCTCGTGGCTCGGGATCCGGATCGCCCCGTGCGTGGCATCACGGTGTTCACCGCCGTGGCCGGCCTCGCCGTGGTGATCGTGTCGTTGGCGATGCCGCTACGGGTGATGCCCGGGGGCACCGTGCAGGCCGACGGCTCCTATCGGTGGGGGCCGCTGTCGACCACCGACAGCAGCTTCGTCGGGTCGTGGGCAAGGTGGAACTTCAGTGGCTACGAGAGCAAGCCCGCCTATCCCGAGTACCAGGGGATCGTGTCGACCATGGACGATCTCGGTCGTACCGACGGGTGCGGCCGGGCCATGTGGGAGCACGAGGAGCAGCACGACCGGTACGGCACTCCGATGGCCCTCATGTTGCTTCCCTTCTGGACCGACGGGTGCATCGGCTCGATGGAAGGCCTCTTCTTCGAGTCCTCGTCGACGACCCCGTACCACTTCCTGATGCAGGACGAGCTCTCGACGGCGCCGTCGAACGCCCAGCGGGACCTGCCGTACTCGCCGGGGGCGCCGACCGATGCCGAGTTCGACGTCGGCGTCGAGCACATGCAGCTCCTCGGCGTGCGCTACTACATGGCCATCTCCGATCGGATGATCGATCTGGCCCGTGCCCATCCCGATCTCGACGAGGCGGCCACCTCGGGCCCCTGGGTGGTCTTCTCGGTCCTGGACAGCGAGACGGTGGTGGCACTCGACAACGAGCCCGTGGTCCTCACCGGGACCGATGCGTCGCACGGGTGGCTCGATGCTGTTGTGCCCTGGTACGAGAACCCCGAGCAGTGGTCGGTCTTCCTGGCTGCGGACGGACCCGAGGACTGGACGCGGATCGGGCCCGGCGAGTCGCCGGCTGCGGTCCCCACCACGCCGGTGGCCGTCACCGACATCGAACAGGGGACCGACACCATCTCGTTCCAGGTGAGCCAGCCGGGTACACCGGTGTTGGTCAAGACGTCGTACTTCCCGAACTGGAAGGTCGAGGGGGCCGACGGGCCGTGGCGGGTGAGCCCGAACCTCATGGTCGTGGTCCCGACCTCCGACCAGGTGACGCTCAGCTACGGCACGACCCCGGTCGACTGGCTCGGTTGGGCGATCACGGCACTGGGTGTGGTCGGGCTCGTCCTGTTGATCCGCGCCGGACCGTTGACGATGCCGGACCCCCGGCCGTGGCGCCGTCCGTCGGTCGATGAACCCGAGCCCGAGTCGGGCGTCCCGGCACCGCAGTTCGATCCGACGGCGATCGTCTTGGGGGCCGGCCCGCCGATGACGCCGACGCAGGGCCCGGGGCCACCCTCCGACAACGTCCCCGAGACGACCGTGTGACCCGTCCGACTCTTCGCTTCCTCGCCGTCGCCGTTCTCAGCAGCGCGGCCACGGTCATCGCCCTGCGTCGTTGGCAGCGTGGGCTCTCGCCGTTGAGGGCCGACCTCGATCGTCGCCGGGAACGCGTGCAGCCACCCGGCGGGCGGCGGCTCAGCGTCGTGGTGCCTGCGTTCGGCGAGGGCGAGCGGATCGGGCACACCGTGGCCGAGCTCCGACGGGCCCTCGACGTGATCGACGCCTACGGCGGTGTCGAGATCATCGTGGTCGACGACGGCTCCGACGACGACACCGCGATCGCCGCCGAGGCTGCGGGGGCCGACGTGGTGGTGCGCCACGAGGTCAACCGGGGCAAGGGTGCCGCCGTGCGCAGCGGCGTGCTCGTCGTGGACGGACGATGCGTGGTGTTCACCGATGCCGACCTCGCCTATTCCCCGGACCAGATCCTCGGCCTGGTGGCACTCGTCGAGGATGGCTGGGACGTGGTGGTCGGGAGCCGCCGCCACACGGAGACGACGACGCTGGTCCGTGCTCGCCGGCTGCGCGAGGTGGGCGGGCGTGCGATCAACATCCTCACGCGGGCGGTGCTCCTGGGGCGGTATCGGGACACGCAGTGCGGCCTCAAGGCGTTCCGATCCGATGCGGCGAGGTTGGTCTTCTCGCGGACCCGCGTCGACGGTTTCGCCTTCGATGTCGAACTGTTCCACCTCGTCGAGCGCTACCACCTCTCTCTCGCCGAGGTCCCGGTGACGATCGTGAACTCCGACCGGTCATCGGTCCGTGCGATGCGCGATGCGCTCGGTCTCGTCCGGGACCTGTTCCGGGTGCGCCAGTGGGCGGCGGAGGGACGCTACGACCTCACGGGCGACGATCTCCTCGGCATCAGCGGGCCGATCGGCAGTGGGGGGACCCTCCACTAGTGTCGGCGCGATGGCCGATGCCGACGCTGCTTCCCTCGATGCCATCTTCAAGGCCTACGACATCCGAGGCGTCGTTCCCGAACAGCTCGACGCGGCGCTGGTCGAGAGGATCGGTGCGGCCTTCGCCCGCTTCGCGGCCGACACGACGGATGCCGGTCACGTGCTCGTGGCTCATGACATGCGGCCGTCGGGACCCGAGTTCGCGGCGGCGTTCGCCGACGGTGTCATGGGTCAGGGCCTCGATGTCGTGCACCTCGGGTTGGCCTCGACCGATCTGCTGTTCTGGGCGGCAGGGGAGTACGACGCCCCCGGGGCCATGCTGACGGCGTCGCACAATCCGGCGCAGTACAACGGGATCAAGCTCTGTCTCGCCGGTGCGCGGCCGGTGGGGCAGGACACCGGGTTGGCGCGGATCAAGGCCGACACGGCGTCCGGGGTCGCCCCGGTCGGCGTTGCGGGATCGGCGTCCCGCCGTGAGGGTGCGCTGGAGGACTTCGCGGCCCACGTCCACTCGTTCGTCGAGATCGACGAGCTGGCGCCCTTCCGGATCGTCGCCGACGCCGCGAACGGCATGGGCGGCCTCACCGCGCCCGCCATCTTCTCGGGTCTGCCCGTCACGCTCGACCTGCTCTACGGCGAGCTCGACGGCACGTTCCCGAACCATCCGGCCGATCCCATCCAGCCCGAGAACCTCGTGGATCTGCAGGAGAGGGTCGTGGCGACCGGTGCCGACATCGGGCTGGCCTTCGACGGCGACGCCGACCGCGTGTTCCTGGTCGACGACCACGGGCAGCTGGTCTCGGGCTCGCTCACCACGGCCATCGTGGCCGCAGCGGTGCTCGACCAGAACCCCGGGGCCACGGTGCTGCACAACCTGATCTGCTCCAAGGCCGTCCCCGAGGTCATCGTCGAGCACGGCGGCCACCCCGTGCGCACCAGAGTGGGTCACTCCTTCATCAAGCAGGTGATGGCCGACACCGGTGCCGCCTTCGGTGGGGAGCACTCGGGTCACTACTACTTCCGGGACAACTTCCGGGCCGACTCCGGGATCATCGCCGCTGTCGTCGTGCTCGGGGTGTTGTCGAGGGCGGGGGTCCCGCTGTCGGAGCTGCGTGTCCCCTACGAGCGGTACGCCGACTCGGGGGAGATCAACACGGTCGTCGCCGATCCCGCCGCGGTCATCGATGCCGTGGCCGGGCACTACGCCGGCGCTGAGCAGGACCGCCTCGACGGGCTGACCGTCGATCTCACGGCCGGTCCCGGATCGGACCCTCAGGATCCCTGGTGGTTCAATCTGCGGCCGTCCAACACCGAGCCGCTGCTGCGTCTCAACCTCGAAGCGGCGGATCGGGCGGCGTGCGATCGTCACGTCGCCGAGGTCCGTGCCGTCATCGCCTCCGTCGCCGGTTCCTGACCGCTGACCCGACGCCGTACGAAGGAACTCCCATGGCCCTCGATCCCCAGCTCCTCGAGATCCTCGCCTGCCCCGATGACAAGGGCCCGCTGCTCTATTTCGTCGACGAAGGGATCTTGTACAACCCGCGACTCCATCGTCGCTACGACGTGCGCGACGACATCCCGATCATGTTGATCGACGAGGCCACGACCGTCGACGACGCCGAGCACGACCGCCTGGTGGCCAAGGCGGCAGCAGATGGGCTCCACCCGACCTTCGAGGCGTGAGCATGGTGCTCGACACGCTCGGGATGTTCGATGCGGCGGCGGCGCTGCCCGAGCAGGTCGCCGCATCCGCGGATGCCACGACCTCGGCTCTCCCCGGTCTCTCCCTGCCGCCCCATGACGACATCCAGCACGTGCTCGTCCTGGGCATGGGGTCGAGCGGCGTCGCCGGCGACGTCGTCCGTGAGGTGGCCGGGCCGCTGATGCCCGTCCCGGTGGTCGTTCACAAGGGCTACGGCATCCCGAACTTCGTCGATGCCTCGACGTTGGTGATCGCCGTGTCGTTCTCGGGGAACACCGAGGAGACCGTCGAAGCGGCGAGTGAGTCGGTCCTCGCGGGAGCCAGCGTGGTGACCGTGTCGCAGGGTGGACGTCTCGCCGCGCTCGCCGGGGATGGGGGTTCGTCTCACCTTCCGGTGGCGTCCGCCGCCCCTGCAGCCCGGGCGGCGCTGGGGGCGCTCTCGGTGCCACCTCTGCTGGTCCTCGAGGCCGTGGGCCTGTTCCCGGGTGGTTCCTCCTGGATCGCCGCGGCGATCACCCAACTCACCCGGCGGCGTGACGAGCTCATCGTCGACGGCAATGCGGCGAGCCGACTCGCTCATCGGCTCGGTCGGGCCTTTCCGTTGATCTACGGCGGCGGTGGTCTGGGTGGCGTCGCGGCCATGCGCTGGAAGACCCAGTTCAACGAGAACGCCAAGGTCCCGGCGTTCGCGCAACCAACTGCCCGAGGCCAGCCACAACGAGCTCGCCGGCTGGGGCCAGGACGGGGACGTCACCCGTCAGATCATGCAACTGGTGCTCCTGCGCCATGACTTCGAGCATCCTCAGGTCTCGCGTCGCTTCGCGATCGCCACCGACTACCTCGACGAGGTCATGGGCCGGGTTCACAACGTCTCCGCCCAGGGTGACGGGATGCTGGCGCAGTTCTTCGACCTGGCGCTGTTCGGTGACGTCGCCTCGCTCTACGCGGCCGCCGAGCAGGGGGTCGACCCCGGGCCCGTCCCGGTGCTCGACGACGTGGAGAGCCGCGTCGCCGCACCCGTCGAGGACTGAGCGGCCTCCGTTCGAGGCCCTCCGGTCGCGGCGACCCGCTGCGCCGTGGGTACGATCGACGCACTCGGGCTGTGCAGCGAGGGTCAGACGGCCCCAGCCCATCTCCGTCAGGGACACCTGCCGCGTCGATTCGGCGCGGCCGGACCCGCAACCAGAGAGCGACGAATGACCCTCACCCCACTGTTCACCGACAACGGTCTCGACTACCGGGTCGCCGATCTCTCCCTGGCCGCCTTCGGCCGCAAGGAGATCCAGCTCGCCGAGCACGAGATGCCCGGCCTGATGGCCCTGCGCGCCGAGTACGCCGACGCCCAGCCGCTCGCCGGCGCCCGCATCACCGGCTCGCTGCACATGACCGTCCAGACCGCGGTGCTGATCGAGACGCTGGTCGCCCTCGGCGCCGAGGTGCGCTGGGCGAGCTGCAACATCTTCTCCACCCAGGACCACGCCGCCGCGGCCGTCGTGGTCGGGCCCGAGGGCACCGACGAGCGGCCCCAAGGGCGTGCCGGTGTTCGCCTGGAAGGGCGAGACGCTCGAGGAGTACTGGTGGTGCACCGAGCAGGCCCTGCGCTGGCCCGACGGCCGCGGCCCCAACATGATCCTCGACGACGGTGGCGACGCCACGCTGCTCGTGCACAAGGGCGTCGAGTACGAGCGCACCGGCGTGGTGCCCGACGACAGCGAGGACGACACCGAGGAGTGGGCGGTGGTCCTGCAGCTGCTGCGCCGGACCGTCGGCCGAGGAGCCCCAGTCTCTGGCACGGCGTCGCCGAGGACATCCAGGGCGTCACCGAGGAGACCACGACCGGCGTCCACCGGCTCTACCAGATGATGGAGGCCGGCTAGCTGCTGTTCCCCGCCATCAACGTCAACGACTCGGTCACCAAGTCGAAGTTCGACAACCTCTACGGCTGCCGCCACTCCCTGATCGACGGCATCAACCGCGCCACCGACGTCATGATCGGCGGCAAGGTCGCCGTGGTCTGCGGCTACGGCGACGTCGGCAAGGGCTGTGCCGAGTCGCTGCGCGGCCAGGGCGCCCGGGTGATCGTCACCGAGATCGACCCGATCTGCGCCCTGCAGGCCGCGATGGAGGGCTACGAGGTCGCCGCCTCGAGGACGTGCTCGACACCGCCGACATCTTCATCACCGCCACCGGCAACTTCAACATCATCACCGCCGAGCACATGGCCCGCATGAAGCACAAGGCCATCGTCGGCAACATCGGCCACTTCGACAACGAGATCGACATGGCCGGCCTGAAGCGGATGAGCGACGTGCAGCGGGTCACCATCAAGCCCCAGGTCGACGAGTTCGTCTTCCCCGACGGCCACTCCGTCATCGTGCTGGCCGAGGGTCGCCTGCTGAACCTGGGCTGCGCCACCGGCCACCCGAGCTTCGTGATGTCGAACAGCTTCACCAACCAGGTCATCGCCCAGATCGAGCTGTTCACGCACCCGGGCTTCTACGAGCGACGGGTGTACACCCTGCCCAAGCACCTCGACGAGAAGGTGGCCCGGCTGCACCTCGACGCGCTCGGCGTGCGGCTCACCGAGCTGACCGAGGACCAGGCCGCCTACCTGGGCATCCCGGCCGACGGACCGTTCAAGTCCGACCACTACCGCTACTGAGACCGGCCCGAGCGGTCTGATCGGAGGGGGAACGATGGAGCAGCTCGAGGGCAAGGTCGCCGTCGTCACGGGCGCGGCCAGCGGGATCGGCCTGGCCGTGGCCCGCCACTTCGGCGCCGAGGGAGCCCGCCTGGTGCTGGCCGACATCGAAGAGGCGGCACTCGAGGCGGCGGCGGCATCGTTCGCCGAGTCGGTCGACGTGGTCACCGTCCGCACCGATGTGTCCTCGGGAGCCGACGTCGAGGCGCTGCGCGACCGCGCCCTCGACGCCTTCGGCGCCGTACACGTGGTCTGCAACAACGCCGGCGTGGGCGGGGGAGGGCCGCTGCAGGACGTCTCCATCGCCGACTGGGAATGGGTCCTGGGCGTCAACCTGTGGGGTGTGATCCACGGGGTGCGGACGTTCCTCCCGCTGCTCCTCGAGCAGGGCGAGGGCCACATCGTCAACACGGCGTCGGTGGCCGGCCTCTACGCCGCGCCCGTACATGGGCCCCTACAACGTGTCGAAGTACGGCGTGGTCTCGCTGTCGGAGACCCTCGCGGTCGAGCTGTCGATGACCGCGTCGCCCGTCGGCGTCTCCGTGCTGTGCCCGTCCTGGGTGAAGACCAACATCGCCACGTCTCGACGGAATCGGCCCTCCGACGGTGGGCCGGCGCCGTCACCCGAGGAGGAGGAGGGCATCGCCGAGATCATCGAGCACTTCCTGACGACCGGGATGGAGGTCGACCAGGTCGCGACCGCCGTCGTCGACGCGGTTCGCACGGGAACGTTCTGGATCCTCACCCACGACGAGACGCCCGAGGCCGTGCGTCGCCGGACCCAGGCCCTGCTCGACGGGGACGCACCACCGCTGCTCACCCACTGACCTGGTTCACGGTCCCTGTCCCCACTCGTCGCTAGCGTGACGCCCATGTGGTTCCCCGAGGAGTGCGCGTGTTGCCGGGCACCGGGCCGGTCGCCGTGTGGTGCCTGCGCCGGTCATCTCCATGCCGCCCCCGCGCTGGCGCCGCCGCACGGGCTCGACTCGCTCGACGCTCTCCTGGCCTACGACGACGTATCGCGGCCGCTCCTGGTGGCCGTGAAGTACCGCAACGCTCTGTCGTCGATCGATGTGCTGGCGCCCGCGCTGGCGTCGTTGCTCGCTCCGCTCGCCTCGTCGGCGGTCGTCACGTGGGCCCCCACCACCGCCGCCCGTCGTCGCCGTCGCGGGTTCGATCAGGCCGAGGTCGTGGCCGCAGCCATCGCCCGTGCCCTGCATCGCCCCACCCGCCGACTGCTCCGCCGGATCGATGGCCCGCCCCAGACCGGGCGCAGCCGCCTCGAGCGTCAGGGTGCGGCCCGCTTCGCCCCGGTCGGGGTGGCGCCCGCGCAGCTCGTGCTGGTCGATGACGTCTGCACCACCGGCGCCACCCTGAGCGAGGCCGCCGAGACCCTCCGATCTGCCGGCGCCCTCGTCGTCCACGGCGCGGTGCTGGCTCGCACCCCGCCGATGGCGGTGGCCGCATGACCGACGCACCGGGCTTCGCCGGCGTCGAGCGGCGCTGGGGCGACCACGTCATCCGGGTCGTCGTGGGCGAGGACGAGTCGTTGCTGCGGCGTCAGTTGTTGCTGACCCTCGAGGAGCACCCACGCATCGAGGTGACCGCCGAGGTCGTCGATGTCGCCACACTGCTCGATGCCGTCGGCGACGACATGCCCGATGTCGTCGTCCTCGATGCCCGCCTCCCGCCCGACGGGGTGCACGCCGCGGTCGCCGCGCCTCCGCGACGCCCATCCTGCGGTGGCGGTGGTCGTGGTGTTCGATTCCTCTGCCGCTGCACAGGACCTCCCCGGACGGTTCCACGTGAGGCGTCACGACGCCGCGACGGAACTGGCCAGCGCCGTCGTGGCCGCCGCCGAGGCCGGCGGAGCCGCTCCGGACTGACCGAACCTCGCCACTGGTCGCATCTCCCGGCCCACCGGCCGGTTCCCCCGACCGCGGGGCGTCGGTACACTTGTCAGTTCCATGGGCATGTTCGACAAGCTCCTCCGCGCCGGCGAGGGCAAGAAGCAGCGGGCGCTGCAGTCACTCGTGCCCGACATCAACGCCTACAGCGACGAGATCGCCGCGTTGTCGGACGACGAGCTCGTCGGGAAGACGGTGGAGTTCCGGACTCGCCTCGGCAACGGCGAGGACCTCGACGACCTGCTGATCGAGGCATTCGCGGTCATGCGCGAGGCGGCGACCCGCGAGCTCGGCCAGCGCCACTACGACGTGCAGCTGATGGGCGGAGCCGCCCTGCACTTCGGGTGGGTCGCCGAGATGAAGACCGGCGAGGGCAAGACCCTCGTCTCCACCCTGCCCGTCTACCTCAACGCTCTCGCCGGCAAGGGCGTCCACGTCGTCACCGTCAACGACTACCTGGCCACCCGCGACTCCGAGTGGATGGGCCAGGTCCACCGGCGCCTCGGCCTCGACGTCGGCCTCGTGATCCCCGGCCAGTTCGATCCCAGCCACAAGCGCGCCCAGTACGCCTGCGACATCACCTACGGCACGAACAACGAGTTCGGGTTCGACTACCTCCGCGACAACATGGCCATGAGCCGGGCGGAGCAGGTCCAGCGGGGCCACGCCTTCTGCATCGTCGACGAGATCGACTCGATCCTCATCGACGAGGCCCGGACGCCGCTGATCATCTCGGGCCGGGTCGCCGACGCCGCCAAGATCTACTACCAGTTCGCATCGATCGTGCGGGGCCTCAAGCGCGACCTGCACTACGAGTTCGACGAGGAGAAGCGCGCCGTCGCGCCCACCGACGAGGGTGTCGAGGCGGTGGAGAAGGCCCTCGGGGTCGACAACATGTACGACGAGGTCTCCCAGAACCTCGTCCACCAGTTCCAGGCGGCGCTGAAGGCCAAGGAGCTGTTCCGGCGCGACAAGGACTACGTCGTCCAGCACGGCGAGGTGAAGATCGTCGACGAGTTCACCGGCCGCATCCTCGAAGGGCGCCGTTGGTCCGAGGGCCTCCACCAGGCCGTCGAGGCCAAGGAGGGGGTGAAGATCAAGGAGGAGAACCAGACCCTCGCCACGGTCACCCTCCAGAACTACTTCCGCATGTACGAGAAGCTGGCCGGGATGACCGGCACCGCCTTGACCGAGGCGGCCGAGCTGGCCAGCACCTACGGGTTGCAGGTCGTGCCGATCCCCACCCATCGACCGCTCGTCCGCCTCGACCAGGCCGACCTGATCTACAAGACCGAAGACGCGAAGTTCGACGCCGTCGTCGAGGACATCCTCGGGCGGCACGAGGACGGCCAGCCGGTCCTGGTCGGCACCGTGTCGGTGGCGAAGTCCGAGAAGCTGGCCCGATTCCTCGAGAAGCGGGGGCGTCCCCCACGAGGTCCTGAACGCCAAGCTCCACTTCCGTGAAGCCGACATCGTCGCTCAGGCCGGGCGCCTCGGTGCCGTCACCGTGGCCACGAACATGGCCGGTCGTGGTGTCGACATCCTGCTCGGCGGCAACCCCGAAGGGCTCGCCGAGCGCGACGTCGTCGCCGAAGGACTCGAGCTCGACGGCGACGAGGGTCGCGCTCGCTTCGAGGAGCTGGTGGCCCACTACGAGGCCGAGACCGAGGGTGAGGGGGCCAAGGTCCGGGAGCTGGGCGGGCTCTACGTGCTGGGCACGGAGCGCCACGAGAGCCGCCGGATCGACAACCAGCTCCGAGGGCGGTCCGGTCGCCAGGGTGACCCTGGCGAGAGCCGGTTCTACCTCTCGCTCGAGGACGACCTGATGCGCCTCTTCGCCACCGGCGCGATGAACTGGGTGATGGGCAAGGCCCTTCCCGACGACGTGCCGATCGAGGCGAAGATGGTGACCAAGGCCATCGAGAGGGCCCAGAACACCGTCGAGCAGCGCAACGCCGAGATCCGCAAGAACGTGCTGAAGTACGACGAGGTGATGAACGAGCAGCGCAAGGTGATCTACCGGCGCCGCGACCAGATCCTCGACCAGGCCGAGCTGCGTGACGAGGCCATGGAGTACCTCGCCGAGACCGTCGACGGGGTCATCTCCACCTACTGCGTCACCGACTTCGCCGAAGAGTGGGATCTCGACGGCCTCGTCGGGGAGGTGGCGTCGATCTGGCCGTCGCCGACGACGGCGGACGACCTCCGGGGCTCGTGTGTCACCACCGATGACCTCTACGAGCGCCTCATGGGCGAAGCGACCGCACACTACGAGGCCCGCGAGGCCGAGTTCGGCGAGGACAACATGCGTGAGGTCGAGCGCCAGGTGATGCTGCGCATCATCGACCAGAAGTGGCGTGAGCACCTCTACGAGATGGACTACCTGCAGGAGGGCATCAACCTTCGGGCGATGGGGCAGAAGGACCCGCTCGTCGAATGGCAGCGTGAGGGCTTCGAGATGTTCGGGTCGATGATGCAGGGCATCGCCACGGACTTCGTGACCTACGTGATGCACGCCCAGGTGAGCGTGGCCGAACAGCCCAAGCTCGACGCCCCCAAGGCTCTGCAGGACGTCATGTACTCGGCCCCGCTCGACCCGAGCGAGGCCCCCAGCAGGTTGGCGGAGGCGGCACGGGCGCAGGCTGCGGTCGAGGGTGTCGAGGCGCCGCCGGAGGCTGTCGAGGAGGTCGTGCAGAAGCCGGTCGTGAAGAGCGACTTCGACAAGACCCCCCGCAACGCCCCCTGTCCTTGCGGTTCGGGCAAGAAGTTCAAGCTCTGTCACGGCCAGTAGGGCCGACGCCACCGCCATGAGGGACTTCTCCGACGATCTCGACGCGCTCCGGCGCCGGTTGGCCGAGTCCGCCGTCTACCTGCGCATCGAGGAGCTGACGGCGTCGCTGTCCTCAGCTGGAGGTCGAGGCGACGCGCCCTGATCTGTGGGACGACCCCGACCGGGCGCGAAAGGTCACGGGTGAGCTCTCGGCCGTGGTGGAGGATCTCGAGCTCTACGCCGGCCTCGCCGAGCGGATCGACGACGCCGAGACGCTCTTCGAGCTGGGCCGTGAGGAGGCCGACGACTCCGTCGAGGAGGAGGTCGAGGCTGGGATCGCGTCCCTGTCCGAGGACTTCGGCGAGCTCGAGCTGCGGGCGCTGTTCACCGGCGAGCACGACGATGCCGATGCCATCTGCGAGCTGCAGTCGGGTGAGGGCGGTGCGGACGCGCAGGACTGGGCCGAGATGTTGTTGCGCATGTACCTGCGGTGGTCGGAGCGGCGCGGCTTCGACGTGGAGCTGATCGAGGCTTCCGACGGATCCGAAGCGGGGATCTCCTCGGCGACCTTCCTGGTGAAGGGCCGTCACGCCTACGGTCGTCTGCGGTCCGAGCACGGTGTCCATCGGCTGGTGCGCATCTCTCCGTTCAACGCCCAGGGCAAGCGTCAGACCGCGTTCGCCGCCTTGAAGGTGACGCCCTTCCTCGACGACGTGCCCGACATCGAGGTCGACGAGAAGGACCTGCGCGTCGACACGTACCGCTCGTCGGGTGCCGGCGGGCAGCACGTGAACGTGACGGACTCCGCGGTGCGCATCACCCACCTCCCGACCGGGGTGGTCACGTCGTGCCAGAACGAGCGCAGCCAGCACCAGAACAAGGATCGGGCCATGCAGATGTTGCGGGCCAAGCTGGCCGAACTCCAACGCGAGGAGCGCGAGGCCGAGCTCTCGGAGATCCGGGGCGTCCAGCGATCGGTCGGCTTCGGGAGCCAGATCCGCTCGTATGTCCTCCAGCCGTACCAGATGGTCAAGGACCTCCGTTCGGGGTACGAGTCCGGGAACGTGGAGTCGGTGCTCGACGGCGGTCTGGACGAGTTCATGGAGGCGTTCCTGCGCTGGGAGCGCAGCACCGAGGCTTCCACCGCCGACTGAGGGTTCGCCGTTCCGCACGGCGACATCGCCGGGGATGCCGCGGTTCTGACCGGTCTGCCGTCTACCCTCGGACGCGGCACGCGACCCCCTCCCCGGCGTGCCCCTCTTCACATGATCAAGCTCGAGAACGTCACCAAGACCTACAAGACCTCGACCGTCGCCCTGCGCGAAGCCAACGTCGAGATCAACAAGGGTGAGTTCGTCTTCCTCGTGGGGGCTTCCGGGTCCGGGAAGTCGACGTTCATCCGGTTGCTCAACAAGGAGGAGTCCCCCGAGACGGGCCACATCTTCGTCGCCGGCAAGGACATCGGGGAGCTGTCGAGCTGGAAGGTGCCCTTCCTGCGCCGCAACATCGGCTGTGTCTTCCAGGACTTCAAGCTGCTCACGAACAAGACGGTCTACGAGAACGTGGCTTTCGCCCTCGAGGTCATCGGCCGTCCCCGCAGCGTCATCCAGACCCAGGTGCCCGCGATCCTCGAGCTCGTCGGGCTCGGCCACAAGGCGGCCAGCTTCCCCGACGAGCTGTCGGGCGGTGAGCAACAGCGGGTCTCGGTGGCCCGGGCGTTCGTGAACCGGCCGCTGATCCTGCTCGCCGACGAGCCCACCGGCAACCTCGATCCCGCCACTTCGGTGGGCATCATGCGCTTGCTGGACCGCATCAACAAGACCGGGACGACCGTGGTGATGGCCACGCACGACCGGGGCATCGTCGACACGATGCGCCGCCGAGTGATCGAGATCGACCGTGGATCGATCGTGCGCGATCAGGCACGCGGTGTCTATGAGTAGCGAACTGGACCCATGCCGATGAAGCTCGACTACGTCGTCCGGGAGACCGGATCCAACCTCGGACGCAACTTCACGATCACTCTCGCCTCCGTGATGACGGTGGCCGTCTCCCTCGCCCTCGTGGGCGCGTCGTTGATGCTGCGCACCGGGGTCGAGAACGCCACGCAACGTTGGCAGGGCGGCATCGAGTTCGTCATCTTCCTGCGGCCCGACGCCAGCCAGGACCAGATCGACGCGGTACGTCGTGACCTCGAGGACAGCCCCGACGTGGCCAACATCGAGTTCGTCGACAAGGAGGCCGCGTTCGAGGAGTTCAAGGTCCTGTTCTCGGACTCCCCGGAGATGGTCACCAGCGTCCAGCCCGAGGATCTGCCCCCGTCGTTCCGGGTGGAACCCGTCGACAAGGACGTCCTCGCCGTCGAGGCCCTCGGGTCGCAGTTCTCCGACAAGTCGGGGGTCGACAGCGTCGTGTTCGCCTCCGAGACCATCAGGCTCATCCAGCAGTTGTCGAGTCGCCTGACGGTGGGCATCTTCGTCATCGCCGCCTTCCTCCTCGGTGCCGCCGGACTGCTGATCCTCAACACCATTCGCATGGCGATGTTCGCCCGCCGGCGCGAGATCGAGGTCATGAAGCTGGTCGGTGCCACCAACTGGTTCATCCGGGTGCCGTTCATGCTCGAGGGACTGGTGCAGGGGGTGTTGGGCGCCCTCGCGGCCATCTTGGCGCTCGCCGCCTTCAGGCCCTTCTTCCAGGAGTGGTTGCCGAATCCCGAGGACTTCCCGCTCGTCAGCGGGTTCCTCGTGAGCGGCGGGGAGCTCACCGCCATCTTCTTGCTGCTCGGGGTCGTCGGCATCCTGATCGGCGCCATCGGGGCCGGCATCGCCGTCACCCGCTTCCTCGACGTCTAGAGGCCGGCCGGGCCAGGTCGGCGTACCGAGCGGCCCGCCGGTCTCAGGCGATCGGCGTACCGACCTCGCGAACCAGGCGTGGGTCCACCGTTCCGGTGCGCACGTCGTACACGAACCCGCCGATGACCGTGCCCGGGGGGAGCCATGGACACGTGGCGAGCGCCTCGACGTCGTCCAGCACGGCCTGATCGGGGTCGCCGATGAGGTGGAAGTCGACGCCGACCGGGTCGTTCCCGGTGTGTTCGACGACGCGCTGGCGCAGCGACGACAGCTCGATCTTGGCGGCACCGCAGTCGGTGTGGTGGACGATCGCCACCCGGGTCACGCCGAGCTGGTTGGTGGACTTGATGAGGGATCGGATCACGTCGTCGGTGACGCGAGCGCCTGCGTTGCGCAGCACGTGGGCGTCGCCGGGGTGGAGGCCGAACGCCCGATAGTCGTCGATGCGGGCGTCCATGCAGGTGACGACGGCCAGGCGCAGCTCCGGTGGCGCCTCCAGCGAGCCGTCCTCGAAGTGCGATGCGTGGTCGGCGTTGGCGCCTATGAGGTCGGCGAAACGGTGCATCCGGCGATGTTAGGTCCGCGTCCGTTGCGACCCCGCCCGCCGCACGCCTGGGACGGCGGGCGGCGCCGTCACCCGGCGAGGCTCCGGGCCCGTGTCCCGGCGGGGCCGCCGGCACCGGACCACCGGGGCGGGTGGGGATCCGCGCCCTGCGCACCGTGGCGTGGCACCGTCGGGCCATGCCCTCAGACGGGTCGCCCCCGGGTGACGATGCGAGGTCGTCGGGCGCCTCGGCTCCGGGGCCCTCCGTGGCCGACCGCTTGAGCGCGGGAGCCGTCGACCCCCGGGACGTGATGCCCGGCTGGGTTCCGCGTGCCATCGCGCTCTTCTTCGCCGGTGTGGTGGGGTTGGCGGTGGCGTCGTGGCTGCTGGGCGAGCTGCGGGAGCTGATCGTCACGCTCCTCATCGCCATCTTCGTCTCCTTCGCCCTCGAGCCCGCCGTCAACCGCCTCGCTGCCAGGGGGTGGCGCCGCGGGTTGGCCACGGGGTTCGTGTTCGGCGTCTTCCTGCTCCTGGTGCTGGTCCTGGTGGCCGGCCTCACCCGCCTCCTGGCCGAGGAGATCTCCAATCTCATCGATGCCTCGCCGGGCTACCTCCAGGAGCTCGAGGACTGGGTGAACGAGACCTTCGACCTGCAGATCTCCGGCGAGGACCTGCGGGCCCAGCTCACCGACGCCGATGGTCCCATCCGCTCGTTCGCGACCCAGGCAGCGGGCAACGCCCTCGGCATCAGCGCCAGCGTCCTGGGGGTCCTGTTCCGAGTGCTGACCGTTGCTCTCTTCGTGTTCTACATGGTGGCCGACGGCCCTCGGCTCCGCCGCCTGATCTGTTCGTTCCTGCGTCCCGACCGTCAGCGGCGGGTGCTCGAGACGTGGGAGATCGCCATGGACAAGACCGGGGGCTACCTCTACAGCCGAGGGCTCCTCGCGCTGATCTCGGGTGTCGCCCACTGGATCGCGTTCGAGATCATCGGTGTGCCCTACGCCGCCGCCCTCGCGTCCTTCGTCGGCGTCGTCTCCCAGTTCGTCCCGGTGATCGGCACCTATCTGGCCGGTGCGCTCCCCGCGCTCATCGCCCTGGCCAACGACCCGGTCGACGCGTTGTACGTGCTCGGCTTCGTGATCGTCTACCAACAGATCGAGAACTACCTGCTCGCGCCCCGTGTCACGGCGCGAACGATGGACCTGCACCCCGCCGTCGCCTTCGGCTCGGTGCTCGTGGGGATCAGTCTCCTCGGCGGGGTGGGCGCGCTGTTGGCTCTCCCGTTCAGCGCGGTGGTGCAGGCGCTCGGCTCTGCCTACGTCGAACGTCATCCCGTGGTCGACTCGGCGATGACGACGATGTCCACCGCGGGCGGCCGCGTGGCCTGGTCGGCCCGGATGAGTCGCGCCTGGCGCGACCGCCGCGGCGGTCCGGCTCCCTAGAATGGTGGAAGGACGATTCGTCCTTCCCTCGACAAGGAGATCGGCATGGCCAATCCCGTCCTCACCCCTCAGCGCTTCGAGAACGAGGGCGCGGACCGGTCCACTTGGCTCCCCCCAGGGGGAGCCGACACCCAGACGGGTACGAGTGGCGGGGACCTCGGTGGGCGATTCGGGGCGACCGGGGCGGTCTCGCCTCCCACCGGCAAGACGATGACCATCGGTGGCACCATGACGGCCACGGGTGTGCTCTTCGCCCTCATCCTCATCACCGGTGCCTTCGGCTGGATGCAGGTCGAACAGACCACGCAAGAGGTCCTGGACCCCGCCACGGGCCAGATCCAGGTGGTCAACACGACGTCGTTCCCGGGCTGGCTGATGATCGCCCTCTTCGTGGGTCTCGGCCTCGGCCTGGTCACGGCGTTCATGCCCAAGATCGCCCGGTTCACCGCGCCGCTCTACGCCCTGGCCTACGGCGCGGTCCTGGGCGCCATCTCGGCCGTCTACAACGCCCAGTGGGACGGGATCGTGGTCCAGGCCGTCGCCGCCACGCTGGCCGTGTTCGGGGTGATGTTCTTCCTCTACGTCACCCGCATCATCAAGGTCAACAAGAAGTACATGATGGTCGTCATCGGCGCCACGCTCGGCATCCTCGTCATGTACCTCGGCGCGTGGATCGCGTCGCTGTTCGGCGCCGACATCGCCTTCTGGAACGAGCCCTCGGCGCTGGGCATCGGGATCAGCGTGGTGATCGTCGTGGTCGCGGCCGCAAACCTCGGCATCGACTTCGCGTTCATCGAGCAGGCGTCGAACTCGAACGCTCCCAAGTACATGGAGTGGTACGGCGCCTTCGGTATCACGGTCACGATGGTCTGGTTGTACCTCGAGATCCTCCGGCTGCTCTCGCTGTTGCGCCAGTGAGCTGACGGAGACGCACGGGGCCGGGAATGATCCGGCCCCGGGGAGGGTTCCGTACCCCAGGGGGTACTCTGATCCCCGTACAGGAGGACACACCAGTCATGGCCACCATCACCCTCACCAAGGACAACTTCGAGCAGACGCTCGAGGACAACGACATCGTTCTCGTCGACTTCTGGGCCTCTTGGTGCGGCCCGTGCCGGATGTTCGCTCCGGTGTACGAGAAGGTGAGCGAGGCGCATCCCGACGTCGTCTTCGCCAAGGTCGACACCGAGGCCGAGCAGGAACTGGCCGCCTCGTTCCGAATCCAGTCGATCCCCACGCTCATGGCTGTCCGCGATCGTGTCGTGCTCTACAGCCAGCCCGGCGCGCTCCCCGAGGCGGCCCTCGAGGACATCGTCGGCCAGATCGAGCGCCTCGACATGGACGAGGTGCGTCGGGAGCTGGCGGCACAGTCGTGAACGTCCACCGGTGCGGAGCCGCATGCCCCGCACCGGTGGCTCGACGAGCAGGGCGTGGCATCATCGAGGAGTGACGCAGGCCTGGTTGGGCGGTTGGCTCCTCGTGGCGACCCCGGTCATCGGAGATCCCAACTTCGATCGTACGGTCGTGTTCCTCCTCGATCACGACGAAGGGGGCGCACTCGGCGTCGTCGTCAACCGGCCGACCGACGTCGGTGTCTCGGACTCGCTCCCGCAGTGGGAAGGCCTCGTGGCCGATCCGGCGGTCGTGTTCGTCGGTGGTCCGGTCGAGCAGGCCGCAGCCATCGGCCTGGGTCGACCCGGTCCGGCCCGGCTTCCGATGGGGGACGATGCCGTGTGGAGTCCCGTCGAGACCGCGGCCGATTCCGTCGGCCCCCTGGCCACCGTGGACCTCAACGCCGATCCGGTCGGATCCTGTGGGCTCGACGCAGTGAGGGTCTACGTGGGCTACGCCGGTTGGGGTCCCGGCCAGCTGGAAGGGGAGTTGGCGCAACAGGCCTGGATCGCCGCCCCCGCCCACGCTGGTGACCTCTGGAACGACGCGCCCGGGGACCTGTGGGCCGGGGTGCTGCGGCGCCAACCCGGTCCCGTGTCCTGGCTCTCGCACTATCCGCGGGACCCGTCCGGGAACTGAGCGCGGTCAGTGCTGCGGGGATCGGGCCTTGCGGGAACGGATGAGCACTGCCGTGACGAGCACCACCAAGAGGATCGCGGCGAACCCGAGGGGCCAGCTGAACGTGGTGGCGTTGCTGGAGTCGTCGATGGCGGGCTCGGCGGGTTGGACGAAGTTCAGCCCCGGTGCGGTCCCCGTCGGTCCGATCGCCGGTGTGCTCGTCGACGTGGTGACCTGACCGAGGGTGATGGTCAGGGCGGGCGGTTCCATGGCCCGAGACTACGAGTCGTTGGTCCCAACGGCCCTGATCGTGCGGCCGAGGTGTCAGGTGGGTCCCGTTCTGGGAGAGTGGCGGCATGCTCGGTCGTCCGCCCGTCTTCGCGTTCGCGCTGCTGGCCGTGGGAGCGCTCGGCCTCGGGGCGTGTGGAGGCGACGAGCCGGCCGACCGGGCCAGTCCGCCATCGCCGGCGGCGGACTCGGTGCCCACGGTGCCGAGCACCACGACCACGACGGCGGTGCCGGCCGCCACGACCACGGTGCCGCCACCACCTCCACCGTCCCCCGCCCCGCCGACTCCCGAAGGGATCGGCGTCCTACAGGACCGCCTGTTCGTGCTCGGCTACTTCCTCTCGGATCCTCGCGGGGTCGACGGCCAGGGGACACGCAACGCGGTCATGGCCTTCCAGAAGTTGCACGGCCTCACCCGTGACGGTGTCGTGGGGCCCGTCACGACCGCCGCCCTGGCCGCGGCGACACCGGTGACGCCACGGGCGGGGTCCGGTCCGCACATCGAGGTGGACCTCGCCGCCCAGGTGGCCATCGTGGTCGGCGCCGACGGGACCGCGGTCGCCGTCAACGCGACGACCGGCAAGGCCGCGACGCCGACCCCACCCGGTTCGTACTCTGTCTTCCGGCAGGTGGACGGATGGGACCCCGGCCCCTATGGCTCGCTCTATCGGCCCAAGTACTTCACCGGTGGCATCGCGCTGCACGGCGGCGTACCGGTCCTGGCCAGCCCGGCCAGCCATGGATGCGTGCGCCTACCTGATCCGGCGGTCGACTGGCTCTGGTCCTCCGGTCTGGCCGAGGTCGGGACGTCCGTGGTGGTCGTCTGACGGCGTCTGTCAGGTGGTGAGGCTCCCACCGTTGACGTGGATGGTCTGTCCGGTGACCCATGCCGCCTCGGGGGAAGCCAGGTAGACGCAGGCGTAGCCCACGTCCTCCGGGATCCCGGTCCGCTTCACCGGGATCTGTCGGGCCAGGGCTTCGGTGACGGTGTGGTCCTCCATCGTCATCAACCCGATGGCCAGGGTGTTGGCCGTGACGCCGAACTGTGCGTTCTCGACCGCCAGGTGACGCATGAAGCCGATGGCGCCCCCCTTGCCCCCTCCGTAGGCCGAGACGCCGATCTTCAGGCCGGTGACGCCGGCTCCGGATGCGATCGTGATGATGCGTCCCCAGTCCGCGTTCGCACATCGGGTTGATCACCGCCCGGCTGCAGTTCATGACGCCGTAGAGGTTCACGTCGATCGGACCACGCCACGAGTCGGGGTCGGTGTCGCGGAACGGCGTCGGTCGCATCCCCTCGGTGCCACCGTTGCCGGCATTGTTGACGAGGATGTCGATCGGGCCGAGCGCTTCCTCGGCGAGGAGGCAGCCTGCGGTGGCCCGGTCGTAGTCGGTGACGTCGAAGGCGACGACCGCCGCTCGCCCACCCGCCGCTTCTATGGCGGCAACGGTCTGTTCGGCGCGCTCGGCCCGCACGTCGTTCACCGCCACCGCGGCTCCCTGAGCGGCGAGGAGCCGGGCGATCCCGGCCCCGACGTTCTGTCCGGCGCCGGTCACCAGTGCCACCCTGCCGTCGATCTCGAACACGTGCTCCCCCTGGTCGGACGTGGTCGAAGTCAACCACAGCCCGGGCTCCCCCGATCGGGTGAGGGAGGTATGCCGGCGGCCACAATGGGCGTCGTGGCGTCCACCGTTCCTGACCCGTCGTCGAGCGAAGAGGCGTTCCGGGGCCGGATCGCCAAGGTGCTCGACGGCACGTTCGTCGCCGCCTCGTTGGGCATGCCCACCGAGGATGCGCGAACGGCGATGGACGTGCTCTGGGCCAGCTTCGAGGCGTTGATGGTTCAGCACTTCCCGGCACAGCACGAGACGGCGCCGCCCGTGGGCGCGGTGCCCGACGCCACCCACTGGTCGCGGATCTTGGTGACCGCCGTGACCAACAGCATCGTGCTGGGTGGTGGTTTCGTGCGACCGGCCCGGGTCGGTGCCTCCGTGCTCGACCTCGTCGCCGAGCTCCGTGCGGGCGGCATCTGGCACACACGGCGGCCCCCCGGGCCCGGGGCGGTGGTCTTGGCCTGTCATGCCCGACTGCTCCTCCTCGACCACACGGCCGGAACCGGACGCCAACCGGGTCCTGCGGACCAGGATGCCGTCGATGGCCTGGTCGCCCTGGCTGCGCTCGGTTCGGTGTTGACCGGTGAGGGGTCCGTTCCGGCCGGGCGGGCACCGGCCCCGACTGCACCCGACGGTGCCGAGGTCGCTCGACGGGCGGAGGCGGCCGCCCGGAGCTTCGGGGTCCCCGAGGTGGGTCTCGTGCCCGTCGAACGCACGGGATGGGCCTGTGACGCCTGCGGGTGCGTCTTCGCAGGCCGCGTGGAAGCCGGGATCGCCTACCCCGACCGGATGGCGCCGGTCGGTCGGGGCGGTCCCTGCGACGCCGTGACCGACTGCGCCTGCCACGCGGCGCCGCTGCAGCGGCGGGTGCGCTGACGGGTCACCGTCGGGCTGTCCGCGTCGATGATCAGCCGTTGTCGGGGTCGGCCTCACCGTCGGCGTAGGCCCTCATCGAGACGATGAGCCCGGCGTCGTCGAAGATCATCGTGTCGGCCGTGGCCATCGACATGGTCGTCTCGCCGAGGTCGACGTCGATGCGGAACATGAACGCAGCCTCGTTGCCCACGCAGCACACGGGACCCAGACGCGACATCGACAGCTTCACGCCCATGTCGGCCACGCCCTGGTAGAAGGCCCGCACGTCTTCCCGGCCTCTCTTCGGCTCCGATCCGATGGGGTCCTCGACGGTCGGATCGGCGCCGTACAAGGCCATCACGGCGTCGACGTCGCCGGCGGCGACAGCGGCGATGTAGCGGTCGCAGATGTCGACGATCGCAGTGCGCTCGGTCATTTCGGTCCTCAGTCCTCGTAGATGATCACGCCACGGATGTTCTTTCCGTCACGCATGTCCTGGTACCCGTCGTTGATCTGATCGAGCGGGTACGTGCGGGTGATGAGCTCGTCGAGCTTGAGTTGTCCGCTGCGGTAGAGCCCGAGCAGGCGGGGGATGTCGTAACGGGGGTTGGCGCTGCCGAAGATCGTGCCGACCAGCGACTTCTGCTGCATGGCCAGGTCGAAGAGGTTGAGCGTCACGTCGTTGGCAGCCATGTCGGCGACCGACGTGAACACGAGCTTGCCGCCCTTCGCCACCATTCCCATGTAGGTGCCGACGTCGGCGCCCTTGCCTTCGCCGACGGTGACGATGACCTTCTCGGCGTTGCGTCCCCAGGTGAGCTCGCCGAGCAGGGCCTGGGCCTCCTCGGCGGTGGCCACGGCATGCGTGGCACCGAACTGTTGGGCCTGCTCGCGCTTGAACTCGACGGGGTCGATGGCCACGACGTAGCGGGCGCCAGCCAGGTGGGCACCCTGCACGGCGTTCATGCCGACCCCTCCGGTGCCGATGACGACGACGGTCTCCCCGGGGGCCACGTCGGCGGCGTAGGTGGCCGAACCCCAACCGGTGGTGACGCCGCAGGCCACGAGGCAGGCCTTGTCGAGGGGGAGGTCTGGCTCGATCTTGACGAGCGAGTTCACGTGGACGACCGAGTGCTCGGCGAACGTACCGAGGCAGCACATCGTGGCGATGTCCTTGCCGTCGAGGGTGTGGTGGCGGCTGGTGCCGTCGGCCTGGTGCCCCGACAACAGGTGGGCGCCCATGTCGCACAGGTTCTGCTTGCCGCTGGCGCACGACGGGCACCGTCCGCAGGAAGGGACGAAGGAGGTCACCACATGGTCGCCGACGGCCAGTTCGGTGACCTCGGGACCGACCTCGATGACCTCGCCGCCTCCCTCGTGGCCCATGATGATCGGGTACTGCTGCCAACCGAGCATGTCGAGCACCGCTGGGTCCATGGCCATGTCACCGGTGACCATGTGCTCGTCGGAATGGCACATGCCGCTGGCGTGGAACTTGATCAGGACCTCGCCGGCTTTCGGGGGGTCGAGTTCGATCTCCTCGATCACGTACTCGGTGTGTGGCGCATGGAGGACGGCGGCTCTGGTTCTCATGGGGGTTCCCCCTGGCAGTGGGCTGGTGCGAACGCAGCGCAATCTAGGGCATGCCTCTGCCGACGCCGAACCGAGGCTCTGGCCAACGTGTGACATTGCCCGTCATCACCTCTGTCGTTGCGTAGTACGTTGCGGCTACCGGGAGAAGCCCGGCCTCCGTCGACGTACGTCGACGGGAAGGGGGACACAACCATGCGCACGCCCATCTGCGATCGCCTCGACATCGAGTTCCCGATCTTCGCCTTCTCGCACTGTCGCGACGTCGTGGCCGCCGTCACGAACGCCGGTGGCTTCGGCGTGCTCGGCGCGCTGGCCTACGGGCCGGAGCGCCTCGAGATCGAGCTCAACTGGATCGACGAGCACGTGAACGGCCGACCCTATGGCGTCGACTTCGCCATGCCCGTCAACTACGTCGGCAAGGGCGGGGGAGAGGGGTCCACGTTCGAGAGCCTCGACGCCATGATCCCGCAGGAGCACCGGGACTTCACCGACGCCCTGCTCGACCGCTACGGCGTGCCGGAGCTGCCCGACGACATGGAGGAGGGTCCGGTGGCGGCGGCCGGTCTCGGCGTCGACGAGATGGGCCCCAGCCAGATCGAGGTGTGCCTCGCCCATCCCGGCGTGAAGATGATCGTGAACGCCCTCGGTCCGCCCCCGCAGTACGTGGTCGATCAGGCCCACGCTGCGGGGCTGCTGGTCGGCGGGCTCGCGGGGTCGAAGGTGCACGCCGAACGCCAGGTCGCCATCGGCGTCGACGTGATCGTGGCGCAGGGCACCGAGGCCGGTGGGCACTGTGGGGAGATCTCGACCATGGTGCTCGTACCCGAGGTGGTCGACGCCGTCGGCCCCGACGTGCCCGTGCTCGCCGCCGGCGGCATCGCCACCGGGCGCCAGATGACCGCGGCGCTCGCCCTCGGTGCTCAGGGTGTCTGGACGGGCTCGATGTGGCTGACGGTGAGCGAGGCCGACACCAGCCCGGCGGCGCTCGAGAACATGCTGGCCGCGACCTCGCGCGACACCGTTCGGTCGAAGGCGATGACCGGCAAGCCCGCCCGTCAGCTCCGCACCGCGTGGACCGATGCGTGGGAGGCGGACGACTCGCCGGGCACCCTGCCCATGCCGTTGCAGGGCATCCTGCACCAGGAAGCGGGCCGGCGTACCGGGCGGGTCCAGAACCGCGACCTCATCGGCTTCCCGGTCGGTCAGATCGTGGGGCGCATGAACAAGGTGCGCCCGTCCAAGGACCTCGTCCTCGAGATGGTCGAGGAGTGGATCGACACGACCGAGCGCCTGTCCGGTCTGCTCGTCGACGACTGACAGACTTCGATCACATCGCCGTTGCCCACACTGGTCCGGGAGGCACCACCATGACCGTCACCGACGACACCGCCGTAGACGCACCGCTGCTGCACGACCCGCGCACCTATGACCAGGGCGTGCCCTACGAGTACTACGGCTGGCTGCGGGACAACGATCCCGTCTCGCACCACGATCACCCTGCGTACCCGGGGGGCTACTGGGCGGTCACCCGCCACGAGGACGTGCAGCGGGTCTCGCGCGACTCGACCATCTTCCACAATGCGCCCAACCCGTTCCTCGACGACGGGACCGCATCGCCTGATGCCGACGCAGGTACGAGTGAGTTGCTCATCAGCCTCGATGCCCCCGAGCACATCAAGCTGCGCAAGCTCATCAACAAGGGCTTCACGCCTCGTCGCGTCGCCGACCTCTCGGATCGGCTCCTCGAGCGCACGAACGCCATCATCGACGATCTGATGGATCGCGAGAGCGCCGATCTGGTGCACGACCTGGCCCTCTGGCTGCCGTTGCACGTCATCGCCGACATGGTCGGTGTCCCGGAGGAGGATCGCACCAAGGTCTTCGAGTGGACCGAGCTCACCTTCGGTTTCGACCCCGAGGTCACCGCCGACCAGCGGGCTCAGGCGATGGTCGACATGTTCATGTACGCCGATGCCCTGGCCAGCGAGCGGGAGAAGAACCCTCAGGACGACCTCATGAGTGTGCTGCTCGGGGCCGAGGTCGATGGTGAGCACCTCACCAAGCTCCAGATCGAGCTCTTCTTCCTCCTGCTCCAGAACGCCGGCAGCGAGACGACCCGCAACCTGATCACCACGGGAACGCTCACGCTGCTGCAGCACCCCGAGCAGCTGGCGTTGCTCCACGACGACCTCTCGATCCTGCCGACCGCCATCGAGGAGCTACTCCGCCACGCCACCCCCGTGGTGCAGTTCACCCGCACGCCGGTGCAGGACGTCGAGCTCGGCGGGAAGCACATCTCGGCGGGGGAGCGCGTCCTGATGGTCTACGCCGCGGCCAACCGCGACGAGCGGGCCTTCGTCGATCCCGACGGCATCGACCTTCGCCGCGACCCGAACGACCACGTGGCCTTCGGTGCCGGCGGCCCCCACTTCTGCCTGGGGGCCAACCTGGCCCGGCTCGAGGCGCGCATCATGTTCGAGGCCATCCTCACCCGCTTCGAGGCCCTCGAGGTGATGGGCGACCCGGCCGACTTCCCCCGGGTCAACTCGAATCTGATCGATGGCTTCGTCGAGCTGCCCATCACGTGGTCGGAGATCCATCCCGCAGCTCGCGCCTAGCGCGACAGACGCGGCACGGGCCGGCCCCGGAGGGCCGACCCGTCGTCGTCGCCGTTGATGAGCGGTGCGTCAGGCGCTGGCTTCGGCGGCCACCTGGGCCACCAGCTCCACGTCGAGCTCGAGCTTGACCTTCTCGCCGACGAGCACCCCGCCCGTGTCGAGCTTCACGTTGAACTCCATCCCCCAGTCGCGGCGGTTGATCTCGCCGCGGGCGCTGAAGCCGGCCCGGGTGCCGCCCCACGGGTCGGGGCTGACGCCGTCGAACTCGAGGGCGAGATCCACCGAACGGGTGACGTTCTTGATCGTGAGGTCGCCGGTGAGGACGTAGTCGTCGCCCTTCTGGGTGATGGCCGTGCTCACGAACGTCATCGTGGGGAACTGCTCGACGTCGAAGAAGTCCGCGCTGCGGAGGTGTTCGTCCCGCGATTCGTCGCCGGTCTCGACGCTGCTCATGTCGATCGAGGCCGTGACCGTCGACTGCAGACGGTCGTCGGCGATGGTGACGGTCCCGTCGACGGCACCGAAGCGGCCTCGGACCTTGGCCACGACGACGTGGCGGCCGACGAAGCCGACGGTGGTGTGGGACGGGTCGATCGTCCAGGTGCCGGGGGTGAGTTCGTGAATCGTGGTCATCAGCAGGGGCTCCTCGGGAGTGGGGGGTTTTCCTTGTGTGCTCAAGCATAGAGAAAATCTTTGCGTTCACAACCTTTGATTCCAAAAAGTTTCTCGGGGCTACGATGTGGACATGACGAAATGGCTGGACGACGACGAGATGGCCGCCTGGCTGGGCTTCATCGGTCTGCACGCCGAGTTGATGGCCGAGCTCGAGGAGGACCTCGTGGAGGGCCACGGGATCACCGCCGGTGACTACGGCGTGCTCGTGAACCTGGCCGAGGCCGAGGGGGGCGGACTGCGGATGTGCGATCTCGCGGCACGGCTCCATCTGTCACCGAGCGGTCTGACCCGGCGTCTCGACGGCCTCGTCCGTCAGGGCCTCGTCGCTCGGGAGCCGGCCCGAGACGATCGCCGCGTCATCCTCGCCGTGCTCACCTCCGACGGCCGGTCCCGACTCGAGCAGGCGGCACCGGACCACGTGGCCGGCGTGCGTCGCGGTCTGTTCGATCACCTCACGCCCGCTCAGGTACGGCAGTTGGCCGGGCTCCTGACCACGGTGCAGAGCGGTCGCGACCGCGCCCGGGCGGTTGCTGCCGAGGCATCCTGAGGCGGCGGTCCCGTCCGCCGGCGACGAGCGCTCAGTCGAACTTGGCGCCCATCTGGCGCAGCATCGCGACGACGTCGTCGGGCATGTCCGGTGGTCCTTCGAGGGGCGTGTAGGTGACGGAGGTGATCCGGCCCGTGAACGGGAACGACCGGTGCGCCTGGTAGAGGTCCCACGACACGGGCGACCGTGGATCGCGGCCCACGGTGATGCCTTCGAACGGGGCCATCCCGAAGAGCATCGGTACCTCCGGCCCTTGGGCCACGTCGGCGTCGTCGACGACGAGGTTGAGCCGCCAGCGGTTGCCGGCCAGCGCATCGAACCGAGCGCCGATCTGGTGGTCTCCCGGGGTGAGCGGGTCGCCGGTCAACTCGCTCATCGCCCCGCGACCGTCGTTGTGGCGTAGTACCGGTCGGTTGCCGTCGAGCACGTAGAGGGCGTACCCCCCGCTCTGGTCGCCGTGGGCGACGACGGTGCCCGTGTCGCCGTCAGCGAGATGGAGGTCGGCGCGGATGTCGACGCCGCACATCCAGATGAGCTGGAGCGAACGCCAGCGCTCGAGGGTTGGCGTCCCTTGCCAGATGGTGAGCGGCGCCCGCAGCACGTCCGTGTGCGGCGGGCGGATCACGTACTTGAGCCCTGTGCCCTCGTCGAGGGGGAAGATCTGGGCGTCCCAGGCCGCCCGATCCCACGCTGCGGCCAGCTCTGCGGTGCGCTCGGGGTGCTCCGTGGCCAGGTTGCGCAGCTCCGTCGGATCGCGGCGAAGGTCGTAGAGCTCCCACTCGGCGTCGTCGAAGGGGGTCCACGGTGCGTGCAGGGTGACGACCTCCCAGCCGTCCCGGTAGAAGCCGCGATGACCGATCATCTCGTAGACGGCCTCGGTGCGGGTGTCCGCCGCGTCGGCGTCGAACAACGTCGTGGCCATGCTGGCGCCGGTGATCGGCTTGGCCGGGGTGCCGTTTCGCTCGGTACGGGGGTCGATCCCGATGAGATCGAGGAACGTGGGCATCAGGTCGGCCACGTGGGCGTACTGGCGCCGGAAGGCGCCTCCGTGCTCGGCCAGGCGCGAGGGCCAGTTGACGATGAACGGCACGGTGTGCCCGCCCGCGTGGGTGTTGATCTTGTAGAGCCGGAACGGCGTGTTGCCGGCCATCGCCCAGCCCCGGGGGTAGTGCGGCGAGGTCTGGGGGCCGCCCATGAGCTCCAGGCGCGTCCGGTCGGCGTCGACGTCGTCGCCGGCGAGCAGGTGGACCATGTAGGAGCTGGTGCCGATCTCCTCGCCTTCCCGTGACGCCCCGTTGTCGGAGGTGAGGATGACGACGGTGTTGTCGAGCTCGCCCATCTCCTCGAGCGCATCGAGGATCCGCCCGGTGGAGGCATCGACGGTTTCGACCATCGCCGCGAACACCTCCATGTGGCGGGCGAAGAGCTCCTGGTGCTCGGGAGGCAGGGACTCCCAGGCCTGGACGTCGTTGCCGGGCTCGGTGTTGCGCGGGGCCAGTTCGACCCCCGGCGGCACGACGCCGAGCTCGAGCTGACGGCGGTACCGGGCCTCCCGCAGCGCATCCCATCCGGCGTCGTAGCGGCCCTTCTGGCGGGCGATGGCATCGGCGGGGGCGTGCAGTGGGGCGTGCACCGCCCCGTGGGCGACGTAGGTGAAGAAGGGCTTGGTGGGATCGGCCGCCTTTCCCGCCTTCATCATGGCGATCGCCCGGTCGGTGATGTCGTCGGTGAAGTAGTAGTCGTCGGGGTACGAGTCGACCTCGACGGCCTGGTTGTCCGACACCAGTCGGTGCGGTTGGTGCAGGTTGGTGAACGCATCGAGGACGCCGTAGTAGCGGTCGAAGCCCTTCTGGCACGGCCAGGAGTCGCGTGGCCCGGCGTCGGACTGGTCGGAGTCCTTGCTCAGGTGCCACTTGCCCACCATGTAGGTGGCGTAGCCGGCGCCTCGGAGGGTCTCGGGGAGTGTGGCGACGTCCTCGGCGATCTCCATGGCGTAGCCGGGGAACCCGGGGTCGGAGTGGGCCACGGTGCCCACGCCGGCGAGGTGGGGCTCCATGCCCGTGAGCAGGCTCGCTCGCGTCGGCGAGCACATGGGCGCCGAGTGGAAGTTGGTGTAGCGCAGCCCACCGGCGGCGAGGCGGTCGATGTTGGGGGTCGAGATCTCGCTGCCGTAGCAGCCGAGGTCGGCGTAGCCGAGGTCGTCGACGAGGATCACGACGATGTTGGGGGCCCCCTCCGGCGCGGTGGGTCGTGGCGGCCACCAGGGCTCCGACGTGGCGAACACCCGCCCGACGCTCCCCTCGAAGCCCGCGTAGCCGTCCTGCGTCTCAGCCATGCCCGTCCCCCTGTCGACGTCGCCGCACCAGCGGCCGGTGAGGGATCGTAGTGGTGGAGCGTCGGGGCCCCGTCCCTCAGCGTGTCCCTCGGTCTCCACGGCAGGCTGGCGCCTAGAGGTCGATGTCGGCCACCACGGCGAAGTGGTCGGAGGCCCAGATCCCATCGACCGGTTCGGTGCCGGCCAGATGGCATGCCGCGACATGCCCGGCGTTACGGCGCCGGGGCCAGCTCACCATCACATAGTCGAGTCGGCGATCGGGGTACACCGCACGCTTCGGTACGAGAGGGTTGGCCGCAGCCCAGGTCTCCCCTCGCCCAGCGTTCCCCGATGCTTCCCAGGCGTCGACGAAGACCAGTCCATCGACGAGCGGGGTCGAGGCTCCCGTGAGGCCCCGGACCTCGTCGGACCAAGGGACGGCGTTGAGGTCGCCCGCCAGCACGGCAGGCAGCGCCATCGACCTGCTGGCCCGATCGCCCAGGGCCTCGGCCACGGTCGCGGCGAGATGGCAGGCCTGGGCCTGTCGCGTCGCCGAGCGGTCGAGGCCGTGTTCGAGGTGGGTGCCGATGACGGGGAACGGCCCTCCCTCCTCGTCGGGCCGGTCCACGCGAGCCACGAGCACATGGCGCCAGGTGGGCTCGTCGTGCTCGTCGTGCAGGGCCCGGGTGGCGACGACGGTGAGGGGCCACCGCGACAACACGGCGTTCACCACCCAGTAGGGCGCCTGGGGATAGCGATCGAAGCCGGCCAGTTCGGCGGCGGTCACGGCGTGCATCCCGAGGAGTCCGGCCAGCACGCCGGCCTGGGTGGGCCCGTCGTTCTCGACCCAGGACTCCTGGAGGGTGACCACGTCGGGGTCGACCCGGTCGAGGACGGACACGATCGCTCGCTCCCGGTCCTGCCAGTCGCCGACCCGACCTTGGACGTTCCATGTCACCACCCGCACCGCCCCAGGATGCCAAGCCGCTCGCGGCGGTGTCGGATCAGACGTCGAGCGGTCGAGCGAGCGGGTCCCTCGTCGCCGTTCGTGACCTCGATTCCCAGGGGGCACAATGGTCGTCCGCTCGCGTCGATCGACGGGGGCCAGTGCCGCCAGGGGGAGAGTCGATGGACAACGACCAGATCGCGCAGTTCCAGTTCGCGGGCCAGGACATCCCGTGGGTGCTCGGGCAGTGGGTCGACGTCCAGCCCGACAAGCAGCTGTTGGTCTGGGAGCCTCGCAGCGGCGAGCACCGCAGCTGGTCCTACGCCGAGTTCGTCCGTGACGCGAAGCGCCTCGCTGCGGGGTTGCAGGCGCGAGGCGTCGGCAAGGGCGACATGGTCGTGATCCATGCCGACAACTGCCCGGAGATGGTGCTGGCCTGGTACGCCTGCGCCCATGTCGGCGCGGTCGGCGTCACGACCAACACCCGCAGCGTGGGCGCGGAGATGAGCTACTTCATCGAGCACACCGGGGCCGTCGCCGCCATCACCCAGCCTCAGCACGCCGCCGTCGTCGCCGCCAGCGGACCGGCGCTGAAGTGGATCGCCGTCACCGCCGACGACAGTGGTGAGGCACCGTCCGACGAAGGCGCCGCAGCCGTCGCCGCAGGGGACTTCGTGGCCTTCGACGATCTCTACGGCCACGAGGCCGAGTTCGTGGAGCGTCCGGCCGAGCCGATGCTGCCGGCCGGCATCATGTTCACGTCGGGCACCACCTCCCGACCGAAGGCGGTCGTACACACCCACGCCAACGCGTTGTGGGCCGGCAAGGTCGGCCCGACCAACATCTCGATCGACAACGACGGCACCTATCTCATCTATCTGCCGTTCTTCCACGTCAACGCGCAGAGCTGGTCGATGTGGACGACGGTCCTCGGGGCCGGAGGCACCATCGTCCTCCAGCCCAAGTTCTCCTCGAGCCGGTTCTGGGAGGTCGTCGTCAAGCACGACGTGACCCACATCTCGATCATCCCGTTCGTCCTCAAGGCGGTCGCCGGCCAGCCCATCCCCGAGAACGAGCTCCAGGCGGGTGTGTTCGGTCTGGTCATGCCACAGATGGGGGATCTCCTCGGCGGGGTGGACATCATCCCCGCCTACGGCATGACCGAGACCGTCATCCATGCCACCGGGTGGGTGCCCAACCGTCTGATCCCGCTGGGGTCGATGGGCAAGCCGACCCCCGGCTACGAGGTGCTCGTCGTCGACCAGGACACCGGCGAGATCTGCGCTCCCGGCGACGCCGGCGAGCTGTGGGTTCGCGGCACCCGGGGGATCCAGCTCTTCCTCGAGTACTACGGCGCCCCCGAGGCCAACGCCAAGAGCTTCACCGACGACGGTTGGTTCAAGACCGGCGACCGGGTGCGTCAGGGCCCGGGCGGCGAGCTGATCTATTCCGAGAGGGACAAGGACATGCTCAAGGTGGGTGGCGAGAACGTGTCGGCCAAGGAGGTCGAGGACCTCATCCGTACCGTCCCCGGGGTCGGGGACGTCGCCGTCGTCGGGCGTTCCCACGACATGCTCGACGTCGTGCCCGTGGCGTTCGTCATCGCGGCGCCCGGTGCCCCCGGCGAGGCCGAGCACGAGCGCCAGATCATCGACCTGTGC
Source organism: uncultured Iamiaceae bacterium (assembly GCA_963767615.1). GTDB lineage: Bacteria > Actinomycetota > Acidimicrobiia > Acidimicrobiales > Acidimicrobilacustridaceae > Rhabdothermincola_A. The sequence goes on along the minus strand of CAVYED010000004.1, from coordinate 514,287 downwards.
GCCGCGAACCTCAGCGACTTCAAGGTGCCTCGCGCCGTTCACCGGGTCGACGACTTCCCCCGCGCCACCCTCGACAAGGTGGCCAAGAACAAGCTCAGGGAGACGGCCGACGAGCTCGCAGGTTCTGGTTGACGGTTCATCAGATCCTCTGATGTCGGGTCGGACGGCGATCGTTCCCCCGCTGTTCACCGAGTTGCTAGGTTCGGCTCGAGGCCGGCACGGTGCCGGCGTCATAGCCACAGGGGGAGATGTTCCATGGGCCGACTGAGATGGATCGCGCCATTGTTCGCGTTGGCGCTGGTCGCCGGAGCGTGCAGCAGCGACGACGACGGTGAGAGCGCGACCACCACCGCGGGGGGCTCAGCGTCGTCGTCCGACCTGTGCGCCGCCGCCGACGTCGGCGAGGTGAAGATCGTCCACCTGACCGACGTGGTCGGCGAGAGCAACACCGCGATCGACGATTTCTGGAACGGTTCCCAGCTCGCGGCAAAGGAGATCAACGACGAGTGCGGCAAGGAGATCGTGTCCCTCGAGCGGGTCCCCACGGACTTCTCCGTCGCCGGGTTCCAGGCCTCGTTCCTGACCGCGCTGGAGATGGAACCGACGGCCATCATCTCCCAGGGTTCGAGCAGCCAGATGGCCGAGGCCGGTCTGGTCACCGAGGGCGAGGTTCCCGTCCTGTGGCCCGTCGGCACGGCCTCGGCGCTGCTCGAGAACGAGAACGGCTCGGAGTACGGCTGGATGACACGGGTGGTCAACGACACCCAGGGTCAGGTCTGGGGTGAGCACCTCGTCAAGATCGGCGCCGAGAACGTCTGGCTCGAGTGCGTCCAGACCCAGCTCGGCGTGTCGGGCTGCGGTGAGGCCACTCCCATCCTCGAGGAGAACGACGTCGCGATCGCCGGACGAGCCGACAGCGCGTTCGACGCCAGTGACTTCACCACGTCGATCCTCGACCTGGAGCAGGCCAATGCGGACTACGTGCTGCTCGCCCAGTTCCCGCGGCCGACGATCGCCTTCGCCCAGCAGATGCAGGACAACGGGGCCCTGGCGGCAACGAAGATGTTCGGGTCCACGTCCACCGAGGTCGTGTACAAGGCGATGTCCCCCGAGCAGCAGGACGCCATGATCGCCCTCGCCGACTGCAATCCGCGCGACGACGATCCCGATGCCAACGCCGCCTACATGGCCGAGTACGACACCGACATGTCCAGCCTCGCCGCCGTCACCTACGACTCGGTCTACATGATCGTCGACTCGGTGGTGCGCGCCGGGAGCGTCACCCCCACCGACGTGAACACGGCCATGGCCGACGTCCAGTGGGAAGGGGCCTGCCAGGACTACTACAACGGCGGAACCCACGCTCTCGCTCACTCGATGGTCGTCACGAGCTTCTCCGGCGGCGTCATCAAGACCGAGGCCACCTATGAGCTGAACGCGGCCGGCGACGGTCTCGCCGGCTAGCGGTACACCGACTCGGGGGGATCAGGTCGGGTGGAGCGCTTCGTCGCACTCTTGATGAGCGGCATCGCCGACGGCGCCGTGACGGCGCTGGCGGCGGTGGGGCTGCTCGTCCTGTACAAGGCGACGGGAGTCATCAACTTCGCCCACGGTGACCTGATCACCCTCGGGGCCTTCGTGGCCGTGGCCCTGGTCGACGACCAGGGCCTCGGCTACTTCCCCGCCGCTGCACTCGTCCTCGTCGTGATGTTCGGCGTCGGTGTGGGCTTCGAGCGGGTCGCGGTCGCCCCACTCCGGGGCAAGTCGGTCCATGTGGTGGTCATCGCCACCCTCGGTCTGGCCCTCGCCATCCGTGCCGTGATCGCCAACTGGCAGGGGAACGACCCGAAGCGTCTCGCCTCGCCGGCGGGCGACGGATCCACCGACATCCTGGGTGCCGCCGTCAACAACCAACGCTTCCTCATCATCGGGATCTCGGTGGTGGTGCTGGTGGGTGTGTCGCTGTTCTTCTCGCGGACTCGCTACGGACGTCAGGTCCGGGCGTTGGCCGCGGATCGGGACATGGCGCGCCTCTCGGGTGTGCGGGCGAGCGCCCTCTCCATGGCCGCGTTCGGCTTCTCGGCGGCGTTGGCCGGGCTGTGCGGGGTGCTGATCGCCCCGCTCACGAGCGCGAATCTCCTGCTGGGGTTCGGGGTGATGCTGAACGTGTTCGCCGCGATGATCATCGGAGGCTTCGGGAGCATCCGCGGCGTCGTGATCGCCGCCATACTCATCGGACTCGTCGAGAGGGTCGTCGGCGGCTACGTGTTCACCGACTACTCGTCGGCGCTGCCGTTCCTGTTCATGATCTTCGCGATCGCCTTCCGACCGGAAGGGCTGTTCGGTGCCCGTGAGCATGCGTCGCGTCTCTGAATCCGCGGCGCCGGCCCGTCCGCCGGCGTGGGCGAGTCGCCAGTACCTCACGGTCGCGCTCGTGCTCCTCGCCCTCGCCGCCTACTTCCACTGGGGTGGTGCGCTCCCGATCCCGGGGGCGTTCGGCAAGATCGACAAGCTGTCCGGGCAAGCGGTCTATGTCGAGTGGATCTGGTTGGCCGCGGTCGTGACGGGCTTCTACTTCGTGTTCGGGATCGCCGGACGGTTCGCGTTCTCCACGGCCGCGTTCATCGGTTTGGGCGCCTACGTCTCCCACGCGGTCACCCGTGAGAGCGGCCTCAGCTGGATCGTCGGCTTCGTCGTGGCGGTCGGTGTCGCCACGCTGTTGGGCTTCGGGTTCGCACTGCTCCTGCGCAATGCCCAGCACTTCTACTTCGCCGTCGGCACGTTGGGGCTGGCCGAGGTGCTGCTCATCGTCTTCCAGCGGTGGATCCTGTTGACCGGCCGGTCGAGCGCCGAGATCCTCAGCGCAACCCGGCTCTCGGTCTTCGGCTGGGAAGCGCAGGCCAGGGATCGGCAGTTCCTGGTCATGCTCGTCTTCCTCGCCGTGGTCCTCTTCCTCGGAGCGCTGATGGCGCGTTCGCCGATGGTGCGCACCGCGATCGCCGCACGCGAGAACCCCCGGGTGCTCGACACGCTGGGCATCGACGCCCGTTGGCCGGGGGTGGTGATGTTCACCCTGGGATGCGGCATCTCCGCCGCCGCAGGCTCCCTGTTCGTGCACACACGTGGCATCGGGACACCCGAGACGTTCGGGATCGAGCTCGGGATCGGTGTCTTCGTGGCCCTGATCCTCGGCGGGCTGCACTCGCTGTGGGGCGGACTCATCGGTGCGTGGTTCTACGTCTACGTCCCGCTCTATCTGGAGCGCTGGGAGAGTTGGACCCTGGTGATCTGGGGTGCCGTGCTGGTCTTCGTCATGATCGTCTTCCCCGACGGTCTCGTCGGCCTCGTCTCCCGAGTCCGGGGGTCGGTCACGGGTCGGGGCGCCAGGAAGCGGCCCGGCCCGGGGGAGCCGCTGCGACCCCTTTTCCAGTCGTCCGAGGCCGGGCCCCCCGGAACCGAGGCGGCCCGGGCGGGGGAGAGCGACGCCGCGGAGCCATCGCAATGACCGATGTGCTGGATGCCCGAGACATCAGTGTGTCCTTCGGCCTGCTGCGAGCGTGTGACGGGATCAGCCTGTCGGTGCCCGAAGGCGCGGTGCTGGGGCTCACCGGCCCGAACGGATCGGGCAAATCGACCTTCATGAACGCCGTCACCGGACTCGTCTCTGCGACCGGATCGCTCGAGATCCAGGGGCAGTCCGCCGCGCTGGGTCGGCCACGGGCGGTGCGGGAGCTCGGCGTGGCCAGGGCCTTCCAGAGCCCCCAGAACTGGGCCGAGCTGTCCTGTCTCGAGAACGTGGTGCTCGGTAGTGACGATCGACAGCTGATCGGGCTGATCGGCGCGGTGTTCCGTCGGGCGTCGATGCGGGCCCGGGAGCAGGTCCGGTGGGCGGAGGCCGAGCAGGCCCTCGAACGTGTGGGGTTGGCCGACCTCGTCCTGGTGCCGGCGTCCCAGCTCACCTACGGCCAGCAGCGGATGCTGGAGTTGGCGAGGGCGATCGTGGGCCGGCCCTCCTTGTTGCTGCTCGACGAGCCGTCGGCGGGGCTCAACGCGGTCGAGACGGAGGAGCTCGGCGCGCTGCTGTCGGAGCTTCGCCAGCAGGGGATGGCGATCCTGGTGATCGACCACAAGATCGACTTCCTCGACCGGATCTGCGATCGGATCACCGTGCTGCAACTCGGCAAGGTCATCGCCGAGGGACGACCCGACGAGATCTGGACGCATCGCGACGTGATCGAGGCGTATCTCGGATCGGATGACGCATGACGACGGACCCTCTCCTGGCCGTCGAGGACCTCGAGGTCGCCTACGGGGCGATCGAAGCCGTCCGAGGCGTCAGCTTCGAGGTGCGCCCGGGTGACGTCGTTGCACTTCTCGGTGCCAACGGCGCGGGGAAGAGCAGCACCCTCAGGGCCCTCAGTGGTCTCGAGCGCTTCCAGGGCCGTGCCACCTTCTCCGGTGTGGACGTCCGGGGGCAGTCTCCCGAGAGGCTGGCCCGCCGCGGCCTGATCCACGTTCCCGAGGGTCGTCACATCTTCCCGACGTTGACCGTCGAGGAGAACCTCCAGGTGGCCATGGCGGCGAAGGGCGCCCGTGCGGCGCACTTCGGCCCGAGCGACATCTACGAGCTCTTCCCGCCCCTCGACGGCCTCCAGGAGCGCGGCGGGTGGGCGTTGTCGGGAGGGGAACAGCAGATGCTGGCGATCGGGCGGGCCCTGGTCGGTGCCCCGCGGCTCCTCCTGCTCGACGAGCCGTCACTGGGTCTGGCTCCCACGATCGTGCGAACGGTCTTCGATGCGCTCGGTCGGATCAGCGGTGAGGTGCCGATGCTGATCGTGGAACAGAACACGACGGTGGCGTTGCGGGTGTGCACCCGTGCACACGTCCTCGCGGAGGGCCGCATCGTGCTCGAAGGCACCGCCGACGAGGTGAGGGCGAGCACCGATCTCCTCCAGACGTACCTGGGCCAGCACGACGCCACCTCACACTGACGGCGCCGCAGCGGGAGTCGCGGTCAGGCGGTGCCGGTTGACCGACCGACGGCCTCTTACCCCCCTCTTTACCCCCGGGGGTATGTTCCCCCCAGGAAGAAGAGAAGGGAAATCGGCATGACGCATTTCACGCATCCTCGCCGCCGCCCGGCCCTGTTCGTCGGCGCTCTCACCCTGGTCGCCCTGTTCGCAGGCTCCGTCGCGGCCTGCGGTGGCGACGATGACACGGCCGGGGGTGTCTCCAGCACCACCCTCGTCCAGAGCGGCGCTCTCGATGTCGACGGCGACGGCACCACGGCCGTCGACCCGTCGACCCTCGCCGAGCAGCTCGAAGCGTCGCCTGCCGGTTCGCCCGACGCCGACGAGGTCGCTGCGCTGCTGTACATGGTGGAGGAGGAGAAGCTGGCGCTCGACGTCTACACGTCGTTGGGGTCGACCTGGAACCTCCCCACCTTCACCAACATCGCAGGCGCCGAAGCCACCCACGTCGACGCCGTGCGCGCTCTGCTCGATCGTTTCGACCTCACCGACCCCACGGAGGGCCAGGCCGCCGGCGAGTTCACCGACCCGACCTTCGACACCCTCCATCGGGAGCTCACCACCCAGGGCCAGATCTCCGAGGTGGAGGCGCTGAAGGTGGGGGCCGTGATCGAGGAGCTCGACATCGTCGATCTCGAGGCGCGACTGGCCCAGACCGACGAACCGGCCATCGTCTCCGTCTTCGAGAACCTCCAGGCCGGTTCCCGCAATCACCTGCGGGCCTTCACCAGAGCTCTCGACGCGCGCGGCGTCGTCTACCAGCCCGGATACCTGAGCGCGTCGGAGTACGAGGCCATCGTGAGCGCGGAGGTGGAGCGGGGAGGGCGTGCCCGCTGAGCGCACTCGCGCCAGCGGCCGGTCAGGTGGCGACCGTGGTCAGGTCCTCACCGAAGACGATGGTGCCGTCGAAGTGCGCCGCCGCGATGGCGATCCACTCTTCGGCGCTCCCGGGCGCGGGTGTGGGTACCTGGTGGGTGAGGACCAGGGTGCCCACGCCGGCACGAGCGGCCGTCTGAGCCGCCTGCTCGACGGTGGAGTGGTAGTCGATCGTGTCCTGCATCCGCGGCATCGGGATCTGGCGCACGAGGTCGTCGCGCAGCACCGTCTGCACGTAGACGTCGGCGCCGCGGCACAGATCGTCGAGTCCTGCGCACGGAACCGTGTCGCCGGCGATGACGACGGCGGTACCCCCGTGGTCGACGCGATAGCCGACCGTCGGCTCGACGGGCCGGTGATCGGTCGAGCCCGCGGACACCCGGATGTCACCGGTCTCGAGGACGGTTCCGGTGCCGTCCACCTCCGTGACCTCGACCTGGGGCTCCCACGAGAGGTCGTCGTGGTGGGCCAGGCGGTAGCCGATGTCCGGAGCCAGCATCGCGAGGGAGGCGTCGACCACCTCACGGGTTCTCGACGGTCCGTAGATGCGAAGCGGGGTGGGCTCCTGGGTCATCACCCAGTGGGTGGTGATGACGTCGTTGAGGTCACAGATGTGGTCCGAGTGCAGATGGGTGAGCAGCACCGCCTCGAGCATGACCGGAAGGGTTCCGGCGGCGATCATCCGCATGGTCACGCCGCGTCCGGCGTCCACCAGCAGATGTGATCCGCCGGCCTTGACCAAGGTGGCGGCGCCGGCGCGATCGGCGGACGGAATGGGGTTCCCGGTGCCGAGCAGGATCGTCTCGATGGTCATCGTCGACCATGATTGCAGACCCCTTGACAAGAGTCATCGGCCTGGACGGCGCACCAGTCAGGCGGGCTCGTCGGCCGGCGGGTCGACTGCGTCAGCCTGAGGCAGACGAGCCAGCAGTTGGTCGCGGATCGATGTGCCTGGTTCGCGGGCCTTGTCGCCGGTGACGCGCCACCCGTGGCGGCTCGAGTACAGCAGCGGAGGTTCCTTCAGCCGACCCAGCCCGGTGGTCGTGATGCGGCCGAACACCAGCTCGTGGTCGGCCATCGTCATCTGGTCGAACACCTCGGCGGTGAACCAGGCGATGCAGTCGGCCACGATCGGGTGCCCGTCGACCTCGGTGAGGAACTCCGGGGCGACGTAGGCGAAGCGCCGCCCGGGGTAGGAGAAGTACTGGCCCTGGGCGATCTGGTCCGCGGCCAGCACCGAGACGGTGAAGCGCCCGGAGGCCTGGATGAGCGGCCAGGTGTCGTGCTTGGGAGAGATCGACGCCATCACGATCGGTTCCTCGAACGCCACCTGGGTGACCCAGTGCGAGGTGTAGGCACGGGTGACGTCGCGGTGGGTGGCGGCGACCACCTGGACGCCCTTGATCATCTGTCCGAGGCTGCGCTTCACGACGGGATCGATCACCGGGCCAGTCTGGCGCGGGGGCCGCGGGTCCGACGCCGCCGCCGCCGTCGGCGCGTCAGTCCTTGACGAGCTTGCGCACGGCGTGGTCCCAGGGGTCACCCGGGCGCGTCGTGGCGTTGAGGGCTCGCTCGGTGGCCTTGAGTCCCTTGGTGGCCTCGAAGTCGTCGCTGCGGCGGGCGATGCGGGCCTGGAAGCCGGCCCGCAGGTGCTCCAACGCCTCACGGTCGTCCCCTGCGGCGCTGATCTCGGCGTCGACGCGCGGTGCGCTCGGCGGGGTGTCGTTCACAGGCATGGTCTCTCCGCCACGTTCGGGACTGCGGGGCAACCTACTGCGGCGTGGCGCGAGGGGCCCCATGGGCGCTCAGGCCGCCGCATCGGCCCGGGCCGCTCGCCGGGCGGCCAGGCGCACGCTGATCACCTCGGTGCCCAACACGAGGGCGAGGCCGACGACGAACAGCACGACCGGTAGGACGACCGGCGCCCCCGACGGCGCCTCCAGGCGGGTGCTGCTCACGCCGTTCGGCCACGGCCACAGCACCCGCAGCGAACCCAGCATGAGCCCGATGAGCGCAGCCATCACCTTGTCGTGGTGGGTGCGCAGCGACCAACTGAGCAGCGACGAGAACGAGGCGAGGCCGACGACGCAGCCGGCGAGGAAGACCAGGAGGATGAGCAGGTCCCGGTCGTTGACGGCGCCGAGGACCTCGGCGTACATCCCCATCAACACCAAGAGGAACGAGCCGCTGATCCCAGGCAGGATCATGGCGCAGATGGCGATGGCCCCGGCCAGGAAGAACGCCCACAGCGGCTGGGTCACGATCTTCTCGGCCGTCGACTCCGTGTCGGATCGCAGCCCCAGGAGCAGGAAGAAGGCTGCGGCGGTCATGAACATGATCGCCAGCTCACTCACCGTCACCTGCTTCACCAGTCGCCAGGAGATGACGACCGAACCGAGGATCAGGCCCGAGAAGAGCCCGGCCATCGCCTCGGCGTGATCGGTGAGGAGGGTGTCGAGGATCGACGACAGCGCCAGGACGGCGGCGACGATGCCGACGCCGAGGGCGACCAACCACGTCCACTCGACCTGCCCGAGGCGGTGCTTGATCTCGGCGCCGTCACGGCGGACCACGCTCATCGCCACCGAGGACGCCGTCCTGATGTTCTCGATGAGGCGCTCGTAGATGCCGAGCACCAGCGCCACGGTGCCGCCCGACACCCCGGGGACGATGTCGGCGCTCCCCATGGCGAAACCACGGGCGGCCTGGGCGAGCTTTTCGGGGACGGGCACGGCGGGTCACTGTAGGCGGCTCGGCCCCGCCCCTCGTGTCATGGGAGGAGGGCGACCTTGCCCGCCACGCGACGGTTGGCGAGGTCGTCGAGCGCACGAGCTGCGTCCTCGAGGGGGTAGGTGTGCGGTTCGACCGGGTGGAGGCGACCGGCGGAGATCATCGCGAGGATCTCGCCGATCAACTCCTGGTTGCGCTCGGGGTTCCGGCTGGCCCAGCCTCCCCAGTCCACACCGGTCACCCTTCGGTTCCGCAGCAGGATCTGGTTCGCCGGGAGGCGAGGGATGCCACCGACGAAGCCGATGATGATCAGGTTGCCGTCATCGGTCAGCGCACGCAGGCAGGCCTCGCCGACGTCGCCGCCGACCGGGTCGTAGACCACGTCGACGCCCCCGTCGGTGAGCTCGCGGGCGCGTGCCTTCACGTCCTCGGTCGACGAATCGATGACCCATGTGGCCCCGCGGTGGCGGGCCAGTTGGCGCTTCTCCTCGCTCGATGCAGCGGCGAGCACCCGCAGACCGAGGGCGTCGCCGATGTCGACGGCGGCCAGACCGACCCCTCCGCCGGCACCGAGCACCAGCATCGTCTGGCCGTGCTGGACCCGTGCCCGCTCGTGGAGGGCGAACCACCCGGTCAGGTAGCTCTGCATGAAGGTGGCCGCCTGGCCGTCGGTCAGCACGTCGGGGAGGGGTAGGGCGCTCGTCGCGGGGACGACCGCCTCGCTGACGTAGCCGCCGATCCCCACGTTGGCGAAGACCCGCTCGCCGATCCGACGCTCGGTGACGGCGTCGCCGACTTCGGTGATGGGCCCCACGATCTCCATCCCGGGGACGAACGGGGCCGGGATCTTGATCTGGTACAGACCCTGGACCATCAGACCCTCGACGTAGTTGACCCCGCACGCGGCGACCCGGACACGCACGTCGTGGGGTCCGAGCGGAGGGGGCGGTCTCTCCTCGACCACGAGGTTCTCGACCGGACCGAGTTCGGGCAGACGACGGCGCGCATGGGTCGACCGTAGAGCAGCCGCCGGATGCGCCGGGCATGATCGGGGATGTCGACCGCCGACTCTCCGGAGAGGACCGCGCCACCATGAGCACCCAGATCCCCGCCAACGTGCCCCCGATCGACGACTGGGGACGTCTGCTCGACGGGCGCGTGGCCGTCGTGACGGGTGGAGGCGACGGGATCGGGGGTGCGATCTCGCGGCTGTTCGCCCGTCACGGTGCTCACGTCGAGATCGCGGAGATCGATGCGGAGCGCGCCGAGCGCGCCGCGGCCGAGATAGAGGCAGACGGTGGGTCCGTACGGGCGCATGTCGTGGACGTCACCGTCGAGGTCGACGTCGCCCGCCTGGCCGAGGCCGTGCTGGCCGATCACCCCCACGTCTCGGTGCTGGTGAACAACGTGGGTGACTACCGCCCCCTCGTCCGGTTCCCGACGTCGTCGCCGGATTCGTGGAAGGCCATGTACGACATCAACCTGTTCCACGTGTTCGCGGTGACCCAGGCCTTCCTGGGGTCGATGGTCGAGCACCGGTCGGGTTCCATCGTCAACGTGCATTCCGTCGAGGGACTACGGGGCTATCCGGGCGACCCCGTCTACGGGGCCTTCAAGGCCGCAGCAGCGGCGTTCACCACGGACCTCGCCGTCGGCCTCGGGCGGCGGGGGGTGCGGGTGAACGGGATCGGCCCCGACCTCACCCAGACGCCCCAGGTCGACTACCTGACCGGGTGGGAGGACTCGGATGATCTCTGGGAGGCGTGGGCCCCCGTGGGCCGCTTGGGCTGGCCCGAGGACCAGGCCCGCGTCGCGCTGTTCCTGGCGTCGGACCTGTCGGCGTTCGTCACCGGCCACAACATCCCGGTCGACGGTGGCACCCGCGCCGGGGGCGGATGGTTCTGGTCGCCGGCGGAGCACCGGTTCGTCAACCGTCCGCGAACCCTCTGAACCGGCCCGTGCAGATCAGGCGTCGTGGCCCGGTCGACCGATCGTGGTCGGGAGGGTGCCGGTGGGCTTCCCGTCGAGGACGGTGAGGTCACCGGCAACGGCGACCGCCCGGAAGCCGGCCGGTGGACGGCTCAGGCGGTAACGGCCGTCCGGGAGGTCGTGGCGGCGCTCGTGGGGTCGGGTCTCGATCTCGTCGAGCGCGAAGACGGCGAGATCGGCCCGGTGACCGGGCGCCACGACGCCCCGGTCGTGGAGGCCGAAGAACTCGGCGCTGCGTCGCGTCAGGCAGTGCACCGCGTCCTCGACGCTCACGGCACCCTCGTCGCGTGCCCAATGGGTGAGCAGGTAGAGGTTCGAGCCCGCTCCGCAGAACATCGTGAGGTGAGCGCCGGCGTCGGTTCCACCCATGAGGGCGTAGGGGTTGGCCACGTCGTCGACCACCTGCTGGCGACGGTCGTCGTCGGTCATGGGGACCTTCGTGCTGGACATCACGGTGTAGCGCGAGCCGATGCCGTTGGCGAGCACCCATTCTGCGAGTGCGTCGGACGGATGCATGTTCCGCTCGGCGGCGAGGTCGGCGAGTGAGAGGTCGACGGGACCGGCGCCGTTCTCGGAATCGGTGAGCATGAGCAGCGGGAGTGCTTCCGGGCGGAAGGCGTTCTGCTCCTGGCGGGGGTTGTCCCATGCGGTGCGGGCACGATCTCGCCACCCGGGGTCGGCGAGGGTGTGCATCTTCGTCTCGGCCGGGCCGTTGATCAGCTCGTGCCAGGGCGGTACCGCGGCGGCGGCGATCGACGCCTCGAAGCCCAGCATCGGGGTGAAGGGTTCGTTGCCTCCCCCGAGGTACCAGGTGTCCAGTCCCACCTCGGTCTTCGCTCCGCCGGTTCCGTCGCCGAGCGACAGGCAGCGGATGCCGCGTTCGCATCCCTTCTCGAGGGCCCATCGCCGGTCGCCGGCACCCCGTGCGATGATCTGGAACGTCGCCGCGCGGATACCGGGCCAGCGTGTCGAGCAGGGCATCGAGCTCGGCGTCGTCGGCGAAGCGGCTGGGGACGAGCAGACGGTTGCGGTCGGTGTCGAACCAGTTCGACGACAGCCCGAGCGAACCCGCTCGCAGCGCGTCGTCGAGGAGGGCCACCATGTCGCCGACCTCACCGTCGGTGGCGGTTCGCTCCCATGCGTCGGTGCCCATCACCGTGGCCCGCAGGGCGCCGTGGGCGGTGTAGGCCAAGGGCTGGACGGCCAGCGGCGTCTTTCCGGCGGTGGCGTGGTACTCGGACCAGGTGTGCCAGCCCCAGGGCACGTACTCGCCCGCGAGGGTGGTCGGGAGCTCCTCGACGAAGCACAGGAGGTCGGCGATGTCGGCCTGCACGTCGGGTCGGACCGGCGCGATGCCGAGGCCGCAGTTGCCCATCACGATGGTCGTCATCCCGTAGGACGGCAGGGGATCGAGCGTCGGATCCCAGAACATCTCGAGGTCGTAGTGGGTGTGGCAGTCGATCAGGCCGGGAGTGACGAGGGCCCCGGTGGCGTCGATCACCTGCTCGCCATCGGGCACCAGATCCGGACCCACTTCGGCGATCCGCCCGTCTCGGACCCTGACATCACCGCGGCGCGACGGCGCACCGGTGCCATCCACGATCGTGCCGCCGCCGATGAGCAGATCACCCATTCTCGCCGTCCCCTGGTCGAAGTGGGTACGAGACTAGTGAGCGCCGGCGACGTGGACGGAAGCAGCGAGGGCTTCCGCGAGGTGATCGGCGGACGCCATCGCGACAGGTGCCCGACCCAGCAGGGTCGGGCACCTCATACATCGCGTCAGTGATGATCAGTCGGCATCGGGCGGACCACCAGGACCGCGTCCGCCGGGGCCGCCGTGGCCCCGGCCACCCGGCATCTCACCGCTCTGCATGGCCTGCAGACGGGCGTCGGCCTGCTCCTGGGTGATCGTGCCGTCGGCGACCTTCTCGGCGAGGTGCTCCTGCATGCCCGCTTCTCTGGCGGCCTGCAACTGCTCGGCGCTGACGCCGAGCTCGGCGGCGAAGGTCTCCTCGAAGAGGTCGCGTCGGGCCTGACGGTCGGCGTCCATGGAGGCGCGATCCTCGTCGGTCGGTGGCGTCGAGGGCCGCTCGGTCGGGCGCTCGGGCCGGGGCCCGTACTGCGCCTCCACCGCGGCGCGAGCCGCCTCCCGGGCGCTGGCGACCTGGGCGTCGGTGACCCCGAGGCGGTTGGCCAGGTCCGCGGCACGCTCGGCCCGGTGGGCCTCCCGGTCGGCGGAACGCCCCGCGGATTCGGCCGACGTGCCCTGTTCGGTGGGTGTGGTGGTGTCGGACTGGGCGAAGGCGATGCCGCCGCTTCCCAGCAGGCCGGCGGCGACGGTGCCGACGACGATGGTGTTGCGCAGTGAGTTCTTCATGGTGGGGGCCTCCTCGGACCGGGCGTGTCCTTCACGCACTGAGGTCATGGTGGAGCTCTCCGGTGAGAGCGACCCTCGGCGTGGGTGTGAATTCGGCAAGGATCGGGGTGGATCACCGGGCGGTACTCTCGGGGCATGTCCGATTACGAACCGAGCCCCTGGGGTCCGATCGCCGAGCACGTCGAGCGCTACCTCGCCACCGACGGAGCCGATGGTTTCGAGTGGGAGGGAGGTGAGGTCATCATCTTGTCGACCACGGGCGCCAAGAGCGGCAAGGTCCGCCGGACGCCGCTGATCCGCGTGACCGACGGCGAGCGCTACTTCGTCGTCGCCTCGATGGGAGGCGCCCCCCAGCATCCGCAGTGGTTCCACAACGTCGTGGCCCACCCCGAGGTCACCGTGCAGGACCGGGCAGACGTGCACGAGCTCCGGGCGCGGGTGGCGACCGCCGACGAGAAGACCACGTTCTGGCCGCTGGCCACCGCCGCCTGGCCTGCGTACGACGACTACCAGGCGGCCACCGAGCGCGACATCCCGCTGGTGATCTGCGAGCCACGCTGAGTCGACGGCCGGGTACCCGCCGAACCGGGCGGGGTGAGCGATCCGCGAACGAGGGGGAGCAGTGTCCGAGCACACGCACGTCTGGGAGCCACCGGAGATCGCCGCGCCGCTTGTCGGGCCGGGTGGTCCCTTCGAGCTCGTCGAGGAGGATGTCCTCGGTGTCCCGACGACGGTGTTCCGTCATCGCCCCCCGCACCTGCGCGCCGTTCTCGTCGCAGCCGGCCAGCGTCACCGCGATCTCGACCATCTGGTCTTTCCCGACCTGACGTTGAGCTTCGCCGATGTGGTGGCCAGTACGGCCCGAGTGGCGGCCCTCCTCGCCTCCTACGGGGTCGGACCGGGCGACCGGGTGGGCTTCGCGGCAGCCAACGTCGCTCCCTATCCCGTGGCGTGGTGGGCCACGGTCGTGAGCGGTGCGGTGGTGTCCAGCCTCAACGGGTGGTGGACGCCGGCCGAGCTGGCCCACGGCATCTCGCTGTCCGGGCCCAAGGTGGTCGTCGCCGACGAACGGCGTCTCGAGCGCCTCCGTGAGGCGGGGATGCCCGACCACGTGACGGTGATCGCCATGGCCGAGCTCGAGCCCCTCCTCGGCCCGCCGCGACCCGACGACCCGGCGCTTCCCGATGCGGTCATCGACGAGGACGACCCCGCCGTCATCCTGTTCACCAGTGGGACGACGGGTCGGCCGAAGGGGGCGACCCTGTCGCACCGCAACTTCGTCCACTGCCCGATGGTCATCGCCCTCCAGGGGGCCATGGCGCTCGCCGCCGCACCCCCCGCCGCCGACGCGCCCCGTTCGCAGCCCTCGAACCTGATGGTCTCACCGATCTTCCACGTCTCCGGAGCGCTACCCGTCGCGGCCGGGCCCGTCACCGGGACCAAGCTCGTCTTCCCGCCCCTCGGGGCCTGGGACGAGGTCACCCACCTGCGTCTCACCGAGGAGCACCGCGTCGCCGCCTGGAGCGGCGTGCCCACACAGTTCTGGCGGCTGCTGGAGCATCCGCGGTTCGACGAGTTCGACACGTCGTCGGTTCTGTCGCTCGGTGGTGGAGGGGCCACGTTCGCTCCGGAGCTCTTCCGGTTGATGTCGCGCAAGCTGCCGCAGGCAGCGCGTGGGCTGCGGGTACGGGATGAGCGAGACCGTCGGGTCCGGTTCGCGCCTCGGTGGCGTGACCCTCGAGACCCATCCGGCCTCCGTCGGATCCGTCGAACCGCTGTGCGAGATACAGATTCGCGGTCCCCTCGACGAGCTGCTCGGCGACGGCGAGGTCGGTCAGATCTGTCTGCGGGGGCCGGCGGTCTTCCTGGGCTACTGGAACGACCCCGGGGCCACGGCCGCGGCCGTCGACGCCGACCGCTGGTACCGCACGGGTGACTACGGCCGTTTCGTCGACGGGGTGTTGCAGCTCGACAGCCGGATGCGTGACCTCATCATCCGAGGCGGCGAGAACGTCTACCCGATCGAGATCGAGAACCGCCTGGTCGAGCACGACGGCATCGCCGACGCCTGCGTCGTGGGCGTCGAGCACCATCAACTCGGCCAGGAGGTCGCCGCGGTCGTGGTGACCCACCCCGGAATCGAGCTCGGTGCCGACGACGTCCGTGCCTGGGTCGCCGATGCCCTTGCGAGCTACAAGGTGCCCGCCCACGTGGTCTTCCGCCCGGAGCTTCCGTACACCTTGACGGGCAAGGTGCTCAAGCACCAGGTGGAGGACGAGGTCGCCACCGACATCGTCGTCGGTCCGGACTGATCAGGTCGCCATGCCCACTGCGATCGCCAGGAGCACTGTGGCGCCCAGGAGTCGCCGGAACGGGTTCACGCCCCGGATGACCTCGTCGAGGGCCCACCAGACGAGCGAACCGGTGGCGACGACCTCGACCACGGTGGCGAGCGTGCCCGTCGGGTCGGCCACCCAGCGGAACGCCACCGCACCGAGGAAGATCGCCAGGCTCAGGTTCGGGAACTGGGCCACCGTGATCGTTCCCGTCGTGCGGTTGCGGAAGAGCCAGTCGATCATCGGACCAGTGTCGTCGCACGCGGCCGAGGTCCGGCGACCCGGACCGGCGTTCCCCCGTGGGGAGCGATCGGTCGGTCGGGTCCGCTCGGACCGGCTGGTACGTTCGGTGCTCGTCCTGAGCGGCGGCCCCGTCGAGCGGACCTGGACGGCATGAACGACTCGACGGCATGAACGACTCGACGGCGACGACACCCGACGTGACACCCGGCGAGGCCGGGTCCGAAGACGGCTCCCACCCGTGGCGCGACGCGGCGGGCCGGCTCCTGCGGCGATATCCGGCGACCATCGGGCTCGTCGTGGCCATCACGGTCTTCGAGCGCGGTGACGGGGGCGCTGTGGAACGACAAGATCGCCGACCCCTCGCTCTACGACCGGTACGCCTACGGGCTCCCGGCGCTCCAGGACGGGCGACCGTGGACCTTCGTGGTCGGGGCGTTCCTGACGCCGCGTTTCGCGTTCTACCTCCCGATCCTGGTCCTTCTGGTGCTCGCGGCCGGCGCCTACGAGCGCAGGGCAGGCCCCCTCCGCACGGTCCTCGTCGTCGTCGGAGGCCAGGCTCTCGCCGGGTTGATCACGGCGGCTCTGCTGGTGCCGTTCGAGGACTCGGGTTGGAGCTGGGCGGTCGATCTGGGCCAGTCCCTCGACATGGGCATCTCGGCCGGTGGCTTCGCCGCGCTCGGCGCCCTGAGCGCCTACATGCAGCCCGTCTGGCGCACCCGGACGAGGGTGGCCGTCACGGCCTACCTCCTCGCCTTGGTGCTCAACTCGGGCCTCATCTGGGACGTGGAGCACCTCGTCGGATGGTCGCTCGGCGCGTTGGCCGGCCCGCTGCTCGCCGGTCGCCGACCCCGGCGTCCCGCGCTGACGTTCGGCCGCAGGACCCAGCGGGCGCTGGTCGCGCTGGTCGTCGCCGTGTTCGCCGTGATCCAACTCGTCGATTCGCTGTTCCCCGGCAACGGCGGACCGTTCTGGGACGGCGGAGAGCAGTACCAGTCGACCGGACTCGGGCTCGGCGTGATCGTCACCTCGTTGTTCTTGCTGGTTGTCGCCGACGGCTTGCGACGAGGCCGTCGGGTCGCCTGGTGGTTCACGACCGTGCTGACCGGGCTCGGCCTCGCGGCGCTCGTGGGCTCACCCGACAGCGCGGAGACGAGGGCCGACCTGACGCTCCTCGGCCTGCAGCTCCTCCTTCTCCTGGTGACGGTGCGTGCGTTCACGGCCCGACCGCCGCGGGGCGTGACCCGTCACCTGGGGCGACGGCTGCTCAAGGTCCTGCTCGTGCTGTTCGCCTACACGATGGTGGGATTCGTGGTCCTGCAGGACGACTTCTCCCCGCCCGCCGATGTCGGGGCGATGGTGGGGGAGTTCTTCGCTCGCATCGTCTTCACGACCACCGACGCCATCGAACCGACGACGACGGCGGCCCGATGGTTCGTCGGCTCGATCGGCCTCGTGTGGATGGTCGCACTGCTCTCGGCGGCGGTCGCGCTGCTCTATGCGTCGCGTCGGACGCCGCCACCGCCCGACGAGGACGATCGTCTTCGCCGACTCCTCAGGGCGTCGCCCGAAGCCGCGTCCATCGAGTGGATGTTGACGTGGAAGGGGAACACCGTCTGGTTCTCCTCCGACGGGGCGACCGCCATCGGCTACCGGGTCGTGGGTGCGGTGGCGCTCGCGCTCGGCGACCCGGTCGGGCCGCTCGACGACCGTGTCGAGGCGATGGCCGAGTTCGACCGCTACTGCTTCGACCGGGGATGGATCCCCTGTCTGTTCGCGGCCGGGGAGCCGACCGCCGAGCGCGCCGCCGCGGTGGGATGGAAGTCCATCCAGGTCGCGGAGGACGGCGTGGTCGCGCTCCCGGAGCTCGAGTTCCGTGGCAAGGCCTGGCAGGACGTGCGCACCGCGATCAACAAGGCCGGGAAGCAGGACATCGAGCTCGCGGTCACCACGCTCGCGGCATCGACCCCCGTGGTCACCGACCAGCTGCAGGCCATCAGCCACGGCTGGGTGTCGGACAAGTCGCTTCCCGAGATGGGCTTCACGTTGGGGACTCTCACCGAGGCCGAGGACCCCGACGTCCGTGTGCATCTCGCGGTCGACCCCGACCGCACGGTCGAGGGGTTCACCTCGTGGATGCCGGTCGCCCGTGACGGCGAGATCGTGGGGTGGACCGTCGATCTCATGCGGCGGCGGGACGGCGGCTTCCGTTCGGTGATGGAGTTCCTCATCGGGTCGTCGGCCATGCAGTTCAAGGAGGAGGGTTTCGAGTTCATCAGCCTCTCGGCCGCCCCCCTGGCCAAGGCGCCCGACAATCTCTCCGCCAACAGCGACCAACGAGTGCTGCAGCGCCTCCTCGACTTCCTCGGCGACGCACTCGAGCCGTACTACGGCTTTCGCTCGTTGTTGGCGTTCAAGGCCAAGTTCCAGCCCGAGTTCCGGCCGCTGTACCTCGTCTTCCCCGACGAGACGGCGCTGGCCGAGATCGGTCTCGCCATCGCCCGTGCATACATGCCGGAGGCCACCTTCTCGGACTGGATGCGCATGGGGGCCGACATGGTGGTACCGGGCCGGAGCGGCGGCGCCGGGGGGTGACCGCTCGGCGCTCAGCGGCCGGGTTGTGTGGACAGCAGGGCGTTCACCCGGTCCCAGAGGCGATTGGTCGTGGCCAGCGCATCGTGGAGCGCACGTTCGGTCTCGGCCTCGGTGGCGTCGGCGGGGATCACCACGATCGCACGGCCCTGCTCGGCGCCGGGCTCACTGCGGAGCAGGACGAGATGCTCGAACCGCGACGGCACCTCGAGGGTTCGGCCCTGGCCGATGCGCATCCATGGCACCGCGGTGACCGGACCCCGTTCGCTCGTCACCTCGACCGAGGCCTCGGCGAAGGGGTTGAGGGTGATCCGTCGCGTGACGGCGAGCCCGAGCGGGAGCTCGTAGTGGCTGCGGGTCCCGACCAACGGCGTGACGTGGTCCGGTGACCGAGCGGCGCCGGGAGGCAACTCGAGCGCTCCCTCCTCGGCGATCAGGGTGAAGGTGGCGACGCGACGGCCGCTCGGGTCGGGGAGTCGACGGTTGAGGTTCGCGAGGATCAGCAGGAGGGCGAGTGGCAGCAGCGCCGAGAGCAGCACCAGCACGATGGTGATGAGCGCGGTCGTGGAGGCGTCCGCCGCCTTCGTCGCGACGATCGTGGGGAAGGCCACCTGGCCGGTCCCGTCGAGCGTCTGGGCGTCGGTGGCGCCGGCTG
The DNA here is from genome assembly GCA_963767615.1 of uncultured Iamiaceae bacterium. Classification (GTDB taxonomy): domain Bacteria; phylum Actinomycetota; class Acidimicrobiia; order Acidimicrobiales; family Acidimicrobilacustridaceae; genus Rhabdothermincola_A. Next base: position 495,462 of record CAVYED010000004.1, on the reverse strand, counting down.
GGCGGTAGCTGGCGGTGAAGGGGAGGGCGAGGTCCACCTGGCCGTTGCGTTCGCCCTCCACGACCAGATCCGCGTCGATCGAGAAGGGTTCGTCGTCGGGTCCGCAGGCCTCGATGGCGCTCAATGCAAGGGTGACGCCAGGGGTCGCGCTCTGCGCCTCACCGAAGGTCACGCACACCCGGCCCCCGGTGACGGCGCGGGGGACGATCTCGAGGCGTCCGGCGAACGTGCCCGAACCTTCGAGCGTGGTGGGCCCACCCCACACGACGGCCGGAAGCGGCGGGGCGTCGCCGAGGACGACGGGGATCTCGGCGGTGGCCAGGTCGCCCCAACCCGGGGTGGACGTCGTCACCACGACGCTCGGCGGCGCAACGATCGGACCGGGCAGCGCCACCTGCCAGTTACGCGTCGTCTCCTGCCATTCGACGGGTGCGGGCGCACCGTCGACGATCGCGGTGACGGACACGGCCTCGGGCCCGAGCACGGCTGCAGCGTCGGCCGGCTCCGCTCCACCGCGGACGGACACCCCGACGAGTCCTGACGGCGCGCCCTGGACGACGGTCGCGGTGCCGGCCGAGGTGACGGTGGCGGCCAGGTCGGCGTAGCAGCCGGTGAGGGAACCGTCCGACGCGGTGGCCGTCACGCTGCCGGGGGTCGGGGCGTTCGCGGGCGCGGTGTACGAGGCGAAGCCGTCGCCGGCGGCGACGTCGGTGCCGTCGCGGCGGATCGTGACCGTCGTGCCCGGGGTGCCACGTGCGCTCGCCGCCTGGACCAGCGGGCTGGGGAACCCCGCGCTCAGGTCGGCGCAGTCCACCGGCGCTCGGCCGAGGGCGATCTGGCCCTGGGTGAAGAACTCGTCGGCGAGTGCCGTGGCCTGCCCGGCCTCGACCCGCTCACCAGGGACCCGGCACGGATCGCTGCCGTCTCCGGTGAGGAGGCGGGCGATGACCGGATCGGTGGCGGCGCGTTCCTGACGCTCGGTGGGCGTCTCGCCTCCGGTGGCGCGGAGGTCGACGAGCTGCACGACGAACCCTGCCGAGCGGATCTGCGTGCTGACGGGAGCGCTCAATCGGCTCGCTGCGGGGAGGTCGCCGCAGATCTGGCCCTCGAACTGCCCCTCGATCTCGGCCTTCTGCGTCGAGGAGGTGTACGTGGCGATCCCCGGAGCGAAGGTGTCGTCGATGCTGTACGCGCCGTCGGTGAACCACACCAGGCGCTTGCAGGCGGTGGGGACGGTGGGTCGTCGCGCGAAGTGGTCCGCGGCGTAGAGAAGCGCCAGCACGTAGTCGGTGTTGCGCTCGTCGGTGCGGGTGGTGAACGACTGCACGAGGCCGACCGCGGCCTCGGTATCGGCGGGAAGGACCGCTTGTCCGACCTCGTTCGTGCCCGAGCCGAAGCCCGCGATGGTGAGGTTGACGGAGCCGGCGGCCGCCTGCGCCGAGGCGGCGAGGCTCCTCACGAGGACGTCGGCGGCCTCGACACGGCGATTCTGCGGGTCGGTCGTCTTGAGGCTGGCCGACTCGTCCATGAGCAGGAGGACCTCGAGGGAGGTGCACTCGGCATCGGCCGCGGCGCCCGACACGACCTGGCCGCCCGCGGTGGAGGTCGGCAGGAGCGTCCCGACGGCCAGGACGAGCACGGTCAGGACGGCTGACCACCTCGTCTTCGCTCGCTGCTCCGTCATCGGCGGGCCAGAGCCTGGGCGACGAGGAACGCACCCACCGAGCCGATGAGCCAACCGCTGACCGCCAGCACGATGGCCACCGTTCGAGGCTTCCACGTCGCGTCGACGTAGCGGCCCGTGGCTCGCCGAACGGCGTCCAGGGACCCGAACCAGGCGAAGACGATGAGCCCGATGACGGCGCCGAACATCCACGCCAGCACAGCCGTCGGTGCGATCTCGTCGGTGTCGCCGGCCCCCTCGATCACCGCGCCGACCACCATCGCGGCCGTGGCCAGTGTGGTGATGGCCAGCATCAGGATGGGGACGACGGGGGGACCCACGCTCTCGGGTGCGGTCTCGTCGGGGGGTGCCACGTCGTGCATCATCCCGCGAACGCCCCAATGGCGTCGATGATCCCCATGGCCCGTTGTCGCCGCGCCATGCCTCCGGCGGCGATGCGCTCGACTCCGACGACGGTGGAGGATCGGGCGATGCAGTCGGCCCGGGGCCGGCCCGGGCGGCGCCGCCGCCCACCGTCCGCCGCCCGCCGACTGGCCGTTCTCGGCGTCACCTCTGCGCCGTCGTCGACCTCGCGCGAGCCTGTTGGGGTGGAGGAGCACGAATCCCAGGAAGTGGCCGATCGGGCCGAGTCGGTCTGCGTGGGTTGTGGGCTCTGCTGCGACGGCACGGTCGTGAGCCACCTCGCCGTGCGTGACGCCAGTGACCTCGGAGCCCCCCTGTCGGCGATGGGGGTCGAGGTGATCGCAGAGGCCGATCCACCGGTGTTCGCCCTTCCGTGCCCCGCAGTGATCGACGGCGTGTGTGCGGTCTACGACCTGCACCGACCGCGAGCCTGCGTGCAGTTCGAGTGCGCCCTGTCGGTGGCCGTCACGCGGGGCGAGACCTCCCTGGCCGCCGCTCGCTCAGTGGTCCTTCGGGCTCGTCGGGCCCAGGCCCGGGCGGACGACGTCGCGACGACCGAGCTCCGCGAGCTGATCGAGCAGCACTTCCGCCGCGGATGAGGACTCGGCCGTGCGACGCTCGCATCCCTACGATGCGGCATGGCCCACATCGAGGGTGAACGCTCCGACGACCCCGTACTCACCTTCCTCGGCGCCACCGGCACCGTCACCGGAAGTCGGTTCCTGCTCGAGACGCCCGACGCGCGGGTGCTCGTCGATTGCGGTCTGTACCAGGGCCTGAAGGAGCTACGCCTGCGGAACTGGGCGGCCTTCCCGGTCGACCCTGCGTCGATCGATGCAGTGGTGCTCACCCACGCCCACATCGACCACTCCGGGGCCATCCCACGGCTGGTCAAGGAGGGGTTCACCGGCCCGATCTTCGCCAGCACCAGCACGACGGCGCTGGCCGGAATCGTGCTCCCCGACAGCGGGCACCTGCAGGAGGAGGAGGCGTCGTACGCAAATCGGCGGGGCTTCTCCAAGCACCACCCGGCCTTGCCGCTGTACACGGAGGCCGATGCGAGGAAGGCGCTGGAGCAGTTCCGGCCGGTCGGGTTCGGTGCCGGTGTCGCGGTGGCTGACGGCGTCGAGGTCACGCTGTCGCCTGCCGGCCACATCCTGGGTTCCTCGGTCGTGACCATGGACGTGACGACCGATGGAGGTCGCCGGCTCGTCTTCAGCGGTGATCTCGGCCGGGACCACCATCCGTTGCTGACGCCCCCGGCCCCCGTCGGTGCGGCCGACGTCATCGTGGTCGAGTCCACCTACGGAGATCGCCGCCACGACGACGCCGGGGCGCTCGACGCCTTCGCCGAGGTCGTTCGGCGCACCGCGGCCCGCGGCGGGGTGATCGTGGTCCCTGCGTTCGCCGTCGACCGCACGGAGGTGGTGCTCTGGAACCTGGAGCGCATGCGGGCGGAAGGTCTCATCCCCGAGCTCCCGGTCTTCGTCGACAGTCCGATGGCTCTCGCCGCCCTGGATGTCTACCGGCGGGCCCTCGAGGAGGACGGTTCCGAGATCCGTCCCGAAGTGAGGTCTGCGGCGGATCCGTTCGGCCTCCGCCACGTTCGGGCCATGCGGTCGGTCGAGGAGTCGATGGAGCTCGATCGCCTCACCACCCCCGCCATCGTGGTGTCGGCGTCCGGCATGGCCACCGGGGGTCGGGTGCTCCATCACCTGAAGCGCTACCTCCCGGATCGTCGAGCCTCGATCGTGCTCGTCGGCTTCCAGGCCGAACAGACCCGGGGCCGACGACTCGCCGAGGGCGCCCGGCAGGTCAAGCTCCTCGGCGGCTACGTGCCCGTCCACGCCGAGATCGTGGAGCTCCCCACGTTCTCCGTGCACGCCGATCGCACCGAGCTCGTCGACTGGCTCCGTACCGCCGAGACCGCACCCGACGCGGTCTACATCGTGCACGGCGAACCCGGGGCATCAACGGCGCTGCGTGCCGGCATCGACCAGGAGCTGGGTTGGAACGCCGTGGTCCCGACCTTCGGCGAGCGGGTCCGCGTCGAGCGGCGCCCGGCGGGAGCGGCGTCGATGCCGCCCGCGAGGCCACGGATCCCGTCCGCCTCGTCCTTGCCGGTGGCACCGACCCTCGACGAGGAGCTGCTGGCCGGACCCGCCGCCGAGATGGCGACGCTGGTCGGCGACGATCCCGCTCGTCTGGCCCGGATGGACACCGAGATGGGAAACGGGTTCCGGGCCCTCGCCGGGGTCGGGCCGGCCGTGTCGGTCTTCGGGTCGGCGCGCACCGTGGTCGGCAGTGCCGAGTACGAGCTGACGCGACGCACTGCGGCCCGGTTGGGGGCGGCGGGCTTCGCCATCATCAGCGGCGGAGGACCGGGCACGATGGAGGCGGCGAATCGTGGCGCCCGCGACGCCGGTGCACTGTCTGTCGGCCTCGGCATCGAGCTGCCCGACGAACAGGCGATCAACCCGTTCGTCGATCTCGCCGTGGAGTTCCAGCACTTCTTCGTCCGCAAGGTGATGTTCGTGCGCTACGCCTCGGCCTTCGTGGTGTTCCCCGGCGGGTTCGGCACCCTCGACGAGCTGTTCGAGGCGCTGTCGCTGATCCAGACGCGGAAGATCCAGGACTTCCCCGTGGTGCTGGTCGGGTCGGCCTACTGGTCCGGGCTGGTCGCATGGATGCGGGACCAGCTCGTCACCGGGGGTCGGGTGACCCCTGCGGAGCTGGACCTCCTGCACCTGGTGGACGAACCGGACGAGGTGGTGGCCATCGTCGAGGGCGGCGCAACCAATCGCTGACCTCCGCGGCGCCTCGGGTGAGCTGCCCGCTTCAGTGGGGTGAGCCGAGCTGGCCGGACAGGTCGTGCCACGCTGCGCTCGGCGCGTTGAGCCCGATGATCTCGACCCGCTTGCCCTTGGAGGCGTACTTGGCGGTGATGGCGTCGAGGGATGCGACGGTCGAGGAGTCGTAGATCTGCGACTGTGACAGATCGATGATCACGTGCTCGGGGTCGCCGACGTAGTCGAACTGGTAGATGAGGTCGTTGCTCGACGCGAAGAAGAGGGGCCCACGGACCGCGTACACCGTCGTGTGATCGTCGGGGTGACCGATGTCGACCACCTCGGTGAAGTGGGCGACGCGCCGGGCGAAGAACACCATCGCGACGATCACTCCGAGCACGACGCCGATGGCCAGGTTGTGTGACACGACGGTGGCGATGACCGTCGTGGCCATGATGGCGGTGGCGCTGAACGGCATGCGCCGCAGCGTCGCCGGTCGGATGCTGTGCCAGTCGAAGGTGCCGGCGGCGACCATGATCATGACGGCGGCCAGCGCCGCCATCGGGATCTGACCGACGACGTCGCCGAGGCCGACCACGAGGATCAGCAGGAACACGCCGGCGAGGAAGGTCGAGACACGCGTTCGGGCGCCCGAGGTCTTCACGTTGATCATCGTCTGGCCGATCATGGCGCAGCCGCCCATGCCGCCGAAGAGACCGGATACGAGGTTGGCGATGCCCTGTCCCCGTGCCTCGCGGGTCTTGTCGGAGTGCGAGTCGGTCAGGTCGTCGACGATCTTCGCGGTCATGAGGGATTCGAGGAGTCCGACGAGGGCCATGGCGAAGGCGTAGGGGGCGATGATCTGCAGCGTCTCGAGGGTGAACGGGACGTCGGGGAAGAACAACGACGGGAGGCTCGTGGGGAGGGTGCCCTCACCGCTCACGTCCGGGACCTCGAGGGCGAACACGACCGTCACGAGGGTGATCACGACGACGGCCACGAGAGGGCCCGGCATGACCTTGGTGACGCGGGGGAGGAGCACGAGGATGGCGATGCCGGCCGCGGTGAGCGGGTAGACGATCCACGGGACGTCGATGAGGTACTGGAGTTGGGCGACGAAGATCAGGATGGCGAGCGCATTGACGAACCCGACCATGACGCTGCGGGGGATGAAGCGCATGAGGCGGGCCACGCCGAGCAGGCTCAGCACGATCTGGAGGACGCCGGCCAACAGCACGGTGGCGATCAGGTAGTCGAAGCCGTAGTCGCGAACGACCGGAGCCACGACGAGGGCCACCGCCGCGGTGGCAGCGGAGATCATCGCCCTTCGGCCGCCGACCACCGAGATCGTCACCGCCATGGTGAAGGAGGCGAACAGGCCGACGCTCGGATCGACGCCGGCGATGATCGAGAACGAGATGGCCTCGGGGATCAGGGCCAGGGCCACGGCGATGCCGGCGAGGGCCTCGATGCGCAGCCGCCTCGGTGATCGCAGGACAGCGAGGACCGAGTCGTCCGGCTCGGAGGGCGCGTGGGTGGAGGCAGGAAGGGGCACGGTGAACCGTTCGGAGGGGGCGGCGGATGCGGCCGTCCCGCCTTCCGGCGGCGACGTGCGACCCGTCGACCCTATCCACGCACACGGGTCGGAGCGACCTCCCGGCGTCGGTCCGCCCGTTCAGCGCGACGGGAGCGCGGCGCGGCCGGCTGCCATCCAGTCCTCCCGTGACCAGATGTCGTGGTTCTCGCCCCAACCCGTCGCGCCGCCGGGGAGGTCCCATCGCACCAGGTTCAGCACCGCGTAGAGATCGTGGCCGGCGTCGACGGCCTGGCGGTTCCGACACTCGCCTCTGAGCTGGAGACGGCGGCCCAGGGCGTCGTGGGCGTCGATCTGGACCGCTGCGGGGAAGTCCCCGTCGAACTCGGTTCGGCGCTCTCCGCGAACGAGGCGCGCCGCTCGACCCTCCGACTGCCAGTAGCCGCTCGTGATCCGCTCCCGACCGTCGGGGTCGGGGTTGACGTACGCGAAGAACGCCGTCCCGTCCGGGGTCGTCCCGTGCGCGTTGCCGAGCCGAAGTCCCGGACGCATCGTCCGAGGACCCCAGGAGCGGTCGCGGACGCTTCCGCAGTCGACGTCGAACCAGCGCTCGCCCAGTCGCACCCGGCCGTCTACCCGACCCGGCTGCTCGAGGTGGCCGGCGAACATGCCCGGTGACTCCTCGGGGGCGACGGGGTTGGGTTCCATCAGCCCACGGAAGGTGATCTCGATGTCGATGTGCTCGCTCGTGTGGCCGATCCGGTAGGTCCGGAGCGGCTCGACGACCTCGAGTCGGAACCGACCGGCCATCTCGAGGTCGCGCAGGTCCGGTGCGGTGACCAACGCGTCGGTCCAGCTGTCGTGGGCCAGATACCGGTTCTCGCCGTTCCAGGCGGTGACGGCGCCGCCCTGCAGCCCGTCGTTGGGCCGGAACCACACACGCACGTGGACCGATGCCTCCAGTTCGGGGAGCCAGAACGGGAACCACATGGTCTCGATCCAGGTGGTGTCGTCGGACGTCGGCGGATGGAAGCCGTCGTCGTCGACCGAGATCGCGGGTTCGGGGGGGTTGCCGACGATGGTCATCGTTCCTCCAGGGTCTGGGGAACCCGATCGGCGAGGTCGCCCAGCAGTGGTGACGACAGCATCGCTTCGCGGGTCAGGTGGCGGGCCAGGTAGGCGACCAGGTCCTGTGCCCGTCCGGGCTCGTCGGCCAGGGCGACGATCTCGAGGAGGCCCTCGGCGACGGTGCGGGGCCGGTGGCCGAGGAGCGCGGCGAGGCCGGCCAGCTCCCGAGCGTCGCGGTCGTCGCCGAAACGGAGCTGGTGGTCGATCGTGCCGAGGGTCCCGGCCGCTCCGACGGCGCGCTGGCGGGCGAAGTCGTCGGCGACGGCGGGTCCGACCGTGTCGCGGCATGTCGCGCCAGGCGTGGGCCACGAGCCGGAGGTGGTCGGTCGGGGGCGCCTCCTGGAAGGGCGGCTCGGCGGGTCGGGGCGCACCGACCGCATCGCACAGGGCCAGGGCGGCGGCACGCATCAGCAGCGTTCGATACATCGTGAGTTGCGCACGATCGGTCGTGGGATCGTCGAACGACAGGCCGAGCCCGATGAGCATCGAGTTCCGGGCGAGGATCAGGATCCGGTACCAGGCGACGGTACGGAGGTCGATCGCCGGTCCGCCCCATCGCTCGTACTCGGCGAAGCGGGTCCTCAGGTCGCCGACCGGCGTCGCCATGTCGCGTACGGCCAGGGCCGCGAGGTCCTCCATCGGATCGCCCCAGTGGGCGACCTCCCAGTCGAGGATGGCCCTGACCCGACCATCGCGGTGCACGAGGTTCCCGGGTCCCATGTCGCTGTGGACGATCGACGTGCGCCCGAGCCCGGAGGGGCGGGTGCGTCGCAGCCACGAGATGGCGACGGCGAAGAGGGGGTGGAGGGAGTCGCCGAAGAGGTCGGCCACGTCCTCGACCGCGCTCAGCTGCGCCATGGCATGGTCAGCCGAGGCATCCGGGGTGCCGAGGTGGGCGATCTCCAGTGCCGACGGGTCGAGGCGGTGCAGCGCGGCGACGACTTCCATCAGGTGCTGAAGGGTCGGGTCCGGCTTCCCGTCGCCACCGGGGTCCTCGAACTCGCTGCGACCGCTGATGCGCTCCAACAACACCGCCCGCAGTTCGGGGTCCCACGTGTGGACCGCCGGTACCGGAACCTCGGTCGCAGCCAGTGCGGTGAGCACGGCGGCATCCCGTGCCGACCCGCCACCGCGGCCCACGTCGCGGAACAGGAACAGCTGGAGCGGAGCGCTGTCGCGCTCGACGTCGACGGCCCACGCCTGACGACTCGCCCCGGCGAGATGCCGGTCGGCGTGGACGACCGCTCCTCCCACGCTCGCCTCGACCCACGATCGCAGCTCCTCGGGCAGGCCACCGTCGGGCATCAGAGGAACGCGGTGATCGTCGTCTGGGCGGCGGTCACGTCGGCTTCCTTGGTCACGATGACCGTCGGGCTGTTGTCGATGTCCATGAAGGTCTGGAGGTCGGCCCAGTGCGCCCGGCCGGCGTCGGTGTCCTCGTAGAACGCCGAGGTGGCGAGCATCGAGTCCATGTCGGGCCAGTGGTTCTCGGCGATCCCGACGTACTCGGACGAGCCCGCGACCATCATCAGACGGTTCTTGGTGATGTACGGGTGGTCCCTCAGGTCGAAGTCCTGCGTGTGACGAGTCCAGCGCTCGAAGAACTCGTCATCGGTGAGCTCGGCGCGCTTACGCACCAACGTGAACGACACGATCACCCTCTGTCCCTCCGGGTCGGTCCCGAGGCGAACGGTATCCTGCCGGTTCGTCGCCCGGTCCCCCCGGGCCTTCAGGAGGCACGTGAACGACCGGCGCTACACCATCGGGGAGCTCCAGGACCGGGCCGCCATCGTCGATCTCTACGACCGCCAACTCGCCGCGGCGGAGGCGTGGGACCTCGATGTCTACGACACGACGTTCGCGCCCGTGGCGGAGATCGATCTGCGCGACTTCGGCCAGGCGGTCCTCACCTACCGCGACTACCGGGAGTGGCTGGCGTCGCTGCAGAAGGTGATGGTCGCTGCGCAGAGGATCACCGGCGGTCTGCGCCTGTCGTTGGACGGGGATCGGGCGAGCACCCGGGTGCCGGTCGCCTGCTTCGTCACGATGGACTTCGAGGGCGACCGATCGCTCGTGTCGACGGGCGTCTTCTACAACGACACGCTCGAGCGCACCGCTGACGGGTGGCGGATCGTGAGCCGCTACGAGGAATTGGGCTGGGCTCGCTGAACCGGTGTGCGACGCGTGCCCCCGGTCGGCCGGTACTGTCGCCCGACGATGAGCGACGACGCCCTGGCCGAGGTGTTGGCGACGCAGGCGATCACCGACGTGCTCCACCGGTACTGCCGTGCGCTCGACCGCATGGACCGCACCCTGGCGGAGACGGTGTGGCATCCCGACGGCACCGCGGACTATCAGCCGCTCTACCAGGGCACCGGCTCGGGCTTCCTCGACTGGGTGTGGCCCACGCACGAGGGCTTCGCCCGTCACTCCCACATGGTGAGCAACGTCCTGGTGGGCGCCAGCCCCGCCGCCGGCGTGGCCGTGAGCGAGTGCTACGTGTCGGTCTGGCTGCGCTGGCCCCCACAGGACGGCGTGGTCCGCGACCTCTTCGGCCGCGGTCGCTACCTCGACCGGTGGTCGTGTCGCGACGGGGTGTGGGCGATCGACCACCGCCGCTACGTCGACGACCTGCAGCGGATCGAGGAGAGCCCGGCCTCGTCGCTGACCGACGGGAGCGCCGCGACCGGTCGCCGGGACCGCACCGATCCCTCCTACCGCTTCCTCCCCTAGCCGTCCCGCGGTCGGACCGAGGGTTCCCCGGGGTCCAGGGACGTTCGAGGAGGAGCCGGTGAGAGTCCACGAGCTGTGGCGGTATCCGGTGAAGTCGATGATCGGCCAGCGCGTCGAGGAGGTCGAGGTCGACCCTCTGGGGATCGTCGGCGACCGGGGCTGGGCCACCCGTGACCTTGAGCGTGGTGGGATCCGGGGCGCGAAGAAGATCGCCGGTCTCATGCGTTGCGCGGCCGCGGATCGAGGCGACGGGCATGCGGTCATCACCCTGCCCGACGGCGTCACGGTCGCCACCGACGACGAGGACTGCGACGAACGGGTGAGCGCCGCGCTCGGCCATCGTGTCGCGTTGGAGGCGTTGCGGCCGGCCGACGACCTCGAGCACTACCGGCGCGGGGCTCCTGACAGCGATGACGTGATGGCGGAGGTCCGGGGGCTCTTCGGTCGTGAGCCGGATGAACCCCTGCCCGACTTCTCGGTCTTCCCACCGGAGATCATGGAGTTCGAGTCGCCCCCGGGCACGTACTACGACGCGTTCCCCCTGCTGTTGATCACCACGTCATCGATGCGTTCGCTGGGCGAGGCTCTCCCCCGAGCCGCGGTCGACGTCCGTCGCTTCAGGCCGAGCCTCGTCGTCGACACCGGCGCAGAGCGCGGCTACCCGGAGTTCGACTGGACGGGGCGGCGTCTCTCGGTCGGTGACGTGGAGCTCGAGGTCGGGGTGCGGTGCCCGCGCTGCGTCATGGTGACGCAGGAGATCGACGAGGATGCGCCCGCGGATCGGTCGGTGTTGCGCCACATCGTGCGAGAGCTCGAACAGGACTTCGGGGTCTACGCCACGGTCCGCCGACCGGGTTCGGTTCGGGTCGGTGACGAGGTGCGACTCCACGGGTGAGGCGCGAGGTCCTCGGATGCCCGTCACCGGATGAAGAGCATCTCGCGGTACTTGGGGAGCGGCCAGTACCCGTCGGCCACGAGCGCTTCGAGGGCGTCGCCGTGGGCGCGGACCTCGTCCATCAGGCCACGGATGGTGTCGGCGCAGAAGCTCATGTGGGCCGCGGTGGAGTCGAAGTCGTGTTCCGCCATCGCCGTCTCGAGCTCGGTCACGGCGCTGAGCAGGCCGTTGGCTTCGGTGGCGATCGCCTGCACCGCGGTCGTGTCGAGCTCCACTCCGAGCGTCGCCGCCGTGGTGATGCCCGCGGTGAGGTCGGAGATGTACGACATCGCGGCGGGATAGAGGGCTGTCCGGGCCAGCTCCACCGTCAGCTTGGCCTCGACCCCGATGGAGAGGATGTACTGCTCGCCGTAGACCTCGTAGCGGCTCTCCAGCTCGACGGGGGACAGGACCCCTGTGCGGTCGAAGAGACCGATCACGCTCTCGTCCAGGAAGATCGGCAGGGCGTCGGCGGTGGTGGGGATGTTGCGCAGGCCACGCTCCTCGACGGCCGTGGTGTGCCAGTCCGAGGAGTAGCCGTCGCCGCCGAACACCACGTCGCCGTGCAGCTCCATGAGCTCCTGCAGCACGGCGGCCACGGCGTCGAGCTCGCTCTGGCCGTCGGCGAACGCCGCTTCGAGCTTGTCGGCGATCCAGTCGAGGGAATCGGCGAGCATCGTGTTCATCGCCACGAGCGGGCCCGAGACCGACTGGGACGAACCGACGGCACGGAACTCGAACCGGTTGCCGGTGAACGCGAAGGGCGACGTGCGGTTGCGGTCTCCGGGATCGCGGGTGAAGGGCAGGATCTGGCTGAGGCCCAGGTCCATCACGCCTCCGTCGCTGGCCGCGGACACCTTGCCGGCCTTGATGTCGTCGAAGACGCCCTCGAGCTGGTCGCCCAGGTACACCGAGAGGATCGCCGGGGGTGCCTCGTTGGCCCCGAGGCGGTGGTCGTTGGCCGCCGAGGCGATGACCGCGCGGAGCAGCGGACCGTACAGGTGGACCCCCCGGATGACCGCTCCGCAGAACAGCAGGAAGTTCAGGTTCTCGTGCGGGGTCGTGCCCGGGTCGAGCAGGTTCCCCTGTGTGGCGTTCCCCACCGACCAGTTCACGTGCTTGCCGGATCCGTTGATCCCGGCGAAGGGCTTCTCGTGCAGGAGGCAGGTGAAGCCGTGGGCCTTGGCCGTCGACTTCATGATGGTCATCATCAGCTGCTGGTGGTCGGCAGCGACGTTGGCGGCCTCGAAGTACGGGGCGATCTCGAACTGGCCGGGGGCCACCTCGTTGTGGTGGGTCTTGGCCGGGATGCCGAGCCGGAAGAGCTTGTCCTCGAAGTCCTGCATGAAGACCTGGACCCGCTCGGGGATGGCCCCGAAGTAGTGGTCGTCGAACTCCTGGCCCTTGGCCGATGGTGCGCCGAACAGCGTGCGACCGGCGAGGAGCAGGTCCGGCCGGGCGTTGGCGAAACGGGTGTCGACGAGGAAGTACTCCTGCTCCGCCCCGCAGCTGGAGTTGAGCGGTGCGATGTCGGTCTCGCCCATCAGGGACAGCACCCGCTGGGCGGCGGTGTCCATGGCCGCGTTCGAGCGCAGGAGTGGGATCTTCTTGTCGAGGGCCTCGCCGGTCCAGGAGAAGAACACGCTGGGGATCATCAACGTGGCGCCGTTGGCCGTGTTCATCACGTACACGGGGCTCGTGGGGTCCCAGGCGGTGTAGCCCCGTGCCGCGTTGGTCATGCGGAGGCTGCCGTTGGGGAACGACGACCCGTCGGGTTCGCCCTTGATCAACAGGCTCCCCGTGAACTCGGTGATGGCCTTGCCGTCACCGTTGGTGACGATGAACCCGTCGTGCTTCTCGGCGGTGATGTTCGTCATCGGGAAGAACACGTGGGAGAAGAACTTGACGCCCTTGCCCAGGGCCCAGTCCTTCATGGCTGCCGCCACGACGTCGGCGGTGGCCGGGTCCAGCGGGGCACCGGTCTGCACGGTGTTCTTCATGGCCTTGAACGTGTGCTTCGAGAGGCACTCCTCCATCGTCGCCAGGCTGAAGACGTCGCACGCCCAGATCTCGCTGAGGGGCCCACCGGCTTCGGTGGTGGGCGGCGCGGTCGACGTGATCTCCTCGATCGCGCTCTGACGGAGGGTGCTGGTACTCATGGTCGGCCTTTCGTCGCCGTTCGGTGGGTTGCTGGCCCGGCGCAAGACGACATCCGGCTCGCGTCGGTCGGAACGTATCGACCGGGTGGCCGCCGCAGCCGGCGATGGCCCGTCTGTTCTCCCGCCCGTAACGCGCCCGTGACGCCACGGTCGTTCGGCGGCCGCTCCCGCACCGCTCGCCGCTCGCTGGTGGTCGGACACCGAAGCCCCGCCGGTTCAGCGCACGCCGACCTCGAAGTCGCCGAGGTCCGGCTCGGCGACGGCGTCGCGGAACTCGAACATCGACCCGGGGTACTGCGTCACGATCCGCCCCGAGTCGCTCAGGTAGTAGTGGCTGCACCCGCCCTTCCACACCTCGACGCCGTCGATGGCGGCCTGGAGGTCGTCGTTGTAGGCGGCCATGACGTCGGGCTTCACGTCGACCCAGGCGAGGCCGGCGGCGTCCATGGCCTGGATGGTCTTCACCGCGTACTGGGCCTCGTACTCGATCATCGGGATCAGCGAGCCGGCGTTGGTGTTGGGCCCGTAGAGCATGAACAGGTTCGGGAAGCCCGAGGTGGTGATGCCGAGGTGCGCCTGGGCGCCGTCGGCCCACGCCTCGGCGAGGGAGACGCCGTCCCGTCCAGTGATGGGGATCCGCGAGGCGAACTTGTCGACCACGTAGCCGGTGGCGAACACGATCACGTCGACGTCGCGCTCGATGCCGTCGGCGGTGACGATGCCCGTCGGGCTGATGCGCTCGATGGCGTCGGTGACGAGCTCGACGTTCGGTCGGTTGAAGGTCGGGTAGTAGTGGTTGGAGAACAGCGGGCGCAGGCAACCCCATGGGGTGGTCGGGGTCAGCTTGCGGCGCACCTCCGGGTCCTCCACGACCTCGATGGCGCAGGCCGCGATCCATTCGGCGGCGCCGTTGATCTCGGGGTTGGAGAACGGCACGCTCGGACCGATGAACGACATGATCCCGTCGTGGTACGCCTGCAGCGCGGCGGGGTCGTTGCGGAACTCGTCGAGCTGCTCGGGGGTGTGCTCGACGTCTTCTTTGGGCAGCACCCAGTTGGGGGAGCGCTGGAACACATGGAGCTGCTCGGCCACTTTGGCGATCTCGGGGATGCTCTGCACACCGCTGGCCGCGCTGCCGATCACCGCCACCCTCTTGCCGGCGAGGTCGACCGAGTCGTCCCACGCCCCGGTGTGCATGGCCACGCCCCGGAACGCCTCGCGACCCTCGATGTCGGGGTACTTCAGCTCGCCGAACATCCCCTGGCCGCTGATCACGACGTCGGCCTCGATCGTCTCGCCCGAATCGGTGGTGACCTTCCAGGTGCACGTCCGGTCGTCCCACGTCGCCGAGGCGATGCCGGTGTTCAGGCGGATGTGGGGCCACAGGTCGAGGTCGTCGACGGTCTTGCGCATGTAGGCGAGGATCTCGGGCTGGGTCGCGTACGACCGGGTCCAGCCCGGGTTCAGGGCGAAGGTGAACGAGTACACGTGGCTCCACACGTCGCAGGCCAGGCCCGGATAGCGGTTGCGCTGCCAGGTGCCGCCCACGTCGCCGTCGCGCTCGAAGATCGTGAAGTTCTCATAGCCCGCCTCGCGCAGGTAGTGGCCGGTGCAGATGCCCCCTGGCCCAGCGCCGATGACCACGATGCGTCGGTCCGCAGTCCCATCGTCTCGCCCCCTGCGTCGTCAGTCCCCATGAGGTCATCCTGTCGCGCCGAGGAGCCGACCACCAACGCCCGGCGTCGGTCGCTCGACCTGGGTGATCACCCGGCTCGCCGCCACTGCCGGCGAGCCGGCCCCATGATCCGCGGGCCCGACCGCACCGCGAGTCGGTCGCGTACCCATGGGGGTATGATCGTTCTATGGATCTCGAGATGAGTCACCTCACGCGGAACGCGGCCGGACGGGATCACTCAGGAGGCGCCGTGCGCCGCAGTGGGGCCTCGCCCCGACGCCCGTCCCGACGCCCGTCCCGGGCGGGGACGAGTCGTTGCCGCCCTGGCGATCGCCGCGATGGCCCTGCTCGTGGCCACGGGGTGCAGCGGCACGTCGTCGTCCTCCGACGAGGCGTCGACGGCATCGGAGCAGTCCCTCACCGCCGACGTGGCTGCGGGGGAGCCGGCCGCCCGCTCGGCGCTCGACGGCGGGGCGACCGTGATCGACGTGCGCACCCCCGAGGAGTACGCCGCCGGTCACATCGAGGACGCTGCGCTCGTCGACGTCCAGGACCCGTCGTTCGACGACGAGATCGCCGCTCTGGACGAGTCGGTCACGTACGTCGTCTACTGCCGCAGCGGCAACCGGTCGGCGGCCGCCGCCGAGCGGATGCAGGCCATCGGCCTCACCGTCATCGACGGAGGCAGCCTCGGCGACATGAGCGCGGCGGGTTGGCCCGTCGCCGGCTGAGCCCCCGGGGTCGGGAAACGACGTCGGCGGAGGTCTCACCAAGCCGCCCAGGACACCGGACCACCGCCCACGCGCGTGGTCCGGCGTCCTCAGAGAGGGCCGTGACATGGGGATTCGTGGTGGAGCTGGGGGGAATCGAACCCCCGTCCGCCGAGTGAGAACTGTCCGCGCTACGACCGTTCCCGAGTTACAGGCTCATGGCCGCCTGCCCGCCGGGTCGGGTGGGCCACGAGGGCCCTGCCACCGGGTCTTTCCTCGGCGTCAGCGGTCTTTCCCGCCGTCAGCCGTCTTTCCGGCTGGCACCCACCGCTTCTGTTGCCGGGCTGCGGTGAGCTGGCCCCGTGCGCCATTGCTGGTCACTGTTTCTCTCTAGACCTGAGTTGGATCAGGCGGCGAGAGCGAACTGCTCATCGGCGGTTCTTTGGTTGCCCCCGTTTAGCGAGTCTGAGGCAACTCGGGTCGCACGATCCAGCTCCCGGTCCCAACGTCGAAACCGATCAGCCCCGTGATCGCAATGTCCACCTTGTCTCCGGCGGACACCGTCACGATACCGCTCATGCGCGACACTCCTGCCGGAGAATCCGACGAGATGCTCCACCCCAGGGGGACGACATGGCCCAGGTCCGGTTCAACCACATGGAGCTCACGGTGCCCATCGGCACGCTCGACGACGCGATGCGTGGTGATCTGGCCGCGTTCTACGGCGGCGTGCTGGGCTGGGAGACCAAGGATGTCGAGATCCTCGGTGGCCGTCAGTTCCTCATGCGGCCCGACGAGGGGCAGTTCATCCTCGTGGCCGAGCACGACCGGCCGATGCAGGCTCCGGGCTATGACCACCTCGGCCTGTTGTGCGAGACCCGCGACGAAGTCGACGAGATCCTCGCGGAGTGTCAGCGCTGGGCCGACAAGGACGAGCGGCTGCGTCTCAAGGTCTACGACGACCTGGTCACGGGCAACGTGGTGGTGCACGCCTTCTACGTCAAGTACCTGTTGCCCATCTGGTTCGACGTGCAGTCGATCGACCACGCACCCGGCACCGGTCCGCGGCGACGCTGGCAGTACGCGACCCTCGGGTAGCGTCGCCGCGATGGCGGCGTGGTGGCGTGAGGACATCATGGAGCCGGGCAAGCTCCCGTTGCTGTTGGTCACGGTGACCTTCGTGGTCACCTTCGTGGCCACCCGGACGATCGTCCGGGCGATCCGGGCCGGCAAGGGGCCCTTCGCCAACAACACCGTCGGCGGGGTCCACGTCCACCACGTGGTCCCCGGCATCGTGCTCGTCGTCATCGGGGGTCTCGTGGCCTTCGGGGCACAGTCCGACGGGTGGCGTGCGGCTGCCGCGGTCGTCTTCGGGATCGGCCTGGCGCTGGTGCTCGACGAGTTCGCGCTCATCCTGCACCTCGAGGACGTCTACTGGGAGCAGGAGGGCCGGCTCTCCGTCGACGTCGTCTTCGTGCTGGTTGCCGTGCTCGTCCTCTCGCTCGTCGTGGGTTCGCCCATCGGGATCGACGAGCAGACCGACCAGGAGGTCAGCAGTCGGGTGGGGGCGATGATCGGGCTCGCCATCACCTTCGGGTGCGTGGCCGTCGCCGTGCTGAAGGGCAAGTTCGCGAGCGCCGTCGTCGGCGCGCTCTTCCCTCCGGTGGCCATCGTCGCCGCCGTGCGGCTGGCCCGCCCCCGGTCGGTGTGGGCCACCCGCCGGTACCCCCCGGAATCGCCGAGACGGGCGCTGGCAGAGCGCCGAGAGGCTCGCTTCCACAGCCGTTGGCGATCGAAGGTGGTGTGGTTGCAGGACGCCGTGGCCGGAACGACCGGCCCCCGTGACTGACGTGCGGTCGCCGCCGCCCGGAGCGCACTGTCGCACCCCCTTCGTAGCCTCGGTCGCATGTACGTGATCGAGGGGGCGTCGTGACGGAGCCCCGAGCAGCACGAGGCAGCAGCCCGAGGACAGCAGCCCCGAGGACAGCAGCCCCGAGGACAGCAGCCCCGAGGACCAGCAGCCGCCGGGGACCCCGGGACAGCAGCCCGAGGACGCAGCCTCCGCGCGCCGCGCCCGCCGCGAGGACGGCACCGTCGACGATCCCGAGGCACGTGCACGACAGGACGCCAAACGACGCCATCCTTCCGGGCACGTCCGACGAACGGTGGTGCTGGTTCCTGCCGACGACGTCGAGCGGCGGCCGGACGGCCCCGGTTCACCCGACCTGCCGGGTCGCTGAGCCGGCGCACCACGGGCTCGGGCGTGGCTCAGCCCCGGTCGGTGCCCTTTCGGGCGCGTCCCAGCTCCTTCTCGATGTCGCGTCGGGCGTCGCGCTCGGCGATGGCCTGGCGCTTGTCGCCGCGGCTGCGACCCTTCCCCAGGCCCAGTTCCAGCTTGGCCCGTCCGTCCTTGAAGTACAGCGACAGCGGCACGAGCGAGAGCTGCTCGAGGTCCATGCGCATCTTGAGGCGGTCGATCTCCTTGCGGTTCAACAGCAGCTTTCGTCGGCGGTCGGGTTCGGCCAGGTCGTGGGCCGCCGACGTGGTGTGCGGTGCGATGTGCATGCCGACGATCCAGGCTTCACCGCCGTCGATCCGCCCGTAGGCCTCCTTGATCTGGACCTGGGCGGCTCGCAGCGACTTCACCTCGCTCCCACGCAGGACCAGCCCCGCTTCGACCGTGTCGAGGATGGCGTAGTCGTGACGCGCCGACCGATTGGTCGCCACGACCTTCACGCCGGGCTCGCTGGTTCTCGCCATAGGGGTGCCGAGGCTACCGGTCGTGAGCCACCTGTTCGCCCGGTGCCAGGGCCATGCGCCGGGTGGGGGGTCCACGCTTGTAGCGTCGATCCCCGTGCTGCGCCTGGCTCGTTCCGCCCATCTCGCCATCGTCGGTCACCTGCTCGACGGGTTGCCCGACGAGGCCTGCGGACTCCTCGCCGGCCCTGCTCGACCCCAGCCGTCGAACGGGTCGACCGACCCCGGCGGGGCGGGCGCGTCGGAGCTCGCCGAGATCACGGATGCGACCCGCTTCTATCCGACGGCGAACGCCGCCGCGTCGAGTCGGGTGTACACCGTGGAACCTCGCGATCACCTCCGCGCCGACCGCGACGCCGAGGACGACGGGCTCGAGATCAACGGGGTGGTGCACTCCCACACCCACACCGAGCCCTGGCCCTCGCCCACGGACGTGGCGCAGGCCCCCGACCCCTCGTGGCACTACGTGATCGTGTCGTTCCGTACGGGGGTGGCGTCGCTGCGGTCCTACCGGATCGTCGACGGTGTCATCTCCGAAGAGCCGGTCAGCATCGTCGACGGGTAGAATCCTGAGCGGCAGGGTCGGCATTCGCCGGCGGTGACGTCCCGGAACCCACTGAAGGTCCCCTCTATGGCTCTGTACTCCTCGGTGCTCGACATGATCGGCGACACGCCGATGATCGACGTCAGCCGGATCAGCCCCAACCCCGACGTGCGCATCCTCGGCAAGATGGAGGGGCAGAACCCGGCGGGATCGGTGAAGGACCGCATCGCGCTGAGCATGATCGAGGAGGCCGAGGCCGACGGCACCCTCACGCCGGGGAAGACGATCATCGAGCCGTCGTCGGGCAACACCGGCATCGCCATGGCCATGATCGCCCGGATCAAGGGCTACCCGATCAAGATCGTGCTCCCCGAGAACGTGTCGGTCGAGCGGCGCCAACTCCTCGAGGTGTTCGGGGCCGAGATCATCCTGTCACCCGGCAGCGAGGGTTCGAACGGCGCGGTGCGGCGGGCCATCGCCATGGCCGACGAGCACCCCGAGTGGGCCTTCCTCTACCAATACGCAAACGAGGCCAACCCGCGGGCGCACTACGAGACCACCGGCCCCGAGATCTGGAACGACTGCCCCGAGATCACCCACTTCGTCGCCGGCCTCGGCACCAGCGGCACCCTCATGGGCGTCGGGACCTACCTCAAGGAACGCAACCCCGACGTCAAGATCCTGGCCGTCGAGCCCCCCATCGGGGAGCTCGTCGAGGGTCTGCGCAACCTCGACGAGGGCTACATCCCGCCCGTCTACGAGAAGTGGGGCGGTCCCGAGCTGCTCGACGGAAAGCGCATCGTTCGGCCCCGGGAGTCCATCGAGTACACCCGGCGCCTGTCGGAGGAGTGCGGCATCTTCTCCGGGATCTCCGCCGGAGCGGCACTTGCCGGGGCGTGTCGGGTGGCCGGTCAGATCGACTCCGGCACCATCGTGTTCATCGTGTGCGACGGAGGATGGAAGTACCTCTCGACCGGGCTGTGGGCTGACGACATCGACGACGTGGTCGAACGGGCGCAGAAGATCATCTACTTCTAGCCCGTCCCCGGCAGGCTCTTTGGGGGGCACTCCCGGGCCGTCGTGGCGTGGCCGGTACCCTCGGGGCCGTGGGCTCGCGTCCGATCGGCATGTTCGACAGTGGCTTCGGTGGGCTGACCGTCGCCCGGGCCCTGATCGACCTGTTGCCCGCCGAGGACCTCGTCTACGTGGGCGACACCGGTCGCTACCCCTACGGTTCGCGAGCCCTCGACGAGGTCAGGCGCTTCGCCCACGAGATCACCTCCCACCTCATCGAACGGCACGACGTGAAGCTGGTCGTGGTGGCCTGCAACACTGCGTCCGCCGCCGCGCTCGACGAGCTCCGCGACATCTGCCCCGTGCCGGTGATCGGTGTCATCGAACCGGGAGTGGGCTCGCTCGTCGCCGCCACCCGCAACGGCAACGTCGGGGTCATCGGCACGGTCGGCACGATCGGGTCGGGGGCCTATCAGCAGGCCGTCGCCGAGGTCGACGCGGACGTGAAGCTCACCTGCGCGGCCTGCCCCGGGTTCGTCGAGTTCGTCGAACGGGGCGAGACCGCATCGGATCAGGTCCACGTGCTCGCCGAGCGCCTCCTCGCCCCGTTGCGCGACGCGCAGATCGACACGTTGTTGCTGGGCTGCACCCACTACCCGTTCCTCGCCCGTACCATCGGCGACGTCATGGGGCGTGACGTGGTGCTCGTCGATTCGGCGGACGAGACCGCCTTCAGGGTCAGGGCGCAGCTCGGTGAGCTCGGCCTGGCCCGTGACGCGGCCGGTGACGGGTCGCTCCCGCCGGGACGGCACCGGTTCGAGTCGTCGGGCGACGTGGCGGTGTTCCGGGCCCTCGGTAGTCGTCTCCTGGGCCCCGAGCTCGACGTCGTGGAGCACATCACGTGGGGCTGAGCCTGACGGTCCTCGGCTGCTCGGGCAGCTTCCCCGGCGACGGGGTGCCCTGCAGCGGCTACCTGGTGCGCAGCGACACCACGGTGGTGCTGCTCGACATGGGACACGGCACCCTGCCGGCCCTCCAGCGCCACATCGACGTGGCCGACCTCGATGCCGTGGTGCTCACCCACGCCCACCCGGACCACTGGGTGGACCTGACCGGGTTGCGGATCCTCACCCACTACCACCTCGGCCTCGACGGCATCCCGGTGTGGGGGACGGCGGCGAACCGGGACATGGTGGCCGCAGTGTGCGGCGAGATCGCACCGGCGTTCGCCTGGAACGTGCTCGGCGACGACCCCACATTCGGGATCGGCGACCTGACCTTCGCCATCGACCGCACCGACCACTACATCGAGACCTATGCCGTGCGCGTCGCCGACTCCGAGGGCCGCTCGCTGGTGTACTCCGCCGACACCGGGCCGGGCTGGTCGATGGGCGCCATCGGGGCCGACGTCGACCTGGCGTTGCTCGAGGCGTCGTACGCCACCACGGAGGAGCTGGGCGACGTCCTCCACCTCTCGGCCGAGCAGGCGGGGGCGATGGCCCGTGACGCACGGGCCCATCGCCTGGTGCTCACCCATCTGGTGCCGGGGTCCGATCCCGAGGCGCACGCTCGTCTCGCCGCCGCCGCCTACGGTGGCCCCGTCGACCTCGCCGCTCCGGGCGCGGTCTACGAGCTCTGAACCTCTACGAGCGCCGACGCACAGAAAGGCCCGCATGCGCCCCGACGGACGTGCCCCCGACCAGCTCCGCGACGTCAGCTTCGAGCGTGACTTCACCGACGCCGCGTCCGGTTCGATCCTGGTGCAGGCGGGCAAGACGATGGTCCTGTGCACCGCCTACGTCGACGACGACGTGCCCCGCTGGATGCGGGGAAGCGGGAAGGGCTGGGTCACCGCCGAGTACTCGATGCTGCCGGGCGCCTCGCCCGAGCGGATCCGTCGTGAGGTCTCGTCGGGCAAGCCGTCGGGTCGGACCCAGGAGATCCAGCGGCTCATCGGGCGCTCTCTGCGTGGGGTGTGCGACATGGAGCTGTTGGGGGAGCGTCAGGTCATCGTGGACTGCGACGTGCTCCAGGCCGACGGGGGAACCCGCACGGCGTCGATCAACGGCGGCTACCTGGCCCTGCACGACGCCCTCAGCCGGCTCGTCGCCGCGGGGACGATCTCCGAGCATCCGCTGACCCAGCCGTGCGCCGCCGTGTCGGTGGGCATCGTCGGTGGGGCGCCACTGCTCGACCTTCCCTACGTGGAGGACTCGGCGGCGGAGGTCGACATGAACGTCGTCATGGCGGGGGACGGGCGCTTCCTCGAGGTGCAGGGCACCGCCGAGGGCATGAGCTTCTCGCGGGAAGAGTTGGACGAGCTGCTCGGCCTGGCCGAACTGGGCATCGGCGAGATCATGGCGTTGCAGCGCCTCGTCGTGGCCGACCCGCCTTCGGGCCGCACTGCCTGAAGCCCGAGCGACGCCGAGCGGAGCCCGTGAAGCTGGTCGTGGCCTCGGCCAACCCCGACAAGGTCGCCGAGATCGCTGCGGTCCTGGCCCCGATCGGGGTCGAGTTGGTCGCTCGTCCGCAGGGCGTGCCCGACGTCGTGGAGGATGCCGACACCCTGGAGGGCAACGCACGGTTGAAGGCGGCGGCCATCGCCGGGGCGGCCGGGGCGGCGGCCGTGGCCGACGACACGGGGCTGGAAGTCGACGCGCTCGACGGTGCCCCGGGCGTGTGGTCGGCCCGGTTCGCCGGGCCGGAGGCGTCCTACGCCGACAACGTCACGCGCCTCCTGGCGGAGCTCGACCGGGCCGGTGCGACGGTCCGCGAGGATCGCACGGCTCGCTTCCGGACGGTGGCGCTGGTGCGCTGGCCCGATGGCCGTGAAGTGATGGCGGAGGGGACCGTCGAGGGTCACATCGTGTTCGAGCCCCGAGGCACGGCGGGCTTCGGCTACGACAGCGTCTTCGTGCCGGCCGAGGGGGATGGTCGAACCTTCGCGGAGATGGCGTCGGACGAGAAGCACGCCATCAGCCATCGCGGCCGGGCTCTGCGTCTGCTCGCCACACGACTCGGCGAGGGCCCGTCCCCGTCCGACTGATCGGATACCTCTAGGGGTATACTTCGGGGCAGCGTCGAGCATCGGTGCCCGACGCCCTCACGAGAGGAACCCGTCCGATGGAGATCCCCGACGACGTCGTCAGCGACGTGCGCACCCGTCTTCGCCGGGTGGCCGGTCAGGTGCAGGGCATCGAGAGGATGCTCGAGGAGGGCCGGGACTGCCGTGATGTCCTCACCCAGCTCTCGGCCGCCAACCGAGCCCTCGAACAGGCCGGGTTCAAGCTCGTGGCGGCGGGTCTCACCTATTGCGTGAGCGAACCCGAGAAGGCCGAGGCCGACGGCTATCCGCTGGCCGAGGTCGAGAAGATGTTCCTGAAGCTCGCCTGATCTCGGCCGCGGTGCCCTGACCGTGGTGGCGTGGGGGTCTCGGGGCACACTGGTGGGGTGACCGATCCCGGGCCGCCGCCGTCGCCGCCGCCATCCTTCTCGCCGCGTCCCGTGTCGTCGCCGCCCCCTCCTCCTCCGCCACCGCCGCCCCCTCCACCACCTCTTCCACCGGTACCCCCGCCATCCGTCACCGGTCCCGAAGAGGGTGCCGAGCGGCTGGCCGGGTCCGCTGCCGGGCCCGGCTATCCGGTCGCACCGCCGTCTGCCGGGTCGATGCCGGCTCCTTATCCGGCCGGTCCGCCGCCGTACGGGCCGCCACCGGCACCCCCCGCCGGGGCGCCTCCGCTCCCCGTCGTCCGTTGGGGCATGGGCGACGTCGTCTACGGCCTCCTGCTGTGGGTGGCCGGCGGCATCGTGGGCACCGTGGCCCTCTTCGTCAGCGGAGCCGTCGACGTGCAGAACGGCACCGTCGGCGAGCTGAGCGTGGGCATGGTGGCCATCGCGCTGAGCGCCGGGTGGGTGGGCTTCGTCGGCTGGCCGATCGTGGCGTCGTGGCGCAAGGGCCAGCGCAGCCTCGTCAAGGACTTCGGCCTCGATATCCGGTGGATCGACGTCGGCTGGGGTGTGCTCGGCGGTATCGGGGCGCTGATCGTGTCGGTGGCCGGTGGGGTGCTGTGGACGGTGGTGTCGGGCGATGACCCGCCCTCCAACGGAGACTTCCTGCCCAGCTCGCCGGGAGTCCTCGGAGCCGTCGTGCTGTGGTTGCTGGTCGCCGTCTTCACCCCGATCGCCGAGGAGCTGTTCTTCCGCGGTCTCATGTTGCGGGCCGTCGGCCGCAGGTTCGGCCTTCCCGTCGGCATCATCGCCAGCTCGATCGTGTTCGGGATGTTCCACATCTCCGCGCTCACTGGCGCGGGGCTCTTCATCGTGGTCGTCACCGGGGCCTACGGCGCCGTGTTCGCGCTGCTCGTGCTGCGGGCCAACGGCCGGCTGGGACCGGCGATCGTCGCCCACTCGGTGGTCAACACCGTCGGCGTCATCGCCCTGCTCGCCACCTGAGCTCCGATCGGTCGGGAGGCCGGGCGACCGCGGCCGTCGACCGCATCGGCGGGGCGTCGCTTCGCTCCGCGCAGCGTGCGAGCGGGGGGACTCGAACCCCCACGTCCGAGGACACCGGGACCTAAACCCGACGCGTCTGCCAGTTCCGCCACGCTCGCTCGTGGTGAGCTCACCGTAGCGCCGAGGGGTGCCGGGGGAGGCCCACGGGGGCGACGCCGGTAGTCTGCGCAGCGGGTCGCCGTCGGGTGGCCCGTTCACCCCTCTCGCCCGTGTCCCGGGCGCACGCTTCTCCCAAGGAGACCGATGGATCACTCGCCGCTCGCACCCACGGCCCAGACGATGGTCACGGAGCCGGGCTCGGAGATCTACCGCATGCTGCTCAAGGAGCGCATCGTGGTGCTCGGCAGCGATGTGAACGACACCGTCGCCAACCAGATCGTCGCCCAGCTGCTGTACCTCGAAGGTCAGGATCCCGAGAAGGACATCTGGCTGTACATCAACAGCCCGGGTGGCGTGATCACCGCCGGGATGGCCATCTACGACACCATGCAGTTCATCTCGTCCGACGTCGGAACGATCTGCATGGGCCTGGCGGCATCGATGGGGCAGTTCCTGTTGACGGCTGGCGCACCAGGGAAGCGCTACACGCTGCCCCACGCCCGCATCCTCATGCACCAGCCGCTCGGCGGTGTGCAGGGTCAGGCCTCCGACATCGCCATCCAGGCCGAGCAGATGGCCTACATCAAGCGGCTGATGGCCGAGCGGATCGCTCATCACTCCGGCCAGCCGGTCGAGCAGATCGAGCTCGACTCCGAGCGGGACCGCTGGTTCACCGCAGAGCAGGCCAAGGAGTACGGCCTGGTCGACAAGGTCATCGAGGGCCGCGGGGAGCTCGTCTGACAACGCTGACCTGATCCGCCCGCCGCCGAGGTGGGTGCAACGCTCCCGAGGGGCCCGGCGCATCGGCGTCGGGCCCCTGGCGCGTCCCGGACCCGTCGTCGGTGGGCAGTACCGGGTCAGGGAGCCGGCGCCGGGTCCACCGGGGCGACGTCCTGGGGCTCCGGCTGGCCGTCGGCCGGCACGGTCGTGGGCGGAGGAGTGGTCGGAACGGCCTCGCCCGACCCGAGGTCGAGACCGCAGTTGGCGGCACTCCATGCCGCCACGGCGTTGCCGGCGGCGGTGACCTCGGCGACCTCGGCCTCCTGGGCCCGCAGGGCCTCCTGCAGGGCTTCGCGCCGATCGCCCGCGGCCGTGTCGATCGTGGCGACGAGCACCGCGGTGGTGTCGGCGATGACGACGACTTGCGCCTCGATGTCGAGTGGCGCGACCTCGGCCGCTCGTCGGAGGGCGGCCTCGTCCTCCGTGAGCGCAGCGACGTCGGCGGTGGCCAGGGCCTCGTCGAGGCCCTCCGCGAGGGCCAGCTGCTCGCACAGCGCCGGCGCGGAGCGCTCGGGATCGCTGCTGCATGCCGCGGTCGACCACAGGAGGGCCAGGACGACGATCGTCGACGCGGCGATCCGGCCCCGGCGACGGCCGGCGGATCGAGGGGCTGGAGCGGTCAAGTCGCGGGGCGGCGAGCGCCAGGGCGCGCAGCTCGCTGGTGGCGTGGCCGAGACCGCCCGGGTCGCGGAACAGTGCGCTCCCGGCGACGAGCACGTTGGCGCCTGCGGCTGCAGCGCCCCCGATCGTGGACGGTCCGATGCCGCCGTCGACCTCGATGTCGACGTCGTGCCCGCCGTCGGTGACGAGCTGTCGCAGGCGTCTGATCTTGGGCTCCATCGTCGAGATGTAGCTCTGGCCGCCGAAGCCGGGATTGACGGTCATGACGAGCACCATCTCCACGAGATCGAGCACGTCGGCCACGTGTTCGACGGGGGTGGCGGGGTTGAGGGCGACGGCGGCGGCGACGCCGAGGTCGTTGATGCGCCCGAGCGTGCGGTGCAGGTGGACGCAGGCCTCGGCGTGCACGATGAGCAGGCGACAGCCGGCGTCGACCATCGTGTCGAGGATCCACGTGGGTTCGTGCACCATGAGGTGGGCCTCGTAGGGCACGGCGACGAGCGGACGGGTGGCGGCGATGACGTCGGCGCCGAAGGTGAGGTTCGGGACGAAGGTGCCGTCCATGACGTCCCACTGGATGCGGTCGACGCCGGCCTTCTCGAGTTCGATGCAGGCCTCGCCCAGATGGGCGAAGTCGGCGGGGAGCACCGAGGGGACGATCTCGACGGATCGGGGGGCGGTCGGGTCGGGCATGTGGGCCTCGATGGGGACGACGGGCGCGGACGGCCGACGATACCTGCCTACGCTTCGGCGGTGATCGAGCCCGGCGACGCTCCCGATGGTTCGGTCGGTCGTGACCCCCTCGGTGAGGTCGACGAGGCCGCCGAGCTCGATGAGGTCGAGGAGCGGATCGAGGTCGTGGCCGAGCGGCTGGTGGCCGGGGGAGAGGCGCTGGCTCGCCGGGCCGACGGACGGGTCGTGTTCGTGGCGGGTGCGTTGCCGGGGGAGCGGGCGCGGGTACGGCTCACCGGGATTCGTCGTGGCGTGGAGCGGGGCGAGGTCGAGCGGGTCCTCGAGGCTTCCTCGGAGCGCCGGGAGGCCCACTGCGCCCATGTGGCCGACGGCTGCGGGGGGTGCGATCTCCCCGCGTTGAGCGGAGAGGGGCAGGTCTCGGCGAAGGTCGAGATGGTGGCCGATGCGTTGCGTCGCCTCGGACGAATCGGCGATCCCCTCGTGCGACCGGGTCCGCCGCTGGTCGACGCCGGATTCCGCACCACGCTGCGCCTCGGAGTGTCGCGGGGGCGGGTGGGCCTGCGGGCCTCGGCGAGCCATGACGTCGTGGTCATCGATCATTGCGTCGTGGCGCACCCCCGGCTCGACGAGCTCGTGGCCGAGGGTCGCTTCGGTGGCGCCGCCGAGGTGACGCTCCGGGTCGGTTCGGTGACCGGTGAGCGCCTGGCCCTGGTGTCGCCGACGGCGGAGGGCGTCGAGCTCCCCGATGACGTCGTCGTCGTCGGCGCCGATGAGTTGGCCGCCGGTCGGCGGGCCTGGATCCACGAGGAGGTGGCGGGCCGGCGTTGGCGGGTGTCGGCCGAGTCGTTCTTCCAGACCCGGACCGATGGCGCGGAGGTGCTCGTCGACGTTGTCCACGATGCGGTGGACGACCTGCTCGCGGGTGCGGGAGGGGGGCCGTCGACCGGTGCGGGTGCTCGCCGCCGCACCCTGGTCGATGCCTACTGCGGTGTGGGCCTGTTCGCGGGCTCGTTGCTCGACCGGGTGCCGTCGGGGGCCCCGCCGTGGAGGGCGGTCGCGGTCGAGCGCAGCCGGTCTTCGGTGGCCGACGCCCGCCGGAACCTCTCTGATCTGCCGGCCCGGGTGGTCGGTGCGTCCGTGGAGCGCTTCCGGGCTCCTCGGGCCGACCTGGTGGTGGCCGACCCGTCGCGGGCGGGGCTGGGTCGCCGTGGTGCGACCGTCCTGGCATCCACTCGGGCGCCCCGGATCGTCCTCGTGAGCTGTGACGCCGCGTCGCTCGGTCGCGATGCGGCGCTGCTGGCCGCCGAGGGGTACCGCCTCGTCGAGTCGGTGGTGGTGGACCTGTTCGCCCACACGTCGCACGTCGAGGTGGTCAGTCGGTTCGAACGGGCCGCTGGGTGAGTTCGAGGTGACGTGATCCTGACGTCATCGTGAGCGACGATGGGGTCGTGACAGGTGATCGTGGATCCGACGGGGTGTCCGGGCCCGACCCGGCGTCGCCGTCCGGCGTCGGAGAAGTTCCCGGTACGGGTCATCCGGATGGAGCGGTGGCTCCGAACACCGACAGAGCCATGCCGCCCACCGACCTCCCCTCCGCCAGCGACGCCGTTCTGGTGATCGCCATCAGCCGTTTCGACGAGCAGGCGCTCGCCGAGGCGTATCGACGCCACGCGGGAGCGGTCTTCGCCCTGTCCCGTCGTCTCCTGAACGACGCCACGCTCGCCGAAGAGGTGGTGCAGGAGGTCTTCCTGCGCCTGTGGAACGCGCCCGACAAGTTCGACCCGGAGCGCGGCGCGCTGCGCTCGTACCTCCTCGCCCAGAGCCACGGCCGCTCGGTCGACCTGCTCCGCGCCGAGGGCGCCCGGAGGCGGCGCGAAGAGCGTGACGCCCAACGCACCGCCGAGGCGGGCTACGACCTCGAGCACGAGGTGCTCGACATGGCCGTGGCCGAACGGGTCAAGGTGGCCATGGGTCAGCTCCAGGACAGCGAGCGCCGGGCCATCGAGCTCGCCTACCTGGGGGGGCACACGTACCGCGAGGTGGCGAAGATCCTCGGCGAACCGGAGGGCACGGTGAAGAGCCGGATCCGCACAGGACTCAAGAAGATGCGTGGCTTGCTCGATGGATCCGATGTGGAGGTTCTGCGATGAGCGATCTCGAGTTGTCGGTGCCCGACGTCGAGGAGCTCCTGGGTGCCTACGCGCTCGACGCGGTCGACGACGACGAGCGTCGCATCGTCGATCATCACCTCGCCGAGTGCCCGCGCTGTCGGGCGGAGCTGGCCGGCCATCTCGAGGTCGCGTCGTGGATGGCCGGGGGTGGCTCGCAGGCTCCCGAGGGCGTGTGGGAGCGCATCTCCGGAGCGCTCGAGGAACGGCCGCCCGAGATGCGCCTCAGCGTCGCCGATCTCGACGTCGCCCGTCAGGTACATGTTCCGGCGACTGCGTCCGCATCGCCGACCCGGCCGGCCGCAGATCCCGAGCCGATGGCCGAGGTCGTCGCGTTGTCGTCGCGGTCGTCGGGTCACCCAGGTGCTGCTGGGTGCCGTGAGCGTGGCGGCGGCGGTCATCCTGGTGTTGGGCATCGTCGTCGCCCGACAGGAGAACCGCATCGACGAGATCGGTCGCGAGGTGGCGTCGGTCGACATGCAGCGCGCCGCCGGCCAGGCCATTGCCGACCCGGGGTCGACCAAGGTCGCGCTCACGCCTCCCGCCGGTGGTGAGGCGCAGGCCACGGTCGTGGTCCTCGACGACGGGGCCGGCTTCGTGCTCGGCACCGATCTCCCGCCGCTGCCCGATGGTCGGACCTATCAGCTGTGGGGCATCGAGGACGATCGGGTGATCTCCCTCGGCGTCCTGGGCAGCGCACCGACCGTCTCGGCCATCTCGACGGGCGGGGTCGGCTTCACGACCTACGCCCTCACCGAGGAGGATCCCGGCGGGGTGCCTCAGTCCTCGAACGATCCGGTGGCGCTCGGGACGGTCTGATCCTCGGAGCCCACCGCCCGGGAGGCGAATGTCGAGATTGTCGATCGGGTAAGTCGGGATTAGGGTGGCCGAATGGCTGCCGCTCCTCCGCCCGCCCCGATCGATCCTCGGGGCCCTCGCACCAACCAGGCCGTGTTGGCCGTCGCTCTCGTGCTGGGCGCACTCACCGGACAGGAGTGGGTCGTCGCCCTCTTCGCCGTCGTGTTGTTCCTCGGGGCGGCTCTCGGCCCGAGGTACGGGCCGGTCCTACGGCTCTACCAGGCGCTCATCAAGCCTCACCTGGGTCCGCCCGGCCATCTCGAGGATCCTCGTCCGCCCCGCTTCGCCGCCACCGTGGGCGTCGTCTTCCTGGTCGCATCGACACTGGCGTTCGTGCTGGGCGCACCACCGGTGGGATGGGCCCTGGCGTTGGTCGTCGCCGCGCTGGCCGGCCTGGCCGCCGTCACCGGGCTCTGCGTGGGCTGTGAGATGTACGTGTGGTTCGTGCGGCTCCGCGGCGGGGTCCGGGTGGTGACCGTCGATCGCACCGACGACGGCCACGAGGACGGGCGCGTCCACGTCGCCCATGGCGGACATCCTGCGCTCCCGGCTGCGCTGTCCGCCGACGGCGAGACCTGGGTGGTCTTCACCACCGAGTACTGCGCCGTGTGCCCGGCGGTGGTGTCCACCATCGAAGCCGCCCGGCCCGGCGCCACGCTCCGTGTCGTCGACGTGGCCACCGACACCGCGCTCGCCGCCCGCTACAGGGTGCGCAGGGCGCCGACCGTCCTGCGCGCCGAGGCCGGCGGACGTGTCGTCGCCCGCGTCACGGGCGCCGACGGCGTCCGTTCGGAACTGTCGTCGCTCGATCCGGTCACCGTCCCCGCCACGCGCTGACACGGCTCCCGGCTCCGCCGCGGCTGGCAGACTCGAAGGCCCGGCCGCTCACCCTGGA
This sequence comes from uncultured Iamiaceae bacterium, assembly GCA_963767615.1. GTDB lineage: Bacteria > Actinomycetota > Acidimicrobiia > Acidimicrobiales > Acidimicrobilacustridaceae > Rhabdothermincola_A. The sequence continues at coordinate 464,773 of CAVYED010000004.1, read as the reverse complement.
GGGACCTTGCTCGCCGTCACCGTCGCCCGCTTCGCCCCCGACGACCCGCTCAGCGCCCTCGAGGTGGGCGAGCACCCCGACCCGGATGTCCCCGATGGTTGGGTGCTGGTCGACCTGAAGGCGGCGGCGGTCAACCACCACGATCTGTGGAGCCTCCGTGGCGTCGGGCTGACCGACACGCAGCTTCCGATGGTGCTGGGGTGCGACGGTGCGGGCACCGACCCGGAGGGCAACGAGGTCGTGGTGCACGCGGTCATCGGCGACCCCGACGCCGGGGGTGGGGACGAGACGCTCGACCCGCGGCGCAGCCTGCTCTCCGAGCGCTTCCCCGGCACGCTGGCCGAGCGGGTGGCCGTACCCCGCCGCAACGTGGTGCCCAAGCCGGCGGGGATGAGTTGGTCGGAGGCGGCCTGCCTGCCCACCGCGTACCTCACCGCCTACCGGATGCTGTTCACGAGGGGTGAGGTCCGACCGGGTGACACCGTTCTGGTCCAGGGGGCGGGTGGGGGCGTGGCGACCGCGCTGATCCTGCTGGGCCGTGCCGCGGGGCTGCGGGTCTGGGCCACCAGCCGTCACGCCGACAAGCGCGAGCACGCGCTCGCCATCGGTGCGCATCAGGTCTTCGAGTCCGGCGAGCGTCTCCCGGCCAAGGTCGACGCGGTGATGGAAACGGTCGGGGCGGCGACGTGGAGCCATTCCCAGCGCTCGCTTCGCCCGGGGGGTGTGCTCGTGGTCGCGGGGGCGACGAGCGGAAACGATCCGAGCGCGGACCTGGCCCAGGTCTTCTTCCTGCAACGGTCGGTGATCGGATCGACGATGGGCACGCGCCACGAGCTCGTTCGCCTCATCACGTTCTGCGAGGCCGCCGGGGTGAAGCCGCTGATCGACTCCGTGCGGCCTCTGGCCGATGCGGCGGACGCTTTCGCCCGGATGGCCGAGGGGGAGTCGTTCGGCAAGCTCGTCCTGTCGATCTGACCCACGCGGCCCGCTCCGGCCGTGTGCCGGCGCGGAGGGGGTCCGAATGTGCGCAATGCTGGTGGCATCCACCCGTATGGCCTCGTGTGAGGCCCGACGAACGCAAGGAGCATCAGTGAACCGACGAGACCTGGCCGCCAGCGTCGCCGAGCAGGTCGGCAAGAGCCGAGCTGAAGTCGAGGGCATCCTGACCGAGGCCCTGAACACGATCACCGACGTCGTGGCCAGCGGTGAGCAGGTGGTCCTGACCGGCTTCGCCAAGTTCATCCCCGTGAAGCGCGCCGCACGCACCGGGCGCAACCCCCAGACGGGCGCTCCCGTGAAGGTGCCGGCCAAGACCGCGGTGCGGATCACGCCGTTGAAGTCGTTCAAGGACACGGTGAACGACGGGAAGGCTCCGGCGAAGAAGAAGACGGCGGCGAAGAAGGCCCCGGCGAAGAAGACGGCGGCGAAGAAGGCCCCGGCGAAGAAGACGGCGGCGAAGAAGGCCCCGGCGAAGAAGACGGCGGCGAAGAAGGCCCCGGCGAAGAAGACGGCGGCGAAGAAGGCCCCGGCCAAGAAGGCCCCGGCCAAGAAGGCCTGATCCGGACCCGACCTGCCGGTCCTCGACCGCGTGACTCGGCGGCCGTCACTGCTGTGGCAGGGCGGCCGCCGATCCGCGCTCAGGGTCAAGGCCACCCGCCGAAGTGTCGATGACGGGTCATGCCCCCGATCGAAGTTCTGCGCCGACGCGTTCCAGCGAACCTCCGAATGATCGTGGCGGTGCTGCTGGCGGGAGTCCTCCTGACGGGCTCGATGTTCGTGGCGGTCCCGTCGGTGTCGGCGGCCGATGGATGGGTGTCCCTCGGTGGCGATCGTTCGGTGTCGGAGTTCAGCTTCGCCACCGACGGTTTCGGCCCCAATGACGTGGCCATCGGCCCCGACGGTCGCCTGTGGATCGCGTTCGCTGGATCCGGCACGATCGGCGCGCTCGCCGCCGATGGCTCTCGGACCGCCTACCCCACCTCGGGGAAGGACTCCTCGCCGGTGGCGATCACGTCGGGCCCTGATGGCGCGATGTGGTTCGTCGAAGCGGAAGGGAACGCGATCGGGCGGATCACGACCGATGGTGTCGTGACGACCACAGGGCTACCACAGCCGGGCAGTCGACCCAACGACGTCGTCCTCGGCCCCGACGGGGCTCTCTGGTTCACGGAGCTCGCCGGCAACCGTATCGGCCGCCTTGTGCCCGGTGGTGCGGTCGTCGAGTTCCCATTGCCGTCCGGGGTCGACGCGCCGTTCGGCCTGGCGGCCGGGGCCGATGGTGCGATCTGGTTCACGGTGGCGGGGGGAGTGGGGCGCATCGACGTGAGTGGTTCGACCACGATCTTTCCCATCGCCCGCAGCGGTGCCCGGCCCGAAGCGATCACCAGCACCGGCTCGGGTGATCTCTTCTACACCGACTTCGCCGCAGCCCGATTGGGCAGGGTGACGCTCGACGGCACCATCACCGAGTCGGCGCTGCCGGTGGGGAGTGGACCCGCAGGTGTGGTCGAGGGCCCCGACGGGCTCTGGGTGTCGTTGCAGGGCCCCGGCCAGGCGGTCCGGGTCACCCCCGACGCCACCGTCCTCGAGACTGCGCAGCTGAGCAAGGATGCGTCACCGAGCGGCATGACTCTCGGACGCGATGGGACGCTCTGGGTGGCCGAGCCCGAGGGCTCGCGCGTGGCCGCGGTCACGTCCGCCCCCTCGCCGGTCGAAGCCTTTGCCCTGCCCGAGGGCACGCCGGTCCAGCGGGTGTTGCCGCTCGCCGACGGGACCATCTGGTTCAGCACCACCCAGGGCCTCGGCCGGGTCGACCCGTCGGGAGGGCTCACCTTCGTCGACACGCCCACGCCCGACGCCGGTGCCGAGGGGCTCACCGTCGGTCCCGACGGCAACGTCTGGGTGGCGCTCGCCGACATCGACCGCATCGCCCGGGTGACCGCCGATGGTGTCGTCACCGAGTTCGAGGACCTCGGTGCGGACGTGCGGCCGTCGGACATCACCGCCGGTCCGGATGACGCGCTGTGGTTCACCATGACCAACAGCCACGAGATCGGCCGCATCACGACCGATGGGGTCGTGACCCGCTTCACGGTGGCCGCGGCGTCCGAACCGGAGGGCATCACCACGGGTGGCGACGGCCGCCTCTGGTACGCCCTCGCCGGGGGCGATGCCATCGGTGCCATCACCACGGACGGCACGGTCTCGAGCTATCCGCTCCTCGGCCCGAACGTACAGCCGGAGCGGGTGACGCTCGGTCCCGATGGCCAGGTCTGGTATTCGGGGTTCAACTTCGGCTCGGTCGGTCGGGTCACCCCGGCGGGAGCGGTGGAGGCCTGGGACCTGCAGACCTTCGTCCTCGGGATCGATGGTGCGGCCGGAACCGGTGTCTGGTTCGGGTACTTCCTCAACCAGTCCATGGGACGCTTCGACCCTTCGCGTGGGGCGGACCTCGTCGGGGTGCCGGCCGGCGAGCTGCTCGACGTGCAGGTCGGTCCTGGCCACGTCTACTTCCCGATCACACTCGAGGGTGACGGTCGCCTCTATCGCCTCGACCTGGCCGCGCCGCTGGTGCCGCCGCTCCCGCCGCCGCCGGCCCCGGAGCCGGCACCGGCACCGGCACCGGCGGTCGAGGTCACCCCTGCGTTCACCGGGTGACGCCGCTGGCGTGGTCGAGCGCGTCGATCAGGTTCGCTACCAGCGTGCGCCGAGATCGAGCTGATCGGCGGGCACAGGGTGACCGAGGAGGTAGCCCTGGACCATGTCGCAGCCCATGGCTCGCAGCCTCTGGAGTTGCTCGTCGGTCTCGACGCCCTCGGCGACGGTCACGAGGTCGAGCGCGCCACCGAGGCCGATGATGGCTTCGGCGAGTGCGCCGTCGTCGCTGCGCCCGAGGCCCCGCACGAAGGTGCGATCGATCTTCACCATGTCGACGGGCAGGTCGCGTAGGTACTGCAGAGAGCTGTAGCCGGTGCCGAAGTCGTCGAGGGCGACGGTGATGCCGGCATCGCGGAGACGGCGGAGCCGGTCGCCGGCGATCCCGAGTGCTTCGATGAGGGCGTTCTCGGTCAGCTCGATCACGAGACCCTGCGGGCGGGCGCCGGCGGCGCGGCAGGCGCCGAGCACGATGTCGACCACGGAGCCGTCGAGCAGTTGGCGCGGGGAGAGGTTGATGCTGACCCGCAGCGACGACCCGGCCTCTTGCCAGCGGGCCAGTTGCACGGCCGCGGCAGCGAGGACGTAGGCCCCGACGTCGACGATCAGGCCGCTGCGCTCGGCAGCCGGGAGGAAGTCGCCGGGCATGAGCAGCCCGCGCTCGGGATGACGCCAGCGCACGAGGGCTTCGACGCCGCCCACGGCGCCGTCGGCGCAGGAGATGACCGGCTGGTAGTGGACCTCGAGCTGGTGCTCTCGCAGCGCGACGCGGAGGTCGGCTTCCTGTTCGAGGCGCTCGACCGCCTCGGCGCGGAGTCGGGCGGTGAAGAGCGTGGCCCGGCCGCGGCCGTCGGCCTTGGAGCGGTACATGGCGACGTCGGCGTCCCGGAGCAGCTCCGCGGGGTCGTGCAGCTGGTCGCCCACGACGACCCCGATGCTGGCGCTCATCGTGAGCGACTTCCCGTCCACCTCGTACGGTCGGGCCAGGGCGGCGGCGACGCGGTCGCACAAGGTTGCCACGAGGTCCATGTGGTCGACCTCGCACACCATCACGAACTCGTCACCGCCCAGGCGCGCCACGGTGTCGGTCGGTCGTACGCAGTGGCGCAGTCGGTTGCCGGCTTCGACGAGGAACTCGTCGCCGGCGGCGTGGCCGAGGGCGTCGTTGACGATCTTGAAGTCGTCGAGGTCGAGGAAGAGCACCGCCACCTCGCCGCCCGCCCGCTCGCGTCGGTACATGGCCTGGGCGAGACGGTCGAGGAGCAGGAGGCGGTTGGGGAGGCCGGTGAGCACGTCGTGGCTGGCGAGGTAGGCGAGGCGGGCCTCGGTCTCGCGGGCTTCGGTGATGTCGAGCACCTGTCCCAGGACGAGGGAGGGCTCTTCGCTGCCCGGGTCCGACAGCACCGACATGGACAGACGGACGAGCACGGCGGAGCCGTCGGGGCGCAGGTGGCGCAGCTCGCACTCGCCCCGGGTGGTCTCGCCGGCCAACAGCTGGCTGCGGATGCGGGCGGCCATGTCGACGTCGTCGGGGTCGGTGAAGTCGGCGAGGCGACGCCCGACGACCTCGGCCCAGCTGCGCCCGAGGAGGCGGCAGAAGGCGTCGTTGACCCACAGCAACCGGCCGTCGGCCGAGGACATGCTCATCCCGATGGGTGACTCGTCGAAGGCCCGACGGAAGCGGGCTTCGCTGGTGGCCAGCGCCGTCTCGGCGGCGCGGAGTCGGGCCTGTTCGTCGCGCGCCGTCGCCAGCACCCGCTCGCGGGCGAGTTCCTCGTCGGTACTCGTCTCGGTGTCGGTGGCGGGGTGGGGCACGGGGCCTCGGCGGGATGGCGGGCGAACGGATGGGGCGGGTGGCCGCAGCGGTCGCCGGGCGGCGACGGCCCCTGACCCCGCTGTGAGCGTAGTGAAGGACCCTCTGGCGGTCGGGGACCGGACCCGGACCCGGTACGGTCCCGGCGCATCCACCCACTCGTCCGGGAGCCGCACATGATCCGTTGCCACGCCCTGCCTACCGACCAGCGGGACCGGGATCCGGCGCCGTGAAGCCGTCGGGGATCGTGTTCGCCGCACTCGACTGCGACGCCGATGCCATCGAGGCGTGGAACCGCTGGTACGACCTCGAGCACACGCCCATGAACGTGAGCCTCGAGGGCATCATGCTCAGCCGCCGCTACGTCGCCCCACCCGAGCTCCAGGCACTGCGTGTGTGCGAAGAAGGCTCACCGTTCTCCGACGGCCGGGCCACGTTCCTCACCACCTACGTCGTGAGCGGCGACCCGCAGGTCGCCTTCGACGACATGAGCGCCACCTTGCCGGGTCTCTACGAGACGGGGCGGATGACGTTCCCGGCCGACAAGAAGGCGGTGCGTGAAGGTGACGTGTTCGCCGGCACCGGGGCCGTGGGTCGCCCGAGCCTGCAGCTCGGTCCCGCCGACGTGCCCTTCGTGGGTCACACGGGGCTCATCGTCGTCCAGCGGCGCGCACCCGACGGCCGGGCGGCCCGGATCGCCGAGCTCGACGGCGTCACGGGCACGTGGTCCATGGAGTCGCGCCGACGCCCGGGCCTGTTCCTGGATCTCGTGTTCGTGGAGGACGATCCCGCCGGTCGGGCCGTCGCCATCCGCGAGGCCGTGCCCCACACGGTCGACGTGGTGCTCGACGCGCCCTATCTCCTCATCGACCCTCTCCGCTATCCCTGGGCCGAGTCCATCCGCTCCTCGGACCTCCCCGCCACCGTCGCCTGAGCGTCGGCCCGTCGGCCCGGCCGGTCTCGCCCACGTGCTGCTCACCCATCGCGACGACGTGGCCGATGCGCAGCGCTACGCCGAGGAGTTCTCTGCCCGGGCACGGCAAGGGGGGCCGGGGCGAGCCCGACGTGCTCCACGCCGATCTGGTCGAGATGGCCGCGGCCATGGTGACGCTCGGCGGTGCCCGGTGGCGCCAACGGGTCTGACCGCATCCCCAGCCACCGCCCCGAGGACGGCTCGGAACAGCCCTCGCGGTCTCCGGAGCCCCCTCGGATCATGACGATGTACCGTCGACGCCACGCCATCCGCTCGTCCAGGAGGACATCTCGCCATGATCCGTTTCAGCGTGCTGTACCCGAAGACCGAAGGCGCGACCTTCGATCACGACTACTACGCCAACAGCCACGTGCCGCTCGCCGTGCGCACCTGGGGCCTCGACGGCGCCCAGATCGACAAAGGCGTCGACGGCCCCTACGAGGCGGCCGTGCACTTCACCTTCGACTCGATGGACGCCATGGGTGTAGCCATGGGCGCCGCCGGCACCGGCGACGTGATGGCCGACGTGGCCAACTACACGACCATCACCCCGGTCACCCAGACCAGCGAGATCGTTGCCTGAACCCTCGTCGGTGACGGAGCCCTCCATCGAACTGGCGCTGGCCGACAGCCGCGCCCCGCGCACGGAGAAGCCCTACCGGCCCGGCGCCCCGAACGTCGTGGTGATCGTGCTCGACGACCTGGGCTTCGCTCAGCTCGGGTGCTACGGGTCGAACCTCGAGACGCCCAACCTCGACCGGCTGGCGCGGCGCGGGCTGCGGTTCACGAACTTCCACACCACGGCGGTGTGCTCCCCGACGCGAGCGGCGCTGCTCACGGGCCGGAACCACCATCGGGTCGGCATGGGGATGTTGCCCGACATGCCGGTCAACTATCCCGGCTACACCGGCGAGATCCCCGACTCGGCGGGCACCCTCGCCGAGGTGCTGCTCGAGCAGGGGTATTCGACCACCGCCATCGGCAAGTGGCACCTGACCCCCCGCGACCAGCGGGCCAGCGGGCCCTTCCACACGTGGCCGACCGGAGTCGGCTTCGAGCGCTACTACGGCTTCCTCAACGGCGAGACGAACCAGTGGACCCCGAACCTCGTCCGTGATCAGCACCACGTCGAGCCGCCCGCCACTCCCGAGGAGGGCTACCACCTCGACGCCGACCTGGCCGACGAGGCCATCGCCCGGCTGCGCGACCTGCGTCTGCACGATCCGGACCGGCCCTACCTCCTCTGGTACGCCACCGGCGCCCCGCACGCGCCGCACCAGGCGCCGCCGGAGTGGATCGATCGCTTCGCCGGCCGCTTCGACGCGGGATGGGACGTGTGGCGCGAGGAGACGTTCGCCCGCCAGAAGGAGCTGGGCATCGTCCCGGCCGACGCCGTGCTCTCGGAACGGCCCGAATGGGTCGAGGCCTGGGACCGGATCGACCCCGATCGGCGGCGTCTCTACGCCCGGATGATGGAGGTGTTCGCCGGGTTCCTCGCTCACGCCGACCACCACATCGGGCGCGTGCTCGACGAGATCGAACGCAGTCCCGACGGCGACAACACGGTGGTCGTCGTCGTCTCCGACAACGGATGCTCGGCCGAGGGAGGTCCGAACGGCTCGTGGAACCAGCTGCGGCACTACATCTCCGACGAGCCCGACGACGTCGACGACGAGCTGGCCCACATCGACGACCTCGGCGGGTTCCGATCCAGCGGCCACTACCCGTGGGGATGGGCGCTGGCCGGCAACACGCCGTTCCGGCGCTGGAAGCGCTACACCTTCGAAGGCGGCGTCCGGGACCCGTTCATCATCGCCTGGCCCGACGGCATCCCCGATCCCGGCGGCCTGCGCCGCCAGTACGGCCACGCCATCGACGTGTTCCCCACCCTCCTCGACCTGCTGGGGGTCGAGGCGCCCGAGGAGCTGCGGGGGGTGGCGCAGCTCTCCGTCGACGGCGTGTCGCTCCGGTCGGTGCTCGACGACGCCGCCGCCGCCGAGGTGCACACCAGCCAGTACTACGAGTGCTGGGGCAGCCGGGCCATGTACGCCGACGGCTGGAAGGCCGTCACCGACCACGTCAACCAACTGACCGCGGCCGAGCGCGACGCCATCGTGGGCAGCAGCGACTTCGCCACCGACGAGTGGCAGCTCTTCGACACGCGGACCGACGTCTCCGAGTCCACCGACCTCGCCGCGTCGCACCCCGAGAAGCTCGCCGAGCTCGTGACGCTCTGGGAGGAGGCCGCGGCGCGCAACCAGGTCCTCCCGATCGACGACAGCCGCGACAATCGCATCGCCCAGATCCACCTGCCGTGGATGACGTTCCAGGGCACCTACCACCTGCGTCCGGGCGACAAGCTCCACGAATCGAACGGTCCGGTCATCTTCGGCGGCTTCCGGATGGTGGCGTTGTTCGACGGGTCACTGGCTCCCGACGCATCCGGCGTGCTGTGCGAGCAGGGTGACTGGATGGCCGGCTGGGCGTGGTTCCTCGACGAGGGAGCGGCCACCTGGATCTACACCACGAGCGGCGAGGAGTACCGGGTGTCGGCGCCGGTGCCGACCGGTTGTCGTGCGCTGGTGGTGGTGGCGACGGCCCGGCCCGGAGGCGGATTCGACCTCGCCGTCACCGCCGACGACGAGCCGTTGGCGTCCGCGGTCATGGATCGACCCATCCCCACTGCGATCGCCCCCGACGGGGCGTTCCTGACCGTCGGCTACGGGCGACCGTTCCCGGTGTGCGACGACTACGAGCCGCCGTGTCGCGCTCCCGCGGCTCTGGTCGGCGTGCGCATCGACGTGGGCCCGCCCCCGCCGCTCGACCTCGACGCCGAGTTCGCCCGCATCATGCGCCACCAGTAGCGCCGATCCCGGCCGAGGGCACTCCCGGGTCTCCGCCCGTTCGCTCGACGCAGAAGGCCCGGGTGCGGGATCCGGGCCCTGCTGGTGTTTCGTTGGTCGTACTTCGTTGGTACGCCCCCTGGGATTCGAACCCAGAACCTGCGGATTAAGAGTCCGTTGCTCTGCCATTGAGCTAGAGGCGCGTGGAGAAACCGCGAGTGTACGGCGATGCGGTGGGGGTGGTGGCCACCCGCCGAGACGGGTCGCCACCACCACCGTGGGGTGACCGAGGGGACTTGAACCCCCGACCTCCAGGGCCACAACCTGGCGCTCTAACCGAGCTGAGCTACGGCCACCATGGGATTGGTCAGCATAGGCGTCGACGTGTCGGCCCGCGAAAACGTCCAGGGTGGGGTGGGGGCCGCAACATCGTCCTGCTCGCGTCCCGTCCCGCCGCCGACCGTGCCCCCGCCAGGAGTCGAACCCGGAACCTGCCGGGTAGAAACCGGCTGCTCTGTCCAGTTGAGCTACAAGGGCGCCTCCCGAGGCTACCCCTGCCGACGGCCGTGGCCGGGGTGTCCCGGCGCTTCGTTCGTCGCGGAGGGGTCACCGTGGCCAGCCGAACCGATCATCCTCGTGTCGACGGTGCGTGGGGAAGTACGGTCAGATCGAATCCGCGGGTACCGAACCCGGGGGGGAGAACAAGGAGCGGGACCCAATGAACCTTCTGGCGCAGGTGGAAGTGACCACGACATCCGATTCGAGCGGGGGCGGTGTCGCGATCGCCCTCGGCATCATCTACGCCGTCATCGCGATCATGGCCTTGATCGGCTTCTGGAAGACGATCGACAAGACCGGACAGCCGGGCGTCTGGGCCCTGTTGATCCTCGTCTGCTACCCGTTGGCCATGATCCCGGTGCTGAAGGCGGTCGGTCGTCCGGCCTGGTGGGTCGTGCTCTTCTTCATCCCGCTGGTGAACCTCATCATGTTGTTCATCGTGTTGATCGACCTGGCCAAGAGCTTCGGGCACGGCGCCGGCTACGGCGTGGGGTTGGTGCTCCTGCCGTTCATCTTCTTCATCATGCTGGGCTTCGGCAGCGACCAGTACCGCGGGCCCGTCGTCCAGCCCGTCTGACCCGGCCAGATCATCTGATCACCGGGCGCGGGGTCGTACCCTGACCCGGTGCCGCAGACTCGATCCGACGATGGTGCGCCCCCTGCCGGCGAGGCGGGGGGCGCCGTCGCGTCCGGAGTGTGGCGGCGGGGCCACCGACTGCTCACCACCGGACTGATCGCCGTGGTCACCGCCGTGGCCTTCGAGTCGCTGGCGGTGTCGACGGTCATGCCGTTGGTCGAGGCCGATCTCGGTGATCTCTGGCTCTACGGCTGGGTGTTCAGCGGCTTCTTCCTCGGCAACCTCGTCGGCCTCGTCGTGGGCGGGCGGGCGGCCGACCGCCTGGCCCCGGCGGTGCCCTTCGCGGTGGGGCTCGGTCTGTTCGCCCTCGGCCTCCTCGTCGGTGGTGCGGCCCCGGGGATGTTGGTCCTGGTCCTGGGCCGGGTGCTCCAGGGCCTCGGTGGGGGGTCGATGGTGGCCATGGCCTACGTGTGCATCGCCCGGGCGTACGCGCCGACCGAACGACCCCGCATGTTCGCCCTGCTGTCCACGGCATGGGTGGTGCCCGGTCTCCTCGGACCGGCCATCGCCGGCCTGGTCGGCGACACCCTCGGGTGGCGCTGGGTGTTCCTCGGGCTGTTCCCCGTGACCGCGGCCATCGGCCTCACTGCCCTCACCGGCATCCGCCGGGTGCCCGTGCCCGAGGCCGCGCCGGCCGGCCCCACGCCCGTGCTCCGGGCGCTCGCGGTGGCCGGGGGAGCGGGGCTCGTGCTGGCCGGGTTGGGCAGCCGCAACCCCGTGGTGGCGGTGCCGCTGGTCGGCGCCGGCTTGGCCCTCGGTGTGCCTGCCTTCGTGGCCCTCACCCCGCCGGGCACCGTGCGGGCCCGCCCCGGACTGCCCGGCATCGTGGCCACACGGGGGACGCTCACGTTCGCCTACTTCACCACGAATGCCTTCGTGCCCCTCGCCATGACCTCGGTGAAGGGCGTGAGCGCCTTCGTCGGTGGCCTGGCGCTCACCGCCGCCGCTGTCGTGTGGACGGTGGGCTCGTGGGTGCAGGACCGCTACGTCTACCGGGTGGGGCCCCGGCGTCTGGTCCGGATCGGGTTGTCGACCCTGGCCTTCGGGGCCGGGGCGACCCTGTTGGCCCTGCTGCCCGGGGTGCCGGTGCCGGTGGCCGTCATGACGTGGGGTATCGCCGGGCTCGGCATGGGCCTGGCCTACTCGCCGCTGTCGGTGTCGGCGTTGGCCGAGGCCGAGCCGGGACGTGAGGGCACGGCCACCTCGGCCCTGCAGCTGTCCGACGGTCTGGGCACCGCCCTGGGGACGGGTGTGGCCGGCGTGGTCGTGGCCGCCGGGGTGGCCATCAGCGGACGCGAGGGCCCGGGGCTGGTCGTGGTGTTCCTGGTCACGGTCGTGGTGGCGGCGCTCGGCGCGGTGCTGGCCGGGCGGGTGCCGAGGCGCATGGCCACCCAGCCGGCTGCGCCTGCGGCCTGAGCTCAGTCGCCCTGACCGGGCAGGTCGACCGGGCTGCCGTCGTCGTCTGCCCCGGTCGTGCCCGGGTCGTCGGGGGGTGCGGTGCGTTCCATGTCGGCGAGCTGGTGGTACAGCCGCCAGCGTTCGGTCACGTCGTCGCCCTCGAGGGCCAGCAGCCTCCGTGAGCGCTCGGGGTCGGTGCGGGCCATCCCGGTGAAGCGACCGTCGGTCGACGTGAACTCCGACAGCGCGATGGTCGGGTCGTGGGCGTCGAGGCGGAACGGGTGCTCGTGCTCGCCGGCGCCGGGGTGGTAGCGGAACAGGGGCCAGTAGCCGCTGCGCACGGCGTCCTTCTGGTGGGTCATCGAGGTCGACATGTCGATGCCGTGGGCGATGCAGGTCGAGTAGGCGATGACCAGTGACGGTCCGGGCCACGCCTCGGCCTCGCTGAGCGCCTTCACGGTCTGCAGGTCGTTGGCTCCCATGGCGATCTGGGCCACGTAGACGTTGCCGTAGCTCATGGCCACCAGGCCGAGGTCCTTCTTGGCGGTGGGCTTGCCGCCGGTGGCGAACTTGGCGACCGCCCCTCGAGGGGTGGCCTTGGACGACTGGCCACCGGTGTTGGAGTACACCTCGGTGTCGAGGACCAGCACGTTCACGTCGGCGCCGGAGGCGAGCACGTGGTCCAGTCCGCCGGAGCCGATGTCGTAGGCCCATCCGTCGCCGCCGACGATCCACACGCTACGCCGCACCAGGTGCTCGGCCACCCCGGCCAGCATCCGCGCCCGTCGGGCGGTCTCGTCGCCCTGGTCGGGCGCCATCGCCTGCAACTCGGCCAGGCGGGCCGTCAACTCGCCCACCGCGGCGCGTTGGGTGGCGATGCCCGCCTCGTCGCTCTGGTCGGCGTGCAGGAGCCGCTCGATCAGGTCGGGGTCGAGGTTCGGGGCCAGGGCGGTGAGCTCGGCGCGGGCGAGGTCGGCGGCGGCGTCGACGGCGATGCGCAGGCCGAGGCCGAACTCGGCGTTGTCCTCGAACAGCGAGTTCGCCCACGCCGGCCCGTGCCCCTCGCCGTCGCTGGCCCACGGGGTGGTGGGGAGGTTGCCGCCGTAGATCGACGAGCACCCGGTGGCGTTGGCCACCATGGCCCGGTCGCCGAACAGCTGGGTGAGGAGGCGCAGGTACGGCGTCTCGCCGCATCCGGCGCACGCCCCGGAGAACTCGAACAGCGGGCGCAGCACCGCGGCGCCCTTCACCGTGTCGTGGGCCAGCGCGGCGCGGGGGACCTCGGGCAGGGCCAGGAAGGCGTCCCACCGCGGCCGTTCGAGCTCTCGGCGCTCTTCGGCGTCGACCATGGCCAGAGCCTTGTGGGTGGGGTCGTCCTTGGCGTGGCCGGGGCAGACGTCCACGCAGATGGCACAGCCCGTGCAGTCGTCGGGGGCGACCTGGATGGTCAGCAGGTTGTGGTCGAGGCCCCTGGCCCGGAAGGGCTTGGTGTCGAGCGCGTCGGCGCCGGGGGTGGCGGCGTAGACGTCGGGAGGCTCGGCCTTCATGCGGATGGCGGCGTGCGGGCAGACCATCACGCAACGGCCGCAGTCGACGCAGATATCGGGTTCCCACACCGGCAGCTCGTGGGCCAGGCGGCGCTGCTCGTAGCGGGCGGTGCCCACCGGGAAGGTGCCGTCCACGGGGAGCGCGCTCACCGGGAGCAGGTCGCCCTGGCCGGCCAGCATGGCGGCGGTGACGCGGGCCACGAACTCGGGGACGTGCTCGGGAACCGGGGGGCGGCGGTGGCGCGTGGCGGTCACCGCGGACGGGACGGGGATCTCGTGGAGGGCGCCGAGGGCGAGGTCGACGGCGGCGTCGTTGCGGGCGGCCACGTCGCTGCCCCGTCCGCCGTAGGCGCGGGCGAAGCTGGCCTTGAGCTCGGTCAGGGCCGTGTCGAGGGGAAGCACCCCGGAGAGGGCGAAGAACGCAGGGAGCATCACCGCGTTCACCCTCCCTGGCAGCCCGGCCTCGCGGGCGACGTGGTGGGCGTCGAGCACCCACAGCCGCAGCCGGCGCTCGACGATCTCGGTCTGCACCTCGGCGGGGAGGTGATCCCAGACCTCGTCGGGTGCCCACGGGGCGTTGATCAGGACCGTGGCGCCGGGTTCGGCCACCTGGAGGACGTCGAGGCGTTCGAGCAGGTCGGTGTGGTGGCAGGCCACGAAGCCGGCGTGCTCGATCAGGTAGGTGGAGCGGATGGGGTGGTCGGAGACCCGCAGGTGCGACACGGTGACCGAGCCGGACTTCTTGGAGTCGTAGACGAAGTACCCCTGCACGTGGCGGTCGGTCTGCTCGCCGATGAGCTTGGCCGCGGTCTTGTTGGCGCTCACCGTGCCGTCGCTGCCGAGCCCGTAGAAGACGGCGCGGAGATCGGCGGTGTCGGTGTCGAAGAAGGGGTCGGTGCGCAGGCTGGTGTGCGACACGTCGTCGACGATGCCCACGGTGAAGTGGTTGGTGGGTTCCTCGGTGTCCAGTTCGGCCAGTGCTGCGGCGGCCATGGCCGGGGTGAACTCCTTCGACGACAGTCCGTAGCGACCGCCCAACACCCGGGGCATGGCGGTCAGGCGGCGGCTGGCGACCGCCTCGGCCAGCGCGGTGACCACGTCGGTGTAGAGCGGCTCGCCCACCGCACCGGGCTCCTTGGTGCGGTCGAGCACGGCCACGGCCCGCACCGAGGCGGGGAGGGCGTCGACGAGGGCCTCGGTCGGGAAGGGCCGGTAGAGGCGCACGGTCGCCACGCCGACCTTCTCCCCCCGGGCCCGGAGTGCCTCGACGGCCTCGCCGGCGGCACCGGTGGCCGAGCCCATGACCACGATGACCCGCTCGGCTCCGGGGTCGCCGTCGTAGTCGACGAGGCCGTAGCGCCGCCCCGTGCGCTCGGCCAGCGTGGCGAACAGGTCGGTGACGATCTCGGGGACGGCGTGGTGGTAGGGGCTGGCCGCTTCTCGGGCCTGGAAGAACACGTCGGGGTTCTGGGCGGAGCCGCGCAGGACCGGGTGGTCGGGCGAGAGGCCCCGGTCGCGGTGGGCGGCGAGGGCGTCGTCGTCGAGGAGGGCGTCGAGGTCGCCGGCGTCGAGCAGGTCGACGGGGCCCAGTTCGTGGCTGGTGCGGAATCCGTCGAAGAAGTGCAGGAACGGCACCCGCCCGCGGAGGCTGGCGCCGTGCGCGACGGCGGCGAAGTCATGGGCCTCCTGCACCGAGGAGGCGCACAACATGGCCATGCCGGTGGTGCGCGCCGCCATGACGTCGCTGTGGTCGCCGAAGATCGACAACGCGTGGGTGGCCACGGTGCGCGCCGCCACGTGGATCACCGTCGGGGTGAGCTCGCCGGCCACCTTGAACAGGTTGGGCAGCATCAACAGCAGGCCCTGGGAGGCGGTGAAGGTGGTGGTCAGCGCTCCCGTGGTGGCGGCGCCGTGCAGGGTGCCGGCGGCGCCGGCCTCGCTCTGCATCTCCACCACGCGGGGCACCGCTCCCCAGTGGTTGGGGTGCTCCGCGTTGCTCCAGGCGTCGGCGTGCTCGCCCATGGCCGACGCCGGGGTGATGGGATAGATCGCCACCACCTCCGACAGCGCATAGGCCACTCGGGCCGCGGCCTCGTTGCCGTCCATCACGACGCGCTCGGGATGCGGCGCGGGGGTCGGGGCGGTGTCGGTGGTCGGGTTCGGCGATGTCACTGGTTCCATGGTGTGCCTCCGAGGCTGCCCGGCGAAGGGGCGAAGGTCACCGGGCGGACCTCTGCAGCGGCTCGTCGTCCGTGTGAAGGATGACACAGGGCCTGCGCGAGACTCGCCGGCATGAAGCTCGCCCTCGGCCTGGACCTCTACCGCGGCGCCACGATGGACGTGCCCGTCGACGACGTACGACGAGCCGAGGCTCTCGGCTACCACTCGGTGTGGACGGCCGAGGCCTACGGTTCCGACGCGCTGTCGCCGCTGGCCTATCTGGCTGCGGTCACCTCGCGCATCAAGCTCGCGACCGGGGTGGTCCAGATCGCGGCGCGCACCCCGGCGGCCACGGCCATGCACGCCCTCACCATCGATGCGCTGGCCGGCGGGAACCGGGTGATCATCGGGCTGGGGGTGTCGGGCCCGCAGATCGTCGAGGGCTGGTACGGCCAGCCGTGGGGCAACCCCAACCGGCGCCTGCGCGAGTACGTGGCCATCATGCGCAAGGTCTTCGCCCGTGAGCCGCTCACCAACGAGGGTCCCGAGTTCCCGCTGCCCTACGACGGTCCCCGCACGCTGGGCCAGGGCAAGCCGCTCAAGTCGATCCTGCACCCGGCGGGTCGGATCGAGATCTGGTTGGCCGCCGGCGGCCCCCGCAACACCGAGCTGTCGGCGGAGGTGGCCGACGGCATGTTGCCGATGGGCTGGGGCTTCGACGGACCGCGGGTCTACGGCCCGGCCCTCGATGCGGGGTTCGCCCGTCGGGGCGAGCGGCCGGCCGACTTCGAGGTCTTCGGTGGGGTGAGCGTCGTGTTCACCGACGACGTGAAGGCGGCCCTCGACGCCATGAAGCCGTTGACCGCCATGTACGTGGGCGGCATGGGCAGCGAGACGCACAACTACCACCGCGAGGCCATGGCCCGCCGGGGCTACCCCGACGAGGCCGCCCGCATCCAGGAGCTGTGGCGGGCCGGCCGGCGCGAGGAGGCGGTGGCGGCGGTGCCCGACGAGTACCACGACGACGGCGCCCTGATCGGCAGCGAGGCGCGCATTCGGGCCCGCTGGGAGCCGTGGACCCGCTCCGGGTTGACCGGCCTCATCGTGCGCGCCGAGCAGCCCGAGGGCCTCGAGCTCATGGCCGAGCTGGCCGGCACCCGTGACCGGCTCGCCGACGCGACGACAGAGGAGGTGGGGTCGTGACCTACGAGCTCATCGAGATCGATCATCCGGCCGAGTACGTGGCCCGCATCACGTTGAACCGGCCCGAGAAGCGCAACGCCATCTCGACGCCCATGCGCGCCGAGTTGCTCCGGGCGCTGGCCGACCACGACACCGATCCCGAGGTGCGGGTCACGGTGCTGCGCGGCTCGGGAGGTTGCTTCTCGGCCGGCTACGACCTGGGTGGCGACCTCATGGCCGAGCCGCCGTTCCACACCTCGCCGGGTGACGGCAACTGGTCGCGGCACGTGACCGAGAACTGGTTCGCCTTCTGGGACATGGCCAAGCCGGTGATCGCCCAGGTCCACGGCTACGCCATCGCCGGGGCCACGGAGCTGGCGCAGGCCTGCGACCTGGTCTACGTGGCCGACGACGCCCGCATCGGTTACCCGATCGTCCGCGTGGCGTCACCGCCGGACTGGCAGTACCACACGCCCCTGTTGGGGATGCGCCGGGCCATGGAGATCATGCTGCTCGGCGACGATCTCACCGGCGCCGAGGCGGTGGCGCTGGGCTGGGCCAACCGGGCCTTCCCGGCCGACGAGCTCGACGACGCCGTGCTCGACATCGCCGCGCGGGTCGCCGGTGTCGAGACCGACCTGGCCCAGATCAACAAGCGGCTCGTGCACCGCCAGGCCGACATCATGGGCGTGCGCTCGGCCATCCGGGCGGGTTCGGAGTTCCAGGCGCTCGCCGGGCACCAGCGTTCGGTCGAGGCGTTCAAGGCCGATCCCCTCGGCACGATGAAGCGGGTCAACGCCGCCGACGCCGCCCGCCGGGCGGCGCGGGAGGGTGGGGCCTCGACCACACCGTGACCGCGGCGGAGCTCCAGCCGCCCGAGACCGAGGCGGCCCGCCCGAACCCGTTGACGGGACGGCGCATGGCGCTGGTCTTCGTCGGCATCCTGTTCGGCAACACCATGTCGGCCCTCGACGGGTCGATCGTGGCCACGGCCGCGCCGACCATCATCGGCGAGTTGGGCACGGTGGCGCTGTTGCCGTGGTTGACCACGTCGTACCTGTTGGCCCAGGTGTGCACCATGGCGTTGTACGGCAAGCTCGGCGACCTGTTCGGGCGCAAGCGCATCTTCACGGTCGCCATCGCCACGTTCCTGGTGGGGTCGGTGGCGTGCGGGGCCGCGCAGTCGATGGAGCAACTCGTGGCCTTCCGGGTGCTCCAGGGTGTGGGCGCCGGCGGCATCACCGGGCTCAGCATGGCGCTGGTGGCCGACGTCGTCGCCCCGGCCAAGCTCGGCCGGTACCTCGGGTACACGGGTCTGGTGTTCGGGCTGACCAGCGTTCTCGGGCCGCTCGTGGGCGGCCTCTTCGTCGACAACCTGTCGTGGCGGTGGGTGTTCTTCATCAACGTGCCCAGCGGCATCGTGTGCCTCGTCACGTTGTTGTTCGTGCCCCGCCAGATCGGTCGGGTGCGCCACCGCCTCGACTGGCCCGGGGCGTTGCTGCTGGCGGTCTCGGTGGCGGCGCTGTTGCTCGGGCTCACCCGCACCGAGGCGGGGCAGGGGTTCTTCTCGCCCCGCAGCGTCGCCCTGTTCGCGCTGAGCGCCGTTGCCGCGGTGGTCTTCGTGGCCTGGGAGCGCCGTGCCGCCGAACCGCTGCTTCCGCTGAGGGTGGTGACCGAGCGCATCACCGGGACGGCCACGTTCGCCAACCTGGTGGCGGGCTTCGGCTTCACCGCCGGCATCATCTACCCGCCGATCTTCTTCCAGGCCGTCGCCGGCACCGACGCCACGGTGTCGGGGTTGTTGCTGGTGCCCTTCGCTCTCTCCACGGCCCTGTCGACCCTGGTGGCCGGGCAGATCACCGATCGCACCGGCAAGGGCTACGTCGTGGTGCCCCGCATCGGCATGGGCCTGTTGGCCCTCGGCTACACGCTGCTCGGCACCATCGGCGTCGACACGCCGCCCGGCATCGTGGCCGCCATGGGGGTGATCGGCGGCATCGGGGTCGGGTTCGTGATGCAGACGCTGCTCTACGTGGTGCAGCGGGCGACCCCGGCCGGCGACCTGGGCGTCTCGACGTCGACGGTGATGTTGAGCCGGGTGTTGGGCGGGTCGATCGGCGTGGCCGTGCTCGGCTCGGTGTTCACCGGCCGTCTGCTCGACGAGGTCTCACGGCGCTTGCCCGGCTTCGCCACCGCCGACATCCAGGGCGACCCGCAGAAGGTGTCGGCGCTGGCCGAGTCGGTGCAGGCGCAGGTGCAGGAGGCGTTCGCCGTGGCGTTGCAGGGTGCGTTCCGTGTGGCGGTGCCGGTGATGCTGCTCGGGGTGGTCGTCACGTTCCTCCTTCCGGCACGACGGGTGGCGGCGATCGTGCGCCCCGTGGCCCTCGCCGATCAGGCAGTTGATGAGCCGGCTGACGACTTTCCCTCGTGACGGTGGCCTCCCGCCGAGGCGGACAGGCCCGTGCCCGGTAGCCTTGACGCGGTGCAGCAAGGGACGCAGTGACCGGCCTGTACCTGTTCTTCGCCGCCGTCGGCGTGCCGTTGGTGGTGTGGTTCCTCCTGAACGGCAACGACGACAGCGGCGATGCCGGTGCCGGCGCCGAAGGGCTCGACGCCGTCATGCTGCGCCTGTTCCCGCTGTCGAGCGCGGCCCTCGCCGCAGCGGTGTTCGGTGTCTCGGGCCTGGCGCTGACCGCCGTCGACACCAGCGCCGGAATCGCCTTCGTCGGATCGCTCCTCGTCGCTCTCGTGGCCGGCGCGCTGAACAGCGCGGCGTTCGCCTTCCTCCGGCGCAGCAACAGCTACGCCGATGTCGACGACGGCCGCCTCGCCGGCAGCATGGGACGGGTGGTGGTGCCGGTCCAGGTCGCCCACCGCGGCCGGATCGTGGTCAACGTCGGCGACCAACCCATCCCGCTGTCGGCGCAGTGCGTGCCTGATCAGCCCGACGAGCTCGACGTGGGCACCCCGGTGCTCGTCGTCGAGGTCACCAACGGCATCGCCACCGTCACCCGTCTCGACCCGGAGCTTCTCGGCCCGGACGAACAAGGAGAACTCACCCCATGACCCCCCTCATCCTCGGATCGATCCTGGCTGCGGCCATCCTCGTGATCCTGCTCAGCGTGCGGAGCCTGATCATCATCTGCCCGCCGAACCGGGTGGCGGTGATCTCGGGGCGGTCGCGCGACAGCTGAGCGACGGCCGCACCGTCGGTTACCGGTCGATCCGCGGTGGGCGCACGCTGCGGGTGCCGCTGCTCGAGCGGGTGGCCTGGATGGAGCTCAACACCATCCCCATCGAGGTCGCGGTGTTGAACGCCTACTCGGCGGGCGCCATCCCGCTGAACGTGCAGGGCATCGCCAACGTGAAGGTGTCGAGCGTCGAGGGGCTGTTGCAGAACTCCGTCGAGCGGTTCCTCGAGGTGCCCCAGGTCGAGATCGCCGCCATCGCCAAGGAGACCCTCGAGGCCAACTTGCGTGGTGTGCTGGCCACCCTGACGCCCGAGGAGGTCAACGAGGACCGTCTCAAGTTCGCCCAGACGCTCATGGATGAGGCCGACGACGACATCAAGACGCTCGGGCTCGAGCTCGACGTGTTGAAGATCCAGAACGTCACCGACGAGGTCGGCTACCTCGACTCGGTCGGTCGTCGTCAGACCGCCGAGGTGCTCAAGGAGGCCCGCGTGGCCGAGGCCGAGCGGCGGGCCGAGTCGGAGGAGTCGGAGGCCAAGGCCCGCCAGCGGGGCGAGATCGCCACCGCACAGGCGCAGTTGCAGATCGTGCAGGAGCAGAACGCCCTGCGGGTGCGCCAGGCCGAGCTCGAGGCCCTTGCCGGTGCGGCCGAGGCCGAGGCCAAGGTGGCCGGCGAGAAGGCCCGGGTCGTGGCCGAGCAGACCCTGGAGGCCGAACGCGTGGAGCTGGAGACCCGTCGTCTCGAGGCCGACGTGGTGGCTCCCGCCCGCGCCGACCTGGAAGCCAAGCAGCTGGAGGCCAAGGCCGACGCGGCGAAGGTGATCGAGGAGGGCAACGCCCAGGTCGAGGTGTTCCGCCGGTTGGTCGACCAGTACCACGCCGCCGGTGCCGACGCCCAGCAGATCTTCGTGCTGCGCATGCTGCCCGACATCATCGACAGCATCGTGGGCACGGTGTCGTCGGTCGACATCGAGAAGGTCTCGATCATCGACAGCGGCGGCCAGGGCAGCGGGGTCCCCGGCTTCATGCAGCAGCTGCCGGGATCGGTGATCTCCCTGGTCGAGCAGCTCGAGACCGCGCTCGGGGTCGACCTGTTGAAGGCCGTGCGCACCGAGGACGACGAGGATGCGCTGGCGTCGTCCGACGACGGGATGGCCCGCCCGCCCGAGTTGGTGCCGCCCGCCGACCCGGAGTGACGCGGGTCGAGGCTCAGGCGACCGGGCGTGAGCCCAGGATGCTGGCTCGTTCCATGACCCGGCGCTGGGGCCAGTAGTCGCTGGCGGCGTAGTGCTGCACGGCCCGGTTGTCCCAGAAGGCGATCGAGTCGTTCTCCCAGTGGAATCGCACCTGGTGCTCGACGGTCTCGGCCTCGCGGTAGAGCCGTTCGAGCAGCGCGTCGCTCTCGTCGTCGTCCATGCCCACGATGCCGTCGGTGAACACCCGGTTGACGTAGAGCAGCTTGCGGCCGGTGCCCTCGTGGGTGATGGTCACGGGGTGCTCGACGACCGGGTAGGTCTCGCGCATCTCGGCCCGGCGTTCGGCGGGCACGTTGTGGCCGAAGGCCTTCATGAAGTCGTGACGGGCGCTGAGTGTGTCGACCAGGGCCCGTGTCTCGTCGTCGAGCGACTCGTAGGCCGCGTTCATGTCGCTGAAGAGGGTGTCACCGCCGACGGCGGGGACGTCGATGGCGTGCAGCACCGCGCCCATGGAGGGGCACTCGCGCCAGGTGACGTCGTGGTGCCAGGCGTTCTCGTAGCCGCCCACCTCGGCCGACTTCTCGAAGCGCACCAGCTCGGGTCGTCCCGGGTTGCCGGGGATGAACGGGTGGATCTCGAGATCACCGAACCTCGAGGCGAAGGCCACGTGGGCGTCGGAGGTGACGGGCTGGTCGCGGAAGAAGATGACCTTGTAGTCGTGGAGGGCCTGGCGGATCTCGTCGACGGCGGCATCGCTGAGCGGGGCGGTGAGGTCGATGCCGGTGAGTTCGGCACCGAGGGTGGCGCCGAGGGGTCGGGCGTCGAAGTGCTCCCACGTGAGGGCGGCGAGGCGTTCGCGTTCGGCGGCGAGGTGGGTGGCGGGGCCCATGCGCGTGCCTCCGCCGACGTCGTGGCGGGTGGCGCCGAGGCGGGCGCTCGGGTCCTTCTCGGCGACGACGTCGGTGTGGGTGGCGGTCACGGGTCCCCCTCGGGTCGTGGACGGTGTTGCGTCCTGGGACGCTAAGTGTGGCACATCGGGGCGAGGATGACGAGGAGCTCCTCAGACGCGGGGGAGGACCTCGTGTTCGAGCAGGCGCAGGCTCTCCCAGCCCAGTTCGGGCGGCAGGCCGCCGACCAGCGGGTGCAGGAGGGTGAAGGCGAACGGCCCCGCCTCGCTGATCTGGGCCACGAGCTCGTCGGGGGTGACGGACGCGGTAGCGGCCGTCGGCGCGCAGCGCGTCGGGATCGTCGAAGGTCTCGTAGCCGGTGTCCAGGCCGGCTTCGGCCGCCCAGGCGCCGTAGGCGTTGACCTCGTGCATGGCGTAGGGGGCGAGGGTGGCCCAGCCCTCGTCGGCGTCGGCGGCCAGGAAGACGGTGCTGGTGTCGCCGCCCGGGTACGGACCGGGGTCGGGCTTGCCGAGGGCGACCATCTCGTCTCGGTAGAACTCGAAGATCTCCGGGGTGGAGGGTTGGAAGCCGTCGGCGATGCGGGCGGCGCGTCGGGCCGCCGGTTCGCTGGAGCCGCCGAGGGTGATGGGTGGTCCGCCCGGCGTCGCCGGGGTCGGGGTGACCCGCACGGTGCGCCCCCGGTACTCGAAGGGCTCGCCGGTCCAGGCCTGCTTGAGCACGGTGACGGCCTCGGTGGTGCGCTTGGGCCGCTCGTTCATGGGCGCGCCGAACATCTCGAACTCGGAGCTCACGTAGCCGTTGGTGAGGGTGAGGTCGAGGCGGCCGTTGCTCAGCAGGTCGACGACGGCGACGTCCTCCGCCAGGCGCAGCGGGTCGTGGAACGACGTGACCATGGCCGACACGCCGATGCGCAGGTTCGTCGTGCGCGCCGCCATCGCCGCAGCCACGGGCAGCGGGCTGGGGAGGTACCCGTCGGGCGAGCCGTGGTGCTCGGACAGCACCGCCATGTAGAAGCCGAGGCCGTCGGCCCATTCGGCCATGTCGACCACGGCGGCGTAGCGCTCGGCCCTCGTGCCGGGCGCGAAGTCCGGCACCCGCAGATCGAACCGCATCCCGAACAACGCCATCTCGTCCCCCTCGTCGGGCGCCGACGTCCGCCGGCGCCCGCCAGAGCGTAGGCACGGCGTCGAGGCCGCGACGGGGGCGTGGGACTTGCCGGTCGACCCCAGGGGTCGGGGGGATGGGGGCGACCGACGTCGATCCGTCAGGGTTTCTCGACGCGGATGCGTGGGTGCCCGTCGAGGAGTCGGCGCAGGTCGCCGGGGTCGGTGGTGAAGACGACGCCGGCCCCCTCGTCGGCGGCGTGCGCGGCAACGATGGCGTCGATGCCACTCGGCGGGCGGCGGGCACCCGACCGCCCGGCGACGTGACGGAGGTGCCCGGCGCGCCGCGCGGTGGAGTCGTCGGTGGTGACGGTTCCGAGGCGGCGCAACAGCTGGTTGACCGGGGCGTCGCGTGCCCCTCCGGTGACGGCTCCGGCCAGGACGACCGTGGGGATGATCGGGCTCCACCCGCCTTCGACGAGATGGCGGAGTGTGGCTCGGAACCGGTGGTCGGTGCTGGCCCGGTCGAGTACGCCGGAGTCGAGCACCACCACCGGATCGTTCATGCGAGGATCGAGGCGCGGATCTGTGCGGCCCGTTCGGCGCCTTCCTTCTCGGCGTCGGCGGGGATGGGGTCGGCGGCGTCGAGTTCGTCGAGATGGGCGATCAGCGCGTCCCGGCGTTCGTCGCGCTCGAGCTTCTCGGCGAGTGCTTGGTCGACGTAGGCCGAGAGCCCTCGGGGGCCGGCCGTGCGGCGGGCACGCTCGATGGCGGATGCCTCGAGGGTGACGGAGACCTTCTGGGTGGCCATGGTCGACACGCTAGCCAGCCGGCGAGACATCGCCTAGTTATCGCCTACGCGAGGTCGCTCCCGTCCATCGCCCCCGTCCGCGGACCGGCTCGGGTGGAGCGGGTCCTACCAGTCGACCTCGGGGGTCGGGGGGAAGAGGCGATCGCGCTCGGCCATCAGGCGTGTGCAGTCCCAGTCGGCGTCGACGGGGATGAGGATGATCGGGCTCTTGGTCAGGTCGGGGTACTGGATCCACTCGGCCTGGGTGAGGAAGATCGGGTTCGTGGCCCCGATGACGAGCTGCTCGGACCCGTCGGTCACCACACCGGTGAGTGAGCCGTTGGCCTGCTCGTCGACGTCGTAGGCGAAGATCTCGCGTCGGGCGATGTAGATCTCGCCGCTGAGGTCCTCGGTCACCTTGATGCTCGACGTGACCCCGGGCTTGCCGTCGTTGTCGTCGTCGTTGATGCGGGGGTCGTTCGGGTCGGTGGGCAGCGGGTCGTTGGCCGGGTCGGCGAGGTCGACGCCGATGCCGGTGGGGGTCTCGGGTCGCGAGATCCGGGCGACCCCTTCCTCGACGGTGAGCGTCACCGGTGTGGGGATCGGGGTGATGGCCTGGGTGGCGGCGTCGGAGAGCTGCACCTCGATGGGCTGGTCGCTGCGGTGCTCGGAGCTGCAGAACGAGTCGTTGGCGATCAGGGTGCCGTCGTCGACGCTCAGGTCGGTGAACCCGTAGCTGATGATGAGCGTCTTCATGTCGGTGCTCTCGTAGGCGACCACGTCGTAGTGGGCGTAGCGCCCCGCCAACCGCTCGCCGGCGGTCTCGGACGGTGCCGTGGTCTGTGTGGACTCGGCCTGCGACGACCCGTCGCTACAGCCGGCGAGGACGGCGAGTCCGGCGACAGCGAGCAACAGCCACCGGGCGGAGCGGCGGGTCGGGGTCATGGGCGGTCGTGCGGAGACGCCGAACATTTCGCCAGTCTTTCACCGGCGGCCGCCCAGGGTGCCGCCGGGTGGCCTGCACGGCCACGGGGACCGCAGCGAGGGGACCGGGTCCGGCCCGGGGGCACGACGAACGCCCGGACCGGGCGGGAGAGCCGGGGCCGGGCGTTCTCGGGAGCGGGTGACGAGAATCGAACTCGCATAGCCTGCTTGGAAGGCAGGGGCTCTAGCCATTGAGCTACACCCGCGACGCCGGCGACGGTAGCAGCCCGGTGATCGGGCCCAACGGACGTGATGCGCTCAGCTCGGCTGTGGTGCGCCCTGCTTGCCGCGTGGCCACCCGATGGCCAGTCCGAGGAGGGCTCCGCCGAGGGGGACCAGGATCATCACGAGGGTGGTGAGCGGGACGATGCCGAACTGTTGGAGCAGGATGGCCAGCCCGATGCCGAAGACGAGCCCCGAGATGGTGCCGCGGACGCGATGGCCGTTCATGTGATCGTTCCTTTCACGGCGGTCTTGGCTGATCGGGGCCACGACAGCGCCATCCCGGCGGCGCCGGCGACGGTGAGGACGCCGCCCACGGCTCCGGCCACGGTGAACAGGGGGAAGGGCCCGGTGACGTTGACGTAGGCCCACCCGGTGCACGGGGTGCCGATCGTCTCACCCTCGATCCGGTAGAGGCCCACGCCGTAGGCGGCGTAGTCGCCGACGTCGACGGTGTCGGTGTAGGTGTTGCCGCCGTCGGTGACGTCGCCGCTGGCCACCTGGAACCGGGTGGGACCGAAGGCCATGTAGATCTCGTAGCCGGTGATGGGGCCGGGGGCGGTGCCGCTCACCGTGACGACGTCGTCCTCGGAGACCTCGATGGCGGAGCGGGCGCTGTGGGCGGCGTCGACGTCCTGCCCGGCGATGGTGGCCGAGCACCCGCCGGTGATCTGGGCGTCGGCGGGCGAGGGGAGGGCGATGACGGCGGCGAGGATCGCTCCGCCGGCGACGGCCCGCGCCAGGCGGGCGGTGGCGGTCATCGGGGCACCCCGCAGGTGGCGAGGAACTCCGCGGACGCCCGGTCGCCCTCGCCGATGGCGCCGGTGGCTGGGTCGTAGGTGAAGAGCATGGGGACTCCGTTCACGACGAGTTGGGCCGTCACCGTGGTGGGGCCGAGCTCAGGGGCGGGAAGGACGTCGACCACCTCGACCGGGGCACCGCCGCTGCACTCGGCCACGGTGGCGAGGAGGCCGTCGATCCCGGAGGCGTCGGTCGCTGTGGTCGTGGTGGTGCTGTCGGCGCCCCCGGCGGGAGCGGTCGGGGCCTGGGTGGTGCTGGATGCGGGCGAGGAGGCCACGGTGATGATGACGGTGACCGTGGCGCCGTTGTCGACGGCGACGACCGTGGCCGGGTCGAAGCCGGGCCACGGGGTGCCCTGGAGCACGGGGCTGCTCACCTGGGCGGGAGGCAGGAGCGGGTTCCCGCAACGGCAGCGCACGACGGGGTTGCCGGCGGGGTCGACGAGCACGGCGGTGCCGGCCTGGAGCACCGACTGCAGCGACGTGGCCCGTCCGCCGGCGAAGCCGTGGTTGGTGACGCGGGTGTCGTAGAGCAGGACCGTGGGGGTGAGGCTGCGCACGTAGGCGGGGATGTCGGCCACCGCCACCCCCAGGACACCGGCCCACGCCTCGGCCTGGGTGGGGTTGGCGGTGAGGAAGCCGATCAGCGCTTCGCGGTCGCACACCTGGTCGTCGCCGCTGCCGCCGTAGGGCGGGGAGCCGGGCGGTGGGACCACGCCGCTGGTCGGCTGGGTGACGGCGATCGGGGTGGCCGGGACCGGGGTGGTGGTGGTCGTGGGTGCCGGCTCGGGGTCGAGGGGAGCGGTGAAGGGGCTCTGCCCGGGGGAGGCGGCGGCCTCGAGGAAGATCTCCCCGCCGCTGTCGTCGCTGCTCCCGACGCCCCCGGCGACGAGGACCACACCGACGATCATGACCATGCCGATGATGCCGATGACGAGGGGGATGATGGGGGAGGGGCGGGCGGTGGCGGTGCCCTTGCCGGAGGCGGAGAGGTCGAGCCCACAGGAGGGGCACGTCGGCGTGTTCGCCGAGATCGGTGCGTTGCAGCGGGGACATGTCGGATCGGCCATCACGCGGCAACGTACGCCTGGCCCCTGGTTGCCTCTAGGGCCGTTCGTCGCAATGGTGGGCAGCAGGAGGACCCGGGCGTGGGTCCCGGCCCTTCGGCCCGCCAGGCTGCTGCGGTCGCCCGGCGGGGAGTCGGCCCGACGGGCGACAGGCGTCGACGACGCGGCCCAGGGCCTGACGGTCGGACGTGTGGTCGGGGAGGGGAGATTTGAACTCCCGGCCTCCTGCTCCCAAAGCAGGCGCGCTGCCAAGCTGCGCCACTCCCCGGAGCCGCCGAGCGTAGCCGTCACAGGTCACCGGGCCGCACGAGGGCGATGGGCGGTGGGTCAGGTCGCGGTGAGCGAGGTCACGTGGGCCCGGAGCCGCTCGACGAAGACGGCCTCCGAGAAGGGCTGGGCGTGGTCGCGCACGGTGGCGTGGTCGAGGTCGAGGCTGCGCAGGCGGGCGATGGCCTCGCCGACCGAGGCAGCGGTGGGCTCGGTGAGGTGGACGCCGTTGACGCCGTCGATGACGGTGTCGAGGTAGCCCCCGAAGGGGCGGACGACGGCCGGGGTGCCGAAGGCCGCCGCTTCGACCGGGGTGAGGCCGAAGTCCTCGAGGGAGAAGGCGAGGAGGGCCTCGGCGTGCGGCGTACGAGCCAGCGCAGCGCGGTGTCGTCCACCTCGGGCAGGAAGGTCACGTTCGGGCCGGCCATGGCTCGCAGGCGGGCCTGGTCGGGACCCCGTCCGACGACGACGAGGCGTTCGTCGGGGAGCTCGGCGAACGCGGCGATGGCGAGGTCGACGTTCTTGTAGGGCAGCAGCCTCGAGACGCACAGGAAGTAGCCGGGTTCGATCCCGGCGACCGGTGTCCGGGGCCCGTCGGGGTCGATGCGGTGCGGCGGGTGGAGGATCTCGGCGTCGAAGCCGTAGGCGTCGCGGATCATGGCCTGCGTGCGCGTGGAGTTGGCCAGGTAGAGGTCCGCCGAACGGGCCGCCCGCTGGTCCCAGCGCTGCAGCGGCCGGTGCAGGCCGGCCATGACCGCTCGGGTGGGCGCCGAGGACTGCGCCGTGTAGGCCTCGCGCTGGTAGAGCCACCGGGCCGGGGCGTGGCAGTAGACGAGCTTGCGGCCGGTGGCGTCCACGCCGTGGGCCCATCCGCTGGAGCTGCAGATGGTGACGTCGGCGTCGACTCTCGTCCGGGAGAAGCTCGGGGCCAGGAGGGGGAGGGCCAGGCGGTGGTGGTGCCGCAGTGGGGCGAGACGGTCGATGGGGGCGGTGTGCACCGTGACGTCGCCGAACTCGGGGTAGGTGTCGTCGGGTCGAAGAGCGAGGTGAAGACCTCGGCCTCCGGGTAGGCCCGGGTGAGCGAGAGCACGACCCGCTCGGCGCCGCCGCGCTGGGTCAGGTAGTCGTGGGCGATGGCGACCGGGGGACGGGGCTTGCGCTCGTCGTGGTCGCCCGGTCGCATGCGTCGACGCTAGCGGCCTCCCCCGGGGCGCCGGCCGGCACGGGGTCAGCCCGGGCGACCGTGTGTCCCGGCGGAACCGGAGGCGACGGCGAGGGGCAGCTGCACCCGCAGTGCTGCATCGATCCGGGCGCAGGCGTCGTCGATCGTCGTGCGGGGGAGCGTGAGTGTCGGGGTGGCGTCGAGCAGTGCCGCCAGCGTGTCGAGCGATCGTGGCTCGCTCGCACTGCCGGCGAAGACCATGGCGAACCCCTCGATCAGTGACGTCACCGGCGACGACGGCTCCGAGCTCGGTTCGTCGGCGTCCGCTGCGGGACCGGTGAGTCGGACGAGCAGGGCGGGGTGTCCGCCGGCGGAGATCGAACCGAGCAGGTTCGCCGGAACGGTGGTCTTCGCCCCTTTCCGGCTGTTGGCGTCCTCGAGGTGGTCGAGGTCGAGCAGGGCGAGGGAGTCGGTGCCGAGCTCGATCGCCTTCGGGTAGGGCGTGACGGCCAGGTCCTCCACGTCGATGGCGACCACCTCGTCGGTGACGTAGCCGAAGCCCCACGTCACCGAGCGCGGCGGTCAGCGTGCTCTTGCCATGCCCGCTGTCTCCGGCGATCACCACCACCTGGCCGTCGCGCTCCACCGCGCCGGCGTGCAGGAGGAGGTGACCCGAGGGTTCGTCGATGGCGATCCGGTCGAGGAGCTGCAGGACCTGCTCGGTGACGCCGTCGGGGGAGTCCTGCGTCCAGGCGTGTCGTCCGTCGAGGAAGACGCGGAAGCGGCGGGAACGGCCCTCGCCGCGGTCGAGGATCGACAGGATGGTGGTCGCGGATCGGTCGGCTGCCGGGAGGCCGGCGAGCACCATGAGCAGTTCGTCGCCCAGTTGCGGGTTGTTGGTGCGCACCTCCACCGTGGTGGCGGCCAACCGGATCGGTCCGGTGCTGGTCGGCCAGTCGATGCCGTCGAGGAGCTCCTGCGCCCGCTGCAGCCAGTGACTCGGTGCCGTGGCCTGTGCCTCATCGTCATCGTCATCGTCATCGACGGAGACGATGCCGGCTGCGGCGAAGCGGACCAGCGCGTCCCGAACGTCACCGTCGAGGGTCGCCCGATCCGTGCCGGTGTCGACGGCGAGCTGGTCGATGAGGTCGGCCACGGTGCGGCGACCGTCGATGCTGACCCAGATGAGTCCGGCGCTGGCGTTGAGGACGTGCGTCGTCTGGGTGGGGGCGTGGAGGACCACGATCTGATCGTCGATCACGGTGTCGATGACCCCGGGGGCCAGCCGGGGGATGTCGTGGTCCTCGATCGATCTTGGGACCGGGGCGGTGATCGAGAAGGCCTTGACCCCCTCCGATTGCCCGCACGGCATGCAGGGCGCTTCGCGCTCAGAGCCCTCTGGTGGGGGGGAGGAGCGGCGCCGTGGTCGGAGCCGAGCGCGAGATCCGGGACGACACGCTGCGGAGCGTATCGGCCGGGGTCGTTCCCCCAGTGGGTTCTGAGAAGCCGGATGCGCGTCCGGGGGTGACGGCGGCCGTCGGCTCAGGGGCTGGGCTCGAGGAGTCCCCGGTACACCAGGTCGGCCAGGAACGCCTCGACGTCGGCGCGGACCTGGTCCTTGGGCACGCCGGCCCGGGCCGCCACCCTCGTGCAACGACCGGGCCCGCTTCGTCGGCGACGGCTTCTCGCCAGATGAGGGCGGCCGTGCCGTGGAGCACCGCCGGAGGTCCGTCGGGGAGGCGGGCGACGTAGACGGCACCGGGGTCGTCGTCGGAGGGGCCCTCGTCGACCACGGCGACGTCGCCGGGTCGCCGGTAGGCGGGCGTGCTCACCGCGACCACCGCCGTCGGAGCCAACGCGTCGCCGCTATCCACTGCTCTCGCACACCCCGCAACGGGCGGGCGAAGAACTCCCGCACGACGTCCATGCGGGTGGGCGGGCGCCCCAGCATGACCGCCAGGTGGTCGGTGTTCACCAGCGGGGCCCGCAGGGCGAGGCGCAGCGCCTCGCCGACGGTGGGGGCGGCCTTGACCCGGGCCAGCCACTCCTCGAATCGGGTTCCTCCCTGGGTGGTGACCCGCCAGAGGTCGTACCCCCGTGCTCCCCGGTACCGCTCGAGGTCGCCGGTGGCGGCGGCGAAGGCGACCTCGGCGCCCAGTTCGGCCACCAGGTCGCGGACCGCACGCTGGCGTTCGGGTGGGGCCGCCTCCCACGCCGTCTCCAGGTCGGCGGCACCATGGGGGCTCGAACGGGCGGCATTGAGCACCAGGATCAGTGTCTGGCCGGTGAGGCTGGGAACGGCGCACTCGATCCCGGCGATCTCCTTGGTGCCGCGATCGCGCCAGAGCCGTTCGAAGGCCACGGTCGGTTCGGCGGTGATCCCGGGGAAGAGCCGGTGGACATCGGCGAAGCCCCACTGGTCGTGCACGAGCGTGGCGGCATGCCCGAACGGAGAGCCCGTCGCGAAGGTGGTGTGCACGGTCCAGTGGTTGGCCGTCAGTGTGTCGAGCAGGCGGTCGACGTGATCCGGTCGTACGAGGACGTCGGCGTCAGTCCCGACTCGGTCGGGCGTGGTCAGCGAGCGGTCGATGGCCACGCCTTTGACGTGGAGGAGATCCGCACCGCAGCCGTCGGCCAGGTGCTGGAGGGCGGCGTGGGCGAACGAGGGGCGGACCCGCGTCTCGATGGAGCCGCCCGCAGAGGTCATGACGGCAAGCTTAGAACCTCGCAGCGGGTCAGGTCCTCACGGCCTGGGCCTCGACACGGCTGTCCGGCTAGGCGACACGGCGAACGATCGACTGTAGGGCTCGGTCCCGCGACACCGGACCCGGATGTGGCTGAGACGGCTACCAGCTGACTCGCAGGGAGCTGGCGTAGCCCTGGCCGTTGCTGTCGAGCGCCTGGCACGGGATGGTCGTCGGAGGCGACTTCGGTTCAACGAGAAGTAGCGTGGGGCCGAACGTGATGTAGACAGGTCCGCCCAAGTGCGCTGCCCGTGGGGCGTGCCGCGTCGGCGCAGAGCCACTCGCCCTGGTAGCCGACCTGCTGGGCAGTGAGGTGACCTGGACCGTCCTGCTCGCCCGGGATGGCTCGCCGGTGCCGGGGTAGGTCGACAGGTTCCCCGCCCCGCACTCGAGGGTGCCCACACCGCCGACGACATTGCCCTTGCGGTCGTAAAGCCCGATGTTGGTGACCTTCTGGTAGTTGCCCGGCGGGCAAACGAGCTCGACGGTCACCATCGAGGCTTAGTCTGGGTCGCTCCTCGCGTCGGCTTACCGGCCGAAGCCGAGCCGGTGGCGGCGATCAGCGTGATGACAACGGCCGCGACGATGACGGTGATACGCGCAGGAACGGCGAGGGGAAGGGACATCGGGCTCCTTCGAGCGAAAGGCGACGAGGCTCTCGGCACGGCGGACGAGAACCACATTTCGAGAGTGGTTGGGGATCTACTGCAGTGTTGGGCCCGCTGGGAGCGGGTTCGTTACAGAATCATGACGATCCTACATGCCGGAGCGACCGCCGAAGGACCCATCGCCCGGTTTCGGTTACCAACTGGCGTCAAGGAGGCCGCGTCGCACACGGGCTCGGGTCTCACGACGCAGCGAAGGCCGCCTCGATCCGCTCGCAGGCCTCGTCGAGGGGGAGGCGGGGGAGTCGGACCACGGGCATGGACTCGACGATCGCGGCCAGCGCATCGAGGCGGCACGCGGTTCTCTCGTGCTCGATGCGAAGACCGGCACGAGCAGATCGACGAGCGTTGCCACCGGCGGGGACAGGTCGGATGGCGGCGGGACGGTGTCGGCCGAGGGGTCGGCGAGCAGGGCCACCAGGCACGGACGCGGCCACCCTCTCCGGTGGGTCCGAGGAGGCTCGGTGCGACGGGCTTCTTCGCAGGTGACGGATCCGCGGCGTCCCCTTCGAGTCCGAGCAGGTCCATGGAGCTCCGGCTCAGGTCCAGGCGCTTCGCGTAGGAGCGGACGTCGAGTGACTCCACGTCGACGGCCACGACCTCGTCGGTGAGGTAGGCGAAGCCCCTCTGGACGAGGGCGGCGGTGAGCGTGCTCTTGCCCCGGCCGCTGTCACCGGCGATCACCACGACCCTTCCGTCCCGCTCGACGGCGCCGGCGTGCAGCAACACGTGGCCGTCGGCTCGGCCGGCGGCGATCTGGTTCAGCTCTCGACCGAGGACCTCGGGGACCTGTGCCGGGGACGGCAGCGAGAGCATCCGTCGCCCGTTGGCGTAGAGGCGGATGCGGCGCCGTCGACCCTCTCCTCGGTCGAGGATCGACAGCGTCGTGCCCGTCGGCCAGTCGGAAAGGGTCAGGCAACCCAAGGCAACGGCGAGTTCGTCGCCCAGCGAGGGGTTGTTGGTGCGAACGACGGTCGTCGTCGCCGCCATCTGGAACGGACCGAGGACCGTGGTCCAGTCGACCTCGTCGAGGAGACGGTTGGATCGCTCGAGCAGTCCGCTGGCGGTGGTGTCGGGAGCGGGGGAGGAGAGCGCTCCCCTGTCTTTCGTGGCGATCTCGAGCGACAGGAACTGGGTGAGGGCCAGGCGGGCATCCTGGGCGAGCGCGGACCGGTCGACGCCTGTGTCGGCCTCGAGCTGTTCGATGATCTGGGCGACGGTTCGCCGACCGTCGATGGCCGCCCACACCATGGCCGCGCTGGGGTTGAGGGCCTGGGCGACGTGGGTGTGGGTCTGGAGGACGACGAGCTGGTCGTCGAGCACGGTCTCCAGGACGCCGGGCGTGATGCGGGGGACGTCCCCGTCGTCGAGGGGCACCGTCATGCTGGGCCGGATGGTCGACCTGATGCCCTTGGCAGCGCTCTAGGCCGTGGGCGCCCGTCCGGGGGGTTCCCGGGCAGCCCACCACCGGCGACACGACGCCGGGTTCGTCTCCGTGTGCTCACGGCCACCAAAGGTACCGGCGGTGGGACCCGGCGGAGGGCAGGGATCGCGGTGCTGCGGGCTGGCGTCGGGCACGATCCCGGCCGACCAGCGGCGGGTCACACGGTCCCATCTGCGCTCCGATGCGACGGGTCGGGCCCGGGCGGCTCGGTCCGCATCGTCTCTCTCCTCGGCTGCAGGTGGTCCTCGAGGCGCCGCGGTTGGTCGAGGCCGAGCACGCCGGCCTCGACCATCGAGGCGATGGCGTCGAGGACGATCGCTTCGGCGTCGGGGTGAGGTCCGTGCTCGGCGAGGACCCGGGCCACCAGCTCGGCCGGCTTCGGGGCGTCTCTTGCTTCGAGCCAGATGGTCAGTCCGATTCGACTCAGCCTGACGGGTGTCCGATCGATCAGGAGGAGCGCTTCGCCTTCGTCGGTTTCGATGGCGTCACGCCGGCGGCCCCGCCGGACCCGACCGTCCATCAGGTGACACGAGTAGGAGCTCGGTTCGGAGAGCGGAGCCCATCGCTCAGTGGGTGCGGTCGGGGTGTCGAGCAGCTCTTGGATGATCCCGCCGGTCTGGTCGGCCTCCCGGTACGTCAGTCGTGCGATGCCACCGCACCGATCGACCAGCTGGCAGAGCTTCTGGAGTGGGTTCGCCCTGCGGGTGAGGGCGGGGATCCGGGGGATGAGCTCGAGTACGGCGTCGAGAAGTCCGACGTCGGTGAGCGTCGGCGACGCGGCCTCGTCGTGACGGTCGAGAAGGATGATGCGGGCGAGCTCGAGGTCGGCGCCGCATGGTCTCAGGTCGAGTTCGTCGGGTGAGATGGGGGCCGCGGCGTCGTGGCCGGGATCGGGCTGGGCCCAGGTCAACGGTCGAGGGAACACGACGATGGCGCCCGTCGTGGTGCAGGAGACCGCTTCGTCGGTGACGTACCCGAAGGCCTTGTCGGTGACGTACCCGAAGGCCTTTTGGGTCAGCCGTCGTGCCAAGGTCGTCTTGCCCGACCCGGTGCCACCTACCAGTGCGATCACCCGGCCGTGCTCGTCGGCGACCCCGGCGGCGTGGAGCACCAGTTGGCGCTTCGCCGCCGCGTCGATGACCTCGGTGGTGATCCGGCTCGTCGAGGGCGCGACGGTTCCCGGAACCAACCAGCATTTCGCGAACTCGGCGAGGTCGATGACCCTGGTGGCCTCGGATCCCTCTTCAGCGAGACGAACGCGACCAGTCTGTGGCCACGAGCTCCCGGGACGTCTCTGAGTCGCACTCGACTCGGATGATCACGCCGAGAACCGAGAGGAGGACGTCGTGGGTTCGGTTCAACACCAGATCTCACCGTCGTCCGCGGTGGCCTATCTTCAGCGGGACGTGGTCCTGGCCCGCAATGCGCCGGCGCTTCAGTGTGAAGGAGCCATTGCTAACGCGATGCAGCCGGTCCAAGGTACAGGGTCGGCATCCGCTCGTCCAGGGGTCGCCGCTGAGCTCCCGATACGCGTTCACCGGACCAACGGGAGCCTCACCGCGAGTTGGTAGGTGTACGAGACCACCATGCTGGTGTTGCGCGCTGTTGGGGAAGTCGTTCGTGAAGACCGTCCAGTACGTGTCGTCACCCGGTTGTATGACCTTCACGTACGCCGGTGGCGTTGCCGACGGGAGCTGGGCCGGCTCGCAGTTTCCGCCGGGGGAGACCCATTCCTGGAGGCCGCTGATTCGCGAAGCTCGGCTGACCGGCGACGACGAACGAAAGGATGTTGAGCCGTTGCAGCTTGGTGGTCGTGTTCACGATGCGGAAGCCGAGCGCGTAGCCCTTCGGGTAGCCATCGACGGCGTTGCCGGGGATCTTGCAGGGTGCTGCCGCCGAAGTCGATGATGACCGGCGACGACGGCGTCTCGACGATCTGGGCCAGCGCCGGCGAGGCCTGGGCCACGACGACCACGGGCACCGACCAGGCGGCGGCCTTGAGCATGGTGCGGCGGCTGGGCCGGTATCCACGCTCTGGCATCGTTGGTGTCGTTAGTGTTTTCGTTCATCGGTCAGACCCTCTCGGCTGCGTTCCGCTTGCGCACGGCAAAGGTGACGATCGCTCCGGCGGCGATGAGCGCCACCCCGATCTGGATGAAGGGAAGGGAGTCACTACCGGTGTAGGGCAGAGCCCCCGACGACTGCACGGCGGTCGCAGCCTGGACCTGGGGTTGCGGCGCGATCGTGGTGACACCGGCGACATAGCCGTCGCCACCGACGCCAGGGGTCGTGTCGGTCGTCTGAGCGCCAGCGGCGCCGACGAAGCCGAACACGAGCAGGATTGCGAGTGCTGCCACCGCACCCAGTCGCTTTGTCGTTTTCATAGTTCGGTCCTTGTCCTCGTCACGCACCGACATTACCACGGCGAGTGGTCAGTGTCGCTCGCGGAACGTGGCAGGTCAAGGCCGTTCACTTAATGTGGCAACGGTACTACTTTCCGCGGGTCGCGGTCAAGCGTCCCAACGGTGACGGTTCCGGTGACCGTGCCCTCGAACTGCGGTGCCGGTTCGACGGCCGGGGCGCCATCGACGTCCACGGTCAGCTCGTCGGGATTCGCCGTCGCCTGCGGGATCACCATGAGCGAATAGGGCCATCCCGGCACCCCGCCGAGGAGCTCGAAGGACACCGTCCGTGTCGAACCGGGCGGCAACTCGAGCACCGCCATGTGCACCAGCCCCCCGAACTCGCTCTGGGTCAGATACCCGGCCAACTGATCGTCGATGCGCACCGACTGCAGGGCGTGCGGCGAGTACACCGAGACCAGGTTCTGGTTCGTACCCGGCGGGAGGCCCGAGGTGTTGCCGATCACGTAGCTCGGCAGTCCCTCCGCCGGAGCGTCGTTGCGCAGCGTCACCGTCACCACCGTGCGCACCTCCCCGCTCCCCGGATCGACGTCGGCGGCCACGTCGACGTCGCGGTGGAGGAAGGAGTCGATCTTGTTCGACAACAGATCGGCAGAACGGACCGACACGTAGTCGCTGCCCGGAGGGACATCCCACCGACCGGAGAGACCGACACGGTCGAGGAACGCCTCCTCGTCGGGTTGCGTGACCGAGAGGCGAAGGTGCCCGGCCGAGACGAGCGGACCGAGGGTGTCGGTCAGCGAGGAGATCCCGGGAAGGGACTGCGACGTCAGTGCGTCGAAGGTCGCCTGGGCCACGTCGCCCAGGAGCTCCGTCCGCTGCGGGTTGTCGCCGCCGATCAGGACGTACTGGTCCACGAAGAGGAACTGCTCGACGTTGCCCGCGTCGATGGTGATGTCACGATCCGCGAGCGTCACCGGCCCGGTGAGCTCGAGCAGCCCGGCGAGCGCGGCCGGGTCCACGTAGAACGCGCCGTCGACGGGCGCACCGCCGGCGGTCTGGGGGAACAGTTGGCCAGCGACGCCCGCATCGGTGGGCCAGTCCGGGCTGGCGCCGAGGTTGCCGAGGAAGTTCTGCACGGAGTAGCCGCCGTAGCGCACCGACCAGTCCGGCGGCGGGTCGAAGGCGTAGCCGGAGTCGGGCGGCGGACGGTCGAGCTCGTTCAGGCTGCCCGATTCGACCAGCTCGAGCTTGCCGTCCACCGCGGTGAGGACCCCGTAGGCGCCGATGTAGCCGCCGCCGTTGCGGCTCTCGCCCGGCGTCGAGAAGGCGACGAAGTACCGGCGGGGGCCGTCGCCCCCCAGCAGCTCGGGGGCCACCTGCAGGCCCTCGGCCGCCAGTGAGGCCTGTTCGGCGGCGTCGGCCAGCTTCTCGTCGAAGCGCGCCAGCTCGTCACCGACGGGGCTGAGCAGCCACGGCGAGCGAACCGTCGCCACGGCATCGACCGCGTCAGCCGCCGACGGCTGCGGAGTCGGCGACCGGACCCTGCAGGAGCCGAACCCGAGCGAGGTCGACCTGGCCGTTGTCCGCGGTGAGGTCGCGGTAGTCGGCGGTCGACGAGGTGGTGGCGGCACTCGTGCTGAGATCTCGCCCGGCGGCCGACACCTGGCGCAGCGCCTCCACGTGTTGGCCGACGACGGGAACGTAGGCACCACCCCACAACAGCGGGCTGTCGAGCCGGTCGGCGGCCGTGGCGAACTCCTCCGCGGCCAGGGTCAGCTGGGTCGTCGCTCCGGCGGTGTCGCCGGCGCGGATCAGGTCCAGCCCGGCGGTGGCCTGGTCACCGGCGACCTGGAGGGTGTCGCGGACGAGGAACGCACCGACCGCGGCGCTGATGCTGAACGCGCCGACGACCACCAGCGCCAGCAGTGCCAGTCTTCGGCCCAGGCGCTTCTCCCGCGTCCGGGCCACCCGGTAGGC
Source organism: uncultured Iamiaceae bacterium (assembly GCA_963767615.1). GTDB lineage: Bacteria > Actinomycetota > Acidimicrobiia > Acidimicrobiales > Acidimicrobilacustridaceae > Rhabdothermincola_A. The sequence goes on along the minus strand of CAVYED010000004.1, from coordinate 427,121 downwards.
CGACCACACCAGCGGGACGAGTGCCGCCAGCCCGACGAGGGTGGGGAGGCCCACGAACCCGAAGCTCGGGCCCCGTAGGAGCGCTTGGACCGCGAATGGCACCCAGGAGGGTTGCCTCGAGGCGGTCACGCCGATCGGAGAACGTGATCAGGCCGAGCAGCACGAGCAGGACGACGGTGCAGACCTTGGCGGTGGTGTCTCCTCCGACGCCGACGACCGCGGCCACACCGCCCGCCCAGAGCAGCGCCCAGCGTCGGGCCCGCGACGCGACGAGGGGAACGGCGATCCCCAGCGCTGCGCACCAGAGCGCGTCGGCGACCGGGAGTCCCGCTGGTTCCGCCGGCGAGAGGGCAGCCACGATGCCCGAGAGGCCGGCGACGATCCAGATTGCCGTCGGGGTGACACGGCGTACCTGCGCGGAGAACCCAGGACGGTCGTCGGATTCGGGCGGATCCGACTCCGTGATGCCGGCGCTCACGGCGCTACTTCGATCGGGTGGAGCTCTCGCCGACGCTGGCGACCGGCCCAACCGCGGGCCGGGAGCCGTTGGGACCGCCGCTGCCGTTCTTCGCGCCGTCCGCCTTCTTGTCCTTGGCCCCGCGGGACTTCGGGCTCTCCTCGCCGTAGTAGTAGCCGTAGTGCGGCTCGAGCTCGGAGGCGCTGCAGCTGTTGAGCACCACTCCCAGCACGTCCGCCCGGTAGCGCAGCAACAGGTTGGTGATCCGCTGCGCCGGGCCGGTGCGGGTCTGTCCGGCGCGCAGGACGACGCACGACGTTGTCGGCCGCGGCGAGCAGGTCGGTGGCGTCGTTCGTGGTGAGCATCGGCGGTGTGTCGAGCAGGACGATGTCGTACTCGCTGCGCCAACGTTCGACGGTGCGTCGGAGCTGGGTGATGATCTCGGCCGGGCTCTCGTCCCCCGTCGGGGCGGGAACGAACCACACGCCGTCGAGACGGGTCTCCGCCGGCTCGTCGGGCCGGTCGAGGTCGGGCACGGGAGCGAGGTACCGGCCGATGCTCGGCTTGCGGTAGTCGCAGTCGATGACGAGCGTGCGCATCCCGCTGTCGCCGAACACCGCGGCCACGTTGGCCACCGTGGTGGTCTTCCCCTCCCCGGGATTCGGTGAGGTGATCATCACCACCGGCGTCTTCGGCGGGGCCTCGACCGATGGGCCGCCGGCGCGCGACGGACTCCCCGGGCCGATGTTGGCCGAGCACGAACAGCAGCGACGTGCGCACCGCCCGATAGCGCTCGGCCACCCGCGACCGGGGCGCATCGACCGATGGGACGTCGGTGGTGTGGCGTTGGTCCTTCGGGAGCGAGGGCACCTCGGCGATGACCGGCAGTCCCGTGACCGACTCGACCCGGTCACGGCGGCGGAGGCGGTCGTCCCAGGCTTCGACGAGGAACGCGGTGACGATGCCCAGGATCAGGCCGGTCGCCGCACCGATGGCCACGCGGGTCGGGGTCCCCACGGGGGCGGCGACGCTGAGGTCGGTTTCGCTGGCCGTGGAGGCCTGTGGGCCGACGCCGAGTGGACAGCGAGGTTGCGGCGCCGCGGGCGTTCTGGTTGGCCGAGAGCCGATCGTTGTACGCACTGCCGTTGATCTGCACCGGGGTGGCGGTCTGCAGCGTCGAGAACCCGCCTGCCGGACCGCCGTCCTCGGCGAGGGCCTGGAGCTGTTCGTAGGTGAGGCGGTACTGGTTGATCACCGAATCCAGTTCCGCCTCTTCGATCGCCGAGCCCGACGGGTTGCTCCTGATCTGGGCCTCGAGGTCGTCGCGTTGGGCCTTGAGGTCGTCGAGCTTCTGCAGCACCTCGTCGCGTTCGGCGGCGAACTGGCTCTGTTGATCGGTGGCGACGAAGTCGTTGAGGGTGTTGGCGGTGGTGTCGGCCAGGAGCACGGCCTCGGCGGGATCGGTGGAGATGGCGGTGACGTCGATGGCCAGCACGTCGTTGCGGGCCACGGCGGAGACCTGGTCGTTGACCGTGTCGATGCTGATGCCGAGTGCCGTGGAGACCCCGTTGGCCACGTCGGCCGAGCGGACGAGGAAGGCGGTCTGTTGGAGGTTGGGTACCGAGGAGGCACCGGAGGGGCTGGTCGAGCCGTTGACGATGAGGGTGTTCGTGGCCTTGTAGTAGGAGGTCTGGTCGCGGGTCTCCTTCTGCAGGAGGTTCGAGGCGAGCCCGGCCAGGATCCCGACGGCCAGGCCGAGCGCGACCCACTTCCAACGCCGTCGCAGCACCATCGCGTACTGGCGCAGCACGTTGGGGGGATCGCCGGCGGCGCCCATGGGCGGCGCCGAGGTGCCACCCGTCGATGGTTCGTTGATGGTCAAGGGACGAACTTCCTCACAGGGTCAGGCCAGCCAGTTGAGCCTAGAGGAGCGCTCACGCAGGGTGGTGGCGCCGGACGGATCTTCCTCCGACGGGTCCTCGGTCAGGCCCATGCCCACCAGGATGATGGCGATGGTCAGCGGTCCGGCCACCCAGAAGATCTCGGCCATTCCCTGGGTGACCCTTAGCACGAGGGCCATCACGGCCAGCACGGCGAGCTGCGATCGCGAGCGCCGCAGGGCCAGGAACGTGGCGATGAGGAGCGTGGTCATCCCGGCCAGCCCGATGATGCCCACCTCGGCCAACTCGCTGATGACGAGGTTGTGCGGAGCGATCGTGGGCGAGCCCGGGTCGGTGAAGTAGCGCAGTCCGCCGCCGATGAGGGGGCTCGGGCGCCAGACCTCCTTGATCGCCGCTTCGTAGGTGTCGGTGCGCGTGTTGATCGAGGTGAACTGCTGTTCGTCCTCGGGCCGCGACAGGTCGTTGACGTTGAGGGACACGGCGGTGTAGCCCAGCAGGGCCAGGCAGATCACCAGGATCCCGATCGAGCAGCGTCCGTTGATTGCCCCGACGTCCGAGCACGAGCGGTCGGACCGCCAGGGCCGCGGCGAGGCCGAGGGCGGCGGCGCGGGAGTGGGTTGCCGCGAGCCCGAGAAGCGTCACCACCCGAAGCGCGGTGATCACGCTCGGGCGGCCAGGCCAGCTGTCGCGCTGCGGCGAACGCCACCAGGAACCCGGCGGCCAGGAGCAGGCCCGCATGGTTCTTCTGGAGCTGCAGCACGTAGGCCTCGGAGAACCCGTTGGTGACCGAGTAGGCGATCGCCGTCGCGCCGAGCACGCCGGTGGCCACCATGAACGCCCGCAGCGCCTGACGGGTGATGCCCGACTGCACGATGGCGATCCCGATGAGGATGGCGCCGCCGAAGAGCACGCCGCGATGGGCGACCTCGAGCACCGCCTTCTGCGCGTGGTGGGTGACGAGGCTCACGGTCAGCGTCCCCAGGTAGATGGCCAGCGCCGCCCAGCACCATCCGCACCCGCCGGTCGTTCCACGGCACGAAACGCAGCGCGGCGATCAGCCCCAGCATCCCCGATCGCGTCGGTGACGCTGAGGTTCGAGCGCGTCCGGACCGACCCGTTGCGGGGAGCATGGTGGCCAGCACGGCGAGCACGAGCACCACACGGGGGAACACGAGGGCGCTGGCGCCGAGCACGCAGCGCCCCGACGAGGACGAATGCATCGCCCGGCCGGCCGGCTGCCACCAGGGCCACGACGAACTGGACTGCGGCGACGCCGACGATCAACAGGGCGACGCCGATGCCTCGCGGTATGCCTCCGCGAAAGCCCTCGGGCGCACGAATCGTCCTCACCCGACGAAAATCTAGCACCGGTGCCGTCGGGTGGACTTGCATCGAACCGGCGTTGCTGACATACAGGCGGCGTGGCGAGATCCCGGATCCTGGCGCGGGGCACGACCCGGCGACGCAGACGGTGAAGGTTCTCCGGATCTACCACTCGGGGGTCGTGGCTGCCTGGCGCCGACGCGAGGCCGAGCTGGCGCGCCGAGGGGCCGAGGTCGTCCTCGTGTCTCCCGTGGCGTGGAACGAGGGCGGCGAGGTGGTCGAGCTCGGAACGGCCGACGGCGCGGAGGTCGTTCGGGCCCGCACCTGGGGCCGCCACCCCTACGTGTTCGTCTACGACCCCCGGCCCCTCTGGCGGGCGCTGCGCGGGCCCGCTTCGACGTGCTCGACGTCCACGAGGAACCGGCGAGCCTCGCCATGGCCGAGGTGCTCTTGCTGGCCCGCCTGGCCGGTCGTGGGCCGCGGCTCCCGGTGTGCCTCTTCTGCGCCGCAGAACATCGAGAAGCGCTACCCGCGGCCGTTCCGCTGGTTGGAGCAGCCCGGCCCTGCGGCGGGCCGCCGCGGTGCACACCTGCAACGACGAGGCCGGTCGGATCCTGCGCCGCAAGGGCTTCAGCGGGCGTCATCGTCGAACCTGGGCCTCGGTGTCGACGTCGACCGGTTCGGCCCGGCTCCGCGACCGCGCGCCGCGAGGTGACCGGGGCCGCTGCCGGCGTCGGCTACGTCGGTCGGCTCCAGGCCCGTCAAGGGGGTGGACGTGCTCATCGAGGCGATGGCCCGGGTGGCCGGGGTCGACTTGCTCTTCGTGGGCGACGGCCCGAACGCGGCCGCGCTGGCCAGGGCCGATCGCCGCCCTGGGCTGCGCCGGCCGGGCCCGGATCCTGGGGTACGTCGCCTCACGACGACCTCCCCGACCTCTACCGGAGCTTCGACGTGCTGGTCGTGCCGTCGCTCGAGACCCCGGCGTGGATCGAGCAGTTCGGCCGGGTCGCGGTGGAGGCCATGGCGTCGGGCGTGCCAGTGGTGGCTTCGGACAGCGGGGCGCTGCCCGAGGTGCTCGACGGCGCCGGTCTCCTGGTGCCGCCCGGGGATCGCGGCCGCGCTGGCCCGGGCACTGGCGAGCTGCGCGACGACCCCGGGGTACGGGCGGCGCCTCGCCCGAGGCCGGCCGGACCGGGCGAGGTACTACTCCTGGTCGGCAGTCGCCGAGCGCCAGGCTCGCCCTCTACGAGGAGATGCCTGTCGTGAGCCTCGACGTCGTCGTGGTCACCTACAACTCCGCGGAGCTGTTGCCCCCGGCCCTCGAGCCGCTGCCTGCCCGAGGCGCCCGGGTGATCGTGGTCGACAACGCCTCGACGGACGGCTCGGCCGACGTCGCCCGACGGCTCGGCGCCGAGGTGGTCGAGAACCCGGTCAACGCCGGCTTCGCCGCCGCCGCCAACCAGGGCGCGGCCCTCGGGGACGCGGAGCTGGTGCTGTTCCTCAACCCCGACGCCCGCATCGACGCCGGGATGCTCTCGCCCGCCTCGGCCGAGCGCTTCGACGACGATCCCGCCCTGGCTGTCGTGGCGCCGCGCCTGCGCCGTACCGAGACGGCTCCGAGCAGCGGGTCTCGCTGGCCGTTCCCGTCGGCGGTGGGCGCCTGGCGTGAGGCGCTGGGCGCTGCAGCGCCTCGGGCGCCGCGCCGACCGTAGCAGGCTTCGTGATCGGGGCCTGCTTCCTGGTGCGGCGGTCGGCCTTCGAGGCGCTCGGGCGGGTTCGACACTCGCTTCTGGCTCTACGGCGAGGAGGCCGACCTCTGCCGTCGCTGCGCGACGCCGGCTGCGGCGTGGCCCTTGGCGCCGAGAGCTGGCCGCGACCACGTGGGCAAGCGCCAGCGCCACCGGGGTCGAGGGTCTCGTGTTCGAGCACTTCGAGCGGGGCGGCGAGCACTTCGTGGCCAAGCACGAGGGCCGCTCGGCGGTGCTGGCCTACCGACTGGCCAACCTGAACGGCGCGGCGCTCAGGGCGCTGCTGTCCGGGGTCGCCCGGACCGCGGCAGTCTGCACCGTGCGTCGCGCCGGGCCGCCTGCTCGGGCGTGCTGTCGCGCCAGCCGACCACGGTCGCTCTCGACAGCCCGGCCACGCCGGCCGCCGGGGGAGGGGCTCGTGGTGTGCTCGCTCGAGCCGTGGGACGAGGTCTGGCGGCGCAACCAGTTCCTGGTGCGTGAGCTGTTGGCGCTCGATCCGAACCGGCGGGTGCTGTTCGTGGAGCCGCCGTTCGACCGGGTGCTCGAGGCTCGTCGACCGACCGGCCGGCGTCGCCGCCGGGGCCTGTCGTCCGGTCGAGGGCGATGGGCGCATCATCCGGTTCGAGCCGGGCAAGGTGTGGCCCCGGGTGCTCGGCGCCGCTCGCCGACCGCTCGCTGCGTCGTCAGGTGCGCGCCGCCGCCCGGTCGTGCTCGGCCTGCGTGCGCCCGACCCTGTGGGTGAACGACCCGGCACTACGCCGGTCTGGCCACCGAGGCCGGATGGGCGGGGGTCTACGACATCACCGACGACTGGACCGAGGCCGGCGACGGCGACCGGGCCGCTCGGCCGGGTGCGGGCCGACGAGGACCGGCTGTTCGACGAGTGCGACGCGGTCACCGTCTGCTCGGACGGGGCTGGCCGCCAGCCGGCCGGTGGAGCCCGCCCGGACCTGGTGGTGATCCCCAACGCCGTCGACGTCGACCACTTCACGTCGCCGCGGCCGCGGCCGACGGACCTGCCGGCGGGCCCGGTGGCGGTCTACGTGGGCACGCTGCACGACGACCGCCTCGACGTCGACCTCGTGGCTCGGCTGGCCACGTGCCCGGCCCGACCTGGCGGTGGTGCTCGTCGGTCCCGACGCCCTCAGCGCAGCGTCGATCGTGACCGCCTCGACGCGCTCGGCAACGTCCACCTCCTCGGAGCCCGGCCCTACGACCGGGTGCCGGGCTACCTCCAGCACGCCGACGTGGTGATCGTCCCCCACGTGGTGTCGCCGTTCACCGAGAGCCTCGACCCGATCAAGGCCTACGAGTGCCTGGCCGTCGGCCGGCCCACGGTGGCCACCCCGGTGGCCGGGTTCCGGGGCCTCGGAGCGCCGGTGCGCGTGGCCGAGCGGGCCGCGTTCGTCGACGAGGTCGGCCGAGGTGCTGGCGGCCGGGCCGGGCGCCCGACGACCCCCGCCCGGTGCCCTCGTGGGCCGAGCGGGCCGCGGCCTTCGACGGCATGCTGCGTGCCGCTCACCGCCGGTCGCCCTCGTGCCGCTGTCGGTGGTGTACCTCGACCACTGCGCCCAGCTCTCGGGCGGCGAGATCGCCCTCGCCCGGCTCGCTGCCGGCACTCGGAGGAAGGGGTCGACGCCCACGTGATCCTGGGGGAGCACGGGCCGCTCGAGGAGCGGCTACGCGACGCCGGGGCCGCGGTCGAGGTCCGGGCCCTCGACCGTCGGTGGCCACGACCCGCCGCGACGAGGTGCGCCTGGGTGCCGCGGGGCGTGCGCCGGGTCGTGGCGGTGACGGCGGTCGACACGCTGCGCGCTGCGCCGGCGGCTCCGCGAGCTGGCCCCGGATCTCGTGCACACCAACTCGCTGAAGGCGGCGCTGTACGGCGGAGTGGCGGCCCGCCTGGCCGGGGTGCCCGTGGTGTGGCACATCCGCGACCGCATCGCCGACGACTACCTGCCCCGCCCCGCCCGGCGGGCCGTGCAGGCCCTGGCCCTGGTGCTGCCCACGGCGGTGATCGCCAACTCCGAGGCCACCCGGTCGACCCTGGGCCGGGGGGTGCACGCCGGGGTGGTGCCGAGCCCGGTGGTGTTCGACTCGGCGGCGGCGCCGGCGGCGCAGAGCGCGCTCCGATGACCGGCGCCTTCACCGTGGCCATGGTCGGGCGCCTCGCGCCGTGGAAGGGCCAGGACGTGTTCCTGCGGGCCTTCGCCACGGCCTTTCGGCGACGGCGAGGAGCGGGCCGTGCTGGCCGGCAGCGCCATGTTCGGGGAGGACGCCTTCGACGACGAGCTGCAGCTCGCTGGTCGAGGCGTTGGGGCTGGCGGAGCGGGTGACGTTCCTGGGGTTCGTCGACGACGTGGCGTCGGTGCTGCGCGGGGTCGGACTGCCTCGTGCACGCGTCGGTGATCCCCGAGCCGTTCGGCCAGGTCGTGGTGGAGGGGATGGCCGCCGGCCTGCCGGTGATCGCGTCCGACGCAGGCGGACCGGCCGAGGTGATCACCGACGGCGTCGACGGGCTGCTCTGCCCGCCTCGGGATGCCGCGGCGCTCGCGGAGCATCTGCGTCGCCTGGCCGACGACCCCGACGAGCGGGCCCGGCTGGGCGCCGCCGCCCGGCTTCGGGCGACTGCCTTCCGGCCCGACAGGATCGCCGGTGACGTGCGGGAGGCCTACGACCAGGTGCTGCGGGGCGGACGCTGAGCGTCAGCGCTTCCCGGCCAGCACCCGCCGGTAGACGGCCTCGAGTTGCGCGGTGTGGCGGGGCAGGGTGAACGAGCCGGCCCAGACCCCGCGGAGGCGGTCCCCGTAGGCCCGCCGTGTGTCGTCGTCCATGGCGAACCTCCGCAGCGTCCGGGCGCAGTCCTGTGCCGAGCCGGGCTCGAAGAGGCCGTCGCGGCCCGAGCGGCCGACGGTCTCCAGGTGGCCACCTCCAGCTGCGGCGACCACCGGGGTCGCGGCCGCCATCGCCTCGATGACGCTCAGCCCGAGGCCGTCCTCGGGTGTCGTCGCGAGGAACATGCCCGCGCCCGCCATCCGGGCCTTCACGTCGTCGACGAAGCCGAGGAACGCGACCGAGCCGCTAATGCCGAGTTCGACGGTGAGCGCGGCCAGGGCCGGGCGCTGGGAGCCGTCACCGGCGATCTCGAGGCGCCAGCCGTCCCCACCGAGCCCGGACTCGGCCCAGGCCCGCAGCGCGGTGGCGGTGTCCTTCTCGGGTTCGAGGCGCTGGGCCATGAGCACGATCGGGCTCCGGGAGTGCTCGCCGAGATCCCATGGCACACCGTTCGGGATGACCTCGCAGTCGGCCCCCGACCGGTCGGCAACGAAGTGGCTGATGGCGACCTGCGCGTCGATGAACCTGGGGAGGAGGCGATACAGGTGCCGCCTCCGCCTCCCCCCGCCACGGGGGACGGCGAGGTGGATCGTGCTGACGATCGGTCGGCGGTGGATCGGCTTGGTCGACACCGCGGCGATCTCCGCCGCCGTGAGGTGGACGTGGATGACGTCGGCCCGGCTCCTCAGCAGAGCCCGCTGAGCGGCCCAGATGGTGGTAGCCGGACGCCAGGCGACGTCGGTCCGGCCGATCGCGGCGGTCATCTCGGGGCCGGAGCCACCGAGCACCGTGACGGCATGTCCGTCTGCGGCCTGCTGGCGGCTGGTGTATGCGATGTACTGCTCCGTTCCGGCGAAGGCGTCGGTGCAGACCAGGTGGACGATCCTCACGCCTGCGGTGCCGTCCTGTGACCAGTGGATGAGCGGCGGGAGCCCGCGGAGGTCGCCCTTCGGCGACCCCGGCGTAATCGAGAGCGGCGGATAGGTCTTCTCGGGTGGAGCCCGGTCGGGCACGGGGCGGCGGTCAACGGCGGTGACTCCAGGAGTCGGCGGTGGCGGGACCCCGGGAGTACAGGGGTTCCTCGTCCGAGGATGTCACGTCACCGCCGGCGAGCATGGTTCTTCCCCCTCCCTGTCCGAGCTCGCCCGGACGCCGTCGGTCTGCGTGCGCGTCGCGCGGCGTCGTGCCCCGCGACCGATCGGGTCGATCGCTTCGGTGGCGCCAACTGGTTGAATCCACGTGTGGACACCACAGTCGCTCGGGCGGCGATCGCCGCCAGCTCCTATGCCCCGCACCTTGGCGGCGTCGAGGAGCTCGTCCGGCAGCTGGCATCCGAGCAGGTGCGCGGGCACAGCTCGCCCACGGTGATCACCATGCGCTGGCCGAAGTCGTTGCCGTCGTCGGAGGTGATCGACGGCGTGCCGGTCAGGCGGTTCCTCTTCCGTGTGCCGGAGGGGAGGTTGCGTCACCGGCTGCTCGCCTATCTGGCCATGCCGTTCACCATCGCCGGGGTCGCCCTCGAACTCCGGCGGTCTCGGGCTGAGGTCGTGCACATCCAGTGCGTCAGCTCCTCGGCGTGGTTCGTCGAGAAGGCGACGCGCCTGGTCAGGCTCCCTCTCGTCGTGACGATGCAGGGCGAGCTCACGATGGACGCCGATGGCGTCTACCAGCGCTCGGCGTTCCTCCGGGCGACGCTGCGCCACCTCCTGGCCAGCGCCGACGCGGTGACCGGCTGTTCCGGGCACACCCTCCGAGAGGCACAGGAGTGGTCGGGGATCGACCTCGGGAGCCGGGGATCGGTGGTGTACAACGGCGTGCGGGTCGCCGACTTCGATCGTGCCGAGCCCCTGATCCGGGACAGGCCCTACGTCTTCGCCATCGGTCGCCACGTCCCCCAGAAGGGCTTCGACGTGCTGCTCGACGCCTTCGCGTCGCTCGCCGGCGATGTGACCTTCGGGTGGGATCTGGTGATCGCCGGTGACGGACCTGCCCACGGTGCGCTCCTCGCCCAGGCCGAGCGTCTCGGACTGGGCGATCGCGTGGACTTCGTGGGGGCGACGGACCGGTCCATGACGGTGTCGTTGTTCAAGGGCAGCGAGGCGTTCGTCCTGGCGTCGCGTCACGAACCCTTTGGGATCGTGAACCTCGAGGCGATGGCGGCGGGGCGCCCGGTCGTGGCGACCTCGGTCGGCGGGGTTCCCGAGTTCGTGCTCGACGGCGAGACCGGCGTGCTGGTTCCGCCCGAGGATTCGTCCGCGCTGGCAGCGGCGATCCGCACCCTCCATGACGACCCCATCCGGTCCGCAGCGCTGGGTGTCGCGGGCCGGATCCGGGCCGGCCGCTTCGACTGGAGCGAGATCGGTCGGGAGTACCGCGAGCTCTACGTGGCCGTGCTCGACGATCGGCGTCGTCCGTGACCGGTCCGACGCGAGTCAGCGGGGAGGTCAGCATCCGCGGAATCCTGCGGGAGCATCGCGAGATCCGCGGCTGGCTGATCGCGGCGATGGTGGTGGCCGTGGGGCTCACGTCGCTCTTCGCGACCGTCGTACCGGCGGGGCAGCCCTACGACGAACCGTCCCACTGGGACACGCTCACCTTCTACGCCGACCAGCACCGCATGCCGGAGCTCGGACGACCCGGGACCTCCTACCAGGCGCAGATGGGCCCGGTCTTCTACGGGCTCGGAGCGGTCGTCGCCACCACGGTCGAGGCCCTCAGCGACCGGGCGGGCGGGTTCCTGGCGGTGCGGCTGCTGGACGCCGCGCTCGTTGCCGCCGTCGTGTTGCTCACCTACGTCCTCTCCATGCTCGTGGAGCCCCGCCGTCCGCGCCTGGCCGTCGGCGCCGCCGCGTTCATGGGGGTGACCCCGACCGTGGTGAGCTTCTCGGGATCGGTGCAGAACGACACCCTGGCGCTGGTCCTTGGCCTCGCCGCTGCGGTCGGAGCGGCGCGGGTGCTCCTCCCTCGCCCCGCCGGAGTGGCCGAGGCGGGCTTGGGTTGGTGGGTGGCGGTGGGGGTCCTCGTCTCGCTGGCCACGCTGACCAAGGTGCAGACCGTGACCCTCGTGCCCGCGGTGGCGGTGGCCGTCCTGGCGGTGCGGGGTCCCCGTCGTCGGGCGCTCTTCCCGGGCGCCGGCGTCGGTCTGGCCGTGGTGGCGGTCGGGACCGGATGGTGGTTCGTCCGCAACCTCGTGCTGTACGGGGACCTCACTGCCCGCGACGGGCTCACTGACGCCGGGTACGACTTTCCGGCGCGAGCCCTCGACGCGAAGAGCGTCGTGCAGCTGGCGGGTTCCGTCGTGTCGACCCTGTGGGCTCCGACGGAGTACTACCGCAACGCCTTCGACGCGCCGATCGCGGTGCGCGGGGTGGCGGCGCTGCTCACGATCGCCGCGGTCGCAGCGGTCGTCGTCATGGCGGCCGCCTTCGTGAGGGAGCGAGCACCGGGTCCCGAGGGCGGCTCCGTGGACCCTCCGGCGACCAGCTGGCGCGATCGGCCCGACCGGGTGTTCCTCGCCTCGTGGGTGCTCCTCACGGTCGCGGCCTGGCTGGTGCTGGTCTTCGCCAGCAGCGACGTCAGCCCTCGCGTGTTGGCGGTGGTCGCTGCCCCTGCGGTGATCCTGTTCGGGGCCGCCCTCGGCCGGTGGAGGTCGAGGGGGGCGCCCGAGGCGCTGGTGGTGCTTCCGGGCCTCCTGGCGATCGGCTTTGCGGTCGCGGTCGACCTCTGGATGCTCACCGAGATCGTGAGGGTCCCTCCCCAGCCGTTCTGGATCCCGGGCGTGAGCTGACGCGGCGCCGCAGTGGTCGTCTCCCCGACCGCGGTCGGGTCACGAGCGCTTCCCGCCCGTTCCGTCGTCGAGCAGGTCCCGGTAGACCGCCTCGTAGCGATCGAGCACCACATCCCAGGAGTACTGGGCCGCTCTCGCCGCCCCCCTGGTCGCCATCTCCTGGCGTCGGCCGGGGTCGAGCAGCAGCTCGGCGATCGTGTCCCCGACCCGATCGGGGTCGACGAGCAGCCCGTAGCGACCCTCGTCGAGAACCTCCCGGGCACCGGGATTCGGGGTCGCCACTACCGGGCATCCCGCCGCCATGGCCTCGACGTACGGGATGCCGAAGCCCTCGTAGCTGCTCGGCAGGCAGAACACCCAGGCGCTCCGGTACAGCTCGGTGAGCTCGGTGTCGCTCACGCGACCGAGCACCTCGACGCCGGGCTGTTCGGGGGCGTCGGAGCAGACCATCATCAGACGGGCATCCGGTAGCCGCGGCCGCACCACCGAGGCGAACTGCTCGGCGAGCAGTTTTCCCCGCTTGCGGTTCAGGTAGGTGCCGACGAACAGGATGGTCGGGACGCGCGGAAGGTGCGCGGTCGGTGGCCCCGATCCGCGACGTCGACGCCGTTGGGGATGACCCCGTCGATCCACGGGTACACACGCCTCGTGGCCTCCGAGACGCCATAGGAGCGATCGGCGACGATGGTCGACAGGACCTCTTGCGCCCCCAGGAGCCCCATGCGGAGCTTCGCCTTCGCCCCCGGGACCCTCCGGGCCTCGGCGAAGCACGAACCGTGGATCGTCCTCACGTGCGGTGGGCGGCGTCGGCCGGCCAGGAAGGCGTCGTCCCCGTGGGCGTGCAGGATGTCGAACCCGGCAAGTCGACGCCGCGTAGCCGCCACGCGAACCGGAACGTCCTCAGCGAGGGGCCGGGGTCGACGTGGGCGTAGGTGTAGCGGGCCTCCTCGCCGGGCCGATCGGGGCTGAACACGGTGACCTCGTGACCCCGCGCGACGAGGCGGTTGGCGAAGTGGTGGACCTGGTAGCCGACGCCGATCTTGCTGGAACCTGGCAGGTAGAGGCTGGTGAGAGCGATCCTCATGGTGGCGTCCGATGTCTCATCCGTGCCGACGACGGTCCGCGTCCGGCGTCGGTCCCGCCGGGTGGGCGCCCACCCGGGCACCGGCCCAGGCCGCCGCGCTCTGCGCCGTCACCCGGGGGGCGAGCCTGAGCGAGCGGTACAGCGCGACCGGCACCTCGCCGCGCTCCCGGGAGTTCCAGGAGCGGCGTGCGGCGTCGATCGCCTGGTGAGCGTACGTGGAGCGCACCCTTCTCGCCCCGACCCGCGCCGCCTGGGCCGCCCGGTGGTCCCCCGCCGCTCGGGCCTCGACCCGGTGCAGCTCGAGCAGCAGGAGGTGCTCCTGGCTCGCAAGCCAGTAGTCCCGGCTGGCGTTCGCCCCGTGGAGCCGATAGTCGACCTCGGTCGACGCGACGAAGCTGGACGGTCCCAAGCGCATGAGGCGCAGCGCGAGGTCGAGGTCCTGTTGCATCCGGTACGTCGGGTCGTAGCCGCCGACCGACGCCAAGGCGGAACGGCGGACCATCGTCGTGCTCTGCAGCACGCCCAACTCACCGGCCAGCATGTCGAGGTAGCCGACCTCCCGTCCGTAGCCCGGACCCGTGACGGTGCCCTCGGCGTCGATCAGGTCGAAGGCCGTGTAGCTGAACAGCGCCTCACCTGGAGTCTGTTGGACCTGGCGCTCGAGTTTCGTCGGACGCCAGCGATCGTCCTGGTCGAGGAAGGCGACGAATTCGCCGTTGGCGACGTCGATGCCGAGGTTCCGGGCGACCGAGACACCTGCGTGACCGCTCTGGAGGAGTCGGATCCGGGGGTCGAGCATGGGGATCCACGAGAGGTCGGTGTCGGAGCCGTCGTCGACGACGATGAGCTCCCAGTCGTCGAGCGACTGGTCGATCACCGACATGAGCGCCTCTCGGAGCGTCTGGTCCGGTCGGTAGGTGGGCAGGACGACCGAGACGGCGCACCCGTGCATCGGCGAGGCTACCGGTGGCGTTGCAGGCCGCTGTGACCACCCCTCGACCGGTCGGTCGCCCCATCGGACCGGCCCTGTCGCCAGCTACCGTCGGCGCATGTCAAGGGTGGATCTCCTCAAGTACCGGATCTCGGAGGCGGCCAAGAGCCTGCGGCTGGGCCTCGTCCTCCCGTTGGCGCCGATGGTCCGGATCTACGGGGGCACCGACAAGCTCGACCACGGCTACGTCCCAGGCTACGTGAGCCATCTCCGGGCCCGCCGATGGCGGCCGAACCGGGTGCTCGAGATCGGGGTGGGGGGCTATGAGCCCGCCACGCCCGGGGGATCGTTGCAGGTCTGGCGGGACTACCTCCCCCGCTCGACCATCGTGGGGCTCGACCTCCACGACAAGGACGTGGACCTCGGCCCGCGGGTGCGCTTCGTCCAGGGAGACCAGTCCGACTCCCGGGATCTCGATCGTGCGCTGGAGGTCCTCGGCGGTCCCCCCGACGTGGTCATCGATGACGGATCCCACCTAGCCGGGCACGTCGTGGTGAGCTTTGACCACCTGTTCCCGAGGATGCCCTCCGGCGCTCTCTATGTGATTGAGGACCTTCACACGTCCTACTGGGGCGACTACGGCGGCGGGGTCCCGGCCCCGGAGGACTCGGCGGTCGGTTTCCTTCGGGCGCTCATCGACAGCGTGCAGGCCACGGATCCCACGTTCAGCTGGGAGCTCGATCGCGTGGCACCGCGTACCCCGCGCCGCGACGTCGCCAGGGTGGACGTGCGCCCTGGAGTCGCGTTCATCGAGAAGAGCGGTCGGCAAGGTTGATGCGAACTTGACGGGTGGTCCAGCTGTCATTGGGGGTGCTTGTTGGATCCTGGTCCATTGGTCGGCCCGCTGACGGGTCAGGTCGCCGAGTCACGATTGCGGTTGGTCGGTGGCGAACTCGATCTGCCAAGCTCTTGTGGCGATGTCAAGCAGGTCCCACGGCGAACCTGGTCCGATGTAGGCGGTGGTGGCCTTCTGGACACCTGGCGCCCATCGTTTTGCTCCGTTGCGATGTGAAGCACCCCGAACCACCCCGGATACTGGTGTATCCACAAGTCAGAAGACTCATCTTCGCGAAGCGGCTCGGTAGCGGAGGCCCCGCCACATCCCCACCGCTGAACTGAGCAAGGCCAGTGAGAGACGAGCGGCGGCACCCGCCGCCGAGCGTGTGCGCTCGGGAGAAGTGACGCGGCGAATCGCCAGACGATCGGGGAGCGAGGACCAAAGTGGGCGACCAGGACGAAAACGTGGTTCCGATTGCCGTTGAAGTCGTATCTCAGGTCGAATCTCCGTCCTCGCGCTTGGG
Source organism: uncultured Iamiaceae bacterium (assembly GCA_963767615.1). Classification (GTDB taxonomy): domain Bacteria; phylum Actinomycetota; class Acidimicrobiia; order Acidimicrobiales; family Acidimicrobilacustridaceae; genus Rhabdothermincola_A. Next base: position 411,694 of record CAVYED010000004.1, on the reverse strand, counting down.
GTGCCCCGATGTGACGCACCCCGGCACGGGGATTGAAGACCAACCGCCAACCAGCGTCTCTGACCCGGAGCGAGACGAAGAGGTCCTCACGTAGCGCCGACACCCCCGCGGGCCAGGCAGGGATGCCACCGCACTCCTCGAGGGAGACGCGCCGAAACGACATGTTGCAGCCGATGAGGTGGTCGACGTCGACGACTTCTCCGGGGTCAGCCGCAAAGAACCCGGTGAGGTTTCCGTCCGCGAAGAAGCGACCGATCTGGCCAACGCCTTCGGTGTCTTCTCCCGGCTGGTCGTTGCGTGCCTGGCCGCCGACGCCGCCCACGCCAGCCTCATAGCTATCGGCCAACTCGACCAGCCAGTTCGGGTCGGCGAAAGCATCGTCGTCGAGGAAGGCGATGACGTCGCCTTTGGTCTCGGTGACGCCGATCTGGCGCGATCGTGGAAGCGTGCCCATGCCTTCGTCGTTGCGTGCATAACGTACGAGGGGACTGGCGACGACGCCTCGCTCTTCTCGTCGGGGGACGCATCGACGACCAACACCTCACCCGGTGGCGTCGACTGCTCCATGATGTGCTCGAGGCAGGTGCGCAGGACATCAGGACGTCGGTAGGTGGCGATCACAACCGACACGGAGGCGGGATCGACACCTCCATCCCTCGAGCCGGAGTTGCCTGACGGTGTTGTCATCGGTGAAGCCTCGAACGGATCCGGGAGAGATGGAAGGAGAGCGAGTTGCCTGCGGCCTCGGCGAGTCGTGCCATCACCGTGCGAACGCCGGGAGGGTCGCCGGCGATGAGTTGAGGATGCACGGCATCAGGAATGACGGGACGCAAGTCGGGTCGATGGCCGTGGATGGGTTGGAGACAGTGATTCGGCGGAGTGCTGGGGTTCGCACATCAACCTCGGTCACGCCTATGCCTATCAGAGGAGGTTTCGCGAGACGGGCAGTCTCGTCGAGCGATACCCACCGCGAAGATCGTCTGTCGTCGACATTGCGGCGGGCCACGGATCCCACGTTCAGCTGGGAGCCCGATCGCGTCGCACCGCGCACCCGCCGCCGCGACGTCGCCAGCGTGGACGTGTGCCCCGCCGTCGCGTCCATCGAGAAGATCTGACGGCCGGCGCCGGTCACTCCGGGGATCGCAGCGCGATCGTGTTCTCGCCACGGGAGGCGTCCCGGGCGAAGCCGTTGGTCGCTTCGATGAAGGCCCGCGTGCAGCCCGGGCGGAACCGGTCGTGGAGCTCGGTGACGATGGCGTCGACGTGGTCGATCCACGCCGACGCGGCCTGGTACACCTCCAGTTCACCGCCCTCGATGTCGATCTTGAGGAGCCCGACCCGGTCGATGCCGTGTTCCTCCAGCAGCGATTCGATGGTGACACAGCGCACCTCACCGATGGCCCGGCCGATCCCCGCCCCAGCCTCACCCACCCGAAGTGCCCAAGGCCCCTCGTCCACGTCGATGAGTGCCGCTGACCCCTCGGTTGCGGTCAACGCAGCTTCGACGACGATGACGTTGTCGAGGTGGGCGACGTTCCGGCGTAGCACGGCGACGTTCCCCGGGTCGGGCTCGACAGCGACCACCGTGGCCATCGGATACCGCTCGGCGAACCACCGCGTCGCGTAGCCGGCGTTGGCCCCGGCGTCGATGATCCAGCGCGGCTCACGGACCTCCGGGATGGCGTAGCACTCGTTCTTCCAGATGTGGAGCATCGCGGTCAGGTCGGACTCACCACGTCCGACACGCGCCCACATGGTCGGTCCGCTGATGGGGGTCACCCGTCGGAGACGAGTCGTCGAGCGCCCGGCGAGGGCAAGGGTGCCGCCGTCGGCCCAACCGAAGCCCCCGACGAGGAAGTTGAGCGTGCTCGCCCAATGCGCGGCGCGGTCGAGGCGACGCTTCGCCCACCCGCTGCTCACCGCGTCGCCCCCGCCACGGCGGGGCTGTCGAGACCCACGCGCCCGACCTCGGCGGCGGTGCCGACCGGCTCCTGGTCGGCGTTCTGGATCGCCCTGCCCCCGACGCCGCCGACTCCGGGGTCGGCGAACGGCTCGGGGGTGGCCTCGACCCACCCCTGCGTCACGAACGCATCGTCGTCGAGAAAGGTCACGATCTCAGTCGAGCAGCGTCGCCAGCCGAGGTTGCGGCGCTCGGTCATGTGCCCGTACCCGTTCGGGTTGGTCAGGTAGGTCGCACCGTGGGCCTGGCAGATCGACTCGGTGGCCCCGCCCGCGGCTCCGTCGACGACGACCTCGTCGACCGTCGGAGCGCGCTCTCCAGCGCTCGAAGGCACCGCTGGGGGTGCCATGGGCGCTCGTAGGTGACGATCACCACGCCGAGGGACGCGGTCGGGCCCGTCCGTGTGGCCCCCATGGTGGCGTCGGCAGTCGAACGAGGATCACCCACCGGTGTCACGAGTGGCATCCGTCGTCACAGTACGTGCTGAGCAACTCGTGCCAACGCTCGGCTCGGATCGCCCATGTGTTCTCCGCCGCGAAGTGACGCTGGGCCGTCGCGACGTCCTGGCCGCTCGAGGGCGCTCCTGATCGCGCTCAGGGTCGCATCGCAGCCGGAGGCGACCGCTACGTGCGGCAGACAGGCCTCGAGCTTCTCTCGTGTCGCTCGAGACGATCGGCAACCCGTGCGCGGCGTAGTGGTAGTACTTCGTGGCGTTGATCGCGTCGCCGACGCGATTCTCGGCGAACGGCACCAATCCCACGTCGAGCTGGTCGAGGAAGGCCTCCCCTTCCGTTGCCGACAGAGGTCCCAGCACCTCGATGTTGCGGTGTCCGCCGGCGGCCGCGTCGAGTTCGTCGCGTCGCTCCGCGTTGACCCTCCCGGCGAGGACGAAGTCGAGATCGGGGGCCGAGGCCGCGAGGCCGGCAAGCAGGCCGACGTCGAACCGGCTGTCCACCGTTCCGAGGTAGCCGACACGTGGGCGGGTCTGCTCACGAGGGGCCGCGGCCCCGTCCTCCACGAGGCGGGCCTCGACGGCGTTGGGGAGGCGAGCCACCCGGGCCCCGAAACCCGAGGCGTCCTCCTCCAGGCTGGCTGCGGTGGCGGTGACGAGACAGGCCCGCCGACACACCCGTTCCAGGGTGCGGGCGTGCGCCGGATGGTCCTCGAACGTCGGGTCCTGGTAGTCCAGGGCCACCGGAGCCGACCCCGCCGGGACGATGAGCCAGCGGGCGGGGACGCCGAGCACGAGGATGTGTCGGCCGACCCTCAGATCCCTCAGGCAGCGTCGCACGAGGGCCCCGCGCATCAGCCCGGCCAGCAACGGTGCCCGTCGATCCAATCGGGACAGGTGCCGGCCGACCCGGAGCGTGAGGACCGTCACCTCGCCCAGCCCGTCGCTGACCGTGATCCCGCTCCGAGTGCCGGTGGGCGCGCCCACCTCGGCGAGGTACAGGACGCGCCGGCGACGCGAGAGCTCGGCGGTCAGCTGTGCCTGGCGACCGGGGCCGCGACTGTAGGGAGCGGGGAACCAGTAGAGGACCGGGAGCGGGGGTGGCGTCGTCGGGTGGCTGTCGGTCCGCCTTCCGCCACCGTCCTGCGTCCCTGGGGACCCTTCGACCACGGAGCCCACCCGGGGTCAGTCCGCGGCGGGGTCCCGAGGTTCGGGTACGGCCGGGCGTGGCGCGCCGCTCACCCCCGGGTCCTCGCCGTGGAGGGTGCAGCGGACATGAGTCCTTCGTCGGCTCGGTAGTCGAACTCCGGGAGCACGGTGGAGTGTTCGAGGGCCTCGTCGGTGCCGGCGCCGGGGTAGGGGATCGAGGGGCCGATGCTGAAGTGCCCCGCACCCTCCAGCGAGTCGAGGACGCCGGCGCTGCACGCGAAGAGGTCGACGCGGTAGTCCCCCGGGAGCAGCCACGGTCGAGTCATGCGCAACGTGACGGACTGCGTCGTGGCAGGGTCGAGCCAGAGTCCGACGAGTCGGGAGTCGCACTGCGCGATCACTGTTCCCTGCGAGTCGACGACGTGGGCGGAGACGTAGTACGGGGCGTGGAACTCCCCGACCGGTACGACCGAGAAGCGGAACTCCCGGGGAGCTTGTGCTTCCAGTGGGCCCGGGTCGATGGCGACGTCGTCGATGCGCAGGGGCCCGCGCGCTCGGTGGGTGACCGTGACCGGGGCGGCCCGGAACGAGTCGTTGTACCGCTCCACGGCCTCGGGGACCGCTCCCTCGAAGGCCACACCGCCGCTGTCCAGGAGCAGCGCCCGATCGCAGAGCTGGGTGATGGAGGCGATCTGGTGGCTGACGAACAGGACGGTCCGGCCGTCAACGGCGACGTCGTGCATCTTGCCGAGGCACTTCTTCTGGAACTCCTGGTCGCCGACGGCCAGCACCTCGTCGACGAGCAGGATCTCGGTCTCCAGGTGCGCGGCCACCGCGAAGGCGAGGCGGACGTACATGCCGCTCGAGTAGCGCTTCACCGGGGTGTCGAGGAACTTCTCGACGCCGGCGAAGTCGACGATGGCGTCGAACTGGCGGTCGATCTCCTTGCGGCTCATGCCCAGGATCGACCCGTTCAGGTAGATGTTCTCCCGGCCGGTGAGCTCGGGGTGGAAGCCGGTGCCGACCTCCAGCAGCGAGCCGACCCGGCCCCACAGGTCGATGCGCCCGGTCGGTCGGGCCGGTGATCCGAGTGAGCAGCTTCAGCAGCGTGCTCTTGCCGGCGCCGTTGCGGCCGATCACGCCGAGCACCTCGCCCTGCTTCACCTCGAAGCTCACGTCCTGCAGCGCCCAGAACTGCTCGCGCTCGTTGCGCTGGAACGGGTGCTTGGCCCGCTCCAGGGCCACCTGGGCCAGGGTGACGTGGTCGCTCTGCTGATGGCGGATCGTGTAGGCCTTGCCCAGGCCCTCCACTCGGATGGCGACGTCAGATGACATCGGCGAACTCCCGCTCCATGCGGCTGAAGATCATCGTGCCGATGACCAGCGACGACGGCCGACACACCGACGGCGTAGGCGGCCAGCCAGGCCGACGGCGCTCGGGGTGCCGATGAGCGACCAGCGCATCCCCTCGAGCAGCCCGGTCAGCGGGTTCAGCTCGATCAGCACTGGGCGCTCGGCCGGCACGTCGGCCAGCGTGTAGGCCACCGGGCTGGCGAAGAGCAGGAACTGCATGCCGACCGGCAGGATGTAGCCGATGTCGCGGTAGCGCACCATCAGCGCCCCGGCGGCCAGGCCGATGCCCAGGCGCGAGGGCCACGACCATCAGGAACCAGAGCGGGAACGTGATGACGCCGAGCCCGGGCCGCACCCCGCTGATGCAGCAGCAGCACGATGAGCAGCGCCAGCGACACAGCGGCGTCGACCATGGTCGACAGCACGGTGGAGATCGGCAGCAGCAACCGGGGGAAGTACACCTTGCCGACGAGACTGGCGTTGCCGACCAGCGAGGCGCTGGACCGGTTCGTCACCTGGCTGAACGTCGTCCACGCCACCATGCCGGCCAGGGTGAAGACGAAGTAGGGGACGTCCGGCGCGGGCTGGGCAGGTCGGCCACCCCGCCGAACACGAAGGTCAGGATGCCCGCGGCCGAGCAGCGGCACCAGGATCACCCAGATCGCCCCGAGAGCCGTCTGGCGGTAGCGCAGGGTGATGTCGCGTGCGGCGAAGCGCACCGTCAGCTCGCGGAACGCCCACAGCTCCCGGGGGCTCGCTGGGCAGCCAGGCCCGCCGCGGCTTGATGGTGAGCAGGGGTCTGGGGGCGTCGTCTCGGTCGTCACAACGGGCCCGAGCCTACGGGCTGGATGGCGCCGATTCGGCGCTCACCCGTGCCGGATCGCTCGACGGACCCGGTGCCGGGACCAGATCGTCGGCGTCTTCGCGGAGGTCGATCACGTCGACCGCAGGGTCGCGCAGGTCGATGGCGACATCGGACGTGTCCTCAGCGCCCTCGGCAGGTCGATCGTGACGTCGCCGGCCCCGTCTCCGAGCTCGAGGACGGCTCGGCCGCTGGGCGCTCTGCTCGCCGATGGCACGGGAACGCCCAGGCATGACGCAGCACGACGACCGGGCGTGCGCAAGACGAGATCCAGGTCGAGGCCGAGGCTCCACTCGTCGACGTAGCGCAGGTCGAGTTCGGTGTACTTGCCGAAGTCGGCGTCGGTGCGGCCGTCGAGCTGCCACAGCCCGGTGAGGCCCTGGGGCATCTCCTCGCGGCGGCGCAGCTCCGGCGGGAACTGCGCGGCCTCCGAGGGCAGCGCCGGGCGGGGGCCCACCGACGCTCATGTCGCCCCGAAGGACGTTGAAGAACTGGGGCAGCTCGTCGAGGCTGGTGCGCCGCAGGACCTTGCCCGTGCGGGTGGTGCGTGGGTCGTCGGCCAGCTTGAACAGCGGACCGGTTCGCTCGTTGGCGTCTCGACGGCCGCCCGCCTGGGCCTCGGCGTCGCGGCGTCATGGTGCGGAACTTGTACATCGTGAAGTGCTTGCCGTGGCGGCCCACCCGCGTCTGGGAGTAGAAGATCGGCCGCCCGTCGACCACGGCGATGGCCGCTGCGACGACGAGGAACACCGGCAGGAGCACGACCAGAGCGAGGACGGCGGCGACGACATCGAGCGTCCGCTTCACGCCGAGTGCAGCCACCCGCGAAAGCCGGCTCTCTGGGGCCACCCTCTCGTTCGTTGTCGCTGCGACTAGTGCCATCTCGAACCCGATTCCTGCCTCACCGCCGACGTCTCGTCACCGGTTCCTTCACGCACACTATTCCACCACGGAGCGTGAGATAGCAAGGGACCGAATGACTCATTCCGTGGCCGGGTTCACCGGAGTAGCGCAGCGGAGACGCGACAGTTGAGGCACCATGCGGAGAGTGACACGGATCGGAGGTGCAGAGGCGGATACCGCGAACGATGATCCGGGGCGACCGATCGCCTCCTCCCGGAGAGGCAGACCTTGGAGCGGTCGCGCCCGCCGCGACCGCAAGGGACCGGTGCTCCTGTCGGCCACGGCCTTCGATCGTCCGCCGCTTCCGTCGGCGTTGCCGGGTTGGCTCGAAGCGCGATCACGTCGTTCCGATTTCGGGCTCACGGGTTGGCGACACCGCCTCGCGCACCTCCGGTCCGGCCTCGAGGTCGCCTGGGCCGGACGTGGCCGTCAGGCCGTGGTCGTCGCCCACGCCGGCTTGGAGGCGATGGTGGCCGCCCCGGTTCTCCGGCTCATCAGCCCGGGCACCAGGCTGCTCCTCTTCGACCCCCTGCTCCCGACCGACGAGCGTCCGGATCGATGGACACTGCCAACTTGGCGGCTCTTCCATCGCATCCTCGTCATCCGTCGCGGTGATCGAACTCCCCTCCAACGCAGGGCGGGGATCCGACCAGAGCGCATCCGGTTCCTGCCCTACATCGTCCGCCCGCTTCCTGCGGCGCCCCGGGGCGGCGACTACGTGTACTCCGCCGGCTACGCCCACCGGGACTGGCCGACGGTCCTGGCCGCCCTCGAGATGGCGGGCCTTCCGGCGATCCTGGCCACCGGGGCCATCGACGCCTCGTCCTGCCCACCCCAAGTCCAGGTCCTGCCCCATCTCTCACCAGAGGACGGCCGGCGCCTCGCCGCCGACGCCGCCGCGGTCGTGGCCGCCCTCGAGGACACCGAGCTCCCCGCCGGCCCACTGGTCCTGATGGACGCCATGGCCATGGGCCAGGCCGTCGTGGCCACCGACGTGAACGGCACACGCGACTACGTCGAGCACGGTGTCACCGGGTTCCTCGTACCACCGGCCCGACCGGATGCCTTGGCCGCGGCGCTGGCACGGCTCGTGGAAGACCGCGACGAAGCGCAACGGCTGGGAGCGGCGGCCCGGCTCGTTGCCGAGACGGAGTGGTCGCCCGAACGGTTCATCCAGCGCTTCGCCGACGAGCTGCGCGACCTCGGGGTGTCGGTGCCGGAAGATGCTGATCAGTCACCCGCCGACTGACCCGCCGTCGGGCATGCGAGGTCGGGGCGCTCGGTGCGAAAGCGTTCGATCCACATCGCAGAGAGGTCATCAGCCTGTCGCTCGAGGTGCGTCGACACGGGATTCGCCCGCCGTTCGCCCAGACGATCCAACACCCGGTCGACCTCTCCAGTCGCATCTGCGCACAACCCCTCGTAGGTCACGACCAGCGGGGTGATCCCATGCGCCGAGAAGTACTGTCGCCATTGGTGATTCTGGGCGCGAACCGATCGGAGCGCGTCGGCGATCAACCACTCCTCATAGACCGGTACCGGAGGCTCGGAGCGGAGAATGTGCGTCGTTCTCCAGAACCCTGTCTGGTGGGCCCGGGCGAGTGAGCATGCCTGCCGCGATCTCGTCCTCCCGGACCAAGTGGACGAAACGGGTTGGTGCACCGAAGCAAGAGGTCTCCAACCCGGCGCGGAGGAAGACATCGGCGAACTGACGCCAGTGGGCCTTCAGCGCCCAGACCCCGTTGGGTGTCGTCCGGGTGTCGAAGAGGTACCGGAGGTATCGCTCCAGCTCAGCAGTGCTCACTTCGGTGGAGTACTCCCAAGACGTCCTTCCCGCGACGCGACGGGCCACGCGCCTGACGCGAGCTCGCGGCACGGGACGCGGGTGCCCTGTGCGCCGTTCGTAGGCTCGCATGAGGGCCTCGTCGAAGTACTCGAAGTGGCGCGCCTGTCGCACCGGTGCTCGTGAGCAGTGAACCGAGGAGGCTGCTTCCACTTCGCTCCGTCGATGCGATGAGGAGCACCTCCCGCACCGCTGCTCGAGGGAGGTCGAGGGCCGGTGCGGAGTCGCGCCAGTGGTTCGGATCGTCGAGCGGGGCCGGCCAGAACGATGTTCGACGCATCGGCGGCGATGTTCGCATACTTGTGCGGCGACGGAACGGAAGGAACGGATCGGCCCACCATCGCGAGCTCTCGGAGGAGCTCACAGATAGACCACCCGGAACTGGAGCGAGCCCACCGCCCGTCCCAGGCGTCGGGCGAATGTGCCTGCCCAGCGTCCCCGCACTCGCGCCGAGACCGCAGCGGCCGGAAGCGCGAACACGATCGCCGCCCAGCGCGAGAGCACCTCACCGGCCCCGGACCTGATCATGCCCGCGTCCTGGAACCGTGCGAAGAGGAACGCCTGGCCGCGACCCACGCGGTACTGCTGACGGAACGCGGACCCGAGGTCGCTCCGCGACCGGTAGTGGACGAGCGCTCGCTGGCGCAAAGGCGAAATCGCCGCCGGCCAGCATGACCCTCCAAGAGAAGTCCACGTCTTCGACCATCAGGCGGGCGCACTCCTCGTCGAATCCACCCACCCTGTCGAACCACCGCCGTTGAATGCCCACCGTGTTGCCCTGGGCGTACGGCAGGAACGAGTCTCGGGCCTGCGGTGTGAAGTTCGGGGCCTCGCCTCCTGTGGCGGCTGCGGCTGCGGGAGTGGATGTCGAGCTGTCGGGAGACTGGACGCCGGCAACCAGGGCGTGTTCGTCGAGTGCATCGGAGATGGCGCGGACCCATCGCGGGCACAGCCGGTCATCGGCATCCACGAAGGCCAGCCGGTCGGCATGCGCCAGCCGGGCCCCGGTGTTGCGGGCATAGGCCACGTTCGCCCGCTCCGGAGCGGAGACGACCGTGAGGGGAAGGCGATCGGCGAAGCTCGCCGCGATCTGCGCCGATGCGTCGGTCGACCCGTTGTCGACCACGATCAGCTCCCAGGCCCCGGGCTCCTCCTGGGCGACGAGCGACTCGAGCTGTTCGGCGAGGAACGACGCCCCGTTGCGACACGGGAGGATCACGCTCAGATCGGGCGCGTCGGGGGAATCGGACACTGCCGAAGGCTAGGACGAGTACGCCGGCGCCAGCGGCGAGTCGGTGCCCCGCCGGTGACCTGTTCGACGGGAGCGGGGCCGACCGCGTCGCCGTGGGCGTCCACCACTTCTCCTCCGGCGGCGAATATCCTTCCGCCTGTTGGATTTGATCATCGGCGGTGGGCGTTCCGCCCGCTGCTCCGGAAGTGGGATGGAGAAGTGCCAGTGGATGAAGCTCCCGTGACGAGGCAGGAGCGTGGACCTTCCCGCCGAGCGGTGCTGAAGGGAGCCGTGGCCGGCGCCGGAGCGCTGTGGGCTGTGCCTGTCATCGACAGCTTCACCAGCCCGGTCGCCGCGGCCAGCCCCGTCGGCTCGCCGATTGCGGCCAGTCGTTCTGCCCGTCGTCGATGGTTCCAACGGGGCGTCATTCGCAACTGGCGGGCGTCACGCATCATCGCCTCCGGGGCGTCTTCAGAGCGAGCATCGACAGCCACGGGCAACTGGACGTTCACCCGGGAACGTCATCATCGCGTGCACGGCCCGATTCGACAGGTCGCGCTTCGGAACTCGGGCTCGCGTGCGCAGCGAGACCGTCGTCCTCCGGCACAAGTGACCTCGAGACGTCACGCTGCCTTGCAACTCAGGTCGACGTTCACCAGCGGGCCCTGGGAACGGCAACGACTGCTCGCCGCGGGTTGCGTCAGCCATTGTTCCGGCCGTTACGCTGCGCTTCACCGTCTGAGTTCGCGCCACAGTCGCTTCGCCGTTCAGGCATCCGCCGTCACTCCGGCGTGCGACTGCGCCGGAAGGTCAGCCGCTGTGGGCCTCGATCAGGGCAGCGTCGAGCCGTCGAAGTCGCCGTCGTCGTGGTCGTGGTCGTGGTCGTCGGAGGGACCGTCGTGGACGTCGATGTCGTCGACGTGGTCGGTGTCGGCTCGTCCTCCGCGGCAGCCGAACCGGACCCGGGCGGCACCTCGACCGTGCGACAGCTCAACAGCACGTTGGTGCCCGGAGCCGTCATGTCGATGGGGTAGACGCACACCTGGTGCGTGCCGGGGCCCCAGGCGATCGTGATGTCGAACCCGTGGGGCTTCGACGAGTACGCCGGGTAGGCCGCGGCGACGTCGGGCCTCGACGCGTTGGCCACGTGCGATCCGCCCCACATCCCGTTGATGTAGACGTGCACGTCGATGGGGTCCTGGCGATCCGGATCGAACGTCCATCCGCCGAGGCGCATCGTCCCGGGGCTGGTCGACGTGCCCTCGAAGTTGCCGATCGGACTGCCCGTCAGCGGCAGCGCGTTGCCGATCCCGAAGTACTCGCCGGGGAACATCCGCCCACCGTCGCCGATCCACTCCCAGTGCCACGGTTCCGGCACGGGCCCGCCCTGCTTCATGCCCTTGGGCTGAATCCACCCGAAGATCCCGGCGTTGGCCACCATCCACGCGTAGCCCGGGCTGGCATAGGTCATCGACCGCGAGCCCTCACGGAAGTCGACGGCCTTGCCCCAGCCGTGGTTCGACGTGCCCGGCACCGCCGCCATGTGACACGCCCCCCGTGCGCACCACGACTGCCGTGCCGCCACCTGGCCGGCGTAGTCGCGATAGCAGCTCGACGGGGTGATCGTGACGCCCGCATCGGCGGCCGCCGCCAGCATCGCACGCATCGACTGCGCCATCTCCCAGTAGACCGAACAACCCGGTGAGATCTCGACGAGCCGCTCCGAGCCGAGCAGGCCGTTGCTCGCCCCGTACACCGGGTTGGCCCGGTTGTTCTCGTCGAGCTGGTAGCACGCGGCCCCGACGAGGGCGATCACCGCCACCATCCCCATCACGCCCAGACGGGTACGTCGGCGCATCGACCGGCGGCGCGACCGTGGGCGGCCGCCCGACGAGGGATCCGGCAGGGCAGGGGCTGACACCACAGACATCGACGACTCCGGGAGAAGAGGTACCTCCCGGGTGATCGGCACACCGCCGCCCGTACTGAACCCGAGATCGGCGGACGGGCCTCGGGCTGGGGCCGGAGGCCTGCGGGACACCGGTCGGAGGGGCCTTCGACCACCGGTACACTCGCCGGACTGTGAACGCAACTGTCGAGCCCCTCGAGGGCAACAAGGTCAAGCTCTCGATCGAGGTCGACGAGGACGAGTTCGAGACGGCCGTCAACGCCGCCTTCCGCAAGATCGCCAAGGAGGTGCGCATCCCCGGGTTCCGACCCGGCAAGGCCCCCCGGCGACTGCTCGAAGCCCGCATCGGCCTCACCGCCGGGCGGGTCCAGGCCCTCAACGACGCCCTGCCCGACTACTACCTCGAGGCGGTGCGCACCCACGAGGTCGACGTCATCGCCGCCCCCGAGTTCGACGTCACCTCCGGCGAGGAATCGGGCCCCGTCCTCTTCGACGCCGTCGTCGAGGTGCGCCCCACCGTCGAGGTCCCCGGCTACCGGGGTCTGGTCGTCACCATCCCCGCCCCGGTGGCCAAGGACGACGAGATCGACGAACAGATCGAGCGCATCCGCGGCCAGTACGCCGAGCTCGAGGTCGTCGAGCGGCCCGCCGCCACCGGCGACTTCGTCACCGTCGACATCGAGGGCAGCCAGGACGGCGAGCTCCTCGAGGGCCTCGTGGCCAGCGCCTACCTCTACGAGGTCGGCTCGGCCGGCATCGTCCCCGAGCTCGACGAGGCGCTCGAGGCGGCCGAAGCCGGCGCCGAGCTCTCCTTCGACGCCGCCCACCCCAACGACGAGGATGCCGAACTGCACTTCGACGTCACCGTCACCGAGGTGAAGGCCAAGGTCCTCCCCGACCTCGACGACGCCTTCGCCCGTGAGGCCTCCGACTTCGAGACCCTCGTCGAATGGCGAGACGATCTCGTCAACCGCATGACCGACGTCAAGCGGGCCCAGTCAGCCATGGCGCTGCGCGAGGGCATCGGCCAGGCCCTCGCCGAGCTCATCGAGGAAGAGCTGCCCGACCCCCTCATCGGCGCCGAGATGCAGGAACGGCTCCAGGACATGGCCATGCGCCTCGAGGCTCAGGGCATGACCCTCGAGCAGTGGATCGAGATGTCGGGCACCGACCAGGAGTCGTTCGTCGCCGATCTGCGCGAGACCGCCGCCACCGCGGCCAAGGTCGATCTCGCCCTGCGGGCCGTGGCACTCGCCGAAGAACTCGACGCCGACGACGATGACCTCGAGGCCGAGTACGCCGCCGTCGCCGAGCGCGTCGGCACCGACGTCGACGACGTGCGCGCCCGCATCGCCGAAGGCGGACAGGGCCCGGCCGTGCGTGCCGACATCGCCAAGCGCAAGGCCCTCGACTGGCTCGTCGAGACCGTCACCATCGTCAGCGAGGACGGCGACCCCATCGACCGGGCCCAACTCGAGATCGTCGAACGGCCCGAGCCCGACACGGACACCGACGCCGAGCCCGAGGCGGCCGACGGCACCCCCGATAGCGTCGACGACGACACGCCCAGCGACACCGACACCCCCGAGGCGTCGGCCAAGGAAGGGAACTCCGAGTGACCATCTCCAACGGCGCAGGCGCCGACCACCTCCGGGCCTCGAACTACATCCCCAACCCGGCGGTGCTCTACGAGACCAGCCGCGGCCAGACCATCCAGGCCGACCTGTACTCGCGGTTGCTCAAGGAGAACATCATCTTCCTGGGCACCCCCATCGACGACACCGTCGCCAACCTCATCTGCGCCCAGCTGCTGCACCTCGAGTCGGAGAACCCCGACCGCGACATCAGCATCTACATCAACAGCCCGGGCGGCGACATCACCGCGCTGTTCGCCATCTACGACACGATGAGCTTCGTCAAGCCCGACATCGCCACCATCTGCTTCGGGCAGGCCGCCTCGGCCGCGGCCGTGCTGCTCGCGGCCGGCACCAAGGGCAAGCGCCTCGCCCTCCCGCACGCCCGTGTGCTCATCCACCAGCCCTACGCCGGCGCCCAGGGCCAGGCCACCGACATCGAGCTCGCGGCCAAGGAAATCCTGCGCATGCGCACCCTCCTCGAGCAGCTCCTGGCCCGCCACACCGGCCAGACCGAGGAGAAGGTCCACCGCGACACCGACCGCGACTTTGTAATGTCGGCGGAGGAGTCCAAGGAGTACGGCATCATCGACGAGGTCATCTCCGACCGTCAGCTCGCCGATGTGACCGGGCCCATCACCGCAGTCCAGTAGCGCCCGACCACACACACGTCCGCAGACCGGGGGAACCAGGTGGCCAAGTTCGGAGACGGGGGCGAGCTGCTCAAGTGCTCGTTCTGCGGCAAGTCCCAGAAGCAGGTCAAGAAGCTCATCGCCGGCCCCGGCGTCTACATCTGCGACGAGTGCATCGACCTGTGCAACGAGATCATCGAGGAAGAGCTCGCCGAGACCGGCGACCTGCGCTTCGACGAGCTCCCCAAGCCCCGTGAGATCTTCGAGTTCCTGAACGAGTACATCGTCGGCCAGGAACCGGCCAAGAAGATCCTGTCGGTCGCCGTCTACAACCACTACAAGCGCGTGCAGTTCGACGCCGCCCACCACGACGAGGTGGAGCTGGCCAAGTCCAACATCATGCTGCTCGGCCCCACGGGCTGCGGGAAGACGCTGCTGGCCCAGACCCTGGCCCGCATGCTCAACGTGCCCTTCGCCATCGCCGACGCCACCGCCCTCACCGAGGCCGGCTACGTGGGCGAGGACGTCGAGAACATCCTGCTGAAGCTGATCCAGGCCGCCGACTACGACGTCAAGAAGGCCGAGACCGGCATCATCTACATCGACGAGATCGACAAGGTCGCCCGCAAGAGCGAGAACCCGTCGATCACCCGTGACGTGTCGGGCGAGGGCGTGCAGCAGGCCCTGCTCAAGATCCTGGAGGGCACCACCGCCTCGGTCCCGCCCCAGGGGGGCCGCAAGCACCCCCACCAGGAGTTCATCCAGATCGACACCACCAACATCTTGTTCATCTGCGGTGGCGCCTTCGCCGGCATCGACTCGATCATCGAGAGCCGCATCGGCAAGAAGGGCGTCGGCTTCTCCGCCGAGCTGCGCGACGACAAGGCCGACCTCGGCAAGCTCTTCTCCAGCGTGCTGCCCGAGGACCTCCTCAAGTTCGGCCTCATCCCCGAGTTCATCGGACGCCTGCCCGTCATCGGCGCGGTGTCGAACCTCGACCAGGAAGCGCTCATCGAGATCCTCGTCGAGCCCCGCAACGCGCTCATCAAGCAGTACCGCAAGTTCTTCGAGTTCGAAGACGTCGAGCTCGAGTTCACCGACGACGCGCTCGCCGCCGTGGCCGATCAGGCACTGCTGCGAGGCACCGGCGCCCGTGGCCTGCGGGCCATCCTCGAAGAGGTCCTCCTCGGGGTCATGTACGAGCTCCCCAGCCGCGACGACGTCGAGAAGGTCGTCGTCGACGGCGACGTCGTGCGCGACAAGGTCAACCCCACCCTCGTGCCCCGCGCCGCCACACCGCGCACCAGCCGGCCCCGTCGCGCCGCGAGCTGACCGGCCGCACCCGTCTTGGACTATCCCGAGGCGCTGCGCTTCCTCGACACCCACGTCAACCACGAGGCCACCGCCGGGTTGATCCACGGGCTGTCGCTCGACGCCATGCGCAGCCTCGTCGGCGTGCTCGGCGACCCTCAGACGGCGTACCCGGTCATCCACCTCACCGGCACCAACGGCAAGGGCTCCACCGCCCGGATGATCAGCGCCCTGCTCGCCGAGCACAACCTCAGCGTGGGCGCCTACACCAGCCCCCACCTCCAGAAGGTGAACGAGCGCATCGTCTGGAACGGTGAACCCATCGACGACGAGGCGTTCGCCGCGCTCGTCACCGAGATGGCCCGCCTCGGCCCGCTGTCGGGCATCGAGCCGTCCTACTTCGAGCTGCTCACCGCCGCCGCGTTCACGTGGTTCGCCGAGATCGCCGTCGACGTCGCCGTCGTCGAGGTCGGCCTCCTCGGGCGCTACGACGCCACCAACGTCGTCGACGCCGACGTCGCCGTCGTCACCAACATCGGCAAGGACCACACCGACGGGTCGGGCGACTGGCGCCAGCGCATCGCCGCCGAGAAGGCCGGCATCGTGAAACCCGACTCGCGGCTCGTGCTCGGCGTCACCGAACCCGAGCTGGCGGCCGCCTTCCTCGCCGAGGGCCCCCGCGACGCCTGGCGACGGGGCCACGAGTTCGACGTGACCGAGGACCTCCCCGCGGTAGGCGGGCGCCTCGTCGGCGTGCGCACCCCCATGGGGACGTTGGAGGATCTCTTCGTCCCGTTGCACGGGCGACACCAGGCCGACAACGTGGCCTGCGCGGTGGCCGCCGTCGAAGGGTTCTTCGACCGACCGCTCGACGCCGACGTCGCCCGCCAGGCCCTGGCCGGCGTCACCGCGCCCGGCCGGTTCGAAGTCATGCGCCGCGCCCCGCTGGTGCTCCTCGACGGTGCCCACAACCCCCAGGGCGCCATGGCGGCCGCCGAGACCCTCGCCACCGAGTTCGACGTGCCCGGACGGCGGGTGCTCGTGATCGGCCTGCTCTCCGGACGCGACCCCTCGGAGATGCTCGAGGCCTTCGACGCCCGCCGCGCCGACCTGTTGATCGCCTGCACCCCCGACTCGCCCCGCGCCCTGCCCGCCGAGGAGCTGGCCGCCGTGGCCCGGATGATGCCCGTACTGGTCGAGGTCGTCGCCGACCCCGCGGCCGCCGTCGAGCGGGCGCTGGCCGTGTCGACCGACGACGACGTCGTCCTCGTCGCCGGCTCGCTGTACCTCGTGGGCGCGGCCCGCACGGCGCTGGCCGCCCTCGACGACGTCGACTGACGGCGGACAGACACGGTTCTTCTGGTGGCGGGCCCTGGCTCTCCGGTCGGGGCCCGCCGCACGGGGTCGGTCGCCCGTCGCTGACGGCTGAGGGCTCCCTTGCTTCGTCTCTCTCCTCATCGTGGGCGCGGGTCGCGCCGCGCCGGTGGCTCGCGGTGGCCGAGTCGTCCGTCGTCCGTCAGGTGGTGCCCCGGGTCGCCCGGCTCGCCGCGCCGGCGTCGAACCCGACCACAGAGATCTTCTCGCGGGGGTTGCGTACACCTGTTCGATCTGTCATACTTGGCTTCTTCCCCCATCGATGCCCACCAGATGCGGTGGGCATCCCCGATCCGGCTCCTTCGTGAGGTCCGAGATGGCGATGGTGGAAGTACGGCCCCAGGGTCTGGCCGAAGCGAGGTCGGCGCTGGCCGAGGTCCAAGCACTGCTGGCCGGCTTCGATCCGGCACTGGTGATGATGCGCGACGCCATGGAGCTCGTGCAGGTCTTCTCGGCCATCGAGAACCTCGGGGCGGCGGGCAAGGCCTTGGCCGCCCACCGCGTCTCGGAGGGGGACCTGTGGCGGCGCAAGGGCTACAAGAGCCCGGCCGAGTGGCTGGCGCGCACTGCCGGCACCAAGGTGGGCGACGCCATCGGCGTGCTCGAGACCGCCGAGGCCATGTCCTCGCTCGAGGCCACGACCGAGCGGTTCAAGGCGGGCACGCTCTCGCCCCGCCAGGCCAAGGCTGTCGCCACGGCCGGCAAGGCCGATCCCCTGGCGGAAGCGTCCCTGCTCGACGCGGCCGCCCACCGGCCGCTCCACGATCTCGAGACCAAGGCCCGCCAGGTGCGCCAGGCCGCCTCCCGCGAGACCGCCGAGGCCCGCAACGCCAGGCTCCACGCCCAGCGCTCGGTACGCACCTGGATCGACGACGAGACCGGCGCGGGATGCGGGCAGTGGCGCCTTCCCCCGGCCGAGCACGCGGAGATCCTCGCCGCGCTCGCCGCCGGCACCGACACCGTGTTCTCGGCGGCGAAGGCCGAGGGCCGAGTCGAACCGCCGGAGGCCTACGTCGCCGACGCGCTGGTGGCACTGATCCGTGGCGGTGGGCGCGACGACACCGGCGGTACTGGCGGTACCGGCGGTACGGGCGGCAGTGGCGGTACGAGTGCGCCCGATGGTCCGAGGCGTGGGTCCGGGTCTCGACGCGACACCAAGATCCTCGTCCGCGTCGACCACAGCGCGCTCGCAGCGCGGGTTCGCCGAGCCGGGTGAGACCTGCGAGGTCGCCGGCATCGGCCCGGTGCCCGTCTCGGTCGTGCGTGAGTGGATGGGCACCGACGCCTTCAAGGCGGCCATTCTCACCGAAGGCGTCGACATCCGATCGGTGGTCCACCTGGGGCGCCAACCACTGGCCCTGCAGACCACGGCGCTCCAGTGGATCCACGGCGACGGATGCGCCCGCCGCGGCTGCACCCGCACTGCCAACCTCGAGATCGACCATGTGGCCGAGTGGGCCACCACCCACCACACCACGCTCGACGAGCTCGCTCCGCTCTGCCCTCACGACCACGACCTCAAGACCTTTCACGGGTACACGCTGGGTCCCCTCGGCCCCGACGGCCGACGAGACCTCCGCCCGCCGGGGGAGTCCCGGTCCGAAGGCGGACGCAACAGCCCAGCTGGGCCGACTCTCGAATCAGGGAGCGGCCCACAGCTCGAAGCCGAGCTCTTCGACGACACGAGCTGAGCAGTCCGAGGCGCGGGCTCGGCGCCGACTACCGGTTCGCGACGCCGCGGGCGAACGGCCTCTGCTCTCCGGGTTGTGCTCGGAGGTCCGCTTGCGCGCCCGGTGCGGGTTGTGTTGGCAGGTCTGTGGGTGGGGTCGTGGGTGGCGGCGGGTGCGGGTTGTGTTGGCAGGTCTGTGGGTGGGGTCGTGGGTGGCGGCGGGTGTGGGTTGTGTCGGCAGGTCTGTGGGTGGGGTCGTGGGTGGCGGCGGGTGCGGGTTGTGTTGGCAGGTCTGTGGGTGGGGTCGTGGGTGGCGGCGGGTGCGGGTTGTGTTGGCAGGTCTGTGGGTGGGGCGGCGGGTGCCGCGTGTGTTCGCGGGTCTGCGGGTGGCGGGCACCGCGGCGGCCGGCACCGTACGGACGCGACCGGTGTCGCCTCTCTCGGGCCAGCGTTCTGGTGGGCGTTGCCGTGCCGCACAGACGCTCGCCCATCGACTTCCGCACGCAGAGGGCCTGCGTCTAAGTTGAGCGGCCCTATGGACCGCACCCTCGTCATCTGCAAGCCCGACGCCGTCGAACGCGGCCTCGTCGGGGAGATCATCGCCCGCCTCGAGCGGCGCACCCTGACCATCGTCGCCGCCGAACTGCGCACGATCGACACCGAGATCGCTGGCCGGCACTACGCCGAGCACGACGGCAAGCCCTTCTACGCCGACCTCGTGGCCTTCATCACCCGGGGCCCGGCCATGGTCCTCGTCGTCGAGGGCCCGGAGGACACCTGGAAGGTCGTCCGGACCATGATGGGCGCCACCAACCCGCGCGATGCCGCCCCCGGCACCATCCGGGGCGACCTCGGGATCCTCTTCACCGAGAACCTCATCCACGGATCCGACGGGCCCGAGTCCGCCGTCCGGGAGATCGAGCTCTTCTTCCCCGGGCTCTGAGACCGGCCGCTTCGTTGCAGTTTCATTACGAACCGCTAGCCTCGTCTCGCGGGCAGGGTCCATGGCACGGCTGACGCCGGGCCGCGTCGTCGCCTACCCTGATCCCACTTCTCGTCGCGGCATCCCCGGAAGGTCCCACATGGCCGGACAACTTCGATCCTCGCTGTCCAACATGGTCGGGCGCGACATGGCCGTCGACCTCGGCACCGCCAACACCCTGATCTACGTGCGCGGCGAGGGCATCGTGCTCAACGAGCCGTCCGTCGTGGCCGTCAACGCCAAGGACGGCCGACCCGTCGCCGTCGGTACCGAGGCCAAGCGGATGATCGGGCGCACACCCGCCCACATCCAGGCCATCCGTCCACTCAAGGACGGCGTCATCGCCGATTTCGACATCTGCGAGAAGATGCTGCGCTACTTCATCCAGAAGGTCCACCAGCGCAAGTGGTCCAAGCCCCGCATGGTCATCTGCGTGCCCTCGGGCATCACCCCGGTCGAGCAGCGCGCCGTGCAGGAAGCCGCCGAGTTCGCCGGCGCCCGCAAGCCCGCCTACATCATCGAAGAGCCCATGGCCGCCGCCATCGGTGCCGGGCTGCCCGTCCAGGAACCGACCGGCAACATGATCGTCGACATCGGCGGTGGCACCACCGAGGTGGCCGTCATCTCCCTCGGCGGCGTCGTCACCTCCCAGTCCGTGCGCACCGGCGGCGACGAGCTGGACGACGCCATCATCAACTACATCAAGAAGGAATACAGCCTCGCTCTCGGCGAGCGCACCTCCGAGGAGGTCAAGATCGCCCTCGGGTCGGCCTGGCCCCTCGAGACCGAGCTCCACGCCGAGATCCGCGGTCGCGACCTCGTCACCGGCCTGCCCAAGACGATCGTCACCACCACCGAGGAGATCCGCGAGGCCCTCGAAGAGCCGGTCAGCGCCATCGTCGACGCCGTCAAGGTCACCCTCGACAAGACCCCACCCGAGCTGGCCGCCGACATCATGGAGCAGGGCATCGTGCTCGCCGGCGGGGGAGCGCTGCTCAACGGCCTGGCCGCCCGCCTCGAGCACGAGACCGGTATGCCCATCATCATCGCGCCCAACCCCCTGTACGCGGTCGCCATCGGCTCGGGTCAGTCCCTCGAAGAGTTCGACGCTCTCAAGGGCGTGCTGTTCTCGACCACCATCAACTGACGCAGGGGCGCACCGTGGCCCTCCCTCGCCGCAGCGGTCGACGCCGCTTCACGCTGGCTCTCCTGTTGCTCACCACGGTCACCCTGCTCACCCTCGACTTCCGCGGGTTCGAGCCCATCGACCGCGTCCGCTCCGCCACCCTCTCGCTCCTGGCTCCCGTCGGCGATGTCGCCTCCAACGTCTTCCGGCCGGTCGGCGACGCCTGGGACGGGGCCTTCAACAGCGACCAGATCATCGCCGAGAACGACACCCTCCGGGCCCGGGTCGACGAGCTCGAGGGCCAGCTCACCAGCGGCGAGGTGGCGAAGGAATCGCTCCAGCAACTGCTCGCCCAGGTCGGCATCCCCTTCGTCGGCGACGTGCCCACCGCGCCCGCCAAGGTCGTCTCCGGCGCGGTGTCCAACTTCGACACGACGCTCGAGCTCGACAAGGGCAGCGCTGCGGGCATCGCCCGGGCCATGCCCGTCGTCACCGGCCGTGGCCTCATCGGTCGCGTCGTGCAGGTCGCCGAGAACCGCTCGCGGGTCCAGCTGCTCACCGACGGCGACATGCAGGTCGGCTTCACCGTGGTCGGCACGCCCATCATCGGCACCGCCCGTGGCACGGGACGCGCCGGACAGCTCACCGGCACCGTCGACCTCGCCCGCGAGGTGGCCCCCGGTCAGATCCTCGTGACGAGTGGCCTCGCCGGGAGCCCGTATCCACCCGGCATCCCCATCGGCACCATCACGGCCGTGCGCAGCGACGAAGGGGCCCAGGAGAAGACGCTCGACATCGCCATGCTGGCCGACGTCTACGACCTCACCTTCGCCAGCGTCGTGCTCTACACCCCGCCGTCATGACCACCACCACGACGATGACCTCGACGATGACCCCGACGATGACCCCGACCTCTCCCTCGCCGTCATGACCTCCACGTTGCGCTACGCCGTGCTCCTCGGGTCCGCCGTCGTGCTCCAACGCGGCCTCTTCTCCAACCTGCGCATCGGCGACGCCGTCGTCGACCTGCTCCTCGTGCTCGCCGTCGCCGCCGGCATCGCCGGGGGCAGCGAACGCGGCGCCGTGGTCGGCTTCTTCGCCGGCCTCACCCTCGACCTGATGCTCCCCACGCCCATGGGGCTCGGAGCGCTCACCTACCTGCTCACCGCCGCGGCGGTGGGTCGGCTCCGCGCCGCCGACCCGCGAGCCGCCCGCTGGCGGCTCATGGCCCTCAGTGCCGGCGGTTGCGCCTTCGGGGTGGTGTTGTTCGCCCTGATCGGCACACTGCTCGGTCAGCGGGGATTTCTCAGCTGGCACCTCCTCACCATCGTCGTCGTCGTCGCCGTCTCGGGAGCGATCCTGGGTCCGGCCGCCGTCCGGCTGTGCCGGTGGGCCAACGCCGACACCGACGCCTACTACCCCGCGCTGCGTTGAACACCGTGGTCTGCGAACCTTGACGACACCCGTGCCCCGCCTCGCCCCCCACCTCGTCCCCGCCCCCGAGCGGCCTGCGCACTGATGGAGACCACCACCTCGCCCCGCCTGCGGATGAGCGTGCTCGGCTTCGTCGTGCTCGGCTGCTTCGTCGCGCTCTTCGCGCGGCTCTGGTACCTGCAGGTCATGGCGTCGGACACCCTCACGGTCGAGGCGGCCGCCAACCGCTACCGCGAGGTCGCCGTCGAAGCCCCACGGGGTCGCATCTTCGACCTGCAGGGGAGGGTGGTCGTCGACAACCGCACGTCGCTCGTCATCACCGTCAACCGGCGCGACCTGGCCGATCTCACCGACGAAGGGGAGCGCGACGCCTTCGTCGTCCGACTGGCCGAGACCCTCACCCGATTCGGCATCCCGACCAAGGTCGACGCCGTCGAGCGGCGACTGCAGGACCAGCAGTACGACCAGATCCAACCGGTGCCGGTGGCCATCGACATCCCCGAGGACCTGATGGTCTACCTCTCCGAGCGCTCCGACGACTTCCCCTCGGTCGCCGTCGAGCGTGAGTCGGTGCGCATCTATCCCTACGGCGGGGTCGGCGGCAACATCGTCGGCTACGTCGGCCGCATCAACGCCGAGTCCTTGGCCACGGCCACACCCGGCGTCGATCCCGTGACCGGCATCGAGAAGACCTACCAGCCGAACTCCAACATCGGCCTGGCCGGCGTCGAGGCCACCTACGAAGACGACCTGCGCGGCACACCGGGGCTCGAGGTCATCGAGATCGACGCCAACAACCGTCCCATCCGCACCGTCAGCTACCAACCGCCGCGGCCGGGCAGCGACCTCCAGCTCAACGTCGACATGGACGTCCAGCAGCGAGCCGAACAGGCCCTCGCCGACCGGCTGGCGTTCTTCCGGGGGAAGCCCCAGAGCGGCGCCGACCTGCCTCGGAACGCGCCGGCGGGATCCGCCGCGGTGGTCGACCCCCGCGACGGGTCCGTCCGGGCACTGGCCACCTACCCGACCTTCGACCCGTCGGAGTTCGTCAACGGCATCAGCCAGCAACGCTACGAACAGCTCAGCAACGTCGGTGGGGTGAGCGCCCTCGTCGACCGCTCCATCTCCGGGCAGTACTCCCCGGGCTCGACGTTCAAGCTGATCACGGCCGACGCGGCGCTCACGAACGGCATCATCGGGCCGGACGACTTCTACAACGACACCGGCGTCTTCGAGGTCGGCGGACAGCGGTTCACCAACGCCGGAGGCAGCCGGTACGGCAGCGTGAACGTCAACCGCGCCCTCACCGTCTCGGTCGACACGTTCTTCTACAACCTCGGCTCACGGATGGACGGGACGACCGCCATCCAGGACACCGCCCGTCGGTGGGGCTTCGACGAACCGACCGGCATCGACCTGCCCGGCGAGGCCAGCGGCTACGTGCTCACGCCCGACGACAAGCAGGCGCTGAACGAGCAGTACCCCGACGCCTACCCCTACGGCGAATGGTTCACCGGCGACAACGTGCAGCTGGCCATCGGGCAGAACGTCGTCGTCGTCACCCCGCTCCAGCTGGCCAACGCCTACGCCGCGCTGGCCAACGGCGGCACCCTCTACCAGCCCCACGTGGTCTGGCGGGTCTTCCAGGCGGGCTCGGACCCGGCGACGGCCACCGAGGCCGACATCGTCCGGGTCGTCGAGCCGGTCGTCCTTCGCACCACCGACACGTCACCCGAGGTGCGCCAGATCATCTACGACGGCCTGGCCGGGGTCACCACCGCCCGCGGTGGCACCGCCGTGGGCACGTTCGCCGGCTTCGACCAGCAGGCGTTCCCCGTGGTGGGCAAGACCGGCACCGCCCAGGTCGAGTTCTACGAGAACGGCCAGCAGAAGTTCAGGGCCGACACCTCCGTCTTCGCCGCGTTCGGGCCCGCCTACGACCCGCAGTGGGCGGTCGCCGCGGTCATGGAGGAGACCGGCTTCGGCGGTGAGGGCAGCGGGGTCGTCACCCGGCAGATCCTCGAGCTCGTATCCGGTCAACCCCTCACCGGCGCCGACCTCCAGACCCGGTTCGGAGGCGACTGAGCCCGATGTTGCCCTCCTCCGTCTCGCGCCGGGCGTCCGACCGCAGCCGACGCGACCCCACAGCCCCCCTCAAGCACCTCGACCCCGTCATCCTCGTCTGCGCCATCGCCCTCGGATTCATCGGCGTCATCGCCGTCTGGAGCGCCACCCGCGGTCCCGGTCCCGACTACGTCGACACGTTCCTCGTACGTCAGGGCGCCTTCGTCGGGGCCGGCCTGCTCACCATGGCCGTGTTCGCCCTCGTCGACTACCGCAAGCTGCACGACTGGGCCTGGGTGTTCTACGGGCTCACCACGCTCATGCTCGTCGCCGTCGTCTCACCGCTGGGCACCCGCTCCAAGGGCGCGCAGGCCTGGTTCAGCCTCGGCCCGTTCCAACTCCAACCCGCCGAGTTCGCCAAGCTCTCGTTGATCGGCGTCCTGGCCTTCCTGTTGTCGGAGTTCCGGGGCGAGATCGGTCTGCGCCGGCTCTTCGGGCTCCTCGCCGTCGCCGGACTGCCGATGGCGTTGATCATGCTCCAGCCCGATCTCGGGCAGGTGGTCACCCTCACCGCCATCACCCTCGCCGTCCTCCTCGTGGGCGGCCTGCCCGGTCGCTACATCGTGATCCTCACCGTCGTCGGGGTGATCGGTGTGGTCGGCGCGCTCAACTCCCCGATCCTCGAGGAGTACCAGCGCGACCGGTTGACGGCGTTCGTCAACCCCGAGGACCGCACCAACGACGCCCGGTACAACATCGACCAGAGCCAACAGGCCATCGCCAGCGGCGAAGTGACGGGGCACGGGCTGTTCGAGGGACCCCAGACCCGTCTCGGCTTCGTCCCCGAACAGCAGACCGACTTCATCTTCACCGCGGTCGCCGAGCAGTTCGGCTTCGTCGGCGCAGCCACCGTGCTCGTCCTCTACGGCGTGCTCTGCTACCGCATCTGGCGCACCGCCCAGATCGCCCGCGACACCTTCGGCGCGCTCGTGTGCATCGGCGTGCTGGCCATGTTCGTGTTCTCGGTGTTCCAGAACGTCGGCATGGCCATGGGCATCATGCCCGTCACCGGGATCCCGCTGCTGTTGTTGTCGTCCGGGGGCTCGAGCACCGTGGTCGCCTTCGCCGGTCTCGGCCTGGTCCTCAACGTCCACATGCGCCGCTTCCGCTGACGCCGGGTCGCCCCCCGACCCGACCCGACCGGCGCCGACGACGCCGTCCCGGGGCTCGGGCCCTGCGTCCGGTCCTGTCGTCGCCCCGTCGTCGCCGTCGTCGCCCTCGGCGGGCCGTCGGAGTCCGTGGCAGGCTCACCCGGTGCCCGAGGACCTGTTCGCCGCCGCCGCCGAGGACCGCCTCACCCGTCAGGCCCCGCTGGCGGCGCGGATGCGCCCCACCACCCTCGACGACGTCGTGGGCCAGGAGCACCTCCTCGGCCCCGGTCGGCCGCTCCGGGCGCTGATCGAGGCCGACCGCCTGTCGTCGGTGATCCTGTGGGGGCCGCCGGGCACCGGCAAGACCACCATCGCCCAGCTCATCGCCCGCACCACCGCCAAGGCCTTCGAGCAGCTCTCCGCCGTCACCGCCTCGGTGAAGGACGTCCGGGAGGTCGCGGCCGGGGCGCGCGAACGGCTCGGCCAGCGCGGGCAGGGCACCATCTTGTTCCTCGACGAGGTCCATCGCTTCAACAAGGCGCAGCAGGACGCGCTCCTGCCCTCGGTGGAGTCAGGATTGCTGGTGCTCATCGGGGCCACCACCGAGAACCCGTTCTTCGAGGTCAACCCGCCCCTGCTCAGCCGCTCCACCCTCTTCCACCTCGAACCCCTGAGCACCGACGCCGTCGCCGACCTCGTGCGGCGCGGCCTCGCCGTCGAGGACGCCGTCATCGACGACGACGCCCTCGAGCTCCTCGTCGACCGGGCCGGCGGCGACGGCCGCCACGCCCTCACCAGCCTCGAGGTGGCCGTCGCCCTCTCCCACGAACACCCCGACGCCGCCCGAGACGCCAGCGGGCGCGTCGTCGACGAGGTCGTGCGGGTCTCCGTCGGCGACGTCGAGGCGGCGCTCGGCACGAAGGCCCTGCGCTACGGGCGTGACGATCACTACGACGTCATCTCCGCGTTCATCAAGAGCATCCGTGGCTCGGACCCCGATGCGGCGCTGTACTGGTTGGCCCGGATGCTCGAAGCCGGGGAGGACGCCCGCTTCATCGCCCGTCGACTGGTCATCCTGGCCAGCGAGGACGTCGGGCTGGCCGACTCGCTGAGCCTGGTCGTGGCCGATGCGGCGGCGCGCGCGGTGGAGTTCGTGGGCCTGCCCGAGGCACAGCTCAACCTGGCCCACGCCACCGTCCACCTCGCCGTGGCCCCCAAGTCGAACCGGGTCACCGTCGCCCTCGGCCGAGCCCGCGAGGACGTCCGCGAACGGGCCGGCGGCGAGGTCCCCCTCCACCTCCGCGACGGCCACTACAAGGGGGCCAAGAGCCTGGGCCACGGTCACGGCTACGAGTACCCTCATGACGCGCCCGAGGGATGGGTCGACCAGCAGTACCGGCCGATCGAACTGGCCGGACGGGTGTACTACGAGCCGTCGTCGCACGGCGGCGAGGAACGGGTCCGACAGCGCATGGAACAGCACCGAGCCGGCGACACCACGGGCGAGGGGGCGTGACCACCGTGTCCGTCGTGCTCATCGTCGTGGCCATCGTCGGGCTCGTGGTCGTGGCCATGGCCGTCCAGTCGCTGATCCTCACGCTCCGCTCACTGCGCGAGACCGTCGACGACCTGCGTCGCGAGACGCTGCCGGCGATCGCCGAGCTGCGGGCCACCGTCGACACCGCCAACGGCGAGCTCCGGCGTGTCGACTCGCTCCTCGACACCGCCGAGGAGGTCTCGGCCCGTGTCGACGCCACCTCGAAGCTGTCCTGGATGGTGCTGCGCAACCCCCTGGTGAAGCTCGCGTCGGTGTCGGTGGCCACCGATCGGGTGGCCCGACGCCTCGGGCGCGACGGG
Organism: uncultured Iamiaceae bacterium; assembly: GCA_963767615.1. Lineage (GTDB taxonomy): Bacteria > Actinomycetota > Acidimicrobiia > Acidimicrobiales > Acidimicrobilacustridaceae > Rhabdothermincola_A. The sequence goes on along the minus strand of CAVYED010000004.1, from coordinate 384,799 downwards.
GGTTCCGGGACCGGCACCGGCGCTCCCGCGCTCGGCCGGGGAAGCGGGGAGTCGCCTCGCCCGGGCGCCGCCCGTGGTGGCGGTCGTCGCTCACGCCGGGCCGGCTGATGTTCACGCGTGTCACCTGGTTCACCGTCGGCGCGACCGTCGGCGCCGGGGCCACGGTGGTCGGCTACCTCAAGGCCCGTGAAGCGGCTCGGCGGCACGTGCCGCCGACGGTGGCCGACGCCGCCGTGCGCATGGCCGACGTCGCTGCGGCGCAGGCGCGCACCCGCGCCGAACGGGCCCGACTCGTGGCCGGCGACGCCCTCGTCCGCCTCGACGAGTGGCGTGAGATCACCGACGACGGGCGCGAGTTGCGCCGACAGGCCGAAGAGCGTCTCCGGGCCGAGCTCGACCGGGCCGGGCTGTAGCCCGGGCACCCTCCTCGGCGGGGCCCCGTCGGCGCCTCGTCGGGGCGCGCTGCGGTGCGGCTCGCGGGCGCTCTTCCGGTTCCGCCTGAGGGCGCGGCGACCGCAGAGGTCACGCGCCGTCGATGGTGCCGCAGCGCCCCGCACCGCCCGGCACCGCCCGAGGGAGGGCGTGTCGCAAGCACCGCGTAGGCTTTACGGACCATGAGCGCCATGACCGCCAACGAGCTGCGACGAGCCTTCCAGGGCTTCTTCGCCGATCGCGGTCACACCGTCGTGCCCTCGGCCAGTCTCATCCCCCACGATCCCGACCTCATGTTCACCGTGGCCGGCATGGTGCCCTTCAAGCCCTACTTCCTCGGCGAGGAACACGCGCCGTTCCCGCGGGCCACCACCGTGCAGAAGTGCGTGCGGGCCGGGGGCAAGGACTCCGACCTCGAAGAGGTGGGCCGCGACGCCCGCCACCTCAGCTTCTTCGAGATGCTCGGCAACTTCAGCTTCGGTGACTACTTCAAGGACGAGGCCATCCCCATGGCCTGGGAGATGGTGACCGAGCTCTTCGGCCTCGACCCCGACCAGCTCTGGGTCACCGTCCACCTCACCGACGACGAGGCCGCCGAGATCTGGCGCGACGCCGTCGGGGTGCACCCCGATCGGATCCAGCGCCTCGATGCCGACAACTGGTGGGGCCCTCCTGGTGGGCCTCCCGGCCCCTGCGGGCCCTGTTCGGAGATCTTCGTCGACAAGGGTCCGGCGTACGGCCCCGACGGCGGGCCCGCCCTCGGTGGCGACGAGCGGTTCCTCGAGATCTGGAACCTCGTGTTCATGCAGTACAGCCGCAGCATCGAGGGTGTCGACACCGAGCTGCCCCGCAAGAACATCGACACCGGCGCCGGGCTCGAGCGGATCCTCGGGGTCCTCCAGGGCGTCGACTCGGTGTTCGACACCGATGTGCTGCTGCCCCTCGTCGACACCGCACAGCGTGTCACCGGCCATCGCCTGGGCGTGTCCGATCGCTCCGACATCTCGTTGCGGATCCTCGCGGAGCACGCCCGCACCGTGGCCTTCCTCGTCGCCGACGGTGTCTTCCCGTCCAACGAGGGCCGTGGCTACGTGCTGCGCCGCATCATCCGCCGCGCCGTCCGCGAGGCCTACCTGCTCGGCGTCGCCGACCTGGTCACCCCCGACCTCGTCGACACCACCGTCGAGGTCATGGGCGAGGCCTACCCCGAGCTCGTGGCCCAGCACGACTTCGTGCGCAACGTGGTCGGCCGTGAGGAGGAGCGCTTCCGCTCCACCCTGCGGTCCGGCACCACGCTGCTCGACGCCGAGCTCGACAAGCTCGGCCCCGGCGCGCCCATCGGCGGGTCCGTGGCCTTCCTGCTCCACGACACCCACGGCTTCCCCCTCGAGCTGACCCGTGAGATCGCCCTCGAAAGAGGCCACGACGTCGACCAGGCCGGCTTCGACACCGAGATGGCCGAGCAGCGTCGCATGGCCAAGGAAGCCCGTCGGGACGGCGACGGCGCCGTCGGTGGCGCGTCGGAGTGGTCCGAGCTGGCCGAGGCCCTCGGCACCACCGACTTCGTCGGACGCGAGCACGACGAGGCCGAGGCCACGGTCCTCGCCGTGGTCGACGACTCGGTCGTGCTCGACCGCACGCCTTTCTACGCCGAGTCCGGTGGTCAGGTCGGCGACACGGGCTGGATCACCTCTCCCACCGGCCGCGCCGAGGTCCTCGACACCGTCTACGGCGCCCCCGGACTGGTCCGTCATCGCATCGGCCCCGTCGAGGGGGAGGTGCTCGTCGGCCAGAAGGTCACCGCGGCCATCGACGCCGAGCGCCGCAACGCCATCCGCCGCAACCACACCGCCACCCACCTGTTGCACTGGGCGCTGCGCGAGGTGCTCGGCGATCACGTCAAGCAGCAGGGCTCCCAGGTCGGACCCGATCGCCTGCGCTTCGATTTCAGCCACTACGAGCCCCTCCGCGACGACGAGATCGCGCGTATCGAGGACCTCGTCGCCGCCGACGTGCTGGCCAACCCGCCCGCTCGGCACTACGAGACCACCAAGGACTACGCCGAGCAGATCGGAGCGGTGGCCTTCTTCGGCGACAAGTACGGCGACATCGTGCGGGTGCTCGAAGCCGGACCGCACTCCACCGAGCTCTGCGGTGGCACCCACGTCAAGGCCCTGGGTGACATCGGTCCGGTGAAGATCGTCAGCGAGGCGTCGATCGGCTCCAACCTGCGGCGTATCGAGGCCATCTCCGGCACCGCGCCGCTGCTGCGCCTGCGCGCCGACGAGGCCCGCATCGCCGCGGCGTCGAGCGCCCTCGGCGTGGCCACCGACGAGCTCGTCGAGGCCGTCGAGCGGCGCGTCGCCGAGGTGAAGGACCTCAAGGGCCGTGTCCGCGAGCTCGAACGTCAGGCTGCCTCGGGGCGCGCCGGCGAGCTGGCCGCGGCCGCGGTCGACGGTGTCGTCGTGGCCCGCGTCGACGGTCTCGATCGCGATGCCCTGCGCGATCTCGCCGTCGCCGTGCGCGACGTGCCTGCCGTGCGCGCCGTGGTGTTGGGCAGCGCACCCGAGAGCGGAGGCGTGGCCATCGTCGCCGCCGTGCGCGCCGAGTCGGGGCTCCATGCCTCCGAGCTCATCACCGACGCCGCACGCGCGGTCAAGGGCGGCACCGGCAAGAACGCCGAACTGGCCATGGCCGGCGGGAAGGACCCCTCTGCCCTCGACGACGCCCTGGCCCTGGCCCGCGCCGCGGCGGGTCTCTAGAGGGTGCGTGCCCTCGGCCTCGATCTCGGCAGCCGTCGCATCGGTGTGGCCCTCAGCGATTCCGCCGGCACGCTGGCCTCCCCCTACGAGACCGTCGAACGTTGCGGCGACGTCGCCCTCGACCACCGGCGGATCCTCGCCCTCGCCGCCGAGGCCGAGGTCGAGATCCTCGTGGTCGGTCTGCCGCTGAGTCTCGACGGCACCGTGGGGCCTGCCGCCGACGACGTCCTCGCCGAGATCGACCAACTCCGCGACGCCACGGCGCTGCCGGTGGAAACCTACGATGAGCGACTGACCACGGTGACGGCGACCCGACTGCTCCGCGAGGGAGGGGTCACGGGGAAGGCCCGCCGTCAACTGGTCGACAAGGTTGCCGCTGCGGTCATCCTCCAGTCGTGGCTCGACGGTCGTCGCCGAGACGACCACCCAGCCACCCGCCCCTGAACCCCGCCACCGAGAGAAGCACGTGTCCGATCGACCTCCGCCCAACGAGCCCAGCGGCCCCGACGTACCGGCCGATGTCGGCGGCCCGACCAGCGAGGACCTCTGGTCCGACCTCCCGGCGACCTCGGGGGCGGCGCAGGTGTGGGATCCGGAGCGGCGGCAGTGGGTCGATCAGGTCGAGTCGGCGCCGGCCGCAGCCCCCGCGAACGACCTTGCCGAGGGCGCCGCAGAGACGGCACCGGGTGAGACGCCCACTCCGGTCTGGGACGCCGAGCGTGGTGTGTGGGTCGACGGATACGGCCTCGTGTACGACGAGGAGCTCGGTGCGTGGGTCGACGACGACCGCGGCCTCGACGGTGTCGGCGGCGACGACGAGTACGTCCCGGTCCGTGCGTCGAGTGGCGGACAGAGCCGGTGGGTGGTCGTCGGGCTGAGCCTCATGGCGTTCGTGGCCATCGGGTTGCTCTCGGTGGGCTGGTGGGTGCGGGGCCAGATCGACCCGGGGTCGCCCGGTGAGGCGGTGGAGTTCACGGTGCAGGCCGGCTCGACCACCGCCGACATCGCCCGGCTCCTCGAGACGAAGGGCGTGATCTCCAACCCCACCGTCTTCGAGTGGTACCTGCGCTTCAACGGCGGCGGACCGTTCAAGGCGGGCGACTACGAGGGTCTGCGCGAGAACCAGTCCATGGGCGACGTGATCGACATCCTCGACGCCGGCCCGTTGCCTCCACGCACGGTCACCATCACCTTCCCCGAGGGCCTCTGGTTGGCCGAGACCCGCCAGCGCATCCTCGACACCTTCCCGGACATGGATCCCGCGACGCTCGACGTCGCCATCGCCGAGACCCGGGCACCGATCATGCCCGGCGACGTCGACCTCCCCGAGGGCGTGCTGTTCCCGGCCACCTACGAGGTGGCCAACGCCGATGTCAGCGATCCGAGGAAGCTGCTCGACCAGATGATCGTCGCCTTCGAACGGGTCTCGGTGGCCCAGGGGCTGCCCGACGCCACCGCCAAGCTCGAGGGGGTTGCCGGCGGTCGCGAGATCACCCCCTACGAGGCGCTCGTCGTGGCGTCCATGGTCGAGGCCGAAGCTCGCGTGCCCGAGGACCGGGCCAAGATCGCCCGGGTCATCTACAACCGTCTCGCCGAGGGGATGCGCCTCGACATCGACGCCACCGTCCTCTACGCGCTCGGCGACCGTCTGGCGCCGCTGACCGAGTCGGCCCTCCGGATCGACTCGCCCTACAACACCCGCCGCAACACCGGGATCCCGCCCACGCCCATCAACTCCCCGGGCGAGGCATCGATCGAAGCGGCGTTGAACCCGGTCGAGGGTGACTGGCTCTACTACGTCCTGGCCGACGAGGACGGGTCGCACTTCTTCACCGACGATTTCGACGACTTCAACCGGGCTGCCGCCGAGGCCCGCGACAAGGGGCTGTTGTGACGAGCCCGGGGTGGCCCCCGACCGGGCGGTCCCCCGCGGCGGGCGACCCCATCAGGAGGCGCCCGGCAGGCGACGGCGAGGGCCTGTCGTGACGCCTCCGGTCACCGGAGCCACCCGGCTGGCCGCAGTGATCGGTCACCCGGTCGCGCATTCGTTCTCACCGGCGCTGCACAACGCCGCGTTCGCCGCCACCGGGCTGGACTGGGTGTACGTGGCCCTCGACGTCGCGCCCGCAGCCGTGCCCGCAGCCTTCGAAGGTGTCCGGGCTCTCGGCATCGCCGGTCTGTCGGTCACCATGCCCCACAAGGAAGCGGCCGCCATCGAGGCCGACGAGCTCACCGACGACGCCCGCCTGCTGGGCGCGGTGAACTGCATCGTCAACCGCAACGGCACGCTGGTCGGGCACAACACCGATGGCGCCGGGCTGCTCGCCGCCCTCGCCGCCGACGCGGGCTACGCCCCCCACGGGGCGCGCTGCGTGGTGCTCGGAGCCGGTGGTGCCGCACGGGCTTCGGTGCTGGCCCTCGCCCGGGCCGACGCCGCCGAGATCGCCGTCGTCGCCCGACGAACCGAACCGGCCCGGCGGGCCGCCGAGCTCGCGGGTGGCGCCGGTGTGGTCGTCGAGGCGGATGACGTACGGACCTGCACCGCGGCCGCTGACCTGGTGGTCAACGCCACCCCGGTCGGTATGGGCGACCCGTCACCTGACGACGTGCCCCTCCGGCTCGACGACCTCCAGCGTGGCCAGATCGTCGTCGATCTCGTCTACCAGCCACTGCTCACGCCGTTGGTCGCCGGGGCCCGCGAGCGGGGGATCGTCGCACTCAACGGGCTCGGGATGCTCGTCCATCAGGCCGCGCTCGCCTTCGAGCTCTGGACCGGCATCGATGCCCCGCTCGGCGTGATGACCGACGTCGTCACCGGCGCGATACCTCCCCCGAACGGGTAGGTCGTTCGGTCCACTGGTGAGAAAAGACTCGACTTCCCGTTCGGGGATGCCGATGGTTTCACACGAGGTGGTACGGGCGGCCCGGACCACGCGTAGGAGGAACAGTGGCACTTCAGGGCACCATCGACACGTTCGCACTCGCCGACGTACTGCGTCTGCTGGGTTCGACCACCAAGACCGGACGCCTCACCCTCGACGGTGACCGTGGTCGCGGTGAGGTGCTGGTCGTCGACGGGAAGGTCAACGGGCTCGCCCTCGGCGGCGACAGCGCCTTCGACCAGCAGCCTGCCGACGAGGCCATGTTCGAGCTCCTGCGCTTCGAGCAGGGCGACTTCATCTTCGACGCCGACGAGAGCGCCCGCGACCACGGCGGCACCACGTGGGAGGTCGACTCGCTGCTCACCAGCGCCGACTCCATCGCCGCCGAGTGGAACGAGATCTGCAGCATCCTGCCCTCCGAGGACGCCTGGATCTCGCTGGCCCCCGAGATCCCCGGTCCCGAGGTCGTGATCGACGCCGAACGCTGGCGGCTGCTGGCCGCCATCGGTTCGGGCGTGCCCGTCCCGGTGCTGGCCGAGGCCCTCGCCGCGACCGAGCTCCAGGTCGGCCGCGTGGTCCGTGACCTCTTCGACCTCGGTGTGCTCAGCGTCGCCACCGAGGCCCCGGCTGGCGCCGACAGTCGGGTCGCGTCCGCACCCGTGGTGGCCGACGATCCCGCCAGCCCGCCGTCGAGCTGGTTCGAGGAAGGCGAGACCTGGGCCGACGATGCGGTGTCCGACAATGCGGTGTCCGACAATGCGGTGTCCGACAGCGGCGACGAGCGCGAGCTTCGATGCCGAGACGACCCCGAGCGTGGTCCTCGTCGACGGCGAGGCCTTCGACGACGAGGACACCAGCGCCGCCGAGTTCGCCCGGCACCTGGCCGGCCTCAGCCCCAAGGCCGCCCAGGCCGTGGCCGCCGCCGCCCGTGCCGAGACCGTCGAGGAGCGCGAAGCCGCCCTCGCCGAGGTCGCCTCGAGCGACGAGACCATCGACCACGACCTGCTGCTGCGCTTCCTCGGCGAGACCGAGAGCTGAGCCTCACCCCCTCTCCGTCGGGCACCCCGTCAGGCGGGGCCATGCCCGTCGGGGGAGTGGACGACCACTACGGTCGCCCCCTGTGAACGTCGCCCGTCTCGTCGTCTGTGCCGTGCTGGCGCTCCCGGCAGGCTGGTTCGCGGCCGTGCTGGTCGAACGGGTCCCCGACCGGCTCCCCCTGTTCGCCCCGCTCAAGCCGGTCGTGCCGTCACGGCGCGATCTGGTCGTGCACGTCCTCGTGCTGGCGCTGTTCGTCATGGCGGCGCTGCGCTTCGACGAGGCCCCGGTGGGGGAGCTGGCGGGCTTCCTGCTGCTGTTCGGCGTGCTGGCCGCCCTGACCGTGATCGACATCGAGTGCTACCGGCTCCCGGATCGCATCGTGCTGCCCACCCTCGCCGTCTCGGTCCCGCTGATCGCCGTCGTCTCCGTCGTGGCCGACGACGCCGCCCGGATCCGCTACGCCCTCGCCGGTGCCGCGCTCTACTTCGGCTTCCTGTTCGTGGCCCACCTCATCTCCCCCCGGGGCATGGGGTTCGGGGACGTGAAGCTGGCCGCCCTGATGGGCCTGTACGTCGGATGGCTGGGCAGCGACTACGTCGAGGCCATCGCCCTCGTGCTGTGGGCCATGCTCATCGGGTTCCTGAGCGGCACCGTGCTCGGGGTGGCGCTGCTCGTCACCCGTCGCCGCAGTCGGCCGTTCCCGTTCGGCCCCTTCCTGGCTCTCGGGACCGTTGCCGCGGTCATGCTCAGCCAGAGCCTCGTGGGCGGCTGACCGGGGCCCCACCGCACAACCCTCATCGTGGCGGGCAGGCCCCGCCCGGTAGATTCACTGCGTGCTGCGCTTCCTGACCGCCGGAGAATCCCACGGCAAGGCTCTCGTCGTCATCGTCGAAGGGCTGCCCTCGGCGCTGCCCGTCACGGTCGAGGACATCGGCGCCGAGCTCGCCCGCCGGCGCCTCGGCTACGGGCGGGGCCCACGGATGCGCTTCGAGGCCGACGAGATCACCATCGTCGCCGGCGTCCGCCACGGCCTCACCCTCGGGTCGCCGGTGGCCATCGAGATCGCCAACTCCGAGTGGGAACGCAAGTGGACCGAGGAGATGTCGCCCGCGCCGGGCCGGACCGCTCAGCGACTCACGACGCCTCGCCCCGGCCACGCCGACCTGGCCGGCATGCAGAAGTACGACTTCGACGACGCCCGCAACGTGCTCGAGCGGGCGTCGGCCCGCGAGACCGCCGCCCGGGTCGCCGCCGGTGCCGTGGCCAAGGCCCTGCTGTCCCACATCGGGGTCGACATCGGCTCCCACGTCATCCAGATGGGTGGGGTGCACGCGGACCCGGCCCGTCGGCCGACGCCGGGTCACCTCCTCGACGTCGACGTCTCCGAGGTGCGCTGCGCCGACCCCGACGCCGAGGCGGCGATCATCGCCGAGATCAAGGCCGCAGCGAAGGCCGGCGACTCGCTCGGCGGGGTGGTCGAGGTCATCGTGCACGGCGTTCCCGTGGGGCTCGGCAGCCACGTCCACTGGGACCGCAAGCTCGACGGCCTCCTGGCCCAGGCCCTCATGAGCATCCAGGCGGTGAAGGGCGTCGAGATCGGTGACGGCTTCGACGTCGCCGGCCGGAGGGGCAGCGACGCCCACGACGCCATCGCATGGGACGCCGAGACCGCCACCTACTCCCGCGCCTCGGCCCGCGCCGGCGGTCTCGAAGGCGGGATGTCCACCGGTGAGGTGCTGGTGGCCCACGTGGCCATGAAGCCCCTCGCCACCCTCAACCGTCCTGTCCTCGGCACCGTCGATACGGCCACCAAGGAGGCGACGGTCTCGTTCAAGGAGCGCACCGACGTCACCGCCGTGCCCGCCATGGGTGTGGTGGCCGAGGCCATGACCGCCCTCGTGCTGGCCAACGAGGCGCTGCGCAAGTTCGGGGGCGACTCCCTCGGCGAGTTCGTGCGCAACCACGACACCTTCGTCGATCAGGTTCGCCGTCAGGCCATCGACGCGGTGCCCACGGGCGACGCCCCGGACGCCGGCGCACCACTCAACTGGGACGCCGACCAGGCCTTCGCCGAGCCCGATCCCACTGGTAGCCGCTCGTGACCGGCGACGGCGGCCGGCACGTCGTGCTCGTCGGGATGATGGGTGTCGGCAAGACCACCGTGGGCCGCCGCCTGGCCGAACGGCTGGACCGCCCCTTCCTCGACTCCGACGAACTGGTCGAGGCGCGCACCGGCACGACGGTCGCCCAGATCTTCGAGCGCGAGGGTGAGCCCGCCTTCCGCGCCCTCGAGACCGAGGTGCTCGTCGAGTGCGTCGAGTCGCCGACCCCGGCCGTCGTCGCCGCCGCCGGCGGAACGGTCCTGGCGGCTGGCAACCGTCGGCTGCTCGGTCGGGCCGGCACGGTCGTGTGGCTCCGGGCGCCGGTCCCCGTCCTCGTGGGGCGGGTGGCCGGCTCCCCCCACCGACCGGCCGTCGCCGACGACCCCGAGGGCGCACTCCGTCGGTTGTCCGAGGGGCGCGACCGAGCTCTACGACGACGTCGCCGACCTTCGCCTCGACGCCACCCGGCCGGTCGATGCGATCGTCGACGAGATCATGGCCTTCCTCGCCGATCGCACCGGTACGACGACGGGCGTGGCGTCGTGATCATCGTCCCGGTCGAGCTCGCGGATCGGTCCTACGACGTCGTCGTCGGGGCTGGTGTCCGTCACGAGCTGGCCCGGTTCGTCCCCGAAGGAGTCGGTCGCGTCGCCGTCGTCACCCAGGCCGGCATCGGCGTCGACGTCGACCCGGGCTGCGAGCACCGCGTGTTCGAGGTGCCCGATGGTGAGGCGTCAAAGAGCCTCGCCACCATCGAGCAGCTGTGTCGCGGGTGGGCGCGGTGGGGCCTCACCCGCGCCGATGCCGTGGTGGCCGTCGGCGGGGGACTGGTGACCGACACCGCCGGTTTCGCCGCCGCCAGCTACCACCGAGGCGTGCCGATCGTGCACGTGGCCACCACCCTGCTCGGCCAGATCGATGCCGCGATCGGGGGAAAGACCGGGGTCAACCTGCCCGAGGGCAAGAACCTCGTCGGCGCCTACTGGCAGCCCAGCGCCGTGCTGTGCGACACCGAGACCCTCGCGTCGCTGCCCGAGCGGGAGTACCGCAGCGGCCTCGGGGAGCTGGCCAAGTACCACTTCCTCGGCGGAGGCGACCTGGACGCGCTCCCCCTCGACGAGCGGGTGGCCGCCTGCGTGGCCATCAAGGCCGCCGTGGTGGCCGCTGACGAGCGCGAAGGCGGACGACGGGCCACCCTCAACTACGGCCACACCCTCGGACACGCCGTCGAGATCGCCGGGAACCACGATCTGCGCCATGGCGAAGCAGTCGCCGTCGGTCTGGTCTTCGCCGCCGAGCTCGCCCACCGCCTCGGCCGCATCGACGCCGCCGCGGTGGCCGAGCACCGTCGGGTGGTCACCGCCTACGAGCTGCCGTCCACGTTGCCGCTCGGGCTCGACCACGCCCGAGCTCATCGAGCTCATGGGACGCGACAAGAAGGCCCTCGACGGCCTCACCTTCGTCCTCACCGGTCCCGACGGTGTCGAGCCGGTGACCGGCGTCGACGATCACGCCATCGCAGCCGCCATCGACGCGGTGCGCCGACCCGACGACCCCGAGATCGGGAGCTGGTGACATGACATCGACGACCGACGAACCGATCGTCCTGCTGCTGTCCGGACCGAACCTCAACCTGTTGGGCGAGCGCGAGCCGGCCATCTACGGCACCGCCACGCTCGATGACCACGTGGCCCTCGCCACGGCCACCGCCGCCACCCACGGTCTCGGGGTCGAACACCTCCAGAGCAACCACGAGGGCGACCTCATCGAAGCCGTCCACGCCGCCCGTGGCCGGTGTGCGGCCATCGTCGTCAACGCGGCCGCCTTCACCCACTACGCCTGGGGTCTCGCCGACGCCCTGAGCACGTTCGACGGCCCCATCGTCGAGCTCCACATCTCCAATCCGCTCGGCCGCGAGGCCTGGCGCCACACCTCCGTGGTCGGCACCGTGGCCACCGGCTCGATCGCCGGCTTCGGCGGCGACGGGTACCGGCTGGCCATCGACGCCGTCGCCGGTCTGCTGGGGGACTCGCGGTGACGCTGGCGGAGCTCGGGCCCCCCGACGCCGCGACACTCGCGGACCGCCTCGCCGGCCTCCCGCCCATCGATCACGCGGTACGGGTCGAGCGCCTCCGCGAGCGACTGGACGGCGCCGGCTGCGACGGTCTCCTCGTCACCCATCTCACCAACATCCGCTGGCTCACCGGCTTCACCGGTTCCGCCGGTCTCGTCGTGCTCACGCCTGACACCCTCGTCGTCGTCACCGACGGGCGCTACACCGACCAGGCCGCCGACCAACTCGGCGCCGCCGGGCTCGGCCGGGACGAGGGCGTCATGCTCGAGATCACCTCCACGGACCAACGACGGATCGTCGAGGACGCCGTAGTCGGTCGGCGCCGGATCGGGCTCGAGGCCGACCACGTCACCTGGACCGCGCAACAGCGCTACGCCGACGAGTGGCTGGTCGACCACGAGGTGGTGGCCACGACCGACCTCGTCGAGTCGCTGCGGCTGGTGAAGGACGACGCCGAGCTGGCCCGCATGGCGGCGGCCGCGTCGGTGGCCGACCTGGCTCTGGCATCCGTGCGCCGTCGTCTGCTCGACGGTCCCACCGAAGCCGAGTTCGGCCTCGAGCTCGACACCGCCATGCGTCGCTTCGGTGCCACCCGGCCGAGCTTCGAGACCATCGTCGCTTCCGGTCCCAACGGTGCCCGCCCGCACGCCCGTCCGTCGACGCGGGCCATCGCCGAAGGCGACCTCGTGGTGATCGACTTCGGCGCCGTCGTCGACGGGTACTGCTCCGACATGACGCGAACCCTCATGGTCGGCGAAGCCGACGAGACCCAGGCCCGGATGCTGTCCGTGGTGGGAGAGGCCCAGGCCGCCGGTGTCGCCGCCGTGGCACCCGGTGTTCCCGCCGCCGAGGTCGACGCCGCGTGCCGTGAGGTCATCGAGGCCGCCGGGTGGGGTGAAGCGTTCAGCCACGGCACCGGCCACGGTGTGGGACTCGACATCCACGAGGCGCCCCGCGTCGGTTCCACGAGCAGCGCCGATCTGGCCGTCGGTCAGGTCGTCACCGTCGAACCGGGGGTGTACCTCCCCGATCACGGTGGGGTGCGCATCGAGGACTCCCTGGTCGTGACCACCGACGGCTACCGGCCCCTCACCTTGACCTCGAAGCGGACCGCGCCCTAGACCGACCCGGGTGGCGGTGCCGTCACGCCGCGCCCTCCCTGCAAAGGTTGTCCCGATGCCCACGATCACGACCAACGACCTCAAGAACGGCATGGCCCTCGAGCTCGACGACGGCCTCTTCGAGGTCGTGGAGTTCCAGCACGTCAAGCCCGGCAAGGGCGGCGCCTTCGTGCGCACCACCCTTCGCAACGTCCGCAGTGGCGCCACGGCCGACCGGACGTTCCGTGCGGGGGAGAAGGTCGAGCGGGCCATGATCGACAAGCGCGACATGCAATTCCTCTACCGCGCCGGCGACGACTACGTCTTCATGGACTCCACCACCTACGACCAGCTCAACGTCGAGAAGGTGTCCCTCGGCGACGCGGCCAACTACCTGACCGAGAACGCCGAGGCGGTGCTGAAGATGTTCGGCGACGAGATCGTCGGCGTCGACCTCCCGGCGGCCGTCGAGCTCGACATCGCCGAGACCGAGCCCGGTATCCAGGGCGACCGTGTGTCGGGCGCCCGCAAGCCGGCGACCCTCGAGACCGGCCTCGTCGTGCAGGTGCCGCTCTTCGTGGGTCCGGGTGAGCGGGTCAAGGTCGACACCCGCACCGGCGAGTACATCACCCGGGCGTGAGCGCCGACGACCGCCCGGAATCCTCCGCCGACGCGTCCATCGCCGGCGGGACCCGTCACGAGGCCCGGGAGCGGGCCTTCCACATCCTCTACGAGGCCGAGGTCAAGGGTCTCGACCTCGGCACGGTGGTGGCGGCGCTGCCCCTCGCCCCGGACCCGTTCGCCGTCGAGTTGCTCGACGGTGTGGCCGACCACGCCGACGAGGTCGACGCTCTCGTGACGGCCCATTCCCGCAACTGGGAGCTGTCGCGGATGCCGGCCCTGGATCGGGCTCTCCTGCGCTTGGCCACCTATGAGCTGGCCCACCGGCCCGACGTGCCCACCGCGGCCGTGATCGACGAGGCCGTCGGCCTGGCCAAGGAGTACTCGACCGATGACAGCGGCCGCTTCGTCAACGGTGTCCTGTCCGCGGTGGCTGCCGACGTTCGGCCCACCTGACCTCTTCGGTGCCACGCCGCGCCGCGGACCTTCCCGGGGCTGGCGGGCAGCCATGCCCGCGGTTTCGCGGGGTGCGACTCACGGTTCGGGGCCGGCATCCGGCCATCGGATCTGCCGCACGATCCGGCGTCCGATCAGCCATCCGACGACCGCCCCGGATGTGTTGGTCACCAGGTCCTGGAGGTCGCCGAACCGGTAGGCACAGTCGTACGACCACCACACCCCGGTCGCCTGCGTCAGCTCGATCAGGAGCGACGTCGCCAGCCCCACGGCCACCGCAGTGACCATCGGCCACCGAGTCCGCCAGCCGATGAGGAGACCGAGCGGGACGAACAGGGCGACGTTCGACAGGATCTGCAGGAACGATGGGCTCGCGAGGAACGAGGGGCCCATGTCGCGGGCCATGTTCCGGGCCTCGGCGAACGTGATGAGCGACATGAGCCGCGAGTCGCGACCGCCATCGGCGCAGGCCTCGGCGGAGCCGGCAGGGAGGGGGAGCACCGTGAACGCGACCAGACCGACGCCGTAGAGCAGGGTCGAGAGGAGCACCACCGCCGCAAAGACGGTCGGGGAACCGCCGGCCGAGTCGCGGCGCCGTCGGAAGACCAGGACGAGTGAGAGGACGCCGACGCCTGCCACCAGCCCCCAGGCCCACACGTCGGCTGGTCTACCGGGCCCGCGCCGGCACGGCAACCGGCGTTCTCGGGAACTCGTCACGACCGCTGCGACAGCAGCGTGGGGAGCGCTCAGGCGTCGCGGCCGCCGAGCCCGAGAACCGTGCCGAAGTCGTGGCTTCGGCCCAGGTCGCCGGCGGCGTTCCCCTCGCGCCAGGCCAACCGACCGTTCACCAGGACCGCCTTCACCGTGTCGTCGTTGCGGCGGACCAGGCGCTGCAGGTCCGTAGAAGCCGGTCATGGGCGCCTCGTGGATGGCCTCGACGCTGTCGTCGAGGTGGGCCGGGTCGATGACCACCACGTCGGCCCGGGCGCCCGGCGCCAGCCGGCCGGCGTCGAGGCGGTAGAAGTCGGCGATGTCACCGGTGAGCTTCTGCACCGCGTGCTTCGACCGTCATGAACGGCCGGCCCGCCCCTTCGGCGTCGCGCACCCGCTTCAGCATCCGGAGCGGGAAGTTGTAGAAGGCCATGTTCCGGAGGTGGGCGCCGGCGTCGGAGAAGCCGATCATGGCGGCGGGGTCGGCCATGATCCGCTCGAGGTGCTCGGGCGTTGCCGTTGGCCACCACGCTGTACCAGCGCAGGTCGTTCCCGTAGGCGATCTGCAGGTCGAGGAAGGTGTCGAGCTCGTCCGTGCCCGCGTTCGGCGGCCACCTCGGCGAAGGTCCGCCCGTCGAGAGTGGGGTCCGGGCAGCGCACGATGCGGGCTTCGGCTGAGGTCACGGTGGTAGGCGCGGGAGGCCAGCTTGCTGGTCCACTGCGCCCGAAACGCTCGCGGTAGACGGGCGAGCCCATCAGCGCCCTCCTCGCCGCCAGGTCCTCCAGGTGCAGGGCCTCGGTGCCGGCACCGAACTCCTCGATCACCGGGTTCTCCATGCCGTCGGTGTAGAGGTCGAACGGCGTGGGCAGGGCCTGGAAGCGCACCCGTGCGCCCCGAGCCGCGAGTTGTAGAAGTTGGTCACCGCGGCCATCACCCGGTAGATCGCCCATCGCCGGCGGCGCGTCCATCAGCGTCAGCAGCGAGGTCCGCATCGCCCGGCCCCGACGGGGGCGGCTCATGTCCAGCAGGGGACCGATGCTCCAACGGGTCTGGAGGTTCGGGATGGCCTGGAACACCGCGTCCCGGCGGCGCACGGCCTCGGCCAGGCGCGCGGTACTCGGCGAACCGGGCGAACACCGACGGCGTGGGTCGGCTCCGGAAGCGGTCGCCGCCCATCTTGTCCCAGGGCAGCAGGTTGACCGACAGTCCGAGCAGTCCGGCGTCCATCGACTCGTCGACCAGCCGGTCCATGGCGGCGATCTCGCCGGCATCGGGTCGACCCTCCGGTCGAGGCTGCGGCCGAGACCCATCACGTGGGCCCGGATGGTCGAGTGCCCGACCATCCCGATGATGTTGGGTCCGAGCGGCAGCGACCCGAGGTGGTCGACGTACTCCGCCGGGGCTCTTCCAGTCGACGACGTCCTCGCAGCAGCGGCAGCACCATGTCGCGCGGGATCCCCTCGACCCGACAGAACGTGTCGGCCAGATCCTCGGGGTCGCCGACCACCAGGGACAGCCCGCACGACCCGATCAGCGCGGTGGTCACGCCGTGGCGGACGCGACTCGGATAGCGCCGGATGCGACCTCGAGCTCGGCGTCGTAGTGGGTGTGGAGGTCGATGAACCCCGGCGTCACCCAACAGCCTGTCGCATCGATCGCGGTGGCACCGTCGGGTACCTCGAGCCCGCGGCCGAGGGCCTCGATCCTTCCCTCGGGGCCCACGAGGACGTCGACGTCCCGCCTCGGGGCACCGGTGCCGTCGAAGACGGCCCCGTTCCGGATGATCACCGCCATCGGCAGCCTCCTCGCTCTCGTTCGCCCGAGGATCCGTGTTCACCGGGCCCCCGGGCCTGCGTAGGACAGTAGGCGGGAGCATCCCCTGTTGCCGGGGCCGCGCCGGCCGCGGACGTGGCGGCCATCCCCTGCGAGGGTCTCGCCCGTGCTGGTAGGGTTTCGTCCTGACCGTGAAGTGGGTCCCGTGAGGCCCGTACGGACAGGAAGGACCACGGCTGTGGCCGAACGCGAACGACGTCTGACGCCCCCGTACGGGGGCGTTTTTGTTGCCCGTACCCAGGTCATGACCGCCGAGGACGTCGACCGGGCCATCTGGCGGATGGCCCACGAGATCATCGAGCGCAACCAGGGCCTCGACGACGTGGTCCTCGTCGGACTGCAGACCGGCGGAGTGCCCCTGGCCGCGCCGACTGGCCGAGGCCCTGCTGCGCATCGAGGGCGCCGAGGTCCCGGTCGGCATGCTCGACGTCGCCTTCTACCGCGACGACATCGGCCTGCGGCCCGTGCTGCCCGAGGCAGTCACGCGACATCCCGTTCGACCTCGACGGTCGGACGGTCGTGCTCGTCGACGACGTGCTGTTCACCGGCCGCACCATCCGTGCCGCCCTCGACGCCCTCACCGACCACGGTCGGGCCCGTGCGGTGCAGCTGGCGGTGATGGTCGACCGTGGTCACCGTGAGCTGCCCATCCGACCCGACTACGTGGGCAAGAACCTCCCCACCCGGCGCGACGAGGTGGTCGACGTCAACCGACGACGGGTGTCGACCTCGGGGAGATGGTGCAAGTGAGCGCGACACTGCCTGCCGGCGCAGCCGTCCGGCGACCCGGGCCTCGGCACCTGCTCGGTGTCGACGACCTCGGGCCGAGCTGGTCGTCGAAGACGTGATGACGCTCGACCGATCCTTCGTCGAGGTCAGCGAGCGGATCATCCCCAAGGTGCCGGCGCTGCGGGGCCAGACGGTGGTGTCGCTGTTCTTCGAGGACTCCACCCGCACCCGGCTGTCAGCTTCGAGACCGCGGCCAAGCGCCTGTCGGCCGACACCATGACCTTCTCGGTCGGCACCTCGTCGGTGAAGAAGGGCGAGTCGCTGCGCGACACCGTCGAGACCATCGAGGCCATGGGCATCGACGCCATCGTCGTGCGCCACGCGCTCCGCCGGTGTGCCGCCGCCAGGTTGCACAGCTGGACCGACGCCGCGGTGATCAACGCCGGCGACGGCTGGCACGAGCACCCCACCCAGGCGCTGCTCGACTGCTACACGATCCGCCAGCGCGCTCGGCTCGCTGGACGGGCGCCGCATCGCCATCGTCGGCGACATCAAGCACTCCCGGGTGGCCCGCAGCGACGTGGCCGCCTTCACCGCGCTCGGCGCCGAGGTCACCCTGGTGGCCCCGCCCACGCTGCTGCCCCCCAGCCTCGACGGCTGGCCGGTCGACGTCAGCCACGACCTCGACGCGGTGCTCGCCGAGGCTCGACGTCGTGCTACCTGCTCCGGATGCAGCGCGAGCGCATGCACCGAGGCGCTGCGTCCCGTCGCTGCGCGAGTACACCGCCCGCTACGGCCTCACCGCCCGTCGAGAGCCGACCGGCTGGCCCGCCGATGCGCTGATCATGCACCCCGGGCCCATGAACCGGGGCGTCGAGATCGCCGCCGAGGTCGCCGATCGACCCGACGCCGTCATCGTCGACCAGGTCCGCAACGGCGTGGCGGTGCGCATGGCCGTCCTCTTCCTGCTCATCGGCAGTGGCACGGCCTGGGGCGGCGACGATGCCTGACCTGCTCTCCGGCGCCCTCCCCGCGACCCTGCTCCCCCCGTCCCCTCCGATCCCCGAGGCCGTCCACTGATGACCCCACCTCCCGAACTCACGAGCACCGGTGTCGTCCTGCGGGGCGGGCACCTCGTCGATCGCCGAGGTGAGCGACGATGGCCGACGTGGCCATCTCCGCCGACGGCACCGTCGTCGCAGTGGGCGCCGATCTCGATCTCGATGCACTCGGGTTGGCCGAGGCGGAGGTGCTCGACGCAGCGGGCTGCGTCGTCGCCCCCGGCCTCGTCGACATCCACACCCACCTGCGCGAGCCGGGCAGCGAGGAGGCCGAGACGATCGAGTCCGGCAGCTCGTGCCGCCGCCCTCGGCGGCTACACCGCCGTGGTGGCCATGCCCAACACCCGTCCGGCCATCGACACCGCCGCCGTCGTGCGCCAGGTCCTCGAGGCCGGGCGCGACGCGGGCCTCGTGCGACGTCCAGGTCGCCGGCGCCATCACCGTCGGTCGCGGCGGGGAAGCCCTCGCCCCGATGGCCGAGATGGCCGAGCTCGGGGTGTCGATGTTCACCGACGACGGCGCCGGCGTGCAGGACGACCGGCTCATGCGCCGCGCCCTCGAGTACGCCTCCGGCCTCGGCGTCACCCTGGCCCAGCACTGCGAGGTCGAAGCGCTGGCCGAGGGCGGGCACATGCACGAGGGGGAGTGGTCGAGCCGCCTGGGCATCCCCGGCATCCCCGCCGAGGCCGAGGAGCTGATGGTCTTCCGTGACATCGCCCTGTCGCGGCTCACCGGCGCGGCCGTGCACTTCCAGCACCTGTCCACCGCCGGCTCGGTGGAGCTGGTCCGCCAGGCCAAGGCGCGGGGCCTGGCGGTCACCGCCGAGGCCACCCCGCACCACTTCACCCTCACCCACGCCGAGGTGGCGGCCTACGACCCCATCTTCAAGGTGAACCCCCCGCTGCGCACCGACGACGACGTCGCCGCGGTGCAAGGCCGGTCTGGTCGACGGCACCATCGACGCCATCGCCACCGACCACGCCCCGCATCCCCAGGAGGCCAAGGAGCCCCCCTTCGACGAAGCGCCCTGCGGCATGCTGGGCCTGGAGACGGCGCTGGCGCTGGCCTCACCGAGCTCGTGGAACCGGGCCTGCTCACGTTGGCCGACGTACTGGCCCTGATGTCGTGGAACCCGGCGGCGATCGCCGGATCGACGGTGTCCACGGCGGCACCATCGAAGCGGGCCGCCCCGCGAACCTCGTGTGTGTTCGATCCCGCCCGCGACCTGGGTGGTCGACCGCCTCGGAGCTCGCCAGCCGCAGCCACAACACCCCCTATGCGGGGCGCACCTCCGCGGCAAGGTGCGCCACACCCTGCTGTGCGGGGAACCGCCGTCCGCGACGGAGAGGCCACCCGATGAGCGGCGAGATCCGCGACGCCCAACTCGTGCTGGCCGACGGCACCGTCTTCGAGGGTGAGGCGCTCGGCGCCGCCCCACCCGAGGGCGTGGCCACCGGTGAGGTCGTGTTCAACACGGCCCTCACCGGGTATCAGGAGATCATCACCGACCCGTCCTACGCCGGGCAGATCATCACCTTCACCTATCCCCACATCGGCAACTACGGGGTCACCTCCCTCGACGACGAGTCCCGCCGCCCGTTCTGCCGGGGGGTCATCGTCCGTGAGCTGGCCCGCCGCCACAGCAACTGGCGCGCCGAGGGCGATCTCGACGCCCTGCTCACCGCCTCGGGCGTCCCGGCCATCGGGGGCATCGACACCCGCCGGCTCACCCGTCACATCCGTGACGCCGGCGCCATGCCCGGCGCCTTCGGCACCGCCGACGAGGCGACCCTGCGCGCCGCTGCCGCCGCCGAGCCCGGTACCGACGGCGTCGATCTGGTCGCCTCGGTCACCGTCGACGCCCCCTACACGGTCGAGTACACCGGCCCCGCCGGCCGGGCACCTCGCCACGTCGTGGCCTACGACTTCGGCATCAAGACCACCATCGTGCGCCACCTGTCGAACATCGCCACCGTCGAGGTCGTCCCGGCGAGCACCCCGGCGTCGGCGGTGCTGGCCCGACGACCCGACGGCGTCTTCCTCTCCAACGGACCTGGCGACCCGGCGGCGGTGGTCGGCCTCCCCGGCATCATCGACGGCCTGCTCGGCGAGGTGCCCGTGTTCGGGATCTGCCTCGGCCACCAGCTGCTGGCCACGGCGGTCGGAGCCGGCACCTACAAGCTGCCCTTCGGCCATCACGGCGGGAACCACCCGGTGAGCCGGCTGGCCACCGGAACGGTCGAGATCACCAGGCAGAACCACAACTTCGCCGTCGACGACGCCTCGCTGCCCTCCACCCTCGAGGTCACCCACCGCAACCTCAACGACGGGGTCGTCGAGGGCCTGCGCTGCCTCGACGTGCCCGCCTTCGGCGTGCAGTACCACCCCGAGGCCGGTCCGGGTCCCCACGACGCCGCCTACCTCTTCGACCTCTTCGACGATCTCATGGCCGACAACGCAAAGGGAAGGGTCGGCTGATGCCGCGCCGCGACGATCTCCACTCGATCCTGCTCATCGGCTCGGGGCCGATCGTGATCGGACAGGCCTGCGAGTTCGACTACTCGGGGACGCAGGCCTGCCGGGTCCTGCGCGAGGAGGGGTATCGGGTGGTCCTGGCGAACTCCAACCCCGCCACGATCATGACCGACCCGGACTTCGCCGACGCCACCTATGTCGAGCCGCTCGACATCGAGGTGCTCGAGCGCATCATCGAGCGCGAGAAGCCCGACGCCCTGCTGCCGACGCTGGGCGGGCAGACGGCGCTGAACCTGGCCATGGAGCTGGTGGAGGCCGGCGTGCTGGAACGTCACGGGGTCGAGCTGATCGGCGCCGACGCCAACGCCATCGCCACCGCCGAGGACCGCGAGCTGTTCAAGCAGGCCATGGCCGAGATCGGCCTCGACGCCCCGCCCTCGGCCACCGCCCACACCGTGGAGGAGGCGATGAGGGTGGCCGAGGAGATCGGTCTCCCCGTCGTCATCCGGCCCGCCTACATCCTCGGCGGGAAGGGGACCGGCATCGCCTCGGAGCCCGAGGAGTTCCGCCGCAAGGCCGCGTTCGGCCTCGAGGCCAGCCCCATCACGGAGATCCTCGTCGAGAAGTCGATCGCCGGGTGGAAGGAGTTCGAGCTCGAGGTCATGCGCGACCGGGCCGACAACTGCGTCATCGTCTGCTCGATCGAGAACGTCGACCCGATGGGCGTGCACACCGGCGACTCCATCACCGTGGCTCCCGCCCAGACCCTGTCCGACGTCGAGTACCAGATCATGCGCGACGCCGCGTTCGCCTGCATTCGCCGGGTCGGGGTCGAGACCGGTGGCTCCAACGTGCAGTTCGCCGTCAACCCCGTCGACGGACACATGGTCGTCATCGAGATGAACCCCCGGGTGAGCCGGTCCTCGGCGCTGGCGTCGAAGGCCACCGGCTTCCCCATCGCCAAGATCGCCGCCCGCCTCGCCGTCGGCTACACGCTCGACGAGATCCACAACGACATCACCGAGAAGACCCCGGCCAGCTTCGAGCCGACCATCGACTACGTCGTCACCAAGATCCCCCGCTGGGCGTTCGAGAAGTTCCCCGGGACCTCCGACGTGCTCGGTACCCAGATGCAGTCGGTGGGCGAGGTCATGGCCATCGGCCGCACCTTCCCCGAGTCGCTGCAGAAGGGCCTGCGCTCGCTCGAGCAGGGGCGTCTGGGCCTCAACGCCGACCCCGGCGAGACCCAGTACGACCGCTTCGCCACCGACGACCTGCTGGCTCGGGCCGCCATCGGCACCCCGGAGCGCATCTTCCAGCTCGAGGCCTGCCTGCGTCGGGGGCTCACCGTCGACGAGGTGTACGAAGCCACGAAGGTCGACCCGTGGTTCCTCGACCAGATGCTGGCCATCACCGAGGAGCGCGCCCACCTCGAAGGGCTCGACCTCGAGGCCATGACCCGCGCCCAGTGGCGACGCGCCAAGCGCCTCGGCTTCTCCGACGCCCAGCTGGCCCACCTCTGGGCCCGCCCCGAGGCCGAGGTCCGCGCCGCTCGCATCGCCGCCGGTGTCGTGCCCACCTACAAGACCGTCGACACCTGCGCCGCCGAGTTCGAGGCCGAGCACGCCCTACCACTACTCGACCTACGAGGACAAGGACGAGGTCGCGCCCAGCGACCGCCGCAAGGTGGTGATCCTCGGATCGGGCCCGAACCGGATCGGGCAGGGCATCGAGTTCGACTACTGCTGCGTGCACGCCAGCTTCGCCCTGCGCGACGCCGGCTTCGAGACGATCATGGTCAACTGCAACCCCGAGACCGTCTCCACCGACTACGACACGTCGCGACCGGCTCTACTTCGAGCCGCTCACCCACGAGGACGTCATGAACGTCATCGAGGCCGAACGGCCCGTCGGGGTGATCGTCTCGCTCGGCGGCCAGACCCCGCTGAAGCTGGCCGACTCGCTCCCGCCCGAACTGGTGCTCGGCACTCGCCGGCCTCGATCGACGCGGCCGAGGACCGTGAGCGCTGGAACGCTCTGTGCGCCCGCCTCGAGATCCCCCAGCCCGCCGGTGGGACCGCCGCCACCATCGACGAGGCCCGGGCCATCGCCGAGCGCATCGGCTACCCGGTGCTGGTGCGCCCGAGCTACGTGCTCGGTGGTCGGGCGATGGAGATCGTCTACGACGACGAGGGCCTCACCGCCGCCATGGCCGAGATGGCCGCGTTCGGGAGCTCTGGGCAAGGAAGGGGGCCTGTCGGCCGAGCGGCCGGTGCTCGTCGACCGCTTCCTCGAGGACGCCACCGAGGTCGACGTCGACGCCATCCGCGACGCCGACGGCGACGTCATCATCGGCGGGATCATGGAGCACGTCGAGGAGGCCGGGGTGCACTCCGGCGACTCGGCCTGCGTGCTGCCCCCGCACACCCTCTCGGCCGAGGCCATCGGTGCCCTCGACGACTACACCCGCCGCATCGCCGACGCCCTCGACGTCGTGGGGCTCATCAACGTGCAGTACGCGGTGAAGAACGGCCAGGTGTTCGTGATCGAGGCCAACCCGCGGGCCAGCCGCACGGTGCCCTTCGTGGCCAAGGCCACCGGCGTGCCGCTGGCCAAGATCGCCTCGCGGGTCATGCTCGGGGCCACGCTGGCCGAGCTGCGCGACGAGGGCCTGTGCCCGCACGCCCGTCAGCGGTGATCACCGCTCGGTGAAGGAGGCGGTGCTGCCCTTCAACCGCTTCCCGGACGCCGACGCCCTGCTCGGTCCGGAGATGCGCTCGACCGGCGAGGTCATGGGCATCGACCTCACCGTGGGCCTGGCCTTCGCCAAGGCCAGCTGGCCGCCGGGAACCGCCTTCCCGAGACCGGCACGGTGTTCCTCTCCCTCGCCGATCGCGACAAGGCGGTCGGGGTCCGGGCGGCGCAGCTGTTCCGTTCGATGGGCTTCACCCTGGCCGCCACCGGCGGGACCGCGGCCCATCTGCGACGCCAACGGCATCGAGGTCGCCGTCGAGGTGGCCAAGCTCGGCGAGCCCGACGGGCATGACGCGGTCGAGCTCATCGCGAGCGGGCAGGTCGACCTGGTCGTCAACAGCCCCCGCGGCCGTGGACCGCGTAGCCGACGGTGCCCACATCCGTGCCGCCGCCGGGGCGGCGAAGCTGCCGCTGCTCACCACGGCCGCCGCCGGCCTCGCCGCCGCCGACGGCATGGCCGACAGGGCTCGCCACGCGCTCCAGGTGCGTCCGCTGCAGGAGTACCTGCGCGGCGTGGGCGCCCACGAGCTCGAGCCCCGCATCGACCAGCCGACGTTGCCCGACATGGCATGAGCATCCTCGGCCGCCGACGCCCGGCCCGGACCCCGGGTCCGCCCGTCGATCTCACCACGACGATCGGCTCGGTCGAGTTGCTCAACCCCGTGCTCACGGCGTCGGGCACGGCCGGCCACGGCGACGAACTGGCGGCGTACGTCGACCTGTCCCGTATCGGCGCGGTGGTGGTGAAGTCGCTCTCTCCCGAGCCATGGGCGGGCAACCCCGCCCCCCGGGTGCACGAGACGCCGGCCGGGATGATCAACAGCGTCGGCCTCCAGGGTCCGGGCGTGGCCCGCTGGCTGGACGACGAGCTGCCGGCGGTGCTGGCCACCGGTGCGCGTGTGGTGGCCAGCATCTGGGGGCGATCGGTCGACGACTACCGGCGCGCCGCCGAGATGCTGGCCGACGCCCCCGCAGGCGTCGTGGCCGTCGAGGTCAACGTGTCGTGCCCCAACCTCGAGGACCGCAACCGCATGTTCGCCCACTCCGCGGACAGCACCGCCGAGGCCGTCGCGGCCACGTCCGGCGTGCGGTCTGCCGCGGTGGGCCAAGCTCAGCCCGAACGTGAGCGACCTCGCCGCCATCGCCGGTGCCGCCCACGACGCCGGGGCCGAGGCGGTGATGCTGGTCAACACCGTTCTGGGCATGGCCATCGACCCCGAGACCGCGTCGACCCCGCCTGGGTGGCGGAGGGGGCGGCCTGTCCGGGCCGGCCATCCATCCCGTCGCGGTGCGGGCGGTCCACGACGTGCACGCCGCTCTCCCCGACCTGCCCATCGTCGGGGTGGGAGGTGTGGCCAGGGGTCTCGATGCCGTCGAGCTGATGCTGGCCGGGGCCAGTGCCGTCGAGGTCGGTACCGCCACCTTCGCCGATCCCCGCAGCGTCGAGCGGGTGCGCGACGAGCTGGAGCACTGGTGCCGAGGCCACGGCGTGGACGCCGTGCGTGACCTGATCGGGGACGCCCATGGCCGCTGACCGCGACTCCACCCACGAGCCGGGCGCCGCCGGTGCACCGGAGCTCGCCGCCGGTGCCCCCGACGAGGTCCGGGCACGCCTGGCCCTCGCCCTCGACGTCGACGACCTGGTCGAGGCCATGCGTCTGGTCCGGGCCCTGTCCCCCTGGTTCGGGGTGGCGAAGGTCGGTCTCGAGCTCTACAGCGCCACCGGTCCCGACGCCATCGCCACGATGGTCGACCAGGGCCACGACGTCTTCGCCGATCTCAAGCTCCTCGACATCCCCACCACCGTGGCGAAGTCGGCGCGGGTGATGGGGACGCTCGGCGTCACCTACCTCACCCTGCACGCCCGTGCCGGGGTCGATCACCTCCGGGCCGGGGTCGACGGTCTGGCCGAGGGCGCCGCCGCCGTCGGGCTTCCCGCCCCGATCGCGCTGGGGGTCACGGTGCTCACCAGTGAGCCCGCCGATCCGGCGGCTCTGGACGATCGGCTCGACGTCGCCGTCGCGGCCGGTGCGGGGGGCCTGGTGTGCGCCGCGTCGGACCTGGCCGAGGCCACCCGGCGCGCCCCGGTCTGGTGCGGGTGGTGCCCGGCATCCGCCCCGCCGGCGTGGGCGCCGACGACCAGGCTCGTCCGGCCACGCCGGCCGAGGCGGTCGCGGCCGGCGCCGACGTACTCGTCATCGGTCGCGCCGTCACGGGCGCCGCCGATCCGCAGGCCGCGGCCGCGGCCATCGCCGCCGAGGTCGCGTCCGCCATCGGTTGACCTCAGCGCCCCTCGCAACCGGTCGTCCTGGGCCGGGGTGTCGGGTGGGGCCACCAGGCCGACGGGCCCGCGCCGTGCGGCGAGGTGCGACATGTGGCACACTCTCTGCTTCTAAGTGCTCGCATTAGAACCATCTCGTCCTCGGAGGTCCCCATGGAATTCGCAGTGTTCCTGAACGGCTACACACCGGGCCCCGCGGCCCACGACACCGACCTCGAACACCTCGAGCTCATGCGGGAGATGGAGTACGCCATCGCCGCCGACAAGCACAACTGGAAATACGTCTGGCTGGGCGAGCACCACACGCTCACCGAGTACTCCCACCTCTCGGCCCCCGAGGTGATGATGGGCTACGTCGCCGCCAACACCGACTACATCCACATCGGCACGGCCATCAACAGCCTCTCGCCGCGCAAGGAGCACCCGGTCCGCTTCGCCGAGCGGGCGGCCATGCTCGACCACGTGACGAACCGCCGCTTCGAGTGGGGCACCGGCCGCGGCGCCGGCTCGCACGAGATGGCCACGTTCAACATCCTCGACAAGGACTCCACCAAGCCCGAGTGGAACGAGGTCGTCCGCGAGGTCCCGCGCATGTGGGAGCAGACCGACTACGAGCATCACGGCGAGTCCTTCACGGTGCCCTACCCCCACAACGTGCTGCCCAAGCCCTACGGCCAGGGGCACCCGCCCATCTGGGTGGCGTGCGGCAACCCCGGCACCTTCACCACCGCCGGCCAGATGGGGATCGGTGCGATCGCCTTCAACTTCGAGCCGATCTTCGCCCTGCGTGGTCGCATCGAGGCCTACAAGGAGGGCGTCGCCAACTGCACCGAGCCGATCGGGCAGTTCAAGAACGACAACGTCATGATCACCAACTCCGTGATCGTCGCCGACACCCGCGAGGAGGCCCGCAAGATCGCCCTGCGCAAGGGCCGCGGCTACCTCGTCACGATGGTGAACCTCTACCACGACACGATGCCCAAGTCGGCCGACGCCATCACCTGGCCGAACGCCCCCATGTCGCTGCACGACATCGTGCAGGACCCCAGCATCGACGCCGACGAGATGCTCGACGGCATCATCGAGGCCGGCTACATGCTGTGCGGCACCGTCGACGACGTGTCCGAGCAGATCGCCGCATGGGGCGACGTCGGCATGGACCAGCTGGCCTTCGGCCTGCCCATCGAGGGCATGTTCCACGAGGAGATCCTGGCGACCCTCGAGCTCTTCGGCGACAAGGTCATCCCCGAGTTCGACAAGGACCGCACGCACTCCACCGACCGCTACCGCGCCACCGCCCAGCCCAAGTGGGGGCGGTTCACCCGACCGCTGCCCGACGTCGACTGGCCCACGGTGCTCCCCGAGTCGGCCCTCGCCCCGCTGCCCAGCTGACACCGTCCGCGCTCCGCGGCGAGGGGCGGTGACGCCCCTCGCCGTGCGCTTCGTCCCGTGCCCCGCGACAGCACCTCCACCAAGGAACTCCTCCTCCGCGAAGCCGAGCGGCTGTTCGCCCGGCGCGGCCTCTACCGGGTCACCCTCCGCGAGATCACCGACGCCGCCGGGCAACGCAACGTCTCGGCGGTCAGCTACCACTTCGGCTCGCGCGAGGGACTCCTCGACGCGATCCTGTCGCGCCACGGTGACCCGACCGACCTCGCCCGGGGGGCCTTGCGCGAGCGCGTGGGCCCGTCGGCGGACACGAGGGGACTGGTCGCGTCCCTCGTCGTCCCGTACACCGCCAACCTGGCCACGCCGGCGGGGAGGGACTACCTCCGCATCGTCGCTCAGTTGGCCGGGGGCTTCGTCGACTGGCGCAGACCTTCCCCGGGCACCGGGCCGCACCTGAGATCGATCCTCACGGAGTTGGAGGAGCGCAACCCCGTCCTCCCACACGAGATCCGACGCGAGCGGGTCGTGGAGCTCATCATGTTGATGACCGCCGCCACCTCCGAGCGCGCCCGCCTCGTCGAGTCGCGCCGACCGATCGATCTCGACGACGCCACGTTCGTCGCCAACCTCACCGACGTCCTCGTGGGCGGCCTCGAGGCAGCCAGGCTCGGACCGTTGACCGACCTCGTCGGCCCGGTCCACGAGGTCGTCGCCGCGGCGGGGAGCTCCGACGCATCAGCGGGCTAGGGTTTGCGCTCATGCCGCTGCCTCCCACCCTCACGGACGAGCAACGCAAGGCTGCGCTGGCCAAGGCCGGCGAGGCCCGGCGGGCCCGCGCCGAGCTCAAGGAACGCCTCAAGATGGGCTCGTTGAACCTCTCCGAGCTCCTCGAGATGGCCGACGCCGACGACATGGTCGCGGGCATCAAGGTCCTCGCCGTGCTCGAGTCGCTCCCGGGGGTGGGCAAGGTCACCGCCCGGCGCACGATGGACGAGATCGGCATCGCCGACACCCGGCGGCTGCGCGGTCTCGGCGAGCAGCAGCGCAAGGCCCTGCTGGCCGCCTTCCCGGCCTGACCTCCCGCCGAGCCCGCCCGTGATCGTCGTCGTCTGCGGTCCCGGCGGCGTCGGGAAGGGCACGCTGGTGGCCGAGCTGGTGGCCTCCGACCCGAACCTGTGGCTGTCGCGCTCGTGGACCACCAGGGCGCCCCGGCCGGGGGAGGCCGCTGACGCCTACGTGTTCGTCGATCGAGCCACTTCGAGGCCCGTGTCGCCGCGGGGGGCTTCCTCGAGCACGCCGAGTTCCTCGGCCACCTGTACGGCACGCCGTGGCCCGATCCCGAGCGGGACGGCGACGTGGTCCTCGAGATCGAGGTGCAGGGTGCCGCCCAGGTCCTCGAGCGGGACCCTTCGGCGCTCGTCGTGC
Organism: uncultured Iamiaceae bacterium; assembly: GCA_963767615.1. Taxonomy (GTDB): domain Bacteria; phylum Actinomycetota; class Acidimicrobiia; order Acidimicrobiales; family Acidimicrobilacustridaceae; genus Rhabdothermincola_A. Next base: position 356,673 of record CAVYED010000004.1, on the reverse strand, counting down.
TCCTCGAACCGCCCTCGGCGGAGGTGCAGGCCGCTCGCCTGCGGGGTCGGGGCGATCCGGAGCGAGGACGTGGCCGAGCGCCTGGCCGTGGCCGCCGCCGAGGTCGCCGAAGGCCGCCGGCTGGGTGCGGTGACGGTGGTGAACGACGACCTCGATCAGGCCGTGGCCGAGGTGCGCGCCGCCATCGAGGCCGGCCCGCGTCCCCTGACCTCCCGCAGGCCTCATGGGCGGCCGGGGTCGGTGCTGGTAGGATTTCCCGGCCCCTCGTGCGACCTGTCTCGCGCCCGAACCCCCGAGAGTGTGACGCCATGGCCCAGATCCATGACTCGATGATCAACCCGCGGATCGAGGACCTGCTGTCCAAGGTCGACTCGAAGTTCACGCTGGTGACGCTGGCGGTCGATGCGGGCCCGCCAGATCAACGCCTACTTCGGGCAGCTCGGGGACGGCCTCGACCAGCAACGTTCCGCCGCAGGTCACCTCCGTGGCCCGCAAGCCGCTGTCGATCGCCTTCGAGGAGATCGCCGCCGACAAGATCGTTCCGGAGCGCATCGAGCACGTCGATCTCGACGAGGCCGAGGTCGAGCTCGATCTGGTCGAGGTCGACGGCGACCCGGCCGAGTGACCGCAGGCCCCCACCGACCACACCGCATGTCGTGAACCTGGCCGGTCGCCGCGTCGTCCTCGGCGTCACCGGTGGCATCGCCGCCTACAAGGCGGTCGAGGTCTGCCGTCGGCTCGTCGACGCCGGCGCCCACGTGGTCCGGTGCTCACCGAGGCGCCACCCGGTTCGTCGGCGAGGTCACGTTCTCGGCTCTCGCCTCCGAGCCGGTGCAGACCTCGCTCTGGGACGAGGCCAGCCCCATCCCGCACACCCGGCTCGGTCAGGAGGCCGATCTCGTCGTCGTCGCCCCGGCCACGGCCCGCTGATCGCCGCCTACGCCCACGGCCTGTCCGACGACCTGCTCACCGCCACGCTGCTGGCCACCCGGGCCCCGGTGGTGGTCTGCCCGGCCATGCACACCGAGATGTGGGAGCACCCGGCGGTGCAGGACAACCTCGAGATCCTGCGCCGGCGCGGAGTGCACATCGTGCCCGCCGGGGAGGGCCGCCTCGCCGGCGGTGACGTCGGCGCCGGTCGCCTGGCCGAGCCCGCGACGTGCGTCGGGCGGCCGAGGAGGCCGCTCGTCGCTCCTCGACGGCCACGCGGGACCTCGCCGGTCTCCACGTGCTCGTCACCGGCGGGAGGCACCCGCGAGGCCATCGACCCGGTGCGGGTCATCGCGCAACCGCTCGTCGGGCAAGCAGGGCTACGCCCTCGCCGCCGAGGCGGCAGCCCGCGGCGCCGCGGTCACCCTCGTCACCACCGTCGACCGGCCCGACCTCCTGGTGTGCGACGTCGTGCGAGGTGGTGAGCGCCGCCGACATGGAAGCCGCCGTCGTGCCCGGCGCCGCCGACGCCGACGTCGTGATCATGGCGGCCGCCGTGGCCGACTTCCGTCCCGCCCGGATCGCTCCGCAGAAGATGAAGAAGCACGAGTTCGGCGCCGACGGCAGCCCCGCGATCGTGCTCGAGCCGACCGCACGACTTCCTGGTCGACCTCGGCGCCGACAAGCCGCCCGGCCAGGTGCTCGTCGGGTTCGCCGCCGAGACCGACCGACCTGATCGCCAACGCCAGCGCCAAGCTCGAGGGCAAGCGTCTCGACCTCATCGTGGCCAACGACGTGGCCGCTCCGGGGGCGGGTTCGAGCACGACACCAATGCCGTCGTGCTCATCGACAGCACGCGGTATGCGCCAAGACGTCCCGTTGACCGACAAGCGAGCCGTGGCCCGAGCCGTGCTCGACGCCGTGGCCACGCTGCGCGCGACGCCACCGGCAGACCGATGACCATCGACCAGTTCCGGGCCCAGGCCCGCAGCGAGGAGCAGCAGTGACGAACTGGACCTTCACCTCGGAGTCCGTCACCGAGGGCCATCCCGACAAGATCGCCGACCAGATCTCCGACGCCATCCTCGACGCCATGCTGGCCCAGGACCCGAACAGCCGGGTGGCCTGCGAGACGCTGGTCACCACCGGGCTGGCCATCGTGGCCGGCGAGATCACCACCTCGGGCTACGTCGACATCCCCAAGATCGTGCGCGAGACGATCAACGGCATCGGCTACGACCGCGAGTCGCTACGGCTTCGACGGCAACACCGTCGGGGTCATGGTGAGCCATCGACGAGCAGTCCGCCGACATCGCCCAGGGCGTCGACGACTCCGAAGAGGTGCGCTCGGGCGTGTCGGGCGAGGACCTGCTCAACGAGCAGGGCGCCGGCGACCAGGGCATGATGTTCGGCTACGCCTGCGACGAGACCGACGTGCTCATGCCCCTGCCGATCCACCTCGCCCACCGCATGGCCGAGCGCCTGGCCGAGGTGCGCAAGTCCGGGCGCGGTGCCCTACCTGCGCCCCGACGGCAAGACCCAGGTCACCTTCGACTACGAGGACGGCAAGCCCGTCCGCCTGCGCACCGTGCTCATCTCCACCCAGCACAACGACGGCATCGACCGCGACGACGCCATCCGCCCCGACCTGATCGAGCAGGTCATCCGCCCGGTCATCCCCGAGCAGTTCGCCGACGACGACTACGAGGTCTTCGTCAACCCCACCGGACGCTTCGTGATCGGCGGGCCCGTGGGCGACGCCGGGCTGACCGGTCGCAAGATCATCGTCGACACCTACGGCGGCATGGCCCGCCACGGCGGCGGCGCCTTCTCCGGCAAGGACCCGTCCAAGGTCGACCGCTCGGCGGCCTACGCCGCCCGCTGGGTGGCCAAGAACGTCGTGGCCGGCGGTGCGGCCGAGCGCTGCGAGGTCCAGGTGGCCTACGCCATCGGCGTCGCCCAGCCGGTGTCGCTCATGGTCGAGACCTTCGGCACCGCCGACGGTCGACCCCGACGAAGATCGCCGACGGCGGTGCGCGAGGTCTTCGACCTGCGCCCCGCGGCCATCATCCGCGACCTCGACCTGCGCCGCCCGATCTACCAGGCGCACGGCTGCCTACGGCCACTTCGGCCGCGACCGGCGACGGCTTCACCTGGGAGCGCACCGACCGCGTCGACGAGCTGAAGTCCGCCCTCGGCCTCTAGGGGATCGGCCGGCGGTGCCGGGCGACCCGACCCAACCGAGCTTCGACTTCGGCGCCGACCGCGTCGTTCCGCCACGCCGAGCGGCCGCCCCCGGGCGCCGGGCCTCGGGAACGCTGAGGACCCCCGTCACGCCGACCGCGCCGGACGTTCCGGCTGACCACATCGGGCATTCCAGGGTGGTGCGGGTCCGGCCAGACGTGGCGGGCATCGACAAGTGCTTCGACTACGTCGTTCCCCCGTCCATGGCCGACGAGGTGCGGGTCGGCACCATGGTCCGGGTCGTGTTGCACGGCCGACGGGTCGGGGGTTGGGTGGTGGCGGATCCCGTCGAACCACCGGCGGGCGTCGTCCTCCGACCGATCGCGAAGGTGAGCGGCTGGGGCCCACCCGCCGAGATCCTCGATCTGGCCGAGTGGGCATCGTGGCGCTGGGCCGGACGCGCCGTGTCGCTGCTGCGCACCGCCTCGCCCGATGCCCTGGTGAGGGGGCTTCCCCGCCTCCCGGCTCGGCCCGCCGCCCCGGCGGCCACCGTCGCGGCCGGGGACCTCGCCGCCCTGGCCGACGAGGCGTTGCGTCGCCCCGTCTCGGTCGTGCGGCTCCCGCCGGCGGCGGACCCGTATGCGCTGCTCGTCGCGGCCTCGGCCAGAGGGCCCGCGCTCGTGATCGGGCCATCGGCCAGTGCGATGCGGCACTTCGGCCTGCGTCTGCGGCGTGCCGGGGTCCCGGTCGCGGTGCTCCCTCAGGAGTGGGCGGTGGCCCGGGCCGGCGGGGCCACCGTGCTCGGTGCACGAACCGCCGCCTGGGCGCCGCTGGCCGGACCAGCCGCGGTCGATCGTCCTCGACGAGCACGACGAGTCCCTGCAACAGGAACAGGCTCCGACCTGGCACGCCCGCGACGTGGCGCTCGAACGGGCGCGCCGCGCGCCGACGTCCCGTGCGTCCTCGTCTCGCCCACTCCCTCCCTCGAAGCACTTGCCGCCGCGCCGCTGCTGGCGCCTTCGCGCCGGGCCGAACGCGAGGGTTGGCCCCGCGTCGAGGTCGTCGACACCCGTGAGCTGTCCGCCTCCGAGGCCCGGTACAGCCCCCGACTGGTCGAGATCATGCGCAGCGGCGCCCGCGTCGTGTGCGTCCTCAACCGAAAGGGTCGAGCGCAACTGCTGAGCTGCGCGGCGTGCGGTGAGATCGCCACCTGCGAACGTTGCGACGCCGCCGTGACCCAGGGCGACGACGGCCAGCTCCGGTGTCGACGCTGCGAGGCCGTTCGGCCCCAGGTCTGCATCCGCTGCGGAGGCACCCGGATGAAGAACCTGCGCGCCGGGGTCGGTCGGGCACGGGAAGAGCTCGAGGCCCTCGCTCGACGGCCTGTCCTCGAGCTCACCGCCGAGACCGAGGTCGGCGCCGGGGGAGTGGGGGGCGACCTCGTCGTCGGGACCGAGGCGGTCCTCCACCAGATCGGGAGTGCCGACGTGGTGGCCTTCCTCGATCTCGACCAGGAGCTGCTGGCCCCCCGTTACCGTGCCGCCGAGGAGGCGCTCTCCCTCCTGGCCCGAGCGGCCCGTCTGCTCGGGGGTCGCGACCCGCGACAGCCGGCTGCTCCTCCAGACCCGCCTGCCCGGCCACGAGGTCGTGCGGGCCGCGTTGCTGGCCGACCCGGTCCGGGTGAGCACGGCCGAGGCGGAGCGACGACGGGACCTGGCCTACCCGCCGAGCACGGCGCTCGCCGCGGTGTCGGGAGCGGCGGCCGAGGCGTTCGTCGCCGCGTTCGGCCGCCCCGCCGGAATCGAGGTCCTCGGGCCCTCGGACGGGGTGTGGCTGCTCAGAGCCGACGGGCACGAGGTGTTGGCCGATGCCCTCGCCGCCACCCCCCGACCGACCGGTCGGGTCCGTGTCGAGGTCGATCCGCTGCGCATCTGAGCGGCCCACCCGGCAGTCACGGCCGGCGAGCAGCCAGCCGTTTCCGCAGGATCGCCGTCCCCGCATCGTCGGCCAGCACCATCAGGTGGTCGCCGGCCTCGATCTCGGTCGAGCCGGTGGGCACCACCTGCCCCGATTCGCGCTGCACCAGCACGATGAGGACCTCGGACGGAAGATGCAGGTCGACCAGCGCCCGGCCGGCGGCCCCCGAGCCAGGGGGCACATCGATGCCGCGAAGCGCCGTCCCGTCCGGCAGTGGACGGCCCGGTTCGAGGAGGGTGCCGGCGTCGGGTGGAGCCGGACGCGAGGCCCCGAGGCGGCGAGCGACCCATCCGATGGTGGTGCCCTGCACGGCCACCGAGATGATCACCACGAAGAACACCACGTCGAACAACAGCGCCGCGCCTTCCACCCCTTCGAGTAGCGGGAACGTCGCCAGGATGATCGGCGTGGCCCCCCGGAGGCCGACCCAGGCCACCACCCCCTGGTGGCGCAGCGGGACCCGGAACGCGGCTGAGCGAGACGAGCGTGGCCAGCGGACGAGCCACCACGACCAGGACCAGGGCCACAGCCAATGCCGACCAGGCCACGTCGGCCAGATCCGAGGGGAACACCAGCAATCCCAGGAGGAGGAACATCCCGATCTGGCAGAGCCACGCCACGGCCTCGTGGAAGCGCCGAACCGAGGCGCCGTGGATCACGTCGTGGTTCCCGATCCACAGCCCGGCGAGGTAGACCGCCAGGAAGCCACTACCCCCCAGCAGCGCAGTGCCGGCGTACGTGCCGATGGCCACGGCCAGGGTGATGACGGGGTACAGGCCGTCCGTCCCGGGTCGCAGTCGGTTGAGCAGTTGGTGCGTCGCCCAGCCCGCGGCCAGCCCCAGCCCCGCCCCGAGCGCCAACTGGCGCACCATGGTGAGCGCGAGGTCGACCGGTCCGGCTCCGTCGCCGGTCACGATCGACACCAACGCCACGGTGAGCAACACCGCCATCGGGTCGTTGGCCCCCGATTCCAGCTCCAGTGTCGGCTGGATCGATCCCGCCAGCCTCGCCCGTTGGGTACGCAGGACGGCGAAGACGGCGGCGGCATCCGTCGACGACACGATCGCTCCGAGCAGCAGACCGGTCTCGATCGGGAGGTCGAGGATCACTGCGGCGGCCAGCCCGGTGACGGCGGCGCTGACGACCACCCCGAACGAGGCCAGTGTCACCGAAGGACCCACCACGGGGCGGACACGCGCCCAGCTCGTCGACAGGCCGCCGTCGAAGAGGATGAGCGCCAGGGCCGCCACCCCGATGCCCTGAGCCAGCTCCGCATTGTCGAAGTCGATCCCGCCCGGCCCGTCCGAGCCGGCCAGCATCCCGAGTGCGAGGAAGAGCAACAACGCCGGAAAGCCCACCCGGGCGGCGAGCTTCGATCCGAGCGCAGCCGCGAGGACCAGCGCCGCACCGATGACGAGCGCGGTCTCGATCGATCCCATCAGGTGGCGCGTGCCCCGGGATCCTCGTCCCATGCCCGGCGACGGGCCTCGTAGAGCGCCACGGCGGTTGCCGTGGCCACGTTGAGTGAGCCGATCCGCCCGAGCTGGGGGATGTAGGCCAGTTCGTCGCACCCGGCCAGCGCGTCACGGGACAGGCCACGGTCCTCGTGGCCCATCACGAGGCAGACGTCCGCGTCGAGGTCCGCCTCGTGCAGCGGCATCGATCCTTCGGCCAGCTCGAGGCCGACGATCCGGTAGCCGTCGGCGCGGGCTGCGTCGAGGGCGGGGAGCGCGGAGTCGAAGCTGGCCCAGGGCACGAAGCGCTCCGAGCCGAGGGCCGTACGCGCCACCTTGGGGTCGTCCGGGGGCGGGACGTGGCCTGCCAGCCAGAGGTGGTCGACGCCGAACGCTGCCGCGCTGCGGACGATGGCGCCGACGTTGTAGGGCTTCTGCACCCCGTCGAGCAGCAGCGCCACCCGGCCCTCGGTGCGGCGCCGCCACTCACGGTGCAGCCGCTTCAGCTCGGTGCTCCCGAGGGGGCGGCTCACGGCATCACCGTCGGACGGGCGCCCACGTCGAGGAGGCGGTACCCGCGTCCGCGAGGCCAGCCGGGTCGTCGGCCAGCCGTTCTCCGTGAGCCACCCCGCCAACGAGTCGGCACCCAGGTGGCGTTGCACGACGAGCACGGCCCGACCGTCGGGCGTGAGGCGATCCAGCCAGATCGTGAGCATCCGGTGCAGCGCCGGCTTGCCGACACGGATCGCGGGGTTCGACCAGATCAGGTCGAAGGCCGGCAGCTCCACCGAGGCGTCGACCGGTGACCCCTCGGCGTCGACCACCAGCGCGGTCACGTTCGGCGTCTCGTTCGCCGAGGCGTTCTCGGAACACAACGCCACTGCCCGCTCGTTGACGTCGACGGCCCACACCTGGGCCTCGGGGGCACGCTGGGCCATCACGACGGCCAGCGCGCCGTAGCCGCAGCCCAGGTCGAGCAGCCGGCGTGCGCCCGGTGGTGGTGGCGGCGCCTCCTGGAGAAGGAGTCGGGTGCCGGGATCGACACGTTCGGCGGACGAACACCCCGCTGTCGGTGGTGAGGGTGAGCGTGCGGTCCGGGAGCGCCAGCGGCACCGTGCGGCGACGCGACGCGTCTTCGGTGTTGCGTCGAAGTAGTGCGCAGAGGGGTCGACCACCCGCAGACCGTACCGTCGCCGCATCCCCGGCAACGGAGCGCGCCGCTGCGGATCCGTCTCCCCATCGGTCCCGCTCGTCGCCCCAGTGGCACTCGCTCCGGGTCGGCCGGGTCGCCCCGTACCGGTAACCTTGAAGGGTGACCGCGCACGACATCCGCATCATCGGTGACCCCGTGCTGAAGCAGCGCGCCACCGAGTCGACCAAGGTCGACGGCAAGTTGGTGAAGCTCGTCGACGACATGCTCGACACGATGTACGACGCCACCGGCGCTCGGGCTGGCCGCCCCCCAGGTCGGGGTCGGCCGACGACTCTTCGTCTACGACTGGCGGGACAACCCGGAGTCGATCGTGAACCCCGTCATCGTCGAGTCGCGAGGCGAGGCCGGGATCTACCGAGGAGGGTTGCCTGTCGGTGCCGGGACTGCGCTGGGAGATCGTCCGTCCCGACCGAGATCCTGGTCACCGGCTACGACCTCGACGGCAAGAGGTCTCGCACTCGAGGCTCGACGAGCTACGGCGCCCGCCTCTTCCAGCACGAGACTCGATCACCTCGACGGGGTGCATGCTGGTCGAGCACCTCGACGGACGACACCGCGCCGAGGCCAAGAAGGCCCTCCGTGAGCTCCGTCGACGCGGCGTGACGTCGCTTCCGGAACCCGACGTCGCCGCCGGCGCGACTGACGCCTTCGCCTGACCGCGGTGCCGTCGACGACCGACCACCGCCGACGCTCGCCGTCGCCCCCGACCGATACCCGCTCGCTCGTCTACCTCGGGCACCCCCGACGTCGCCGTGTCGCCCTCGTCGCCCTGGCACGAGGCCGGCTTCGACATCGCCACTGGTCGATCACCCGCCCGGATCGCCGTCGGGGGCGTGGCGGCGAAGCCCGACCCCCAGCCCGGTCAAGGTCGCGGCCACTCGACCTCGGCCTGCCCGGTCGAGCACGACCTCGCGCCTACCGCGGCGACCGAGGCCGGTGCCGACATCGATCTCGGCGTGGTCGTCGCCTACGGGCGGATCATCCCCGGCCCGGTGCTCGAACGACTGCCCGATGGTGAACATCCACTTCTCCCTGTTGCCTCGCTGGCGCGGCGCGGCCCCGGTGGAGCGGGCCCTCCTCGCCGGTGACGAACGCACGGGCGTCTGCCTGATGGAGGTTGCCGAGGGCCTCGACACCGGCGGCGTGTACGCCCGCGCCGAGACGGCCATCCGTGCCGACGACACCCTCACGTCACTGCGGGCGAGGCTCGTCGCGCTCGGCACCGACCTGCTCGTCACCCGCCTCACGGAAGGACTGGGTGTCGCCGAGGAACAGACCGGCGAAGCGACGCACGCATCGAAGATCGATGCGTCGGAGTACCGCATCGACTGGGCGGCGGTCCTGCGGTCGACCTCGACCGACTGGTCCGCCTCGGCGGGGCCCACACGACGTGGAGGGGCAAGCGCCTCAAGATCTGGGCGGCCCGTCCCACGGACGGTGGCGCCCGTGGCGAGCCGGGAGCGGTCGTCGGCGGCGTCGGTCGCGGCGAACCGGGGGGTGTCGTCGTGGCCACCGGCGACGAGAGCCTCGAACTGCTCGAGGTCCAGCCCGAAGGAAAGGCCCGGCAATCGGTCGTCGATTGGCGCAACGGCGCACGCCCGGGGGTCGGGGATCGGTTCGACGGTGGGTGACTCCCGGCAGCGGAGCTCCCGGCCCCGCTCGGGCGGAGGGGGGAACCAGGCGGGTGTCGACGCCCGTCGACTGGCCGTCGACGTCCTGGTGCGCATCGACGCCGAGGGCGCCTACGCCAACCTGCTGTTGCCCACCGTCCTCGATCGCAGCGGCCTCGATCGAGCGCGATCGGGCCTTCGTGACCGAACTGGTCTACGGGGTCACCCGCATGCGCCGAGCCTGTGACTGGCTGGTCGACCGCTTCCTCCCCGATCCCGATCGGATCGACCCGACCGCCCGGGCCTGGCTCCGGTTGGGCGCGTTCCAGCTCGCCGTGCTCGGCACGCCCCCTCATGCGGCGGTCGGGGCCGACCGTCGAGGCCGCCCCGAAGAGGCTCAAGGGGCTGTTGAACGCCGTGCTGCGCAGAGTCGCCACCGGCCTGCCCGCCGACCTGGCCCGACGACGGCACACGGCTGAGCCAACCCGACTGGATCCTGCGCACCGCTCACCGACGATCTCGGACGCGACGAGGCCGTCGCCGCGCTCGAGGCCATGAACCGGCCGCCGACCGTGACCGCCCGCGACGACGGCTACGTGCAGGACCAGGCCTCGCAGTGGGTCGCCGGCTCGGTGGGTGCGGCCCCCGGTGAACGGGTTCTGGACATGTCCGCGGCGCCGGGAGGCAAGGCCACCGGCGATTGCCGCCACGGGGGCCACGGTCGTGGCGGCCGACGCCCGACCCGGTCGCGTCGGCCTCGTCGTCACCAACGCCTCCCGCCTCGGCCTCGACGACGGCCGGCTCGTGGCTCTGGCCGCCGACGGGACCCGGCCACCGTTCCGGGCGGCGAGCTTCGACAAGGTGCTGCTCGATGCCCCCTGCTCGGGCCTCGGCGCCCTGCGTCGCCGACCCGACGCCCGTTGGCGGATCACCGAAGGCGACGTCCAGAACCTCGCTGCACTCCAGCATCGCCTGGTGGACGCCGCGCTCGACGTGCTCCGCCCCGGAGGCGAGCTCACCTACAGCGTGTGCACGCTCACGCGTCTCGAGTCGCAGGGTGTCGATCGTCATCTCTCCGACGCTCACCCCGAGCTCGAGGCCCTACCCGTGCCCGGTGCGCCGTGGCGCCCGCTCGGCCGCGGCGCGCTCCTCCTGCCCCAGAGCGCCGACACCGACGGCATGTACCTGTTGCGGATGCGGCGACCTGTGTGAGTCGTCGCCGGCCGCTCGTCGATCCTTCCACCGGCGCGCCAGTGGTGGGCCTCGTCACCGTTCGGCTCAGGCCGGGACCCCGAGTGGGTGCCGGCCCCGTCGCGGCCTGATCGGCGCTGCTCGGTCTCGGCAGGTGTCACCCGGACACGGCAGACTTCCGGCCATGACCGAACATCCGGCGACCACCACACCCACCGAGGGGCTGCGGGCCAAGGTCCTCACCGTGTCCGACGGGGTCGCCGCCGGCACCCGCGACGACCGGTCCGGCCGTGCCCTCGTCGAGCGTCTCGCAGCCGCGGGCTTCGAGGTGGTCGAGCACCGGGTGGTGAGCGACGGGCGCCAGGACGTCGGAGAGGCGCTCGTCGAGATGGCCGAGGCCTTCGCCGGCGTGATCGTGACCACGGGAGGGACCGGCTTCGGCCCGCGGGACCTCACGCCCGAGGGCACCAAGGTGGTGCTGGATCGAGAGGCGCCGGGTCTGGCCGAGGCCATGCGGCTCGTCAATCCCCTCGGCCGGCTCTCGCGAGGGGTCGCCGGCACCCGAGGCGCCTGCCTCGTGCTCAACACCCCCGGATCCACCGCCGGTGCCGTGGAGTGTCTCGAGGCCGTCCTCGACGTGGTCCCCCACGCGTTGAGGCTGCTCTCCGACGCGTGAGCGGGGAGCGGCCGGGCCGGTCGAATCGGCTACGATCGTAGGCTGTCGCGACCACCCGGCCGTGCCCACCCTCTGCGAGCAGCCGTGAGCCCAGCCCCCGACGACGAGGCCCGCATGGTCCAGGCCGCCGCGGCGGCCTCCACCGTGCGGCGCCGTGTCGCCCCTCGACCCTGGGTCGGGGCGGTCCTGGTCCCCGCCGACGAGCCCGACCATCCCGGGTACACGGGCGCCACCGACGGTCGACGCGGCCCCCACGCCGAGATCGAGGCCCTCGCCGCCGCCGGCCCGCGGGCCGTCGGCGCCACCCTCTACGTCACCCTCGAGCCTTGTTCACACCACGGCGTCACCCCCCCGTGCGCCGAGGACGTCATCGCTGCCGGGGTCGCGCGCGTCGTCGTGGGCGTCACCGACCCCGATCCGCGTGTCAGCGGCGACGGCGTGGCCCGCCTTCGGGCTGCGGGGATCGAGGTCGTCATCGGGGTCGGCGCCGATCTCGTGACCGACCAACTCGCCCCCTACCTCCACCATCGTCGCACCGGACGGCCCTACGTGGTCTTGAAGCTGGCCGGTACCGCTGGACGGACGCACTGCTGCCCCTGATGGGTCGTCGCAGTGGATCACCGGACCCGAGGCCAGGCTCGACGCCCATCGGCTCAGAGCCGACAGCGACGCCGTCCTGGTCGGTGCGGGCACCGTTCGCGCCGACGACCCGGCCCTCACGGTCCGCCTTCCCGAGGGCGAGCGCTCGCCGGACGACACCGAGCCGCTGCGCGTCGTGCTCGGCGCCGCGCCACCGACCGCCGCGGTGCACCCCTGCCTCGAGCTCCACGGTCCCCTCGAGCACGTGCTCGACTCGCTCGGGCAGCGCGGGGTCCTCCAGTTGATGGTCGAGGGCGGCGCCACCGTCGCTCATGCCTTCCACGACGCCGGACTCGTGGACCGCTACGTGCTCTACACCGCCCCGATCCTGCTCGGCGGCGACGACGGTCCGGGGTTGTTCGCCGGCCTCGGCGCACCCGCGCTCGATGTGGCGTGGCGTGGCCGGTTTGTGGACGTGCGGCGGCTGGGCGACGATCTCCGTCTCGACATGAAGGGACCCTGAGGCCATGTTCACCGGCATCGTGGAGGAGCTCGGGACCGTCGTGCACCGCGACGGCCCCCGGTTGCGCATCGCTGCGTCGCAGGTGCTCGATGGCGCCGGGCTCGGCGACTCCACCGCGGTCAACGGCTGCTGTCTCACCGTGGTCGACTTCGACGCGGCCGAGGGCTGGTGGGAGGCCGACGTGAGTGACGAGACCTACCGCCGCACCGAACCTCGGCACCCTCAGCCCGGGCGACCCCGTGAACCTCGAACGTCCGGTCCGCCTCCAGGACCGGCTCGGCGGTCACCTCGTGCAGGGCCATGTCGACGGCGTGGGTGAGATCGTCGACCCCGTACCCGACCTGCGGGTCCGCATCCCCGTCCATCTGCTGCGCTACGTCGTCGAGAAGGGCTCCATCACCGTGGACGGGATCACCCTCACCGTCGTCGAGCCCCTGGCCGACGGGTTCACCGTCGCCGTCATCCCCCACACCTCGGCGGTCACCACCCTGGGCGCCAAGGGCCCGGGGGCGCCCGTGAACCTCGAGGTCGACGTCATCGCCAAGTACACCGAGCGCCTCCTCGAGGGGCAACTCGCGGCAGTCGCCACACCGGCCGGTTCCCCCCGGCCCACCGCACCGATCCCGGCCGAGGAGGCCCGATGAACCCCCCGCCCCGCTCAGAGTGGGCCGAGCACTTCGCGACCATCCCCGAGGCGGTCGCCGCGATCGGTCGCGGCGAGATCGTGGTCGTCGTCGACGACGAGGACCGTGAGAACGAGGGCGACCTGATCATGGCCGCGGAGTCGGCCACGCCCGAGAAGATCGCCTTCTTCGTCCGTCACACCTCGGGGGTGATCTGCGCGCCGCTGACCGGCGAGCGCCTCGACGAGCTCCAGATCCCGCTGATGGTGCGCGACAACACCGAGGCGCAGCGCACGGCGTTCACCTACAGCGTCGACTACCGCCACGGCACCACCGACGGGCATCTCCGCCGCCGACCGCGCCGCCACCATCCAGGCTCTCATCGATCCCGCCACCCGTCCCGGCGACCTCGCCCGGCCCGGCCACATCTTCCCGCTGCGCTACGCCGACGGCGGCGTGCTCAAGCGGGCCGGTCACACCGAGGCGGCGGTCGACCTGGCCCGCATGGCCGGTCTCTACCCCTCGGGCGTGCTGTGCGAGATCGTCAACGACGACGGCACGATGGCCCGGGTCCCCGACCTCGTCGAGGTTCTGCGAGGAGCACGGGCTGTTGCTGATCACCATCGCCGAGCTGATCCGCTACCGCCGCCAGCACGAGAAGCTGGTGCAGCGGGTGGCCGAGGCCCGGATCCCCACCGAATGGGGCGACTTCACCTGCTACGTCTACGAGTCCGTGCTCGACGGTGAACAGCACGTGGCCCTCGTGCAGGGCGCGGTCCAGGGCGAGGACGACGTGCTGGTCCGCGTGCACTCCGAGTGCCTCACCGGTGACGTGTTCGGGTCCCTGCGCTGTGACTGCGGCATCCAGCTCGACGCGGCCATGAAGCGCATCGCCGAGGAGGGCCTCGGGGTGCGTGGTGTACCTGCGCGGCCACGAGGGTCGAGGCATCGGCATCGGCCACAAGATCCGCGCCTACTCGCTGCAGGACGAGGGCGCCGACACCGTCGAGGCCAACGTGGCCCTGGGGCTGCCGGTCGACAGCCGCGAGTACGGCATCGGGGCGCAGATCCTCGTCGACCTGGGCATCACGACGATGCGGCTGCATGACGAACAACCCGTCGAAGTACGGCGGCCTCGAGGGATTCGGCCTCGAGATCGTCGAACGGGTGCCGCTCGAGTCCGTCCCGAACCCCGAGAACATCGCCTACCTGCGCACCAAGCGCGAGAAGCATGGGCCACCTCCTCGACGGGCTCGACTGAGTCCGCGGCCAAGGAGCTTCGATGTCCTCCAACTTCAAGGCCGCCAGCTCCGTCACCGGCGAGGTCGACGGCACCGGCGTGCGCATCGGCCTGGTGTGCGGCCGCTTCAACGACCACATCACCACACGGCTGCTGCACGGCGCCGAGAACGCACTGGCCGTGCACGGCGTGGCCGAGAGCGACGTCACCGTGGTCTGGGTGCCCGGGGGCCTACGAGATCCCGCTGGCCGCCAAGGCGCTCGTCGTCAACGACCACGTGGACGCCGTGGTCTGCCTCGGGGCCGTCATCCGGGGCGAGACCCCCCACTACGACTTCGTGGCCGGCGAATGTGCCCGGGGCATCCAGGACGTGCAGCTGGACACCGGGTCGCCGGTGGTCTTCGGCGTCCTCACCACCGAGAACCTCGAACAGGCGTTGGCCCGGTCGAGCCCGAGGACGACAACAAGGGCGAGGAGTCGGTGCGCACGGCGCTCGAGATGGTCGACCTGCTCCGCCGCCTCGGCTGAGCCCGCGATCCCGGGGGGGACCGACGCGCTGGCTCAGATGGCGGCGCCGACCAGGCTCCCGATGGCCATGGTGAGCCCCATCGCCGCCGCGCCCCCGACGACCACCCGAGTGGTCGGGCCGGAAGGGCTTTGCCCCTCCCAGGACGGCGCCGGCGACTCCGAGGATGGCGAGGGCGACGAGGGCGGCGATCACGATCACCGCGATGTGGACCTCGGTGCCCGACAGCGCCGCCGCGCCCAGGGGGAGTCCGGCGCCGACGGCGAAAGCCGCCGCCGAGGACCACGCCGCCGGCACGGGCCGGGCCTTGGTCTGCTCGGTGATCCCGAGCTCCTCGGTGAGGTGAGCGTGGAGAGCGTCGACCCGGGTGAGCTCCTCGGCGACCTCACGGGCCAGCCGGGGGGAGAGCCCCTTGTGGCGGTAGATCGCGGTCAGCTCGACCAGTTCTCGTTCGGGAACGTTCTCGAGCTCCCACCGCTCCTTGGCGATGTCGGACTGCATCGGAGTCGCGTTGGGCTGCTCACCGACACGTACTCCCCGAGGCCCATCGACAGAGCGCCGGCCACGAGTGCCGCGATCCCGGCGGTGAGCACGACAGTCCGTGAGGAATCGGCGGCGGCCACACCCAGGATCAGCGCGGCGGTCGACACGATGCCGTCGTTGGCGCCCATCACCGACGCCCGCAGCCAGCCGGAACGGTGGCTGTAGTGACGCTCGCCGTGGCCGAGGACGGGTCCCGGCCCGTTTCCCTTGTCGACCTCGCCCCGCTCAGGGGTGGGTTGCGTCGACGTGGCCATGGATCCATCGTACGGGCCCAGCCGGGAGCCCGGCGCATCGGTCGCCAACCGGGGGCGGCGGCCTGCGGGGGCGCGTTAGCGTGAGCGCCATGTTGAAGCTGGTCCTCCCGAAGGGCTCCCTGGAGAAGGCCACCCTCGATCTGTTCGAGGCCGCCGACCTCAAGGTCGTGCGCGAGCTCCAGCGTCCATACCAGGCGTCCATCGTCGATCCGCGCATCGACGAGGTGCGGATCCTGCGACCTCAGGAGATCCCCCGGTACGTCGCCGAGGGGCTCTTCGACCTCGGCATCACCGGTCGGGACTGGGTCGAGGAGACCTCCTGCGAGGTCGCGTCGCTCGGCGAGCTGCAAGTACTCCAAGGCCACCACCGACCCGGTCCGCATCATCGTGGCCGTGCCCGAGGACAGCCCCTGGCAGCAGGTCGCCGACCTCCCCAACGGCGTCCGGGTGTCGAGCGAGTACCCCGAGCTGACCCGGCGCTTCTTCGCCGACCGGGGTATCGACGCCGACATCCGCCTGTCCTACGGCGCCACCGAGGCCAAGGTCCCCGACATCGTCGACTGCATCGTCGACATCACCGAGACCGGACGGGCGCTGCGGGCCGCAGGGCTGAGGATCATCGACACCCTCCTGGTGTCGCTACACCGAGCTGATCGCCAACCCCGCCAGCCTCGCCGACCCCGACAAGGCCATGCCATGGGCCAGATCCAGACGCTGCTCCAGGGCGTGCTCGAGGCCCGGGGCAAGGTCCTGGTGAAGCTGAACGTCCCCAAGGACGAGCTCGACGCGGTCATCGACCTGCTGCCGTCGATGAAGTCGCCGACCGTCAACGAGCTGCACGGCGACGCCGGCTACGCCGTCGAGACGGTGGTGGCCAAGGCCACGCATCAACGTCCTGATCCCGGCGCTGTCCGACGCCGGCGCCACCGACATCATCGAGCTGCCGATCTCCAAGATCGTCCGCTGAGCGGTCGGCAGGCGTGGCGGAGCCACGGGCGCGACCGCTGTACCGCTCGGCACGACGTCAGGCGTGGTGCGAGTCGTTCGACGATCCCCGCGGGCTGGGTGTGGTGGTCGGCACCGGCGGGCACCGGTTCGGTTTCCACTGCACCGCCATCGCCGACGGCACGCGCGACCATCGACGTGGGGGCCGCAGTCACCTTCACGGGTGCGCCCGGGGCGGTCGGGTCGCTGGGAGGCCGGTCGACCTGCGCGCCGCTGCAGCTGGCCGCGGCGGTTGCCAGCTCCGGTCGTCGGGCGTCGCCGCGGCGCTCGTTCATCTGCACCCACACCATTGCATCTGGGTCGAGCGCCTCGCGCAGTGCCTGCGGCGTGCTCGCCGAGGCGGTCGCCGGTGGCGTCCAGCAGTGCCGCCATGGCATCGATGGCCAGTTGCGCGCGACCTCGAGGTCGGGGCTCGCTGCCGAGGTGGATGGCGGCGAGCTCGTAGAGTCCCATGGCGTGGTTGGCGACCACCTCGGCCGCCGGGGCGGCGGGAGCTCGCGCTGGGCCTCGGCCATCTGGGCCAGACCATCTCCACGGCCTGGGCCGCTCCTCGGGGGAGAGGTGTCGAGGTCGATGCCGTCGCCGCCGCAGCCCTGCGGCGCCGGCTCGTCGTCGGTGGCCGGAGCTCCGCCCAGATCCGGCTGGGCCGGCGGTTCGCGCTCGATCGGCACCTCGCCGCCGGGGGTCCACAGGCTCATGTGGGCTCGCTTCCTGGGCGGTCTCGGGTCGGCGTCGGACGGGCCGACCACTCGCAGTTCGCTGGGCTCCGCTGGTACTCTAGGCGCCCACAACAAAGGGAAAGCGGGGCTCGTGCCCCCACCCGGCCACCGTCCTGCTGCGGAGCCCGTGCGCCGGGTCGCTGCTCTTCGAGTCGAGCCTCGGCGCGGTCGGCGGCGGGTGTCGGCTTCCCCCACCCGTCGCCCGCTTCGCCTTCGTGGGGTGCTGGTGTCCGACCTGCCCGACCGCGCCAAGGAGGATCTGCGCATTGATGAGGAGTGACTGGCCATAGCACCGCCGACACAACGAGCCCCGGATCAACGATCGCATTCGTGCCCGCGAGGTGCGGCTGATCGGTCCCGACGGAGACCAGCTCGGCATCAAGCCCCTACCCGAAGCCCTCTCCATGGCCAGGGAGCAGGAACTCGACCTGGTGGAGGTGGCCGACAAGGCGAACCCGCCCGTGTGCCGCATCATGGACTACGGGAAGTTCAAGTACGAGGCTGCCCAAAGGGCCAAGGAATCGCGCAAGAAGAGCACCAACGTCGTGGTCAAGGAGATGAAGTACCGCCCCAAGATCGGTGGCGGCGACTTCGACACCAAGACCCGCAAGGTCGAGCAGTTCCTGTCCGAAGGGCACAAGGTCAAGGTCACGATCATGTTCCGGGGGCGCGAGATGCAGCACCCCGAGCTGGGCGCGAAGATCCTCGACGAGGTCGCCGAAGCAGGTGGCCGACGTGGGCAAGGTCGAGGCCTACCCCAGGCTCGACGGTCGCAACATGACCATGGTGCTCGCACCCGACAAGAAGGCCCAAGCCGCCGCCAAGACGCAAGCGTCCAGTCCGACAGGCGAGCCGCAGACCGCCGGCGACACCGGGAGCCGCTCCGAACGCCACCGCCGGCGCACCTCGTCCGAGACCACCGACACCACCGGTCGACACCGGAGCCTGACACCGGGCGCAGCACACCGCGCCACGCACCCCCGGAGACACCGATGCCGAAGATGAAGACCCACAGCGGCGCCAAGAAGCGCTTCAAGGTCACCGGCAAGGGCAAGATCACCCGCCGCAACGCCAACCTCAACCACATCCTCGAGAAGAAGTCCGAGTCGCGCAAGCGTCGCCTGAGCGGTGACCTCGAGATGTCACCGGGCGGCGACCGCAAGGTCCGTCGCCAACTCGGCATCTGAGCCGCCGGTCGGAGCCGCCGACCCAGCGCCACCCGGTGGCGCCAGCCGGGTCGTGCTCGTCACCACTGAACCGTGAACAGGAGACACCGATGGCAAGAGTCAAGCGCGCCGTCCACGCCAAGAAGAAGCGCCGCGCAACCCTCGAGCGGGCCAAGGGGTACTACGGCAACAAGAGCCGCTCCTACCGGGCCGCCAACGAGCAGGTCATGCACTCGCTGCAGTACGCCTACCGCGACCGCCGGGCCCGCAAGGGCGAGTTCCGCCGCCTGTGGATCCAGCGCATCAACGCCGCGTGCCGCCTCAACGGCATCTCCTACAGCCGGTTCATCGCCGGGCTGCAAGGCCGCCGGTGTCGAGGTCGACCGCAAGGTCCTGGCCGACCTGGCCGTCAGCGATCCGGCGGCCTTCGCCACCCTGGTGGAGGTCGCCCGGCGAGCGCAGCCGCCGCGGCCGCCGCGGCCGAGCCTGAACCCGACGCCACGGCGCCATCGGTCGCGCCCGGTGCCGTGCTCCGCTCGGCGCCGCGCAATCCACGGTCACGACCCTGCGGCGCCTCTGCGGGCGCCGCAGGGCGCGTCTCGAGGCCGGGCGTGTTCGTCGTCGATGGCCCCGTCCTGGTCGCCGAGGCCTGGCCGCCGAGCGTCAGTGGTGAGGTCTACGGCGACGCCGACGCGCCTCGCCGATCCGGCGATCGCTCGGTGCTCGGCGGCACGCTCGGTCGTCGCCGTGCGGACGCAGGTATCCCGGTCCGGTTCCTCGCCGCCGGCGTGCTCGACCAGGTGACGCCGACACCGTCTCGCCGCAGGTGGTCGATCGCCGCTGGTCGACCGCCGAGCCGGCCGAGGTCGCCCGCATCGGTCGCTGTCGGACGGGCCGGCGTGCTGGTCCTGGTCGGGGTCGCCGATCCCGGCAACGCCGGCACCCTGATCCGCACCGCCGAAGCGGCCGGGGTGCCGGCGGTCGTGTGGTCGCGCGGACGCGGTCGACCCGTTCGGGCCCAAGGCGGTGCGGGCCTCGGCCGGCTCGGTCCTGCGGGTCCCGGTCGCCGGGTCGCCGGACGCCGTGGCCGCCCTGGCCGCGCTCCTGGCCCGCCGGGCGGGCGGACGATCCTCGTGGGCACGGCGGCCGGGGCGGCGCCTACCGACCGAGCGCGTCGATCTCGCCGAGCCGCTCACGCTGCGTGCTGGGGTCCGAGGCCCACGGGCTCCGACCGAGGTGGCCGCCTTGGTGGACGATGGGCTCAGCGATCCCGATGTCGGGCACGGTCGAGTGCCTCAACGTGGCGTGGCCGGCTCGGTCGTGTGCCTTCGAGGCCGCCCGCCAGCGGCGCATCGGGTCCGACGCCCGCGGCACCGGCCGGTGAGCCGTGAACAGATTCGGACGAACTCGGACGTGCGCTCGGACATGCTCGTCCCCGATGATCGACGACCGTCGGCCTCGACCCAGGCGGGCCCTCGACACGGATCGCGCGTCGCAGCCGACCTCGACGCGCTCCGACGCCGTCGAGACCGAGCTACTCGGCAAGCGATCGGTGCTGACCGCGCTCAAGACAGCGGCCTGGGCGGTCTCGGCCCCGACCGAGCGCGAGACGGCCGGTCAGGCGCTCAACGACCGCGCGGGCCGCGTCTCGAGGCCGGCGTCGCCGAGCGTCGCCGCGAGCTCGCAGCCGTGGCCCGATCGCGAGCGCAGCTCGAGGCCGAGCGGCTCGACCTCACCGAGAGCTCGAGCCCGGCGTCGTGCGGGCCACTGCACCTGGTGACCCAGGCCCGCGACCGACCTCGAGGACGTCTTCGTGGGCATGGGCTTCACCGTGGCCGAGGGCCCCGAGGTCGAGACCGACTGCTACAACTTCGAGGCGCTCAACCTCCCGGCCGCTCATCCGGCCCGCGGCATGTGGGACACGCTCTACGTCGACCTCGGCGACCCGGGACGATGCTGCTGCGCACCCACACCTCGCCGGTGCAGATCCGGGTCATGGAAGCGACGGGCGAGCCGCCGATCTACTCGTCATGCCCGGCCGGGTGTACCGGCGCGACACCGCCGACGCCACCCACACTGCCGGTGTTCCACCAGATCGAGGGCCTGGTCGTCGACCGGGGCATCTCCTTCGCCGACCTGGCCGGCACCCTCGACGCCTTCACCACGGCCTACTTCGGTGGCGCCAGTCCAGTCCCGCCTGCGGCCGTCCTACTTCCCCTTCACCGAGCCGTCGGCCGAGTACGACATCTCTGCGTGTTCTGCGGCGGGTCGGGCTGCCGCACGTGCGCGGGACGGGTTGGCTCGAGCTCGGGGGCTGCGGCATGGTCCATCCCAACGTGTTCGCGCACGTCGGCCTCGACCCCGAGGAGTGGACCGGGTTCGCCTTCGGCTTCGGCATCGACCGCATGGCGGCTCATGCGCAACGGCGTCGACGACCTCCGCGAGCTGTTCACCAACGACGTCCGCTTCCTGGAGCAGTTCTGAGGTGACGGCATGAAGGTCCTGCTGTCCTGGCTGCGTGAGTTCGCGCCCTTCGAGGGCGACCCGGCGACGCTCGGCGACGAGATGAGCGACCTGGGC
The DNA here is from genome assembly GCA_963767615.1 of uncultured Iamiaceae bacterium. GTDB lineage: Bacteria > Actinomycetota > Acidimicrobiia > Acidimicrobiales > Acidimicrobilacustridaceae > Rhabdothermincola_A. Next base: position 335,680 of record CAVYED010000004.1, on the reverse strand, counting down.
ATGGCCGTCGAGTCGATGGAGCGACTCGGCGAGGGCCTCGACGGCATCGTCGTGGCCCGGGTGCTCGCGGTCTGCGCCCGCATCCCGACGCCGACCGCATCCAGCTCGTCGACGTCGACGCCGGCGACGGCGAGCCGCTGCAGATCTGCTGCGGCGCCTTCAACATGGCGGTGGGCGATCTTGTGCCCCTGGCCACCGCTCGGCACCATCATGCCCGACGGCATGGAGATCGCCCGGCGCAAGATGCGCGGCGAGTGGTCCAACGGGCATGCTTGTGCTCGGGCCGCGAGCTCGGGCTCGGCGACGACCACGACGGCATCTGGATCCTCGACGGCCGACCTCGTGCCCGGCGCCGGCCGTCACCGAGGCCCTCGGCATCGATGCCGGACGTGCTCTACGACCTCGAGATCAACCCCAACCGGCCCGACGCCATGTCGGTGGCCGGCGTGGCCCGCGACCTGGCGGCCCGGCTCGGCGTGCCCTTCGCCCTGCCCGAGCCCGACGTGGCCGACGGTGGCGGCGGAGCAGGCGGGCTGGACCCGTCGGTCGAGATCGTCGATCCCGACCTGTGCGGCCGCTTCGTCGCCCGGGTGCTCGACGGGGTGCCGGTCGGGCCGTCGCCGCGCGTGGATGGCCAGCCGCCTGACCGCCGCTCGGCATGCGGCCGATCAACAACGTCGTCGACGTCTCCAACTACGTGATGCTGGAGCTGGGCCAGCCGAACCACACCTACGACCTCGACCAGGTGCCCGACGGTGCGCTCCGGGTTCGCTGGGCGCGCGACGGGCGAGTCGATCGACACCCTCGACGGCGTCGAGCGCAGCTCACCGGCGGTCGGACGGCGTCATCGCCGACGCCACCGACGCGCCCGTCGGCATCGCCGGGGTCATGGGCGGCGCCTCCACCGAGATCTCCGACACGACCACCGAGGTGTTGCTCGAGTGCGCCTGGTGGGGCCCCATGACCATCGCCCGCAGCTCGCACGTTCCTGGGTCTGCGCAGCGAGGCCTCGGCCCGCTTCGAGCGCGGTACCGACCCCGAGATCGTCGATCTGGCGGCGCGTGCGGCTCGCCGAGCTCCTCGCCCCTTCGGGAGCGCCGCCTGGTCCACGGCGGGGTCACCGTCGACGGCGAGCTCCCGGATCGCGCCAGCCGGTGGCCGTGCGGCAGAGCCGGGTGAACGGCCTCCTCGGCACGACGTTGTCCGCCGAGGAGATCAGTGGTCATCTCGCGGCGATCGGGTTCGGCGTCGAACACATCGGCGACGACCCGGCGGCGTCCGTGCCGGCGCCCGATGGTGGCTGGAGCCCTTCGGCGCTGTTCTCGGTGACGGTCCCGACGTTCCGACCCGACACGACGACCGAGACCGACGTCATCGAGGAGATCGCCCGGCACCACGGCTACAGCCGGATCCCGACCCGGGTCCCGACCTCGGTGCAGACCGGTTCGCTCACTCCCCGGCAACGAGATCGGCGCCGTACCCGCCAGATCCTCGTCGGCCTCGGACTCGACGAGGCCATGCCGCTGCCCTTCCTCGCGCCCGGTGATCTCGCTCGCTGCGGCCTGGCCGTCGACGCCGTCACGGTCACGAACCCGCTGGCCGCCGAGGAGTCGATCCTGCGCACGTCGTTGCGACCCGGTCTCCTCAAGGCGGTGGCGTACAACGAATCGCACCGCACCGAGGGCGCGGCCCTGTTCGAGGTGGGCAAGGTGTTCGGTCCGCCTCCGGCCGGGCAGACCCTGCCCGACGAGCGAGAGCACCTCGGCGTCGTGGTGGCCGGGTCGGACGCACGCGGCCGCCGTCGCGATCTGGGAGACCCTCGCAGGGTCGCTGGGGCTGCCCGACCCCGGGCTCGACCAGAGCGTCGACCCCCCTGGGCTGCACCCGGGTCGCAGCGGCGTGCTCACCCTGAGCCCTGCGGGGGGCGCGCACCGGGAGGGCTCACCGGTCATGGTCGGCGAGATCGGCGAGATCGACCCCGGCGTGCTCGAACAGCTCGGGATCCGTGAGCGGGTGGCGTGGCTGCAGCTGGATCTCGACCGGTCCCTCGCCGTGCCCCACGGTGAGCGCCGGTACGCCCGGATCAGCCGGTTCCCGTCCAGCGACCTCGATCTGGCCTTCGAGGTCGACGAGGACGTGCCGGCGGCCGAGGTCCACCGGACGATCGTCACCGCCGGGTGGTGCGCTGGTGGTCCGCGTGGAGTTCTTCGACGTGTTCCACGGGGCCCCGGTCGCCGACGGGCGGCGGAGCCTGGCCTACCGGGTGCGGCTCCAGTCGCCGGACCGGACGCTCACCGAGGACGACCTCGCCACCGTGCGCCGCGCCGTCATCGACGCCGTCGAGGCGAGCCTCCCGCCACCCTCCGCTCCTGACCCGGCGTCGCCGCACCGCGTCCGAGCCGTCCTCTCTTCTCGGATCGGGGGGGGGGATCGACGCTCCGGTACCTGCCCGGACGCGGTGCACGGATCACGCTTGAATAGTATGCAGGTTTCTGTATGCTCTTGCGATGACCGAAGTGGGCATCATCGGGGCGTCCGGGTTCACCGGGGCAGAGCTGTTGCGGCTGTGCGCGGCCCACCCCGACCTGCACGTGCGCCTGGCCACCGGCGACAGCCAGGCCGGCACGGCCGTCGCCGAGCTCTATCCGAGCCTCGCCGCCGCCTATCCCGACCTCGTGTTCCAGACCTACGACCCCGCTGACGCTCGACGGGCTGGACCTGGTCTTCTGCGGGCTCCCCACGGCGCCTCGCAGGACCTGATGCCCAGCCCTGGCGGCGGGAAGGCCCGGTGGGTCGTCGACCTCGCCGCCGACTTCCGGCTGCAGCGACGCCGGGCTCTACTCCGACCTGGTACGGCGAGCGCCCACACCGCCCCGGAGCTGATCCGCCGAGTTCGCCTACGGCCTGCCCGAGCTCTTCCGCAGCGAGATCCGGGAGGCGACCGCGGTGGCCGCGCCGGGGTGCTACCCGACCGCGGCCGCGCTGGCCCTGGCTCCGCTGGTGACCGAGCGGCCTGGTCGAGCTCGACTCGCATCGTCGTGGACGCAGCATCGGGCGTGCCTCCGGGGCCGGTCGCCCGCCCAAGCCCAACACCACGTTCTGCGCCGTCGACGAGGACTTCACCGCCTACGGCCTGTTGACCACCGGCACACGCCCGAGATCGAGCAGTCGCTCGCCCGGCTGGCCAAGACCGGCGCGACGTCGGTCGACGTGCTCTTCACCCCGCACCTGGCCCCCATGAGCAGGGGGATCCTGGCCACCTGCTATCTCCCGGCCCGACCGGTCCATGCCCGAGCACCGCCGGGCTCCTCGATCTCTATCGCGCACGGCTACGCCGACGAGCCCTTCGTCGTCGTGACCGATGCCTCGCCGTCGACCAAGGCCACGCTCGGTGCCAACACCGCGCACGTCACCGTGCGGCGCCGATGAGCGCACCGGCTGGATCGTGGCCCTGGGCGCCATCGACAACCTGGTCAAGGGTGCCTCCGGGCAGGCCGTGCAGTGCGCCAACTCCTGCGCCGGACTTGCCGAGGGCACCGGCCTCAGCCGCCGTGGGGGTCGTACCCGTGAGCGTCACCGCCCCGCAGGGCTTCGCCGCTGCCGGCATCGCCGCCGGCGTCAAGGCTTCCGGCGACGCCGACATGGCCCTCGTGGCCGCCGACGCCGGGCGGGACCGCCCGGTCCCGCCGCCGGCGTCTTCACCCGCAACCTCATGACGGCCGCCACCGGTACTGGTGAGCCGAGCCCATCTGCGGTCCATCGTGGGGCACGTGGCGGCCGGTCGTGCTCAACAGCGGCAACGCCAACGCCGCCACCGGCGAGCCCGGCTCGCCGCGACGCCGAGACGATGTGCGCGCTGGTGGCGGCCGAGCTCGGGGTCGACCCCCACCAGGTGCTCGTGTGCTCGACCGGCCTCATCGGCATCCCCTGCCCATGGGCGTCATCGAGCCGGCCGTCCCGGGTCTCGTCGCCGCCCGGTCCGCCGAGGGGGCGTGCGGCCGCCGCCGCTGCCATCCTGCACCACCGACACCCTCGCGAAGGAGGTCCTCGTCGACCGCGGGCGGCTTCAGCGTCGGCGGGATGGCGAAGGGTGCGGCCATGCTGTCACCCGACATGGCCACGATGCTCGCCGTGCTCACCACCGACGCCGGTGCAACGCCGGAAGTGCTGCAGGCGGCTCTCCGCGCAGGGGTCGACGCGTCGTTCAACACCCTCGACGTCGACGGCTGCACCTCCACCAACGACACGGTCCTGCTGCTGGCCAGCGGGTTGGCCGGGCCCGCCGATCCCATGGCCCTCGCCTCCGCCGTGGCCGAGGCGTGCACGAGCCTGGCCGAGCAGATGGCGGGCGACGCCGAGGGCGCCACCAAGGTGGTCCGGTTCACCGTCACCGGCGCCCACTCCGACGCCGACGCCGCCGCCGGCGCCCGCTACGTGTCGCGACAGCCAGCTCGTCAAGTGCTCCTGGTACGGCGAGGACCCCTACTGGGGGCGCATCGCCAGTGACCTCGGCAGCTGCGGAATCGCCTTCGATTCCGCCCTCCTGGAGGTCGCCTACGGGGGAGTGGCCGTCTGCCGCCACGGTGTCGAGATCGATCACGACCGTGCCGTCGTGGCGGCCCACATGGAGGGACGCCACCTCGAGCTCGTCGCCGACCTCGGTCTCGGCCCGGGTCGGGCGACGATCCTCACCAACGACCTCACCCACGCCTACGTCGACGAGAACATGGGCACGTCATGACCCCCGCTGCCCAGACCCCCGCTGCCCAGACCCCCGCTGCCCAGACCCCTGTGGTCGGTGCGTCGACCCCCAACGCGCCGTCGCCGCACCATGCTGCCGGCGCCGAGGTCCTCATCGAGGCGTTGCCCTACATCCGGCGGTTCTGGGGCTCGACGATCGTCGTCAAGTACGGCGGCAACGCCATGATCGACCCCGACCTCGCCGACAGCTTCGCCGACGACATCGTCCTGCTGCACTCCGTCGGGATCAAGGTCGGTCGTGGTCCACGGCGGTGGCCCCCAGATCGGTGAGCTGATGGGTCGGCTCGGCAAGGAGTCGGAGTTCCGTGACGGCCTGCGCGTCACCGATGCCGAGACACTCGACATCGCCCGGATGGTGCTCGTCGGCAAGGTGAACCGCGACATCGTGGCCGCCATCAACACCCACGGCCCGCTCGCCGTGGGCCTCTCGGGTGAGGACGCGGGCCTGATCGTGGCCGGCCTGCGCAACCCGTCCCTGGGGTTCGTCGGCGACGTCAAGCGAGGTCAACCCGGCCATCGTCGAGTCGGCTGCTGGCCGAGAACCTGATTCCCGTCGTGTCCACCATCGGCGCCGACCTGCTCGGCCAGGCCTACAACATCAACGCCGATGCGGTGGCCGGTGCCCTGGCCGGCGCCCTCGGGGCCGAGAAGGCCATCTACCTCACCGACGTCGCCGGGGCTCCTCGCCGACGTCGCCGACCCGTCGAGCCTCATTCCCACCATCGACACCGACGGCATCGCCGACCTCATCGCATCGGGGGCACTGTCCGGCGGGATGATCCCCAAGATCGACGCCTGCCTCGACGCGCTCGATGCCGGGGTGCGCGCGCGCCCACCTGCTCGACGGCCGGGTTCCCCACGTCCTGCTGCTCGAGCTCTTCACCGACGCAGGCATCGGCACGATGGTCGTGCCCGACCCCGCCCGACCAAGGAAGGCCGACGTGAACGCACACGCCCTGGCCATGGGCGCCACGCCCGGGCTCGACCACTGCCCGTTCATGCCCACCTACGGCGCGCCCACGGTGCAGTTCGTCCGGGGCGAGGGCGTCCGGCTCTGGGACCGCGACGGCAAGGAGTACCTCGACTTCCTGGCCGGCCTGGCCGTCGTCGGGTTGGGCCACGCCCACCCCGAGTCGCCGACGCCATCGCCGAGCAGGCCCGCACCCTGACCCACGTCTCCAATCTGTTCGGCACGGTTCCCGGAGCCGAGGTGGCCATGACCATCGACCGGCTCCTCGGCGGCGGGGGGCAGGTGTTCTTCTCGCAACTCCGGAGCCGAGGCGAACGAGTGCGCCATCAAGCTGGCCCGCAAGTGGGGCGGGCACGGGCGCTACCAGGTCATCAGTGCCTACGGCTCGTTCCACGGCCGGACCCTGGCCACCCTGCACGCCACCGGCCAACCGGCGAAGTGGGAAGCCTTCCAGCCCCTGCCCGACGGATTCCGCCACGTTGCCTGGAACGACCTGGACGCCCTCGACGCCGCCATCGACCCGACCGTCGCCGCCATCCTGCTCGAGCCCGTCCAGGGGGAGGGCGGCGTCAACCCGGCCACGGCCGCCTACTTCGAGGGTGTGCGTCGGCTGTGCGACGAACGGGGTGTGCTGTTCATGGTCGACGAGGTGCAGACCGGCCTCGGCCGCACCGGTGAGTGGTTCGGGTTCCAGCACTTCGGCGTCGAGCCCGACGTCGTCACGCTGGCGAAGGCTCTCGGCAACGGAATGCCCATCGGCGCCTGCTGGGCCGCGGCGCGACGTGGCCGCCGTCTTCGAGCCCGGCGACCACGCCACGACCTACGGCGGTCAGCCGCTCGCCGCGGCGGCTGCGCTCGCCGTGCTCGGCGTGATGGAGCGTGAGCACGTCCCGACGCTGGCCGAGCACGCCGGCACCCACCTCAGGAGGGCACTGCTCGAGCTCGATGCCGTCGTCGAGGTCAGAGGACTCGGCCTGCTCCTGGCCGCCGAGCTCGCCCCGGGCATCGATGCCCGGGCGGTGGCGGCCGATGCGCTCACCGCAGGGCTCGTACTCAATGCGGTCACGCCGACGGCGTTGCGGCTCGCGCCGCCCCTCGTCGTCACCGAGGGCGAGATCGACGAGGCCGTCGCCCTCCTGGCGTCCGTCCTCGCACCCCACCAGGTTGAGGCGGCCGCCTCGCCCTCGGGCAAGGACGGGTGACGATGCGTCATCTCCTCGAGATCGACGACCTCAGCGTCCCCGAGCTGCGCCAGGTCCTCCTCGCTGCCGAGGTGCCGTCTCCGGTCCGCGCCCTCGAGGGCCGGGGGGTCGCGCTGTTGTTCGAGAAGCCCTCGCTCCGGACCCGCAGCTCCATGGAGATGGCGGTCGTGCAGCTCGGCGGCCACCCGCTCACCATCCGCCCCGACGAGGTCGGCCTCGACACCCGTGAGACCGTCGAGGACGTCACCCGGACGCTGTGCTGCTACCACGCGTTCATCGGCGCCCGGGTCTTCGCTCACGACAAGCTCGACCGCATGGCCGCCGTCTCGACCGTGCCGGTCGTCAACATGCTCTCCGACGACGCCCACCCCCTCCAGGCCCTCGCCGACCTGCTCACCCTCGCCGACGAGTTCGGCGGCGTCGACGAGCTGGCGGGTCGCACCGTGGCCTACGTGGGAGACGGCAACAACGTGGCCCGCAGCCTGGCCCTCGCGGCGGGGATGGTGGGCATGGATGTCCGCATCGCCACCCCGGTCGGCTACGAGCTCGCGCCGAAGGACCTCGTCCGCATCGTCGACGCGGGTGTGGCGGTGACGTGCACCGACGATGCCCTCGAGGCCGCCGGTGGGGCTGACGCGATCTACACCGATGTGTGGGCGTCGATGGGCCAGGAAGCCGACGCCGGCGACCGCCGCTCGGCCTTCGCGGGCTTCACCGTGGACGAGACGGTGATGGCCGCCGCCGCCCCCGGCGCGGTGTTCCTGCACTGCCTGCCCGCTCATCGCGGCGAAGAGGTCTCCGCCGAGGTCCTCGAAGGGCCGCAGAGCCGGGTCTGGCCCCAGGCTGCGCACCGGGTGAGCGCAGCTCGCGGTGTCCTCTCGTGGCTGTCGAGTCGGGTATGAGCCCCGCCCGCAGGCAGCCCGTGAAGTTGGGCAAGACCCAGCGCCAACACCTCGTGGCCAAGCTCATCGAGGCCCAACCCGTGGCCAACCAGGCTCAGCTCGTGGACCTGCTCGCCGCCGAGGGCGTCGTGGCCACGCAGGCCACGGTCTCGCGCGACCTCGACGACCTCGGTGCCATCAAGGTGCGGGTGCCCGCCGGTGAGTCGGCCTACGCCATCCCGGCCATGCCCAAGGAGCAGCGTGCTCCCGAGGACCACCTCCGCCGCGTGTTCGGCGACTGGGTGGTCGAGGTCGCCCACTCGGCCAACCTCGTCGTGGTCAGGACCCCACCCGGGTCGGCCCATGTCGTGGCGTCGGCCCTCGACCGCGCCGGCGTCGCCGACGTGGTCGGCACCGTGGCCGGCGACGACACCATCCTGGTCATCGTCGACGAGCGAGCGGGTGGTGCGAAGCTGGCCAGGCGCCTCTCCGACCTGGCCGGCCTGTGACCCTGTTCCCCCTGACCAGATCCCCCCTGACCTCCGACAGCCCCCCCCCGAACGTGATGCGGCCGACCGGTCGCCGAGCAAGGACGTGACGTGATGACCAAGCGAGTCGTGCTGGCCTACAGCGGCGGTCTTGACACCTCCGTGGCGGTGCGCTGGATGATCGAGAACTACGGCGTCGAGGTGATCACCGTGGCCTGCAACCTGGGCCAGGAGGGCGACTGGGAGGGCCTGCAGGCCAAGGCCTTCGCCGCCGGCGCCGTCGAGGCCATCGTCGTCGACTGCCGCGAGGAGTTCGCCCACGACTTCCTGGCACCCGCTCTGAAGGCCAACGCTCTGTACGAGGGCAAGTATCCGCTGGTCTCCGCCTTGTCGCGGCCCGTGATCGTGCGGCACCTCGTCGCCGCGGCCCGCTACCACGGCGCCGAGGCGGTGGCCCACGGCTGCACGGGCAAGGGCAACGACCAGGTGCGCTTCGAGGTGGCGACGCGGGCCCTTGCCCCTGATCTCGAGATCCTGGCCCCGGTGCGCAACTGGGGCATGACCCGCGAGGACAGCATCGCCTACGCGGAGGCCCACGACATCCCGGTGGCCGCGACCCGCGAGAAGCTCTATTCGATCGACGACAACCTCTGGGGTCGGGCCATCGAGTGCGGCGAGATGGAGGACCCGTGGGCCCGGCCGCCCGAGGGCGTCTGGAACATGACCACCGTCAAGGCCTCCGAGTCCCGCGAGGTCGTCGTCGGCTTCGAGCAGGGCGTCCCCGTGGCCGTCGACGGCAGGGCGATGCCCCTGCACGAGGTCATCGTCGAGATGAACCAGATCGTCGGTGCCTACGGATGGGGCCGGCTGGACATGGTCGAGAACCGCCGGGTGGGCATCAAGAGCCGTGAGACCTACGAGGCCCCGGGTGCCCTGGCACTGATCGAGGCGCACCAGGACCTCGAGTCGATCACCCTCGAACGCGACGTCACCCACGAGAAGCAGCGCCTCGAGGGGCGCTACGCCGACCTCGTCTACGACGGCATGTGGTACTCACCGCTCAAGGAGGCCTTCGACGCGTTCATCGACTCGACCCAGCGGTTCGTGACCGGTGAGGTGCGCCTGCGCCTCGAGCCGGGTCGCTGCTACGTCGTGGGTCGCCGCAGTCCCCACAGCCTCTACGACTACGGCCTGGCCACCTACGACGCCGATGACAGCTTCCAGCACGCCGACTCCGAGGGTTTCGTGAAGCTCTGGGGCCTCGGCATCCAGACCTGGGCGGCCAAGCAGGCCACTGCGACGGCAGCCGGCTCCACCCCTCCGGGCCCGGCGGGGGAGTGAGGGACGCACCATGAGCACGCTCTGGCACGGTCGATTCGCGGGCGGACCCGCCGAGGAGCTGATGGCCTTCACCGTCAGCCTTCCGTTCGACCGTCGCCTGGCCGCCGACGACATCGCCGGTTCCCGGGCCCACGTCCGGGGGCTCGGTCGGGCCGCGATCCTCGACGAGGCCGAAGTGGCGTCGGTCCTCGACGCTCTCGACCGGGTCGAGGGGGAGCTGGCCGACGGCTCCTTCACCTTCGTCGCCGCCGACGAGGACATCCACACCGCCGTCGAGCGCCGTGTCACCGAGCTCGCCGGCCCCGCCGGCGGCAAGCTCCACACCGGCCGCAGCCGCAACGACCAGGTGGCCACCGACCTGCGCCTGTTCACCAAGCGCGAGCTCGGCGAGATCGCGACGCGCATCCTCGAGCTCCAGGGCGTGCTGCTCGATCGCGCACGCGAGGCGGGAGATGCCTACCTGCCCGGCTACACCCACCTCCAGCGGGCGCAGCCGGTGTTGCTGGCCCACCACCTCCTGGCCCACGGCTGGGCCCTCTGCCCGTGATCTCGACCGTCTGGCCGACACCCGGCGTCGGTTGGACGTGTCGCCGCTCGGGGCTGGTGCACTGGCCGGCACCTCGCTACCGCTCGATCCTTCTGCCACCGCTGCGGACCTCGGCTTCGCGGGCGTGTTCGACAACTCCCTCGACGCCGTGGGTGACCGCGACTTCGTGGCCGAGGCGCTCTTCGACCTGGCTCTGCTCGGCGTGCACCTCTCCCGGCTGGCCGAGGAGGTCATCCTCTGGTCCACCGCCGAGTTCGGGTTCCTGGGGTTGGCCGACGCCTACGCCACCGGATCGTCGATGCTCCCGCAGAAGAAGAATCCCGACATCGCCGAGCTGGCGCGGGGCAAGACGGGCCGACTCATCGGGAACCTCACCGGCCTGTTGGCGACGCTGAAGGCGCTCCCGCTGGCCTACAACCGCGACCTCCAGGAGGACAAGGAGCCCCTGTTCGACAGCCTCGACACCGTGGCGCTGGCGCTGGCGGCCATGACCGGCCTCCTGGCGTCGTCGACGTTGCGCACCGGTGCCATGGCCGCCGCCGCCGACGACCCGACCGGCGCGGCGACGGACCTGGCCGAGCGTCTGGTGGCCCAGGGCGTGCCGTTCCGTGAGGCCCATGCCGTGGTCGGCGCGCTCGTGCGTCGCAGTCTGGACGAGGGGACCGTCCTGGGTGACCTGGTCGCCGCCGCTCCCGAACTGGGACCCGACGCCGTCGCTCTTCTCGAACCGGGGTCGTCGGTGCGTCAGCGCACCAGTCCGGGCGGCGCCGGACCGGCCCCGGTGGCCGTGCAACTCGACGCCTTCGCCGAACGCCTCCGCCGCGACCGTGGGGCGTGGGGCGTGGGGTGACCCGGTCGGCGGACGACGCTGTGCCTGCGAGTGACGAGCCCGTGCCGGTCTCGGTGGCCGCCCCGCGCGGCGACCTCGTGGGCGGCGACCCGCTGGCCCGCCCCTTCTATGCCCGCGACAGCTTGGACGTGGCGCCGGAGCTGTTGGGCAAGGTGCTGGTCCACGGTCGGCGGTCGGCGCGGATCGTGGAGGTCGAGGCCTACCGGGGAGCCGACGACCCGGGGAGCCACGCCTACCGGGGCCCGACGCCGAGGACCCGCTCGATGTTCGGGCCTGCCGGGCACCTGTACGTGTACTTCACGTACGGCATGCACTGGTGCGCCAATGTCGTGTGCGGCGCCGAGGGTGAGGCGTCAGCGGTGTTGTTGCGGGCCGTCGCCCCCCTCACCGGTGTCGAGGAGATGCGGGCCGCCCGCCTTGCGGCCAGGCGCGACCGTGACCTGGGCAATGGCCCGGCCAAGCTCTGCCAGGCCATGGGGATCGACGGGTCCCACGACGGAGCCGACCTCACCGACCGGAGCGGTCCGTACCTCCTCGACGACGGCACGTTCCCCCCGGGCGAGCCCGAGGTCACGACCCGCATCGGCCTGCGTCGGGGCGCCGACCGGCCGTGGCGCTGGTTGGTCGGCGGCGACGAGCACGTGTCCCGGGCACGCCTCGGCGGCCGTCCGAGCAGACCCTGACCCGTCGCGTCGCACCGGCCCGCGGATGGCAGGATGCCGGTCATGGCGACGACAGGACCCCCGAGCGTCGGAGCCGGCGTGGGTGACGGCGACCGGGACCGGTCCGGGCTGGCCGCCCTCGTTTCCGCGCTGGGCGCCTACGCCGCCCCCGATGACGACCAGGACGCCGTTCGCCGGCGGATGCTCGAGTTCTCCGCCGTCCACCCTGATGCCCTCAGGCGCACCTGCCTGGACGGCCACTTCACCGGCTCGGCCCTCGTCGTCGACGCCGAGCGGACCAGGGTGCTGGTGTTGTTCCACGCCAAGCTGCAACGGTGGTTGCAGCCCGGTGGGCACGCCGATGGTGAGGGTGACCTGGCCGAGACGGCGTTGCGCGAAGCGTCCGAGGAGACGGGCGTCGTGGGTCTCCGGGTGGTCCGCCCGATGATCGATCTCGACATCCACGAGGTGCGGCCGCCCTCGGAGCCGGCGCACCTCCACCTCGACGTGCGCCATCTCGTGATCGCGCCGGTGGGGGCCGAGGTGATCGGCAACCACGAGTCGCTGGCGCTGCGTTGGGTCACACCCGAGGAGCTCCCGGGGTTGGGCGCCGACGAGGGGCTGGTGCGCCTGACGGGTCGGGGGATGGAGCTGGCCCGACAGGTCGTGTGAGGTGACTCAGGCCAGGTCGCCGGGGGTGGCGCAGTTGGGCATGAAGTTGGTCTCGGCGAAGTAGTCGATCGGCTCGCTGACCTGGCGCCGCTCCTTCTCCGTCACCAGCATGCGGGCGTCCGGATCGGTGCTCAGGGCCTCGGCATAGCGCTCGCGGTCCCCGAGGAAGGTCCGCCAGTCGCCCAGCCACTCGTTGATCATCCGCCCGTCGTCGCCGTCGGTCGGCGGCGGGGCGATGGCGTCGAGCTGGTCGAGCATGGCCGCGAGCTCCACGTTGGCGGCGGCGACGACCTCGGCGCGGGCACCCGAATCCCGGCTCTCGAAGGCGGGCGGCAGGGCGTCGATCTGCGTCATCGTCGCTGCGCAGATCGGTTCGGCGGCTTCCGGGTAGGCGAGGGAGTCGAGCCGGCCCTGGGGGACCCGCTGGACCGGGCCCCACAGCGCGTAGGCCCACAGTGCGAAGATCCCCACGAACACCACCCCGGCGAGGATCCGTCGGAGCTTGCGGCCCAGCGAGAGCGGTTGGGTGTCGTCGTCCCCGGCTCCCGGGAGACCCGTGACGGCCGGATCGAGCGATGTCGGGGTGGAGCGCTCGTCGGCCATGGGGCTCAACTGTGGCCGTCGTTGCGGCTGGTCGCCAATCATGGCGACCAGCCGTTCGCGTTGGACGCGACGCCCGGAAGCAGGGAGAGTCTCGCCGTGAGCTCCGCCGCCATCCTCGACGATCTTTCCGCCCGCGGGCTGATCCACGACAGCACCGACCTCGATCTCCTCCGGGCCCGGCTGGAGGAGGGCCCCGTGGCGGTGTACGCCGGCTTCGATCCGACTGGTGACAGCCTTCACGTCGGTCACCTCGTCCCGCTCCTGCTCCTGCGTCGGTTCCAGGTCTTCGGCCACCAGCCGGTGGCTCTCGCGGGCGGCGCCACCGGGATGATCGGTGACCCGGGGGGCCGCTCGAGTGAACGCAACCTGCTCGACCAGGCCTCCCTCGACGCCAACACCCGCGCCATCAGCGCCCAGCTGAGCCGGTTCCTGGACTTCGAGGCCGACGGCAACCCCGCCCGCCTGGTCGACAACCGCGACTGGACCATGGAGCTCGGCGTGCTCGACTTCCTGCGCGACGTCGGCAAGCACGTCACCGTGAACACCATGCTGGCCAAGGAGTCGGTGCGGGCCCGGGTGCAGAGCGAACACGGAATCTCGTTCACCGAGTTCAGCTACATGCTCCTGCAGGCCCACGACTACCGGCACCTGTACGACGAGCTCGGGGTGGAGCTCCAGGTGGGCGGATCGGATCAGTGGGGCAACATCACCGCGGGCATCGATCTGATCCGGCGGACCTCGGGCCACCACGTGCACGGTCTCACCGTCCCCCTCGTCACGAGGGCCGACGGGGCGAAGTTCGGCAAGTCGACCGGTGACGCCGTCTGGCTCGATCCGGAGCGGACCTCGCCCTATGCGTTCTTCCAGTACTTCGTGAACACCGACGACCGTGACGTCGAGCGGTTCCTGCGCCAGCTCACCCTGCTCGGCCTCGACGAGATCGATGCGGTGATGGACGATCACCGTTCCGCCCCCGAACGACGCCTCGCCCAGCGGGCGCTGGCCGAGGCCGTCACCGGGCTGGTGCACGGCGAAGCGGCGGCGGCCGATGCCGCAGGCGCGTCGAAGGACTTCACGCGCTCGGTGGGGGAGTTGTCCGAGGCGGAGTGGGCGGACCTGGCCGGCACGCTGCCCACGATCGAACTCGGCGCCGTCGCCGACGCCGAGCCCGACGGTGATCTGGTGGCGCTCCTGGTGACCCTGGACATCCTCGCCTCCAAGAGCGAGGGACGTCGCCTCGTCGCTCAGGGAGGCCTCTACGTGAACGACATCGCCGTCGTCGAGGGACGCCGCCTCAGCGACGACGACTGGTACCACGGCCGCTTCTGCATGGTGCGGCGGGGCAAGAAGCAGCGCCATCTCCTCGTACGCTGAACCACCGGGCCGGGGTGGATGGTCGGCGTGACCGACGACACGTCGCAGGAGGTTGCCGCCGGGTGAACCCGGGACTACGTTGCTCTTGCCGCAGTCGACCGGTTCGCCGGACGGCTCGGAGCCCAAGCAGGGTGTCGCACCGGATCACCGGGTTGACACCCTCCAAGCGCCTCGGTAGAGTGGCACTCCGCTCAGAACGAGTCCTGCCCGAGCGGCAGGGTTCCGGAGTCGGAGGCTGGAACCGGCGCCCAATGGCGCCAGGCCAGCACGAGTGCGTCGAGTTCAGGCTCAGCCTTCTCGACCCTGCGCTCCTTGAAAACGGAACAGAGGACGAAAAAGCCAGTGCGGGCGATCACCGCCACGGCGTCCACCCGAGCTCGTGCTTCGGCACAGGGTGGTCGTACGAGTCGTGATCGTTCACCAAGCAATTCCGGTGAAGGCCTTACCAGGCCGACACCACTTCGAGAACCATGGAGGAGAGCCCCTCCATCTCGGACTTTTCATACCGATCGTGGTCGCTACCTCCGGGTAGTTGCCGAGATCTTGACGGAGAGTTTGATCCTGGCTCAGGACGAACGCTGGCGGCGTGCCTAACACATGCAAGTCGAGCGGGATCCATCCAGTGGCAACACTGGGGAAGATCTAGCGGCGAACGGGTGAGTAACACGTGAGAAACCTGCCCCGAAGTTCGGGATAACTCGAGGAAACTCGAGCTAATACCGGATGCCCTCTTCCAGTCGCATGGCCGGATGAGGAAAGATTCATCGCTTCGGGAGGGTCTCGCGACCTATCAGCTAGTTGGCGGGGTAACGGCCCACCAAGGCATCGACGGGTAGCTGGTCTGAGAGGACGATCAGCCACACTGGGACTGAGACACGGCCCAGACTCCTACGGGAGGCAGCAGTGGGGAATCTTGCGCAATGGGCGAAAGCCTGACGCAGCAACGCCGCGTGCGGGATGACGGCCTTCGGGTTGTAAACCGCTTTCAGCAGGGACGAAATTGACGGTACCTGCAGAAGAAGCCCCGGCCAACTACGTGCCAGCAGCCGCGGTAACACGTAGGGGGCAAGCGTTGTCCGGATTTATTGGGCGTAAAGAGCTCGTAGGCGGCTCGGTAAGTCGGGTGTGAAACCTCCAGGCTCAACCTGGAGACGCCACCTGATACTGCTGTGGCTAGAGTCCGGTAGGGGAGCGTGGAACTCCTGGTGTAGCGGTGAAATGCGCAGATATCAGGAAGAACACCAGCGGCGAAGGCGGCGCTCTGGGCCGGAACTGACGCTGAGGAGCGAAAGCGTGGGTAGCAAACAGGATTAGATACCCTGGTAGTCCACGCCGTAAACGTTGGGCACTAGGTGTGGGTCTCAACCAACGAGATCCGTGCCGCAGCTAACGCATTAAGTGCCCCGCCTGGGGAGTACGGCCGCAAGGCTAAAACTCAAAGGAATTGACGGGGGCCCGCACAAGCGGCGGAGCATGTTGCTTAATTCGAGGCAACGCGAAGAACCTTACCTGGGTTTGACATACTGGGAAAAGCCACAGAGATGTGGTGTCCGTAAGGGTCCAGAACAGGTGGTGCATGGCTGTCGTCAGCTCGTGTCGTGAGATGTTGGGTTAAGTCCCGCAACGAGCGCAACCCTTGTCCTATGTTGCCAGCACGTAATGGTGGGGACTCGTAGGAGACTGCCGGGGTCAACTCGGAGGAAGGTGGGGACGACGTCAAGTCATCATGCCCCTTATGTCCAGGGCTGCAAACATGCTACAATGGCCGGTACAAAGGGCAGCTATACCGCGAGGTGGAGCGAATCCCAAAAAGCCGGTCTCAGTTCGGATTGGAGTCTGCAACTCGACTCCATGAAGTCGGAGTCGCTAGTAATCCCGGATCAGCAACGCCGGGGTGAATACGTTCCCGGGCCTTGTACACACCGCCCGTCACACCACGAAAGTCGGTAACACCCGAAGCCAGTGGCCCAACCCTTTGGGAGGGAGCTGTCGAAGGTGGGATTGGCGATTGGGGTGAAGTCGTAACAAGGTAGCCGTACCGGAAGGTGCGGCTGGATCACCTCCTTTCTAAGGAGTCCTGCTCGCAAGAGCACCTCTCCCGATCGTTCGGTCGTACGACCGGACCGTGGAGAAGGATTCCCAGTTGGTGCACTGGTTACTCGGCAGCAGGATGCCGGCGTCGGATGGAGCCCTCGGGCTCTCCTTTCGCCGGTGGAGTGATGTCGTCGTTCTCTGTTCCGTTTTGAGGGAGTGCAGCCTGCACTCGCTCTTCTCGGCGTTCTCTGCCCCTGGTGCTCGAGCTCAGCTCGCATCGGGATCCGTACAACGCCGGCGTGTCGTCGACACCGTCGCGCCCTTTGAGAATTGCATAGCGAGCACGAGCATCTTTGTTCTTCCAAGCTACAAAGAGCCAACGGTGAATGCCTTGGCGTCTACTACCGATGAAGGACGTGTCCGGCTGCGAAATGCCATGGGGAGCTGCCTAGAGAGCTTTGATCCATGGATATCCGAATGGGGAAACCCAGCACCCGTCATGGGGTGTTACTCCCGCCTGAACACATAGGGCGGGTAGAGGGAACCGGGTGAACTGAAACATCTAAGTAACCCGAGGAACGAAAAGCAACATGCGACTCCCTGAGTAGCGGCGAGCGAAACGGGATCAGCCTAAACCGTGCCGGTGTCAAAGCCTGATGGCGTTGCCGGTTCGGGGTCGTGGGACCTGAGAGGAGAAGCATCAGATTCTCCACGGAGTTACAAAGTGTCGATGTAGTGGAAGCGTTCTGGAACGTCGCACCACAGCGGGTAAGAGTCCCGTACACGAAACATCGCCACCTCCGCTCGGAGTTCCCAAGTAGCGCCGGGACCGTGAAAACTGGCGTGAATCCGCGAGGACCACCTCGTAAGGCTAAGTATGCGTAGACGACCGATAGTGAACTAGTACCGTGAGGGAAAGGTGAAAAGTACCCCGGGAGGGGAGTGAAATAGTACCTGAAACCGTTGGTTTACAATCAGTCAAAGTGTCGCCACCTCTTTTGAGGTGGTCACGATGGCGTGCCTTTTGAAGAATGAGCCAACGAGTTACGGTGTGTGGCGAGGTTAACCCGTGAGGGGAAGCCGGAGCGAAAGCGAGTCTGAACAGGGCGTTCAGTCGCATGCTGTAGACCCGAAGCCGAGTGATCTACCCATGGGCAGGCTGAAGCGGGGGTAAGACCCCGTGGAGGGCCGAACCCACCTAGGTTGAAAACTGGGGGGATGACCTGTGGGTAGGGGTGAAAGGCCAAGCAAACTCGGTGATAGCTGGTTCTCCGCGAAATGCATTTAGGTGCAGCGTCGCGTGTTCAGCAATGGAGGTAGAGCACTGGATGGGCTAGGGGTCCTACAAGATTACCGAACCCAGCCAAACTCCGAATGCCATTGCTCCAGAGCGCGGCAGTGAGACTACGAGGGATGAGCTTCGTGGTCGAGAGGGAAACAGCCCAGACCGCCGGCTAAGGCCCCTAATTCTGGACTAAGTGGTAAACGATGTGAGACTGCCCAGACAGCCAGGAGGTTGGCTTAGAAGCAGCCACCCTTGAAAGAGTGCGTAACAGCTCACTGGTCGAGTGGTCTTGCGCGGACAATGTAACGGGGCTCAAGTCCAGAGCCGAAGCCGCGGATTCGTCGTAAGACGAGTGGTAGCGGAGCGTCGATCTCGGAGTGAAGCGGCGGGGGAACCCGTCGTGGACCGTGGTCGAGTGAGAATGTTGGCATGAGTAGCGAGAGAGGGGTGAGAAACCCCTCCGCCGAAAGCCCAAGGGTTCCTGGGGAAGGCTAATCCGCCCAGGGTGAGTCGGGAGCTAAGGCGAGGCCGAAAGGCGTAGTCGATGCACAACCGGTTGATATTCCGGTACCGCTGTACTCGCGCCCATACCAAGTCGTTGTTGCTAAGGGGCTGTCTGCCTTCGGGTAGACGAACCGACCCACGGCGAGGCGGTAAGCAATGAGGGGACGCAGGAGGGTAAGTGAACCCAGGCGCTGGTTGACCTGGGGTAAGCGTGTAGGGAGAGGACCAGGTAAATCCGGGCCTCACACATCCTGAGACGCGACGCCGAGCCGATACAGGCGAAGTCACCCATCCCATGCTGCCGAGAAAAGCCTCTAGCGAGCTAGTACAGCGCCCGTACCCCAAACCAACACAGGTGGGCAGGTAGAGAATACCAAGGCGATCGGGAGAACTGTGGTTAAGGAACTCGGCAAAATGCCTCCGTAACTTCGGGAGAAGGAGGGCCCCATCAGGGTGACGGACTTCGCGTCCCGAGCTCGAAGGGGCGGCACAGACCAGGGGAAAGCGACTGTTTACTAAAAACACAGCAGCGTGCGAAGTCGTAAGACGATGTATACGCTGTGACGCCTGCCCGGTGCTGGAAGGTTACGGGGAAGGGTTAGCCTTCGGGCGAAGCTCTGAACCTAAGCCCCAGTAAACGGCGGCCGTAACTATAACGGTCCTAAGGTAGCGAAATTCCTTGTCGGGTAAGTTCCGACCTGCACGAATGGCGTAACGACTTTCCTACTGTCTCAACCACAGACCCGGCGAAATTGAAGTACGAGTAAAGATGCTCGTTAGCTGCAGAAGGACGGAAAGACCCCGTGGACCTTTACTACAACTTGATGTTGGGCTTTGGTATGTGTTGTGTAGGATAGGTGGGAGGCTTGGAAGCATTGGCGCTAGCCAGTGTGGAGCCAACCTTGAAATACCACCCTGCACATGCTGGGGCTCTAACCCACGCCCGTTATCCGGGTGGGGGACAGCGTCAGGCGGGTAGTTTGACTGGGGCGGTCGCCTCCTAAAGAGTAACGGAGGCGCCCAAAGGTTCCCTCAGCCTGGTTGGCAATCAGGCGTCGAGTGCAATGGCACAAGGGAGCTTGACTGCGAGACCTACAAGTCGAGCAGGTGCGAAAGCAGGGCATAGTGATCCGGCGGTTGCGTGTGGAAGCGCCGTCGCTCAACGGATAAAAGGTACCCCGGGGATAACAGGCTCATCTTCCCCAAGAGTCCATATCGACGGGAAGGTTTGGCACCTCGATGTCGGCTCATCGCATCCTGGGGCTGAAGCAGGTCCCAAGGGTTGGGCTGTTCGCCCATTAAAGCGGTACGCGAGCTGGGTTTAGAACGTCGTGAGACAGTTCGGTCCCTATCCTCTGCAGCCGTAGGAAATCTGAGGAAGGCTATCCCTAGTACGAGAGGACCGGGATGGACGTAGCTCTCGTGTGCCAGTTGTCCTGCCAAGGGCATGGCTGGTTAGCGACCTACGGAAGAGATAAGCGCTGAAAGCATCTAAGTGCGAAGCTTGTTCCAAGATGAGATTTCCCACAGGGTCAACCTGGTAAGGCCCGTGGTAGACCACCACGTTGATAGGCCGGAGGTGTACGCGTGGCAACACGTTCAGCCGACCGGTACTAATCGGCCGAGGGCTTGGATCGACAACGATGTTCGTGCTCGCTATGGAGTTCTCGAGAGGGCTCAGGCTGCCACCCGTGCCGGTGGCGCCGCCCCTTGACAAAGGTTTCGGTGGCCATAGCGGTGGGGTCACACCCGTTCCCATTCCGAACACGGAAGTTAAGCCCACCAGCGCCGATGGTACTTGGGAGTAGTCTCCCTGGGAGAGTAGGACGCCGCCGGATTTCTCAGTGCGAAAGGGCCCCTTCGGGGGTCCTTTCGTCGTTTTCGCCCTCGGACGCGGCCGCGCAGCGTCAGGGCCGGTCGTCGGGCGCCGGTAGGTTGGCGTCATGGCCCCTTCCTCGAAGTCCCCACGTCCTGATCGGGCCCGCTCTGCGCCGAAGGGCGCGGGATCCCAGCGAGGCGGCGCCAAGAACGGCGGCGGAAAGCGACAGAGCGGGTCGTCGCGTGGGGACGGGGGTGCCGGCGTCCCCGGGAAGGCTGGCCCGGGTGCCGCGAAGAAGGGTTCCGGGCGGACACGCGGCGACGGGGATCGGACGGGGAGCAGCCGGTCGTCCGAGGATCGCCGTTCCGGCGGCGCTTCCTACGGCGCCGCCGGCGGTGAGCGCCGACGCTCGGGCTCGGGAGCCTCGGAGCGGGCGAATCCTTCCGTGTCGAGCGGGAGGTCCAGACGCGGCGTCGTCGAGCGGCGCCAGGTCCGACAGGGGAGGTGGTGGCGACGAACGTGCCCGCCGACGCAGCGCGGCGGGCGGGCGCTCGGCGCCGTATGAAGAGACGATCGAAGCCCCGAGGACCTGGGGGAGCGTCGCCCGCCGGGGGGCGGGCGCGGCGACCGGCAAACGGGTGTCCAATGCCAGCAGGGTCTGGCGCGAGGCCGTGCAAGACGCCGAGCAGGTGCGGCCCGGAGGTACCGGGCGGCCCGGTTCCGAGGACCGCACGCCGGTCGAATCGGTCGAGGCGGCGGCCGAGCGCCGGCGGGACGACGAGGCTCGGGTGGCGCGAGCGGAGCGGGCCGAGGAGCAGTGGGTCCGGGTGGACGAGGTGCGCGACGAGGCGGCGAGTGCCGTCGCTCGGGGTGCCCGCCGACGGCCGGGTAAGGGCGCAGCCTCCTCGACCACGGATCTGGCCGAGGAGGTCCGCCTCGAGCTGGCCCGAGCCGTCGGGACGGCACGCAGCGAACGGGTGGAGCGACGGCTTCGTGAAGCCGCCGACGACTTCGAGAACGAGCGCTTCGGCGACGCCGCCCGAGTTCTCAAGAAGCTGTCCGACGAGGCGCCGACGGTCGGCGCGGTCCGCGAGCTGTACGGGCTGACGCTGTACCGCCAGGGCAAGTGGCGTGCCGCGGCGAAGGAGCTCGAGGCCTACCGACTCCTCACCGACAGCGTCGACCAGCACCCCGTCCTCGCCGACTGCTACCGGGCGTTGCGGCAATGGCGCGTGGTCGAGGAGCTCTGGGCGGAGCTGGGTGCGGCGTCGCCCGGTGCGGAGATCGTGAACGAGGGCCGTATCGTCGCCGCCGGGGCGCTCGCCGATCGCGGGGAGCTCGTGCCGGCGATCCGGCTCCTGGAGCAGGGCTGGCGCTTCCCCCGGACTCCCAAGGCCTTCCATCTGAGGCGGGCTTACGCCCTGGCCGACCTCTACGAGCGGGCCGGCGAGTTGCCGAAGGCGAGGGACCTGTTCGTACGGATCGCGTCGTCGGATCCGGGATTCGCCGATGTCGACGCGCGCGTACGCGCCCTGCGCTGACATCGTCGACACTGAGGCCGGCGGCGTCGCGCGGGTGGGGACGACACCGGGGGTGTCGCAAGCCCACGACGGCACCGGGATCACCGCACGAACGGCCAGACGGTCGGGTCGTCGGCGCCGGATGTGCGGTGGCGGAGGGTCCTGCGGCAGCCCGCCCACCGTAGGGATGTCCCAGGCCACGGCTACGTTGGCCCGATTCCCCCTCGTCGTCCCCGGCCGCCACGGCGGCCGCAACGTGGGAGGTCCCATGCCCGAGTCCGATCCGGCTCTCAATCTCACCGTTCTCTGCGGTCTCGTCACGCGTGTCCCCGACGTGCGGATCCTGCCCTCGGGTTCGGTGGTCCTGGGCTTCGACCTACGCGTCACGCCTCCGGGCGGCCACGCCGAAACGGTGCCGGTCGTCTGGCCCGACCCGCCGTCACGCCGTGCCGAGCTCGCCGCCGATCAGCTCGTGGTCGTCGTGGGCCGGGTTCGACGCCGCTTCTTCCGTGCCCGCGGCACCACCCAGAGCCGCACCGAGGTGGTGGCCCAACGTGTCCAGCCCGCGCGCTCGGCGGGTCGGGCCCGCACGGGCCGCGAGACGGGTGCTCGAGGCAGCCCTCGGCGAGCTCCAGGGCGATCGCTGACCTGCACGAGCGTGGCTGCAACGCCGATGGGGTGGTGGTCCCGGATGGTCGCGGCCTCGCGCTAGCGTCGACCCCGAGGGCATCACCCGACTCGGGTCGGGAAGCATCGAGGGGTCACGCGTCCGGTGGCCCCCCGTGAGCCCTCGCAGGGACCGGACGCCAACGACGTTCGACCGTTGCCCGATTCGACGCGGCGACGGAATCACAGGGGGTTCGCATGTCCACGACGGCCGATCCGACCGAGGTGACCGAGCATCTCGATCGGGTCATCATCCGCTTCGCCGGCGATTCCGGGGACGGGATGCAGCTCACCGGCGACCGGTTCACGAGCGCCAGCGCCATGCTGGGCAACGACCTGGTGACCCTGCCGGAGTACCCCGCCGAGATACGGGCTCCCGCGGGCACCGTCGCCGGGGTCTCTGCCTTCCAGGTCCACATCTCGGACCACGCCATCACCACCCACGGTGACACTCCGGACGTGCTCGTGGCCATGAATCCCGCCGCGCTGCTGTCAGAGGTGGGCAAGCTCGAGCCCGGCGCCACGGTGATCATCAACATCGACGCCTTCGACGAACGGGGCCTGGCCAAGGCCGGCTACGACCACGACCCGCTGACCGCGGGCGACCTGAAGGGCTTCACCGTCCTCGAGGTCCCGATGACGTCGCTCACCCGCCAGGCCTGTGAGCCCCTCGGGGTGAAGCCACGCGACGCCGAGCGCAGCAAGAACTTCTTCGCCCTCGGACTCATCTCCTGGATGTACACCCGTCCCGAGCAGCCGACGCTCGACTGGATCGCCACGAAGTTCGCCTCGAAGCCGCAGGTCCGCGACGCCAACGTGGCCGCCTTCAAGGCCGGCAACGCCTTCGGCGAGACGGCGGAGCTCTTCGGCCATCGCTACACCGTCGACCCGGCCCCGCAGCCACCGGGCGTCTACACCTCGATCAACGGCAACACCGCCACCGCCTGGGGTCTGGTCGCCGCCTCCCAGCTGGCCAAGCTGCCGCTCTTCCTCGGTTCCTATCCCATCACGCCGGCGTCGGACATCCTCCACGAGCTGGCCAAGCACAAGAACTTCGGCGTGCGCACCCTGCAGGCCGAGGACGAGATCGCCGGCGTGGGCGCCGCCCTCGGTGCGGCCTACGGCGGCCACCTGGGTGTGACCACGACCAGTGGTCCCGGTGTCGCCCTCAAGAGCGAGACCATCGGCCTCGCCGTGAGCCTCGAGCTGCCGCTGCTCATCATCGACGTCCAACGAGGCGGCCCGTCGACCGGTCTGCCCACGAAGACCGAGCAGTCCGACCTGCTGCTGGCCATGTACGGACGCCACGGTGAATCGCCGCTCCCGATCGTGGCGGCCTACAGCCCGGCGCAGTGCTTCCACGCCGTGATCGAGGCCGTCCGCATCGCCGTCAAGTACCGCACCCCGGTGTTCCTGCTGACCGACGGCTACCTCGCCAACGGCGCCGAGCCCTGGCTGGTGCCCGACGTGGCCAGCCTCCCCGAGATCGGCGTGTCGTTCCTCACCGAGCCCAACGCCACCGCCGCCGATGGCACGCCCGTGCTGCGGCCCTACCTACGCGACGCCGAGACGCTTGCCCGCCCGTGGGTCGTTCCCGGGACCCCCGGGCTGGAGCACCGCATCGGCGGGATCGAGAAGGAGGACGGCACCGGCAACATCTCCTACACCCCCGAGAACCATGCCGAGATGACCCGCCTCCGGGCGGCCAAGGTGGCCGGAATCGCCGACGACATCGCGCCCGTCGAGGTGACAGGCGACGTCGACGACGCAGAGCTGCTCGTCGTCGGCTGGGGCTCCACCTGGGGTGCGATCAGCGGTGCCGTCGACCGGCTTCGCAGCGGCGGGCGACGCGTCGCCCAGGCCCACCTCACCCACCTCAACCCGTTCCCGTCCAACCTCGGTGACGTCCTGCGTCGCTACCCCAGGGTCGCCGTACCCGAGATGAACCTCGGCCAGCTGAGCCATCTGCTGCGTGCCGAGTACCTGGTCGATGCCCGATCCGTCAGCAAGGTACAAGGCCTGCCGTTCACCGCCGGTGAGCTCGAGGCCGCACTCCTGGAGGTCTTCGATGACTGACACCACCGTTCCCGTGACCACCCGCAAGGACTGGTCGAGCGATCAGGAGCCACGTTGGTGCCCCGGCTGTGGCGACTACGCCATCCTCGCCGCCGTCCAGTTACTGATGCCCGAGCTCGGTGTGCGCCGTGAGGAGACCGTCTTCGTCTCCGGTATCGGCTGCGCCGCCCGCTTCCCGTACTACATGGACACCTACGGCATGCACACCATCCACGGCCGGGCCGCCGGCCATCGCCACCGGGCTGGCCGTGGCCCGCCCCGACCTCGACGTCTGGGTCGTCGGCGGCGACGGCGACATGCTGTCCATCGGTGGCAACCACCTGATCCATGCCCTGCGCCGCAACGTCGACCTCACGATCCTGTTGTTCAACAACCAGATCTACGGTCTGACCAAGGGCCAGTACTCGCCGACCAGCGAGGTCGGCAAGGTCACCAAGTCCACGCCCTTCGGCTCGCTCGACCAGCCCTTCAACCCGATCAGCGTGGCCCTCGGGGCCGAGGCCACCTTCGTGGCCCGCACCCACGACATGGACCGCGCCCACATGCAGGAGACCTTCCGGCGGGCCCACGCCCACCGGGGTGCGGCCTTCGTCGAGATCTACCAGAACTGCAACGTCTTCAACGACGGGGCTTTCGGCGCCATCACGGCGAAGCCGAACCGGGACGCCATGCTGATCCCGCTGGTGCACGGCGAGCCGATCCGCTTCGGTGAGGACCGCGAGCGTGGCGTGGTGATGAGCGCCGACGGTTCCCTCCGGATCGTCGAGGTCGCCGACGTGGGCGCCGACGCGCTGCTGGTCCACGACGAGACCGACGCCGGCCTGGCCTTCCAGCTCTCGCGGCTGGCCGACGGTCCCACCCAGCCCACCCCGATCGGGGTCTTCCGTGCCGTCGACCGCCCCGACTACGGCGCGGGGTCGATCGTCAGCTCGCGGCCGCCGGGGAGCGCAACGGGCCCGGCGATCTCGAGGCACTGCTCCACTCCGGAGCCACCTGGACCGTCGAGTAGCGCGCGTCCGGCCGTGCGTGACCGGGACCTCAGCGGAGGTCCCGGAACACCACCCCGGTACGTGGCTTCGGCGTGAAGAACGTCGTCTTCGGTGGCATCCGTTCGCCACCGTGGGCGATGCTCACGATCTGGTCGACGGTGGCAGGCCGCAACAACACGCCCGCCTGTGCGACGCCGTCGGCGACGGCGCGGCGGACGTGATCGACCCCGTGCTGGTAGGTCACGGTGGGATTCGGGAGCGCAGCGAGGGCCACATCGAGCCGGCTGGAGTCGAGGTCCCGGGCCTGGCCCAAGGCCTCGGGGCGCGGGCGCGCCAACCAGCAACCGGCCGAGAGTACGAGGGCCAATGCACCCTCGTGGCGCAGCATCCCCGTGACGCCGGTGTCAGGCAGCTCGACGGGTTCCAGGACGAAGAACGGCTCGAAGGCCGCGAGCGAGATCGACGTCGCCGGGCAGGTTCGACACGAGCCGATGGATGGGGTCGACGGCCAACTCGTCCTCGGCCAGCTCGACGACGTAGCAGAGCACTGCATCGGCGCTGCCGACAGGTGGCCCGCCCTCGGCCTCCGCCCGACGCCTCTCGCCCAGGTAGGCGAGGCTGGTCTCGTAGCGGTGGTGGCCATCGGCGATGACCACCGGATGGGCGCTCACCGCCGCGGCGATGGGGTCGGTCGACGCGGGGTCGGACACGATCCACACGCTGTGGGTCACGCCATCGGGGTCGGTGAACCGGGCATGCGGTTCCATGGCGTCGACATCGAGGAGAGCCGTGAGCCCCGGGGCCGGTGACAGCCCCCAGACCGCCGACAGGTTGGCCTCCGTCGCCCGCAGCAGGTCGAGGCGGTCGCTCTTGGCCTTCGGGGTGGTGAACTCGTGGGGAAGGATCCCGTCGGCGCCGGGCGGTGAGAGGGTGAGCGCACCGATCACGCCGGTGGTCCGGCGTGGCCGTCCATCGTCGTCCACGCTGTCCATCCGGTAGACGGTGAACGTCGGGCCGGTGTCGGTGACCAGGGTCCCGTCGGCCCGCCAGGCCTGCCAGGTGGCCGCGGCCCGTTCATAGGGGTCGTCGCCGGACGCGTCGGGCACCGGCAGATCGACGCGGACGACGTTGAACGGATCGGTCCCGACGAGCGCCGTGCGGTCCGAAGCGCTGATCACGTCGTACGGCGGGGCGGTCACCGTGGCCGGATCGTGGAGTGGCGAGGCGTAGCGGATACCCGCGAAGGGGGTGAAGCGAGGCACGGACCCTTCCTACCAGACCCCCGGACGCACCATCGTTGGCTCACGGTGGCGGGTCGACGTGGCATCAGCGGCGATACTCACCCCATGGCGTGGGTGTTCGACCTCGACGGTGTGATCTGGGTGGGCGAGCAGGCGATCGTCGGCGCCGCCGATGCCGTCGGTCGGGTCCGCGCCGCCGGGGAACCCGTTGCCTTCGTGACGAACAACTCCTTCGGCCGGCGTGACGACGTGGCTGCGAGGCTGGCCGGACACGGCGTCGACCCCGGTGGCGACGTGGTCACCTCGGCCATGGCGGTCGCCGGGCTCGTGGCGCCCGGCGAGCGGGTGCTCGTCTGCGGTGGGCCGGGCCTGCACGAGGAGGTGGAACGGCGAGGGGCGGCGGTGACGGCATGTCGAGAGATCGTGGCAGGCGCACGGAAGGCCAACCCCGCCGCCGTCCTCGAAGCCCTCGCCGACCACGAACCGTTCGACGCGGTGGTCGTGGGGTACCACCGCGACTTCGACTACCTCCGCATGACCGTGGCCACCCGGGCCGTCACCGAGGGCGCTCGCCTGCTCGCCAGCAACGACGACGCCACCTACCCGACGACGTCGGGACCCATCCCTGGTGGAGGGTCGATCCTGGCCGGGATCGCCACCGCCGCCGGGGTCGTCCCGACGATCGCCGGCAAGCCGCACGAGCCGATCGCCGCGCTGGTGCGCGACCGACTCGGGTCCGACGGCATCGTGGTCGGTGATCGTCCCGACACGGACGGCCGGTTCGCGGTGGCGCTCGGGTACCGCTTCGGTCTCGTCCTCTCCGGGGTCACGAGGCCCTCGGACCTCCCTGTCGAGCCGGCCCCCGACCTGGTGGCGAACGACCTCGCGGGACTCGTCGACGACCTCTTGGGTCCGTGACCCGGTTACCCTGACGAGGGCGTCACCCGGATCAGACCGGCGGCAGCGGGCCGAGGCGCCGCAGGAGGAGTCACCATGGCGAAGAAGGATCCGATCGGTCAGGCCATCAAGGCCGGGAAGGACGTCACCCAGAGCGGGCAGAAGCGCGTCGAGGCGCTGCTTCGCGACGTCAGCAAGGCCACCGACAGGCAGTCCAAGCAACTCGCCAAGGCGCTGGACGAGCTCCTCGAGCGCAGCAGGGAGGAGACCGAGCGGATCGCCGAGGTGGTCGACACCCGTGTGCGCCACCAGTTCGACACCTTCGGCGTGGCCACGAAGGGCGACCTGGCCCGCCTCGAGGCGAAGGTCGATGCGCTGGCCGCGAAGAAGGCCCCCGCCCGCAAGACAGCCAAGCGAGCGCCGGCCAAGAAGGCTCCGGCCAAGAAGGCTCCGGCCAAGAAGGCAGCGACTCCGCCGGCGTCCGCACCCGACGCGTCCAGGTCCTGAGCTCCTTCGATCCTGCGTGAGCGCTCGGCGCCGCCTCGACGCCGAGATGGTCCGGCGAGGGCTGGTCGCGAGTCGTGAACAGGCGCAGGCCGAGATCACCGCGGGGCGCGTCACCGTGTCCGGGGCTCCTGCGCCCAAGCCCGCCCGGCTCGTGGCAGCCGACGAAGCCGTCGTGGTCCACGGCCCCGGACGCCGCTTCGTGAGCCGAGCGGGGGAGAAGCTCTCGGGCGCCATCGATCGCTTCTCCCTGGGCTCGCATCTCGCCGGCGTACGAGCCCTCGACGCGGGTGCCTCCACCGGGGGCTTCACCGAGTGCCTGCTGAGCTTCGGTGCCCGTGAGGTGGTCGCTCTCGACGTGGGCCGCAACCAGCTCCACGAGCGGTTGCGGGCCGACCCCCGCGTCCGGAACCTCGAGCGCACGAATCTACGGACGCTCGATCCGGACCTGGTCTCGCCGCCGTTCGACGTCGTCGTCGGCGACCTCTCGTTCATCTCGCTGCGCCTGGTGCTCGATCCGCTGTTCGCGGTGACGAGACCCGGCGGCCTCTACGTCGTGCTGGTCAAGCCGCAGTTCGAGGCCGGACACGCCGAAGCCGACAGGGGTCGGGGGATCATCACCGATCCGACGGTGTGGCGACGGGTGCTCGAGGAGATCTGTGCCGCGCTCGGTGCCCGGGATGCGACCATCATGGGTGTGATGGTCTCCCCGCTCACCGGTAGTGACGGCAACGTCGAGTTCGTCGTCGTCGGCCGAGCCCCCGGCCGGGGTTGCGACGAGCCGCTCGCCGGTCGTGGTCCACTCACCCACGACCAGATCCCGGCGACGCTCGACACCGTCGTGGCCGGGGCGTCGAGCGGTCCCGAGAGCGAGGCCTAGCGATGGCCGTCATCGTGGTCGTCGTACACCACGATCGCCCCGAGGCCGCCGCGGTCGCGGCGGAGACGGTGGAATGGCTCCAACGCCTCGGCCATCAGGTGCGCCTCCCGGCCGAGGATGCCGCCCGGGCCGGTCGGAACGACCTCGCCTGCCCCGACGATGCCCTGGCCATCGGTGCCGACGTGGCCGTGAGCCTGGGCGGAGACGGCACGATGCTGCGCACCGTCTCCCTGGTCGCCGCCGCCGACGTGCCGGTGATCGGCGTCAACTTCGGGCAACTCGGCTATCTCACCGACGTCGAACCCGACGCCGTGCGGTCCGCCCTCGAGCGGTTCCTCTCCGGCGATTTCTCCCTCGAGCACCGGATGCTGCTCGACGTCGAGCTCCGTTCCACGACGCCGGGCCCGACGCGGATGATCGCCCTCAACGAGGCGGTGCTGGAGAAGACCACCAGCGGCCACACGGTCCGGCTCGAGGTCGAGCTCGACGGATCGAGGTTCACCCCGTACGCCGCGGATGGCCTGATCGTGGCCACACCCACGGGCTCGACGGCCTATGCGTTCTCGGCGCGGGGCCCGATCATCGAGCCCACCCATCGGGCCCTGCTCCTGACACCGGTCTCGCCGCACATGCTCTTCGACCGGTCGCTGGTCCTCGACGACGCCGCAGTGATCGCCCTCACGGTGACCGGTCACCAACCGGCCGCCCTGGTCGTCGACGGGCACAGCCTCCACGTGCTCCACGAGGGCGACCGCGTCGTGTGCCGGGCGGCGGACCACACCGCTCGACTGGTCGTGTTCGGACCGCGTGACTTCCACGCCATCCTGCGGGCCAAGTTCGGTCTCTCCGATCGCTGATGCTCCTCGAGTTGAGGGTTCTCGAGCTCGGGGTGATCGACGAGCTCTCCCTCGTCCTGGACGGCGGGATGACCGCCCTGACCGGCGAGACCGGGGCGGGCAAGACCCTCGTGGTCACCGCGGTCGAACTCCTGATGGGCGGACGCGCCGACAGCGCGATGGTCCGCCCGGGAGCCGTCGAGGCGGTGGTCGAGGGGCGGTTCCTGACCCAGGCCGGGGAGGTCGTGATCCGCCGCGTCGTTCCGGCGAAGGGCCGCAGCCGCGCCTACATCGACGGTCGCCTGGCCACCCTGGCCGAGCTCGCCGATCGTGGCCGGGCGCTCGTCGACCTCCACGGTCAGCACGATCACCAGTCCCTCCTCTCTGCAGCGGTGCAGCGAGAGGCGCTCGACCGGTTCGCCGGCGTCGATCTCCGCGCTCTGCGGGAGGCGCGTGACGAGCTCCGCCGGATCGAGGAGCGGCTGAGCCGGCTCGGTGGCGACGCCCGGGAGCGCGCCCGGGAGCTCGATCTGTTGCGCTTCCAGGTCCGAGAGCTCGATGACGCTGCCCTGGCCGACCCCGACGAGGACGGCGCGCTCGCCGATGAAGAGGACGTGTTGTCCGACGCCGTCGCGCACCGGGAGGCGGCCGCCGCCGCGGTGGTCGAGATGACCGACGACGGTGGAGCGGCGGACTCGGTCGGGCGGGCCATCGCCGCCCTCGATGGGCGGACACCCTTCGACGCCGCCGCGGACCGCCTCCGGGCGCTCGCCGCTGAGCTGAGCGACGTGGCCGCCGAAGTCCGCGACACGGGCGAGGGCATCGCGGACGACCCCGCGCGGCAGGACGAGATCCGTCGGCGTCGTCAGCTCCTCAACGACCTGCGGCGCAAGTACGGCGACGACCTCGCCGGGGTGATGGCGTGGCATGCCGGGGCCAAGGCCCGCCTCGCCGAGCTCGAAGACCACGACCGTCTCGCAGCCGCGCTCGACGCCGAGGTCGGAGTTGCCCGAGACGAGGTCGAGACGCAAGAGAAGATCGTCGCCGCGGCGCGCGCCGCCGCCGCGCCCGCCCTCGCCGCCGCAGTGGCCGCGCAGATGCCGGCACTGGCCCTGCCCAAGGCCCGGGTCGAGATCGACGTCTCCGGTGCCGCCGGCCACGACGTCGTCTTCCGGTTCGCCGCCAACCCGGGGATGCCCCTGCAACCGCTGGCCAAAGTGGCCTCGGGCGGGGAGTTGGCGCGGGCCATGCTCGCGCTGCGGCTGGTGCTCACGGAGGGACCGCCCGTGCTCGTCTTCGACGAGGTCGATGCCGGCATCGGCGGAGCGGCTGCGCTGGCCGTGGGTCGAAGCCTGGCCGCGGTGAGCGCCGAGCATCAGGTGCTCGTCGTCACCCACCTGGCCCAGGTGGCGGCGTGGGCTGATGCGCAGGTCACGGTCGACAAGCAGGTCGTGCGAGGGCGTACCCGCACGCAGGTGGCGGCGGTGACCGGGGAGGACCGCATCACCGAGCTGGCCAGGATGCTCTCGGGGACGCCGGACAAGACCACGGCCCGCGACCACGCCCGCGAGTTGCTGGCCGATGCCCGTCGATGAGCGAGCACTCCCAGTGGTCCGCGTCCATCGACCCCCCGTGGAGCTAGCCTGCGACTCCGTCGTGCACACGCCGCCGGGAGGGCCTCGATGACCAAGCACATCTTCGTCACCGGAGGTGTGGCCTCCTCGCTGGGGAAGGGGCTCACGGCCTCGTCGCTCGGGCGGCTGTTGAAGAGTCGGGGCCTCAGGGTGACGATGCAGAAGCTCGACCCCTATCTCAACGTCGACCCCGGCACCATGAACCCCTTCGAGCACGGCGAGGTGTTCGTCACTGACGACGGGGGCGAGACCGACCTCGACCTCGGTCACTACGAACGCTTCATCGACGAACCGCTCAGTCGTGACTCGAACGCCACGACCGGGTCGATCTACTCCGCGGTCATCGCCGCCGAACGCCGTGGCGACTACCTCGGCAAGACCGTCCAGGTGATCCCGCACATCACCGACGAGATCAAGCGGCGCATCACCCGTCTCGCCGCCGAGGACGTCGACGTCGTCATCACCGAGATCGGCGGAACGGTCGGCGACATCGAGATCCTCCCTTTCCTCGAGGCGATCCGGCAGTTCCGCCTCGACGTCGGCCGCGAGAACGTCTGCTACGTCCACGTCACACTCGTGCCCTTCATCGGCCCGGCCGGCGAGCAGAAGACGAAGCCCACGCAGCACTCCGTGACCGAGCTGCGTAGCCGGGGGATCCAGCCCGACATCATCGTGTGTCGCAGCGAGCAGCCGATCTCGGCGGATCTGAAGCGCAAGATCTCCAACCTCTGCGACGTCCCCGTCGACGCGGTCGTGAACGCCGCCGACGCTCGGAACCTCTACGAGATCCCACTGGTCATGCACGACGAGGGCCTCGACGCGGTGGTGTGCAAGCTGTTCGGCTACGCCGACCTCGACGTCGACCTGTCGGAGTGGGAGATCCTCGTCGACCGCGTCGAGACGTCGGTGACCCCGGTGCGGATCGGAATCATCGGCAAGTACGTCAGCCTCCCCGACGCCTACCTGTCCGTGGTCGAGTCCCTCAAGCACGGCGGCTTCTTCCATGCCGCCAAGGTCGAGGTCGAGTGGGTGCAGGCCGAGGAGGTCGAGGGCCTGCTCGCCGATGGGCGACTCCGCGATCTCGACGGCATCGTGATCCCCGGGGGCTTCGGGGAGCGGGGCATCGAGGGGAAGGTCGCGGCCGCGGGCTACGCACGCGAACACGACATCCCCTGCCTCGGGCTCTGTCTGGGCATGCAGGTCATGACCATCGAGTACGCCCGCAACGTGCTGGGACTCTCCCGGGCGAACTCGAGTGAGTTCGACCCGTCCACACCGCACCCCGTGATCGACCTCATGGACGCGCAGCGCGACGTCACCGACAAGGGGGGCACGATGCGCCTCGGTGCCTACGTCGCCGAGCTCCTACCGGGGTCCCAGGTCTCCAAGGCGTACGGCCGAGACGTCGTGTCCGAGCGGCATCGGCACCGCTACGAGTTCAACCCGAAGTACCGCAGTCGCTTCGATGGCACAGGGTTCGTCTGCTCCGGCACTTCGCCCGACGGTCGCCTCGTCGAGTTCGTCGAGCTCGAAGGTCACCCGTTCTGGATCGGTACCCAGGCCCACCCCGAGTTCAAGAGCAGGCCAGAGCGTCCCGCGCCCCTCTTCCGCGACTTCGTCGCCGCAGCGCTCGCACGCTCCGACGGTCGCAATCCCCATCTCCCCGACATCGTCGAGTCGAGTTCGTCGTCGCCCAGTCCGGCGTCCTGAGATGACCACCGCGGGCGACGCTCCCGCCCCCGGCGGTCGGTTCCAGCGTGTGGCCGACGAGGTCGTGCACCGCGGGCCGGTCATCTCGCTCGTGCGGGCGACCGTCCGCGCGCCGGACGGCTCGACGTTCACCAGGGAGGTCGTTCGTCACCCGGGCGCCGTCTCGGTCGTCGCCCTCCACGACGACGACACCGTCACGCTGGTCCGCCAGTACCGGGCCGCCCTCGATCGTGAGCTCCTCGAGATCCCGGCAGGCAAGCGCGACGTGCCTGGTGAGGCTCCGGCGATCACCGCCCAACGCGAGCTCGCCGAGGAGGTCGGGCTGCGTGCCGGTCGACTCGAACCGTTGGCCGAGTTCGTGAACTCCGCCGGCTTCAGCGACGAGTACTCCTACGTGTATCTCGGCACGGACCTGAGCGAAGTGGCCGATGCCCGGCAGGGCCTCGAGGAGCAGCACATGGTGGTCGAGCGGATCCCGATGGCCGATGTGGCCGATCTCATCGCCGCACACGAGATCGTCGACGCCAAGACGGTCATCG
The DNA here is from genome assembly GCA_963767615.1 of uncultured Iamiaceae bacterium. Classification (GTDB taxonomy): domain Bacteria; phylum Actinomycetota; class Acidimicrobiia; order Acidimicrobiales; family Acidimicrobilacustridaceae; genus Rhabdothermincola_A. The sequence continues at coordinate 302,195 of CAVYED010000004.1, read as the reverse complement.
GATTGACCCTGGCCCTGGCCCGGCGTCCCGGCTCCGCGACCTCCGCGCCGTCGGATGGTTGAGCCGGACCCCTTCGTCGCCGACGATCCCACGGACGCGCTCCCGCTCGAGATCGAGGACTGGTTCACCTGGCTTGTCGCCGAGAAGGGACGGTCGGCCAACACGCTGAGTGCCTATCGGCGCGACCTGAACCGCTATTGGGCGTGGACTCACGGACGCGGCGACGAGCTCGACGCCGTCACGCCGACCGATCTCGATGCCTATGTCGGCCATCTCCGGTCGCTGGGCCTCGCTCCGGCGTCGATCGCCCGAGCGATGGTGGCGGTCCGCTCGCTGCACCGATTCCGGGCCGAGGAAGGACACACCGATGTGGATCCAACGGCGTCGGTCGACACGCCCAGGGTGCCGGCGGGTCTCCCGAAGGCGCTCAGCGAGTCGGAGATCACCGCCCTGCTCGACGCGGTCGCCGGTACCGATGCCGTCGCCCGTCGTGACAGAGCGCTCCTGGAGGTCCTCTACGGCACCGGGGCACGCATCTCTGAGGCCTGTGGCCTCCGGCTGGGGGACATCGATCTCGACGGCTCGCTGGTTCGCCTCTTCGGCAAGGGAGCCAAGGAACGGGTCGTACCGCTCGGGCGCCTGGCCGCGCGTGCTCTGGCAGAGTGGCTCGCTCCCGAGGGCCGAGGCGAGCTCACTCCTGAGCGGTGGGCCCGCCGAGGTGATGCCGAAGCGGTGTTCCTCAACCAGCGAGGCGGCCGGCTCTCCCGGCAGGGGGCATGGGCGATCGTCCGGCGACACGGTGACGCCGCCGGACTCGGTGAGCGTCTGACCCCTCACGTGCTGCGCCATTCGTGCGCCACCCACATGCTCGATCACGGCGCCGACATCCGGGCTGTGCAGGAGCTGTTGGGTCACGCGTCGATCAGCACGACGCAGGTGTACACGCTCGTGTCGACAGAGCGGCTCTTCTCGGCCTACGACGCCGCACATCCGCGAGCTCGCGCCCGTTCCTCGTGAACGCAGTGAGGATCGGGGATGGCGGCAGTCGGTCGAGCAGGACCGATACCGTGGAGTCATGTCCGATCCCGGCGTGAACATCACCTCAGACCGCAGCGACGGCGACGATGCGGCTCCACAGACCGACGACACGCGTGCGCTGCTCGACCACACCCGCGCCCAGCTCGAAGCACAGGTCCACGAGCTCGGACTCGAGGGGGACGCATCCGTGGTCGACGAGAACTTCGCCGACTCGGCCGCGGTCAGTGCCGAACAGGGGGAGCTGCAGGCCCTGGCCGCGGGTCTTCGCGAGCAGCTCGACGACGTCGAGGTGGCCCTCTCCCGTCTCGATGACGGGACCTACGGCACGTGCGTGGTCTGCGCCGCCGCCATCGGCGAGGCCCGGCTCGAGGCCATGCCGGCCACCCGGTTCTGCATCGATCACGCCGGGTGAACGCCGTCACGGCAGCGTCGACGGCGACATCCCGCACCGGACCGAGCGCCGATCGGCGACCGACGACCTCATGGCTTCTGCGGTCCACCTGACCACCCGCTTCTTCGGGAGTCTTCGCCCGGGCGGTCCTTCTGCGGTCGACCGTGAATGGGTCGAGCAGCAGCTCAGCGCGAGTGAGCTGGTGCTCTGGCGCTCGATGTCGGGGCCCGATCGTCGACACTCCGTCGCCGTCGCCCGGCGGGTGGAACGAGCCCTGGGCGCTGATGCCACGCCCCCGGTCCTGGCTGCGGCGCTGCTCCACGACGTCGGGAAGGTCGACGCCCACCTCCGCACCTACGGACGGGTGGCAGCCACGCTGTCGGGCGCGATGATCGGACGGGATCCCGACGTGATCCGTGCCTGGTGCCGAGCGGGGGGTTTCACCCGCCGAGTCGGCCTGTACCTGCGCCACCCCGACCTCGGGGGCGATCAGCTCGCGCTCGCTGGGAGTGACCCGCTGACCGTGGCCTGGGCCCGCGAGCACCACCTGCCCGCCGACGAGTGGACGATTCCCGACGAGATCGCGGGCGCGCTCCACGAAGCCGACGACGACTGACCGCCAGCCGCGTCAGCCGGCGCCTCACCCCGCGGACAGCAGCCCGAGGTTCCGCCGAGCCCGTTCCAGTGTCGGCCCGGCCACGGAGCGGGCCTTGGCCGCGCCCTTGGCCAGGACGGCCGCCGTACCCTCCGGGTCGGCGGACAGCTCGGCGTAGCGCTCCTGGATCGGACGGAGGGTCTCGACCACGGCCTCCGTGCACGCCGCCTTCAGGTCGCCGTAGCGGGTGTAGCGATCCGCGGCGACGGTCGGTTCGACACCGGTGCAGGCCCCGAGGATCGACAGGAGGTTGGACACGCCGGGCTTCGACACGGGATCGAAGCGCACCTCCGTCTCGGTATCGGTGACGGCCCGGGTGATCTTCTTGGCCACGACGTCGAGGGGGTCGAGCACGAGGATCGTGCCCTGCGGCGAATCGTCGGACTTCGACATCTTTCGGGTGGGGTGCTGGAGATCCATCACCCGGGCGCCGACGGTGGGGATGGCGGCCTCGGGGACCACGAACGTGTCGCCACAGCGGTGGTTGAATCGGATGGCGAGATCCCGAGCGAGCTCGAGGTGCTGGCGCTGATCGTCACCCACCGGTACCCGGTCGGTGTCGTACAGGAGGATGTCGGCGGCCATGAGAGCGGGATAGGTGAACAACCCCGCCGAGACGAACTCGGCGTCATCGCTCTTGTCCTTGAACTGGGTCATGCGGCGCAGCTCCCCGAAAGAGGCCGTGCATTCGAGCAACCACGAGAGTTCGGTGTGTTCGGGGACGTGGCTCTGCACGAAGAGGGTGGAGCGATCGGCGTCGATTCCGATGGCGAGCAGGAGTTGGGCGAGCTCCAGCGTGCGGTCTCGGAGCTCGGTCGGGTCCTGCGGCACGGTCAACGCATGGAGATCCACCACGCAGAAGACGGTGTCGGCTTCGTCTTGATCGTCGACCCAGTGGCGTAGTGCTCCGAGCAGGTTGCCGAGCTGGACAGGACCGGTGGGCTTGATGCCCGAGAAGACGCGTGTCATCGGCGGCGATGCTACCGAGGCTCCGCTCGCCCCCCGAAAGGGGACCTGATCGCTCAAGGGGTCGACGCCGGTGAGGGTCGCTCCGTCACCGTTGCGCCGGGAGCGACCTCGCCGGGGTCCGTCGCCTCCGCGGCGATCCCGCAACGGTCGAACAGCTCCGTCGTGACCGATCGGAGGTCGGCATCGAGCTGTTGGGTCACGTCTCCGTCACCGGAGAGGGCCAGCCCCACCAGGAGGATGGCCTGCCGTTCGTCCGCCAGCTCCGCCACGGCGCTGCGGAGGCACGCGGCGCCGCCTTCGGCGGTGGTCACGCCCCCGGTGACGGCGACGGCGACGAGCCCCCCGAGTTCGGCTGGGGAGATGCAGGTCTCGAGCACGCCCTGGAGGGCGCGGCGTTGCTCGAGTGGGGCATCGCCACCGGTGGAGAGGGCGTCGCGGGCGGCGGGTGCATCGGTGAAGGCCTCGAGGAGGCAGGTCTCCACCTCGCGGCCCGCCCCGAACCCGTCGCTCACCGTCTCGGCGGCAGCCTCCGCGTCCGCCGCGGCATCCTCCGACGAGCAGCCGAAGGTCACGGTGGCGAGGAGCACACCTGCCGCCAGTGCCGTCAGCACCGCGGACGGACGACCGCGAGACGTGCGTGACCGGTGTCGCCGGACGCAAGCAGGGTCGAATCCTGGGTTCATCTCGTGATCGTACGGCCGAGACTCGCCCCGGCCGGGGCAACCGGCTCGGACCGGAGTGCGCAGCCGAGGCGGCGGCGGGCTCTATCGTGGGCGCGATGCCGTACGAGGTCCAGACACCGGTGTTCGCCGGACCCTTCGACCTGCTGCTCCACCTCATCCTCCGTGAGCAGGTCGACCTCTACGAGATCTCCCTGACCCGGATCGTCGACGCCTACCTCGACGAGATCGAGCGCATGGAGCAACTGGACCTCGATGTGACCACCGAGTTCCTGCTCATCGCCGCGACCCTCGTCGAGCTGAAGTGCAAGCGCCTCCTGCCCGAGGACGCCGACGTCGATCTCGATGACGAGTTCGCGCTGTGGGAGGAGCGCGACCTGCTCATCGCCAGGCTCCTCGACTGCAAGACCTTCAAGGATGCCGCCGGGGTGCTGGCCCGGCTGGCTGATGCCGCCTCGCGGTCGAGAGCCCGCACCGTCGGACCCGACGAGCGCTTCGTCGAGCTGACTCCCGACCTGCTGGCCGGCATCGACGCCGACGATCTCCGGGCCGCCTACCTGCGGGCCATGACGCCACGGCCGCAGCCGGTCGTGAACGTCGATCACATCCACTCCGTGCGTACGAGCGTGAACGACGCGGTGGCCGAGCTCGTCGACGAGTTGCCCCGTCTCGGTCGGGTCTCGTTCCGGCGGCTGACCGAGACCTTCGTCGAGCGGCTCGAGGTGGTGGTCAGGTTCCTCGCCGTCCTGGAGTTGTTCAAGCAGGGCCTCGTCGAGCTCGATCAGCCCGCGGCGTTCGGCGACATCGAGATCCTCTGGGCGGGTTCGCCCGCACTGGCCGTGGCGGATCTCGCCGGCATCGACACCTACGAGGGTTGACGTGACGGCTGATGTGAAGCGGGCGCTCGAAGCAGTCGTCATGGTGGCGGACAGCCCCGTCGACGCCGCCTTGCTCGCGGAACTGGTCGAGCTGCCCGAGGCCCAGGTGACCCAGTTGCTCGGGGAGCTCGCCCGAGACTTCGCCGATCAGGAGCGTGGATTCGAACTGGTCCAGGTGGCCGGGGGGTGGCGCTTCCAGAGCCACCCGGACCAGGCGATCCATGTCGAGCGGTTCATCCTGGAGGGCCAGACGGCCAAGCTGTCCGCCGCCGCCCTCGAGACCCTCGCCATCGTCGCCTACAAGCAGCCCATCAGCCGTGCTCAGGTGGCCGCCATCAGGGGAGTCAACGTGGAAGGGGTGGTACGCACGCTCGAACAGCGTGGGTACATCACCGAGGTGGCTCGCGATCCCGGTCCGGGTCAGGCGGTGCTGTTCGGTACGACCCCTCTCTTCCTCGACAAGCTGGGGTTGAACTCGTTGGCCGACCTCCCGTCGGTCGTCGATTTCGTCCCCGGTGCCGACGTCGTCGAGGCCCTGGAGTACGGGCTGCGCATCGAGAGCTCGGCCGAGTCGGCGGCCGCGGTCGGCGAGAGCGACGCACCGGCGCCGCCGCCCCGCGACGAACTCCTCGACGGCGAGACCTGACCGTGGTCGCAGGCGAGCCCCCGTCGTCCCCGACCATTGGTGACGGCGAGCGCCTGCAGAAGGTGATGGCCGGCGCCGGGTTGGGCAGCAGGCGCACCTGTGAGGACCTCATCGCCGCGGGGAGGGTCACGGTCAACGGCGAGACCGCCATCCTCGGGCGGCGCATCGATCCGGAGCACGACCTGGTCGCCGTCGACGGCGTCGGCGTGGGGGTGCGTGCCGGGCTCGTGCACTACCTGCTCAACAAGCCAGCCGGTGTGGTGACCACGGCCGACGACCCCCAGCGGCGCCCGACCGTCGTGGAGCTGGTTCCGCCAGAGCCCCGCGTGTTCCCCGTCGGCCGACTCGACCTCGACACCGAGGGCCTGTTGCTGTTGACCAACGACGGTGAGCTGACCCACCGGCTCACCCATCCGTCCTTCGGCGTCGACAAGGAGTACGTCGCCCACGTCGAGGGAGAGCCCTCGCGCCGGGCGATCCGGCTCCTCAGGGAAGGTGTCGAGCTGGAGGACGGGACGACCGCACCCGCTCAGGCATCGCTCGTGGGGCCGTCGGTGGTCAAGTTGGTCATCCACGAGGGCCGCAACCGCCAGGTGCGACGCATGTGCGAGGCCGTCGGCCACCCGGTGCGTCGGCTGGTGCGAACCCGGATCGGACCGCTGTCGGATCGTCGCCTCAGACCCGGTGCCTGGCGAGCCCTCACCAACGACGAGGTGCGCGGCCTCGAAAGAGCCGCCGGTCCCCGCCGGGACGACCGGTAGGGTCCTGCGCCGTGACCAGTGCCGTCAGGGCCCTCCGAGGCGCCACGACCATCGACGCCGACACCGCCGAACAGGTACGGGCGCGCACGGGTGTCCTGCTCACCGAGATGATGGCGCGCAACGATGTCCACCACGACGACATCATCAGCGTCCTGTTCACCGCCACCGACGACATCCACGCGCTCTTCCCCGCTGCGGCGGCGCGCGATGTCGGCTTCGGCGACATCCCCCTCATCTGCGCCCGCGAGCTCGACATCGTCGACGCCACGCCGTTGTGCATCCGGGTCCTGATGCATCTGACGACGGGTCGCGACCGTTCATCGCTGCGCCACGTCTACCTGGAAGGTGCGGCGGGTCTGCGCGACGACCTGCCGGAGTGACGTGACGCAGAGCGCCGTACCCGATCGAACCCGGAACCCGAGCCCCTCGGGTCACCCCGCCCGACGTGCTCTCGTCGTCGGGACCGGTCTCGTGGGGGGCTCGATCGGTCTGGCGTTGCGCCGCGACGGCTGGGTGGTGCTCGGCCGTGACCGCAACCCGCGCCATCTCCAGCGAGCTCTCGAGCTGGGCGCCGTCGACGCCGCCGCCCCGGACGGACCCGTCGACGTGGCCGTCACGTTCGTGGCCACGCCCGTCGGCGCCGTCAGCGACGCGGTGGCACAGGCCCTGACCGAGTCGACTGGCCTCGTGACCGATGCCGGTAGCGTGAAAACCCCCATGCTCGACCTCATGGCCGATCCGCGCTACGTGGGCGGGCACCCGATGGCAGGGAGCGAACTGGAGGGCGTCGACGGGGCCCGGGCCGATCTCTTCGAGGGCCGCACGTGGGTGCTGACGCCGGTCGAGGGCACTGACGGCGACGCGTACACAGAGATCCGAGCGATCATCTCGGCGTTCGGCGCCGAGGTGGTGGCCATCCCCCCGGAGCGTCACGACACGATGGTCGCGGTGGTGTCCCACGTGCCCCATCTCGCCGCCGCTTCGCTCATGGGACTGGCCGACGAACGCGCCGAGGAGCACCGGGGCCTGCTGCGCCTCGCCGCCGGGGGGTTTCGCGACATGACCCGCATCGCTGCCGGCCATCCGGGTATCTGGCCCGACATCTGCGCCGAGAACAGGGTCGCCATCGTCGCCGAGATGGGCCGCCTCATCGAGACGCTGGCCGAGGTGCAACAGCTGGTCGCAGCGGGCGAACGAGAGGCGTTGGTCGACGTGCTGGAGCGCGCCCGGGAGGCCCGCCTCGCCCTGCCCGTCCGCTTCGGCCGACCCGAGGAACTCGTGGAGATCCGGGTGCCGATCGTCGACCGAAAGGGCGCCCTGGCCGAGATCATGGTCCTGGCCACCGAGCTCGACGTGAGCATCGCCGACATCGAGATCGCCCACTCGGTGGAGGGTGACGAGGGGGTGCTCATCATGCTGGTCGAGGACGCGGTGGGCGAGCGGTTCCACGCCGGTCTCCTGGCTCAGGGCCACCGGGCGACGGTCCAGGCCCTCACATGAGCGATCCGGGCCCGACGCTCCCCGAGCCCCGGCCGATCCGACCCTTCGTCGGAGCAGTCGACGCCGTGGTGCGTCCGCCCGGCTCGAAGAGCATCACCAACCGGGCGGCGCTGGCGGCGGCGTTGGCGGACGGTCGCAGCACGCTGCGCGGTGTGCTCTTCGCGGACGACACCGAGGCGATGCTCGACGGGGTCACCGCGCTCGGGGCACGGCTCGTGATCGACCGCCCCGGCCGTACGGTGACGGTCGACGGGGTGGCCGGGCGGATCGCCCCCGGGCCGGTGCGCATCGACGCCCGCTTGTCGGGCACCACGTCGCGGTTCTTGCTGCCCACGCTGGCCACCGATGTCGGCCCCTACCGCCTCGACGGCGCCGCACCGCTCAGAGCCAGGCCCATGGGCCCGATCTTCGCCGCCGTGCGGGCGCTCGGGGCCGAGGTGCTGGAGGAGGGCACCCCCGGTCACCTCCCCGTGACGGTCCGGCGGGTACGGCCCCCGGGTTCCGATGGGTCCGGTCCGACCCGCGTGACCATCGCCGGCGACGTGTCCAGCCAGTTCACCTCCGGGTTGCTGCTCGCCGCACCGTGCCTGCCCGACGGTCTGCACATCGACCTGATCCCGCCGGTCGTCTCCCTGCCCTACCTCGATCTCACGGTCGCGGTGATGGAGGCCTTCGGTGCCACGGTGCGCCGCCCCGACGGGACCACCTACGAGGTCGAGATGAGCGGTTACGGGGCGAGGGACTTCTCCGTGGAACCCGATGCCTCGGCGGCCTCGTACTTCTTCGCGACCGCCGCGATCACCGGTGGACGTGTGCGGGTGGAGGGCCTCGGCCCGACCAGCCTGCAGGGAGACCTGGCCTTCGTGGACGTCCTCGAGCGGATGGGGGCCCTCGTCACGCGGGAATCGACCGCGATCACCGTCGTCGGTCCGCCGGGAGGGCTGCGCGGCATCGATGCCGACTTCACCGACATCTCCGACACAGCCCAGACCCTCGCCGCCGTGGCCGTCTTCGCCGACGGTCCGACCCGGGTCACCGGCATCGGCTTCATCCGCCGCAAGGAGACGGACAGGATCGCCGCGGTGGTCACCGAGCTGCGCCGATGCGGCATCCGCGCCGAGGAGGAGGCGGATGGTTTCGTGGTGCACCCCGGGAACCCGACGCCAGCGACGGTGCGGACCTACGACGATCACCGCATGGCGATGAGCTTCGCCCTGATCGGGCTGCGGGCCGAGGGGATCGCCATCGCCGATCCGGGGTGCGTCACCAAGACGTTCCCCGACTACTTCGACGTGCTGGAATCATTACGACCGGGCGCACCGAGCCGGGTCGACGGATCGAGGAGCCGACCATGACCGACACACCCGCGGTGATCGCCATCGACGGTCCGGCCGGTTCCGGGAAGTCGACCGTCGCCCGCGCCGTGGCCGACCGTGTCGGCCTGCCCTACCTCGACACCGGGGCCATGTACCGGTCCGTCGCCTTCGCCGCCCTGCGCGAATCCGTCGATCCCGACGACGAGGAGCTGGTCGCCAACCTTGCCGAGAGCCTGGCCCTCGAGATCGACGCGGACGGCACCGTGACCGTCGATGGGGTCGACGCGACGATCGAGATCCGCGGACCCGAGGTCACCCGCGTGGTGAGCATGGTCGCCGCCAACCCTCGTGTCCGGGCCGAGATGCGGCGCCGGCAGCGGGAGTGGGCCCAGCATCGAGGGGGAGGAGTGATGGAGGGTCGCGACATCGGCACGGTCGTGTTCCCGGACGCGGTGCTCAAGGTGTATCTCGACGCCGCACCCGAGGTGCGAGCGGCGCGGCGCTCCAAGGAGGTCAGCGACCTCGCCTACGAGACCGTCGCAGCAGATCTGGCCCGCCGTGATGCCCTCGACCAGGGCCGCACCCACGATCCGCTGCGGGAGGCCTCGGACGCCTTCGTGGTCGACACCAGCGACCTCTCGGTCGACGACATCGTCGATGTGATCCTGGAGCGACTCGGTTGAGCGAGGAGCTGCACCGGCCGAAGGGGCACGAGTTCGGTGAGGACCTCAGCGCCACCCAACGCATCTTCTACGCCATCGTGCGTGGAGCGATCCACGGGTTCTGTCGGATCTACTTCCGCCTCGAGATCCATGGCGCCGAGCACATCCCCGCCTCAGGTCCGTTCATCCTGTCGCCGGTCCACCGATCCAACGTGGACACCCCCCTCATCAGTTCCGTCACCCGCCGACGCCTGCGCTACATGGGCAAGGAGTCGCTCTGGCGGTCGCGGTTCGGCGCGTGGTTCCTCACCGCCCTGGGTGGGTTCCCCGTGGAGCGAGGCACCGCCGACCGTGAAGCGCTGCGGGCCTCGATGACGGTGCTGAGCCGCGGGGAACCGCTGGTCATGTTCCCCGAGGGCACGCGGCAGAGCGGTCCGGAGCTGGCCGAGATGCACGACGGTCCTGCCTACGTCGCCTCCCGCACCGGTGCCGCCATCGTCCCGGTCGGTCTCGGCGGCACGGAACGCTCGATGCCCAAGGGATCCAAGTTCGTCCGGCCCGTGAAGATGGTGATCGTGATCGGCGCACCGATTCCCGCGCCGATCACGAGGGAAGGGGGCCGCGTCCCGAGGCGGGTCGTGCGCGAGATGACGGCGCAGCTCGGCGAGGCCATCCAGCCGCTCTTCGACGAAGCCCAGGCCCTCGCCGGGTGCCCCAACCGACACGAGTGAGCCCCGATCGCGCTGATCGGGTCGTCAGCGGGAAATCCGTTGCGTGACCACCGGCACGCCCTGCGTCATCGGCTACAACAGACGCCATGACCATGACCCTGGAGAACAACGGCACCGAGCTCGTGGCCGCGATGGAGGACGTCGTGCTGGCCGAGGCCGACGCCGCCGAGACCGCACGCACCATGACGCCGGGCATCGTCGACGCCCTCTGGGAGACCGGGCTGATGCGCTACATGAACCCCGGCCCGGCCGGTGGTTCCGAGCCGAGCTTCGTCGACATGCTCACGACGTGGCAACGCATGGCGTTCCTGGACGGCTCGTTCGGCTGGATCGGCATCGCCAACCTGCCCTCTGCTGCGGCGGTGGCCGCCTACCTCCCGGACGCGGGATTCGACGAGGTCTTCGGCGACCTCAGCGAGCGGGTCACGCTCGGCGGCCAGTTCGCGCCCAACGGCCAGGGCCTCGTCGTCGAAGGCGGCTATCAGGTCAGCGGCGCCTGGAACTTCGGTTCCGGCACCGGGCACTCCGAGTGGGTGTGCGCGGGCTTCCTCCCGATCGACGACGGCAACTTCGTCTTCGACCCCGACGGCCAGATCCAGCTCCTCGCCGGTGTCTTCCACCGCGACGAGATCACCTTCACCGACGGTTGGCACGTCCAGGGGCTCAAGGGCACCGGATCGTTCGACTACAACCTCACCGACACGTTCATCCCCGAGCACCGGGTGTTCAACCTCTTCGCCCGAACCCCCTACCGCGGCGACTCACCGGCGTTCCGGATGGGGCTCATGGCCATCACCGTGGGTGGTCATGCCGCCTGGGCCCTCGGGGTGGCCGAGAGCATGCTCCACGATGTCGCCGAGCTGGCGAAGTCGAAGACACGCATGGGGGACATGGAGACACTGGCTCACAAGCCCTCGTTCCAGCGGGGCTATGCGCACCACACGGGCATGTGGCGGGCGGCCCGCCTCCTCGTGCACGACGCGTTCACCTCCGCGGAAGCAGCGGTGGCCGCCGGTGGAGAGTTGACCCCGACGATGCGCGCCGACATGCGCATCGCGGCCACCTACGCCACCGAGGCGTGCAGAGAGGTGGCCCAGTGGGCACACCTGGCTGCAGGCACGACGTCGATTCGTGAAGGGAACCGCTTGGAGCGGGCCTTCCGGGACCTGTACACGGGCACGCAGCACGCCTTCATCTCCGAGAAGACCTACCTCGACTCGGCCCAGGTGCTGCTCGGGCTGGTCGAGGACCAGCGGGGCCTCTGACCCGAACCTCTGGCCCCGCCCGGCGTGCCCTCCTCGAGAGGAGGGCACGCGCCGCCGCTCGGATCAGAGGACCCGGGTGAACCGGGCCTGCTGCCCCGAGCCGGGGACGAACAGCCCCCCGGAGCCGGTGAGGCGCTCGAAGTAGCCGGCGTCGCCCTGGAGCTTGCCCTGCATGGCGTCAGCCGCGGTCGGCCCGTCCGCCGTGGCGATCCAGGTGATGCCACCCATCTGACCGAAGCTGTTGACCCACACCGACATCGTGACGCCGGTGAGCTGGGACACGTACTCGGCCATCTCGACGCGACCATGCGAGCGTGTCACCCATTCGCTCGACCATGGGAGCCGCCTGGGTGACCGCGGCGACCGAGCCGACGGCGGGCGGGTCCGACGGCGACCCGTGGACGAGGTTGCGCAGCGTGTCCTCGCCCGGAGCGACGACCATGTCGGCGGCCGCCTCGAGGACGGCGTGGTAGCTCTCGTCACCCAACAGGGCAGACGTGCCGTCGGCCAGTGCCTGCTGGGACTCGACCAGGGCGTTCCAGACCACGGTCCCGATCGGCTGCCCGAAGTCGGCGTTCCATGCGGTGACGTCGAGGGGACTGTTCGCGTTGACGTGGTCGGTGACCTGCTGGACCCACGGCATCACCTGACGAGGGCTCCCACGCAGGGTCACGGCACGGCTGAAGAGCAACATCGGCATTCCTCCGTTCGGTGGAGGCGACGGTCCGATCGATGTCCGCTTCCTCGGTCGGGCCTACCGCCACGAATCGTGACGTTCGTCACATCGCTGACGGTAGCAGCAGGCTTCTCGGCGTGCGCCCGATCACGACTCGGCGCGGTAACGGCCACCGGCGTTCTGGGTCGCCGGCACCATGTGGGCTTCGGCCGTGATGCGCCGCACCAGCGGCTCGAAGTGCTCGAGGGGGAGCGTGTCGTAGGCCGGGTCGAAGGCCACCTGGTCCCATTCGTCGGCGAAGCGCTCGGACAGCTCCCACTCCTCGCCGGTCAGCTCGTCACGGTGGGTCTCGCGGGCGTCGGGGTCGCCGCCGAAGTGCGCGTAGTAGTGCCGGCCCTGGAAGTCCTGGTGGACACGGATCATCTCGTACACCGCCGGCCGCACGTAGGGCCGGATCATCTCCGCCGCGATCGCGGGGTGGTTGGGCACGCTGATGGCCTTGCCCACGTCGTGCATGAGGGCGGCGAAGACGACCTCGTCGTCGGCTCCGGCGCGCTCGGCCATGGTCGCCGTCTGGAGGCAGTGCGTCAGCTGATCGGTTCCGAACCCGTCGGTGATCGACGCCAACGAGCCGAGCAGGTCGAGCATCCGGTCGGCGACCCGGCCCTGGTTGGCCGAGGTCTGCGCCCCGATCTCCATCCAGTCCTCGAGGGTCGACTCGTCCATGCGGGTGAAGGTGGCAGGCATGGCCCCAGTGTGCCACCCGGCACGCCGATCGGGCGTCTTCGCCGGACGGGATCGCCGACGCCGCCGTGGGCTCAGTCGAGGTCGCGGAGGACGCTGCTGGCGGCGACGGCGCGATCGTTGACCGCCGGGCGGTCGTCGCGTGGTCCGCCGAGCAGGAAGGTCGCCGCGGCGTCGATCGCACCGAGCAGGTCGCGCAGGTTCCGCGGCGGAGGGAAGTACTCGTCCTCGGAGGTGATGCGAACCTCCTCGACCCCGTTGGCGGGGCGAAGCCGTTCGATCACGGCCTCGACCAGGTCTTCGGGCGCCGAGGCGCCGGCGGTGACCCCCACGGTGCCGGTCAGGTCGTCGGGCACCTCGTCGGCGCCGTTCACCCGGTAGACCCTCTCGCAGCCCGCGTCGTGGGCGAGCGATTCGAGGGCCCGGGTGTTCGAGGAGTTGGCCGAACCGATCACGACGACGGCGTCGCAGCGACCGGCGATGGCCATCAACGCCGACTGCCGGTTCGTGGTGGCGAAGCAGAGGTCGGACCGACCGGGCATCCAGAGGCCCGGGTACCGCTCGCGGGTGGCGTCGAGGACGTCGTCCCAGTCACGGTGGCTGAGGGTGGTCTGGGCCAGCAGGGCCACGGGCTGGTCGAAGGCCGGCAGCGCGGCCACCTCCTCGGGCGATTCCACTCGGTGGATCGCCTCGGGGGCCACTGCCATCGTCCCTTCCGCCTCCTCGTGGCCCTCGTGGCCCACGTAGACGATCTGGTAGCCCTTTCCGGCGCGGACCTTCACCTCGTGGTGCACCTTGGTGACGAGCGGGCACACGGCGTCGACGACGTATCCGCCGTTCGCTCGCGGCCGCGGCCACGACATCCGGCGCCGAACCGTGCGCCGAGAGCATCAACGGGCGACCGGGCGGGACGTCGGCGATGTCATCGACGAAGACGACGCCGAGGTCCTCGAACCGGCGCACGACCCGCTGGTTGTGGACGATCTCGTGGTAGCAGAACACGGGAGGCTCGAAGGCACGGACCATCCAGGCAAGGGCCTTGATGGCCATCTCCACGCCGGCGCAGAAGCCACGTGGCGCAGCCAGGAGGACGGTGTCGACGCCCGAGGGTTCGCTGGAGCTCACCTCGTCAGTGTACGAGCGGCCCACCACCGAGCCCGTGCCGGCAACCCATCCTCGCCGGTCAGGTCACGGCGGTCGGGCCCGTCGATCCCGGTCGACGCGGCGGTAGCCTGGCGGGCCATGTCCGCGCCCAGAGTCGTCGCCGTCGAACCCGGGTCGCCGGCCGCCCGGGTGGGGCTGTTGCCCGGCGACGAGATCCTCGCCCTCAACGGCGAGGTCCCGCGCGACGTCATCGCCTACCAACTCCTCGCGGACGAGCCCGACGTCGTGCTCGACGTCGCCCGCGGTGGCCTCGGCCTCCAGCTCGAGCTCACGAAGGGCCACGGCGAGCCACTCGGGGCCGAGGTCCACAGCGCGCTGTTCGACCAGGTCCGCACCTGCGACAACCACTGCGAGTTCTGCTTCATCTACCAGCTGCCCCCGGGCCTCCGGGAGAGCCTGTACCTCAAGGACGACGACTACCGCCTGTCGTTCCTCTACGGGAACTTCACCACCCTCACCCGGTTCACCGAGGCCGATCTCGAACGGGTGGTCACCGAACGCCTCGGCCCACTGCACGTCTCCATCCACGCCACCGACCCCGAGGTGCGCACCGAGATGCTGCGCAACCGGCGCGGCGCAACCAGCCTGCGGTGGCTCCGGGCCCTGCTCGACCATGGCATCGAGGTGCACGGGCAGATCGTCGTGTGCCCCGACCGCAACGACGGCGAGGTGCTCGACGACACGTTGGCCGGCGTCCTCGACCGCTTCCCGGAGCTGGCCAGCGTGTGCGTGGTGCCCCTCGGGGTCAGCCGCCACAACCCCGAGGCGGCGATGCGCCCTCACACTCGCGACGAGGCCCGAGCGGTCCTCGCTGCGGTCCACGACTGGCAGGAGGTGTTCCTGCGCACCCTCGGTCGCCGTCTGGTGTTCGCGGCCGACGAGTACTACCTGCTCGCCGACGAGCCCTTCCCGGTGCCCGAGGCCTATGAGGGGTTCCCGATGCACGAGGACGGCGTGGGGATGGCGCGCACGTTCGAGCTCGAGTTCCTCGGCGGGTGAGTGAACCGACCGGTGTGGCGACGGGATTCTTCGCCTGGGTCGAGGGCGCCCCCGCCGAGGGCTACCGGGCCCCGCGCGTCGATGACGTGCCCTCTGGAGCGGACCCCGTCACCACCCTGGTGCGACCCAGCGGCGGGGGAGGGGCTGTCACGCTCCTTCCCCCGCGACGGGCGCCCGTCGGCATCCTCACCGGGCGCTACGGCGCACAGGTCCTCGCTCCGCTCGTCGCCGGCCTCGGCCGTGACGATGTCCGCGTCATCCCCGTCGACAACGAGTTCTTCGGCGGCAACACCGGGGTCACCGGGCTCATGGTCGGAGCCGACCTGGCCCGGGTCCTCGCCGAGCAGCCGATCGGGCACCGCTACCTCCTCCCCGACGTCTGCCTGTCACACGGGCGCTTCCTCGACGGCACGACACCCGAAGACCTTCCGCGACCGGTCGAGATCGTGCCCACCGACGGCATCGCCCTGCGCAGAGCCCTGGAACCCCGATGACCGACGACCTCCCCGCGGACCCCTCCACCTCGCCCGACGCGTCGGCCCCCACGGTCGATCCCTTCGCTGACCCCTACGACACACCGGCCGAGGTCGCCGACGCGGACGATCCGACGCCCGCACCGCCGGCAGCGGCCACCGATCTTCCCGCGGTCGCCGTGGTCGGACGGCCCAACGTCGGCAAATCGACCCTGTTCAACCGGATCGTCGGACGCCGCGAGGCGATCGTCCAGGAGAAGCCGGGGGTCACCCGCGACCGCAAGGAAGTGGTGGCCGAATGGCAGGGCCGGGAGTTCCGCCTCGTCGACACGGGCGGGTGGATGCCGGGTGGCGATGCCCTCGACGAGAAGGTGTCACGCCAGTCAGAACGGGCCATCGCGGACGCCGAAGCGGTCCTCTTCGTGGTCGACGTGACCGTCGGCATCACCGAGGAGGACAGCCGGGTGGCCAACCTCCTGCGTCGCAACGGCCGCCCGGTGCTGCTCGTGGCCAACAAGGTCGACGACACCAACCGCGAAGCCGCCATCTGGGAGTTGCTGCGCCTCGGCGTGGGCGACCCGCACGCGGTCAGCGCACTGCACGGGCGAGGAACCGGCGATCTGCTCGACGCGCTGGTCGAGATCCTCGGGCCGGCGCCCGAGCCCGTCGCGGTCGACTCCGACGCTGCCGGTGCGCCCGAGGACAAGGTGTTCTCCGTCTCGATCGTCGGTCGTCCGAACGTGGGGAAGTCCACCCTGTTCAACCGTCTCATCGGCGACGACCGATCGGTGGTGCACGACATGCCGGGCACCACCCGCGATGCCGTCGACACGGTCGTCGAGACACCCGACGGCCCGGTCCGCTTCATCGACACCGCCGGCATGCGCCGCCGCAGCAAGATCGACGAGGGCACCGAGTACTACTCGCTCGTGCGCGCCCTGCAGGCCATCGACCGAGCCGACGTCGCCCTCCTGGTCATCGACGCCACCGTCGGCGTCACGGCGCAGGACCAGCGCCTCGCCGAACGGATCGACGCCGCCGGCTGTCCGGTGGTGGTCCTGTTGAACAAGTGGGAGGTCCTCGACGCAGAACAGCGCGAAGAGGTCACCTATCAGATCAGCCAACGCCTCCACTTCATCGGCGAGTCACCGGTTCTGCGCGTCAGCGCTCTCAGCGGCAAGGGCGTGCACCGGTTGCTCCCGGCGCTGGCGGGCACCATCGACGACTACCACCGTCGGGTACCGACCCGAAAGGTGAACCAGGTCATCCGGACGGCTCAAGCCGCCCAGCCCGCCCCGCACGGTGCCCGGGTCCTCTACGCCACGCAGGGTGCGACGGATCCGCCCACCTTCACCCTGTTCGCCAACAAGGAGATGCCTCGCCGCCTATCTGCGGTATCTCGAGCGGTCGTTGCGTGAGGCGTTCGACATGGGCGCCACACCGATCAAGATGCGGGTCCGCAAGCGAGACTGAGGGGAACGGCCATGGGGGTCTCTTGTGAGGGACGGGTCGCGCTCGTCACGGGAGCGAGCAGGGGGATCGGCAAGGCCATCGCCCTGCGCCTCGCCGCCGAGGGGGCCGCCGTGGCGATCTGCTCTCGCCCCCAGGCGCGCATGGCGCAGCTGGGCACGCTCGAGGAGGCCGAGGCGGAGATCCGTGCTCTCGGTCGGCCGGTGCTGGCAGTCCCGTTCGACCTCGGCGACCGGTCGGTGGACCGCCGCCGTCTGGTCGACCTCGTCGACGCCGAGCTCGGACCCGTCGACATCCTCGTGAACAACGCGGCGGCGGGTGGCTTCAAACCGTTCCTCGACTGGAGCGACGACGAGATCGAACATGTGCTGCAGCTCAACTTCTGGGCGCCCTGGGAGCTGGTGAGAAGCGTCCTGCCGGGCATGCGGGAGCGTGGGGCCGGTTGGATCCTCAACCTGTCGTCGGCCACTGCCATCGCACCCCAGGGTCCGCCCTTCCCGGACACGTCCCCGGCGCACATGGGCACGATCTACGGGGGCACGAAGGCGTTCCTGGACCGATGGACGGCGAGCCTCGCCGCCGAGGTCGCGCCGGATGGGGTCGTCGTCAACACGCTCGCCCCCCAGGCCGCTGCGGCCACCGAACTCCTGGTCGCCTACTCCGATCTGCCGGACTTCCTCTACGAACCGCTGGAGACCATGGCCGAGGCGGCGCTCGCGTTGTGCACCGCCGACCCGGCCGTGTTGACGGGTCGCGTCGCCTACAGCCTGGCGTTGCTCGCCGAGCTCGGCCGGCCCACCCACGATCTCCGCGGTTCGGCCGAGCTACCCGACTGGCGTCCGGAGTCGCTGCCCGCGCGGATCGCCCGGATGGCCGATCACGCCGCCGGCCGCTCCGACGACGTCGCCCCGAGCAACGTGGCCGATCTGGTCAACCGCCGCCCGCGACCGGGGACCTCCGCCCTCCCCGGCCCGGACACGCGGGGACGGGCGAGCCGTGCCGGTCACGCAGGGTGGTCGTCCTTCTGGGGCCGGAGCCCCAGGGGTACCATGCGCCTCCTATGGAGCAGCCCCTGTTGTCGATCGTGGCCCTGGTCTGCCTGACCGCCGCCGTCGTCTGGGCGTCGCTCCGCCCGGTACCGCCACCGCCAGCTGAGACGCCTCGAGAACGGTGAGGGCGATCCCGAGCTGCTCACGCTGGTCCGCTCCGACTACCGCAAGGACACGCTCTCCGGCGCCACCTATCTCGTGCTCGCGGCGGTCGTCGGACTCTTCGCCTGGCAGGCCAGCCGCAACGAGGCACTGGCCCTCTCGGTCCTGGCGGCGCCGGCGATCGTGTCGATCGTCCTCGGGCCGCAACTTCGTGGCCGAAGCCAGGGTGGCGCAGGCTCGCGCCGAGCTCGACCGCCGGGCCCAGGAGGTGCTCTCCCAGGAGGAGCTGGCACCGAAACGGTGGGCGGAGCGCCTCGCCCCCGAAGAGCTGCCCGGCTTCGAGGGCTTCGAGATCGGTCGGGTGTACCAGCCGGGCTCGGGTCTCATGGCCGGTGACTTCTACGACGTGGTGCGCCTCAGCGCGACCCGGGTGGCTGCGGTGATCGGTGACGTGTCGGGCCACGGCATCGAACCGGCCATCACCGTGTTCCAGGCCAAGTACCTGCTGCGCGTCTTCCTCCGCCAGTACCGAGACCCGGCCCAGGCGCTCGAGGAGCTCAACGCCCAGATCGCCGCGGTCGGTGGCCACGAGGAGTTCATCTCCTTGTGCGTCGTGGTGTTCGACACGTCGGCGGGCACCCTGCGCTACGCATCGGCCGGGCACCCCGCCGTGTGGCTCTGGCACGACCGTGACGTGCGCCCACTGCGGGCCACCGGGCCCGTGGTGATGCTCGACCCCAGGTCGGTCTACGACAGCCGCGAGGTGCGCCTCGACCCGGACGACCTGTGCCTCATGTACACCGACGGTCTGTCCGAGGTGCGCGACGGTGGGCAGCTCTTCGGCGAGGACCGCATCGCGGCAGATCATCCGGCGTGACCCCGGCATACCGGCCGACGTACTGTGCAAATCCCTCCTCGAGGCAGCCAGTGACTTCTCGAGTGGTCCCCTGCAAGATGACGTCGCCATCCTCGCCATCCGTCGCACCTGACGGCCTCCCCCCTCCCGGACCGAGGTCCTCTTGCCGTTCTGTGAGGACTGCGACAAGTTCTGGAGCCCGAACTCGATGCCGCCCGACGGCAGCTGCCCGAGTTGCGGTCGTCCCATCGCCGAACCTCCCACGTCGTCTCGTGCGCCGTGGCACTTCTGGATCCTCGTGCTGGCCCTGGTCGTGTACCTGGGTTGGCGGGCGATCCAGGGCGTCGAGTGGTTCCTGAACCGCTGACCGTCCGCACCGCGGACACGCGTCCGTGGTGGTCGGCGCGGGTTTCGCCGGTATCGCGGCAGCCATCGTGCTGCGTCGGGCCGGATTCGAGGAGGTGACGGTTCTCGAGGCGGCCGACGAGGTCGGGGGGACCTGGCGGGACAACACCTATCCGGGGTGTGCGTGCGACATCCCGAGCCATCTCTACTCGCTCTCGTTCGATCTGCACCCGGGTTGGTCGAGGGCCTACCCGGGTCAGGCGGAGATCGAGGCCTACCTCTGCGACGTGGCGGAGCGTCACGGTCTCCGCGGCATCACCCGCTTCGGCGTCACCGTCGCAGAGATGCGCTGGGACGAGCGCACGGCTACCTGGGCGGTCACGACCACGGACGGCGAGGTGCTGGTCGCCGAGGTCGTCATCAACGGCACCGGGCCCCTGTCGCGCCCCCGTCGCCCGGACATCCCGGGGCTCGACGACTTCGCCGGCACCGTGTTCCACTCCGCCCGCTGGGACCACGACCACGACCTCGGCCAGAGAGCGGGTGGCGGTGATCGGCACGGGGGCCAGCGCCATCCAGTTCGTGCCCGAGATCGCAGGGGTCGCCGGCCACGTCGAGGTCTTCCAACGCACCGCCCCCTGGGTGTTGCCCCGCGACGACCGGGCCGTCCCGGACTGGAAGCGCCGTCTGTACTCCCGGCTCCCGTTCCTGGCCCGTCTGCACCGCTGGCGGATCTACGTCCAACAGGAGCTCTCGGGACTGGCCTTCCTGGGCCACGACCGGATCACCCGGCAGGTGGTCCAGATGGGCACCGACCACATCGCCGAGGCGATCGACGACCCGGCGCTCCGGTCAGCGGTGACGCCGACCTACTCGCCCGGCTGCAAGCGGATCCTGTTGTCGAACGAGTGGTATCCCACGCTCACCCGCCCGGACGTGGACCTCGTCACCACGCCCATCGAACGAGTCACCCCCGGCGGCGTGCGCACCGTCGACGGCGTGGAACACGCGGCCGACACGATCGTGCTCGGCACCGGCTTCGCCGTCACCGAGTTCCTGGCGCCGATGAGGGTCTTCGGCGCGCGGTGGGGTGGAGCTGAGCGAGCAGTGGCGCGACGGCGCGGCCACCCACCTGGGCATCGCCGTGGCCGGGTTCCCGAACCTGTTCCTGTTGGCCGGCCCCAACACCGGGCTCGGGCACAACTCGATCGTGTTCATGATCGAAGCGCAGCTGCACTGGATCCTCGGCGCACTGCGGCACCGGGCCTCTCGTGGCCTGCGCGGCGGTGGAGGTGCGAGCCGACGTGCAGGCCGCCTCGTACGAGCAGGTCCAGGAGCGGATGCAGCGACACGGTCTGGCTCTCGGGATGCGACAGCTGGTACCGGTCCGCCGATGGTCGCATCGACACGCTCTGGCCCGGATTCTCGCTCGACTACTGGCGTCGCACCCGGCGCTTCGACCCTTCCGGTGTGCGTCGCCCGACGCGCTCGTTCCGGGGCCGGACCGACGATTCGGAGACGGTCGCGGCGGGGGAGTAGGGTGCTCGCTTCACGGGCTGTGGCGCAGCTTGGTTAGCGTGTCGGTCTGGGGGACCGAAGGTCGTGGGTTCGAATCCCGCCAGCCCGACCACATAACCGCAGGTCAGGGGCCTAACCGGGCCCCTCTTGCGCGTCTGGGGCCACTCGCTGTCCGCGATTCGTCCGCAGGAAGTCCGCAGCAGCATCGCGGAAGGTGGCATCGAGGCCCTCGGTCAGCGCCTCGTCGAGCGACGGCAGAAGGTGCCCGTACTGGTCGAGCGTGACGGTGATCGACGAGTTCCCGAGGCGCTCCTTGATCGCGGCCGCCGGGAGAGTGCGTGGGGTTCAGGTGCCGACATGGGTGTCGCCGATGGGAATGACCGTCGCGGTCAATCCTTCGCGGGCCGGTGCCGATCACGGTGAGCACGGTGAGCACGGTGAGCACGGTAGCACGGTAGCATCGTCCAGAGTCAGCACTCTTCGCCCATCTTGGCGCCGAGCGCCGCCGCCCACTGCTCGCGAGTGGTTCCGGGGGAGAGATCCATGCCGACCATCGCCTCGTCGACCGCGGCGGACGGGTCCTCCGGGTGGCTCTCGCACCACATGGCGGTCTGCTCACCGAGCATCTCCCAGGACCCGTTGACCAGCAGGGGGCGGCGGGCCAGCGGCGGAGTTGGGCTCGGCCGGGGACGGCACCATCATCGAGGGGGTGGACCGACCCTCGAGATCCGATCGGCCCGGCACCCCCGACCCGAAGAGGGCGCCGAGCCCGTGATGGACCAGGCCCGACGACGGGTGACCGACCGGGCTCGACGAGCACAGGACCATGCCCGGCGCGCCCAGGAACGGGTCCGACGAGCGGCGCCGAGGACGTGGGACTTCTCTCGGGACCTGGTGCGGGAGTGGCGCGATGATCGCGTCGGCGGCCTCGCCGCCGAGGTGGCCTTCTTCGGGATGTTGAGCCTCTTCCCCGTGCTGCTGGCCCTCACGTCGGTGCTGGGCGTGCTCGACTCGGTGACGGGCGGCGACGTCGCCGAGCGGGCCCAGGAACAGGTCGTGAGCGCCCTCAACGACGTGCTCAGCGATCAGGCCAGCGGGACGGTCGACGCCGTCGACGCCCTGTTCGAGACGTCGAGCCCCGGGTTGTTGACCGTCAGCGTGGTCCTCGCCCTCTGGGCCGCGTCGCGGGGCTTCGCCGCCATGGTCCGGGCCCTCGACATCGCCTACGACCTGCCCGAGCACCGTTCCTGGCTCCGCTTGCGGTTCGTGGCGCTCGGGCTGGCGCTCGGCTCGGTGGTGGTCGGGGCCGCCCTGCTGGCCATGTTGGTCATCGGCCCGCTCCTCGGCACAGGGCAGGCCGTGGCCGATTGGCTGGGGCTCGGCGACGGCTTCGCCACCTTCTGGAACTGGGTGCGGTGGCCCACGATGGTGGTCCTCGTCGTCGTGTGGGCGGCCACGGTGTTCCACATCGCCCCGAACCACTCGACCCCCTGGCGCTGGGACGTCCCGGGCGCGCTCGTGTCGGCCACCTCGTGGATCCTGGTGTCCGTCGGATTCCGCGTGTACCTGGACCTCGCCGGTGAGGCCAACCAGGTGTTCGGCATCCTCGGCGGCGGGCTCATCGCCCTCATGTGGTTCTACCTGTTGTCCGTCGGCGTGCTGCTCGGTGGCGAGGTCAACGCCATGGTGGCCGTCCGCCGTCGCGTCACCGCCGAGCGGCCCCACGCCGAGGCGTCTCGTCCGTCCGACGACCACGGCTGAGCGGGCCGGCGGTGACGCTGGGGGACGCGCTGGTGGTGCACTTGAGAGGCCGCCTGAGCTGTCGTGTGCAACCGGTGGATGCCGACCCGCCTCCTCCCTCGGCGAGCGAGGGTGGGCCGGCCCACCCTCGCACGACGTGCTGCTGGGGCCCGTCTCGGCGTTGCTCACGTGCCCGTCGGCACCCAGACCTCGGCGCACGCCACGAGCGGGTTGGGTGCATCAGGACCCTGATTGATGGCGTACACGCAGACCGTGTGCGCAGCGGGCGACACCGGAAAGGTCACGTCGAAGCCTCGATAGGCCCCGAACTCCGGGAACGTGAGCGCTACGTCGGGGCGATACTGGTCGGCCGTGAACGCGCCGCCCCAGCGGTCGTCGACGTAGAGGTGGATGTCGGTCGTCGTGCTGTCCGGGTCTGCCGCCCATCCGACGATCCGCGCCCAACCGGGGCCGACGCTCACCGAGTCCAGGGACCGCTGGATCGGGCTCCCCGGGGAAGGAGGCGATCGAACGGTCGATCAGGTCGAGATAGGCCGCCGAGCCCAGTGCCGAATGGTGCACCTCGCCCGGGATGACGAAGTAGTCGAGCCGCCCCTCCGACTCGGTGGCCCAGTCGGCGTAGAGCGTCGTGCCGGGGTCTCGGCCCGATGCCGCCAGCTCGACCACCGTGATGATGTTGATCCACGGGCCCACGACCCGGTGATCCCCGTCGGGCCCCCAGAAGCCGCTGGTGGTGTTCACCCCCACCCAGACGATGAAGGGCACGTCGCGGAACAGCTCGAGGGTGACGCGCACGTCACGGCGGTACTCGTCGTAGGTCTGCAGGCCCGCGTCGATCTCGCGGATGTCGTTGGCGCCCAGCGCCACCACCACGACCTGTGGGTTCGTGGCGGCCACCTTGCGGAACGTGTCCTCGTGGTCCTGCACCGTGTACCCGCCGAGCGCGGTGATCGACACGTACCAGCCTTGATAGACGAAGCGGTCGTTGGCTTGGCCTTCGATGTCGCAGACGAGGCTGTCGCCGACGATCGCCAACTTCGGACCCGACGGCGACCCTCGATACGGACTCGGGTCGCAGGCGGCCACGACGAGCACCCAGGCTGCGACCAGGGCCAACAGCCTCAGGTGCCGCCAGCGGCGAGCACGAACCGCCGACGGAGCGCTGAGCCCTCCTGCCGGGATCTCGGTCAGGGAGTTCCGCACTGCTGGGCGCGCTGACATGCTGCACCTCCCAGGCGGGGTCGAGCTGTGCCGCTCGTTCGGACGGCGGGAACCCGATCGCCCACTTCGACTCTCGGTCCGACCACGCCCCCTCACCAGGGTCGAACGTCATGTCCGTCGCCACGCCGGCGGCGACGCGGCCTGCACCGGCTGGGGACCGATGGGCTTCTCGATGCCACAGGGTGGCGGGACCGAAGCGGCCCGAGCCGGGGCCGAGCGGACCGTCCTCGGTGCTCGCCGTTGCGGTTGTCGTGGTGCCGGGGATGCTTCGTCGCTCCGACGAGGCTCAGCCGGTGAAGCTCGGTCTTGCCGTGGCGGCAACCGCAGCGGCGGCAACGGCTTCCGTCCTCGTCGCATCGGTGACCGGTGGCGTCGACGTGGTGGTGGAGTCCCCGATCACATCGACGGCCGTGGTGGTGCTGGTGGTGGCGGAGTCGTCCGGTCCGCCGTCGGTCGTGGTGGTCGTCGAGGTCGTCGAGGTCGTCGAGGTCGTGCTGGTGGTGGCGCCTGGATCCGCTGGTGTGCACGACGCCTGGAAGCTGGCCCCGCCGACGTCGGCACCCCATCCCAGCCGGTACACGGCGTCAGCAGGGATCGTGTAGGTCAAGACGCCCGGGAAACCGGCGCTGTCCACCTCGACCGTATCCTCGATGAACTCGCCATCGACAGCGATTCGCTTGGTCATGTAGATGCTGCCCGGAGTCAGAACACCGGGGGCGGCCGCGGCCGTCACCGTGACGACATCACCGGCCACGAAACTCCTCACGGCGCGGCTGGTCGAGCCGTACGTACCATCCGCAGCTCCCGAGTTCAGCTCGGCGCAGCCTTGACTGGCCGGAGCCGCCGACGATGTGCCGGACCAGACCCCAGCGAGCGCCGCAACGATCGCCAGCCCCACGAGTACGAATCGTCCACGTCCCATGTCCCTGCCCCCTCGCACCGAATAGCCCAGTGAAGCACAGCATTCGCTGCTCTGCTCTGCGAAGCGGTGGCTGCGTGAAAGGCGCACGTGGATGGCTCTCTGCGCGACACCGGCACGGTCGAGCAGGGTGGCCTGCTCACGAGGTCGGCTGGGCGACAGCGTTCACGGGATGGTCACGGCGGGTCGTCGGGTTCCCCCAAACTGGTGGCCGAGTTCGTCGGAACCCGTGAGAGAGCGAGGATGCCACCACGATGTGGAGATCACGCCCGTCGGCACGCAGCCACGACGCTGCACACCGCAAGGCACGCCGCCAGTCGGCCGCACTCCTTCCCCACTACTGCGGCTACGGATGCGGCACGATGCTCACCGTCGACGGCGACTGGGTCGCAGCGCCCGTCGTCGAGGATGACCCGACCTCAGGTTGGCTGCTCACATGCCGCTCGTGTCCCGAGCGTGCACCGGTGCGTTGAGTCGGAAGGACACGCTCGCGCCAGGGTCTCCCGGCATCACCTCGTCGCCGGATCGTGGGGCTCGATCTCGCCCCGAGCGAGGCGTTCGCCGAAGTCGCGGAGCCTGGCCACCGGCTCGCCAGCCGAGCCGGCCGGACCGCGGCCACAGCGACTCCTTGAGCGCCTCGTAGGTCTCCGCTTCGAGTCCGCAGCGACGGCAATCCTCGAGATGCGCGGCGACCTTGCGCGCCGTGTCGTCGTCGAGTTCGTCATCGAGATAGGTCTGCAGGACCTTGCCGACCTGGCGGCACGACATCTGGCTCGGCGTGCCGAACAGGCGTCCGAGGAGCTTCATGGCTTCGTTCCTCTCGTCATACCACCGGTTCGGAGTGCATCCCGAACACGCTTGCGGCCCCGATGGAGGCGACTCATGACCGTGCCCACCGGGATCTCGAGTACCGCAGACGCCTCCTGGTAGGAGAGGCCAGCGACGTCGACGAGGTCCATGACCTTGCGGAAGTTGTCGGGGAGGGCGAGAAAGGCGGCCTCGACCTGTGCGTCGAACCCGCGATCGAGCACCGTCTGTTCCGGTCCGGGCCCCACGTCCGCCATCGAGAGCGACCGGTCGGCGACTTCGTCCGGATCGTCGAGCAGCACCGGGCGGCGACGCCGCACGCTGTTGAGCCGGGAGTTGCGCATGATCGTCAACAGCCAAGCTCGGGGATGGCGGCCATCGAACCGGTGGATCGCCCGGAACGCCCGCAGCATCGTGTCCTGCACGAGATCCTCCGCGTCCGTGTCGTGGCGGGTCAGAGAGCGGGCGACGCGGTAGAGGACATCGACCTCGGGAAGCACGTAGCGGGAGAACGCTTCTTCGGCGTCGTTCTCCGGGGACACGGTCGTCTCCTCCACGGCAACGGAACCCGGCGAGTCAGCAGGGGATTCCCCGACCCTATGGAATCCTCCCGACCCGGGCCGGGTTCCGACCGCGTGCCGCAGCCAAGACGCCCGCGTCTCGGGGGTGGTCCGGCGTCCCGTGACGGACGAGGGGCCCCTCCGATCCGCCCGGTTCGCTACAGTCACCCCGAGAAGACTCCAACGAACAGGGATGACTGCGGATGAACGTCAAGAGGATACTGGCCACCGGGATCGTCGGAATTGTCCTCGTCGGGGGCAGCGTGGTGTTCGCTGGACCGGCCAGTGCCGGGAGAGAAATGGCGACGCTGACGGTCGTCAAGACGGTCGACGGCACCGCGCCCGCCGACGCGGAGTTCGTGATCAACGTCTTCTGCGAGGACGAACTCCCGAACGGGACCGTCCCCATCGACGAGGTGATCCGGATCCAGGGAGACGGCGTCGTCTACGACGAGGACATCACCTTCGGGCCGACAGGGGGTGACGAAGACTTCGACTTCTTCGGGCCGGCGAGGTGCACCATCACCGAGATCGACGACGGCGGCGCCGACAGCTCGACCGGGCCCGTCGACGTGTTCCTCGAGGATCCAACGAGCTACGAGGCCGAGATCGTGAACACGTTCGATCCCGAGCCCACCACGACCACCACCGTCCCGAGCGCACCGACCACCGCTGCCCCCGCCGCGGGCAGCCGTCGTCGCGGCACCGGCGTTCACCGGCTGACGCCGGCGCATTCCCGAGCGGTCCGGAGCACGTCCACCGGCGGGCGTCCCGGGGATCCGGACTCGTCCCCTCCCCGGTGCCGCGAGCCGTCGCGCGACCGACGCCCGCTGGGCGCGCTCCCAGAACAGTGCGAGGGCGATGCCGCTGTCTCGATCGTGGCCGGATCCACCGGTTCCGCTCGGATGGGGGTTCAGTCGGTCAGGAGGCTGCGGCCGAGCAGGTCGACGGGAATCCACGCCTCTCGCGAGCGGGTCCACGCCTGACCCGACTCGGGGTCGTACCCCGATGGGAGCTCGACGCCCTCGGGCACGTCGGCCGTGAGCCCGGCGCGACGGGCGGTGAGGACACAGCGAACCGCGTGATCGGCCTGGCACAACACGCCAGCATGTCCAGGAGTGATCCCCACCTCGGCAGCGAGGCGAAGGCCCTTCTCGGCCACGCCGGCGGTGCTGAGGTAGCTCACGGTCTCTTCATCGGTGATGTCGGGCTCGACGGAGATCACGCCGGTCACGCCCAAGGCCTCGAGCTCACGGGCGACCTCCCATTGCGCGACGATCGGAACCGGATGATCAGCCACGAATTCCGCGGCCACGCGGGCCAGCTCGGCGTTGGTGGGCCCCGGCACGAGAGCCTCCATCGGTGGGACGCCATCGGAACCGGCCACCCCGGACCGCTGCGCCTCGGGGGAGAAGCGGTAGCCGTAGGAGAACACCCACAGCGAGTCCACCTGGTCGGCGGCGACGGTGGGCGGCGAATAGGAGAGGAGCTCGCCCGTGGCGATGTCGCCGTTCGCGGCCGCCACCAACCGATCGACGAGGTCGTCGTCGAGTCCGGCGACGACGCCTTCGGCCAGGGCTTCGTCGTCGAGCTCCGCCGCCAGGCGCCGACTGAGCTGACTTCGCGTGTCCATCGGCACCTCGCTCGTCGTCATCGTGTCGGTGACCGTCGTGCCGGGCTCCGACGTGACGGGAGCATCGCCAGAGCACGCCGAGAGCCCCACGACGGTCGCAACGGCCAATCCCGTGGCGCACAGCAGCGTTCGACGCAACACGGCAGCGACCGTACCTCCACCGAGCCGTGCCCTCGCTCGACGACGACACCGGCCTGGGGCGCCCGAGGTGATGGCCCCCTGAGGGGCAGGTCGCGAAGATGAGCTGGGAGCTACCGGGGTTCGGGGCGGGATGATCGGCCCCGGGTGACGCACTGCCTAGGGTGGAGGCCGCTCGCGACTTCGGCGACCGACCCTCCGTTGAACAGGTATCCATGACCGACCACAGGCCCGATCCAGCTTCCGAAGAGGTCGCTCCGGAACCAGAGGAGACCGAGGCCGAGCGGGCCACGATCCGGGCCCAACGATTCACCAAGCTCGATCAGCTCCGCGAGCAGGGCGTGGATCCGTACCCTTACCGCTTCGACCGCGACCGGACCCTCGGCGAGCTCCGCGGGGAGTTCGGGGACCTCGGGGCAGGCGAGGAGACCGACGTCGAGGTCCGGGTCGCCGGACGGCTCATGCTCAAGCGCGACCAGGGCCGACTCACCTTCGGGCAGTTGCGGGACCGCAGCGGTGAGGTGCAGCTGTTCGTCTCCGCCGGCGTCATCGGCAAGGAGCGCCTGAGCGAGTTCAACGATCTCGACCGGGGCGACTGGGTGGGGGTCGAGGGCACCGTGATGGTGACCAAGAAGGGCGAGCTGTCGGTGAAGGTCTCCGAGTTCGTGCTGCTGGCCAAGGCGCTTCGCCCCCTGCCCGACAAGTGGAAGGGGCTGTCCGACGTCGACGTGCGCTACCGCCAGCGCTACGTCGACCTGACGTGAACGACGATGCCCGGCGGGTGTTCGAGGTGCGCGTCGCGCCGCTCGACGCGCTGCGTCAGGTGCTTCGACGAGCGGGGGTTCCTCGAGGTCGAGACGCCGATGCTGCAGCCTCCAACACGGCGGCGCCGACCGCCCGGCCCGTTCGTGACGCACTACAACGCGCTCGACATCGACACTCTACCTGCGCATCGCCCTCGAGCTGCTACCTCAAGCGGTTGCTCGTCGGGCGGCATTCGAGCGGGTCTACGAGATCGGCCGTGTCTTCCGCAACGAGGGCATCGACACCCGCCACAACCCCGAGTTCACCATGCTCGAGGCCTACCAGGCGTTCGGTGACTACCACGAGATGATCGATCTCACCGAGGCACTGGTCGCCGCGACCGCGGTCGCGGCCAACGGCAGCACCACCGTCGAGTGCCGTGGCCGCACCATCGACCTCGGTGGGCCGTGGCGGCGGGTGACCATGGTCGACCTCATCGCCGAGGTGATCGGGGTGCACATCAGCCCGGCGATGCCCGTCGCCGAGGCGCGGGCCGTGCTCGACGGTCTCGGCCTCGCCTGGCAGGACAGCTGGGGCGCCGGTCGCTGCACGCACGAGGTCTACGACGAGTTGGTCGAGCCGAAGGTCATCGAGCCCACGGTCGTGCTCGACCATCCCCGCGAGACCTCACCCCTCGCCAAACCTCATCGCCGCGATCCCACCCTCGTCGAGCGCTTCGAGGTCATCGTCGACGGACGCGAGCTGGCCAACGCCTACAGCGAGCTGAACGACCCCGTCGAACAGCTCGCACGGTTCCGTGAGGGCGCGGCCGCGAAGGCCGCCGGCGATCCCGAGGCCGCCGACGTGGACCTCGACTACATCCGGGCTCTCGAGTACGGCATGCCACCCGCCGGCGGCATGGGCCTGGGCATCGACCGACTGGTCATGCTCCTCGCCGGGGTCGAGAGCATTCGCGAGGTCATCCTGTTCCCGACGCTGCGACCCGAGGTCGGCCTCGGCGAAGCCGATGTCGACCGCCCCTGACCTGCCGGTACCGTTCGACCCATGTGCGGCCGCTTCGTCTCCGCCACCCCGCCGGCGGACCTCGCCGCCTACTTCGACGCCGAAGCCCCCGAGGCGGCACTCGAACCGGCGTACAACGTTGCGCCCACCAACGACGTCTACGTCGTCCTGTCCGACGGACGCGCCCGGCAGGTGACCCCTATGCACTGGGGTCTCGTGCCCCGCTGGGCCAAGGACCCGTCCATCGGCAACAAGATGATCAACGCCCGCGCCGAGACGCTGGCCACCAAGAACGCCTTCAAGCCGGCGTTCACCAAGCGACGGTGCCTGATCCCGGCCGACGGGTTCTACGAGTGGAAGGTGGTTGCCGGGCAGAAGCGCAAGCAACCCATGTACATCCATGGCGCCGCGGGCCAGCCGCTGGCCTTCGCCGGACTGTGGGAGATCTGGAAGGATCCCAACGCCACCGAGGCCGACCGGGCCGAGGGAGGTGATGCGCTGCGGTCGTGCACCATCATCACCGGCGAGCCCAACGACAAGGTCCGGCCGATACACGATCGGATGCCGGTGATGCTGCCCCGTGAGGCCTGGACGGAGTGGCTCGATCCCGCCGTCGGTGATCTCGATCTCCTCGGGCGTCTCCTCGTCCCGGCGCCGTCTTCGCTGCTCGACATCCACGCGGTGAGCACCGAGGTGAACAGCGTGCGCAACAAGGGCGCCCACCTCCTCGACCGCGTGGACGAGCTCGCCGCAGGCCAGGTTCCCGGGCAGGCGACCCTGCTCTGAGAGCCGGGTCGGCTCGGGCGTTCAGGAGACCAGCGCGTCGCTGAGGCTCTCGGCGATGGCGTCGAGCTCGTCGGCGGGGGTGTCGGTGCGGGCCTTGGAGAAGTCGATGTCGCGTTCGCTGTGGATGGGGAGCACGTGGAGGTGGGTGTGGGGCACCTCGAGGCCGGCGATGATCAGCGCCACCCGGGTGGAGAGAGCACCGCCTGCTGGGCGCGGGCGACCCGCTTGGCCACGACCATCAGATGGGCGGCGAGGTCGTCGTCCAGGTCGACCCAGTGGTCCACCTCCGCGACCGGCACGACCAGCGTGTGTCCCGGCGTGATCGGGGCGATGGTCAGGAACGCGGCACAGACGTCGTCGCGGTAGACGAACCGGCCGGGGAGCTCCCCGGCCAGGACACGGGAGAAGATCGTGCTCATGGGACCCGGATCGTAGAGTGCCGAGCATGGCAGCGTCGTCGGGAAGCGATCCTGCGGTGGGGATCGCCGCCCATGATCGGATCGTCACGGTCCCGAACGCCATCACCCTCGTACGGCTTCTGTGCCTCCCGGTCTTCGTATGGCTCCTGCTCGTCCAGGACGCGCTTCCCGCGGCGGCGGTGCTCCTCGCCGTGCTGGGGGCCACCGACTGGGTGGACGGCTACATCGCCCGCCGATGGAACCAGGTGTCCGACGGTGGGCAAGGTGCTCGACCCGGTCGCCGACCGCCTGCTCTTCTTCGTCGCGATCGTCAGCATCATCATCGCCGATGCCGCCCCGCTGTGGTTCTGCCTGGCGGTGCTGGTCCGCGAGATCGTCGTGGCCGCGGCGACGCTGGCGCTCGCTGCGCTCGGCGCCCGACGCATCGACGTCACGTGGTACGGCAAGGCCGGCACCTTCGCTCTGATGTTCGCCTTCCCGCTGTTCCTCGGCGGCGCCAGCTCGGTCTCCTTCGCCGACCTCTGCCAAGCTGCGGCCTGGATCGCCGGCATCCCCGGACTGGTTCTCAGCTACATCGCCGCCGTGGGCTACGTGCCGCTCGCCGTGCGGGCGCTCAGGGACGGCGGTCCGCAGCGGGGAGGTAGGTTCAGATCGGGAAGAGCCGTTGTCCGTCGACGGGCTCCGACCGCCCCGAGGTAGGACAAGGCATGAAGGCCGTGATCATGGCCGGCGGTGAGGGCACGCGGCTCCGGCCGCTCACCTCCAACGCCCCGAAACCGATGCTGCCGCTGGTCAACCGGCCGATGATGGAGCACATCGTCGATCTGCTGAAGCGCCACGGGATCGACGAGATCGTCGTCACGGTGGCCTTCATGGCCAACACGATCCGCGACTACTTCGGCGACGGGTCCGAGTTCGGCGTCACGCATGACCTACGCCACCGAGGAGACGCCCGCTCGGCACGGCCGGCTCGGTCCGCAACGCCATGGAGCACCTCGACGAGCGCTTCCTCGTCATCTCCGGTGACGTGCTCACCGACATCGATCTCGGCGCGATCATCGCCGCCCACGACGACGAAGGACGCCATGGCCACGATCGGCCTGGCCCACGTCGACAACCCCCTCGAGTTCGGGATCGTCATCACCCGCGAGGACGGCTCCATCGAGCGCTTCCTCGAGAAGCCGACCTGGGGGCAGGTGTTCTCCGACACCATCAACACCGGCATCTTCGTGCTCGAGCCGGAGATCTTCGACTACATCGAGGACGGCCGGCCCGTCGACTTCTCCGGCGAGGTGTTCCCCGGCCTGCTCGCGCGACGGCAAGCCCCTCTTCGGCGCCGTCGCGGAGGGCTACTGGGAGGACGTCGGCACGCTCGAGTCCTACGTGCGGGCCCACAAGGACATCCTCGACGGCCAGGTGCGCGTCGACATCCCGGGCTTCGAGATCCGTCCCGGGCGTCTGGCTGGGCGAGGACGCCGACCTCCACCCCGACGCCACCATCGTCGGGCCCGCCGTCATCGGCGACAACTGCCGGGTCGAGGCCGATGCGCCGATCGGGCGAGTACACGGTGCTGGGCGCCAACGTCCGAATGCGCCAGGACGCCTCGCTCGAACGCACCGTGGTCCACGACAACGCCTATCTCGGTGAAGGCGTGCGCCTGCGCGGCACGGTGGTGGGTCGGTCCTGCGACCTGCGCAAGGGGGTGCGCGCCGAGGAGGGCGTCGTGCTGGGCGACGAGTGCTTCGTCGGCGACGACGCCTCCATCGGGGCCGAGGTGAAGATCTACCCCTTCAAGACGGTCGAGGCCGGCGCGGTCGTCAACGACCTCCATCGTCTGGGAGTCCGAGGGGCCCGGAGCCTCTTCGGCGGCGACGGGGTCGGCGGGCTGGCCAACGTCGACGTCACCCCCGAGTTCGCCACGCGGGTGGCCATGGCCTTCGGCGACCATGCTCAAGCAAGGACGCCACGGTCGTCACCTCCCGGGACTCCAGTCCGCTCGGCCCGCATGCTCAAGCGGGCGATGATGGCCGGGCTCAACGCAGGCGGCGTCAACGTCGAGGACCTCGAGGTGGCCTCGGTCCCGGTGACCCGCTTCATCATCCGCCGCCCCACGGCTCGCGGGTGGCCTCACGGTCCGGCTCGACGACGACGACCCCCAGTCGGTCGACGATCCGCTTCTTCGACGGCGACGGCCTCGACATCACCGAGGACGCCCAGCGCAAGATCGAGCGGCTCTTCGCCCGCGAGGACTTCCGGCGGGTGTTCCCCGGCGAGATCGGCGACATCGGCTTCCCCCCGCGGGCGCTCGAGCACTACGCCGCGGCGCTCGAGGCGACGGTCGACGTCGACGCGATCGCGCGGCGTCGGTTCAAGGTCGTGATCGACTACGCGCTACGGCTCGACCTCGTTCGCCATGCCCAACGTGCTGGCCAAGCTCGGCGCTCGAGGTGCTGGCGGTCAATCCCTTCATCTCCACGGCGGGTATGCTGGATCGACCAGCTCGACGACCACGCCGCGCGGGTGGGCGATCTCGTGCGCACCTCGGGAGCCGATCTGGGCGCGTGTGTCGACCCGGACGGTGAGCAGCTGCCGCTGATCGACGACGAGGGTCACGGTCCTGACCACGACCGAGACGCTGTTGGCCCTGCTCGACGCTGCTCGCCGGCACGCTCGACGGCGATCGGGTCGCCCTGCCCGTCAACGTCACGTCGGCGGCCGACGCGCATCGCTCGAGCCAGCACGGCATCGGTGTGGTCGGACCAAGATCTCCAGCGCCGCGCTCATGGACGCCGCCGACCGAGCCGGGAGTGGGCTTCGCCGCCAACCAGGACGGCGGCTTCATCCTTCCCGGCTTCATGCCCGGCTTCGACGCAGCCGCCACGTTCGTCAAGGTGCTCGAGCTGCTGGCCTACCACGACGTGAACGCTGTCCGACGTGGTCGACGAGCCTGCCCAGGGTCCACCTGGCGCACGAGACGGTCGTGACCCCGTGGGAGCAGAAGGGCCTGGTGATGCGCAGCCTCTGGAGCAGAGCAAGGCCGCGAGGTCGAGCTCGTCGACGGCGTGAAGGTGGTCCACGACGAGGGCTGGGCGCTGGCCCTGCCCGACCCCGAGGAGCCGGTCACCCACGTCTGGGCCGAGGGTTCGATCGCCCGACAGCGCCCGGCGGCTCGCCCAGGAGTACGCCCGCCGGATCCGCCAGATGGTGCGCTGAGCCTGGCCGCACCGGCTCAGCGTGCGTCCCGACCCGGTCACGCTCGTGTCCGAGGCTCAGGCGGATCGGGTAGCGTCGCCGCCATGAACGTCCCCGACGACCTGCGGTACTCGACGGACCACGAGTGGGTCCGGGTCGAGGGCGACCGATGTCCGGGTCGGCATCACCGACTACGCCCAGGACGCGCTCGGCGACGTCGTCTTCGTCGAGGTGCCCGAGGTCGGGCGCCGCGGTCGAGGCCGCGGCCAAGGTGAGCGAGGTCGAGTCCACCAAGTCGGTGTCGGACATCTACGCCCCGGTGGCGGGCACGGTCGTCGAGGTGAACGCCGATCTGGCCGACGACCCGGAGCGCCTCAACGACGACCCCTACGGCGACGGCTGGATCTGTGTGATCGAGGTCGCCGACCCGACGCAGCTCGACGGGCCTGCTCGACGCTGCGAGGGCTACCGGTCGCTCGATCGAGGGGTGACGGGGCGCCGTGAGCGACGTCTTCTGCAACAACTGCGGGCATCGCAACCCGCTCGGCGCGAACTTCTGCTCGTCGTGCGGGCGCGGTGCTCGAGCCGGTGGCCGACGAGACCACCACGATCGTCTTCCATCCGACCCTGCCCGCCGATCCCGTCGAGGAGGAGATGACGCGTCGAGATCGACGACGTCGCCGCTCGACGGCGGAGTCCTGGTCGTCACGACGGGGTCCCAAGGCCGGCGTCGCGCTTCGCGCTCGACACAGCGGCGATCACCACGGCCGGCCGCCACCCCGACAGCGACATCTTCCTCGACGACATCACCGTCTCGCGCCGCCACGCCGAGTTCCGCGAGCGCGAGCGACGGCGGCTACGTCGGTCCGCGACGCCGGCTCGCTCAACGGCACCTACCTGAACCGTGAGCGCATCGAGAGCGGCGCCGTCTGGCCAACGGCGACGAGCTGCAGATCGGCAAGTTCAAGCTGGTCTTCTTCCAGGGCGTCGGTGAGGACTGATGGCGCCTGAGCGTATCCCACCTCTCGATCGGTGAGGTCCTCACGCTGCTCCAGCACGACTTCCCCGACATCACCATCTCGAAGATCCGGTTCCTGGAGAGCCAGGGGCTGCTCGATCCCGAGCGGACGCCGTCGGGTTACCGGAAGTTCTACGACGACGACGTCGAACGCCTCCGCTGGATCCTGCACCAGCAGCGCGATCACTTCCTGCCGCTCAAGGTCATCAAGGAACGCCTGGCGACCGGCGACCTCGAGGGCGACACCGCAGAGGGCGTGCTGCCGCTCGGCGGCGACGGTGCTCGTCCGCCCGGATCCTCTGAGCCGTCCACGGCGGCCGCCGCCGATCTCCCTGTCGGCACCAGCGGCGAGGCCGACTCCGTGGCCGAGGCACCGACGCCCCGCGCGCCCCTGACGCTGTTGAAGCGAGCCGGCGTGGTCACCGACGATCCCGACGACGGCGAGACGGAGAGCGACGAGGCCCCTTCGGCCTCGGACCACGAACGAGCCGTTGCCGTGGCCCAGCTGGTCGAGGGCCCTGCCGAGCCCGAGCCCGAGCCGGCACCTCGTTCGAGCCGTGGCCGCCACCCCACGGGTCACACCGCCGGCGAGGACGTCGCCGACGCGTCACCGGCCGGCGAGGGTGCCGTCGCGAAAGCGGAGCCGGTCACCCTCTCGCTCGACGATCTGAGCGAGGCGACCGGGCTCACCTCGCGCGAGCTCGGGGAGCTCGAGCGCTACGGGCTCCTCGCGGTCCGCTCGATGGGTGCGGTCGACTACTACGACGAGGACGCCTTGATCGTGGCCCGCTCTCGCCGTGGGCTTCCGCCGCTACGGCATCGAGCCCCGACATCTACGGATGTACAAGGTCGCCGCGGAACGAGAGGCCGGGTTGTTCGAGCAGTTGATCACGCCGCTGTTGAAGCAGCGTCGCCCCGAGGCACGCAAGGAGGCGGTCGAGATGCTCGAGGACCTGGCCGAACTGGCCGACGACCTGCGTGCCGCCATGGTGCGCTCCGCGCCTGCGCGGGTACCTCGGTCAGGCCTGACCCCGGTCCGATTTCGCTGCCCGCCTGCGCCGGGGCACCGGTAGGGTCCACACATGGTCGAGATGGAGTTGGTGGCCGTGCGGGTGGAGCTGCCGGGAAACGTCCCCGTGGTCGTGCTGCGCGAACTCGGGGGAGAGCGGCGGCTCCTACCGATCTTCATCGGCCAGCCCGAGGCGACGGCCATCGCCTTCGCCCTCGATGGCGTGGTGACGCAGCGGCCGATGACGCACGACCTCATGCGTGATCTGATCGGGCAGCTCGGGGCAACCGTCGAACGGATCGTGATCACCCACCTCGACGAGGGAACCTTCTACGCCGAGGTCCACCTCGAATCGGGTGAGTCGTCGCTGCAGGTCTCGAGCCGTCCGTCGGACGCGATGGCGCTGGCTCTCCGCGTCGATTGTCCGATCTACGCCACCGACGAGCTCCTCGACGAAGCCGGGTTGGTGGAACCCGACGACGACGAGTCCGAGGAGCACCGGGGGAGGACGTGGTCGAGCAGTTCCGGGAGTTCATCGACTCGGTGAACCCCGACGACTTCGCCTCCTAGACCTCTCGACGGGGCCTCGGCGCACGGGCCGGGACCGTCCCGAGCACCCGATCGTTGACCTGGTGACGCCCGGCACCTACGCTCGCCTCCTCACACGGGCGTAGTTTCACCGATGTCGTCCCGACCTCAGGTGGAGCCCGAGACTCTCTCAGCCTCCACCAGAGGGTCACCTAGCGGTCGGGGACCATCCCCAGGAGCCACCATGAGCGCAGTGAAGCCCGAGGGGTACAGCGGGGCCAAAGCCGCCGAGATCGCCGGCATCAGCTACCGCCAGCTCGACTACTGGGCCCGGACCGACCTCGTGCGCCCGTCCCTCGTCGACGCGGCAGGCAGCGGGACCCGACGGCGTTACACCTACACCGACCTCCTCGAGCTCAAGGTCGTGAAGAGCCTGCTCGACGCCGGGATCAAGCTCGAGAACGTGCGCGACGTCTTCTCCTACCTCCGTGAGCAGCTCGGTGGGGATGTCACGACGGCCAACCTGGTCATCCAGGGCAACGCCTCGGTGGTGATCCAGGACGACGGCGAGCTCATCGACCTGGTGAAGAAGGGTCAGGGTGTGTTGAACATCCTGCCCCTCGGCAGCGTCCGCGACGAGGTCGACGCCCGCATCCACGAACTGCGGCCCACGGCGGCAGGTACGGATGCCGCCGTGACCCGTCTGGCCGCCGGCTCCTGACCCAGCGGTGAGGTGTTCGCCCACCGCCGAGGTCGTCCGCGGACACAGTTGCCCGCCGGCGCGGGAGCGCACGGGCTGACACATCGAGTCGGTGGGGGAGGGGAGTGGGGGCCCTGACTCGCCGGTCGGTGCCCATCGGTCCGGTGTTCCGGGCGGGTGGAGGCGCGTCTCCTTCGTCCGGTCCTCCGCGCCGCCCCCGCACGCGAGCTGACCGCCCCGGCCACCCGCGAGCCCGGTCGGGGCGGGATCCGCGCCCTCTGACGCGACATCCACCGGCGGAGATTGAACATGGTTCATACTTTGAACATGGTTCACCTCACGGTCGTCCCGGACGGACCGACGCCAACGGGCACGTGATGCCAAGCGCCAGAGAATCCTGCTCGCCACGGGCGCGGTCATCGACCGTGAGGGTCTCGCCGGCGTCACGATGCAGGCGGTCGCGGACGAGCTCGACTGCGCAGTGGGAACCCTGTACACGGCCTTCGAGTCCAAGGCGGCGCTCCTCTCGGCACTACAGGCGGAGGCCGTCGCCACGCTCGAGGCGTCCTATCGCAGCGCCCGGATCGGATGGGAGGAGCACCTCGATGCCGGGGACCTCGAGGAGGACCTGATCGTGCTCGTCGAGCTTCTCGCCTACGGCGGATTCCTCGCCGCCGCAGGCGTGGTGTTCCCCGACGAGATCGCGCTCGTTCGCGCCCTGCTCGGCGAGGCCGCACCCACCGCATCACCCATCGATCGGTCCTCTGGCCGGGAGTTGCTCCCCGTGGTGCACCGTCTGCTCGATCCTCCCGCGTCGCGCATCGACGAGGCCGTGGCGTACGGCGTCCTGACCGCCGACGAGACCGAGGTGCGGGCGCTTCGATGGGTGACGGGGTCCCTCGGTGTCCTGCGTCTCGAGCGCCTGGCGCCGATCGACCGCCACCTCTTTCGTGCACCTGCTCTGGCCCGATCGCTCACCGAGGACATCCTCGTGGGCTGGGGGGCGGTGCGTGAGAACGTCGAGGTGGCGTCGACCTGGGTCGAACGGCTCGGTGCCCGGGGTCCCCTGGCGCCGCCGCCGGTCTGACGGTGGCGGCGGGACCCCGGCGGTAGGGTCGCCGTCGTGACCGACCGGACTTCACCGCTCGACGCGGAACATCGGGCGCTCGGCGCCAAGATGGTGCCCTTCGGTGGGTGGGAGATGCCCCTCGCCTATCCGGCAGGCACCCTCGCGGAGCACCGGGCCTGTCGCCACTCGGCGGTCGTGTTCGACGTCTCGCACCTCGGCACCGTCCGAGTGGCCGGTGACGGTGCCTTCGAGCTGCTCCAGCGGGCCCTGACCAACGACCTCGGTCGG
The DNA here is from genome assembly GCA_963767615.1 of uncultured Iamiaceae bacterium. Taxonomy (GTDB): domain Bacteria; phylum Actinomycetota; class Acidimicrobiia; order Acidimicrobiales; family Acidimicrobilacustridaceae; genus Rhabdothermincola_A. The sequence goes on along the minus strand of CAVYED010000004.1, from coordinate 263,491 downwards.
ATCGCACCCGGGAGAGCCCAGTACACCCATCTCCTCGACCCCGCGGACGCATCGGTCACCGACGACATCATCGTGTGGTGGACCGCCGAGGGGTCTTTCGACGTGATGCCGAACGCCTCCAACACCTCGGGAGTGATGGCCGCACTGACCGAGGAGGCTCTGGCGACCGGCGCGCGCGACGTGACCGCACAGGACGTCACGGCCACGCGGGCGGTGCTCGCCGTCCAGGGCCCCAGGGCGCGTGGAACGCCTGGCCGGCGTGCTCGGGCCGGTGAGCGACACGGCTCGCTTCACCGTCGCGGCGGTGACCTGGGACGGTGTCGACCTCGTCGTCGCCGGTACCGGGTACACGGGGGAGGACGGCGTGGAGATCGCGGTGCCTGCTGATGCCGCTCCGCGGCTGTTCCATGCGCTCCTCGGTGCCGGCATCGAGCCGGCCGGGCTCGGTGCTCGGGACACGCTGCGCCTCGAGGCCGGCCTGCCGTTGCACGGACACGAGCTCGGTCCGGGCATCAGCCCGTTGCAGGCCAACCTCGGCTGGGTCGTGGCGTGGGACAAGGGCGACTTCCGTGGTCGCGAGGCCCTCGCCGTCGAGCGTGAACAGGGGGTGGCCCGCCGGCTCCGAGGCCTCACCACCGAGGGGCGCCGTCCGCCACGCGAGGGACAGCCAGTGCTCCGGGGCGGCGAACAGGTCGGCGTGGTGACGAGCGGGAACTTCTCCCCTGAGCTCGGCCACGGGGTGGCTCTGGCTTTTCTGCCCACGGATGCCGTGGAGGGCGACGAGTTGCTCGTCGACGCCCGGGGCACGACCTTGTCCGCGCATGTCGTGGCCCTGCCCTTCGTCGACCGTCGGCGTCGTCGGGCACATCCCGATTAGGCATCGGTCGTCGCCGACGAGGAGTCCAGCGAGATCGGCCCGACCGGCGTCTCCACGTCGTAGCGGTGGTCGAGTCGACCTGCCTCGGGCTGGCCGGCACCGAACGGGTGGGGCACGGCTCGACGGCCGCCGGCCCGATCGAGGGCAACCGCCGCGACGACGAGCATCGCCATCACCCCCGCGGCGCCGCAGAAGAGCCACTCGGGACCGACCGCCTCGTAGAGCGGTGCGGCTGCGGCCGCGGCCGCACCGGCCCCCAGCATGCTCACTGCTCCTGAGAGCCCCTGGCCCGCGGTCAGGCGGTCACGGGGACAGGATCGGGCCATCGCCGTCTGGACGCCTGGTTCGGCGAACGCCGTCCCGATGGCCTCCGCGAGGGCCGAGCGCGGTGATGACGACCGGTGCGGCGAGCAGACCGTAGATCGCCGTGGTGGGCACCACGACGAGCATTCCGATGGTCGTGGAGAGGACCGGTCCCACGCGGTCGGCCAGGCGGCCACCCCAGGGAGCGGCCAGCACGAACGGCACGCCGTAGAGGCTGAGACCGAGGCCGATGAGCAACGTCGAGGCACCCCGGTCGGTGAGGTAGCGCGCCCAGAGAGCGTCGTAGATTCCCACCGGCAGGAAGATGGCGAGCTGGAAGAGCACGGCGACCACGACACCGCGGTGGCGCAGCAGCCGGAACGGGCTCGAGACGGTCGCCCGTGGTTCTCGGGCCGGTAGCCCCGGGGTGGGGGAGGAGACGGCGCGTGTCCCCGGGATCGGCACGCGGGTGAGGACCACGACGACCACGGCCAGGGCCGCGGCCACCAGGAGGAACGGCGCCTGGAGACCGACGATCTGGAAGATGGCCGTACCGATGACCGGGCCGAAGATGAACCCGCCGGTCTCGGTGCCGGCGAAGCGGCCGAGGAGCAGGCCGGTACGGGTCGGATCGGCCCGGACGAGGCTGGCCCGGGCGGCCGGGAGGTACATCCCCGCGGCGAGACCGGAGAGCCCGCGGGCGACCCCGAACTCCCACAGTTCGGTGGCGAAGGCGAACCAGACCAGCGTGACGGTGCTGAGTCCCACGCCGAGAAGCAGGAGGAACCGGGCACGGCCACGGTCGCCGAGTGGAGCGAAGACCAGCTGGCCGAGCACGGCGCCGACGAAGAACAGACCCGAGATGAGGCCGAGGCCCCATGTGGGCAGGTCGTGGAGGTCCTGGAGCTCGGCCAGCAGCGGGAAGACCAGTCCGCCGGCTGCAGCCAGGAAGAACGTGCCGACATAGAGCGGCCACAGGCCGCGCACCCGCTCCGTGCCCGGCGACGCGCCATCGGGGTTCGTGACGCGCTCCGCCATGGACGCGGACCCTACCGAGCGACGGTCTCCGCGCCGATTGGGTTTGTGCGGCCTCAGCCGTCAGCGAAGGCCTCGACCGGTGGGCACGAGCACATGACGTTGCGATCGCCGTAGGCGCCGTCGATGCGACTGACCGGCGGCCAGTACTTTCCCAGGCGCTCGGCTCCGCCGCTGGGCCACCCGGCCACGCGGCGCGGGTACGGGTGGCTCCAGTCGTCGGAGGCCACGTCGGCGGCCGGGTGGGGGGCATTGGCCAGCGGGTTGTCGTCCGCCGGCCAGGTGCCCGCACCGACGGCGTCGATCTCGGCGCGGATGGCGAGCATGGCGTCACAGAAGCGGTCGAGCTCGGCGAGGCCCTCGCTCTCGGTCGGCTCGACCATCAGGGTGCCCGCCACGGGGAACGACATCGTGGGGGCGTGGAACCCGTAGTCCATGAGTCGCTTGGCCACGTCGTCGACGGTCACACCGGTGGCCTTCGTGATGGGACGGAGGTCGAGGATGCACTCGTGGGCCACGAGGCCGTCGCGTCCGGTGTAGAGGACCGGGAAGGCCTCGCCGAGGCGGCGGGCGATGTAGTTGGCGCTGAGGATCGCGACCTCGGTCGCCCGTCGCAGGCCATCGGGGCCCATCATGGCGATGTACGCCCAGGGGATGGGCAGGATGCCCGCCGAGCCCCAGGGCGCGGCCGAGACGGCGCCGACCACCGGAGCCGACGGACCGGCGGCCGGGACCACCGGATGTGTCGGGCAGGAAGGGCGCCAGGTGCGACCGCACGGCCACCGGCCCGACCCCGGGGCCGCCGCCGCCGTGGGGGATGCAGAAGGTCTTGTGCAGGTTGAGGTGGCTGACGTCGGCGCCGAAGCGGCCGGGACGGGCGACGCCCGACCAGGGCGTTGAGGTTGGCGCCGTCCAGGTAGACCTGCCCGCCGGCGTCGTGCACCGCGCGCACAGATGTCGGTGATGGCCTCCTCGAACACGCCGTGGGTCGACGGATAGGTGACCATGAGCGCGGCCAGCCGGTCGCCGTGGTCGTCGAGCTTGGCGCGTGAGGTCGTCGAGATCGACGTTGCCGTCCTCGTCGCACGCCACCACGACGACGCTCATCCCGGCCATCGCCGCGCTGGCGGCGTTCGTGCCGTGGGCCGAGGCCGGGATGAGGCAGACGTCGCGGTGCGAGGTCGCCGCGGCTGCGGTGCCACGCCCGGATGGCCAGGAGCCCGGCGAACTCGCCCTGGCTCCCGGCGTTGGGCTGCAGCGACACGGCGTCGTACCCGGTGATCTCGCACAACCAGCGCTCGAGATCGTCGATCAGGGCCCGGTAGCCCGGACGTCTCGTCGGCGGGGGCGAACGGGTGGAGGTCGGCGAAGCTCGGGCCAGGTCACGGGCTCCATCTCGCGTGGTCGCGTTGAGCTTCATCGTGCACGATCCGAGGGGAATCATCGTGCGATCGAGGGCGAGATCGTCATCGGCCAGTCGCCGCAGGTAGCGCAGCATCTCGGTCTCGCTGCGATGCTCGTGGAACACGGGGTGGGTGCAGGAACGCCGTCGATCGCCGGAGCTCGGGGCCGATGGCATCGGGGGTGGTGTCGTCGAGGGCCTCGATGGTCGGTGCCGGCGTCACCCCGAACGCCGTCCACACGAGGGACACGGTCTCCACGGTCGACGTCTCGTCGAGGCTGAGGCCGACGTGGTCGGCATCGATCGACCTCAGGTCGAGCCCGAGGGAGGCCGCGGACGCGCAGGACCTCGTCGGCTCGACCCGGGACGGACACGGTGAGCGTGTCGAAGAACGCATCGTGGACCGGAGAGACCCCCGCGGACCGCAGGCCTGCCGCCAGCACGGTGGTGAGGCGATGGACCCGGCGTGGCGATGCGGGTCGAGCCCTTCGGGCCCGTGCCACACCGCGTACATCCCGGCCATCACGGCCAACAGCACCTGGGCGGTGCAGATGTTGGACGTCGCCTTCTCCCGCCGGATGTGCTGCTCGCGGGTCTGCAGAGCCAGGCGGTACGCCGGCCGCCCGGCGGCGTCGATGGACACGCCGACCAGGCGGCCGGGCAGGGTGCGCTTGTAGGACTCCCGGGTGGACGATGAACCCGGCGCTGGGCCCGCCGAACCCCATCGGGACGCCGAACCGTTGCGTCGAACCGACGACGACGTCGGCGCCCTCGTCGCCCGGCGGGGTGAGCAGGCAGCACGCCAGCAGATCGGTGGCCGCGACGACGAGCGCGCCGGCGTCGTGAGCGTTCGCCACGACGGGGCCGAGCGGCCTGACGGCGCCGCTCGAGCCCGGATGTGAGACGAGCACCCCGAAGCACCTCTCGGGCAGGGGAGCGAAGGGGTCGGCCAGGACCAGCGTGAGCCCCATCGGCTCGGCGCGGGTGGCGAGCACGGCCAGCGTCTGCGGGTGCGCGTCGGGGTCGGCCACGAACACGTCGCCCGCCTTCGGGTTCACCCGGTGGACGAGCGCCATGGCCTCGGCCGCCGCCGTCGCCTCGTCCAGCATCGAGGCGTTGGCCAACTCGGTGCCGGTGATCTCGGCGACCATCGTCTGGAAGTTCAGCACCGCCTCGAACCTGCCCTGGGAGATCTCGGGCTGGTAGGGGGTGTAGGCGGTGTACCAGGCGGGGTTCTCGAGGACGTTGCGGCGGATGACCGGCGGCGTGACCGTGCCGTACCAGCCCGTGCCGATCAGCGAGGTGCGCACGTTGTTGGCCTCGGCGAGGCGCCGCAGGGCCTCGGAGACCTCGACCTCGCTGCGGGCCGTCGGCAGGGCGAGAGCCTCGTCGAGGCGGATCGCCGGAGGTACGACCGCGTCGAGCAGATCGTCCAGGGCGTCGAAGCCGACGCGGGCGAGCATCGTCGCGACATCGGCCTCATCGGGTCCGATGTGGCGCGCCACGAAGCCGTCGCCGGGCTCCGCGAGCTGGGGACGTGGAGCGGCGGGGTGATCGGGGGTGATCGTCACGGCGTGGTCCTCTGGGTCGGTCCGGCTCGCGCCGGATCGGGTGGGGACCCCGCTCTGTCGTGGGACCTGAGAGTTTTCGCTCTGCGCCGTGGTGTGGCGCCCGAACCTTCACCGTCGGTGAGCCACTGCCGTGGCTGCTCTCCAGAGGTGCCTGCGCCTGCGGTACGGGTGCCTGAGAGTTTCCGGGGTGGTTGCTCCTTCGGCGCTCCCGACCGTGCCCGGGGGCGGCGTTCGGGGGACTCTCCCGCAGGCGGTGATCGGCCTCGGTTGTGGGGCTGATACTAGTGCCAACGGCGTCGCTGACGGCGAGGCCTCAGTCGAGCAGGTCGGGCTCCTCGCGCACGATCCAGTGGTACAGCGCCTGGAAGGAGAGCCAACCGGCGGTGTGACTTCCGACCTGCCCGGCCGTCGTGGCCGCATGGTCAGCGTCGATCATCACCCGTTCTCCGGCCGCCATGGCCAGCAGCTGGGCCTGACAGGTGCGCTCCATGGTGATGAACCACCAGGCCGCTTCGTCCACGCTGTGGCCGACGGTGAGCAGGCCGTGGTTGCGGAGGATGGCGGCCTTGTGGTCGCCGAGCGCATGGGCGATCCGCTTCCCTTCGAGCGGGTCGAGCACGACGCCGGTGAAGTCGTCGAACAGCGCGTGGTCCTCGTAGAAGGCGCACGAGTCCTGGGTGATCGGCTCGAGCAGCCGCCCCAACGCCGAGAAGGCCCTCCCGTGCACCGAGTGGGTGTGGGCCGCGGCGACGACGTCGGGGCGAGCGGCGTGGACCTGGGAGTGGATGGCGAAGGCAGCCTGGTTGATGGCGTAGTCGCCGTGGAGGATCGTGCCGGCGTGGTCGACGCACACGAGGTCGGACACGCGGATCAGCCGGAAGTCGACCGCGAAGGGATTCAGCCAGAACCGATCGGGGAACTCGGGGTCGCGCACGGTGATGTGTCCGGCCACACCTTCTCCGAACCCGAATCGCCCGAAGAGCCGATAGGCCGCCGCAAGTCGTTCCTGGCGGTGGCGGCGCTCATCGGCGACGTCGTCGAAGCTCGGCTTGGAATAGCGGAGCGGCTTGCCCGGTGCAGCCACCCGCTCGGTGTCGTCGGCCATGTCGGTCCTCCCGCACGGTGCGTGCGCCCAGCAGTGGGCGCAGGGTGAGTGTACGGGACCTGGTCCGAGCGGTGCGGCCGTTGCCCTCGGTTGACCGCGGCCTTCCGACGTGGTCGACTGCGGGCCGGATCCGGTGAGGGGAAGTCGGTGAGACTCCGACGCTGTCCCGCAACCGTGTGCCGGGGGGAGACCCCCGACGAGTCGGATCACCGACCCGGGTTCGAGGCTCACCACGCGCCGTCGCGGAATGCGGTGCCGAGCCCGAGTCGTCTCGTGCGGCGGTCCACGGATCGGGGCGCGTGGGGGAGCGGGGGAGGCAGTGTTCCCGGCCCCGACGAACGAGGACCCGATGATCATTGCCCTGCTGTCCCGCCCGCTCCGGGCGGTCCTCATGATCGCTGCTCTCGTGATCGCCCCCTTGGTCGGCGTCCTCGCCGGTCCCGCGCCGGTCTCGGCCGAGTCGCCGGCCACCCCCGGGGCGGCCGCCTGGCTGGCGGGCCTCGTCGGGCCCGACGGTGGGGTCGAGAACCCCTATGCCCCCGGATCGGTGTCCGCCGGTTGGACGGTCAACGTGGCCCTGTCGCTGGCGGCCGCGGGCACCGAAGCCGAGTCCCTCGACGCCGCCATGAGCTACATCGCCGGGCACGTCGACGACTACGTGGTCCGGGCCGGCACCGACAACGCCGGGGCACTCGGCTACCTGATCCTCCTCGTCGTGGCCGACGACGGTGATCCGGCGTCGTTCGGCACGCCGTCGACCGATCTCGTCGCCCGTCTCACGGCGACGCTCGACACGACGGAGCCTGGTCTCTACGGCGACGCCGACGCGTTCTCCGCCGGCACGAACCAGTCGTTGGCGATCCTGGCTCTCGCCGCAGCGGGCGCTCCGGTGCCCACGGCGGCCGTCCAGTGGCTCGTCGGACAGCAGTGCGGTGGCGGCACGACGCCCGCGGACGCGGTGGGCGGATGGCAGGCCTACCGGGCGCCGATGGTCGGCGGCCCCGAGGAGTGCCGAAGCCCCGATCCGAGCGCGTTCGCCGGCCCCGACAGCAACACCACCGCCTTCGCCGTCCAGGCGCTCGTCGCCGTCGGGGCGCGCGAGCCGATCCCCGGTGCGCTCGACTTCCTGCGTACCGGGCAGGCGGCGTCGGGCCCCCACGCCGGGGGCTTCACCTCGTACCCGACGGGGGAGCCGGACCCGAACTCGACGGCGCTCGTCCTGCAGGCCCTGACGGCGGTCGGTGCCGACCTGGGCGACTGGGCCCGCTCCGGACAGACGCCCCTGAGCTCCCTGGAGAGCTGGGTGATCCCCGACGGATCAGATGCCGGTGCGCTCGCCTCGCCGTTCAGCGGCGGTTTCGCCGATCCCTTCGCCACCTATCAGGGGGTCTGGGGTCTCGCCCTCCAGCCGTTCCCGTTCGCCGATCCCACGGTGCCGGTCGTCCCCGAGACACCGGCCGACACCGCGATGCCGACCGAAACCGCGCCGCCGAGCGGGGCGGTCCAGGGGCCGCCCGCACCCGCACCGGCGGTCGTGGTCGTGGCTCGCTTCACGGGGTGACGGGAGTCCGCCGATGCGCCGACCGTTCCCAGTAGTTTCGTCACGTGACGAAATCACGGTGGTCGGACGGGGGCGGGAGAGCGGAGCGACGCGAGCGATGTCGCTGGTGTGGCCGGTCCTTCACCGCCAACCCGGGGCCGGGCCGTCCCCGACGGTTCTGTCGTCCGGGGTGCCGGCAGCAGGCCTATCAAGCACGCCGTCTGGCCGCCGCCCACGGCCTCGGCGACGACGACGTGATCGTGGACCGGCTGGTGCTCGAGGATCTCCAGGACCGCCTGTACTGCCTGCAGGCCGCCCTCGAGGACGTCGAACGGGACCTGGAGGTCTCGCGGGAACCGTCGGACGTGGACGCAGCCCTGGCATGGCTCATGAGCAACGCCCGGACCGTGGGCGACCTCTGGATCGAGCCCCGGACCACGAGCCCCGGAACGCCCACTGACTTTACATAACGAGGATTATCGGCAACAGAGCCGGAGAGAGGGAGCGTCGACTCGTGACGGCCACCGCTCCGTCACCGCCCCGTCCAGCCCTTCCCGGCCTGGCGCCGCACGCTCCCGACGCCGGAGTGCCGGACAACGCCGTCGGACGCCATGACGACCCCGCGGGGCGGTGACGCAGCAGCCGACGATCAGGTCGGTCCGTCTGCGCTCCCCGAGAGCTCGCCGGCCAGGTGCCCGGTGTCGTTGAAGCGGCGCACCAGCCAGCGGTCCTGGTGCAACACGACATGGGTGATCGAGGCGTTGTCGGCGGCGGAGAAGGCCAGGCTGCGCGAGCCGGTGGCCTCAGCCAGGACGGCCCCGATGGCCCCACCGTGGCTCACCGCCACGACGCGTTGGCCGGGGTGGCGTCGCTGGAGTCGAGCGACGGCCGCCCGCGTGCGGGCCCGCAGCTGGTCGGATGATTCCGCGCCGGGCACCGCCCCCCATTCCTGGGTGCGATCCATCTCCGCGAAGGCGGGATGACGCTGTGCCGCCATCTGCCGGAAGACGCCGCCCTCCCACTCCCCCAGGTGCACCTCGCGCAGATCTGCCTCCACCTCGGGTTCGAGCCCGATGCGGACGGCGAGAGGCGTGGCCGTCTCGACGGTCCGGCGCAGCGTCGTCACGTACAACGCATGGATCGTCTCGCCGGCGAGACGATCGGCGAGCTGTTCGGCCTGCCATCTCCCGAGCTCCGACAATGGCGGGTCACCCTGGCCCTCGACGAGGGGGAACGGACGACCCGGGCGGTAGGGCGCAGACTGGCCGTGGCGCACGAGGAACAGCTCCGTGGCTCCGGGGGGTGCCGTGAAAGGTCGCTGACCGTACTCCTCTGCATCGCCAGGCATGGTCAGGCAGCGTAGGGGCCGACCGGGGTTCGGGCGGTGCCGCGGCCTACCGTGGGGAGGTGGGTCGTCGCCTCGTGTTCGCCGTGCTCGTCGCGGTGATCGCTCTGGCCGCGGGCTGCAGTTCCACGGGTGGCGAGGCGTCCAGTGGGTTCCCTGACGGCCCGGTGACCGACGTGTCCACCGGCGAACCGGTGACCCTGACCTCGGTGACGAAACCCGGTTTGCCGACGCTCGTGTGGTTCTGGGCGCCCCACTGACCGTCGTGTCGCCAGGCTGCGCCTGGCGTCGAGCAGTTCGCTCGACAGCACGCCGAGGAGGTCACGGTGGTCGGCCTCGGAGCTCGCGACTCGCTGGGCATGGCCGAGGACTTCGTCTCCGACCACGGCACGACGTTCCCGATGCTGTGGGACGAGAACGGTGCGAGCTGGCGCCGCTTCCGGGTCCCGAGCCAGCCCGCCGCGTTGCTCGTCGCCGCCGACGGACGATGGATCCGGCGCTGGTCCGGCGAGTTCCCCGAGGACGAGGTTCTCGAGCTGGTCAGGGAGCCTGCGGCCACATCCGCTCCCTGACGCGGGCCTCACTCGCCCTCCGTGAGCGCGCCCGCCCCGCCGGGGCCCTCTCGGGACTGCGGTAGCGTGTCTGGGCTATGTCGCGAAGGATCGAAGTCGAGCTCACCAGCACCCGTGAAGACGGCACCTGGACCTGGCGGGCCGCCGGGGCGAAGCAGCCGAAGGGCGAGCTCGATGGTGGCCTGCTCTACAGCGGCGCCAAGGTCGGCGACGTGGTCCGCGCCGATGCCGACTTCCTGATCGACGGCATCGTCGTCACTGCGGTCCTTCCACCCCGCGGAGCCCGCAAGGAGCCCGAGCGGATCGAGGTCCTGGGCTCCCCGCGCAAGGACGACCAGCTGGTCACCACCACCCTGGCCCCGAAAGGCCGTGGTGACCGTCGCGATCGGGGGGATCGTCCCCGTCGCGACCGCAGCGATCAGCGACCCCGAGGCGAGGGCAACCGTGGCGACGGCCAGCGGCGTCCCCGCAACGAGTCGTCGGACCGTCCCCGCCGCTCCGACGAACGCCGGGCCCGGCCTCCCCGCCCCGCCCCCGAGGCCAAGCCGAAGCCCAAGCGGCTGCGGGCCGGGCGAACCCATCGTGCGGCGGTGCTCGCCGGCCTCCCCGAAGAGCAGCGACCCGTCGCCGAGCAGGTGCTACGGGGCGGGATCCCCGCGGTACGTCAGGCCGTGGAGAAGCAGAACGAGGCCAACAAGGCTGAGGGAAAGCCCGAGATCAGCCCCGCTCCCCTCCTCGCCCTCGCGGAGCAGCTCGTGCCGTCGCTGCGGACCGCGGAGTGGCACGACAAGGCCGATGCGGCGATGGCCGACGTGGCCGAGCTCGATCTGCGCGATCTGCGCTCGGTCGTCGTCGCCGCCGACGCGGGTGCGCGTGACGAGGAGACGCGCGAGCTGGCCGAACGACTGCGGATCGCCCTCGCCGAACGGGTCGAGGCGGAGCAGGCGGCCTGGCTGACCGAGATCGCACAGATGCTCGACGAGAGTCGTGCGGTGCGTGCGCTGCGCCTGAGCTCCCGGCCCCCGAAGGCCGGCGCGCCGTTCCCGCCCGATCTGGGCAGTCGCCTCGCCGAAGCGGCAGCAGCGTCGCTCACCGGCGACACGGGCACCGAGCGCTACGCAACGGTCCTCGACGCACTCGCCCATTCACCCATCCGGGCACAGGTCACGGCACAGGGGGTCCCCGACCCTCCGGGCGACGATCTCCTCGCCGCGGTGCGCAAGCTGGCCTCTCGCCTCCCCCAGATCGCCGCGCAGTTCGGCATCGAGGCTCCGCCCACAGGAGCCCGATCCCCGAAGGGGCGTCCTCGTCCCAAGGGCAAGGGGCGTCCGGTGCCGCCTCCTCCCCCGCGTCCGGACAGCGCCTCGAACACCGCCACCTCCGACGCCCTCGACGCCGACAACGCGGACGTCGCCGAGAGCCCGCCCGGCCTCGATGCCGGCGACACCCCCGCGGCCAGCCTCGATGCCGGCGACACCCCCGCGGCCAGCCTCGATGCCGGCGACACCCCCGCGGCCAGCCTCGATGCCGGCGACACCCCCGCGGCCAGCCTCGATGCCGGCGACACCCCCGCGGCCAGCCTCGAGCCGTCGGTGGCCGAGCCATCGGTCGACCCGACCGACTCCTCCACCGAGGACTGATCCGCTCAGACGACGAGCAGGTCGAGGAGATCGATCGGCCGTCGCAGCACGACGTCGCCCGCCGCCGCCTCCGCCCGCGGGTTCCATCCTGCCAAGGCGAACGTGATCCCCGCGTCGGCGGCACAGCTGCGGTCGTGGGCCGTGTCGCCCACGTAGACGGCATCGACGGGTCGTACGCCCATCGCGGCCAGTACCGGCGTCGGGCTCTTCGGTCCGCCATCGAAGCTGTCGGTGAACATGACGACCTCGGGTGCCCAGCCCAGGCGTCGCAGTTCGGCGTGGCCGGACTCGGGGTGCTTGTTCGAGCACACCCCCCAACGGGTGATGCCTGCGAGCATCTCGACGACGCCCGCGAACGGCCGCACGACCGCGGTGTCGTAGCGGGCGACGTAGTCCTCGAGGGGCACTCCGAGCCGGGCACATTCGGCGCCGACCACGCTTCCCATGCGCACATCGGCGGGATCGATCCCCAGCGACGCGAAGGGGGCGAGCAACGCCGCATCGGAGTCGAGCAGGGTGCCGTCGAGGTCGAAGACGACGACTCGCGCGGCCACGGACATGGCCGGGTCAGGTGCGCGAACGGCTGGCCCGTCCACGGAATGCGCCGCTCTGCGGCTCCTGATCCCACCGGGCCCCACAGGATTCGCAGCGACACGAGTCGAGGTGGAGCGAGCCGAGATAGAGCCGGTCCACCTCGTAGGCGTCACAGAACGGGCAGCGCAAGGGTCCAGCTTCGCGATCGGAGGAAGCAGTGGGTGGCGTCATCGGTCTGATCGTCAGCGTAACTCCGGCGCCCCCCGAACACCGCCACGTCGGATGCCGGTGGGGTCGCCGGGCGATCGTGAGGCCGGGAGGTGGATAGGGTCCTCGCCATGGTCGACTACGAAGTCCGGGGCCACGTCGCCCTCCTCACCCTGAACCGTCCGGAAGCCCGCAACGCCGTCAACGGCGAGGTCGCGCAGGCCATGGAGGCCAACATCGATCGCCTCGAGGCCGATCCGGACGTCTGGGTTGCGGTGCTCGCCGCCAACGGTCCCGTGTTCTGCGCAGGCGCCGACCTGAAGGCGATCAACAGCGGGAGGGCCGCGGACCTGGCCACCGAGCGAGGTGGGTTCGGCGGCATCACCACGCGTGAGCGCCGCAAGCCGATCATCGCCGCCATCGACGGCCTGGCCACGGCCGGTGGCTTCGAGATCGCCCTCGCCTGCGACATGATCGTGGCGTCGACGGACGCCGCTTTCGGACTGGCCGAGGTGAAGCGGAACCTCGTGGCCGCCGGTGGCGGGCTCTACCGCCTTCCCAAGGTGGTCGGCAAGAGCGTGGCCCTCGAGGTCGCGCTCACGGGCGTGCCCCTCAGCGTCGATCGGGCCTACCAGCTGGGGCTGGTGAACCGCATCAGCGAGTCCGGCGAGGCGCTCGAGGCGGCGATGGAGCTGGCCGAGACCATCGCCGGCAACGCACCGCTCTCCGTGTGGGAGAGCCGTGAACTCGTCTTGATGGCGGACTGGGAGGACGAGGAGGCGATCAAGAAGGCCACGGGGGCGGCGTTCGGGCGGGTCCTCGCCTCGGAGGACACCAGCGAAGGTCTCAACGCCTTCATCGAGAAGCGCGCCCCCCAGTGGAAGGGCCGATAGGGCTCACGTCCCTCCCCCACCCGGCGATGACCCTCAGACGATGGTGTCGAGGATTCCGCTGTCGTAGAGGAGTTCGGCCAGACCGTCGACGAGTCGTTTCGAGGTGACCTCGTCGAGGGGAACCCAGACGGCCTCGGCAGCATCGTCGCCGGCGACGGGTTCGTCATGCGCGAGCACGGTGGTCAGGAAGTCCGCCACGACGAAGTGCACATCGTCGGGGCGCTCCGGGAGGACCTCCGCCCAACCCAACAGCTTCCCGCAGACACCCTCGAGCCCCGTCTCCTCCGAGAGCTCACGGACCACCGCCTCGGCCATGGTCTCGCCTCTCTCGACGTGTCCGCCCGGCACCGACCACGACCCGGCTGCAGGCCCGTGACCTCGGCGCACGAGCAACAGGGCACCGTCGTGGACGACAACAGCCCCCACCGCGACCCGGGGTGGCCCGGTCACGTCAGCGGTCGGTGCACGACGATGGCGCGGGCGACGAGACCGAAGCTCTCGAAGAAGTTCTTGGTATCGCGCATCCCCGGCAGCGCGACGGCGTCGATACCGCAGGCACCGTGACGCTCGGCCCAGGTGACCATCTCGTCCATCATCGCCTCGCCGACACCCACATGCCTGGCCTCGGGCATCGTGTAGAGGTCTTCGATCACGGCGAGCCGCGTGCCGTCGTCGAGGTCGTCGAGGCGTACGACGCCGTAGCCGACGGTCGTGTCGTCGATCGTGCCACAGAGGGTCAGGCGGTTGGACGCGTCCAACCCGGCGGACAGGGCCGGACTGTACGGCGCGCGCCGTCCGAGCGTGCGGGACCACACGTCGCCGCCCCGCTGGGGGCTGAGTTCCGCGACCGCCAGCCCGACCAGAGCCTCGAGGTCGACGAGGTCCGACGGCCCAGCGGGGCGGGCGCCGTGCACGGGGTCTAGCCCCCGGGGTTCTGGAGCTGGGCGACCTTGTTCAGGATGGTCTTGCGACCCCGGTGCCCACGCTCGTACTCGCCCACCGCGACGAGCTCCTCGGCGGTGAGTCCGTCGAGGCGCGGTACGACCTGCGAAGCCGACAGGTTGTCGTAGTCGGGGATGGCGAGAGTGGCCACGTCGACGTCGGGAACCTCGTCGTCCTCGTGGTCTGCGCTCACATCCGAGAGCCCGACGGGATCTGCGTCCGGGGCGTCCGCGGATGGCACCGTGGCGTCGGCCCCCGATGCGCTGCGGTCGCGATCCTCGGTCGGTGCCAGCCCTGCACGACGCAGCAAGCCCATCGCCTGATCCTGGGCGTCGACGACCGACGACTCGAGGCGCACGCTGCCCCACTTGACGGCGAACTCCCCGATCATGCGCGCCACACCGACCTGGGCCCGCCCGCGATCGATGAGCCCCGGCATGAGCGTGCGCGCTTCCAGGGCAAGGCCGAGCGGGGCATAGACGCAGTAGTCGACGAGGTGGTCGACGGGGGAACGAGCCTCGCCGGTCTCGGCGTCCTCGGGGCGGTCGTCGTCCTGGCCGGCCGTCACGACATCACACCGTGGCTTCACGGGTCAGACGATCGATGGCCGGGCAGACCGCCTCGCCGACGGGGCACGTCATCTGTCCGACGGGACCGAACTGGCCTGCGTTGACGAGGAGGAAGCATCCCGTGCACATGAACTCGTGGGCCTTCCTCGGCACCACACCCTCTGCCACCTCGCCGGTGGGTCGAGGTTCCGGGGCGACTTCCTCGTCTTCTTCTTCCTCGTCGTCGGCGGCGGCGATGCGGTCCTTCAAGATGGCGTCGAGGTCGGCTTCGACGTCGTCGGGGTCGATGTCCTCGTCCTCGTCGTCCTCGTCGTCCCGCTTGCCCTTGGCCGGGGTGGCCTCGGCCTCGTCCTCGTCCTCGTCCTCAGCGTCGTCAGCGGGGGCAGCGGGATCGACGTCGTCGGCGAGCGTGTCGACGTCGAGATCCTCGTCGTCGATGTCGCCCGCGTCGACGTCGACTTCCTCCAGGTCCTCGTCGTCGATCAGGTCTTCGTCAGCCATTGGTTCCTCGACAGTTGGCGCCGGTGGGTCCCCGTCACCGGCAGATGAGAGCGGATCATACGCACGTCGGGGCGGACTCTTTCCACCTCGATGCCCGGGACCCGTGGAACCGCCGCCACGACACGGTCATTCCGCGGGCCGCCGTGGCGGATGTCACCGCGATCCTCAGCCGGGCGTGGCCGTGCGGTCCTCGTCGTCCGCGAGCCCGATCCCCGCCGTGCGCTTGGCCTCGGCTCGACGTTCGCTCTGGAGGCGCTCGAGCTCGGGCTCGGCGGAGTAGTCCACGAACCGCAGCATCTCGGCGATGGCGGTGTGCCCCGCCTGCTCCGCGATGAGGCGGTGCATCTCCTGGCCGACGAGGCGGTAGGCCGGGTGACCCTGCGGCGTCGTCCGCAGCTCGATCAGGTGCATCGCCTCCCTGGCGTTCATCTGCATCGAGAAACGGACCTTGTAGGCCAATGCGACGGCATACGGTGCCTGGGGCCGGAAGTCATCGAGCATCGCGTCGTGGAGAGCGGCCGACCTGTCCATCACATCGTCGAACCGCGGGCCCACGCCGGCTGTCTCGACGGTCTCGGGGCGGGTGTACCCGTGGCGGGGGCTCAGCGCCTGCCACTCGATGGTGAGCATCCGGTGGCGCTGGAGATCTCGAAAGGCCCCGTAGTCCGCGAGCACGTCGAACCGATAGGTCGGGCGCTCGAGCGCCCGACCCGGCTTGTGGCGGCGGTTCGCCCGATCGCCCTCATAGGCCCTCAGGACGGCGAGGCGCTCGTCGGCACCCATGGCGCGGACCCGATCCTCGATCTGGGTCTCGGGCCACGACACGTACGGGTAGAGGGCGCTGGCGACCAGCTTGATCTCGGCATCAGGGTCGTGATCGACGAGCGTGACCACCGGGGCGGGCTCGGCGGCCTCCGCCCCGCCCGGGAACAGGCGACCGGCGAGATCCTCCATCTCCTGGCGACCGGTCTCGAGGTAGCGGCTCCACGCCACCCCGCGGTCGTCCAGGTCGACGCGCTTGAGGAACGAGGGAATGACCTTGCGTAGCTCGGTGAGCATCAGATCGGCATAGGTCCGCGCCTCCGGCAGAGGATGGGCGCGCATCCGCAGGAGCAGTTGCTCGTAGCCCTGACCGGTGCCGTAGATGCCCACGTTCGACAACGCCGCCGCCGGGAGGAGCCCGCGCAGCGCGTCGAAGGCCTTGGCCCGAATGGCCTGCCGGTACACGAAGTCGCTGTCGGAGGGCTCCTTCGGCACGGTCTCGCGGAGGTGGTCGACGACCAGCGGGAGCAGCTCGGCGTAGGTGTCGAACATGCGGTCCATGTCACCGACGTAGCGGGTGCCGAGCGCGGACTGGAGCACCTCGGGTGGTCGATGGAAGCGGTAGCGCCCACCGATGCGGGCGTCGTAGGCGATGTAGCGCGTCGACTGCTCGAGGTAGGCCATCAGTCGTCCCCACTCGAGGACCTTGGTCAGCAGGTTCGACGCCTGCTCGCAGGCCAGGTGGACGCCGCCGAGCTGGGCCACGGAGTCGTCGCCGTACTCGAAGAAGACCCGGTCGTAGAGATCCTCCGCCCGCCGAAGCCCGACCGTGGCGTCGATGGAGGCGTCTCCGCTGATGTCCAACTCACCCACGAACTCGTCGAGGAAGAGACGTCGAAGGCTCTTGGGCGAGCGCGAATACCGGGCGAAGAGGGCGCCCTTCACGACCTCGGGCAGGTTCACGAGGGCGAACACCGGACCGTAGAGGTTGGTGAAGTACCGCCGAAGGATGTCGGCTTCCTCGGGCGTGTACTCCTCGGCGACGTAGACGCTCACGGCCGTGGAGCGTACGGCGTGGTCGGTGGCACCCCGCGGACCCTACCGGTCGAGGTCGGCCGGATCGGCGCCGGCCGCCGGCCGACCTTCACGGAGGGCGCTGGCGTCGTGCCAGAGATCGGCGATCGTCATCGCCATCGCTTTGGCACCGTCGATGACCGCGGCATCACCGGCCGCCGAGACGGCCTGACGAGCGAACTCGGGAGTGTGGATGCTCACCCCGGCGGGGGCCACGGCGATCATCGGATGGATGCTCGGGACGATGTAGGAGACATTCCCCATGTCCGTGCTCCCACAGACCTGGACGTCGTCGGAGGGGTCCAAGAGGGGACGGCCGAGGGCGGCGGCGTTGGCGGCATAGAGGTCCTCGAGGGCGCGGTGGGAGCGCAGGTCGGCGTAGGCCGGCTCCAGCCAGGTGTGGTCCATCTCGCAGCCCGTGGCCAGGGCACCCGCTCGGAGGCAGTCGAGAACGCGAGCCTTGAGCGGTTCCAACCGCTCGAGGGTGCCTGCCCGCACGTACCAGATCATCGAGGCATGTGCCGGCACGATGTTCGGTTTGTCTCCGCCGTCGGTGAACACGCCGTGCAAGCGCTCGTCGGGACGGATGTGCTGGCGCAGCGCAGCGATGGCGTTGTAGCCGAGGACGGCGGCATCGAGCGCGTTGCGGCCCTTCCACGGGAATGCAGCCGCGTGTGCGCTCTCACCGGTGTAGGTCACCTCGACGCGTTGGATGGCGATCGTCGTCATCCGGCGCAGATCATGGTCGGCCGGGTGCACCATGAGTGCCGCATCGACCCCGTCGAGCGCCCCCTGCTCGGCCATGAAGACCTTGCCGCCGCCGCCCTCCTCGGCCGGTGTCCCCAGGATGAGCACCCTCCCGCCGATGTCCTCGGCGAACGCGGCGGCAGCGAGCCCGGCGCCCAACCCGGCTGCCGCGATGATGTTGTGGCCGCAGGCGTGGCCGAGACCGGGCAGAGCGTCGTACTCGAGCAGGACGGCCACGTTGGTGCCCTCCGATCCGGCTCGTGCCGCGAACCCGGTGGGCTGGCCGAAGGCGCCGCGTTCCGGGCTCAGCCCGGCGTCGTCGAGAACGGCCGTCAGGGCGTCGTGGGCGTGGACCTCGGCGAAGTTCTCCTCGGGATGGGCGTGGATGTCATGGGACACGGCGACGAGCAGGTCGGCGCGACGATCGATCTCCTGGCACAACCGCTGCTTGAGCTCGTCGGTCTCCATGCGGGGACGATACCGGTCCGGGCACGGCGGATCGGTCGCCGACGTGGGTCGTGCGGGGTCAGATGACCACGGTCAGCGCATCGGGCTGCACCGTGACGTCGAGGTGGGCGGCCCTTCCGACGGCCACGCCGTCGAGGCGGACGTCGAGCGGCGAGGTGAAGTCGAAGCTCATCGAACCCGACCGGACCGTCCTCAACTGCGGATGGGGAACGTGGCTGCCCGTGCGGACACGCCGCCGTGCTGCCCAACGGTCCCCGAGGCCGAGGGCTCCGTCGGTCGCGTCGAGCAGACCGTCGTTGGGATGCGAGCGTGGTCCGAGATCCCAGTCGCCCAGCCATTGTGCGTTCATCACCGCCACGGCTCGACCGAACCACCAGGACCTCCGGGCGATCAGGTGCGCGGTGAACACGTCGGAGCGACCGTCGATCGTGACGTGACCGAGATCGACCGGGAAGGTCATCGCCTCGCCGGAGTGCAGACGTGCGGCGTCGCCGAGACCACCCAGGGTGCGGCACAGGTCCCCACCGAGGAGCCCGAGCGTCGGGATCGGCCGCCGCTCGGCGAGCGCCGCCACGACGACCGCTCGTGCCTCGGCATCGGAGCGGACGACGACCCCGTCGGCCGGGAGGGGGGCACGACGGCCCCAGACCTCACCCTTGCGGATGGTCACGAAGGCGGATCCCCGGCGAGGCCGCCCACGTCGCTCGTCGGAGCACCGGCGTGCCGGTCGTCTCCCGTCGCAGCGGTGAGGTCGGACGGAGGGTCGGGTGCAGTGGCGATCGCGGACGACGCGGCCACGACGCCCCGGTGGACGGCGTCGACCGCCCGTCTGGCCGTGTCGGCGGTGCCCGGGGCGGTGGCCGCATCGGCGAGCTGGCGCAGCAGGTCGAGCAGCTGTCGGGTCGTGCGGACGAAGTCCCCGCCAGGGAGGTCGTCGCCCAGGAGGTGATCCAGGTCGTCTCCCGCCGCCCATCCGTGGGCCAGGCCGCTGAAGCCCCAATCGGGCTGACGGGTCTCCGGGAGTCCGAGCGAGCGCTCGTCGGCGGCCACCGCCAGGGCCAGCTCGGCCAACTGGGCTGCGGCGGCCGCCGCCTCGGGGTCCGGGAACCACGGCTCGAGATCCGGGCCGGAGTTGCGAGCCTCGTAGACGAAGCCGGAGAGGACGCCGGTGAGTGCGGCCGGCCCGAGGCCGCCGAAGAGCCCCTCACCGATCGCCTCGGCGATCAGGAGATCGGACTCGTGGTAGATCCGCACGAGTTGCTCGCCGCGGTCCGTCAACGCCCATCCGTCGAGGTAGCCCCATTCCTCGAGCATCTGCAGGACCCGATCGAAGACGGCCGCCAGGGACTTGGCGCGTCGCCCCACCTCCCGCTCGAGTTGGATGATCTCGCGATCGAGGCGCCGCAACCGCGACAGGGCACGCATGTGGGCGTCCAGACTGGGACAGCTCGCCACGGGGTGGTCGAAGAGGTCGAGGCCCACGGCCGCGTCGGTGGCCTCCGATCGCCGCGGGTCCGACGAGGTGCGGGCCCGCTCGACGAAGCGCTGCAGGTTGCGGGCCACGGACGCCTGAAAGGCGGGCTTGGCCGGCGTGAACGGCGTCGGCAGCTCGATACGTCCCGCGATCTCGGGCGGTCGGGTCACGTCCTCGGCGCCGACCCGCAGGACCCGTCGCCGCCGGGTGAGGGCCTTCACCCGGACCGTTCCCCCCTTGCGCTCGGCCACGGAGAGCACGACCGCCGGTCCCGGATCCGGATGAAGGCCGAACTGCACGACGTCCCCCGGACGGAGCGCGGCGAGAGCCCGCTCGGCCCCCGAGGACGACCCCGCTCGAGGGGCCGACCCGCGTGCAGCCGCCGTGAGGGCTTCGTACTCGACCACGTCGCCGAGCGAGCAGGTCGCGGCTGCCGCCAGGTCCTCACGCTCCTGGCGGCGCTGTCCGGAGTCGCTGTTCGAGTCGGACCACGTCGCGGTCGGTCTGGTACTGAGCGAAGCTCAGCCCGAGGAGGCGATGGGCCTCCTCGGCCGGGTAGCGGCGGACGAGGTTGGCGGCCATGTTGTAGGTGGGTCGGAACGAGCTCGTGAGGCGGAAGCTGCGGCTCGAAGCCAGGCCGGCGACGTCCTCGAAGCCCACGAACGGCGACCACAGGACCAGCGCGTGACCGCTCTCGTCGATGCCTCTGCGACCCGCCCGACCGGTGAGCTGGGTGTATTGGCCGGGGGTGAGCGCTTCGTGGCGCTCACCGGTGAACTTGGTGAGCTTCTCGATCACGACGGAGCGGGCGGGCATGTTGATCCCCAGCGCCAGCGTCTCGGTGGCGAACACGACCTTGACCAGGCCCTCCACGAAGCACGCCTCGACGGCCTCCTTGAACGGGGGGACCATGCCGGCGTGGTGGGCGGCGACGCCAGCTTCGAGAGCGGCGGTCCAGCGGTCGTAGCCGAGCGCGGCGAGGTCGGTCTCGGAGAGGCGCTCCACGTGGTGTTCCACGATCTCGCGGATCCGGCGGCGGTCGCCGTCGGTGGTGAGGCGCATACCGGCGTTGATGCACGACGCCACGGCGTCGTCGCACGCCGCCCGGCTGAAGATGAAGAAGATGGCGGGCAGCATGTCTCGCTCGGCCAGGAGATCGACGACGTCGACACGCCGGGGCGTGGCGAAGCGTCGGCGAGGTCGACCGCCGCGTCGATTCCGGCCCGTCTCCCCGTGCTCGATGTCGTAGCGGTCCCCGTCGGGGTTGGCCCGTCCGTCGACGAGCGTGGGGAGCATCACGAGACCGTCGCCGTGACGGTCATCCACCAGGTACCAGTTGTCGAGGGTGACGGGTCGGGTCGCCTCGACGACGACGGACGTCGGTCCTCGCACGGCCTCGATCCAACCGGCCACCTCGTCGGCGTTGGAGACGGTGGCCGAGAGGCACACCAGGCGCACGCGTTCGGGGAGGTGGACGATCACCTCCTCCCAGACCGGGCCCCGGTAGGCGTCCTGGAGGTAGTGCACTTCGTCGAGGACCACCCACAGCAGGCCGTCGAGCGCAGCCGAGCGGCTGTAGATCATGTTGCGGAGGACCTCGGTGGTCATCACGACGATCGGGGCCTCGCCGTTCACCGACGTGTCCCCCGTCAGGAGCCCGACCTCGGAGACGCCGTGGACACCGACCAGGTCGTGGTACTTCTGGTTCGAGAGGGCCTTGATCGGTGTCGTGTAGAAGGCCCGTCCGCCCGCAGCGCGGGCCGTGGCGATCGCGTGCTCGGCGACGACGGTCTTCCCGGATCCGGTGGGAGCGCTGACGAGGACGGATCGTCCCCGGTCGATGGCCCCGATGGCCTCGACCTGGAAGGGGTCGAGACGGAAGCCCCGTTCGGGCGACCCGGTCACGACGAGGCCGCAGCCCGCCTGGCCTTGCGGCGCCTCATCTTCAGGGCGAACGCGCCGATCGCGACGCTGATGAAGTACAGGAAGAACATGGGGACGGCCAGCGCCAGCATGGAGATGGGATCACCGCTCGGGGTGATGATGGCCGCGGCCAGCACGATGATCACCGTCGCCATGCGCCACCAGCCCAGAAGCTGTCGGGGCGTCAGGACGTTGATGAGCTGGAGGGCGACGAGCAGCACGGGGAACTCGAACCCGACGCCGAAGGCGATCATCATCCAGACGATCAACATGATGTAGCTGTCGGGCGTGTAGAGCGGTTCGATGTCCTGCCCACCGATCTCGATGAGGAAGTTCAGCGCCGGGTTGAGCGTGTAGTACGCGATCGACGCACCCGCCACGAACAGGACCAGTGCGCTGACGGTGAACGGGATGGCGTACTTCTTCTCGTGCGGGTACAGCCCGGGGGTGATGAACCGCCAGAGCTGCCAGAGGATCACCGGCATGGCGAAGACGATCCCGAGGTACCCGGCGACCCGGATCCGGGTGGCGAAGGGCTGGAGCGGGCTGGTGGCGATGAGTGTGCCGTCGGGAACGAGCTGGAAGAACGGTTGGAGCAGGAAGTCGAGGACCCACGGGAAGAGGAACCAGCCGGCCACCGCGCCGAGACCCACCGCCACGAAGACCCTGATGAGCCGCGTGCGCAGCTCCGCCACGTGCTCCCAGATGGTCATGTGGCCGCCCGCAGAACGAGGTTCGGCCTCCGGGACGGCGCTCACGTCGCCCGACCCCGCTCAGGCGGCACTGGTGTCGCCGCGACCGGACTCGTCGGCTCCGGTGTCCCCGGACCCCAGGGGTGCGTCTGCCTCGACGGGCCCGATGTTCGCCGACGGTTCGGCTGTCGGTTCGGGGGTGTCGGGCGGCGCCCCGATCATGGGGGATCCCGGTTCGGCGCGGTGGACGGCGTCGTTGGCGCCGGTCGCGTCCATCGCGCTGCGGATCTCCTCCTGGAAGCCCGATGTCATACGGCGCGCCTCGCCCATGAAGCGACCGACCTTCTTGGCGATGTCCGGCAGGCGGTCGGGTCCGAGGAACACGAGCGCGAGGAGCAGCACCACGAGGAGCTCGCCACCGCCGACGTTGAACACGTGACGATCCTAGCGTGGGTGTGGGCCAGGACCGCTTCGCTGAGCGGCGCCCACCGGAGCAGTCAGCCCCGGTCGTGGGGCGGCGATTCCGCCGCGTCGAAGGCCGCCCACACCTGCTCGTCGTCGGCGAGGAGGTGCTGGAAGCCCGCGACCTCCTGGCTGCTGATCGGTCCGCTGGCACTAGCCGACGTCGACGCCACCTCGGGGACAGAGAGCTCATAGGCCACACCTGATGCCAGGAGGAGATCGATCGTGCGCGGTTCGGCCGGCTTCACGACGAGGTCGACGCACGCCGGGCAGTTGAACGAATAGGTGCCCCTGTGGTCCATCGCATTGACCCAGACGGACACGTCAGTGGTGGTCAGCTCGACATCACCGCAGGTCGGGCACGTCGCTCGAATCGTCGCCATTGTCCGGGTTTGCTCCTCAGGCGTCCAGTGAGTACTGCTCCCCTTCATTCTCGGCCCGTCCAGGGCCCGCCTTGAGACATCACCGTGTGAGTGAAATGGCCCGTTCGCCGGGAGGCCGGGCATGCTCTCCCGGTGCCCCGCCAACCCTCCGTCCTCGTGCCACCCGTCGGTTTCGCGCACAGGGGTGCCCGAGCCCACGCACGGGAGAACACGCTCGATGCTTTCTCGTTGGCCCGACGGCTGGGCGCCACCGGCCTCGAGAGCGATGTCTGGCTCACGGCCGATGGCCGGGCCGTGCTCGACCACGACGGCGTCGTGGGCGGCCGACTACGCCGTCAGCCGATCGCCGGCAAGCGTCACGACGAGCTCCCCGAGCACATCCCGACCCTCGCCGAGCTGTACGTCACGTGCGGGGGGGATCTCGAGCTCTCGCTCGACGTGAAGGACGACCGGGCCGCCGCCGAGATCGTGGCCTGTGCCCGCGACGTCGGGGCCGAGCACAGGCTGTGGCTGTGTCATCCGGACTGGGAGCTCGTCGCCTCGTGGCGAGAGCTCTCCCCCACGGTCCGCCTGGTGCACTCGACCCGGTCGTCCCGTCTGCCGGGGGGACCGGAGCGCCACCTCGCCCGTCTCTCCGGTGCCGGCGTCGATGCGCTGAACCTCCACCACTCCGACTGGTCCAGTGGACTGGTGGCGATGGTGCACCGCTTCGAACTGCTCGCACTCGGATGGGACGTGCAGTTCGACCGGACGATCGACAACCTGCTCGACACCGGCATCGACGGCGTCTTCAGCGACCACGTGGATCGCATGATGGCGTGCATCCGGCGCCGCCACCCTTGAGGTCAGCGGTGCTCGGCCCTCGTCACAGCAGGCCGAGCCGGTTGAGCGGCCAGACCACGACGAAGGCCTGCCCGACGATGCTCGACTCCTGGATGGGGCCGAAGAAGCGGCTGTCCTTCGAGTCCGTGCGGTTGTCGCCCATGACCCACACCTGGCCGTCGCCGACCGTGCAGGGTTCGATACGGGTGCACTTCAGGGGCGAGGTCGTGGTGGTCGTCACCGTCCCCGCGGGAAGGTAGGTCTCGGGAAGGGCGGCACCGTCGACGAAGACCTGGTTCTCCTCGATCACGATCGACTCGCCGGGGAGACCGACGACCCGCTTGATCAGGTCCGGGATGTTGCTGGCGGTCTCCGATGCGGGTCGTTCGAACACGACGATGTCGCCACGCGAGACGTCGCCGATGCGGTAGGCGAGCTTGTTGACAAGGACCCGATCCCCCACTTCGAGGGTCGGGGCCATGGAGAGCGACGGGATGAAGAACGCCTGCAGGACGAAGGCCTTGATGACCAGGGCGAGGCCCACCGCTCCGGCCACGACCACGACCCACTCGACGATGTTGGCCCCCACGGGGCCGAGCAGCTTCGCCAGGCCCTTGCGGGCCGGGGTCTCGTCGCCTTCCTCGGCGGCCTCAGGCGCGGGCGATGTGCTCGTCACGGCGAGGGCGTCCTTCGAGGATGGCGTCGTTGCGGATCACGGGCACGGAGGATCGATGCTACCCGGCGTATCGCTGCAAGATCCGGCGTGCCGCCTGGGCCTTCGCGTCGGCGAGCCCCGCAGGAGGGTCGACCAGTGACGCGTCGGGACCGAGGCGCACGAGAAGGCGCTCGAGCCATGGGACAGCGGTGACGGCGAGGGTGGCGCGGACGGACCCGTCGGGGCGCTCCTCGAGGTCCTCGACGGGGTACTGCTCGATCACCCATCGCGCCTGTGGAGACAGGTCGACACGCACCCGCGGGTCGTCGGGGCTCGGAGTGAAGACCGACATCGTGGTCATGTCCTCGGGCGGCGTGAAGGTCTCGTCGAGGACCTCGACGGCGGCCATCCGATCGAGTCGGAAGACGCGCACGTCGTCGCTGGAGTGGCACCAGGCTTCGAGGTACCAGGCTCCCTGTTCGGCGTGGAGCCGCCAGGGGTCGATCTCGCGGGTGGTGAGCTCATCGCGTCCGTAGCTGTAGTAGTCGAGCGCGATCTTGCGCCGACCTGCCACCGCTTGTTGGAGGACGGGCACCAACGCACCCGGCGCCCGACCCAGGTCGACGTCGACCGCACGGTCGGAGCCGACGGCGGCTGACAACTTCGCCAGTCCCCTGGCGAGGGGGCCCTCGGTCTCGGCTCCTTCCAGGTTGGACAGCGAGCGCCCCGCCGCCAGTAGCGCCAGCGTCTGCTCGGCGGTCAGGCGGAGGGGACGGGTGAAGAAGTCGGGTAGCCGGAGACGGACCCGGTCGCCGTCGATCATCACGTCGATGAGCGCATCGGGGGTGTACGGGTACAGCCCGACCATGAAGGCCGTGTCGAGGCTGGCCAGGAGCTGGGCACGGTCGAGATCGAAGCGTGAGCAGATCTCGTCGATGGTGGCACCATCGGGTTGGGCCGCCACCCAGGGGACGATGGCCAACATCCTGCGCAGCCTCTCCGTGGCCGTCAGCCGGCCGGGACGGGCGCTCATGAAGGGGCGGCCTCGGCGGAGAGCCAGGCCACGAGGTCGTTCCTCAGCTCCGGTGGAGCGAGGAGCTCGGCCTTGTCGAGGAAGCTCAGCACGAAACCCCGGAATGCCGGCCAGGAAGTGACGGGGACGGTGAAGGTGAGCGAACCGTCGGCGTGTTCGACGGCCGGCACCTCGTCGCCCAGCTGCATCCGGGCGAAGCGGGCCTGGTCGGGATCCACCAGGAGCTCGGCCATCACCGGTTCGCCGTCGCCGTACTGCCAGGGCTGCGCGGGGCCCGTGTCGACATCGGGCGGCGGGTCGAAGGCCGCAGCCGGCCCGAGGCTGACCTCGGTGGTGAGGCGATCGAGACGGAAGTTGCGTTCCTCGTCCCTGAGGTGATCGCGGCCGGTCAGGTACCAGCGCCCGCGTTGGTTGTCGAGACGCCATGGATCGACGGTGCGCTCCTGCGCCCCGCCGCCGGAGACGTAACCGAAGGTCACCGTTCGGCGCTCGAGCACCGCCGTGAAGAGGGGCACCAGCGCAGGGTCGAGGGGCAGCGAGACCAGCGTGGCGCCGCCCGTGGCGTGCCCGAGGACTCCCGGCGTGCCCTCGCTGGCGGTGACGACTCCGCCGAGCTTCCAGAGTGCCTCCGTGCCGTCGGGTGCGTCGGGCCCGTCGCCCAGGCGAACGGCCTGGAGCGCGAGGTGCAGAGCCGCCAACTCGTCGGGGGCGAGACCGGGATCGGGCAACTCGTAGTCACGCCGATCGATGCGGTAGCCCACCTCCGGTGGGTAGCTGTCCGAGAGTTCCTCGATGCGCACCGGAACGCCGAGGTCCCGCAGCTCGGCCTTGTCGCGCTCGAATGCCTTGCGGAAGGCGACCTTGTCCGACGGATAGCCCGCGACCCGCTCGGCGATCTGGGCGGCGGTGAGGGGCCGCTCGACGCTGAGCAGCGCCGCCGCCAGGTTCATCATCCGCTCGAGCTTGTCGTTCGTGGCCATCAGAGAGAGGCGATCAGCTTCTCGACCCGCTCGTCGTGGCTCTTGAAGGGGTCCTTGCACAGCACCGTTCGCTGCGCCTGGTCGTTGAGCTTCAGGTGCACCCAGTCGACGGTGTAGTCGCGCTTGCGTTCCTTGGCCCGGCGGATGAACTCTCCTCTCAGCCTTGCACGGGTGGTCTGGGGTGGGTTCTCGACGGCCTCGTCGATCTCGACGTCCGTGCACACACGTTCGACGAGCCCGCGGTTCTGGAGCTTGTAGAACAGGCCTCGATCGCGGCTGATGTCGTGGTACTGCAGGTCCAGCAGGGCGACCTTGGGGTGGTTGAGAGGCAGATCGTGCTTCTCCCGATAGGCCTCGACCAGCTTGTACTTGATCACCCAGTCGGCCTCGCGGTCGAGGCCCAGGGGGTCCTTCTCGATCTGGGTGAGTGCCTGCTGCCACATCCCGAGCGCCCTCAGCTCGAGCGGAGACAGATCGCGGCGATCGGCGTACTTGAGGGCCCGTTCGAGGTACTCCGACTGGATCTCGAGGGCGCTGGCCTCACGCCCGTTGGCCAAGCGCACCTTGCGGGTGCAGGTGATGTCGTTGCTGATCTCGCGGATGGCCCGGATGGGATTCTCGAGAGTCATGTCGCGCAGCACCACATTGGGTTCCTCCAGCATGCGCAACAAGATGCTGGTCGCGCCGACCTTGAGGAACGTGGCGTGCTCACTCATGTTGGAGTCGCCGACGATCACGTGGAGCCGCCGGTAGCGCTCGGCATCGGCATGGGGCTCGTCACGGGTGTTGATGATGGGCCGGCTCCTCGTGGTCGCCGACGACACGCCCTCCCAGATGTGCTCCGCTCGCTGGGAGAGGCAGAACGTCGCCCCGCGGGCGGTCTGCAGGACCTTGCCGGCGCCGGCGTAGATCTGCCTGGACACCAGGAACGGGATCAGGACGTCGGCATAGTGCGAGAAGTCGTCGCGTCGACTGGTGAGGTAGTTCTCGTGACAGCCGTAGGAGTTCCCTGCCGAGTCGGTGTTGTTCTTGAAGAGATAGATGACGCCCTTGATCCCCTCCTCGGCCAGTCGTTGTTCTGCGCTGGTCAGGAGTTGCTCGAGGATCCGCTCACCCGCCTTGTCGTGGACGACGAGATCGTGGATCGAGTCGCACTCGGGGGTGGCGTATTCGGGATGCGAGCCGACGTCGAGGTAGAGCCGTGCGCCGTTGGCCAGGAAGACGTTCGAACTGCGTCCCCACGACACCACCCGGCGAAAGAGG
The DNA here is from genome assembly GCA_963767615.1 of uncultured Iamiaceae bacterium. Taxonomy (GTDB): domain Bacteria; phylum Actinomycetota; class Acidimicrobiia; order Acidimicrobiales; family Acidimicrobilacustridaceae; genus Rhabdothermincola_A. The sequence continues at coordinate 235,717 of CAVYED010000004.1, read as the reverse complement.
TACCTCGCCACCTCATCGGGGCTCAGTCGCCGTTGACCCCGCAGCGTGCACGTGACCCCGTACTCGTTCTCGAGGCCGAAGATCCGCCGTTCCATGGGGGCACGCTATCGCCCGTGCCTGGCGCCCCGGCGCCCGGCCGCGCAGGCTTCGAGGACGATGCGGCGGTCAGTCTCCGTCGCCGGCCGTGGCCGGCAGCAGGGCGGCCAGCTCGTCGCCCTCGATGCGGCGGAAGGCACGTCGGCGGTCGGTGCGCTCGAGCACGGCGACCTCGAGCTCGTCGGGTGCCAGCACGCGATCGGGGCCGGCCAACGCACCCACGGCTGCAGCGAGAGCGCCCGCCAGATCGGTCTCGGTCGTCCACTCCTCGGCGAGTCGGCCGGCGATCACCTCGGCCTCCCCTCCGAGCACGGTGAACTGGGACTCGTCCATGACCGTGCCGTCGTAGAGGATGTGGAACAACTGGTCGTGACCGGGCTCGGCCCCGACCTCGGCAACGAGGATCTCGACCTCCATCGGCTTCATCTCGTGGGTGAAGACCTGCCCCAGGATCGAGGCGTAGTTGTTGGCCAGGCTCCGAGCATCGACGTCCTCGCGACTGTACGAGTAGCCCTTCAGGTCGGCGGCGCGCACGCCGGCGATCCGGAGCTGGTCGAACTCGTTGTACTTGCCGACCCCGGCGAAGGCGATGCGGTCGTAGATCTCACTCACCTTGCGCAGCGTCGACGAGGGGTTCTCGGCGGCGACGACGATCCCGTCGGCGCAGACCACGGCGGCCAGGGACCGGCCCCGGGCGATGCCCTTGCGGGCGTAGTCGGCCCGATCCTTCATGACCTGTTCCGGGGCGACGTAGAACGGCATGCTCATCGCGGCGTCTCCGTCGTGTCGGTGGCGGTCTCCGGCAGGCGGCCCCGGATGGCCGGCTCCCGGGCGGCGAGCACGTCGATGAGGTCGTCGAAACGATCCGCGACCTCGGGTTCGACGAGCTTCTCGAACCCGGCGTCGGTGATGGTGGCCACCGTCGGGTAGATGCCCCTGACGAGGTCCGGGCCGCCGGTGGCCGAGTCGTCGTCGGCGGCTTGGAACAACGCCGTGACGGCGAGATCGAGGGCCTCACCTCGATCGAGACCCTCGCGGAACCCGATCTTCACCACCGTTCCGGCGTGCAGGCTCCCCGAGCCGGTGGCGGCGAAGTTCGACTCCTCGTAGCGCCCACCGGTCACGTCGTACTGGAACAGTCGCCCCGCCCGTCGGCGGATGTCGTAGCCGGCGAAGAGGGGGATCACGGCCAGGCCCTGCATGGCCGCCCCGAGGTTCCCGCGCACCATCTGGCCGAGCTGGTTGGCCTTGCCCTCGAGGCTGAGCGCAGTGCCCTCGACCTTCTCGTAGTGCTCGAGCTGCAGCTGGAACAGCTTCACCATCTCCATGGCCGGACCGGCGGCGCCGGCAATGGCCACTCCGCTGTGGCGGTCGGCCGGGAAGACCTTCTCGATGGCCCGGTGCGAGATCAGGTTCCCGGAGGTGGCCCGACGGTCACCGGCCATCACCACACCGTCGGCGTAGCGGATGGCCACGACGGTCGTGGCATGGGTGACGGCGACCTTCGAGGCGACGTCGACGACCGGGACGTCGGGCACCTGGCCGGTCCGTCGCAAGAGGGCGCCGAAGTCCGGTCCGGGATCGTCGATGGGTGGGAACAGCGGCATGGTCACGGGGCGGACGATACCCGTGTCCCGAGGGCCCACGATCGGGCCCGGTAGCGGCGGGACGGGCCGGGAACTGTCGACGCGGGGTCGACCATTCCGCTACTGGCCGCCCTTCTGCACGAAGTTGCGCACGAAGTCCTCGGCATTGGTCTCGAGAACCTCGTCGATCTCGTCGAGGAGGTCGTCCAGCTCCGCCTTGAGCTGGTCGCCCTTCTCCGAACCGGCGGGGACCTCGTCGACCTCGACGTCGGTTCGCTCGGTGCTCGGCTTCCGGATCTGCTCACGCTCGGCCATGGGCCTGTCGTTCCTCCGCTGCTCGTCGGGTCAGGAGCCCAGCCGCTCGAGAAGATCGGCCGACGTCTCGCTGTCCCGGATCAACCTACCCACGTGGGCTTCGGTTCCGCGTGACGGTTCCATCATCGGGACCCGACGCAGTGGCTCGGTGCCGGTGTCGAACACGAGCGAGTCCCAGTTCGCGGCGACGACCTCGTCGGCGTACTTCTCGAGGCACCGTCCGCGGAAGTAGGCCCTCGTGTCGGTGGGGGGCATCGTCATCGCCGATTCGACCTCGGCGTCGTCGGTGATGCGTTCCAGGCCGACCCTCGACGCCAGAGACCGGCCGGGGCGCAGGTCGTGGTACTGCAGATCGAGGGCGGCCAGGCGGGCGTCGCCCCACGCGAGGTCGTGGCGCTCCCGGTAGCCGTCGATCAGGCGGTACTTGGCCACCCAGTCGAGCTGGTCGGTGAGGCTCATCGGGTCGTTCTCCAGTCCCGTGAGCACGGCTTCCCACCGACGGAGGATCTCCGCGCCGACGATCTCGCCGACTGGCTCCAGTCCGACCTCGTCGGCGTACTTGCGGGCCCGCGTCGAACAGTTCCCATTGGACGTCGAGGGCGGTCACCGTGGTGCCGTCGGCGAGGGCCAGGGGTTCGCGGAGCGAGAGGTCGTAGCTCACCGCCCTCAGGGCGGGGATCGGTGACGCGAACGTGAACTGACGGGGCAGGAACTCGTCCTCGATCATCGCCAGCACGAGTGCGGTCGTGCCGACCTTCAAGAACGTGGCGACCTCGGACAGGTTGGCGTCGCCGATGATGACGTGGAGGCGACGGTACTTGGTGGCGTCGGCGTGAGGTTCGTCGCGGGTGTTGATGATCGGCCGCTTCAGCGTCGTTTCGAGGCCGACCTCCTCTTCGAAGAAGTCGGCACGCTGGCTGACCTGGAACGGGACGTGCTCGGGTCCGACATCGGCCTCGCAACCGACCTTGCCCGCGCCGGTGAAGATCTGCCGGGTGATGAAGTGCGGCGTGGCATGGGCGACGATGCGCCCGAAGGGCACGTCCCGGTCCATGAGGTAGTTCTCGTGACAGCCGTAGGAGTTGCCCTTGCCGTCGGAGTTGTTCTTGTAGATGACGATTTCCTGGCCTGCCGGGAGGACCCTGTTGGCGGCCTCCATCGAGATCTGCAGGATGCGTTCGGCCGCCCTGTCGAAGACCACGACGGATCGGGCGTCGGCGCACTCGGGAGTGGAGCACTCGGGATGGGCGTGGTCGACGTAGTAGCGGGCCCCGTTGGTGAGCACGGCGTTGACGAGATGGGTCTCGACCTCGGGTGCCATCGAACCGAGCGGTGACCAGCCCCGGGCATCGGTGCCGGGTTGCTCGTCCTCGAAGTCCCAGCCGACCTTGGGGGCGGCACCGGCTCCCCCACGGGTGGTTGAGAGCTCGTGGAGGTACGAGGTGATGAGTACCGATGACGCAGCGATCGGGTTCGGCTCCTCGACGCCGCGGAGGACGATGCCGTACTCCGTCTCTATGCCGCAGATCTTGGCGATGGCCATCGCAGCCTCAGAGGTACTGGCCGGTCGCGACCCGTTCGATGCTGCGACCGCCCTGCGGATCGGTGTCGGGCTGCTTCACCAACGTGCGGATGTAGACGATCCGCTCGCCCTTCTTGCCGGAGATCTTCGCCCAGTCGTCGGGGTTCGTGGTGTTGGGGAGGTCCTCGTGTTCCTTGTACTCCTGGTGGATCGACTCGATGACGTCATCGACCCTGATCCCCCGCGTCCCCTCGGCCAGGAACCGCTTGATGGCGAGCTTCTTCGAGCGTCGCACGATGTTCTCGATCATCGCGCCGGACGAGAAGTCCTTGAAGTACATGACCTCCTTGTCCCCGTTCTGGTACGTGACCTCGAGGAACTGGTTGGACTCGTCTTCGCGGTACATCTCGGCGACGGTGGTCTCGATCATCGCCCGCACCGCTTTCTCCGGGTCGCCACCACCCGAGCTCTCGACCTCGAGCGCGTCGAGCGGCAGGTCAGAGGTGAGATAGCGGGCAAAGATCTGTGCGGCTGCAGTCTCGTCGGGGCGCTCGATCTTGATCTTCACGTCCAGTCGTCCCGGCCGCAGGATCGCCGGATCGATGAGATCTTCGCGGTTCGAGGCGCCTATGACGATGACGTTCTTGAGCGTCTCGACACCGTCGATCTCGGCGAGGAGCTGCGGGACGATCGTCGACTCCATGTCGGAGCTGATGCCGGTGCCCCGGGTGCGGAACAGCGAGTCCATCTCGTCGAAGAACACGATGACCGGCCAGCCCTCCTCGCTCTTCTCGCGAGCTCGTTCGAACACGAGGCGGATCTGGCGTTCCGTCTCGCCCACGTACTTGTTCAGCAGTTCCGGGCCTTTGATGTTCAAGAAGTAGCTGCGGGCGTCGTCGCTCCCCGCGACCTCGGCGACCTTCTTCGCCAGGGAGTTCGCAACCGCTTTGGCGATGAGGGTCTTGCCGCACCCGGGTGGCCCGTAGAGGAGGATCCCCTTCGGCGCGGGGAGCTTGTGCTCGGCGAAGAGATCCTGATGGAGGAAGGGCAGCTCGACGGCGTCCATGATCTGGTCGATCTGTCCGTCGAGCCCTCCGACGTCGGCGTAGGAGACATCGGGGACCTCCTCGAGCACGAGCTCCTCGACCTCCGGCCGGGGCAGCTTCTCGAGCAGCAGCGCCGCTCGTGGATCGAGTAGGACGGAGTCGCCGGCGCGGAGCTTCACATCGGCGAGATCGGCGGACAGCTCGACGACCTGCTCCTCGTCGGCGCGCCCCAGGATCATCGCCCTGCGTCCATCGGCCAGGAGCTCCTTGAACGTGACGATCTCACCGGTGCGTTCGGGGGCCCGGGCCAGCACGACGTTGAGTGATTCGTTCAGCACGACCTCCGCGCCCCGTGCGAGCTGCTCGTCGGCGAGCTCGGGGTGCAGGGCGACGCGCATCTTGCGGCCCCCCGAGAAGACGTCGATGGTGCCGTCGTCGTTGTAGCCCAGGAACGTGCCGTAGGCCGAGGGCGGTTGGGTGAGCTTCTCGACCTCTTCGCGCAGTGCGGCGATGTGTTCGCGGGCCTCACGCAGCGTGTACGTCAGCTTCTCGTTCTGGCTCACCGCCTGGGCCAGCTGGCCCTTCGTCTCGAGGAGCCGCTCTTCCAGCGTCCGGACACGCTTGGGGGCGTCCTGGAGCCGCCGCCGCAGCGACGCCACCTCCTCCTCGAGGGCGGCGATCTGGTCCTGTACGTCGGCCAGATCGTCCGCGGAACGGGTGTCGTCGTCAGGTGCGGGCATGGCCCACCTCCTCGGGTACGGCGTCGAGAGGCGACCCTATCCCGCGCCCTTCCGGGATCGGCGGAGCGCGACGCAAGGTTCACGCGCTGGTGACACGATCGGTCCGGCGGCCCCGTCTCCGGACCCGCACCGGTCGTTCCTCGCCGGACCGGACCGGAGCGGACCGGGACCACGGAACCCCGAGGAGTTTCTCCACGCTGTGCCGGGGAAACCCACCGGTCGTGCGCTAGAGTGGCGCTCAGGCGCCGGATCGACCACGATCTGCACCCGTTCCCACTCCCCGCACGAAGAGGTACAGGCGAATGAAGGTCTGGATCGACCAGGATCTCTGCACCGGAGACGGTCTCTGCGAAGAGATCGCTCCCGACGTGTTCACCCTGCTCGACGACGGGCTGGCCTACGTCCGCGAGGGCGAGAAGGTCTTCTCCGATCCGGGCGGCGCAGCCGGTCTGGCCAACATCCCCGACGGTCAGTTGGACGCGGTGATCGAGTCTGCCGAGGAGTGCCCCGGCGAGTGCATCTTCATCGAGGTCGAGTGATCTCGGGCGCCTGAGCGCCCGTCACGTTCTTCACGGGGGAGCCGCTGTGGCTCCCCCGTGGCGCGTCGGGCCTCAGGACAGGCACGATCCCGTCGGAACCGGCTCGGCGTCGGCCGACGCCGCCAGCACGGGTTCCAGCTCGCTCGTGGCCAATGCGTACGCGACGTCGGGTTGATCGTGGGCGATGGCGAAGGCCACCCCGACCACGCGACCACCGGGATCGACGAGGGCGGATCCCGAGTCACCGGGTCGCAACGACGCCGACAACTCCAACACGTCACGGCGCGTGGTCGTCCCGCCGTAGATGTCACGGCCCGTCGCTCGCAGGGCGCGGGCGACCTCGAACGGCGCGATCCGGAGAGGTTCACCCCCCGGGTGACCGAACACCCCTCCGATGGTGCCCCCGGAGACGATCTCCCGGCTCACCGGCAGGGGCGGCCGCTCCAGACCGGCAACGCTCAGCACGGCGAGGTCACGAGAGGGGTCGAACGCGGTCACCGTGGCGTCGAGACGACGTCCGTCGTCCCTGATGACCTGCGTCCGTCCCTCCCCCGCGACGACGTGGGCGTTCGTCACCACCTGGCCGGGAGCGACCACCCAGCCGCTCCCGTCCTGGATACGGCTGCAGGCCTCGCCCTCGATCTTGACGACAGAACGAGCGACGTCGTCGCTCGTGGCCTCCGAGATCCCGGTCTCGGGGGGCGGCGGACCGAGGTCGGGGGTCGGGCGCAGTGCCGCGAAGACGTCCGGGAACGGGTCGTCACCGACGAGATCTCGGAGCGTCTCGACCGCGTCGGGTGGCGGAGGAAGATAGGTGTCGATCGCCTGGGCGGCGTACGAGGTCGTCACCGGGCGCGCCACCCAGGCCGGTGCCACGGTCAGCACCGGGAGCAGGAGCCACACGATGGCGACCAGCCCGGCCAGCCCCGCGAAGGCACCGAAGACACCGTCCACGCCCGCGGCGAGGCCTTCGGTGCGCCGCGGACGCAGTCTGGCCCCGATCACGAACCCCAGGGCCTGCCCGAGCGACGCCCCCACGACGAGCAGAGCCACGACGATGGCCAGGGAGATCGCCGGGCGGGTGGGATCGAGCCAGCGCAGCAGGATCGGCGTCAGGCGGAGTGCCACGACAAGGCCGATCCCGAGACCGATCCAGGAAACGACCCGCGTGACGAAGCCGAGGCGGTACCCACCGACGATCGCCGCCACGGCGAGGCCGACGAGAACGACGTCGAGCCAGCTCACCGCGAACCCGGTCGGGACGGGCCGGTCACCCCTGGAGCAGCCGCGCGGGGTGAGGAAGCCCGTGTGGGCGACCATCCGATGGTCCGGTCGGACCGCCTGACCCTCGACGTGCCACGTCCGGTTGAGCACCTCGACGGTCTCGGCCAGATCGAATGCGCTGTGCTCGAGAGCCTCACGCAACTGCATGACCTGGACGATGCTCGGGGTGTAGGCGAGCAGGATCCCTCCGGGGTGCAACGACGTCTCCGCGTGGGGCACGACCCGCCAGGGTTCGGGAAGGTCCAGCACGATGCGATCGAGATCCGTCTCGTCGATGCCCTCGTAGCAGTCCCTGATCTCGACCCGATATCGCGTCATCGCGTCGTCGCCCAGGAAGGAGGCGATGTTGGTCTGGGCCTTCTCGGCGAAGTCCTCGCGCATCTCGTAGCCGACGATCTCGGCACCGGCGCGCAGCATCGCCATCGACAACGCCCCCGACCCGAGGCCGGACTCGAGGACGCGGGCACCCGGGTAGAGGTCGGCCAACATGAGGATCGGCCCGAGGTCCTTCGGGTAGATGACCTGGGCGCCCCGCGGCATCTTGAGCACGAAGTCCGAAAGGGTCGGCCTGATGGCGAGATAGGTCTGCGTCCGGCTCGACCGGATGGTCGTGCCCTCCGGCCGACCGATCACGGCATCGTGCGAGACGATGCCGGCGTGGGAGTGGAACTCACCCGCCGGCTTGAGCACGATCAGGTAGCGGCGCTTCTTCTGGTCGATCAACAGGACACGGTCGCCGACCTCGAAGACGCGGCTCACGAGTTGGCCCGCTGCGCAGGCGGCCCGAGGGCCACGGGGACCGCCTCCGGGGCCGCGACCTGGGCTGGCTGCCCTCCTGCTCGTTCGACGAGACGACAGAAGGCGCAGACCTCGGTCGTCGTCGGTGCGCCGCACGAACGGCACGCGGCCAGGTCGACCCTCTCCGCTTCGGCCTCTGCGGCGAAACGTTCGGAAGCCCTGGCCAGGAATCCGAAGTAGAACGCGTGCTTCGCACCGGGAGAGGCCTTCTCGATGTCGTTCAGCGCCTCCTTGTAGACGAGGTGCCGGTTCCCGGCCGACATCGGACACTCGTCGACCAGGTAGTCGATGCCCCGCACCACGCAATACGCCGCGGATTCGCGCTCGGTGAGGCGGACCAGGGGCTTCACCTTCTTCGGAAAGCCGTCCCGGGCCGGCAGAACCGGGTACTGGCGGCCGAGGTACTCGGTCTGCCAGTGCAGCGTGTTGCCGAACAAGACCGCAGCCTCGTCGTCGAGGTTGTGCCCGGTCACGAGGACGTCGTAACCCCCGTCGAGGGCGGCGGCGTCGAAGACGTGGCGCTTCGAGAGGCCACACGCCGAACAGGGAGCCCGACGGGCCGCCTTCGCTCCGTCGGGGATGTCGTAGCCGTAGGTCTCGCGCAGGTCGACCTCGATCAGCTGCAACCCCCGCTCGTCGGCGAAGCGGCGCGCATGGTCGCCCGAGGTGTCGCTGTAGTCACCGATGCCGAGCCCGACGTAGAGGCCGTCGGCATCGTGACCGAGCTCGGACAGGAGATCCCACACGGCCAGTGAGTCCTTCCCGCCCGAGACGGCGACGAGGATGCGATCGCCGGGGGCGATCATGTCGAACTCTTCGATGGCCTTCGTCACCTGGCGTCGGCACTGCTCCAGGAAGTGCTCCGCGCAGAAATTGGCGTTGTGGCGGCGGATGTCGATGATCGCCGGGCCGCGGCAGGTGACGCACTTCATGCCAGCCCTCCCGAGATGACGGGCCGGATCTCGACGGAGGCGCCGTCGTCGAGAGTGGCATCGCCGGCGACCAGCTCACCGTCTCTGATGATCAGCACCGATTCGCGGTTGAGGTCGAAGTGGGCGAGGAGGTTCACGACGGTCACGGGACCATCGACCTCGACCTCCCGACGGGGGTTGCGCAGCAGCACCTTCATCGGCCCATGATCGCAGGCCGTACGGCGGTCCGGGACCTCGGCGATGGAGCCTCGCTCGCCCGTCGCTCAGAGGACTCGGTTCTGATGCCGTGTACGTGCCGTTTACAGCGTCCCCCGGAACTCGCCGCGGGCGAGTCGCCGCCGCGCCCGGGCGTCGCGCCGACGCTCTCGTCGCGTCGGCGGCGGGGCCTGGTGCTCGATCACCAGCGTCTCCCCCGGCTCGAGCACCTCCCGCAGCAGCACGTCCGGAACCGGACGGCGAGCCCACTGCACGGCCCGGATGCCCCAGGCGAGCCCGCCGATGATGAGCCACGGGCGGCTGTCGCCGAACACCCCCCGTGACAGGCCGAGCCTGCGGGCTTCGTCGAGCAGCGCCATCAGATGCGCCTGATCTCCACCACGGTTCGGCGCTTGCGGCCACGGCGGCTGCCGAGCACGAACGCCACGACCACGATCGTGACCGCGACTGCGGCGACGGCCATCCCCAGGTAGTCGCGAGCATCCTCCTCCATCGATCCGACCTCGTCCTGGACACTGCGGAACTTGGCCTCGATGTCGTCTCGGGTGATGGGTGTGGTGGTCATCGGGCCTTCCCGGGAGTGGAGTCGACGGCGGTGCCGAGGCCACCTTTGCCGATCCGCGAGGCGACGATCGCGGCCACGGCGACGAGACCCAACACGACGACGACGTACGGGACCCATGACCAGAGGCCGACGAACACGTCGCCGGTCAACGTCTGCATGGCGCGCAGCGCCGACAGGGAGAGGAACAGGGTGCCGATGCAGAACAGAACGACGGCACCGAGGCCGTAGCCGAGGAAACGGCCGAGGTTGCGGAGGGGATCGAGTGTCTCCTGCTTCGCGTACGCCACGAGGAGCTCTTTGAGCTCCTGGAGTATCTCGGGCACCGATTTCATGAATACGGCTCTCCATCGGTCGCGGTCGGGATCGGGGGCAACCCTACCCATCAGGCCATGGTCACCCGGCGACGATCCGCGGCGGTCGCCTCAGTCGTCGTCGTCGCCGCCGTCGGGCGGGTCGGGGTGCAGCGTCTCACCGGCCATCGCCAGTCGCTGAGCGAGAAAGCCCTCCTCTTCCTCGAGCATCGCCCCGAGGCGGTCCAGCCTCGCGTCCGGGCCGGCCTCGAGGAGGAGCGCGTGCATGTCCGCCGGCCCGAACGGGGCAACGGCCGTCGCCTGGTAGCTGGCCAGCACTGGATCGTCGGAGAGCTCCACCGTCGCCGGGGCGACCGGCTCGCCGAGTTCCGCCGCGGTGGCGAGCACCCGACGCAGCGTTGCGGTGACCGACGCCAGGCGGTCCGCCGCGGCGTCGGTGGCGAGCTCGTCGTCCCAGTCGACGACCTCGGCCCGCGGGTAGGGGTCGTCGGCCAACCAGTGCTCGATCCGGATGCGACGCACCCCGACGCAACCGAGACCCCATCGGCCGTCGTCGAACCGGACCGCCTCCACGATGCGGGCGACCGTCCCGACGTCACGGCGGAGCTCGCCACCGCCGACCTCGCTCCCGCGCTCGATCAGCACGACGCCGAACTCCGGCTCACCGGCGAGGCAGTCCTCGACGAGACGCTGATATCTCGGTTCGAAGACGTGCAGCGGGAGGACCATGCCCGGCACGAGGACCGACCCCAGGGGGAACATCGGCAGGAGCGGCATCGGGGCCCACCGTACGACCCTCTCGCCGGAACGGTCGGATCAGCCCCGACCGTTCCGGTGCCGCCTTGCGGTTCAGCGCGGTCCCAGCACGTCGAGCGGTGGCGCTTCGGGGTACGTCATCAGGGCACTGGCGAACGCGTCGGCCGCGCCCGTACCCCGGGAGTCGACACCGTTCCCGATGCCCACGAACGTCAGTGCCGCTCCCGGCAGGGTCTCGGCCCAACCCGCCAGGGCGTTCACGCTGTCCAGGGTCCCGGTCTTGGCGACGACGCGCCCGATCGTGGGCGAGCCGCCCATCCGTTTGCGCAGGGTGCCGGTCTGTCCCCCCACGGCGAGCTGGGAGGTCAGGTCCGAGGTTCGTCCGGACCGCGCGAGAGCGCCACGGACCATGTCACAGGTGATGCGCGTGTCCGGATCGAGACCGGAGCCGTCCCGCAGATCCATGCCCTCCGCGGCCAGGCCGAGCCGCCCGAGGATCTCGCGCATCGCCGTCAGACCAGCCGACGTGCTCCCCACACCCGAGGTGGTCAAGCCCAGTTCCTTGACCAGCATCTCTGCGGTGTTGTTGTCCGAGGCGAGGACCATCTCCCCGACGATGTCCCGCAGGGGCGCCGAGTCGAGGCCCGCGACCTCGGTGGCCCCTTCGGGTGCGGTCCCCGCGGAGCCTCCCCCACCGACCTGGATGCCACGCGCCTCGAGCAGGGTCACCAGGGTCTGCGCGGCAAGGGCGGGCGGGTCGCCGGCCCGGCGTGAGGCGTTGGCCCGCTCGGGTGAGGTGGTGTAACCGGAGAAGCCGTCGTTGATCGACAAGGCACTGATCGGTCCGATGGACGGTTCGCTCTGGTACCGGGTGGGCCAGGTGGCCACCCAGCGCTCGGCGTCGTAGCGCGAATCGTCGCCCACCACGTCTCCGCGGATCTCCCTGACTCCCGCCGCCTCGAGGGCGTCGACGAGCGCGTTGGCGTCGGCGTAGGGCTGGTCGGGGTCCTCGAAGCTCTGGACGTAGCCGGCTGTCGTCAGGAGCGGATCGCCACCCCCTATCAGGAAGAGGTCACCCTCGACGACGCCCGCGCTCGGCGGGGAGACGGCGACCATCGTCGTGCGCAGCCGGTGATCCGGACCGAACTGCTCGAGCAGAGCCGTCCCCGTGAGCAGCTTCGTGAGCGACGCCGGGGCGAGGGGGGTGTCGGGGTTCACGGTGAGGACGGGCCGTCCGGCGTCCTCGATCACGGCACACCACGTGTCGGGGTTGCGGTCCAGCGTTCCCTCGAGCTGCTGGGCCAGCGCTGGATCGGCGACGCTGCCCTGCAGCAGGCCAGGCGCCCGACGCGCCGACAGCACCGGCGTCACCAGGGGCGTCGGTGCGACAGCGTCCTCCTGGGCCCCGACGGGCGTCGCGACGGCTCCCGCGACGAGTCCGAGGAGAAGGAGCAGCGTCGCGACGACGGCAGTGGGACGGGGGGCACGCACGAACACGGCTGTCAAGGCTACGTGGGAGCCGTTCGGAATCGGGCGCGCGCCGAACCTTCGGCCGGCGCGGCGATCAGGTCTCGAGCGCGGCACGGAAGAAGGAGCGAAGGTGCTCGAGGCGCTGTTCGAGCGCATCCGGGGCCAGCGGGTCACGCCCCAACAGCCCTTCGATGAAGGGGAGGTCCGAGAAGTAGCTCAGCAGTGCCCCGTAGCCGGTCAGCAGGAGCTGCTCGGCGTCGAAGGGTCGGAAGCGATCGGCGGCCATCTCCGTCTCGAAGTAGGCCACGGCCTGCTCGAACAGAGGCCGCAGGGACACCCCCAGGTCGATGCCGTGGCGGTCGGCGCCGTCGAGGGCTTCGCGGCGGACGATGCGCACGAACTCCGCGTTCTCCATGAAGAACTGGAAGCCCGCGGTCATGACCTCGTCGACCTTCGGCCAACCCTGGACCGGACTCGCCGTCGCCGTCGCGACCTTGACCAGCCACTCGCCCAGGGCACGCTCGAAGACCTCACGGTAGATGGCGTCCTTCGACGGGAAGTGGTGCAGCACGCTCGAACGTCGGATCCCGACCGCCTCGGCGATGTCGTTCAGCGACGTGCCGTCGTAGCCGTCTGCGGCGAAGCAGCGCTGCGCCTCCTCGAGAATGGCCTCACGGGTCGAGATGGTTCCCTCGCTCACGGCCATTCGTGCACCCTACCGGTCGGGCCCCCTGCGACCCCGGGACGATCATCGCCGTCGGGGCACCGCCGAGCGTCGTCGGTGGACTGGATCCCGACGATCCCCGACGGCTCACGGCGCGAGCCCTGCCCCTAGTGTCGGACGACATGAACATCCTCGCTGCCCTTTTCATCGAAGGCATCGATCTGCGTCAGGTCGAGGGACCCTCGACCCGGATCGACCTGACGGGCATCCAGTTCTCTGCCGCGGCGGCATCTGCCGTACCCGTCACGATCGAGCCCCACCTGTGCGTGATCGTGCACAACCCTCCGGACGGCAAGCCGTCCGCAGCGCTCGAGGTGACCTACATCCGCGACGGCGAACAGGTGGCCCGCAACGTCCAACCCCTGCAGGTCGAGCCGGGCAAGTTCAACTACCGACTCGTGCGAGCCGAGCTCACCTTCGCCGAATACGGCACGGTGGAGGCCCATTGTCGGATCGATATGGGGCCGGTCAGCGTCGTGCCCTTCACACTCTTGCCTCCTGTGCCCGCCTGAGCGCCGACCGTACCCGTGCCCTACGCCGCCGCACTGTCGGAGCATCCCCTCGCGACCCATGCCACGGGGGAGGTCGTCGGAGAGGTCCTCGACCAGCTCCGAGGCGCCGTTCCCGACCTCGCCGTCCTCTTCGTCACCCGGCCCCATGTCGGCGCTCTCGAGGACATCGCCGCCGCCGTGCGGACGACGTTGCGGCCGGGGACGCTGCTGGCGGCGACGGCCGTGTCGGTCCTCGGCGGTCGCGAAGAGGCCGAGGAGGTGGCCGCCGTCTCACTGTGGGCCGGCGTCGTCGGCGACGTGGAGCCCGTGGTCATCGACACCCTTCCCGTCGATGACGCCCTGCCGATCCCGGGGCTCGGGCCAGCCGCCCTCGACCGCGCTGCCACCCTGCTCCTGCTCGCCGACCCGGCCTCGTTCCCCGTCGACGCCCTCCTCGAACGGCTCGCCGTCACCCATCCGGACGTACAGGTCGTCGGTGGCATGGCCTCCGCCGGGCCCGGCCCCGGCGCCAACCGCCTCGTCGTCGACGACCACATCGTCGACCGCGGCGCCGTGGGCGTCCTCCTCGGACCGGGATCGTCGGTCCGCGCCGTCGTCAGCCAGGGATGCGCGCCCATCGGTGAGCCCTTCACCGTGACGAGGGCTGAAGGCTCGATGATCCACGAGATCGCCGGTCGTCCCGCCCTCGAGCGGGTCCGCGAGGTCGTCGACGGTCTCACTGCGGCGGACCGGACGAAGGCCGCCGCCGGGCTCCACATCGGCCGCGTCGTCGACGAGCATCGGGTCGACTTCGAACGCGGCGACTTCCTCGTCCGCAACGTCCTCGGCGCGGATCCGTCCACCGGCGCAGTGGCGATCGGTGACCAGATCAGCATCGGTGACACGGTCCAGTTGCAGGTCCGCGATGCGACGTCGGCCGACGCCGACCTGCGCCTGCTCCTCGACGACCACCGAGCCTCGGGCGCGCTGGTCTTCACCTGCAACGGACGCGGGTCACGGTTCTTCGGCGAGGCCGATCACGATGCGTCCGTCGTGAGCGAGGCACTGGGCACGACCGCGGTCGGCGGGATGTTCTGCGCCGGCGAGATCGGACCTGTCGGCACCCGGAACTTCGTGCACGGGTTCACGGCCAGCGTGGCCCTGTTCGCCTGAGGAGCGAAGGCGTCGTGGGACGGGGGCGACCCGATCGGCGCCCGGGGACGGCCCACTAGTGTTCGGCCCGTCCGCCGAGGAGGATCCGTGACCGACCACGCGCTGCAGGCCCGAACCATCGACGTCATCCGTGGCCTAGCCATGGACGCCCCGCAGAAGGCGAACTCCGGCCATCCGGGGACGGCGATGGCCCTGGCTCCCCTCGCCTACACCCTCTGGACCCGTGTGATGCGCTACGACGCGTCGGCCCCCCACTGGCCGAACCGCGATCGCTTCGTGCTGTCCAACGGCCACGCATCGATCCTGCAGTACTCCATGCTCTTCCTGACCGGATACGGCCTCACCCTCGACGACATCGAGGACTTCCGGCAGTGGATGTCGGCGACACCGGGGCATCCCGAGGTCCACCACACCGCCGGGATCGAGGTCACCACCGGTCCGCTCGGCCAGGGTGTGGCGAACGCGGTCGGCCTGGCCCTCGCCGAGCACTGGCTGCGGGCCCGGTTCGGCCCGCAGCTGTTCGACCATCACACCTTCGCCTTCTGTGGGGACGGCGACCTCGAGGAGGGCCTCAGCCACGAGGCTGCGTCGCTGGCCGGGCACCTCGGCCTGGGCAAGCTCGTGATGGTCTACGACGACAACCACATCTCGATCGACGGTCCCACCGAGCTGGCGCTGAGCGACGATGCGCCCGCCCGCTTCGCGGCCTACGGGTGGCACGTGGAGAACGTCGGTGAGATCGCTGAGGACGTCGATGCCCTCGAGGCGGCGCTGCGCCGGGCGATGGACGTCGACGACCGACCGTCGATGGTCGTGCTGCGTAGCCACATCGGCTACCCGTCGCCCAAGTTCACCGACACGGCCGCCGCGCACGGGAGTCCGCTGGGCACCGACGAGATCAGTGCGACCAAGAAGGTCATGGGGATGCCCGACGAGCCCTTCTGGGTGCCCGACGACGTCCTCGGCCACATGCGTGACGCCGGCGAGCGCGGGCGTGACGCCCGACTCGCGTGGGAGCAGGTGCACGCCGGTTGGACCGAGGACCGCGCCGAGCTCGACGCCGCCCTCGACGCCACTGGGCTGCCGGGCTGGCAGGAAGCCCTCCCCTCCTGGGAGGTGGGCGAGAAGGTGGCGACGCGCAACGCCGGGAAGAAGGTCCTCAACGCCCTCCTCCCGGTGGTCCCGGGGCTCATCGGTGGCGGCGCCGACCTCACGGGCAACACCGGGGTCGAGATCACCGACGGCACCGCGTTCTCGGTGAGCGACCGGGGAGGGCGTCAGATCCACTTCGGCATCCGTGAGCACGCGATGGGCGGCATCATGAACGGGATGGCCGCCCACGGGGGGGTCCTCCCCTTCGGCGGGACCTTCTTCGTGTTCTCCGACTACATGCGCCCGTCCGTCCGCTTGGCCGCCCTCAGCCGAGCTGAAGGTCGTCTACTCCTGGACCCACGACTCCGTGGGCCTCGGCGAGGACGGACCCACCCACCAGCCGATCGAGCACCTCGCCTCGCTGAGGGCGATGCCGAACCTCCGGGTCATCCGACCGGCCGATGCCAACGAGACTGCTTCGGCGTGGCGTGTCGCCATCGAACGAGGTGGCCCTACGGCGCTCGTGTTGAGCAGGCAGAACCTTCCCGTGCTCGACGGGACCACCGCCTACGAGGACCTCGCACGGGGCGCCTACGTGCTCGGCGCAGCGCACGAGGACCCCGACGTCGTCCTCATCGGCACCGGATCGGAGGTCCAGCTCTGTGTCGCCGCCGCAGACCAACTGGCCGCCGAGGGCCTGGCGGCCCGCGTCGTCTCGATGCCGAGCTGGGAGCTCTTCGCCGAACAGGACGACGAGTACCGGGCGACGGTGATGGGCGTCGACGTGCCGAGGATCTCGGTCGAGGCCGGGTCCACCTTCGGCTGGTCGTCGTGGGCCGACGCATCCGTCGGTATCGACCACTTCGGGGCCAGCGCTCCCGGCTCAGAGGTCCTCGAGCGCTTCGGGATCACCGTGGACAACGTGGTCGCTCGCGCCCGGCTCGTCGTGGCCTGAGCACTCCTGCCCTGCCACCCGGGCCCCTCCCCGCCCTACGCTCGGCCTCAACCCGCCGCCGTCGACCCGACGAAGTCGATGCCCGCACCCGCCAGGAGCACAGATGAGCCGACTGTCCGACCTCTACGCCGAACACGGCCAGAGTCCGTGGCTCGACAACATGCGCCGCGACTGGATCGCGAACGGCGAGATGCAGCGCTGGATCGATCACGGGGTTCGGGGGATGACGTCGAACCCGACGATCTTCCAGAAGGCGATCTCGGGTGGCGACGTGTACGACGAGCAGTTCCGTAGCCTCGTCGCCGGCGGGGCCACGGTGCTCGAGGCCTACTGGGAGATGGTCGTCGACGACATCCGAGGTGCGCTGACGCTCCTCCGACCGGTCCACGATGCCAGCGACGGCCTCGACGGCTACGTGTCCGTCGAGGTGTCACCCCTCCTCGCCCGCGACACCGAGGGCACCCTCGCTGCCGCCCGCCACCTGAACACCCTCATCGATCAGCCGAACCTCTACGTCAAGATCCCCGGCACTGCGGAAGGCCTCCCGGCCATCCGCCAGATGATCGCCGAGGGCCGCAGCGTCAACGTGACCCTGCTCTTCTCCGTCGAGCGCTACCGCGAGGTCATGGAGGCCTATCTCGCGGGCCTCGAGGCCAACGACGGCGACCTGTCGAAGGTGTCGTCCGTGGCGTCGTTCTTCGTGAGCCGGGTGGACGGTGAGGCCGATGCCCGCCTCGACGCCATCGCAACGCCGGAGGCGCTCGACCTGCGGGGCAAGGTCGCCGTCGCGAACGCCCAGGTCGCCTACGAGGCGTTCACCGAGACGTTCTCCGGGCCGCGCTGGGACGCGCTCGAGTGCCCGTGGAGCACGGGTGCAGCGGCCGCTCTGGGCGTCGACCTCCACCAAGAACGAGGCCTACTCCGACACGTTGTACGTGGACACCCTCATCGGGCCGGACACGGTCAACACCATGCCGGAGGGCACCCTGGCCGACTTCGACGACCACGGCACCCTCGCCAGGACCGTCGATGCAGATCCCGCAGGGGCCCACGAGGTGCTCGGTCGCCTCGCCGAGGCCGGCGTGTCGACTCGCCGAGGTCACCACGGTGCTCGAGGATCAGGGCGTGGCGTCGTTCTCGGCCTCGTTCGACGATCTGCTCGAGTCGCTCGAGGCCAAAGCGGCGACCCTCGCATGATCGGCGAGGTCGTCGTCGTCGACGATGTGGCCGAAGCGTTCGCGACCACGTGGTCGAGGCGTTCGCGACCCGACCGGCGATCAGGGTTCTCGCTCGCCCTCTCGGGAGGCGGCACTGCTCGGAGCTGCTACGAACGTCTCGCATCGGTGGGCGCCGACACGATCGACTGGTGGCAGGTCGACGTCTACTGGGGCGACGAGCGCTGCGTCCCCCTCGACGACGTCGACTCGAACTACCGGCTGGCTCGTGAAGCCCTGCTCGACCGCGTCGGCGCCGCCAATGCCACGTGGCCGATGCGCTGCGACGAGGGCGCGGAGCCCTACCAACTGCGAGTCGGCCAACTCGGCCAGTTCGACCTCGTCCACCTCGGACTGGGACCGGACGGCCACACCGCCTCGCTGTTCCCCCAGTCCGCGGCGGTCGAGGCCGACGCCGGACGCTTGGTGACGCTCAACGAGGACCCACTGGGCCACAACCCCCATCCCCGCATGACGCTCACCTTCGAAGGCATCGCCCGATCCCGTCTGGTTCTGGTCACCGTTTCCGGGACGGAGAAGGCCGAGGCGCTGGCTCGGGTGGCCGCCGACGATCCGACGGCGCCCGCATCCCGCATCCGCGCCGATCGTGTCGTGTGGCTGGTCGACGCCGCCGCGGCCGCCGGTCTCGGCTGACCGCATCAGCCGGCCGCGTTGACCCCCTGGGGCTCCGGCGCGCCGGCGGGGAGCGCAGCGGTGCCGTGGCGAACGCCGCCATCCCTTCGGCGAATCCGACGGTCGCCTCGACGCCCAGGATCTCCGTGGCGAGCTCCGAGGACGCCACCACGTGGCGGACGTCGCCGAGGCGGAACTCGCCGGTGACGAGTGGGCGGGGGGCCTTCTCGCCGAATCCGTTGCTGACCGCCTCGGCCATCTCCAGCACGGTGTGCGGCGAACCCGACGCGATGTTGAGCGCTCCCGCCCACGATGCCCCGAGGGCGGCGACGTTGGCTCTGGCCACGTCGTCGACATGGACGAAGTCGCGCATCTGACCGCCGTCCTCGAAGACGCGTGGCGCCCGACCGGCTTCGAGGGCGCTGCGAAAGATGCTGGCCACCCCCGCATAGGGGCTGCCCTGGGGCATCCGGGGTCCGTAGACGTTGTGGTAGCGCAGAGAGCAGACCGAAGCGCCCGACTCGCGCCCGAACACCGTTGCGAGGTGCTCGGTGTGGAGTTTCGTCGCGGCGTACACGTTGCGCGGATCGAGGACGGCCGACTCGGGGATCCCCGCCCATTCGAGAGGGGCGCCGCACACAGGGCAGGGCGGTTCGAAGTCGCCGGCCGTGAGCGCGGCGGCGGTTCGCGGCGCCGGCCGGACGTCGCCGTGCTCGCGGCAGCGATACCGACCCTCGCCGTACACCACCATCGAGGATGCGACGACGAGGCGTCCGCGGAAGTCACGGCGGTGCAGCGCCCGCAGGAGCGAAGCCGTTCCGGCATCGTTGTCGTGCACGTAGTCCTCGACGTCGTCGAAGTCGACACCGAGCCCGACCCGAGCAGCCTGGTGACAGACGGCGTCGACACCATCGACCGCGCCGCGGACCGCGTCCTCGTCGTCGAGCCTGGCCACGCGGACGTCGGCACGAGGGTCGGCGTACCCGGGCATACCCGAGTGGGCGCTGGGATCGAGCGAGTCGAGGACGACGACGTCAGCGCCGCCGGCGAGCAGCTCGTCGACGACGTGACTCCCGATGAAGCCGAGACCACCCGTGACCAGGACCCTCATCGCTTCCTCACCAGGGAGACCGTAGGACCGCGACGAGCCCCAGAGCGACGACCGCCTGGGCCGCCAGCCAGGGACGGATGCGCTCGAGCGCGCCGACAGGCACGAGCGCGGCCCCGGCGAGGAGAACGAGAGGCATGAACGGTTGCCAGATCCGCTCCGTCTCCGCCAACGACATCCCGCTCACGTCGGCCAGCGCGATGGCGCCGAGACCTCCACCCACCAACAGCCAGGTGGCCCGGTCGCGGAGGCGGGTCAGGGCGACGGCGGTGGCCGGGCCGAGAGCGGCGGCGAGGACGGCGAGGTTGGCCAGGAGGAAGTAGCCGTAGGGGCGTACCCGGGCCAGGTTCCCGTCGTAGGCCACCTTCGTCGCCTCGAGGCCTCCGAGCCACCAGAACCCCCAGGCCAGCGCGACCAGAACGATTCCGAAGACCGCAGCGGCGGCGATCAGCAGCGGTCGGAGCCGACGGCGACCGACCGCGAGGACGAGCACCGGCACGGCGAAGAGGACGAGGCCGTAGCTCATGAAGGCGCCGGCGGCGAGAAGCACCCCGGCACCTGCGGCGAGCACGTCCCCCCGACGGCCGTGCCGCGACGAGGCGAGGACGAACAGGCACACGCCCCCGAGGGCGAATGCGCCGAACACCACATCAGCGTTGGTGTGCCAGATCGCCGCAGGGGCCAGGACGACGAACGGTGCGGCACGGCGAGCCCGATCCTCCCCGCCGAGGTCGCGCAACGCGACGAGCACGGCGACGGAGGAGACGGAGACCGCGAGCACGGCGAGGCCCGCATCGACGGCCATCCCCTCGAGCCCGACCCGAGCGAGGGCCCACAAGAGCACCATCATCCCGGGTGGGTGCGCCGAGAGGTGCGTCGGGAGGGTGGGCTGGGAGGCGACGTAGTCGCGGAGGAAACCACCTGGGCCGGCGGCGTCGACAAGAGGCAGGTACTGCCCGTAGTCGCCGTAGATGTTGCGCCACGCGATCGCCGAGGGTTCGACGAAGGCCAGCGCCAAGGTCCACAGCGCGGCAGCGACGGCGACGACGCCCAGGACACTCCCCCATGTGCGCAGCCGCAGCATGCGCGGCAGGAACGCCACGCCGCCGAGGGCCACGAGCACCGCCAGGCCCCAGCGCCACGTGATCAGTGGCTCCCACAGCCCGTAGAAGGGCACGGCGTCGACGAAGATCGGCTCCGGGGCGTCGGCCACCACGCGCAAGCCCCAGACCCGCGCCACGACGAGCAACCCGAGCCATGCGCCGAGGGCCAGGCCGGTCACTCGACGCGACGGTGACGGGCTGCGCCCGGCTCCCCTGCCGTCGGTGCCGGTCGCCGCCACACCGGGGGAACCGCCGGTCACGCGGGTCCCCGCTCGAACGAGGCGTCCGTCCGGGCGGCCCGCACGGTTCCTGATGGGCTGAGGGTCACAGGCATGGAGGTCTCCGCCGCGCTGGGAACTCCCGGCGACGGCGACCATGCAAGCAGAGGACCTGGGTCCTCCGACGTCGCCGACGGGCAGTTTCGGAAACCGTAATGACCGTCGTGTTCACGGATCGCCACGAGATGGATACGTTCGCACCATGTCGACCCATGTCCTGGTGATGGCCAAGACGCCGGTTCCCGGGCGGGTGAAGACCCGACTGTGCCCACCGTGCACACCCGCTCAGGCGGCAGAGGTAGCGGGTGCGGCACTGCACGACACGCTGGCCGCGGTCGTCGCCTGTGGGGCTGGACGCACCGTCCTGGCCCTCGACGGCGAACCGGGTGACTGGATCCCCGAAGGTGTGGAGATCGTCGCACAGGTGCCGGGATCGCTCGGGGAGCGCCTGGCTGCGGCGTGGGGCGCAGTCGGAGGACCAGGTCTGCAGATCGGCATGGACACCCCGCAGGTCACCGGCCCACTCCTCGACCGCTGCCTCGCTGCACTGCTCGACGGTCCACGACCACCCGACGCGGTGCTCGGCGATGCCGAGGACGGCGGTTGGTGGGCGGTCGGCCTGCACCGTCCGCATCCGGGCGCCTTCGACGACGTCCCCATGAGCCGACCCGACACGGGACGACACCAGCGACGACGCCTCCGCGAGCTGGGCCTGAGGGTCGCGTCCCTCCCCGTCCTGCGCGACATGGACACGATGGCCGATGCCGTCGAGATCGGACGCCTCGCCCCCGCGACGGCCACCGCTCGCGTCGTCGCCAGGGTGATGGCCGGCCGAGATGCGACTGCGACGCAGCCATGATCGACGTCGTGCTCCCGGTTCTCGACGAGGCCGCTGCCATCCCCTGGGTCCTCGAACGGCTCCCACCGGGATGCCGGGCCATCGTGGTCGACAACGGCTCGACCGACGGCTCCGGCAACATCGCGCGCGGCCCACGGCGCGACGGTCGTCGCCGAAGCACAGCGCGGCTTCGGCGCGGCCTGCTTCCGCGGCCTCACCACGGCGAGCGCCGAACTCGTGGCCTTCATGGACTGCGACGGCTCGCTCGATCCCCGGGACCTCGGACCGCTCGTCCACCCGGTGCGCACGGGTCGCGCCGACCTGGTGCTCGGTGCGCGTCGGCCCGATCGGGGTTCCTGGCCCCTCCACGCCCGTCTCGCCAACCACTACCTGGCTCACCAGATCGGTCGGCGCACCGGTGTCGCACTGCGCGACCTCGGGCCCATGCGGGTGGCCCGTCGCGAACCGCTGCTCGACCTCGGGCTGACCGACCGGCGCTCGGGTTGGCCACTCGAGATGGTCCTGCGCGCCGCAGCCGCGGGCTGGCGGATAGAGGAGCGACCCGTGCGCTACAGGGCACGATCGGGGCGGTCGAAGGTGACCGGTACGGTCGGCGGCACGTTGCGCGCCGTCAAGGACATGCGGGCGCAGCTGCGCGACCAGACGACGACGTCCACCCCGCCGCCGAATCGCGGCGCGGCCCCAGAGGAGCTCCGATGAACGTCCCTGTCCGCCCTGAACCCCACACCACGACATGGTCCGCCGATGTCGGGGTGATCGGCGGATCCGGGCTCACACACGTGCTCGAGGACGCGCGCGGCAGATCGACCTCACGACGCACTGGGGCCCACCATCGTCGCCGGTGACGATCGGGACGCACGACGGTTGCCGGGTGGCGTTCCTGGCCCGCCACGGCGCCGGCCACGAGTGGCCGCCCCACCGGGTCAACTACCGCGCCAACGTCGACGCGATGCGTCAGCTCGGCGTGCGAGCGCTCTTCGGCCCGTTCGCCTGCGGTTCGCTGCAGCCCGACCTGGGGCCGGGAGATCTCGTGATCGTCGATCAGTTCGTCGATCGCACCAGTGGACGCGGCGACACGTTCCACGACCACTTCCACGACGGCCCCCGGCACGTCTCTCTGGCCGATCCCTATGACGCCGGCCTGCGCCGGGTCCTCGTGGAGGCGAGCGGTGAGCTGGGAATGACGGTGCGCGACGGCGGCACCGTCGTCGTGGTGAACGGACCGCGGTTCTCGACCCGCGCCGAGTCGGCCTGGATGGCCGAACAGGGTTGGCAGCTGGTGAACATGACTCAACACCCGGAGGCGACCCTCGCGGCCGAGGCCGGCATCCCCTACGCCGGTCTGGGTCTCGTCACCGACCGTGACGTGGGGGTTCCCGACGATCCGGACCACCCCCCGGTCACCCAGGAGGCCGCGTTCGCGGCGTTCGAGCAGAACGTGCACCGGGTGCGCGATCTGCTCCTCTCCGCCGCCGGCCGCGTCGCCTGACCATCACCGCTCAGACGACCGGCTCGACCGTCACCCGCACGCCTGCGTCGGTTCCCATCGCCAGCCGACCATCGGCCAACCGCACCACCCCGGTTCGACACGGTCGGGCGAGCACGGGAGCGGCGCCCGCACCGGTGTCGAGACCGACCTCCTCGACCTGACCCGTGAGGTAGCCGCAGAGCGCGAAGCGCCCGTCGAGAGCCACGAGCCCCGACGGAGCGCGCTCCCCCGGGCCGGGACCGCCGAGAGGCCGGGCCTCCTCGGCAGGTCGGTCGCCACGACCGAGACGCTCGGGTCCGTCTCCCCCGGTGTTGTCGGCCACCCAGACCACGTCGTCGGCGTCGACGGCGAGCGCGAACGGGTTGTTCCAGCCGCTCGAGAGGATCCGGGGGCGTTGGGACGCGACGCCGTCGGGGTCGAGGGCCAGGAGCTTCCTGTTCGGAACGTCCGTGTCGTCGCCGAGGCCACGATCGGCAAGGAGGTCCCCGACGCCAACCACGAGGGAGCCGTCGCTCACCACGAGCCGACCGCCGTTGGCGGCATCGGCCGACACCGGACCTTCCCAGACGACACGAGGGTCGCCGACGCCGTCGACCTCCCCCACCACCAGACGTGCGTCGTCCGGGCGGGTCCACGAGGCGAAGAGACGGCCGTCGGGCGTGCGGGCGAGGCCGAGGAGTCCTCGCTGATCGTCGATCCGGCCGATCACGTCGATCCCGTCGACCTCTTCCGGCGCCCGGCTGCCGACGGGGTCCAGCCGGATGATGCGACCGGTGACACGGTCACCCACCAGCAAGGTGCCGTCGTCCTCGGCCAGCATCGCCGCGGGGGCGGGGGGCGCACCCGCCAGGTCGAGGCTGGCGACTCGGGGCGGCGCCTCGGCCGGAAGCTCCGTGTTCCCTCGTGAGGCCGACGGCGTCGCCGAGCAGCCGACGACGGCGAGCAGCGAGAACGCAGCCGCGGCGACGGCGCGGAGCGGGCGGCGAGGGAATCCTCGGGGCGGGATGATGACCGGACCCTACCGGTCTCGTCACGCCCCCCGTGGCAGCGGAGCGGGCAGTCCTGGGCAGTAGGGTGCCGGCATGTCTGTGGCCTTCGACGTGCCGCGGGAAGAGCTTCTGGCCGAAGCCCGAGCGGTACGCGATGCCGCCCACGGCAACCGGGTCACGTACTCGCCCAAGGTGTTCATCCCCCTCACGATGCTGTGTCGAGACAAGTGCGGGTACTGCACCTTCGCCCAACCTCCGGCCCGCCTCGACGCCCCGTACCTGGCTCCCGACCAGGTGCTGGCGATCGCCCGGGCCGGGGCCCGCGGTCGGCTGCCACGAAGCGCTGTTCACCCTCGGCGAGCGGCCCGAGTTGCGCTACCCGGTGGCGGCGCAGTGGCTCGAGGAGCACGGGCTACGCGATCGACCGTCGACTACCTGGCCGCCATGTGCGCAGCTGGTCCTCGACGAGACCGGCCTGCTTCCCCACGCCAACGCCGGGGCGCTCACGCGCGACGAACTGGCCACGCTCCGATCGGTCTCGCCCGTCGCAGGGGATGATGATCGAGTCCCTGCGCGCCGACCTCGACTGCCACCGGGGAGCGCCCGACAAGACGCCCCAGCGTCGCCTCGCCACCCTCGAGGCGGCCGGCGAGCTGGCCATCCCGTTCACCACCGGGATCCTGGTCGGCATCGGCGAGGATCGGGACGACCGCATCGCCGCGCTCGAGGCCATCGCCGGCCTCCACCGTCGCCACGGCCACGTGCAAGAGGTCATCGTCCAGAACTTCCTGCCCAAGGCGGGCACCGCCATGCACGCCGCCCGACCGTGCCCGCCCGAGGTCTACCTCGAGGCCATCGCGCTGGCCCGCCTGATCCTGCCCCCCGACGTCCACCTCCAGGCGCCACCGAACCTGTCCGACGACTTCGGCGTGCTCCTCGACGCCGGCATCGACGACTGGGGCGGCGTCTCCCCGGTCACCGCCGATCACGTCAACCCCGAGCGGCCGTGGCCCGCGCTCGACCGCCTGCGAGCCGTCACCGAAGCCGAAGGGTCCACCGCTCGCCCCGCGGCTCACCGTCTATCCCGTGTTCGTCCGCGACCCCGATCGCTGGCTCGACCCGGCGCTGCGGTTCCCGGTCATGGACCGCAGCGACGCCGAGGGCCTGGGACGCGACGACCCTGGGCGGTGCTCGTCGCAGAAGGCTCGACTCCTGCGGCCCCGGAACAGGTCGACGACGGCGTCGAGGTCGCTGCACATCGGCGCCGGTCCACGGCCTGGTACGCCGGAACGTCGAATCGACCACCGATCCTGGTCCCCGACGCCGACGCCGGTCGAGCCACAGGGGCCGTCGCGCGAGGTCCTCGACGGCGTGCTCGGCGGGCAACGAGCCGGCATCGACGAGATCGTGACCCTGTTCTCCGCCCGCGGCCCCGAGGTGGCGGCCGTCGCCGAGGTCGCCGACGAGCTGCGCGGCGACGCGGTCGGCGACGCCGTCACGTACGTCCACAACCGCAACATCAACTACACCAACGTCTGCACCTTCAAGTGCCAGTTCTGCGGCTTCTCCAAGGGCCCGCTGTCGCTCAACCTGCGGGGCACGCCCTACCTGCTGACGCTCGACGACATCGCAGACCGCGCGCCGTCGAGGCCGTCGACCTGGGGGCCACCGAGGTCTGCCTCCAGGGCGGCATCCACCCCGACTTCGACGGCGACTACTACATCGACGTCGCCCGGGCCGTGCACGAAGCTGGCGCCGGAGCTGCACATCCACGGGTTCACCGCCCTCGAGGTCACCGAAGGGGCCAAGCGGCTCGGCGAACCGCTGGCCGAGTACCTGAGGCGGCTCATGGATGCCGGCCTGCAAGACGCTTCCCGGCACCGCGGCGGAGATCCTCGACGACGAGGTCCGCGCGGTGCTCTGCCCGGACAAGGTCGAACACCGAAGAGTGGCTCGACGCCCACCGCACCGCCCACGCGGTCGGGCCTGCGCTCCAACGTCACCATCATGTTCGGCGCCGTCGAGCGGCCGCGCGCACTGGGCCCGCCACATCGTGCGCACCCGGGACCTCCAGATCGAGACGGGCGGTTTCACCGAGTTCGTGCCGCTGCCGTTCGTCCACATGGCCGCCCCGCTCTACCTCCAGCACAAGGCGCGCCGGGGCCCGACCTTCCGCGAGACGCTGCTGATGCACGCCGTCGCCGCGGATCGCCTACCGACGGCCCATCGACAACATCCAGGCCTCCTGGGTGAAGCTGGGCCGCGAGGGCGTCGCCAGACTGCTGCAGAGCCGGTGCCAACGACGTCGGGCGGCACGCTGATGGACGAGAACATCTCGCGGGCGGCCGGCGCCGATCCACGGCCAAGGCATGGTCGACGAGCGACTTCCGGGCCTGGTCGAACCCCTCGGTCGCACCCTCGAGCAGCGCACCACGCTCTACGGGCCGCGTCGCCGCCGGTGTGGGCTGAGCGCCGGGGATGAGCCCCAGTCGGTCGCCGAGATACCGCACGGGCGACGCCGATCTCGACACTCGCATCCTCGGACTGCTCGAGGCAGCCCGCATCGACGGCGACGCCGACCTGGTGTTCGAGATGCTGGTGTCCGCCGTCCGACTCGGGCGCGAGGCGCGGACCGGGGCGACCTCAAGCTCGTCGAACTCGGCCCTGAAGGAGCTGCGCTACGCGTTCGGCGTGTTCGAGCCGTACCGCCTCGAGCGCAAGGTCTCCATCTTCGGGTCGGCCCGCACCCGGGTCGACGATCCGGCCTACCGGGCGGCCCGCGATCTCGGTCGGGCGCATGGCCGAGGAGGACTGGATGGTCATCACCGGTGCCGGCCCCGGGATCATGGAGGCGGGCATCGAGGGTGCGGGGGTGGACGCCGCCTTCGGGGTGAACATCGTGCTGCCCTTCGAGCAGGAGGCCACGGCGATCCTCGCCGGCGACCCCAAGCTCGTCAACTACCGCTACTTCTTCACCCGGAAGTTGACCTTCATGAAGGAGTCATCGGCCTTCGCGCTGCTCCCCGGCGGGTTCGGAACCCTCGACGAGGCCTTCGAGCTCTTCACCCTGATGCAGACCGGCCGATCGGCGCTGTGCCCCGTGGTGCTGATCGAGCCCGAGGGATCGACCTATTGGCACAGCTGGGTGCGCTTCACCGAGACCGAGCTGGCCGGCCGCTCGCTGATCTCACCGGACGACATGCGCTTCGTGAAGGTGTGCGCCACCACCGAAGACGCCGTCCGAGAGATCTGCCACTTCTACTCCCGCTACCACTCCATGCGCTTCGTCGGCCGGCAGCTCGTGATCCGCATGCACGAGGAGCCCGACCCCTCGGAACTGGCCGCGCTCAACGAGGAGTTCGGGGCCATCATCAGCGGCGATCCCATCGCCGTCGTCGAGGCCTCCACGAACGAGATCGACGACGACGACGTGCCCCAGCTCCCCCGGATCGGTTTCGGCTTCGACCGTCGCAGCTTCGCCGGACTGCGCCGGCTCGTCGATCGCCTCAACGCGAACGGTCAGACGTCGTAGGCGCTGTCGTCGGGCTCTCGCAGGATGTTGGCGGCCTTCTCGACCGCCCGCCGGGCACGGGTGAGGCGCTTCTCGTCCACGGGCAGCTCATGCCCTCCCGCATCGATCGAGGCCCGGAGGCGTTCGATGGCCAGATCGGCCAGCTCCTCGGCGATGGCGTCGAGGCGCCCCCGGATCTCGTCGAACTCGCCGGCCACGTCCTCATCCTGCCCGATCGGACCGGTATCCTGCGCACCCCGCTGCCCCACGACCGTCAGGTGCTCCGTTGGCCCGCACGCCCGTGTCGATTCCCGTCGTCGCCGCTCGCGACGTGCACGAGTGGCTGTCGTTCGATCATGACGGCGCCACCTACACCTTCGACGCCACCTTCCTTCTCAGCAACTGGACCTGCATCTACGGCGCAGGATGTCCGGGTATCGGCGAAGAGCCTGCGCCCGAGCTCGAGCTGGGGTGTTGCAGCTGGGGGGCGCACTTCATCGACAAGAAGGACCGCAAGACCACCCTGCGGCGAGCCGCACAACTCGACGCCACCGACTGGCAGTTCAAGGCCGAAGCGGACTCGATGGGCGGCCCGGTGGTCAAGAACGACGACGGCGTCTGGCAGACCCGGATGCACGATGGCGCCTGCATCTTCCTGAACCGGCCGGGCTTCGGCACCGGCGCCGGCTGTGCGCTCCATCATGCCGCCGTCGCCCGCGACGAGAGCTACATCGACTGGAAGCCCGAGGTGTGCTGGCAGGTCCCGGTCCGCCTCGACTTCCATCGCGATGACAACGACCACCTCACCTACATGCTCCGCGAGTGGAAGCGGCGGGACTGGGGGCCGGGTGGCGACGACTTCCACTGGTGGTGCACCGAGGACCCCCAGGCGTTCGTCGGACACGAACCCGTGTACGTGGCCTGCCGAACCGACATCGAGGCCCTCGTCGGCGAGTCGGCCTACCTGGCCCTGGCCGAACTGCTCGAGAGCCGCCCGACGACGGCGGGTCTCGCGCATCCCGCGCTCAACCGGGACCCCAACACGACCGAAGGGTAAGGCGATGATCGCGTTCACCGCCGAAGAACTCCAACGTGCCGCAGACGACGAGGGGATGGTGCTCCCCGACTACGTCCTGGACCAGTTGGTCGCCGCCATCGACTCGGGCAAGCACGTGATCCTCACCGGCCCGCCGGGAACCGGCAAGACGACGCTGGCCTACATGGCGGCCGAGGTGGCCCGCAGGGCGATGTTCTGCACCGGCTACCTCCCCACCACGGCCACCAGCGAGTGGACCACGTTCGAGACGATCGGCGGCCTGCAACCGACCCCGGACGGGCTCATCTACCGGCCAGGGTTGTTCATCGATGCCATCCAGGCCGGGCGATGGTTGGTCATCGACGAGCTGAACCGCTCGAACTTCGACCGCGCCTTCGGGCAGCTCTTCACCGTGTTGTCCGGCTCTGCGGTCGTTCTGCCGTTCAAGCGCAAAGGGAGCTCCGATCCGATCTCGCTGGTTCCGGCCGGGGTCGAGGCACCAGAGAAGACCGACATGATCCGGGTTCCGGCGAACTGGCGGATCATCGCCACCATGAACGTCTTCGACAAGAACCTGCTGTTCGACATGAGCTACGCGCTCGATGCGCCGATTCGCGTTCATCGAGGTGGGCACGCCGTCCGACGAGGCCTACGTGAAGCTGCTCCAGGGACCGGGAGCCATCGTGAGCAAGCTGTTGAACCTGCGCCAGTTCACCGACCTCGGTCCCGCCGTCTACCTCGATGCCGCCAAGTACGCGGCGCGCCGAGCCAAGGACGGGCCCACCGAGTCGCGGTTGCTGTACGAGGTGTTCTACGCCTACTTCCTGCCCCAGTTCGAGGGCATGGAGGACCGGCGGGCCACCACGCTGTACCGCAGCGTCGCGGCGGACTTCGACGAACCCGAGCGCCTCGAGGCCCAGCGCACGATCCGCGACGTGCTCGGTGTGGATCTGGCGATCTGAGGATGACCGACGGCGCCGACGGACCCGTGGTGGACGCCGAGTTCCGCGAGTTGTACGACCGTCTGGCTCGGCCCTTCGACGTCATCAGCACCGTCGCCGCTCTGGTGGGACTCAGCCGTATCGCCACGTCGCAGTTCGTCGGGAGCGCCACGGCCCGCAGCCCCGAGGCTGCGCGCTTGCTGAGCACGATGCCGTCGACCGCCCGCGCCTCGCTACGTCGACCCAGAGCCACCACGAACGATGTGTCGGCGAGCTCCGGGGACCTGTCCTGTGGAGCGAGACGATGTCGGCACGGGCGTCGAGCTTCGGCGACGAGGGCCTGTTCGTCTGCGCCACCCCGAGCCGGGCCT
The DNA here is from genome assembly GCA_963767615.1 of uncultured Iamiaceae bacterium. GTDB lineage: Bacteria > Actinomycetota > Acidimicrobiia > Acidimicrobiales > Acidimicrobilacustridaceae > Rhabdothermincola_A. The sequence continues at coordinate 205,574 of CAVYED010000004.1, read as the reverse complement.
ACGACGTGGACGAGAACCAGGTGCTCGTCGCCGGCGCTGACCGCGATCGCCCGCGGAGCTCGTGACGCCAAGGAGCACATGAAGGCACCGGTGGCCGACCTGCTGCTCGATGAGACCCGACGGGCCGGAGCCGAGGCGGCGCGGTGGCTCGACCACCCCTCCTTGGCGGGCATCCCCCGCCAACGCGCCGGGCCCCGCGCCATCCGCCGCACCCGATCGGGGAAGCACCGCCGCACCTACGAGCCCGCCCTGGCCATGCTGGCCCGGGCCAGCGAACCGCTCAGTGCCGATGAGGTGGCGGCATGGCGCGATCAACGGACACGGGCTCAGCACCACGTGCTCGTCGGGGTGATCCGACGCCTCGAACGCGACGGCCGCGCGCTGCCTCCCTTCCGGGTCGAGCGGGGATCGCTCTTCGCCGGACCCGTGCAATACCACCACGGGCGTTGGCTGGGCGATCGCGACACCGTCTCGGGGATCATGATCGGACGCCTCCTCATCGACGTGCCCTCCCGCCTCCATGACCCCGACCGGGTCCGTGCCGAGGCGGAACTGGCGGCGCGCAGCGGTGGCCGTCCCACCCGAGCCATCCTCCACGACGGCGACATCGACGCCGCGATCGATCAGGCCGTGGAGCTGGCCCAGTCCCGTCGCCGGACGGCGTGATGCCCGGCCTCTTCGGCCGAGGCGTCACTTCTTCAGGCGCCGCCGGTCCGACTCCTTCAGGGCCCGCTTCCGGAGCCGCAGGCTGGCCGGTGTCACCTCGACGAGCTCGTCGTCGGCGATGAACTCGATCGCCGTCTCGAGGGTGACCTCCCGTGGCGGCGTCAGCTTGATGGCGTCGTCGGCGGCGTGGGTACGGATGTTGGTCTTCTGCTTCTCGCGCACCACGTTGACCTGCATGTCGTCGGCGCGTGCGTTCTCGCCGATGACCATCCCTTCGTAGACCGCCTCTCCGGGCCCGACGAAGAGCTCACCGCGAAGCTGGAGGTTGTCGAGGGCGTAACCGGTGGTCTGGCCGAGGCGATCGGCGATCATGGCACCCCCTTTGCGCGTCGGGAGCTCACCCACCCACGGGATCCAGCCGGAGTGGTGCTGGTGCATCAGCGCCGTCCCGCGGGTGGCGGTCAGCAGCTGGGAGCGGAAACCGATGAGACCACGTGCCGGGGCCTCGACGGTGACGATCGTGCGGCCGATGTCACCCGGCCGGAGGTCGGTGACCTTGCCCTTCCGGGGGGCGAGGGCCTGGGTGACCGTGCCGACGTGGTCGTCGGGGACGTCGATCACCGCTCGTTCGAGGGGCTCGTGGCGCGCCCCGTCGATCTCGCGGACGATCACCTCGGGCCGGCTGACCTGCAGCTCGTACCCCTCGCGGCGCATCGTCTCGATGAGGACGGCCAACTGCAGCTCCCCACGCCCGGCCACTTCGATCACGTCCGGGGAGGAGGTCTGGTCGACCTTGATCGACACGTTCCCCAGGACCTCACGGTCGAGACGTTCCCGGAGATGCCGCGAGGTGAGGTACCTCCCCTCCTTGCCGGCCAGCGGGGAGGTGTTCACGCCGAAGGTCATCCGCAGCACGGGTTGGTCGACGGTGAGCCGCGGCAGGGCGACAGGCGCAGCCGCGTCGGCGAGCGTGTCGCCGATCTCGACCTCGGGGAATCCGGCGACGATGAAGAGATCACCGGCGGAGATGGTGTCGGCCTCCTCGCGGCCGATCCCCGAGAAGCGCATGAGCTGGCTCAGCTTGCGCTTGAGCGGGGACTGGCCCTCGTCCTCCTCGCACAGCGCCACCTGCTCGCCCCTGTGCAGCGAGCCGTTCACCACACGGCCGATGGCCAGGCGCCCGAGGTAGTCGCTGGCGTCGAGGTTCGTCACGATCGCCTGGAGTGGGGCGTCGGGGTCGCCGGCCGGAGGCGGAACGGTCGCCAGGATGGCGTCGAAGAGCGGTCTCAGGTCGTCGTCGTCGCCGGGCATCCCGACGCCGGTCACGGCGCCGTCCGTCTCGGGCGATGGCCGAGACGACCGGGAAGTCGATGGAGGCCTCGTCGGCGTCGAGGTCGAGGAAGAGTTGGTAGATCTCGTCGAGGACCTCGTCGGGGCGGGCGTCCGACCGGTCGACCTTGTTCAGCACCACGACGGCGGGGAGACGTGCGGCGAGGGCCTTGGAGAGGACGTAGCGGGTCTGGGGCAGCGGGCCCTCGGCCGCGTCGACCAGGAGTACGACACCGTCGACCATGGTGAGGGCCCGCTCGACCTCGCCCCCGAAGTCGGAGTGCCCGGGGGTGTCGACGAGGTTGATCCTCGCCCCCTCCCAGGTGACCGAGGCCGCCTTGGCCAGGATGGTGATGCCCCGTTCACGCTCCTGGTCGTTGGAGTCCATGACCCGATCGACGAGGGCCTGGTGCTCGCCGAACACCCCGCTGGTGCGCAGGAGCGCGTCGACGAGGGTCGTCTTGCCGTGATCGACATGGGCGACGAGCGCCACGTTGCGGAGGGGGATGGAGGCAGATTCGGCGGGGGGCACGGGGTGGCGAGCCTACCGGCGCGCACCGCGACACGGCGCAGACGCCGCTACGGGGATCCGGGGCCTGGATCAGGCCCGCTCAGCCGCCCCAGGGGGAGGCGTCGTCCGTCTCACGTTCGTACATGCACCACGAGGAGTGGTCGTGACCGGGATCGGCCCCACATTCGGGGCACGGCTCCGCGTCACGCGCATCGAGGATGGCGTCGAGATCGTCGTTGTTGCGCTTGAGTGCTCGGGCTTCTTCGAAGCGCCGATGTCGCCCCTTCTTCACGGGCCAACTCCCGTCCGGTGAACGTAGGCTTCAAGTGTAACGGGTGCGACCCCGAGGCCCGTGCCACGGCCTGACCCTAGGATCCGGCCGTGGGCACTTTCGCGTGGTGGCAGGCCGGGGTGGTCTACCAGATCTATCCGCGTTCCTTCGCCGACACCGATGGTGACGGGATCGGGGATCTGCCCGGCGTCCGGGCCCACCTCGAGCATCTCGCCTGGCTGGGAGTCGATGCGCTCTGGTTGTCGCCCTTCTACCGGTCCCCCATGGCCGATTTCGGCTACGACGTGTCCGACCACTGCGCGGTCGATCCGCTCTTCGGCACCCTCGACGACCTCGACGACCTCGTCGAAGACGCCCACGAACTGGGGCTGAAGGTGATCGTCGACTGGGTGCCGAACCACACCTCCGATCGTCACCCGTGGTTCCTGGCGTCGCGCTCCACCCGGGACGACCCGAAGCGGAACTGGTACATCTGGCGCCCGCCCGCGGCGGATGGGGGGCCGCCCAACAACTGGGTGGCGGCGTTCGCCGACCAGCCGGCCTGGACCCTGGACGAGGCCACGGGCGAGTACTACCTGCACTGTTTCCTCCCCGAGCAGCCCGACCTCGACTGGAGCAATCCGGAGGTCGTGGCGGCCATGCACGACGTCGCCCGGTTCTGGCTCGACCGCGGGGTCGACGGCTTCCGCCTCGACGTCGTCCACCTGATCGGCAAGGACCCGGACCTGGCCGACGACCCTGCAGAGTTGCTGCCGATCCCCCATGTGGCGCTCAACGACCGACCCGAGACCCATCCCCTCCTCCGAGGGATTCGCACGCTGCTCGACGGCTACCCGGGTGAGCGGATGATGGTGGGCGAGGTCTATCTGCTCGATCTCGACCTGATCTCCCGCTACTACGGCGACGGCGACGAGTTGCACCTGGCCTTCAACTTCCCCGCCCTCTACACGCCGTGGGACGCCAACCTCTGGCGCGAGCAGGTTGCCGCCGCGTCGGCCCGCCTGGACCCGATCGCCGCATGGCCGACCTGGGTGCTGTCGAACCACGACAACCCGCGCCATCGCACGCGCTACGGCGGCTCCGAGGCCCGTGCCCGGGCTGCGGCCGTGCTGTTGCTCACCCTCCGCGGGACCCCGTTCCTCTACGCCGGCGAGGAGCTGGGCTTGACCGACGCCGAGGTTCCCTCCGAGCGCACCGCGGACCCGGGTGGGCGGGACGGCTGTCGGGCGCCCATTCCTTGGGAATCCGCACCCCTCCACGGTTGGCCGAGAGAACCGTGGTTGCCCTTCCCTCCCCGGCTGGCCGGGCGCAGCGCCGCGGAGCAACGCGCCGACGAGTCCTCGATCCTCCACCTCTACCGGGACCTGCTGCCGCGCTCGACGAGGCTCAGACGCCCTCCGCGGCGGCGACCAGGTACTCCTCGACGCACCCGAAGGGGTGCTCGGCTGGTCGCGCGAGGCAGCGGACGGTGACCGCCGGATCGTGCTCGTGAACTTCACCGACGCCGACGTGTCGCTCGCCGGTCACCCCTCCGCCTCCACCATCGAGGACCACATGATCGAGATCTCCTCGGATCGGCGTGGCGAGGGGAGGACGATGACCTCCACGCTCACCCCGAACCAAGCCGTCGTGCTCCGCAGCGCCTGACCGGTCACCCCAGAGGACGATGGGAGCGCTCCTCGATCACGAGCTCGCCACCACCGGCGAAGGCCACGGCGGCCCCACCGTCCACGAGACGACGGATCGGCTCACCGACGATCGCGTTGCGCCAGCCCTGAGCGAGCCGCGCCTCCTCGTCGCCACGCAGGAGTGCTTCGAGGTCACTCCGGGTGGCCAGGAGGCTGTTGTCGATCTCGAGGTCGCGAGCGAGTTGGGCCACCCATGCCGAGACCAGCGCCACCGCGGGACGCAGATCGCGGTCGAGGGGTCCGCTCGACGTCTCGACGGCCTCCGGTGGCGGAGCGTCCGCACCGGACCGTACGGCGGCGAGGAGGCTCTCCACGGCATCGCCCCGTAGACCCCGGTCCAGCCCCCGGATCTTCTCGAGCTCCTTGCGGTTGGAGGGCGGCCGCTGCGCGATCCCCACGACCGCCATGTCGGCCAGCACGTAGCGAACGGGGATGTCGAGCGCCGCCGCCCGACGCTCGCGCCAGGCCGCGACGGACCGGGCCACGGAACGGGCCCGCCCCTTGAGCTGACGCGCCTCCTTGATGCGGCGCCAGGCCTCGTCCGGGTCGCGCTGACCGCGTGATCGGCGCAACACCGCATCGCACTCGTCGAGCGCCCACTGGCGACGGCCCCGCCGATCGAGGTCGGCCAGGAGGCGATGCTCGACTTCGAGCAGGTAGGCGACGTCGTTGGCGGCGTACTCGAGCTGGCCATCCGTGAGTGGGCGTTGGAGCCAGTCGGTGAGCCGGTCCGCCTTGCCCACCCGGACGTCGACGATCCGTTCGTACAACGCGGCCAACGACGGCGTGCTCATCCCGACGAAGCCGGCGGCCATCTGGGTGTCGAAGAGGCGTGAAGGGACGGTGCCGCAGGCCAGCTGGAGCACCTCGAGGTCCTGGTCGGCCGCATGGAGGACCGCCGTCGCCGGCCCGTCGAGGACGGCGGCGAAGGCCGCGAAGTCGACGGCGAGCGGGTCGACGAGGACGAGCTCACCCGGCCAGGCCAACTGGACCAGCGCCAACTTCGGGAAGTAGGTCCGCTCCCGGTGGAACTCGGTGTCGAGGGCGTACTCGGGCTCGTCGGCCAGCGCGTCGACGACCTGCGCCAGACCCTCCGCGGTGTCGACGATGCGGTAGCGGGGCTCGGCAGGTTGGCCGGTCAGTGGGGGTCGCCGCCCAGGACGACGGGCTTGCCCGCCTCGATCCAGGCCTCGGTGCCCCCGACGACGTTGGTTGCGTCGAGGCTCTGGGCGCGCAGGTGGGTGACGGCCCGGGCGCTGTGGCCCCCGACGGCGCACCGCACGAACACCGGAGCATCGGTCGGGAGCCGGGAGATCCGGTCCGACACCGCGGCGAAGGGGATGTGGACTGCACCCGGAACATGGTCAGCGTGGTACTCGTCGTCCTCCCGGACGTCGACGACCAGTTGCCCCGCGTCGAAGTGCACCTCGAGAGCTTGGACGTCGATCTCGGGTACCTCGTCACTCACGGGTGCCTCCAGGCGGGATCTGGTACGCCATGCCTGCCGGGAGCCCCGGCGTCAGCGAGCGTACCGCTCGAGGTCTTCCGGGCGGTCGACATCGACGAGTGCGTCCTCGACCAGTCCCTCGACCGCCACGATCTCGAGATCGGGCAGGACGAGCCGAGGCGCACGCTGCCCGGCGTCGAAGGCCCGCTGCATCGACCGGGCGGCCACGGCGGGGCGCCACGCGCCGGTGAGCGGTTGCACCCGCCCTCCGGAGAGCGCCAGGGCCGCGGCCGCAGCGGGTGCCCCCCGGAGGGATGCGAGGAGCGCGGCGACCGTGGGACCGTCGATCCCCGGCATGTCACAGGCGAGAGCCACCACGAGGCGGTCGACGCCGACGTGGGCCGTCGCCGAGAACGCCGTGAGGAGGCCACCCAGCGGTCCCTCGCCCGGTGTCTCGTCGGGGACGACGTGCGCACCGGGAACCAGCGGGCCGAGGGTGGCGGGATCACCGCCCACGAGCACGACGTGCTCGGCGCCACCCGCCACCAACGCCCCGACGGAGATCTCGACGAGAGTGCGCCCGGAGATCTCGACGAGCGCCTTGTCCCGACCCATCCGACGCGACGATCCGCCGGTGAGGACCGCTCCGACCGCGGGCGGCTCCGATCGTTCCACGGCTCAGTAGGGCCAAGGCTTGTCGTCGGGGAACCCGAGGGCGCGGGCTACCGGACGGAGCCGGACAAGGATCAGCACCTTGATCACCACGTTGCTCAGGAACCACGGCACCTGGGCCAGCTGGGCGTTGCGGGATCGCCGGTGCTGGCGCCGCGACAGCGCCACGCGACGGAACTCGGCCATGGAGCCGGAGCGACCGATGTACTCCCAGTCCGAGGAAGGGGCCAGGACGGAGAGGATCGCCAGTGTCACCCCCACCGAGCTGAACGAGTCGTGGATCAGCAGGGTCCCACCCGGTGCGACCCGGGCACCCCAGGTGGCGATGTCGTCACGGGCCGGCACGAAGCGGTGGGCACCGTCGATGTAGAGCAGGTCGATCTCGCCGTCCACCGCGCTGTGGGCATCGTGGGAGAACTCCCTGACGTAGCGGACCCGGTCACGCACCCCGGCTCGATCGAGGTTGGCGAGGAAGACGTGGTGATCGGTCTCGGCCTCCACCTCCTTGCCCCGGAACTCCTGGGGCCCACGGTCGTTCCCCCCGTGGGGATCGATGGCCACCATCGCGGTGTCGGGTGGCAGGGCCAGCGCCGTGACCACGGTGGATCGACCCTGGAAGCTCCCGATCTCGACGACGGTCGCACCGGATCGGAGCTCCTGGGCACGCTGCCACAGTCGCTCGGCCTGGGCGTCGGTCAGCCAGCCCTCGATGCCGTCGAGGGACGGGAGCGCATCGGCGAACGTGGCGGGGGCATCGGTCATCGATCGGGGCTCACTTCGGTGTGTCGGGGCCGGACGGGGGCCAGGTCGGGTCGAGCTGGTGGAGGAAGAGGGTGCAGCGCTCTGCCTCGTCGTCTTCGCCGATCTCGCCGGCAACCCGGGCGAGGCCGGCCAGCGACCGGAGGAACCCCCGGTTCGAAGGATGGTCCCACCGGACGTACCCCGAACCTCGCCAACCGTTGGCCCGCAGGGCATCGAGCCCTCGGTGGTAGCCCACCCGGTAGGCCGCGTACTGCTCGATCGGATCGCGGCCGAGATCGCCGAGCCGACCCCACGCCTCGCTCCAGCGAGGATGGTCGGCGACGACCGTGGCCACTTCGGAGCGGCGCACATCGGGTGGTGCTGCGAGGGCATCCCCGAGGCGACGACGAGCCTCCGCGCTCTCATCGGGGAGGATGGCCTCCGGCGGGCCGGACGGGGTGAAGTTCACGGGCGCGACTCGCTCATCGCGGAGCACTCTACGGCGAGCGCCGACCTGCACCGGGCACACGCGCCACCGTCCGGCGCACGAGCCGGGCGAACTCGTCGGGGTGGCTCAGGTGCGCCCCGTGACCGGCGCCCTCGATCTCGATCAACTCCCCCGCTGTCGCGGCGGCGGCCAACTCCGCCGCACCCCGTCGATGGTGATCGTGGGAGCTTGACCCGCGGACGGCCACCACGGGGACAGCCACCGAACTCGGATCGACCGCCGCGGGGCCCTCACGGATCGCCGCCATCTCCGCCAACAGCGCCACTCCTTCCGCCCGCCGTGCCGCCTGGCTGGACGCCGGCAACCGTGCCCAGATCCGATCCCCCACCATCGAGCGCATGAACGCCTCGGCCGCCGCCGGCGGATCATCACGATGGGCGCCGACGGCGCGCCCTCCCGCCGAGTCCCGGGGCCACCAGGGCTCCCACGGCAGGGGTGCCTCGTAGGCCATGACGGCCAGGACGACGTCGGGTCGCGCCACCGCCGCGGCCAGACCGATCGTTCCACCCAGGCTGTGGCCGACGACCACGCACTGCCGCCCGCCGATCACGGTCAACAGGTCCTTCACGTGGGCATCGATCGTCTCCGCGACCCCTACATCGACCGAGCCTCCGTACCCCCGACGGTCGAAGCTGAGGGTGTCCAGGCCGCGGAGACGCCGCTCGACCTTCCGGAACGACTGCCCACGATCCATCGACCCGTGGACCAGGATCACGCAGGGCGCGTCGGGCACCTCGTGGCGACGCACCGAGAGCCCGTCGATCCTGACCTCGCCCTGCCGGTCCTCCCGTCCCACCCGGGGCCGCTCCCCGCGGTGAGGTGACCGGCGCACCACGGCCCGCCCCGGTTCAGGGGATACGGACGATGCGGAGGGTGTCGGTGACGCGACCCTTGTAGATGCCTGAGCCGGCGAGCACGACGACCACGTCGCCCGGACTCACCTCTCCCTCCACGACGGCCCGATCGAGAGCCTGGGGGACCAGTTCCTCGGTGATCATGCCGCCCTCGAGGAGGTAGGGAGTGGTCCCCCAGCTCATGGACAGCTGGCGCATGGTGCGCTCGTCGGTCGTGAAGCCGAGGATCCGCGCCTGCGGACGGAATCGAGCGATCGATCGCACCGTGAAACCGCTACGGGAGAGGCAGATGATGGCCTTGGCGCCGATCTCGCTCGCCGCACGATGGGCCGCCGAGGTCATGGCGTTCGTGATCGAGTCCTCGACGACATCGGTGGGGTCGAGGTGCAGCTCGGCGAGGCCCTGAGACCAGCCGGCGTAGTCGAACTCCTCGTCGGCCCGTTCCGCGATGCGGGCCATGGTGGCACCACGTGCAGTCGGGTCGACGCCGATGGCGGTCTCGCCCGACAGCATGACCGCGCTCGACCCGTCGAAGACCGCGTTGGCCACGTCGGAGGCCTCGGCCCGAGTCGGGCGACGGTGCGTGCGACCATCGACTCGAGCATCTGGGTGGCGGTGATCGCCGGCCGACCGAGGGCGATGCAGCGGCGGATGATCTCCTTCTGCAGGTGGGGCAGCTCCTCGATGGGGAACTCCGACCCGAGATCCCCGCGAGCGACCATGACGGCCCCCGAGGCCTCGATGATGCCGTCGAGGTTCTCGACGGCGGCCCGGGTCTCGATCTTGGCCACCACCAGCGGGCCACGGGGGTGGGGTTCGGTGCCGACCCGGCGCACGTCGTGGGCCGAGCGGACGAACGACAGGGCCACCATGTCGACGCCCGCCTCGACGAAGGCGTCGGCCAGCCGAAGGTCCTCGGCGGTGGGCGTCGGCACCCGCAGCCGGTCCGAGGGGATGTGGATGCCGGGGCGACCCTTGAGCAGCCCGCCGTGGACGACCTGGACGTCGAGTCGATCCCCCTTGCGGCCGATGCATCGCACCATGGACGGCGCCGTCACCGAAGGTCAGGTGGTCGCCGTCGTGGACGTCGGTCAGCAGGTCGTCGTAGTCGACCTGCATGCACGTCGCCGGTGCTGCTCACCCTGCCCCGGCACGAGGCGAGATCACGTCGAGGTCGGCGAGTTGCATCCCCTCGCTGGGCATCCTCCCGGCACGCACCTTGGGGCCGGGCAGGTCGACGATGATCCCGAGCGGACGCCCCACCTGGGCGGCGACCGATCGCACCCTGTCGATAGCGCTCGAGGGCCAGTTCGAGCGTCTCGTGGGCCAGGCCGAGTCGGGCGATGTCCATCCCGGCCTCGATCATCGTGCGGAGGGTGGCCTCGTTGTCCGATGCGGGGCCGATGGTGGCGATGATCTTCGTCCGGCGGGGCATGAGCGACAACGCTACCGGCCGCACGGCGCGGCAACGGCGACGTTGTGGTGACGAGACGATGAACCGTTCGACGGCGCACGGTCACACGGCGAGCGGCGCGGGCGCCTCAGTTGAGCCGCGATCGGGCCTGGTCGGCCCGTTGCGCCAGGCTGGCGGCAACGGACGGATCATCGACGGCCGCCGCGAGATCCTCGAGCACCCGGGCGGCGCCACCGAAGTCGCCTGCCGCCGTGAGCGCCGACGCCAGCTCCGCCCGTTCCGCGACCGGGACGCCGGGGACCGCTCCCCTGAGGCGCAGGACCCACACCAGGTTGGCGACGTCACGACGTGACGCGAAGATCGCCCGGAGGTTGGCCAGCATGCGAGCGGCGATGGCATGGGCGCCCACCGGCCGCAGGTACGACGGGTGGAACGGGGTGTCGGTCCCCTGGAGCGAGCGGAAGAGTCGTTCACAGCCGGCCGTGTCGAGAAGGACGCCCCCGTTGAACCCGTCGAGGAAGACGTCGCCGTCGACCTTGTCGCCGACGAGGAAGTGCCCGGGCATGCCCACACCCTGCAGGGGTACGCCGAGGCGACGGCCGACCGAGATGGCGAGGACCGCCAAGCTGATCGGGATCCCCCGTCGCCGCCGCACCACCTCGTCCAGATAGGAGTTGCGCGGGTCGTGGTACGTGAGGCGATCGCCTGCGAATCCCTCGTCGACGAAGAGACGGGTGCGGAGGCCGTCCAGGGTGGGGGTCCGACACCCCTCCGCCAGGAGGTCGAGCCGGCTCCGCTCCTGCTCGACGTCGAGACCGCGACGGGCGTGTGCGGCGATCAACAGCGCCATCTCGTCCAACTCGACCGAACCCTCGGGCCGGGCCATGAGGGCGGCGAAGCGTTCGCTCTCCTCCACCCGCGCAGCGTACCGGCCGGTACGGTTCGGCGATGGAGGAGCCCAAGCCGTCGAGGAAGCCCTTCCTCGACCATCCCGGCCCCATTCCCTTCGCCCACCGCGGGGGTGCCGGGGAGTGGCCCGAGAACACCATGCCCGCGTTCGAGGGCGCAGTGGCACTGGGGTACCGCTACGTCGAGACCGACGTCCACGTCACGGCCGACGGAGTGCTCCTGGCCTTTCACGACGACCGTCTGGATCGGGTGACGGATGCGTCGGGTCTCGTGGTCGACCTGCCGTGGTCCACCGTGGCCAAGGCCAAGGTCGACGGTCGCGAACCCATCCCCCGCCTCGTCGACCTGCTCGCGACCTGGCCGGATCTGCACGTCAACATCGACCCCAAGCACGACGCTGCCGTCGAACCGCTCGCGGAGGCGATCCTGGCGACAGGAGCCATCGACCGGGTCTGCGTGGGCTCGTTCTCCGACCGCCGGATCGCCCGGCTCGTCGCCATGCTGGGCACGCGGCTGTGTACCGCCATGGGCCCAGGGGCGGTCGCCCGGCTCCGCGCCGCCAGCTTCGGATGGCCCCACACCCCGCGGCAGGACTGCGCGCAGGTACCGATCCATCAGGGACGCTTCCCGATCGTCGACGATCGCTTCGTGCGTGCCGCCCATCGCAACGGTGTGGTGGTCCACGTCTGGACGGTCGACGACCCCGACACGATGGAGATCCTCCTCGACATGGGGGTCGACGGGATCATGACCGACCGTCCAGCAGTCCTGAAGGAGGTCCTCGAGCGTCGGGCCGAATGGTTCGGGACCTGAGAGGGAGCTGCTCAGGCAGACGGAAGGAGGACCCCGGGGTTCATCACCCCGTCCGGATCGAGGGCCCGCTTGACCGCCCGGAAGGCCGCGATCTCCGAGGGGCTGCGGGCGAGATGGAGCCAGCGTTGCTTGGCCACACCGATTCCGTGCTCGGCACTGATCGAACCACCGAGCGCAGCGACGAGCGAGAGGACGGCATCATCGACCGTCTCGCTCGCCGGATCGACCCCCGTCACGTTCACGTGCACGTTGCCGTCCCCCACGTGGCCGAAGAGCCATGTGGCGGCGGTGGGATGGAGGGCGGCCACCACCCTCGGCACCCGGTGGAGGAACTCGGCGAACGCCGGCAGGGGCAGTGCCACGTCGAGCTTGTGGGTCACCCCCAACGAGGCGATCGCCGTCGTCTGCTCCTCGCGGAGACGCCACAGCCCCGCAGCACGGCCTGCGTCGGTCGCCACCACGGCATCGCGCACGCCGTCGGTCCCGCCGACCACCTCACCGAGCAGCGCAGTGGGATCATCGGCCCCCGCCACCTCGACCACGACGTACCAACCGTGGGCCGCCGGAAATGGATCGACCCCTCCCGCTCTCTCGGCGACGAGCTCGAGGCACCCACGCGAGAAGAACTCCAGCGCCTCGAGGCCCACCACGCCGTGGCGCCACGACGCGGCCGCAGCCACGGCCTCCGATGCCTCGGCGAAGGCGCACAGCGCCGTGACCCGGTGAGCCGGCGGGGAGACGAGACCCAGGCGTACGGCGGTGATGACGCCGAGCGTTCCCTCGCTCCCGCACAGGAGGCCACCGAGGTCGTAGCCCGTGTTGTCCTTCACCAGTCCGGCGAGATGACGAACGGTCCCCCCGGTTCCGAGGACCGCCTCGTGACCCACGACCTGCCGACGCATCGACCCGTGACGAACCACGTGAAGCCCTCCCGCGTTCGTCGCGACCATGCCGCCGATCGTCGCGGTGTCGCGCGCGGCGAGGTCGACGCCGACGGCCAACCCGTGCGCGCCGACCGCCGCCTGCACCGAACCGAGGGACGCGCCCGCACCAACGGTGATCTGGCCCTGCAGGGGCTCGACCTCGCCCAGCTCGTTCATCCGGCGCAGCGACACGACCAGCTCACCGTGATGGGGGATCCCACCCCCCACGAGACCGGTGTTGCCGCCCTGGGGGACCAGCGCCAGCCCATGTCGGCGACAGACGCCCACCATCGCCTCCACCTCGGCGAGCGAGCCCGGGCTCAGCAGCGCCGGGCTCGTCCCTCGGAACCGGCCCGTCCAGTCGACGACGTGGGGTCCGATCAGGTCGGGGTCCGTGCTGAGCCCCCTCGGACCGGTGATGTCGAGGAGCTCGCGGTGAACCTGGGGGCTCAGGGCGGATGCTGTCATCAGCTCCCATGGTGGCCGCGCCGGCGAGGAGCCGCGCCGTGCGAGGCGAAAGGTCGGACCGGAACGCGCCGATGACTCCCGGATGAACTCTCGGTTCCCCTGGGCCGTCCAGGGAGCGCCGCCCTTGCCAGGGCGAGTGATCGGCGACGAGGCTGGCGGGATGCGTCGATTGCTCCCCAGACCGACGCGCACGGTCGGCCGCCTCGCCACGGTCGTCATCGTCACACTGCTCGCCGCAGCGATGACGGTGCCCGCGGCCCGGGCCCAGGGCAGCGACGAGCCGATCCTCGTGGAGGACGCCCGCCTCCATCCGTCTCTCGCCGGCGTCCAGGTCACCGGGGCGGGGCGCAGTGACGCCACGGTCGCCTACCGGGGGGCGCTCGGCCGGCGCAGCGACGCCGACGCCGCCCTGGCCAACACCCGCGACGAGCTGGCCGCCACCGGGACCGAACAGGAGCGGGTGACGGCCGAGGTGGCCGCCGCCACCGCGGTACGAGACGCAGCCCAGGCCGAGTCGGTGACCCTGCGAACCAGTCTGCGGGGCCTGGCGGTGCAGAGCTACATGCGAGGCGGAACCTCTCCTGGGGGATCGATCGACCTCGAGGCCGTCGACGCCGAGCTGCGCCAGCAGGCCATGGTCAACACCGTCAGCACCAACAAGATGCTCGAGCTGCGTACGGTGTTGGACACCGTCGACCGCTCGAACCAGGCGATCGACGAAGGCACGACCACGCTGCAGGGGCTCGCCAGCCGTACCGAGGAGCTCACCGTGCGCCTCGGTCAGCAAGAGGCACAGCTCGCTGCCGCCACCGCGGAAGCCGACCGGGCCCGGGCCACGCTGGCGGACTGGCGTCTCGGCTCCGACGTCGCCGGCACGGACATCCCGCTCGTCGTCCTCGACGCGTACGTGAAGGCCGCGGAGCGCACGGGCGCAGAGCGCCCAGAGTGCGGGCTGAAGTGGTGGGGCCTCGCCGGCATCGGCCGAGTCGAGTCGCGCCACGCCACGTTCACCGGGACCCGACCCGGGCCCGATGGCGTCACCCTCCGCCAGATCATCGGAATCCCCCTCGACGGGACCAACAACACCGCGTTGATCCCCGACACCGACGGTGGGGCCATGGACGGCGACATCTTCGTCGACCGTGCCGTCGGTCCGATGCAGTTCATCCCGGGGACGTGGCGCTCACTCGGTCGCGACGCCACGGGTGACGGACGGGCCGATCCGCACAACGTCTACGACGCTGCGCTGTCCGCGGCCGGACTCCTCTGTCGATCCGGCGGCACCGGACTCGACCAACCGGAGCCGCTGCGACGCGCCGCTCTCGGCTACAACGCGTCCGGGGCGTACGCCGACCTGGTGGTGAGTACCGCCTTCGACTACGCCGCCCGGGGTGACACCATCGTGCCGCCACCGCCTCCGTCACCCGAGGAGCAGCTCCTCGCGGCCATCGCGGCGGGAACGCTCCCGATCGATCCCGCCGCGGCTCCTCCGGACCCGACCGCGCCGCCCCGTGACCCGATCAGCGCCTCGTGAGCGGAGCTCGGGCCGGCGGTCATTGACACCGCGGTACTGCCTTCCTAACGTGCCGCCTGTGGCGGGGGTCACACCATTGTCCCGCGTCTCGGGACCAGACAGGAGCCGGGAACACCGAGTGGGACCATCGACGCCGCGCAGGCCGGCCACCGGGCGTTGCCCCGCGACGCCCGTGCATCGCGCAGCGCACACTGCCGGCCCGTCCGCACCCACCCCTCTGCGCGTCCAACCGCAGGTCGGCGAGGTCCGGTGAGGTTCGTCCGCAAGAAGCTCATCCAGCTGGTGATCGTGCTCTTCGCCGTCACCTTCTTGTCGTTCCTCATGCTGAACCTGCTCCCCGGCGACACGGCCGAGCGCCTCTGCGCCGGCGCGGGTGGCGACGAGTGCGTCGTCCAGAAGCGGGCCGAACTCGGCCTGGATCGACCCATCCCGATCCGCTACGTCGAATGGCTCGGCGACGCCCTCACCGGCGACCTCGGGACGTCGGCGCGCAACCAACAACCCGTCTGGGAGGCGATCACCCAGCGCCTCCCGGTGACCATCGAACTGCTCATCTACTCCCAGTTCATCGCGCTGGTCATCGCCATCCCGATGGGCCTCCTCGCCGCTCAACGCGCCGGAGGTGTCTTCGATCGGGTCTCGACCAGCGTGCTGTTCGGCCTGCTCTCGGTGCCGAACTTCATGCTCGCTCTCATCTTGTTGCTGATCTTCTCCAAACAGCTGGGCTGGTTCCCCGCCGTGGGGTACACGCCCTTCACCGAGAACCCGCTCGACAATCTCTGGTCGCTGTTCCTTCCCGCGCTCACGTTGGCCGTCGCCGAGATGGCGGTCTACATGCGCCTGCTGCGGACCGACCTGATCGCCACGCTGCAAGAGGACTACATCACGATGGCCAAGGCCAAGGGCATGCCCTCGCGACGCATCCTGGTGCGCCACGCCTTCCGTCCGTCGACCTTCTCCCTCGTCACCGTCGTGGGCCTGAACTTCGGGCGCCTCATCGGCGGCACGCTCATCGTCGAAGTGATCTTCGCCCTCAACGGACTCGGGAAGTACACCGTCGACTCCATCCTCGGACAGGACTACATCCCGGTCCAGGGAGCAGTGCTGGTGATCGCCACCGGATACGTCCTGATCAACTTTGCCGTCGACCTGTTCTACGCCGTCCTCGACCCCAGGATCCGCCATGCCCGAACGCTCGCCTGACGACCGGGTGATGCCCACCCCACAGGGCAAGACCCTCTTCTCCGGTTCGGGAGACCTGGCCACGGAGGTCTCCGAGATCGCCGACGGCGACGCCGTCGTCCTCGAGCTACTCCACGATCTCGACCCCGGCCAGGTCGAGGGTGCCGTCGCCAGACGTCGCCTCGGAGTCGGCTTCTGGATCGCCGCCGGCTGGTTCGGCCTGGTGGCACTCCTCGCCCTCCTGGCGCCGGTCCTCCCTCTGAAGAACCCCGAGTTGCCCGCCGGCGCCCCTCGACAGTTCCCCAACGCCGAGTTCTGGTTCGGCACCGACATGCTCGGCCGCGACATCTTCTCGAGGGTCGTGTGGGGCGGTCGGGTCTCGCTCGTGGTGGGCTTCGCATCGATCCTCCTCGGCCTGGCCATCGGCGGGACGATCGGCGTGCTCGCCGGCTTCTACAAGCGACGCACCGAATCAGTGCTGATGGGATCGATGGACGTGCTCCTGGCCTTCCCGGCGCTGCTCCTCGCCCTCGTGATCGTCAGCTTCACGGGCGACAACAGCATCACCAACGTCGTTCTGGCCATCGGCATCGTGTCCATCGCCCCGGTGGCCCGGCTCGTGCGGGCGTCGACACTCGTCTTCAGCGAGCGGGAGTTCGTGACCGCGGCGCGATCGCTCGGGGCCTCGAACAGTCGGATCATCACTCGTGAGATCCTCCCGAACGTGATGCTGCCGGTGCTGTCCTTCGGGATCATCGGCGTCGCCGTGGCCATCATCGCCGAGGGTGGGCTGGCGTTCCTCGGCCTCTCGGTCCCGCCGCCCACGCCGACATGGGGCGGGATGATCAACGACGGGCGTGCCCAGCTCGAGAACTACCCCTACATGTCGCTGATCCCCTGCGTCGTGATGTTCCTCACCGTCCTGTCGCTGAACCTGGCCGGCGACCGCGTTCGGGAGTTCTTCGACATCAAGGAAGGGGCGTTGTGACCCAGAAGGTCATCAGCTCCCCCGATGCCGACGGCCAACCGGCCGACGGCATCGCCCCCCTCCTCGAGGTGGACGATCTGCGCACGCACTTTCGCACCGAGCGTGGCACCGTGAAGGCGGTCGACGGTGTCTCGCTCACCCTCGACCGGGGACGAACGCTGGGTGTGGTCGGCGAGTCCGGGTCCGGAAAGACGATCCTCTCGCGTTCGATCATGGGGCTGCTGCCCGAACGCAACACGATCCGGCAGGGCCGGGTGCGCTACGAGGGCACCGACATCATCGGGTACGACCAGCACCAGATGGGCGACATCTGGGGGGCCGAGATGGCCATGGTCTTCCAGGACCCGATGACCTCGCTGAACCCGGTGATGAAGATCGGCAACCAGATCACCGAGTCCCTCGCCCACCACCTGCACATGGACAGGCGCGAGGCGAAGGAGACGGCCATCGCCCTGCTGGCCTCGGTCGGCATCCCCGAGCCGGCCCAACGCTTCGACGTGTACCCCCACCAGCTCTCGGGCGGCATGCGTCAGCGGGTCACCATCGCCATCGCCCTCGCCTGCGGCCCGAAGCTCCTCTTCGCCGACGAACCCACCACGGCACTCGACGTCACGGTCCAGGCGCAGATCCTCGATCTCCTCGCCGCCCAACAGCGAGAGCGGCACATGGCGATGATCCTCGTCACCCACGACCTCGGCGTCGTGGCCGGTCGGACCGACGAGATCCTGGTGATGTACGGCGGCAAGGTGGTCGAGCACGCGCCGACGACGACCCTCTTCGCCGGGGTGAAGATGCCCTACACCGAGGCCCTCCTGCGGTCGATCCCCATGATCGATCACCCCAGCCACACCCGCCTCGACGCCATCCCGGGTCGGCCTCCGGACCTCGTCCACCAGCCGAAGGGGTGCAACTTCGCACCCCGATGCCGGTACGTCCAGGCCCAGTGCCTGACCGCGGAGCCACCTCTGTTGACCATCGGCGACACCGGACACAGGTACCGCTGCTGGTTCCCCGTCGGGACGCCGGAAGGAGCGGAGGCCCTCGCCCGCAATGTCGCGCTGGGCGATGACGGTGACGTGGCGGGTGCGGGCTTCCGTGCGGCGACCGAGGCGGTGGCCGCCGACCCCGGGGTCGGGTCGACGGGGGTCACGGCATCCGCGATCGACGACGGGGCCGTGTCCGACCGTCCCGTCGCCGCAGAGGAGTCCTGACATGGCCGGCAGTGGCACCGCACACCTCCGAGACGACGGCGACATCCTGCTTCGGGCCGAGAACCTCGTGGTGGAGTTCCCCCTCGGGGGAACCGGGCTCAAGGTCAACGCGGTCTCCGACGTGAGCCTCGACGTGGCCCGAGGAGAGACGCTGGGCCTGGTCGGGGAATCCGGCTGCGGCAAGTCGACGACGGGGCGGGCGCTCATCCAGATGCCGTCGCCCACGAGCGGCCACGTGCGCTACGAGGACCAGGTGCTCACGGATCTCTCGGCGGCCGACATCCGACGGGTGCGACCCGAGATGCAGATGATCTTCCAGGATCCGATCTCGTCGCTCAACCCCCGCCGCAAGGTGGGCGACATCGTCGCGGAGCCGTTGCGCATCTGGAAACGCGGCACCGCGGAGGAACAGCGAGCGCTGGTCGACGAGACCCTCGAAGCAGTGGGCATCGACCCCACGACCGCCGTCGATCGCCGGCCGCACCAGTTCTCCGGTGGCCAGTGCCAGCGCATCTGCATCGCCCGTGCGCTCATGCTCGACCCCAAGCTCATCATCTGCGACGAGCCCGTGTCGGCGCTCGACGTGTCCGTGCAGGCGCAGATCCTGAATCTCCTCCAGGACATGAAGCAGCGTTACGGACTCACCCTGGTCTTCATCGCCCACGATCTCGCCGTCGTGAAGAACGTGAGTGATCGCGTGGCCGTCATGTACCTCGGCAAGCTGTGTGAAGTGGCCGGGCCCGACGACCTCTACGCCCATCCGGCCCACCCCTACACGGCTGCGCTCCTGGCCTCGATCCCGGTGCCCGACCCGAACGTCACAGTGGCGAAGGACACCCTGACCGGTGAGCTCCCCTCTCCCGTGGCCCCACCCAGCGGGTGTCGGTTCAGGACCCGCTGCCCGCTCGCCCAGGACCTGTGCGCCCAGGTGGAGCCCGTCATGCGCGAGGTTCGCCCTGGTCACCATGTCGCCTGCCACTTCCCTCTCGAGGGGGGTGCCGTCGAAGAGCTCGACGTCCCGGTCGCCGCACCCTCGGGCCCTGCACCCTCGGGCCCCGCACCCTCGGGCCCCGCACCCCCGGGCCCTGCCGTCTGACCCCACGGCGACGTCGCCGGAGGCGTGTGTCGACCCGTCCCGGCACACCCGATCCGGAGGCGGAGCACACCGGCCGCCCCAGATCGGAGGGCGACGATTCGCCGCTCAGTCCTTCGCTCCCGCCGCCGCCCAGCAGTACCAGGCGGCGACGCTGCGATGGGGCCGGAAAGGATCCCCGAGGTCGCCGAGCTCCTCGGGCGTCGGTGGGGTCGTCCACCCGTAGGCCCTGCCCCACCCGTGGCGAACCCCGAGATCGCCGACCGGCCAGACGTCGAGACGGTCGAGAGCGAAGATGAGGAACATCTGCGCCGTCCACGGACCGATCCCGCGCACCTGGACCAGTTCGCCGATGACCTCGGCGTCGTTGCGCCGACCGATCGTGTCGAGCCGCACCCTGCCGTCGTCGACGTGCGCCGCCAGGTCGACGAGAGCGGCGAGCTTGGCCCGTGACAGACCCGCGGCCTTGAGGCGCTCAGGGTCCGTGTCGAGCACGGCATCGGCCGTGAAGGGCCCGCCGATGACGGCGCACGTCCGATCCCAGATGGTGCGAGCGGCGGCTCCCGCCAGCTGTTGGTGGACGATCGAATGGGCGAGACGCTCGAACCGCCGGGCGATCGGCGCCGCCGGGGCGATGCGGGCCGGACCGTGGACGGCCACGAGACGGGCCATGACCGGATCGGTGGCTGCCACGGCGGCGATGGCCTCTCGGTGGCGGCGACGCACGGAGACGGGCACAGCTGCGGATCCTATGGCCACGACCGATCAGCAACGGGCGGGCCTCCGCCGTGTGCCACGATGCCTCCATGCCGACACCACCCGAGATGGCCATCGACGCCAACACGATCTACCGGATCACGATCACGACCGAGCGAGGAGCGATCGTCGCCGACCTGGACCCGCGGATCGCCCCGGTCACGGTCAACAACTTCGTCGGTCTGGCCCGCCAGGGCTACTACGACGGACTCACGTTCCACCGGGTGGAACCGGGCTTCGTGATCCAGGGTGGGTGCCCGGAAGGTAGCGGCCGGGGCGGTCCCGGCTACAAGTTCGCCGACGAGCCCGTGCAGGGGAACTATCGGGAGGGCGCCCTGGCCATGGCCAACTCGGGCCCCGACACGAACGGCTCCCAGTTCTTCATCTGCCTCAGCGACCTGACCGGCCGCCTCCCCAAGCAGTACAACCTGTTCGGCCACGTCGTCTCCGGTCTCGACGCCGTCCAGGCCACCAGGCGCGGCGACGTCATGCAGTCCGTCACCGTCGAGGAACGCCCCGTCGACTCGTGAGCGACGATCTCGTCGTGTGCCCCCGCTGCGGCGCCGACGCACGGGTGCGCTTCTACGGCCCGTGTGACGACTGCCGGTCGTCGCTGCGCGCGGCCTATGCCGGCCCGGCCCGCCAGGTCGAGGTGGCGGACTACGAGCCCAAGATGAACGTGACGCCGAACGCGGTGGCGTCGAAGGACTGAGCCTGGGGACAAGCTCACGAACTCACAGGGTTGTCCCTCTTGTCGCCCACAAGGCGAGCTTTCTACCGTGGTGTCACGCCGAGGCACGGAGGAGCGCGATGGCCGTCCACGAGATCACGATGAAGGACCAGTCGGTGGAGCGGATCGACGGCGCCGACGCCTACGCCCAGGAAGGCCCGCTCACGACCTTCTTCCGCACTGATCCCGACCGCGGCCTCATCGACCGATGGAGTGTGCGCCTGGCCAGCTTCCGAACGGCGGACCTCATGGCGGTGCGCCGCGTCGAGGTCCCGACCGGCGCCTAGTCACGGGCCACCGACCGGCCGCACCGGCGGCGCACGAGAAGGCATCACGAGCCGCCTGCTCTGGAGCCTCGTGCCGTCGGGAGGGCCGTGATCAGGGCACGTAGACGCCGAGCCAGGCCAACCCGCTCAGCGCCACGACGCCGCCGGAGAGCAGGGCCAGGGCCACACGCTCGAGGCGCGGGTCACGAGTGGCGCCGGCGAGCGCGAGAGCCAGGGGGAAGGCGCTCAGCGCATAGCGCTCGAGCGAGTTGAGGTTGTCGGCGCCGAGCGCCACGAGCAGGACCGCGGTGGCGAACAGCCCGTAGGACGCCGGCCACCAACGCCACACCAGCACCAGCAGCACGACGAAGGCGAACGCGAACGGGATGTGGAGACCATCGCCCATCGCCTCGGGCCCCACCATCTGGCCGAGACCGTCCCACAGTCGACTCAGCGGATTGATGGTGTCGCCCCGGAGGGGACCCTGCGTGCTCATCGGCAGCCAGGCATCGCCGAAGGCGACCTGCACCCACGCCAGGTACACACCCACCCCGGCGATCGGTGCCACGAGCGCGGCGATGCCGGCGAGGCGCTCGTCGTTGCGGGCGGGCTTCCAGACCCGGAGCAGCTCGACCAGCACCGGGAGCACCAACAAGATGCCCAGCGGTCGGCTGGCCCCGGCGACGAGACCGGCCAGCACCGCCCACCCCCAGCGTCGCGACCGGATCGCCCAGAAGACCACGACCGCGGCGAGCATCCAGATGGCTTCGGCGTAGGCCCAACTGAGCACGAACGCGCCGGGGAACAACACGACCATCCACACGGCCCGCTCGGCCAGCTGGGTGCTCCCGCGTTCGAACAGCACCAGCCGACGCACGGCGACGGCCAGGGCCAGCGAGGCCAGGTTGGCGATCACGACGAGGGCGATGTCGGCCCGGCCGGCGAAGAGCGGAGAGAGCGCCCGCCCGAGCAGCGGGAAGGCGGGGAAGAACCGGAGGCTCTCCGTGGGGAGGGAGTCGTAGCCCATCTGGGCGATGTCGCGGTACCACGTGCCGTCCCACGCCACGAGTCCCTCGCTCAGGGCCGTGGGGCGAGCGCCGGGCACGAGCTGGTCGGCGGCGGCGTAGGCCATCACGAACCCGGCGCCGACCAGGAGGCGCGCGGCCAGCCAAGGGACGATCACCACCCGCAGATCCCCGCCGAGCATCCTGAGCCGGCTCATCCTCCAGGCGCCCAGGTCACCGTGCCGTTCTCGAAGAAGGTCCCGCCCCCGTTGGGGACCAGTTCGCTCGCCGGGCGGGCCCGGGCGACAGCCTCGAACAGAGCCTCGCACTGATCCTCGAACGTGCGGTAGCTCGCGTTCCACACGACGAAGACGGCGTTGTCGCCCGCCCGCCTGAGCGCCTCCGCGGCGAACGCCTCGGGGTCCGCGGCGGCGTTCCTGGCCTCGTAGTCGACCCAGTCGACGCGTTGCGGCGCCGCGAAGGTGGGGTACACCACCTGCTCGATGTCGGTCGACAACGCCCTGCTCCCGGCCGGACCCAGTTGGTCGGGGCAGTACACGACGAGGTCACCGGGCTCCGCCACAGCCTCGATCTCGGAAGCCCACTCCTCGGCCTGGGTGCGCTCGTAGCCGACGTTGAAGATCGCGCCGACGGCGAGAAGTGAGAGAACGGCGACGAAGACGCCGAGTTGCACCCAGCGCTGCGCGAAACGGGTCAGGCCGGCAGCCACGAGGACGGCGAAGAACGGGAAGACGATCGCCGTGTACCGGGTGGCGAAGGCACTCCAGGTCACGTACGTGAAGGCGGCGCCGAGGGCCAGCGCGAGGACGAGGACCATGGCTTCGGGTCGGTACCTCCGCTGGGTGCGCAGGTCGAGCAGGATCGTGCGCGTGTCGACCGCTCGACCGAACACCCCCAGGAGGGCAACCACCGAGACGACGAGGGCGATGAAGCTCGCATCGGCGAAGGGACCGGCGGTGAAGTCGGCCAAGGTGTAGGCCGCGATCGTCGTCGGCCGCGAGGGTGAGGCCCACGGGGTGCCGGTGTTGGCCGATTGATAGAGCAGGGTCGGGACCCAGGGCAGGAAGAGGACGCCGGCGGCGGCGAGGCATCCGAGGGTGCGCCACGCCGGTCGCGTGGTCCCCGACCCGCGGTCACGCCACAGGCGCCACACCAGGAGCAGCCCCACTGCGCCGAGGAGCCACATCGCCCAGTAGTGGGTGTAGAGCAGAGCGGTCGCCACCGCCGTCACACCGACCAGGCGCAGCCAGCCGTCGCGTCCCCCACGGAGGACGTCGTCGAGGAGCAACGCCCCGACGAAGACGAGCAGGATGACGAGGGAGTACATCCGGGTCTCGGTGGCGTAGCGCAAGGCGAACGGCGCCAGCGCCACCACGGCGACGACGAACCACCCCATGGTCGCTCCACCGCGCCGGCGGCCGTAGGCCCAGGCCACGGGGAGGACGAGCACGGCGATGACGCCCGACAGCGAGCGGACCGCTACGTCCCCACTGCCGAACAGTTCGATCCACCCGTGGAGGAGCAGGTAGTAGAGGGGCGGGTGGCCGTCTCGACGCAACGCCTCGAGGAGGTCGGGAATCGGAAGGGACGCGATGTTGACGCTCAGCGCCTCGTCGAGCCAGAGGGCGGAGCGGGTGACGAAGCGCAACACCACGCCCACCGCCACTGCCCCGAGGGCGATGGCGACGATCAGCGGACTCAGACCGCGGGCCCGGGCCTCGCTGCCCGTCACGTCGGCGTCTGATGTGGAGCTGGCACCCGCCTCGGGTGGGGCTTCGCGCATGGAGGCGGACACTACCCTCGGCCTCCGTCCGAGCCGGGTACTCCTCCGGCGGACGATGCCGGGCCCACGGGGACCGGTTCAGTACACTCCCGAGCGTCCTCGATCCACCGAAAGCGACGTCATCAATGCCATCAACCGACGCCCCCGATGCCGCCACCGAGCGCATCGATCCGAAGGTCGTCATCATCGGGGCAGGGCCGGCCGGCCTGACCGCGGCCTACCAACTGAGCAAGCACGACATCTCGAGCACGGTGCTCGAATCCGACAGCATCGTCGGTGGGATCTCCCGGACCGTCGAGCGCGATGGCTGGCGCTTCGACATCGGCGGCCACCGGTTCTTCACGAAGGTCAAGCCGGTCACCGAGCTCTGGCACGAGATCCTGCCCGCCGACGACTTCCTCCTACGCCCCCGGATGAGCCGGATCTACTACGACGGGAAGTACTTCGACTACCCCCTCAAGGCGTCGAACGCACTGAAGAACCTCGGCGTCTGGGAGGCGATCCTCTGCGTCCTGTCCTACGCCTGGGCACGGGTGAGGCCACCGAAGGACCAGACGACGCTCGAAGGATGGATTGCCGCCCGGTTCGGATGGCGGCTCTACCGCCACTTCTTCAAGACCTACAACGAGAAGGTCTGGGGCGTCCCCGCGAGCAAGCTCCAAGCCGATTGGGCGGCCCAACGCATCAAGAACATGTCGTTGCTCAACGCCGGGACGAACGCGATCATCGACGAGCTCTCGAAGTTCTTCCCGTTCCTGGCCAAGCGCAAGGCCACCGACATCACGAGCCTCATCGAGGAGTTCGAGTACCCGAAGTACGGACCGGGACAGATGTGGGAGGTCTGCCAGGAGAAGGTCGAGGCAGCCGGCACGAAGGTGCACATGCGCACGCGGGCGACGACCGTGCGCCACCACGACGGCAGGGCGGTGTCGGTCGTGGCCACGTCGCGCGACGGCATCGAGACCGAATACGAGTGCGACGAGGTCATCTCGTCGATGCCGATGTCCCAACTGCTGCGGGCCATGGATCCACCGGTACCGGCCGACGTGCTCGCCGCCGCCGACAACCTCGCCTACCGGGACTTCCTGACCGTGGCTCTCGTCGTCCCGGAGGAGGCCAGCTTCCCCGACAACTGGATCTACATCCACTCCCCGGAGGTCGAGGTCGGGCGTATCCAGAACTTCGCGTCGTGGTCGCCGTACATGGTCAAGGAGGGGCGGACCTGCCTCGGCCTCGAGTACTTCGTCTTCGAGGGCGACCACCTCTGGAACTCCTCCGACGAGGAGCTCATCGCCCGAGCGAAGCGGGAACTCGAGATCATCGGGCTCGTGAAGGCCGTCGACGTCGAGGCCGGCTATGTCGTGCGGATGCCCAAGGCCTATCCGTTCTACGACGAGCACTACAAGGCCAACGTCCAGCGTCTGCGCGACTGGCTCACCGATTGCGCGATCAACGTGCATCCCGTCGGCCGCAACGGCATGCACCGCTACAACAACCAGGACCATTCGATGTACACGGCGATGCTCACCGTCGACAACATCGTCACGGGGACCACCTACGACGTCTGGGACGTCAACGTGGAAGAGGAGTACCACGAGGAGGCGTCGACGGAGGCTGCGGGCACGGGCGGGACCGGACGTGATGCCCCGGTGATCCCCCGAGAGGCCTATGGCCCGGCCCATCCGGTCAATCGACCGTCGTCCTGACCTTCATCGACATGTCGGAGGAGGGGGACGGGGGCGAGCGGCCGACGACCTCGACGAACCTCGGTGCGGTGCCGCCAGGGGCGGCCGGCGTTGCTGCGCTCGCCGCCCGCGCGGGCCTCGAACGGATCCACGTCCTGGCTTGGCGCGACCTGGTCGACATCGAAGCAGGTGGCTCAGAGGTCCATGCGGCGAAGATCCTCTCGATCTGGGCGGAAGCCGGACTCGACGTCACGATGCGTACCTCGTACGCGCAGGGTCACCCCTACGAGGGGACTCGCGACGGCTACCGCATCGTGCGCAAGCACGGTCGCTTCATGGTCTTCCCCACTGCGGTCCTGTCGGAGCTGGCCGGTGCCCACGGTCCTCGTGACGGGCTGGTGGAGATCTGGAACGGCGTCCCGTTCCTGACACCGCTGTGGGCGAGGGGTCCGAAGATCGCGTTCGTGCACCACGTGCACCGCGACATGTGGGACATGGTCTTGGAGGACCGTCTGGCCAAGGCCGGGAAGTTCTTCGAGCACCGCATCGCGCCTCCCCTCTACCGCCGCACTCCGATCGTGACCCTCTCGCGGTCCTCCCGCGACGAGTTGATCGACTACCTGGGACTACGACCCCAGCAGATCACGGTGGTCCCGCCCGGCATCGACGAGCGCTTCACCCCGGGCGAGGAGAAGAGCCCGTACCCCCTCGTCGTCGCCGTGGGGCGACTGATGCCGTCGAAGCGGTTCGACGAGCTCCTGCGGGTTTCCGCCGAGGTGAAGGAGTCGGTACCCGATCTCCAGCTCGTCATCGTGGGCGACGGGTACGAACGACCTGAGCTCGACGCGCAGATCGCCGGTCTCGACGCCGGGGACTGGGTGCGGATGGCCGGCAAGGTCTCCGACGAGGAGCTCGTGTCGCTCTACCGTCGAGCGTGGGCCGTGGCCAGCGCATCCGTGGCCGAGGGCTGGGGGATGACCCTCACCGAGGCCGCCGCCTGCGGCACACCCGCCGTCGCCACCGACATCGCCGGGCACCGGGACTCCGTCTCACCGGGCCGATCCGGTCTGCTCGCGGAGAGCTCGCGGGCGCTCGTGCGTGACCTCACGGCCGTCCTCAGCGACGAGGCCCTGAGGAGCGAGCTCAGCGACGGTGCGCTCGCCCACGCAGCCACACTCACCTGGGAGGCGACGGCGGTAGGGGCCTTCGCCCCGCTCGCTGCGGACGCTGTGCGCCGCCATGGTCGCCACCGGCACGCTCCCCCGGTCGTCGACCCCACGTGATCGCCGAGACCGAGGCACGATCGGACTTGGTCGGGTCCCGACGTCGGTTCGACTGGCTGGGCATCGGGCTTCCCGCGCTCATCGCCTACGTCCCGCTGCTCCTCACCCGGCCCGGAGTCGTCGGCGCCGACACCAAGACCTACCTCTACCTCGACCCCGGGAAGCTGCTCTCCGAAGCGCCCTACGTCTGGAACAGCGACGTCGGGCTCGGCTCGGTGACCCACCAGAACATCGGCTACCTGTGGCCCATGGGGCCGTTCTACTGGTTCTTCGAGACCATCGCGGTCCCCGACTGGGCGGCTCAGCGCCTGTGGACGGGCACGCTCATCTTCGCCGCCGGCATGGGCGTGCGCTTCCTGCTGCGCACCCTCGGCTGGGGGGCGCTCGACGCGCGCCGCGGCGGGGTCCTGGTGGCCACCCTCGCCTACATGCTGAGCCCGTACCTGCTCAACTACTCGGCCCGGATCTCGGTGATCCTGCTGCCCTGGACGGCCCTGCCCTGGTTGATCGCCTTCACCGTTCGGGCCCTGCGACGCGGAGGTTGGCTCGACCCCGCACTGTTCGCGCTCGTGGTGCTCACCGTCGGAGGGGTCAACGCCACGGCGCTGCTGCTGATCGGCCTGGGTCCACTGCTCTGGCTGGCGCACGCAGTGGTGGTCGATCGAGAGGCCAGCCTCCGCCACGCGCTGGCCACGGCCGGCCGCATCGGGGTGCTCACCGTGGCCGCGTCGCTGTGGTGGATCGCCGGGTTGTGGGCGCAAGGCCGCTACGGACTCCCGGTCATCCGCTACACCGAGACCTACGAGGTGGTCGCGGAGGCGTCGACCGCACCCGAGGTCCTCCGGGGCCTCGGCTACTGGTTCTTCTACGGCACCGACAAGCTCGGCCCGTGGATCGAACCGAGTCAGACCTACACCGCCAACCTGTTCTTCCTCGCCCTGAGCTACGCAGTCCCGGTTCTGGCAATGGTCTGCGCCGCGCTCCTGCGCTGGCGATACCGGGCCTTCTTCCTCGTGCTCGTCGCCGTCGGAGCACTTGCCGCCATCGCCGCGCATCCGTGGGACGCCTCGTCCGTTCTCGGGTCGATCTTCAAGGAGGGCACGCGCACCGACGCCGGCCTCTCGCTGCGCTCCACCCCTCGCGCGGTCCCGCTGGTGGCTCTCGGGTTGTCGGTCTGCCTCGGGGCGGGCGTCGCTGCGCTCGGTCGCATGAAGCCGAAGCTGGCGTGGCCGGCCACAGCGGTCGTCGCCGCCATGGTGATCGCCAACCTGCCCACGCTGTGGAACGGCCAGATGGTGGCCTCCAATCTCGAGCGCCCCGAGGAGATCCCGGCCTACTGGAACGAGGTGGCCGACTACCTCACCGCCACCGACGACGGGACACGTGCCCTCGAGGTGCCCGGCGCCGATTTCGCCAGCTACCGATGGGGCAACACGGTGGATCCCGTCACCCCAGGCCTCACCGAGCGACAGTTCGCGGCCCGCGAGCTCTTCCTGTGGGGCTCCGAGCCCTCCGCCGACCTCCAGATGGCCTTCGACCACCGTTGGCACGAAGAGACGATCGACCCCGAGGCCATCGCTCCGATCGCCCGGCTCACGGGGGTGGGCGACATCGTCCTGCGCTCCGACCTGCAGTACGAGCGGTACCGAGTGGCCCGTCCCCGCGCGATGTGGGAGCTGCTGCGCCGCACCCCGGGGTTGGACGACCCCGTGCGTTTCGGGCCCACCGTCCGAAACGTCGCCGGGCCGGAGCTCCCCCTACTCGACGAGATCGAGTTGGCCACGCCGACCGACTGGGAGGACCCGCCGGCGGTGGCCGTGTTCGGGGTGCAGGACCGGCTGCCCGTGGTCCGCACTCAACCGGTCGAGCGCCCACTGGTCCTCTCCGGCGACGGTGACGGTCTGGTCGACCTGGCCAGCGTCGGTGCCCTCGATCCCGAGCAGGCGATCTTCTATTCGGCCAGCTTCGCCGCTGACCCCGATGGGCTGGGGGCCCTCCTCGGCGATGGAGCGGACCTCGTCGTCACCGACACCAACCGTAAGCGGGCCCGATCCTGGAGCACCTTGCGTGAGACCGCGGGCTACACCGAACAGGCCGGTGAGGAACCGCTCGTGTACAAGCCCGGCGACCAGCGTCTCGACGTCTTCCCCGAGGCCGATGACCGAGCCGCCACGGTCACCCGTCAACTCGGGGGCGTGCAGGTCTTCGCCACCGACTACGGCAACGAGATCACCCTCACCGCCAACGACAGAGCGGCCGGAGCCCTCGACGGCGACCCCCAGACCGCGTGGAAGGTCGCCGACGGGGGTGACCCTCTCGGTGCGCAGCTGATCATCGAGACCGACGAGCCCCTCACCACCGATCACGTGGTGCTGCTCCAACCCCAGACCGGTGTCCGCACCCGGTGGCTCTCCCAGGTCCGGCTCACCTTCGACGGCGACGAGTCCGTGGTGGTCGACCTCAGCGAAGAGAGCCGCGTCGAGCCCGGACAGCGCGTCGAGTTCGGTGAGCGGACGTTCTCTCGCCTGAGCATCGAGGTCCTGGCCGACACCTCAGGTCGTCGACCCCGCTACGACAGCGAGAGCGGCGTGGGCTTCGCCGAGGTGCGCCTCGGCGACCTCCAGGTCCGTGAGGTGATCCGGCCTCCGGTCGACCTCCTCGACGCGGCCGGCGAGAGCTCGGCCGACCACCGGCTCACCTACCTCTTCACCCGGTTGCGCACCAACCCGGCCGAACCGGTGCGTACCGATCCCGAGACGTCGATGGCTCGTGTCTTCGACGTACCCACTCTGCGCTCCTTCGGCATCGGGGGCGAGGCCCGGCTCGAGGCGTCGGCCTCCGAGGAGCTCCTCGACGCCCTGCTCGGGATCCCCTCAGCGGCACAAGGGGGGCTCACCGCCACGTCCTCCGACTCGCTGCCGGGCGATCTCACGGCTCGGGCCCATGCGGCGGTGGACGGAGATCTGACCACGGCGTGGTCGACCCCCTTCGCCAGCATCGACGGCCAGTGGGTCGAGATCGCCCTGCCGACCGAGACCACGATCGACCGCCTCGACCTGAGCGTCGTCGCCGACGGCCTCCATTCGGTGCCCACCCAGCTCGTCATCACCGCCGACGGTGACGCGGCCCGCAGCCGCACGGTCACGCTCCCTGCGACCCCCGACGGCGACCAGCCGGGGGCGACGGCCGCCGCCCCCGTGACCTTCGATCCCCTCACCGGCTCGACCTTCCGGGTCACCATCGACGGCCACCGGTCCGTCGAGACCGTCGACTGGTACACGAAGAACCCGATCGC
This sequence comes from uncultured Iamiaceae bacterium, assembly GCA_963767615.1. Taxonomy (GTDB): domain Bacteria; phylum Actinomycetota; class Acidimicrobiia; order Acidimicrobiales; family Acidimicrobilacustridaceae; genus Rhabdothermincola_A. Next base: position 175,508 of record CAVYED010000004.1, on the reverse strand, counting down.
CATGCCGGTCGCCATCGCCGAGCTGGGACTCCCCGGGGTCGTCGCCCCCGTCGCCGCCGAGAACGTCGATTCGGGCTGTCGCCCCGATCTCGTGACGGTGGACGGCCGACCCGTGCCGGTGCGCGTCAGCGGCCCGACGGCGGCGGCCCTCGCTCGTCAGTCCCTACAGGTCATGCCCTGTGCGGAGGCTGAACCGGGGTTGGCCCTGACCGCCGGTGAGCACGAGCTCCGCACCACCAGAGGTCGCGAGGCCGGCCTCTCCATCGACCGGCTCGTCCTGGCGTCCGAGCGCGGGGGTGCCCCGCTCGGCCTGCCCGGGCTGGCCGTCCCCGTGGTCACGGGCGACGCGCCGGTCACCGACGTCGAGCGGGGCGAGGTGAGCTACGACCTCGTCGTGCCGGCCTCCGAGGAAGAGCGCTGGCTCTCGGTCGGGCAGTCCTGGAACGAGGGGTGGGAGGCCAGCGCCAACGGCGTCGACCTCGGGCCCCCGGCGTTGATCGACGGCTACGCCAACGGCTGGCGGCTCGACCCGGAGGTCGTGGGCGACGGCCCACTCGACGTCCACGTCGAGTGGGCGCCCCAACGCGTCGTGTGGATCGGCATCTGGGTGTCGCTGCTGGCGGTGGCCGCCTGCCTCGCCCTCATCGTGTGGTCCGCACGGCGGCGCCGGGACGACGACAGTGCGCCGGCCGCGGTCCTCGACGACGACCTGGGTGCCGCGGAGCGCTCCGGCCACCGGGCGCTACCTCTCGATCCCGATCTCGCCCCGCTGCCGTGGCGCATCGACGAGCGGGGCAGCATCGCCGAACGGGCCTCGATCCGCGCCGCGAGCGTCGCGGCCGCAGTCCTCTTGGGGCTCATGGCCCTCAACGTGCCGACCCGCCTGCCCGATCTGCTGACCATTCCCCTCGTGGTCGGCGGCGCGTGGTGGGCGTTCCGGTCCCCCAGGGGGCGGGGCGTGCTCGGGCTCGCCGCAGTGAGCGTGTACGCCGTGGCCGCGGCCTACATCGTGACGTCGCAGTGGCGTCGTGACTACCCGTCGGACTTCGAGTGGCCCCAGATGTTCGAACGGGCCCACATCGGGGCGTTGGTCGCCGTCTTCCTCCTGCTCGCCGAGGCGATGCGTGACATCATCGTGCGGCGACGACAGGCTGATCACCTCCGGTCCTGGCGCCCCAGGCTTCCGTCGAAGGAGCGTCCGTGACCCCTCCTGTCGTGCTCGTGCACGGATTCGCCACCTCGGCCGCCCGCACGTGGGGCGACAACGGTTGGCTCGACATCCTCGGCGACATCGGCCGAACCGCCCTCGCCCCCGACCTCCTCGGCCACGCCACCGCCGACAGACCCACGGACCCTGTCGCCTACGACCGACTGGAGGAGGAGTTCCTCGAGCGCATCCCGAGCGAACCGGTCGACGCCGTCGGCTTCTCCCTCGGGGCGCGCACCCTCCTGGTCTGCGCGGGCGCACACCCCGAACGGTTCAACAGCCTCGTGGTGGCCGGCGTGGGCGCCAACCTGTTCAGCCATGACGGGTCCTCCGCCGAGATCGCAGACGCCATCGAAGGGCGAGGTGACCCCGACGACCCGACGCTGCGCTACTTCGCCACGCTCGCCGAGGCTCCGGACCAGGACCCGGCGGCGCTGGCCGCACTGATGCGACGACCGAATCCCACGCCGCTGACCGACGAAGCCCTGGCCCGGATCAGCTGTCCCGTGCTGATCGTGCTCGGCGACGCCGATTTCGCCGGCCCCGCCGACCCCCTCCTGGCTCGGCTACCCGACGCCCGCCTCGTGACGCTGCGGGGTGTCGACCACTTCGCCACCCCCAAGAACTTCGGCTTCATCGACGCCGTGCTCGAGTTCCTCGGCACCTGAGCGATCGAACGGTGTCCGACGAGTTCGTCCTCGGTGTCGACCTCGACGGTGTCTGCGCGGACCACGCCGAAGGGTTCCGGAGGGTCGTCGCCGCCGAGCGCGGCGTCGACGTCCGGGAACTCGCCCCGCAGACCACCTGGGACTTCACCGAATGGGGTCTCGATCGAGCATCGTTCGAGGCCACGCACAAACGGGCGGTGCTCGAGCATCGGATGTTCCGCACGATGCCGATGATCGCCGGGGCGGCGGAGGCGCTGTGGCGGCTGTCCGACGCCGGCGTCTGGATCAGACTGATCACCCACCGCCTCTACACCAACTGGGGCCATGCCGTTGCCGTCGGTGACACGGTTGCCTGGCTCGACGACCATGGCGTGCCCTATCGGGACCTCTGCTTCCTCGGCGACAAACCACAGGTCGACGCCGACGCCTACGTCGACGATGCGCCCCACAACATCGAGGCACTGCGCCGCGCCGGGGCCGATGCCGTGGTCTTCGACCAGCCCTACAACCGGGACGTGCCCGGCCCACGGGTCCTCGGCTGGGCCGATGCGGAGCAGTGGGTCCTCGCGCGCATGGCCGCCCTGGGCCGACCGGTGCAGACGGCGCTGGCCTTCCACGAGAACCCGTCCGCCAGACTGCGGCCGGCGCCCGTGCCGCGCGACTGAACCGCCTCGCGGAGCGAGCCCTCGACGAGGGATGCGTCCGAGAGCCTGGCTACGGTGAACCGGTGGACGGGGTCAGGGATCTCTTCGGGACGATCGCGTGGACCGCGGTGCTGTGTATCCCATTGGGGGTCTCGCTGTGGGCTCTGTTGGACTGCGCCAAGAGGCCCGGCTGGGCCTGGGCGCTGGCCGGGCGACGCCAGGTCGTCTGGATGGCCGTGATCCTCATGGGCTTCATCTCGGTCGTCGGAGGGCTCATCATCTCGACGTGGTACCTGGCCAGGGTCCGACCGGTGATCGCCCGAGCCGAAGGCGGCGTCGGGGGACCGTGAGGTTCAGGCTGCGCCGACGCTGGCCCGCAGCAACGCGTGCTGTACGAGCTCGAGCAACGCCGTCTTGGTCTGGGTGCGATCCCGGGCATCGGTGGTGATGAGGGGCACGTCCTCGGGCACGGCGAGCGCCTCCCTGACGTCCTCCAGCCGATGGTCGAGCTCACCGTGGAACTTGTTCACGGCAACGATGAAGGGCACGCCGTGCGTCTCCATGTAGTCCACCGCGGGGAAGCAGTCGGCGAGACGCCCCGTGTCGACCAGGACGACGGCACCGATGGCACCACGGACCAGGTCGTCCCACATGAACTGGAACCGGTCCTGCCCCGGAGTACCGAAGAGGTAGAGGATGAGATCCTCGCCGAGGGTGATCCGCCCGAAGTCCATCGCCACCGTGGTCGACGTCTTGCCGGTGTTGGTGCCACCGGTCTCGTCGATCCCCTCGGCAGCGCTCGTCATCGCGGCTTCGGTGGTCAGCGGGGCGATCTCCGAGATCGAGCCGACGAAGGTCGTCTTGCCGACGGCGAATCCTCCGGCCACGATGATCTTGACGGGCAGCGGGACGTGCTCGTCGGGGCCGGCGGCGCCGTGGCCGTCGGCGAGAGGCGGTGACGTCGGGGCGTCAGAGTGCTTGGAGGCCATCGAGGACCCTTTCGAGCAGGCTCAGATCGGGCCGGTCGTCGGCACCGATGTGCTGGGGGGTGGAGGCGGTGAGCAGGCCTTCGGCGGTCATGTCACCGACGATGACCCGGCAGACGCCGAGGGGGATGTGGAGATGGGCGGAGAGCTCGGCGATCGACAGCGGCTCCTCTGAGCGCCCGACGATCTCCTTGCGCTCGAGGGTCAGACGAGGCCCGAGCAACCGACCCCGCTCTGTCACCTTGACCAGGGTCTCGAAGGGGAGGTCGGTGGCTGAACGGGTACGGCCGCCGGTCAGGACGTAGGACCGGACCCGCATGGCCGGCGTGGCGTCATGGCCTTCGGGGGCACCCGCCGGACTCATCGCGGCAGCGTGGCCTGGAGTTCGGCGCGGATCTCGGGCGTGAGCACAGACCCGGCCTTGTCGACGAGCACCGCCATCTCGTAGCCGACGAGTCCGACGTCGCACTCGGCGTCGGCGACGCAGGCCAGGCACGACCCGTCGCTGATCCCGGTCACGAACAGGAAGGCGTACTCCATCTCGACGATCACCTCGTTCACCGCCCCGCCGCCGAAGCGGCCGGCGGCGCCGTAGGCGAGACCGATGAGTCCCGACGACACGGCGGCGAAGCGATCGGCGGCGTCCCGGTCGAGCCCCGACGAGGCGGCGATCGGGAGGCCGTCGGAGGAGACCACGACGGCCTCGTTCACACCGGTCACCTTCTCCGCGAAGCTCTGGACGAGCCAATTGAGGTTTCGGGCTCCTGCGGACAGTTCGATCATGTCGTCTCGATCCTTCGTTGTGGGGCCGGTCAGGCCTGGTCGTCGCTGGTGGATTCGGTGCTGTCGGCCGCGGGGTCGTCGCCCTGACGGCCCCGGTCGAGGCCGGACCGGTAGCGCGACAGCATCCGACGGACCTCCTCGGGTGAACGACTGCTGCGGGCAACGGGCCGAGCGGACGGTGCTGCGACCTCGAGGGGATCGACCGCAGCGGCCACTGCCGCTTTCGGAGTCCGGCGCACGAGGCCGGCGGCGGTCATGGCCCCGGCCGGCTCGGCCGATGCAGCGACGGGGGCGGCCGCTCCGGTGGGCTCACGATCGGCGACGGGGCTCGGTGTGGGGGCGGAGCGGCGAGCGGGGAGGCCCGTCGCACCGACGGTCGCAGGCTCGGGGGCCATCGGTGCAACCGGGGCCGCCGGAGCGGGAGGAGCCGAGGGGCGCGCGGGCAGATCGGCGGCCGGCGAGCCGGGGGCGACGGTGCTCCGACGGCCGGGGGTGGCGGGCCGGGCCCCACCGCCGGGTGCCGGCGAACGATCACTCCGTCCGCCCGGTGTCGGCCTGGTCGCCGTCCGAGCGGTCGGGCGAGGAGAGCTGACGTCGGCATCGGTGTCCTCGGGGTACTCCACGAGGCTGAAGGGAAGGGTGACCGACGCCGTCGTTCCGCCGTTGGGTGTGGGCTCGAGGTGCACGGCCAGGCCGAAGCGGTTGGCGAGCCTGCCGATGACGATGAAGCCCAGAGAGCGCGAGAGGGTGAGGCCCACGAGGGGCGGACGGGCGAGCTGCGCGTTGGCCTCGGCCAACTGCTGGGCGTTCATCCCGATCCCTCGATCGGCCACGGTCAGCACGTAGCCGTTGCGGTCGTCGCGGCGCCCGAGGACGTCGACGCTGCTCTCGGGCGGTGAGAAATGGGTCGCGTTCTCCATGAGCTCGGAGAGCAGATGAGCGAGGTCGACGGCAACGTTTCCGGCGATGGTGGCGTCGTCCAGAGCGATGAGGTGGACACGGCTGAAGTCCTCGACCTCGCCGATCGCGACGCGGACCACGTCGACGACAGGCACCGGTCGACCACGACGACGGGGAGGTTCCGCGCCGGCCAGCACGAGCAGCGACTCGGCGTTGCGGCGCATCCGCGTGGCCAGGTGATCGAGCTTGAAGAGGTTGTCGAGCTGGTCGGGGTCTTCCTCATGGGTCTCGAGGTGATCGATGAACTCGATCTGGCGGTCCAGGAGGCTCTGGTTGCGGCGAGCGAGGTGCACGAAGATGTCACCGATGCCCTTGCGCAACAGCCGGCTCTGCTCCTCGGCCACGTCGATGGTCACGGTCTGGATCGAGTTGAACGCCTCGGCCAGCTGACCGATCTCGTCGGTCGAGTCCACGGGAATCGGCGCGAGGGTCTCGGCGACCGACTCGGCGGCCTCGTCGTCGGGACTGCGCAGCTGCTCGACCAGGGACGGGAGCTGCTCGGTCGAGAGCCGGTAGGCCGCACCGGTGAGCCGGTTGAGGGGTCGCGTCACCGACCGTGCCACCACGACGGCGAGGCCGAAGGCCAGCGCGAGCGCCCCGAGACCACCGACGAGGTAGAGGATGGCACCCCTGAAGGCGGTGGATGCGAGATCACCCGCCGTGTCGATCACGTTCTGGGTGAGAACGGCGTCCACCTCGGAGAGACCCTCGATCGCCGTGACCGCGGCAGCCGTCAGCTCGTCGGGTGAGACCGAGATGACGTTGCCGCCAACGCCGTCGTCGAGGACGCGCTGCGCCAGCTCGTCGAACTGCTGGGCGGCCTGCGCGTTCTGCACGAGCTGCTTCTCGGCCGGCGTGGCCCGACTCTGCGAGAAGGCCTCCTCGGTCTGCTGGAGTCGCCCGTTGGCCTCCTCGGCCCGGAAGAACGAGTCGCACTCGGTCCCGAAGGTCGCGCACACCGCGCCGGCCCGATCGGTGAACTGGCCGAGTCGGGCGGCGGCCACCACCTGGGCGGCGAGTGTCCCCTGGGCCACGCTCACCCGATCGAGGGAGGCTGTGGTCTCCAGGCCACGCAGGAGCTCGGCGTCGTTCGCCGTCTGCACGAGCGCCGAGTTGACCGCTCCGAGAGCCTCGACGCTGTCGCTGTAGCTCTCCGCGATGGCGTACGGGAGGACGGCAGCGGTGTCGACCGAGGTCCGCTGGGTGCTCAGCGTGCCGATTCGGGCGTCGGCGAAGCGCAGCGACTCCGACACGGTGCCGCCGGCATCGGCCAGCCCACTGCTCTCGGCGGCGTCGGCGAACTCGGCGAGGGCGGCGTCGGTGGCCTCTCGCTGAGCAGCGAGTTCAGGCCCACCGACGGCGCCGTCGGAGCCGAGGACGTTCACGGAGCTGATGGCCTCGAGCTGCAGCTGCTTCGCCAGAGCGGTGCTCGTGCCCGCGAAGCGGGCGACATCCTCGACCCGGTTCGCGCTCCGGGCCACGTCGAGACGATCGCGTACACCGACGGACACCAGGATGACGATGACCAGCGCTGGCGCCACCAGGGTCGCCAGCAGCTTGGTCCCGACCTTCATGTTTCGCAGCATCCTCGGCCTCTCAGCTCTCCGCCCGGTACGGCATGGCGTGGGTTCCTGACTGGATCGTCTCCACTGCCCGTGTGGAGTTGATCGGGACGTTCCGGGCGGGACTTGAGAATCGGGATTCGACCGGGCCAGCGACCGACATCTCGACGGCGCCCCCGTCGCGGACGACCGCCGTTCGGCACACCGTCGGGGGTCGAGGACGGAGAAGAGTCACGGCGGCGGCCGAGAGATGACTAAGTTGGCCCGAGTCCGGCACGGGGGTGGGACATCTCGCCGGCCCCGGTAGCCCCGGCGAACAAGGAGACAGCAATGAGCGACACCTCGCAGGGTCCGGGTTGGTGGCAGGCGTCCGACGGCAAGTGGTACCCACCCGAACAGGCCCCTGGTGGACCGCCGGCCGGTGGCGGCGGGATGCCGGCCGGTGGCGGCGGGATGCAGCCGACCAGCGGTGGCGTCGACATCGGTGGCTCGATCAGCTACGGCTGGGGCAAGTTCGGGAGCAATGCCGGCCCGCTCATCGTGGCCATCCTGTTCATGTGGGGCGCCTCCGTCGTCCTGAGCCTCATCGGCCTCCCCATCACCCGATCGGGATTCCTCGTCCAGCTGCTCTGGAACATCGTGGTCGTTGTGGTCAGCGCCGTCGTCTCCATGGGCATCGTCCGCATGGCGCTCGCGCTGACGAAGGGTGAACCCATCGACATGGGCATGGCCATCCCCAGCGGACCGCAGCTGGTCCCCTACGCCATCACCGGCGTCATCGTCGGACTGGCCGTGGGTATCGGCTTCGTCTTCTGCATCATCCCCGGCATCCTCGCCGCCACCTTCCTGCTCTTCGCCCACTTCGCGGTGCTGGACGAGGACCTGCAGCCCGGCGACGCGTTGAAGCGCAGCATCGATCTGGTGAAACCCAACTTCGGTGGGGTCCTCGGCTTCATGATCGTGTGCTTCCTGGTCAACCTGCTCGGCCTACTGCTCTGCGGCATCGGCCTTCTCGTCACCTGGCCGCTCACCATCGTGGCGGGCGCCTACGTGTACCGGAGCCTGAAGGGCGAGACCGTCGCCGCCTGAGGCGCCACGGACAGCTCGGTCGACATGTGAAGAGCCCCGGGCCGAGGCCCGGGGCTCTTCACCGTTCTGCGAACGTCCCGCCGGGCTCAGACGAGCGGGCGCGCATCGGGTGTGAGCGGGGCCGGCAGGAGGGTCTCCCCCATCAGATGGGTGTCGACCGCGGCGGCGGCCGAGCGGCCCTCGGCGATGGCCCACACGATCAGGCTCTGGCCCCGTCCCATGTCACCGGCCACGAAGACGCCGGGGACGTTCGTGGCCCACTCGTTGTCGCGGGCGACGTTGCCACGGGGGTCGAGCTCCACACCCAACTGGTCGATGAGACCGCCCTTCTCGGGTCCGACGAAACCCATGGCCAGGAAGACGAGATCGCAGGGCAGCTCGAACTCGGTGCCCTCGACGGGAACGAACGACGGACGGCCGTCGACGACCTCGGAGCGCACCTCGACGGCGCGCAGTCCCGTGAGGTTCCCGGCTCCGTCCCCGACGAACTCGAGGGTGTTGACGGCGTAGACACGTTCACCACCCTCCTCGTGGGCAGAGGACGTGCGGTACACCAGCGGCCAGGTGGGCCAGGGGGTGCTATCGGCCCTCGCGTCGGGCGGCCGGGGCATGATCTCGAACTGGTGCACCGACGCCGCTCCCTGCCGGTGCGCGGTACCGAGGCAATCCGCGCCGGTGTCACCGCCGCCGATGATCACGACCCGCTTGCCGGCGGCATCGATGGGAGCAGATCCGAGGTCCCCTTGCTGCACCCGGTTGGCGCCGGGGAGGTACTCCATCGCCTGGTAGACGCCGGCGTTCTCGCGTCCGGGGATGTTCAGGTCCCTCCAGGCCGTCGCACCGGCGGCGAGGACGACGGCATCGAAGTCCGCGCGCAGGTCGTCGCCGGTGACGTCGACGCCGACCTCCACGTTGGTACGGAACTCGGTGCCCTCGGCCCGCATCTGGCCGAGGCGGCGCTCGATGTGGCGCTTCTCCATCTTGAACTCGGGGATGCCGTAGCGCAGCAGGCCACCGATGCGATCGGCCCGCTCGAGCACCACCACGTCATGACCCGCCCGAGTGAGTTGCTGCGCGGCGGCGAGGCCGGCGGGACCGGAGCCGACCACGGCCACACGCTTCCCTGAGCGGACCGCGGGGAGCTGCGGTGTCACCCAGCCCTCGGACCAGGCCCTGTCGATGATCTCGACCTCGACCTGCTTGATCGTCACCGGGTCGGCGTTGATGCCCAGAACGCACGCCGCTTCGCACGGAGCCGGGCACAGCCGCCCGGTGAACTCGGGGAAGTTGTTGGTGGCGTGGAGCTGATCGATGGCCTCGTGCCAGTGGTCGCGGTACACGAGGTCGTTCCAATCAGGGATGAGGTTCCCCAGGGGGCAGCCGTTGTTGCAGAACGGGATGCCACAGTCCATGCAACGGCTCGCCTGATCGCGCACCTTGGCGATCGGGAAGTCGTCGTAGACCTCGCGCCAGTCACGGAGGCGCACTGGCACCTCGCGCCGCACGGGGAGCTCACGGGGGAGCTTCAGGAATCCGGTCGTGTCACCCATTCGTCTCGTCCTCAGATGCGGGCGGCGGCCATGACCGCCTCCACGGGGTCGGCGCCGGTGGCGAGGGCCTCACGTTCGGCCAGCAAGACCCGGCGGAAGTCCTTCGGCATGACCTTCACGAAGCGTTCGACCGCCCCGGGCCAATCGTCGAGCAGGCGACGGGCCACCGCCGAGTCGGTCTCGGCCAGGTGCCGCTGCACACGATCGAGAAGCCACTCGCGGTCGTCGTCCTCGAGAGGATCGAGGTCGACCATCTCGGGGTTCACCCGCGACCAGAACGTACCGTCGGCGTCGTACACGAAGGCCAGGCCTCCGCTCATGCCGGCGCCGAAGTTGCGGCCCGTCGTGCCGAGCACGACGACGCGCCCGCCGGTCATGTACTCGCAACCGTGGTCCCCGACGCCCTCGACGACGGCGACGGCTCCGCTGTTGCGCACGCAGAAACGCTCACCGACCACTCCCCGGAGGAAGACCTCACCGGCGGTGGCCCCGTAGAGGATGACGTTGCCGGCGATGATGTTGTCCTCGGCGACGAACGTGGAGCCGAGGGGCGGACGGACCACCAGGCGTCCACCGGACAGGCCCTTGCCCACGTAGTCGTTGGCGTCCCCGGCGAGGCGCAGAGTGATGCCGCGTGGCACGAACGCACCGAGGCTCTGACCGGCGGATCCCTCGAAGCCGACGACGATCGTGTCATCGGGCAGCCCGTCGGCGCCGTGACGTCGGGTGAGCTCGCGCACCGAGCATGGTGCCGACGGTGCGGTTCACGTTGCGGATCGGGAAGATCGATGCGCACGGCCTCGCCCCGCTCGAGCGCCGGCGCCGCCCGTGCGATGAGCTCATTGTCCAACGCCCGGTCGAGGCCGTGGTCCTGACCGACCACCTGATGGCGGTGCCGCGCCGGTGGCCAGCTCGGGTACGTGCAGGATCGGGGAGAGATCGAGCCCCGCCGCCTTCCAGTGGTCGACTGCAGCGCCGGCGTCGATGACCTCCGCCCGGCCGATGGCCTCGTCGAGGCTGCGGAAGCCCAGCTCGGCGAGCAGCTCGCGGACCTCCTCGGCGATGTACTCGAAGAACGTGACGACGAACTCCGGTTTGCCCGTGAACCGCTTCCTGAGCTCGGGGTTCTGGGTGGCGACACCCACCGGACACGTGTCGAGGTGGCACACCCGCATCATCACGCAGCCGGAGACGACCAGCGGCGCGGTGGCGAATCCGAACTCCTCGGCACCGAGCAGGGCGCCGATGACGACGTCCCGTCCGGTCTTGAGCTGACCGTCGACCTGGACGACGATGCGGTCCCGCAGGCCGTTCAGGAGCAGGGTCTGTTGCGTCTCGGCCAGGCCCAGCTCCCAGGGCGCTCCGGCGTGCTTGAGCGAGGTGAGCGGTGAGGCGCCGGTACCCCCGTCGTGCCCCGAGATCAGCACGACGTCGGCGTGGGCCTTCGACACGCCCGCGGCGACCGTCCCCACGCCGACCTCGGCGACGAGCTTCACGTGGACCCGAGCCTGATGGTTGGCGTTCTTGAGATCGTGGATCAGCTGCGCGAGGTCCTCGATCGAGTAGATGTCGTGGTGGGGTGGCGGCGAGATCAGACCCACACCCGGGGTGGAGTGCCGGGTCTTGGCGATCCACGGGTACACCTTGCTGCCCGGGAGCTGGCCGCCCTCACCCGGCTTGGCGCCCTGGGCCATCTTGATCTGGATGTCGTCGGCGTTGACCAGGTACTCGCTGGTCACCCCGAAGCGTCCCGATGCCACCTGCTTGATGGCGGACCGCTTCGAGTCGCCGTTCGGGAGCGGCACGAAGCGCTCGGCGTCCTCTCCGCCCTCGCCGGTGTTGGACTTGCCGCCCAGCCGGTTCATGGCGATCGGCGAGGGTCTCGTGGGCCTCGGCCGAGATCGAGCCGTAGCGACATGGCGCCGGTGGAGAAGCGCTTGACGATCTCCGAGACCGGCTCGACCTCGTCGATCGGGACGGGCGGTCGTTGGTCTTGCACGCAGTCGGAACAGGCCACGCAGCGTGGCCAGTTGCGTCGCCTGCGTCGTCGACGGCCGGGTGTACTCCTTGAAGATCTCGTAGCGCTTGGAGCGAGTGGCGTGCTGCAGCTTGTACACCGTCTCGGGGTTGAAGAGGTGGTACTCGCCCTCGCGGCGCCACTGGTACTCGCCGCCGACCGATCGAGCTCGCGGTGGGCCCGCTCGGTGGGGTTGACCGGGTAACGCCCGCGCGTGGCGGCAGCGGACCTCCTCGGCGATCTCGTCGAGGCCGATCCCGCCGAGGAGGTGCGTCCCGGTGAAGTACTCGTCGACGAGCGTCCTCGCCGAGGCCGACGGCCTCGAAGATCTGCGCCCCGGTGTAGGAGGCCACGGTCGAGATGCCCATCTTGGACATGACCTTGATGACACCCTTGCTGGCGGCCTTGATGTAGTTGGCCACGCGCCTTGATGGGGTCGTGCATCTCGGTCAGGTCCCTCGGCGATGCGATCCTCGATCGGTCTCGAACGCGAGGTACGGGTTCACCGCGGCCGCACCGAAGCCGAGCAGCAGGCACATGTGTGCACCTCGCGGGCCTCGCCGGCCTCGACGATGAGGCCGACCTTGGTCCTGGTCCCTCGCGGATCAGGTGGTGATGGACCGCGCCGGTCAGCAGCAGCGACGGGATCGGCGCCAGCTCGCTCGTCGGCCGCCCCGGTCGGACAGCACGAGGATCGTCGGCCCCGTCCGCGATGGCCTTGCTGGCCTTCGGCGAAGGTCCTCGAGGCACGGCGCAGCCCTTCGCCCCCCTCGGCCACCGGGTAGAGACAGCGCAGGACCGCAGTGCGACGAAGCCGAGCGAGGACCTCGTCGATGTGCACGAGCTTCGCCAGCTCGTCGTTGTCGAGCACCGGGACGGGGATGTGGAGCTGCCGGCACGACGCGGCTGGGGGTCGAGCAGGTTGCCCTCGGGGCCGATGGTTGCGACCCAGGGCGGTGACGAGCTCCTCACGGATGGCGTCGAGGGGCGGGTTCGTGACCTGCGCGAACAGCTGGGTGAAGTAGTCGAACAGCAGCCGGGGTCGGTGCGACAGCACGGCGATCGGGGTGTCGGTGCCCATCGAGCCGATCGGCTCGGTCCCCGTCCGGGCCATCGGCTCGAGGAGGATCCGAGCTCCTCGGCCGTGTAGCCGAACGACCTGCTGGCGGTTGAACGACCGTGCCCTGGAGGCGCAGCTCGTGCGCTGCGGTCGGGAGGTCGCTCGAGCTCGACGAGGTTCTCGGTCAGCCACTCGCCGTAGGGGTGGCCGCGGCGAGGTCGACCCTTGATCTCGTCGTCGTCGACGATGCGCCCTGCGGTCGGTGTCGACGAGGAACATCCGCCCGGGCTGCGAGACGGCCCTTCTTGACCACCCGAGCCGGATCGACGTCGATGCACGCCGACCTCCGAGGCCATGACCACGATGTCGTCGTCGGTGACCCAGTAGCGGGACGGTCGCAGACCGTTGCGGTCGAGCACGGCGCCGATCACCGTACCGTCGGTGAAGGCGATCGACGCCGGGCCGTCCCACGGCTCCATGAGCGAGGCGTGGTAACGGTAGAAGTCGCCGCTGGCCGGCGATCCATCGCGGCGTGGCGTTCCCACGCCTCGGGGATCATCATCAGCACGGCGTGGGGCAGCGTCGTAGCCCCCCAGGTGCAGCAGCTCGAGCGACCTCGTCGAAGCGTGGCCGAGTCGACTGGCATCGGGCGTGCAGATCGGGAACATCCGCTCGAGCGTCGCCGGGGAGCAGATCGGAGCCGAGCAGCGCCTCGCGGGCACGCATCCAGTTGCGGTTGCCCTGGACGGTGTTGATCTCGCCGTTGTGGGCGACGTAGCGGAACGGGTGGGCCAGAGGCCACGAGGGGAAGGTGTTGGTGGAGAACCGGGAGTGCACCAGGGCCAGCGCAGACTCGACACGCTCGTCGGCCAGGTCGGGGAAGAACGCGGGCGAGCTGGGTCGTGGTGAGCATGCCCTTGTAGACGATCGTGCGAGCACGACAGGCTCGGGAAGTAGGCGCCGCCATCGTGGCTGCGCGGGACCCAACTCGTGCTCGATCGCGCTTGCGGACGATGTACGGCCCGCGCTCGAGAGCCATGCCAGCCAGGCCGTCGCCGGCGAGAGAAGAGCTGGTGGAACGATGGCTCGACCGCCGGGCGCTGACTCCCGATCATCGAGTCGTCGTAGGGAACATCTCGCCAGCCGAGGACGCGCAGACCCTCGCTGGTGGCGATCTTCTCGATGGCGCCGCACACCTCGTCGGCGCGCGTCGGGGTCGCCGGGCAGGAAGCCGAGGCCGGTGGCGTAGCTGCCCTTCGGCGGGCAGGGCGAACTCGACGACGCGCGCGAGGAAGCGGTCAGGAATCTGGATGAGGATGCCGGCACCGTCGCCCGTGTTGGCCTCGGCGCCGGCTGCGCCGCGGTGTTCGAGTTGCACAGCGCAACCACTACCCTGAGCCACGATCTCGTGGCTGCGGCGGCCATTCATGTGGACGACGAAGCTGACACCGCAGGCGTCGTGCTCGAATCGGGGGTCGTAGAGCCCCTGCGGGCCGGGGGGACAGGGTGAAGCGAGGTCATACGTCTTCCTGGGAGCGTGGGGTGGCCCGGGAGGGCGAGCGGACACGACACGCGTAGCGGGGACGACGTTGGCCCCTCAGCGGAACGCAAACCGTACCCGTCGAGCACTCCCCCGGGCCATTCGGAACCCACGATTCGGGTCCGTCCCCGACCCGTTCGGTCCCACGGTGGCCAGCTCGTCGGCACCGCTCGCCGTTCACCACGGGGTGCCCCGTTAGGGTGCCGATCGTGACCCCTCCACCCCACTCCGCCGGCGCGCTCGATCACGCCGATCAGAGCCTGCGGACGCAGGCGGTCGACCTGTGCGACTTCCTCGACGCCGCACCGTCGCCGTATCACGCGGTCGCCGAGGCCCGTCGACGACTGGAGGAGCAGGGCTTCCTGGCCGTCGACGAGCGGGAGAAGTGGCCCTCGGCGCCCGGACGGTACGTGGTCGCCCGCGGCGGGGCCCTGGTGGCGTGGGCCACCGACGCCGACCGGACCCCCGAGGCGGGCTTCCGGATCGTCGGTGCCCACACCGACTCCCCCAACCTGCGCCTCAAGCCGCACGCCGACACCGGCGGTCACGGATGGCGCCAGTTGGGTGTCGAGGTCTACGGCGGGGCGCTGCTCAATTCGTGGCTCGACCGGGATCTGGGGCTGTCGGGCCGGGTGACGGTCCTCGGTCCCGCGGGACCGGCGATCAGGCTCGTACGGGACGACGGGCCACTGCTGCGCGTCCCCCAGCTCGCCGTCCACCTCGACCGCGGGGTGAACGAGAAGGGCCTCGTCCTGGATCCCCAGCGCCACATGGTGCCGGTGTGGGGAACCGGCCCGGTCACCGAGGGCCTGCTCGTGTCGGCGCTGGCCGAACGCCTCGAGGTGGACGCCCAGGACATCTCCGCCTACGACCTCATGGTGCACGACGTCACCCCGGCGACGCTGCTCGGCGTCGACGGCTCACTTCTCGCCGGCGGACGCCTCGACAACCTGCTCTCCTGCCACGCCGCCGTCACCTCCCTCACCCGCCCGGCCGGCACGGACTCCCCGCACGGGCCGCGTGCGGTGCCGGTGATCTGCCTCTTCGACCACGAGGAGGTGGGCAGCTCGACCGCCACCGGTGCCGCGGGCCCGATGCTGGCGACCATCCTCGAGCGGATCGCCACGGCCTCGGGGCTCGATCGGGAGGGCTGGTTCCGCGCTCGGGCGCGCTCCACCTGCGTCTCGGCCGACGGGGCCCATGCCACGCATCCGAACTACGCGGATCGCCACGAACCGGAACACCGGATCCGGGTGAACGCCGGACCGGTGCTGAAGGCCAACGCCAACGCCCGCTACGCCACCGACGCCGTCGGTGCGGGCATGCTCCGGGCCGTGGCCGACGCGGCGGGCGTCGACCTCCAGGACTTCGTCGTGCGCACCGACATGCCCTGCGGCTCGACCATCGGGCCGGTGACGGCGACGCGACTCGGGATCGACACGGTCGACGTCGGCGTGGCCCAGTTGTCGATGCACTCGGCACGCGAGATGTGCGGCGCGGACGACCCCGAGTGGTTCGCCCGCCTCCTCACCGAGTTCCTCCACGGTGACGTCGTCGGCCCGCGCGGCTGAGCCTCGGCGGCGCCGGCGAGTCGTCAGATGCGCCGGCCACCTTCGGGCCAGTACCGATCCCGCAGGACGCGGTGTGCAGCTTCCCGGTGGCGTAGCGAGGGAGCGCCGA
Organism: uncultured Iamiaceae bacterium; assembly: GCA_963767615.1. Classification (GTDB taxonomy): domain Bacteria; phylum Actinomycetota; class Acidimicrobiia; order Acidimicrobiales; family Acidimicrobilacustridaceae; genus Rhabdothermincola_A. The sequence goes on along the minus strand of CAVYED010000004.1, from coordinate 159,762 downwards.
CTCGAAGTCGATCGACCGCGGCACCTTGTAGCTCGCCAGGTGCGCCCGGGCATGCCGCATCAGTTCGTCGGCGAGCGCCTCCGACGGTGCCTGGCCGTCGAGCAGTTCGACGGCGGCCTTGACCTGCTCCCCCCACTCGTCGTCGGGGATCCCGAACACGGCCACGTCGGCGACCGCGGGGTGCTCGGCGAGGACGTGGGCCACTTCGGTCGGGTAGACGTTCATCCCCCCGGTGATGATCATGTCGGCGGCCCGGTCGGTGAGGTGGACGAAGCCGTCCTCGTCGACGTGCCCGATGTCGCCGAGCGTGTAGACGCCCGGCCCGGCGAAGGCGGAGGCGGTCTTCTCGGGGGCGTTGTGGTACTCGAAGACGCGGTCGACGAGCGTGTTGCGACACCACAGCAACCCGGTTTCGCCGGCAGGACGCTCGTGGCCGTGCTCGTCGCCTGCGAAGACCTCGTAGCTCGGGATGGGGCGGCCGACCGTACCGGGATGGTCGAACCACTCCTGGGTCGTCGCGACCGTCACGTAGCCGCCCTCGCTGGCTCCCCAGTACTCCACGAGGATCGGTCCCCACCACTCGATCATCCGTTCTTTCACCGAGACGCTCACCGGAGCGGCGCCGTGGAGCACCGTGCGCAATGACGAGCCGTCGAAGTGCTGGCGCACCTCGGACGGGAGGCGCAAGAGCCGCACGAACATCGTGGGGACGAGGTGCGTCGTGACCACCGAGTGGCGGTCGATGAGCGACAGGCACTCGGATTCGTCCCACCGACGCATGATCACCAGTTCTGCACCGTTGTGGAGATCGAACAGCGCGAACCCGAGGGGCGCGGCGTGGTGCAGGGGCCCGGTGACGAGATGGGGACCGCGCCCGAGCAGATCGAGGGGACGACCCGACGCGGCGAGGGCGTGCAGCTGCGCGCCCAGGTCCGAGGCCACGGACCGCCGCACGCCCTTCGGCCGGCCCGTGGTCCCGCTCGTGTAGAACATCGTGCCCCCGGCCGGACCCCGGAGATCGAAGGGCTCGTCGTCCGCGACCGCCATCCGGTCGTCGAGGTCTGACCCCGCGACGAGCACGGGCCGGCCAGCGGTCGCGGCCCGGGCGGCCGCCTCGTGATCGGGGTCGGTGAGGACCACCGCCGCCCCGGAGTCGTCGAGGACGTAGCCGACCTCCTCGACGGTGAGGTGACGGTTCACCGGTGTCAGCCAGACGCCAGAGAGCGTTGCGGCCAGCACCGCCTCCACCGCCTCGACCCGGTTGCCCCACAGCGCCGCGACGTGGGCGCCTTCGACGACGCCCAGCCCTCGCCACAAGCGGGCCAGTCGTGTGGCCCGGTCGAGCAGCTCACCCCGGGTGCGGCGCCGGGTTCCGTCGTCGAGCGCGGCCGCTGTCGGATCGGCGGCGACGAGGTCGATGAACACGTCGTGATGCTCGCACGTCGACGCGGCCGAGCCGTCGGTATCGGCCCGCGGTGGGTTTCCCGGGGCCATCGAGCCCGCCGTACCCTTCGACGATGCTCCTGCGCCCGGTCCTCGCGGCAGTCCTGGTCGCCGTCGTCCTGACCCCGGCCGCCTGCTCGGACGACAGCACCACCGACGAGGTGGACGTGACCGCGCCCGTGACCCTTCCGGCGGAGCTCCTCCCGGCTCCCCCGTCGACGGCAGGCGCGACCCCCACCTCGGTGCCCGCCCCAGGGCAGTCGGGGGTCACCGTCGAGTCCTTCGTCGTCCGGGCTCCACTGACCTGCGAGGGGGTCGACTTCGTGGCTCGGGTGGAGTGGTCGGCCACCGGGGTGGTCGGGGCGACGATCGTGGTCGACGGCGCCCCCGTCGACGAGTCGGTGCCGCTGAGCGGACCGGCCGAGATCACGCTGCCGTGCGACGGCTCGGCACGACCCGTCCTCCTGGTCCTGGCCGCCGCCGACGGGTCGAGCGAGATCCGCTCCCAGGCCGTCCTGGCGAGCCCTGCGAGCTGATCCGGTGGCCGAGATGGGCCTCGCAGAGGCGCTGGCGATCCTGGGCGTGTCGCCGGGGGCGACGCTCGCCGAAGTCCGGCGCTGCTACCGCGATCTCGTGCGGGCGAACCATCCCGACCTCGTACCCGAACCGCAGGCGGCGGACCGAACCGCACGGGTCACGGCCGCGTTCGCCGCCGTTCGCACGGCAATCGCACGCGACGGGCTCGGGGTCGTCCCCGGCGAACGACCCACGGAGGCCGCCCCCGGTCGCGGGCCGGAGACGGCGCCGGAACGCCGCCAAGGCCCCCCATGGACGTCGGAGCAGGTCGAAGCGGACCGCGTCGACGGCGACACCATCGCCATCGCGGCCCCTGCGCCCGAGGCCTTCGCTCTGCTCCTCGACGCTGCCTCCGCCGTGGGCAGCGTCGGCTACGTCGATCGCCGGTTGGGGATCCTCGAGGTCCTGGTCAGGTTCGAGGGTGGCCCCACCTGCTCCGTGCTGGTCACCCTGCAGGGACGGGCGTTCGGGACCGATGCGTTCTGCACCATGGACTCGATCGAGGCCGCCCCGGCACCTCCGTTGCGGCCGGTGGTCGATGCCCTCGTCGCGGCGTTGACCGACCCTGGCTGAGCATCCACCGCCCGGGGTGGACGACGCGTCACCATTGTCGGAACTCCACCTGGCCAGGAGGTGTCCGGATGACGATGGTGAGTCGGGCCTGGATGTTGGACCCCGTCGAGTTCCACCTCGACCTCGAGGCCCTTCGCCGTGGGTGCGACGGCACCCTCGCCTGGCGGGATCGAGCGGTGGCGATCTGGGAGCAGGCCGACCCCGTCGTGCGCTCGTACCTGGAGCTCCTCACCATCTCCGACCCCGAGGACTGGCTCCTCGCCCCCGACACAGGTCACATCGTCGAGTGGTACCGGGTCTCGATGGCCCCGTACCTGATCCCGACCCGGGCGTTTCGCTCCCCGGATCTGCTGCGGCGGCGCCTCCCGGATCTCGGCTGGCCGCCCAGCGAGGCACGACGTTTGGCCCGGGGACGCGAGCTGCTCCGACTCGCCGAGTCGTTCGCCCCGTCCGCACTCACCGACGAGCTCTCCCCCCTGATGCGCATGGGCAACAAGGGCTGGCTGCACCACGACGACATGGTCGCCGGCCTCGAGCGGATGCGGCGCCTGGATCGTGACGCCTTCCGCGCCCATCAAGACCTGGTGCCCGTCGTCGAGAACGCCTTCGAGGTTCTCGAGGCGGCGGCGACCAAGCCGGATCACGTCCTCTTGACCATCACCGACTGACGTCGCCGGATCGGGTTCGCCGCCCGCGTAGCAGAGCCATCAGGGCGATCGCGGTGTAGGTCACGACGACCCCCCAGAACCACACGTCGCCGGGGGCGTCGAGGTACCGGACGAATCCCACACCGAGCCCGACACCCAGGGGAACGGTGACCGCCACCAACCGCGCCGGAGACGGAGCGAGCCAGCCGAGCTGCTCGGCCACGAAATCACCGAGCGCAGGGAGGGGCAGGAGCACCAGGGCCACGACGCCGAATCCGGCGGGAGCGGTGAGTCCGAGGAGCGAGAGCGCCAGGACGGCGAACGCCACCGGGTACAGGACGCCGCAGCGGCGGCACACGTGTCGCCGCCCGACACGCATGCAGCGGTCGTAGTCCTCGGGCCAATGATGCGAGAGCCAGAGGGGCGTGACGCGACCGTCGTCACTCACGAGCATCCGCCCCGTCCGGTACGCCTCGGCACCCGCGCCGACGACGTCATCGGGAGAAGCCGACGATGACGTCCTCGGCTCCCGGGCCGAGCTCGAGGACTGCGGCGCCTCCGGTGGTCGTTCGTGGAGTGACAGGGATCGTCGCCGCTTGGGGCGAGGCTCCCCGCAGCGCCCACCCGAGCCGGAGTGCACCGAGGTAGGTGAGGTCGTCGTCGATGCGCATGCCGGTTCCCACCGCTCCCGGCACCCGGGCGAGGGCCAGCGGGTTGCGGGTGTCGGCCACCGAACCGAGCAGTGACGTGAGGAAGGCTCGCTGGCGTTCCGTGCGTCCGAGGTCACCGGTGGGGTCCCGCTGCCACTGGCCGTCCACGAGCTGCTCGTAGTAGCGGCTGCGGACGTAGGCCAGGGCCTGGGTCCCATCGAGGTTGACGGAGCCGGCCTCGTCGATCTGCAGTCCGGAGTTGGCGTCACGCGCCGGGGCGGGCACCTCGATGGTGATGCCGCCGATGGCGTCGACCAGCCCGGCGAAGCTCACGAAGTTGATCTCCATGTAGTGGTTGACGGGAATGCCCAGCTCTTCGACGGCGGCGATCAGGTTGGCCGGGCCGGCCGCGAACGTGGAGTTGATCCGGCCCTTCTGCCCCGTCGCGGGATCGGTGACCCAGAGGTCGCGGGGCACGGAGAGCAGCGTCGTCGCACCCCCGGCGACGCGCAGCACCATGATCGTGTCCGTTCGCGAGCCGGCCACCCCCTCGTCGAGGAAGGCCCCGGCGTTCGGAGCGTTCGGGTCGATGCCCTCACGCGAGTCGGTACCGACGATGAGGTAGTTGGTCCCTCCGCCGACGACGGAGCTCGAGCGCGGCGGAGACGTCGACGGTCGGAATCCGCGAGAACTGCCACCATCCGAAGAGGAACAACGAAGTGGGGACCAGCAGCACCAGGGCCGCGACGAGCACCGCGAGCTTCTTCCACGACCTCTTGCGGCCGCCACTCGTGCGGGTCGGCACGGGAGGGGGCGGGGACGACCGGGCCTTCTGCGGTGGAGCGGGCGCACGCGGGGGTCCCGCACCCGAGCTGCGGCCGAGCACCGTGACCGGACGGGCCGACGATGCACCGGCACGGGGAGCCGCCGCGGCCGCGGCGACGTTCCAGGGCGCCGGGCCAGGCACCGGCGCCACCGGTGGTCGCGGGGGCGCAGCGGCCGGTGGAGGTGCGGGCGCCGGGCCGGAGGAGGCAGTGACCACGACGTGGCGAGGTTCGGCCGACGTCGAACGCCCGATGACCCGCCGACGGGGCGGATCATCGGGGCTCTCGGAGTCGCTCGTCGGAGCGGAGGGGACCACGGGATCGAGCGTAGGGGTCGCCCCGGTGCCGCCGGCGTCACACGGGGAGCTGTCCCGACACGACCAGGTGGCGATCGGACACGACGTCGACCCGGAGGTGGGGACCCAGGCCGGCTCGATCGAGCTGCTCGACGATCTCCTCGGGTCGATGGGCGGCGGCGAGGGAGTTGCGGAAGTCCTCCCGCAGGATCTGCGGGCTCTCGACCGGCGTATCGGACGACGAGAGCATCGACGGCGTCGGTGTCGACCGGCCTGAGGAGGTCGGAGACGTGAACCGTGGCGCCGGGGTGCCCGAGCGCACGCACCGAGTCCCAGAGGTCGGATGGATCGCGCAGGTGGTGGAGGACGCTGTTGGAGACCACGGCGTCGAACCGTCCCTCCGCCGCGGCCAATCCCGGACCCAGCCGGGCTTCGACGAGGCGCACCCGCGACTCCAGCCGCTGTTCGCGTACCCTCCCGGACGCCAGCGCGAGCATCACGGGCCCCGCGTCGACCCCGACCAACGTCGCCTTCGGGAGGGCCCGTGCCAGCCGCACGGTCACGTCGGCCGGTCCGCATCCGAGGTCGACGATGCGACAGGGGGTCGAACCGAGTCGGGGGAAGCGGCGCAACAGATCATGGACCAGCGCGTCGTGCGCCTCGGCGAAATCAGCCGCGCCGTACGCCGCTGCCTGGACCGGGTCCTCCATCAGCTCGGGCTCGGGTATCCGTTGGTCCAGTCGCACAGTCGCCGTCGCCTCCACCGGCGAAGTTACCGGCGCCGTCGGCGATCGGAAGGCTCGCGCCCCTGGGTAACGTCGATCCGGTGGAGCACGACGTCGTCGTCATCGGAGCCGGTCTGGCGGGGCTCACCGCGGCACGCGCCCTCACCGACGCGGGTCTCGACGTCGCGGTGCTCGAGGCATCCGACGGGGTGGGTGGGCGGGTCCGCACCGACCTGTGCGACGGGTACCGCCTCGACCGTGGCTTCCAGATCCTCTTGACGGCGTACCCGGAACTGGCGCGGTGGCTCGACCTCGACGCGCTCCGGCTGGCCGCCTTCGATCCCGGCGCCGAGATCCGGGTGAACGGTCGCTTCCACCGCGTGGGCGATCCGAGGCGACGTCCTGCCGATCTCGTGTCCACCCTTCGGGCACCGATCGGGACCTGGAGCGACAAGGTACGGGTGTTGGCCCTCGCGGCGGCGATCACGCGGGGCCCGGCAGCCGACCTCCTGCGCGGACCCGACCGCACCACGCTGGAGCGCCTCGACGACGCCGGCTTCGGCCCGCTCATCGTCGAGCGCTTCTTCCGCCCCCTCTTCGCGGGCATCCAGCTGGACCCGGCGCTGGAGGTGTCCTCCCGACGGTTCGACATCATCCTGCGCATGCTGGCCGTCGGCGCCGCGACAGTTCCGGCGCTCGGCATGGGTGCCATCCCGCAGCAGCTCGCCGACGGTCTTCCCCGAGGGGTCGTCCGCCTCGGCGCACCGGTCGAACGCCTCGACGGCACCGCTGCGCTGCTCGCCGACGGAACCCGTGTCCACGGCCGGTCCCTCGTCGTCGCCACATCAGGTCCGGTGGCTGCCGAACTGCTCGGTATCGACGACCCGGGCTCCCGGCCGGTTGCGGCCGTCTGGTACGCCGCAGCAGGTTCCCCCAGGAAGGGGAAGGCACTCATGCTCGACGGGGACCGCTCGGGACCTGCGGCCAACGTGGCCGTCATGAGCGAGGTCGCACCGACCTACGCCCCGCCGGGCCGGGGCCTCGTGGTCGCGGCGGTACCCGGGCCGGCCGCGTTGGAGGTCGGCGTCGCCGACGACACGACCCGCCAGATGCGCGGGTGGTTCGGACCACAGGTCGAGGACTGGGAGGTCCTGCGCGTCGACGTCATCCCACACGGGCAGCCGGATCAACGACCGCCCCTGGATCCACGCCGGCGCATCGCCCTCGGCGCGGGCCGCTACGTGTGCGGCGACCACCGGGACACCGCCTCGATCCAGGGAGCGATGTTCTCCGGTCGCCGCACGGCCGACCGCCTTCTCGCCGACCTGGCCACGTCGTCGAACACTTCGGGTTCCTAGCCCGTCGACGACACCGCCCCACCGACCCACCGCGCCGACCCACCGCGCCGACCCATCACGGTGAGCAGGGCTTGTCGGCCGCTTGCAGCCCTTGTGAGTCCTGTAGTAGCAACAGCATGCGGTCCACGTGCAGTGGGAGCGAACCGTCGAGGGCCGCGGTGCCCTGGGCCCAGGGAGCACGATGGAGACGAGCGACGAGCAGCGACAGGCCTTCGGGCGGGCGGTGCGACAACGTCTCGAGGATCTCGGCCGCAGCAGGGCCTGGCTCGGCGGTGAGGTGGCCCGCTGCGAGATGGGCCAAGGGAGCCGCCCCTACACCGCTTCCGCCGTCACCATGTGGGTCAACGGGGACACCGAGCCGACGAGACCCAAGGTCTGGGCCATCGAGGAAGCGCTCGGCGCCAAGCCCGGCGCGCTCTCGCGCCTGCTCGGCTACCTGCCGGTCGACGCCCGCACCGTCGCCACGGTCCCCGGCGCCATCGAGCAGGACAACCGCCTCGACGAGGACGGTCGACGGATCCTGCTGTCGGTGTACCGGGTCCTCACCGAATCACCCTGACCCTCCACGCCACTGAACGCTGGACGCCAAGGGCGCGCGGGTCAGCCGTCAGCGCCGGAGCATCACGGTGTGGAACCGACCACGGCCAGGATGCGCTCCACGAACTCGAGACTGCCCTCCTCGAGCCGGTTGCGCTTGATGGCCATGCCACCGATCACATCGCCGCCGCGATCGGCCATGATGGCGCTCAACTTGTCGAGCGTCTTGCCGGTGTCGAGGGCGTAGGTGCAGAACACCGCACACGTCTTCCCGCTGATGAACGGGAGCTGAGCGAGGCGGGCCGCCTTGGCCGGACGTTGACCGATGAAGAACAGCCCATCGGTCCAACTGCCGACGATCACGAGGTCGGCATCGGCGAGAGCCTGGAAGTCCACGGCGCCGACCGTGCACGTGACGGTGCTCACATCCCGGGCGGAGAGCTCGGCGGCGATGAGCTCGGCCGCCTTCGCGGTGTTCCCGGTGAGACTCTCGTAGATCACGACGGCGCGCATGGACCAGATCCTCCCGGGACCACAGACGAACGCCCAGAGACTAACGACCCGATCCGGATCCCGAGACCACCCACCCGTTCGCGCTGCCCGCAGACGGTCCCGCCGCGGTGGCGACGGGTCGGGCCGGTCGGCCGGGGCTTGCGGCGGCGGTACCTTGGCGCCATGGCCGAGTTCATCCACCAGGACCTCCTCCCTCTCGGTGAGGACGCCACCCCGTATCGCCTGCTCACGACCGACGGTGTGTCCACGGTCGACACCCCTCTGGGACCGTTCCTCCAGGTCGAGCACGAGGCCCTCCGACTCCTCACGGCCGAGGCCATGCGAGAGATCGCCCACTTCCTGCGTCCCGGTCACCTCGCCCAGCTCTCGATCGATCCTCGACGACCCCGAGGCCTCGGCCAACGATCGCTTCGTCGCCCTCGACCTGCTGAAGAACGCCAACATCGCCGCGGGCGGCGTGCTGCCCGTCGTGCCAGGACACCGGCACGGCGATCGTGAAGGGCAAGAAGGGCCAGTTCGTCATGACCGGTGGCGGCGACGAGGCCGCGATCGCCCGCGGCATCTTCGACACCTACCAGACCTCGAACCTGCGCTACTCCCAGATGGCCCCGCTCGACATGTAGCGAGAGCAGAACACCGGCACCAACCTCCCGGCCGAGATCGAGATCTCCGCGGTCGACGGCTCGGCCTACAAGTTGCTGTTCATGGCCAAGGGGGGCGGTTCGGCCAACAAGAGCTACCTCTTCCAGGAGACCAAGGCGCTGCTCAACCCGCAGAGCCTGCTCGACTTCCTCGACGAGCAAGATGCGACCTGCTCGGCACCTCGGCGTGTCCGCCGTACCACCTCGCCCTGGTGATCGGCGGCACGTCGGCCGAGTACGCGCTGAAGACGGCGAAGCTGGCCTCGGCTCGCTACCTCGACACCCTGCCCACGACCGGCAACGACCTCGGGCGGGGATTCCGCGACCTCGACCTCGAAGCTCGAGATCCTGAAGGTCTCCCAAGAGTCCGGGATCGGCGCACAGTTCGGTGGGAAGTACTTCTGCCACGACGTCGGGTCGTCCGCCTGCCTCGCCACGGCGCGTCGTGCCCGGTGGCGATCGCCGTGTCGTGTTCGGCCGACCGCCAGGCCCTGGGCAAGATCACCGGCGAGGGCGTGTTCCTCGAACAGCTCGAGCACGACCCGGCGCAGTACCTCCCCGAGGTCACCGACGAGCACCTCGACCGACGACGTCGTGCGGATCGACCTGACCCGCCCCATGGACCGAGATCCGTGCCGAGCTCTCGCGCCTGCCGGTCAAGACCCGGGTCTCGCTCACCGGTCCGATGATCGTCGCCCGCGACATCGCCCACGCGAAGCTCAAGGAGCGCATCGACGCCGGCGAGGGTCTCCCCCCGTACATGCTCGATCACTGCGTGTACTACGCCGGCCCGGCCAAGACCCCCGACGGCTACGCCTCGGGGTGCTTCGGACCCACCACTGCGGGGCGGATGGACTCCTACGTCGACCTCTTCCAGGAGCACGGGGGCAGCCTCGTGATGCTGGCCAAGGGCAACCGGTCCCGGCGGTCACCGAAGCCTGTGCCCGCCACGGCGGCTTCTACCTGGGCTCGATCGGTGGGCCGGCGGCCCGCCTGGCCCAGGACTGCATCCGCAAGGTCGAGGTCCTCGAGTATCCGGAGCTGGGCATGGAAGCGGTTTGGCGCATCGAGGTGGAGGACTTCCCTGCCTTCATCGTCGTCGACGACAAGGGCAACGACTTCTTCGAGGAAGTGGCCAAGAGCCGCCCGGTCACGATCGGGCGCTGACGCGACCGGGACGGCCAGATCTCGTCGCGACCAATGACGCAACGCGTTCTTGGCGTCGGGCGACGGTAGGAGGCACCATGGGCCGACAGCGGGTCGCCGCCGTCCAGGCGAGGCCCCCGTCCCCAGGAGGTTCGCCCATGGGAGCACGGCATCGTGGTCAACGCCGCGACCGACGGGTCCTGCCCGGCCGAACGATGCGGCAGGTCGAGCACCGCAAGGTGCGTCACCTCGCCCACATCCAACTCCACCAGGCGGTCAACGGCGCCGACCTCGATGAGCTGGTGGTGGCCGAAGAGGTCCGGCGGCACGGCTACGACGAGGCCGTGCACCAGCCGAAGGTGATCAGACCCAATCGCCTGAAGCACTGGAAGACGCCGTTCTGGAAGCGCCGCACCGTCCTGCGGGCCCGCCGTTGGCAACTCGCCCTCGACGTCGAGGACTGATCCCGGCCGACCCGCGGTGGGCGGGATCCGATTCCGACCGCTCAGTCGACGGTCAGACGCTGGAGGAGTTCGATCTTGCGCTCCTCGAAGTCGTCGAACTCGATCTCTTTCGCCTCGTACTGGCGATGGAGCTCCTCGACGAGGGCGAGCAACTCACCCGCGGTCAACTCGTGGCCGTCGTCGGCCAGGAGCGCCTCGGCATCGGGCGCCTCGGGGGCGTCCACACCTTCGGGCTCGCCCTTGCCTTGGCGCTTCTCCCGCTTGCTCGCCGCCTTGGCCTTCTTGGCCCGGTCGGCGCTGCAACTTCTCGAAACTGGTTCGCTGTGCCCCCATCGGACACCCTCTTTCCTCTATCCGGTGGAGTACTGCTGGGAGCCGCCGGCACGGGGCCGGCGGCTCCGGTCGACCCGAAGGTCAGATGGGGCGGACGTTCTGGGCTTCCTCGCCCTTGCGGCCGGGCGCCACGTCGAACTCGACCTGCTGACCCTCTTCGAGGGTCTTGAAGCCGGAGCCTTGGATGTTGGAGAAGTGCACGAACACGTCGTCGCCCTGCTCCCTGGAGATAAAGCCGAAGCCCTTCTCGTTGTTGAAGAACTTCACGGTTCCAGTAGTCAACTGATTCTCTCTTTGCGTATACGAGGCGGTCGGATGTGACCATCTCGCCGTCAACCGTAGAGGACCAGCGCCCATTTCCCCACATCGAGCCCGGACACCCGGCCCGGATTCGCTCACGGAAGAGGCGACCTCCGTCCACCCGGACGACTCAATTCGGCCACCTCTCGTGCCGATAATGTGTGAGTGACGTCCGGCTCCACCCCTCGCGCGCTCCCTCGAGCGTCGCGCCCGAAGCGAGTCGGCGCCGTGATGGCGGTCCTGGCTGTGGCGATGACCAGTCTGGTCGTCGCCCCTCTGGCCAGTGCCGACGACCCCGCCGAGGCCGTTGCCCCCGCGATGGAGCGCCTGACCGCAGCCGTCGACCGAGTCGTGGCCGCCGAGGCGGTCTCACGCGACGCGCTCGAGATCCAGCGTCGGGCCAGCGAGCTCGAGGCGCTCACCTCCGCCGAGCGCACTCGCACCAGCGCCGTCCTCGACGAACAACGCGATCAGTACGGCCGGCTCGGCGCGGCCAGCTACGTGCGCCACGGCGTGTCCTCCGCTCGGGACCATCAGGTGATGCTCGCGGCGATGACGGCGCGAAAGGCACTGCTGGCGACCGCCGCCGACGACGCCGAGACCGCCGAGAAGGCCCACGACGAGGCCGTGCGCGGTCTCGACCAGGCCGACCGCGACGCGGCCGCCGCCGAATCCGAGCGTGCGGCCGCCGAGGCCGAACGCGGAACCGAAGAGGCCACCGCCGACGCCGCCCTGGCCGCCGTCGGTGCCACCGACCTCCCTGCAGTGGCCTACCTGGCCTACAAGCGGGCCGCCGACGAAGCCAACGCCGCCGACCCAGACTGCCGCCTCTCCGGTGCGGTGCTGGCGGGGATCGGTCGTGTGAAGTGGCGTCACGGCCGTCCCACGGGCCCCACGGCGCAGCTGGCAGTGGTGGATCCGGCACCCGAGGATCCGCAGGGGCCGTACGACCTGCAGCGGGCGGCGACGCCGATCGCCGCCCGGCTGTGCGAGGGCACGGGCAGCCTCGAGACCTTCGCCCCACTGCAACGCGGCGTATGGGAGATCCAGCGCGACTCGGCCCAGGTGCGGATCATCCTGGCCGCCGCTCAACGGTACTCCCGCATCCCGGGCGTGGACCTCGGCGTGGTTCCCGTCGATCCGTATCAGGTCTCCGACGGCATCCCCCAGTTCGACGACGGCTCGCCACCGCTGTTCCCGGGGGACGTGGCCGGGATGATGGACTGGGCCCTGACACGGGTGGGCACCCCCTACTCGCAGTGCCTCGGACCCGAAGCCCGACCGCAGGATCCCATCTGCCCGCCCGGGACGAACCGTTTCGGTGCCGGCTTCTTCGACTGCTCGGGCTTCGTCTCGTCGGCCTACCGCAAGATCGGCGTCACGGTGCCGACGACCACCTACGCCATGGAAGCGGATCCGGCGTTCATGGCGCTCAAGGTCGCGGACCGCCTCGATCCGGCGCTGCTGCTCCCGGGCGACGTGTTCCTGATGGATGGCCACACCGGCATGTACGCCGGCGGCGGCATGATCATCCACGCCGCGGGTGGAGGGCTCAACCTCGAGCGCATCCCGGGTTGGGTCGCCCACGGCACGTTCGCCGTGTTGCGACCGATGATCCCCTTCGGCGCCCTCGGCGCTCCACCCCTCTGAGGCAGGACCGCGCCCCGACGAGGCTCACCCGAGGAGGGCGCCGTGCGTCACGGCCAGGGAACGTCGCGGTAGGTGTCGCGCAGGTCCTGCTTGAGCACCTTGCGCAGCGTCTGGTTGCGGGGCAGCTCGTCGACCACCTCGAGCTGCTCGGGGATCTTCTGGCGCATCAGGTCGGCGGCCTTCAGGTAGTCGACCATCTCGTCGAAGCCCAGCGCCTCGGCCCCCTCGGCGCGTTCGACCACGGCACAGACCCGCTCACCCCGCTCCCGGTCCGGGAGGCCGATCACGGCGACGTCGCCGACCTTGGGATGCTGGTAGAGGAGGTCCTCGACCTCCTTGGCCGAGATGTTCTCGCCCTTGCGGATGATGACGTCCTTGAGGCGCCCGGTGAGTACCACGTGTCCCGATTCGTCGAGATGGCCGAGATCGCCGGTGCGGAAGTACCCGTCGACGTCGAAGGCGTCGGCGTCGAGGGAGGAATCGGTGTAGCCCTTGAACACCATCGGTCCCTTGACCCGCACCTCACCGTCGACGCCACGGTCGGCCACGACACCCTCGGTCGTCACGATGCGCACGACGCAACCGGTCACGGGGTGACCGTCGGTGTAGGTCAGCTGGTCGTCGGTGTCGCTCGGCCCGCCCTGGGCGATCATCGGGCACTCGGTCATGCCGTAGCCGTGACAGATGGGGATACCCATCTCCCGCTTCACCTCGAAGAACATCTCCGGCGGCTTCGGGGCGCCGCCGCCGGAGAGCAGGCGCAGCGAGGGGATGATCGGCGTGTCGGGCTGGGAGCGTTGCTTGGCCAGGTACATCTGGTAGAAGGCCGGCCCGCCGCCGGCCATGGTGGCGCCCTTGCGGGCGAACAGCTCGACGGCGGCGTCGAGGGCGAAGTCCTCGATCAGGACGGCGCCGCACCCGCGGTAGAGCAGCATGATCAGGTAGTCGGGCCCCGCGATGTGGGCGAACGGGAAGGCGATGGAGCCCATGTCGTCGGGAGTGAGTTCCACGGCGTCGGCCAGCCCGAGCCCACCGGCCAACAACGTCCCGTCCGTGTGCTTGACGCCCTTGGGGGCCGATGTGGTGCCCGACGTGTAGTAGATCCAGCGCACCTCGTCACCGCTGTCGGGCGGGGCGGGCAGCGAGGCGGGATCACCCTCGGGCAGGTCGTCGTAGGTGACGACGACCGTGGGGCTCACACCAGTGTCGGCGGCGATGCGTCCGGCCATCTCGACGAAGTCGAAGCCCTTCCATGTGCCCGGCACGAGGAAGTACTCGGCCTCGGTCTGGCCGATCACGAACCCGACTTCGCGGTCGCGGTAGATCGGGATGATGGGGTTCTGCACCGCACCCAGGCGGGCCAGGGCCAGGCAGGTCAGGATCGTTTCGACGCGGGTCGGGAGCTGCCAGGTGACCCGCGTCCCGTGCCCGATGCCCAGCCCGGCCAGGCCGGCAGCGACCCTTTCGGCCTGGTCGCGGAGTCCGGCGAAGGTGACCACCCGGTCGTCCCCGTCGAGCAGGACGGGCACGTCGGGCGTCAGTGCCGCCCGGGCCTCGACCAGCTCCCACATCGTCTCTGCCTGCTCGATCGCCTGGTCCATCGTGGCCACGCCCTTCCTCCTGCGTCGTCTCGCCGGGTCATCATGCACCACCCCGACCGGTTCGAGCCGCACCGGCGCCCGCACGAGGCAACGACGTGGGCGCAGGGTCCCGGCGAGCGTGCCAGGCTGCCGCCATGAGCGACACGATGACGGCCTATCGGATCCTCGGTTGGGAGCGGGCCCCGGAGTTGGTGGCGGTGGCAGTGCCCCGACCGGGTCCCGGCGAGGTGCTGGTGGAGGTCGCCGGGAACGGACTCTGCCATTCCGACGTGGGGATGTGGCAGATGCCGGCGGCCATCGGTGAGGCCATCGGGTGGCAGGTTCCCTTCACCCTGGGTCACGAGGTCGGGGGCCGTGTGGCCGCCGTGGGTGAGGGTGTCCGGGCGGTGCGCGAGGGCGACCCCGTGGCCGTGATCTCGCCCAGTTCCTGCGGTGTGTGCGACCCGTGCGTGAACGGACGGCAGAACATCTGCCCGAACGGTCTCGCCGGTCGGGGGTACGGGCGCGACGGAGGGTTGGCCCGCTTCGTCCTGGTGTCGAGCCCTCGCGAGCTCGTTCCGCTCGGGTCGCTCGACCCCGTGCTGGCCGGCCCGCTCACCGATGCCGGGGCGACCTCGTTCCACGCGGTGCGTCGGGTGCTCCCCCACCTCCACCCCGGCGCCACCGCCGTGGTGCTCGGCGCGGGAGGCCTGGGTTCGTACGCGGTGCAGTTCCTCCTGGCACTGACTGCCGCCACGGTGGTGGCCGTCGACCCGGTGCCCGCCCGGCGGGCCTACGCCGAGGAGCTCGGAGCCGACCAGGTCGTGGACGGGGTGGACGGAGCCACGGCCGGCACGCTGCGCGACCTCGGAGGGGCCGACGTCGTGCTCGACTTCGTCGGCATCGATGCCACGATCGCCGCCGGCATGGCTGCGCTACGCCCGGGTGGCGCCTTCGGGCTGGTCGGGGCCGGCAACGGCGCTCTCGACGGCCGACCGCTCATGGGCGTGCTGCCCAAGGACGGACAGCTGTTCACGTTCCAGGGCTCGGACATCTCCGATGCCCGCGAGGTGATCGCACTGGCCGAGCAGGGCCGATTGCGCGTGGACGTCGATCTCTACCCGCTGGAGCGGGTGGCCGAGGCCTACGAGGACCTCGACAGTGGCCGGCTGCGGGGCCGGGCGGTCGTCACCCCCGGGTGAGAGCGGCGATCCGCGCCGACGGCGACCTCCGCCCCGGGAGCTACGGTCCGGATCGTCGAGGGGAGACCGACATGGAGCTGTTCGATCCGGCCCTGCTCGAGTTCGTCGACGAGCAACGAGCCCACAACGCAGAGCTGATGAAGATCACCGAACAGATGGCCGGGCTCGACACCACCAGCCCGAGCGGTCTGCGGTGGGTCCGAGAGGCGATGGCGCCAGGCGGGTTGTTCGGGATGACGAGCCTCGACTTCCCCGAGGTGCGGGAGATCCCGGGCCCGAGCGGACCAGTCCCGATCCGGCTCCTCGTACCGGCGACGGTGGAGGGGGTGTACCTCCACTTCCACGGTGGAGCGATGACGGTGGGCTCGGCCGAGGCGATGGACGGCCGCAACTGGGATTTCGCCCGACACTGCAACCTCGCGGTCGTCAGCGTCGACTACCGGCTCGCTCCGGAGCACCCGTTCCCGGCGGGACCCGACGACTGCGAGGCGGCGGCAGTGTGGCTGGTCGAGCACGCCGAGGCGGAGTTCGGCACGACGCGCCTGCTCACGGGAGGGGAATCCGCCGGGGCCTACTTCACGGTGCTCACCCAGCTGCGCCTCCGGGACCGACTGGGCGCCCGCCCCCCGTTCTCGGGCATGGACCTGTGCTACGGCGGCTACGACATGAGCGGGGTCCCATCCTCGACGCAGCTCGCCGGCGCCGTGCCCTATGCCACCGGTGACACCGCCAACCGCGAGCACTACCTCCCCGGCCGGGGGCTCGAGGAGCTTCGCGATCCTGCCGTGTCACCCATGTGGGCCGAGCTGCACGACCTTCCCCCGTCTCTGCTCACCGTCGGCACCGCCGACTGGTTGCTCGATCACACCCTCTTCTTCGCCGCCCGTCTGGCTGCGGCCGGGAACGAGGTCGAGCTGGCCGTCTATCCGGAGGGTCCGCACGGCATCGAGTCCGCACCGACGGCGATGGGACGAGCGGCCCGACACCGCATCTACGAGTTCCTCACGGCGCACTGACCGCGGCCGGCCCGTTCGACTCGCGTCGCGTTCGGAGGGCGGAGGATCGACAGCGGGGTCGACGTGGCACTCAGGCGTCGGGGTCGATGTAGGGCGTCGACTGGAGGTCGTCCACCAAGCGGACGAGGAGCTGTCCGAGCTCCCGTCGTTCCTCGGCGGTCCAGGACTCCAGCGCCCGCCCGAGATGGCCGCCCCGCACCCGTTCGTAGCGGGTGTTGACCCGTCGTCCTTCGGCTGTGGCCTCCACGAGCACGATGCTGCCGTGGGCGGGGCTGGTGCGGCGGCGGGCCAGTCCGGCGTCCTCGAGGACCTTGAGCTGTCGGCTGACGGCGCCGTTGTCCATGCGGGCGCCTCGGGCGACGTCGCTCACCGCCTGCGGGGCGTGATCCCCGAGGGCCCGCAGCACCTGCAGCGCCTGCTGGGACAGCGACACCCCGGCGGCCGACGCCATGCCGGTGTGGACCCGACGGCTGGACAGCAACCGCTGGAGCCGGGTGATGCCCAGCCGGACCGCCGCCAACTGCTCCTCGAGATCGCCGTCGTCACCGGCGACGGGGTCGTCGTCGACGGCGGCGTGCGAGGAACGGGGTGCGGCGGTCCGGGAGGCCACGGTCAGGCCCGCTGGAAGGCGGGGCTCTGGTGGTCGGGCACGGCGTCGAGCGGGGTGGCGAGCTCGTCGACGGTCGGACCGATGCGTTCGGCGATGACGGCCAGGGCGTCGAGATCGAAGCCGTAGACGTCGGCCTGGTTCTCGCTGAGCACCTTGCGCAGGTCGGCCTCGTTCCAGCCGGCGAAGCTGTGCCGCAACGATTCGCGGCTCAGGGGCGAGCAGGCCTCGTTGTGGGGGTAGTCGCTGCCCCACATGACCTTGTCGAGACCGATGTCACGGAAGGTGGCGACCTCTCCGGGCGACGGGAAGCTGGCCCCGAGGAAGCAGTTGCGCTTGAAGTAGTCGCTGGGCCTGTGGGGCAGCACGGCGTTGGCCGGCAGCTCGCCGATGCGGCCCCGCACCATGGAGTCGTGGATGCCGTCCATGCGGGCCAGCGTCGGCGGGAGCCAGGAGGCGCCCTGCTCGGTCATGACGAACCTGAGGCCCGGGAAGCGCTCGAAGACGCCCGACATGATGAGGTGCCACAGCGCCCGGTTGGCGAAGAAGCCGGTCTCGAGCACGAACATGGTGATGGTCGACGGGTGGTTGCCGTAGTTGGGGATGCCGCTGCCCCCGGCGTGGTGGGTGATCGACATGTCGAGCTCCTGGCACACGGCCCACAGCGGGTCGTAGATGGCCGAGAAGAGCGGCTCGATCCAGGGGGTGTCCGGGCGAGACGCCGGGCAGCAGGATGCCCCGCAGCCCCTGCTCGCGGGCCCAGCGCACGTCGGCCACGGCCTCGTCGACGTCGTTGAGGGCGATCTGGGCGAGCCCGGCGCGACGCTCGGGCGACTCGGCGACGAAGTCCACCAGCCACCGGTTGTGGGCCCGCAGTCCGGCGAGGCGCTTGGGGAAGTCCTCGGGCGAGGGCGCGGGGGCGATGACGACGCCGGTGGGGAAGAAGGGCGGCACGGTGTTGGGGAACAGCACCTCGGCGGCGACGCCCTCGGCGTCGAGGTCGGCGTTGCGGCGCTCGGTGTCCCAGTTGCGGCTGCGCCCGTCGTCCTGGAGGTCACGGAACGGGTTCTTGTAACGGCCCCGCCAGGCATCGAACTCGTCCCGCCATTCGGGGTCGAGGTACTCGCGGTACTGGGCGTGGTTGCCGCCGGCGTGGCCGTCGGCGGAGATGATCGTGTAGTGGTCGGAACCCGACATGGGGACGCTCCTGGGTGAGGTGGCACCGTTGACAGAATCGATGCTACTGCCACAGTCTTGATCCAGTCAAGGCCGAGCCAGAGGTCCGGGCGGGAGACGCGCTCCACCTACCATGCCGACCGTCGCCCTCCGACCGCCGACCGCCGACCGCCGACCGCCGACCGCCGACCACGAGGAGAGCACCATGTCCGCCCCCCGCCGACTCGACATCAGCTTCGACACCGCCGACGGGATCACCCTCGCCGGGTGGCTGTACCTCCCCGCCGGTGATGCGCCGGCACCAGGCGTGGTGATGAACCACGGCTTCTCCGCCACCCGCCACATGGGCCTGCCGGGGTTCGCCGAGGCGTTCGCCGCCGCCGGGATGGCCGTGCTCCTCTACGACCACCGCAACCTGGGTGACAGTGGAGGTGAGCCCCGCCAGGAGATCGATCCGTGGGCGCAGATGCTCGATGCCCGCAGGGCGCTGACCTGGCTGGGCGGACGATCCGAGGTCGACGCCGACCGCCTCGGGCTGTGGGGCTCGAGCTTCAGCGGCGGCGAGGCGATCTGCCTGGCCGCGGTCGACCGCCGCATCAAGGCCGTCGTCGCCAACGCCCCCTTCGCCGGCCTCGGCGATCTCGACGCCGGGGACCTCGACGCCACCGCCGCACGGTTCGAAGGCATCGCCGCGGTGCTCGAAGGACGCACTCCCCCGCCCACGGACCCCACCATGGGACCCATGCCCGTCGTGCGCGAGCCGGGGTCGGACGTGCCCGGGTTCCTCGATCAGCCCGAGAGCACCGAGTGGTTCCTGGCCAACGGCGGCGCGGGCAGCGCCTGGGCCAACACGGTGACGGTGCGCTTCAGCGCCGAGCCGTCGTTCGACCCGGCGGCGTGCGTGGCCCGGATCAGCCCTACACCCCTCTTGATGGTCGTGGCCCACGAAGACCGAGTCGCTGACGCGGCGGTGGCGCTGGCGACGTTCGAGGGTGCACGTGAACCCAAGCAGCTCGAACTTGTCGAGGGCCACCACTTCGCCGACTACCAGGGTCCGGGATTCGAGCAGGCAGCGGCCGCCACGGCGAACTTCTTCGCCCGCCACCTCTGAGGGTCAGGGACCGGACTCGACCCCGGGGCGTTCGGTCTATTCGAGGCCGTACTTGGGCATGACGCCGCTGAAGGCGTGCTCGTAGAGCCCGTGGCCGACGTGGCCGTCGTACTCGAAGCGGGCGGCGTGGTCCACCACGGCGTAGGAGCCGAGCGGGGCGATCTCGGGCACCTCGTAGCTGATGCCCTGCACCACCGTGTCGGGCCCCTGGTACATGCCGTGGCGCCAGTCGGGTTCGAGCCCATAGCCGGTGCCCACGGCGATGAAGTTGGCGATCAGCGGGGTGCAGCGGACCTCGATGCCGGCGTCGGGGAACGTGATCGTCGACCCCGACAGGAGGCGCATCCCCTCGACGAATTCGTGGGCGTGCTCGGTGCGGCCCAGTTGCTCGATGCGCCCGTCGAGCCAGACCCGCTCGGCCTGCTCGAGGCTACGGGTGCCGTCGGCCCCCTCGGAGCAGATGTAGAAGATCGAATGGTCCTCGAAGCGCATGGGGAAGTAGCTCCACATGCCGCCGGGGCGCACGGTGTCGGCGTAGATGCCCTCGGGCTCCTTCTCACCCACCGGGCGCACGCCCCACGACCGATCGCGCGACCCCCAGGTGGTCGACGGAGCGACGGTCATGGCCTCGCCGGCCACCTCCAGCGTGCCGCTCCACGAGCCCATCTGGGCCAGGCGCTGCGTGTCGAACGTGACCCGGTTGCCGTTGCGGATGAACTGGTTGGGCTCGGGGATGGCGGGCCCGAAGCCCTCCCAGGTGAGGTCCGCGGCGACAGCGTGGTCGGTGGGCTCGCACACGACCCGCAGCTTCTTCAGCGGTTCGATGACCTCGATGCGCAGAGGGCCGACGCTGATGTCGGAACGGTCGACCAGCGGCTTGGATGCCCGCACGACGTGCTGTTGCTCACCGGTGCGTACGGTGATGAAGGCGTCGGTGGTACCCAGGTTGGGATACTGGCCGAGGCCCATGACGCACATGAACTGCCCCCCGGTGTCGAGGGCGTTGAAGTAGTACCGGTCGTAGAAGTTGCGGTCGCTCGTGGCGACGTGCGCGATCCAGTCAGCCGATTGGTGGACCGGGTAGTCGTCCCAGGACGTGACGGTCATGGTTGGTGTCCCCCCAGACGTGGCCGATGCGTGATCGGCCGGGTGAGCGATCGAGCGATCGCGGCGGTGTACGGGCCGAGGTCCGCCCCGCGGTTCCGTTGCGGTATCAGCCGATGACGACGGGCGGACGCCCGAGGCCCTGCTGCTCGCACATGGCCAGGTAGAAGGCGAGGCTGCCGGCGCCGTCGGCGACGGACTCGACGTTGCCCTCGTCGTCGAGGTTCAGGTTCACGCCGTACATGTGGAACCACACACGCGTGTCGTCCTCGATGCACTCGAGGGTGTGGACCGAACCGGCGGGCTCGTAGAGGAACGACCCGGCCCGGTTGACGTAGTCGTACTCCTTGTACTTCCAGCCGCCCGAGACGGTGTAGCCCCACACCGGACCGGTGTGGCGGTGGGTCTGCACGGTGAAGCCCTTCTGGAAGATGTTCTCGATGATCCAGAGGCCTTCCTTCTCGTTGACCTGCAGTACCCGCAGCATGTTGCCGCCGCCGATCTCGACGAAGGGCAGATCGTCGGTGCCGATGTGGACGGCTTCCGGGGCGTTCAGCTCGGTGATGGCCATGTGGTCCTCCTGGGTGTCGACGCCGGTCCGTCCGGTCGTCGGAAGCGTAGATCGGGTGTCGGGTGGGTGCAGGGTCGGTGGTCGTTCAGCGGGTGCCGCGGATGAGGCGCCCGGGGCGTTCGCCGGTGTCGATGTCGTGGCGGCGGGTGACGGTGCCGGCGACGACGGTGGCGTCGTAGCCCCGGGCCTGCTGGACGAGGCGCCGACCGCCGGCGGGCAGGTCGTGCACCACCTCGGGCGGGAGGAGGCGCAGGTTCTCGAGGTCGATCACGTTCACGTCGGCCCGCTTGCCGGCGGCCAGCTCACCGCGGTCGCCGAGGCCGTAGAGCCCGGCCGTCTCGGAGGTCTGCATGCGCACCGCAGCCTCGAGGGTGATGCGTGGGCCGCGGGTGCGGTCTCGCACCCAGTGCGTGAGCAGCATCGTGGGCATGGAGGCGTCGACGAGCATGCCGCAGTGGGCGCCGGCGTCGGAGAGGCCCAGCACCGACGCCGGGTGGGTGAGCATGTCGTGCACACCGTCGAGCCCAGCGTCGGCATAGTTGTTGATGCCGGCCTGGAACAGGATCTTGCCGTCCTGTTCCAGCATGAGGTCGTAGCTGTACTCGAGCGGGTCGCGTCCGGCGGCGGCGGCCATGCCGGCGACGCTGCGGTCGGCGCCGGGCTCCTGGTCGACGTGCTCGTCGATCGGGAAGAGCAGCGCCGTGGCGTTCTGGGCGAAGGCGGCGACGCCCTCGAAGAGCTCGCCGGTGAGGGGCAGGTCGTCCTCGGCGAGGATGGCTTCCTTGACCTCGGGTCGGCGCAGCTCGGCCACGAGCGCGGGCAGGTCGCCGGCGGTGCGCTCGGCGAGGGCCACGAAGCTGGGTCGGCGCTGGAAGGCGTGGGAGGTGGTGAGCCCGACGAGCAGACCCTGGCTCTTGGCCGACACCTGGGGCACGACCATGGCGCCGTCGGCCCGGGCGGCCAGGCAGGCGTCGAGCACCTCGCGGTACAGGCCCGGGTTGGTGGGGATCTGGGCCAGCACGGGCGAGACGGTGATCCCGAACTCGAGCGACAGCCGTCGCATCCAGTCGAGTTCCTTGAGCACCTCCTCCGGGTCCTGGCTGGTGGTGCCCTGCGGCGCGAGCTGGAACACGCCCGGTCCGGCTTCGGCCACGGCCGCGGCGATGGGCCACAACTCGTCGGCGTCGGCGTAGGTGCCCGGCACGTAGTTGCCGTCGGGGGCCTTGTGGCTGAAGGTGCGCGAGGTCGAGAAGCCGAGCGCGCCGAGCTCGAGCGCCTCGGCCACGAGTGCCGCCATCTGGGCCACCTCGGCCTGGGTGGCGTCGACGTCGCCGATGGCCCGGTCGCCCATCACCCACACCCGCAGCGCCCCGTGGGTGATCTGGGTCCCCACGTCCATCGACCACTGCCGGGTGGCCAGCGCGTCGAGGTAGTCGGGGAAGGTCGTCCAGTCCCACGTCATGCCCTCGGTGAGGGCCGTGCCGGGGATGTCCTCCACGCCTTCCATGAGCTGCACCAGCTGGTCGCGGCGCTCGGGGAGGCACGGAGCGAAGCCCACACCGCAGTTGCCGGCCACGACGGTGGTGACACCGTGGGAGGCCGACGGCTCGAGCAGGTCGTCCCATGTGACCTGCCCGTCGAAGTGGGTGTGCACATCGACGAACCCCGGGGTGACGATGCGCCCGGTGGCGTCGATGGTCTCCGCGGCGTCGCCGGCGACGGTGCCGCCGACCTGGACCAGCAGGCCGTCGCGGATGGCGACGTCGCCCACGAATCGGGCCCGGCCGGTGCCGTCGACGATGGTGCCGTTCTTGATGACGAGGTCGTACACGAGGTGTCCCCCTGCGGGCGGCACCCTCGGCCGGCCCTCTGTAATGGTGTCACATGGCCTGTGCCGACGGGGGCCGGGTGACGGGCGGTTCGTCTGGCCCCGTCGTCAGGCCGGTCGGGGGGTGGACCGCACCAGGCGACCGGGCCGCGGTCCGACGCCGGAGCCGGCGTCGGTCACGCTGGTGCCGTTCTCCCGGATCAGCTGGCCGTTGACCACGACGTGGTGGATGCCCTCGGGCTGATCGGCGGTCAGGCGCTCGGCGTCGGCGGGGAAGTCGCGCACCCGGCGCACCGGCCCCGGGGCCACGGTGGCGGGGTCGAAGACCACGATGTCGGCCCACATCCCCTCGGCGAGGACCCCACGGTCGGTGATGCCGTAGATGTCGGCCTGCACCTGGGTCAGCTTGTGCACGCCCTCCTCGAGCGACACCACACCACGGTCACGCACCCAGTTGCCCAGGAAGTCGGTGGCCTGGGGGGCGTCGCAGAGCTGACCGACGTGCGCGCCGGCGTCGGAGAGTCCCAGGGTGCAGTGCTCGTCGGCCAGCAATCCGGCGACGGCCTCGGGGTCGTCGTTGGCCAGGATGGTGCGAACCCGCAGCGACAGCTCGGGGTCGTCGAGGGCGAGGTCGAGCAGCACGTCGAAGGGCTCACCGCCGAGCTCGGCGGCCACGTCGGTGAGGCGACGACCGTCGGTCTCGGGGTGGGCCGCGCTCTCGCCGATCTCGAAGGTCTCCCACCGGGGTACGAAGACGGCCCCGGTCGTCCATGCCGCCAGGACCCTCTCCCGCCAGGCCGGGTCGGCATAGGCGGCGCGCCGCTCGTCGAGGCTGCGGCCCATCAGTGCGGCGAACTCGGGGTTCACGTTGAACGTGAAGGGCTCGACCATCGTCATCACGAAGGCCAGCGGGCGAGGCGACACCTGGGGCCACACCTGGGCGCCCTCCGCCCAGCCCGCGGCGTTGAGGGCCTGCTGCTTGGTGTGGCCGCCGCCGGGGAAGCTGAGCAGTGCGGTGTAGGTGAAGGGGACGCCGTAGCGGGGCTGGAGGTCGTACATGTCGGGGATGGGGCACGGGTCACCGGCGGCGATGGCCACCGCGCCGCGGCGCTCCTCGGACATGACCTGCAGCAGGGCCTCCCACTCGGCCCGGTCGGCCTGGCGCGACGGCACGGGCTTGCCGTCGACGCCGCGGTGGGTGACGGCGAAGCTGGTGGCCAGGCCGATGGCGCCGTCGCGCAGGGCCTGGCGCAGCACGGCCTGCATGGCCGCGACCTCCTCGGCGGTGGCGGCACGCTCGTAGGCGTCGTCGCCCATCACGAACAGGCGCAGCGCGGTGTGGCCGATGTAGGCGGCGAAGTTCAATCCGAGACCCCGGCGCTCGACCGAGCCGAGGTACTCGCCGAAGGTGGAGAAGTCCCACGGCACCCCGGCGTCGAGGGTGGCGACGTTCATGTCCTCGACGTTCTCGAGGGTGCGGGCGATGAGCTCGCGGTGCTCGGGACGGGTGGGGGCGAGGGAGAAGCCGCAGTTGCCGGCGATCACGGTGGTCACGCCGTGGAAGCACGAAGGGGTGAGGTCGGGGTCCCAGAAGACCTGGGCGTCGTAGTGGGTGTGGATGTCGATGAAGCCGGGGGCCACGACGAGCCCGTCGGCGTCGAGCACCCGGGCGTCGCCGGCGTCGAGGTCGGGTCCCACGGCGCTGATGCGCCCGTCGGTGACGGCGACGTCGGCACGCAGGCCCGGTGCGCCGGTGCCATCGACGACCGTGCCGCCGCGGATGACCAGGTCGGGGCTCATGCGCCGAACCTCAGCGGGATGTACCGGTAGGTGTTGTTCGGGTTGGACCGGGTGCGTATGGGTTCGCCCGCCACCTCGATGCCTGGGAACCGCCGCAGCACCTCTTCGAAGAAGACCTTGCCCTCGGAATGGGTCTGCGGGTCGCACAGATGGACGGTGGCCTGCATGTTCGGCGCCTCCCCCTCGGAATCGGCACCCCCCGGGCGCCGGAGCGCTCAGTGTGCCACGACCGGGATGGGCGGCGAGAGGCGGGCGATGAGGGGCATAGGGTCTCGGATCGTCCGCCCGGTCACGCCCCAGGAGGCCCCGATGCCCGTCCCGCTCGACGAGTACCCGATCCACCAGGGTCCGCAGACGATGAAGTACTTCGTCACCAGCGACCGCAACGTCTACGACCGCTGCATCATGCACGCGCTGTCGCGTGACGGCGAGCGGCAGGTGGCGGTGGGTCTGGGGGTGTACCCGCACGTCGGGGTGATCGACTGCTACGTGGCCATCCGCGACGGGCGCACGCTGTCGTCGTTGCGCACCTCTGCTGCGCTCGGTGACGACCGGATGGAGCAGCGGGTCGGGCCCATGGCCATCGAGGTGGTCGAGGGGCTGAAGACGGTGCGTTTCACGTGCGCCGAGGACCAGGGGATCACCGCGGACCTCACGTGGAACGGGTCGTTCCCCGCCATCGACGAGCCCCGCCACATCCGCCGGCAGGGCGACGACGTCATCCTCGACGCCTTCCGCTTCGTGCAGACGGCCTCTGTCACCGGCTCGCTGATGGTCGACGGGGTGGAGCTGCTCGGCGACGGGGTCGACTGGGTGGGCGCCCGCGACCGCTCGTGGGGCATCCGCCCCGTGGGCCAGGGCGCCCCCGCCGGCAAGCCCGGCGAACCCGCCATGTGGTGGTGCTGGATACCGCTGCGCTTCGACGACTTCGCGTTGATGTTCGTCCTCGAGGAGGGCGCTGACGGCTACCGCACCATCAACGAGGCCGTCCGGCTCTGGCCCGACGGTCGCATCGAGCAGCTGGGCTGGGCCGAGCCGCGGATCGAGTACCGCCCCGGCACTCGGTATCCGGTGCGGGCGACCATCGGCGTGAAAGAGCGGGGCGGGCGCGAGCTGACCCTCGAGATCGAGCCGATGGGGCCGATGCCACTGAGCGTCGGCCTCGGCTACGGCCCGGACGACGACGGCTGGAACCACGGTCGCTGGATGGGCGAGTCGTGGACGCAGCGCGTCGACCACGATCTCGAGGCCGAATCGGTGCAGGAACGGGTGGCCTGGAGCATGATCGACCACGCCGCCCGTGCCACCTTCGACGGCCGGGTCGGCTACGGGATCTTCGAGCACATGGCGCTGGGCCGCCACGATCCGAGCGGGTTCGCCGACCTCTTCTCGGTGTCGGAGTGACCATGCAGATCTCGATGACCCTCCCGACGATGCTCCCCCACGGACGCGACGAGGTCCTGGCCTGGTGCGAGGGCGTCGACAAGGGCCCCTTCGCCAGCCTGGCGGTGCCCGAGCGCGTCACGTACACGAGCCACTCGTGGGTCGTGCAGCTCTCGGCTGCGGCCGCGCTCACCGAACGGGTGCGCCTCTGGACGACGATCGTCGTCCTCCCCGCCCACGACGCCGTCGAGACGGCCAAGCACCTCGCGTCGGTGGATCGGTTGTCGGCCGGGCGGCTCACCGTGGGCGTCGGCGTGG
Source organism: uncultured Iamiaceae bacterium (assembly GCA_963767615.1). Lineage (GTDB taxonomy): Bacteria > Actinomycetota > Acidimicrobiia > Acidimicrobiales > Acidimicrobilacustridaceae > Rhabdothermincola_A. The sequence goes on along the minus strand of CAVYED010000004.1, from coordinate 133,390 downwards.
GCGGTCGCGAGCACGACTACCGCGCCATCGGCGGCGACGTCACCCGACGCTGGGCCCGTATGGACGAACAGGTCGCCACGATGCGCTCGATCTGGGCGGGAGAGGCACCGTTCGAGGGAGCCGACCCGGTGGGGCCTCCCCCGGTGCAGGCCGGCGGCCCGCCGCTGGTTGCCGGCGTCATGGGGCCCAAGGCGTTGGCCCGGGCCGCTCGCTGGGCGATCGGCGTCGACGACGGGTCCACGGTGTTCGGCATCGACCCCGCTGCGACATCGGCGGCCTTCGACCGGATCCGCTCGGCGTGGACCGACGCCGGACGTGAGGACGAACCGCACATCTCGGCCAGCCTCTGGTACGCCTTGGGCGACGGCGCCGCCGAACGGTTGTCGGGGTACTGCTTCGACTACATGCGCATCTTCGACGAGGGCTTCGCCCGCTCGATGGCCGAGACCGTGACCTGCAACACTCCCGAGGCACTGCGGACCGCGGTCGACACCTGCGCCGAGCTGGGCTGCGACGAGCTGTTCCTGGTCCCGACGACCGTGGACGTCACCGAGCTCGATCGCACCCGCGACGCGCTGGGGATCTGAGCCACCCCCGATCGGCCCGGGGTCGAGCCCGACTCCGGCACGCGCTCACCGGCGGATCTGTCGGGCCCGTGTCGCTGGGCGCTCCGCCTGGACACCGAAGCCCTACGAGCCCTGTGGGCGAGCAGAGCCAGGTGCAGCATGGAAGACTCCTTCCAGACCTCGCGATCGGGGGGCCGACTTGCCCACCAGCTCCGAAGCAGTGACGAACCTGCCGGCGGATCCGGCAGCCCGCCGGGGGTGGGCCGGAGCCCCCGGCCGGCGGTGAGCGTGCGAAGCGTCGCCCGTTGGCGTTCGGATGGGGGTGCGGTGGCGGTGGGGGCGGCGGTGATCGCCGCCGGTGTCATCGTCGCCGGGGCCGTCACCGGCGGAGCCATCGCAGTGCTGACCGACCCGGAAACACCCACCGTGTCGGATGTCGACGGTCCCGGACTGGCCTGGACCTGCCCCGACGGCGAACCGATCGTCGCGCTGACCGGCGGAGATCGCGTGTACGTGACCGCGCGACACGAGTCCGCGCCCGACTGGTACCGGACGCGAAACCCCGCGAGCCCGAGCGAGGTGTGGTGGGTGCAGGCCGGATCCCTCGACCTGGACACCGACGGTGATCTCCCACCGGCGGGTTGCGGCGACACCGAACCGGGCGACGGCGATCCGACCGACCCCGTCGACGAGCTCGCCGCCGGCGACACCTCGGCCACGGCCGGGGACGAGTCGTCGGACCCGACGACCCGACCCGGGCTCGTCGATCCGGTCGATCCCGCCGACCGGTCTCTGCCCGACGACGGGCCGGATCCCCCGGGGACGCTGCCACCGACGACCACGACGACACCTCCGCCGCCACAGTCGACGACCACCAGACCGCCCGACACGGGTGGACCATCGCTCAGCATCTCCCTGAGCGAGACCGAACTGTGGGAAGCCGACGGGGGCGGCATCAGCTGCGGGAGCAGGCCCCGGTCGGCGACCCTCCGGGCGACCACCAGCGACCCCAGCGGTGTCGCCAACGTGTCCGCGACCTGGAGTGCCGGTGCGCAGAACTTCGCCGTCACACTGACCGGCTCGGGGATCCGCACCGCCACGGTGGGTCCCCACCCCTACCGCACGCTGGCCTCCCAGGCCGAACAGCAGGTGACGGTGCGGGTCACCGCGTCGGACGCGGTCGGCAACACGACCCTACGGACCGTCACCTTCCGCCTCCACAGCACCGACCAGTGCTTCGGGTGACCTCATGACAGGCGAGTCGACACCCACCCCGACCGCGCCTACGCCAGATGGGCATGGGCGACTGCGAACCATCGGCATCGTCGTGGCCGCCGTCGCCGGGTTCGCGCTGTCAGCCGGGATCGCCTACGCAGCCGTCCACGACGACGGGGCCGATGCGACGACGGACCGACAGGCCAAGGCTGAGCTCGTCGAGGTACCCATGCAGCGGCCGACCACGATCCGCACCGGGACGGACCCGGTCAACGCGGTGGTCGTCTCGGGTGAGCAGGCCCCACCCGGAACCGCCACCGACCCGTCGAGCTTCGACCTCGGGTTCACTGCGCCCGGGGCACCGTTCGGGGAGGCCCCACCCACGGTGCAGGTGCGGCCCCTCGACACCGATCCGGACTCAGAGGAGACCGGCCCCGGCCAGGACCCGGACCCCCCCGCCCCGGTCCCGATCCCTGCGGTGCCATCGGTGATCGCACCGCCCGTCACAGAAGGGTCGGTCGAGGAGGACGACACGACGCCTGCCGACCCCACGATCCTCGAGCTGGCCCAGCTCTTCGACTGGACCGACCTCGGCCCTCTGCGGTTCCGTGGATCAGTGCGAGGTGTGGAAGACCCGTGCGCGAGCGCCGACGCGGGCTTCGACTGCATCCTGGGCGACGGCGCGACGATCATCCCGACGGACCTCGAGATCCAAGCCGTCGACGCCCTCACCACCGACCTCCCCGGGCAATGCGACCAGGTGTCGAACGAGACACCGCGCGACCACTTCGCCGCCTCGTTCCGCTCGGTTCGACCGGGCAGCTTTCGCGTGACGTCGGTCCCCTCCTCCGCTGGTGCGCTCCCCGACGTCGTGACCGTGGACACCGCCGCAGCGCTGACCGAGGCGTGGGTCGCCGGAGAACCGGTCGTCAACTGCGTGTCGCTCGCCCGGGATCTGACGGGCGGCGACGCCCCTCGGTCTGCGCACTACCTGGTGACCATCGAACCGATCGACACCGCCACCATCGGCCCCCCGTACGAACAGTGGCTCCACCTCGACCCGGCCAGGCGGCCGGAAGTCAAGATCCTGCCCACAAATGAGCGAACGCTCGGGGTGGCCGTCACCGCGCGCAGCGACGAACAGGTCATGGTCGCGATGCTCGAACAGGGCGACATACTCGGCGACCGCTGCCGAGAGATCGACCCTCTGACCTGGCAATGGCCCCGGGGCGCATCGGCTCTGACACCGACCGACACCATGCCCTACCCCGGCAACCCGCGCGACCCGAACTGGGACCCGCAGTTCGACACGACCTGGATGTTCCACACCGAGCTGGCCGGAAGCGCACCCCAAGCGCTCTGCGTCATCTGGTTCGACGACTTCGTCCCGGCTCCGAGGGTGACGGAGCGGCGCAGCTACTCGGTGGCGCCGCCCCGGATGCCAGGGATCTCCCTGTCGCTCACCGAACTGACGACGACGGATCCCGATCCGCTGGAGGACCCCGACGCGAGTCGTCTCGGGGCTCCTCGATGGACGCCTGACGACGGTGTGTCCTTCTTCCGCTCGGTTCGCGACGACCGCGGCCGCTGGCGCTGCACGTCCTCGAGCGTGGCGCCCGAGCAGCTCCCGACCCGCGACTGCTCGTTCGATGCCGATCCGAGCTTCCTCCGCGAGAACACGCTCGAGTACAGCCTCGAGAGCGTCGTCGCCGACCCCGATGACATCCGTCGGCGGGAGACGGTGGCCGAGGCACACGGAGTCCTCAGCCTCGATGCGCGCACGTGCGAGGGAACGGTCTGCACCTACCGCTACGACGTCGCGTTGACCGATCCGCGCGACGGCGGCGTCGTGGGCACTGCGGTCCTCGCAGCGGTGATCGACGAGACCATGACCCAGCTCCCCGCCGGGTGCCGCGCCGGGGGCCGACCCGGGGTCTGCTGGCGGATCGCCCCGACGGGGTCGTTCGAGTTCGAGCCCGAGGCAGTGAGCCAGATGCCACAGCTCGACCCCACCGCGGTCAGCCTCGAAGCCGACCCGACCTACCCGGCGGCGCGCGTCGTCCTGCGCTGGAGGGCCGACAGGCCCGCCGTCGCCCAAGCCTCGTTGAGGCCGCTGGACGAACGTTGCCGCGGTGAGATCGAGCTCATCGACCCCGCAGCCGCCCTCGAACCGGCCACCGAGGGAACGATGGTGTTCTCGGTGCCCTGTCCGGGGACCACCTACGCGGCGTCGATGATGCTCGCGCCCCCCGGGGCGCTCGGACTGTCGGGACAGTCCTACGGCCCGCAAGCCCTGGCGCTGCCCAACTACCCCTGGCCGGACAACCTGGTGGAGACCGCCCCCCTCCCCGTGCAGATGCGCTGGAGTCTGGCAACTCGGTTGATCATCTCCGAGCCCGAGCGACGGATCGAGGTCGGGGCGGGTCGCGGCGAGCACATCATCGAGCAGTGGGTCGGGGTCCAACCCTGGGCCGACTACGCAGAGCGACAGACGAACGCCTTCGGGAGGCCGCGCTGCATGACGCTCCCCGAGTTCGACACGACCTCGGATGGATGGGTCACCGCCGCCGTGGGGCCGAGGGTCAACGTGCGCTTCGCCAGCTATGAATACGACTTCGACACCTGCTACCCCGTCCGGAACGTCGCCGAAGGCTGGTCGCCGGAACCGGTGCGATACGCCTCGTACGGCCTCTACTCCGACCCGGGGAAGGGGCCCTGGGAGATGATCCAGGAGCCCCCGTGGCGTTTCGAGGGGAGCGAGTACGGCGGCGACGGCGATCCCGGCGAGCTCCGCCCCGCGCTCGAGGTCCAGTTCCGCCTTGCCGATCCCCGCTACCTCGACATCCTCGACGAGATGCAGGGCCCCTAGCGGCACCTCCCCACCCCGCCAGCGGGTCGGCCTCCTCCCGACCAGCTGCGAACCACCGGCGCGGGACACGCGGGCACCGGTCGGATGCCCGTCGGAAGGTGTTCGATCAACGAGGCGTGGGGGCGCGACGACGCGGATCGGGCAATGATGGATCCCCATCGCAGCAGTTCCGGAGCCGACAGGAGACCCATGTCCGAGATGACGTACCAACCGTTGGGGGACTCGGGGCTGATGGTCTCGACGGTGGGTCTGGGGTGCAACAACTTCGGGATGCGCATCGACGCCGACGCCACCGCCGCCGTGGTCGACGCCGCCATCGACGCCGGCATCACCCTCTTCGACACATCCGACTCCTACGGCACGTCCGAAGAGCTCATGGCCCCCACCCTGAAGGGCCGGAGGGATCAGGTCGTGCTGGCCACGAAGTTCGGCTCCGACCTCAAGGGGGCCCTCGGCCCCGGGTGGGACGCCCGCGCCAGCCGCCGCTACGTGCGCAAGGCCGTCGAGCGGTCCCTCAACCGTCTGCAGACCGACCACATCGACCTGTACCAGCTCCACAAGCCCGACGGCATCACGCCCATCGAGGAGACGCTGTCGGTGCTCACCGACCTGGTCCACGAGGGCAAGGTGCGCTACATCGGCTCGTCGAACCTCTCGGCGTGGCAGGTCGCCGACGCCGACTGGACCGCCAACTCCGCCGGCCTGGAACGCTTCGTCAGCGCCCAGAACGAGTACAGCCTGTTGCGCGCCGGCGCCGAAGCCGAGCTGATCCCCGCCTGCGAGCAGTTCGGCATCGGTCTGCTCCCCTACTTCCCCCTGGCCAGCGGGCTGCTGACCGGCAAGTACCGCCGGGGCGATGCCCCGCCCGAGGGTGGCCGCATCGCCGCGTGGGGCATGAACGCCATGCTGAGCGATGACAACTTCGACCGTGTCGAGGCCCTCGAGGCCTTCGCCGCCGAGCGCGGGATCACGCTGCTCGACGTGGCCATGGGCGGCCTCGCCGCCCGACCGGCCGTGGCCTCGGTCATCGCCGGCGCCACCACCCCCGAACAGGTCCGGGCCAACGCCGCCGCCGGGCTCTGGGAGCCATCCGCCGACGACGCCGAGGCGCTCATGGCCATCACCAGTCGCTGAGCCGGCCCATGAGCATCGACTTCGACGACCTCGAGGCCCGACCCGGGTTCTTCGCCGGCACCAAGCCGGAAAAGGTCACCTTCCTGCCCGAGCCCGAACGGCGGCCCCGCCACTTCACCTTCATCTCCGTCGACGACCACCTCGTCGAACCGGCCGACACGTTCGAAGGGCGGATGCCGGCGCGCTTTCGGGAGTTGGCGCCCCGTGTCGACGTCGACGACGACGGCATGGAGTACTGGCTGTACGACGGCGATCGTCAGTACAAGGTCGGGCTCAACGCCGTGGTCGGCCGACCCCGCGAGGAGCTCAGCTTCGAGCCCACCCGCTTCGACGAGATGCGGGCCGGGGCCTACGACATCGAGGCCCGAATCCACGACATGGACCTCAACGGCGTCTACGCGTCGCTCAACTTCCCCAGCAGCCTCGCCGGGTTCGCCGGCCAACGCTTCCAGCTCGGCGTCAGCGATCCCGAGCTGGCCCGTGCCGTGGTCCGCGCCGCCAACCAGTGGCACCTCGAGGCCTGGGCCGGACCGCACCCGGACCGCATCATCCCCGTCCAGCTGCCCTGGCTCCTCGACCCGGTCGAGGCCGCTGCCGAGATCCGGGCCAACGCCGAACGGGGCTTCCATGCCGTGACCTTCCCCGAGCTACCCGAGCGGCTGGGCCTCCCATCGCTGCACACCGGGTACTGGGATCCCTTCATCGAGGCCTGTGCGGAGACCGGCACGGTGATCTGCCTCCACGTCGGTTCGTCATCGAGCGCTCCCATGACCTCGAGCGACGCACCATCCGACACCATCGGCGTGTTGTTCTTCGGCTGGGCGATGTTCGCCGCCGTCGACTGGCTGTACTCCCGCCTCCCGGTGCGGTTCCCCGACCTGAAGATCTGCCTCTCGGAGGGCGGCATCGGGTGGGTCCCGGGCCTGCTCGACCGCCTCGACCACGTCGAGCGCTATCAGGACATGTACGGCACCTGGTCGGGCATCGACCTGTCGCCGCGCGAGGTCATGACCCGCAACTTCTGGTTCTGCACCATCGACGACCCCTCCGGGCTGGAGCTGCGTCACCGCATCGGCATCGACCACGTGCTGCTCGAGTCCGACTACCCCCACCAGGACGGCACCTGGCCCGACACCCAGCAGGTGCTGCACGACCAGATCGGCCACTTCCCCACCGACGACATCGCCAGGCTGACCTGGCGCAACGCCTCCGAGCTGTTCCGGCACCCCGTCCCCGAGGAGGTGCAGCGTGACCCCGAGAGCTACTGACCCGGCCCTGGCCGACGAGCGCGACCTCCGGTTCCGCATCGCCGCCGGGCGACGGATGCTCTACCGGGAAGGATGCGATTCGAACGTGGGCGGGCACCTCAGCGCCCGGGCGGTCGACATGGACGGCACCGACGGCGCCGGAGGCCCTGCGGACCCCGACACGTTCTGGGTGACCGGGTTCGAGTACCTCGACCAGACGACGCCCGACGACCTCGTGAAGCTCGACCTCGACCTCCACCCGCTGGTGGGTGAGCACGAGCTCTCACCGGCGGTGAACTTCCACGCCCTCATCTACCGGCTGCGGCCCGACGTCAACGCCATCTGCCACGTCCACAGCCACTTCGTGTCGGTGCTGTCGTCGATCGAAGACCAGACCGTCGGCATGTACAACGTGGCTGCGGTGCTGTTCCACGACGAGCAGGTCGCCTACGCCGACGACGGCGTGAAGCCCCACACGCAGGTGGCCCACGAGCTCGGCGGCAAGCGGGTGGCCATCATGAAGAACCACGGCGCCATCGTCGCCTCCGACTCGGTCGAGAACGCGGTGATCGAGGCCATCACCCTCGAGACCGCCGCCCGCTACCACCTCGAGTGCGTCGCCGCCGGCGGGACCGAGATCGCGGAGGCCGAGGTGCTCGGCGGCAAGACGATGTACCGCCGGCACTACCTCCCCCAGATGTGGCGGGCCAACCTCACCCGGCTCAGACACTCGGATCCCGACCTGTTCGCCCCCTGAGGCTGCTCAGCTCACCGTCCGCGGCAATCCCTGGCGATCCAGGGGGCTCGGTCGGCGTCCCGCCGCCGCCGCGGGACCGGCCTGCGGGTCTGGCGCATCCCGCTATGTCACCGGGCAGCCGCCGCCGTCGGCCATGAACGTGTTGCCGGTGAGGTAGCGGGCGTCGTCGGAGAGCAGGAAGCGCACCACCGGTCCGATGTCCTCGGTGGCGTCGCCGAGGCGTCCGAGCGGGTTGCGACCCAGCACCCGGTCGGCCATGGCAGGGTCGTGCACGAAGGCCGCCTCCATGGCCGGGGTCGACGCCAGCGGGGCGATGCCGTTGACCCGAACGCCGTCGGGACCCCACTCGCGCGCCAGCACCCGAGCCAGCCCGCGCTGCGCGGCCTTGACCGCGGCATAGGCGGGCAGCTTGGCCTTGCCCTCGAAGCCGGCCTCCGAGGTGAGCACGACATAGGCCCCGCGGGAGGCCACGAGATGAGGGTGGGCGGCGCGAGCCAACAGGTAGGTGCCGCGAAGCGAGACCGAGACGTGGCTGTGCAGATCGGCGGCGGGCAGGTCGGCCAACGCACCGGGCACGGGCGAGAGACCGCTGGTGGCGTTGTGGACCACGCCGTCCAGACGGCCGTCGGCGGCCAACACCGCATCGACGGCCGTCTGCACGGACTCTGCATCGGCGGCATCGCAGACCACCGAGTGTCCCGTGCCCCCGGCGGCGTCGACCTCGCGGGCGACCGCCTCGGCCTCGGCGGCACGCCGGGCGGCGATCCACACCGTCCAACCCGCCGCACCGCAAGCCAGTGCGATCCCCCGACCCACCCCACCGGACGCGCCGGTCACCAGCACGACTCGTGGCTGCGGCGAGACGGACCGGGTCATCGCCACGACCGGCCCCCGTCGGCATGGAGCACGGTGCCGGTCAGACCGACCGCATCGGGACCCAACAGCAGCCGCACGGCACCGGCCACGTCGTCCTCGACCGTCCCGGGATACCGGTCCAGCGGAGGGGGTGGTGCCACCACCCGGCCGTCGGGGTCACCGGGACCACCGGGCGCAGTGCGCGCAGGGGTGGTGACCAGGTTGACCCGCACTCCCCTGGGCCCTTCGGAGCGGGCCAGCGAGCGCACCATGGCCTCGACGGCATCGGCCACCGCCGCCTCGGGCCCGTGCCCGGCGCAGTCGAGCGGCGAGGGCCGGTCGACCACGGCCACCACTGCACCGCCATCGGCGACCTCCCTGGTGGCCACCCCGAGGGCGGCGGCCCACAGTGCGATCGGCGCCTCGACCGACGCGACCCATGCATCGAGGTCGAGCTCGATCACCGGGACGACGGGGCGCACCGGGACCCAGGCCGCCACCACGATCTGCCGCGGGCCGGACGGGGCGTCGGGCTCGGATTCGGACACGGATGCCGAAGCAGCGGCCCGCGTCGACGTGCGCCACTGATCGAGCGCCTCACCCCACGACCACTCCGCGATGGCGTCCCGACGGGTCGACCCGGCGGCGTCGACCTCGCCCATCAGCTCGCCCGGTTCGGGCAGCCCGGTCGGCTCGACCCCGAGCGCTCCGGCGAGGCGGCGCACGTCGGGATCGGCGCTGCCCAGGAGGAGCAACTGGGGGGCGGCGACGGTCGTCGGTCCCGGGGTCATCGGGGTCGCACGACCTGACCGGGAAGGGCACCCGTCGGCTCGCCTCGTTCGACCACGACGACGCCGTTGACGATCGTGGCCTCGATCCCCCGGGGCACCGCCCGAAACCGCGTCGCACCGGTGACCGCATCCGCTTCCCGGCGACAGGTGCCGGTGTCGATGCGCTCCGGGTCGAACACGAAGACGTCGGCCGGCCAGCCGGGAGCCAGCGTGCCGCGATCGCGCAGACCGAGCACCGCCGCGGGCACGGCCGTGATGCGGCGAACGGCCTCCTCGAGGCGCCACACGCGCTCGGCACGCCACCATGTCGAGAGGAACTGCGTCGACCACTCCTGACCGTCGTCGCGATCGAGGTGGGCGCCGCCGTCCGACACCCCCACGAGCATCTGCGGGTGGCGCTGGACGTCACGCAGCAGCTCGCGCCATGCCGGAGTCTCGTTCGACCAGTGGAAGACGGTGACGAGGTCGTCGGTCAGGGCGATGTCGAACATCACGTCGGCCGGGTGCTGGTGGGTCTCGAGTGCGATGGCACCGATGCTGCGCCCGACGAAGGCCTGGTTGGCGGCGGCGACCGCATCGGCCACGCGGAGGCTCTCCCAGAACGGTGGCGGCAACGTCGAGCCCATCGACGGATCCCAGTTCGGGGCGTCGATGGCCCCACGCAGGGCCGCTCGTCGCTCGGGGTCGGACAGCCACGCCCGCGTGCCGGCCTCATCGAGACCCATGAGCTCATGCCACAACGGCACCCCCTCGTAGCGGCTGGTCCCGGCCACGAGGTCGAACGGACCGTTGAGCGGTCGGGTCATGAGCAGCGAGTAGACGGGTGTACCTGCCGCAGCAGAGCGATCGAGGAAGGCCTGGGACTCGAGCCATGTCTGCGTCGGTGCATCGACCTTCGAGCGCCCGCCCAGACCCTGAGTGATGAGCGGCACGCCGGCGCGGCCGGCCAGTTCGACGAGCAGGTCGCGGTCGGCGGCGTCGATGCCCTCCACCGCGCTCTCGGGGGCGTAGGCCAGCGATCCCACACCGTGACGCCCCTGGGCGTCGGCCAGGACGCGCAACTCGTCGAGCGACGCCAGGCGACTGGGCACGGGCCGATCGGCCAGGTCGAGGTGGGTGGGCGCATGCGACGACGAGAACCCGAGCGCGCCCGCCGCCATCGCCGCGTCGATCATCTCGCCCATCGCCACGACCTCGGCCTCGGTGGCGCTGCGCTCGTAGGCGGCGTCGCCCATGACCCAGCGACGCACGGCCGAATGGCCGACGTACATCCCCAGGTTGACCCCGAGGCGACCGGCCCGGGAGTCGAGGAACTCGGCGAAGGTCTCGAAGGCCCAGTCGACCTGGCCGAGCGAGGCCTGATCCATCCCCTCGACGCGAGCGAAGACCTGGGCCAGGTAGTCGTGGTCGTCGGCCCGGCACGGCGCCACGGAGAAGCCGCAGTTCCCCGCTGCCACCGTCGTCACGCCGTGCAGCGCAGCCGTGTCGCACAGGGGGTCCCAGGTGATCTGCGGGTCGTAGTGGGTGTGGGCGTCGACGATGCCCGGCGCCACCACCAGGCCTGTGCAGTCGATCGTCCGGGTGGCCCGGGTGTGGGCGCGGCGACCGATGCCCGAGACCACGCCGTCGGTGATCGCCACGTCGGCCAGGCGGCCGGGCATCCCGGTTCCGTCGACCACGAGCCCGCCCGTGAGCAACAGATCGATCGTCATGACTCGCGGATCTCGGCCGGTCGACCGGCCAGAGCGCCGCCCTCGACCAGGAACTCCGCTCCCGTGGAGTACGACGACGCATCGGAGGCGAGGAAGGCGACCAACTCGGCCACCTCGTCGGGGCGACCCATCCGGGGGATGGGGAACCCTGCGCACGCGGCGCCCGGGTCGACGTCCTCGAACTGTGGGTTGTTCACCATGAGCGTGTCGATGACCCCGGGATGCACGACGTTGACCCGGATGTTGGCAGGGCCGAACTCGATCGCGGCGGCCTTGGTCATGCCCCGGATCGCCCACTTCGACGCCACGTAGGGCACGGCCCCGGCCACACCCTGCAGACCGGCGATGGACGACACGTTCACGATGGAGCCGCCGCCCCCGTCGCGCATCGTCCCGACCGCGGCCTGCATGCCCAGGAAGGTGCCGAGCTGGTTCACCCGCACCACCTCCATGTAGGTCTCCTCGGCCACGGTCTCGATCCACCCGGCCCGCACGACGCCGGCGTTGTTGACCAGCACGTCGAGGCGACCGAACCGCGACGTCGTCGTCGCGACGGCCGCCGCCCAGGCCTCGCCGTCGGTGACGTCGAGGTCCACGAACTCGGCGGCGTCGCCGAGCGAGGTCGCAACCGCCCGGCCCTCGTCCCCCAACACGTCGCCCAGGACGACGCGGGCGCCGCGGGCCACGAAGAGCCGGGCCTCGGCCTCGCCCTGGCCCCGTGCCCCCCCGGAGATCAGCGCCACCTTCCCGTCGAGCCGCGTCCGGTCAACCATCGACCACACCAGCGACGCATCGGGTCGCCATCAGAGGAGCGCCACGGGGTTGACGGGGCAGCCGGTGCCGCCGACGACGCGAAGGGCGGCGACGGTGAGCATGAACTCCCAACGCCCGGCCTCGGCGCAGGCCGACCCGATGGCACCGAGCGCCATGTTGTCGATGAGGGGGAGCCCGAGACCCACGATGCCGACCTGGTGGATCGGGAAGGGCCATTCGGGGATCCTGAGACCCGGGGTCGGGTCGGAGATGCCGTCGCTGCCCAGCACCGCCACACCCCGGTCGCGCAACCAGGGCAGGCACTCGGCGTGCAGGCCGGCCAGCCCGTCACGGAACGGATCCACCCGTCCGGCGGAGCGACGGGCGTCGCGTCCGGTGCCGATCACCAACAGGTCGCCCTCTCCGACCCGCACCCCGAGCGTGGACTCGGCGTGCTCGAGGCTGGCGACGCCGACCGCCGTGTTCCCCGGGAGGGGCTCGACGCCGAGAGCGCGAGGAAGATCGAGCAGTACGCCGCGTCCGCTCAGCCCGTCGGCGAAGGTCATGACCGTGTTGGACGCCGAGCCGGTGCTGCGGACCTCGTCGGCCGAGCGGCCGTTGTACATCTGGCCCCGCACGAACATGTGGCACAACGCGTCGATGTGCGTGATGCCCATGCCGTGGACGTCGGTGCCGACGTAGTCCCGTGACGCCTCGTAGCCCGGGATGCCGTTGGCGTCGCGCGCGTCACCGCTGGCCAGCATGTGGTGGTGCGCCGGCGAGGGCGTCTCCACCGAGGGTGTGGTCGGCAGGTCGTGGCCGAGGCTGACAGCCCGACCGGTGCGCACCAGGTTCCCCGCAGCCGCCGCGCCGTTCGTCCGTGAGCAGATTCAGCGTGCCGCGCTCGTCATCATCACCCCATCGACCCCAGTTCGACGTGGCGGCGTAGATCGCCTCCAGATGCTCGGCCGTCGGCGGTGGCGGGCTCTCGACCCCGGTCATGGACGCGTCCCCCTGTGCGAGTCGGGCCTCACGCACCCGGCAGCGTCACCCTACCGGCGGCCCGCCGTCGCCCAGATCAGCCGGACCCGTTCGACCTTCGAGGGACCGGACCCGTTCAACCTTCGAGGGAACCGACATCGGTGAGCTCGATGACGTTCCCGTCGGGGTCGGTCACGAACGCCGCCGTGACCGCGCTCCCGAAGTCGTCACGGGTGCGGGCCTCCGACAGCAGGGCGCCCCCGCCCTCGACGAGGGCGGCGACCGTGGCGGGGATGTCGTCGGCGGCGACGTGCAGCGCGAGGTGGGGCAGACCCGGCCCGACCGGCGCGACCTCGGGGACCTCGAGCACGTGGAGCTGCAGGTCGCCCAGCCGGAACCAGGCGCCCGGCACGCCGAAGTCGGGGCGCCGGAGCTCCTCGAGCCCCATCGCCCCGGCGTAGAAGGCCCGCGCCCGCTCGAGATCGCTGACCGAGAGGGCGACGTGGCTGATGCCGGTCACTCGGGCCCCAGACGTGCTCATGCGTCGAGTCTGCCCGAACGGGTCGGGCGCCGCCGCGACTCCTTGACGACCCGGTCCACGGTCGTCAGGTCTCGAACGTGGGCTGGGACCGCGGACGGCCGCCGGGGCCGCTGTAGGCGTGGCCGTAGCCCGGCATGGAGGCGAACCCGTCCGTCGGGAGCCCGGCGACGGCCTGGGTCCAGGCGTCGATCAGGCGGTCCTCGGCGGCGTAGTCGAAAGGATCGGTGAGGATCATCTCCTCGAGGCCGCCACGTTCAGGGGGGTTGGCGACCAGCCAACGAGCCGTGCGGCCCACCGCCTCCCGGGCGGGCACGACGTCGCGGTAGCCGAGGTCGTCGCGCAGACGGGAGAGGTCGAGCACCCGATGGGTGGGCAGCGGCTGCATCAGCAGCGGACGAGCGGGCACGGCCAGCTCGTACGGCATCGAGACCAGTTCGAGGTCGTGGTCCAGCGCTGTCGCGCACAACTCGATGACCTGCCGCACGGTCAGCACCTCGCTGTCGCCACAGTCGAAGACCTTGCCGGCGGCGGCCTCGGGCCGGTCCACACCGAGCAGCACGGCGTGAGCCAGGTTCTCGGTGTATCCGTGGTGGTGGAGCGTGAGGCCGTCGTCGGCCACGACCATGTGCCGACGTCCGTCGAGGATGCGTCGCACCACCATCCACTCGCGGGGAACGACCTGGTAGGGCCCGTAGGCGTAGGGGTACCGGAAGTGGGCGGCGTCGGGGTGGTGCTCGAAGACCACTTCCTCGGTGCGGGCCACCCGGTAGCCCTTCTCGTCTTCCGCGGGCTCGGCGACCGTGGGCGCGGACTCGTCGACGGGGACGCGCAGGCCGTGGGGCTCGTCGAGGAACGGGTTCATCCATCCCCGCACCGCGGGAACGCCACCGACCGACACGAACCGTCCGACCTTGCCGACGGTGACCTCGGCGATGCGACGCAGGCGCCCGTACATGGCCACCGCGACATCGAAGGTGCGGTCGTCGAACGCCGCCCGCAACGACTCCACGTCGTACGGGTCGTGGTGGAGGTGCTCGACGACGTCGGGGGTCTCGGCGCGCTCGTGGGTCCCTCGGTGGAGGATCGTGACCTCGTGGCCGCGGGCGACGAGCCCGTTGACGATCGGGATCCCGGTCGGACCCGTCCCCCCGATGACCAGCACACGCTCGCCCATCGCTGGCACCCTATGCGGCCCCCGGCCGCGACTCGCCAACCTACGATCCGCGACACGGCGAACGACGAGACCTCACCGGCGAAGATGCACTTCCGTCGGATGCACGAAGGTACCGATGCGGACTTCGCCATCCTGGCCGGCGTCCACGAACGCAACATGAAGGCGCTGCCGGATCTCCTGATGGGCGTGCTCGGTGATCTGCGCGCCGATGCCGACTACCCGGTCGACCGCCTCACCCACAGTCTCCAGACGGCGACTCGCGCCCTCCGCGACGGGGCCGACGGCGAACTGATCGTCGTCGCGCTCCTCCACGATGTCGGCGAGTCGCTCGGGCCGATGAACCACGGCGAGATCGCCGCGGCCGTCCTCCACCCGTTCATCAGCGAGCAGAACCACCGGCTGTTCGCCCACCACGGCCTGTTCCAGACCTACTTCTACGGCGACCACCTCGGCCTCGACCCGAACGCCCGCGACGTCTACCGGGCCAGCCCGTTCTTCGACGCCACTGCGGCGTTCTGCGCGGAGTGGGACGAGGTCTCCTTCGATCCCGACTACCCGACCGAGCCGATGAGCACCTTCGAGCCGATCGTGCGTCGCGTCCTGCCGGACCACTGGGAACCGCCGTCACCCGGCACCGGCTGACGCACCCTCAGGAGGTCAGCCGAAGGCGATGTCGCGGTGGGCGACCCGCCAGCCGTCCGGGGTCCGCACGAGACGGTCGCGGTACGTGCCGCAGAGCTTGATGGTCGGTCGCTCGGCCGTGTCGACGAGGAACATCCACGACGAGTCGGCCGTCGCCACGTCGGAGCCGTCGACCTGCACGGCGATCGTGGTCACCATGTGCCGGGTCTGGCTACCGGGACCCGTCTCCCCGGCGGCACGTCGGGCCTCGCTGCCGGCGCGGATGTCGTCCCACCCCGTACGGGGGGCCCCGGGCATGGCCCAGCACGCATCCTCGGTGAACAGCGCCACGTAGTCGCTGATCTCGCCGCCGTCGGCGTAACGCGACACGTTCGCCACCAGCGAGCGGATCTCCAGCTCATCGGCGACCCTGCGCAGCAACCGGCTCGGTTCGGCCATCGTCTCGTCGACCATGGATCGACGGTACTCGCCACCCTTTCTCCCTCGCTGGCGCGGGCCGCGTGATGTGGGCACCTGTGGTTCCCGACCGGCTCCCATCGACGTCCCCTGCGTTAGCCTCGCTCGCCATGACCCCGGTCCAGCTCACCGTCCTCACCACCGACGACACCGTCGTCGTGCCGGCCCTGGCCGAGGACGACCGCTTCCTGCTCGATCCCGACGCGATCCGTACCGTCACCGGCTGGGAGCCGAAGCCAGAAGGACTGTGCCGGGGCGATGTCTGCGTGCCGGTCCGTGATCCCGCCGCCCGTGACAGTGCGGGTCGCTACGACCTCGCCCGCGTCGCCGCTGCGCTGCACCGGCCCTTCACCGCCGAACGGACCGACGGCGCCGAGACCACCGACACCGACACCGCCGCGGCCTCCATCGGCGAAGCCGTCCACGAGCGGGCTGCCGCCCTCCGCGATGGTCGTGCCCCTCGTCTCGAGCTCACGGGATTCGACGGTGGCACCGTGGCGGTCCCCGGCGGCGAGCGGCGAAAGCGCGTGGTGCTGGCCTGGTCCTCGTGGTGAGGTTGTCGCTACGAGCTGCCGGTCTGGCAGACACTCCAGGATGAGCTCGGCGCCGCCGGGCTCGACATCATCGCCGTCGCCCTCGACGACTCGCTCGAAGCCATCCGTCCCTGGGTCGAGGCGACAGATCCGCCGTTGACCACGGTGAAGGTCGCCCTCGACGCGGACCACCGGTTGGCCGAGGCCTACGGCATCACGAACGTGCCGTCCACGGTGTGGATCGACGAGGACGACCGGGTCGTCAAGCCACCGACGATCACCCCCGGCAACAACATGTTCCAGGAGTTCACGCAGATCGACGCAGAGGGGCACCACCAGGCCCTGCGTCGGTGGGTCCACGAGGGTGTGACCCCCACTCTCCCCACGCGTGACGACGGCGGGGATCCCACCATGGCCAGGCCGCCCACCGCGGAGGAGCAACTCGCCCGCGCCGAGCGACGGCTGGCCTCATGGCTGCACCGGCAGGGGCATGCCGACGCCGCCGAAGCGCACTACGAGCGGGCGGTGGAGCTGGCGCCGATGGACTGGACCATCAGCCGGGGATCGATGCCGGCCCGCGGGCAGGACCCGTTCGGTGACGACTTCTTCGACATCTGGCAGGTCTGGGACGACGCCGGTCGACCCGACTACCAGGGCATGCCCGGCGAGGTGGGCTGATCCCCCGAGCTCAGGCGGCGGTGATCGTCGCCACGAGCTCCACGGCTTCGGCGACGGGCAGGATCTGTCGGTGGGCGCAGGCGCTCAACGCGGCGTCGACGGCCTCGGTGGCGTCGCCCACCGTCTCGGCCCACCGCGTCCAGCAGGGCATCCACCATCCGATTGGTCGAGAGGAGCTCGTCGCCGTCGGCGGCGGCGTCCGACACCAGGGAGACGAGCGCATCGACGCTCGGGCGAATCGACGGGGAGACCGTTTCGACCATGGGGGTGCCTTCCTGGAGGATTTCGGAGAACCTACAACGACGTCAACCACCGCCGATGGATGGTTTCTTCCGCCCGGCCTAGGTCAGGTGTCACCCTGATCATCGGCACCGCAGGGCCCCGACTGCAGCCAGAAGCGCAGTGTCGGCGCGCTCAGTAGCGGATCGTCACGTTCTTGCGCCACAGGTACTCCTCGATCCCCGCCCGGCCCCCTTCGCGACCGAAGCCGCTGGCCTTCACGCCACCGAACGGGGCCGACGGCGACATCGGCGGGAAGCCGTTGACCGTCACCGTGCCGACGGCGAGGCGCTCGACCACCCGCAGCGCACGGCTGAGATCGGCCGTGTGGACGTAGGCGGCCAGGCCGAAGGCGCTGTCGTTGGCCCGAGCGACGACCTCGTCCTCGTCGTGGAAGCGCAGCACCGCCAGCACCGGCCCGAACACCTCGTCGGTGGCGAGGTGACTGCCGTGGCTCACCTCACCGAAGACCGTCGGCGCCACGAAGTACCCGTCTCGCAGCGGACCGCCGACGCGGTGGCCTCCGGTCAGCAGCGCAGCGCCGTCGGCACGCGCCCGTTCGACGACGCCGAGGATCCGTTGAAGGGCCGCTTCGCTCACCACCGGCCCGACGACGGTCCGACGATCGAGGGGATCGCCGACGCCGAGCGCCTCGACCTGGGTCACCACGCGCTCCACCACTTCGTCGTACACCTCGTCGTGCACGAAGAGCCGGGTGGGCAGGGCGCAACCCTGACCGCTGAGGAGCGCGGCGCCCAGGAAGGCCGCGACCGGTACGGCGACGTCGAGGTCCGCGTCGGCGAAGACGATGTTGGCGGACTTGCCGCCGAGCTCGAGGACGAGCGGCGTGGCATGGCGAGCCGCAGTCTCCATCACCGAACGCGCGGTGCGGGTCCCGCCGGTGAAGCTGATCTTGCCCACCCGGGGGTCACCCACGAGGGCCTGACCGGCCTCGGCGCCGCCAGGGACGACATTGAGCACACCCGGCGGCAGCCCCGCGTCGAGCGCGAGCTCGGCGTACCGCAGCGCCCCGAAGGGAGCCAGCTCCGGCGGCTTGACCACGACGGCGTTGCCCGCGGCCAGAGCCGGCGCGACCTTCTGGCCCATGCCCATCATCGGCCCGTTCCAGGGCACGATGGCTGCGACGACCCCGTAGGGCTCGGGCCGGGTGTAGTCGAGAGCGCCGCCCGCATGGACCGGCAGCACCTCACCGTCGAGCTTGTCCACCCAACCGGCGTAGTACCGGGTCCAGCTGGCGGCGTAGTGGCCCGACGGCATGGCGGCCACCGGGGTGCCGTTGTCGAGGCCGTTCAGGGCCGCCGACTCCGCTGCGTGCTCGTCGAGCAGGCCGGCCAGCCGGTCCAGCACGGCCGCCCGCTCGTGTGCCGGGGTGTCGCGCCAGGCAGGGAAGGCTGATGTGGCCGCGCCCACTGCCGCGGAGACGTCGTCGACGTCGGCCAGGCCCACATCGGCCTGGTGGACCCCCGTGGCCGGGTCGTGATGGGCGTAGGTCCCGCCGCGCCCTGGACCGGCCCATCCTCCCGCCACCAGCGACCCACCGGCCGCCAACCGCTCGAGGAGGGTGCGTGCGGTGGCTTCGTCGTCCCCTCGCAGCATCGTGTCCCCCTCGGTCCGGGGCCACCGTAGCGGTGCGGACTCCGACCCCGGGACACGACGGAGGGCCGGACCTCCGAGGAGATCCGGCCCTCCGTGATGGGTCGGGCGACGCCCGCAGGGGGGTCAGACGCTAGACGACCGCAGGTCGATCCGTGTTCGGATCAGGCGGCGGGCAGCAGCACTGCGTCGATGACGTGGATGACGCCGTTGGAGCAGGTGATGTCGGTGGTGGTGACATTGGCGGTGCCGCCCATGCCGTCGGTGATGGTGACATTGCCGGAGTCCACGGCGACGGTGAAGTCGGTCCCCTGGACGGTCGTGACCGGGCCGGGCTCGACGTCAGCGGCGAGGATCTCGCCGGACACGACGTGGTAGGTGAGGATGCCCTGCAGCTGGGCCTGGTTGGCCGGCTCCAGGAGCGTGTCGAGGGTGCCGGCGGGCAGCGCAGCGAAGGCCTCGTTGGTCGGGGCGAAGATGGTGAACGGGCCCTCACCCGACAGGGTGTCGGCCAGGTCGGCCTCGGTCACAGCGGTGACCAGGGTCGAGAAGTCGGGGTTCGACGCCGCGATCTCCACACAGGTCTGGTCGGACGCAGCAGCGGTCGTCGCCGGGGCCGCGGTGGTTGCGCTGGTGCTCTCGTCGTCGTCACTCGCACAGGCGGCGAGCAGCAGACCGACGGAGAACACTGCGGCGATCACAAAGGGGGTCTTACGCTTCATTGGGGGGTTCCTCCCGGATGGTGTGAGCGAGTCGGACCGCACCGATCTGGCGCTGAAGTGTTCCCGACTCCGTGACAGTTCGGCGCGACACCCCCATCCGGATGACAAAAGCCGAAAATTTCTTCGGGACGGGCGCCACCCGCTTCCGCCCGATGCCGCCCGTCCCGTCGCCCCGCATGGCATGGCGCGTCAGCGGAAGTGCCTCAGCCGCAACGAGTTCGTGACCACGAACACGCTCGAGAACGCCATCGCCGCGCCTGCGATCAGGGGGTTCAGGAGGCCGGCGGCGGCCAGCGGGAGGGCGGCCACGTTGTAGGCGAAGGCCCAGAAGAGGTTCCCCTTGATCGTGCCGAGGGTGCGTCGTGAGAGGCGGATGGCATCGGCCACCGCCCGCAGGTCGCTGCGGACGAGCGTGATGTCGGAGGCCTCGATGGCCACATCGGTTCCCGTCCCCATGGCCAACCCGAGATCGGCCTGGGCCAGGGCGGCGGCATCGTTGACCCCGTCGCCGACCATGGCCACGACCTTGCCCTCGCGTTGGAGGCGCCGGATCAGGTCGACCTTGTCCTCGGGAAGCACTTCGGCGATCACGTCGTCGATCCCCACCGCGGTGGCGACGGCGCCGCGCCGCCTGCCCGTTGTCGCCGGTCAGCAGCACCGGGTGCAGGCCGAGTCGGCGGAGCTCGGCGATGGCCTCGGTCGAGGAAGGCTTCACCGTGTCCGAGACGACGACCACGGCCCTGGCCCCACCGTCCCAGCCCACGAGGATCGGCGTGCGCCCAGCGCGCTCGGCGTCGTCCTTGGCCGCCACGAGGTCCTCGGGGAGGTGCAAGGACCAGTCGGCGAGGAAGCGCTCACGTCCGGCGACGACGCCGTGGCCGTCGACGACTCCCTGCACCCCGAGCCCCCGGGCGCTCACGAAGCCCTCGACGGCGGGAACGTCGATGCCGCGCTCCCGGGCGCCCTCGGCGATGGCCCGTGCGATGGGATGTTCGCTGGCGTCCTCCACCGCGGCCGCCAGGCGGAGGGCCTCTCGTGCATCCACGCCTTCGGTGACGAACACGTCGACGAGTCCCATCGAGCCGGTGGTCACCGTGCCCGTCTTGTCGAGCACGACGGTGTCGATGTTCCGTGTCGACTCGAGCACTTCGGGGCCCTTGATGAGGATCCCCATCTGGGCACCCCGACCGGTGCCGACCAGCAACGCGGTCGGCGTGGCGAGACCCAGGGCGCAGGGACAGGCGATGATCAGGACGGCGACCGCGGCGGTGAAGGCGGCGGTCGCCCCCACCGAGGCGCCGAGCCAGAAGCCGAGGGTGACGGCGGCGAGCCCGATGACGACGGGGACGAAGACGGACGACACCCGATCGGCGAGGCGTTGCACCGGAGCCTTCCCGCTCTGGGCCTCGGTCACCAGGCGGGCGATCTGGGCCAGCGCGGTGTCGGCGCCCACCCGGGTGGCGAGCACCACCAGTCGGCCACCGGCGTTGACGGTGGCACCTGCGACGGCGTCCCCCGGGCCGACCTCGACCGGCACGCTCTCTCCCGTCAGCAACGAGGTGTCGACCGCCGAGCTGCCCTCCTCGACGGTGCCGTCGGTGGCGATCTTCTCTCCGGGGCGCACGACGAATCGGTCACCGACGGCCAGCTCGGCCACCGGGATGCGCACCTCGCTGCCCTCGCGCAGCACGGCGACGTCCTTGGCGCCGAGCTCGAGCAACGCCTTGAGCGCCGCCCCCGAGCGCCGCTTGGCCCGCGCCTCGAAGTAGCGACCGGCGAGGATGAAGACCGTGACCCCGGCGGCCACCTCGAGGTAGATGTGGTCGGCACCCCCGCTGCGGTCGATGGTGAGCTCGAAGGGCATGCGCATCGACGGCATTCCGGCGTCGCCGAAGAAGAGCGCGTAGAGCGACCAACCGAACGCGGCCAGCGTCCCGACGGAGATCAGGGTGTCCATGGTGGCGGCACCGTGGCGGAGGTTCATCCAGGCGGCCCGGTGGAAGGGCCATGCCCCCCAGACGACGACGGGGGCGGCGAGGGTGAGCGACAGCCACTGCCAGTTGTCGAACTGCAGGGCCGGCACCATCGCCATCAGGACCACAGGGAGCGACAGGGCGGCGGAGATCACCAGGCGGTCGCGGAGGGCCTCGGTCGGGTCGGGACCCGGCTCGACGTCGTCGTCGGCGACGTCCGCGGCAACCGTTCCCGGCGGCGGGGCCGGAAGGTTGGCGTGGTAGCCGGCCGCTTCGACCTCGGCGATCAGGGTCCGGACGTCGACACCCTCGGGCGCCACCACCCGCGCCGTCTCGGTGGCGTAGTTCACCGAGGCCTCCACGCCGTCGAGCTTGTTCAGGCGCCGTTCGATGCGGTTCGCGCACGACGCGCAGGTCATGCCCTCGATGTCGAGTGCGACGCGGGTCGGTGGTCCCGGGGCCGGGTCGGCGGACACCGCGCTCATCGGTTCGAGTCCGCCCGATCGGCGACGGCTGGCCCGCTGGAGACCGCCTCGGTCCACATGGCGGAGTGGTCCATGGGCGCCGTGGGCTCTGGTTGGTCGAGCGGTCCGACGGCCCGGCCGACGCCCCAACCCACCACGAACAGGGCGAGCAGCCCGAGGGCGAATGCGGTCAGTCGCAGGCGCACGCTCATGGCAGGATCATACCCCCCACCCCTATCGGGGAGCAACCTCCGGGCGCGTCGTCAGGGCGTCGAGGCTTCGGAGCAGTCGCTCCTCCGACACGGGACCGGGGGTGCCGACGGCCTGGGCGAAGAGGTTCACCCGCAGCTCCTCGATCTGCCATCCGATCCGTTCGAGCTCGCGATCGACCGGCGAACCCGGCGCGAAGCGGTCCAGGGCGTGGGCATAGGCCTCCTGGACCCGGGCGATCGTCGCCATCCGCTCGCGGTCGCGCTCGGGTGACGAACCGAGCTTGTCGAGCCGGACGGCCATCGCGGAGAGGTAGCGCTCCACGTCGCCCATCCGATCGCGACCGGTCTGGCCCACGAAGCCGTCGAAGACCAGGCCCGAGCGTTGACCAGCGACGTCCTCGAGCGACCCGATGAGCCCCGGGACGGAGGCCATCGACTCGATGCGGCGCTCGAGCACGCGATCCGCGGCCAGGACCCTCGCGGTGACCGCCAGGAGATCGCGGATCTGGGAGGCGCAGCTCGAGCGCACGTCGGCCCGGAGCCTCTCGAACGAGCCGGCATCCCACACCGGTCCTCCGTGATCGCGGCAACAGCCCGTCGAGGACGGCCACCACGACGTCGTCGAAGAGCGCCTCGAACCCACCCTCGTACGGGCTCCAGCCGAGCGCCCGCCTCTGACCGAGGCTGAGGCCGCCCTGGATCCCCTTCACCGGGATCGCGCTCGTCAGGACGAGGAGCCGACGCGTCCCGGCCCACATGGCGCGCGCCTGGGCCGTGCGGTCCTCGTGCACCCTCACCGCAACGCTCTCCCCCTCGTCGACGAGTGAGGGGAATCCGCGCACCAGGAGATCCCCGACGGGCGCTTCGACCACCTTCGCCAGCGAACCCCCCGGCCAGGCCGTGAGCCGGGAGCGCTCGACGTCACCGACCGCGTCCGAGAGGGCCCGCCGCATCGCCGGGGCCAGCGCCCGCTTCAGGGCCCGCAGGTCTCGGCCCTGGCCCAGCACCGAGCCCCCGGCACCCTCGACCCGGAAGATCATGCGGAGGTGCGGTGGGAGATCAGCCGACGCGGAACACGCCTGCGTCGGCCTCGACGCCCGCTCTCGACGCCACGAACGAAGCGAGCCGTTCCGCGAGCGGCGCCGCGTCCACCGGTGGGCCGGCGGATTCGTCAGCCGTGAGCTCGGCGAGGAAGGCCTCCACCGACGAACCGAGAGGCGGTAGCGCCGACCGAACCTCCCGTGGGAGCCCCCGGAGCAATGCCGCGACGAGCTCTTGACGGAGCCCGGGGACGAGACGATCGAAACCCGCCGTGCCGACCTGGTTCAGGACCTCGATCGGGATGTGGACGGCCACACCGTCATCGGGCGTGCCGGGCTCGAAGTGGTACGACAGCGGTAGGCGGAGGTCGCCCTGCACCCACTGCGCCGGGAAGTCGTCCTCGCGTAGCGATCCGGCGGCGCCGGCGAGAAGGTCGTCGAGCGTGAACTCGAACAGGTCGGGCCTGGTGCGCCGGGCCTTCTTCCACCAGGATTCGAAGTGGCGCGCCGAGACGACGAAGTCGGGGAGGCGGGCGTCGTACGCCGCGAAGAGCGTCTCGTCGTCAGCGGACAGGTCCGAGCGCCTGAAGCGGTGCTCGAGGTCCTCCGACTCGACGAGGAGTGCGCGGTTGTCGGCCACGAAGCGATGACGGGCCTGCCAGTCGTCGAGCACGAGGGCATGGCGGATGAACAGCTCGCGTGCGTGCTCCGGGTCGATGCGGGCGTAGGGGATCACGCGGTCGTCGACCACGGGCAGACCGAAGAGCGTGACGCGTTCATGGGTCATGGCCGCAGCCCGCCGTGTGGACCAGTGCGGCTCGTGGTGATGTCGCTTGACCAGGTGCTCCGCGAGGTCCTCGACCCACTCGGGTTCGATGCGAGCCGCCGTGCGGGCGAACAGGCGCGAGGTCTCGACCAGTTCGGCGGCCATGACCCACGGCGGGGGCTTCTTCGCCAACGTCGACCCGGGGAAGACCACGAAGCGGGCGCCGCGAGCCCCGAGGAACTCCCGACCGATCTCGTCGCGATGGCCGATGTGCGACAGCAGACCCGAGAGCAGCGCACGGTGCACCTGTTCCGGTTCCGCCGATCCGTCCGAAGGACGCAGTCCCATCGACCCCGCGACCTGGCGGAGCTGGCTGTGCACGTCCTGCCACTCGCGGATGCGCACGAAGTTCAGGAACTCGCGACGGCACTGCCGCCGGAAGGCACCCGATCCCAGCGCCTGTTGTTGCTGGCGCAGGTGGCGCCACAGTGCGAGCAGGGAGAGGAAGTCCGACGACGGATCCGCGAACCGGGCGTGCTGGGCATCGGCGGCAGCGGCACGCTCCGCGGGTCGCTCCCGGACGTCGGGGATCGAGAGCCCGGAGGTGATGATCAACACCTCACGCAGGCACCCACGCCGGTCGGCTTCGACGAGCATCCGGGCGTATCGGGGGTCGATGGGCAGGCGGGCCATGGTGCGGCCCACGTCGGTCAGCCGTACCTGTCCGTCGCCCGGGTCGGGTTCGACGGCGCCGAGCTCGTCGAGCAACCGGAGCCCGTCGGCCACCGCCCGACGGTCGGGAGGATCGACGAAGGGGAATCGGTCGATGTCGCCGAGGCCGATGGCCGTCATCTGCAGGATGACCGAAGCCAGGTTCGTGCGCAGCATCTCCGGCTCGGTGAACGCGGGGCGAGCCTCGAGATCCGCCTCCGCGTAGAGCCGGATGCAGATGCCGTCGGACTGCCGTCCGCATCGACCGGCGCGCTGTGCCGCCGAGGCCTGCGACACGGGCTCGATGGGGAGCCGCTGCACCTTCAGCCGGTTGCTGTAGCGGGAGATCCGGGCCACCCCGGGGTCGACGACGTAGCGGATGCCCGGCACCGTGACGGACGTCTCGGCCACGTTGGTGGCCAACACGATGCGGCGGCGAGCGTGGGACCGGAAGACCTTCTGCTGCTCGGCGGTGGTGAGACGGGAGTACAACGGCAGGATCTCGGTGTCGGACAGGTCGAGGGCGCCCAACGCAGCCGCCGCATCGCGGATCTCCCGTTCCCCCGAGAGGAAGACGAGGACATCGCCGGGCGGCTCGCGCCACAGCTCGCGTACCGCATCCACGATCGCGTCGAGCTGATCGTGGTCCGCCCCGCGGCGTCGCTCGACGCGAGCGCCGCCGTGGTCGCCGACCGCGGCGCCCGCCTCCGTCATCGGGCGGTACCGGATCTCGACGGGATAGGTGCGGCCCGACACCTCGATGATCGGCGCGCCGTCGAAGTGCTGACTGAAGCGCTCGGGGTCGATCGTGGCCGAGGTGACGATCACCTTGAGGTCGGGACGGCGCGGGAGCAGCTGCGCCAGATACCCGAGGATGAAGTCGATGTTGAGGCTGCGCTCGTGCGCCTCGTCGATGATGATCGTGTCGTAGGCGGAGAGATCGCGGTCCCGCTGCAGCTCGTTGAGCAGGATGCCGTCGGTCATCAGCTTGACGAGGGTCGTCTCGGACACCCGGTCGGTGAAGCGGACGGCGAAGCCGACGGCTGCGCCGAGCTCGACGTCGAGCTCCTCGGCGATCCGAGTGGCCACCGCTCTCGCGGCCAGCCGCCGGGGCTGCGTGTGCCCGATCGTGCCTGCCACGCCTCGGCCGAGTTCCAGGCAGATCTTGGGGATCTGCGTCGTCTTGCCCGAACCGGTCTCGCCGGCGATGACGACGACCTGATGGTCACGGATGGCGGCCGCGATCTCGTCGCGGCGCTGCGAGACGGGCAACTCCTCGGGGAAGGTGATCCGGGGGACGGCGGCCCGACGGCGTTCGACCTGAGCCGTCGTCAGCTGGGCAGGACCATCCGATCCACGACGTCGCCCGCGCCGGCGCCCGGTACCGGTCCCACCGGACCGGCCAGGCGAACGATCGGGCGAGGCGGGGGACGACGGCATGGCCCGCTCAGGATACGAACCGCCACGTCGAGGGGATCAACCGACCCACCGTCGAGGTCGCGACCCCCGACCCGCGCCTGTCGGGCGGTACGGGGGTCAGATGGTGCAGGCGACGTCGATGCCGAGCACCTGGTTCAGACGCCCGAGACCCAGCCACTGCGCCATGCACAACGTCAGCTCGACGATCTCGTCGTCGGTGAACTCGGCCCTCATGCGAACCCAGAACTCGCCGTCGAGGCCCCGATGATCGAGGGCGTAGCGCTCGGCGTACTCGGCGGCGAGGCGCTCACGGATCGAGAGCCCCGCGGCGCTTCGCCATTGCTCCACCTCGGCGTAGAGCTCCTCGCCCACGGGTCCGGCGTCCCCGCGTTCGCTGCGCCACGTGAGGCAGAGCTGGCAGTCGTTGATCTGGGCGATGCGGTAGCGGGCGGCCTCGAACTCGCGCAACGGCAGAGAGCTGTCGGCGTAGGTGGAGGCCGAGAACCCTCCGGCGGCCGCACCGATGGCAGGCGACGCCTTGCCGAAGACATAGGTCATCGGGTCGAGCCCATCCGGGATGTCGATCGTCGGCACGTGGTCCCCCTCGGGAAGATGCGTGGAGGACATGCTACCGACGGAGTTCGCCCAGGTACTGCTCCGACAACGATCCCAGGACCTCCAGGCACTCGCGGGCGCACTCCCCGATCACGTCGGCGATCGGGCGAACCGCGTCGATGCGCCCGGCCACCTGGCCGCTGAAGGGAAGTCCCGCCTCGAGGTCGCCGCCGAAGTAGAGCTGCTGGACCCCGGCCATGGCCTCCATGGCGTTCGCCGTCGTGTCGAACTCGAGTGACTCGGTGAGCTCGGTCCGCAGGACCCGTACCGCCGGCGCTCGGTGTCGGTTCAGCAGCACCGTGCCCGTCTCGGACGCATCGACGATGGCCTGCTTCCAGTTGCCGTGGATCGGCGACTCGGCCGCCGCGACCATGCGGGTGCCCATCTGGACACCCTCCGCCCCGAGGGCGAACGCCGCGGCCATCGTGCGCCCGTCGAGGAAACCACCGGCGGCGATGATCGGTACGTCGACCTTCGAGGCCACGAGCGGCAGCAGCACCATGGTCGAGACGTCGCGGGGGTTCTTGAACCCGCCCCCTTCGGAGCCCTCGACCACCAGCCCGTCGACTCCGGCATCGACCGCCTTCAAGGCGGCCCGCAGCGACGGCACGACGTGGAACACGGTGATCCCGGCATCCTTCAGCTGACGGGTGTAGCGCGTCGGATCGCCGGCCGAAGTGGTCACGAAGGTGACGCCCTGCTCGATGACGAAATCGACGATGGCCGGGTCACGGACGAAGGCCTGCGCCACGTTCACCGCGAAGGGCTTGCCCGGCGCCAGCTCGGGCATCCGCCGGATCTCCTCCCGAGCGGCGACCAGGTCCCCCGACGACGTCTCGATCATCCCGATGGCGCCCGCGTTGGCCACCGCCGAGGCCAGCTGCGAACGGGCGATGTAGCCCATCGGGGCCTGCAGGATCGGGATGTCGCACCCGACCAGTTCGGTGATGCGATTGGAGAACATGGCCCGAGCCTGCCAGACGTACGGGACGGCTTCTCCCAGGAGTGACAAGCTGCGTTCACACCACCGGGGAACGAGGCACCATGCATCCATCCGCAGGTCGGCTCCTCGGGAGCGCAGCGATCCTGGTCGTCCTGCTGACCGCCTCGGCGGCGTGCGGCGGCGGCGGTGGCGGCTCCGTCACGACCGTCCCCCCGACGACTGCGGTCGTCGGGAGCACCGAGTCGTTCACCTACCAGTTGGTGTGCCCCTCGCCCGTGGGCGACCTCTCGACGACCATCCAGTTCACCGTCACCACGAGCAACGCGACGGTGGCCCGCGGTCAGCGCGTCACCTACGAGATCTCCGCGCCGCTCGCCCAGGTCGATTCGCCGATCACGCCGACCTTCGTGTCCAGCACCACCTCGTACGCGATCCCTGCGGGCCTGACGGTGACCTCGGCCCGGATGAGTCCGGCGGCGAACGAGGACTTCACCGCGACCACCACCGACGTCGCACCGGGGACGGTGTCGTTCACGCTCGAGGGCGACTTCAGGCTCGATGGCTCACCCCGATCGACACCCGTCCTGGTCGTCGAGGCAACCGTCGACGAGACCGCAGGACCGACCGTCGTCTGGGAGACACCGACGTCGATCGCGGGCAAGGCCTCCGTGCCCATCCTCGGGACACAGGACTCGACGTGCACCTTTCCCACCGCCGGGCCCATCGGGACGACCACCATCGAGTGACGGATCGCAAGGAACGATCGCAAGGAACGACGGGGCCGGCGCAGAGCCCCGAAACCGGCTACATCAGCGGGAATGGCCGCACGAAGACCGATTCGCACAACAGGACCAGCCCGAGCGTTCGAGGCCGTACCCTGAAATCGTGGCTCCCCCCTCCGCCTTCACCCGCACCCACGTCTGGTCCGTCGCTCACGCCGAGGCGCCCGACGTGGTCACGTCCGACTGGATCGACGAGCAACTCGCCGACACCTTCGAACGCTGCGGCGTCCGGCCCGGTCTGCTCGAGTCCGTGGCCGGGATCCAGGCACGGAGATGGTGGCCCGAGGGCGTCTCGTTCGACGAGGCCGCCGCCATGGCCGGGCGCGCCGCGCTCGACGGCGCCGGCGTCGCCGCCCACGAGATCGACCTGCTCATCTCCACCTCGGTGTGCAAGCACCACCTCGAGCCGAGTGTGGCCTGCGCCGTCCACCACGCCCTCGACCTCCCCCCGACCTGCGACAACTTCGATCTGGGCAACGCCTGCCTCGGGTTCGTCAACGCCATGACGATCGCGGCGACAGCCATCGACGCCGGACGCATCCGCACCGCACTCATCGTCGACGGCGAGGGCAGTCGCCAGACCCAACTCGCCACGATCGCCCGCCTGCAACGAGACACCACCACGGTCACCGACGTGTTCGACGAGTTCGCCTCGCTCACCCTGGGCTCCGGGGCGGCGGCGATGGTGCTGGGTGGTCCTCGGGACGGGGCGCACAGGTTCCTCGGTGGCATCACTCGCTCCGCGACGCAGTACCACGAGGTGTGCGTCGGCGATCTCGAGCAGATGCGCACCGACACCGCAGCGCTCCTCGCCGGCGGGATCGAGCTCGCCCGGGAGGCCTGGGCCGCCGCGCTCGACGCCGGGTGGGACTGGAAGGACGCCGACCACTACATCGCCCATCAGGTGTCGTCGGTCCACACGGCGAAGCTCTGCGAGATGCTCGGGATCGACATGGCGCGCGTCCCGCTCACGTTCCCGCAGTTCGGCAACATCGGCCCCGCCGCCGTCCCCTACACGCTGTCCACGATCCAGGACTCCATCCAGCCCGGAGCCAAGGTGGTCCTGTTGGGCGTCGGCTCCGGGCTCAACGCCTCTGGCGCCGAGCTCACCTGGTAGCGACGGTGCACGACGCGACCACCGGCGACGCGGGAGACGCCCTCTCGATCCCCGACGCCGCCACCTGGCGTCGATGGGGCCTGGACCCGGCCTGGTCCCGGATCGTCGAGGTCTCGGTTCCCGAACGGCCACCGGTGACGTGGCACGTGCTCGACACGGGACCTGGACCTCGCGGCACGGTGGTGTGCGTTCACGGCAACCCCACCTGGGGGTACGTCTGGAAGGGCTTCCTCAGCACCCTCGCCCCCGACTGGCGGGTGATCGCGGTCGACCAGACCGGCATGGGGTTCTCCGAACGGACAGGGCCACGGACCCTGGCCGATCGCGTCGCCGAGCTCGTGGCCTTCTGTCGCCAGGAGACCGAGGGGCCCCTCGTCCTCGTGGCCCACGACTGGGGTGGGCCGACAGCCCTCGGGGCGGCCTCGGAGCTCGACGTGCGCGCCGTCGTGCTGAGCAACACCGCAGTGGCCAGGCCCGACGGCGTCGCCGTGCCACCGCTGATCGCCACGGCGCGCCGGATGGTCGACGTCAGCTGCCGTCGGACCCCTGCCTTCGTGGCCGGCACCGCCCGGATGACGGCGGGCGAGCACCGCGAGCCGTTGAGGGCTCCGTACCGCTCGTCGCATCGCCGTCGGGCCGTGGCCGACTACGTCGCCGACATCCCTCTCCGACCGGGCGATCCCTCCTGGACCGCACTGGAACGCAGCGCGAGCAACCTCGCGTCGCTCGACGTCCCGGTCCTGATCGTGTGGGGCGGTCGCGACCCGGTCTTCCACGACCGCTTCCTCGCCGACCTGCTCACCCGAGCGCCGCACGCCGACGTGCACCGGTTCCCGACGGCCGGCCATCTCGTCGCCCTCGACGAACCGATGGCCGAGGTCGCGGCCCGGTGGCTGGACGAGATCGCCGCCCTGGAGTCTCCCGCTGTCGACCGCGGACACGCGCTGGAAGCCCCGGGCGCGTTCCGAGCGGTCACCACCGCGCTCTCCGACCGCGGTCAGGACGATTCCCCCGCCTATGCGGGCCCCGACGGGGCCATCACCTGGTCGGAACTGCACGCCGATGTCGTCAGGATCGCCGGCCACCTCGTCGGCAGCGGCCTGCGGCCGGGCGAGCGGGTCGCATTGCTCGTCCCGCCCGGCGTCGAGATGCTGGCCGCCGCGTACGGGACCTGGATGGCGGGCGGTGTGCTGGTCGCGGCCGACGCCGGTCTCGGCCCGCGAGGCCTGCGCGCTGCGCTCCGGGCGCGACGCCGGCGTGGGCGCTGGGTACGCCCCGGACGCTCGCCGCCTCCCGCGTGCTCGGACTCACCCCGGGCGTTCGGACCGCGGCCATCGGTCGCTTCCCCGGTGCCGTGGACCTGACGGCCACCCCACTCGGTGCGGCCCCGGAGCTGCCCACCCTCGCTCCGGACGATCTCGCCGCGGTCGTGCACACCTCGGGTGCGACCGGTCCAGCCAAACCGGTGCGGTACACCCACGCCGCGCTGGCCGCGCAACGCGACGTCATCGCCGCTTCGTTCACCATGACGGGCGACGAGGCCTTCACCACCTCGTTCGCTCCCTTCGTCGTGCTGGGCCCGGCCCTCGGCGTTCCGTGCGTCCTGCCCGACATCGACGTCACCAGACCCGCCGACCTCGATCTCGACCGGTTGGCGGCCGTCTGCGACCGCACGGACGTCCGCGTCGGGGTGGCGTGGCTGTCTCCGGCCTCGGCCCGGAAGATCATCGCCACCGCCGACGGTCGACGGGTTCCGCTGCGTCTCGTGATGCTGGCCGGTGCGCCGATCGACGCCGACATGGTCCGGGGGGTCACCGCCGTCACCGGCGCGGACGTCAGGGCTCCCTACGGCATGACCGAGGCGATGCCGGTCACCGACGGCACCGACGCCGCCCGCTCGGGCCCACTCGGCGGCACCGCCACCGGCTGGCCGCTGGACGGCGCCTCGGTCATGGTCGTGCCCCTCGACGAACCGTTGGGCCCCGAACTCGCCCCGAACGTCTGGGGTGAGCTGCTCGTCGGCACCGGCTGGATCCGCGAAGGGTACGACCGCCGGTGGGCGACCGACGACGACGCCACCGTCGAACGCGACGGTCGGCGATTCCATCGCACACGCGACGTGGGGTACCGCGACGCCGACGGGCGCCTGTTCCAGCTGGGCCGGGCCCAGCACGTGATCCACGGCCCCGACGGCCCCCGGACCTGCGTCGCCCTCGAACAACCGGTGGGTGCGGTGGTGCGGCGACCGGTGGCCGCGGTGGGCGTCGGCCCGGTCGGCACCCAGGCCACGGCCATCGTGGTCGATGGCCCCGGCCGCCTCAGGCTGGCCTCACCCGCCCTCGCCGCCACCGTGCGGTCGGCATCTGCCGAACCCGTCGCCGCGTGCTCGAAGGGCCGCTCCCGGTGGACATCCGCCACCAGTCCAAGATCGACCGGACCGCACTGGCTGCCGCCGCCGCCGCCTTCCTGGCCGGCCGATGAGGGTCCTGGTCACGGGAGGCTCCAGCCTCCTCGGTGGCGCCGTCGCCACGGCACTGGCCCGCCGGGGAGACGACGTGACGACGTTCCAGCGGCGGACTTCGGGTACGGGGCTGCGCGACGTCCGCGGCGACGTGCGGGACCGGGGCGCACTGCTCGACGCCGCGCGCGGCCACGACGTCGTGGTCCATCTGGCCGCGCTCGTCGTGCCGAAGGCCCCATGGCCGACCTTCGAGGCGGTCAACGTCGAGGGCACCGCCAATGCCCGTGCCGCGGCGGAGACCTGCGGACGATTCGTGCACGTATCGAGCCCGTCGGTCGCCTTCCACGACGCCGCCAGCGTCGGGAGCGGGGCCGGGCCCGCGCGGCTACGCCGGTCGCGACGGGTACACCCGCTCGAAGGCGCTGGCCGAACGCCTCGTCCTCGACGAGCCCCGCGTCCCGACCGTCGTCGTTCGTCCCCACCTCGTGTGGGGACCGGGCGACACCCAACTCGTGCAACGACTCGTCGACCGGGCCCGGGCCGGGCGCCTCGCCCTCCCCGACGGGGGCAGGGCCATGATCGACACGACGTATGTCGACGATGCCGCGGCAGCGATCCTCTGCGCCGTCGACGCATCGACGCCGGAGAGCGACGCAGTCGGCCGGGCCTGGGTGGTCAGCGGCGGCGAGCCCCGTCCGGTGGGCGATCTGGTCGGCGCCATCCTCCGCGCCGCCGGTGTCACCTCCCGGCCCCGGTCCGTCGCTGCACCCGTCGCGGCGCTGGTCGGCTCGCTGGTCGACCGGCTGTGGCCGGGCGAGGAGCCCCCGATCACCCACTTCGCCGCACGCCAGCTGTCGGTGGCGCACTGGTTCGACCAGCGCGACACCCGCCGGGTCCTGGACTGGCGACCCCAGGTGGGCCTCGACGCCGGGCTCGAGGAGCTCCGCCGCTGGTACGCGACCCGCTGAGGGTGTCGCACCGCCGACGCCCCGACGAGCGGGGCACCGGAGAGGACCTCAGCCGTACCCCGCGGGGTTCTGCGACTGCCACCGCCAGGCGTCGACGCACATGTCGTCGATGCCCCGCGTCGCCCGCCAGCCCAGGAGGTCGTGGGCGCGGTCGGATCGGCGAACGTGGCCGCGGCATCACCCGGACGTCGAGGACCGAACCGGTACGGGATCTGGTGGCCGACCGCGGCCGACGCCGCCGCCACCACCTCCAACACCGACGTGCCCGACCCCGTGCCGAGGTTGATCGGCTCGCATCCCGAGATCATGTCGAGGCGCTCGAGGGCAGCCCGATGGCCCTCGGCGAGATCCATCACGTGGATGTAGTCGCGCAGGCACGTGCCGTCCGGGGTCGGGTAGTCGTCCCCGAAGACCACCAACTCGGGACGGGCACCGACGGCGACCTGCATGACGAAGGGCATGAGGTTGTTCGGGATGCCCTGGGGGTCCTCGCCGATCATCCCGCTGGGATGGGCACCGACCGGATTGAAGTAGCGCAGAAGGGCGATCCGCCACGAAGGATCTGCTGCCGCGACGTCACCGAGGAGCTCCTCGATGACGAGCTTCGTGCGACCGTAGGGGTTCGTCGTCCGCAGAGGCGCCGACTCGGACAACGGCACCGCATCCGGTTCGCCGTACACGGTGGCCGACGACGAGAAGACGAGGCGGCGCACGCCACGTCGCTGCATCACCTCCACGAGGCTGATCGCACCGCCGACGTTCACGTCGTAGTACCGAAGAGGCTCAGCGACGGACTCCCCCACCGCCTTCAGCCCGGCGAAGTGCACGATCGAGTCCACCTCGTGCTCCGAGACCACCGCATCGAGGCGGTCGGTGTCGCGCAGGTCGAACCGGTGGAACGACAGTTCACCCGGAGCGAGCTCGCGGGCCCGCCGCAATGACTCCTCACTGCTGTTGGAGAGATCGTCGACGACGACGACCCGCCAGCCGGCGTCGAGGAGGACCACGCAGGTGTGGCTGCCGATGAAGCCGGCTCCTCCCGTCAGGAGGGCCACGCCGCTCACCGCGGCCACCGACCCGGACGGAGCAGCGACGCACGGGAAGCCATCGCCTCAGCATGGCACCGCTCCTCGCCATCGTCCGCCACCCGCACCTCGTCGCCGACCGGGTGATCGTCTACGGTCGCCTCGCCGCTCACACCAAGGGGACCAGCACGTGACCGACCGCAACCCGTTCGCAGGGGAACCGTTCGACGACGACGACGACGCCATCGCCGCTGCGCTCGAGGACGTCAGCATCCCGACGCTGATGCTCTCGCTCGTCCACATGACCGGCGACATGGACGTCATCCGGGGACGGCTGCGCCCGCAGGGGCTGGTCATCAACGAGGTGCAGGGCTTCATGTCCGAAGAGGACAAGGCCGAGGCGAGAGCCCTCGCCCTGGACCTCATCCGCGCCTACCGCGACGGCGGTTGCCAGCTCCCGCCACCACCCAGCCAGGCCGACATCAAGGAGATGATGGCGTGGCTGTGCTGCGAGGAGGTGCCCGACGAGTACATCCCGATGCTGTTGGAGGAGATGGAGCTCGACGGCTCCGACGCCCGACGTGTCGATCTCCACGTCGACGGCGAGGCGAGAGCGGAGTTCCCCGTCGTGGTGATCGGCTGCGGTGAGTCCGGATTGCTCGCCGGGATCCGCCTGGACGAAGCCGGCATCCCCTTCACCATCGTCGAGAAGAACGCCGGGCCCGGCGGCACCTGGTGGGAGAACACCTACCCGGGCGCCCGGGTCGACGTGGGGAACCACTTCTACTGCTACTCCTTCGAACCCAGCGACCACTGGACGGAGTACTACGCCCAGCAACCGGAGCTGCAGCGCTACTTCCAGGACGTGATGGAGCGTCGCGGCATCGAGCCGTCGATCCGCTTCGAGACGGAGGTGACCGGTGCCCGCTGGGACGACGCCACGTCGACCTGGGCCGTGTCCATCCGCAACGCCGACGGCACCGAAGAGGTACTCACGGCGCGTGCGGTGATCTCGGCCGTGGGGCAGCTCAACCGCCCGAATCTCCCCGACATCGACGGCCTCGACCAGTTCGAGGGTGCGTGGTTCCACTCCGCCGCATGGGACCATTCGGTCGACTACCGGGGAAAGCGGGTGGCGGTCGTGGGCGCCGGAGCCAGCGGCTTCCAGATCGTGCCGACGATCGCGCCCGACGTGGCCCACCTCACCGTGTTCCAGCGCACCGCGCAATGGATGTTCCCGAACCCCAACTACCACGCCAAGGTCGGACCGGGGGTGAAATGGGCGCTGCGCCACCTTCCCTACTACGGGCGGTGGTACCGCTTCTTGATCCTCTGGTCGGCATGCGACAAGGGCCTCGAGGGCGCCCGGATCGACCCCGACTGGCCCGACCAGGAACGCTCGGTCAGCGAAGGGAACGAGTTCACCCGACTGATCTTCACCGACTGGATCACGAGCCAGCTCGGCGACGACCCCGAGCTGCTCGAGAAGTGCATCCCCGACTATCCGCCGACCGCCAAGCGCACGCTCCAGGACAACGGCAGCTGGCTGGGCGCCCTCACGCGCGACAACGTCGATCTCGTGCGCGAGGGCATCGACCACATCGACGCCGACGCCATCGTCACGGTGTCCGGAGAGCGCGTCGAGGTCGACATCATCGTCTTCGCCACGGGCTTCCAGGCCAACCGGTTCCTCTGGCCGATGGAGATCGTCGGCCGCGACGGGCGCACGCTCCGCGACGTGTGGGGCGAACGCCCGAAGGCCTACCTCGGGATCACCGTTCCCGGCTTCCCCAACCTCTTCTGCATGTACGGGCCGGGCACGAACCTGGCCCACGGCGGCAGCCTGATCTTCCACTCGGAGTGCCAGATGCGCTACATCACCGGCTGCCTCGATCTGTTGATCTCCCAACACCGTTCGTCGCTGGAACCTCGCGAGGACGTCCACGAGGCGTACTACGAGCGGGTCCAGAAAGAGCTCGAGACGCTGGTCTGGTCGCACCCGGGGGTCACCCACTCGTGGTTCAAGAACCCTGAGGGCAAGATCCATGTCCTGTCCCCGTGGCGACTCGTCGACTACTGGGACTGGACGCGCGAGCCGGATCCTGACGATTTCGTCATCCTCTGAGCCACATGGCCCAGTGAGGGCCGCCGACGTTGGGCCGTGGGGCCCACTCCAGAGCCCGACGTCATCCCGCGTTCACAAATCTCCGACCGATGGCACTCAAGCAGCCCGTTTCCTGCGTCGATCCCATCGAGGTGACCGCAGAGATCTTCACCCTCGAATCCAGTGGAACGACGTGCACGATCGTGACCGGACTCACCGGACCGCCGGAGGTGACGGTGAGCTACGAGGGGACCGCTCCCCCGCTGACGATCTTCTTGCACCTCGACGCCCTCGGCTTCGTCGGCCTCTCGCCCCAGCCGCCGCCGGTCGAGGCGATCGACTGGACCACGCCCGACCCGTCGCGCGGCACGACCCACACCGTTCGGGACTACCAGGCGGTGTCGGTGGGCCGCTACGACGGCCCCAACGCCGACCGGGAGCGGGCGGTCGATGCGGCACGACTGATCTTCGAGCGCCTGACCCGCTCGACCCTTCCCCCGCCTCCGGCTCCGCCCCCCCCACCGCCGGCGATGCACCCGCCCGACGACGGGTCGCGACCGGCCCCTCCGCCTGCGGCCGGCCCGGCCCGGACGGACACCGACACCGGTCCACCGACGATCACCAAGGACACCGGGGACACCGGCGCACCGTCGGTCACCAAGGACACCGAGGACACCGAGGTCGCCGCCGATCCCGCTGCGGCCATGATCGTGCGGGCCCTCGTCATCGACGCCGATGCCGCCCCCTCGCTACGACCGGTCCTCACGGCGCTCGGCGAGATCACCGAGGAGCGGCCGATCACGTGGACGACGCAGATGCGCTACCGGGGCAACCACACCGAGACCCACCATCGCGCCGTCCGCTTCATCGTCGCGGTCTCGACCGACGACGAACGGGCGTTGCTCGACGCCCTCACCGGCTTCCGCCTGCGATCGGCCGAGGTGGTGGACGTCGAGCCGGTGGCTGCGGCGCGCTGACACCCGAACGGGACCACCGCCTGCCTCAGGATTCGCGGCGGGGCAGCAGGACCGGCGTGCGATGGTGCTCGGCCAGCTCGACCCGGACACGGGTCCCGATGTCCAACCCGGCGCTGTGCGGTTGACGGGAACGCACCGAGCCCCCCGAGGGCAGGAGCACCGTGGACAGCACCGATGATCCCTGGAACTCGGCACACGTGACCACCGCCGCGCCATCGGGGTCGGCGGTGAGCACCACGTCGTCGGGTCGTAGGACCATCTCGACGGGCCCGGACGGCGGGGGGGCCGTCATGGCCCGAGCACCCAACTCGCTGGTGGCGACGCCGCCCTCCACCGTCGCCGGGAGGAAGTCGGCCTCGCCCATGAACGACGCCACGAACCTGCTCGCCGGTGAGTGGAACACCTCCTGGGGTGTGCCGGTCTGCTCGACCCGACCATCGCTCAGCACCACCAGCCGATCGCCGAGGGAGAGCGCCTCGAGCTGATCGTGGGTCACGAAGACCGCCGGAGTCGCCGTCGCCCGCAAGATCGAGAGCACATCGTCGCGAACCTTCACGCGGAGGTTCTGATCCAGACTGGCGAACGGT
Organism: uncultured Iamiaceae bacterium; assembly: GCA_963767615.1. Lineage (GTDB taxonomy): Bacteria > Actinomycetota > Acidimicrobiia > Acidimicrobiales > Acidimicrobilacustridaceae > Rhabdothermincola_A. The sequence goes on along the minus strand of CAVYED010000004.1, from coordinate 95,707 downwards.
TCGTCGAGGAGCAGGACGGCCGGTTCGGGAGCGAGGGCTCGCGCCAGCGCCACCCGCTGGCGTTCCCCGCCCGACAGCTCGTGCGGATAGCGCGCGGCGTAACGGCTCAGCCCGACCAGGTCCAACATCTCACCCACCCGGCGGCGGCGGCCGGACCGGTCGAGTGCGGTCAGCCCGAAGGAGATGTTGCGCGACACGTCGAGGTTCGGGAAGAGCGCATGGTCCTGGAAGACGATCCCGATGCTGCGCCGCTCGGGAGGCACGTGCACCCCGGGACCGTCCAGCTGCTCTCCGTCGAGCGACACCTGGCCGCTGTCGGGACGGATCAGGCCGGCGACCATCCGCAAGGCTGTCGACTTCCCGCATCCGCTGGGGCCGACGAGGCACAACACCTCGTGGGCGCCGACGTCGAATCCCACGCCGTCGACGGCAGTCGTGTCGCCGAACCGCTTCCGCAGATCGCGGACGACCAACGTCGGGTCGCGGTGCGCCGCAGTCGTCGACGTCGAGGTGGTGTGATGGGACGAGGCGGACGGGGTCACCGCCGCGGGTGGAGCCGATGACGCGCTCACGGCACCAACTCCTCGACGACGGCCGAGCTCTCCGTGGGCGCGGCGGGATCGGGCAGGAGCACACGCTCAGCTTCGCGCTCACCGCGCGCCATCTGGCGCGACAACACGACGACCGGCACCATGGCCACGGCAACGATGATCAGCGCCGGGAGCGCGGCGGACTCCCAGAGGGATTCCGCCGCGAGCTGCCATACCCAGACCGACAGCGTGTCGAAGCCGAAGGGACGCAGGAGCAGCACGATCGGGAGCTCCTTCATGGCTTCGATCGCCACGAGCATCGCCGCGGTGGCGACGCCGGTACGGGTGAGCGGGACGTGCAGGCGTCGCAGGATCCGACCGCTCCCCGCCCCGAGGGAACGGGCCGACATGGTGACCTCCTCGGGCACCTTCTCCATGCTCGACTCCACCGAGTTCACGCCGAGCGCCAGGAAGCGTACGGCGTACCCGTAGACGACGGCGGCCACCGATCCGGTGACGAGCAGTCCCGTGACCTCGACACCGATGGATCGCAGTGCGGAGTCCACGCCGACCACGAGCAGCAGCACGCCGATGGCCACGACGGGAGCGGGAACGGCGTACCCGATCACCGTGACGCGAGCGGCGATCCGCGCCGACCGGCGGCCCGAGAAGCGAAGGGCGTTGGCCACGACCACGCCGAGACCGACGCACAGCGCCGCCGTCACGACGGCGAGGAAGACCGAGTTCGAGAGGTAGCCGCCGATGCGATCGAGCGAACGGTTCACTCGACCGTCGCCCAGCGCCCACACCGCGAGTTGGGTCACCGGCGCCCCGAACGCGGCGAGGAGCACGACGACGGGTGCGGCGGTCGCCGCCCATCGACGCCAACCGACGAGACGCTGCGGCTCGATCCCACCGCCGCCCGCACCCGGCTCGGCGTAGCGGGCGCGACCGCGGAACGCTCGCTCGAGTGCGATGACCCCGAGGGCGAGGAGCAGGACCAGCCCGGCCAGCTCGGCGGCGGCGTCGCGGTCGTACATCCCCCGCCAGACCTGGTAGATCCCCGCGGAGAGCGTCTCGACGCCGAAGTACTGCACCGTGGCGAAGTCGGTGAGCGTCTCCATCATCACGAGGGCGACACCGGCCGCCATCGCCGGACGGGCCAGCGGGAGGACCACCCGTCGGAACGCCTGGAACGGCGTGCAACCCAGGCTCCTCGCCACGTCGTAGCCGGTCGCGGCGGTGTCGCGGAAGGCGGTCCGGGCGAGGAGGTAGACGTAGGGGTACAACACCAGCGTGAGGACGAGGGCGGCGGCCCAGACCGAGCGGACCTGGGGGAACCAGGCATCGGCGCCGAACGCGTCGCGCCATGTGGTCTGGATCGGTCCGGTGAACCCCACCATGGAGAGGAACACGAAGCCCAGGACGTAGCCGGGCATGGCGAGGGGGAGCACCAGCAACCAGGAGATCACCCGGCGGCCGGGGAACCGGTAGGCCGTCACCAACCAGGCGAGACCGCCGCCGACGGCAAGGGTGCCGATGCCGACGAGCACGAGGAGCGCGATCGTCGAGGTGATCATCCGGGGCAGGCGGGTGCGCCAGAGCTGGGACCAGACGTCCAGGCTCGGAGTGAGCAGGCTCACGACGACGAAGGCCAGTGGGGCCACCACCAGCGCAGCGATGACGACGACTGCCGCCGCCCATGGGCGCCGAGACCCTGCCGCAGGGCGCCACCGCGTCACCGGGGTCACAGGCGGCTCAGCGGTACCCGGCCTCACCCATCAGGGCAACGGCGTCGGCGTTGAGCGCACCGAAGGTCTCGGCGCTCATCGGATTGCGGAGGAAGTCGACGTCGAAGCGCTCGGTCAGAAGCGGATCGATGTCGACGTCGGGGTTGACGGGGAACTCGTGGTTCCCGGCGGTGAAGGCCGCCTGGCCGTCGGTGGCCAGCCACTGGATGAGCTGTGCGCCCAGCTGGGGGCGATCGGCGCCGGCGGTGACCCCGGCGCCGCTGATGTTGACGTGCACGCCCTTGCCGGCCTGGTCGGCCCAGAACATCCGGACGCCGAAGTCAGGGTTCTCCTCGTACTTCCGGGCGAGGTAGTAGTGGTTCGTGATCGCCACGTCGCATTGGCCCGCGGCGACTGCATCGAGGATCATGACGTCGCTGTCGAGGATCTCTGCGTTGTCGGCCCAGCCCTCGACGATGCGCAATGCCTCGTCCCGCCCCTCGTCGGCGATCAACGCCGCCACCAGCGACTGGGTGTAGACGTTGCCCGAGTTGCGCAGGCAGAGCCGACCTTTCCATTCCGGCTCCGCCAGTGCGGCGTAGGTGGAGAGCTCGCTCGGGTCCACGGCATCCGGGTCGTAGACGATGCTGCGCGCCCTGATGCTGAGCCCGAACCAGAGGTTGTCGGGGTCGCGCAGAGCGGGCGGAACCGCCGCCTCGAGCACCGGATCGTCGGTCGGTTGGAACAAGCCCTCGTCGGCGGCCTTGACCAGGTTGCCGGCGTCGACGGAGATGAAGACGTCGGCGGGGGTGTTCTCCCCTTCGGCTGCGAGCCGCTCACGCAACTCGGCGTCGTTGCCGAACTGGAACTCGACCTTGATGCCCGTCTCCTCGGTGAACTGGTCGAAGGCCTCCTCGAGGTCGTACTGGCGACCGGAGTACACCCGCACGGTGTTCGGATCGCCGCTCCCGGACCCGCAGGCGCCCAGGACGACGGCGGCGACGAGGACCAGTCCGGCGATCGGGAGCCATCGCCGGGTGCGGTGACGGCGGGCGTGTGGCGCTGCGGGCATGCGGACTCCGGGGTCGGTGTTAGGCATGCCTAATCTACTGAGAGAGGGCCACCTTCCGGCAAGTCCGGGCCCGGCCCGACGAGCTCAGGGTGCGGCGCGACGACCGGTCAGCTCGGGCGGTAGATCTCGTACACGAGCCGTCCACCCTCGCCCAGCTGACCCCGCCCGAAGAGCTGCAGGGCGTTGAGCCACCTGTAGCGCTCGTCGCCCGCCTCGAAACGCATGCCGACGTACACGGGTCCCTGGCCCATGCCACCGCTCCAGTCGGCCCGGCCCTCGTAGGCCAGGTAGAGGACTGCGCCGTCGTCGGTCTGCAGGGTCATCCGGATGTCGAACGTGGCCACCCCCGACACGTCGACCGCGAGCCAATCGGCGCCGGCGTTGCCGATCATCGAGCCCGAGACCTCGGCCCCTTCGAGCCGGGCCGCTGCGATCTCCTGGATGATCCTGGTGCCCGCCGGGGTGGCGCCGAGGAGGTACAGCCGGTCCGAGGCGACGTCGAGGGTCAGCGAGGCGAGATGAGTGAGCTCCATGGCCGAGGATGTTGGCACGAACCGGGACGCAGCATCAGGGAACTGAGGCGGAGCGGGGAGCCGGACCGGGGTCGATGCGTCGCCCTCGCATCACCGGCAAGGCAGCGAACCCCCTTGTCAGGTGCGGCGCGGCCACACTCGTGGGATGGACCACGCCCGCATCGACCGTTGGTTGTGGGCGGTCCGCCTGTGCAAGACCCGATCCGAAGCGACCAGCGCGTGCAGGGCGGGACATGTCCGCATCGACGGACGAACGGCCAAGGCCTCGTCTCCGGTGGCGGCCGGGCGACGGATCGAGGCTCACCTGCACGGACGCGATCGCCGTGTGGTCGTCGTCCGGGTCATCGAGAAGCGCGTCGGGTCCGCCCTCGCCGTCGAGTGCTACGTGGACCACTCGCCCCCGCCGCCGCCACGGGAGACGACCGCCGCCGTCGCCGTCCGCGACCGCGGCGCGGGGCGGCCGACCAAGCGCGACCGCCGCCGACTCGATCGGCTGCGCCCCGAGGAGGCTCTCGACCTGCCGTGGATCGACGTGGATGGAACGCAGGACTGACGTCTCGCCGAAGCCTCCTGTCGCCGCCCGGGCGAAGGCCGAGCTGGTTCAGCTCGGACGGGCGGCCACGAGCGGGAGATCGGCGTACGTGGCGATGCCGGGAGCTGCGGCCACGACGGCGGGAATCGCATCGAGCGCGGGCATCGCGGTGATGATCATGCCCAGCACCATGTAGTCGGCGAATGAGGTGGCCACGAAATCGGCGGGGGGCGTGATCTCGACCTTCGTGCGAACGTTCGGGCGGCCTTCGATCTCGACCACGTAGCCGTGCTCGAGCGGCCAGTCGGGGTCGAGGGTCCGGCCCTTGCGCCAACGAACCCGGAGGTCGATGAACTTCCCCCCGTCCTTCCAGCCCTGCCAGCTGGCCTCGACCCCGGCGACGCACTCGGCCGGAATCGTCCACGAACCAAGATCGAGCGCATGGGTCGTTCGAGCGTAGGCCGACTCGAATCGGACCTCGTCGAGCTCGACACGGAGGGCATCGGCCATCATCCGCACCGCATCACCGAACACCGCCGTGGCCGCTCTGGTCATCTCCGGCAGCTCGGGATCGTCGATCGGTCTCGCATAGCCGACGCTCATCTCGGTCTCCGGCGAGTCGTACCCCGTGGAGTCGACCGACTCGAGCACGGAGATGGCGTCGACGCGATCACAGATGCCCGTCGAGATCAGCCCGACGAGGTTGGCGAAGCCCGGGTTCATGCCGGAGCCGAAGATCGTGGCGCCACCGGCCTCGCAGGCCGCAACGATCCGGTCCCGGCCCTCCCCGAGGGCGTGACCGGTGATGAACCCGGCGGTGGCGACGACGTTCACACCGGCCGACAGGATCGCGACGAGCTCGTCGACGTCCGGCCACAGAGGGTTGTAGACGACGCAGTCGGGGCGCAGGTCGAGCAGCTCGGCGATGTCGTCCGTGGCCGTCACGCCGATCGGATCGAGACCGGCCAGCACACCGACGTCGACGCCCACCTTCTCCGGCGCCCACGCATAGGCACCGACGATGTCGAGGTCGCGGCGCGCCATCGCGGCGATCACCGATCGACGGCCGACGTTCCCCGTCGTCCACTGCACCACTCGATAGGCCACGTGCCATCCCCCCGTTCGACGCGAATCGTACGGTACGCCGCGCCCGACGCGTCACCCCTGCGGCAGAGGGCGGAGGAACACGCCGGCGGCCTCGGCGGCCCGTCGGTACCACCGGGCCAGGGAATCGACGGTCTCGTGGGCGTTCAGACCGCTCGGGTTCCCCAGCACCCAGAGCGCGGCGCCCTCGAGGTCGTGATCCTGAGGCCCGATGACCGCTCCCCGTCGCCCGAACGCCTGGCGATAGGCGGTGACGCCGAGCATCGCAACGACATGGGGGCGCCGCTCGCGCACGAGGGCGCGGAGACGTTCACCGCCGGCCGCGAGCTGGTCGGCGGAGAGCTCGTCCGCACGCGCCGTCGCCACGGGCACCAGGTTGGTGATGCCGACCCCTGCCGCCAGGAGCTCGTCGCGGTCCGCATCGGCCAGACCCTCCGACGCGTCCACCGGCTGCGTCGTGATGCCCGCCCGGTACATGGCCGGCCAGAAACGGTTCCCCGGTCGGGCGAAATGGGCGTTGACCGCCGCCGTCCACAGACCGGGGTTGATGCCGACGACGAGCAGCTTCAGGTGCTCCGGCAGGAGGTCGTCGACGGTGGCGCCGTTGAACGCCGCCAGCTCGGCCCGGCTCGGGCGACCCGAGATCGGCACGAGGCGATGCGCGGCGTGGGGTTCGGACACGACCCCATCGTGGCAGGCCTGGCCGTAGGCACCGGGCGCGCCGCGGCACTAGAACAGTCACGCGTGGCGGAGGCCGCCGAGGGGGGAAGATGACGTTCGATCGCGACGAGGTGACGTCGGCCTACGAGAACTTCGTGGCCGTGGGCGAGAGCGGTGACTGGAACGCCTGGGCAGATCTCCACACTGTCGACGGGGTCTGGGTCGAGCACCACCTCGGCCGCTTCGAGGGCCGCGAGGCCATTCGACGGGGGATCACCGAGGTGATGGCCCAGGCCCCTGCGACCATGACCTTCCCGGTGGAATGGGTGATGATCGACGGTGATCGGGTCGTGTACTACCCGTGGCAGGTCCTGCCCGATCCCTCGGGTGGCGACGGGGACTTCCGATTCGGGTGCGTCACCATCCTCGAGTACGCGGGCGACGGCCAGTTCTCCTATCAGGAGGACCTGTACAACCCGACCGAGGGCGCAGAGGTGTTCAGCCGTTGGATCGCCGCGGGGGGCGTGCTCCCGGGCTGAGCGCCTACCAGAGCGTGCCCCGGTCGATCACCAGGGACGCGCCGGTCACCGAGCCTGCCGCATCAGAGGCCAGGTAGGCGATGGCGCCGGCGACGTCGCCCGGCGGCATGTAACCCGGAAGCACGCCCGTCATCCGCGAGAACATGGAGAAGTCGACGTCGGCAGGCATCGTCGCCCCGGCATTGGCCGACAGCGGCGTGTCGACACCGCCCGGGCACACGCAGTTGACCCGGATCCCGTCGGCGGCCAGCTCGACCGCCAGTGACTTCATCAGGAGCAACAGCCCGCCCTTCGACGCGCAGTAGGCGGAGTTCCACGGCTGACCCTGGATGCCGGAGATCGAGGCGACGGTCACGATGTTTCCCCTGCTCTCGCGCAGGTACGGGAGCGCAGCCTGGGTGACGAGCATCGGGCCGGTGAGGTTCACCGCGAGGTGCCGGTCCCACATCTCGCGGGGGAGGTCACCGAACCGGGAGAACTGGTTGATGCCGGCCACGTTGCACAGCACGTCGAGCCCACCCATGCGACCCACCGCCTCTCCCATGGCCCGGTCCACCGAATCGACGTCGGTGACGTCGCAGTGGACGATGCCCTCCGCGTCGGCGATGTCGACACCCACGACGTCGGCCCCCTGGCCGGCGAGGAGCTCCACCGTGGCGGCCCCGATGCCGGAGGCCGCCCCCGTCACGAAGATGCGTGTTCCCTGGAAGGTCATGTCCGCATCCTCGCGTGCGCCACGAGCTGGTGCGCGCCGCCGTTCGCGAGCACGCCGTACCGCCGGTCCTGTGCCATGCTCAGCCCATGTCGAGCGCCGAGATGGGACGCACCGGGAAGGGCGGGCGTGAGGTCGAGGTCGTCATCCTCGACGTCCGCTCCGTCGACGAGATGGTCGGCAAGATCCGCGCCGCCGCCGCGTCGCCGGGAGCCGCCGACGCGGCGATGCAGTGGCGCGAGCGTCATGGGCCCGAGGCTTTCCCGAACGTCGGGCACGACTTCGCCGTGGTGGGCTCGTCGCTGATGTACCTCCACGATGCCCCGGACGGGCTGCTCATCCCTCACGCGGCCTATCCCGACGGAACCGAGAAGATCTACACCGACCCCGACCACGCCGACGGGCTGACCTGACCCGACGGACCACCCTCGCGGACCCGATCGTCGCCGAGGGAGCGCCGCACGGGCCTCAGGGGCGCTCGCCGGCCGCCATGTAGAACCAGATCGGGAACGGGGCCTCCTGGTCCTTCATGGACCGTCGGGCCCCGAGGAGCGCCTTGCCCCCCTCGGTGAGCTCCGAGAACCAGACTTCCGCCGACCCTCCCTCGACGCCGCCGGCCAGTGCGATGGCGGCCTCCTCGTAGTAGGTGCGCACGTCGTGGGCGCAACTGATCGGATCGCCGGGCAGTCCGACCTCGTCCCAACGCTCGCCGTCGGCGATGCGCACGAAGAGCCCGAGGAGGTCGGGGATGCCGTCGGCGTCGGTGACCCGACCCACCGACGTCGCTCCCCGATCGCCCACCGCCCGGTCCCACGCCGGTCGCAGCGCCCGGGCCTCGTCGACCGCTGCGGGGAGGGTCACGTCGAAGCGGGGAGGAAGCGCACACGCGAGCGCCTCGTCCTCGATGGCGATCACCGCGGGATGGTCCTCGAGGACCGGTCCGGCCGGAGCGGCGAGCAGGGCCAGCGCCCTGGCCAGGACGTCGTGCTGGAACACCGGATCGTTGGGCACACCGAGCGGACGACCGAGAGGGAACTCGCCGTAGAGGGCACGCGGCGGGTGCATGCGCTCGGCGACCACGCGGTTGGAGACGAGCGCCACGGTGGCGAGACCGGCTGCTTCGAGGACATGCGAGAGCACACACACGGTGCGCGTGCACAACGGTCAGACGGGGGTGAGCACCACCACGTCGACGCCATCGCCCTTCAGGAGCTCTCCCGCAGCGGGGCCCGAGTCGAGGCGGATGCGGGTGACGGTGTCCTCCTGGTTGCCGGCGAACGAGAGGTGCCGTGGGGCCACGCTGCCGATGGTCCCCGCATCGGCGAGCTCCTGGAGGCGCCGCATCGGGATGACGACCTCGGGATCGGCGGCGAAGCCGGCGCGATCGAAGTTCGGGCTCCAGTGCCCGAGCACCAGATCCGTCCGACCCTGCTCGACCACCCGGAAGCCCGTGTCGTCGAACGTGAACGCCTCCTCTCCCGCATGGTGGATCGCCGCCGTCGTGACGATGGCGACGCGAGCCTCGCTCAGGGGCGGCGGGACCGACCACGCCGCCGTGGCGAACTCCGGCACCGGTAACGCCGCGGCGTAGGAACGCGCTCCTTCATCTCCCATCCCGTCATCCTGACACGACCACTGCGCCCGGTGGACGACCGCAGCACGCCCGTGGATAGCCTCCGCTCGGCTGCCGTCACCACGACGCCGTCACCGCTCACTCGCTGGTCGATCCCGAAGAGGCCCCCATGCACGCATCGAGACGCACCGGTCGCGAGTTCGACATCGTGGTGTTCGGCGCCACCGGCTTCACGGGCGGGTTGACGGCGCAACGTCTCGCTCAACAGGCTCCTGCAGGGTGTCGCTGGGCCCTGGCCGGACGGAACCCGGGGAAGCTCGAGGCCGTGCGCACCGCCCTCGCCGTCGAGTTCCCCGAGCTCGCCGAACTCCCTCTCCTCACCGCCGACGCCGCCGACCTCCGGTCGATGACTGCTCTGGCCGAACGCACCGAGGTCCTGGTGTCCACGGTCGGTCCCTACCTGCGCCACGGGGAGGCCACGGTGGCCGCATGCGCGGGGACGGGTACCGACTACGTCGACCTCACCGGTGAGGCCGAGTTCGTCGACCGCACCTGGTTGCGCCACCACACGACCGCGCGGCGAAGCGGTGCCCGACTGGTGCACGCCTGCGGATTCGACTCGATACCCCACGACCTCGGTGCGCTGTACACCGTCTCGCACCTCCCCGAGGGGGTACCGCTCACCGTGCACGCCTACGTGCGCGCCGATGGCCGCTTCTCGGGAGGAACCGCCGCTTCGGCCCTCGGGTTCCTCTCCCGCATCCCCCAGGGGATCAGAACGGCAAAGGAACGTGAACGCCTCGAGGGACCACCGGACCGTGACGTGACCGTTGCCCTCGGCCCCTGGCGCGACGAGGGTGCCTGGGCCCTCCCCTTCCCTGGACTGGATCCCAAGATCGTCGCACGGTCGGCGGCTGCGCTTCCCCGGTACGGCCCCGAGTTCACCTACAGCCATTCGATGGTGGTCGGACCGTTGCCGCTGATGATCGGCGCGGTCGCCGGCGTCGCCATCGTCGCGGGACTGGCACAGATCGGCCCCCTGCGCAAAGCCGTCGAGCGCCGGTTCCCCGCCGGCTCGGGACCGTCGGAACAACGACGGGCGAAGAGCAGCTTCGAGGTCCGCTTCATCGGCTCCGGCGGAGGTCGCGACGTCGTCTGTCGAGTGGCCGGAGGAGACCCCGGCTACACCGAGACGTCCAAGATGCTGGCCGAGTCCGCCCTGTGCCTGGCCTTCGATGACCTCCCCGACGTCGCCGGTCAGACCACGACCGCCATCGCCATGGGCGACACCCTGACCGACCGACTGGTCGCCCGGGGACTCGCGTTCGAAGTCGTCTCCGAGTCGCACTGAGGCCAGACGGAGAGCGTCGCCCGTCGGTCCGTACCCGTCTCCTACGATGGCCCTGGTGCGGCGATCCAGGGACCGGCCCATCTGACGTCGCATCCTTGCCCACGAACAGCGCCGCGGTCCGCGGCCGTTCGTCAAGCCGGACCAGCCGGACACCACAGCGGTCGGGGGTGGGTAACATCTCCGCCACATCGCCCACCTGGGCCAGGATTCCGGAGGAACCAGTGGCAGCTTCGAACGCCCCCGAGCGTGTTGGCCCCATCGACGTCGCCGTCATCGGGTTCACGGGCGACACCTTCAACGGGGAGATCGCGCCCGCACTGCTCGATCTGGTCGACAAGGGCATCGTCGCCATCATCGACCTCGTGTTCGTGCGCAAGGCCGCCGACGGCACGACCTCTTGGATCGAGGTGGAGGAGACCGACGACGTCGGACCTTTCGCCGCCCTGATCCAGCAGCAGTTCGATCTCCTGAGCGACAACGACCTCGAGTCGATCGCCCAGGACCTCGAGCCGGGAACCGCCGCCATGGTCATCGTCTGGGAGAACCTCTGGCTCTCGACGCTCGCCGGGGCCATCTTCGACAACGGCGGCTTCCTGATCAGCCAGGACCGCATCCCCGCCGAGGTCGTCGCGCTCGCGCTCGCCGACCTCCAGGACAACTAGGAGCTCACATGCCCATGCGTCGAGGACGTCGAGGTCTCGTCGGCACGATGGCCCGCACGGCCGTGGTCGCCGGCACCGCCACCGCCGTCGTAGGTGGGGTCTCCGGCCACCAGGCCAAGAAGGCCGCCAACAGCCAGGCTGCGGCCGCCCAACAGCAACAGGACATGGTCGACGCCGCCGCTGCGCAGGCCTCTCAACAGGTGCAGGCCCAGCAGGCTCCGCCGCCGCCCCCTTCGGCCGCGCCGGCCGAAGAGGATCCGATCGCCAAGATCAAGCAACTCGGAGAGCTGAACGCTCAGGGGCTGTTGTCGGACGAGGAGTTCGCGGCCGCCAAGTCGAAGCTGCTCGGGATCTGAGCATCCGGGGCCGGCGGCTCACCGCCCCAGGTCCGGACCTCCCGACCCGATGGGGCTGAACGACTCGACCTCGTCACCCTCGGCCACGTAGCCGAGGCCGAGGGTGGACGCCGGGATCGGGATGCGGTCGGCGATCCGGCGGAACAGGCCCGGTGGATCGTCCTCGAAGCGCGCCCACACGACGGCGTTCACCGCGAGCGAGACCACGACCAGCGCCCCGCCCAGGTACAGGTAGCTCAGCGCCGCCACGGTGATGCCGATGGTCCCGTAGGTCTCGGAGGCGTTGGAGAGCAGCCGGGTCAGGTAGTAGGTGCCGACGATCTGCAGGAGGAGCTGACCGAGCGCCCCGACGGAGGCGCCGGGCAGGAGCCAGAACCACTCCCGGCTGCGTCGGGGCAGGATCCAACCCAGGCCGAAGAAGGCCACGAACGTGCTGGCCCATGTGCTGAGAGCTCCTGCCACGCCGGCGAAGAACCCGGCGTTGCGTACCAGCGCCGAGAGGTACAGCACGAACCCGAAGAGGAACAGGCTCCCCAACAGCCGGATGAACGACTTCGCCTTGCCGGGGAAGCGGCGGGTCCGCAGTTGCCAGACACGAGCCGAGACGTACTGCAGGCCGCTGAGCATCCCCCACGACGTGATGACGAGGGCGAAGAGTCCGGTGACCAGGAGAACCCCCCGTCCCTCGCCCGCCTGGGCGCCGGCGTCGGCGATCATCCCCGCCAGCGTCCGACCCAACTGGAGATGCTGCGAGACGTCGGCCGTCGCCGTGGCCGAGTAGCCCGAGAGGGCGACGACGACCACCACCAGCGGAAGGATCAACAAGAAGAGCCGGTAAGCCAGGAAGCCGGCGAGGATCGAGCCGTTCACGCTCACGAAACGCTCGAGGACCCCTGCGGAGATGTCCGCGCCGGTCGATCGCCGCCGAAGCTCGGTCACCCGCTCCATGCTGCGGGTGACCGTGGCCTCGCCGCGGCTTCGCCAGCGCGCCACCGTGCCCGGAGACGTCGGCTGCTCGACCCCCTGAGGCCCGGGCCCGGCGGTCCGATCAGCCCTGCCGTCGGCCGGTTCCCGCTCGTGGTCGATCTCCGGTTCGGTCACCCTGGCTATCCGTTCGGGCCTGGTCGGGTCGACTGATCGACCGTTGTGAGCAGATCGTAGGGGTACACACGCCCGGCCATGCGCCACGCGGACGCCGAGTTCCGACGGTCAGACGTCCGGGCGGAGCAGCACCTCCGGCACCCTCCCGTCGACATCGGTGAACCCCAGTTCACGAGCCAGACCGGCGGAGGTGAACGCCCGTCCCGAACGCTCGGACAGTGCAGCATCGCCGAGGAGCGCCACCACCGCACGACCGAGGAACCGGGGCGACTCCGCGCCGGAGAGATCGAAGCGACCCTCCCCCGGCAGCTCGATGAACGTCTGGTCGCCGTCGGTCTGCGCGGCCATGTCGAGGAGCTCGGTGCGGACCAACCCGGGCCAGAGGGAGACGACGGTGACGCCCGTGTCGTCCAGGTCGACGGCCATGTCAGCGGTCATCTTGTCGACGGCGGCCTTGCCCACCCCGTAGACCACGTTGTGGGCGTAGGTCACGGCGCCGGACGACGAGACGTTCACGATCAGGCCACCTCCGGAAGCCAGCATCAGCGGGGTGCCGAGGACCGCGGCGACGTAGTGCGAGCGGGTCCCGATGTCGATCACCTGGTCCCAGGCCTCGAGCGGGAGCTCCCAGTACTTCTTGTCCAGCCACGGGACGAGATCCGGCGCCGAGTACACGTTGTTGACGAGGACGTCGAGGCGGCCCTGTTCGGCCGTGACCCGTTCGAACAGCGCCGCCACCTGCGCATCGTCGTGGTGGTCGCACGCGACGGCGATCCCGGTGCCGCCGAGTGCGTCGATCTCGGCCGCCGTCTCTCCGACCGTGCCGGGCAGGAGCCCGGCATCGACCGTGCGGCCCGTGACGTACACGGTGGCGCCGGTCGCTCCGAGCTCGAGCGCGATCCCCTTGCCGATGCCACGGCTGGCGCCCGTGACCACTGCGACCGGTGCTGCTGCCATCTGGTTCCCCCCGGGAAACACGGCCCGGTCCCCCCGGGCTCGTCGCCATCCTGCCCCAACGCGACCGGCGAGACGACTCGGACGTGCCGGCGGCGAGACCCTCTCGTCGACTACTTGTCGCGCCAGGGACGTTCGAAGGGAAGCCGCCACGCGTAGGGAGCGATGAGTTGGTGGATGGCGTTGGGCCCCCACGAACCGGGGGCATAGGGCCGCACCGGAGGGGGGTTGTCGAGGAGCGGCTCGGACAGCTCCCAGAGCCGCTCGACGCCCTCGGCGGAGTTGAACAGCGTGTGATCACCGCACATGGCGTCGTGGATGAGCCGCTCGTAGGCCTCGAGCACATCGTCGCTACGGCCGGTCTCGTGCAGCGAGAACTGCAGGCTCTGCTTGTCGAGCTTGAGGCCCGGACCCGGTCGCTTGCCGTAGAACGAGAGCGAGAGCTTGGACACGTCGGCCAGGTCGAACGTCAGGTGATCGGGGCCGTGCGCACCGACTCCCGACCCGACGGGGAACATGCTCTTGGGCGGCTCCCGGAAGGCGATCGAGATGATCCGGGCGCCCTCGGCCATCCGCTTGCCCGTGCGCAGGAAGAAGGGCACGCCCGCCCACCGCCAGTTGTCGATCTCGCACCGCAGCGCGATGTAGGTCTCGGTGTCGCTGTGGACCGGCACGCCATCCTCTGCGTGGTAGCCCGAGTACTGACCCCGCACGACGTCGCCGGGATGGATCGGGAGCATCGAACGGAAGACCTTGTTCTTCTCCTCGCCGATGGCCTTCGACTCGAGCGTGGTCGGCGGTTCCATCGCCATGAACGCCAGGATCTGGAACAGGTGGGTGACCACCATGTCGCGGTAGGCGCCGGTGCGTTCGTAGAAGGGGATCCGGTGGCCGATGCTCAGGGTCTCGGGCACGTCGATCTGCACGTGATCGATGTGCTCGCGGTTCCAGATGGGCTCGAACAACCCGTTGGCGAAGCGGAACGCCAGGATGTTCAGTGCGGCTTCCTTGCCGAGGAAGTGGTCGATCCGGAAGATCTGCGACTCGTCGAACGTGCGATGGAGGTTCGCGTTCAGCTCGCGGGCGCTGGCCAGATCGGTCCCGAACGGCTTCTCCATGATGATCCGCGACCGCTCGGCGAGGTCCGCGGCGTCCAGCATCGCCACCACGGCCTCGGCTCCCTGCGGAGGAACGCTCAGATAGTGCAGTCTCCGGGGCTCGCCACCCAGCGCCTCCTCGAGCTCCCCGACACGCTCGGCCAACCCGTCGGGTCCATCCCCCATCGGCACGTGGTGGAGTGCTTCGGCGAACGCGGCCCACGCGGCGTCGTCGAGGGGACGCGCGGAGAACTCCCGCAACGCATCGCGGGCGAGGTCTCGGAACCCTTCGTCGTCGTAGTCGTCGAGCGAGACGCCCAACACCCGGAACTCACGCAGGAGACCGGCCTGGGCGAGGTGGTAGAGGCCGGGGATGAGCTTCCGGCGGGAGAGGTCACCGGTGGCGCCGAAGAGCACCACCACGTGGGGCTCGACCGGCCTGACGAGGCTCGTCGGAATGTCATGTGGTTCGTTCATGCCGCTCCTGCACCCCCGGTCGCTCGCGTTGCCCACGCGAGGCTATGGACCGGGTGTTTCGGGGAGGTGTCCGGCGGGCGAACGGCGGGCGAGCCGTGTGCGAGGCTGCGGGACGGTGCCGCCGATCGGCTCACCAGCGAGAAGGGGACGAGGGGACGACATGACCGAGACGATGACGTTCGAGGTCGAGCCGCTGGTCGCCGAGGCGACGGAACGCACCGGGGGCCTCGAGGACCTGGGAACCGGGCCGTTCCTCGAGCCGCTCGGGCTCTTCTGCGACTCGCTGAACCGTGACGCCCGCCTGAACCCCGTCGGCGAGTTCATCGCCCGTGAACGGATCCTGCTCCACACGGTGAACCGCCTGCACTATGTGAACGATCGTCTGCAGTACCCGGGCATCGCCGATGTCGCCGTCGAGAAGCCCGTGTTCATCGTCGGCCTTCCCCGCACGGGCACGACGATCCTGCACGACATCCTCGACCAGGACCCTGCCAACCGCGCTCCGCTCACCTGGGAGCTGATGTTCCCGTCGCCGCCGCCCACGACGGCCGAGGCTGCGACCGATCCCCGCATCGAGATGTGCCAGGCGACGATCCCCGTGGGCGACGAGAGGTCGGAGCTCTTCAAGGCGATGCATCCGATGGGAGCGACGCTGTCCCAGGAGTGCGTGGTCATGATGGGCGAGGCCATGTGCACGCCGTTGTTCCACAACCAGTTCCGTGTCCCGACCTACGAGGACTGGGTCGACGAAGCCGATTGGGCGCCCGTCTACGACTTCCACCGCAAGCAGTTGCAGCACCTCTGGTGGCGCAAACCGGGCGACCGATGGGTGCTCAAGACGGGCGCCCACCTCTGGGGCCTCGAGCACCTTCTGGTCACCTATCCGGACGCGCGCATCGTGTTCACCCACCGGGATCCGGTCAAGTCGATGACCTCCTACGCCAGCCTCACCTCGCTCGTCCGCTCGAGCGGCAGCGACGAGGTCGACCGCTTCGAGATCGCCCAGGACTGGACCGACCGCCTCCAGGCGAAGGTTCACCACGCCCTCCAGGTGCGCACCGACAACGACTACCCGGACGCCGTGTTCTACGACATGTTCTTCGACGACTTCGCCGCTGATCAGTTCGCCGAGATCACCAAGATCTACGACGCCCTGGATCTGCCGATGAGCGACGAGGGCGCCGCCGCCATGCGGGCGTACATCGCTGATCATCCCAAGGGCAAGGACGGCATCCATCGCTACTCCCCCGAGGAGTTCGGCGTCGATCCGGTCCGGGTCCGCGAGCAGTTCGCCGACTACATCGAGCATTTCGATCTGCGTCCCGAAGAGGAGAACCCATGAGCCCCACGACCATGCGGGCGTGGCGCACCCACGCGTACGGGCCACCCGAGACCGCACTGCGGCTGGACGAGGTCGACCTGCCCGAGCCCGGGCCCGGTGAGGTCAGGGTGAAGGTCGCCGCCGTACCGCTCAACCTCAACGATCTCGAGCGGGTGACCGGCGGCAACATGGCCGTGCGCATCGACCTTCCCTACAGCCCCGGCATGGAGACCATGGGAACGGTCGACGCCTGCGGACCCGGGGCCGAGCACATGCTCGGACGCCGGGTCGCCGCGACCACCCAGATGGCCCACGGCGGATTCGCCGAGTACGTCAACTGCCCGGCCGCCTCGGCCTTCGAGATCCCCGACACGATCGGGCTGCCCGACGCGGCTTGCCTCTACTTCCCCTTCCACCTGGCGTGGCTGGGCCTGTTCGACCGAGCGAAGCTCCAGTCCGGAGAGACGGTCCTGATCCACGCCGCCGCGGGCGGATCCGGCTCCGCGGCGGTCCAGCTGGCCAAGCACGCCGGCGCCCGAGTGATCGCCTCCGTGGGCTCGGACGACAAAGCGGCGTTGTGCCGCGACCTCGGCGCCGACGTCGTCGTGAACTACACCACCGAGGAGCTCACGCCGATCGCGCTCGCCGAAACCGATGGCCGCGGCGTCGACGTGGTGTTCGACAACGTCGGCGAGGCGGTGATGGGGGCGTCCATGGATGCCATCGCCTACAACGGCCGATACCTGATGATGGGCTTCGCCAGCGACAAGACCGTGGCCGACGAGAAGTTCATCGTCCCTCGCCGTGTGGCCATGGGGAACTTCTCGCTGTGCGGTGTGCTGCTGGCCTACCAGCCCGACGAGGTGGTCCCCGCGATCAAGGGTGCGATCGGCGCCAACTTCGCCCCGGCCTCCCTCGGGGCGACGATCAACGAACGCGTCGTCGACCTCGTCCTGTCGGGCGCGATCCGAGCGGTCGTGGGCTCGGTCGTGGCCTTCGACGAGATCCCGCAGGCCCTCGTGGCGATGGCTGAGCGGCGCACGGTCGGACGCGTCGTCGCCGTGCTCTGAGCACACCGCCGCGGCGAGCGGCGCGGCGCGGTTCAGCCGCCGAAGACGTCACCGTCGAAGTGATCGACCGTGACGAAGCTCTCGACCGGGTCGCGGCGCAGCTTGGTGGGCTGGCGCACCGGGTGACCGAGCATCAGCACCGCGGCCAGCGCGAAGTGGTCGGGCACGCCCAACAGGTCGCGCATGGCGGGTTCCTGACGGGTCAGGATCGTCGTCATCACGCCGCCGAGGCCCTCGGCCCGGGCTCCCAGCAGGATGCTCCAGGCGAAGGGGTAGATGGAGGCCCCGGCCACCAGGGTGTAGCGACCGAGATCCCTGTCGGTCCCGACCAGACGGGTGAGATCGGCCAGCAGGGCGAGCACCACCGGGGCATCGAAGAGCCCGTCGACGAGGCCGTGCTCGTCGCTGTCGGGATCGACCGGCGCCACCCCGGCCACGGCGGCCGCTTCGGCCTCCCGGTCCCCGATCGGCGGCCAAGGGGTGAGCCCGGCCGCCCCCTGGGCGCCGTACTGGGCCCAAGGGGTGAGGTACAGGTCGCGCATGCCCTTGCGAACGGCGCGGTCCTTCGCCAGGACGACCCGCCATGCCTGACGGTTGCCGCCGTTCGGGGCGAAGCGAGCCGTGTCCAGGAGGCGGTGCAGGACATCGTCCCCCACGGGCTCATCGGTGAACTGGCGTGCCGCCCCGGTCGTGCGGAGGGTTTCGACGAGATCCATTGCTGCTCCCAGGGGTGGTGGTCCGATCGAGTCTTGCCGACCGCGGCCTGGACGTCCGGGCTGGATGTGCGAGCCGATCAGTCGGGTGACCCGTGCGCTCGACGGCGTCCTTCGACGAAGAAGGCCAGCACGTCATGACGGTCGATCGATTCGGCCGCGGAGAGGCTGGCCCCGAAGTCCTCGTTCCAGAAGCCCCCGACGGGCGGAGGACGATGCGGTCCGACATAGGCGTAGGGCGCCGCGTGTCCCTCGTCGCCGGGCGAGCCGCCGTAGTTGACGTCGGCGACGGTCGTGGCGAGGTCGAAGTGCTCGGGCCAGAGCTGCACCGGCTCGGGGTCGTCCGCCGCGGTGATGGCGACGAGATCGGCCAGCGCCGCATCGACCAGCGCGAACCAGTCGGCCAGTCGTGACGCGCTCTCGGGGTCCACGCCGAGCGGGCGGTCGAGGTCGAGCGGCGTCGTCGGGGGGTACACGCCGCTGGGCGCACCCGGTCTGACCTCGGCCAGTGCCGCCGCCTCGCGCAACGTGGTGAGCGGTGCCCGTCGTGTCCCCCGGTCGTCGGTCACGACGAGATCGACGAGGTCCACGGCAACCCGTCGAGGCCCGAAGGGTGAGTGGAAGGGAGGCGTCGCGAAGCCGCCCGGCGCAGCACGGAGGCCGATGCGTCCGGTCGAGACATGGAGGGCAGGGGCCAACACGTGTTCGGCCACCGCCTGCCAACCGAGCCGCGTCACACCCTCCTCACTCGTCACCCGACCACCTCTCCACCCGGCGACGCGCCTTCCATCGACAGCCTGCCACGAGACCGGTGACGATCGACGGCAGGGAAATAGGGCCGGAGGTCCCGTCACGACCCCGCCGCTCGTGTGCCACGCTCTGGCGAAGCCGACGGAGTTCCCCACCGGAACATCGCCCGCCCCGGAGCCGTCGCCCCCTCACCACCACCGACCCAGAGGACGACATGACGACGGAGCTCCTGCACCGCATCCAGTTCGGCCTCACGGTGAGCTTCCACTTCATCTTCCCCCCCATGTCGCTCGGCCTGGGCCTGGTGCTGATCATCTTCGGGTTCAAGTCGGTGCGGACGAACGACCCGAAGTGGCGCCAGCTGTCGGCCTTCTGGGTGAAGATCTACGGGCTGATCTTCGCCATGGGCATCGCCACCGGCATCGTGCAGGAGTTCGAGTTCGGCACCAACTGGTCGGTCTACTCGCGCTTCGTGGGCAACGTGTTCGGCAGCCTGCTCGCCGCCGAGGGGATCTTCGCCTTCATGCTCGAGGGCGGGTTCCTGGGCCTCATGCTCTTCGGTGGCACACGACTCGGGAACCGGATGTGGCTGTTCGCCACGACGATGGTGGTGATCGGCGCCACCTTCAGCGCGCTCTGGATCACCATGGCCAACTCGTGGATGCAGACCCCCGCCGGCTTCGAGATCTCCGACGTCGGGCAGGGTGACCAGGCCTTCATGACCAGCTTCCAGGACGTGGTCTTCACCCCCTCGTTCGGACCGCGGATCGTCCACCTCGTCGCCGCCTCGTGGATGGTGGGAACGTCGCTGGTGATGAGCGTCGCGGCGTACTACCTGCTGCGTCGCCGTCACGTGGACCTGGCCAAGACGATGATGCGGGTGGCCCTGCCGATCTTCACGGTGCTCGCGGTGTTGCAGGTGTTCGTCTTCGGCGCCAACCAGGCCATCGAGGTGGCCAACGAGCAACCAGTCAAGCTGGCTGCGATGGAGGGGCTCTATCAGACGACGGACGACGCCCCCATGTTCATCTTCGGCATCACCAACTCCGGCACCCAGTCGACGTCGGGACTGAGGATCCCCGGACTCCTCAGCTTCCTGGTGGACCAGAACACCAGTGCCACGATCACCGGCCTCGACGCGTTCCCCGAGGACGAGTGGCCCAACGTCCCGCTCGTGTTCCACGTCTACCACCTCATGATCAATCTGGGGATGCTGTTCATCGCCATCGGTGGGCTGGCCACCGGGCTCTGGGTGTGGAAGCGCAAGCTCTGGGATCAACGCTGGATGCTGTGGGTCCTGGTGTCGACGATCGTGCTCACCCAGATCGCCACCCTTTCCGGTTGGTGGACCGCCGAGTTCGGTCGACAGCCCTGGATCGTCTGGCAGGTGCTGCGCACCGAGGATGCCTTCTCCCCGAAGGTCACGTGGGCGCAGGTGGCGTTCTCCGTCGGGATGTTCGTCGTGCTGTACATCGTCGTGTTCGCCGTGTTCCTCACGCTCCTCAACCGCAAGATCAAGGAAGGGCCACCGCCGCCACCCGACGACGAGGAGACGCAGTCGCTGCCCGATTCCTTCGGTGAGATCTTCCGACGCCGATCCCGCGTCTCGAGCGGGGGGAGCTGACCATGTGGCTCAACATCACCTGGTTCGTGCTCTACGTCGTGATCATCGGTGGCTACGTGATCCTCGACGGCTTCGACCTCGGCGTGGGCATGCTCTCGCCGTTCGTCGCCAAGGGCGACACCGAGAAGCGCATCCTGCTCAACTCGATCGGCCCGGTGTGGGACGGCAACGAGGTCTGGCTGGTCCTCGGTGGCGGTGCGCTGTTCGCCGCCTTCCCCCTGGTGTACGCCTCGCTGTTCAGCGGCTTCTACCTGGCCATGATGCTGGTCCTGCTCGTGCTGATCCTGCGGACCGTGGCCATCGAGTTCCGCTCCAAGCGCGAGAGCATGCGTTGGCGAACCACCTGGGACTGGTTCTTCTTCGCCTCGTCCCTCGGGATCACGCTGCTGCTCGGGGTGGCCCTGGGGAACGTGATCCGCGGGGTGGCGCTCGACCAGGACGGCAACATGGACATCTCCCTCGTCGATCTGCTCAACCCCTACTCGTTGGCCGTCGGGATCACCGCGATCTCCATGCTGTGCCTCCACGGCGCCATCTTCCTCGCCATGAAGGTCGAGGACGACCTGCTCGAACGGATCACGGGCCTCATCCCTCGGCTGATGGTCGCCTTCTTCGTCCTCATGACCGGTCTCATCGTCTGGACGCTGCTGTTGAACCAGGCGGTGGCCGACAACTACCGCGACCGGCTGTGGATCGGGATCTTCCCCGCCCTGGCCTTCGTGGCAGCCATCCTGGCCTGGCGGTTCATCCTCCGGGAGTACTACCTGAGCGCCTTCGCGGCCTCGGCGGGCATGATCGCCCTCCTCCTCGGCACCGTGGCCGCCGGGCTGTACCCGGTGATGTTGCCCTCGTCGATCGACGCGGCCTACGACCTCACCATCACCAACGCCGCGTCGGCGGAGAACACCCTGACGGTCATGCTCGTCATGGCGGTGATCGGGATCCCGTTCGTGCTCCTCTACACCGCCGGGGTCTATTACTTCTTCCGGGGCCGGGTGCGCCTGGACGAGGAGAGCTACTGACCGCTCCCAGACCCTGAGCGGGCTCGCCGCCGGGTTACCGTCACGGGATGTGGCCGCGCCGCCTCCTCGCCCGCCACCCGCTGGCTCGCCGCTGGCTCGTGGTGTCGATCGGGTGCGGCACGGTGGCCGCCGGATTGCTGGTGCTCTGGACGCTCCTGCTCGCCACGGTCATCGACGACGTCTTCCTCGGCGGTCGTGACCTCGCCGAGGTGACCCCGACCCTCCTCGTGATGCTTGCGCTCCTGGGCGGCAGGGCCGCCGCGATCTGGGTGGGTGAGCTCTCCGCCCAACGGGCCAGCGGCCATCTCCTCGGCGCGGTGCGCCGCCGTGGGGTCCGCCACCTCTTCGCCGTCGGTCCGGCGGGTCTCGACGAGGAGCGCACCGGTGAGGTGACCGCCACGCTCGGGGCGGGCGTCGATTCCCTCGACAGCTACACGACGGCGTTCCTTCCCGCCGCTGCCCTCGAGCGCGATCGTCCCGATCGGGGTCCTCGTGACGATCGGGCTGCTCGATCCGTGGACGACGCTCGTGCTCTTCTTCGCCGGGCCGATGCTGATCCTGCTGCTGGCCGTCATCGGTGGGCGCACGCGGGTGCTGACCGAACGCCGCTTCGAGGAGCTCGGATGGCTCAGTTCGTTCTACCTCGACATGATCCGGGGTCTGGCCACGCTCAAGGCGTTCGGGCGGGCCGACGACGCCGCCGACAACGTCGAGGAAGTCAGTCGCCGCCACGGTGACACGACCATGGAGGTGCTGCGGACCGCCTTCCAGACGTCGCTGGTCATGGAATGGGCGGCGACCGCTGCGACTGCGCTCGTGGCCGTCGAGGTGAGCTTCCGCCTGATCGGCGGGGACCTGTCGTTCGGGACCGCCCTCGCCGTGCTCGTGCTCACCCCGGAGTTCTTCGTGCCGCTGCGGCGCCTCGCCCTCGAGTACCACGCAGGACAGTCGGGTCGGGCGGCGTTGGCCCGTCTCGACGAGATCGACCGGCTCGCCGCGCTGTCCGGTGCACAGCCGATGGGCGGAGGGTCCGCTCCCCAGGCGGTGCCGTCACGCGGGCCGATCGTGCTGCGGTCCGTGGCCTTCACCCACCCTGGCGCCGTACGACCCGCGCTCGACGGGGTCGACCTCCGCGTCGAGGACGGCGAGACGGTCGCCGTCGTCGGCCCGAGCGGGGCGGGGAAGTCCACGCTGCTCGGTCTGATGATGCGCTTCACCGTGCCCGACGCCGGCGAGATCGACGTCGACGGCACCCCACTCGGCGACCTGCACCCGGCGACCTGGCGACGGCAGGTGGCGTGGGTCCCCCAGCGGCCGACGATCTTCGCCGGCACCGTCGCCGAGAACGTGGCGCTGGGCCGGCCGACCGCGTCGCCGGACGAGATCCGTGGCGCGATCCGCCTGGCCCGGGGCGAGGACTTCGTCGACGCCCTCCCCCTCGGCGTCGACACACCACTCGGTGAACAGGGGCTCCGTCTCAGCGGTGGCCAACGCCAACGACTGGCCATCGCCCGCGCGGCGCTGTGCGATGCCCCCTTCGTGATCCTCGACGAGTTCACCGCCCACCTCGACGAGCAGACCGAGCTCGACGTCCTCGACGCCGTCGCGGAGCTGCTGCGACCCCGCACGGCGCTGATCGTCGCTCACCGCCCGGCGACGATCGCGCTGGCCGACCGGATCGTGACGCTCGTCGACGGGCGAGTGGCGGTGACCCGCGCATGACGGCGGCGGTCGACGCACCGGCACCCACCGACACCGGCGACCACGACCATCACGGCCCGGCCGACGGCGACGCGCTCCGACGGGTGCTGCGGGCGGTACCCGGCTACGGACCCTGGGTCCTCGTTGCCGCACTCCTGAGCTTCGTCTCCCTGGCGTCGGGGATCGGGCTGATCGCCACCTCGGCCTACCTCATCGACCGGTCCGCGCTGGTCTCGTCCATCGAGACGCTGGCCCTCACCATCCTGGCCGTCCGGGTGCTGGCACTCACCCGGGTGGTCAGTCGCTACTTCGAGCGCTACCTGGGCCATCTGGGCACCTTTCGGTTGCTGACACGGATCCGCGTGTGGTTCTTCCGGGGCATCGAGCCGGGCGCCCCGGCCTCACTCCTGACGGAGCGCCGGGGCGACCTCCTGACCCGGATCGTCGGTGACGTCGACACCCTCCAGGACATGTACCTCCGAGTGCTGGTCCCACCGATCGCGGGGGCGTTGGCGGTCGGATTGGGGACCGGCATCCTCGGCGGGTTCCACCCGAGTCTCGGCCTCGTCCTGCTCGGCTACGTGCTGCTCAGCGGTGTGGTCCTGCCGTTGGTGACTCGATCGCTGAGCCGAGCGCCGACGGACGGCCTGATCGCGAGTCGAGCAGCGGTCGACGCCGCGCTCGTGGAGGGTGTCGACGGGCTCGCCGACCTCGTGGCCTTCGGACGCGAGGACCTCCTCACCGCCCGTCTCGACACCCTCTCGGATCTCCAGCGGGCACAGCGGCGGCGGCTCAGCCACGCCCGGGCCCTCGCCGGTGCCCTCACCGCGCTGCTCGTGGGCCTCGCCGCGCTCAGCGTCCTGGCCATCGCCATCTCACTCGTGGGCGACGGCAGCCTCGACGGCGTCGTGCTGGCCGTCATGCCGCTGGTGGCCATCGCCACCTTCGAGGCCATCGGCCCGCTCACCGCCGCCTACGAACACCTCGACCGATCACGGGCCGCGTCGCGTCGCCTCGTCGAACTGGTCGACTCACCCGAGCAGACCCGCGACCCCGCCACCCCCACTCCCCTGCCGATCACAGCCGGGCGACCCCTGAGCCTGGAAGTGCACGGTCTCACCTTCGGCTACGGCGACGAACTGGTCCTCCGCGGTGCCGATCTCCGCGTCCCGTCGGGATCGACGGTGGCGATCGTCGGACCGAGCGGTTCGGGAAAGTCGACGCTGGCCAACCTCCTGTTGCGCTTCTGGGACTACGACACGGGATCGATCCGACTCGGGGACGTGGAGCTGCGCGGCATCACGGCGGCCGATGCCCGTCGAGCCGTGGCGGTCGTGGCCCAGCGAGACCACCTCTTCGACACGACCTTGCGCGACAACCTCTCCCTCGGTGACGAGGACGCCGACGACGATCGCCTGTGGGCCGCCTGCGCCGCGGCGGGGGTCGAGGCGACGATCCGGGCCCTTCCCCACGGCCTCGACACCAGGGCCGGCGAGGACGGGAACCGTCTGAGCGGCGGCGAGCGCCAGCGGGTGATGATCGCCCGGGCCCTCCTCACCGACGCTCCCATCCTGATCCTCGACGAGGCCACCGCCCATCTCGACGGCGACCTGCAGCGGCGGGTCCTCGCGGGCGTCACCGAGTGGAGGCGGGGGCTCACGACCATCGTGATCTCCCACGACGCCGCCGCCGTCGCAGGGGTCGATCTGGTCGTCCGGCTGACGGAGGGGCGGCTCGTGCCCGACGAGGCGGCGATCGACGCCGCAGCAGGCACCTGAGCCGGTCGTCAGAGGTGGTTGAAGCCGCTCGACTCCTCTTTGGTCATGGGCACGCTGACCGGATGCCGGGCGAAGTGGGCGATGGCATCGGCCATGTCGTCGAGGAGCAACGCCGCGAGGTCGTGCGAGACGCCCTGACGGACGAGGATCCGCTGCACGGCGATGTGGGAGGCCGTTCCGGTGAGGGTGTAGGCCGGCACCTGCCAGCCGGTCATCCGAAGCCGGTCGGCGAGGTCGAACAGCGTGTAGCCGGGGTCCTCGCCCTCCTTGATCCGCCAGGTCACGGTCGGGATGCCGGTCGCCGGGTTCGCATCGCAGAGCAGCTCGAACGGACCCATGGTGGGGATCCGCCCGGCGAGGAACTGACCGATCTCGTAGGACGCGTCGTGGATGGCCTTGTAGCCGGCGCGACCCAGGCGGAGGAAGTCGTAGTACTGGGCGATCACCTGCCCCGCAGGCCGGGAGAAGTTGATCTGGAACACGGGCATGTCGCCACCCAGATAGTTCACGTGGAAGATGAGGTCGTCGGGAAGCTCCTTCTTGTCCCTCCAGACGACCCAGCCGACACCGAGGGGGGCGAGCCCGAACTTGTGGCCCGACGAGCTGATCGACTTGACCCGGGAGAGCCGGAAGTCCCACTCGAGCTCCGGGGCGCAGAAAGGGGCGAGGAAGCCACCACTGGCCGCATCGACGTGGATGTCGACATCGAGTCCGGTCTCGGCCTGCAGCCCGTCGAGCGCATCGGCGAGGGGTTTCACCAACTCGTACTCGCCGGTGTAGGTGACGCCGAGGGTCGGCACCACGAAGATGGTGTTCTCGTCGACCAATGCCAGCATGTCGTCGGCGTCCATGCAGTAGTGGCCGGGCGCCATCGGGACCTCGCGCATCTCGATGTCCCAGTACTTGGCGAACTTGTGCCAGACGACCTGCACCGGGCCGCAGACCATGTTGGGCGAGTCCGTGGAGAGACCAGCAGCTCGCCGCTTCTCCCGCCAGCGCCACTTCGCGGCCAGTCCGGCCATCATGCACGCCTCGGACGAGCCGATCGCCGAGGACCCGGCCGTGTTGGCAGCCTCGGGAGCGTTCCAGAGATCGGCCATCATGTGGGTGGCCCGCCGCTCGATCTCCGCAGTCTGCGGGTACTCGTCGCGGTCGATCATGTTCTTGTTGATGGCGAGGTCCATGAGCAGGTGGACCTCGGGCTCCTCCCAGGTCTGGCAGAAGGTCGCCAGGTTCTGCCGCGAGTTCCCGTCGAGCATGAGCTCGTCGGCGACGACCTGGAAGACCTCCCGAGGGTTCCCCTCGTCGGCAGGGAACCGGTACTTCGGGACCTCCCCGGTCAGGTTGTGGCCGGCGAAGAGCGAGTCATCGAGTTGCTCGCGGACCAGGTCCCGTTCATGCAACGTCATGGTGTTCCCTCTCGATCGCCCGGATCGTCCAGACGATAGAGGACCTCGGTGGAACGGACATCGCCCGGAACGGGTGAGGAGCCACCCTCTCGACGACTCACTCGCCGACCTTCATCAGCTCGACCCGGACCCCGTCGGGGTCGGCGACGAAGGCCAGCTCCATGGACATCGCGCCCTCGCCGAACTTGGTCCGGGTCGCTTCGATGAGGGTGCCACCGCACTCGACGAGACGGTCGATCGTGGCGTCGAGGTCGTCGACGTACAACGCCAGGTGCGTGAACCCGAGTTGGTTGCGCGACGCCGAGGCCTGTCCGTGCACCCCCGGGCTGGCGTAGTGCAGCAGCTCGAACTCGAAACCGTCCTTCTTCACGAAGTGGGCGGTGAAGGCCAGCTCGCCATCACCCTGGACCTCGAGCGCCTGCTTCCATTCCGAACCCACCGGCGGAACCATCGTGGTCTCGAAGCCGAGGCCGTCGCACCAGAAGCGCAGCGACTTCTCGAGGTCGGTGACACAGATGCCGATGTGGTGAGGGGTGACGGTCATGGTTCCTCCGTTGGCGGGCTCGAGGGGGTGCCGCGAGACGGCGCCCACCGTCCTCACGCTAGGCGGGGTGATCAGGCGGGGTGATCAGGCGGACGGGACCGACGCCCCGTCGAAGACGTAGTCGTCCGGGTCGATCGCTCTGGTCCAGGCCCAGTAGTCGGGGATCGGCCACGGAGACAGGGTGAAGATCTTCCCGTCGGGGTTCTTGAAGTGGGAATGGGCCACCGACCAGTGCGACCAGACCATCTGGCCGATCTCCTCCTGATAGCGGTGGGCGTAGGCGTCGTGGACCTCGGGACGCGGCTCCATCGCCGTCGCACCGGTCACGAGCAGCTCGTGGATGGCACTCATGACGTAGGTGACCTGGCACTCGCTCTGGAAGATGAGGCTGGCCCCATGGGCCAGGTTCGTTCCCGGCCCGTACAGGCAGAAGAAGTTGGGGAACTCGGGCACGGTGATGCCCAGATAGGCAGTGGGCTCGTCGCCCCAGCGGTCCCGTAGGGTCCGGCCGCCGCGCCCGACGATTCGCATCGGCCACAGGTAGTCGTTGTGGCGAAAGCCCGTCGCGTAGCAGATGACATCGGCCTCGTGCAGACGACCGTCGACCGTCACGATGCCCTCGGGCACCACGCGTTCGATCCCGGTGCGGACCAACTCGACGTTGTCCTTCTTGAGGCAGGCCAACCAGGACCCGTTGTCCTGGAGCATCCGCTTGGCCGAGGGCGGATAGTCGGGCATGACCTCGGCGAGGAGATCCGGCCGACCCTCGAGCTGAGAAGCGATCCATGCCCCGAACATCTCGCGCCGCATCGCGTTCGTGGCGCTGATGGCCCTGCCGTCACTGTCGTCGAACTCGGGATCGATGCGCGAACCCTCGATGCTCAGTCCTGCGCCCGGATAGAACATCAGGAATCGGAGCCAACGCCCGTAGAACGGCAGGTGCCGCATCGCCCACGCATCGCCCTCGGGCACCTGACGGTGGTAGTTGGGATTCGGGAACATCCACTGCGCGGTGCGCTGGAACACGGTCAGGTGCTCGACCTCGTCGGCGATCGTGGGAGCGATCTGGAAGCCGCTGGCTCCCGCTCCGACGAGGGCGAAGCGGGAGCCGGCCACGTCGACCGACTCGTCCCAACGGGCGGAGTGGAACGAGGGGCCGGCGAAGGTGTCCATCCCGTCGATCTCGGGCATCTTGGGCTGGTTGAGGGCCCCGACCGCGCTGATGACCACCTTGGCGTCGATGACCTCACGGTCGCCGTCGGCGTTCGTGACCGGACCGCCCAACGACCGGTCTCCTCGTCGTAGACCGCCTCGTCGACACAGGTCCGGAAGCGGCAGTGCGGCTCGAGGCCGTGGTCCTCCAGGACCCGGATGAAGTAGTCCCGCAGCTCGGGCTGGCGCACGAAGTACTCGCTCCAGTGGTGGGCCGGCTCGAAGCTGTAGCAGTAGAAGTGGCTGCCGATGTCGACTCGTGCGCCGGGATAGCGGTTGTCCCACCACGTCCCCCCCGGACCGGGGTTCTTCTCGATGATCGTGAAGGGCACGCCGGCCTGGGCCAGGCGGATGCCGCTCAGGAGTCCGGACTCGCCGCAGCCGATCACGACGACGTGGCAGTCGGCGCGCGCCTCGGCGGAGACCTCGCTCCCCCACTCGACACGGCCGCTGTCGGCGCCGTCGAGGTGGAGGTCGTCGAGGAACATGGGCACCGAGTCCGCGGGAACCGGTCCACCGGCCAGCCAGGCCATCATCTCCTCGGCCAGTTCCGCCGACACCGGCGCCGGGGGCCTGCACCCGCCGTCGCGGTAGGCGGCGATGACCGGAAGTGCCAGCCGCCTGGCCTCGGCCTTCATCGCCTCCTCCATCCCGAACTGGTAGTCGTTGAGCACCGGCCCCGTCGGGCGTATGTCGCCACGGATCCAACTCGGATCGCCGGTGAGGTGGACCAGTGAGCACATGAGCGCCGGAACGCTCACATCCTCGAGCATCCGGGCGATGACCTCGTCGGAGTCGGTGAACGGCACACCAGCGTGAGGGTTGGAAGGCGTCGTCTCCATGCCCCCACTCTTCCCGACGGTCGGACCCCGTGTCGCCCGTGCGCCGACGCGAGGCGCTGGTACGGTCCGCCACCGAGCTCGCCGGGGGTCGGGTTCGAGGCAACCGACGACACCTCCGACCCGGGGGACGAGATGGACGCCAGCGACGACGAACGCCGAGAGACCGTCGAGGTCGAACGACGGGCCCGAGGACTGGATGTGTATCGGGAGGTGTACGGCGAGGACGCCGTGGCCTTCGACCCCGGCCAGTCGGACTTCTTCGATCTGATGATGAGTCACCTCTTCGGCGAGGTGTGGGCTCGACCTGCGCTGCCCATCGACGTCCGTCGCCTACTGGTCATGGGCGTCCTGGCCGCCCAGCACCGGTACGACACGCTGGGCATCCAGTTCTCCCGCGCCCTCGCTGCCGGGGAGCTCGACGCGGACCAGGTCCGCGAGGTCGTCATCCAGCTGATCCCCTACGTGGGCTATCCCAGCAGCGGAGACCTCTACCGGGTCAGCGAGACCGCCATCGCGACCCACGCCGAGGACCACAGGTGAGCCGCGCTGCGGTGATCGGGTTGGGTCGGATGGGCGGACCGATGGCCGATCGCCTCCTCGAGGCCGGACATCAGGTCGTCGTGCACGACATCGACCGGTCGGCGACATCGGCGCGCGTTGCGCTCGGGGCCGACGTGGGTGAGAGCCCGGGGGAGGCGGCGCAGGGTGCCGCGGGTCGTGTGCGTCGTCGTCTTCGACGGGGCCCAGGCCCTCGCCGTGCTCGACGGCCCGGACGGCGTGCTGTCGACCGTCGACCCGGGCGCCGTCGTGGGCATCCACACCACCGTCTCACTCGAGACCATCCGGGCACTCGCAGCGCTCGGGGACGCCCGGGGCGTCACCGTTCTCGACGCCGGCATCAGCGGCGGAGAGGGCGGTGCGGCGTCCGGGACGCTGCTGACGATGGTCGGGGGACCCGCCGAGGCGTTCGAGTCGGCCCGTCCGGTGTTCGAGGGATTCTCCAAGGAGGTCGTGCACGCCGGTCCGCTCGGGGCGGGGATGGCCCTCAAGCTCGCCCGCAACGCGACCGGATACGTGATGATGGCTGCCGTTCACGAGGCCATGGAGCTGGCCCACCGGTCGGGCGTCGACCTCGACCTCCTACGACACGTCATCACCGAGACGGGCGTGCTCGACCAGGCCCTCTCGCCCTTCGCCCTGGGTGGCCCGGATCCGCTGGGCGACGACGAGCCGGCCGACCTGCGCAGGATCCTGGAGCACCTCGATCGTCTCGGCGCCAAGGACCTCGACGAGACCATCGCCCTCGCCGGGACGCTCGGCGCACCGCTCGATGTGGTGACCGCCACCCGGGACGCGTTCTCCCGGGTCACGCGCGTGGGCGGTTCCTAGGGGAAGACGGCCTGGACGGCCCGCTCAGCCGTCGGCCAACAGCGCCGTCC
This sequence comes from uncultured Iamiaceae bacterium, assembly GCA_963767615.1. Lineage (GTDB taxonomy): Bacteria > Actinomycetota > Acidimicrobiia > Acidimicrobiales > Acidimicrobilacustridaceae > Rhabdothermincola_A. The sequence continues at coordinate 65,299 of CAVYED010000004.1, read as the reverse complement.
GGGCCCGGAGTCGGTCCAGGAGCCCGGGGGTGTCCTTCATGGCCGTGCGCGTCGCTCCGCTGAGGGCAAAGGGATGCAGCCGCACCGACGCCGTCGCGAGCTGTTGGGCCCCGATCGCCTCCGTACCGGCGGCGAGGGCCCTGTCGTCGCCGACCACCAGGCTCGTCGAGGCGAGCAACTCGGCCAGATCGGTGGCGAGCAGCAGGTCCGACGCGGCGAGCTCGCTGAACCCGAAGTCGATGAGCCAGATCTCGCCGTCGGCGGCCCGGAACACGTTGGCCAGGCGCAGGTCCCGGTGGGCGATGCGGTGCCGGCGCAGGATGGCCACCTGACCCCAGACGGCCGCCAACAGGACGTCGTCGAACTTCTCGGCATCGACGCCGTCGAGAGAAGACCCGTCGATGCCCTCGTAGGCGAGCACGAACGCGTCGGGCACGACATGTGCGAACGCCCGGAATCGAGGCGTGCGCACACCGAGGTCCCGGGCGGTGAGCGCGACGAGAGCTTCGTGCTCGACCGTGCGCCTGAGGGTGGAGAAGCCCCGCTCGTCGCCGAGGTCCCGCGGCAACAGGCGTCGATAGGCGCGGAACAGCACATCGGCACTGCGCTCGTCGGCACCGAGCGCCTTGACGAACAGCGGGTCGCCGCTGGCCGCGGTTGCGAAGTAGGGGGTGGACCCGCGTGCGTCGACGCTGGCCTTGGCGATGTGGGCGACGGGGACACCCACGCCGGCCAGTCCCTCGGCGACGGCGTGGTCGGTGGGACGTCGAACCGGGCCGCCGAGCACGACGAGGACGGCCGATCCGACCACCCAGCCGACGAGGAGGGCGACGACGGCGTCGAGCGACGTCGGGGAGATCACGAACTGCGCCAGGGTGACGCCGATGACCAACACCCACGCCAGGCGCCGCCACAGACGGGGGATCCACGGCTCCGCCGCGGTCGCCGCAGCGGCCACGGCGGCGATGGCGACCACTGACGCGAAGCCCCCCGAGGTGAGAGGACCGACGTCCACGGACGTCGTGGCGATGGCCGTGTCGTCGTTGCCGACCCAGGCCGCGAGTCCCGCCCCCACGGCTCCGGCGACGACCATCGCCGCCGCCGTGGTGAGCAGGACCCTCCAGCGACGGGTGACGACGACCCCGACGAGCCCTGCCCCGACCAGCAGCACCGCGAGGAACCGGGTGGTGACGATCACGACATCGACCACCCATGTCGGCAGCGTGTCGACGCCGTCGAGCAGGTCGCCCAACACGCTCGCGACCCGCCCGCCGAAGATGACCACGAGCAGCAGTGCGACCACGAGGAGCAACGACCCCACGGCGAGGCGCAGGACGTCGACCGGCGAGCGCTCGTAGGCGACGGTCTCGCGGGTGGAGCCACGCTCGCGGTCGGACGCCGGGGGCTCGATCTGCTCGTCGGGAAGGGCCTCACGGGCATCGGGCATCCCCCAATCAGACCTCACCCGGTCCGCCGCACCGCGGATCCGCGTCATCGCGAGCCCTAGATTCCTGCGGATGATCCTGCTCACGTCCACCCCATCGCGCGGGTCGTCGCCCTTCGTGACCCCGCCTCCGCCGGTGTGCTCCTCGACGGTCGCCGCCGATCGCTCCGCAGGGCTCCGCCCGTGAGGCTCCGGCGCCGCCCGTCCGATCTGGGGAGGCTTGCGCTCGGAGCCACGGTGGTGGTCGTCACTGGCGCTGCGGCTGCCGGCGGCGAGGTCGGCTCCACCGAGACCAGGGTCTTCCACCACGTCAACGGCCTGCCCGATGTGCATCCCGGTGTGCTCTGGCCCCAACAGCAGTTCGGCAACCTCGCGGTGGGTCCGATCATCGTCGCGGTCGCCGCGGTCCGGCGTCAGTGGCACCTCGCCGCCGCGGCAGCGATGGCCACCGGGCTCAAGCTCGGACTCGAACGAACGGTGAAGGCCGTGGTCGTCCGGGAACGCCCCGGGACCACCGTCCCCGGTGCGGTGCGGCGCGGCGACGTTCCCCACGAGGGCCAGAGCTTCGTCTCGGGCCACGCCACGATGGTCACCGCCCTCGCCACCGTGGTCTCGCCCCACCTCGGACCCGGTTGGAAGATCCTCCCGATCGCGGCGGCGGGCCTCGTCTGCTTCGCCCGCGTCTACTCGGGCGCCCACAACCCCCTCGACATCGTCGGCGGGATCGGACTCGGGTCTGGTCGCGGGAGGGTGCACCAACCTCGCCCTGGGCGTCCCGTCGACCAGCCACGGCTGAACGAGGCACGCACGGACCGATGAGTTGGCGACGATGACCTCGGTGACCGAGCTCGATATCGCCGCACTCCGCGCCGCCGCCCGGCTGAGCAGCGCGGGGTGAGGCGTGAACGCGGCGTCAGGGCTCGAGCGAGCCGTTGGCGCCTTCCATCAGCAGATCGTGCAGCCGACCGTCGCCCGGCCGGGCGGGGGCAGTGGTGGCCATGAAGTCGAGGAGCACGTCCACGAAGCGGTCCGGAGCCTCCACCTGGGGGAAGTGGCGCACACCCTCGAAGATCTCGAGACGGCTCCCGGGGATCGCATCGTGCGCCTCGTAGGCGTGCCCGACGGGGATGATGTCGTCGTGATCACCCCAGACGATCAGGGTCGGAACTGCCGCGGCCAGGTAGAGACGGTCGTTGGCGCTCACGGTCTGACCGCCCACGTCGACGACCGAACGCAGCGTGCGGACGAAGGCCTGCCGGTTCTCCGCGCCGGCCAGGGATGCGTAGGCCCGCCACATCTCGGCCATCCAGGACGAACGGATGCCCTGGTCGCGGAGCCAGGTGTTCACGGCCTGGCCGCGGTCGCGGACGAATGCGGGGGCGATGATCGGCAGCAGGAACTCCGCACCGGGCAACGCGAAGAGCCGGAGCAGGGGGCTCACCTCCCGTCCGAGTCCGCCGCTCGACACGAGCACGAGCCGCTCGCACAACTCGGGGTGCTGATACGCGAGCTGCAGTGCGACACCGCCACCCAACGACTGGCCCACGATCGTCGCCCGGTCGATGTCGAGGCGCGCCATGAGGTCACGTAGGCCGCTGGCGTGGGCGCCGAGCGAGTAGTCCCCCATGGGCTTGGCCGACTCGCCATGGCCCAACAGGTCCGGCGCCAGCACACGATGGTGCCGGGCGAGGGCCGGGGTGACGTCACGCCACGTCCTCGAACTCCCGGCCATCCCGTGGATGAGCAGGATGACCTCGTCGCCCTCGCCGTCGAGCCGATAGCCGACCTCGTGACCGTGAAGCGCGACTCGCTGGAGCTCTCCCATACCAAAGGTGTAGACGATCGGCGTCGTCCGACCAAGGGTCTGAGGTCACGTCAGCTGCAGTGAGACTCCCGTCACCCGCAACACGGCTTCTCCCTCGACGTCCGAGGCCCGGAGATCGACGACGGCGTCGATGCCCCAGTCACGGTTGCCGGCGGGGTCGATCAGGACCTGGCGCACCACCCAGTGCTCCGGTCCCTTCCGGATCTCCGCCCATGTGGGGTTGCGGGCGTCAGCATCGATCCCGACCGATGCGTGTTCGTCCCAGTAGGGGAGCATCGCCGTCGCCCACTGCTCGGCGTCCCATGTGTCGCCGGCACCGTGGCGCGACCCGAGCTCCGCCAGCTGGGCCCAGTCCCGGCGGGCGACCAGCTCGACGTGCCGGAACATCGCATTGCGCACGAGGACCGGGAAGGCCCGCTCGTTGGCGGTGACCGGGGGTGGTCCGGGATCGGTCGGAGCCACATCGCTGACCTCGGCCGGGGCCTGGGTGCCGGGGGTCCGGAGCCGTTCCCACTCGTCGAGGAGGCTCGAGTCGACCTGACGCACGAGCTCGCCGAGCCACTCGGTGAGGTCGAGCAACGGTTCGGTCTTGGCGTCCTCGGGAACGGTCTGCACCAGAACCTTGTAGGCGTCGGTCAGGTAGCGCAGCAGGGTGCCCTCGGAACGGTTCAACTGGTAGTGACGCACGTAGTCGCCGAAGCCCATGGCCCGCTCGTACATGTCACGGACGACCGACTTGGGTCGCAGCGGTGAGTCCGCGACCCAGGGGTGGCTCTCGCGGTAGGTGTCGAACATGGGCTCCAGCAGCTCCGCCAGCGGCTTCGGTGCCGTGACCGTCTCGAGCTCGGCCATCCGTTCGTCGTAGTCGAGGCCGTCGGCCTTCATCCTGGCCACGGCTTCGCCCTTGGCCTTGTCGAGCTGTGCCGCGATCACCGGGCGGGGATCATCGAGCACCGCTTCGACGACGGAGAGGACATCGAGGGTGTGGGTCTCGCCGTCGGGGTCGAGGAGGTCCAGGGCGGCGAGGGCGAATGGAGCCAGCGGCTGGTTCAGAGCGAAATCGGACTGGAGGTCGACGGTGACCCGGATGGTCCGTCCGCGCTCGTCGGGTTCGTCGAGGGTCTCGACGACGCCTCCGGCGAGTAGCGACGACTCGATCTCGGCCGCCCTCACGAGGTGCGCCTCGCGGGCGCGCTCGGTCTCGTAGTTGTCGGTGAGGAGCCTGTGCAGGGCGACACGTCCGTCGCCCGGGCGATCGAGGACGTTGAGGAGCATCGTGTGGCTGACCGAGAAGCTGGAGGTGAGCGCTTCTGGCGGGGAGTTGAGCAGACGGGTGAACGTCGGTTCACCCCACGAGACGGTGTGGGGCGGCGGCTTCTTCTTGACCAGGCGTTTCAGCTTCTGGGGGTCGCCGGCAGCCTTGGCGACCATCTTGGCGTTCTGGATGGCGTGCTCGGGGGCCTGCACGACGACCGTGCCACTGGTGTCGTGGCCCGGCCGCCCGGCCCGACCCCCGATCTGGTGGAACTCGCGAGCGGTCAACAGCCTGGTGCGACTCCCGTCGTACTTCGACAGAGAGGTGAAGAGCACCGTCCTGATCGGCACGTTGATGCCGACGCCGAGGGTGTCGGTGCCACAGATCACCTTCAGCAGACCCGCTTGGGCCAGGCGCTCGACCAGGCGGCGGTACTTCGGGAGCATCCCGGCGTGGTGGACGCCGATCCCCTGACGTACGAACTTCGACAGGGTGCGACCGAAACCGGCGCTGAACCGGAACTCCCCGATGGCTTCGGCGATGGCGTCCTTCTGCTCGCGGCTGGTGAGCTTCAGGCTCAGCAGCGACTGCGCCTGCTCGACGGCGCCGGCCTGTGTGAAGTGGACGATGTAGATCGGCGCACGATCCCGGTCGAGGAGATCCTCGATCGTCTCGGGCAGAGGGCTCGTGCGGAACTCGTGCTCGAGGGGCACCGGCCGGGAGGCCGAGCGGATCACGGCGACGGGCCGCCCGGTGCGCCGGGCGATGTCGGACTCGAACACGGCCACGTCGCCCAGCGTCGCCGACAAGAGGATCTGCTGAGCGTCGACGAGCTCGAGCAGCGGCACCTGCCACGCCCATCCCCGGTCGGGATCGGCGAAGTAGTGGAACTCGTCCATCACGATCTGCCCGGGATCGGCCGACCGCCCCTCCCGCAGCGCCAGATTGGCGAGGATCTCCGCCGTGCAGCAGATGATCGGCGCATCGCGGTTCACGGAGGCATCTCCGGTGAGCATCCCGACGCTGTCGGCGCCGAAGACCCTCACCAGATCGAAGAACTTCTCCGACACGAGGGCCTTTATCGGCGCCGTGTAGTAGGTCCGGCGGCGCTGTGCGAGTGCCGTGAAGTGGGCCGCCAGGGCAACCATGCTCTTGCCCGACCCGGTGGGGGTGTTGACGATCACATGGGATCCGGAGACGATCTCGAGCAGCGCCTCCTCCTGGGCCGGATACAGGCTCAGGCCCTGATCGGCCACCCAACCGGTGAAGGCGTCGAGCACCTCCTCGGGTTCACCGCCGGCCGGGAGCCGTGCACCGAGGCCGACATCGCTCACGAAGACCCCGGCCCGACCATCCCCGGAGCGTAGGGGCCCCGGCGGAGCGCTGTTCTACGCTCGCAGTGGCGACGACGGGGAGGCATGCCCATGGAGTTCACGGTCACCCACACCTACGACCATCCGGCCGACGCCGTCTTCGACGTCCTGACCGACATCGAGGCCGTCAGGGCCAAGTACGAGGCCATCGGCCAACGAGACGTTGAGCTCGTCAGCCGGACCGACGGCGAGGACGGCGCGCTGTCGCTCGTGACACGGCGCGTCGTACCGCTCGACGTGCCGGGGTTCGCGAAGAAGGTCCTCTCCCCCACCCAGACCGTCGTGCAGTCCGATGAGTGGACCGGGCCGGACGACGCCGGGGTCCGTTCGGGGTCCTTCGCCGTCGACGCGAAGGGCACGCCAGTGCAGGTCCGTGGGACGCTCCGGCTCACCGCGACCGGTCCGACGACGTGTACGAACGTGAGCGTCGTGACCATCGAGTGCAAGGTGCCGTTGATCGGCGGTCGCATCGCCGACTTCGTGGCGAAGGACACGCGCCAGGCCGTCGATCACGAGGAGGAGTGGATCCGCTCCCACCTGTCGTCGACCTGACGCCGGCGTGGCCGTCGCGGCGCACGACCGCGGGGCGCGTGCGGGCCTCAGAGCAGCTCGTAGACGAGGCTGGAGATGGCGGCCTCGTCCTCGAACACCTGCCCGACGTCGGCGGCCAGGTCGTTCACCGGTCCGGCGTCGTTCACCATCAGGGCGTACGCCACCTTTCTCCCGTTTGCGGTCTCGATGTAGCCGGCCAGGTTCTGGGCCACCAGCACGAGTCCCTCCCCGTCGTCGGCCGGGCCGATCGTCGTGCCCGGCTTGGCCATGACGAAGCCTCTGCCGGGAAGCGTCGTACCGGTGTTGACCAGGGACCCGTCGACACCCAGGACGGGCAGGGCCTCCGTGAAGGCTTCCGAGACCGGGGTCTGGGTCATCTGGAGGAGGAACTGCACCAGCGCACGCGGCGCAGCCCTGCTGTCCGGCGTACCGCTCCCGTTGCTGGGGAACTCGAACTGGTCCGGATCGAGGCCGTAGTCCCCGATGAGCGTTCGCCGCTCGGCGGCGAGCGCACCGTCGATGGTGCGCTCCCCTTCGGTGACCCCGAAGAGGCTGAGATCGAGGTTGGCCCCCAGGTTGAGGCTCACCTTGAGCACGAGATCGGCGTTCTCCGAGAACGGCGGCGAGCGGTGGGTCGCCACCTGCGTGTCGGTGACGTAGTCGGTGCTGTCCGGCAGGACCCCCTCCGGGTTCGGGGCGATGGACGGGGCGGCGACGGCGACGCCTTGACGCCCGAGTGCCTCGATGAAGGCGGTCCGGGCGAACGAGAGCGGGTCTTCGACGCGGAAGGTGCCGACGAACTCCGGGAGGCCGGTGAGCGGACCCTCGAAGTTGGCGGCGATGGTGCCGTCGACAGAACCGGAGCAGCCGACCTGGCCGAGGCACTCGATCAGGTTGTCGTTGGAGAACTCCAGCACGGTCTCGGTGCCGGCGGCCGTCGTCTCGACCGCACCCTCGACCGCGAATCCACCGGTGCGGGGGCGGTAGTCGATCGTCGCCGGGTCTCCTCGCCGAGTCGGGGTCACCGTGACGTCGACGTGGTTCTCGTTGACCATCATCGGTGTCACGAGCAGGTTGCCGTTGGGGACCCGGTAGGCCTCGAAGAGCCGATCGTCGACGACGACGTCACCGGAGACCGCGGTGATTCCCGCCGCTCGGACCTCGGCGGCGAGCTGGTCCAAGGCGAAGAGGGGGTCCTGGGGGGTCAGGAGTGCCGAACCGAGGACGTTGGCGTCGTTGTGATCGAAGTCCGTCACCTCGACCCTGTCCGCATCGATGCGACGGCCGCCGAAGGTGAGATCGCCGCCGGCCACGAGGATCAGGTCGCCGTCGAGGACGCCTGCGGCATCGACCGTGCCCTGGCGATGCACCGGAGTGAGCTGGCGGGCATCGGCGCCGAGAGCGTTCAGGGCCGTCCCGACGGAGAAGAGCTTTCGAGTGGAGCCGGTGAGCGACATCCGGTCGGCGTTGAGCTCGAAGTAGGACTCGTCGGTCTCCACGTCGGTCACGAGCAGACTCCACACCGCGTCGGCGTAGCGAGGCTTGCTCATGATCGCTTTCATCGCGTCGGGGAGGTCGGACTCGGCCACGCTCTCCGTCTCCGTCGGGCGCAGCGTCGTGTCGCTCGAGGAGGAGGGCGAATCATCGGTGCACGCAGCCACCGTCAGGAGGAGCGCAAGGGTGAGCGCGGCCATGAGCCGTGTCCCCGTTGTTGCCATGACGACCTCCGTCGCACGCCGAGCCCCTGACGTCGGCGGCGACCACCAGATGAGCGATGCACCTCTGTTCTACCCCACGGGCGGGCGGCCCCGGTCACGGGTGACGGCTCGAACGGGGCCGGTGTCGGCACCCGGCACCACGCACCGTGGTCGGCTATGTTGGAGGCGTGAGCTGCACCGGCTCCACGTACGGAAGGGGTGCACCATGCCGACCGTGGCGTACACGACCAGCGCCGGACGATTCGAACGCCGAATCGGGCAGCGTGTCTCCACCGCCAGCCTCGAGGTGACCTGGGTCGACCGGCGCGACCCGAAGGCGGCTGAATGGCCCGGGCGCATCGAGAACGCATCGGTGACCGGAGCGTCCGTCTACGGGCCCGACGACCTGCCGGTGGACGTCGGTTCCGAGGCCGTCCTCACGTTCGAGGGTGGTGACACCGTCGTCAAGGTCTCTCGGGCCGAGCCCTCGGGCCGCCCCGGGGTGACGCGCTACGGCGTGGAGTTCGTGTCGCGCGAGTCGCCGCTCCAGGTCCACCTCTACCGGGAACTCGGCAAGGGGCGGCCCCGCGAGGACTTCTGGAAGACCTTCGGCACCTGAGGCGAGCCCCCCATCGGCGTCGGCCCCTGAAGGCGTGACGTCGGCCGGATCCGAGAAGCGCAGACCAGATCAGCTGGTGGGAGGATCCCCCACCGGCCATGATGCGGAGACGATGGGGATCGACGCCGGGCCGGCGACCGACAGTGGTTCCGTGACCGGAGGCGGCGACACCGGGGGATCGCTCCGACAGCTGTCCTTCGCCGTGATCGTGGCCCTGCAGTTCGCCATGATCATCGCCATGGGCTCGGCGGGCATCGCCCTGCCCGCCGTCCAGGACGGTCTCGGCGCGAGTGACGGAGCACTGCAGTGGTTCGTCGCCCTGTTCCAACTGGGCTTCGCCCTGGTGCTCGTGCTCGGCGGGCGACTGGGCGACATCTACGGCACCAAACGGGTCCTCCTCCTCGGGTTCGGCGGCTTCGTGATGGCCACGCTGCTGGCCGCCGTCGCACCCTCGACGGTCGTGCTGTTGCTGGCCCGCCTCCTCCAGGGGATCGCCGGCGGCATCGCCTCACCGCAGCTGTTGGCCATGATCCAGCGCACCTACTCGGGCCACACCCGCAATCGCGCCTTCGCGGTCTTCATGACCGTGGCCGCATTCGCCTTCATGCTCGGCCAGATCATCACCGGCGCCCTGATCAGCAGCGACCTCTGGGGCCTCGGATGGCGTTGGGCGTTCGTCGTCTTCCTGCCCCTCGGCGCCGTCATCTGGCCCGCCGCCGTCAGGCTCCTGCCCGCGCCTCCTGCGCGGGTCACGGGCACCATCGACGTGGTCGGCGCCGTCATCCTGGGCATCGCCAGCCTCCTGGTGCTCTTCCCGCTGATCCAGGGTCAGTCGACGGGCTGGCCGGTGTGGCTCCTCCTCCTGCTCGTCGGCGCCGTCCCGGCCTTCGTCGGGTTCTTCGCCGTGGAGCGCAGGTTGGTCAGCGAGGGCCGCCAGCCGCTCGTCGATCCGATCCTGTTCCGCCTGCGGACCTTCACCGTGGGCAACGTCATCGGGATCGTGACCGGCCTGCTCTCGTTCGCCGGGGTGGTGTTCGTGACGCTGACCCTGCAGAACGGGTTCGACCGCACGGCGCTGGAAGCGGCGCTGCTGACCGCGCCGATCCCCTTCGCCAACATGTTCGGCTCGCTCGCGGCGGCGCCTCTGCTGCGCGCCGTGGGTCGCGGTGCGATCGCCATCGGCGCGGTGCTCACCGCACTGGCCACCATGGTCCTGTTGTGGGTCATCGAGATCGGCCCCACGCCTCTGCAGCCGGTGCACCTCGTCCCGGGGCTGGTCCTGCTCGGGTTCGCCCTGGGCATCTCGATCTCGGCGACGATCGCCATCACGCTCGCCGACATCCCCGAAGCGAGCGCGGGCAGCGCGGCCGGCGTGCAGTCGACCGTGCTGCAGTTGGCGACGGCGGTCGGGATCGCCGTCTTCGGGATCGCCTTCTTCGGCACCATCGGCGGGTCCGACACCCAGCAGGCGTATCTCGACGGTCTGGCGGCGACGTTGTGGATGAGTGCGGGACTCTGCGTGGTGCAGTTCGTCCTCTACGTGTTCCTGCCCAGGCACATCAGGGCCCGACCCCACCCGATCCCCATGACCGACCCGGAGAACCTGGTGATGCCGGAGCTGGACTAGCTGCGGCGCTCCTTGCGGCGGCGGTGGCGGCGAACGACGCCGAAGCCGATCCATGCCACGCCACCGAGGAAGGCGGACAACAGGATCACGAGCCACAAGGGCCAGTCGAACCCCCAGAAGAGGAAGTCGAGGCTGACCTGTTCGCGATTCTGCAGCATGAAGATGACCAGGAGCGCCACCCCGCCGAGCGAGGCGATGACCCCGCCGCTCAGCTTCGATCCACTTCCCGAGCCTTCTGGTTGATCCATGGTTCTCTCCCTTCGTCGGGCACTGTCGGGTGACGGGTGGACGTCGAGGTGCGAGCCCCGCCTCCTGGCCTCAGGCGATCTCGACGCCCTCGGCCTCGGACTCCCCGGTCTGGGTCTCGTCGCCACCGGTGAAGAGCTTCCAGAGGACTGCGCCGATGACCCCGCCGACGAGCGGCGCCACGATGAACAGCCAGAGCTGCGACAGCGCCGTGCCCCCTTCGAAGAGGGCCGGACCGAGCGAACGGGCAGGATTCACGCTGGTGTTGGTGATCGGGATCGAGATGAGGTGGATCAGTGTGAGCATCAGGCCGATGGAGAGAGCGGCCATGCCCTTGGACGCCATCTTCGTGGTGACACCGAGGATCACGATCAGGAAGAGGGCCGTCAGGACCACCTCGGCGATGAACGCCCCGGAGAGGTCGTAGAAGATCCGGCCGTTCTCCTGGCCGAAGGCGTTGGAGGCGAACGAGCCCTGCCCCACCTCGAAGCCCCCCGGGCGGCTCAGCTGGATGGCCCAGAGCACGCCGACCGCGGCGATCGCCCCGACGCACTGCGCGACGACGTAGGCCGGGACCTCTTTCCACTCGAAGCGCTTCACGGTGGCCAGGCCGACGGACACGGCCGGGTTGAAGTGACCGCCGGACACGTGGCCGAGGGCATAGGCCCCGCACAACACGGTGAGGCCGAAGGCCAGGCTGACGCCGAGGTAGCCGATGCCGCTGTTCACCACGCTGGCGGCGTCCAACTGGATCTGGCCGACCCCGACCTCGTTGCGGGCGGTGGTGAGGGCCTTGGCCGCGAAGATGGCCGACCCGCAGCCGCCCAACACCAACAAGAACGTGCCGATGAACTCGGCACCGAGCTTCACTCCACGTTGCACAGCGTTCCCCTGTCTGTGTGAGCCGACACCGTCGTGAACGCCGCACGTCCCTCCTGCTGCGTTCACGACGAGGCACGTTTCCCGAGACGGTACTGGTCGCGCGGACCGGGCCTCGGGGATGGTCGTGGCCCCCGATGAGCGGTGGTCAGGGGCGGGCGGGGCGCGAGCTACGCGGTGCGGTAGTCGCCGAACTTGGCGTCGCGTTCGGAGAGTGCGGCGGTGAGCCCCTTCTCCCGGCTGGCCCCGACGAAGTCGGCCATGGCCTGGGTGTGGGTTCCGAGGCCGCAGAGCTCCGTGCCGGCGCGGATGCCGGCCCGCATGCCCATCTGGTCCATCTGGCGGTGCACGACCCGCTTGTTGAGCTGCACGACCTCGGGCGGGAGGGCGGCGATGCGTTCGGCCATCTTCAGGGTCTCGGCATCGAGCTGGTCCGCCGGGAACGCACGGTTGGCCCAGCCCTCGGCGACGGCCTCGACGCCGCTCACCGAATCGCCGGTCACCATCATCTCCATGGCCCGTCGCATCCCGAGGAACCATGCGTGGAAGTGCATGTCCGGTACGCCGAAGCGCACCGCCGGGTAGCCCATCTGGGCGTCCTCGGCGATGTAGACCAGATCGCAGCCCGTCGCCAGCTCGCTGCCGCCGGCCAGACAGAAGCCGTGGACCTGCGCGATGACCGGCTTGGCCAGGTCCCAGATCCCCATCCACCCCTCGGTCACGTGACGAGGCCACTGACCCTCACCGCCGGGCGTGTAGAAGGGGTATTCGTACCCCTCGTTGCCGTTCCCGAGGTCGTAGCCGGCGGAGAACGACGGCCCGGCGCCCCGGATGATCTGGACGTGCACGTCGCCGTCCTTGTCGCCGTCGTACAGCGCCTCGAGGATCGCTCCGCGCAACGGGTGGTTCAGCGCGTTGCGCTTGTCGGGCCGATTCATGGTGATGCGCTTGACGTGCGGCGCCGGCGTGTCGATGAGGACCCAGTCGGTCATGTGGCTTCTTCCCCCTGTGGGGCACTCGGAACGTGCCCGTCGTCGTGGTCGAATACTGGCAGCCGCGGATGACCGGCGCGTGAGGGCACGGGCGGGAACCGGGGCGGGAGTGCCCGGTACCGTGAGTCGATGGCCACCCACTTCCGCACCTGTCCGCTCTGCGAGGCGATGTGCGGCCTCGAGATCGAGACCGAGGACGACCGGGTCACGCGGGTGCGGGGCGACCGCGCCGACGTCTGGAGCAAGGGGTTCCTGTGCCCGAAGGGTGCGGCGCTCGGCGAGCTGCACCACGACCCGGATCGACTCAGGGCGCCGATGGTGCGGGAGGGCGACGACTGGCGTGAGGTGTCGTGGGCCGAGGCCTTCGCCCGCTGCGAGGAGCTGCTCGGCGGGGTGGCCGCCGAACACGGTCGAGAGGCCATCACGGCCTATCTGGGAAATCCCAACGTCCACAGCTACTCGCTCAGCCGGTACTCGGGTGCGGTGCCCGGGCTCGGCGCCATGCGGGTCACCTGGTCGGCGGGGACGGTGGACCAGTGGCCCAAGAACCTGGTGTGCGCCCAGCTCTACGGCGGCACGTGGAGCATCCCCATCCCCGACGTCGCCAACACCGACCTGCTCGTGATGATGGGCGCGAATCCGCACGCCTCCAACGGATCGATCCTGTCCTACCCCGATCTCGTGGGCGAGCTCGGCCGCATCCGCGACCGGGGTGGGCGCACCATCGTGGTCGACCCGCGCCGGACGGGCACCGCGGACCGCGCCGACGAGTGGCTCCCCATCGTGCCGGGAACCGATGCCGCACTGCTGCTCGCCGTGGTGGCCGTGCTCGACGAGGACGGATTGATCGATCTCGGCGCCGTCGAGGGCCGGGTCAGAGGATTGGACCCTGTCCTCGAGGCCGCTCGCACGTTCTCCCCGGAGACCGTCGCGGCATGGTGCGGCGTCGACGCCGACCGGATCCGGGGCCTCGCCCACGAGATCTCCGGTGCCCGGCGAGCGGTGGTGTACGGACGCATCGGGTTGTGCACCCAGGAGTTCGGCACGCTCGCGTCGTGGCTGGTGGAGGTGGTGAACATCCTGACCGGCAACTTCGCCGTCGAGGGCGGGGCGTTGTTCCCCCGCCCGGCGATCGCGACCCTCTCGTCGACGGCCCGGCGGCGAGGTCCGGTGCGCACCGGTCGGTGGCACACGCGGGTGCGCGGGGCACCCGAGGTGCTCGGCCAGGCTCCGCTGTCGTGCCTCGCCGAAGAGATCGACACCCCGGGTGACGGCCAGATCAAGGGCCTCATCACCATCGCCGGGAATCCTGCGCTCTCCGCCCCCGACGCCGGAAGGCTCGACGCCGCGTTGTCGATGCTCGAAGCGATGATCAGCATCGACAACTACCTGAACGAGACGACGCGGCACGCCCACGTCATCCTGCCCGGACTGTCGTTCCTCGAACAGCCGCACTGCGACGAGGCGCTGTGGAGCTTCGCCCTCCGCGGTGTGGCGCGATGGTCGCCACCGGTCTTCGATCCCGGCGACCGACCCGCTGAATGGGAGATCCTGCTGCGCCTCGGCGCCATCCTCGGCGGCACGCCTGCGAACGCGGTCGATGTCGAGGCGCTCGACGACGAGTGGTTCATCGCCAGAGCCGCTCGCCACGGCGTCGACGCGGGCGCGGTCGACACCGGAGAGTTGAGCGGACCGGACCGGATCGCCGACCTGACCCTGCGAATGGGACCGTGGGGGGACCGGTACGGCGAGGCCCCCGAGGGCCTCACCCTCGAGCGCCTGAAGGCGTTCCCGCACGGCGTCGACTACGGCCCGTCGTCGTCACCCATCGACGACGTCCTGCGGACGGCGTCGGGAGACATCGAACTGGCCCACGACGACATCCTCGGTGACCTCGACCGGCTCCGGACCCGGATGGCGGCGCCGCGACCGCCCCTCCTGCTGATCGGACGCCGTCACGTGCGATCGAACAACTCGTGGATGCACAACCTCCCGGCACTGATGCGGGGTCGGGATCGGTCCACGCTGTTGGTCCATCCGGACGACGCCGGAACGCGGGGCCTGGTCTCGGGTGATCGGGCTCGGGTGACGAGCGAGGCGGGCTCGGTGCTCGCGACGGTGGAGGTCAGTGACGAGCTCTGCCGCGGGGTCGTGAGCCTTCCCCATGGGTTCGGCCACGGGCAGTCCGGTACCCGCTCGGCGGTCGCCAACGAACGACCGGGGCCCAACACCAACGTCTTGATCCCGGGTCACTTCATCGACGAGCCGTCGGGCAACGCTGCGGTCAACGGCGTTCCCGTGGAAGTGGCCCACGCCGCGAGCTGATCGCGCCTCAGCTGGGGATCACGCCCCCGGCGGCGATCCAACGGCGGATGACCTCGTTGGCCTCGGCCGGGGAGTACACGTCCTCCTCGTAGCTCCACTTCCCGTGGCCGGCGTAGTGGAGGATGGTGTTGACGTCGAAGCCGTAGTAGCCGTCGTCGCCCTCGGGGGCCGGGAGGATGTTCGGAATCAACGCGCTCACCCGGTTGCCGTCGACCACGGAGTAGGAGACAGGGAACTCCATCGTCGGGAACGGCTGCATCACCCCGTTGATCCAGTCCCGGATCTCTTTCTGGCCTCGGAAGTAGCCGTAGTGGTGCTCGCGGTACTCGGCGTCGTCGGTGAACTGGTCGGCCCACTGGTTCCAGTCGCCGGTGGCCACGGCGAGCGCGCCGCGCTCGCGGTACTTCGCGAACTCCTCTTCGATCTCCTCGCGGGGGAAGGCTGGGGTCGGGACCGGGGGCGACCAACCGTCGATGCCCTGCAGCGAGCGGTCCTGCGGCGTTCCCCGACGCCCACCGGCCGCCAGCCACTCCCGGAAGACCCGTTCGGCGTCGGCCGGGTTGTAGTAGTCGCCCTCGAAGCTGAACTTCCCGTCGCCGGCGTACTCGAGGAACGTGGTGTTCGGGAAGCCGAAGCGGCGACCTTCACCCGTCGGGTCGGGCAGGTTGTTCCAGATGTAGAAGCTGACCCGGTTGCCCTCGATGGCGTACCACTCGATCCAGAGGGTCATCGCCGGGAAGTCGGCCATGCACTCGACGATCCAGCGCTCGATCTCGGCCTGCCCGTGGAAGACGCCCAGGTTGTGCTCTTCGTAGAGCGCGTCCTCGGTGAACATCTGCGACCAGGCCGGCCAGTCGTGGGTCTCGACCCCCCGCCGGCGGAACTCGGCGAATGCGGCTTCGATCTCGTCTCTCGGGTGGGTGGTCACGACGTCCTCCGGTTCGGTGGCCTGCAAGCGGTCCTCCGTCGCCCCCGCCGGTCGGCCGCACGCGGCCGCGACATGGACTCGCCCCCCGGGCGATCCGACGATCCGTGCTCCTGGGGCCCGTGCCGCCGACGACGCGCTCCCACGGTAGTGGGCCGTCGCGGCTCGGCGCCGAGAGCGACCTCGATGGCCCCGGTCCGCCGACCGGGGCCATCGATCCTGGTTCCCGCCAGGTGGACGTGACCCGATGCCCCCGACATGCGGCATCGAGCGGCTCGTTTCGCACCCTGTTGGCGCGACGACCAGGGTCCTCCTCGTCGTCCGGCCGTTCCGTGGCCACCGGCACGGAACGGGCGTGTCGACGCGCACACTCCCCTCGCCCCTGGGGCGTCCCTACACTCGGCGGGTCATGAGCGGCGACGAGTCACTCCTCGACGTGGTCGACGAGGGAACGCGGGACGACCTCGTCCGCCGCATGCGTCGTCGACGGTTCGGTCGTGGCGAGGTGATCTACCGCGACGGCGATCCGGGCGATGCGATCCACCTCGTCGACAAGGGCCACGCGCTCGTGCGGATCTCGACTCCTCTGGGGGACGAGGTGATCCTCGACGTCGTCGGCCGCGGCGAGCTGCTCGCCATCAGCGGTCTGCTGACGCCCGGACGACGGCACGTCGGCACCGCCACGGCCCTCGGGCCCGTGCAGACCCGCTCGCTGCCGTGGAGCGATGTCGAGCAGCTCCGCGAGACCGAGCCGCGCTTGGAGCGGTTCCTCACCGGGATGCTGGCCCGCCAGCAACAGCGGCTCATCGGGTACGTGCTCGAGGCCCTCTACGTTCCCGCCGACGTGCGGGTCCTGCGGCGCCTCGAGGAGCTGTGCACCAGGATCGGCATCGTCGAGGGCGACGGCACCGTCGTGACCATCAGCCAGGAGGACCTGGGGGCGATGGCGGGGACGACCCGCCCGACGGCGAACCGGGCGCTCACGGCGGCGTCGGCCGAGGGCATCGTCTCGCTCGGTCGCGGACGCATCACCGTGGTCGACCCGCGCGCGCTGGCCGGCCGTACCGGTCGACCGTGAGGGCGGCGAAGCCCGGCTGCGGGGAGACCCCGCTCGTCCCCGGCATCGCCACGCACACGCAGGGTTCCCCGGTTCCGCCGCGCACCACATGACCCGGACCCTGCGATGGGACAGGGCCCGCCTCCCCGTGACGCTCAGTTCGAGCCGGCCGCGGCGCCGACGACGACGGCGGTGATGATGCCCGCGGTGTAGGAGGCGACGGTTCGGGCCACCTGCCCGGCCACGTCGGCCTCGGGGGAATCGTCGGCGACGAGGCTCTTGATGCGAGCCTCGGTCGCCCGTCGCCCCCCTTTGCCGAAGACGGCTCGGGTCAGCTCGCAGGCGGGAAGCAGCGCCAGCTGCACGAGGTCCCCCGGCGCCGCGGCCGCACGACCGTCGAGCACCGCGCCCAATCGGTCGACGCAGGCGTCGCGTGTGCCGGGCGCCGTGATCTGGTACCGATGCTGGCTCAATGCGTTGCGCCGACCCTTGTCACGGAGCACCGCCTCGGACACGAGCTCGTCGTAGACCGCGCCGGGGAGGCCCCCTGCGAGCTTCGTCGGTTTCGTGACCCAGAACTTGATGCTCCGCTTCTTGTCCCGTTCACGGATCGCCTCCCATGCAGCCTCGGCCGTCGGGCCGAGGCGGGGCACGGTGTCGGTCGCTGTCACCTTGTCGTCGTCGTCGACCTCGACCGAACCGGCGGTGAGGAGATCGACGAGCAGGGTGCCCGCCAGGGCGTTGCGGATTCCGAGATGGGCCCGGCTGTCGACCTTGCCCGACTTCGGGTCGAGGGCGAGGAGGGCGAAGGACTGCGACGCGGTGGGCTCCATGGGCCGAGGGTAGCGATGGTGGTGTGCGCGTCGGCGAAGGTCCATGGTCCCCGGCGCGATCGACGGCTCTTTCACCCGGATCGCACTCCCGGCGCGCACCGGGCCGTGACGGTCCCACCGGGCCGGTTGCAGCCCGACACGCCGGTACGACACGTGATAGCTTCGAGCGCGTACTAATGCCTCCTATTACAACCACGAGGGAGAGGCCGACCCCATGAGCCTTGCCACTGGAGCCGAGCTGTCCATCGAGGAGCTCCGCGAGAAGTACCGCATCGAACGGGACAAGCGGATGGGTGGCGGGGGCCTCGCCCAGTACCGCGAGCCCGGCGCGGTCGACGAGGAGTTCGACCGGGACCCCTACGTGGAGCCCGGGTTCAGCCGTGACCCCATCGTCGAGGAGACCGAAGCCGTCATCGTCGGCGGTGGCTTCGGCGGCATGCTGGCGGGCATCAACCTCACCAAGAAGGGTGTGACCGACTTCCGGATCGTCGAGAAGGCGGGTGACTTCGGCGGCACCTGGTACTGGAACCGCTATCCGGGCGCGGCCTGCGACGTGGAGTCCTACGTCTACCTCCCGCTGCTCGAGGAGACGGGCTACATGCCCACCGAGAAGTACGCCAAGGCGCCGGAGATCTTCGCCTACTGCCAGCTCCTGGGCCGCACCTTCGACCTCTACCGCGCCGCTCTGTTCCAGACCGAGATCGCCTCGGCGGAGTGGAACGACGACACCCAGCGCTGGCTCATCACCACCAGCCGCGGCGACCAGCTGTCGAGCCGGTTCTTCGTCATCGCGGGAGGCATCCTCAGCAAGGCCAAGTTGCCGGGTATCGAGGGCATCGAGACCTTCGAGGGCAAGGCCTTCCACACCAGTCGGTGGGACTACGACTACACGGGGGGCAGCGCCTTCGAGCCCATGGTCAACCTCGCCGACAAGCGGGTCGGCATCATCGGCACCGGTGCGACTGCGGTCCAGGTCGTGCCCAAGCTCGCCGAATCGGCCAAAGAGGTCTACGTGTTCCAGCGCACGCCCTCGACCGTGGGGTGGCGGGGCAACAAGCCCACCGACGAGGAGTGGTTCAAGAGCCTCGAGCCGGGATGGCAGTGGGAGCGCGTCGAGAACTTCACGAACGCGGTCATGGGCGCACAGCCCGAGGTCGATCTGGTGCAGGACGCCTGGACCGAGATGATGTGGGTCGACGTGAAGAAGTCTCCTGAATCCGAGGAGGAGGCGGCGCAACTGGAGCAGATCGACTTCGAGAACATGAACGGTGTGCGGGCCCGCATCAAGGATCTCGTCGACGATCCCGACACCGCGGAGCGACTCATGCCCTGGTACGGGCAGTGGTGCAAGCGGCCGTGCTTCCACGACGAGTACCTGCCGGCGTTCAACCGACCGAACGTCCACCTCGTCGACACCGAAGGGAAGGGCGTGCAGCGCATCGCCCCGGCGGGGCCGGTGGTCGACGACGTCGAGTACCCGCTCGACCTGTTGATCTACGCGTCCGGCTTCGAGGTGACCACCGACTACGACCACCGCCTCGGTTTCGATCCGAAGGGTCGCGACGGGTTGGCGCTGAGCGAGGCGTGGTCCGACGGGCCTCACACGCTGCACGGCGTGCTCGCCCACGGCTTCCCGAACATGTTGATGATCAGCACGGTCCAGGGTGGCTGGGGCACCAACTTCGTGCACTACCTGTCCGAGACGTCCGAGCACGTCGCATCGATCATCGACGAGTGCGAGCGCGAGGACATCGTCACCGTCGAGGCCACCACCGAGGCCGAGGAAGAGTGGCTGATGGTGCTGTACGGCACCGTGGCCGGGGTCGCCGCCTACAACGCGACCTGCACCCCCGGCTACATGAACTCCGAGCAGTCGATGAACGAGAAGTCGGCCCGCAACCTGGCCTACCTCGGCAGCATCATCGACTACGCCGCCCACCTGAAGGCCTGGCGCGCCGAAGGGGGCATGGAGGGCGTCGAGGTGACGAAGGGGCGCAGCACCGTCGCGGGCTGACACTCGCCGGCCATCCGCTCGTCCACCCCGCTGCGGCGGGAACGAGCCGCTCCGACCGCGGTCGATGACACCCGGACGCACCCGACACGACCCGTTCGACGGAGTGCCGCGTCCGACCGACGTCGACTGCGATCAGGTCTCGGGCATCACGGTGCGCAGCGCCTTGCCTGCCGCCGTCCAGGCGTTCATGCCACCCTCGAGGTCGATGACGTTCGTGTAGCCGAGCCCTACCAGGGTGGCGCTGGCGTCGGCCGACATGTTCCCGGACCGGCAGTAGAGGACGATCGGCGCATCGAGGTCCTCCGGCAGCCCGTCCCAGTCGGCGATCTCGTCGAAGGCCACGAAGCTGTCCGTTCCGGCGATGTGGCCCTCGTAGGGGATGTGGGTGTTGACGACTGGGACATCGGGCTGTGCCTCGATGAAGGCCTCGAAGTCGTCGGGGCTCAACAAGGTGATCGAGCCGTTCGCCACGGCCTCGCTCGACGCGTCGGCGTCGGTTGCGGCCTCGTCGCTGGAGCCGCAAGCCGCTCCCGCGACGAGCAGTCCCGCGACGAGCAGGATCAGGAAGGGCTTTCGGCTGCGCATGTCCCCACGGTAACGATGCCCTCGCCCGGTGGCGCAGTCGCCCGTCGGGCCTGCCATCGCCCGCGGGTCGCGACCGACCCTGCCATCGTCGGCCCACGGGCATCGTCGTGCGTCGACCGACGTACGACGTCACGGGGCGAACGAGATCGAGACACGCACGCTGGCGGCGGGATCGAGCGAGCCGCCGTCGTTGAGGACGATCTGGCAGTCGGACGTGGTCGCGTCGCAGACTCCCGTGCCGACGGGACCGACGACGATCTCCAGGGGCAGCGAGCCGCTCCCCGTGGGATTGGGCTGCAGCACCTTCCCCGTGCGCAGATCGCATGCGCTGGCGTCCCCGGCGACCCGGTTGGAGCACTGGACGATGTTGATGGTGTTCCCCGGGGTGAACCCGCTCCAGGACACGGTCACCTCCTGCCCACCGACCAACCCCGTGTCGGGGGTGACCGTGGCGGCGAGGTCGCGGGCGGGCTCGTCCGGGCCGGTGGGGACGGTGACGACGGTGCCCGGCTCGGCAGCGAAGACCAGGCTGGTGACGTCGGTGTCGCCGTCGCTCTGGAGAGCTTCGATCGCCGCGTCGTCACCCTTCAGGTACCCGTCGAAGAAATCCGTGGTCGTCGTCACGATGACCTCGAACCCCGGCCCCGACGGGTCGAGCGGAGACCCGTGGTCGCCGCCGTCGATGGTCAGGAGTCCCTTCGGAGGCGAGGCCTCGTTGAACACGTCGACACTGGCCTCGTAGGTCACGAGGTCGTCGTCGGTCCCGTGCACGAGGAGCAGCGGCGGCGCCTTGTCGTACTCGAACGTGCCACCCGGAAAGGTGAGGGGGTCGCCGGCCATGACGACTGCGGCACCGATCCGGTCGTCCTGACAGCACGAGTTCGACGACACCCCGAGGGTGGTGATGCCGCCGAGCGAATGTCCGGCCACCCCGACGCTGCCGGGGTCGACGAGACCGGAGAGGGCACCGTCGGAGGCCTCCGAGCCGTCGAGCACCGCGCTGATCACGGCGGTGACGTCGCCCGGTTGGTTGGCGTAGTCACCGGGGTCGACGCCCCCGGCCGCGTTCGTGGTGGTCCCGGGGAACGCCGGCGCAGCGACGACGTACCCGGCGGCGGCCCACGAGGTGAGCATGGCCGCCGCGTACTCGGGGGAGCCTCCCAGGCCGTGAGAGAAGACGATGAGCGGGTACGGCCCGTCGGCGCGGTCGGGAGCGGCGTCGGGCACCGGCTCCTCGGCCGGGGACCCGTTCGCCGGGTAGAAGATCGTGGTGAGCAGTTCGCGTCCGCCGTCGGCGTCGCCGCCGACGAGCGGGGTGGCGTCACTCACGATGCGCTGGGTGCGGATCCCCACGGCGACGCTGTCGGGCGCCGAGGTCGTGGGCACCGTCGCGGTGGTGGCCCCATCGCCGGAACACGCGGCTGCGACCAGACCCGCGACGAGCACCAGGCCCGCCAACACTCCCCGACGTGATCTCACCGGTGCCCCCCTCGGTCGGCGCACCCGGCGCCGCGGTGAACCCTAGCCAGCCCCCCGGTGACGTCACGGCCCGCACCGGACGCCGTCGGTCAGGCGACCACGGCGGCGCCTCGGAGTTCGGCCAGCCGGTCGCCCATCCCCAGCTCCGTCAGGATCTCGTCGGTGTGCTCACCGAGCGCCGGCGACGACCCGGTGAGGGTGGCCGGCGTGCCTGCGAACTGCGCCGGATGGCGCGGTAGGCGCGTCCGTCCCGACCACATGGTGTTCGGCCTCGACGAAGAGTCCGATGGCCATTGCGTGCGGGTCACGGGTGAGCTCGTCGGGACTGAGGATCATGGCGAAGGGCACCCGTTCGGCCTCGAATCGCTCGGTCGCCTCGGCCATCGTGAGGTTGGCCGCGTGGGCGTAGGCCATGTCCATCAGCGGCTCGACCAGGTCACGGTTCTTGATCCGTTCTCCGACCGTGGCGACACGGGGGTCGTCGTATCCGGACACGTCGAGGGCCTTGCACATGCCGGAGAAGTCGTGGTCCGCCGTGGGCGTCACGATCCCCCAGCCGTCGAGGAAGCGCATCGGTTGGAAGCCGGCCACGAAGCTCGAGTGCTGGGAGTTGTCGGACTCGACGAGGACCTCGTTGCCCGCGGAGTCGGCCCACAGGAACGACACCACGGCGTCGGTCATCGAGAGCTCGACGTGCTGACCGCCGCGGCCGGCGGATCGGGCGTACAGCGCCGCTGTGATGGCTTGGGTGGCGTAGAGAGCGGTGACCTTGTCGGCCGCGGTCTGGTGGAGGAAGGTCGGCACTCCGGCCTCGGGGTCGGCCTGATTGGCGGCGAAGCCGCCGTACGCCTGGATGACGGTGTCATAGGCGCTGCGATCGCGGTAGGGGCCCTCGGAACCGAATCCCGAGAGCGAGGTGTAGATCACCTCCGGGTTCACGGCTCGCACGTGCTCGTAGCCGAGTCCGAGGCGATCGAGCACCCCAGGGCGGAAGTTCTGGATCACCACGTCGGATTCGGCGGCGAGACGCAGGATGATCTCGGCCCCCTGTGGGGTCTGCATGTCGACGGCGATCGACCGCTTGCCGCGGTTGCACACCAGGAAGAGGGAGCTCATGCCGTTCACCGCCACGCCGACCCACCGGGCGATGTCGCCGATGCCCGGCCGCTCCACCTTGATGACCTCCGCTCCCTGGTCGGCGAGGAGGGCGGCGGCGTAGGGCCCGGTGAGGGCGATGGAGATGTCGAGCACCTTCAGCCCGGACATCGGGCCGACCGACGGATCCTGGGTCATCGGTTCTCGCCGCCGGTGATGCGAGCGTCGATCGGGACGGACCGACGAGATGGGGCGTACGGCTGCAGCTGCGGACCAGGATCGCTCATGGGCGGCAGACTAGGGGCCTCGTTCCCGCCCTCGCCTCGGCACCTGGTCGGATCTGCGCCGCGACGTCACGCCGCCGCCTGGGAGACTTCCCCGATGGCTCCACTGCGCACCGCGACGACCGACGACCATGCGACCGCGGCAGCCGTGCTCGCAGATGCGTTCGGCGACGACCCTGTGTTCTCCTGGGTCTTCCCCGATCCGATGACCCGACCCCGATGCCTGCAGGCGATGTTCGGCTTCCTGGCCGAGCACCAGTACCTCGCCTACGGCGAGAGCGTCCTGGCCGATGACGCCGTGGCGCTCTGGCAGCCGCCGGGGACGCCACCCGACGACGAGTTCTGGATCGAGCACGGTGAGGCCTTCGCCGCTGCTCTCGAGGGGCAGATGGAGCGGCTCGGCCTGCTCGGCGTGGCCATGGGCGAACACCACCCGACCGATCCACACTGGTACCTGATGGCCATCGGGGTGCGGCCGTCGGCCCAGGGCCGTGGTCTCGGTGGCGAGCTGCTGGCCCACACGCTCGCCAAGGTCGACGCAGAGCGACAACCGGCCTATCTGGAAGCCTCGTCGAACCGCAGCCGCGTGCTGTACGAACGCCACGGCTTCGAGGTGCTGGCCGAGTTCACCGTCGACGGCAGCCCGCCGATGTGGCCCATGTGGCGACCCCCGCGTTGAGGGTTCGGCGCCGGTGGATCCGAGGCGCAACAGCCTGGCCTCGGAGACCGGACGCAGGTTCCCGCGCACCAGTTGTGCTCGCACACGCACGCGACCGCCGCTGTGTCGGCCCCGACACGCACCTTGCGTGTCCACGGGCACGGACGCCACCCCGCGAGACCTTCACGATGGGGCCATGGCCACCGCAACCATGTCCCGCCCCCTCGTCGCCGCCGACTTCGACCTCGACGATCTGAACGATCTCGACGCCGTCGCGGCCAGAGCCCGCGAGCTCATGGCCGAGCACGACCACCACTCCGCGATGGCCGAGAGGGCCATGGAGGAGGCCCTCGACCTCGTCGCTCTGCTCGACCTCGCCTCCGCGGTTCGGGCACGCCGTGGGCGTTCGGCCTAGGCCGCGGGCTACGGCTCCCACGGAGTCGACAAGGGACTCGCCGATCGGCTACTCGTAGTCCGGCTCGGCCCGTTCGGGTCGGGCGACGCTGCTGACGAGGGGAACCGACCGATGTCCGAACCGCTGGTGCTCGTGGAGGCCGACGGGCCGATCCTCGTCGTCACGATCAACCGTCCCGAGAAGAAGAACGCCGCGAACGCCGAGGTGCTGTGCCGTCTGTACGACGCCTGGGTGCGCCTCGACACCGACGAGGACCTCCGGGTGGCCGTCCTCACCGGGAAGGGCGACACCTTCTGCGCCGGGATGGACCTCGCCGAGATCGGCCGGCTCCGGTCCGGCGTCGTGGACAACGAGTGGCTGCAGCGCTTCAAGGATCAACCCGAGGTCATCCTCGGCGGGTGGCTCAAGACCTACCGCCCGACCAAGCCGGTCGTCCTCGCCGCGGAGGGCTTCGCTCGCGCCGGTGGCACCGAGATCCTCCAGGGCACCGACATCCGCGTCGCCGGCGAGTCCGCGGTGTTCGGTGTGACCGAGGTCCAACGGGGGCTCTTCCCCATGGCGGGGTCGGCCGTGCGGTTGCGTCGCCAGGTCAGCTACGCCGTGGCCGCCGAGATGTTGTTGACGGGCGAGGACATCCCCGCCGCACGCGCCTACGAACTGGGGTTGGTCAACCACGTGGTGCCCGATGGCGAAGCGCTCGCCAAGGCGCTCGAGATCGCCGACCGGATCGCCCGCAACGGACCACTCGCCGTGAAGGGAATCCTGGCCACGCTGCGCCAGACCGAGGCCATGCCCGAAGCCGACGCCTTCGGGATCGAGATGGCCGAGGGCGGCAGGGTCATGACCTCGGCCGACGCCGCCGAGGGGCCCAGGGCCTTCCTGGAGAAGCGCGAGCCGAAGTTCACCGGCACCTGACCGGCACGGTCTGCCCGCTGACCGTCAGCCGCCCGAGCCGGCCCACGCGGGTCGTGTCGGAACGAGTCGATGGGACTCTGGAGCGACAGGCCGCCGTCACAGTCGAGGATCTGGCCGGTGACCCAGCGCATGGCGTGCACCCCGGCCACGGCCTCGGCGATGTCCTCGGCCGTCCCGAGGCGACCGAGCGCCGTCCGGTCCACGACGCCCTGGAGCCACTCGCCGGTGCGAGGTGCACGACCGAGCATCGGCGTGTCGGTCACGCCCGGGGCGACGGCGTTGACCCGGACGGACGGCGCCCACTCTGTGGCCGCGACCTTCACGACCATGTCGAGGGCCGCCTTCGACGCGCAGTAGAGCCCCATCGAGCGATCGACGAGGTGTCCGCTCACGCTCGAGACGACCACGATGGATCCTCCGCCGACCGACGCCATCGGTCCGGCGAACGACCGCATGGCCAGCCACACGCCCCTGGTGTTGACGGCCATCACCTCGTCCCACTCGTCGACGGAAATCTCGGCGAGCAGTCCGCTGTGGCCGACACCGGCGGTGATCGTGACCGTGTCGGGGATGCCGAGGCGCTGCAACGTCTCGGCGGCGGCGACCTCGACCTGCGCCGGGTCGGCGATGTCGCAGGTCACGTCGCACTCGCCCGCCCGGTCCCAGACGACGACCTCCGCACCGCCGGCTCGACACCGCGCCGCCACGGCCGCGCCGATGCCGCTGGCGCCTCCGACGATCACCGTCTTCCCTCGTGCGCTCATGGCCCTCCCCGCCGTCAGACGACCTGACGACGTCCATCATCGCTCGCCCGACACGTCGACGATCGATGCGTGGGACCATCGAGGACGACGAGGGCTCGGCTCTGCAGCGGGGGAACATCGTGACGGTCATCCATCATTCGGCCATCTGCGCCCGCGACATCGACGAGAGCCTGCGGTTCTGGCGTGACGGGCTCGGCTTCGAGATCCTGATGGACGAGCAGTTCGCCGGCGACTGGCCCACGCTGCTGCGGGCGCCGTCGAGGTCGCTGCGCTCGGTCTTCCTCGGCCAGGCGGGCGGCATGGACAGCGGCATCGTCGAACTGGTCGACCTGGGTCTCGATGCGGCTGCGGGAACCGAGGCGGAAGCATTGGGCCACGGCTTCCTTCTCCTGTCGATCATGACCGACGTCGACAGCACCCTGCGCCGACTCGCGGGGCTCGGTCTCGGCGGAGCACCCCGGATCATCGAGACCCAGGGGATCACCATGGCGACGGTGACCGATCCCGACGGCGTCGTGGTCGAGTTGATCGGCACCGCAGCCATCGAACGTCTCGGGCCGAGCGCCGACGCCTCGTCCTGACGCCTCCTGGCCCGGCGCGACCTCACGATCGCGCTCACCCTGGAGAGCCCCGTGCGCGCCCGGGGGCGCCCGGGCGCAGGCGCACATCGAGCTCACGCCCGGACGTTGCGTGAGACGCGCCTGGGGCGCCTCACGACGCCCGGCCGCCGAGTCCGGCGGCGTGGCGCAGCTCGCGCAGGAGCTGGTCGTCGTCGCCCTGGATGAGGAAGTGGCTCAGGGCGATGCGCACGACGAGGTCCGCCTTGTCGGCCGGCGTCGCCACTCCCGCGCCGTCGGCCGGGCCCACCTCCTGGAAGAGGGGGGCGAGTGACGCCGCCATGGTGCGCAGGGTCCGGCCGAGCTGATCGAGCACGAACGCCGGCTCGACCACCACGAGCCCCCGCGTGGGGTAGTCGCGCTGGAACTCGATGATGAAGCGCATCCCCCGGTCGAGTCGGGCGGCGCCGGTCAGTCCGTCGAGCGCCTTCGCCAGCAGCGTCTCGAAGCGTTCCTTCTCGTAGGTGGCCAACGCGACGAGCAACTCGTCCTTGGAGGCGAAGTACCGGTACAGCGTGGGCCTCGACACCCCGGCGAGGGAGGCGACATCCGACAGGCTCACCTTCCTCGGGCCGGAGTGGGCGACCGCGGCCTTCGTCGCCTCGAGCAGACGCGTCCGGGTCGACTCCGCGGGCGCCACATCTGCCATCGCGGCATCGTAGGTCAGGTCGCTTTACAGTCCATCCATCAGCTGTAACGCTCGGATCGATCGAGGACGAGGACGCCCGCATGACGAAGCCCGGCCCATTGGGGCCCGCCGACGAGACGCTCAACCATCAGATCGTCGACACCTTCTCGAGGGTCGTGGAATCCGACCGTTCCTGGACGGAGAAGATCTGGGCGATGGCCGCGGCGCGGCGACGGCTCGGTGAGCATCGCCTTCGGGCTCGGGAAGTACATCAACCGCAACGTCATGGACGGCTTCGCCGGGGTGAGCCGGGGCACCGGAACAGTGGGCGGTCCGGGCCAGCCGCCGGCTGAGCCCCGAGACCGAGCGCAACGAGATCGGCCCGATCGCCTACGACGTCACCGAAGCGCTCCAGCGGACCCGCTACCGGTTGGACGCCAATGACGTCGTCCCGATCCGCTTCGACATCGAGATCGAGGGCCGCACGCCGCCGATGATGGAGGAGCGCGAGACCCACATCAGCCGCAGCCGGTCGCGCATCGACGCCGACATCATGCGCTTCCACCAGGCCGGCGTCGCTCGCGGCTGGGTCGAGATCGACGGGGAGCACCGTCCACGTCGATCCCTCGGGATGGGTCGGCGCCCGGGACCGATCGTGGGGTGTCCGCTACGGGATCGGGGTGCCACCCACCGACCTCGAACCCACGCCGATGCCTCCCGACACCGCGGGGATGTTCGTGTGGATGCCCGTGGCCATGACCCGCCCCGACGGGCGACCCTTCACCCTCTTCGTCTACTACCAGAGCTACCGGGGTCCGGGGTGGTCGACCGGCAGTGCCCGTGGGGCCATCGAGCTCCCCGACGGGCGCACGAAGACGTTCCGCGACGTGTTCCCGGCGCTC
Organism: uncultured Iamiaceae bacterium; assembly: GCA_963767615.1. Classification (GTDB taxonomy): domain Bacteria; phylum Actinomycetota; class Acidimicrobiia; order Acidimicrobiales; family Acidimicrobilacustridaceae; genus Rhabdothermincola_A. The sequence goes on along the minus strand of CAVYED010000004.1, from coordinate 37,294 downwards.
GAGTTCCGCGACGACAACCGGCGCCTGACCGGCGGCTCGATCACGGTCGTGATGACCGACGGCGCCGAACGCCGGTACCGCGTGGAGCCGGTCTCCGACACCGGCTTCCACCTGGGCGCCGGCCTCTACGGCGGCCTCGACGGCCACTACCACGGCGAGTGGCGCGGCGACCTCCACGTCGACGGAGAGCACGTCGAACGCTGCGACACCGTCGAGGTCGCCACCTGGCTGCACCAGCACCGCGACTGCATCGTGCGGGTCACCGATCTCGACGACGGCTCGACCGGGGTCGGATCCATGCAGTCCAACGTCGTCGGCGAGCACCCCTTGATGGGTCTCACCGCCGCAGCCTCGTTCGCCTGACCACCCCGACGACCACCAGGAGATCACGGTGCCGATCCACTACGAGCGCGACGACGAGCACATCGTCCTCATCACGATCGACCGACCGGAGTCGCGCAACGCCGCCGACCTCGAGCACTTCAAGCTGCTCCGCGAGGCGTGGGATCGCTTCGCCGACGATCCCGACGCCTGGGTGGCCATCGTGACCGGAGTGGGCGACTCGTTCTTCAGCGGCGCCGACCTGAAGACCTACATCCCGCAGATCACGGCACTGCGCAAGGAGATGGACGAACGTGGTGTCGAGGAGGTCGACGGCTACAAGCTGAGCGACGGCGTGAAGGCCGTCCTGCGCGGCACCGAAGATCTACAAGCCCATCATCGCCGCGGTGAACGGGCCGTGCACCGCCGGCGGGATGGAGATGCTGGGCGGGGTCGACATCAGGGTGGCGTGCCCGGAAGCGACGTTCGCCGTGATGGAGCCCAAGCGGGGCCTGTTCGCCGGCGGCGGGACGACCGTGCGCCTCCCCCGCCAGATCCCGTTCCCCCAGGCCATGGAGTTCCTGTTGTGCGCCGACCAGATCCCGGCCCAGCGAGCCCTGGAGATGGGGCTGCTCAACGCCGTGGTGCCCCGCGAGGAGCTGTTGGCCGCGGCCTACGACTACGCCCGCCGCATCACCGTCAACGCACCTCTCGCCGTGCAGGCGACGAAGCGCAGCGTGCTGGAGGGCCTGGGCATGTCGCTGCGCGACGCCTACCGCAACGAGAGCGCCATCAGCTCGGAGATCTTCTCGACCGAGGACGCCAAGGAGGGCCCGCGGGCCTTCGCCGAGAAGCGGCCCCCGGTCTGGCAGGGCAGGTAGGTGGGATCGCCCGGAGACCGCGGCGACGAGGCCATCCTCGCCGGTCTGGTCGCCTGGCTCGACCACACCGACGGCCCGGCGACCCACGAGTGCACCGGCGTCGAACGCCCCACGGTCGGGTTCTCCAGCGAGACGCTCCTGGTCGACGTCCGCCGCTCGGGGGCCGGCGGCGACGACCGACGGCTCGTCCTCAAGCTCCCCCGCGGGGTCCGGCCATCTTCCCCACCTACGACTTCGCACTCCAGGCACGGGTGCAACAGGCCGCGGCCGACGCCGGGGTGCCCACGGCCGTTCCGGCGACGGCCGAGACCGACGCATCGTGGCTGGGCACGCCGTTCCTGGTGATGCCGGCGCTCGCCGGCGAGATCTTCGGTGAGGCTCCTGCTCTCGACCGTCGCCTCACGAAGGGCGACCCGGAGCGCAACACGCGGGTCCACACGACCTACGTCGACACCCTCGCCGCCATCCACGACGTCGACTGGCGGTCGGCCGGGCTCGATGCCGTCGTCCCCCGCCGGGACAACGCCTCGGAGCTGTCGTACTGGCGGCGCTACCTCGACTGGTACGGAGACGGGGCCGTCCTCGTCCCTGCGTTGGAGGACGCCCTCGACTGGTGCGGCGCCCACCAGCCGGCCGGCGAGCCCGAACCTTCGCTGCTGTGGGGCGACGTCCGGCTCGGCAACATGATCTTCGGCGAGGGCGCGGAGCTCGTCGCGGTCCTCGACTGGGAGATGGCGTCCCTGGGGGCAGCCGAGCACGACCTGGCGTGGATGACCTCGATCGACGCCACCCAGAACGCTCTGATGGGCCGCACCGTGCCCGGCTTCCTCGACGACGACGCCGTGGTCGGGCGCTACGAGGCGGCGGCGGGCCGACAGGTCCGAGACCTCGCCTGGTACGAGGTGGTGGCCATGGTCCGCACCACGGCGATCATGAGCCGCATCGCCCACCTCGGCGAACGTCGGGGTCGAACGCCGATGCTCCCGATCGCCGACAACCCGATCCTCGACCTGCTCGCGCAGCGCATCGAGCGGGCCCCGTCGCGCTGACTCGACCGCTCACCAGCGAGCGACGTTGACCTTCCCGTCGGTCGTGAGGGTGACCGGAGCGACCGACGAGCTCTTCGCTCTCGGCTTCGGCCATGAGGCCCGGGTCGACGATCCGGGCGTAGGCCCGGGCCGACCCACCGGGCAGATCCACCACGGCGACCCCGAACGTCGGGACCGTCCTTGTCGTGGGCGATGGAGTACGCGGCCACGGTGGCCGGCCCGTCGTACCCGCCCGCGACCTCGGGTCGTGGGGTGGCGTCGAGCTCCCGCTGGATCCGCGAGGGGTCGGGGGGCGTGACCGGTCCGGGCGTGGTCGAGTAGACGCCGGCGACGTGCTTGGTCATGTGCATCCCCACTCCGGTCACCGCGCCGACGGAACCCGGGTCGCCCCGCAACACGTCGGCCATCGAGGCGATGGAGTGGGTCATGTAGCCGCTGCCCGCTCCCCCGAAGTAGGGAAGGCCACCGGTGACGGTGAGCGCCCGGCGGTCGTCGTCGCCGAGACCCAGCGCATCGCGGGCGAAGTCGACCGACGAGGCGAAGCAGGAGTAGAGGTCGAGGTGGGCGACGTCGTCGAGCACCCACGCCGGCCCCACCGAACGCTGCGCCGAAGGTCGCCTCCATGGCCGGCGAGCGCCACATGTCGGCGTGCGCGGCGACGGCCTGCGGATCGGTGGCGTACGCCCAGCCGCGGAGGTAGACCCGCTGATCGACGGGCACGCCGAGCGAATCGGCCTTCTCGTGCGACGAGAGGATCAGCGCCGCAGCCATGTCGACGTCCATGACCGCCACCATGTACTTGGTGTAGGGGTAGCCGATCATCCGGTTCGTGGGCGTGACGTGCAGGATCTCGTCGACGGAGCGCTCGACCGGGAACCAGGCCTCGGGGTTTCGGGCCGCCACCTGCGAGAAGCGGTGCCAACCCTCGGCCAGATCCCGCCGGTGCTCGTCGAGCCCCACCCTCCGGTGGGCGCGGCGGGCGTTGTCGAACATGGCGAAGGTGAACCAGGCCTGGAAGACCTCGTGGTCCACCTCGGCGGGGATGAACGGGGCCTCGAAGGGGAAGGGCTTCTTCTCCGGGTCGCGGAAGCTCCATGCCGGCCGTTCGCCGCGCTTTCGGATCTTCCTGACGGTGTCGAGGGATTCGGCGCTGGTCACGAGGGCGAGCTCGATCTCGCCTCCCAGGATCGCCGCGGCGGCATCCTGGACGAGCACCTGAGGGGTGGTGCCGCCGATGCCGGAGTAGATGCGGTGCCGAGGGGTCATCCCGAGGCGATCACCGAGGCGCCCCACGGGATCGTCGTAGGGCCAGCTCTGCGTGTAGACGATCTGTGCGCTGTCCACCCGGGCGAGGACGTCGGTCCCGGCCCTCGTGGACGCGGCGGCGCTGCGGGCCACGAGATCCCACATGTCGAGCGGCTCCGGAGCGTCGACGGTGGCGGACTTGGGCCAGGTGTGCTGGCTCCATCCGATGAGGCATGGCGTCCTCGGATCGACGGCGCCGACCGGTGCGGTGTTCCTCGCCGTGGGGGACGTGACCATCGCGTGAGCCTCTCTCGCTGCCGTTTACACATTGTGACGGATCTGTAAGCCTTCGGTCGACATGATCCCGCTCGAACAGCTCGCCATCGACCCCGCCACGCCCGGCTTCTTCCTGCGGCCGGACTACTACGAGGCCCTGAGCCGGCTGCGCCACGAGGCCCCCGTGCACGAGTTCGCTCCCGGCGTGAAGGCGATCTCGCGCTACGACGACATCCGGGAGATCAGCGCCGATCCGCAGCGCTTCTGCTCCGGCCGTGGGGTGTTGGTCAACGACCCGATACGAGAAGGCATGACCATCGAGGGGTCGCTGCTGCACATGGATCCGCCACGGCACAACGCGTGGCGCAAGATCCTGAACCGGGCGTTCACCCCACGGGCGGTGGGTCAGATCGAGCCCCGGGTCCGGGCACTCACGGCCGAGTTGCTCGACGCCATCGCCCCCGGTGAGGCGGTCGACCTCGTCGACGCGCTGACCGCGCCGCTGCCGGTGCTCGTGATCTGCGAGCTGCTCGGCGTGCCCGACACCGACCGTTCCGACTTCCGGCGTTGGTCCGACGCCACCATCGTCGCCTCCGACGGGCGCGGGTCGCTGTCCGACGAGGACGTGACGTCGCTCGGCGAGCTCGTCGGCTTCCTCACCGAGCTCGCCGAGGCCAAGGCTGCGCACCCCGCCGACGACGTCATCTCGCTGCTCATCGGTGCCGACGTCGACGGCCAGAAGCTGAGCGCCTCGGAGCTGGTGACGTTCAACATGTCGCTGATCGTCGCCGGGAACGAGACCACACGGCACCTGATGAGCGGCGCGCTGATGGAGTTCGCGGCACGGCCCGACGACCTGGCCGCCCTCTACGCCGACACCGCCCGGATCCCGACCGCCGTCGAGGAGTGCCTGCGTTGGGTCACCCCGATCCAGCAGTTCGCCCGGACCGCCACCGTCGACACCCGGATCGCCGGGATGCCCATCGACGAGGGCGACTACCTGGTGATGCTCTACGCCTCGGGCAACCGCGACGAGGCGGTCTTCGGCCCAACGGCATCGCGGTTCGACCCGGGCCGTCGTCCGGGCGTGCCCAACCTGGCCTTCGGGTTCGGCGAGCACTTCTGCCTCGGTGCGGCACTGGCCCGGATGGAGGCCCGCGTGCTCTTCGAGGAGCTCCACGCCCGGCAGGCCACCTTCGCCCAGGCGGGCGAGGCGGAATACCTGCCCTCGAGCCTCGTACGAGGACCCGAGAGGGTCCCGTTCGTCTTCGACTGAGGGTCCATGGGAGCAGGGTCGTCCCGCCGACGGGGACGCCGCACGGGGAACGACCGGCCGAGCCGGACCGGTCAGAACATGTCCACGTTCATCACCTTGGTCCACGCCGCGACGAAGGCTGTCACGAACTTCGCCTCGGCGTCGTCGGAGCCGTAGACCTCGGCGAGAGCGCGGAGCTGGGAGTTCGACCCGAAGACCAGATCGCATCGCGTCGCCGTCCACCGGAGCTCGCCCGTCGAGCGGTCACGGCCCTCGAACAGCTCCTGGGCGTCGGAGGTCGGCTGCCACTGCGTCGCGATGTCGAGGAGGTTGACGAAGAAGTCGTTGCTCAGGACCTCGGGCCGTTCGGTGAACACCCCGTGGGCGGACCCGTCGGTGTTGGTGGCGAGCACGCGCATCCCTCCGACCAGGACCGTCATCTCGGGGGCGCTCAGGTTCAACAGCTGGGCCCGGTCGACCAGCAGCTCCTCGGCGGCGCGGGTGTGGCCCTTGCCCAGGTGGTTGCGGAAGCCGTCGGCGGTCGGCTCGAGCACGGCGAACGACTCGACGTCGGTCTGCTCCTGGGTCGCATCGGTGCGCCCCGGCGAGAAGGGAACCGCGACGTCGTGTCCCGCGGCCTTGGCCGCGGCCTCGACCGCGGCGACCCCACCGAGGACGATCAGGTCGGCGGTCGAGACGGTCGCTCCGGTGGCGTTGAACTCCTCGCGGACTCCGTCGAGCACGGCCAGGATCCGCCGCAGCTCGGGCGGGTTGTTGACGGCCCAGTCGTTCTGGGGGGCGAGGCGGAGACGAGCCCCGTTGGCGCCGCCGCGCTTGTCGCTGTTGCGGAACGTCGACGCCGAGGCCCATGCCGTGGCGACGAGCTCGGAGATGGTCAGGCCGGCGCCGAGCACCCTGGCCTTCAGTTCGGCGATGTCGTCGTCGCCGATGAGCTCGTGGTCCACGACGGGAACCGGGTCCTGCCAGATCAGCTCTTCGGTGGGCACCTCCGGGCCGAGGTAGCGGGTGACGGGACCCATGTCCCGGTGGCAGAGCTTGAACCAGGCACGGGCGAAGACGTCGGCGAACTCGTCGGGGTCCTCGTGGAACCGTCGGGCGATCGGTTCGTAGATGGGGTCCATCCGCAACGCCATGTCGGCGGTGGTCATCATGGGTGCGTGGGTCCGCGACGGATCGTGGGCGTCGGGGACGGTTCCCTGAGCCTCGGGATTCGTGGGCGTCCACTGCTTGGCGCCGGCGGGGCTCTCCGTGAGCTCCCACTCGTAGCCGAACAGCACGTCGAGATAGCTGTTGTCCCATGTGATCGGGGTGGGGGTCCAGGCTCCCTCGATCCCGCTGGTGGTGGTGTCGACGCCCTTTCCCGAGCCGAGCGCGTTCTTCCAGCCGAGGCCCTGCTGCTCGAGGGGAGCCCCTTCGGGCTCGGGACCCACCAGGTCGGGGTCGCCGGCCCCGTGGGCCTTGCCGAAGGTGTGGCCACCGGCCACGAGGGCCACGGTCTCCTCGTCGTTCATGGCCATGCGGGCGAAGGTGTCACGGATGTCGCTGGCCGACGCCAACGGATCCGGGTTCCCGTTGGGACCCTCGGGGTTGACGTAGATCAGGCCCATCTGGACCGCTCCGAGAGGGTCCATGAGCTCGCGATCGCCGTGGTAGCGCTCGTCGCCGAGCCACGTGGTCTCGGGGCCCCAGTAGATGTCCTCCTCGGGCGCCCACACGTCTTCGCGGCCACCGCCGAACCCGAACGTCTCGAAGCCCATGGACTCGAGGGCGACGTTGCCCGCCAGGATCATCAGGTCGGCCCACGAGAGCCTGCGGCCGTACTTCCGCTTGATCGGCAACAGGAGCTGGCGGGCCTTGTCGAGGTTGCCGTTGTCGGGCCAGCTGTTGAGGGGTGCGAAGCGCTGCGTGCCCGTCGAGGCACCGCCGCGGCCGTCCTCGACGCGGTAGGTGCCGGCGCTGTGCCACGCCATGCGGATGAAGAAGGGGCCGTAGTGGCCGTAGTCCGCCGGCCACCAGTCCTGCGACGACGTCATCAAGGCGGTGAGGTCGGTCTTGACCGCATCGAGGTCGAGGGTCGAGAACTCCGCGGCGTAGTCGAAGTCGTCGCCCATGGGGTCAGCCGTGGGCGGGTTCTGGTGGAGGACCCGCAGGTTGAGCTGGTTCGGCCACCAGTGCTGGTTGGCCATCGACCCGACCGCCGTGCTGGCGGCGTTGGGTCCGATCATGACCGGACACCGGGTGGCGCCGTCGTTGATGTCGGGGGCAACTTGCTCGCTCATGTGGGCTCCTCGTACCTGGACGTCACACGACAAGTCGACGTCGACACCCGATCATTGCGCATCGACCGGCCATCGACCCCAGCGGGGCACCGGCGACCTCGATCGGTGGCCGAGTGGTGGAACCGCTCGATCATCGGGACCGTCTCCCCGAGAGGCGATCGAAGGCCTTCAGCGTTCGATGCGGCGGCCGTGCTCGGCGAAGCGGGCCTCGAGAGCGACGAGGTCGTCGGTGGTGAAGCGCCGATAGGGGCCGGAGCGGGTGTCCCGCCAGTAGACGGGGTCGTCGGTGTACCAGCGCTCGGCCTTGAGCGGCCGCTTGTCCACCTTGTTGGTGGCGCCCACCGGAAGCGCGGTGAGCCGCACGTACCTCGGCGCCCACTTGGTCCCCAGGTCGGCCTGCTCGTCGAGGAACTCGGCGAAGCCGACGGGGTCGAAGGACTCGCCCTCGATCAGCTCGATCGAGGCCATGACCTGGTCGTCGGCGGTCCGCTCGTCGGGGACGGCGTACACCGCGACGGCACGGGCCGGCGGGTAGCGCGAGAGGATGCGCTCCACCGGGGCGGTGGCGAAGTTCTCGGCGTCGACGCGCAGCCACTCCCCCGCCCGTCCGGCGAAGAAGAAGATGCCGTCCTCGGTGCGGTAGCCGAGGTCGCCCGACCAGTACCAGCCGTTCCTCGTCCGTTCCGCGTCGGCTTCGGCGTTGTCGTAGTAGCCCTCGAACCGGTCCGCCACGTTGCGCCCGACGAGCTCGCCGATGGCGTCGGCGGCGTTCAGGAGTCGACCCTCGTCGTCGAAGCGGGCGCGCGGGCACTCCTCGAGGGTGTCGGGGTCGACGATGGCGGCGTCGGTGCCCTCGGGGGGCATCCCCAACGCGTCCTTGGGCATGCCCGGCACCGGCGACATGATGATGGCGTTCTCACTGGAGCCGTAGCCGGCGAAGCACGAGATGCCGAAGCGATCGCGGAAGCTACGGATGTCGGCCGGCGACGACTCGGGGGCCAGCGCGAACTTCACGTGGTGGTCCGTGTCCTCGTCGGTCGGCGGCGTGGCCAGGATGTAGGAGAGAGCCCGCCCCACCGTGCTGAAGAACGTGGCCTGGTACCGCCGCACGTCGGGCATGAACTGCGAGGCCGAGAACCGGGGTCGCAGGGCGATGGTGGCCCCCGACGCCAGCGCCGGGAAGACGATCGCGTTGAGGGCGTTGCCGTGGAACAAGGGCATGGCGCAGTAGAGGACGTCGTCCCGGCCGAGCCAGGTCGATCCCGAGGCCATGCGGGCCGCTCGCCCGTGGGTCATGCGCACCGCCTTGGGGGCGCCGGTGGATCCCGAGGTGAAGATGAGCACGAAGAGATCGTCGGGCCCCGGCTCGAGCCGATCCCGGTCGGTCCTCGGTTCGGTCTCCGGCGGCCACTCGCCCTCGTCGATGCGCACCACGGGCACCCCGTCGAGATCGAGCCCGTCGAGCAACGGGCCGTAGCCCTCGTCGGTGAGCACCAGCTGGCATGCGGTGTGGCGGATGTCGCGGGCCAGCTCGGCACCGCGCCGGGTGGGGTTGATGCCGACGACGACGGCGCCGGCGAGCGCGGCGCCGAACAGGGCGAACAGGTACGTGGGTGTGTTGTCGAGGAGGACCCCGACGTGGAAGGGGCCGGGCCGACGCTCGGCGAGGAGCCAGTCGGCGACGCGCTGGCTGCGACCCACCGCCTCGCGCCACGTCCACTGCTCGTCACCGCACCGCAGCCCGATGCTGTCGTCGTCGGCACGGATCGCCAGCAGCGCCGCCACGGTCTCGGGCGGAGGCGCGTCGGGCCCGACCGCGTCGGACGCCGTCATGTCGTCCGGGCCGCCCGGATGGCCTTCTTGGCCAGGATGTTCTTCTGGATCTCGGTGGCGCCGGCACCGATCGAGGTGTAGCGCTGCCAGGAGTAGTTGCGGGTCCACTTGCCGGCGTCGACCGTGTCGGGCCCGCCCCGGGCCAGCAGGCCCGCCGGCCCGAGGAGATCGACGGCCAGCTCGGCGATGAGCTGGGAGATCGAGGACCACTGCAGCTTGGCCAGTGGGACCTCGGGCCAGTTGGGTTGGCCCTTGATGATCTTGGTGAGCGCCCTGTAGTTGAGGAGACGGGTCAACTCGATCTCGGTCGAGAGCCGGGCGATGCGTTCGCGCAGTTCGGGATCGCGCAGGGCGTCGGGGTTGTGGGTTCGGGTGAGCGACACGATCGAGCGCAGGTCGGACGCCATCGTGATCGACAGTCCCGCCGTGCCGACGCGCTCGTGGCCGAGCGTGCTCATGGCCACCTTCCAGCCCTCGTCTTCGCCGGCCAGGCGGTGCCCCACGGGGATGCGGGCGTCGGTGAAGAAGACCTCGTTGAGCATGACGTCGCCGGTCATGTCCTGGATCGGTCGGCACTCGATGCCCGGGGTCTCCATGTCGATGATGAACGCCGTGATCCCTTCGTGCTTGGCCCCGCGCGACAACGCGGTGGGGTCGGTGCGCAGGAGGAACAGCCCCCACTTGGCCATGTGGGCCGACGAGGTCCAGGTCTTCTGGCCGTTGACCACGTACTCGTCGCCGTCGCGGACGGCCATGGTCCGCATGTTGGCGAGGTCCGAGCCGGCCTCGGGCTCGCTGAAGCCCTGACACCAGTGCTCCGCCGCCGAGAGGATCCCGGGCAGCCACTGCTGTTGCTGCTCGGGGGTGCCCCACTGCAGGATCATGGGCCCGATCTGCCAGATGCCGTTCGTGTTGTAGATGCCCGGGGTGCGCACTCGGGCCATCTCCTCGGCGTAGATGGCGTTCTGCACGGGGGTGGCCTCTCTGCCGTGCCACTCCTTCGGCCAGTTGATGGCCGCCCAGCGTCCTTCGTCGAGGCGACGTTGCCAGTCCTTGCGCCGCTCCTGGGTGCGGTCGAAGGTGCTCTCGGCACCGCCGTCCTCTGCCGCCCACTTCTCGAGGAAGGGCGGGAGCTCGCGGTCGAGCCATTCACGCAGCTCGTCGCGGAACGCCTCGTCCTCGGGCGTGAAGGCGAAGTCCATGGAGCGAAGGTAACACCCGTGTCAGGTAGGGTTCGCCTCCACGATCTCGGGAAGAGAGCCCTCAGGAGCGATGGACTTCACGTTCTCCGACGAACAGGACGCGCTGCGGGCCAGCGTCCGCGGCGTGCTCGCCGCCTACGCCGACGACGGGCGTCTCCGGGCGATGATCGACGGCGACGACGAGGCCTTCGACGCGCTGTGGGCCCGGGCCGTGGAGCTCGGCTGGAACGCGCTGCTGGTCCCCGAGGCCTTCGGCGGGCTGGGTCTCGGGCTCGTCGACGCGGTCGTCGTGCTCGAGGAGATGGGCCGCGTCACCCTGCCCGGGCCCTTCCTCTCCTCTGCGGTGTGCGCCACCGCCGCGGCCCGCCTGCTCGGTCTCGACGATCTCCTCACCGCGCTGGCCTCGGGGGCGACGACCGCAACGGTGGCACTCGAGGAACTGGGCCACGGTGACCCGGTGGAACGGGTGCGCACGCGGGCCACCCGGACGGGTGGACGATGGGTGCTCGACGGGCTGAAGCCGCTGGTGCTCGACGGGGCCGGCGCCGAGTGCGTGATCGTCGCCGCCCGCACCCAGGAGGGGATGGGGTCGTTCCTGGTCGAGGCGCCACTGGTGGAACCGGTGCCCACCCTCGATCCCACCCGACGGGTGGCCCGGCTCGCCCTCGACGCAACCGCCGCCACGCCGGTCGGTCCGAGCGGTGACCACACCGCCATCTGGCGGGCCGTGGCCGACATCACGGCGATCGCCCTGGCCGCCGAGCTCGTCGGGGTGGGCGACGCCGCACTGGCCATGGCCATCGAGTACACGGGTGCTCGGGTGCAGTTCGACGTGCCGCTCTCGTCGCACCAGGTCGTGCAGCACAAGCTGGTCGACATGCTCCACCGACTCGAGATGGGTCGGGTCGGCGTGCACTTCGCCGCGTGGGCGACCGACGTGGACGACCCCGACCGGGCCCGCAGCGCCGCCGCGGCCAAGTCGTCGATGGGTGAGGGCGCAGTGGCCATCACCAGCGAGAACATCCAGCTCCACGGGGCGGTGGGCTTCACCTGGGACTGCGACGCCCAACTGCTCTACAAGCGAGCCAAGCAGAACGACGTGCTGGGCGGTTCGGCGAGCTGGCACCGCGCCAGGATCGCCGACCGCCTGCTGTCGACCCCGTCCTGACCAACCGGCGCACGCGACGCGCCGACGTCAGCAGCGGTACACCCGCTCGGCGTTCGTGGCGAACAGCTTGTCGCGGGCGGCGGCGTCCAACCCGGCGGTGAGCGCCGAATAGGTGGACCAGAGCTCGTCGAGCGTGCCGTGCATGCCGTCGACGGGGAAGTTGCTGGCGAACATGCAGCGGTCGATGCCGAAGGTCTCGATGGTGCTCTCGATCCACGGGGCGAACGCCTCGATGCTCATGCTGCCCAGTGGCATGGCGAGCCCGGAGAGCTTGCACACGACGGTGTCGCCGAGCGCCGCGAGTGCCCGCATACCTGTCTGCCAGAGGGCGAACTCCTCGTGGGTGTCGGATCGGGGCCAGCCGGCGTGCTCCACGACCACGACGAGATCGGTGAAGCCCTCCAGGTGCCGGGCCACGTCCTGGAGCTGGTCCGGGTGGGCCATGACCTCGAACAACAGGTCGCGCTCGCGCAGCGCGTGGAGCACCTCGTCGGCCGGGAGGGGGCCGGCGGTGGGTCCCATCGGACGCACGCCACGAAAGCGCGTCGCCGCCATCTGCCGGTCGAGCAGGGCCACGGCCTCGGCCGCCGTGTCGGTCGGAGGGATGCCACCGACGATCGCATCGGGGTGACCGTCGTGGTCGGCCTGGCCGTCGAGGGCGAGGGTCTCGTCCACCGAGTAGCGGTCGGTGGCGGCGGCGACGTTGACCAGCTTCTCGACGTTCCATCCGGCCGACTCGGCCATGTAGCCGGCCACGTCGAAGCGTCTCGCCATACCGGTGACGTCACCCAGGCCGAGGTCGCGCTGTCCCGAGAGGTACGGGTACCAGTCGGTGCGGGCAGGGTCCCAGAGGTGCACGTGGGCGTCGACCACCCGGGTGGGCCGTGGGCTCACGGGTTCTCCTTCGTCATCGGTGTGCTCCGTCGGCGAGGCCGTGGACCGCGGGAGCTCCGAGGATCTGGCGGAGCGTGTCGTCGAGCCAGTCCGGCAGCGTGGGTCCACCGAAGCTGACGGCCCCCGCGGGGCGGGGATGGCGGCGCAGGCCGAACCAGCCGGGACCGGCCACCAGTTCGGCGCCGGACAGCGCAGTCGCGTCGGGGCTGCAGAGCAGGTGGGCGACGAGCTCGCCCACGGGCGTCGCCTCGGGACCCTCCTCCAGGCTCACGGTGTAGGCCGCGACCCGCTCCTGCGTGCCCTTTTGCGCGGCCCGGGAGTGCTGCGCCGCGGCCTGCGCCCGGCTTCGTCCCCCGCTGTCGGAGGCGTCGACCAGGGTGACCAGACGCATCGGTCGACCGGTGTCAGCGGCATGATCGGCGACGGCGCGGGCCCATGCCGCATCGGTGCGGATGTGCCCGACGATGCCCGCGTGCTCGTCGAGCACCCGTTCCCAGCTGCTCGACGCGACGCCCGACGACGCCCCCGACGACAGCGCCACCGCGACGGCGTCGAGCGGTCCGGCGGACTCGGCGGTGGCGCGCAGCGCGGCGACCGAACCGGAGAACGTGGGACGCGGGTCGTCGACGGCGACGACGTGTGGCCGCACCCCACGGGCGGAGAGCGCGTGCGTCACCGCCGCCGCCAGCTCGGGTCGATCCGAGACGACCGCGCACGATGCCACTGCCGACGGGAGGAGCTCGGTCCCGATGGGCTCGTCGAAGATCGACCCGAAGCGAGGGTTGCCGCCCCCGGCGCTGGCCTGTTCGGCCTCGGCGGCGCCGAACGCCTGGGGCACGACGGCGTCGAGGAGGAGCGCCAGCGAGGGCACGCGGTCGTTGCGCACCACCTCGATCAGCCGGGGCGGGTCGACCACGGCGATCTCGGACCCACCGGCGAAGATCACCTGGCCCCGACACCACGAGAATCCGTCCGATACCAGATGGGCACCCAAGGGCCCGAGCTCCTCGGGGTCGGGCATGGAGCCGAGGGAGAGACCGCCGCTGGCCGAGCCCCGCGCACCGCCGCTCGCCGCCCGCGTGCGTTCGAGCGCGGCGGTGACCATGCGGGTGACGGCGATGGGCGAGATCGCGTTGACCACCACGCCCGGGGGTGCGAGGGGGCCGAGCTGCCAGGTGAGTGCGGCGACCGCCCGCTTGGCGCAGCCGTAGGCGCCGGTGTCGGCCGCCCGCCAGCCCGAACCCGACGTGACGCCGAGGATCCGACCGTGGCCGGCCGCGGCCATGATCGGGAGGGCGGCGCGCAGCACGTTGAGGTAGCCGTCGAGGTGGACCGACAGGACGCCGAGCCAGTCCTCCTCGCTCCCGCTGGCGAAGGTGGTGGGTCGGGTGATGCCGGCGACGTTGACGACGGCGTCGAGGCGTCCGAACTCCTCGACCAGCCCGCCGAACAGGTCGCGCACGGCGACGGCGTCGGTCACCGACACCGACGACGCACGCGCCGACCCGCCGGCGGCCACGATCCGATCGGCCGTGGTCTCCCCTGTCGTCGAGAGCCGCTCGGTGCCGTCGAGGGTGACGAGGGGGTCGACGGTCACGACGACGTCGCCGTTGCGACCGAGCTCCTCGGCGATGGCGGCCCCGATCCCGGCGCCGCCGCCGGTGACGACGACCACCCGGTCTTTGCCGGCCTTCCTGGTTGGGGGCATCTGCGCTCCTGTGATCGGTCCTTCAGACCTGGGCTCGACGCTCCGGCCCGGCGGGGCGGCGCCGGTTCAGGTACACGGTGGCGCCGGCCGTTCTCGCGCCGACGCCGTCGCTGACGACGCGACACAGGCCAAGGTCCCCGCGCTCACGGTCTGCCACGGTCGCGCCCCCTCGGGTCCCGGCACATCCCCCCGGACCCACCGACCTGAGAAACCGTATCCGTCCCGCCGCCGCGCAGGGACATGTCGCCCCCGAACGATCCTTGGGCACCCTCGCGGCCGCCGGAGGCTCACCCGCGCCACGGGTACAGCTCGTCATCGCCACAGGAGGCGATGGTGCAGACTGACGGAAGTGACGCCCATGACCGTCGACTCGGAGGGACGTTGTCGATGACGCATGGAGACGGGGCGAGGGACGAGCACCGCAACGACCCGGGCCGAGTCGCTGCAATGCCTGAGCCTCGCCATGGACACGGACCGGATACGGGCCTGACGTGAAGGACGTGACGGACTTCTACGCGGTGCTCGGCGTCGATCGCGACGCGAGCACCGCTGAGATCAAACGCGCGTACCGCAAGCTGGCCCGCGACCACCACCCCGACATCAACAAGGACCCCGCAGCGGAGGCCCGGTTCAAGGAGATCTCCGAAGCCAACGAGGTGCTGTCGAACCCTGACCTGCGCAAGAAGTACGACGCGTTCGGCGCCGACTTCCGACGGGTTCCCGACGATGTCGATCCCGAGGCGTGGGCCCGGGCCCAGCGGGCCCCGAACGCGGGGGCCGGTGGGAACCGACCGCCTCCGGGGTGGACGTCGGACGTCGATGAAGAGGCCTTCGAGGACTTCCTGCAGGACCTCCTGCGGGAGCGCCGCACCACGAGCCGGGGGTGGGGCCCGATACCGGGTGCCGACCAGCGCGCCGGGCTCACCCTCAGCCTCGAGGACGCCTTTCACGGCGGGCGCCACTCCCTCACCCTGGACGGCCCGACCGGGCCGCGGACCGTCCAGGTGAACATCCCTGCCGGCGTGACCAACGGCCAGACCATCCGGCTCCCCGGGCAGGGCGGCCGCGGCACCGAGGGCGCACCGGCCGGCGACCTGTACCTCCACGTCACGATCGAGCCCCACCCCCGCTACCTGCTCTCCGGCCGCGACATCGAGGTGGAGCTGCCGCTGGCCCCGTGGGAGGCGGCGTTGGGAGGAGAGGTCCCCGTCGAGGGCCCGGGCGGCACCACGACGATCAAGGTGGTGCCGGGGACCTCCACCGACAGACGATTGCGACTGAAGGGCAAGGGGATGCCGGGGCCGCGTGACGCCGGCGACCTCTATGCCAGGGTGAAGATCGTGGTGCCGGAGACGACGTCGCCGGACGAGAGGCGTCTGTACAGTGAGCTCGCCGAGATCAGCGACTTCGAACCGAGGAGCGGCTGATGAATCCACCCGTGGTGCGCGCCGAGCGCATCGAGTTCGAGGCGTTCGCTCGGGTGTGCGACCTGCACCCCGAGCTGCTGGATCGCTTCGTCGCCCTCGGCCTGCTCGAGGCCGACACCGACGACGGGGGTCGACGCTGGCTCGACCGCAGCCAGGTCGCCGCGGTGGGTCGGATCCGCCGGCTGCGATCCGGGCTGCGGCTGAGCTACTCCGCCATCTCGGTGGTGGCGCCACTGATCGACCGCATCGACGAGCTGGAGGACGCCGTCCGGCTCCTGGAGGCCGAGCGTGCGTCGACGCGCCGTCGATCCGCCGTGCCCGACCCCCGGAGCGGGCGATGACCGCCGCAGCGACCGTCGTCGCCTGTCCGGGTTGCCAGACGAAGAACCGGGTTCCCGACGTCACCGGCGGGCGGGTCCAGTGCGCCTCGTGCCATCGGCCCCTGCCGTGGGTGGTCGACGCCGATGACAGCACCTTCGACGCGGTGGTCGGCACCTCGAGGGTGCCCGTGATCGTGGACCTGTGGGCGCCGTGGTGCGGCCCCTGCCGCACGGTGTCCCCGTTGCTGGTACAGCTCGCCGAGCAGTACGCCGGGCGTCTGAAGCTGGTGAAGGTCAACGTCGACGTCGCCCCGTCGGTCCAGTCCCGCTTCGGGGTTCAGGGGATCCCGACCTTCGTGCTCCTCGACCACGGTCGGGAGATCGGGCGGCTCGTCGGCGCCCATCCCCTGGACGCGCTGCGGTCCTGGTTCGACGGCACCGTGGCCGACCGCGGGTAGCGGCACATCCGCGAACCCGCCGGCTGGAGGCGTCCGGAACGTGAACCGGCCTCCCTGCGTGACGGCGCCGTCAGCCGGCTCTCCTGGGGGTTGTCGCGCTCTCAGGAGGAGAACCGTTCGGCCACGAACGGCGACGTCATCGATCTGAGCAGGGCGGCGTAGCCGGGTGTGAAGGAGATCTCGTCGCCCGGTCGCATCTGGCGTCCGGTCTCGACGATCAGGTGGTCGCTGCTGGCGGCGAGGACATCCACGCCGGCCGGCGGTTGCAGGTTCTCCGGTTCGGTGTCGTTGCGTCCGACCGCGAGGATCGTCTGCCAGACGTCGCCCCGGTCGGCGGCCGCCACGGTGTCGCCGAAGGCGTTCTGGCCGAGTCGGCCCCATGGCCGGGTCGGTTTGCGCTTCGACTCGATCACTTCGGCGATCAGGGTGACGGCGTCGGTGTGGAGCCCGGCGATCGGCTGCCGGTGCAGGACCTCCCTGCCGAGCAGGATCGCCTCACCGACTCGTAGGTCGTTGATGCGACCGGTGTCGGCGACCCCGAAGGCCCACTCGAGGTTGGCGGAGTTCCCGCCCGAGAGCGTCGTGATCTCGATGCCGAACCTCGCTTCCACCGAGTCGGTCAGTGTGCAGAGTTGGCTCATGTTGTCGTCGCTCGGGGTGACGCCGCTGCGACACGCCAGGTTGGTTCCGATGCCGGTCAGTCGGAGTTGAGGCAGGTCCAGTACGTGCCGCACGATCCCGTCGAGGTCGACGGGCAGGATGCCCTCGCGGAGATCGCCCAGTTCGACCATGAGCATCACGTCGTGCACGCGCCCGGCGGCGCCGGCGGCGGCGGCGAGCGACGTCAGGACCTCAGCTTCGGTGTTGGCGCTGGTCGCCCCCGAGCGGACCACGCGCTCCACCTCACTCGGCGCCGGCGAACGGAGCAGGAGCATCGGCCCATCGACGCCGTCGCGGCGCATCCGTTCGATGTTCTCGATGTGAGAGTCGCCGACGACGCGGGCGCCCGACTCGTAGAAGACTCGTGCGAGTGCGGGCAGGCCGAGCAGGGCCTTCGTGACCCCGGTGACGAAGATGCCGCGTGCGGCGGCGCGCGTGACGATCTCGCGGGCGTTGGCGGCGATCTTGTCGAGATCGATCTCCAGTCGCAGGCCGTTCACGTCACGGCGATCGGCGAACCCAGCTCCAGCTCGGGGAACGCGGCGAACACCATGTCGAGCAACCGGTCCGTCGATCTGAGGAGCGCATCCGTCGCCGGGATGCCGAGCTCGAGCTCGTACATCGTGATGGCCGCCGAGACCTCGCTGTCGGTCATGTTCTCGTGGTTGATGGTCAGTCCGATCACCCTGGTCTTGGTGAACGTCTGGATCAGGTTGATCTCGCTCGCTGGTGTCGGCACGTCGAACATCGGGAAGTCGCTCACGGTCGTGCGGGTCGGGGCGTGCTGGAGGATGACCGCCGAGGGCAGGCTGCCGCGCAGGATCGCCGTGGAGCTGAGGTAGGTGGGGTGGCTGAGCGCGCCCTGGCCCTCGACGACGATCACGTCGGGATCCTCGGAGCGGAACGCCTCGACCACGGTGGCCTCGAGCTCACCGGTGACGAACTGCGCCGGCACCGCGTCGAGCGCGACCGCGTGCCGGGCCCCCTGGATCACGCTGGTCTGCCCGGTACCGACGAGCACCGCCTTCACCCCGTGGGCGTTCAGAGCCCGCGTCAGGATGGTCGCCGTCGTGCGCTTGCCGATGGCACCGTCGGTGCCGAGGACGGCGATCCGCGGGCACGTCACCTCTCGGATGCTCCCGTCGAACATGCGAAGGTCCCCCGTCGGCCGGGGGCGCCGGACGTCGAGGATCTCGACGTCGTTGATCACGGCTGCCGCGAAGAGCTCGGGGTCGTCGTTCAGGAACTCGTGGAGGCCGTTCACGATGCCGAGGCCGCGGCTCATCGCCTCCAGCACGGCGCCGCGCTGGCTGCCCGAGAGCAAGCCGCTCGTGGGCGCCAACCCGATGATGAAGAACTCCGGCACGAGGTCGGTGTGCTCCAAGGCGTCGCGAAGGTGCCGACGGATGGGGATGCCGTTCGCTCGGCCGTCGAGCACCGTCCCCGCGTCCTGCCCCGCGAGCCTGCTGTCGATGACCGAGACGATGTCGTACGTGGCGCTCGAGCGGACCAGACCGTTCGCCGTCTTGCCGTCGATCGCGCCGAAGTTCGCTTCGCAGTAGACGATGGCTCGACGTCGGATGACCTCGTCCACGGGCGCGGCCTCGTAGGCAGGAACGGAACTGGACATCGTCGTCTCCTCGGGTCGTGCTCAGAGGAGGCGCAAGGATGGTGGTCGGGCCAACAACGACAGCCGACAAGTCACCGAAAGTCCCCACCAAGAGTGGAAATCTTCCTCAGCCTACCACCGTGCCCTTCCGGGGCCGCGGGGCACGTTTCCGCGACGGGCCGGTCGGCCATCGTCGCCGGGGGCCCCGACGCGAGGCCGCGTCGAAGCGAGCTCACCCGTCCTTGACACGGATGATGCCGGAGTCGATCAGGTTCACGAGCTCGTCGATGATCTCCCCTGTGAAGTTGGCCTGTCCCTGGGGGAACTCGACGATCACCTAGTCGATCGGCGATGCGCACTCCAGGAGGTGCGGCTGGTACACCTCTGCGACGACCACCAGCTACCGGAGCGGAGACTCGGCATGGACGATCTCGAACTCCTCGTCGACCTGCACCGTGACGGGAGGCGGCAAGGACCCGGCGGCGATGACGAGACGCGCCGAGCCATCGCCCTGTCGGGCCTCGGCGGGGATGGCGCTCTGAGGATCGCCGACATCGGCTGCGGCACCGGCGCGTCCACCCTCGGCCTCGCCCGCGAGCTCGACGCGCAGATCGTCGCCGTCGACCTGCTCCCCGAGTTCCTCCACCTGCTCGACGCCTCCGCCGACCGCGACGGCCTCGACGATCGCATCACGACCCTGGCCGCATCGATGGACGCACTCCCCTTCGGCGACGCGTCCTTCGATGGCATCTGGTCCGAGGGCGCCATCTACAACATCGGTTTCGAACATGGGACGCGAACGTGGCGACGTTTCCTCAGACCCGGAGGCATCCTCGCCGTTTCCGAGCTCACGTGGCTCACCCACGACCGGCCGGCCGAACTCGACGACTACTGGATGCAGGAGTACCCCGAGATCGCCACTGCGTCGGCCAAGATCGCCGTCCTGGAAGCGAACGGCTACTCCCCGATCGGCTACTTCCCCCTGCCGGAGAGCTGCTGGCTGGACAACTACTACGGTCCGACGAAGGAGCGCTTCGCCGGCTTTCTCGCCCGCCACGACCACTCCCGGGCGGCACGGAAGGTCGTGGAGGCCGAGCAGCGAGAGATCGACCTCTACGAACGCTTCTCCCCCTTCGTGGGCTACGGCTACTACGTGGCCCGACGAACCCCGGAGTGACGAACGCCCCGGCTCGCTCGGCCACACCGTCATGTCTCGACGCCACCGCACACCTCGAGCCCCCACCACGGGTTCGGTGATACGGAACGGCCTCGCCCCAGCGGTCCCGACAAGCGCTCCGAACGAGCGACCAGGTCGCCGCAGCGGACTTTCGCCCCTGTCGGGCCGGCATCGGGCGAATCATGCTCGAGCCGTGGATGGTTCAACCCCGCTTGAACTGACGGTGGCTCGATTTCGGGCCCTCGGCGACCTGACCCGTCTCCGCGTCGTCCGGGAACTCGCCACCGGGACCTGTTGCGTGTGCGAGCTCCGTGACCGCATCGACCTGCCCGGGCCGCTGCTGTCACACCATCTCGGCGTGTTGCGCGATGCCGGGCTCGTCACCGCCACTCGTCGGGGCCGATGGGTCGACTACACCCTCGAGACCGACGCGCTCGCTGCCACCCTCGCCGCCGTCGCCCCTGACCTGATCGAGGCGGAGCAGTGACCTCGACCCACACCGAAGGGGTGACCTCGAAGCTGTCGACCCTCGATCGGTTCCTGCCGGTGTGGATCGGCCTCGCCATGGCCGGAGGTCTGCTGCTCGGGCGGCTGATCCCCGATCTGGACACGACACTCGACCGCATCAAGGTCGACACGGTCTCGCTACCGATCGCCATCGGCCTCCTGGCCATGATGTACCCGGTGCTGGCGAAGGTCCGCTACACCCGCATGGGTGACGAGCTCGCCGACCGGCGAACGCTCGGGCTCTCCCTCTTCCTGAACTGGGTCGTGGGGCCACTGCTCATGTTCACTCTGGCCTGGGTCTTCCTGGCCGACCTACCGGAGCTGCGCACCGGCCTGATCATCGTGGGCCTCGCCCGCTGCATCGCCATGGTGCTGATCTGGAACGACCTGGCCTGCGGCAGTCGCGAGTTGGCCGCCGGGTTGGTGGCGATCAACTCGCTGTTCCAGATCGTCATGTACTCGCTGCTCGGCTGGTTCTACCTGAGTGTCCTGCCCGGATGGCTGGGGCTCGACACCGCCGACCTGGCCGTGTCGGTGTGGACCATCGCCAAGTCCGTGCTCATCTTCCTGGGCATCCCGCTGGCCGCCGGGTTCCTGACCCGCACCATCCTCGAAGGCCGCAAGGGCACGGACTGGTACGAGAACCAGTTCCTCCCGAGGATCGGTCCGGTCGCCCTCTACGGGCTGTTGTTCACCATCGTCGTGCTCTTCGCCCTCCAGGGCGACCAGATCACCAACAACCCTCTCGACGTGGCCCGCGTCGCCGTTCCCCTGCTCGTGTACTTCGCCCTCATGTGGACCGGCTCGTTCGCGCTCGGCTACCGCCTGCGCTTCCCCTACGAACGCAACGCATCGGTTGCGTTCACCGCCGCGGGCAACAACTTCGAGCTCGCCATCGCCGTGGCCATCGCCGTGTTCGGTGTGACCTCCCAGCAGGCCCTCGCCGGCACGATCGGGCCCCTCGTCGAGGTCCCCGCGCTCGTCGCCCTCGTGTACGTCTCGCTGTGGGCGAAGCAACGCCTCTATCCCGCCTCTCCAGATCCCACCTGACCCAAGGAGCTCACATGTCCTCACCCATCGTCATCCTCGCCGGGGCCCGAACCCCGATCGGCAAGCTGTCGGGCTCGCTGGCGTCGTTCAGCGCACCTCAGCTCGGCGGGCTCGCCATAGAGGCTGCCCTCGCGAGAGCCGGCCTCGGCGGTGCGCAGATCGACTACGTCTACATGGGACACGTCCTGCAGGCCGGTGCCGGGCAGATCACGGCCCGCCAGGCCGCCGTCGACGGCGGCATCCCCATGACCGTCCCGGCCACGACCGTCAACAAGGTCTGCCTCTCGGGCATGGACGCCATCTACCAGGCCGACCGCCGGATCCGCTCCGGCGATGCCGAGATCGTGGTGGCGGGCGGCATGGAGTCGATGACCAACGCCCCCTACCTGCTGCCGGGCGCCCGGGCCGGCTACCGCATGGGTGACGCGACGGTCGTCGATTCGATGATGTACGACGGCCTCTACTGCGCCTTCGACCAGTGCGCCATGGGTGCCGGCACCGAGAAGTACAGCCAGGCCCACGGGCTCGAGCGCGAGCACATGGACGCCATGGCCGCCGAATCCCACCGCCGCGCCGACGCCGCCCAGCAGGCCGGCGTGTTCGACGCCGAGATCGTCCCCGTGACGGTGCCCCAACGCCGCGGCGACGCCCTCGTGGTCGGTCACGACGAGGGCGTGCGGGGAGAGACCTCGATCGAGTCGCTGGCCGGCCTGCGCCCGGCGTTCGACAAGAACGGCCACATCACCGCCGGCAACGCCAGCCAGATCTCCGACGGAGCGTCGGCCACCGTCATCACCACGGCCGACGTCGCCGAGAAGCTCGGCGTCACGCCGATCGCCGAGATCCTCGGCTACGGCCAGGTCGCCGGACCCGACGCCTCCCTCCTGCAGCAACCGTCTCATGCCATCAACGCCGCCCTCGACCGAACCGGGCTGACCGTGGCCGACATCGACCTGTTCGAGATCAACGAGGCCTTCGCCGCCGTCGGCGTCGCCTCCGCCGACCACCTCGGCGTCTCCATGGACATCGTCAACGTCGACGGAGGCGCCATCGCCATGGGCCACCCCCTCGGCATGTCGGGCAACCGCATCGCCCTCCACCTCGGCCTCGAGCTCGCCCGCCGCGGCGGCGGAACCGGCGCGGCTGCGCTGTGCGGCGGTGGAGGCCAAGGCGACGCCATCATCGTCCGCACCATGTCGTGATCCCGCGTCGGGGCCGGGACGCCCGGCCACCCGGGGGAGGGTGAACGTTGCGGTGGTCGCCCGGCCTCGAACCGACCGTCAACGAAGGGGCGACGGCGCGTCCGGAGTGGGACGCGACACGAACGCGGACCGCTCGGACTCGTCCCTGAAGACGAGGACGGCCCAGGTGTGGGTGGCCCCGGCCCGGCGCAGGGCATCGTGGCGGTGGTTGCCGTCCTCCAGCACGTACGCCCCGTCGCGGTGCGAGACGAGGAGCGGCGGTGGCTCCCATCCCCGGGCCAGGCTCTCGTCCATGGCGTCGACGTCGTCGTCCCACTCCTGCTCGGGCACGGGGATGCTGACGTCGTGGTCCTCCGGGCCGGCCAAGGGGGCGAGGTCGTCCAACGCGAAGCGGACGGGTCCGAGGAACGAGGCACCGGCGAAGGCGAGCTCGGCGGCCAGCGCCTCGTTGTCGCTCCCCGGGCTGGACAGGAAGGTGCTGACCCACTCGGCCAGGCGGCCGTCGTCGTCGGCCCGTTTCGCCGCCTCCACCGAGTAGGGATCGTCCGCGGTCACCGATCCGCGGCCGAGGAGATCACCTCGGCCAGCGAGGCCAGCGTGGTCGTGCGGTCGTAGTCGGCGTCGTGGTGCAGGCCGAGGGGGTCCATGAGGAACGGCCGGAGGCCGGCTCGCCGGGCGCCGACGACGTCGATGGCGGGCATGTCGCCCACGTACCAGGTCGCCTCGGCGTCGAGCCCCAGCAGGTCCAGCGCGGCGTGGAAGATGCGCGGGTCGGGCTTCATCACGCCGACGTTGCCCGAGTCGACGACGAGCTCGACGGGTACACCCATGCCCCGGCCCACCTGGCAGATCTCGAACGCCGCCAGCCGCTGGGCCATCATGCCGTCGGCGTTGGACACGATCCCCAGGCGTACGCCGGCATCGGCCAGTGCCTGCAACCCGTCCTTGGCCCCGTCGATCGGCTCGACCCACAGGGCGGCGTCGGCGAACTCGCTGTCGATGTGGCGGTGCGCCTCGTTGCGTTGGGCGTGGTCCACGTCGCATGCCTCGATGTAGGTGTGCAGGTAGCCGAGCCACGCCTCGGCCCAGCCCGTCTCGACGTCGATGTCGGTGGTGAAGCGGGCGGCGGCTCGGTAGTGGGCCGCGGTCAGCACCGAGGGGTCGACGTCGCACTCGGCACGAGCGAAGGCCCCCATCACGCGAGTCGGGTCCGGCAGGACGAACACGCCGCCGGCGTCGAGCAGGACGGCGGACGGGACGGTAGGGACGGCCACCACCCCAAGGTAGCCACCGCCACCGCCGGCCTGCGCGAGCAGCTCGGCCGTTGGTGGCCGCGGTTCGTCGCGCACCGCGAGGAGGTCCCCTCGCGGAGTCCGGCCTCCGGACGGGTGACCCGAGAACCTGCGTGCCGGAGGGGGACTTCGACGGCATCTCTGTGACGTTGGTGGGGCCGGTGGCGGCCTGACGGTCGGGTCGTGTCGGCTCGGTGGGCGGCGACCCCGCATCGACGCGAGCAGAACCGGACCTGGCTCCGAGCCGGGATGAACGACCCGCCACAACCGCCCTCAGGAACGACCAGTCGGCTCCGGCGTGTGGCAGGCCCGGCTGTCAAGCCACTCGCTGTGGAACCATGTCACCCTCATGGCCGGCTACCCACCGATCCACGGCGGCGCGCATGGCGGTTCTTGCTGGAACCTCCTGACGCCCTGTTCGGAGGCGCGAGGTCACGAAGTCGTAGCTCGCGATCTTCCCAGCGACGGCCGAGGCGACGTCGTGGTGGTTGCACGCTCTCCCGGCGGGGTGGTCGCGGCGGTTGTGCGTGCCAAGACAGGAAGGAAGCGATCGTGGTGTTTGCAGTCTTGACGACGGTCAAGGTCAAACCGGAGTCGATCGACAGACTCGCGGCCCTGTTCGACGAGACCAATCGCGACCTGGTGGCCCGCCACGACGATTGGCTCGGTGCGTGGTTCACCGCCGACCGCGAGCGAGGGGAGGTGACGGTGATCGCACGATGGCGCGATCCCTCCTCCTACCGGGTGCTACGAGAGAGCCCGGAGTTCCAGTCGACCATGGCCCGGTTCGCGGAAGACTTCGTCGAACCGCCACGGGTGTCCATCAACGAGATCCTCGTCGAGATGTAGCTCGTCGGCCAGATCCACGAACGCCGGGCCGGGAAACGATTCCTGGGCGGGGGGGGTGCGAGGGTCGCGTCGGATAGCTGCCACGCCCGCACGGCTGCGCCTATGGCTCGGTGCTGCGCCGGAGCCATCCTGCGCCGATCAGCGATCCGATGCCCGCGAGAAGGAGGATCCAGGACCATCCTGCGGTTCCCTCGGTGGCGATCATCAGGCCGGAGTAGATCGCGATCAACGCGACGCCGACGACGACAGCCACCCACTGAGCGGTGTTCTGGTTCATCGCCTCACCATCCCGGGGCGCCGCGCGGACGACAAGGGCCGAAGTGCTCTGGAGACACCAGCCCCCGGACCGGCCACCGCCGGTCGTCGCATCGAGAGCCTCTACGGCGGAACCGCGCCATGAACACCTGGGTACTGGCGGTGCCGCCGTTCCTGGCGAGGCCGTGGGGTTGGGATCGGCCAGCCATCATGCAGTCGATCGGCCGGATCACTGCTCGGTTCCACGAGCCGAAGGTCCACGTCCCCGGCCTGAGCTTCGCCGGCGAGGTAGAGGCCGTCGGCAAGGACGTGACCCGGTTCCAACCTGGTGCTGCGGTGTTCGGCTCGTCCAAGCGGGCCCTCGCCGAGTACGTCTCGGCGACCGAGGATGCGTTGGCGCCGAAACCGCCGAATGTGTCGTTCGTCGAGGCGGCCACCGTCGCCATGCCCGGGTCCACCGCATTGCTCGCTCTGCGCAGGGGGCAGATCACGTCAGGGCGCCATGTGTTGGTCGTGGGCGCCTCGGGTGGGGTCGGCGTCTTCGCCGTCCAGCTCGCCAGAGCCCTCGGTGCAGACGTGACCGGTGTCTGCAGCAGCGGGCACCCCGGTTGACCACTGCGGTGCGCAGATGAGAGACATCACGGCGCCTGCCTCGCGCCGTGATGTCTCCTCCCCGGCGAGGCCGGAGAGAAAGGACTTCGGCGTGGACCTCCCCCGCATCATCCCCATCCGCGAGAGCAGCCACCGGATCCACAACCCACTGACCGCGGCCAAGCTCGCGGACTTGGGTGAAGCGCTCCAGCTCACTCCCGGGAAACAGGTGCTCGACCTGGCCAGCGGCTCGGGCGAGATGCTGTGCACCTGGGCTCGTGACCACGGGATCACGGGAACCGGTGTCGACATCAGCTCGGCCTTCACCGACCAGGCCCGGGCCCGCGCCGCCGAGCTCGGCGTCGGGGAACAGGTCGAGTTCGTCCACGGTGACGCCTCCGGCCATGTCGCGGCCGAGCCCGTCGATCTGACCGCCTGTGTCGGCGCCACGTGGATCGGCAACGGCGTCGCCGGAACTGCCGAGCTTCTCGGCCGCAGCCTTCGCCCGGGAGGGACGATGCTGATCGGCGAGCCGTACTGGCGGCGGACCCCTCCCGGACGAGGAGACCGCCAAGGCCTGCAACGCCTCTGGCATCGCCGATTTCCTCCTGCTCCCGGACCTGATCGATCAGTTCCAGGGTCTCGGGTACGACCTCGTGGAGATGATGCTGGCCGACCAGGACAGCTGGGATCGGTACACCGCGGCCCAGTGGCTCAACCTGCGTCGATGGCTCGACCGGAACCCGGACGACGAACTGGCGCCCGAGGTGCGCGAGACCCTGACCAGTGAGCCCGCTCGCTACGCGCGCTCCACTCGTGAGTATCTCGGCTGGGGAGTCTTCGCTCTGATGGAGCGCTGACGCACGCCAACCCGGACTGCGGGGCGTGTCGGAGGTCCGGGGTTGAGGGACCACGGGGGTGACGCCGCGCCCCGGTGCTGTCGCACGACGCCATCGAGGACATGCCCGAGGTCGTGCGGCCCCTGGAGGCGCAGGCGCCCTACGACCCGCTGGGCAGCTGGTACCGCCCGGGCGCCGACCCCCGCCTCCGCACGCGGCCGATGTGGTTCCGGAACGACGCCGCGGAGCGTGACGAGCGCTCGCGGAACCCGTTGTCGATGCAGGACGTCACCAGCGAGCTCGATGACGGACACCACGGGCGATCCGGTCCTCTCCGCGGCGATGACCCGGCTCGAGACCCGATCTGGACTAAGGAGGTCGGGTGACCGCCAGTCCACCTCCCCCCGTCCCGACAAGGAACGTCGACGCATCGAGCCCCGGGGCCGGACCGAGGCGACGGGGCCGACTCCTGCTCATCGGTCTGCTCCTCATCGGGCTGGTCGTCGCTGGTGTGGGATGGACGCTCGATCGGGGCTCGACCTCCACGGGGCCCGTCGCCGAGGCGTGGACCGTCGAGCCCTACGAGGGGCTGGGCGCGTGGGTCGACGCCTTCGACTGGTCCAACGCCCTGGGGGGCGAGGCGCCGGTGGTCGACGAGCGGGACATGGAAGCCATGGCCGACCTCGGTATCCAGACCGTCTTCATCCAGACCTCGCACACCGGCGTGCCCGACCAGGTCGTGCTCGAGAAGGATCGACTCGAGGGCCTCGTCGACGCCGCGCACGACCACGGCCTGTCGGTCGTGGCCTGGTACCTGCCGACGCTCGGTGACGTCGACGGCGACCTCGAACGGCTGCTCGCCTCCGCGGAGCTCGATGTGGACGGACTGGCGGTCGACATCGAGTCGACGGCCGTCACCGATCCGGTGGAGCGCAACGCTCGCCTCCTCGAGCTCAACGACGCATTGCGCCTCGCCCTCCCCGACCAGGTGATCGGCGCGATCACCCTGTCCGCCGTCCACCTCCAGGAGGTGAACCGCTCCTACTGGCCCGACTTCCCGTGGGCCGAGGTCGCCGAGACCTACGACCTGCTCCTGCCGATGGCCTACTGGTCGATCAGGCTGCCCGAGTGGCGCGACGGCAACCGCTACGTCGGCGAGAACATCGACCGGATCCGCGCCGCGACCGGTCGGCCCGACCTCCCCGTCCACGTGATCGGCGGCATCGCCGACGGGGTCACGGTCGACCAGGTGCGGGGCATGCTGGCCGCCATCGAAGCCCGTGAGAGCGTCCTCGGCGCCAGCTTGTACGACTGGGCCACGTCCTCGCCCCAGCACTGGGCGACGCTGGGAGCGCTGCGCGACCGCAACCCGGCCGGCGCGGACTCACGGTGACCGCCGAGGGCCGGCGGTGCCACCGAGGCGTTCCGTGCCGTACCAGGACTGCGACGCGCGTGAAGGACGACGAATGACCGATTGGACAGCACTCACCGCCCGGGCAGGTGCGGCCGGCCACGATCTCGTGGGCTGGCTGATGTGGGACGCCGAGACGATCGCCCGCTACGAGTCGCTCGGCGTGACGCCCGGCGCGACGTGGATCCTCGCGTGGCGACTGGCCCCCCTCGGTGACATCTCGCCCGCCGCAGCCGCCGCCGCGACCTACTCGGTCGACCCCGCCGTGATCGAGTTCGTGATGAGCACCTATCGCGGCGTCGCCGACACCGACGCGATCTGCGCGGTTCGCAACGAGTCGGCAGTACCTGGCATCGAGGCCATCGCCCCCGGCCTGGCCGATCAGCTCGCGCCCCTTGCCGACGACCTCTGGCGCGGCGTCGACTCGGCGCACTTCGGCGCCCGACCGATGTTCGCTGCGCTCCGGGCCCAGTCCCGACCCGGCCCGACCGAGGCCGCGCTGTCGGCCTGGCTCGCCGCGAACTGCTTGCGCGAGCTTCGCGGCGACAACCACTGGGCGCTGTGCGCCGCCGCCGACCTCGACGCAGTCGAGGTCGGGTTGCTGCATTCGGTCATGGTCGACATGACCCACTACGGCGACGAGGAATGGATCGCCCGGAGCCGAGGCAACGACGATGCCGCCATCAGCAACGGCTGGGTTCGCCTCGAAGCCAAGGGCCTGGCCACCGACTCCGCACTCAACGACGCCGGCCGGCAGTTCCGTCTCGACCTCGAACGGCGCACCAACGAGCTCACCGCACCGGCGTGGCAGGCCGTCGGCGAGCGCGCCACCCGGACCTTCTGTGAGGCCATCGAGCCTCACCACAGGGCATTCGTCGACCGCATCGATGCGACGGCGGGACCCCGTTGGATGCCGGCGGCCCGGCACATGGCCGGAGAGACCACCGTCGAAGGCTGAGCAGGCCCACCAATCGTCTGCGTGCGCGAACGAAGCCACAAGGAGACCACGCCATGAGTTCGACCGCAGACGACCGCCAGGGCCGACTCGCCCGCTACCGAGCCGCGCACCCCACTGCGCAGCTCTGGGCTGAGGGCTTCGGGCCGATCCGCCACAGCGTCGAGACGCAGGAGCGGGTCGTCGATCTCGCGCGGGCACTCGACGAGGGGGGCGTCGCGGGCGACGGTGCGCTGTTCGAGGTGCTCCACGCGGCCGACCGGGTCGCGAGCGTGGCGATGTGGCTCGTCGCGCACGAGACGTATGCGCGGAACGTGCATCTCGACGGCCGCCCACTCGAACCGGGGGACTTCAAGGAACAGCCCCAGGGACACACCGGTGGGGCACTCAACATGGTGCCCGCCTACGTCGGCTACCTCGCCGCCAACGCCCTGACCGGGATGACCCGGTCATGGCTCATGGGACAGGGTCACTGCGTCGCGGCGATCGACTCGGTGAACCTTCTCGTCGACAACCTCAGCGCCGCGCACGCCGAGCGGTACTCGGCGTCCGATGAGGGTCTGACCCGCTACGTGCGTGACTTCTACTCCGGCCGCCTCGACGACCGCGGGCAGCAGGACTCGCCGCTGGGGAGCCACGTCAACGCGCACACCGCCGGAGGGATCGCCGAGGGCGGCTACCTCGGCTTTGCCGAGCTCCAGTACGTCCACATGCCTCTGCCGGGCGAGCGGCTCGTCGCGTTCCTCTCCGACGGGGCGTTCGAGGAGCAACGGGGAAGTGATTGGACGCCGCGCTGGTGGCGACCCGAAGACTGCGGACTGGTGGCGCCGATCATGATCAAGAACGGCCGGCGCATCGATCAGCGAACCACGATGAACCAGAGCGGTGGGGTCGAGTGGTTCCGCCGGCACCTCGAGCTGAACAGCTTCGACCCGATCGTGTTCGACGGTCGGGATCCGGCCGCGTTCGTGTGGGCGATCATCGAGATCGAGCTGCGGCTCGCCGCCGCAGGGGTCGCGGCGTCAGTCGGCTCGTACCCGGTGCGGTTGCCCTACGGCGTTGCTGTCGCACCCAAGGGCGCCGGATTCCACGGGGAGGGCACCAACCTCGCCCACAACCTGCCGCTACCCGGCAACCCCAGCCGTGACGCGGAGTCTGCCCGCTCTGTTCAACGAGAGCACCAAGAGACTGTTCGTCCCTGCCGACCAACTCGAAGAGGCCGCCGCCGCGCTGCAGAACCACGCAGCCACGGACCGACCCCGAGAACGCGATCACCCCCTCGCGCACCGCGACGTGCCTCTCCCGCACCTGCCGCAGCCGATCTTCCGCGACGTTCCCGACGAACGCCCCCCGCACGGGGAGTGGCCCCGGTCCTCGCCGATGCGCGCCCTCGACGCCACCTTCGCCGCGATGGTGGCGGCGAACCCGCAGCTTCGCCCCCGCGTCGGCAACCCCGACGAGATGCGCTCGAACCGGATGACCCAGACCCTCGACGCCCTGAAGTTCCGGGTCACGGACCCGGAGGAGTCGATCCCCGAGGCGACGAACGGCGCGGTGATCACTGCGCTCAACGAGGAAGCCGTCATCTCCGCCGCGCTGGCGAACAAGGGCGGCATCAACATGACGGTGACCTACGAAGCGTTCGGCGCAAAGATGCACGGCGCGCTCCGCCAAGAGGTCATCTTCGCCAAGCAGTGCCAGGATGCCGACCGGCCACAGTGTTGGCTGTCCATGCCGCTGGTGCTCACGTCGCACACCTGGGAGAACGCCAAGAACGAGCAGTCGCACCAGGATCCGGCCATGGCGGAGGCGATGCTCGGCGAATCGTCCGACGTGTCCCGGGTCCTCTTCGTTCCGGACGCCAACACGGCAACAGTTGCTCTCCGGGCTCTGTACCGCACGCACGGGCAGTTCTGGACGCTGGTCGTACCCAAGGCCGAGGTCCCTGACCTCCTCACGGGAGCCGAGGCGGACCAGCTCCTCGTGGACGGCGCACTGCGTCTCGAGTGGGCGGGCCACGACCAGGCCCATCAACAGCTGATCCTGACCGCGGTCGGTGCCTACCAGCTCGATCAGGTCCTCCGTGCTTCTCGGCGTCTGGCCCAGCACGACGTCGCCCACTCCGTCATCTACCTGCTCGAACCCGGCCGCTTCCGGCGACCGCGCAACGACGCGGAACACGAGCACAACGCGCCCGCATCGGTGCGCGATCGCCTCTACCCCGATCCGGTTCGTCGTCGGATATTCGTGTCCCACACCCGACCCGAGGTCCTGTTGGGGACGGTGCAACCGCTGAACACGGGCGCCTCGACAGTCGGCCATGGCTACACGAACCATGGAGGCACCCTCACCGTCGAAGCGCTGTTGTTCATCAACCGGTCCAGCTGGGCCCACATCGTCGCATCGGCCGCTGCGCTTCTCGGCCAGGACCCCTCGCGGCTGCTCACCACCACCGAACGCGACGCGCTGTCGGGCCGCCGGTCTCCTCACGGCGTGCTCATCGACCTGCCCGTGACGGGACCGGAGGGGGCCTAGTGCGTGTCCTCGTCGTCAACTGCGGTAGTTCGTCGGTCAAGGTCGACCTGATCGACCCGATCGACACCGGCGCAGGCCGTGGGTCGCTCATCGCGTCCGGCGCGGCAGAACAGATCGGGCAGGACAGTTCGGTCGTCTGGCTCCGCGCCGGAACCGATGTGCCCTTGCGCACCCGCACCGCGGTGCGGGACCACGCCGCCGGGGTACGAACCCTGTGCGGGCTGCTCCGCGACCACGGCCTGTTCCCCGGCGGGATCGACGCAGTCGGCCACCGGATCGTGCACGGCGGCGAGCACCACGAACCGGTCATCCTCGATGACGCGGCCCTGCGGGGATTGCAGGGTGTCAGCGCCCTGGCGCCGCTGCACAATCCCGTCGCCTTGGCCGCTGCGCACACCATGCGCCACGAGCTCGGGGAAGACGTCGCCATGATCGGCGTGTTCGACACCGCGTTCCACCACGATCTCCCCCCGCACGCGGCCACGTACGCTCTTCCCTCCGATCTCGCAGCCCGCCACGGCATCCGCCGCTACGGATTCCACGGCATCGCGCACCGGTACATGAGCGAGCGTTGGGCTGAGCTGGAAGGCTCCGCACACACAGCTTCCCGCCTCGTCACCTTCCACCTCGGCAACGGGAGCTCCGCCAGCGCCATACGCGATGGGCGTTCGCTCGACACGTCGATGGGGTTCACGCCCCTCGAAGGTCTCGTGATGGGGACACGCTGCGGCGATATCGACCCGTCGATACCGGCATTTCTCGCCGAGCGCGAGCACCTCGACCTCGATCAGATCGATGCAGTGCTGAACCAGCGATCTGGCCTCCTCGGCATCGCCGGAACGAGCGACATGGAGGCGCTGCTCGCGGCTCGTGACCGCGGTGACGACCGCGCCCGGCTGGCCGTCGACATGTACACGCATCGCGCACGCAAGTACCTCGGCGCATACCTCGCCGTTCTCGGTGGAGCGGACGCCGTCCTCTTCGGCGGCGGCATCGGGGAGCGCGCCCCGCAGATCCGCCACGAGATCTGCCACGA
The DNA here is from genome assembly GCA_963767615.1 of uncultured Iamiaceae bacterium. Taxonomy (GTDB): domain Bacteria; phylum Actinomycetota; class Acidimicrobiia; order Acidimicrobiales; family Acidimicrobilacustridaceae; genus Rhabdothermincola_A. Next base: position 4,989 of record CAVYED010000004.1, on the reverse strand, counting down.
CATGCACTGGTGCGGCCTCGAGCTCGACGTCACCCGGAACGCCGCGTCCGCCGATCACGACCGTCGGATCTCCACCGACTCCAGCAGCATCGACGTGTGGGTCATCGCCGTCGATGAGGCATCGATCATCGCCCGTGACTGCGCCGCGGTGGTGGCGCGCGCGAACAACCCACCCCGGTTGGTCGCAGGAATAGGCCACACCGACGTCGTTCAGAAGGTGGTGCCTGCCCGACGCTCCAGCCGTCGTGGGCTCGCCGCGGTCGTGGTGGGCGGAGGTCCCGGAGTTCGCGCCGGGCAGTGCAGCCGAGGGCGACGTGTGTCAGTCGGTGGAGGCGACCAGTTCGGCCGAAGTGTCCCAGAGCTGGCGGGCGGTGTCCCCTTCGAGGGCGGCTTCGCTGGGTTGCCTGGGTTTGCCGGATGCCCAGTAGAGGCTGGCATCGAGTTCGTCGGGTTGGGCGGTGGCGAGGTGAACGCTGGTGGCTGCGCCTTCTTCTGGGGTGGCCAGGAAGGGTTTGAGGAGGGTCATGGCGAGACCCATCCAGCGTGGGCTGTTGGGGTCTTTGCCGAAGTTGGTGGCGACGACGCCGGGGTGCAGGGCTCGGGCGGTGACGCCGTCGGGGCCGAGTCGGCGGTCCAGTTCGACGGTGAAGAGGATGTTGGCGAGCTTGGACGCGGCGTAGGCCTTCGAGGGGGAGTAGCCGGTCGTCATCTGGAGGTCGTCGACGTCGAGGCCTCGCTTGGCGTTGCGGTGATTCTCGCTGCTGACGGTGACGATTCGGGCCGGGGTGCTGGAGAGGAGGAGCGGGGTGAGGAGGTTGGTGAGCAGGAACGGGCCGAGGTGGTTGACGGCAAAGGTCCACTCAAAGCCGTCTGGGGTGGTGCGCCGCTTGCCGGCCATCGTGCCGGCGTTGTTGAGCAAGATGTCGAGTCGTTGGTGACGATCCTCGTACGAGGAGGCGAAGGTTCGCACGGCGTCGAGGGACGACAGGTCGAGTTCCGCGGGTTCGACGTCGGTACCGGTAGCTGCAGTGAGTTGGTCAGCGACGGTCTGGGCGGTGGCAAGGCTCCGGGAGGTGATGACGACTCGGGCCCCTCGACTGGAGAGCTGGGCGGCGGTGGCGCGTCCGATGCCGGAGCTTCCGCCGGTGATGAGCACGTGCTTGCCGGTGATGTTCCAGGTCATCGCTGAGCCTCCGAGTCAGTGGTGAGGGCGGTGGTGGTGGCGTCGGCCCCGATCTCGCCGCCAGGTGTCGACCCGGACCGGCGGGGTACCGAGAGGAGCAGACGTGTGGGTCGAAGCCGCACGTACGCCCTCTGGATGACCTCCATGGCTCCATAGGTGGCTGTCCTCCGAATGGCTGTCAACTCGTGACGAGTCTCCTTCGAGGTACTTCTCCCGATGGGTACTTCGCACCGCGGTGGAACGCTCAGCGCTTCCCGATCGGCGCTTCATGGGCATTGACGGGTTGTGGCCGCCGCTGGAAGTGTCACTCGATGGCAATCGATGTGCGCCCGGCGACGGACTTCGAGGACGTCAAGGCCATGGTGGGGCCCAAACGGCCCGACGCAACCGTGTGTTGGTGCTTGAGCTATCGCCTCACCTCCTCGAAGGAGAACCGGGAACTCGTGGGCCCGGCGCGAGGCGAGCGAGTGCAGCTCCTCGTGCAGCAAGATCCCCCACCTGGAGTACTCGCCTACGACGACGACGAAGTCGTCGGTTGGGCCGCCGTGCACCCGCGCGCCGACACGAGCTTCGCCCGAAACCGCAAGATCCCACACGTCGACGACCTCGACGTGTGGTCGGTGTGGTGCATCCGTGTGCGGCCCGGTCATCGCAGGCAAGGCATCTCACACCATCTCCTCGCAGGTGCCGTCGACTTCGCCCGGGCGAACGGCGCCGCCGCCATCGAGGGCTACCCCCTCGACAACAGGGGGGCCAAGATCGACACCACCATGGCCTACGTCGGCACGATGGCGCTCTTCGAGAGGGCAGGGTTCGTCAAGGCCAGCGACACCGACTCAGTACTGAACGGTTTCCCACGTGTCCTCATGCGACTCGACCTTCGCTGAATCCGACGCAGGGCTGGCGTCGAGCGATCCGCAACATCGGCCCGCTTCGGCCCCGACGCGGAGGGCAACCTTGACCGACCCGAGCGAAGACGTGACCGGCGACTCTCTAGGCCAAACGGCCCTACCGGCGTCAGAGCGGTACTAGTTACGTTTCGCCAAGACACGTTGAGGTGGTGGAGGCATCGTGAAGCGTTTGCGGATGGCGAGGCGCCTAGCGGCGGTGGCGGTGGTGACAGGAGCAGCTCTGCCCGGTCTGGCGGCCTGCGGATCGGATTCCACCCCGAAGGTGGTGACGGACACGACCACGGCCGCTCCGACCACCACGGCCGCTCCGACCACCACGGCCGCTCCGACCACCACGGCCGCTCCGACCACCACGGCCGCTCCGACCACCAGGGCCGCTCCGACGACCACGGCGCTCGTGCCAGGGCAGGCGTGCACGCCGGGATCAAGCCCCGATTGCATCGACCCCGATGGTGACGGCTCGTTCGTCTACCTCCTGGGAGGGGCCGACTGCATGGCGTCCATCATCGGTGGCCCGATGTGCAGCGACCTCGACGGTGACGGTATGGCCGGTTATCCCGACTCGGGTTAGGTCCATCCCGGCGGGCAGCGCACGACCAGTCCCTCCCGCCTCCGACGCCTCCCGAACTGACCTTCGGCCCGGAGCAGCAACTGCTCGTCGGTCGCAGTGTCACGGCGAAGTGAAGAACCACTGAGGGCCGAACGTGTTCGCTACTGCCTGTGGGGAGCCAATGGCGAGCCGTCTGAACAGTTCCCCTCAGCCTGCTGCTAGCAGGTGCGCCGTGTTCAGGACGACGGCGAGGCTGTACGTGCCGACGACGAACCACGCCGCAGCGACTGTCTTGATCGTGGCGGGCTTGCGTGAGGCGAACCAGATGATCAGGGCACAGATGGCAGCTTTCGCCACGATGATCATGTACGTGTCGACCAACCACTTGGCCATCGGGTTGGCCTCTTCGGCCCCGGCCATGTGGATCGCCGTGTACGTGGACACGATGTCGAGCACCTGTAGGGCAACGATCCACATGATCGCCCGCCATCGGCTGGCTGTGAGGCGGTCGGTGAAGCCCAGTCCGGGGACGTAGGTACTCGATTCCTCAACGGGGTGCTGGGGAGCCGTCAGAGCTGACGTTCGCCACGGGAGGTTCTCCAGCGGTGGGGACGAGTTCCGGCTCGGCGACGAAGAGAACTCGGGTACACCTCCACCTAGGCCCCGAATCGCTTCGGGGACCTCGAATTCCCCGTACCCACCGATCTGCGGAAGGGTCCGTGTCGGATGTACAGGTTCCCGGTAATCGCCTCCGAGTCGGCGGATGCACACACGCCCGCACCAGCGTGGTCATCTGAGCCGACATTCAATGACCCTAACCAGACTTCCTTGCGTCTGCCCAGTGACCGTCACCCACCAGCCTCGACATGTACAGCCACGTCACCGAGTCCGTGGCCTCCGACGCCGCCGAGGTCGTGGCGGAGATCATCACCGCCGGTTGGGAATCGGTTAGCACCCGCACGAAAACCAGAAGACCCCAGGCCTGCGACCTGGGGTTTTGCGGTGTCGGAGGGGGGACTTGAACTCATCCGGCACCCATGTCGACCCATGACGGCCTGTCCACACGTGTGCAGGTCTATACTGTTGGCATATCCACACGTTCGGCGGTGACGCCCTGGAGCGCTGTGGTCACCAGTCTGTGACCATCCTGTGACCAGTAGTCGACTAACAACAGATGGCGAGCTCGACAGCGACCCTCACGGCTGCTCGGCACAGGACGGTACGTGGCTGGGGCAGCCAGGAGGAGTCAGCCGAGCGAAACTCCAGCAAGCATGATCGACTCACATCCCTGACACCGGTTCTTCGCCCAGGTCACCACCGGCCCCATTCGCAGGCTGCGCCCCCACCCACCGACACCGCTCTTGGGGACCCGAAGATCGTGAACATCACGAACCACATGAACAGGACCCAGAACATGCTCAGCAGTGGAAAGTCGTAAGCAAGCACGGGGTGGTATCTTGATTCGGACTAGATACTCGGCTAACACGTGGGATGTCATCGCGTCAGCAAAGGAGCCTCGCCGGTCCTTCACGACGTAGGCCATGATCAGCGCGTAGGGGGAAGAAGAAGAGGCTGAGGATGAAGTAGCCGAACGAAGCTGTGACCCTTTCGGCCTCGCGACTCGGGCAGGCCAGAAGGCGAGTGCGATCCAGATGATCAGCCCGATGATTCCGAGACCGAGCCAACCTGCGTCGGATACTCCGAGAACGAACGCAAACATGTGGGATCTCCGATCTAACGGTCTCTGCGCTGCGCTTCCCCGGTGCCGGGTAGCTGGACTCGACGAGCTACCAGGCACCGAGCTGACGCGGGGCTACTCCGACGCTGCTGCCTGAACCGCTGCCTCGTCGACCACCTCATGACCCGAGGTGACGCCACCCAATGGGTCAGTTCCGCCTCCAACCCCGAGGTGTCCTCGACCTTGGCGAGCACACCGATAGCTGCCTTGCCGGCACTGAGGTCGGCGGCGATCCGGGCCTTGTCCTGGTCGCTGAGCTGCAGGCCCTTGTGGTGCAGACCACCGGCAGCGGTGCCGCCGACGATGCCGACGCCGAGGGCCGCCGGGCCGAGGAGGAGGAGGCACGTGCGAACACCTGCACCCGCGCCCCAGCTGCGGGCGCCGACCTTGTCGACCTTCAGGTTGCCAGTGGCGTCGAGCACGAGGAGGCCCATCGCTTCGCCGGAGGTCACGCCGGCGTCCTTGCAGACCCGGTTGCCGCGGCCTCAGCGGCCGGCTCGTTTGCGAAAGACGACAACACGAGTTGCTTCTCTGCCATTGGTACATTCCTCGTCGGGTTCCGCAGCACAGCCTCGGTTGGTTCGTGCGAGCGGTCTTCACCCATAAG
>CAVYED010000003.1:0-126595 GCA_963767615.1 uncultured Iamiaceae bacterium | reverse complement strand
TTCGCGCTCCTCGCGATCGCCATGGTCTGGACCACCGTGCACGTGGTGGTCTGGGGTCAGCCGACGACGACGGCCTTCGCCGTGCTCGTGCTGCTGGCGACCGCCTGCATCCGCATCGAGCGTGGCGGCGATCGGCTCGGCACGGTGGTCGCCGCCTGGCTCTACACGCTCGGGTATGCGGCGAACGACACCGAGTTCGGCGACGCGGTGGCGATGATCGGGATCGCCTGGACAGCCGGCGCGGTGGGCATCGCCGACGCCACCCGGTCGTGGCGCCGCTACACCGAGAGCACCGAGGCCGAGCTGCAGACGGCACTTCTGGCGGCGGAGGCCGAGGCCGAGTCGGCAGGTGTCGGAGGAGCGCCTGGTGATCGCCCGCGAGCTGCACGACCTCCTCGCCCACAACCTCTCGGTGATGAACGTGCAGACCGGCGCCGCGCTCCACCTGCTGGCCGCGATCCCGACCAGGCCGAGGCATCGTTGGCGACGGCGCGTGACGCCGGCCGAACGGTGCTCGACGAGCTGCGCGAGCTGCTGTCGGTGCTCCGACACGATCACGACGCCGTGGCGCCGACGTCGTCGCTGCCGTCGGCCGACGACGTCGATCGCCTCGTCGACACGATGCGCGCGCACGGGGCTCCACGTCGACTGGAACCGCGCGGGGCGCCGCGCCCGCTGCCGGCGGTGGCGTCGCTCGCCGCCTACCGGATCGTCCAGGAGGGACTCACCAACGCCGCCAAGCACGGCGACGGCTCGGTCGTGCTCACCATGGCGTGGGCCGACGACGGGCTGACCATCCGCATCGAGAACCCCACGACGGGGTGGTCGACGAGACCGGTGCCGGCCTCGGCCTGGTCGGGCATGCGCGAGCGGGCGGCGGTCAACGGCGGGCGGCTGTCGACCGATGCCGGCGCCGACCGGTTCGTGGTCGAGGCCTGGCTGCCCGTCGACGCCGAGGCGAGGTCGTGACGATCCGCGTGGTGTTGGTCGACGACCAGGCGTTGATCCGCGCCGGGTTCAAGGCGATCGTCGACTCGGCGCCCGACCTCGAAGTGGTCGGCGAGAGCGACGACGGCGCCAATGCGCTCGAGGTGATCCGCGACCGCCGGGCCGACGTGGTGTTGATGGACGTGCGCATGCCCGGCCGCGACGGCATCGCGACGACGCAGGCCATCACCGCCGACGAGGATCTCGCCGGGGTCCGCGTGATCGTGCTCACCACGTTCGAGCTCGACGAGTACGTCGTCGACGCCATGCGTGCCGGTGCCAGCGGCTTCCTCGACAAGGGCGTCGATCCCGACGTGCTCCTCGACGCCATCCGGGTGGTCGCCGGTGGCGACGCGCTGCTCACCCCGAAGGCGACACGTGCCCTGTTGGGGTCGATGACCGGCGCCGCCGCGCCGCACCGTTGTCGACGAGGACGCCGTGCAGCGTGCTGACGGGGCGCGAACGTGAGGTCGTCGCCATGGTCGGCCGCGGCCTGTCGAACGACGAGATCGCCGACGCCCTCTACCTCTCCCGCTGACCGTGAAGACCCACGTCAGCCGAGCGATGATCAAGCTCCACGCCCGCGACCGACGCCCAGCTCGTCGTGCTGGCGTTCCGCAGCGGGCTGACCCGCCTCGACGATCTCGGGTGATGCCCGGCCCGGCAGCAGTGTGGCGCTGGCGATCGACAGAGACCCCTCGCGGCCCCGATTACGAGGCCCGGACGGCGACCAGCTCGGTCGGAAGCGCAAACCCGCCCTGGACCTCGAAAGGCGCCATCATCTCGGCGAGCGTCGCCTGCACAGCCGCCTGCTCGTCGGCCGTCAACTGCTCGACGGTCGCCTTGACCGGACCCGCCAGACCGGACTGGGTTTCCCAGTAGTCGTCGGCGTCGACGATGCCCATGGCACCCGGGATCCACTCGATTTGGATGTCGACGAAACCCGCGGTCGCGGCAACAGCTCGGCGTTGACGTCGGGAGACGAGAGGCCGAACGGGCCGCCCAGTTCGAACGGGTTTCCGGTCGCTGGTTGGTGGCCGTGCTGCATCAACGCCCCCATCATCAGGGCCATCCACTGGTTCTGGTCGGGAGCACCGATCACCGTGTAGGCCACCGTGCCAGCAGAGCGGACGACACGCCGGAGCTCGCGGAAGGCTGCGGCGGGATCGGGGACGAGCATGAGTCCCAGCCGGGAGATGGCGGCGTCGACGGAATCGTCGTCGAGGTCGAGCGCCTGCGCGTCCATCACCCGGCACTCGACGTTGGTGAGCCCGCGTGAACTCGCTCCCCGACGAGCCGCGTCGACCATCGTCGGTGCGAGGTCGGAGGAGATGACCGAGCCCTCGGGTCCGACGGCGTCGGCGACCAGGAAGCCTGTCTCTCCGGGCCCGGCGGCCACATCGAGGACGATCTGCCCTGGCTTCGGATCGATGGCCTCCACCAACCACTCTGACGCGGTCCGGAAGAAGTCGAAGACCCGCTCGCGGTTCGCCTCCCATGCCTGGGCGACCGCCTCCCACTCGTTGAGGTCAGCCTCGTCAGCCATGCGACAACCCCCTCGCCGACGCTAGTCGGATCGATCACACGCCGCTCGGTGAGCCCCAAGCGGGGGAGTCGCTCCCCGAACCGGGCTACGTCGCCTGGCACACCGACCAAGTCTTCAAGGGCCCGACCCGCCTGGCGGTAGCTCGAGGAGCGATTTCTGCCCCATCTCGGCGGAAGCGTCTGACGCTCGGGGCATCGCGCTGCGCTCACGCCATCGAGACCGTCAGCGTGTGTGATCACGCTCAGCGTGCTCACGCCGGTGAACACCGCATCATCGGACACCAAGTCGACGCCAAGTCGGATCGCGTTCTCGGTGGCGATCCAACGGTCGGCCTCGTGGGGATCTTCTGGCCGAGAGCGTGACCCTCGCGCCAGCACGACATGCGGAGCTCGGCGCACACCCGCATCAGTTCGTCGTCGGGTTGGACGATCGTGAGTCGAGCGAGGTCTCCCCGCCCCCGAGCCCGCGGTCGGCGCAACTGACCCCAGCCTGCCTTCAGTGCGCCGTAGCGCATCTCGGTGACCGTCGCGAACGAGATGAGCGTCGGACGGCCGGCGATCAAGGATCGGTAGTCAGCGGCGAGGCCGGGATGGCGAACAGCGTTGACGAGGGACGAACGACCATCGTGTCGACCACGACGGCCTGCGAGCGAGGACCGCTCACCGCTCAGCGATGGCCTTCTCGAACGCCTTCCACTCGTCATCGGTGAGTCCCTCGATCGCCATCTCGTCATCGGTCGGGAGGGCCCGAGCGCGCTTCAGTGCCTCCTCTGGGGGAAGCACCGTGAGACCAGCGGGGTCATCGGGATGCGGGACGACCGACACGTCCACGAGTGTACGGCAGCGCTCGTCCACGGGGACGGAGGTGGCTGCGGAGTTGTTGTCCGGCTTTGCCAGGCGCTGAGTCAAACCCCGGTCAAGCGCACCGAGCCGACCGACCCGCACCAGCCCGGATCGCGCCTGATGAGCGACCCCCCCCACCACCCCGGCCAGCCCATTCCCATCCCCCGACTCCGTCACCGACCCGGACGGGCTCGTCGGGCGTGTCACTCCTCGGTGGTCTCCGGCGAGCTGGCCCTCCCGCGCCGGGCTCAGGACGGTGAGAGGACCGCGACGCCGAGCAGCTCCGCGGCGTCTGACAGGCGGTCGTCGTAGGTGACGATGCCGTCGAGCTCGTCTCCGAGCTCGAGCGCTGCTGCGAGGTGGATCGCGTCGAGGCTCCTGAGCAGCAAGGGCTCGAGCTCGACAGCCCGTTCGAAGGTCTCGGCCGGAAGGCTGAGAAGGGTGATCGAGTCCAGCACGGCCCGCGTCGAGGCATCTGCTCCGGCGCGCCGCGGCGGGTCGCGCGGAGGAGCTCCGTCCGGAGCAGGTCGCTCGAGACGACGTCGTCCGCGTGCTCGCCGGCCCACCGGCTCATGGCTCGCGACCCAGCCTCGGACACCACCAGCTTCACGGCGGCCGACGTGTCCAGATAGAAGGCCACCCTAGAAACGCTCCTCATCGCGGATCTCGTCGAGGACCGCCGAGAGCTCGCGTTGTCCTCGCTTGCGTTTCGGGGGTGTTCCGAGATCGGCGAGTGACCGCTTCGGTCCTCTTGCTCGCCGGGCAGCCAACAGGGCGTCGACGTGCCCCTCGGGAAGCGGGATCAGTTGCGCGACCGCTCGGCCCCGATCGGTGATGGTCACGACCTCACCCGAGGCGGCATCGGCCACGACTGCGGATGCGTTCTGCTTGAGTGCTCGGACGCCTACGGTCTTCATGTGCTACATCGTAGCTCATTGGGGAGCGTGTGCCGAGTGGCGATGTCGTACCTGCCCGTCACGCACCCGGACGTACGAGTCGGGTCGCCCGTGCTTCGGCGCCAGGTCGAGCGGATGGGTCAATCCCTCGTCACACGTACGGAGCCGCAGCGACTCGGATGAGCTCGGACTTGCTCCTGCGGAGCTTTCGTCGAGCAGCGCGTCAACCAGCGCATTCGCGCGCTGACCCGGTCACCGACCCGGACGAGCTCGTCGGGCTTGTCCGCACCTCGGGGATCCGCAGCGCCCAACCCTTGCCCCGCCAGATTCCGCGTTGGCCATGAGGGTGATGGATTTCGATCAGGTCGGCCGCTCGCCCGGACACTGGTGCCAACCACCGCCGGGGTGTCGAACGAGAATCGAGGGCACGGTTCGGGCGTCAGAGCTACCTTTCGCGGTGTGGAGTCTCTTGCATCCAGTGGGGGCTGGCGCAAGAGACGACGCGAGACCCACCGCCGGCCGGTGAGGGGCTCTTGGGGGTGAACCGACGAGCGCGATCCCAGTGGTCCGCTCCGAACAAGGGGGACGAAGACCATGGCGTCACATCAGCCGACCGGTGGCCAAACGCGGCGCCAGTTCTTGACTCGCACCGGCACTCTGGGCCTCGCGACGATCGGGGCGTTCTCGCTGCCGGTCGCGCTCGCACCAGCGGTTGGTGCCGCGCCGCGCAAGCAGTCCATCGTCGGAGTCGATCTCACCGCCTACCCGTTCCCGGCAAACCTGCAGCGAACCATGACGCCGGCACCGGAACGACTCGACGCGCTCGCCGCTGCGTACGGCAAGACCACGCAGACCCCGACGATGGACGACTTCCTCCTCGGGTGGGCACCGTCGAGGCTGTTCGAGGATGCGCTCGCGCCCCGTGGTTCCGGTCCCGAGCTCGACGAGGCACTGTGGAACCTGCATCTCACCGGTTACTTCGGCGGGATCTGGCTCCGGCTCAAGTTCATCGAGTTCAGCGGCCCGCGCTTCGGGAGCATCCCCTCGGAAGCGAGCTTCAACGCGCTCGCCGCCCGCCTCGACGCTGCTGTCGCGACGTTGGAAGGCAGTGACGAGGGAGCGTTGGCAGCCGCCGAGGCGAGTCTGCGGGGCGCGACGCAGGTGGCCCTGGCCGACAGCTACGGCTACAACGCCGGCTACCTCGACCAGATCCTGACCGGATCCAAGCCAACGAACGTCGTGGCACCGACCGGCGTGTTCGACTTCACCGACTCCGGCGTGTTCGACGCCACCTATGGCGGCACCGAACTCAAGCACCTGGCACGGTGGCGCAACATGGCGCGGCCGGGGAACGCCTCGTGGCGGTCCGAGATCACCCGCATCACCGAGGGCTCGGGGGGCCCCGACGCACTTGGCGCCATCCAGGCGGCCGGTGCCGCCCGAGGGCGCCTGACATGGACATCGCCGTTCCTGTCGATCACGAACTGGGACCAGCCCTCGTACGACAGCCTGATCTCGACGAGTACGTCGTTCCTGCAAGCGATCCAGAACACCGGTTTCGCTGCGCTCGCCGGCGCCGCGCGGGGTCGGTCCGACTGGGCCCGCCAGTCCGTCTGGGCCAACGCGCTCCTCGGCCCGTTCGGGGGGAGCTACGGCGTGGGGTTGTTCGACAGGACCTACGACGGTGTCCCGGTGGCCGATGCGCTCCCGAGTTTCCGCATGGGTTGACCGGGTCGGGGAAGCGACCCCTCGACCGAGGCCGTCGGGAACACCGGGGCTGCTCGTAGGTGCGCCGGCTGCCCCGTCGGCGCCACGCGCCTGTCGGATCCAGCGGCACGCGCCGACCCCGTCACCGAGCCGGACCGCCTCGTTCGGGGTTGTCTGCAGACGAGTAGTTGATGCTCCGACCCGTGCGAGCCGCCGGCCATCGGAGCCCTCGTCCCTAGCGGTCATCATGGGCCCGTGGGAACGCGACGCATCACCGTCGGCGAGCGACGCGCTCGGCTGGCGCGCCGCCATCGTCTGATCCCCTCGACACGAACCGATGACGTCGCGGCGATCACGGATTCGATGGTGGCGCTGCACTCCTCGGATCCGGTGTCGGTGTTCCTCTCGGCGCTGGCCCGGATGCGCCACCCGTCGATCGCGGCGGTGGAGGCCGCGCTCTACGAGGCCCGTAGCGTGATCCGGTTCCACGCGATGCGGCGCACCCTGTGGGTCATGACCCCACCGTCGGCGCGGATGGCCCACGCATCATCGACGACGAGATTCCTGGGGCCCGAGCACCGCAGGTTCGTGAAGCTGCTCGCCGACAACGGCATCTCCGACCACGGCGACGACTGGATCGCGTCGGCGAAGGAGCAGGTCCTGGCTGCGCTGCACCGGGCCGGTGAGGCGTCCACGCGTCAGCTCGGCGAGGCCGTGCCCGCCTTGCGACAGCCCATCGAGCTGTCGCCGGGCAAACCGTACGCCGCGACGCAACAGGCACACGTGCGCGTCATGCTGCACCTTGGCTTCGAGGGTGTCGTGGTGCGGGGCCGCCCGATGGGCTCCTGGATCAACAGCCAGTACCGCTGGGCCACGATGGAGGACTGGGTGTCCGGGGGCATCGTCGGCATGGATCCACGTGAGGCCTCCGCCGAGCTGGTCCGACGTTGGCTGCACACGTTCGGCCCCGCAACGACCGCCGATGTGAAGTGGTGGACGGGTTGGACACTCCGCGACACCCGGCACGCGTTGGACGACGCGGGTGCGGTCGTGGTCGCGATGGAGACCGCTGACGGCGACACCGACGCCTGGCTCGCACCCGACGACCTCGACGCGGTGCACGGATCGTCGAAGTGGGTCGCGCTTCTACCCGGCCTCGATCCGACGACGATGGGATGGAAGGACCGGAGCTGGTACCTCGACCCCGGGGTCGCGTCGCACGTCGTCGACCGCAACGGCAACGCCGGACCCACGATCTGGGTCGAGGGCCGCGTCGTGGGCAGCTGGGTCCAACGCGACGACGGCACCATCGCGCTCGGGTGGCTCACCGACGTGCCCCCGGCTCGCCGTGCTCAGGTCGAGGCGACGGCGCGCGTGCTGGAGCGCGAGTTGGGCGACATCCGCTTCACGGTGCGGTTCCCCGCTCCGATCCAAGCCGAGTTGCTCTCGTCCTGATCGCACTCGAACTCCCGGCCATGGGCGATGACCGGCGGGCTGGCCGTCAGCGCTCGTTGGGCCCACTCGTGGCGAGGCGGCGCAGCCGGTCGGCGATCTGTTCGACGTCGTCGGCGCCGACCGTGACCGCCATGACGAACCCGAAGACCTCGTCGTTGTCGACTCCGGTCATCTCGACACCGTTCAGCTCGAGGAAGACCGCCGTGGCCAGCCATCCGAGGCGCTTGTTGCCGTCGACGAGCGGGTGGTTCTTCACGATCGAGTGCAGGAGCGCCGCCGCCTTCGTCTAGAGGTCCGGGTAGGCGTCCTGGCCGAACAGGGTGGCCTCCGGTCGGGCTGCGGCCGACGGCGAGCAGTCCACCGTCGCGGAACGGCGGCGGGTCACCCAGGAGGTCGATGGCCAGCGCGAGGAGATCGTCGATGTCGAGATGCTCGACGGGCTCGTTCACCCGCCGAGCCGGCGCAAGGCCTCGCCATGAGCGTCGCGAACCCGCTGGGATGCCGCCGAGACGCGGGCCTGGTGCTGCGAGCGCTCGACGTAGGAGCGGACGGCCCGGCGGGCGGCCTCCTGCATCGAGATCCCTTCACTCTGAGCCAGTTCCCGCAGCGCCTGCTGCTCGTCATTGGTGAGCCGTAGCGTCATGGCCGTCCCCTCACGGTATCGGTCTGATACCAGATGGCCCAGCCCTTTCCCGGCCGTCCCTGTCGCCACCGGATGAGTGGCGTGACGGTTCCGAGTGCGATGAGCGCTCGAGGCTCATCGCCGTCTACGACAAGCTTGCTGAGTTCGTCAGCGAGGTCCTCGACGTGGTCGAGCGCCACCCACGGGTGCTGGTGACGGTCATCGCTCCCGCTTCGGCGGTGGGCCCCTGCACTACGGTTCATTCCCAGGCTCAAAATCGGGCCTCGGACGAAGGAGCATCCCACCATGGCCGTCAGTGAGCCCAGCGCCGAGTCCGGAGGATCCCAATCGGACGCCGGAAGCCAACTGAGCGGACCTTCCTGGCTGCGCCTCGCCGGCATCGCAGGCATTCTCCACGTCGTGTTGTTCATCGGCCTCGGTGTCGGGATCGCCTCGGGCGCCCCGGTGCTCGGCGAGTCGCCCGACAAGATCCGGGAATGGTTTGCCGACAACGACGCCGCAGTGAACTGGTTCACGTGGCTGGGGCCGGCGGTCGGCATCCTCCTGCTCATCTTCGCTGCCGGCCTCCGTCACCTGCTCGCGTCGAGCGATGTCGATCGCAAGGCCGGCGGTCTCTGGTCGCGGCTGTCGTGGACCGGCGTTGTGGTGCAGTTCGCGGCGTCACTGGTCGGCCTGGCGATCTGGGGCGTGCTCGCCCAGGAGTCCGTCATCGAGGAGATCTCCGACGGCACGCTGCTCGCGTTCTCCGCCTTCGACAGCATCGTCTTCTTCGTGTGCATGAGCTGGGCGTCGGTGCTGTTCCTCGGCGCTGCGGCAGTGGTCATCTTCCGTTCGGCGGTGCTCCCAACCTGGACTGGTGTGCTCGCGGCCTTGGCTGCGGTGGCCTCGCCGGTGGGTGGTCTCTGGATAATCGTCGACGGAGACCCAGCTGGTCCGCTCGCGAACGGTGTCGGCCTGCTCGGTGGCCTGGCCGGGATGGTCTTCGTGTTCGCCGTGTCGGTGATCATGCTGCGGCGTCGTGTCGAACCTGTGATCTGACGGAGCTCACCTCGCTCGATCACCTCGACATCGAGGTCCACCACCACGGCGGCTGGGCCTGGTCGAGCAGCACCCCCTACCAGGTCATCAACTGATCACCAGAAAGCGCACCTCGTGGCCGGCGCCGACCAGGGCCCGGGCGCTGTGGGCCTAGATGAACCCGGAGCGGCCGGTCACCAGCACCCGTCACGGCGTCGGCGCGCCGCCACCCCGCTCGCGCAGGTCGATGGTGGTCGTCGCATCCCACGTCACCCGGCTCCACGTCAGCCCCCCGTCACGTGCTTCTGTGACACCCGGTTCGCGTCGAGCTGCAGGTCGGCCGCCGAGGCCACCGGTGGGTCGACCCGCACCACGTAGCTCGGGTCGCACTCGAAGGCGCCCCGCTCCTCGGGCGACCACTGCACGAACTCGGTGCCCTGGAGGTTCAGCACCATGCCGCACGCGCCGGGCAGGTTCGCGCCCGGGTCCGTCGTCGAGTGCAGGCCCCCGCCGGTCCAGTCGTGCACCCGGCTCAGCTCGTCGAGCACGCACGTGCTGGTGAGCTCCGAGCCGCACGCCTGGGCCGCCGTCGCCCACAGCAGAAACGCCGAGGTGGCCTGGGCGCCGAGTAGCGACACGTCACCGCCGTTCGCGTCCACGATGTCGATGTACTGCTGGGTGGCGGGGTTGGTGTCGGCCTGCTCGAGCGGCGTGAACACCATCTTCGAGAAGACCCGGTCGGCGTAGCCCGACATGTTCCAGGCGGCGAACTCCGGCACGACGAAGTTGGTCTCGGTGAACCACACCGGGTCGTACTCGAGCTGGTGTGCCGCATCGAGCAGGTTCTCGAAGTACGGGTTGGGCGACCCCGAGAAGTAGACCGCCTCGGCCCCGCAGTCCTTCAGGCGCTGCACGAACGGCTTCCAGTCCACCTCGCCCTGCACCGCGTAGGTCTGGGTGCACGACGGCAGGAACACGAAGCCTTCGGCCGTGTAGGTGCCCAGCACCTTCTCGGTGGTGTCGACGGTGGCCGGCAGGGCGCTGGAGAACACCGCCGCCTTGGTCACCTCGTCGGGGAACGCCCGGGCCAGGGCGGCGGCCTGTTGCACGTTGTTGTAGTCGATCGGGTTCGGGAGGGGCTGCACCATCAGCGGCGCCATGGCCTTCTCCGAGGTGCCGGTGAAGCCGGGCACGGCGGCCAGCTCGCACCCGATGCGGGCCGCCTCGGCGCCGCCGTCGAGGGCGAAGCCCTCGCCCACCATCATGAAGACCTCGTCGCACGCCTCCTGGATCACGTTCGGCGCGTCGAGGATCTTGGCGTCGTAGTAGTTGCCCACCACCTGCCGACCCTCGATGCCGCCCTGCTCGTTGCACCAGGCGATCATCGCCTCGACCGCGTCGGCCATCTCGTGGTTCAGGCCCGGTGCCCCCTGGAAGCCGGCGTCGTCGCCGTAGCCGATGGTGATCTCGGTGTCGGTCACGCCCTGCTGGGTCGCACCCGACGCCTCGCCGGGGCCGCACGGCGAGGGCAGGTCACCGAACGAGCCGTCGCCGGCGGCGGTCGTGGTCGAGGCGCCCCCGCCGGCCTGGTCGTCGTTCACCGGGCCGCGATCGCCGCCGCACCCGGCCGCCAGCACCACCACCGTCGCCAGCACGGCCGCCAGCGTTCGCAGCGGGTGGGGTCCGAACCGGGGACAGCCACCGGGACGGCATCGGGACGCGAACGAGACCTTCATGTCCTCACCTCCAGGGTGGCGGTCAGCCCCTCGGTCGACCCGTGCGGATCGTACAAGAGGCCCCACGGATCGGGGAGGGTGTCCGGGATGCCGAACCCAGGTCGACCGCACCGTGCCGGACGGGTCCGAACCGGTCGGCCCGTGGCCGATGTCGGGCGAATCGGGTAGCACCCTCGTGACCTGCTGCGGTGTAACACGCTCGGAGGGACTCGAACCCCCAACCTTTCGGACGGCCCTCGTACGCACATAGTGCGACCAACCCTGGTGATCGCACTATCGGGCGCGAGATCTGGGCCGGTATCGGGCGACGGCGAGTGCGTGGCGGTTGGTCAGGCGCTCACTGGCGGGCCATGGCGATCCGGAGTCGGTCCTCGGGGCCGATGAGGTGGTCGTCGTCGGCGGCAGCCTCGTCGAGGTCGATCTGTGCCCAACGTACCCGGCCGTTGAAGCTGCTGGTTGTGGGCGAGTAGTCGTCGCTGACGGCGCTGCCGGTGTCTTCGCCGAGGTCGGTGGTTTCGTCGGCCGAGAACACCATGGGCACGGTCCGTTCGACGCGGCCCGATCCGGCGAGTTCGCCGTCGACGTAGATCTCGACGTCGCCGCCCTTGCCGAGTCCACCACCGTCGTACGTGAACTCCATGCGTACCTGGTGCTCGCCTGCGCGGCACCGTGGTGTCGCCATAGACCTTGAACAGTTCGACGCCGAACGTGTTGTAGCAGTAGGCGGGCCTGCCTTCATGGAGGTAGAGCGACCACCCTGCGTACTGTCCACCCTGCGAGATGAGGACGCCCGAGCCTCCGCCCCGGGGACGACGATCTCGGCCGATACAGCATGGGACTTGTTCTTGACGTTCACGACGCTGTTCTCGGAGAGTCGCTTCATGCCGCGGAACAGCAGCTGCGAGTGGCCCTTGATCAGCAGTGGGCGCCCGGCAAGGTCGCTGTTGAATCGTTCGACTCGGCGGTCATCGAGTGGGAACACGTCGTAGCGGGCCCCCTCGATCATGAAGAGCCGTTGGAGCTCAGCGAGCTTGTCGGGGTTCTCAGCGGAGATGTCGTGCGCCTGGGTCCAGTCGTCGGGGCCGTAGAGCTCCCACACGTCGTCCTCGATCGGAGGTGGCTGCTCGTCGAGTGACCAGGGAGTGCTGTGGCGAGTGACCGCCGTCCAACCCTCGTGGTAGATGCCGCGATTGACGAACATCTCGAAGTACTGGGTGCGGCGGCGGTCCTCGGCCGCCTGATCATCGAACGAGTAGCGCATGCTGATCCCGTGCAACGGCTTCTGCGCGACGCCGTTGACCTCCTGAGGCTCGGGAAGGCCGGCCACATCGAGCACCGTTGCGGCGATGTCGATCACGTGGTGGAACTGTCCGCGCACCTCACCGCGGCTCTCGATGCCGGCGGGCCAGCGCAGGATCGTGCCGTTGCGGGTGCCGCCCCAGTGCGACGCGACCTGCTTGGTCCACTGGTACGGGGTGTCCATTGCGTGTGCCCAACCGACGGCGTAGTGGTTGAACGCCTCTGGGGTGCCGAAGTCGTCGATGCGCGACACCATGAAGTCGGTGGTCTCGATGTCGAGCGCGCCGTTGAGCGACATCAACTCGTTGAACGTGCCGTGCAGGGTCCCTTCGGCGGACGCGCCGTTGTCGCCGATGATGTAGATGACCATCGTGTCGTCGAGCACGCCCAGGTCGTCGATCGCGTCGACGAGTCGGCCGAGGTGATGGTCGGTGTGCTCGAGGAAGCCCGCATACACCTCCATCTGCCGGGCGAGCACCGGCTTGAGGTCATCGGGGATGTCGTCCCAGGCCGGGATCTCGCTCGTGCCGCCCGGTGAGCTCCGCATCTGAGGGAACGACACCGAGTTCCTGCTGCCGAGCGAACGTGCGCTCCCGTTGAGCATCCCAGCCGTCGTCGAACCGTCCCCGGTACTTCGCCGACCACTCCTCGGGCACATGGTGCGGCGCGTGCGTCGCACCCGGGGCCCAATACATGAAGAACGGCTTGTCGGGCATCAGGGCCTTCTGCTGACGCACCCACTCGATCGCGTGATCGGTCATGTCCTCGGTGAAGTGATAGCCCTCCTCCGGAGACCTGTCCGGCTCGACCGGCACAGTGTCCTGATAGATCGCCGGGTAGTACTGATTGGTCTCGCCACCGATGAATCCGTAGAAGTGCTCGAAACCGCTCCCGGTCGGCCACTGCCGGAACGGCCCCATCGGACTCGTCTCCCACACCGGTACCTCGTGGCACTTCCCGAACTGCGCCGTCGAATACCCGTTCAACTTCAGCACCTCGGCCAAGGGCGCTGCCGTGCGGGTCGAATCGAGTTGTACCCGGGCGCCGACGTGGCGATCTCGGTGATCCCGCCCATCCCGACCGAGTGATGGTTGCGGCCGGTCAACAACGCCTGACGGGTCGGCGAACACAACGCGGTCGTGTGGAACCGGCTGTACTTCAACCCCCCAGCGGCAAGTCGTTCGGCCGTCGGCGTCTCGCACGGGCCACCAAACGCCGACGACGCTCCGAAGCCAACATCGTCGAGCAATGCGATGATCACGTTGGGCGCGCCCGCCGGCGGTCGGAGCGGCTCGATCGCCGAGAAGGTGGACGCGGGATCGCTGGCGTCGTACATGATCGGTCCGGTGTACGGGCGGTCATGGATCGGCAAGACGGCACGGCTGCGGGCAGCTGCTCCCATGGCCCCACGGTAGCCAAGGAGGTCCGATGGGGGTTCACCGCTCCGATGGCGTGGGTCAAGGGCTGTAGACGCCCTGTTCGTGCCGAGAACTCGGTCGTGGCGCTCTGAACCGGCCAAACACACAGCGTCAGGCGGCCGCGAGGAGTGGCCAGCCACTCTCGTGGTGTGGAGGTGGGGGTACAAGACGCCCCACCGCTCTTGAACCCCCACCCGTTGCGCAGCCACGGAGGTGTGCGTTGCGATTCGATGCTTGGCCACACCTGTGCCATACGCATCGGGTTGAACCGGGCGATGCGGGGTCGGACTCGGCTTGAGTCTTGCTGGACGGGCAGGGCCCCAGACGGACGCACCAGCGTGAGCCGGACGACGCTCGTCGGGCGTGTCACTCCTCGGTGGTCTCCGGCGAGCTGGCCCTCCCGCGCCGGGCTCAGGACGGTGAGAGGACCGCGACGCCGAGCAGCTCCGCGGCGTCTGACAGGCGGTCGTCGTAGGTGACGATGCCGTCGAGCTCGTCTCCGAGCTCGAGCGCTGCTGCGAGGTGGATCGCGTCGAGGCTCCTGAGCAGCAAGGGCTCGAGCTCGGCAGCCCGTTCGAAGGTCTCGGCCGGAAGGCTGAGAAGGGTGATCGAGTCCAGCACGGCCCGCGCTCGAGGCATCTGCTCCGGCGTGCCGCGGCGGGTCGCGCGCAGGAGCTCCGTCCGGAGCAGGTCGCTCGAGACGACGTCGTCCGCGTGCTCGCCGGCCCACCGGCTCATGGCTCGCGACCCAGCCTCGGACACCACCAGCTTCACGGCGGCCGACGTGTCCAGATAGAAGGCCACCCTAGAAACGCTCCTCATCGCGGATCTCGTCGAGGACCGCCGAGAGCTCGCGTTGTCCTCGCTTGCGTTTCGGGGGTGTTCCGAGATCGGCGAGTGACCGCTTCGGTCCTCTTGCTCGCCGGGCAGCCAACAGGGCGTCGACGTGCCCCTCGGGAAGCGGGATCAGTTGCGCGACCGCTCGGCCCCGATCGGTGATGGTCACGACCTCACCCGAGGCGGCATCGGCCACGACTGCGGATGCGTTCTGCTTGAGTGCTCGGACGCCTACGGTCTTCATGTGCTACATCGTAGCTCATTGGGGAGCGCGTGCCGAGTGGCGATGTCGCACCTGCCCGTCACGCACCCGGACGTACGAGTCGGGTCGCCCGTGCTTCGGCGCCAGGTCGAGCGGATGGGTCAATCCCTCGTCACACGTACGGAGCCGCAGCAACCCGGATGAGCTCGGATTTGCTCCTGATGAGCGATCGTCGAGCAGCGTCGTCAACCAGCGCATTCGCGCTACCCCGTCACCGACCCGGACGAGATCGTCGGGCTACCAGGCTGGCGACCCCGGTCGGGCCACCTGCTCGGGTCCGACCGTCGGGGTCGTCGACGGGTGTCTCGGATCAGCTCGCCGTTGCCTTGGATGTGCAGGTGCGCGTCGAATTCGTGCCCAGGGATCCGCAACGCCTGCCCGAAGACTCAAGCAGGCACCTACGTGATGCCGAAGGCCCAGCGTCTCGGCGAGCCCGGCGATCAGCCCGTGAAGGCGGGCCTCACCGGTACCGGGGTCGCTGTTGCCCTCGGTGAGGGAGCGGAATCGACATCGAGGGGATCGGAGGGGCCGGAGGGATCCACGTTCGGCGGTTCGCCGATGCGGAGGGTGTAGGTGCCGTCACCGTTGTGCGCCACGACCTCGACGGGTATGCCGTCGACCGTGGTCCGCTCGCCCACGGACAGGACGTGATCGAAGGTCCAAGGCGTGCCCTCCGCCATCATCGTCTTCCAGCCGACGTCGCCCCAGCAGAGCGGACGTCCGCACGCGTCAGGACGCTGGTCGACGAGGTGGAGGAACACCCCCGCGTTCTCCGCCCCTGGTCGGAGTCGGGCGGCGCCGAGGAAAGGTGAGTCGGCTCGCGCTTCGATCGTGAAGTACCGGCGGCTGTCGTCGGTTCGGATCACCACCATCTGGGTGCCATCGACCCCGAGAGGAGCCACGTCGTACTCGGCGAACGTGCCGTCCGAGGTCTCGACGTCGTCGGGCGCCACCCACCCTGCCGCGTACCGATTGAAGACCTGCGTCTGGGGGATCGCTCCCCGATCGGTGCTCAACGGTGTCGGCGTCGTACCCATGATGTCGGTCACGTCGCCGTACTCGAGGCTTCCGTAGAGCGCGCAGATCGTGAACCCTGGCGTGGGCGGTAAGGCGGTACTGCAATCGACCGGGCCGGCTCCGACCGCGGCGCGCGCCGAACCGAGAGTTGGCAACGGGGGGATGAAGGACGTGATCGCTGCGTCGAACCAGGTGACGAACCCGGGGAACAGGTCGTCGATCCATGGCGCCTGAGGATCGACGATACCGGTAGAGCCGGTCTGGCCGGGCTGGTCGCTGCGGTAGGGCTGGGGCGCTCCGGCGTGCCCCCAGTCGAGGGCGTGGCCCAGCTCGTGCGACGTCGTGGCCAGGTCAGCCCCGCCGGCGATGGTGGTGAGGATGTTCTGCGCGGCGAGCTCGGCGTAGCGCCGGTTCGTGGGCAGTGTCGTCGACCCTGTGCAAGGCGGAGTCGTGCAGCTCTGGTGTCCTGATTGTGCGAACGCGTTCTGGGTCACGGCATCGACGATCACCACAGCGCCGGCGAACCCTGCGCTGGCAGGAGCCGTCATGGCGGCATCCGAGCAGTTGGCGAGCTCGGCGTCGTTGGTGCCCGCGGGCAAGGTGCCGCCGGCTGTGAACGTCGCCCGATACGCCCCTTCGGACAGCCACTCGAAATAGGGCGCCACATCCGTGTTGAGCACCCCAGCCGCCTGGGTCGCGGTGATCGCCACGGGGGGGACGGGCCCGCCGGCGTCGATGGCGCAGATCCACACGATCCAGGAGTCGACGGCTACACCGCCGGGATCGGCGGTGTAGGTGTCGATGACGTCGCCCTCGACGACGACAGGTGCCGGTGCCGGGCCCGCACCCACGCTTCCGGCCGTCGTGACGGACATCGAACCAGCCAGCAGGGCGAGCCCGGTTGCGGCGAACCAGAGCGGGGCACGCTGGCTGATCATGGCGAAACCATACCCGGCTCAAGATCAGGGCGGCCCCGGGTGCTGCCGTACCTCCCCGAGCCGTCGCAGTCCTGGTTGAAGTCCCCAGCCACCGCCAGAGGCACCTCCGGGTGGCGGCGATGGATGGTCGACCACTCCGCCGCCCACCGGTCGATCTCGTTGAGATGGCGATGGTCGCTGAACGCGAGCGATGACGTAGTCGGGCATCGACGTTGACACCATGCCGCTGACCTCGAGGATCAACCACGCCGCGCTCGTCACGGCGGACCTCGACCGATTGATCGACTTCTACACGTCGGTGTTCGAGGCGGAGGTCCGCGTCGACCTTCCCGCTGACCGTCGTCGGCTTCGGCGGCACCATCGCCGCGCTGGCGTGTGGGTACGTGGCGTTGGGTCGGATCAAGAGGTCCCCCCGGGCGATGCGCGGACGCGGGATGGCACTGGCCGCGGTGATCCTCGGTTGGATATCCGTGGCCCTGATCCTGCTGTCCACGATCGCTGTCCTTTTCCTGCTCTGAACGTGGTCGAGTTCGGCCGAGGGCTTTCTCTGCCCGGAAGCCGGCACCGTCATGCCGGACGGCCTCAGACAGTCGGATTCTTACCCGAGTGGCAGTGCTCGATATTCGCAGGGCGAGCTTGGCCCGCTGATTGTTCAGTCGATCGATTCGGTCGAGGACGCTTCCGGAGCGTTTGCCCCGGGCAACCAAAGCTTCGAGTCGTGTGCCGCCCAGCCCTGGACGGAGCTCGACGACGAGGGCGCCGAGACGACCTACACGCCCGCACCCCTGTCGCTCCCGACCATGGGTGACGAGCAAGCCGCCTAGAAGCTCACCCTCGAGGTTTTCACCGTTCTCCCCTAGGGGCTTCTCCTGAACGTACGGGTGGACAACGCGATCGTGCTGCTCGGGGCTCCTACTCGATCGACGGTCGCCCCCTTGACGGCTTCCCGTTCATTGACGTGACTGAAACCGCCGTTGCGAAGGTTGAAGCGGTGCAGCTCCGTTCGTCCCAGCCCGAGTGAAGGACCATTCGTCCGCCAGAGCCAAGGAAGGAGGGCGGACTATTCGCGGCCCGCCGCAGAACGAAATCCCTGGTCAGGCCCCGCTGGCACAGCGCTAGTCATTATGCGACTCATAATCGTCCGGTCGTGGGTTCGATCCCCACCCGCCCCACGAGCAGGGATATGGACCCAGACGGCCGAAACGGGGAGGTAGTGACGATTGGTCCTCAGCACCCGGAGATTCCATCCAGATTCCATCGGACCCAGCCGAACTGGCCACTATCAGGCCTCATGGGGGTACTGCTGGGAGATGGAAATGCCATATTCCGTCTGCACTTCTTGGATTCACTGGGACTGGTCAATACCGCTGGGCCCTGACTACCGACCCCCAGCCCGCACCCCGATGCCTGGAAGGTCGCGCAGCAACGATTCAGCGAGGTCCGCCAGGCCGCGACCGTCACGGTCTCCCGGCCCGCGAGCCCAGTCGCCTGACCCGGCTCAGCTGCCCTCGACGGCGTCCTTGGCCTTCTCGGCCGCGGTGTCGACCGCGCCGTCGACCTGGTCGGGGGTCTTCTTCTTCACGGCGTCGGTGGCCGTGTCGATGCCCTCGGAGACCTTCTCCTTGTTGCCGGAGAAGAGGCCCTTGACCTTGTCCATGATGCCCATGGTGCGCCCTTCGCTGGGTGCTCGCCGCCGCAGCGTCGCGACGGTTCGCACTCGTGAGACCTCGGCGGTCCCGGTGAATATTGACGAGGCTACTCCAGGGCTGATGACGTCATCGGATGAACGCGCAGCACCAGGTTCGGTGCACGAGTGAGGGCTTGAACGCACCGCCCGCCGCCACGAGACCAAGGACGAGTCACCGACCCGGACAACACGGTCGGGCTTGGGGTCAGGGGTTGGGGAACCACAGCGTTATCCGTGCGGCGATCCAGGGGTGTCGTCCCCACGCAAGGAGCATGGTTCGATCCCGAACCTGTCAGGGACGATCTTCGACTGATGCTCGATCAGGCGCCTGAGCTCGATCGCCGCGCAGTGGAGGCCGCCCTATCCGAGGCGGACTACGCGTGCCGATACGGAACGAGGCATGGCGGTCATTCCGCCCTTCGACACCTAACGCCGAGTTAGCGGGTGCAGTCGACGGCGATCTCGAGCGCCTGGCACACCTGCGTCATCCGCTCGGTCGTGAGGGTGCCCATGCGCTCGACGAGGACACCGAGCGAAACGCTCTCCACCGAGTCGAGGTTCACGGCTGACCGGCGCGGAACAGGGTCCTCGCCGGGCTCGAGCAGCACCTCGCTCGGGATGTTCCGGATGGTGGTGGTGCACGGGGCGACGAGTGTTCGTCGCAGCCGAGGGATCGCAACATCACGCGACAGCACCACGACGGGGCGCCGGCCGATCTGGGGCAACTCGCACCACCAGAGTTCGCCCCGCTGCGGCAGGTCGGTCACGACGCAGCGGCGGCCGAGCGGAACGACTCCAGATCGCCCCACTCGTCGGCTTCTCCGAGCGGATGCTCGTCGTAGGCAACGTAGGAGGCATCGACCTCGACTCGACGGTGCCGAGCGATGAGCGCGGCGAGTGCGGCATCGAGGAGAGCGGCGTCGTTGGTCTCGGGATCGAGGTTCCGCGCCTCGGCCAGTAGTTCCTGATCCACAGTCGTGCTCACCCGGACTCGCATACCACAAGTGTGGCATGCGAATGCCACACAGGCCAGGGGTGTCTCAGGCGTCCGGTGGCTCTCCGTTTCGATAGACGATACGCTATGAGCCATGACGCCGATAGAGGATCGTGTGGCCGGTTCGCTGTTGCTCTCGGCCCGGACACGTCTCGGCCTGTCGCAGACCGCCTTCGCCGAGCTGCTCGGCATCGCCCAGCCCACGTTGTCGGCCTATGAGTCAGGTCGGCGCCAGCCCACACTGCCGACGTTGTTGAGGCTCCTCGGTCGTGCTGGGCTCGACCTGCGCATGGAGCTCGCCGAGCGGGACCGCCACGACGAGATCCTGGCGGAGTGGGAGCGGTCTCTCGACGAGCGGGAGCGAGCTCGCCTCCAGGCCCACGGGTACCGGCTGGTGAGCGGCCGTGACTGAAGCGAACATCGGTGACGACCGCATCGCGGCGATCTGTCAGGTGCTGCTCGATCACCACGTCGAGTTCGTCGTGATCGGCGGCGTGGCGGCAAGGCTGCACGACACCGGTTACGCCACGGTCGACATCGACATCTGTCCCTCGTCGGCCGACGACAACGCAGAACGGCTGGCCGCTGCTCTTCGCGAGATGGACGCCCGACTGCGGGTCGAGGGCGAGCCAACCGGAGTCCCATTCGATCCGCATCCCCAGCAGCTGCGTCAGATGTCGACGCTCACGCTGATCACCGTTCACGGACCGGTCGACCTCTGCTTCGAACCGGCTGGGTTCAGTGACGGCTACCGGGCCCTGAGGCCCGGTCGGGTCATCGTCGATGTGTCGGGTGTCAGCGTCCCCGTCGCATCGCTCGAGGACGTCGTCACTTCCAAGCGCTCGGCTGGCCGCCCGAAGGACATCGTGGCGCTCCCCGCTCTGGAGGAGCGGCTTCGCCGGCGGACCGAATGACCGTCGTCGGAGCGCTCGACCTCGGGCGATGCTCTGCGACCCTCGCGCCAACCCCTTCACCGACCCGGACAACTGCGTGGGGCTTGGGGATCGAATCAGCCGATCCTGCGGACCACGACGACGACTTCGACCCTGCGCTCAACTGGTGGAAGGAGATCTCCCCACCCGGGTTCCTCGCCGAGGGCGTGTCGTTGCTGCTCACCACCTTCGTGGAGGTCCATGACCTCATCGACATCGAGCCGGTGGACGTGTCGGTCTTCCCCGCCGTCCACCAGGTCTTCGAATGGGTCGACGACGCCGAGCATCCCTGCGGCGGCCACCTGACTTGGACGGACTGACATGAACGGCAACGAGTACCTTCCCCAGACCAACGAGCACCCCGAAGCGACCGACCCGAAGACAGGGCAAGAGCGCGTGGTCTGCTGTTGGTGATGGTCAGCGCCGTACTCGTCGTGTCGTTCGTCGTCGCGTCCATTCCCAAGGTGATCTGACGAAGCGACGGGGAAGGTCGCCCACCTGGTTGGCGCTGGTCTCGATGCACCGGTGGACGCCGACCACGAGGCCTGCTTGAGAGGTGCGTGTGCCCGCTTCTCCGGGTACCGCCGCTCTCGGGGAGGTGTCGGTCCGCACCGCCGGCGCCGTCGCCTGCGCGGGAACTATTCGCACGCTGAGACCAGTGTCGCTGCGGTCGCCGTCGAAGCGTTGCGCCCTCAGTGGCTCGGCGGGGTCAGCTCGTCCGCGTTAGTCGGAGGTGAACAGCGGGTCCGGGCGGCCGGGGAGCTCGCGGGGCTCGCCGGGGCCCCGGGCGATGACCGAGCACTCGAGGCCCTCGGGCGGGGCCACGAGGTCGACGAGGTAGTCGATGATCGCCCGGTCGAGGCACTCCTCGGGTGGGCCGTAGCCGCCGAGGTTGAGGGGGAACGACCCGTGCACGGCGCCGTCGACGACGATGAGCCGTGCGTCGGGGAGGGCGGTGACCATGCGCTCGGCGGTGGCCAGCGGGGTGGCGCCGTCGTGGGTGGTGTTGACCACCACGATGAGGGGGAGCCCGTCGGCGGTGACCGCCTTGTTGGTGCCGGTCGGCGGGGTGGGCCAGGTGAGGCAGACCGCGGTGGATTCCACCGAGCCGGCGCCGAAGCGGGGAGCTTCGACGGCGAGCTTCGCCTTGGCGGCCTCTATCTGCTCCCTGGTGGGGGTGGGGTAGTCGGCGCAGTTGATGGCGTGGAAAGAACCCTCGGCGGCCAGCGGGTTCACGATCGGGCGCTCGAAGCCGGGACCGTCGGGGCTTCGGCATCCTCGGGGTCCTCGGGGCCATCGCCGGCGAGAGGAGCGCAGGCGCCGACCACGACGTCGAGCACCTCGTTCTGGGGTTTGTCGGCGAAACCGGGTTCGGCGAGGGCGGCCAGGCAGCCGGCGAGGTCGTCGTAGGCCGGCTGGCCCCGGTAGAAGATGGCGTTGGCCGCGGCGGTGAGCACTTCGGCGAGCTGCTCCCCTTCGGCGGTGCCCGAGAGGAACTCGGCTCGCAGGGCGTCGTAGGCGCCGGCGGGGTCGCCCCCGGAGTGGAAGGCGCAGGTGGGGTCGGCGGCGCACTCGGCGAGGAAGCGGTCAAAGGCCTTCTCGCGGCCGATGGCCATCTCGACGAACCGGTCGACCAGGGGTGCGGTGGGGTCGGCGGCCCCGTCGAGCACCATGGCCCGCACCCGCTCGGGGAACAGGTCGGCGTAGCGGGCGCCGAGCAGCGTGCCGTACGAGTAGCCGTAGTAGGAGATCTGTTCCTCGCCGAGCGCTTCGCGAACCAGGTCGATGTCGCGGGCCACGTTGTCGGTGCCCACCGCACCGAGCAGCGTGCCGGTGTCGCGCAGGCAGGCCGAGGAGAAGACGATGCTCTGCAGCAGGAAGGCCTCGAACTCGTCGTCGGTCGGGGTGAGGTCGACGCCATCGGGGACGGGACCGCACACGACCCGGCCGCTCTGGCCGACGCCGCGGGGGTCCATGCCCACCACGTTGAAGCGGCTGGTGATCGCCTCGGGGAGTACTCCGGCCCAGGCCTCGGTATCGGGGATGGTCTCCGAACCCGGGCCACCGAAGTTGACGAACAGCGAGCCGAGCGGGTCGGGCTCGGTGGCGGGCACGACCTCCACGGCCAGGCGCAGCGTCTCGCCGTCGGGGTCATCGTGGTCGACGGGGGCTTCGACGGTGGTGCAGACCACCTCGCCGGGATCGGGCTCGTCGTCGCCACCGAGGCAGTCGGCCCACGAGAGACCGGTGTCGGAGCCGGGAAGGGCGGCGAGGGCGATGCTGTCGGCGCGGCCGGCGGCGGTGCGCTCGGGCCCGCTGGCCCCGGAGGTCGCGGTGTCGTCGGACGTGCACGACGCGGCGACGAGGGCCAGCGCCGCCGCGAGGAGCACGACCACCCCCGGTAGTGGTGCGCGGTGTTGGCGCAGGTGACTACCCGGTCTCGTTCGTCGGGACCGATTTTGCATCCGAGAACCCTAATGAGCGCCGAGGCGTGAGAAGAGGACATCGCGCACGCCGACGATTGGATTCGTCGCCCCGGCTTGCGCAGAGCGCTAGTCAGTTCTTCGTGCGCACGCACCGGTCTGAACCCGGACAACACGGTTGGGCTTGGGGTCAGGGGTTGGGGAACCACAGCGGTATCCGTGTGGCGATCCAGGGGCGTCGTCCCCACGCAAGGAGGTTGCCCTTGACGATCTCCCGCCATTGACGTCGGCGTCCGTAGGTGACCAACAGCAGCGACGACGGTCGGGCCGAGATCGTGCAGTCGCTGGGCTGACCGTGCCACTCATCGACCTCGGCGGTCCCGTTGTGGATGCGGAACCAGCGGGCTCCTCCGCCTCGGAGGCGTACTACAAACGAGGCGTCCACTCCCTCGGCCTTGGCTGCGTCGAGCATCCAGGGCGACCCCCAGGCGAGGTGAAGGCACGCGGCACGGGCTGCCTCCGTCGGGATCGGCCAGGGTCGCTTCGCTGCCCGAGCGATGTCGTCGCCGTGCACGAGGAACTCCATCAGGGCGAACCCGGCAACAACATCAGGCCGACCCGGCCGGGCCTGCCACAGCGAGATGGCCTCAGCCGGGTCGTGGCGTGCCAGTTCGTCGACGAATGAAGAAGTCGCAGACTCGATCTCGTCAACGATGTCGTCGAAGCTCATCGTGGCCCTGTCTGCGACGCCCAGCGCATTGGCGCGAGCGATCCGGTTGGATGCCGACTCGACGTCGCTGTCGTCATCATCGATGTCGCCGCGCACGAACCCGGCATAGACACCCATCAAGCCAGCCAGATGAGCGGCGACATCCCTTATGGTCCACTCACCGACGCGACCACGTCGGGATCGATCCCTGATCGCAGCAGCCCGACGAGATCAGCCGACGCCTCTTCGAGGTACCGCACCGGATCGGGTGCACGTTGCTCAGTCATGCTCATGTCGTCACCTCCCATCTTCATCCGGGGTGCTGCACACAACTGCACCACCCACCTCTGCCTCCAGCGTCGAACCGAGCAGCCTCGAAGACAAGAGGACCACGACACGGCTGCGCCCGATATCCGGCGAACTCATGCGGTCACCCCACCGTCTAGCCCTATGGGTGCCCGATACTGCGTCGCGGCTGGTCAGGCGGCGCTTCGGAACTCGTTGATGAGTCTGTCGCAGCGTGAGGTCCGGACTACCCGAAGGGCCGACTCTGGCGCGTTCGCGGTCTGGTCGCTGTCCGTAGGGCGTGGTGCTTGCTGGTCGAGAGAGCGGTGGGGTCGGCGCTCGTCGTAGTGCGCGACGTCGTCGATCACGAGCCGTTGGGACTGCCGCGCCGCGGGGTTCCTGATCAGCGCTCGTGGCAAGGCTCACCACCCGCCCAGGCCCTTCGGCGCCGCCACGTCATCGACGAGTACATTCGACAGCGCCCGGACATCATCGTCGAGCGCCGTAGCGACACCGTTCGCGACGACGACTTCGCGGCACCCCGGCATCGGGCCCGTGATCCGTTTCCGTGAATCGTGAATGCGGAAGAGGGTGAGCGTCATGCAGAGCTTCATGGACGACCAGGCGGTGGCTCGAGCGAGTCCTCTCCCACGTGCGCGACGGCACGACCGACGAGGGTGACGAGGTGTGGCGCGAACCGGTGGAGAACTATCGCAGCGAGGAGCGCCTCCGTCGGGAGCTCGCCGTTCTGCGCCGACTGCCCGTGCCGTTCTGTCCCTCCGCCGCGCTCCGCGAGCCCGGCGCCTACGTCGCGCGCCAAGCGGCCGGGGTCCCCATCCTCGCCGTGCGCGGGAAGGACGGGAGGTGCGCGCCTTCCGCAATGCCTGTCGCCACCGAGGAGCCGAGGTGGCGAGCGGCACGGGCTGCGCGAAGGCGTTCGTCTGTCCGTTCCACGGCTGGACCTACGGGCTCGACGGTCGACTCAAGCGCGTCCAGCACGAACAGCGGCTTTCCGGATCTCGACAAGAGCACACACGGTCTCGTCCCGGTCCTGGCCCAGGAACGATCCGGGATCGTCTTCGTCACCCAGAGCGGGCAGCCGAACGAGCAGGATCCCGGCGAGGGGCTCCCCGACCTGATCGCCCCCGACCAGGACCTGATCGACACGCCGACAACGAAGTCGACGTGAACTGGAAGGTCTCGGTCGAAGGCGCCATCGAGGGCTACCACATCCGCTTCGGCCACCCGGAGACCTTCTTCCCGTACGGCTACGACAACCTGAACGTCGTCGAGCACTGCGGGCGGAACAGCCGCGTGACGTTCCCCTTTCGGCGCATCGAGAAGCTGGCCGACGTGCCGGCGGCCGAGCGCCGAATCGAAGGCCGAGTCACCTACGTCTACCACCTGTTCCCGAATGCGCTCGATCACCGTCCTGTCTCATCACACGATCCTCGTCGTCTTCGAGCCGATCGCCCCGGGCCGAACTCGGAACGTCGCCTACTCCCTGGCGCACACCGGCGGAGACCCGGCGGCCGCGGAGACGGCGAAGCGAGACGCGCAGCTTCGTGACCCAGACAGGTGCCCCGGAAGACCGCGCGCTCGCGGAGAGCGTCCAGCGGACCATGGAGAGCGGAGCGAACGAGCACTTCACCTTCGGCCACTTCGAGAGCGCGATCATCCACTTCCATCGCAATCTCCACGCGGCGCTGGAAGAGTTGGACCCGGACCGGTAGAGCGTCCGCCAGAGGCGAGAGCTCGCAGGAACGACTGCGCAGGACTCCACCCTGCCGGAGGCGTGGCGCTGATGCTGCCGGACATCTCCGGGTCGTCGACGCGCCGGCAGGCCAGCTGGATCTCTACGACGGCAACCAGGGCTACACGAGCCGAGCCGGGGCCGAGAAAACGCTCGAGAAGGTCCGGTGACTGCGTGGTCTCATCGCGGAACTCGACTCAACCTTTCGGCTCCTGCTGAACGCCACTCGGGTCGAAGCTGCGTCACACGCATCGCAGCGGACGGCCCGACACCGACGCGGACGATGGGTCTGGGCGGACCGCATCGGGTCGGCCCGGTGGGCGCGACGCGGCACGAAACCGGACGACCTCGTCGGGCTTGCCCACCGATCTCTGGCTGCGCCGACATCAAGACGGGCTCGTCCGACGACCGCGAGTGCGGCCACCACGGCCGCGACGACCACGGGGACGCGGGGGAGCGTCGGCCCGGGGTCGGTGGGGCAGCGTCGTCGGGGTCGGGCATCGCCGTCGACCGCAGCGGCGCCGCCCACCGCGCCGGGGACGCCGCGCCGGGCCGATCGGCCCTACCGGTGACATGACCGGACCGCCAGGCTGGCGGCAAGGAAGCGTGCCATGTCGACGGACCCGCGCCACCGGCAGGAGGACCGGGGGCGATCGTGGCGGTAGCTTCGCCGACACCCTGACCTCGCCGCCCGGAGACGCCGATGACTGGCACCTTCAACCTCGCCGACCTCTTCGAGTCCGTGGTCGACGTCGTCCCCCAGCGACTCGCCGTGTCCACGCCGGCCCGGGACCTCACCTTCGCCGAGCTCGACGAACGGGCCAACCGTCTGGCCACCCACCTCACCGACCACGGGGTGGGCGCCGACGACCACGTCGCGCTGCTCCTGCGCAACGGGACCGAGTACCTCGAGGCGACCTTCGCGGCGTTCAAGATCCGGGCCGTGCCGGTGAACGTGAACTACCGCTACGTCGAACGCGAGCTGGCCTACCTCTTCGACAACTCCGACGCCGTGGCCGTCGTGGTGGACCGCGAGTTCGCCCCCCGGGTCGACGCCGTCCGCGCCGCCTGTCCGAAGCTGCGCCACATCGTCGTGATCGACGACGGGTCCGACAGCGCGGTCCCCGACTCCTCGGTGGACTACGAGACGGCGCTGGCCGGCGCCTCCCCCGCCCGGCCGGCCGGCCGGGACCGACGCGACGCCGACCTCTACATCGCCTACACGGGCGGCACCACCGGACTGCCCAAGGGGGTGATGTGGCGCCACGACGACCTCTTCTTCGCCGCCCTGGGCGGTGGTGACCCGAGCGGGCTGGGCGCCCCCATCACCGACCCGGGCGAGCTGCCCGGTCGCGTCCCCGAGGTCCCGGGGGTGCAGATCCAGGCGCCGCCGCTCATGCACGTGAGCGCCCTGTGGGGTTCGCTCGGGACCCTGCTGTGCGGCAACACCGCGGTCCTCCTGTCGCCCGGCCACTTCGACCCCTACGAGCTCCTCGCCGCCGTCGAGCGGCACTCGGCGATGATCTGCGTGCTGGTCGGCGACGCCATGGCCCGACCCCTCGCCGACGCCCTCGCCGACGCCAAGGACACCTTCGACCTCAGCTCGCTGTTCGTGGTCGCCTCCGGCGGCGCCGTCCTCAGCCCCGCGGTCCGAGACGCCCTCCGCGCCGAGCTGCCCGACCTCGTCGTGGTCGACGGCTTCGGGTCCTCCGAGACCGGCGTGGCCGGCACCAAGGCCACGATGGGCGGCGAGACCACCGGGAACGCGCCGAGCTTCCGGATGAGCCCCGACACGACCGTGCTCGACGACGACGACCGACCGGTCGAGCCGGGCTCCGGCGTGATCGGCCGGCTGGCCCGCAAGGGGCGTCTCCCCCTCGGTTACTACAAGGACGAGGAGAAGTCCCGGACGACGTTCGTCGAGATCGGCGCAGAGCGCTGGGTGCTCCCCGGCGACATGGCCACCATCGAGGCCGACGGATCGATCACCGTGCTCGGACGGGGATCGATCAGCATCAACACCGGGGGCGAGAAGGTCTTCCCCGAGGAGGTCGAGTCCGTGCTCAAGTCCCACCCCGACGTGTTCGACACCGTCGTCATCGGCGTACCCGACGAGCGATGGGGCAAGCGCGTGGTCGCGGTCGCCTCGCCCCGAGGCGACCGACGTCCCGACCTCGAGGATCTGCACGACCACTGCCACGACCAGCTCGCCGGCTACAAGATCCCGCGCCAGGTGGTCTGGGTGGACGAGATCGAGCGGAACCCCAACGGCAAGCCCGACTACCGGTGGGCGGCGCAGGTCGTCGACGCCGCCCCAGCCCGATGAAGCGCCTCAGCGGCACCGACTCGCTGTTCCTCGCCATGGAGCAGCCCAACTGGCACCAGCACGTCGGCGGGCTCACGATCCTCGACCGGAGCGACGCGCCCGACTTCGACTTCCTGAAGATGCGGGAGATCCTCACCACCCGGCTCCCGTTGGCGCCAAAGTTCACCTGGAAGCTCCACGAGGTGCCCTTCGGGCTCGACCGTCCGATCTGGGTCGACGACGAGGACTTCGACATCGACCGCCACCTCCACCACGTGGCCATCCCCCCGCCGGGCG
The DNA here is from genome assembly GCA_963767615.1 of uncultured Iamiaceae bacterium. Classification (GTDB taxonomy): domain Bacteria; phylum Actinomycetota; class Acidimicrobiia; order Acidimicrobiales; family Acidimicrobilacustridaceae; genus Rhabdothermincola_A. The sequence goes on along the minus strand of CAVYED010000003.1, from coordinate 98,610 downwards.
AGATGGAGGAGTTGGCCCTGCTCACCGGCCGGGTGCTGAGCCGCCAGCTCGATCGCCGCCACCCGCTGTGGGAGACCTGGTTCATCGAAGGGCTGCCCAACGACCGGGTTGCGTTGCTGATGAAGTACCACCACTGCCTCCTCGACGGGGTCGCCGGCGCCAGCCTGGCCTCGGCCCTGCTCGACTTCGCTCCCGACGCCGATCCCCCCGAGATCCCCGACGAGGTCGAGCGGGCCGGTCCGGCGCCGTCCGACGCCGCCCTCCTCACCGGTGCGGTCGGCAACGTGGCCATGGCCCCACTGCGCTCGGCGGCCTACGCGGGGCGCACCGCCCGGCGAGGCCTGACCCTCGTGCAGGAGGCCCGCGAGGGGCGGGCCATCGTGCCGCTGTCGGTGCCGAGGACCCTCCTCAACGGCAACGTCGGCCCCAAGCGCCGCCTCGGGCTCTGCTCGCTCGCCATGCAAGACGTCAAGGCCCTCAAGACCCACTACGGCGTGAAGGTCAACGACGTGGTGCTGGCGGTCGTCGCCGGCGCCCTACGCGCCTACCTGGCCGAACGTGGCGAGCTCCCCGACCGCCCCCTGGTCTCCGGGGTCCCGCTGTCCACACGGGCCGAGGACGACCACACCGCCGACAACCAGGTGGCGATCATGGTCGTCTCGCTGGCCACCAACGTCGAGGACCCCGGCGAACGCCTCATGACGATCCACGCCAGCAGCCAGGGCGCCAAGGAGATGATGCGGGCGGTCCGGGCGACCGAGATCCCGTCCATGGGCGAGGTGGCGCCGCCGGCGGTGCTCAACACCACCATCACCGCGTTGGCCCGCACCGGCCTCGTGTCGCGTGGCCCCACCATCATGAACACACTCGTCTCCAACGTTCCGGGCCCCCCCTTCCCCCTCTACACGGGCGGTGCCCGCATCACCGGCATCTACTCGACGAGCGTGATCACCGAGTCCATGGGGCTGAACATCACGCTGTTCAGCTACATGGACCGCATTGACATCGGTCTCCACGTCGACCCCGAGGTGGTCCCCGACGTCTGGTCGATCGCCGGGGAGTTCCCCACGGCGCTGGCCGAGCTGATGGCGTCGGCCGGCCTCGGCCCGCCCACGCCGATCGAAGACCCCCTCGGCCGCATCGAGGATCCCAGGGCGACCGACGTCGGGGCCTAGGGCCGGGGCGGCTCGAGACCGGTGGTCGCGTCGACGAGCTCGGCCAACGAGTCGGCGATCCGATCGAGGAACTGGTGCGGGTGCCGGTGGACCTCCGGGGCCACCAGCAGCCCGAACTTCGTGGCCCCGTCATAGCTGTAGACGGTCAGCTCCAACCCGGCGTTGAGGACCACCACCGCGTAGCTGACGACGTCGCTGACCCGCACGTCGCCGAGGTAGCGGACCGTCGCAGGACCGGGCACGTTGCCGGCGGCCAGGTTGGTGGCGGTCCGCTTGACCCGGTAGGCCAACAGCTCCCCGAGAGCCGGGCCGAGGCGGGGGGTCAGGTCGGCGAAGGTGTGGGGCCGGCCGTCGAGGGCTCCGCGGCGCAGGGCGACCGTGTCCGACGCCGATCGACTCACCTTCCGCAGCCGTTCGCACGGATCGGCCTCGGTGGTGTGGAGGTTCACGTACATGTTCGAGATGTTGTTGCCGTAGAGGCGGTCGCTCCCGGGCGGGTCGATGGCGACACCGAGCGCGCAGACGGCGTCGTGGTCGAGGTCACGGCCACGCGCCTCGCTCTCGGCCCGGATGGCCCCGGCGAGCACGGCGAGCAGGACCGAGTTGAGCGTCGCCCCGACGCGCTCCTTGACGACGCGGAAGTCGGCCAGCGGCAACGAGGTGCTGGCACAGAGCCGCCGGGTGCCGAAGCGGGGGTTCATCCAGGTGTAGGTGGCGGTGAGACCGGCGGGCACGAGGTCGTCGCGCCGGGAGAAGGTCCGGCGCTCACCGAGGACGGTGCTGCGGTTGCGCCACTCCCAGCGCAGCATCTCGCCGGCGGCGCCCAGCCTGGCCGGCACCCCGGCGATCACCGAGGCCACGAGCTCGCGCCCTGACGGCAGCGGCGGCGGGGACCACTCTCCCGGCGACGGCGGAAGGCCCGGGCCCGGGGTGTCAGTCGTGATCTGCTCGAAGAGCCGCACCACCCCCATGCCGTCGGACAGCGCATGGTGGAGGCGGAACACGACCGCTTGCTGGCCCCCTTCCAGGCCGTGCACCAGGGTTGCGTCCCACAGGGGGCGGGCCAGGTCGAGCCGGTCGCTGGCCAACGAGGAGCACACGTCGTCGAGTTGACGGCGGGTGCCCGGCGAGGGCAGGGCGCGCTCGGAGAGGTGCAGGTCGAGGTCGAAGTCGGGGTCGTCGACCCAGAACGGGAGGCTCTTGAAGACCGGGGGGACCACCACCCGCTGGCGGGCCCTCGGGTACTCGGCTAGGTGGGCGGAGATGGCCCCACGCATCTCGCGGACGGTAACCGGGTGGCCGCGTTCGCTTGTGTCGAGCACCATCACCTTCAGGGTGTGGCACGGCTCGCCCATCCGCTCGAGATGGATGAACGTGGCGTCCTCGCCCGACATCCGCTCCACTGGTCCCCCTCAGGCCCGACTACCGGTGACGCTACCCCGGGGGGGTCGAACGGGTCACCGGGCCTCAGGCGGCGGAGGGGACCGCGCCGACGGCCTCGCCGATGGCGGCGTCGATGTAGCGCTTGACCCCGCGGTCCCAGATGGCACCGCCGAGGTGGCCGCCGTCGAACCAGTGGATCGACCCGGAGCCCCAGTGCTCCCACAGGTCGAGGGCCTGCTGGGTGGAGGAGATCTGGTCGATCTTGCCGGCGTAGATGTAGCGCCGGTCCGACGGGACCTTCGACACGACGCTGAAGGGCGACACCGGCGCGAACAGCCGGTCGAGGGCCGGGTCGTCGACCAGGGCGAGATCGTCGTCGGGCAGTTCCATCCGACGGGCGTGGCGCCGCATCAGCCTCGGGTAGTCCGACACCGGGAGCCCGGCGATCACGCCCGCCAGCCCGTCCTCGAGGCCGGAGACCATCGACACCACGTAGGACCCCAGCGACACCCCGTGGAGGATGATCGGCGCGTCCGAGCGGCTCCGGATCCACCGGATGGTGCGTCGCACGTCCCAGACCGCCTGGGCGAAGCCCACCACGTTGGCCCCGAAGTCGGTGCCGGGGATCTGCGGTGCACCGGCGCTGGCCCGCAGCCCGCTCATGGGCAGGACGGGGTGCACGACGTTCACGCCGAAGCGCTCCCGGGTGGCCGCAGAGCGGAAGAGGAAGAGGTCCTCGGGAAGGCCCTGCTTGAAGCCGTGGACGTTGACGACCCACGGCGCGTCGACGTCGAGCTCCAGGGCGTACACGTGGACGCTGGCGTTGGCGGGATGGTCGTCCCACGTGAGCGACGCCGGGAGCAGCGGTGGTGGCACGAAGCCGCTGGGGAAGGCCAGGTGATCAGCCTCGGCGCCACGGCTGCGCACGGTGCCGAGGCGGGCCACCGCGGCCGGCGCCTCGGGCGGGCCGCAGAACACCTCCGGGGTGAGGTCGATCTCGCCGGCCTCTGCGGCCTCGGCCAGCCGTCGGGCGTGGACGTTGGCCTCCTGGAAGTGAGGGCGGGCGAGCGCGGCCTGGTTGCCCTTCAGCAACCCGAGCGCCACCTCGTCGACGAGCGCCTCGGTGACGGTGCGGAGAGTGACGACGTCGATGCGGGTCTGGGCGGGGCGATCCGGGTGCTGCACGTCGATCACCACCCGCGACGTGCGGGGCCCGATCAGCATCACGTCGGCGCCGGGGAGGCGGTTGAAGCGGGAGATGATCCGCGCCGGCAGGGCATCGGCGATGGCGGAGTTGAGGCGGTGGATGCCCCTGGCCAGGTCCGGGGCCAGCCGGCCCAACCCCTCGAGTCGTGCGCGCATAGCACCGTCCCCCGTCCTGACCGATACCCCGGGCGGTATCTACGCCCCACCCTACCAGCGGCGGCCGTCACGATCGCTGGTGGAACCGAGCGCGAAGCGGGCCGCGAGCGTGTCGGCCGGCGGGTTGGCCAGGATGGGCCGGTGAGCGTTCCGGGGTCGGACAACAGGGCTTCGAGCGGCTACCGCACCTCCAGCCGCCACGGCCAGCCGTCTTCGCACGTCTGCGGCTGCGTTCAGTTCCCGAGGCGCACGAGATCGGCGGCGACCTCGGCCGCTCGGTTGACGACGTCCAGGTGGTTCCCGAGGTCCTCGAGGACCGACCACCCAAGCGAGCGGGCTCGCTCGGCGTCGCCCCGCATCTCCTCGCTCAACAGGAGGTAATCACACCGCCATCGGCACCAACCGGTCGGGACCGGGAGCGGGTCCTCGAACAGCGTCATCGGAATTTCGGGCAGCTCGGCTTCGACTCGGGAGCGCCTGTCGCTGTCTGGGATCAGCCGCTCCGCCCCGCCCTCACCCCACACCACCGACCACGGCGGCAGGACGCCGTCGACGGCCAGTGTTCGAAGTCGATCGACAACCCCCGGGTCGGGCTTCGCCTCTCCCTCACAATCAGGGATCGCGGCATCGACGAAGACGAGCCGCGGGCGCGCATCCGACGACCAGGATTCCGCGATCGTCGGCAACAGCAAGCCTGCCCCGCTGTGACCGGCGACGATGTCTGTGTCGGTGGGGCACGCGGCGACCGCCGCTCTCACCACCGCCGCCGGCTGTCCCGACGAAGCGGCCTGCCGCAGATCCGGGACCACGACGTCGTGTCCGGCCGAGATCAATGCCTCAGCGACCCATCGCCACGTCGCCGGCCCCACGGGCGGACCGTGCACGAGAACGAACCTCACACCGGCCATGTTGCCCGAAACGACCCGGTCACCGACTGCGCCGAGGAATCACAGCGCCACGGTCGCGCTTCATCGACGGCGTCGACCGAGGTGTCCCCTGCCGCCCAACAGGTGGGACACCCAGAGAACCTGCAGGCAGGTAGGTCGTCGGGCCGCTCGACCGGCTCGTCGGTCGAGGCGGCCGGGACGACGCCGGGAGCCACCGGTTGCGACAGCTAGTCGAGCAGGTCGTCCGCGGCCCAACGGAACGGATACGGCAGGCCTGCGTCGGGGACCTGCGCGGGGCCGTCGGACCAGGCGAGGGCCGCCACCTGAGATCGGCTGCGCCGGCCGTGCAGCAGCCAGAAGAGCTCCCACGTGCTCACGCCATGGACGGTGACCCCCCGGATGGACGAGTTCGCTGGCGGTCGGGCCGGATCGCGCTGCAACGGTTGCAGAAGGCGCACGGAGGCGTTCTTCGCCCAATCCTGACGGCCGACGACTCCGAATCCTGCAATGCTAGAAGAGGTCAGAAGGACGCGAGGATGACTGAGAACGCTCGAGAAGAGTTGGCGTACGCGATAGGGGTGCAGGCCTACGTTTGGGGGTACCCGGTCGTGATCAACGAGACCAGGAGCCGCGTTGGTATGGCCGGCGGCACCGAGATCATCCCGCACAAGCTGCGCGGTCCTCTGAACTCGTTCGTTCACGCAAAGGAGTTGCTGACGCCGGACTTCGAAGACGTCCAGTCACCCAACAACGACACCCTCTACAGCACGGCCTGGCTCGACCTGCGTGACGAGCCGATGGTGATGCATGTCCCAGATATGGCTGGCCGCTTCTTCACCTACCAGTTCGTCGACGCGTACACGAACAACTTCACCTACGTGAGCCAGCGAACACGCGGGTTCCAGGAGATGGACATCGCCATCTGCGGCCCCGGCCACTCCGGTGCGTTGCCGGCCGGACTCGAACGCATCGACGCGCCGACGCCGACCGTGTTCGTGATCGGCCGACTTGCGGTCGACGGAGCCGACGATGTTCCCAACGTGCATGCCCTCCAGGACGAGATGTTCCTCGGTCCGCTGAGTGGCTGGGCCGACCGGCATCTGGCCGAGCCTCGGATTGCTGCGCCCAGCAGTCATACGGGCCCACTCGCCTTCTTCGAGGACCTCGGCGACCTGATCGCCGACAACCCGCCACCGTCGCACGATGCAGGTCTCCTGGGGCTGTTCGCCCAGATCGGGCTGACTGTCGATCACGGCTTCGATCCGGCGACCATCGATGAACCGACCCGTCGAGGCCTGGAACGTGCCGTTTCCTCAGGCGAGGACATGATCGCCGCCGCGGCTCAGGGGCTAGGCAGAGAGATGAACGGTTGGAAGCTCCCGCCGGTGCGCACCGAGTACTTCGGTACTGATTACCTCTACCGGGCTGCGGTCGGGTGGCAGTCGATGTACGTCAACGACCCGATCGAGGCCTACTACCCACCCATCTACGCCGACCTCGACGGCACCCAGCTCGACGGGTCCTCCGGCTCCTACGAGATCCGCTTCGCGGCAGACAACATGCCCCCGGTCGGAGCGTTCTGGTCGATAACCCTCTACGACCTCGAGAAGCGACTCATGGTCGCCAACGACATCGAGCGCTACTCCATCGGCGACCGCACCCCCGGCCTCGTTCACGGCGACGATGGTGCGCTCACGATCACGATCCAACACGACGTGCCCGACGGTGACGCCCGAGCGAACTGGCTCCCCGCGCCAGCCGCCCCCTTCTACCTCCTGATGCGCATGTATCTCCCGTCGATGGACGTCCTCAACGGGCGATACGAGATTCCCGGCATCCAACAGCTCGGATAGCGTCCGGCAGCGCGCAGCGACCGCCGCCTTGGCCCGGATCACCTCGTCGGGCTTTCGACCCCGAGACCCTCCGACGAGGCCGACCGTGAACACACCGAGGGAGTAGCCGGGTGCCCGCCACGATCGGTCCCGTCGAGCCGCTCGCGCACCCAGTCCTGGGCCGGTCCGGTCAGGTGCGCCAGCACATCGGCGACCACCCACCCGGGGCAGGCCGGCACTGTCACCGCCCAGGAGGAAGCGTCGGCGCACAGCAGCTCGATCCGTGCCGCCGACGCCTCGTACGGCTCGCCCCATCGGGCCGCGCCCTCCATGCCATCGGCCGCTACGAGCTCGATGTGTCGAGAGGCGCAGCCGCTGGCGCTCGGCAGCGTCGAGATCCCTCGAATCCGGGCACACAGCTACCGTGCGCCGCATGGAGCGGTTCGAGGCCAGTGCGGTGACGCATCTGGTGGTGGTGGCCGATGCTGCCGCGAGCCGTGACTGGTACGTCGACGTTCTGGATGCGTCGGTGTACGGCGAGTACGGCGGAACCTCGGTGGTGCTGGATCTCATGGGGCACTGGTTGTTGCTCGTCACGGGTGGTGCGCCCACCCCGGACAAGCCGACCGTCACGCTGGCGGTTCCCGAAGACCCCGATCGGGTCAGCGCCGAGATCATCTTTCGGGTCGATGACTGTCACCGGGCCTTCGAGCTCCTCAGCGGACGAGGAGCAGCATTCCTCACCGCGCCCGTCGACCGCGGTGGCGAGATCCGAGCCTTCTTCCGTGACCCGGATGGCCACCTCTTCGAGATCTCGCAGCTCACCTGACCACGTCCCGCCCAGGATCGGCCTCGCGCCACCGGGCTCGTCGGCCAGCGCCCACATGTCGCCCGCCAGCTCGCTGTAGCGCAGCCCGCCGGGGTCCGTGGCGTCTGAGGAACGGCCGTCGGCGAGGCCCACCCCGCCGGTGTCACCGCTCCCAGCCGCGCGGCTGGTGCACGTCGGGCGCCGCGGCGATCGCCCTGTTCGCGGGAGGTGTCGGCGCCGGGTGCCGTACCGGACCTGGGCTGCTGGCGTGGCACGATGCGAGTGATGAGCCGCCCGACGCCGCGTCTGAAGCGGGCGCTCGGGCCGGGGTTGCTGGCCGTGCTGGTCGTCGGCGACGTGCTCGGCGCCGGCATCTACATCCTGATCGGCGAGGTGGCCGGCGAGGTCGGTGGGCTGGTGTGGCTGGCCTTCGCGGTGGCCTTCGTCGTGGCGATGCTCTCCGCGCTGTCCTACACCGAGCTCGTCGCGGCCCACCCGCACGCTGCCGGCTCGGCGCATTACGCACGGCTGGCCTTCGACAAGCCGCTCGTCACGTACATCATGGGGTTCGTGGTCACGTGCTCGGCCGTCACCACCTGTGCCGCGGTGAGCCGGGCCGTCGGCGGCCAGTACCTGTCGGAGTTCGTCGAGTGGCCGGTCGCCGCCGTGGCGGTGGGGATGATCGTGGTGCTGGGGCTCGTCACCTGGATCGGCATCGCCGAGTCGGCGCGCCTCAACGCCGTCATGACCGTGGTCGAGGTGAGCGGCCTCGTGCTCGTGCTCGCCGCCGGCGTCCTGGCGTTCGTCGACGGATCAGCCGAACCGGGGCGCCTGAGCGACGTCGGCGGCACCGATCCAGGCGCGCTGGGCATCCTGGCCGCCGCGGCGTTGGCGTTCTTCGCGTTCTTGGGGTTCGAGGACGTGGTGCACCTGTCGGAGGAGGTGAAGGACCCGCGGCGCACCTTCCCCCGGGCGATGCTCATCGGCATGACGGTCGTCGCGCTGCTCTACCTGGGCGTCGCCGTCTCGGCGGCCGTGCTCGTCGAGCCGTCGGTGCTCGCCGGTTCGGATGCGCCGCTGCTCGACGCGCTGGCGGCGGGCCCCATCCCGGTCTCGCCGAAGGCGTTCGCCGTCGTGGCGATGATCGCCGTGACCAACACCGCGCTGCTCGCCTTGGTGACCGCCTCGCGCCAGATCTACGGCTTGGCCGAGGACGGCGACCTCCCCCGCGTCCTGGGCGGTGTCGGACGGCGTCGGACGCCGACGCCCGGCATCATCGCCGCCGCGGTGCTGGCCGCGGCGCTGGCCGTCACCGGCGAGGTGCGGGATCTGGCCGAGACGACGGTGGCGCTGCTACTGGCGGTGTTCGCCAGCGTGAACGTGATGGTCCTGCTGCTGCGCCGGTCACCGGGCACCGCACCGCCGCCCGGGTCGTTCCGCACGCCGACGTGGGCGCCGGTGGTCGGTTCGATCAGCGCGGTCGTGCTGCTCGTCAACGCGCTGGCCGATGGCGGCGTCGGTCTGTTCGTCCGCATCGGGGTGCTGCTGGCGGTCGGCGCCGTCACCTATGCCGTCGCCCGATGGCTCGAGTCCCGCGAGTCAACTCGCTCGTCCTGAGCCGCTGGAGGGGCCGGGTCGTCGGCCCTGGCCAACGAGGGGGGCCATGGCTTGGCCGTCGACCTCGATGGTGAAGGCGGTGTCGACGACCACCTCGGCGAGCCCAGCGGCGGTGAGGGTTTCACTGATCTCCGATTCGGTGAGGCCGTGGTCGTCGTCGCCGGTGCGTTCCCAGTCCCATTGGACGAAGAGGCCGCCGGGCTCGAGGCGTGCGACCAACTCGGCGACGGTCGCCGGGTAGTCGTCGAGGAACGCGCAGACCGACGAGCACACGATCAGGTCGAACCGCGCCGGGTGGTCGGGGAGCTCGGCGGCGGTGTCGACGGAGGTCCAGCCGTGTTGGTCGATCTTGACGGTGAGGGCGTCGAGCATGGCGGGGGAGGTGTCGACGGCGAGGACGCTCGCACCCGCGGCGACCAGGTGCTCGGTGAGCAGTCCGGTGCCGCAACCGAAGTCCAACACCTCCGCTCCGTCGAGGGGCAGCCCTGAGGCGTCGACCACCTCGAGGAGGGAATCGAAGGCGGCGTCGGCGTAGGCGCGGGCCCCGGGTCGCGGTCCCAGCTCTGCGCGTGCTCGTCCCATTCGTTGTCCACGTCGGTCTCTTCTCTCGCAGTGCCGGAACCTTCACGTCGCGACGGCGACGACGCGAGGGCGGGGTCTAACCGAAGGCGGAGACCAGCGCACCCACCGGAACCGCCTCGGGGTACACCTCGGCCAGCTCCGCCTTCAGGGTGAGGTCCTCCAGCCGGTCGACGTCCAGGCGTGGGGTTGCCCCTCGAGCGGCCAGGTCGTCGTTGAAGGTGTCGGCCACGTCCTGGAGTGACAAGGCGTTGGCCGCCCGATCGTCTCGTTCGGCTGCAGTGCGATACACGTCGGCCTTCCAGAGCACGCTCACCCGGATGCTGTCGAGGGGGGCGCGGAACTCCACCGTGCCGTGGTCGGTCACGGCCCAGTCGCCACTGCCGTCACCCACCGGCGCCAGCTGAGCGCTCGGGGTGACGAGGGGTGTGCCGGCATCGAACGGTCCGATCGGGGCGACCTGGTGGAACATCCCGTGGTTGTCGCCGAAGAGCGCCGTGTTGGCCATCGCCCCGACGTGATGGGCGGGAGGCGTGTCGGGACCGTCGGGCCAGTAGTAGAGGCCACCGCCCTCGACGTCGTTCATCCACCAGATGGCGGTGGCCTGCAGGATCTCGTAGTCGTCGAACAGACCCGACCACAGCATGGACCGCAGCAGCCACATGGGGGTGTTGGTGCGGTCCCGCCCGTGGAACCGGGGGTTGTCGGTGTGGGCGGGCCCGCCGTCGCTGATGGACGTCATCAGGTTCACGTAGACGCTGTGGGGCTCGACCACCTCGGCGTCGTAGAAGGCCCTGGCCGCGTCGATGTAGCCGGCGTTGCGCAGGAACAGCTCCGAACCGGGAGCGGCGAAGGTGTCGTGGACCCAGTCGTTCTGGAACCACATGGGTCGGGTGCGGGCATGGGGGTCCGCGCCCGGGTTGTACCAGCCGCCCAACGGGTCGTAGGGCGCCTGCGACTCGAGGAGGCTCACGACCGCCCCCATGTCGTCGATCACGTCGCGCATGAGCACGGGTGGCTTGGCGTATCGAATGCCCAAGGATCCCCCCCAGATCCAGTTCAGCGGGAACATAACACGGGGCTGTGCCTGGATTGTTGTGACGTGGTCCTCTTCCCCTCGCACCTGACCGGCGCGACGATGGCCGCTAACTCAGCCTGCGCGAGGGGATCAGACCATGGATCAGCACGACGAACGCAGAGCGGCCGCCATCGACCGCATCACCAACAGGCGCGAACTCAGGAACCACGCTCTCGCCTATTGCGCAGTCAACACACTGCTCGTGGTCATCTGGGCGGCATCCGGTGCCGGCTTCTTCTGGCCGATCTGGGTGATCGCCGGTTGGGGCATCGGTCTCGCGGCTCACGCCTGGCGGATCTACGGGGAAAAGCCCATCTCCGAGGCCGAGATCATCGAGGAGATGAACCGCGTCGAGGATCCGTCCGATGACACGTCTTCTTGAACCGACGTCTCGATGCCGTCTGACGTGACGGACACCGAGAGGCCCGTGATCCCGTTCCCAGCAGCCCAGCAAGCGAATCTCGACCTCGTGATGCGGGTCGGAACGCTCATCCAGACCGCCTTCGCCGACTCCGACGAGGAGCTGTTCGCCCACGACTTCGTGTTCCATTTCGTCAACCCGCAGCTCGCCGAACTCGATGGCGACCACCGCGGCTACGAGGGCTTCCGCAGCCTGTTCGAGCGACTGCACCAGCTAAGCGACACCGGCTTCCACAGCGAACCCCATTCGCTCACTCCCTACGGCGACGAGCTCGTCGTGGCGTACGCGACCAACACGGTGAGCTTCGGGGGCACAGCGCTGGACGTCGACGCGATCGTCGTGTGGCGGATCGTCGACGGGCGCATCAGCGAAGCGTGGGACATCCCAGCGATCAACACCGTGCGCCCGCATCAGCCGCGCACCGAATGAGACCGGCGCCGCACAGCGATCTCCGACACGCGGACGCCCGGCTGCCTCAGGATGGTGGAACACGGCGACCACGCCGAGCGGACATCAGGGCGAACGCATGGGAGTCCTGCTGGTCTGGTTGCCCACGATCGCCCACCGTCGCGCCGCTCAGCGACACGTCCGGCAGCACCGACCGTGCCGCCGCCACCCGGGCCCACGCCCCCGCCGGCGCTCGTCACCCACCCGGACAGCCCCGTCGGGCTGGACGCACGACCCGGCCCGAAGCCGGGTAGAACGCCCTCGTGCGACTGACCCGAGCTGTGCCCGTCCTCGCCGTCAGCCTCGTGGCGCTGGGGTGTTCGAACAGCGACGGGGGGATCGTGGGCGGACCGACGGCTCCGCCGCAGGCGCAGCAGGCGTTCCCCGACGTGGTCGAGGCGGGGGTGACATCCGACGGCGACCGCTTCACGGTGACGGCCACGGTCTCGTCGCCCTATGACACCGAGGACCGGTATGCCGACGCCTTCCGGGTCCTCGGTCCGCAAGAGCAGGTGCTCGGCGTGCGGGAGCTGACCCACCCCCATCCCGACGAGCAGCCGTTCACTCGCAGCCTCCGGGGCCTGGTCATCCCCGAAGAGGTGACCTCGGTGACGGTCCAGGCGTGTGACCTCGAGAACGGATGGGGCGGCCACACGGTGACGGCCGGCGTACCCGGCCGCTGACCGGGGGGCGCCCGCTGGTGGACTCGTCGCCGCAGATGGTGCTCGTCGGGACCTGACCCGCCCGGAGCTGACGGGCCGTTCGAACGGCACCTCGGCGACGAGGAGAGGAGGTCGCCCGTCGACCCGGAGGGCGCCATGCGCCAATTCGCTCCGAGCTCAGCGACGTCGTCGCCGCGGATCGCTCGGGATGCCCAGCTGGCTCAGTTCGATGGTGAAGCCGTGCGCTGCACCGTCGCGTCGTGATCGAACCTGCGTCACACACATCGGGGTGGACGATCCGATACCGGGTCGAAACTGCGGGGGCGGTGAGCCGGCCGGGATGCACCGGTGGGCACACCGCACCACCGACCCGGACAACTGCGTCGGGCAGGTGTTCATGGATCGCAGACCAACTACAGGTTCGCTGTGACATGACGGCGGGCCGCCCCCGGCGTCGATGGGTCCGGTTCCGACGTCGACCACCCACCCGGGCGTGACCAGGACCTAGGGCTCTACCGGCGGCGCGTCGCAGATGGATGATTCGGCGTGGACACCGCTTGAGGAGAAGACGAGATGACAGCACAAACCCAGGTTTCCAACGCCCTCGACGAGCTCATCGACCGACTTCGCGACATCGCCCAGCAAGGCGGAGACCGGCTCGCGGCATTCCTCGAACAGCAGCCGGTTCACGCTCAGGTCGACGACATCAGCGACAGGGTGGACGAGCTCCTCCGCGAAGCGGCCCAGTACCTGCGCAACAGCACCCCGATCGCCACACCGTTGGAGGACATGACGGTGGAGCAGTTGCACGGCCTGGCGGCCAAGCGCCGCATCGAGGGACGCTCGACCATGAACAAGGACCAGCTCATCGACGCCTTGCGCTGATCACGCGTCGCCGAAATCGACGTTGCGACGCTCTGGTCGGACGATCGCTGTCGTGACTGGACCGAGGTGATGGGTCAACCGGGACAGGTCTTCGACCTGCGAACCGGAATCCGTCACTCGGTAGAGGCCCACAAGGTGTGGCTAGGGTCCTCCATGGAATGTCGACTCAAATGACCACGCTCGTGCGAGACATGTGCACAGCCGCCGGCCCGGAGGCGATCACCGGGAACCTGTCGTTGACGCGGACCCTTCCGCAGATCAGTGGGTACGGAGAATTCGAGGTCCCCGAAGCGATTCGGGGCCTACGACGAGGCACACCCGAGTTCCCTTCGTCGCCGAGCCCGAACCCGCCCCCACCGCTGGAGAACCTCCCGTGGCGAACGTCAGGTCTGACGGCTCCTCAGCACCCCGTCGAGGAATTGAGTACGTACGTCCCCGGACTGGGCTTTGCCGACCGCCTCACAGCCAGCCGATGGCGGGCGATCATGTGGATCGTTGCCCTACAGGTGCTCGACATCGTGTCCACGTACACGGCGATCCACATGGCGGGGGCCGAAGAGGCCAACCCGATGGCGAAGTGGTTGGTCGACACGTACATGATCATCGTGGCGAAGGCTGCCATCTGTGCCCTGATCATCTGGTTCGCCTCACGCAAGCCCGCCACGATCAAGACAGTCGCTGCGGCGTGGTTCGTCGTCGGCACGTACAGCCTCGCCGTCGTCCTGAATACGGCGCACCTGTTGACAGCAGGTTGAGGCGGGCCTCGCCGAACAGGACCGACACGACGAGATCCTGGCGCAGTGGGAGCGTTCCCTCGATGCACGAGAGCGAACACGCCTCCAGGCCCGGTGCTACCGGTTTCTGAGCGCCAGCAGCTGACGACGACATCGACGACGACCGGATCGCAGCGGTCTGTCGCGTGCGTTCCTCCGGACCCTGACCCCGGAGGCGCTCGACCGCATCGTGGACCGCAACTGCGACCCCCCTCGGTCACCCTCAGTGTGCGGCTGATCAGCATCCTCGATGACGACAGCCAACACGCCGGCCAGGCCGCCTCGGTGTGTGGTCCGCCTACCCGCGAACGACGGCCTCCCGGCCACGGACCACCCGCATCCCCGCCCGAGGCCCCCGCGTCTCGGTCACCACCGTCCACTGCCCATCGCCGGGTTCCTCGGCGTAGATCACGACCCAGTCATCGGTGCGGCCGAGCTCGTGAGCTCGCGCCGTGTTCGAGAACATCGCGGTGTAGTGGCGATTGCCGCGAGCCGTGTGAAGGATCGGCAACCAGTCCTCGTGCGTCGGGTTGAAGCGAAGCGGAGCGATCGTCGGCAGAGCGCCGGCCGAAGCCCTGTCGCGGTACTCGCGATCGACGTCGAGCAGCTCCTCGGTCGAGGGTTGCCAGGCAGCCGCCCCGGCGGATACCCCGGCGCTGCGCCCCCGCCGGAGACGGCCCGCCAGGGAGTCGATGACCGACTGGACCCGCTTCGGGCCGAACCCGTCCACCCGGGCCAGCCGCCCGTCGTGGGCCGCGACCTCGAGGTCCTCGAGCGTTTCGATCCCGAGCTCTTGATGGATGCGAGCTGCCAGCCCCGGCCCGATCCCGGCGACGGTGGCGAGGAGCGACTCGGGGTCGAGCTCCCCCTGGAGCCGTTCGAGCCATCGCCAGCGTCCACGCTCGACCAGATCGGCGATCGCCACCGCCAAGGTCCGACCGATGGTCGGGACCTCGACGAGACCGGCAACACCCTGGCGCCGGTAGATGTCGGCCACCGAGACGGTCATCGCCTCGACCGCCGACGCTGCCCTCCGGTACGCCGCGACGCGGAACGGATCGGCGCGTTGGGTCTCGAGAAGGTCCGCCGCCACCCTGAACTGGCGGGCGACCTCGTCGTTGAACGACGACGACCGGCGCCGAACGGACTCGGGTTCCGAAAGGTCGATGATCACCAAACCTAGCGACCCGGACATCACGTGGGAACACGACCGCCGGTCGCAGGCGGAGCCACCCGCGACAGTGGCCACCGGGTCCGCCGCCAGCCCCCGGAGAGCCGCCCGGAAGGGACCTTGTCCCGCGGTGCCGAGCCCCGCGTTGAGCGACGATTCGGATCGTGCCCCTCGAGGTCCTACCGCCCCAGGACGCAGCGCTCTGGTTGGTCCAGCGCCCCCACCGTCGACGCCGACGTCATCACCGACCCCGAGGTCGTCCTCCACGGATTCCCCCCGGGGCCTCGCCGACCTGCTCGCCGCCACCGAGGCCACAGGCTCCGGCCCGTAGGGGGCGATCCCTCGGTTGGGGCGAACCCTCGTCGCGCCGTGCACCACCACCATTCGGGGCATTCCGAGCGAGGCGGTCCTCGAACCCGGCGGCACTCGAGGTCGCCGTCGATTGCACCTGTCGATCCGGCGTTCCGGGCATGTGGGTCCCACCCATCGGAACCGTCAGTGATCCACGACCTGGTGGAGGCTTCGGCCGAAGCGTTCGGCAGCCGCGAGATCCCGCTCGTTCGGGCGTCCCTTGTTGATCCCGCCGATGAGGGCCAAGGGTCCAACGGTATCGAGCCCGATGCACGAGAACGTGTCCACCACCTCGAAGCCCTTTGCCTTGACCGCCCGAACCGTCGGCCCGAGGAAGTCCCAGAACCGCAACCGGGGAGAACCGCTCGTCGCGAAGACGAAGGCACGCTGGCCCTCCGACCGGGGCAGCGCCTCGATCAGATCCCTGAGGCGACTGTGGGTGTTCATCATGTAGATCCCCGAGCCGAACCCGACCAGGTCGCACGTGGCCAACTCGTCGAGGTCGACATCTTCGGGTTCGACCACCTCGGCATCGAGAGCCTTCGCCAGACGCCCGGCGACGAGCCTGGTGTTGCCGTTCGACACCGAGACACACACGATCATCGTCTTCATAGCGGTCGACCTCCCTCGGTGGTTCTCCGTACGAGTACACGATGCGCCTCGGATCCGGGTGTGAACAGGCTCGAAGGTCACAGTCCGCTGGTCGGTGATCAGCACAGATCGTCCGCATCGAGTCAGGTCTGCCCGGCAGGCGCCCCACGATGCCGGCTCGGATGGCGGTGTGCCTCGCTCAGCTCTGTGAGGGCGGGTTGTCCGCTCAGACGAGGCGGGTGGCGGCGAGCAGGATGACGAGCCCGGCGACGAAGGCGGTCGTGGTCTCGACCTTGTCGCGGGTGCGGGTCTCGGAGGCGAGCTCGGGCAGGAGGTCAGCGGCGGCGATGTAGATGAAGGTCCCTGCGGCGAACGGCAGCAGGTAGGCGACGTCGAGGGTGTCGGACACCGCGTAGGCGGCGAGGCCGCCCACGAGGAAGGTGAGTGCCGAGGCGAAGTTCCAGGCGAGCGCAGAGCGTGGTCGCCAGCCGCTGTGCACGAGCACCCCGAAATCGCCGAGCTCCTGGGGGACCTCGTGGAGGGCGGCGACGAGCCAGGTGACGGCGCCGACGCGGATGTCGACGATGAACGCTCCGCCCACGGCGAGTCCGCCGATGAAGTTGTGCAGTCCGTCAGCGAGCAGGATCAGGTAGCCGAGCGGGCGGTGTTGGTCGTGGGTGGCGTGGTGGCAGTGGTGCCAGTGCAGGAACTGCTCGAGTACGAAGAACGCAAGGAATCCGGCGATGAGCCAGACGTAGAGTGCGAGGTCGTTGCCCAGGGCGCCCACTGCTTCGGGAAGCATGTGGAAGAACGCGCCGCCGAGCAGGGATCCGGCGGCGAGGGCGACCAGCGGCAACAGGATGCGGTCCAGGACGGATGGAGGGAGCGCAATGGTGACGGCGCCGACCAGCGCCAACGCGCTCATGGCCAGCCCCGCGACGATGATCCATGTCAGCGTCGACATCAGCGGTCCGGACCCGGAATGCCGGCGGGGACGATCGGCGCCGCCCCTGCCCGCAGCGCTCGGCCTTCAACTGCGCAGCCGTTGATCGCGTCGGTCGAGCTGCGGGCGTGGACGGCGGTCCTGGGCACTGCGTCGCTGTCGGTCGTATCGGGGTTGATCCTGGGCGACCTTCCCGAGAGCTTCGCCATGGCCAGCGCACACCTCCCGACGTCCGGGCCCGGGGTGCTGGTCGCCGTCGCGATCCTGCTGCACAACATCACCGTGGAGTCCATCATGGCCCTCCTCGGGGGCCTTGACGCTCCTCTCGTTCCTCGAGTTGGTACCCATGTCCCGTCAAGCTCGGGAACGACCGGAGGACTGTGCCCGGCGTCGTGGCGGCATCGTCCTCCTGGACGTACTTGGTCTCCTCGCCGTCCTGTGACCGACCAACGAGGGCGCATCACCGCAACCCAAAAGAAGGCTCAGCCGGGGCGTCCACCCTGCCAGCGCTTCCGGCGGCCGTGCCCGCCACCTGATCCATGTTCCGCCCCTTCGGCGCTCCGTCGGAACGCCGGGAGGTGGTTCTGCTGGGACGCACGCTGCAGGTTCCGATACACCTCGAGCACGTCGGAGCGGGACGTGCCGGCCATGAGCCTGTCGTAGAGGGCGGCGTTCTCGATCTCGGCCTCGACGCCGGCTCGGCACGCCTCGGTCACCGACTCGTAGCGCGGGACCTTCCCCAGCCACGGGTTGTCCGGCACCTCGACTCCGTACCGGTGGAAGAGCCGAACGAGAGCGTCGATGTGGCGGCTCTCGGCCTCGACGATGTTCGAGAACGGCAGCACGTCACCGAAGTCGGCGATGACCTGCACGTAGGTGGTGTGTGCCATGTACTCGTCGTCGAGCGCAGCGAGAAGGTCCGCGACCTCGCTGTCGGTCAACCGATCATCGGCAGGGTGATCAGGCGCCATCGTCGAGATCCTCCCGATCGTCTCCGTCCGGTGCGACGGTTCCGACCCGGATCCTTCCACGTTCCGCAGGCCGCTCGACCGAGTCATGCACTCGGACGACGTCGTGGGGCTTGTCCACACCCGACAGTCGCAGGTTCCAATCCTGAGACATCACACTTCCCCCGCCACCATCAGAGTCCGATCGAGAGGGCAGCACCCGGCCCTGTGCGCCACGCCCTGCGGGGTGGGTCCGGGCATACGTTGTGGCCATGGACGATTTCGAGAACGTGCGGATCGCCGACAAGGACCGGGTGCGCACGATCTCGATGCACCGTCCCGAGCGGCTCAACGCCTTCGACGGTGGGCTGGTGGTGGACCTCGGCGCCGCCCTCGCTGCCGCCGCCACCGACCCCGAGGTGCGGGTCGTGGTGCTGACCGGCAGCGGACGCGCCTTCAGCACCGGGGCCGACCTCAAGGCGCTGGCCGAACCCCGACCAGAGCGCGACGACACCGCACAGACCGGTGACGGCACCGGGTTCGATCGGCTCCTCGACACGCTGGCCGACTTCCCCAAGCCCCTCCTGATGGCCGTGAACGGCTACGCGGTCGGGTTCGGCATGACGATGCTCGCCTTCGCCGACGTCGTGTTCATGTCGACCGAGGCACGCCTGCGTTGCCCGTTCACGGAGCTCGGCGCGCCGACCGAGGCCGGTTCGAGCTATCTGTTCCCGCAGCTCCTCGGCCGCCAGCAGGCCGCGTGGACGCTGCTGTCGTCGGAGTGGATCACCGCCGACCAGGCCCATGCGATGGGGCTGGCCTGGCAGCTCTGCGAGCCCGACGACCTGCTCGCCGTCACCCACGACCATGCCCAGCGGCTCGCGGTCCACTCCCCGGAGGCCCTGTCCTCGGTGAAGCGGCTCCTGAACGCACCGGAGCGGGCCGAGCTCGCCGCCGCCTTCGCCCGGGAGCGAGAGGCGCTCGCGGTGTTCGTCGCCGGCTTCGGATCGCCGCCATGAGGGCGGTCAGCGTCCGTGCCGGGGGAGCGGAGTCGGACGAGGACGGCGTCGTCGCCGAGGCCCCTCGCCCCGTGCGCCGACGGGCACGAGAATGAGCGGTCAAACCACTCGGGAGGTCCATCGTGAGTCAGACGGTCGCGGCCGCACCGCGCGAAATGCCAGGGGGAGTGGGTCACGATCGGGCCGGCCGGGTGGACGATGGGGTCGACCGTGGGGCGTGAACGACGGATCGTGGTGATGGGTGCCGGCGGCCGCGACTTCCACGACTTCGCCGTCGCCTTCCGCGACGACTCCGAGGTGCACGTCGTCGCCTTCACCGCAGCCCAGATCCCCGGCATCGGCGGGCGCACCTACCCGACGACGCTCGCCGGCCCCCACTACCCCGCCGGGATCCCCATCGTCGACGAAGCCGACCTCGTCGAGCTGATCGAACGGGAACACGTCGACGAAGTCGTCCTCGCCTACAGCGACCTCGCCCACGTCGAGGTCATGCACAAAGCGTCGATCGCGCTCGCCGCGGGAGCCGACTTCCGCCTGCTCGGACCGCACGCGACCTGGCTCCGGTCCTCCAAGCCGGTGATCGCCGTGTGCGCCAGCCGCACCGGCGCCGGCAAGAGCCAGACCAGCCGGTTCGTGTGCTCGGTGCTGCGCGGCGCCGGTCTCCGGGTCGCCCTGGTCCGCCACCCCATGCCCTACGGCGACCTCGAGGCCATGCGGGTGCAGCGCTTCGCCACGCTCGACGACATCGACGCCGCCGACCCGACCATCGAGGAGCGCGAGGAGTACGAGGCGCCGGTGGCGATGGGGGTGGTCACCTGGGCCGGAGTCGACTACGCCGCGATCCTCGACGGGGCCGAACGCGAATCCGATGTGATCGTCTGGGACGGAGGAAACAACGACTTCCCGTTCTTCCGCCCGGACCTCATGATCACGGTGCTCGATCCGCTCCGCCCCGGCGACGAACTCACCCACCACCCGGGCGAGACCTGCCTGCGGCTCGCCGACGTCATCGTGATCAACAAGGTCGACACGGCGAGCGCCTCCGCCGTCGAGGCGGTCCGGGCCAACGCCCGCGCCGCCAACCCCCGGGCCCGCATCGTCGACACCGCCAGCCCGGTGTCCATCGACGAAGGACCCTCGCTGGCCGGAGCCCGCGTGGTCATCGTGGAGGATGGCCCCACGCTCACCCACGGGGGAATGGCCTACGGCGCCGGAGCCGTCGCCGCCGACCAGGCCGGCGCTGTCCCCGTCGACCCCCGGCCCTACGCCGTCGGGCTCCTCGCCGAGGCCCTCGCCGCCCACCCGGCCATCGCAGCGGCGCTCCCGGCCCTCGGCTACTCCCACGACCAACTCCGCGACCTCGAACGCAGCATCGACGCCGTGCCCTGCGACGCCGTGCTGGCCGCCACCCCGATCGCCCTCGGCCGCCTGGTGTCGGCGCGGGTGCCGATCCGTCAGGTCACCTACGACCTCGAGGAACGCCCACCGGGCACGTTGGCGTCGACCCTCGACGAGTTCCTGGCCCGGCTCCCCCGGTAGGCCACCCACGCGGGAGCAGCCCAGGACGCCCGCCTCCGGCGTCTCGTGCCCGTGCCAGACGCCCGGCGTCGATCGCCTCGGTGCTCTGCCCGCGGGGGTGACCTGTCGCCGCCGGCCGGGTTGTTCGCCGATCAGGGGGTCGGCGGATGACCCGGCCCGGCCACGGACCGGCGGTGCAGACACGAGACCACGTCGGTGTGCGAGACCAGCCCGACCACCCGCCCGACCCCGTCGATGACGACGAGGCGCCCGAGTGGGGTCGCCGACAGGCCCGCCAGCACGTCGGTCAGCAGGGCGTCGGGCGCGACTTGCAGCACCTCATCGGCCGGGGTCGCGGCCTCACCCAGCGACGTGGTGGGGCGCCGCCCCGGTGGCACCCGGCGCACGGCGTCGAGCGTGACCAGGCCCACCAGTCGGTGGGCGCCGTCGACGACCGGGTAGGACGAGTAGCGGTGGGTGAGCACGTAGCGGTCGAGGAAGGTGGCCACGTCGATGTCCGCCGGCGCGCAGAGCGGCTCGCGTGACATCACGTCGCTCACCGTCACCCCGGCCAGCAGCTCGCGCTGCTCGACCTGAGCGGCCTCCGCCGTGGCGAGGCTGATCACGAACCAGCCGATCAGAGCGAACCACAGTCCCTGGAACAGGCCCCCGAACATGAACAGCCCGGCCCCACCACCGATCAGCCCGTAGCCGACGATGCGCCCGACGGCGGCGGCTCTGCGGGTGGCCTCGAGCCGGTTGCCGCTGCGGGCCCAGAGGATGGCCCGAACCACCCGTCCGCCGTCGAGCGGGAACGCCGGGGCCAGGTTGAACAGCCCGAGGATGACGTTGATGCTGGCGAGCCACGCCATCGCGGCGACGAGCAGATCCGGCGCGCCGAACTCGCCGAGCGCGACGGCGACCACGAAGGTGGCCGCTCCGATCGCGAGGCTGGTGGCAGGGCCGGCGACGGCGATGCGCAGCTCGTCGCGGGCGGTCGGCGCGTCGCCGCCCAGCCGGGACACACCCCCCAGCGCCCAGAGCACGATCCCCTCGACGGGCAGCCCGACCGAGCGGGCCATCAGGGCGTGGGCCATCTCGTGGGCCAGCAGCGACGCGAAGAAGACGAGAGCAGCAGCGATGGCGACGACCCAGTAGACCCCGCTCGCGTATCCCGGCGCGAGCTCGGGCAGCGACCCGACGGCCAAACCGAAGGCCAGCAGCCAGGCGATGAACAGCACACTCCAGTTGGCGCCCACCCTGACCCCGGCGATGTGACCGAACCTGATCGTCTCGTGCATCGCGCCAACTCCTCTGTGGCGGGCCCAACTGATCGTGTTCCCGCCACCTGAATGATCCACCCGTGGGGCCGATCGGTGCACCGCCGAGGGTCCTCACTGCACCGGGTCCAACGCGCCGCGCGGTGAGCTGTCCCCTTCGGACCTCGACGCCTCGTGTGACGAAGAGGACCTTGGCCCGTGGCGATCGGCGCGGCCCGGCGGGATGATGGCAGCGATGACCGTCGAGGTGCTTCCCGCGCAGGACGCCGTGCTCTGGTGGGTGCAGCGTCCGGACGCGCCCCTGCAGATCGGTGGTCTGGCGATCTTCGAGGGCGCGTCGATGCGCAACGACTCCGGTGCGTTGCGCATCGACGAGTTCCGCGCCCGCATCGATGCCTCGCTGGCCGGCACGCCGCGCTTCCGCCAGCGGATGCGGACGCTGCCGCTCGGCACCGGGGCGGCCTGGGTCGACGACGAGCACTTCGACCTGGCCCGCCACGTCCGGGGCCGGAACGTGCCGGCCCCGGGCGGCGACGACCAGCTGCGCCAGCAGGTGTCCCGGATCATCGAGCAGCCCCTGGATCCTGATCACCCGTTGTGGGAGATCTCGCTGCTCGACGGTCTCGCCGGCGACCGGGTGGCACTGGTGGTGAAGGCCAGCCACGTGCTGGTCGACGGCATGGCCCTCGTCGACCTCACCACCCGCCTGCTCGATCCCACGCCCGAACCGCCATCGGTGCCCGAACCGGCTCCTTGGCGCCCGGTCCCCGCGCCCGGCCCCCTCCCGCTGCTGGCCATCGAACTCCGAGCTCGTGTCGATCAGGTGACCGGGGGCCTGCGGGAGGCCGGGGCGCTGCTCACCGACCCCACCCTGCCCGGCCAGGCCGCGGGAGCGCTGCGCCGACTGGCCCGGCGCCCGCGGCGCGCCCCGGGTCCGCCCGCCTCACCTGCATCCCGTCCGCCGCTCACCGGCCGGGTGGGCCGTCACCGCGACCTGGCCTGGGAGTGCCTTCCGCTCGACGACATCCGCGCCGTCGCCCACACCGAGTCGGTGACGGTGAACGACGTCGTTCTGACCCTGGCCACCGGCGCCCTGGCTCGCTACGCAGCCGTCCACCCGCTCCGTCCGCCCGCCCGCGATCCTCGCGCCATCGTGCCCATCTCCGTGCACGGCACCTCACCCGGCGATGAGGTTCGCAACCAGTTCGCCGTCGCCGTCACCGACCTGCCCGTCGGCATCGACGACCCGCTCGAGCGGCTTCACACCATCCACTCGGGGCTCGCCGGACGCAAGACCTCCGCCTCGAGCTCGGCCGGTGGACGCGTCTTCGGACTCGTCGGACTGGTGCCGCCCCGGCTGCTGCGCGAGGCCGGCCGTGCCTTGCTCGACCGCCAGCCCGTCTTCGACCTGGCCGTGACCAACCTGCGGGGCCCGGCCGACCCGAGATACCTGATGGGCGGCCGGTTGCTCGAGGTCCACCCGTGGATCTCGGGCACCGGCAACATCGCCACGATCATCGGGGTCATGTCCTACGCCGACACCCTGGGTGTGTGCGCCACGGTGGCCACCGACGTGGTGGGCGATCCCGAACTGCTCGTCGACGGCTTCGCCCGCAGCCTCGACGAGCTCCTCGTCGCGATCGAACCCGGTGGGCGATGAGCCGACGACGCACCACTCGGAGGGGCGCGTGCTCTACCGTCTCCTGTCGTCGGGACCCGCCAGGGGGGCAGGCCGGAAGACCCGCCCGCCGCGTGGCGTTGTCACTGGTGACGGAGCCTCGCCGTCGAAGGGGAACAGGAGGACACCGTGGCCCCTCGTGAGCGCAGCGATTCGGATCGGGTGGAACTCGAAGGTTCCCCCGCGGTGGCAGAGGGCCTGCATCCGCTCTCCATGGTCTACGGCGGTGGTGGCGTCTTCGGAATCGGCTACTCCGCAGGGGTGGCCCGCGGTCTGGAGGACGGGGGCGTGGCCGTGGCCACCGCCCCCGCCCTCGGCACGTCGGCGGGTTCATGGACGGCGGCGGCTCTGGCCCTCGGGCTGGCCTATGACGACCTGGCCGACATCGATCCTCCGTCGGTTCCCACCCGCAAGCCCGGGGCGCTCATCGACCGGGCCCGCGCCGTGTTCGGCGACGCCACCCACCCGCTGGTCTCGGCCTCCGCGGTGCTGGTGCGTACCGGACGACGCCACATCCTCGACGGAGGCCGCTACCCGCTGGCCGACCTCGTGGCCGCCTCTTCCGCCGTTCCCGGCCTGTTGCCTCCTCATCGGATCGAGGGTCGTCTCTATGTCGACGGCGGCATGTGGTCCACGGCCTCCATCGACGCCGCCGCACACGCCGAGAGTGTGATCGTGATCGCCCCCCTGGCCGGGCCCAACATGGGGCTCATGGGACGCGCCGCCGGTCTGATGCTCGACCGCGAGCTGCGTGGTTGGCGCCGCCGCCACCCGAACCGTCGCATCACCCTCATCCGTCCCAACCAGGAGATGGCCGGGCTGGCCGGTCGAACCCCGCTGAGCCTCTTCGACGCCGACCGGGCCCGGACCGTGTACCCGCTCGCCTACGAGCAGGGGCTGCGCTGGGCCCAACGCCTGCACAGGTCACAGGCCGCGTGATGCCCGGCGGCGCCAGGAGCGCGCCTTGCGCGCGGGCACCGAGACCGACCTGCTCCTGAACAGTGGTGCACTCCGCGACGGCTTGTTCACCCAGGACGGCGTTCGGCGAGCTGCTTGGCCACGCTGGTACGGTCGTGGGGTCGACAGGGGGAGATCGCTATGCGCCGGATCATCGTGGCACTGTTCGTGCTCGGCTTGGTCACCGCAGGATGGCTGCCATCCGCATCGGGGGGTGGACAGTCCTTCACCGTGACCCCCAACCCGGCCGAGCCCGGGGACACCATCGTCTGGGAGGGGTTCTGCTCCCCGGGAGATGAGGTGCAGTACGGGTGGGGACCCGCCGACGACTTCTCGCTCAACCTCGAAGCGGTCGCCGACGACACCGGCTTCTGGACAGGTCAGGCCACGATCCCACTCGACGCGGTGCCGGGTGACGGCTACGAGGTCGGCCAGGAGTGCGGCGGTCTGCTGGGCCAGTTCCAGCCGTTCGAGATCGTGGCCGCGCCCGCCCAGAGCATCGTCCTGGTGAAGACGGTGGGCACCGATCCCGCCGCGTGTGCGACCGAACGAGAGATCATCGTCACCAGCGGTACGACCGTGTACTACTGCTACACCGTGACCAACAACACCGATGTGGTGTTGGACACCCACACCTTGGTCGACGACAAGCTCGGAACGTTGTTCAGCGACCTCGCCTACGACCTGGCACCCGGTGCCAGCGTCGACACCGTCGCCGCCGGCGTCGAGGCATCAGCGCTGATCGAGGCGACGACGATCAACGGCGCGATCTGGACAGCCTCAGCATCGCCGGTCGGTGCGGCCCCGGTCGTCTTCGAAGCTGATGCCGGCGCCGTTGTCACCGTGTCGGCCGACACCACCATGGCGCCGGTCGCCGGGGGAGTCGCAGCGACGCCCACCTTCACGGGCTAGGTCGCCTCGCCGCGCCTGCCGTCCGGCAATGCCTTGCCGCCTATTCGATTCGCACACATACTCAACGATGTGGAGCGCGTGGCGGAGTGTGGGTGTGGACGGTTGAAGGTCCGTGTCCAAGGTGAGCCGCTGCGCGTGTTGGCCTGCCACTGCGACTTCTGCCTCAGGCGCACCGGCAGCGCCTACCCGGTCGCCGCGCAGTTCAGCGAGGAGCAGGTGCTCGAGATCACCGGTGACAGCACCGTCTACAACGGACTCGAGATGGAGGGTGTCGGTGCCGGAGGCATCGACGTCGGCATCTCGTACAACTTCTGCACGACCTGTGGCTCGACGGTCTACTGGACCTTCGACACCGTTCCTGAAGAGCTCAACGAATTTCTCGAGGGCGTCGTCGGGGTTGCCGTCGGGAACTTCGCAGATCCGGACTTTCCTCCTCCGACTCAGCACCACTTCCCGGACCTTCGTCCCCGGTGGCTCAGCCCGCATCCTGACCCTGCGTGACGCTCGTCCTCACATCGCCACCCTGAGCAGCACCGCAGGTCGCGTCGGCGAGTGTCCGGAGGGCTGCTGATCTCGACACGGACCGGTTCTGCGTCCGATACCTACGGCAGACCGATCGCCAGGCGCCCCGTGCTCCCGCCGTTGTCCGGCTGTTCGACGACGACGACCCTCATCCCGAAGGCCGAGCCCGACCCCAGGCCCAGGCCCAGGCCCAGGCCCCAAGGCACTCCCGCGAGATCTTCAACACGCGGCATCGGCCGTGCGAGTGAGCGCGTCGCGCCGAGAGCCTCCTCTCCGGGTCCTCCCAGACCTCGGGTCAGGGCACGCGGTGTCACGACATGCTCCCGCTGCGGTTCTCGAGCTCCCGGAGCACGACCCTCCAGCCGGCGACGACGTCGGCAATCGGGGATCTCAGCCGGGGTGTCGAGGGCGACGTGCTCCCTCAGCCGGAAGGTGCGTCGAACGGGTCGTTGCTCACGAGGCCGGCGATCCGCTGGCTGATGGTCGCCGATGCGTTGGACTCGTCGGTCCTGGCCGGTCCTGCCGTGGACCACACCACGATGCTCACCGACGGGTCGCGCTGCTGGGCGGTGAAGCCCTGGTAGCCGTTGAGGTCGGGGTTGCCGATGATCCAGCCGCCGGTCACGACCGAGCCGTAGGCGAAGTAGCGCTGGTCGGAGAACGGGCCCAGCCCGGCAGTGACCGGGGCCAAGGACTCCTCGGCGTCGGCCTCGTCCAACAGATCCCCGTCGTTCAACGCCCGCAACCACCGGCCGAGGTCGGCCACCGATCCGTTCATCCCGCCGTTGAAGCCCCAGGTCGGGTCCCAGTAGGTCGAGTCCTCGTACATGCCCCGCATGTTGGTGAAGGCATGGAAGGCGGGCTCGTCGATCTCGTTGTTCTGGTGCGCCGAGCTGTCGTTCATGTCGAGAGGCTCGAAGATCCGCGACGCCATCAGCTCCTCGAGTGACTGGCCCGAGGCAGCCTCCAGCACCTCGACCAATGCCGCGATCTCGGTGTGGGAGTACGCCCAGTCGGAGCCGGGCTCGAACAGCGGTGGGTTCTGCTGGGCGTAGCCGAGCAACTCATCGAAGGTGTAGCCGGCAAAGGGGTTTGCCTGCATTCGGGCTTCGAACGCGTCGTCGAAGACGTAGTCGGGGGTGCCACCGGTGCTGTTGGCCAACATGCGGGGCGTGATGCGATCGGCGTTGACCAGGTCGGGCACGTACTCCTGGACCGGCTCGTCCAGGTCGATCGCTCCCTCCGACCCCAGCTGGAGCAGCAGCGTTCCGAGCATGGCCTCCATGGGTTGGCCCACCCGCACCTTGGCGTCGATGGCGGTCGGCGTCTGCGCGGAAGGTGCGTCGATCGCTCCTCGCACCACCTCCTCGTCTCCCACCCACACCCCGAAGACCACCGATTGCAGCTCGAGCTCGGGAACGGCCCTCTCCACGACCTCGACGATCTCCTGGGCGCGGGGATCGTCACCGGCGATGACCCCGGTCGTCACCTCACCACCCGCGGTGGCCGTCGTGGTCGCAGCGGAGCCGGAGGTCTCGCCGTCATCCGTGCAGGCGGACAGTGACGCCCCCACGACAAGGCACACGGACAGGGTTGTCGCCATCCGCCTCATGGGCGAAACATAGAACACGGCCCCAGGGCAACGGTCGACATCGACACCTGTCCAGCGCCGACCGACGAGAACGCCGAACGGCTGGCCGCTGCGCTTCGCGAGATGGATGCCCGACTGGGGGTCGAGGGCGAGCCACCCGGGGGTCACCCTTCGATCCGCACCCCCAGCAACCGCGCCGACGAAGGGACCGCAGGCCCGCAGAATCAGCCCACCGCGTCGCTGAGCTGGGCGATGCGGGCCCGCCGCCCGTGGAGGATCAGCTCGTCGCCCGCCCGCAGCTCGATGTCCACCGGGGGCTCGCCCACATAGGTGTCGCCCCGACGGATCCCCAGCACGGTGCAACCGGGAAGGGCGGTCGCAAGCGCACGAAGGCTTCGGGGAGCCGGCTGAGGCTCACTGGAGAACCGGATGGCGTCCACGACGAAGTCATCGCCGAGAACGAGGAGCTCCTCCGTCTCCTCACCGAGGGCGGGCAGCAGGCGCCGTCTCGTGTAGCGCTGGCCCACCCCCACGAGCAACCGTCGGATCGGCCGGTTCAGGAGCGCCATGGCGAGCAGCACCACGCCGGAGATGGCGACGAGCGAGCGCAAGGCGGTCGATCCCGGCCCAGGGGCGATCAGACCGGCGAGCACGCTGACGACCAGCGTGGGTGTGCCGAGGCTGCCCACCAGCATCGTGGCGGCCACGATGCGGCGTCGCACGGGATGGTTCACCACGTTCTCGGTCTCGGTCGTGGTGAACCCCGCCCCGCTGAACGCCGACCGCGCCTGGAACGCCGCGATCTCGGGCGGGACGCCCGTGGCGATGAGCGCACCGGTGGCGAGCTGCCCGAACACCAGCGAGACGACCGCAACGATGAGGAACGTCGTGATTGCGTACATGCGCGCCGAGTGTTCCACGCGGCCGACGAACCACGAAGGGCAGGAGAACTACTGCCTCGCTCCCAGGGCCGAGGACGGTGCAGATCGCGATCAGGACATCCCCGGCCACCACACCAACCGAGGCCCGATGGTCGTGGCCGACGAAGACCAGCTCCCGGGCGGCCACCACGGCGAGGTCGTTGCCGCCCTCCCCATGACGCCGCTGAGGTCGTCGACGGTGCTGGGCTGGTAGAAGGGGTCCCAGACGAACGACGTGCGCGACGACGAGGAGGAACCCCCATGGGCAAGCTCGTGAAGCTGACGGTGGTGGCCGTAGGGATCGGGGCGGCGGTGGCCATCGGGCGCAAGAAGGCCGACGAACGCCTCGCCGCCTGCGACCCCGAGCTACGGATCCCTGTCCTGGCGCTGCCCCTGTCGCTCACCAGCGAGCGGGCCCTGCGCATGATGCGCTCCATCCCCGCCCGGCCGGTTCCCGTCGTCGACGGCGTGTCGTTCGACGAGCGCACCGCCACCGCCGAGGGCGCCGAGGACACCCGCGTGCTCGTCTACCGACCCGACGGGCTCACCGAACCCGCAGGCGCCCTGCTGTGGATCCACGGCGGCGGCCTCGTTCTCGGCCAACCCGAGATGGACAACGAATTCTGCTCCACCCTGGCCCGCGACCTCGGCATCGTGGTCGTCAGCGTCGACTACCGCCTCGCCCCCGAGCACCCCTTCCCCGCCCCCCTCGACGACTGCGCCACCGCCCTGCGCTGGCTGCACGACAGTGCCGAGGAGCTGGGCGTCGACACCGGCCGCGTCGCCGTCGGCGGCAGCAGCGCCGGTGGGGGACTGGCCGCATCCCTCGCCCAGCGCGCCCGCGACGCCGGCGGTCCGCCCATCGCCTTCCAGCTGCTCGTGTACCCCATGATCGACGACCGCACCGCACTGCGCCTCGACCACGACGGGCGGGGCCGGCTGTTGTGGACGCCGGGGTCGAACCGGTTCGGGTGGACCGCTTATCTCGGTCACGCTCCCACCCACGAACCGCTGCCACCGCATGCCGCCGCGGCTCGTACCGAGGACCTCACCGGGCTGCCCCCGGCGTGGATCGGGGTCGGGTCGATCGACCTGTTCCACGACGAGGACGTCGACTACGCCGAGCGCCTCGGGGCCGCCGGCGTCGACTGCGAGCTGCACGTCGGACCCGGCATGTACCACGCCGCCGAACGCTTCCGTCCCGCCGCCGCCCCGTCCCGCCGCTTCACCGAGTCCATGGCCAACGCACTGCGCGACGCCATCAGCGCCCCCGAGACCGCCTCCGTCTGACCGGCCCGACCTGAACCGACCGGCGCACAGGCCCCAGCACCGCCCGGTCCGGCCCCGACGGTCCGACCGGCGCGAACTCACCGCCGGTCGGACCGATGGGTCGGCCAGATCGGACCTCGATCAGGCCGGCACCCTTGCGGGCTGCCGGGTCGAGCGACGAACATGATGCCGTGCAACCACATGGACTCCGTGTCGGCGCACGCGTTCGATCGGTGGGCCTGCTGCTCGCAGCGGCTGCAGTCGTGGTGGCGACGTCGGTCGTGGGTGTGGTCGACGCGTCGGGACAACCGGCTGACGAGCTCGTCCCTCCGACGACCGCTCCGGCGCCCACGGCCCCGGAGCCGACCGTCGCCCCCGTGGTTCCCGATGCCCCCGATGCCCCCGGTACCCCCGATGACCTCCAGATCCCCCAGATGCCCGAGACTCCGGGGGAGAACCCGCCGCTGATCAGCGCGGCGCCGGCGCCCCCTGGTCCGCCCGAACCCGACCCCTCGCCTCGCATTCGGGTGTCGCTGGCCCGGCTGGCCGTGATCGATGCCGAGCGTGCCCTCGCCCAACAGCAGGGCTTCGCAGCCACGGCCCGCGACGGCGAGGCGGCGGCGCAGGCAGCTGTCGACGGGGCGGCGCAGGTCCAGATCGATGCCGAAGGCCAGTTGCGCGAGGCGCGAGATCAGCTCCGCTCGACCGCCGTCTACGCCTACATGCACACACCGGGCGGCGATTTCGTGCCCGAGCTTCGCGGCGACGCCACCGCCGGAGGCCAGGAACGGCACCTTTTCGCCGCTGCCGTCGATCACCACAAGCAGGGAGTCGCCGACGCCGACGGCGAACTGGAGCGCGTCACCGCCGACCTCGAGGCTGCCCGACAGGCCCTCGACGGTGCCCGACAGGCCGCGACCGAGCAGGACAACCGAGTGGCAGAGGCATCGAGCGCGTGCTCGCCGACACCCGGTCCGAGGTGCGCACCGCGACCGCCGACGAGAGACGTCCGACGACCTCGTGGCAGCTCTCGCTCCAGGGCCCCACGGTGTTGACCGTCGACGAGTTGGTGCGGTGGTACGAGGCGCAGGGCCACGGGTCGCGGGCGTCGGTGCCCATCGCCGAGCTGGTCCGGTTGTTCATCGACCACGGCAACGCCGAAGGCATCCGCGGCGACATGGCGTTCGCCCAGGCGATCCACGAGACCGGCTGGTTCGCCAACCGCGACACGATCACCCAGAACAACTTCGCCGGGATCGGCCACTGCGATTCCTGTGCGGCCGGGATCCCGTTCGCCACCGCCGACATCGGTGCGCTGGCCCAGATCCAACTGCTCAAGGGGTACTCCGAGGCCAACCCGACCTACAACGTCCCCCGCGCCGCGCCGAACCTCAACGGCCCGCGTGGTTGTTGTCAGACCTGGACCGAGCTCGGCGGCGTCTGGGCCACCGACCCCAACTACGGCCCACGCATCCTCGGCAACTACGACGACATGCTCGCATGGCTGGTGGCGGAACGGTCGACCGCGACCTGATCGCCGCACCTCCCAGCCCCGGGGAACCATGCCGCGGCTCGCAGCAACTGCTTGAGCGGTCGACGCTCACGCTCCTCACCGCCCATGGACCGGACGACGTCTGCTCCGAACCGGCGGGGTCACTGACGTCCACCAGTCGGTTGTGTGCAGCAGGGGAGCGCTGACGTAACGTCGCTCGTGGTCCTGATGGTCTGTGCGCTCGTGTCGGGACTGTCGTTCCTCTACTACGGGTTCAGAATCCTGTTCCGGCCCGCGTTGAGGGGAGAGTTCGAGCGGTACGGAATTCCCGCCGTTCGACGACTCGTCGGGGTCATGGAGGTGCTCGGCGGAACAGCCGTGCTCCTCGGCCTGGCCTTTCCCCCGCTCGGCGCGCTCGGCGCGGCCGGACTCACCGTGTTGATGGTCCTCGGGCTGATCGTGCGCGTCAGGATCCACGATGCACCCCGCCTCATGGCGCCCGCCGCGTCACTCGGCGCCCTGAACGCCGTGCTCGTCGCGCTCTTCCTCGCGGAGTGACGCGTCAGCGATCCGTCACTGCGGCGTTGGCTGCGGGATCCTTGCGGCCGTTGCCGTTGAGCACCGCGGAGATCGTCGCCAGGGAGAAGACCGAGAGCGCAGGCAGGTACCGCTTCACCGGGTCGCCCACCTTGATGTGCATCCCGATGGCACCCAGCATGAACATCGCCAGACCGATCGAGGCCGGCCGGGTGACCCGCCGCACCCCCAGCCCGGCAAGCATCAGGCCCGCCAGGCTCACCTTCGCCGCACCGACGGCATACATCGTCGTCTCGGAGAGCCCGTACTCCTCGAACTCCTCTTTCATGTTCGTGGCGTCACCGCCCCGGTAGCCGGTGTCCTTGTTGAACCGGTTGAACCAGACGTTCAGGATCCACAGGGCTGCGACGGTCTGGGCGATCTTGCCGATGATCTTCATGGGCGGTGTGTCCTTTCGGCCGACGGCGGAGCATTCGTCACCGGCTCGTCGGTGTGTCCAGCGGCCCGGACGCTACCCGACTGCGCCCGCGCCGGCGGGGCCGGCTCCGACGTCGGCCATCGCGAACCCGCTCCCAGACATATCGGCGGGCCCCTCCGAGACCCGCCTCACGTCCTCGACGATTGCGTCGAGTCGATCCCGGCCGGGAGCGCTCAGCACCGCGAGAGCGCCCCGCCGCCCAGCAACCAGGCCGATGCGCCATGACAGCACGCCGCGGCTCTTCCGACCTTCCCGAACCCGGATCTCGTCGGCGACGACTGAGACCGACGACTGTCGGGTGTGCTGCTCCCCGTGCCTACCGGGTGGCGACGATGCAGCGGGCGTGGAGCGGGAGCTGCACGCGACCGCCGGCTTCGAAGCTGCTCACCTCGTCCACGACGAGAGCCCGGATGCGTTCCCGGGCCGCCTCGTCGACCATGGAGAGACCGGCGATCACCGGCGCAGCGACGTCGGTCATGTACCGCCAGTACTCGTCGGCGGACGAAGCCGTCAGCATCGCCCGCACGTCGGTCTCGCGCACGGCATGCAGCCCCTCTGCTGCCATGACCTCACCGATCGCGCCGGGTGCCGCACATCGGAACAAGCTCGGCGCATCCGGTGGCGTCGCCGGCAACTCGACCTCCGTCGCGATGGCGCCCATCGGGATCGTCGCCCAGGGGTTCCCCGCGGGCTGAGCCCACACGGCGGTGCAGACCTTCCCACCCGGCTTCAGGACGCGCATCAACTCGCGCACCGCGGCGAAGATGTCAGGGAAGAACATGAACCCGAAACGACAGCTGATGCTGTCGAACGTCGCGTCGGGAAAGGGCAGATCGTCGGCACCACAGACGTGGAACTCGACGTTGTGGATCCCACGGGCGGTCGCACTCCGCTCGGCCACCTCGATCATCCCCGCCGCCTGATCCGTGAGCACGACGTGCCCCTTGGCGGCCTGCGCGGCGATCGTGAGCCCCGGCTCTCCAGTGCCCGAAGCGACATCGAGATGATGGGCATCCTCGCGGACTCCGAGCAGGCCGAGCATCTCGTCGCCGACGGGCTGAATCATCCCCAGGACCAGGTCGTCCCACTTCTCCCATCCTCCCGAGAACCGGTCCCACGTCTGGCGTTGCTGCTCACGGACCTCTTCAGCGTCTGGCATGACCTGACCCCCTCGAGACTGCGCTGACGCGACTGCCCGCCACCGATGAGCACGCTCTAGGGGCAGGTCACACTGATCGTGCCGTCCCCGACGTCGACCGGCTGCGGCTGGCTGCCGTCGTTGGCGGGTTGCTTCTGCATCGGGCCCGAGTAGGACATGCTGTCGCCGTCGAACGCGAGTCCGGCGCCGTTCTCGGTCAGGTCCGGGATGTAGTGGATCGGGCCGCGCTCTCCCGTGGGGTTGGCGACGACGAGATCGATGTTGCCGATCCACTTGCCGTCGTACTCGTTTGCTCCCGCACCCAACGTCACCTCGTTGTCACCGATGCGGAACGAGTAGGTGAAGGTGTCGTCCTCGATCGTGCAGTCGAGCGCGCCCGGCAGGTCGAGGACGTACTCCTGGCCGTCGACCGACGCCGTGGCCTGGCCCGCGGGCTGGGGATCGACGACACCGCCTGAGGAGCCTTCCCCGGAGGCGTCGTCGGACCGCGCCGCCGGCTGACCGCCGGAGGAGGCGTTGTCCGCGTCGCTGCCACTGCTCCCACAGCCCGCGAGCGTCGCCGCGAGAAGTATCGACAGGGCCACCGCTGGGATCTTCGGCGTCACCGCCATCATCGGCCCCCCTCGATCGATTCCCCTGAGCAGTGTGACACGTCTGGTCCCGGAAGGCGCAGTATCCGCTCGGAACGGATCGCGCTCAGATCAGCTCATCCGCCCGGGCACCCGTCACCCTTGCCCACGACCTCGTCGAGCGGACTTCAGAGGGTGCCTTCTCCGGCTGCGAGCCAGGAGTGCACCAGCGGGACCACCGACGCCCCTTCCCCCGCTGCTGCTGCGACCCGCTTCATCGATCCCGACCGGACGTCGCCGACAGCGAAGACCCCGGGGGCGGTGGTGGCGAGGTTGGCTGGAGGAACCCCATCGACCCAGTGGTCCATCGGGACGTCGCGGCCGGTCAGCACGAAGCCGTGGTCGTCGACCGCCACCTCGTCGGGCAGCCACTCGGCGTGCGGTGAGGCGCCGAGCAACAAGAACACACCGGCGGCCCGTCGAGTCTGTCGCTGCCCGGTGCCGACGTCCTCGGTGGTGATCCACTCGAGCCGCAGATCACCGCCCCCGTCGACGACGCGGGTCGACCCCTCCACGGTGACCGTCGGCGAGTTGGTGATCTCGCTGATGAGGTACTGCGACATCGTCTCCTCCAACCCGGGTCGCCGGACGAGAATGGTCACCGAGCGGGCGAACCGGGCCAGGTGCAGTGCGGCCTGCCCGGCCGAGTTGCCGCCACCGACGACGAACGCGTCCAGGTCCTCCAGCTCGCGGGCCGCGGTGAGAGCGGCGCCGTAGTAGACGCCGCGGCCCAGCAGGTCCTCGACCGCGGGTACCCCGAGCTTGCGGTAGCGCACCCCCGAGGCGATCACCACCGATCGGGCGCGGATCTCCCCGCTGCTGGTGCGCAGGACGTGGGGCTCCCCGTGGCCCGGGACCAGGCAGTCGACCTCCCAGCCGGTGTAGAAGCGGGTGCCGAACCGCTGGGCCTGGAACCGTGCTCGCAGGCCCAGCCGCTTCCCGGAGATCCCCTGAGGGAAACCGAGGTAGTTGCGGATCATCGAGCTGGTGGCTGCCTGTCCCCCGATCGCGCCGGCTTCGACCACCACGGTGGAGAGCCCTTCGGAGGAGCCGTACACGGCTGCCCCCAGGCCGGCGGGACCAGCGCCCACGACGGCGAGATCGGCGACGCCGTCGAAGGACGACTCGGTGATCGACCGGTAGGTCGAAGCGGCGAGCTCGCGGACCGAGCTCACCGCGATGGGGTCACGTTGGCTCTGCCAGACCAACGGCAGCGGCGCGCCGGGCAGCATCGCCATCGCGCTCCTACCGGCCTCGGAGTCCGGGGAGCAGACCTCGTACGACATTCCCATCCGGTCGAGGAAGTCCTGGAGGTCCTGGACCAGGGCGTCGGTCTCGGCGGCGATGATCCTCGCCACGATCACCTCGGGGG
Organism: uncultured Iamiaceae bacterium; assembly: GCA_963767615.1. Taxonomy (GTDB): domain Bacteria; phylum Actinomycetota; class Acidimicrobiia; order Acidimicrobiales; family Acidimicrobilacustridaceae; genus Rhabdothermincola_A. The sequence continues at coordinate 63,365 of CAVYED010000003.1, read as the reverse complement.
CGGCCACGGTGGAGTTCCAGTCGGCGAGCAGGTCGGTGATCGCGTTGTGGAACTCCTCGTCGCGTACGCCCCGGGGCATCACCAGGTAGCTGTCGAACGTCCCCTTGGACATCTCGGGCCGCAGCTCCCGGCCGTGCTCGAGGAAGCGCTCGATGGGCGGCACGACCGCCCGGCGAGACGTCGGCACCGCCGCCCGCCACCGCTGGAGGGCCACCAGGAGGTCTTCGTCGGGCAGCACGCAGTCGGACACGAACATCGCGACCCGTGCTCCACTCTCGAGCACCTCCGCCGCCACCGCCAGCGCCTCGGCGCTCGACCGGGCTACGCGCAGGTCGTACTCCCGCGAGTAGCGCCAGAACTCGTCCCTCAACCGCTCGCCGTGCTCGTCGGACACCAAGATGATCGCGGGTGCACCAGACGCTGCCGAGGTCGTGTCGCTCACGCCGCCAGGGTAGGGACTGTCACCGCCCCGATGCTGAGGCCAGCTCTTGGGGTCCACCGGCGTCGTGCCACCGCCGGGGATCTGATCGCCTCGCATTCGAGCCACGACCCGTAGCGGCCCTCACCGCGGTGGGCCCTACGGGATGGCCGGAGAGCTGTCCCGTGGCGCGCAGGCGGGGAGGGTGAGGGTCCCTTGTCGGGACTGGGGGGATCAGGATCCGAGCCGGCGAGTTACGTGGGTGGCGATCGCGTCGATCACGAGATCGACGGTGGTGGCGAACGAGTCGTCGACGTCGTCGGGCAGGCCGAAGCCGCCCCGCAGCTCGAGGTCGACGAAGCCGTGGACCGAGGCCCGCAGCGCCCTGATGAGCGGGACCACGGTCGCGGGGTCGACCCCCATCCCGGCGAGCACGGATCCGACGACACCGATCGGCTCGGCGAGAGCGGCCGCCAGCTCGGGATCCTCTTCCGGGGTGGGTGCGGGCAGGAACGAGTCGTACAGGCCGCGGTGGCGATGGGCGAACGACCGCAGCTGCTCGGCGATCGCCCTGAGCGCCTGGGTCGACTCGAGTCCCTCGACGCTGTCGGCGAGCTCGGCTGTGAGCAGGCTCGCTGGCGTGGATGCTCAGCTGCCGACGAAGCCCGGCGAGGCCGTCGACGTGGTTGTAGAGCGACGGGGACCGGACCCCGAGCGTCGACGCCACCGACGCGAGGCTGAGGGCGTCGAGGCCGTCACGATCTGCGATCCCGGCCGCGGTGGCAACGACCTGTTCCAGCGTCAGTCCGAGCTTGCGTCCCATCAGCCCGGCCGGTTCGGCCCGGCCGTCGTCGGGTGCGTCACGACGGATGTCCGACGGAGGCTTCGACGCGGGCCTTGAGCGCCGCGTTCATGGCGTCGAACCCGGCCATCGTCTTGGTGTCGAGCGACCTGCGCATGACACGCACCAGGATCCCGTCGAACTGCTCGCTCTGGGTCACCAGGGTGCCGCCGCTCTCGGTGGGGGCGAGGTCGAAGCGATGCCGGCCGTCGAAGATCCCGGGCAGTCCCGTGCGGCCGAGCCATTCGAGGGTGACGAGGGGCTCGACCACGGTGACCGTGGGCTTGAAGGTGATGGCCTTTCCGCCCGGAGGCTGCATGCGGTTCGTGAGCCGCTCGCCCACGTCGGCTCGGCCCTCGGCCGAGACGATGAAGGGGTTCCAGTACGGGTAGGCGGTCAGATCGGTCAGCGTCTCCCAGACGGTCTCCGGCGGGGCGTCGATCTCGATCTCGGTGTGCAGTTCGTGGTGCATCGTGGGCTCTCCCCAGTAGTGACTAATGATGTTAGGGAATGTAACTAACTGCATTAGACATGTCAAGCGCCGTCTGCCGGGCGTGCGGCATCGCTGGGGCTCAGCGGCTCCCAGGCGGGTGCGTTCGAGCAGCACGATCAGCACGATGGTGGCCACACCGATGACGAGCGTCGAGACGTCGAGCTCTCCCGGGTTCAGCACGGTGTTGACGGTGCGGACCAGCCGGTTGCCACCGTCAGCGCTGTAGCCCGTGAGGTTCCCCAGCTGACCGAGCACGATGTTGACGCCCACCGCGTTGATGAACCCGACCATCACCGCGTTCGACACGAACCGCAGCACCGACCCCAGCTTCAGCAGACCGGCGGCCAGCATCACCGCACCGGTCAGCACTGACAGCGTCACCAGCGCCCGCGTCGGGTCGCTCGCCTCGTTGATCGCAGGGACATCGGCGATCACCATCGCCATCGCGCCGGTGCCCTGCACCGCCATGAACGTCGAACTGGTGAACAGCGCTCCGGTGGCGACCCCCACCATGTAGCCGTAGAGCCCGGCCAGCGGATTCACCCCCGCCAGCAGACCGGTCGCCAGGCCGTCCGGCACCGACTGCACGCCCAGCACCAGTCCGGCGACTGCATCCTCGCGAACCGTCCGGGCCCTGAACGGGTGTCGCCATCTCACCGCCTCCACCCCTGCTGGTGCACCCCGCAAGCGTAGGTGGCGCGCCGTTGGCCGCCTTCGCCATGCGCCGCTCGAGGTTGCGGGCCGGACCCGCCGGTCGGGAGACGCTTGCCCCCGAAGGGGGCCGCTGCCACCATCGCGTCCATCACCGAACGCCAGGGGGCATCTGTGGCAACGACCAGGGTGGACATCTACGACCCGGAGCTCTACGTCGACGGGCCGATCCACGCGATCTTCGCCGAGCTGCGACGTACCGAGCCCGTGTACTGGCAGGACATGCCCGACGAAGCGGGCTACTGGGCGGTGCTGCGCCATGCCGACCTGTGTGCCGTGGCCAAGGACCCGGCGATCTTCTCCGCCGAGGAGATGGGCGTGGTGCTCGAGGACCCCGAGCCCGAACAGCTGGCGCTGAGCCGCAACATGATGTTGATGATGGATCCGCCCCGCCACGGCGAGCACCGCCGGCCGCTGGTGGGCAGCTTCAAGGCCAGGGCCATCGGCGAGATGGAGGGCCAGGTCCGCGGCATCTGCCGGTCGATCCTCGATCAGGTCCCGGCCGACGGCAACGTGGAGTTCGTCCACGACGTGGCCGCCATGTTGCCCAACCAGGTCGTCGGCGAGCTGATGGGACTCCCGCCCGAGGACGGCGAGAAGATCCGCCGCTGGGCCGAGGAGAGCACCAGCGCCCAGGACCCCGAGCTTGCCGCCGCCGACACCCCGCGGGGCATGACCGGCATGGCCATGTACGCCATGGAGCTCGCCGCTCGCCGCCGTCAGGAGCCACCCCGGGACGACCTGACGACGCTGATCCTCGCCGGCGACTTCGGCCACGGCCCCATGACCGACGTCGAGTTCGCCAGCTTCTTCGTGCAGCTCGTGACCGCAGGCAACGACACCACCAAGACGATGCTCTCGTCGGGGCTGCACGCCCTGCTCGACCACCCCGACCAACTGGCCGAGCTGCGTGCCGATCGCTCGCTGATCCCCGGCGCCGTCGAAGAGATCCTCCGCTACGCCAACCCTCTGCACTACTTCCGTCGTACCGCGCTCCGCGACACCGAGATCGGCGGCCAGGCCATCGCCGCGGGCGACAAGATCGCCATGATGTACACGTCGGCGAACCGCGACGAGGACGTCTTCGAGAACCCGCAGTCCTTCGACATCCATCGCTCACCGAACCCCCACCTGTCGTTCGGCATCGCGTCGCACTTCTGCCTGGGCGTGCACCTGGCCCGTCTCGAGGGTCGGGTCTTCTTCGAGGAGCTCCTCGACCGGTTCCCCACGATCACCCAGACCGGCCCGGCGCGCCGCGTCCGCTCCAACCTGAACAACGGCCTCAAGGAACTCCCCGTCCGCCTCGAGCGGTCCTAGCCACCCTCGCCCCTCCGGGGAGTTCGCAGCCGCACGACGTGTCGCCCCGGCCTCGTGCGCGTTGCCGAGCACGAGGGTCGGGTCTGATCCTCGTCAGCCCAGGTCGAGCAGGCCGCGGATGTCGTCCTCGGTGAGCGCCCCGCTCAGGGCGCCTTCGCCGTCCATCACGCTGGCGAACAGGTCGGCCTTTCGGGCCTTGAGCTCCATGACCTTCTCCTCGATGGTTCCGATCGAGACGTAGCGGTACACCATCACCGGGTTCTGTTGGCCGATGCGGTGGGTGCGGTCGACGGCCTGGCTCTCGGTGGCGGGGTTCCACCACGGGTCGAGGACGAAGCAGTAGTCGGCCTCGGTGAGGTTGAGGCCGAAGCCGCCGGCCTTGAGGCTGATGACGAACACCGGGGCGTCGCCGTCCTTGAACCGTTCGATGGCCTCGGCCCGTCGCCGGGTGCGCCCGTCGAGGTAGCTGTAGTCGATGCCGGCGGCGTCGAGACGCGTGCGCACCCGAGACAGGTACCGGGTGAACTGGCTGAACACGAGGGCCCGGTGGCCTTCGGCGATGACCTGGGTGAGGTCGTCGAGCAGCCGGTCGATCTTGGCCGAACCGACGTGATCGTGTTCGTCGTCGATGAGGCCGGGGTCGAGCGCGAGCTGGCGCAGGATGGTGAGCGACCTGAGGATCTCGAAGCGGTGCTTCCGGACGTCACCGACGAGGCCGAGGACCTTCTGGCGTTGTCGTTGGAGCTGGGTGGCGTAGATCCGGGCGTGGCGGGGGTTGAGCTCGATCTCGACGATCTGCTCGGTCTTGGGGGGCAGTTCGGTGAGCACGGCGTCCTTGGTGCGGCGGCGCATGAGCGGCGCGATGCGGCGCCGGAGCGTGGCCAGCAGCTCGGGGGAGTCGCCGCTCTCGATCGGCTTGCGGTACGTGTCGCTGAACCGTTTCGGATCGGGGAACAGACCGGGCGCGGTGATCGACAGCAGCGACCACAGGTCCATCAGCGTGTTCTCGAGCGGAGTGCCGGTGATGGCGATCTTGGTCGTGGCGTCGAGGCGGCGCGCGCATTGGTAGGTCTTGCCCCGGTGGTTCTTGACGAACTGGGCCTCGTCGAGCAACAGCAGCTCCCAGCCCTGGGCCGCGTAGTCGTCGAACTCGATGCGGAACAGGGCGTAGGAGGTGACCACCAGCGTCGCCCCGGCGATCTCGTCGGCGAGCGGGCGACCCCGACGTGCCGCCGTCTCGTGGATGGTTCGCACGGCCAGACCGGGAGCGAAGTGGGTGGCTTCACGGGCCCAGTTCTCCACGACGCTCGTGGGGGCGACGACCAGGAACCGGGCATCGGGATCGTCCTGCAAGACGTGGAGGCACAGCGCCAGGGTCTGCACGGTCTTGCCCAGCCCCATGTCGTCGGCGAGTATCCCGCCGAGGCGGTGGCGGTGCAGGAACGCCAGCCAATCGAGCCCCTCGTGCTGGTACGGGCGCAGCGTGGCCTCGAGCCCGGCCGGCAGCGCCACGGGTTCGGGGGCCGCGACGTGCTGCCATCGAGCTCACGCTGTCGGCCCAGCGTTGCGACTGCCGGCTCACGACGCCCAGACCGGCCAGCTCGTCCCACCAGGTCGACTGGAACCGGTTCACGCGGGCGGCGGCGGTGCCGGTGGGGTCGGCCAGACCGCGGGCCTCGCGGATGAGCTCGCGCAGCCGGGCGAACTCGGGGCGATCGAGGCGTAGCCATGTGCCCGAGGGCAGGATGAGGGCCTCGTCGTCGCGGTCGAGGGCGGCGAAGAGGTTGGCGAAGTCGATGGTCTGGCCGTCGACGCTCACCTCGACGTCGAGATCGAACCAGTCGTTGCCCCCACGCGCTTCGTCGCCGTCGGTGACGGCCAGCGAGATGAGGGGGTCCTCGGCGGCCTCGCGCAGTGCGGGGTGGTCACCGTCGACCTCGACGTCGATGCCGCTGTTCGCCTCGAGCCAGGGCAGGACCTCGTTGAACACGGTCAGGATCGCCGTGCCCGACACCGTCAGGTCACGCGGCCGGCCCTCGACGTCGACGAGGGCGGGGAGCAGGTGGATCGGTAGCTCCAGCGCGTCGACAGCAGACGTCTCCGCGGAGCGGTCGCGGAGGCGTCCCGTGAGCCCCCACAGGGGATGGTCCACGGTCTGATCGCCGCGGCGGTAGCGGGCCGACCACCGCAGGGTCGCCGCGTCGAGCGCGGTGCGTTCCACGCGCAGGACGAGGCCGTCGAACCGGCTGGTGGTGAAGGTGACGCTGCGGTCCGACGAGCCGAGCGTCGCATGGCGGGCCAGCGACGGCTGGTAGAGGTCGAGCAGCTCGTCGACGTCGTGAGCCGGAACGGTGAGGCTCTCGGTGGCGGCGAGGCGAGCCACTGCGGGGTGCAGGGGAGCGGCGAGGGGGATCAGCGTCAGGTGACCGCCGTCTCTGGTCCACAGCCCGTGGGGTGGCGTGCCGAGCAGGCCGCTGCGCCCGTCGTCGAGCACCACCGGTTCGGCGTCGACGGTGAACGAGGCCGTGAGGGTGACGTTGCCGCGTTCGTCGGCGGTGACATCGATGCTCGGCACCGCTCGGGTGGCGGACAACACGACCACGTCGCCGGGGTGCTCACCGATCAGTTCGACGCCGACCTCGACCGCCCGTTCGAGCTGGAACCAGAGGTCGGGGCCGAAGCGGGCGAGCGGCGCCGTCCGGGGGTTCGAGTACTCGAGGTCGGTCGGGCCGCTGGCCACCAGGGATCTCAGCGCCGCTCTCTGCAACGCATCGACGTCGTGGAATTGGTGGTTGTGGGCGGCGGTGATGTCGCGCCACGAGGCGCCCGTCTTGATCCACGTGCCGCTCCGGCCCATGCGCATCGGGCGGATGGTGACCCGGGGGCCGGGGGTGGTCACGAACCGACTGGGCGTGGGGTGCGCCACGGCGACCTGGAGGGCGAGGCCGGTCGCCGGCGCGTCGGGTGCGCCGTCGTCGCTGGCCAGTTCGGCCAGGGTCCGGCGCCAGTCGAGCGCGAGGTGGGCGCCGGGTCCGATCGCAGGCCCCGTCGGCCGAGCGTCGCGGTCGCGAGCGCTGAGGATGGCCGCCACGCAGTGCTTGCACTCGCCGCCGAGCGGGCACGTGCAGGTGTCGTCGAGGACGGTGGAGCCGCCTTGTCGTGTCCAGCGGACCCGCACCACGTAGGTCGCACGACCCGAGCCACGGCAGACCGCGTTGATCGTCCCCGGCTCCGAGCCGAGAAGGCTGACCCGGTCCTCTTCGGCGTAGGCGCGCCCCCGCGCCAGGGACCCCGGGTCGTAGACCGCCTCGAGGAGGTGATCGTCGAGGTGGTCGACGCTCGGTGATGCGGGCACGGTGGAGGGGTCCTTCGGGTGGCGAGCGGCCCGGATCGACCGGTCGTGAGCTCGCAGTGCGGGAGCCGACCGGGTCTGACGGATCGCCGTCCACGATATGTGGACCCACCGCGAGCCCACACCGACCCTGCCGCAGCTGGCTACCAGATCTGTCGCAGCTGGGCGCCCTCGCGTCGGCGGCGGAGCTGCTCGCGGCGCTCCGCCGGCGTGACCACCGGGGTGTCGGCGGGCAGGTGCTCGCGCACCTCGGCGACCGGGACCTTCTTGATGGTCGGGTCCGGGTAGTCGCTTCCCTGGTTGAAGCGCATCTGGATGACGCCCCAGGGGTGGTCGGCCTTGTCGAGCCAGTTGGGCACGCCGGGGTCCTGCGTGGAGACGACGAAGCGGAAGCGACCGTCGCTGTCGACCCGGGCCTGGGTGTCGTTGAGGCTCGACTGCCGGTTGACCCAGTCGACGGTGCAGAAACGGTCGTCGGCGACGAGCGCCTGCCAGTAGCGGCTCGTCTTCGGCAGGTCGGTCTCGATGACGAGGGCCTCGTCGTCGGCAATCTCGTGGATGCCGTCGTAGTACGCCTGGGTGGGCAGGCCGCCGATCGAGTCGATCTTGGTGGAGCGCAGGAACGTGTTCACCCCGTGGTGCTCGCGGTAGTAGCGCACCAGGCCCATGTCGAAGCCGATCATCCCGGTGATCCAGGCGGCCAGGTCGGAGAACCGGCGGGCGGTGTCCTCGGGGGTCATGTCGGCCCCCCCGTCGTCGAGGCGATCGATGGCGACGCGGGCGTCGACCTCGCCGGCCCAGTCGCACGAGCACTTCCGCATGAGCAGCCGCCGGGTGCGGGGGTCGAGCGGCCACCAGTCGCCGGCGTGGCCGGCGGGCCGCTCGGCGCTGAGCACCACCTCGAACCACCCGCGCTCGTCGACACCGACGTCGTCGAGATCGTGGGTGTGGGGGACGGGACTGCCGTTGGCGAGTTGGCCCATGTTCATCATGTCGAAGGTCTGCTGGGTGATCTCGACGAAGCGGGTCGTGCCCCGGTAGCCCGAGATGCGGTACACGCCGTCGGCGTCGACCTCGGTGGTGGAGTACACGTAGTCGGGGTCGGGGCCGCCCTGGTTCACGGCGTAGTTCCACAGTGGCATGAACACCGGCCGACGGGTGTCGGTGTAGACGCGGCAGAAGTAGCCGCCGGCCAGCACCGACAAGGCGAGCCTGTTCATGTCCTGGACCTCGGCCGGGGTGGCGCCGTCGGGGCGCCAGGTGGCGAGGAGTTCGTCGACGACGCCCTCGAGCGCCTTCATCTGGTCGGCCCAGCTGGGGAGCGCGTCGGCGCCGGCGGCCTCGGTCATCGTGGGGTCCTCCTGGTGGTGTTCGCTCAATCCTCGACGTCGACGTCGAAGTGGCGGATGTAGAAGTCGTAGTCGGATCGCACCCGTGCCGCGGTCAGCCCGTACTGCTCGGGGGTGTAGCGGTGGGTCCCGTGGGCGCCGGAGCGGTTCTCGGCCTGCCAGTCGGCCATCGATCGCGCCACGTCGGGCGTCAGCTCGAGGCCGAGGTGCTCGTAGACCCGGGCGACGGTGCCCATCGGGTCGGTGACGAGCTGGCGGTGGTGCACGTCGAGGAAGCGGTCCTCCCCGATCCGGGCCCGGGCGGCGATGGCGTGCTCCATGCCCGTGCGCAGGTGGTTCGACACCTCGGGTCCGGTCCGGGCGGGGTCGTGCTCGCCCTCGGCGGCGGGGAAGATCGACGACACGAAGCTCGAGTACGACGGCACCGACGTGGTCGGGTCGCGGTGCGTCATCACGAAGCGGGCGTCGGGGTAGGCCGCCACCAGGTCGTCGAGGTGGAACTTGTGGTGGGGCGCCTTGAACAACCACAACGACGGCGGTCGTCGTGAGCCCAGCAGCTTCACCACCCGCCGGTGGTAGGCGAAGGTGTCGGTGAGGTCGGCTTGGCGCCACCACCGGTGGTAGCCCCAGACGGGCAGCGTGTACTGCTGGCCGTGGAAGGCCATGCCGAGCACCTCGCTGTCCTCCACGGTGGCGTCGACCTCGTAGAGGTGCATCGCCCGGGCCTCGGGCGACAGAGCGTCGATCTCGGCGACGTAGGCCAGACGCCGTGGGTCCTCGAGCTCGTCGGCCCGTACCGGCGGAGGCACGGGTGAGCGCTGCTCCCACATCCGCAGGCTGCGGAACTGCGGGTCGAGCGAGAGCATGCTGCCGAGGGCGGTGGTGCCGGTGCGGGGCAGCCCGATGACATGGACCGGGCCGCTGATCGCCACGTCCTCGACCTCGGGGTGGGTGCGGTACCAGTCCTCGACCAGCAGGCGGTTGACGAGCCGGTTGCGGAGCCCGCCGACCACGGCGTCGTCGGTGGAGGGGCTGAGCCCGGCGTCGTCGGCGAGGCTCTCGAGCAGGACGTCGAGGCCCTCGCGGAAGTCGCCGGGCCCGAAGTCGGTGAGCCCGGTGGCCTGGACGGCATCGTCCAGCAGTTGCTCGCCGGGCGGGTAGCGGTTCTGCTCTCCGACGGTCACGTCCACCCCCACTCGTCCCCTCCGGACCGGTGCCGACCCTAGAGGGCCAGGAACGGACCTGAGCCGCCGACACCGTTCGGGTGCGCTGAGGTTCGGGCACTTCGAACGCCTCACGCCGGGTCCGCGCCGGCCCGCTGCCGTCCTCGGCGTCAAGGCCCCGACGACACCGGTCGCCCCTCTGGCAGCTTCGACGAGGTCCTCGTCGAAGCTCGCTTCTTGACGCGGCCGTTCTCCGGGTGGTCGCCGGGGCGGCCCTAGCATCGACCCATGTCAGCGGTTCCTCGTCGAACGAGACGGAATGCCTTCGGTCCCCGTGTCATGTCGTCCCTCACGAGCCGGTCCGGCCCGGTGGTGTTCGGCGGGTTCCTTGTCTGGTTCCTGGGCTGGACCGTGCTCGCCGCGGTCGTGTTCGAGGCCACCGTGCCCGAGGAGAACCAGCGCAACCTCGCTGTCGTGGCCGCGCCGCTGATCCCGGCGCTCGGGGCGATGTTCGCGTTTCTCACCGCGTTCGCCATCAACACCGAGTGGGGGCAGTTGCGCGAGGCGCAGCACGCCGCCGAGCTCGAGGCCGATGCCGCGGCGCGGTTCGCCCTGGTCGCAGGGTCGCCGGGCCTCGATGCGTCGCACCTTCGGGGCCTCTTGCAGCGCTACCTCCGCAGCGTGGTCGACGAGGAGTGGCCGCTCTTGTCCGACGGGCGGGGCAGTGAGAGCGCTCGCGAGACGCTCGGCAGGATGTTCCGGGATGCCCGGGCGATCGTTTCCGATCCGGCGCTCGCCGCCGTCACCGGAGCCGATCTCCTCTCCGCCGTCGACGCGATGATCTCACTGCGTCGGGACCGGCTCTCCCTCGCCGCCCGCACGATGCCGCCGGCCCTGCTCCTCCTGGCCTTCGTCAGCGGGGTCGTCCTCTGCCTCGACGCCGTGCTGTTGTCGCTGCCCTATCAACAGTGGGAGGTGGTGACGGTCGGCGGTCTGGTGGTCGTCACCGCGCTCGCCCTCGCCCTCGTCGTGGCGGTCAGCGCCCCGTACCGCGGGACGATCTCCGTCGACGAGCGCCCCATCGCCGTCGTGCTCGACGAGCTCAGCCACGGCGAGCTCGACGTCATCGGCCCACCCTGATCCCGGTTGGCCGGTCGAGGTGGGGTCGATTCCAGGGGGGTGTCGGCCCGGGGGTCTCGGCCGACGGTGTCGAGGGCCTGGTCGGTCTGATCGTCACGATCACGCACCCGAACGAGACCGTCGGGCTGAACCCCGCTTCGCGTCAAGGTCGAAACGCACCACCGGCCCGTCACCTCACACGACGCTGTCGGCTTCCGCCCACCTCCGGGACTGCTCGGCATCCCCGCTTCCCGGTACCCCGGCCTCATCGCCCGACGCATAGATCACGTGGTACAGCTGGTACTGGTCCCGCTCGCCGGTTCCTGGGTTCTCCGGCTCCTGGGAGCGATGGCCATGGCGCTCGGCGAGGTACTTCAGGTTTCTGAGCTGGCGCAGGGCCATGATCGAGTCGATCAGCGGGAGCGTCAACACGACGAGCCACCTCGCGGCGCCCGCGGCGGCACCGTCGACCCGCATCAGCAGGCGTGAGCCATCTCCGTCCGGCACCACCGTGTACTGCCACGACGACCACGTCCGCGCTCCGAGGAACGGAGCATCGGGAGCCCACCACACGAGCTCCCGCCCCGGCTCGAGGTGCCTCAGGTACCCGATCGGTCCCGCGTCACCAACGCGCGGCTCGGGGATCCACTGCACGATGTGTCGCGCCGACGCTCGGCCGCCGTTGTCGAGCCGGTCCCAGCTGTACCACCCCGCACCCCGGCCGTTCTGGGCCAGCCAGGACCACACGGTCTCGGGTGGCGCCTCGACGGAGATCGCCCGGGTCATCCGGACGCGCGCGCCGGGCACGCCATCGAACCACGTGTCTGCCGTGCTGGCCGATGCGACCTCCTCCGGTGTCGCGCCCCACCGCATGGCTCGACGAATCCAGACGACCACCGCGGCGAGCGCGCCCACCAGTGCCCCGAGGGTGATCGTGATCCAGCGCATGCCGGCCTCCTGCCTGCGAACGTCGCAGGGCGGTTCCTTCGATGCTGTCACCGACGCGCCATGGTGAACCAGGGGCCTTCGTCCCCCTGCAGACCCGAGAGGCCCGACCCTGTGGTGCCCACCGAGACCGTCCATCACGTTTCCCAGCGCTGCCCCTGAGGCGCGGATCGTTGCGGGGGACGGCACGAACGAGGTGATCTCCCGCGAGGAACCCCACCTGTGCGCACCTACCCGGTCATCTCCGCCGCGAGGAACTGGGGTGTCGACGAGGCCCGCCTGACCGCGCCCGCGCTGCGCTGACGCAGAACCTTCGCCGCCACCGATGCCGAGGAGTTCGTCGCGCTGGTCCTCCGAGGTTCGGCGCAGACGCTGAGCGGTGAATACGGTCTTGGCCGTGTCGACGACGGATGAGAACGCGCAGCCGGTGACCGGGTCGCGGCGACGGTCGGTCTTCCGGCGTGGTGAGAATGCGCTCGCCCACATGGTCTACGGGTTGATCCTGATGCTGGCGACGGTGGGCGAGCTGATTCATCACGAGGAGTCCGCGGGCACCTCGGTGGCGTGGCTCCTCGGCGCAGGTGCCGTGCTGTTCGCTGCGCACATGTTCAGCGACGTGCTCGCCCATCTGGCGTCAACGCTCGAGGAGCCCGACTGGTCCGAGACGCTCCGGGTTGGCCGCCAGGACGTGTCGGTCGTCATCGGCTTCGTCGGTGCCGCGTTGGTCATGGGGATCGCTGCGCTCACCGACCTCGGCTCCCAATCTGCCCTCTACACCTGTTTTGTGGTCGGACTCGTCGCGGTCGCGGCGTTGTCCTTCTACGCCACCTCGAACCATCGCCTCGTCACGCGAGTGCTGATGAGCACCGCCGCGGCCGCGATCGGCGCGGTCATCGTCTTCGGCGAGAACGTGTTCTGACCGCGGGCGTCAGGTGTCGGACGCGAACGCTGTCACTGGTTCGTCGGTTCTCTGGCGAGTCACGTCGACGTCGAAGACGGCTTCTCGCCGCCATCGTTCGACGAGGGATCGGTGGGGGCTTCGTCGGCGTCGACCCCGAGAAGGTCGTAGATGGTCTGCATCAACTGGCCCGCGATCATCATCGCCACGACGATCAGGATCACCTCGAGCAGATGGCCGAGCGAGACGTGATCACCGAACACGATGTCGATGACCTCGAGAATCAGGAACTTGCTCCCGAAGAGGACGATCCAGATGGCGACGACACCGGCGATTCGCCAGGAGTGCCGCTCGAAGAAGAAGTGGTGAATGCGGTGCTCGAATCGCACGATGACGCTCAGCATCGCCGTGAGCAGCACTGCGGTGAGCACAGAGATGACGAACGAGTCGATCACGACTTCTTCGGCGAACTCGACGAACAGATTCAGCACCACGACGTTGACCAGCACGTTGAGGACACCAGCAGCGAAGACCTGCTGACGGCGACTCACCGTCGTCAGCTCGGTGCTGCGCAGCGATGCGAGAACTCGTGGCGCCAGCGCGTCCGCCTGAGCCGTCGTCGATTCGTTCACGGGGGTGCCTTCCCTCGCCATGGAGGTGCTCGACGGTGCTGGGCGCAACACGATCGGGGAGGAGCCGAGGTCCTGCAGCCAGATGCACCGAGCGACGAGAAGAACAGGCTACGCCGCACTGGCCAGATCGATGATCTCATCGTTCGTGAACGAGTGGCGCGATTCCGAGGGTCAGCGTTGCGCAGCGAACGAGATCAGCGCACCGAGGTGGCTGCGGCCAGACGGCTGGCCTCAGCCGCGATCGTCTGACAAGCGAAACGGGTTGCGGAGCGGGCTTCGTCGACGTCGAGCCGGCACGTGTCGAGCATGGCGGGAACTGCCTGGGAGCCCATCGCGAGCGCGAGTGCGTGGCGTACGCGATGGCGGTCCTCGGTCGACAGCCGATCTGCGATCGGTTCGAGCGCGGCGTCGATGTAGCGAAAGCGGCGAGCAGGGCGGTCGGTGTCCTGGGTCATGCCTCTGAGGCTGCGGTCGAGTGCGGCGCGTTCGAAGGCGCGAGCACCGTCGGGGTCTCCGAACATGTAGCCATTGATGGCTTCCTCGGCGGCCAGCGCTCGGGCGACGACGTCATGGCCCGCGCTGGCCATCACCTCATCGATGTCGGCGACGGCGCGGTCGGACATCACCTCCCACACGACGTCGCCGGCGGAGTCGAAGTACCGGTACGCGGTGGCCCTGCTGACCTGTGCCGCTTCGGCGATCTCCTCCATCGACGGGTCGGCGATGCCGTCGGCGAGCACCTGCGATGCCCCATCGAGCAGCGCCTGCCGTGTCCGTGCCTTCTGTTCGAGTCGAGCCGCCATCGTGCGAATCATATCTCATCATGAGACAAGTATCTTGCGAAAGTGGGTCTCTGGTGATACACATGTCTCATGAAGGACCTGCTCGCCCCGCGAAAGGACATCGGCATGACGATCACGGAGAACCCCACCGGCAAGAAGTTCTGGTTCGACGGCTTCCTGATGGAGGTGCTCGTGTCCGCCGCCGACTCCGGCGGGTCGCTGTCCGTCTGCAAGCAGACGCATCGGGCCGGCTACGGCACGCCCGTCCACCTCCACGAGCGAGAGGACCAGACACTCTTCGTGCTCGACGGGACGATCACCACGTGGCTCGACCCGATGGGCGATCAGGTCGAGCAGGTCGTCGGAGCGGGCGAGAGCATCTTCCTTCCCCGAGGCGTGGCCCATGCCTTCCGTGTCGAGGAGGACGGTGAGCTGCTCGAGATCAACACCCCCGGCGGGTTCGAGGGCTTCCACATCGCTGCCGGCGAGCCAGCGCAGCACGACGGACTCCCCGATCCGTCTGCGCCCGACATCGAGAAGCTCATGCGCCACGGGGCCGACTACGCCTGTCACGTCCAGGGTCCGCCCGTCGGCACCTCCTGAACATCCGTCGACCGGCTAGGGGTTGCTGGTCTTCAGACCGATCGCTTCGCGCTCGAGACGGGGAGGTAGCCTTCCCTGAGCGCACGGGGGGATCCAGCGCACGGGGGGTAGAGGAAATGTCCAAGTACTTGTTCGAGGCCAGCTACACGGCCGAAGGCATCAGGGGACTGCAGAAGGCGGGTGCCGCCAGTCGGGTCACCGCCATCTCCGACATGTGCCAGCAGCTCGGGGGGAGTCTCGACTCGTTCCACTTCGCGTTCGGCGACGTGGATGCCTTCGTGATCTGTGAGCTTCCCGACGACACGGCGGCTGCAGCCGCCGCGTTCACGGTCGGGGCGAGCTCGGCGGCGACCGTCGTGACCACGAAGCTCCTGACCGTCGAGGAGGCCGACGCCGCGATCGGCCGTTCGGTGGCGTATCGCCCACCGGGGAGCTGAGCAGCGCGGCGGTGCGGGCGGGCCCGTCTCCTGCGGGCTCCGCTGCTGGCGTGCCTCCATCGCAACGCGATGAGCAGCGTCCCGTCCTCACCCGCTTCGGTGAGGCTCGCCTCCTGGAGCCGGTCGAATGGACGCGCAGCAACCGCCACACCGGGATCCGGCGGCTCATCGTCGAGCTCGATCGCCACCGATGACCATCAGGTTCAGCCGACGAGTCGTGCGAGCAGCCCGCTCGGCGCGACGACTTCTTCGACGACGGCTCGGACCGAGGCGTCGGGAGCGATCGGGATTCGGACGCCTCCGGGAGCATGGTCATGCGGCCTCCGCCCGGTCCGTTCCTGCGTCGTCGGCGTCGTGGTGACCGTCTGAGCATCCGACGGTCTTTGGGCTCTACTGCCCTGCCCGCCCGGGGGTCACGATGGCGGCGACGGGTCGAGAGCGGGGAGCGCGCCATGGGCATCCAGACGACCGAGCCACCGAAGTTGCCGCCGGCGTGGTTCAAGCACCTCTTCTGGCGGGGCCACCGGTTCCTCTACCGGCTCCTCGGCCCGCGTGTCCTGTGGACCCCGAAGAGCAGGCGCGGCTGGGGCGCGATGCACCTGACGACGACCGGCCGGAAGTCCGGACAGGAACGCAGCGTCATCGTCGGCTACATCGAGGATGGCCCGACGCCCGTCGTGCTGGCGATGAACGGCTGGGACGAGGGCCCCCCGGCGTGGTGGCTCAACCTCGAGGCTCACCCCGACGCCGTCATCCGCCTCAAGGGCGAACCGGAACTCGCGGTGCGCGCCCGCAGGGTCGAGGGTGAGGAGCACGATCGACTGTGGCGGCTGTGGGCCCAGATCGACGATGGGCTCGACGCCTACGCCGACTCGCGCGTCGCCGACACGCCCGTGGTCGTCTTCGAACCACGGCAGGTAGCGACCGACCAGACCGCCTGACACGACAGTCACGAGGTCACTCGCCGGTGATGGCGTCCTTGACCTTCGACACCGCATCCTTCGCCTTCTCCGCGGCATCCCTGAGCGCAGCTTCGGCCCGGTCGACCCTGCCCTCGTCCTCGAGGTCCTGGTTGCGGGTGACTTTGCCCGCGGTCTCCTTGAACCTGCCCTTGATGTCGAGCGCCTTGTTCGATGCCTTGTCCCTGATGCCCATGAGGCCTCCTCTTGCGGTGGCCCCAGTGTCCGCCTCGTGTCGATGCGGGGGGTAGGGGACTACGTCCCCGGCGCCGTCTCGGCCCACACGCGAAACGGCCCCCCGTCCTTGGCGGTGGACGGTGGGGCCGTCGGTCCCTTAGGGGGACTCCCTTAGCCCTCCGAAGGGGGCTACCTGCATCGTGGACCTGGATCAGGTTCGGGGTCAGGGCCGAAGGTCATTCGCTTCGACGCGCCCAGGAACGGGCCGGACTCCCTCAGGCGGCGACCCCTGAGCTCCGGGTGAAGTGGTCGGCGAACCAGTCCCGAGCCAGCGCAGCGGCTTGGGCGAGCGTGCCGGGCTCCTCGAACAGGTGCGTGGCTCCGGGGACGATCCGGAGATCGCACTCGCACCGCAGTTGCTCTTGGGCTTCGCGGTTGAGCTGGATCACGATCGTGTCGTCGCCGCCCACGACGAGTCTCGTCGGGGCCCGGACCGAGCCCAGGCGGGGTCCGGCGAGATCAGGTCGACCGCCGCGGGACACCACGGCGGCGATGTCCGCCCCGGGTTCGGACGCCGCCCACAGCGCGGCGGCCGCGCCGGTGCTCGCCCCGAAGTACCCGACCGGGAGCCCTTCGACCTCCGGTTGAGCGCGGGCCCAGTCGGCGACCTCGCCGAGGCGGCCCGCCAGCAACTCCACGTCGAACACGTTGGCCCGATCCAGCTCCTCGCCGTTCGTCAACAGATCGAACAACAGCGTGGCGATGCCCGCGTCGTTGAGGACCGATGCCACGTACCGGTTGCGGGAGCTGTGCCTGCTGCTGCCGCTGCCGTGCGCGAACATCACGATTCCACTCGGCTCCTCGGGGACGTGCAGGTATCCCGAGAGAGCGACGGGACCCACGGTGATGCGGACCTCCTCGCTGCGCAACGGTGGGTCGTCACCGACCGCGGTGTTCTGCGGCGCGGTGGGTTCGGTGCGGGCGGCCGCGGCCAGGAGATCGACGACTTCGTCGTCACTGGTCTGGGAGAAGTCGGCGTAGAACTGCCCGACCCCGTAGAAGGGTTCGGGGGTCTCGCACACGATCAGCTCGTCGGCAACGCCGGCGAAGCGGCGGCCGGCGTCGGGCGGCGCGACCGGCGCGGCGAGCACGATCCTCGCCGCGCCGTGGGCCCGGGCCACGTGGCAGGCAGCACGGGCAGTGGAGCCGGTCGCGATCCCATCGTCGACGATCAGCGCGGTTCGACCGGTCAGATCGATGCGTGGTCGTGCTCCGCGGAAGCGGCGAGCCCGTCGCTCGAGCTCGGCCCGCTCCCGTTCCTCCACCGCCGCCAACTCACTGGCAGTGACATGGGCGAGCTGTAGGACCTCGTCGTTGAGGACGCGGGCGCCGTCCTCGCCGATGGCACCCATGGCGAGCTCGGGTTGGAACGGCACACCGAGCTTGCGGACGACGATCACGTCCAGGGGCGCGTTCAGCGCGGTCGCAACCTCGTACGCGACCGGTATCCCACCCCGGGGAAGCCCGAGCACGACGGTCTCCTGGTCGGCGAATCGACCAAGCTTTTCAGCGAGCCGCTTTCCGGCTTCGGTTCGATCGGTGAACATCGCCCGACCCCCTTCGAGGTTGCATCACGACTGGCTCACAGGCCCGACAGCGCTCGACGTGTGCGTCGACTGTTCCTGCTCTCATCCACCATGAAGCCAAAGCCATCTCGACCCCAGAGCCCAAGGTCACCTCGGCGCAACGCGGCAAGGACCTTCGGCACTACACCGGTGTGCCGGACCGGCTCACGCTTGGGATCGAGCGGCCACACCGGCCGCCGCACCTCGCGGGAGCCACCATGACAGCCAAACGGTCCCGGGTCGGTGACAGGATCGTCGACCACTCTCAGATCCTCGAGCTGGCCCGGCGCCGCGGCGAGCCCGCTGTGACGATCCTCATGCCCGTGGCCCAGCCGGCGGCCGCCCACCCTGGGATGGAGTTGCGATTGCGGGCGCTGGTGGACCGGGCGCTCGACGTCACGGAGACCTGGTGGGGAGCCGACGCCGCCAAAGGGGTCGCCGTCCAGCTGCACCATCCTGAGCTGCAGCCCGACCCGCGTGCCGAGGCCGCGCACGGCCTGGCGATCCTGGTCACGCCCGACGACGGGCAGCTGTTGCACCTGCCGTTCGCCGTCGAGGAGCAGGTGGTGGTCGATCGCACCTTCGCGACCCGCCAGCTCCTCGAAGGCGTCGCCCGCAACCCCCGCTACCGGGTCCTGGTCCTCGACGGCCACCACGCCCGGATGTTCCAGGGCGAGGGACACGAACTCGTCGAGGTTCGCACCCACGGATTCCCGGTGCATGTCGAGCCTCCCCACGAGCAGGACACGCCCCAGAAGGACTTCCCGATCCACGAGGAAGCCGAGAGGGAAGAGCACCGCATCGTCTACCGCGCCGTCGACGACGCCCTCGACCACGCCTGCCGAGCCGACCCGCTGCCCGTCGTGGTGACCGGAGCCGAGCGCGAGCTGGTCCTCTTCGAAGCGGTCACGGCACACGGCGACCGCTTCGTGGGTCAGGTGGCAGGAAACTACGCGCACACGCCTCCAGCCGAGCTGGCGAACGTGGTCCGACCGGTCCTGGACTCCTACCGGGCCGCCGAGCAGGCCGGCGTGCTCGAGCGCCTGCGTGAAGCACACGGTCGCGAGCACGCTGTCTTCGGCCTCCACGCCGTGCAGGAAGCCGTCGCAGAAGGTCGCGGGAACCTGCTCGCGGTCGAGGAAGGATTCACCTTCCCGGGCCATGTGACCGACGGGCTGACCCCCGGTGATGCGCCAGACGAGCGCCTCGACGACCTCGACGAGGTCGTCGACGACGTCATCGAGGCGGTGCTCCTGGCCGGCGGGCAGGTCGAGTTCGTCGAGGACGGTGCCCTGGCCGGTCACGGTCGTATCGGGGTGCTGCTCCGCTACTGACCGATCTCGACGCGCCATGAGCCGGGCGCGGGCTCGGGAGGGGTCGGCGGTGGAGGAGAGGAGACCGGGAGCTCCTCCCCGACTAGGGCCGTCGCGGGGTGTGTCGGCCCTGCTCCACTTCTTGCGGATCGTCCTCGGAGCTCATGATCGGTGGAACGGGCGGCTGCATTCCGATCAGTTCCCTACTGCTTCGAGACGAGCGTGAACGGTTCACCGTCGCTGATCGTGACGGTCTCACCGGGGCCGTTGTCGTTCACGAGGAACCCGGTGAGCTCGAGGCCGTCGAGCTCTATCGCCTCACCCCTGACGGTCCCATCGGCATCGGGCACGATGGAGATGGTGACGGTGGTGTCGAGTGCCTGGTCGCCGGGATAGGTGATGAAGGTCCCGCCGTCGCTCGTGGACGTGACGTCGGCATCGCCACCCTCCACCCCGACACGCGTTTCCTCCGCGGGGGATGCCATGACGTTGTTCACCTGCACGTTCGGTGACGCCGCGCCTGTTGGTGTGCCTCTGATCGTGAAGAAGGCCGTCGTCGTGTTCCGTGGGGCACTCGACGGATCCACGAAGACGCTCGTCATGGCCAGGTTCGCGGGCAGCTCGCTGATCGTGGCCGGTCGCCCGGCGGCAGGAGGCGATGCCGGGTCGAGCACGGTGGCGGTCATCGTCATCGTTTCCGTATCGGCATCCCACGCCGGGTCGGTGAGGATCACGACGGCGACGTCCTCGCCGACCGTCAGCGCAGCGTTGGGTGGATCTTCGGCGAACCCGCGCTCGGTCCAACGCTCGACGAACTCTTCGGGGGTCTCCGTCGCCACCGAGCGTGCCGGTCGATCGGTGAACGAGACCACCTGCGGGCTGACGTCGACCAGGGCGATCTCGGTCGTGCCGCCCGCGCCCGGTTCAGTGGTGCCGCTGGCGGCATCGATCACGAACAACGACCCGCCCGGCTGACCAGCTGCCACCTCGCCAGAGGCGAGGGCGGTGGCACCGGATCCGCGGTCGGCCGTCTCCGTCTGGCTCGAGCACGCAGCGCCGACGATGACGAGGGCGAGCAGTAGGTATCGCGCACGCTTCATCATCCAAAGGTACCGGTGTCGCAGTGCGCCGACGAGGTGCTGCCGGCGCCAGCGCTCCACGCACGATCTCCGCCTTCTGGCTGGAAGGCGAGACAGTCCGTCCGAGGGTCAGGTGTGATGTCGTATCTCGTCGACGATCTGATGCAGACCCTGCAGCCGTTGGTGGGTCTGCTCGGTTCGACTCCCGAGGCGTTGCTCGACCTCACGGAGAATCGGCGTGAAGAGCTCGCCGGCGCGTCGATGGGCCCTTCGCCCGGCGGCGGTGAGCTTGATGCGGCGCGAGCGACCGTCGTCGGGGTTCGTGACTCGCTCGACATGGCCACGTGTCTCGAACCGTTTGATGTAGCTCGAAACCGTGGTGGCCGGTGCCGCCATCCAGTGGGCGAGCTCGGAGGGTGTCACGTGGCCGCTCGACGCGAGCACGGAGTAGATGGCGAACTCGTCCGCGTCGAGACCGGTCGAGCTGATGGCGTCGTCGATCAGGGAGTTGACGGCACGCGAGACCAGCCAGACGTCGAACAGGGTGTTGCCGAGGCGGGGGTCGAGGCCGAGAGGCTGCTCGTTCACCGAGTCGCTGCGATCTCGCACCACCTCGAAACTAGACGGCGACGCGGTTGTCGCCGGGTTGATCGGCGGGCGTCGGGTGCCGACGCCGAACGGCTCGGCCGATGAGTGCCGTGGTGCTGGCCACGAGCAGCAGCCCCGCGATCCAGAAGCTGGCGGTCTTGGCGGCAGAGGCGAGACCGAGCAGCGAGTTCGTGGCGACGGGGTCGGGGTAGGCGGCCAGTGCTCGCCAGGCGAAGAGGTTCTCGAGGTAGTCGAACCCGCTCCCGGCGAGAGCGATGGCGGCGAGTCCGATCAGCGCCGGGCGTTGAGGAAACAGGTGCTCGAGGGCGAGAGCCAGGGCGGAGGCCATGAACAGGCCGAACACGGCCGGGTAGGCGAGGTCCGCGAGCTGCAGATCCCGGTAGGCGTTGCGCCCGGCGTCGCCGCATTCGTCGAGGAAGCGGTTGACGTCGTCGGCGGTCGAGTAGGGCCGGACATCGAGCGGAGGTGCCCCACACGTGTTCTCGACGCTCGGAACGGCGAATGGTGCCGACGATGCGAAGAAGACGCCGGCGAACGCGACGAGCAGGACCCCGCTCACGATCACGACCCGCCAGGAAGCGAGTCGGCTCATGGTCCCTCCTGCTCGTGACCCGACACGTCGCCGGCCTCCGCCGGAGCGGTCTCGCGTGAGTGTTGAGGTTGAGGTCTGCATCGTTCCTCCCGGATGCCTCGACCATCGACGGTTCGAAGGTCAGTTGCTGCGATATCGCAGTAACTAGATACTGCGATATCGCATTACTCGTGTCAAGGGCTCCGCCCACGAACCGAGGCGACAGGTGCTGCGTCAGATGTCGCCGCTCACGCCGATCGCCGTCCTCGAAGAGCCCGACCTCGGCCGATGCCGCGCGACACCGTGTCGGCGCTCGTCATCAACCCGGACGACACCATCGGAGCCGGGCCTCCTGCCCGCCCTACCCAGCAGTTGCGTGGGAGCGGCCAACTGCTCCTGCGGTCAGTTCACCCTCAGGTGACTGGCGGAACGGCGCTGTTGCCAGTGCGAGGAGTTGGCGAAGTACGGCGGTCGGCTGGGCAACACGGTGGTCTCCAACCACAGCCGCTTGAGATGACGGACGTGCCCGCCGCTGCGGTCGTCGGTGTAGGCGGTCCGCCCGTGCATCACGTGGTAGTTGTTGATGAACTGCATGTCGCCGGGCTCCAGCGTCATCATCACGTGGTTCTCGGGGTCGTCGGCCATGCGCACCAGTTCCGTCGAGCGCGTCACGCTGGGTGTCGGTGAGCCGAGGCGCTTCCGCATGGCGCTGCGAGGCCAGGATGTACGGGGGGATGCAGCGGACGAAGAGGCGGTCGTCCCACTCCGTGAAGACGGGGATCATGTAGTAGGGCTTGCCGTCGGGGGGCTGCTCACCCCGGAAGTCGTTGGGGAGCTCCTCGTACAGCGCCGCCGCGAGGTCCGGTCGATCGGCGACGAGCTGGTTGTGGATGCGCACCGAGTTGGCGACGGTTGACAGCCCGCCGCTGCGTCCGTTCTGCAGGCACATCAGGCCGACGAGGTCGGAGCCGTCGCAGTGGTACGGAAGGGCGATGCCGCCGAGCTCGTTGCCCCGCGCCGTCGGGTCGTCGGCGGTCTTTCGCTGATCGGTCACGTCGCCGAGGACGTGTCCGTGCTTGTTCTGCGCCCACGGCAGGCCGAGATGCATGCCGATGCCCCAGTAGAGGAGCTCCATCTCCGCCTGGGTGTAGGCCCGCCGGTCGATGCCCCGCAGGCGCACGAAGCCCCGCCCGTTGATCAGCTCGTCCTCGATCCGGGCCAACCGGTGGTCCAGCGTGGGCAGCGGAAAGTCGTCTCGTCCGAGCTCGAGGACGTCGTCGGAGGTCTCCATGGCGTGGCGGAGCGACGCGTCGAGCTCGCGCTGCTCGGCGTCGTCGAAGTGCTCGGTCCAGACGTCCTCGTCGGCGACGTCGGACGCCGTCCACTCACACTGCGGTTCGAGGATGCGAGGGGCCACGGTCGTCACTCCTTGGAGGGGTCGGGCTGTTGGCCGCGCACGAACCGGCCCGGGAGCGCCCCGGTGGGGGCGCCGTCGGCGTAGGTCTCCACCCCCGCGACGAAGGTGTGCACGTATCCGTGGGCCTGCTGGAGGAGCCGCTTCCCGCCGGCGGGCAGGTCGTAGGCCATCTCCGGCGGTGACAGGCGCAGGTGGTCGAAGTCGATGACGTTGACGTCGGCCCGGTAGCCCGGCGCGAGCAGGCCCCGATCGAGCAGACCGACGGCCTCGGCCGTCGCCCGTGACTGGCGCTGGACCAGGAACGGCAGCTCGAATCCGGGGCCGCGCTCGCGGTCGCGACCCCAGTGCGTCAGCAGCGATGTCGGAAAGCTGCCGTCGCAGATGGTGCCGACGTGGGCGCCGCCGTCGCTGAGCCCCGGCACGGTCAGGGGATGGGCCAGCATCTCGGCCGCGGCGTCGAGGCTCCCGTCGAAGTAGTTCAGCACCGGGAAGTAGAGCAGCGCCCGTCCGTCGTCGCCGAGGAGCAGATCGACGAGCAGCTCGTTCGGATCCACACCGAGGAGCGACGCCCTCGCCGCGACGCTGTCCCGCGGGCGGGGCTCGTAGTCAGGGGGGTTCCCGAGCTCGTAGATGCGGCCCAGCGGCAGGCGCATCCCCGCTTCTCGCAGCTCACCGATCAGCCGTTCACGCTGCTCGCGCTGACCCAGGATCCGGGCCTGTTCACCGAGGGGCAGCTCGGCCACGGCGCGAAAGCTCGGTGCGCCGCGCAGCGGGTTGAGGCTGCCCTGGAGGCCGAGCAGCACACCCACGGCTCGGGCCGCCACCTGGGCGCGCATCGCCAGGCCCTCGCGCTGTGCCTGCTCCAGGAGCTCCAGCTTCGAGCGGTACCCGGTGCCGGGCGCCACCTGCAGCAGCGAGATCGACAGCGGCCGTTTCGACGCCCGCATCATCTCGAGGAGCGTCTCGTTCTCCGTGTCGCCGTCGGTGAAGTCGGACACGACCTGCAGCACGCCGCGGCCGGTCGCACCGATGGCGGCGGCGATGCCGACCAGTTCTTCGCGACCGGCGGTGAGCGTCGGCGTCGGCTCGCCGAGGCTGGTGCGGTGGTTCAGCGTCCGCGAGGTGCTGAACCCCAATGCCCCGGCCCGGATGCCCTCGGCCGCGATGCGGCCCATCTCGACGGTCTCCTCGGCGGTCGCCACCTCGCGGTCGGCGCCGCGCTGACCCATGACGTAGACCCGCACCGGACCGTGGCACACCTGGGTGGCGAGGTCGATGTCGTACTCGCGGGCCGACAACGTGTCGAGGTAGTCGCCGATCGACTCCCACTCCCACGACAGGCCCTCGTGCAGGACCGTTCCCGGCAGATCCTCGACGCCTTCCATCAACTCCACGAGCAGGTCGTGGTCGTTCGTGCGGACGGGAGCGAACCCGACCCCACAGTTGCCGGCGACGACGGTGGTGACGCCGTGGTGCGACGACGGCTGCAGTCGGTTGTCCCACGTCGCCTGACCGTCGTAGTGGGTGTGCACGTCGACGAAGCCGGGCGTCACCAGCGCGCCTGCGACGTCGAGCTCCCGGTCACCGTTGCCCGAGACGTTGCCGACCTCGACGATGCGACCCGCCGTGATCGCCACGTCGGCGCTGCGCTCGGCCGCGCCGGTGCCGTCGACCACGGTCCCGCCGCGGAGCACGAGGTCGAAGGTCACAGTCGCCGAGGTTATGCCGCGAGGCGTCACGACCGAGCCGCCGGCGCGCCCTCGCGCAGGACGTCACCGCCTGGCAGCATGTCCGTCGTGGACCTGTCCGGCTCCGTCGTCGCCCCGGACGACGAGATCGTCGCCGCGGTCGACGCCGTGTGGGCGTCATTGGCCCGGCCGGGTCGGTGGTTGACCAGCGCCCAGCGCGTGGCCGTGGCCGAGGAGTGTCGGGCCGCGGCCGCAGGGCGCCGGGGTGATGACCCCGACCTGACCGATCACGAGCGCGACCTGGTGGCCCGGATCGTCCACGACTCGGCCAGCCTCCAGGACGCCGCCATGAGCGAGTTGCTGGGCCCCGAACTGACGGTGGACGCCTACGTGGAGGTGGCGGCCGTCGCCGCCAAGGTCGTGGCCATCGATCTGCTGTGCGCCGGCCTGGGGGCAGCCCCGTCCGCGCTGCCCGCCCCGGGGCCCGGAGATCCCTCTCGGGTCCGCCCGGCCGCCGCGGCCGACCTCGGCGCCCGGGTCCCGATGCTCACCGCCGAGGACCTGACCCGCGAGATCGGCCCGGGCATCTTCCACGTGAACGTGCGCCGTGGACACAGCCTCGTACCCGAGGAGGCCGCCCTGCAGGTCCAGCTGACCGAGGCCCTCTACGTGCCCGATCTGCTCGCCCACGGCCTGGCCGGACGGCGAGGCCTCGATCGCGCCCAGCTCGAGGCCATCGCCGCCCGGGTCTCGGCGCTCAACGGGTGCTTCTACTGCTCGGCCGGACACGCACAGCTGCTCGCCATGACCGCAGGTGATGCCGGTGGACCCGACATCGTTGGGGCGGCCCACGGCACCGGCGACGCCGGGATTCCCCACGGTGCCCGGTTGTTCGCCCTGACCGAGGCGCTGGTGCGGGGCGCACCTCCGCTCGACGAGGCCCGAGCGGCGGCCGCCGAGGTGCTCGACGCCGACCAGCTGCTCGGCGCCATCGCGACGGTCGCAGCCTTCGTGCTGCTCAACCGGGTGTCCGACAGCTCGGGCATCCCGCTCGACGACATCGCCGCGGGGCAGCTCGACGCCATGCCCGAAGAGCTCGGCCTCGACGGGTACGCGGGTGCTCGCCGTGCCCCTCGCCCCTGAACGGAACCGCACGGCGACGCCCGCGGTGCGAGACTCGGGTCGTGGGGGATCGGTCGAACAGCAGCGACGAGGCCGGCGTCGGCGAACGCCTGCCCGGTGAGGTCGACCGTCGTACGGTGCTGCGGCGGGCCGCCGGGCTCACCGCCGGCGCTGCGGTCACCGTGGGTCTCGGTCCGCTGCTCGCGGCATGCCAGGACACCGGCGGCTCCACGGCATCGACGGTCGCTCCGCCCGGAGGGACCGGCGGATCGGGCGCTTCGCCACCGTGGGACCAGCTGGCCGGTCGCCTTCGGGGGGACCTCGTCCTGCCATCGGCACGCGACTACGACGAGGTTCGCGTCCTGTTCAACCCCCGCTTCGACGACCTGCGTCCCGCTGCCGTCGCCCGTTGCCAGAGCGCGGAGGACGTCCAGACGGCGGTGCAGTTCGCCGACGCCCACGGCATCCCGCTCAAGGTCCGCTCCGGGGGGCACACCTACGCGGGGTACTCGTCGTCCACCGGGTCGCTCCAACTCGACCTCCGCGGGTTGAACACCGTCGCGGTGGGCCGGGACGGCTCCACCGCGACGGTCGGCCCGGGCTCGCTGCTCGTCGACACCTACAACACCCTGTTCGCGGCCGGCCGCTGCGTGCCCGGCGGCTCCTGTCCAACGGTCGCCGTGGCCGGCCTGGCCCTCGGAGGTGGCGTCGGCTTCCTCGCCCGCCGGTTCGGGACACTCTCCGACAACCTGGAATCGATCGACATGGTCACCGTCGACGGACGGATGGTCACCGCCGACCCCGGGTCCGAACCCGACCTGCTGTGGGCCTCACAGGGTGGCGGGGGCGGCAACTTCGGTGTCGTCACCGGCCTTCGGCTACGCACGCATCCGGTCGGTGACTGGAGCACCTTCCAGTTGAGCTGGGACTGGGAGCAGACCCCACAGGTCGCAGCGGCGTGGTTCGACTGGCTCGACGGCCTGCCCGACGAGGTGTGGTCGATGCTGTCGTTCTCGACCCAGGACCCGACGAAGGGCCCGACGCCGGTCTGCGAGGTCAAGGGCCAGGTCACGGCGCCGGCGGCCCGGGCACGAGAGCTGCTCGCCCCGTTGATCGCGGCCGTCGGAGGAGCGCCCGTGAGCGACACCACCGTCGACCAGACATGGCTGACGTCGGCGGAGATGTGGGCGGGATGCTCCGACCTGAGCATCGCCGAGTGCCGAACCCGTGAGGACGGACCGGCCGGCACCCTTCCTCGTCAGTCCTACAAGGCGAAGTCGGACTACGTCGCCGCAGCTCTCCCGCCCGAGGCGGTCGAGGTCATCATCGACGCCGTCGAGGCACGGCAGTCGGACCCGACGTTGACCGGCGGCGGCAACGCCTTCTTCCCGGGCGGCATCGAGTTCGACTCCTACGGCGGCGCGTTGAACCGGCCATCGCCCACCGACACGGCGTTCGTCCACCGTGACCAGGTCGCCCACGGGCAGTACCTGGCGTTCTGGGCCACCGACGCCACCCCCGACGCGGTGGACGCCAACGAAGCCTGGATCGGCGCCTTCGCCGACCGGCTCCGTCGCTTCGCCTCCGGCCAGGCGTACCAGAACTACATCGACCCCGACCGGTCCGACTGGTTGCGGGCGTACTACGGGCAGAACCTCGAGAAGCTCGTCGAGGTCAAGAAGGAATGGGACCCCGACGGCCGCCTCGACTTCGCCCAGGGGATCCCGCGCTCGCTGTAGTCGCGCCATCGTCCTCGAGTCCCCGGGCGGCTGACGGACCCGGCACGGTCCGTCACCGATTCCCGCGTCGGTCGAAGGGCCCTACCGCCGTCGGTGGGGAGGTGCGACGATGCGTCCCATGGGGTGGGTTCGATGACGGCGAGCGGGGTGACGCCGCTTCGCGTACTGGTCACCGGCGGCTCGGGGTTCATCGGCGCCCACAGCGCCCGGGCTCTCGCCGACGCCGGCCACACGGTGCGCTTCCTGGTGCGCAGCGGCGACCGCCTCGAGCGCACCGCTGGGGCCCTCGGCGTCCCCCGCGACGACATCGTCGTCGGCGACGTCACCGACGCCACCGCGGTGCGACGAGCGCTCGACGGCTGCGACGCCGTGCTCCACGCCGCGGCCGTGGTGGGCACCGGCGGCGATGGCGCCGCGGTCATGACCGCCACGAACGAACGTGGCTCCCGCATCGTCCTCGGCACCGCCGCCGGGCTGGGCCTGGACCCCATCGTGCACGTGTCGAGCGGCAGCGTGCTGTACCCGACCGACGACCCGGTCGTGGGTCCCGACAGCCCGGTCGTCGAGGGGCTCGGCCCCTATGCGGCGTCGAAGGTCGCCGCCGAGCGTTTCGCCCGCCGGCTCCAGGACGAGGGCGCGCCCGTCGTGTGCACCTATCCGATGATGGTGCTCGGCCCACCTGCCGGCGACCGCGGGGGGGAGGCCTCCAAGGCCCTCCCGGCGTTCCTCCGGCTCCGGGTCGTCACCGACGTCGGTTACTGGTCCGCAGTGGACGTGCGTGACCTCGCCCGCATCCACGCCGCGGCGATGATCCCGGGCCTCGGTCCGCGCCGCTACGCCTGCGGCGGCCACTTCTTCTCCACGGGCGAGGCTGTCAGCCTGATGGAGCAGGCCACCGGCCACACCATCCGGCGCATTCCGGTGCCGGCGTCGGCGATGGTCGCCATGGGTGCGCTGAGTGAGCGGGTGAGTCGCGTCGTGCGCACCGCCACGACGTTCACCCACGACGCCATGGTGTACCTGACCCGCTCCGTGCCCGTGGACGACAGCCGCACGATCGACGAGCTCGGCGTCAGGTTCCGCGATCCGCTCGAGACCATGCGCGCCACCATCCGAGGACTGGCCGAGGCGGGGACCATCACCCACGGACAGGCCGGTCGGGCCGCTCCATGACCGGGCCACGTTCGCCGGGATGATCACGTTCGAGCGGTTGCGGGATGCGGTCCTGGGTGCCCGAAGCGGGCTGGTCGGGGCCTACCGGCGTACCGGCGCGGACGTGCCCTTCGGCGACCCGGTGCCGTCACACGGCGCCGAGATGGAGGGGTGGTTCTGGAGGGTCACCGATCCGGCGTCGGGCCGGGTCGTCGTCGCCCTCTGCGGCGTGAACCGGCATCCCACCGGCGACTGGGCCACGGTGGCCGTTGCCTTGCACCCCGGAGACATCGTGCGCTCCGCCGCACTGGACGGCGCCCATGCCGACCGGGCCCACTTCGCCCTCAGCGCCGGTACGTCCGCCGAGGCCCGCCTCGAGGCCTCCCCCGACCGGCTCCGTGTCGACCTCGACGACGTCCACCTCGACCTGCGCTTCTCCGAGTCCTTCGAGTGGCCCAAGGCGTTCGGCGGTGGCGGGATCTTCTCGGCCGTGCCGTTCCTCAACCAGTACTGGCAGCCCTACCGCCTGGGCGGCGCCGCCTCCGGTGGCGTCACCTTCCGTGGCCGCGGATCTGGGGGCGAGCGCTGGTCACTCGACGGTGCCCGGGTCTACGGCGAGCGGAACTGGGGCGCCGGGTTCCCGGACCGGTGGTGGTGGGGTCAGGCCCACGACTTCGACGGCGCCGACGTGTCGGTCGCCTTCTCGGGTGGCGTGCTGAGCCTCGGACCGATCGCCCGGCCGGTGTGCGGCGTGGTGGTGCGGCTGGGTGAGCGGGTGATCCGCATCACACCGCCCGCGCCCGTGCACTGCGAAGTGACCCCGGGGCGGTGGGCCGTCCGGGCCCGGTCATTGCGTCACCAGGTCGACCTGGAGGGGGACGGCACCGGCATCGAACCGCACGTGCTGCCCGTCCCGCTCCCGGCCGAACGCCGCAATGTCGACACCGACTTCGAGCATCTGGCCGGGCGGCTCCGCTGCGTGGTGCGTGAGCGCGGCCAGGTGGTGTTCGAGGGCATGTCCGAGCTGGCCGGTCTCGAGGTGGGGAGCCTGCCGGGCCGCGGCTGAGAGACCGGCGACACATCGAACTCGGTCGCCGCGGCGTCGTGGGGCCGGATGGCTCTGGTGCGCGGCGAACATCTGTTGTGAGCTTTGAACGAGCGCACCGAAGCAACAGCCAGGTCGGGTGCCGAGTCGAGGAGGGGGAACCGGTGGGAGCGACACGGAGATTCGCGATGTTCACCGCAGTGCTCCTCGTCCTGGCGTTGCTCGCCACCGCCTGTGGAGGGGCCCGCCGCGGAGACGATTCGGCGTCGACGCCGAACACCACAGCGGCGAGCAGCGGCGAGGCGTCCGGGAGGTTCGGCACCCTCGACTCGCCGTGTGGTCCAGGCAACGCCACGGGCGCCACCGACCAGGGCGTGACCGACCAGGCCATCCGGATCGGCTTCGGCGACGATGCTGGATACCAGGGTGCACCAGGCCTCAACCACCAGGCGAGCGACGCCGTCGAGGCCTTCGTCGCGTGGTGCAACGACCAGGGCGGCATCAACGGCCGCAAGGTCGACGGCACCTACTACGACGCCAAGGTCACCGAGGTCACCAACGTCATGACCGAGGCGTGCGCCAAGGAGTTCTTCCTGGTGGGGGAGTTGTTCGTCTTCGACGACGGCCAGGAGCCGACCCGCCGCAACTGCGAGCTCCCGGCTGTGCCCGCCGCCGCGGGAACCGCCCAGTTCGCCAACGCGCCGCTGAAGTGGGAGCCGTTGCCGAGCGCCATCGACCGCTCCTCCGTCTACGGCGGGGCCAGGCTCCGGGAGATGTACCCGGAGCAGGTGAGGAACGCAGGCGTCATCTTCGGCGACTACACGGTCATGAGAGACCGCAAGGATCAGGTCGTGGAGGCGTTCACCGCCCTCGGGTGGCAGTTCAAGTCCGAGTGCTCCTTCGCCTACAACATCGCGGGCGAGGCCGACTGGAAGCCGTTGATCCAGCGATTCAAGAACTGTGGCGCCGAGGTCGTCTACTACGTCGGCGCTCCGGCGCCGAGCTTCGAGAACGCGCTCGACGCCGCCAACCAGTTGGAGTACCGGCCGATCTGGTACACGGACACGAACGCCTACGACGAGTCGTTCGCGGCGTGGAACAAAGACGGCTTCGCCGACAACGTCTACTTCCGCATGGGCTTCGTGCCCCTCG
The DNA here is from genome assembly GCA_963767615.1 of uncultured Iamiaceae bacterium. Lineage (GTDB taxonomy): Bacteria > Actinomycetota > Acidimicrobiia > Acidimicrobiales > Acidimicrobilacustridaceae > Rhabdothermincola_A. Next base: position 32,657 of record CAVYED010000003.1, on the reverse strand, counting down.
GGGAGGCCGGGCAGGTCCCGGCGGTCCAGCAGTTCCTCGACATCGTCGAGGGCCACGGTGGGGATCCGAATCAAATCGGCGAGCAGGCCGCCTCGGCATTCCTGTTGTGGGCCACCGCGGCCCAGGCCTGTGGCTCCGAACTGACCCGTGCGTGCGTCGGGCAACAGCTCGACGACATGCACGAGTGGACCGGTGGCGGGCTCCATGCTGCCGCCGATCCGGGCAACAATGAACCGCCCACGTGCGGGCTGCTCATGGGCATGCATCGCACCGAGTTCGTTCGGGTCTCGCCCGTCGAGCCGGGCACCTACCAGTGCGACCCGTCCTACGTCTACGAGGTGACCGGCGACGTCGTGACCCGCCACGACATCGGTCCCGACCGGATCGCACCTCTCTGAGGAGGCCGGGAGCCTCGGTCCCCGCCGACGCCTCAGCGCCCGGGTCGGGTCGGGCTCCGCCGATCACCGTCACGCGCCTGGTGTCCGCCGGGGGTGCGACTACTGGCCGGCCGGGGGCCCCAGGACGTGCTCGGCGAGCGCCTCGAGATGTCGATCGCCGGCACCGGCCCCGGTGTCACCCGAAGACGCTGGACGAATCCCTCGGGGGCGGCGTAGTTGTACGCCAGCTGACATCCGCCGTCTCTGGGGAAGGTACTCGCTCATCCGGTCGGGAGGAGCATTCGGTCGGTGAGACGGATCGTGCATCCGACGTCGGCAGACGGGATCGCCCACCCGACGACTGCTTCGCGCCGATCCGTCCTCCGATGCTCGAACAGGAAGTCGATCACGTGAGAGAGGTGTGCCAGTCCCAGCCGTCGGGATCGGCGATATCGCTCCAATCGTCGGTCTGTTCGGTCGCCCATTCGGCCCAGTCGGAGATCATCTGGTTGTAGCCGAGCTGAAAGCGAATGGCGATGGCGTTGATGTGGCGGCGCTCGGCGAAGGGGTAGTTGGCGTCGTCGGCTGCCTCGATGAGCGCTTGGAGTTCGTCCAGGTTCGCTCTCGCTGTGGCGGCGAGTTCGTCGAGGGTGGTTCGGAGCTGGTCGAGGGTGCCGGCGTCGGCGAAGAAGACCCGTACGAGGGCTTCGGCCTCGAGCTTTGGCGGCGCCGAGCTTTCATCGAGCCAGGCCTGGAGCGTCCGGCGTCCCTTGGCGGTGATCGCGTAGACGGTTCGGGGCCTGGATCCGGTGATCTGGGGGGTGGCGGTTGCGTGGCCGCTTTCGGCGAGTGTCTTGGCTTCGTCATAGATCTTGCGTTCGGTGCGGGGCCAGAACCAGCCGAGGCTGCGATCGACCTGCTTGGCGAGCTCGTAGGTGCTCCATGGCTGGATACTGAGCAGTCCGAGGAGCGCGTGGGAGGTGGTGGTGAGGGACTTCGGCATACGAGGAGATTGACATGCTGCCATTGGCAGCATCTATTCTCAGGACAGAAAATGCTGCCAATGGCAGCAAATGAATGTGGTCGAGGGGAGGGTTCGTGAGCGAAGCAACGGATCGGTTGCTGGTGGTCGTTGCCCACCCCGACGACGAGACATTCGGGTGTGGGTCGCTCTTGGCCCATGCGCGTGCGTCGGGGGTGCCGACGGTTGTCGCGTGCGCGACGAGGGGGGAGGCAGGTTCGCCGACTCCTGGTCGGGGTCTCGACGGCGCCGACGTGGCCGAGGTTCGAGAGGCCGAGTTGCGCGAAGCCGCCGAACTCGTCGGAGTCGGGCGGCGTCGAGTTGTTCGATTGGGTCGATTCGGGCATGGACGGCGAACCGACTCCCGGAACCCTGTGCGCGACGCCGGTGGTTGACGTGGCTGCGGTGATTGCCGCGTTGATCGAAGAGGTCCGTCCGACGATGGTGGTCACGCTCGACGCCAGCGACGGTCACCGCGATCACGCTCACATCCGTGATGCGACCCTCCGCGCCGTGGAGCTCAGCTCGTGGCGTCCCTCACGGGTGTACCTGCACTGCCTGCCCCAGCAGCTCATGCGGAAATGGGTGGAGGCGCTCGTCCGTCAGCAGCCTGGCAGCGAGCACCTCGGCCTGGGAGACCTCGGCACTCCCGACGACAAGATCACCACCGTCATCGACACCACCCGATTCCTGGAGCTGCGGGAGAAGGCAATAGCGGTGCACCGCTCTCAGACCTCTCCCTATGAGGTCATGCCGGCTGAGCTTCGCCGAGAGTTCTTGACCGCCGAACGTCTCCAGCGGGTCCACCCCGACTGGGACGGAGGTCCAGTCGAGACGGACATCTTCGGCACAGCCGTAGCGTCACGTTGACGCCCGCCGTCACCGGCCTGAGACTCCGTCCTCGTCATCCAGAGGCTGGGACCTGGGAATGGCGGGCAGCGGGTCGGGCTGGTAGCTCCTTGGGCATGGACCACGGAGAGCTGCCGGAGCGACTGGTCCTGCAGCGGACGACCCAGGAGTTCGATCTCGCATCGGTTCCGGCAGGGCTCTTGCGGTCGCACCGGCTCGCCGCCGGGGTCTGGGGTGTGCTGCGGGTTCGGGCGGGATCGCTGGATTTCGTCTGGGAAGACGAGCGGGACGCGGCCGCCGTGGTCGAGCTCGGGCCCGGCGAGTCGATCGTGGTGCCACCGGAGGCGCCCCACCGGGTGGTCCTGGGTGACCACGCCCGGTTCGTCGTCGAGTTCCACCGCTGAACCGAACGACGGGCCTTGACAAGTTGGCGTTCGAGGCGCATTCTCCTGACAATGTTCGGAACTACGAATGATGTTAGTAATCCCGAAGCATGTCAGGCATCGGGCTGATGGCCGCCGCTCCCTCTGACCCCGGTCAGGTCCGCGTCGACCGACGCACCGCCCGCCGCCGGGAGACCAAGGACGAGATCGTCGCCGCGGCGTGGGAACTGGTGCGCGAGCAGGGGCTGGCGGGGTTGGCCATGCGCGACCTGGGTGACCGGGTGGGGATGCGGGCGCAGTCCATCTACTCGTACTTCGCCTCCAAGAACGAGATCTACGACGCCATGTTCCACGAGGGCTACGTCGCCTTCGTCGCCACCATGGCCGCTTCCCCGGAGACCTCACTCGACGGCGACACCCCCGAGGTCGCGGCCCGCGACGAGGCCCGCCGACTGGCCCACCGCTTCTTCGACTTCTGCACCTCGGATCCCGTCCGCTACCAGCTGCTCTTCCAACGCACCATCCCCGACTTCAGTCCTTCCGCCGAGAGCTATGCGGTGGCGGTGGAGGCTCTCGACACCGCCCGGGCCGCGCTGGCGGGGTTCGGCATCACCGATCCCGAGGCCGTCGACCTGTGGACCGCGATGCTCACCGGCGTCACCGACCAGCAGATCTCCAACGACCCCGGCGGCGAGCGCTGGAAGCGTCTCGTCGATCCTGCGGTCGACATGCTCCTGCACGAGCACGCACCCCATCTCCTCGACGACATGGCAAGGAACCAACCATGACCGACACCGTTCCCACTGCGGCCCGCGGGCCGCTCACCCACGACCAGGCCATGCAGCTCCAGGCCGCCGAGCTCGAGCGCACCCTCGAGCTGCTCCGCTCCCTCGAACCTGCCGACTGGTCAGCCCGGACCGACTGTCCTTCGTGGGACGTACGACGCATGTACCTGCACGTCCTCGGCGCCTGCGAGGCGGGCGCGTCGATCAAGGAGAACCTCCACCAGATGCGCGCCGCGAAGGCTCGCCAGAGGGCCGAGGGTGAGCCGTTGGAGGCGAACCTCTCGGCGGTGCAGGTGCAGGAGCGACTCGATCTCGCCCCCGCTGACCTCGTCGAGAGACTGGCGGCCGTGGCCCCGGTGACCGTCCGCAAGCGCACGAAGACACCAGCGCTGATGCGCAGCGTGCGGATGAAGATCGACGGGCCGGTCGTGGAGAAGTGGGCGCTCGGCTACCTGATGGACACCATCTACCTGCGCGACCTCTGGATGCACCGCGTCGACGCCTGCCGCGCCACCGGTCGCCCGCTGGTACTCACCGACGACCACGACGCGGTCATCGTCGCCGACGTCGTGGCCGAGTGGGCCCGTCGCCACGGTCAGCCGTTCACCCTGACCCTGACCGGCGTCGCCGGTGGTCGCTACACCGCCGCCGCCGGAACCGCCGACACCGCATCGCCCACGCTCGAGCTCGACGCCGTCGAGTTCTGCCGAACGCTCGCCGGGCGGAACCCGGGCACGGGGTTGCTCGGCACCATCGTCCCGTTCTGATCGCCCCGACCCGTACCAACGGAGAGGAAACCAACATGCACACCACCATCGACGAGGTCGCCGACGGCATCCATCGAGTCACCACGTTCGTTCCTGACGCCGGTATCTCGTTCAACCAGTTCTTGGTCACCGGGGACGAACCGTTCCTGTTCCACACCGGCATGCGAGCCCTGTTCCCCGCTGTCACCGAGGCGGTGGCCCGCGTCATGCCCGTCGATCAGCTCCGCTGGATCAGCTTCGGCCACGTCGAGGCCGACGAGTGCGGCTCGCTGAACCAGTGGTTGGGTGCCGCCCCCCACGCCACGGTCACGTTCGGTGGGCTGGGCTGCATGGTGTCGGTGGCCGACCTCTCCGACCGGGCCCCCGAGCCCCTGGACGACGGCCAGGTGCTCGACATCGGGGGCAAGCGACTCCGCTACCTCGCCACCCCCCACGTCCCGCACGGGTGGGAGGCCGGCGTGTTCTTCGAGGAGACCACCGGCACCCTGTTGTGCGGGGATCTCTTCACCCAGCTGGGCGACGGCCCGACGGTGAGCGACGTCTCGCCCGTCGACGGCGCCGTCGCCGCCGAGGATGCGTTCGGGTACTCCAGCCTGGCCCCCACCACCGTGGCCACCGTCGAACGGCTGGCCGCCCTCGAGCCGACCACGTTGGCGCTGATGCACGGACCCGCCCACACCGGCGCCGGGGGCACCTGGCTGCGTGAGCTGGCCGCGGCCTACGCCGAACGATCCGCCGACGTCGGGCAGCCGGTGGCCTGAACCATCAGGCGGGGGAGCCCGGGTGGTTCAGGCGAGGAGGCTGCGCAGCATCCAGGCGGTCTTCTCGTGGACCTGGAGACGTTGGGTGAGCAGATCGGCGGTGGCTTCGTCGTGCGCCCTCTCGACGAGGGGGAACACCGACCGGGTGGTGCGGGCCACGGTCTCCTGACCGGCGACGAGGCGGCGGATCATCTCCTCGGCCGCGGGCTGGTCGTCGTCCTCGGGGACCGACGACAGCTTCGCGAACTGGCCGTAGCTGGCCGGTGCCGGCGCTCCGAGCGAGCGGATGCGCTCCGCGATGAGGTCGACGGCGAGGGCGAGCTCGTTGTACTGGGTCTCGAACATCAGGTGCAGGGTCTGGAACATCGGACCCGTGACGTTCCAGTGGTAGTTGTGGGTCTTGAGATACAGCGTGTAGGTGTCGGCGAGAAGTCGAGACAGGCCATCGGCGATGACCTGGCGATCCGCCTCGTCGATGCCGATGTCGATGGTCATGTCGGCCATGGAGAAGGCTCCTTCGTCGGGGTACTGATGGTCCTCAGGCTACGGCGGTCGGGCGTGGTCGACTCAGCCGTGTCGAGGTGCAGCGAGGAGGGTCCGACGACGGGGATCTCGCCACATCCCCCGTACTTCGGCGCGGGACACCCATGCGTCGAGGGCGGCCTCGCTCGATCCTGAGGTGTCGACCGCGAGCGCCTCGGGCCACGGGTCGGCGCGGTCGGCCAGCAGGCCCACCACGGCCTCGGTCGCCTCGGAGTCGCTCTCCGGACTCCGCGCCCCCACCCGGGCCTGGCACAGGCGCGGCGGGGCATCGCAGCGGACCTCCAGCACCCGGGCGTGGGTCTCCCCGGCCAGGGTCCGGGCCCGGGCGCGCTCGGCGGCCGACGTCCACGTGGCGTCGAGGACCACCGACATCCCGTGGGACAGGAGATGGGCGGCCCGGCTGCGCATCGCCTCGTACACCCGTGCCACCGTCTCCGGGTCGTACGCCGCCGGGTCGTGGAGGTCGCGCTCACGCAGCCCGGCGTCGCGGCGCACCTCGTCGGACGACACCACCACCCACCCGAGCTCGTCGGCCATTCGCCCGGCGAGCGTCGACTTGCCCGACCCGGGCAGACCGCCCACCAGCGCCAGGCGGACCTCGCCGCGTCGCAGGTGCTCGACGACCAGGTTGGCGAGCGCGTCGACAGCGGGTGCGGTCGCGCCCGTCTGCGAGGCCCGCAGGGCACCGACCTTGGCCCGCACCAGCGCCCGCTGCGCCACGTACAGGTGCGCCAGCGACCCCGGATGGTGCTCGCCGCTGAACTCGCAGTAGTCGGCCAGCAAGGAGCGGGCGAGGACCGGATGGCCGAGACGCTCGAGGTCCATCACCAAGAACGCGATGTCACCCAGCACGTCGCCCCACCGGAGCTCGTCGCAGAACGCGAGGCAGTCGAGGATCCTCGGGCCGTCCTCGAGGCAGAAGATGTCGTCGGCCAAGAGGTCTCCGTGCCCGTCGCGCACCATGCCCGACTCGACCCGCTCGGCGAGGAGCGGACCGCGCCCCGCCAGATAGGTCTGCGCCAGCCGACCGATCGCGGCCACGGGTTGGCGGCCCTCGTCCCCGACGAGCGCCGCCAACCCGGCCACGTCGACGGCCCACCGTGCTTGGAGCGCCTCGACGGACGCGACGCTCGCCGCGGTCTCGGGTGCGAGCGCCGGCAGCGACGCGTGAAAGGCCGCCACGGCCCGGGCCACGTCGCGTACCCGCCCGGGCGCCTCGTCGGCACCGAGCAGACCTGCCAGCCGACGAGAAGCCGGCATGCGCCGCATGGCCACCACCGGTTCGAGCACCTGGTCCTCGAGGACGATCGTCGCGACACCCTCGTAGACGTCCGGCGCCAGCCGGCGGTTCAGCTCGACCTCGCGTCCGCAGGCCTCACGGCGCCGGGCGAGATCGCGGTGATCGAGAACGTCGGTCCGCACCGGCTTGTAGATCTTCAGCGCCCGGTCGCCCGTCAGGAGAACCCAGGAGATGTGGGTCTCCGCGCACATCGGATCGTCGGCCATCAACCCATGATCGGACGGCAGCCCCCGTCTTCGCCAGAGCCGAGGGTCACGGTCCCCGTACCCGGAGGACCGAGTAGCCCTCGCGTGGACCCGACCTCGGTTGCGACCATCGCGACGAGCCCTTCGGTGCTCTCGACCGTGCGGTCCGTCTCGATCTGGAGACCATGAAGCCCCTGGTCGGCGTCGCCCAGAGGCCGAGCACGACCGACCCCCAGGGAGCGCACACCACGCCGGTGTGGTCCGAGTCGGCTCGGAGTGGACCGGTCGGCTCGAGAACCTCAGGTCACGAACGTGAAGGGTCCGGCGGTGGGCACCTCGATGCCGAGCTCATCGCGGACCTCGGCCAGGTCCCGGTCCGCGAGCGCGAACAGGTCCAGCGTGCCGAAATCCTTGCCGCAGCGCAGACCACGGGCGATTCCCTCACCGAGAAGGTCGGCGGCTCCCGGTCTGGCCAGAGCGGACTTCTTCGGTTCGAGACCGTTGAACGAGAGCATGCCGACCTCGTACAAGAGGAGGCTGGCGAGCAGACCTGAATAGTGGAGCCGACCACCGGTGGCGGCGGCCATCATCGCCTGAAGCGCGATCTCCGCTTCCGGCACGGGCGCATAGCCCGCCAACACGTGGCTCAGGTCGTGCCACACCATCGACGGGTTCTCGACAGGCCACTCATAGCCGTGACGGACGTAGAACTCGTGGAACGAGCGACCGACCGTTCCCCGCGGCAGCGACCCGAGCGCGTCGAGTCGCTCGGTCAGGTCGGAGTCCCCTCCACCCATCAGGGCCTCGTCGGGCGTGGGCCTCGTGTAGATGCGCGCGAAGTCCGCCTCGACCTGGGCCCGCTCGTCGCGGGCGGAGTCGCGGCGCGAGGGCCTGTGAGCTCTCGTCGGTCCCGAGCGCATCGAGATACTGCTGCACCCGGTCGACGAGGACTTCGCTGGGCGGATGGCGGGCCAACTCGAGGACGACGAGCCCCTCGACGACCATCCGACGGTCGTCGGGAGAGGCGAGCGCCGCCGCTGCTTGGTCCGGATCGAGGTGGGCGACCCGAGGCAACTCGACGTGGAACACGTGCTGGGCCACGGCGTCGAGGAGCCGGAGCTGTTCCGTGGTCGGGCCGCCGTCGGTGCCCACGGCTCCCGCCAGGGTCCCCAGGATCGCGTCGACGCGGGCAGGATCGAACCAGTGCATGGTCTGAAGTCAACCGTGGGTGCCGCTCTGTGCGAGCGGAGACCGATCAGCCGGCCGCGGCGTCGAGAACCTCGAAGCGGACCCCGGTCAGCTCCTCCGAGCGGCTCCACAACTCGCGGGCGGCGAGGGCGTCCTTCGCTCGCCCGCTCGGGTCGACCTGGGTCGGCATGCCACGGACCTCGAACGGCCCATCGGGGCCGTAGAAGCCGCCGGCGATCACGTCGGCCGACGTGGCGGCATGGACGGTCGGCAGCGCGCCCATGGCGTCGCTCTGGGCCAAGACGCGGTTGGCCAGCTCGTTGACCGCGAGCCAGGGGCCGCCGGTGATGCCGCGACCGCTCGTCTGCAGGTGCGTGGCCGCCCAGCCGGGGTGCGCGGCGACGGCGATGGTGCCCGATCCGGCGGCGGTCAGCCGGCGCTGCAGTTCGAAGGTGAACTGCAGGTTGGCGAGCTTGGACTGCCCGTAGGCCGACCAGCGCTCGTAGCGCTGCTCTCCCATGAGGTCGTCGAAGCGCATGCGCCCCATCTTGTGGGCGGTGCTCGAGACGTTCACCACCCGGCTGTGAGGCGACGCCATCACCAGGTCGATCAGCCGGGCGGTGAGCGCGAAGTGGCCGAGGTGGTTCGTGCCGAACTGGGTCTCGAACCCGTCGACCGTGGAGCTTCGCGGGATCGCCATGACGCCCGCGTTGTTGATGAGCAGATCGAGCCGGTCGTGCTCGGCCAGCACCCGCTCGGCGGCCTCGCGGATCGACAGGAGCGACGCCAGGTCGAGCGGCAACATCGACACCGTGGCGTCGGGTGCGGCCCGTTGCACCTCGTCGAGGGCGGCAGCGGCCTTGTCCGGGTTGCGGCAGGCCATGACCACCGTCGCCCCGGCCTGAGCGAGTCGGGTGGCGGTCTGCAGGCCCAGCCCGCTGTTGGCTCCCGTGATCAGCGCGGTGCGGCCGGTCTGGTCGGGGACGGTGTAGTCGGTCGGTTCGGCCATGGGGCCTCCTCGGGTCGGGGCTGCATCTCTCTCGGGGCTGTCGAGCAGGCTACGGAGGCCGGCCCCGGATCGCTTCGTGGCCGGTCCAGATCGTGGCCGCGGCGGCGCCCTGTCCGTGGCATCACCACGGAGGGGCTGGAGGCGCGGACCAACGTTGTCGACAGCGACCCGGCCGAGGCGTCATGGTGGTCGGACCGGCGACGGAGGAGGCGACGATGGACGAGCGCGAGCTGTTCGAGGACCTGTTGTCGAGGGTGCACGAGAACGTCCACCAGATCGCGGAGGGGCTGGCACGAGAGGATCTGCTCGTCGTGCCCGGACCAGGTTCGAATCCGATCGGCTGGTTGCTGTGGCACATCTCCCGGGTTCAGGACGCGCAGGTGGCTGCGCTGCTCCAGCAGGACCAGGTGTGGGTCGAGCCGGGATGGGCAGAACGTTTCCTGGCCTCGACGCCGATCCCGGCAACGTGGGCTACGGGCACTCCACCGAGCAGGTCGCGGAGGTGCGCCCGGAGAGCGTCGTCGCACTCACCGAGTACTACGACGCGGTCGAGGAACGCACCTCGGGGTTCCTCCGGACCCTGACCCCGGACGCGCTCGATCGCGTGGTGGATCGCAACTGGGACCCTCCGGTCACCCTCGGTGTCCGGCTGATCAGCATCCTCGACGACGACATCCAGCACGCGGGCCAGGCCGCGTACGTGCGAGGCCTCCTCGAGCGGCGAGCCGACTCGTAGGACCCGCGACCGCGTGCCTGGCCTCGGGCGTGCCGTTCAGTGGCCGCGCGTCAGTGGCGGCTCGGGGATCTCGGGGAAGGCCGCGTACTCGCCAGGTCCGTGTCGAGTGCATCGGAGCGGATCGGTCCGCCCTCGTCGGTCCCGTTCGGACACGACGATCAGGGGGCTTCTTCCTCGCGGATCGTCGCCTTCGCGTCACGATCGTCGATGCGACCGAACGTGCTGCTCAAGAGGTCGTGCATCTTGCGCGCCGCATCTTTGCAGGCCCGCTCGAGCGTGTCCGCCACCCCCGTCACGACGACGGGCTGCATGCCGGTCGGCCGGGCCTCCAGCAGGCACCGCTTGTCGGCAGCGCCCTTCCTCTTCTCGACGTTCTCGTCGCCGAGGTGCACTTCCACACGGGTCAGACGATCCTCGAAGCGACCGAGCGCAGACTGCACCTCGGTTTCGACCATCGTGACGAGTCCTTCGGTGCTCTCGACCGTGCGGTCGGTGTCGATCTGGATCTTCATGATCAGTTCCTCGTGTCGGTGTGCAGGATCAATCCATCCCGGACGGCCGCGGCGACGTTCGGCCGCCCCGGGCCCCGGTACCCACACCCACGATGCCATGGAGTGCCATAGCGTGCCGGGGCTGGTGGTCGTGGCGAGCTTCTCCCCACGGTGAACAGAGCGGTTGTCACGGCACCTCGTAGCCGCCACGGGTGAGGATCCGCACCGGGTCGGTGCCGTCCCATGTCGAGCACGTCTCGGCGATTCCCGCGACCGCAGCCACGAAGGTCGGCGTGGCCTCGACCACCTCGGTGTAGAAGCCGAAGTCGTCGAGGGTGTCGAAGAACGCGACGCGTGGTTCGCCGCCCAGCTCACAGACCAGCTGGTATCCCAGCTCGTGATAGTGCGCGGCCGTGGCGCCGAAGTCGAAGGTCAGGGTGCACAGCTGGTGCAGTCCGGCCCGAACGCCGGTGAACGCCTCGAAGAGACCGGCACCGCCGGAGTACTCGCGGATGAGCTCGATCTGCACGGGCCCCGCCTGCGCGACGGCGACCTGGAGGTCCATCGTGGAGGGCTCGTTGCGGAAGGTGCACGGCCTCTCGCGCCGTGGCATGACGTGGAAGGGGCCGATGCCGAAGACGCGGGTCCAGCGCTCGGCCGCGGAGATCAGGTCATCGACCACGAAGCCGAGCTGGAAGAACCGGTACTCGCCCTCGGGCCAGGGCTGTTCGAACACCCGGTGGTCGGGGGCGCGGTCACCGGGCACTCCGCACGAGGACCTCTTGGGTCACGCTGGCCACGAGGTGGCCGTCGTCGTCATGGATCGAGCCGCGCACGAGGCCCCGCTCGCCCGACATCGCCAGCAGCTCCTGGGTGTGGAGGTGCCACCGATCGAAGTTCACAGGTCGGTGGATCCAGATGGCGTGGTCGAGGCTCAGCCCCACCAGGTCGGCGATGGGTGCCGCAGAGGGATGGGATCGGAAGGCCATGTCGAGGAGGAAGTAGTCGCTGGCGTAGGCGAGCAGCGCGGCTTGGAACGAGGGCCCACCATCGACCGGGACGGGCAGGCGCATCCAGTGCGATCGCGCGCCCGTCGTGTGTGGGCCTCCCAGGAAGTAGAGGGGCTCGCCGATGCGGACGTCGAGCGGCGGAGGGCGATCGACCCAGGTCCGTGACCGCTCGGCGAGCTCCGGTGGTGCTTCGTGGACCCAGTCCTGCAGCACGGGTAGCTCGTCGGGGCGCGGCGTCGTGGGCGGCGCAGGCACCAGCTCGGGTTCGGTCGGGTTGGTGTGGAACGAGGCGATGGCGGTCATGAGCGTCTGGCCGTCCTGGGTGATCTCGACCTGACGGATCGACAGCGAGCGACCGTCGCGCACCCGGGTGACGGCGATGTCGAGCGGTTCGTCGGTGTCGCCCGAACGGACGAAGTAGGCGTGGAGCGAGGCAGGCTCCTGATCGGTCACCGTGGCGGCTGCGGCATGCAGGGCTTGGGCCAGCAGCTGCCCTCCGAACGTCCGGCCGAAGCGGCTGCGTTCGCTGGTCGCCCGGAAGCGGTCGTCGCCCAGCACCTCGAAGTCGAGCGCGTCGAGCAGGTCGTGGTGGGCGCGGACGATGGCGTCGTCGAGGGATCCCCCACCGTCGTGGCGCGTTCCGGCGCCGTCAGCGCGCGGGTTCGTCACCAGGTCCGCCGGAGTTGCGCGCCGTCGCGTCGGCGGCGGAGCGGCTCGGCGCGCTCGGCGGGCCACGCCTCGACCTCCGGGCCGTTCGCCGGCCGGCGCCGGAAGTCGCCCGTGACGGCGCCGTCCGCGTCGGGTGCGAGGTGTCCCTCGCGATGGAGGCTGTCGGGCAGGACCTCGAGGCCGTCGCGGAAGTCACCGGGACCGAAGTCGCCCCGTCCGGTCTGTGCGCTGGCTTCGACGAGCAGGCGATCGACGGTGGGGTAGCGGGACATCAGCCAACTTCCTCGGCACGGTTGGGGAAGAACTGCTCGGTCATGGCTCGGGGTTCCGGGCCGGTGGTTGCGTGGTCGACGTGACGCGATCGTGGTCGCGCCACCCCCGCAGCGCCACCAACCGGATCCTACGATTCCCGGTGTTCCCTCCGGTCGAGTAGAGCCTGCGGTCAGAGCTCCCGTCCAGAGCCTCCGTCGGTAGGGCCGATTGGTCGGCCCTCCGAGCCGCCCGGCTCAGCGGTCGTCGAGGCCGGTGAGCGCGTCGAGCTCGGATCTGCAGCGCGTCGCGTAGGACGTCGAGGTCGGGGCAGGCGTCGGGGTCGGCGATCACGGTGATGCCGAGCATGCCGGCGTAGGAGAGCACGGCGAAGGCCACGCTCACGTTGCCGGTCACGACGGCGGCTGCGACGACCTCGGTGATCGGTGCGCCCATGATCGACAGTTCGGCGTCGGGGCCCCTCAGGTTCGTCACGAACGTGTGGACCAGGTGCTGGCGGTCGACGAACCAGTGGAACAGGCCCACCTTCGCCAGCACCCGGAACACGGGCCCGAGCACGGCCGTCGACGCGTCGCTGGCCGTCCCCTTCGCCTTCCGGGTGATCGCGGCCACCTCGCGCAGTCGCTCGGTGGGCGTCCCCGACGCGGGGATCTCGACGGGAACGACGCCCACCGCGTTGCCGAGGTGATCGGCCCGGGCCGTGCGTCGCGCCGAGACGGGCACCGACATCACGAAGCGGTCGACCGACTCGCCCCGAGAGGCCAGCAGCGTTCGCAAGGCAGCCGCGACCGTGGTCAGCACGACGTCGTTCACGGTCGCGCCGTGGCGACGGGCGACGGCCAGCAGGTCGTCCAGGTCGGCGCGCACCACGGCGTACCGCCGGTGCGGGCCGGTTGGTTGCTGGAGCGAACACCGCGGTGCGTCGGTCGCGCGTCCCGAGCGGAGTTGCACGATCGCGGCGCGGACCCGTCGCAGGGTCGCCGGCAGCCGGGTGACGGCGACGATGCGGGTGCGGGCGGCTTCGGTGGCGAGCAGACGGTGTGGCGGTGGGGGCCGAGGGAAGGCCAGAGGCGGATCGGTCGGCATCGGGGGAGCGCCGTCCACGAGGTTGGCCAGCACGGCGAGGCCACCGATCCCGTCGGCCAGCACGTGGTGGAACGCCACGATCAGCGCAGTCCGCCCACCGTCGACGTCGGTCACGAACCGCAGTCGCCACAGGGGCCGATCCGGCGGCATCCGGTCGTTGATCGCCGTGGCCGCCACGGCGAGCACGGCGTCCTCGTCGCCGGGCGGTGGGCACCTGACGTGATCCACGTGGCGGTCGAGGTCGAAGTCGGCGTCGTCCACCCAGATGGGGCGCCCGCACCCGAAGGGCGTGGCCACGAGCCGCTGGCGCAGCCTCGGAACGCTGCGGATGCGCTCGTCGATGGTCCGCCGAGCCCGTTCGAGGTCGAAACCTTCGCTGGTGTCGAGCAGGATCACCGCTCCCACCTGCATCGGCGCCGCCCCGACGTCGGTGGCCAGCGAAACCATGTCGTCGCTGCTGGCCCGGTCGATCTGCACCACGTGCATCGAGCGTCACGCTACCTCCGGGCCACGGGCGCGGTCCGTGGGCCACGACCGGCCGGGTATCCGGTCGAGGCATGTCGCAGGGTCAGGAGGGTCGTGCGGTGACCCAGCCGAGCTCCGAGGAGATGCGCACCCCGGTGGCGGGATCGTGCAGGGGGGCCACCACGCCACGCAACACGTCGCAGAACGCGTCGTAGCCGACGGACTCGATGGCGGGGATCGCCGGACCGGCTGCCGCGAGGGCGCGCACGGCGGTGTCGACGTCGGGCCATTCGGCGATCACCTCGACCGTGCCCGTCGCCTGGAGCTCGAAGCCGGTGGCCTGCAGCATGTCCTCGACGACGCTGCCGGTCTCGCCCAACTCGGTCGTCGCCGTCTGGTGGCTCGGTGGCGAGTGCTCGATGATCGCCATGAAGTACGCCAGCAGGCCCATGCGCTCGTACGCCCCCCAGTAGGTCAGGCCGACCTGCCCGTGGTCGGCGAGCACACGGTGCGCCTCGTGCAGCGCGTCGTCGCAGCCGTTCCAGATGCCGTTGAAGCTCGTCACCACGTCGAAGGACCCGTCGGCGAAGGGGAGGGCGAACATGTCGCCGACCCGGAAGTCGGCATCGGGGGTGCGGGCCCGTGCGATGTCGATGAGCGTCGAGGCGGCGTCGAGGCCGCTCACCGTCGCCCCGCGTCGAGCGGCGGCGTTGGCCGCCAGCCCCGATCCGCAGGCGACGTCGAGGTGTCGCGTCCCTGGGCCGACGCCCAGCTGGTCGAGCATCACGTCGTTGGCCGGTCGGGCGTAGGGCTCGAAGAGATAGGCCCACTCGGCGGCCCGGGCCCCCCAGCCCCGCCCGGCCTCTCGCCAGTCGCTGCGGTCCCGCAGGGTTGCGGTGGTGGAGCGTGCGCTGTCGGTCATGAGTCCCCCTCAAAGTGCACGAACGATCGTGCTAACTAAACAGTACGACCGATCGTGCTAATTTGTCAACCGTGACCGAGCGCACCGCCCGCCCGCCCCGCCGCACCCGAACCGACGGAGAACGCACCAGGACGCTGATCCTCGACACCGCCGTACGCCTCGCCACGATCGAAGGCCTCGACGGGCTCAGCATCGGCAAGCTCGCCACCGCCACCGAGGTCAGCAAGAGCGGCGTCTACGCCCACTTCGACTCGAAGGAAGACCTGCAGCTCGCCACGGTGGACACCGCTCGCAGCCTGTTCATCGACGTCGTGGTGACCCCTGCCCTCGCGGTCGAGGGGCTCGACCGCCTCCGTGCGCTGTGCGAGTCGTTCCTGGCCTACGTCGAGAACCGCACCCTTCCCGGGGGCTGCTTCTTCGCCGCCGCGGCCGCGGAGCTCGGCGGGCGACCGGGTCCGCTTGAAGGAACGCGTGGCCGCCAACCAGCGCGACTGGATGCGCCTGCTCACCGACGCCGCCGACGAGGCGATGCGGCGAGGGGAGCTGCGCGCCGACGTCGACGTGGACGTCCTGGTGTTCGAGCTCAATGCGCTGGCCATCGCCGCGAACACCGCCTTCATCCTCCACGACGACCCTGCGGTCGTCGTGCGGGCCCGGACCGCTGTCGCGCAGGTCCTCGCCACGGCCACCGCCTGAGCGGTCGACCGCAGACCGTCGGCCTCGGGACGCCGCCGTCAGCTGGTCGTGGTCAGCACAGGCAGCAGCGCGTCGGCCACCTCGGCCGGCTTCTCCTCGTGGCAGAAGAGGGTGGCGTCACGGATGACCTCGAGGCGGGCGTCGGGGAACGTGCCCACCATCTCGCGTGCCCAGCCGAGGGGGAAGAACGGGTCCTTCTCGCCCCACACGAGCTGGACGGGCACGTCGACCTCCCGGTGGACCGCACCGAGGTCGTGCACCAGCTGGGTGTCGAAGCTGCGCAGGACCCGCACGGCGGCGTCGCGACGTTCCGGGATCTGGTTCAGGGGACGCAGGAAGAACTCGTCGAACTCGCCGTCGAGCAGCGACGAGTCGACGAAGGCATCGCCGAGCAGCAGCGGACTGCGCCGTACCCGCCGGTTGCCCACCGCCCAGCCGAGCCCACCGGCCAGCCCCGGCGCGTGACGGGCCGAGAGGAACAGCTTGAACCGCCAGCTCAGACCCTGTGGCTGCTCGGTGTCGACGAGGCCCATCGACCGCAACCGTGGGTCGCCGGCGACGGCGTGGCGGGCGATCATCCCGCCGCTGTCGTGCCCGACCACGGCGACCTCGTCGAGCTCCAGCAGGTCGAGGACGCGCCGGACGCTTTCGATGTGTTGAGCGATGGTGAGCGTCGTGTCGGCGTCGAAGCGGCTCGACCCGGCGCCGGGCAGATCGATGACGTGGCAGGTGACGTGGTCGACGAGGTGGGGGAGCAGGCCGCGGAACGTCGCCCCGCTGACCGGCCAGCCGTGCACGAACAACACGTCGGGCCCGCTGCCGACCTGGCGGAGGGCCACCTCGCCGGCACCCACGTCGAGGAAGCGGTCGGGTGGTTGGCGGAACAGCTCGGCGGCGTCGGATGCGGTGAGGGTCGGCACAGTGGGTCCTCCGAGTTCGGGTCGGGCAGTCAGTGGTTTTGTAGTGATTACTACGAAACCTATCTGCAGTGACCACTACAATCAACCGCCGTGGGCCACAAGCACTCCAAACAGGAGATCCTCGACGGCGCCCTGGCCGTCGCCTTCGACGACGGCCTCAGCCGGCTGACCTTCGGCCGGGTCGCCAACCGGCTCGGCATCAGCGATCGCATCGTCGTCTACTACTTCCCCACCAAGGACGACCTCGTCAGCGAGGTCGTCCTCGCCATGGGGCTGCAACTCCAGGAGACCCTCGCCGCCGCCTTCGGCAGCGCCGGCCACCGACCACATCGAACTGCTCCGCGTCGCCTGGCCGGTGTTGGCCGACGAACGCGTCGACCCCGTCTTCGCCCTCTTCTTCGAAGCCAACGGTCTCGCCGTCGCCGGACGCTCCCCCTACGCCACGCTCGTCCCCGCACTTGTCGACGCCTGGATCACCTGGCTCGAGGACTTCATCGACGCGCCGAGGTCACGGCGACGGACCGAGGCCGAGACGGCCATCGCCGTCGTCGACGGCCTCATCCTCCTGCGCCTCCTGGCCGGACCCGACGCCGCCGAGCGCTCGGCCCGCCGCCTGGGGATCCGCTGAGCGCCCGCCTCGTTCCGCGCCGTCCGCCACTCCGCGATCGCGGCACTCGGCAGCCGGCCGTTCCGCCTACCCTCGCCCGCATGGGGCCGCTCAGCATCCAGGAATCGCTCTACCCGACCCTGACCTGCTTCGGTTGCGGCCACGCCAACCCCGACGGATTCCACCTCCGCAGCTACCGCGACGGTGACCTCACGGTCGGCGCCTTCACTCCCCGCCCCGAGCACGACAACGGCTTCGGCTTCCTGAACGGGGGGATCATCTCGACCGTGCTCGATTGCCATACCGCCGCGGTCGTGATGTGGGAGTCCGACCAGCGTGGCTGGGAATCCGACCCGGGCGCCCCGGTGCCCTTCATCACCGCCGGCTTCGATCTCCGCTTCCTGCGACCCACGCCGCTGGACCGCGAGCTCTCCCTGCGAGCCGAACCCGTCGAGATCTCGGAGAAGGCGATCGTGGTGGATGCGGAGCTGACCGTCGACGACAAGACCCGGGCCACCATGACCGCCACCTGGCTGCGCTTCCACCCCCGGTAGCGGCTCTCGGTCGACGGCCCGGGCCCGCCGAGCGGCCCGCGTGGTCCCCGCCGTTCCGGTCGCACCCCCCGATG
Organism: uncultured Iamiaceae bacterium; assembly: GCA_963767615.1. Classification (GTDB taxonomy): domain Bacteria; phylum Actinomycetota; class Acidimicrobiia; order Acidimicrobiales; family Acidimicrobilacustridaceae; genus Rhabdothermincola_A. The sequence continues at coordinate 14,989 of CAVYED010000003.1, read as the reverse complement.
TCCAGGAGCGCGCGCGTCGACGAGGCCCACGAGGTCGTGGTGCTCCAGCAACCTCGCTCGTTCCGCGCCGTCGGCCAGTTCCACGAGGACTTCACCCAGGTCAGCGACGACGACGTCGTCGACCTCCTCGGTCGGCCCCAGCTTCGTGTGCATCGCGGCAACCCGTGCTCAGATGATCGTCGTGAGGTACGTCGTGTCGGGAGTGCGGTTCTGCACCGAGCTGGCTCTGCTGGCCGGGGCGTTCTGCGCGGCTCGGGAGCTGTCGGTCGTGCTGGGCCTGCTCGCCATGGTCGCCGTCGCCGTGGTGTGGGGCGTGCTGGTCGCTCCCAAGGCCGGTCGGAGGCTCGACGATCCATCGCGCCTCGGGCTCGAAGTGGCGCTCTTCGGGCTCGCCGGCGTCGGGCTCGCCGCGGCCGGGTACCCGGCCGCGGGGACCGCCCTGTCCGTCATCGGTGTGGCCACCGCACTTGCGGTGCGTCGCGTGGCACCGGGGTCGTAGGCGAGGAGGTGAGCCGCCGATCGAAGCTCGGCTTCAACGCCACGTGGTCGATGGCTGTGGGAGGGATGGTCGGCGGAGGGATCTTCTCGACGCTCGGCGTGGTCGTCGTGATCTCCGGCGCATGGGCCTGGCTCAGCTTCCTCGCCGCCGGGATCGTGGCGCTCGCCGCGGGATACAGCTACGTGAAGCTCGCCGCCCACTACGGCGAAGGGGGTGGCGCGTTCACGTTCCTACGGGAGATCAACCGGTTGGGGTTCGCCGGAAGCCTCTCGTGGGTGCTCATCGTCGGCTACGTGCTGACCAACTCGGTGTACGCCCTGACCTTCGGTGAGTACCTGGGGAACGTCGTCGGTGCCGGGCCGTGGTTCGCGCGTCTTGCCGCCATCGCCATCCTCGCCTTCTTCACCGGGTTGAACCTGCGCGGCGTCGGCGAGGCGGGCGGCGTCGAAGTGGTGCTCGTCTGGTTCAAACTCGCCGTGCTCGTGGGACTGGCCGGCTGGGGACTGGCGCAATGGGACCCGGCAGCGCTGTCGAGAGGTGTGCCCGACGCCGGCGTCGGCGCAGCGCTGTTCGGCGGGGCGTCGGTGTTCATGGCCTACGAAGGCTTCCAACTCGTGACCTACGACTTCGACGACATCGAGAATCCCCAGAAGACACTTCCCCGAGCGGTGCTCTCGGCCATCGTCGTGGTCATCGCCGTCTACGTCGTGGTCGCGCTCGGCGTGCCCACCCTGATCGGCGCCGACCAGGTGGTGCAGAACCAAGAAGTGGCATTGGCCGTGGCCGGACGCCAAGCCTTCGGTGTCGCCGGGCTCATCGTGGTGTCGGTCGGCGCCGCGTTCTCCACCGGGTCCGCCATCAACGCAACGCTGTTCGCGACGGCACGGCTCGCCTACGAGGTCGCCGAGGACGGAGAGCTCCCCGCTGCGGTTCACCACCGCAACCGGGCGGGCATTCCCGATCGGGCCGTGATGGGACTCGGTGTGTTCGCGATGGCATGTGCGATGGTCGGTGGGCTCGCCACCCTGGTCGAGGCGGCGAGCCTCACCTTCCTCTTCGCCTTCGCCGTCGTCGGCGGCCTGGCGTTTCGTCAGCGGGCCGGGTCGCGGATCGTCACCGGATTCGGCGCCGTCACCGCCACGGCGGCGCTGGTGGCACTGGTCGTGCGCCTGATCGAGACGGACCCCGTCGCTCTCGCCTTCCTGAGCGTTCTGGTGCTCGTCGCCATGCTGGGTCGACCGATCCTGCTGCGCCACACGAGAACCGAACCGCAGTAGGAGATCGTTCGGCACGAGGGACGCTGATGAGCCGCACGATGATGGCGGCACGGCCGACGCCCTCGACGTCGAGGACCGGCGTCCGGTCCCGAGGTCACGAGCGAAGGTGCCCGCAACCGACTCGCCCTGGAGGCTCCCCGTTGCTGCACGCAGGGGGGTCGCCACCCCTGATGCCGCTCTGGTGCCCGACCAGCGACCTCCGAGGAGCGAGTTCGCACGGATCCCGGTGACCTCGTGACGGGTCGTGGGGCCGGCCCACCTCGGGCGTGACGCCGCGGATGACGTCGGTTGCGGGTACGTTCGCGAACTGATGAGCGGCGACGACGGACGACCCACCGAGTCGCTGAGGCCCGTGTAGATGAGCTCCTACGAGGACTACACGCGGGCGTCGGGCGACTACGACCGGACCCGCGTCGCCGTCGGCGACGACATCGTGCTCGGGGCCCTCACGAAGGGCCGGGTCCCTCTCCGTGAGACGCGCCTGCTCGACGCCGGATGCGGCACCGGGAGCTACGCCGCCGCCGTGGAGCCCTTCGTCGGCTCGCTCACCCTGCTCGATGCCAGCGAAGGCATGCTCTCGCGAGCCAAGGAGAAGCTCACCCATGTGGACGGCGCCGAGTTCCACCACGGCCAGCTGCAGCAACTGCCCTTCGAGGAGTCGTCGTTCGACGCGGTGATGACCAATCAGGTCCTGCACCACATCGGCGACGACGAGAGCGGCAGCTGGCCCGAGCACGACAAGGTCTTCGCCGAGTACCGCCGTGTCCTGCGCCCCGGCGGTGTGCTCGTCGTCAACACCTGCTCACAGCTCCAACTGCGTCACGGGTACTGGTACTACGCCCTCATCCCCGCCGCGGCGGAGTCCCTGCGTCGCCGGTACGCGCCGCTGCCGGTCATCGAGCAGGTTTCCGCCCGGCACCACCTGACCGTCACGGACAGCTACGTGCCCGTCGGCGCCACCATCCAGGGACCCGCCTACTTCGACGGTGCCGGCCCACTGTCGGCGCCATGGCGCCTCGGCGACTCCACCTGGGCGCTGGCCGACGACGACGAACTGACCTCAGCCCTGGAGAAGGTCGCGGGGCTGCGGGACAAGGGCGAGCTCGACGCGTTCGTGGCCGAGCACGACGCCCGTCGCGACTCGATCGGTCAGATCACCTTCGTCGTCGCTCGTCTCGCATCGTGACGTCGAGCTCGGGCACGAGCCGTCCGATGGCCTCGACCGCCTGATCGAGACGTTCCGAGCGGGTTCCGCTCACCTCCACCCACGGGACGTCCTGGGTGCCGAGTGCCTCGCGGAACCACTCGGTCATCTCATCGCGGATGTGCTCGCCGTCGCGGAGCCCGTCCTGTTCGAACTCGACGTCCTCGTGCGAGGTGAGCAGGTAGATCGTCACCGGCCGCGCTTCGGCCCGTCGCAGGAACCGCGGGGCGGGCGTGCCCACGTAGCGGCGGTGCCAGATCGCCGTGGCCAGCGCGTCGGTGTCGCACACGAGCAGCGCAACGGAAGGCGACGAGTCCCGGTCGTGGTCGGCCCCCCACCCGTGCAGCGCCTCGTCCTCCAGGCGATCCTGGCCGTCGGCGACGGTGTCGAAGTCATCCGTCGTCCACGTCACGTCCCAGATCGAGCCGGCCTCTGCGGCCCGCTCCTCGGCGTAGTGCCGCAGGAACTCGGGAACCGAGGGGGCCGCGAGACGCTCCGCGAGGTCCTCGACCAGCGTGGTCGTTCCCGTGGATTCTGCTCCGAGCACCACGATCCGTCGTGTCTCGACGCCGCCAGGGTCCGCAGGACCGGACCGGCCCGTGGCGTGATCCGTCGAGCGAGCGGGGTCGGACCGGCCGCGGGTGCTCGCCGGTTCCCCCGAGATCTCGTTCACACGGACGAGACTCCCACGTGGCAGGCCGCGGGAGTCGCCCTTCGGATGCGGCGACCACGAACCGGCCGACACCACGAGATGCGGTCCCGAGCAGACGGCTGTCAGCCGACGAAGTCGGCGAGCAGGTCGGCGAGTTCGACCGGGGTGTCGCCCTGGACGCTGTGGCCGGCATCGGCGACGTGTTCCACCCGGGCGGCCGGCTGACGACGCAGGAGCTCGGCTTCGTCGGCGTCGTCGACCACCGACTGCTCGCGCATCCCCCGCACCAGCATCAGCGGCACCGAGAGCCGTGAGATCGCCGCCCACAGGTCCGTGAACTCCGGATGGGCGCCGACCTCCCCCTCCTCCCGGAATCGCCGATAACGCCACACCCAGGTCCCGTCCTCCTGCTGCTCTGCGTTGTGGAGGATCCCCCGTCGCAGCGACGACTCGGTGCGGGTGGGGTTGAACTCGATGGTTCGGGCCAGCAGGTCCTCGAAGCTCGGGAAGCTCTCGGGGCCGTCGATGAACTGCACGATCGACTGGGCCTTCGGTCCGTCCACCCCGGGGGTGACGTCGACCAGCACCAGTCGGCGGACGAGATCAGGGTGTCGGTCGGCGAGCGCCAACGCGGTCATCCCCCCGAGGGACATGCCGACCACCGCGGCGGCGTCGGGGGCGAGGGCGCGCACGACCGTGGCGACGTCGTCGGCGTTGCGGGCCACGTCGAGGCTCCCCTGGATGCCGCCGTCGGAGTGCCCGTGTCCCGGAAGATCGACCGCGAGCAGTGGCCGGCCCAGCGCCAGGGCGACGGTGTCCCAGGTGTGGGCGTTCTGGGCTCCACCGTGGAGCAGCACCAACTCCGGCGCGGTGGCTCCCCACACGAGCGCGGAGAGGTGCCGACCGGGCGCCACCCCCATCCGCTCCCGGCGCACGGTCGGGGGACCGTCGTAGGCGATCCCGTACTCGGCGGCGTTGTCCTGGAAGTAGGCGAACTCGTCGTAGGCGATGCGCTCGACCATGGTGGTGTCGTCCCGTCTCGGCGTCGTGGATGCGACCGCACGGCGGTGCCGTCGCCCGCAGAGCATGCCGCCTCCGGCCACGCCCCGCTCGGGGTGGCGGGGGAGCGACGAGGTGGCCCGAGCACCCCGAACGCAGGGGCGGGAAACACGGCCGACCCATCAGGGCCATCGGAGCGGTGTCAGACTTCGACGATGGCCGAGCTGAGACGGTTGTCGCGACCGGCCCTCGCCCGGCAGCGGTCGGCGGGGAGCCGAACAGCCGATCGACCCCGAACGATCGCCATCGTGTCCCGTGGGGCCAGAGCGGCGGCCGTCGGGTGAAGTCCTTCGGCGCCATCTTCAGCTACTTCGCCCGCCCCGACGGCCGCCGCAACATGCGGGTGCTCGGCGTCCTCGTCGCGGTGTTCGTGGTGATCGTGGCGATCTACAGCTCGGTCTTCCACGTGATCATGGAGTGGGAAGGCCAGCGCCACAGCTGGGCCACCGCCATCTACTGGACCGTGGTCACCATGTCCACGCTCGGCTTCGGCGACATCACCTTCGAGTCCGACATCGGCCGGCTGTTCTCCGTGCTCGTCCTCGTCTCGGGCTCGGTCTTCATCCTCGTGCTGTTGCCGTTCACCTTCATCCAGTTCGTGTTCGTCCCGTGGATGGAGGCCCGCCAGCGCGCCCGGGCCCCCCGCCAGCTCCCGAAGGACACCGCCGGCCACGTCGTGCTCACCGGCATCGGGCCGATCGAGGAGTCGCTCGTCCGGCGGCTCGAACAGGCCGGGATCTCCTACGCCGCAGTGATCGACGACGTGGACCACGCCCTGCGCCTCCACGACGAGGGCTTCCGGGTCATGGTCGGCGCGCTCGACGACCCCGCGACCTTCCGTGCCGCCCGAATCGACCGGGCCGCCATGGTCGTGACCACCCGGGGCGACACCACCAACACCAACGTGGCCTTCACCGTCCAGGAGATCTCCGACCGGGTGCCCATCGTGGCCACCGCCAACCGTCATGCGTCGGCCGACATCCTCGCCCTCGCCGGTTGCGACCACGTCCTCGAGCTCGGCGACATGCTCGGGCGAGCCCTCGCCCGGCGGGTCCTCAACCCGGGAGGTCGCAGTGTCGTGATCGGCGAGTTCGGCGACTTGTTGATCGCCGAGGCCACGGCCCCCCGGCGCCTCGTCGGCTCCACGCTCCTCGACTCCGGCATCCGTCGCACCACCGACCTCACCGTGGCCGGCGTGTGGGACCGAGGTGAGCTCTCCGTGGCGCGGGCGACCACCGTGCTCGGAACCCACGACACGATCGTCCTCGCCGGCACCCGCGAACAGCTCGACCGGTGGGACCGTCACTACGGCGAGGCGGTGCGAGCCGATGCCCCCGTCCTCGTCATCGGTGGAGGTCGCGTCGGACGGGCCGCGGGCCAGACCCTCGCGGCGGCCGGCATCCCCCACCGGATCGTCGAGCAGCTCCCCGAACGCGTCGGCGACCCGTCGCTGTACGTCGTCGGGGACGCCGCCGAGCTGTCGGTGCTCGAAGAGGCCGGCATCAACGAGTCGAGGGCCACGATCGTCACCACCCACGACGACGACGTGAACGTGTACCTCACGATCTACTGCCGCAAGCTGCGCCCCGAGATGCAGATCATCAGCCGGGCCCGGCTCGATCGCAACGTCTCCACCCTCCACCGCGCCGGCGCCGACGCCGTGCTCTCCTACGCCTCCGCCGGGGCCAGCGCCATCTGGAACCTCTTGAGCACCGACAACACCCTGCAGCTGGCCGACGGCCTCGATGTCTTCCAGGTGGCGGTGCCGTCCGAACTCGTCGGCCGGTCGGTGCGCGACGCCCGCATCCGGGAGCGGACCGGTTGCACGGTCGTGGCCATCGCCGTCACCGAGGAGCACTTCGAACCGGCTCAACCCGACACCCGCCTGGTGGCGGAGTGCGACCTGTTGCTGATCGGCGACGACGATTCCGAGGCCCGCTTCTTCGAGGCGTATGTCGGCGGCCCGCCCCCGGCGCGACGGGCGCACCACGACCCCATGGACACCGCATCCGTGGTGGCCGGCTAGCTCCTCGTCACTGCTCTCCGAGCGGGCCCGCTAGCTGCAGCTGCGCACCGCCGAGGCGATGACCTCGGCCATGAACTGGCGACCGTCGTCGGTCTGGTGGAGGCCATCGCGGCTCCACACCTCCCACCCACCTGCCTCGTTCACTGCCGCCGACCAGTCGGCGATCCTGATCCGCTCCGCGTCGAGGAGGGCCTGGACCCGCCACCAGTCGTCGATCTCCGCGGCGATGTCGCAGTCGTAGCAGGGGGCGTTCTCGTCGATGGTGACGTAGACGATGCAGCCCGCCTGGCTGAACGCGTCGCGGATCTGGGTGAAGGCCTCGAACGTCTGCGGCAGGGTCCACTCGCCGTTGAGGATGGCGCCCGAGTCGTTGGCGCCCAGGCCGACGACGGCGATGTCGGCGCCGTCGTACCAGTCCTGCGCCGTTGCCACCATCTCGTCGGCACGAACCCCGGACTGCGCGACCCGCGACGTCTGGTGGTCGGGGCGGAGCATCTCCTCGAGGGGACCGCCGGCGAAGTCGTCGGTGAGCAGCGAGTCACCGACGATGGCCACCGCCGGGCCCAGCAAGTTCCCCTCGTAGGGCGGGTTTCGCCCACCGGGGACCGGAGGTGTGACGGTCGTGGGCATGGTGGTGGTTGCCTCGATCGTGGTGACGGCGTCGGTGGACACGTCATCAACCGAGCCGCACCCGCCGATCATGAACAGGCCCATCACGAACAGACCGATCGCGAACAGCCCGACCATCACCGGACGTGCCCGGAGGCGAGTCATCACGCCAGCCTCTCAGCCCTGCGAAACCAGTTCCCGCAGGCCTTTGTCTCTACGTCCACCGTAGGAACGACAGGCTCGGACGGGCAGGGTCCACCGACCCCATTGCGTCGATCCCTCCGACGGCCGGCCGGTCGCCGCCGCGACCAGCGGTGGAGGAGCGCCGGGATCCGCCCCGGCCGCCAGGGCCATCACACCACCGCGACGCCTTGCGCCGCGGGGCGACATGTCGAACACTCCGTCGATGCGCCGGACCATCCCCACCCTGTTCCGCCGGGCGGTCGACGACGCCTCCGACTCGCGGTGGCTCGTGGCCGAGGACCTCGTGCTCACCTTCGGAGAGGCGCTCGACCGCATCGAGCGGGCCGCGGCCTGGTACCGCAGTCGGGGAGTCGGCCCGGGCGACCGTGTCCTCGTCACCTGCCGGAACCTGCCGGAGTACCTGCTGAACTGGCTGGCGCTGATGGAGGTCGGAGCCGTCGAGGTACCGGTCAACCCCCGTTCCGCGGGCGCCGAACTGGCCGGCCTCGTCAGCCAGGTCCGGCCCCGGCTCGTCGTCACCGACGCCGGCCTCCGCACCACGATCGTCGCAGCCGCGACCGAGGCCGGATGGAGCACCGACGTCGTCGAGGTGGCCGAAACGTTCCACGGCCAGCCCGACGGGCAGGGCCCCGCGACACGAGCACCCGACGACGTGGCCGTCATGTTGCCGACCTCGGGCACCACGGGTCGCTCGAAGCTGGTCATGCAGACCCACGTCGCCTACGTCATGGCCGGCGAGGGCTTCCCCCACTGGATGCGTCTCAGCGCCGACGACCGGCTGATGACCTCGCTGCCTCTCTTCCACGTGAACGCCCGGGCCTACTCGACGCTCGGATCGGTCGCCGCCCGGGCCGGGCTGGTCCTGCTCCCCGGCTTCTCGGCCAGCCGTTTCCTCGACGACGCCCGACGCTTCGAGGCGACGGAGTTCAACTCGATCGGCGCCATGCTCGAGATCCTCATGCGCCAGCCCGAGCGCCCCGACGACGCCGACAACCCGCTGCGCCTCTCCTACACCGGGCCGTCGCCCACCCGGGAACGCCAGGAGGAGATCGAGCGCCGGTTCGGCATCGAGCTCGTCTGCGGCTACGGCATGTCCGAGTCCACCTACGGGCTGATCTGGTCCCATGGCACCCGGCCCTACGGAACCCTCGGGGCCGCCCGCCAACATCCCGAGCTGGGGCACGTCAACGATGCCCGGGTCCATGACGCCGACGCCGACGGCGTGGGCGAGCTCGAGCTGCGCAACCCCACGATCATGCGCGGCTACTTCGAGATGCCCGACGAGACCGCCGCCGTCCTCGTCGACGGCTGGCTGCGAACGGGTGACCTCGTGACCGACAACCACGACGGCACCTTCACCTTCGTCGGTCGTCGCAAGGAGGTGATCCGCCGTCGAGGCGAGAACCTCTCCCCGACGGAGGTCGAGATGACCCTCGAGGAGCACCCCGACGTCGGCGAGGTCGCGGTGATCGGTGTCGCCTCGGACCTCTCGGAACAGGACGTCAAGGCCTTCGTCGTGCCCGGGGCGGGTCGCGTCGTCGACCCGACGGAGCTCGACGGCTTCGCCCGTGACAGGCTCGCCCGGTTCAAGGTGCCCCGGTACTACGAGATCGTCACCGATCTGCCCCACACCCCCACCGGACGCCTGGCCAAGCACCTCCTGCCGGTCGAGCGGACCGCAGAGGAGATCGACATGGAGAACGGAGCCGGCAGTGCCTGAGCCCTTCGACTACGTACGGACCTCGATCGGTTCGGCGACCCCCGACTCGATCACCGTGGCCGGCCGCGACCTGCCCTCGGAGGTGATGGGACGGCTGTCGCTCACCGAGCTGGCCTACCTGCTGCTCGTCGGGCGCGAGCCGACCCCGGGCGAACGCCGCCTGCTCGACGCCGTGCTCGTCTCGCTGGCCGACCACGGTCTCACCCCGAGCGCCCTCGCGGCCCGGCTCACCTACACGGGTGCCCCCGAGGCGATCCAGGGGGCGGTGGCGGCCGGGCTGCTCGGGGCGGGCAGCGTCTTCCTCGGCCCGGCGGGCGACACCGCCCAGTTCCTGGCTCAGGCGTTGCACGGCCACGACCCCGCCGACCTCGACGAGGCGACTCTGCGGGCCATCGCCGACGAGGCGGTGGCGGCCAGGCACGCTGCAGGGGAGCGCGTGCCCGGACTGGGCCACCCAGTACACCGCGACACGGACCCCCGCACCCCCCGCCTCTACGAGCTCGCCGAGGAAGAGGGCCTGCTCGGCCCGCACTTGCGCCTCCTCGACCTCGTCGCCGACGCCCAGGAGCGCACGAGGGGGCGGCGGCTCCCGATCAACGGGGCGGGCGCAGGGGGAGCGGTGCTGGTCGACCTCGGCGTGCCCCCCGACAGCGTCCGCGGCTTCGTGCTCATCGCCCGCACCGCCGGTCTCGTCGCCCAGCTCGCCGAAGAGGCCCGCCAGCCCATCGGCCGCCCCCTGTGGCTCGAGGTCGAAGAGCAGGCCCGACCGCTCGACAACCCCTGATCTCCCGAACTGTGAGTGGATCTGCAGGCTCTGTTCGGCGGATCCACTCACAGTTCGGGGAAGGACGGGGACCGGGAGGGCGCTGGGAAGGACGGGGACCGGGGAGGCCGGGGGGCGGGGCGGGACGGGAGGGCGCGGGGACGGGTCGGGACGGAGGGGTCGGGCACGCTCGGTAGCCTCCGACCGGTGGAGACCCCCCAGTTCGTCGACCTCTCGCAGCCGCCCGGTCGTGCCCTCGTCGTGGTGGCCCATCCCGATGACATCGACTTCGGCATGTCGGGAACCGTGGCGGCGCTGACCGCAGCGGGCACCGAGGTGGTGTACGCCATCGCCACCTCCGGGGAGGCCGGCCCGCCCGAGGACCTCGACCGGTCCGAGCTGGCGGTCCTGCGCGAGAAGGAGCAGCGGGCGGCGGCCGAGGCCGTGGGCGTCCACGACGTGCGCTTCCTCGGACTGCCCGACGGCCACCTCGTCGCCGACCTCGAGCTGCGCCGCTGCATCAGCGCCCAGATCCGCACCGTGCGGCCCGACCTGGTGCTGCAGCAGTCGCCCGAGCGGCGCTACGACCGCATCTACGCCAGCCATCCCGATCACCTCGCCGTCGCCGAGGCCACCATCAGCGCCGTCTACCCCGACGCCCGCAACCCTCATGCCCACACGAACCTGGTGATGGAGGGCCTCGAGCCTCACGCCGTGCCCGAGGTGTGGATCGTCGGGCTCGAGCCGGCCGATCTCTTCGTCGACATCACCGACGTCTTCGACCACAAGGTCGCCGCCCTCTCCGCCCACGCCAGCCAGGTGGCCTGGATCGACGACCTCGCCGGCTTCCTGGGCGACTGGGCCCGCGAGACGACGACCCGACACGGCCTGCCCGACGGGCGGCTCACCGAGGCCTTCCGCCGCGTCGTCACCGCTCTGACCGGGCTCAGGCCACGACGCCGGATTCGCGCAGCGCGGCGACGCGGTCGCCCAGCCCGAGCTCGGCGAGCACCTGATCGGTGTGCTGGCCGAGGGCCGGTGCCGGCCCACCGAGCGCCGCCGGGGTGCCGTGGAAGTCCGTCGGATGGCGGGGGAGACGAGCCCGGCCCACGACCGGATGCTCGAACTCGGTGAACATCTCGATGGCCACGGCGTGGGGATCGTCGACGATCTCGGCGGCCGACAGGACCATGGCGAACGCCACCCGCTCACGCTCGAAACGGGCGATCGCCTCGGCCTGGGTGAGGTTGGCCGCCATCGCGTAACACATGTCCATCACCGGTTCGAGCACGTCGCGGTTCTTGCGCCGCTCGGCCACGGTCTTGATGCGGGGGTCGTCCCAGCCGGCGACGTCGAGGGCCTTGCACATGCCGGCGAAGTCGGCGTCGGTGGTGGGCACCACGATGCCCCACCCGTCGAGGAACCGCATCGGCTGGAAGCCGGCGTTGAAGCTCGAGGGCATGCTGCCGTCGGACTCCAACAGCACCTCGTTGCCCGCCGACTCCGCCCACAGGAACGAGACGCAGGCGTCGGCCATGCCCATCTCGAGGTGCTGGCCGCCCCGACCGGTGGCGCGGGCGAACAGGGCGGCGGTGATGGCCTGGCTGGCGAACAGGGCGCTCACCTTGTCGGCGCCGTTCTGGCGCAGGAACGTGGGCGGGCCGCCGTTGGGATCGGCCTGGTTGGCCGCGAACCCGGCGTAGGCCTGGATCGAGGTGTCGTAGGCGCTGCGGTCGCGGTACGGGCCCACCGGCCCGTACCCGGAGATGGACGCGTAGATCACGTCGGGGTTGACGGCGCGGACGTCGTCGTAGCCCAGCCCGAGCCGGTCGACCACCCCGGGACGGAAGTTCTGCACCACCACGTCGGCCTCGGCGGCCAACTGCATCACGATCCCCCGGCCCTCGTCGGTCGACAGGTCGACGGCGATGCACCGCTTGCCCCGGTTGCAGGCCAGGTAGAAGGCGCTCATGTTGTTGACGGCCACGCCGACCCAGCGGGCGATGTCGCCGATGCCCGGTCGTTCCACCTTGACCACCTCGGCCCCCTGGTCGGCCAGCAGCGCCACGGCGTACGGGCCGGTGAGGGCGATCGACAGGTCGAGCACCTTCACGCCCGTGAGCGGACCTGCCCGCTCCTCGCCCGGACCGTTCCCACTCGGCGTCGACATGTTCGTCCCCTCATCTCGTGCTCTCGGTTGTGCACCGGACCCGCACCAACCGCCGACGGCCCCAGCCGAGCGGCGCGCAGCGCAGGTCTGCGTCACAGGATGTCTATCGCTCGGGGGCGAGGCACAGCGCGAGCGCCCGACGCTCCCGCGTGGCCGGGCGCGCGGAACGACGGACCTCCGCGGCCGACCCGACGGGCATCTCACCGGGCCTCGCGGCGCGTCGTCACTTCTGAGCCCCGCCCGACGAAGGCTCCGACCGCGATGTCGGTGCGGTCGCACGACCTGCGGGTCGACCATCGGGGGCCGACCCGTACGATGCAGGCGTGACGCCCGATCCGCGACCAGTCGATGGCCGATCGGGCGCGTTCGGGAGGGAATCCGGCGAGGCGTCGCCGGTGGTGACCTGGCTCGGCCATGCCAGCGTCGTGATCGAACTCGGGGGCGTGCGGGTCATGACCGACCCGGCGCTCACCCGCCGGGTGGCGCACCTCCGCCGCCACCACCACCTCGACCCCGCCGCGCTGGGCACGCCGGACGTCGTGCTCATCTCCCACCTGCACATGGACCACCTGCACGTACCGTCGCTGCGTCTGCTCGGACGCGACGTGGCGTTGATCGTGCCCACGGGCGCCGCGTCGTTCCTGCGCCGGCGGGGCTTCCGCCATGTCCGCGAGACCGTCGCCGGCGCCACGACGGACATCGGACGGCTCACCATCGAGACCGTGCCGGCCGTGCACAGCGGTCGCCGGGGCCCGCACACGACGATGGCGGCCGACGCCGTTGGCTACGTCCTGCGCGCCGACGAAGGGTCGGTGTACTTCCCGGGTGACACCGACCTGTTCGAGCAGATGGCGTCGCTCGACGGCATCGACGTCGCCCTGTTCCCCATCGGAGGGTGGGGCGAGACGGTCGGCGAGGGTCACCTCGATCCGCGGCGTGCCGTGCGGGCCACCGAGCTCGTGCAGCCCCGTTTGGTGGTGCCCATCCACTGGGGCACCTACAGCTCGATCCGCGTGCCGCACCGTCCACCGCCGTGGCTCCGCGATCCCGTGGAGCGCTTCGAGTCCGATCTGCGCCGCGCCGGTGGCGCCGATCTGCTGCAGGTCCTCCAGCCCGGCGGGGCGATGGTCCTGTCCTCGCCGTCGGGGACGCCGGGCGATCCCGCCCGTGACGCTCCGGCCGACCGGACCTGACCATGACGGCCGACCCCACCGACGCCACCGATGTGTCGGGCATCGTCCGTGCGCCCTCACTGCGACCCCCATGGCGCCAGGTGATCTGGCGCAGCATCGTCGTCACGATCGTCACCGCGGCGTCGCTGTGGGTGTTGGCCTGGTTGCTCGACGGCTTCACCATCGACAGCCCCGCCGACGCGCTCCTCGCCGGATTCGTCGTGGGCCTGGTCAACGCCGTCGTGTGGCCGGCCCTGGCCGTGATCGTCGTCCCTCTCTCGGTGCTCACGCTCGGGATCGGCGCCATCGTGCTCGACGCCATTCTCGTGACCTTCGTGCTCGACCTGTTGCCGGGCATCGAGCTCGAGGGGTTCTGGACGGCGGTGGCCGTGGTGATCGGCCTGGCTCTGATCTCCACGTTGGCGGCAACGGCTCTGGCCTTCGACGACGACGCGTGGTTCGACCAGTCGATGGCCCGCCGGGTGACCCGCCGATCCCGGAAACGCCACGATGACGTCGCGGTGCCAGGAATCGTGTTCGTGCAGGTCGACGGGCTGGCCAGGCCCGTTCTCGACCGGGCCCTGCGTTCCGGCGACGTGCCGACCCTGCACCGCTGGCTGGCCGAGGGCCGCTACGAGTTGGTGGGGTGGGAGACCGGTTGGTCGTCGCAGACCGGTGTGAGCCAGTGCGGCATCCTGCACGGGTCGGTGGCCGACATGCCGGCGTTTCGTTGGGTCGACAAGACCACCGGCAAGGTCGTCGTCTCCAACCGGCCCGAGTCGGCCGCGGCGATCGAGGCCCGTCACTCCGACGGGCAGGGCCTGCTGGCCCATGACGGTTCGAGCTACGGCAACCTCTTCTCCGGTGACGCCGAGCGGGCGGCGCTCACCATGAGCAGCGTCGCCAAGACCAAGGAGGGCCGCATCGGGGCCGGGTACATGGGGTACTTCTCGCGTCCGCAACAGGCGGCGCGGACCCTCGTCGCGGTGGTGGTCGAGATCGCCCGCGAGCGCACGGCGGCGCGTGACCAACGCCGTCGAGGGGTGGAACCGCGGGTGCCCCGCAGCCGGACCTACGCGCTGCTGCTGCGTGCGTTCACGACGGTGATCAGTCGCGACGTGTGCGTGAACGGCGTCCTGAACGACATCTGCGAGGGGCGCGCCGCCATCTACGTCGACCTGCTCGGCTACGACGAGGTCTCGCACCATTCCGGCCCGGAGCGCGCCGACACGATGGCGGTGCTGCGCGACCTCGACCGCCAGATCGGCCGCATCGACCGCGCCATCCGGTGGGCGCCCCGCCCGTACCACCTGGTGATCCTCTCCGATCACGGCCAGACGCAGGGAGCGACGTTCAAGGAGCGCACCGGCGAGTCGCTGGCCGAGCTGGTCGCCCGGCTGTGCGGCGAGGCCGCGTCGGGTGACCCTGACGCCGAGGAGGGGCGCACCGAGTCCTCGGCGTGGTTGCGCCGGGCCAGGGGCCGTGACGAGGAGCTCTCCAGCCCCGGCGCCTCGTCGGGCGCGCCGATCGTGCTGGCCTCGGGCAACCTCGGTCTGGTCACGCTGCCCGGAGAGCCCCGTCGGCTGACGTGTGAGGAGATCGACGCCCGCCACCCGCAGCTGATCGCGGGACTG
>CAVYED010000002.1:0-813019 GCA_963767615.1 uncultured Iamiaceae bacterium | reverse complement strand
ACAGCCGGGTGCGATCAGGCGATTCATCCCGATCCTGACCTGGTTGCCGCAGTACCAGCGGTCATGGTTGAAGAGCGACGTGATCGCCGGGCTGTCGGTGTGGGCGCTGATGGTGCCAACCTCGCTCGGCTACGCATCCCTCAGCGGTGTCCCCGTCCAGAACGGCCTGTACGCCGCCGCGTTCGGCATGATCGTGTTCGCACTGTTCACCACCTCCAGGCAACTGGTGCAGGGTCCGGGCTCTGCGACAGCCCCGGTGCTCGGTGCCGCAGTGGTCTCGATCGCAGCGGCTGGATCGCAGGACGCTGTGGCCATCGCGACCGCCATCGTCTTGGTCGCCGGTGCGCTGTTCGTCGTGATGGCGGTGCTCAAGATGGGCTGGATCGCGGAGTTCCTCTCGGCCGCCGTGCTGACCGGCTTCATCTTCGGCGTCGCCATCAACGTGGTCTCGGGTGAGCTGTTCAAGCTCACGGGAACCGAGAAGACCGGCTCGAACACCTGGCAGAAGCTGTGGGACTGGGTGGCGAGCCTCCCCGACGCGAGCGGGACCACGGTCATCGTCGGGCTCGCGGCCCTGGTGCTGTTGTTCGGCCTCAAGTTCCTGGCACCGAAGGTGCCAGCGGAGCTGGTCGCCGTGGTGCTCGGCATCGCCGTGACCGTCGTGTGGACCTCGGTGACCGTGGCGTCGAGCTCATCGCCGAGGTCCCCCGCGGACTCCCGAGCCCGTCGATCCCCGACATCCAGCTCATCTTCGACAACTGGGCCGTGGTCATCGGCGCGGCCGTCGGCCTGGTCCTCATCGGGTTCTCGGTGACGACCGCCGGCGTGCGTCAGTACGCGACCAAGCACAACTACCGGGTCGACGTGAACCAGGAGCTGCTCGCCCAGGGCATGTCGAACGTGTCCTCCAGCGTCTTCCAGGGGATCTTCGACAACGGCAGCCTCTCCAAGAGCCCCGTCAACGACGGCGCCGGGGCCCGGTCCCAGGTCTCGAGCCTCGCCCAGGCGGGATTCGTCATCCTGACCCTGCTCTTCCTCGCCCCGATCTTCTCCGAGCTGCCCGAAGCGGTCCTCGGGGCGATCATCATCGAAGCGGTGACGCTGGGGATGATGAACGTCGGCGAGATGAAGCGGCTGCTCCTGGTCAAGCCCTACGAGTTCGCGGCCGCGCTGGCCGCCCTGCTCGGCGTGATGACGTTCGGCATCCTCCCGGGGGTGTTCATCGGTGTCGGCATCTCGATCATCTGGCTCGTCGCCGTCTCGGCGCTGCCCTACATCCCGGAGCTCGGGCGCAAGCCGGGAACCGACGCCTTCTACGACCTCGAACGGCACGACGACTGCGAGACGATCCCCGGATTGAAGATCCTGCGCTTCGACGGTGGCCTCTTCTTCGTCAACGCCGATGCGCTGTCCGACCGGCTACGACAGATCCGGGTGGAGATGCCCACGGGGCTCGACGGCGTGATCCTCAGCATGGAAGGCGTCAACTTCATCGACACCGAGGGCGCCGACGTTCTGATGGCCATCGCCCAGGCCGGCATCGACCATGGCATCGACCTGCACCTCGCCCGGGTGAAGCCGCAGGTCGTCGACGTCCTGGAACGTGACGGCTTCTTCGAGCTCATCGACCGGGACCACGTCCACGACAACATCGAAGCCGCGGTCGAGATGCACGTCGCTCTTCGCCCACCTCCACCGAGCGAGTGACCAGCACGGTCACTGAAGGGATCCACGATGGCAACCCCACTGCCGATCGACAAGCCGTGGTACCGCCAGCTCCTGGTGATCTCGGGCGCCATGGGCCTCGTCGTGGGGCTGCTCGGGCTCGCGTACCTGGGAGTCACCGGCAAGCTGACGGAGCTGGTCTTCGGTGACCCTCGAATCGACGCCTGGTCCGGCGACTGGTGGTGGGTCGCCTTCACCGCGGCCGGAGGACTGCTCGTCACTGCGCTGCGCGGGTGGTGGAAGACCACCGACCACGTCCCGGGCGGCGTCGCCGTCATCGAGTCGGGCGAGGTCGACCATCGGGTTGCGCTGTCATGGGTGGGACTGGCGGCGGTGTCGGCCGTCGCCGGAGCCAGCCTCGGCCCGTCGTTCGCACTGGTCATGATGGGCGGCGGCCTCGGCTCGTGGATCGCGTCACGACGGTGGCCCGGTGACGAGCAGGCCCGCCTCGATGCCACGATGGCGGGGATCTCCGGCGGCTTCGGCGGCGCCTTCACGTCACCCGGGCTCGGCACCCTCATCGTCAGCGAGCTGGCGCCGATCCCCAAGGACCGCTACATGGAGGGGATCCTGGCGCAGCTGATCGCCGCTACCGCCGCCTTCGCCGTGTTCTTCGGGGCGGTCGGCACGACGTTCCTCAACAGCTTCGCCATCCCCGTCGAGGAGTACAGCAACTGGCAACTCGTCATGGGCATCGGCCTCGGCATCACCGCGAGCGCCCTGATGATCGGCTTCGTCATCATCGTCAAGCTGGTCCAGGCAGCCGCAGGGAAGGTGCCGAACCGGTTCGTGCGCGGAGCCGTCGGCGGCGCCGCGGTCGGCCTCATCGCCGTGGCCCTTCCCCTCACCGTCGGCGCGGGCAACGACCAGCTCACCGCTGTGATCGACAACTCCGCGTCGATAAGCCTCTGGTTGCTCGCCGCCGTCGTCGTCGGGAAGATGCTGGCGATGGCCCTGAGCCTCGCGACCGGGTTCATCGGCGGCAACGTCCTCCCGATGCTGTTCGTGGGCGGGACGGCCGGCGTGATGATCCACCTCGCCTTCCCCGACATCCCCTACGCCATCGCCGTCGGCGCCATGCTGGCGGCCGTGCCCGGCGCGACGATCAAGGCCCCGATCGGACTGACCTTCATCGCGGTGCTGTCGATCGGTCTCGGACCCCTCACGACGGCCCCGGTGGTGATCGCTGTTGTCACTGCCCACCTGCTGACGGCTGCGGTGGTGGCGGTGCTGCGGGGCCGGAAAGCGGAACTACCGGCGGCACACGCCTGACGGTCGGGGCCGCGATCTGCGCCCGGTCGACATGGATGCGCCCGACATGATGACTGATGTCGTCAACCGGTAACGTCTGCGCCTCGAGACCCTCGAGCCCTCCCGACCGACAACAGCACCAGCAGGAGTGAAGATGGCGGCTCGGATGTCCATGGCCGAGCGAACCGAGCGAGGACGGGCCGGCCGCTCGACCGCGCCGCGTTCGTCGCACGCCGACTGGCAGCCATCAGCGAACCGTCCCGATCCGGTGGTGCAGCTCGAGGAGCAGAACCTCGACCGTGTGCCCTGGCTCATACCTGTGCGCCGCGCCCGGATGCAGGTCTCTCCGTTCACCTTCTTCCGAGGGGCGGCCAGGATCATGGCAGCGGACCTCGCGTCGACGCCGACGTCAGGGCTCGAGGCACAGCTGTCAGGCGATGCGCATCTCTCCAACTTCGGCGCCTACGCGTCGCCGGAGCGTCGACTGGTCTTCGACCAGAACGACTTCGACGAGACACTGCCCGGCCCGTGGGAGTGGGACCTGAAGCGACTGGCCGCGAGCTTCATGATCGCCGGTCAGCACCTCGGCTTCACGACCAAGCAGTGTCGTGCCGCAGTGTCGGCAGCCTCGCGGGCCTATCGCGACGCCACGGCCGATTTCGCCACCATGGGCCTTCTGGACCTCTGGTACGACCACGTCACCATCGACGACCTGCGGGGCGCCAGCGGCATCGACCGCAAGAATCTGGACGAACGACTCGACCGTTTCCAGCGCCAGGCCACGCGGAAGACGAGCCTGCAGGCCCTTTCGAAGCTGACCGAGTTCGTCGACGGCGAGCACCGAATCCGCACCGACGCTCCTCTCCTGTTCCGGATGCGCGACGTGCCCGACCAGGAGGCCGCGCCCGCGCTGGAAGCGGCGGCGATCGCGGCGTTCGAGGACTACAAGCAGACGTTGGAGGACCACCGGCACCACTTCCTCGAGCGGTACGACCTGATCGATGTCGGACTGAAGGTGGTCGGAGTCGGAAGCGTCGGCACCCGCTGCGTGATCCTCCTCCTCAAGGGTCGCGACGAGCACGACCCGCTGTTCCTGCAGGCGAAGGAGGCCGGCCCGTCCGTCCTGGAAGAGCACCTCACTCCCAGCCGCTACGACAACAACGGGCGCCGGGTGGTCGAGGGCCAGCGCCTGATCCAGGCCCAGAGCGACAGCTTCCTCGGCTGGACCACCGGCAGCGGGCCGGCCCAGCGCGACTTCTACCTGCGACAGCTCCGGGACTGGAAGGGATCGGTCGAGATCCAGGGCAACACCCCCAACCAACTCACCTTCTACGCTCGGCTCTGCGGGATGACCCTCGCCCGAGGTCACGCCCGCTCGGGTGACGCGGAAGCCATACGGGCCTACGCCGGAGCCGGCGACTCGCTGGATCGAGCGATCGCCACCTTCGCCGAGAAGTACGCCTCCCAGAACCTCGAGGACTACGAGACGTTCCGGCAGGCGATCGCCGACGGCCGCCTCGAGGCGTCAGAGCCGATCTGAACCGATGTCCAGCAACGGCGCCACCCGATCCCCGGCGCGCCAACTCGATCGTGGAGCCATCCGATGACGAACTCCCCCAACATCTTGTTGATCATGACCGACGAGGAGCGGTACCCCCCGCCCTACGAAACCGATGAGATCGTCGAGTTCCGGCGAACCCAGCTCACGGCGCGGCAGTCCATCCGTGACGGAGGCCTCGAGTTCCATCGTCACTACGCCGGGTCGACAGCCTGCAGCGCCAGCCGGGCCACGCTGTTCACCGGGCACTACCCGTCACTGCACGGCGTGTCGCAGACGGACGGGGTCGCGAAGAAGGCGACGGATCCGGCCGTGTCGTGGCTCGACCCCGATGCGGTGCCGACGCTGGGCGACTACTTCTCCGCCGGCGGCTATCGGACCCAGTACCGGGGGAAGTGGCACATCTCCCACGCCGATCTCCTGATCCCCGGGACCCATGACGGCCTCATGTCCTCCGGCGACGGAGGCGAGCTCATCACCGGAAACGTCGACGCGTATCGCAAGGCCGACCGGCTCGCGCCCTTCGGCTTCTCCGGTTGGATCGGCCGTGAGCCCCACGGTGCGGCCAAGTCCGACTGCGGCGTGGTCCGAGATGGCGTCTTCGCCGAACAGGCCGAGCAGATGTTCGCCGAGCTGGCGGAGAGCCGCAGCGACGGCCCGTGGCTCGCGGTCACGTCGTTCGTGAACCCCCACGACATCCTGTTCGCCGGCATGTTCTGGGATCAGCTGCTCAAGTTCGGGCCGCCGGACGACACGGTGCCCAGCATCCCCGAGGCGCCGTCGCAGTCCGACTCGTTCGCCGGGCGGCCGGCCTGCCACGAGCAGTTCACGATCACCTGGCCGAAGATGCTCTTCGACCAGCACCCCGACGAGGCCTACCGGCGCCTCTACTACTACCTGCACAAGCTGTCGGACCGGGCCATCGGACGGGTGCTCGACGCATTGCACGACTCGGGCATGGCCGACGACACCATCGTGGTGTTCACGTCGGACCACGGTGACCTCACCGGCGCTCACGGCGGCATGGTCCAGAAGTGGTACAACGCGTTCGACGAGTCGATCCGCGTCCCGCTCCTCGTCTCCGGTCCGGGCGTCGAGGCCCGCACGGACGGCATCAGCATGCCGACCAGCCACATCGACCTGATCCCGACCCTTCTCGGCCTGGCCGGGATCGATCTCGAGCAGGCGGCCGCCGGAGCGGCCCGGCACCACACCGAGGCTCAGCCGCTCCCCGGCCGCGACCTGAGCGGGGTGATCACGGGCTCGGCCGCTACGGCGACCGTCGCCGCGCCGCTCTACTTCATGACCGAGGACGACTTCACCCGGGGCGAGAACCAGTCGAACCCGCTGACCGGGGAGCCGTTCGAGGCCGTCGAGTTCCCCTCGCGGGTCGAGTCGGTGATCACATCGCTGCCGACCGGAACCGGGGGCGCCGAGGAGCTCTGGAAGCTGAACCACTACTACGAGCGACTCGACGAGTGGGACGAGGCCCACGGCATCGAGCAGGCTCCGACGGCCGGCCCGGCTGCCGAGTCGGTGTGGGAGATGCACAACCTCACCGTGGACCCCGAGGAGCGCAGGAACCGCTCCGACGACGCGCCCGAGGTGCTCGAGCGTCTCCGAGGCGTGCTCGGCGACGAGCGGGACGCCAAGCGGCTCCTCCCCTCGCACCGGAATCCCGCCGGCTGAACTGCCGCTCGAGCAGATCTCAAGGCGGTCGGCTGCGCCGTCACCCCTCGAGCAACGTGCTGGCCGCCTCGTCGACCGACGGGGAGACGGACGCGACCCACGGGCCGGGCTCCAGAACCACGATCACCGCCGTGATGGGGCGAGGGGCCGTGACGGTTCGGCCCGTTCCAGCAGGGCGCGGGAGGCATCGGCGAGCGCTCGGTCGAGCGGAGCACCCGGACCGATGCCACTGGCGGGACGGAGCACCGGCTCCCAGATCGCGGATCCGAGAGCAAGAGCGACCGACGCGGCCACCGCCACACGCGGATCGGAGGGCCCCGACAGGTCGGCGCGGGGGATGTCGTCGAACAGGCTCAACCCGGCTTCCAGGATCGGGAACCGGGCGCGGATCTGATCGACATCGATGCCGTCGACCAGGGCGCGGGCGACGATCCGCGCTCCCCGCGACTGCTGGCGCACCAGTTCGACCACGAGATCGACGTCGAGCCCCTCGGGAGCCACGGCAGCCGAATAGGCGGGTGACCACACCGCATCGAGCGCCTCCGACAACAGCGCCTCCTTGGACGCGAAGTGCCTGTAGATGACCCGTTGCCCCACACCGGCTCGCGCGGCGAGTTCCCGCGTCGAGGAGGCCACCGGGCCCTTCTCGGCGAAGAGATCCGCGGCCGCCTCGACGAGACGTCGACGCGCCGGCTCGTGTCCCTCGGCCCCCCCTTCTGGAGGCTCCCGCCAACGGTGGATGTACCGAGCGGTCGCGTCCTCGGGTTCGGACAGAGCTCGACGAGCCGAGGGAGAGAGAGGCCGTGAGGCCGGCGGCCTCGGCCATGGCGTCGTCGCAGGCCGCTCGCGATACCGCGCCGAGGTCGGCTCCTGCGACCAGGAAGCGCTCCAGCGTCAGCCATCCGAGCGCGAGGCTCATCGCCCCGAACACGGCAACCTGCGAGTGACCTGCCACCCGGGTCGGCCCCCCGCCCGGCTCATCCACCAGCGCCTGAGCGATCCCTTCGGAGAACGACGCGAGTGGCGGCAGGATCGGCCCGGCATCGAGATCGCCGAGGGCGCACCGCACCAGGAGCTTCACGTCGGTCAGATCGTGGCGCAACGCCTGCAGGAGGCCCGCAAAGCGATCGATCGGACCACCGTCGACCTCGGAGATGATCACGCCGAGGCGGTCTGCGAGGCCCTCGACGACGGCCTGCTCCAGTCCGTGCTTGCTGCCGAAGTACCGCCCGACGAGCGGGTGGCTGCAACCGCTCTGGGCGGCGACCTGCCTCAGCGTCACCGCGCCGGGCCCTCGTTCGGCGAAGGCCACGCCGCGCAGACTCAGAAAGGGCGCCTCGGCTGATCGGTTCCATTGCATCGATTCTCGTCGCGGAGAGACCGGTGCCGCCCCGGCGTCACCGTCAGGCGCGGTAGCCCGGCTCGTCGGGCAGGAGCGAGGGCAGGAGCCGCTTCTGCTCACGCTGCTCCTCGAGCACGCTTCGCATCTGGCGAAGCGGGTCGCGGGCGTCATCGACGCGGTTGTGGCGCTCGTCGGGGTCGACGGTGAGGTTGTGGAGCTCCCAGTCGGACTCCGCGGCGGGACCAGCCCCGAGGGGGGTCGCCAGCCCGTGCTCCGCGTTCCACTCGTCGAGGCGTTCGTAGTAGTGGTTCAGCTTCCAGAGCTCGACCGCGCCGTCCGCGCCTGTGGGCAGGCTGGTGACCACCGATTCGATGCATGTCGGGGCGGGCAGCGCACCGAACGGCTCACCGGTGAGGACGTTGTTCTGCGTGAGGCCGCTGGTGACGTCGTCCTCGGTCATGAAGTACACGGGGCCGACGATCGACTCGGGCGCGGCCCGTCCGGTCAGCACCTCGCTGAGGTCGCGTCCGGGCAGGGGTCGTACCTCGGTGTGGTGACGGGCAACCCCTTCCCCAGCTCGCTCGAGGTCGATGCCGGCCAGGCCGAGCAGGGTCGGGATCAGGTCGACGTGGCTCGTGGGCGAGGTGAGCCCAACGGGAGGACGCGGCGATGCCGGGGCCCTTCACCACCATGGGCACGCGGGTCGCCTCGTCGAAGGCGTTGGCCCACTTCTGCTGCAGGCCTCCGTGGGCGCCGAGGAGGTCGCCGTGATCGGACGTGAAGACGACGATCGTGTCGTCGGCCATCCCCGACGCATCGAGTGCGTCGAGGACGCGACCGACGGCCTGATCGACCAGCTTCTGCAGGTAGTAGTAGAGACGCCGGTAGTCGTTGTCCGCGGGCTGCGGAGCCAACACCTGTGGCCAGAGCTCCTTGAACAGCTCCTGGCACGCCGGGCGCCCGGCGAACGAGTCGCTCTGCGAGGGCGCCGCAGGGATGTCGGGCACCGTGTCGTCGTCGACCTGGAAGCCGAGCAGGAGCTCGTAGAAGCCACCGGCGAAGGCGATGTCGTGAGGGTTCACGAACGACGCCACCGCGAGCCAGGGGCCGTCGCTGGCCGCCGTGGTGAGATCGGCGAAGAGGTCGACGACCTGCTCGGCGAAGATGCCGTCGCGCACCGTGCCGCAGTCCTGCTTCGCCGCACCGTGCGGCTCTCGTCCGATCCACCCGGAGAAGCCGAACGGGTCGAGTCGATCGGCTCGGCGGTACGCCTCCACGACCTCCGGGATCGACCGCCCGTCGTCGTCCGACGCCGCCAGCCCCTCGTGGGTCCCCGGCACGGGGAGGTCGGCGTGGCTGACGTGCCACTTCCCGCGATAGTGGGTCTGGTAGCCGCCGGCACGGAACCAGTCGCCCAGCGTCGGGACCTCGTCGGGGTCGAGCCAGCGCATCGCCGGATCGTCGGGGCCCTTGGCGACCCCGTCGGTCTGGGAGACCCCGTGCAACGACGGGTACTGCCCGGTGAAGAGGGTGGCCCGGCTCGGCACGCAGGCCGTGGACCCGGCGTAGTGCCGGTGCAGCTCCACGCCGCCGTCACGGATCCGCTCACGGCTGGTGAGCTGGGTGCGGCGGAACTCCGCCACCTCGGCCGTCTCGTACGGAGTCGGGTAGCGCTCTTCATCGGTCATGACGAGGAGGATGTTGGGCCCATCCATCATTGGCACCTACTTCTTCGATCCGGCGGACAGGTCGTGTCTCGGCATCCGTGCAGCGAGACGGGACACGCTATGCGCCAGGTCGAGGTGACCGTCGACCTGATCCGCCAGCGCGGCGGGACATCCCCTACGCCACGCCTCCCCTCGCCTGTCTCTTCGAGCAGCACGGCACTGGAACAGACCGGCCAACTAGCCTGACCATCGAGACGTCGACAGCACGACAGGTCGACTCGGAGGGGGAACATGATGCGGGAAGCATCGAAGATCGGCCTCGTGGTCGTGTCCATCTTGACCGCGCTGCTGATCCCGTCACCGGGATTCGCCCAGTCTCCGGCGCTGGAGGTGCCGGTCAGCGTCGGTCTCGAGATCGACCAGGCCCGACCCGGCGAGGCGTTCGACGCGGTCCTGTCGTGCGGGACCGATGAGGCCGTCGTCCCCGTGGAACTCGTGACGACACCACCGACCGTTGCCGCCACACTCGCCGCCCAGCCCGGCGATGAATGCCGAGTGGACGCCGCCGCGCTCGTCGCACTGGGAGCCACGGTCTCGTACGAGTGCGAGGCGAGGGGGGACGTGACCTGCGATGCCGCCGACGCGTCCTCGGCGACCGTCGGCGACGACGGCGGCACGGTTGCGTTCACGATCGTCGCCCGCTTCCCCGCGGAGACGACCACGACCACGACCGCCTCGGCGGCCGACGTGCCTGCCGTGTGCGCCTTCCTGCTGGAGCTCGATGCCGGCGTTGCTGCGCTCGGGGACCCGACGGCCGACACCGCGGCGTCGACCGTGGCCCAGCTCGACGCCGTCATCCCGCTCTTCGAGGAGGCCGCCGCCAAGGCGCCGCCCGAGGTCGCCGGAGACCTGGAGGGCCTGGCCGCCGGCTTCACCGAGATCCGGGCGATCGTGGCCGAGATCGAGGCCCAGGGCAGCCAGCCCACGCCCGAGCAGATGCAGCAGCTCCAGTCCATCGAGGACGTGCTCGGCCCGTTCGTCGAAGGACTCGCCACATGGGCCGAGGCGAACTGCGCCGGCCCAGCCCCTGCGGTTGCCGCCGCGCCGTCGTTCACCGGCTGACAGGACCACCTCCGCTCAGGGCTCTCCCGCGTGGCTCGAACCGCTGACGGACCCATGGGAACGGCCCCGGGAGACCTCTCCGCGGCGGCATCCGCGATTGGGGGCCCGACGGCGCGAGAATCATCGTTGTCGCCGTCGTCTGATCGGGAGTACTGCACCATGGGAAGCCTCAAGAAGCGCGCCGGACGCGCGGCCATCGTCGGCATCGTCGTCACGCTGGCCCTCACCGCAGCTGCATGCAGCAGTGACGACGATGCCGAAGAAGCGACGTCCACCACCGAGACGACGGCGACCACCGTGCCCATCGTCACCGCCGAGGTGACCGCGACGTTCGACGGACCGGTCAGCCCGACCGAGGCCGAGCAGGCGGCCACGACGATGGAGCGCCGCCTCACGAAGTACTTCGAGCTCAAGGGCGAGTCGGCTGAGGGCAGCGAGGTGATCGTCGACGAGGCCGGCACCGGCCTCGAGATCACGGTCCCCGGGACGGACGACACCGCTGAGGCGGCGGCGATCGTGACCGACCTCTCGTTCCGGGGTGACCTCTACTTCCGGCCCGGACTGGTTCAGTACCCGCCGGAGCCCGGCCAACCATTGGCGCCGGTGGACGCCACTCCCGACGCGCCGGCGACGGAGTCGGGATCCACCGAATCGAGCACGACATCCGGCGTCGAGACGACCACCACGACCGCGCCGACGACCACCACGACGACGGCGCCGCCGGCCACCATCCCCACCCCTGTCGCACCTGCTGAGGACGACCCGAGCGGGACGTCGGTGCTCGAGTGGCGTGACATCGAGACGCCGGAACAGCTCTCCGACCCGTCCTCGGCGACGGTCCTCGGCATCTGGGAGGTCGGGCCGTCAGCCCTGTCGGGTTCCGCAGTGGAGGACTCGCAGCTCACGACCCTGAACGGCGACCCCGCGGTGAAGGTGGTGCTCGCCGACGACGACGACGGTCTCGACGCCTTCAACTCCCTCGCCGGATCGTGCTTCTCCCGCGACACGACCTGTCCCAGCGGCGCGTACACGGTGACCTTCGACGGCACGATCGTGGTGGCGTCGATCCCACGACCGAACGACTCGACCTTCCGGCCCTTCAGCCAGAACGACCTGATCATCTACTCCTCGGAGTGGACCGAGGACGTGGCGCTGTCGCTCGCCGTCGCCTTCGAGGCCGGTGCCCTCCCGGTGCCGATCTCGGTCACCAGCGACTGAGGACGAGCGGTCGCCGGGGCCCGTCCAGATCAGCGGTTCCACACTCCCCGTACCGGCAACGTGGGCGGACCCGGGTAGCGTCCGCCCGCATGGCCGAGCAGAGCAAGTGGGTCGATCTCACCACCCGGAATCCCGATCATTCGACGTGGTACGTGGAGCGCTTCCGGAAACTGGCCGCCGACGGCGACGACCTCGACGGTGAGGCCCGACTGGTCGACGCCATGGCTCCGCGAGCTGCCCGCATCCTCGATGCGGGGTGCGGGCCGGGGCGCGTCGGGGCGGCGCTGTTCGCGAAAGGGCACACCGTGGTCGGGGTGGACCTGGACCCGATCCTCATCGCCGCTGCCGAAGAGGATCACCCGGGCCCGACCTGGATCGTCGGCGATCTCGCCGAGCTCGAACTGGCGGCCCACGGCATCCACGAGGGGTTCGACGTGATCGTGAGTGCGGGCAACGTCATGGCCTTCCTGGCGCCGAGCACCCGGCGTGAGGTGCTGACGCGACTCGGCCGTCACCTCCGCGACGGCGGTCGCATCGTGACCGGCTTCGGCGCGGGACGCGACTACGACTTCGACGAGTTCCGCGCCGATGCCGCCGCCGCCGGGCTGGTCGCGCAGGTCGAGCTGTCGTCGTGGGATCTGCGACCACTCACCGCCGACAGCGACTTCCTGGTCGCCGTCCTCGGCCGGGCCTAGCCGCCCGAGGCTGCCACGAGAAGGACCGGCGACGACATGGCTGGCCCGATGGTCGGTCTCAGTCCTCGAAGCGGCGGCCGAGGTGCTCGATCTGACCGTCGTCGGAATCGAGCAGGACGTCGTTGTAGTGCCGGCCCCCCCGGTGGTGGCCGGACTCGTCGGGCACGAAGGCCATCAGGACGCTGATGCGATGGGGCCCTTCAGGTGACGTGGGCGGCAGTGACGCGTGCATCACGTCGGAGTAGTGCAGCGAGACGTCGCCCGCCGCGACCTCGACGGGCACGCCGGCGGGCGCGGACGAGTCACGGCCGTCGATGAAGGGGAAGCTGCCCCGGTGCGATCCGGGGAGCACCCGGAGCTCGCCCGCCTCGGGGGTTCCCTCGGTCAGGCAGATCGTCATGATCACCGTCGGACAGTTGAGGGCATGGCCGCCGAGACCGCAGTCGCGGTGCCAGGGGAGGTCGGCCAGCCCCTCGACGACGTCGGGCTTCTTCCACAGGACGGTGCGGCTGTCGAGGCCACCGGGATCGCGAGCCTTCAGGCCCTCCACGGGCAGTTCGGCGAGGCGGCGGACCCGGTCGTCGTCGCCCAACGCCTGGTAGCGCTCGAACCGCGCCGCGTCGAGGACCCGCGTGAGGACCTCGTCGCCGGCGTCGTTGCGTCCCCACCACGAACGACCGTCGCCGGGGACGGCCTCCTCGTGCATCACCGCCGCGTCGTCGAGCAACGCCGTCACCTCGTCGGCACCGAACACCTCCCGCACCACCACGTAGCCCGCCGTCGACAGGAAGTGGCGCACGGCCTCGGGCTCGCGGTCGACGTCGTGGAGGGTGAACGAGCGGGTGGGGTCGAGTTCACTTCCATCGGTGTCGCGGAGGTCGGCCGTCTCGGGGTCGAAGACCGGGAGACCGTGGAACATGGCCCGCAGGCCCGGCTCCCAACGCACGAAGCGCAAGGGCTTGCCGTGGGTGGCCGTGACGCGGCCGCTGTAGAAGAGCCCGGGTGCGGTGTCGAGGTCGGAGACCAGACCGAGCCACGACTCGAGGTCCATCTCGATGACCGTGTCGGCCTGCTCGGTGCCCTCGAGCACCCGGATGGTTCCGTCGGCGGGCACGTAGGTGTACGCCCCGGCCGGCGTGGCGAGACCGAGCGTGCCGAGACGGGCGACATCGGCGAACGCCAGCGCACCGTTGCCCTGGGCCAGGAGTCGCGGCAGTTCGACGGTGTGGAACTGGTGGAAGGAGCCGGCGTCGGCCCCGAGAGCAGAAGTGGTGACGGCCATCACCCGAGCGTACGGGTTCGACCGGATCGACGCCTTCGATGTCCGCGAACGGGACGAACGGCGGCGCAGGACCCGACGCGAGCAAGACTGTCCCGGTGACACCTCCGGGCCCCATCGACCGCATCCTCGGCGCCATCGTTCCCCCGGTCATCGGCGCGGTCGACGTGGGTGACGTGGTCGACCAGGTCGACGTCGACCAACTCGTGGCCGAAGTCGACGTCGACGCCGTCATTTCCCGCGTCGATGTGGACGCCGTGGTGAAACGCGTCGACGTGGACGACGTGATCTCGCGCGTCGACGTCGATGCGGTGATCGAGCGAGTCGACATCGACGCCGTGATCCAGAAGGTCGACATGCAGGGCGTGTTGGCTCGCGTCGACCTCGACGAGGTCCTGGGAAAGGTCGACATGGACGCGCTCCTGGCCCGCGTCGACATCGAGGCCCTCCTCGACCGGATCGACGCCAACTCGCTGGTGCAACGCATCGACCTGAACGCCCTCATGCAGCGGGTCGACCTCGACGCCATGCTGGACCGGGTCGACATCGAAGACCTCATGGCCCGCGCCAACATCGACTCGATCGTGCGCGACGCCAGCAAGGGCGTGTTCGCCCGGAGCATCGACGCCATCCGGCGCCAGGTCGTCGGACTCGACGCCATCCTCATCGGGCTCGTGACCCGCGTGTTCCGACGTCAGCGCGAGCAGGACCAGATCGTGGCCGCCGGAACGATGACCGGGCAGACCGCCGGAGGTGTGAGCCGCCTCGCCGCCTACCTCATCGACGTCTTCGTGCTCGCCGTGTCCTTCTCCCTGACCACCGCGATCGCGGGCTATCTGGTCGACCTCTTCTTCGACGAGCCGCCCGAGTCATCCGCTTCGGGGATCGTGGCCTTCGGCGGCTTCGCCGCCTTCAGCTTCCTCTACTACGCAGTCGGCCTCATCATCACCGGACGCTCGGTCGGCAAGGGCGTCGTAGGCCTGAAGGTCGTGGCCGTCGACGGCTCGCCCATCAGCCCCGGCAAGGCCATCGTGCGCGGCCTCGTCTACCCGTTCAGCTTCATCCTGGGTCTGGGCCTGCTGCCCATCGTGCTCGGCCGCCACCGACGGGCCCTGCACGACTGGGCCGGCCGCGACAAGGTCCTCTACGACTGGGGCGATCGCCCCGCCGAGCTGCCCGCACCGCTGACCGAGTGGGTGCGCCGCAAAGCCGACCTGCCCGACCCCCAGCAGGAGGCAGACGCCTCCACGACCTCGGCGACGACCTCACTCTCGGCGTGACGGTCGCGTCCCAGGGCCCGACACCTGCCACGATGACGGGATGAGCGACTCCGCGCCGTTCCTCCTCCCCGAGGTGCCCGTCCATCTCGGGCTCGGGGCCACCGCCGTCCCCCAGGAGCCCTTCGACGGGACGATGGAGTGGTACGAGCGCTACGTCGAGGCGAACGCAGAGGACGGTCACGAGGGTCGACTGGTGTCGATGTACAGCTTCGACACCCCCTGGGCGATGTGGGAGGTCCACCCGCACGGAGAAGAGCTCGTCGTCTGCACCGCGGGCTCCATCACACTGCACCAGGAGGTCGACGGCGAGGTCACGACGGTGGAGCTGCGTACCGGGGACGCCGTGGTGAACCCACCCGGCGTGTGGCACACCGCCGACGTCGACGCCCCCTGCACCGCGCTGTTCATCACCCCGGGAGTCGGGACAGACCATCGCCCCCGCTGATGGCTGACCGGACCGGCCGATGACCGCCACCGCTCGGAGCGCGCTGCGGCTCCACGGATGGTGGAGCCTCGTCGTGGCGCTGAGCGTCGCCGGGATCGCACGAGTCGCCTACGCCGCCCTCGTGATCCGCGACTACGCACCGAGAAGCGACGCCTTCCAGTACTACGACCTGGCCCGCAACATCAACGATGGCCTCGGCTTCTCGATGGCCTTCCCGTGGATCGAGATCCAACCCACGGCATTCCGCCCGCCGGCCTACCCCTTCCTGTTGGCCGGGACGATGAAGGTGTTCGGCGAGTCGGTACGCGTCGGGCAGGTCCTCAACCTGATCCTCGGGCTCGCTGTCGTGACCCTCACGTGGTTCCTCGCCCGGCGGCTCGGCGGTCCTCGAGCAGCTGCAGCCGCCGCACTGTGCGTGGCCCTGTACCCACCGCTGATCGCCAACGACGTGGTGCTGCTCACCGAGCCGCTCTCACTGGCGCTGATGCTCGGAGCCCTGTTGGCGCTCAGCGACCGACGTTGGATCATCGCCGGTGTGGCGACCGGCCTGTTGATCCTGACCCGCCCCAGCGCCCAGTTCCTCGTGCTGCTCTTCGGCCTCTGGTTGTGGTGGCAGATCGGCTGGCGGCGGGCGCTCGGCATGGCGGCAATCGCGCTGCTCGTCGTGACGCCCTGGATCGCCCGGAACTGGTCCGTCATGGGGTCACCGGTCTACGTGACCTCGAACGGCTTCAACCTCGCGGCCATCTGGTCGCCCCAGGCCCAGGAGGCCGACCGCTTCGTCGACCCAACCAGCGACCCGCTCTTCGACTCCTACGAGCTCAAGCTGCTCCAGAGCGATGAGGTCGCGTGGTCCGAGGAGCTGCAACGACTGGGGCTGCAAGGGATCCGGGAGAACCCGGGGTACCTGTTCACGGTCCTCCAGCGCAACACCGCCGCCTACCTGGAGCTCGACCCGTCCTACAACGAGCTCGCCGAGTCCCTCGACGGACGGAACCTCGACTTCCGCAGAGCCACGCTTCCTCTGTTCTACGCGGTCACGGTCGTCGGATGGTTCGGACTGATCGTGCGCCGGCGCACATCGGAGGTGCTGCTCCTGATCGGCGTCGGGCTCTACTTCATGGTGTCGAGCCTGTTCTTCGTGTCCCCGCCCCGGCTACGGGCGCCCTTCGACCTCATCTGCTGCCTCGGGGTGGGGCTGACGTTCGCCTGGTGGGCTGATCGACGCGAACGCCGCCGCACGACCTCGCCGACGCCCGCCGGGGGCGTCAGGGCTCCAGCACCACCTTGATGGCACCGGCAGCACGATCCTGAGCGATGGCGAAGGCCTCGACGGCCGCGTCGAGGGGAAAGCGATGGGTGACCACCGCATCCACGAACTCGGGTCGCGCCGCCAGGATCGTGGCGGCCACGTCGATGTCACGCGAGGGCCCGACCCGGCCGTACATGGTGGCCGGCACGAGCGTGATCTCCTTCATGGTGACGGAGAGTCCGGGCATGGTGACGTCACCGTCCCAGTAACTGCCCAGCAGCACCACCCTGCCCCCGGGGCGGGCCAGATCGATCGCACGGGCCAGAGCGGAATCCGTCCCGGCGGCCTCGACGACCACGTCATAGGTGCCCTCCACCCCGCCGGCCCCCAAGCGCTGGGCCGCCTCGCGCTCGACGGTCGTGACGGGCTTCGAGGTCGACGGACGCCCCGGTGGCCTGCGCGGCCACGAGAGCGGTCTGCCCGATGCTCCCGCCTCCGACCACGGCCACCCGATCGGCCGCCTCGACACCTCCTCGCCGGACGCCGTGGACAGCCACCGCCAAGGGCTCGACGAGGCTGCCGTCACGGGGATCGACACCCGCCGGGAGCCGCGACAGGGCCGAGGACGGCACGAGGCACTGCTCGGCCATGCCACCGTCGCGGCCGACGCCGAGCACGATGGCCGGCCCGAGAACGCACCGCGCGTAGTCCGAAGCGAGACACGCGGGGCACTCGCCACAGGGAGCCAGAGGCTCGACCGCCACAGGGGTCCCGTCGGAAAGCCGGCCGGCCATCTCGTGGCCGAAGGTGAGCGGGAGGCCGAAGGCGAGCATGTGGAGGTCGGAGCCGCAGATGCCGGCCGAGGCCACGTGCACCACCACCTCGTCGCCCGCCTCGTGCGGCTCGGCCACATCGACGACGGTGGGGGCGCCTTCAGGGCACCGCACTGCTCTCATCGCAACTCCTCGGTCGTCAGAGCCAACCGGCCTTGCGGAAGCGCCGGTACATGAAGCCGCACACGGCCACCATGAAGCCGATCACGACGAAGTAGCCGTACTCGTACCCGAGTTCGGGAAGGTTCTCGAAGTTCATGCCGTAGATGCCGGCGATCATGGTGGGCACCGCGGCGATCGCCACCCACGCCGAGATCTTGCGCATGTCCTCGTTCTGCTGCACCGAGATCGTGGCCAACGAGGCGTCGAGGGCGCTGGTGAGCAGGTCCGACAGCGTGCGGGCACGGTTGACGCTGCGGTCGAGCAGGTCGGCCGCTTCCTCGAGCTCGGCGATGGCGTCGGGTGGCCAGAAGACCCGACGGCGGCGAATGAGGCGGTCGAGCGGCTCGTCGAGCGCATCGGTGGCGACCGAGAGCTCACGAACCTGCCGCTTGAGCTGGTACACCCGCTGCACCGGGCGGCGCAGCGACTCCGCGAACACCTCCTTCTCGATGTCGAGAGCCGCTCGTTCGAAGGCGTCGAGCACCGGGCGGTAGTCCTCGACGACCCGGTTGACGATGGCGGCGAGGACGGCGGGCGGACCGAGAGCCAATTGATCGGGATCGTTCTCGAGCTCGCGCCGGGTGCCGGAGAGCGGACTGGCCTGGCCATGACGCACGGACAGGACGAACGACGGGCCCGTGATCACCGAGAGCTCCCCGAGCTTCACCTCGGCGAGTGCGTTGTTGTAGTGCGCGGTGCGCAACACGAGTGTCGACTGGTCACCGTCGACGGCGAAGACGGGCCGCTCGTGGGGGGCCAACACTTCATCGACCTCGAGATCCTCCACACCGAACTGTGCGAATCCCTCGGCGAGCTCCTCCACCGAGGGCATGCGCAGACCGAGCCAGACGAATGTCTCAGGCCGTGCGGCCCAACCGCCGATCTCTGAGAGATGCAGCTGATCGGTGACCCGCTTCCCGTGCTCGTACGCGGCGCAGTCGACGATCACAGCCCGATCGTACCCGGCGCCCCGTGCCCCGCCGGGGTCCACACGGCGGGCGACCCCACGCACGCCATCCCCCGACCCGACCAACGGCATCCCTAGCGTTGCCGCTCGTGAGCCCTCCCCCGGAGACCATGCCGCGCGCCGAACGACCCCACCTCCTCGAACCCTCCGCTGGGCTACCTCGGTCGCCTCGGACGCTGGGTGGCGCGCCACCACCGCTGGGTGGCGCTGGTCTGGCTGGTGGCACTGGTGGGTGCCGGCGCCCTGAACGCGGCGTACAGCAAGACCCTCTCGGACAACTTCCGGATCCCCGGCACCGACTCCCAGGCCGCCTACGAACTGCTGCAGCAGCGCTTCGACTCGCAGAACGGTGCCAGAGCACAGGTCGTCTACACCGTGTCGGAGGGCACGCTCACCGACCCCGCCAACGCCGCCACCATCGCGGCGGCGACGGCCGCGCTGAGCAAGGTCGACGGTGTCACCTCGGTGGCGGATCCGCTCACCTCGAACCCCGAGACCGCGCTCGGCGCGGGTCGCCGGGACGCTCCCTCCCGCCGAGGCCCAGGCGGCGACGGCCGTCGCCAAGGGCGTCCCGCCGTCGGTCTCGGCCGACGGTCAGGTGGCCTACGCACCCATCGCGTTCGCCAAGTCGCTACCGGACCTCATGAAGGACTTCCCTCCGAAGCCCGACCAGGAGGGCGACGCCTACACGAACCCGTACTCGGCACTCCGGAACGCCGTGGACGGGCTCCCGGCGAGCGACGTGCGGATCGCCATCGGCGGGGTCGTGGCCAACACCTGGAACGCGCCGGTGTCGTGGTGGGCGAACCACGCCGACGAAGTCGGGCTCGGCATCGGGGCCATCTTGTTGCTCATCGCCTTCGGGTCGCTCTGGGGCATGGCCATCCCGATCGCCACGGCGCTGCTCGGCGCAGTCACCGCCAGCGGTCTCGTGGCCCTGCTGTCCACGGTCACCGACGTGTCGTCGGCGGCACCCCCGGTCACGCTCATGATCTCCATCGGCGTCGGCCTCGACTACTCGCTGCTGATCATGACCCGCTACCGAGCCTTCATCGCCGAGGGACGCGACCCCCACGAGGCAGTGGGCCTGGCCATGGCGTCGGCCGGCAAGGCCTCACTGTTCGCCGGACTCACCGTGTGCGTGGCCCTGCTGGGATTGGTGCTGGTCCCCATCCCGCTGGTGCAGACGCTCGGCCTGGCCGCCGCCATCGGGGTCGGCACGATGATCGTCGCGGCCTGCACGATGCTGCCGATGCTGCTCGGCTTCGCCGGCGCCAGGATCGACCGGTTCCGTCTGCCCTTCGGCAAGGAGGACCCGGACGTCGACCCCCGGACCACCTTCTGGGGGCGTTTCGCCAGCCGGATGTCGAGCCGCCCCTGGCTGGCCGTCGGGCTGGGCACGCTCTTCCTGTTGTTGCTGGCGACGCCGTTCCTGCGGGTGCAGTTCGGCATCCCCGACGACTCGTCGCTCCCCACCAACCTCTCGCAACGTGAGGCCTTCGTCGAGGTGAGCGAAGCCTTCGGCCCCGGCACCAACGGGCCGCTCGTGGTGGCCGTCGGCCTCCCGACCGAGAACCCGGAGGACTTCTCGGCCGCCATCGAGAAGTTGGGCCCCATCAGCAAGGTGCTGGGAGCGCTCGAGCCCGCCAACACGGTGCCCGGCGTCGAGTACTCCGTGGGGCCGATCCCCAACGACGCCAACGCCACCACCGCGGTCATCTACCAGATCACACCGACCACGGCCCCCGACGACGAGGCCACCCGGGCGCTGGTGGAGACGCTGCGCCGCGACCTCGACCAGGCCACCGCAGGCACCGACCTCGTCGCCCACGTGGGCGGGGCGACGGCCACGGTGATCGACCTGACGGCGATCGTGGTGCGGTACCTCCCCATCGTGATCCTGGCCGTCGTGGCCGGATCGTTCATCCTGCTCATGCTGGTCTTCCGATCGATCCTCGTGCCGCTGAAGGCGGCGATCATGAACCTCCTGTCGATCGGTGCGGCCTACGGCGTGGTGGTCGCGGTCTTCCAGCTCGGGTGGGCCAAGGGGGCCGTCGGGCTCACCGAGACGATCCCCATCGTCTCGTTCGTTCCCCTCGTCATGTTCGTCATCCTCTTCGGGCTGTCGATGGACTACGAGGTGTTCCTCATGTCGCGGATCCGCGAGGAGTGGGACATGACCCACGAACCGAGGACGTCGGTCGTGCTCGGTGTGGCCAACACGGCCCGGGTGATCACGACGGCGGCGCTCATCATGATCGCCGTGTTCGCGTCGTTCATCACCAACCCGAGTCCGACGGTCAAGCTCATCGGCTTCGGCATGGCAGTGGCCGTGCTCATCGACTCGACGGTCGTGCGCATGGTGCTCGTGCCCGCCGTGATGGAGCTGTTGGGCAAGCGGGCCTGGTGGTTCCCGTCGTGGCTGGAATGGCTTCCGAAGCTCAACGTGGAGGGCCCGGCGGCCGCGAGGCACCGGGCCGCCGCCGAGCCGGAGGGAACGGCCCGGGAGCCGGCACCGACCGCCTGAGAGGCCTCGGGGCTAGAAGACGATCACGCCACGGATGTTCTTCCCGTCGCGCATGTCCTGGTAGCCCTCGTTGATCCCTTCCAACGGATAGGTCTTGGTGATCATGCCGTCGAGGTCGAGCTGACCCTTGCGGAAGAGCTCGGCCAGTCGGGGGATGTCGGAGCGCGGGTTGGCCGACCCGAACAGCGAGCCCACGAGCGACTTCTCCGAGAGCGTCATGTCGGTCAGGGGGACGTTGTTGCTGGCCTCGTCCCACGGATGGATGTTGGTGAGCACCACCCGCCCGCGCTTCGACGTGATGCCCATCACCGCAGCCATCTCCTCGCCCCGACCGACGCCCTTGGTCAGGATCACCTTGTTGCACATGCGACCCCAGGTCTCCTGCTGGATGAGCTCGAAGGCCTCCTCCACCGAGGTGGCGGTGTGGGTGGCCCCGAACTTCTGGGCCGTCTCGCGCTTGAACTCCACGGGGTCGATGGCGAAGATCCGCTCGGCGCCGGCCAGGCGGGCGCCCTGCACCGCGGCCGAGCCCAGACCGCCGACACCGACGACCGCCACGTTGTCACCGGGCCGCACCTCGGCGGCGTAGACCGCCGAGCCCCAGCCGGTGGTGGCGCCGCAACCGAGGAGACAGAGCTTGTCGAGGGGCAGGTCGTCGAGCACCTTCACCGCCGACCACTCGTGGACCACACAGTGCTCGGAGAACGTCCCCAGGCCGGCCATCACCATGGCGTCCTGCCCCCGGGCGTGGATGCGCGACGTTCCGTCGAGCATGAGCCCACCCATGATGGCGGCCCCGTTGTCGCACAGGTTCGAATGGCCGTCGGCGCAGAGCGGGCAGATGCCGCACGCGGCCACGAACGAGTACACGACGTGGTCACCGGGCGCGAAGCCCTGCACGTCGGGACCCACCTTCTCGACGATCCCGGCGCCCTCGTGGCCGCCGATGTAGGGGAAGCCGGCGAGGGGGAAATCGCCGGTGATGAAGTGCTCGTCGGAATGGCAGAGGCCCGACGCCACGTTGCGCACGAGGAGCTCGCGACCCTGGGGATCGTCGATCTCGGTCTCCTCCACCGTCCACCCGGTGTCGTCGTTGCTCCACAACATGGCTGCTCTGCTCTTCACGGCATCCCCCTCAGGATTGGTCGACCGGGCGACTCGCCGGCACCGGTGCAGCAATCTAGTGCCGCGGTCGCCTCAGCTCAGTCGGTAGGCGACCAGCTGCGGGGGATCTGCGTTTCCGACCGGGACGACGAGGAGGTCGCCGGCGGCGCTCATCCAACCGTTGAGGCCCCCCGGAGCCTCCTTCTGCCAGACCGTCTCGCCGTCGGACCGGTCGAGAGCGACGAGCCGGCCGTCGAGTGTGGCCGTGACCACCATGTCGTTGAGGACCAGCACGCCGCCCAAGGGGTCTCCGGGCACCGACACCGACCAGAGGATCGTGCCGTCGGTGGCGTCGAGGGCGACCACCTGCCCGTCGTTCACGCCCAGCTCGGCGCCGAAGTAGGCCGTCTCGTCCGGGCTCAGCACGACGGGTGCGTCGACGACCGCCGCGTACACCACGCCGTCGGCGGTGGCCGGCGGCGTCAGGATGCCCCCGAACGTGCCGGGCGCCACCTCGGTCGGACCCGAGAGCGCCTCGAGATCGTCGTTGAGATGAGTGCCCACCGGGGTGGTCCACATGCGGGCACCGGTCTCCGGGTCGATGCCGACCACGACGGCACCCTTGCCTGCCCCCACGACCACCTCGGATCGACCTGCCGGTCGGGCGATGAGGGAGTGGACGAGGTCACGGTCGAAGATGTCGTGCGGATGCACCTGGTCGAACCAGCGCAGCTCCCCGGTGGCGGTGTCGAGGGCCACGACCGAGTTGGTGTAGAGGTTCGCGCCGGGACGACTCGAACCGTTCGGGAAGTCCGGGGTGCCGGGGAAGGGCGCTGGGTTGGCGACGCCCCAGTAGGAGAGGGAGCGCTCCGGGTCGATGGCCGGCGGGTACCAGGCGCCGCCACCGGAGTTCACCTCCGGGTTGCCCCACAGGTCCGGAGAGGCGACGGTGTCGAAGCGCCACCTGGTCTCCCCCGTGGCGGCGTCGAGCGCCTGGATGATGCCGCGATCGCCGCCGACGTAGATGCCTCCGACGCTGATCGGGACCGTGCTCACGAAGACCAGCCCGTCGTAGACGGTGGGTTGGATGTCGATTCCCGCGGTCGGTGTGTCGGTGACATCGCGACCCCAGATCTCCGTTCCCGTCGCTGCGTCGAGAGCGATCACGCCCTTCGAGCCGCGTACTCCGAACACACGGCCATCGGCCACCGCCACGCCGAACGGACCGATGTTGAACCCCGTCCCCTCGGTCTCCCACCTGGCCACCCCGGTGTCACGGTCGAGGGCGCTGATGGCGCCACTGCCGTCCTGCACGTAGACCGTGTCCCCGACGATGAGGGGAACCGTGGACAGCGCCCCACCGAGGTCGTGGCGCCAGGCCACCTGCAGACGGCGGACGTTGGTGGCGTCGATGGACGACGATGCAGCACGCGAGTTGTCGTAGTCGTGCCCGGGGAGCACCCAGTCGCCGGGGTGGTCGGCGAGCTCAGCCGGCGCCGCCTCGGAGATCGTGGTCGTCGTCGTACCGATCACCGACCCGTCGTCGCCCCCGCTGCACCCGGCGACCGCAAGGGCCGCGACGACGAAGACCCAGAGCCCCGCCCTGCGAGACCTCACCCGTCACCCACGGACAGAGGCCCACCCGGGATCGGCGTCCCCGGTTCGTCGACTTCGGTCTCGCGAGCCGTCCCGATGCAGCGCCGAGCGGTCTCGGCGACCCCGGCGCGGTAGGTGTGGCACGACTCGTCGGCTCCACGGACATCGGCGGCGACGCCGACCACGTCCAGGTCCATCAGGCGACCCATGCTGATGGTGCACGCCCGTCGCAGCACCACGACCGGCTCGCGCTCGGCGGGGGGCACCTTGGCCACCAGCCAACGGGCGAACGCGGCCCGGTCGAGCATCTCGTCGGTGAACGCACCGCCCCGGACGATCCGCTGACCATCCAACTGCCAGTCGAGCAGGGGCTCACCGTTGCGCGACAAGGTGGCCCTCCGTTCGAGGAAGGTGGTGAGCTCGCACGCGGACCTCGTAGACCATCGGCTCGAGGTCGCCGGCGTGACCCGCCGCCACTGCAGCGAGGTCCACGGTGTGCACGCACTGGGTACGGCGATCCTGCATCCAACGCTCCGGGAGACGGGCGTCGTCGAGAGAGGTCCCCGCGAGCGCGCCGAGCCCGGCCGCCCCGGTGGGGCAGGTGGTCCAGGGCACACGCACCCCGCCCGCCTCTGCGGCGAGGATGACCGAGCCGTCGTGGGTGAGGCGCACCCGGAAGTGGTGGATGTAGTCCTCCATGGCGGCGTCGACGAACCCGTCGCCGGGCACCACCTCGATGCGTCGTCGGTACGTCGCCGGCCCGGACCGGAACCCCACCCCCAGCTCCGGATGCGTCGTGATCTGCTCGGCCATCGCTCCCCCCTGTGCCGACAGCCTCGCATCTCCACCCCGCCCCCGCCCACGAAGCGGCCTCTCCGAGACCTCTGCTCGCGTCCGCTCCCGGCGGCAGCGGCGAACGTGGTTGGCTGAGGTCATGGACGACACCGCGCCGACGCACCCGGGGAGCTTCTGGGCCCTCGTGGAGCAACGAGCCGACGCCAGCCCGGACCACGTGCTGCTCTCCGACGACCTCGGGCGATCGCTCACCTCGGCGCAGCTGCGCGACGAGGCGGCCAGCGTCGCCGCCGGACTGGCCGAGGAGGGCATCGGCGAGGGCTCGACGGTGAGCTGGCAGCTCCCCACCTGCATCGAAGCACTCGTGCTGTCGATGGCCCTCTGCCGCCTCGGGGTCGTGCAGAACCCGATCATCGCCATGCTCCGCGAGCGCGAGGTCGGCGCCATTCTCGGACAGGTCGAGCCGGATCTGATCGTCGTCCCCGGCGTGTGGCGTGGGTTCGATCACGCGGCGATGGTCAGGGATCTCTCTCCGGGGACGCCGGTGCTGCGGGTCGATCACCGCAGCGCCGGCGACGGGCCTCAGCGGCTCGCCCTTCCGGTCGCCGACCCC
This sequence comes from uncultured Iamiaceae bacterium, assembly GCA_963767615.1. Taxonomy (GTDB): domain Bacteria; phylum Actinomycetota; class Acidimicrobiia; order Acidimicrobiales; family Acidimicrobilacustridaceae; genus Rhabdothermincola_A. The sequence goes on along the minus strand of CAVYED010000002.1, from coordinate 787,899 downwards.
CACGGCCTCGCGTCGGCTCCGACGCCGAGGGCGAACTCGACCCGCTGGATCTTCTCCACCTCGGGCTCCACCGGCTCCCCCAAGGGGGTACGCCACACCGACATCTCGGTGATGGCGGGCTGCAACGGCATGATCCCCCGTCTGGACATGGGACCCACCGACGTCTACCCCATCGCCTTCCCGATTCCCCACATCGGCGGACCGATCATGCTCGCGATGGCGCTGCATTCGGGCTGTCGCCTGGTGCTGCTCGACAGCTTCGATCCGGCGACGAGCCCCGAGTTCATGGCGGAGGTGGGCGCCACCCTCTTGGGCTCGGCGCTGCCCTTCCATCTCGCCTACATGGCCGCCCAGGAACGTCACGGCCCCGAACCGCTGTACCCACGGCTGAAGGCGTGCACCAGCGGCGGAGCAGCCAAGCCGCCCGGCCACCACCGCCGTGTCAAGGCCGCGCTCGGTGGGGCGGGAACGGTGTCGGCCTGGGGTCTGACCGAGTTCCCGTTGGCCACGCAAGCCGCGCTCGACGACACCGACGACCAACTCGACGGCACCGAGGGACGGCCCGCCGCGGGGACCGAGCTCGAGGTCGTCGCCCTCGACGGCCGGGTGTGCCCGCCCGGCGAAGAGGGCGAGCTGCGTCTCCGCGGTGCCCCGATGTTCCTCGGCTACGTGGATCCGACCCTCGACGCCGATGCCTTCGACGGCGACGGCTGGTTCCGCACCGGCGACCTCGGCGTGCAGTGGCCGTCGGGCCACGTGGCCATCACGGGGCGGCTGAAGGATGTGATCGTGAGGAACGCCGAGAACATCTCGGCCAAGGCGGTCGAGGACGCGCTGCGCAGCCACCCGTCGGTCGTCGATGCCGTCGTGCTGGGACTCCCTCACCACCGCACCGGCGAGCAGGTCTGCGCGGTGCTCGTGCTGGCGCCGGATCGCGTCGGCGCGGAGCCTCCGCTCGACGTGACCGAGCTCGGCCGGTTCTGGGCGGAGCGGGGCATGGCCCGCCACACCTGTCCCGAACGCGTCGAGGTGGTCGACACCATCCCCCGCAACGCCATGGGCAAGGTGCTCACCCAGGACCTGCGCCGGTCGCTCCTCGAGACCTGAAGCCGACCGTCACGCCCGCGCCGGGCGACGAGGACGGCCGACGATCAGTGCGGCTGGCGCTGGACGAGCAGCTTGCAGTTGTCGTGCATGATCAGGCGCTGCTCTTCTTCGCTGTAGCCGGCCTCGGTGAGGTCGACCGTGAACGACAACGGGTCGACGAGCCCCTCCGTGTGGGGCCAGTCCGAGCCGAGCAGGAGGTGGTCGGCGCCCATGATGTCGCGCAGGCCGGCGAGGTCGTTCTCGTAGAACGGCGACACCCAGACGTTGCGCTTGAAGACCTCGCGAGGGTCCTCGGGGAACGCCGCCGGGGTCTGGCTGTACATCTTGCCCAGGCGCTTGAGCAGCGGAGCCACCCAGTCGGCACCGGTCTCGATGGCCGCGAAGCGCAGGTGCGGGAACCGGTGCAACAGCCCGTGCAGGACCAGCGCCGCGAACGTGTCGGCGACGGCGTCGTGCGACAACGCAGCACGCAGCGGCTCGAAGCGGTGAGCCTCCATCTCGGCCGACTCGCCCCACATCGTGATGAGGTCCTGATAGGCATTGCCCCCGCCGTGGTAGACGACGGCCACGCCCGATTCCTGCACCCGGGCCCAGAAGGGGTCGAAGCGGGGGTCGGCCGGGCTCTTGAAGCCCTCGGCCGTGCTCACCGGACCGGTCTGGATGAGGATCGCCCGGGCATCGCGCTCGAGCACCCATTCCAGCTGCTCGATGGCGTTGTCGAGGTCGGAGAGGGTGAGGTAGGGCACGCCGAAGATTCGCTCCTCGTAGGCGAAGCCCCAGTCCTCGTCGAGCCACTTGTTGAAGGCCCGGAAGGCGGCACGAGCGGCGGGCAGGTCGTCGCGCAGCGCCTGCTCCATGCCCACCCCGAGGGTCGGGAAGAACAGGGCACCCTCGATGCCGAGGCTGTCCATGGTCTTGAGGCGGATCTCGCGGTCGCGATACGCCGGATCGCACGGCACGAGGTCGCCGAAGAGGTCCTTGACGCTCTCGCCCCTGGGGTTGTTCCCCCGGAAGTACTGCTCGAGGCTGCCCGGGGCAGAGAGCCGGTCGAACGTGGGGTTGGGGATGAAGCGGTTGATCTTGCCGCCGACCAGCAACATCTGGCGACCGTTGACCTCGGCCCACTGCATGGCCCGCTTGGCGTACTCGGGCTCGATGTAGCGGGTGAAGGCGTCGAGAGCCTCGTAGTAGTGGTTGTCGGCGTCGAACGCCTTGAGTTCCTCGGTCATCGCAGTGCCCCCTCGTCATCGGGTCGACCCCCGTCGACCTCGCCTCACCCGCGACCAGTGCCCGGGCGCCGCCAGCGTAGGTCGATACTTGACCGTGTGCAGCGTCCGAACCTGCGACGAACGATCGGCGCTCCTCCGGGGTCGGCACCCCGAGCCCGCCGATAAGGTCGCCCCACCGGCGAGGACTCTCTCCGCGCGACCAGGAGGACATCGATGGCCGAACTCGAACCGGTGCCCGAGGACTGGGAGAGGGGCCTCGCCGTCGTCGCCCACCCGGACGACCTGGAATACGGCGCGGCGAGCGCCATCGCCCGCTGGACCGGACAGGGCAAGTCGATCGCCTACTGCCTGGCGACGTCGGGCGAAGCCGGGATCGACTCGATGCCGCCCGAGGAGTGCGCGCTGCTCCGCCAGCAGGACGAGCGGGACTCCGCGGCGTTGGTCGGCGTCCATGACGTGGAGTTCCTGGCCCATCCCGACGGGCTGGTCGAGGCGTCGATCGTGCTGCGCCGCGACCTCGCCACAGCCATCCGCCGGCACCGCCCGGACGTGCTCATCAGCATCAACTACCGCGATTCCTGGGGCGCGGGCTTCAACCACGCCGACCACCGCGCCGTGGGCATCGCCCTCATCGACGCCGCCCGCGACGCCGGCAACCGCTGGGTCTTCCCCGGGGCCGGCGGCCCTCCCTGGTCGGGAGTCCGCTTCGCTCTCTTCGGCGGATCGCCCCACGCCACCCACGGCGTCGACGTCACCGACACCCTCGACGCCGGCGTGGCCTCGCTCAGGGCCCACCAGACCTACCTCGATGCGTTGCCCGAGGGCACCACGGGGAAGGACCCCGAGCCCTTCCTGCGGGGCATGGCCGAAGCGGCCGGACCGGCGCTCGGCGTGACCGCGGCGGCCACGTTCGAGCTCGTGGAGCTGTGACCACCACGCCGGCTGGCATCATCGGCACCGACCGAACCCAGGAGGACCGATCGTGACCATCGATTCGCCCCCGGTGCGCGACGCGCCCGAGGACCTCACCCCCGAGTGGCTCACGGCCGCACTGGCCACGCGCAACATCGCCACGGCGGTGACGGGCGCGCGCTTCGAACGCGTCGGCACCGGGCAGATGGGCACCAGCTACCGGCTCTGGCTCGACTACGCCGACCCCGCTGCGGCCGAGGCGGAAGGAGCGCCGAACACGTTGGTGGCGAAGATGGCCGCCGGGGACCCCGCCTCCCGCGACATCATCGCCGAGGGCTACCGCAACGAGGTGGGCTTCTACCGCGACCTCGCCCACACCCTGGCCGTGCGCACCCCCGAGTGCTGGTTCGCCACCATCGCGGAGGACTGGAAGTGCTTCGTCCTCCTGCTGGAGGACCTCGCCCCCTCCGTACCCGGCGACCAGGTTCGTGGCGTCACCATCGACGAGGCCCGCGACGCCGTCGTCAACCTGGCCGGCCTCCACGGACCACGGTGGGGCGACGAGACGCTCCTGGAGCTGCCCTGGTTGAAGCGCCAGGACCCCGAAGGGGCGGCGTTCTACGGCCAGGTGCTCGAGGGGGCCATCCCGACCTTCCTCGAACGCTTCGAGAGCCGCATGGGACCTGACGACCCGGCCACGCTGGCCGAGATCCCGGGCCACCTGGCCGACTGGCTCTTGACGCGCCCCGAGCGCTTCTCCGTGATCCACGGCGACTACCGGCCCGACAACCTGATGTTCCCGCCCCACGGAACCGGGGTGAGCGCGGTCGACTGGCAGACGCTCACCGTCGCCCTGCCAGGACGCGACATCGGCTACTTCCTGGCGACCAGCCTCGAGGTCGAGGCCCGACGAACCCACGAGCGCGAGCTGGTGGCGGCCTACCACGCGGCACTGCTGGCCCATGGTGTGACGGAGCACGGTCTGGACGAGTGCTTCGAGGACTACCGGCTCGGCGTGGTGCAGGGCCCGCTGATCACCGTGCTCGGCGCGGTGTACGCCACCGACCCCAACGAGGCCAGCGACGCCATGTTCACAGCCATGATCACGCGGTCGCTGGCCGCCATCCGCGACCTGCGACCCTTCGACCTCCTCTAGCGCGCCCACCGCCCCCGTTCGCGGCGGAGCCGGGTTCAGAGCAGCTCGAGCACCAGCGCCGAGCCCATCCCGCCGCCGGCGCACATCGAGACACAGCCGGTGGTGAGGCCACGGCGGCGCAACTCGTGCACCATCGTCACCACCATGCGCGCCCCCGTGGCGGCGATGGGGTGCCCGAGGCTGCAGCCACTCCCGTTCACGTTGAGGATCGTGGGATCGATGCCCAACGCACGATGGGCAGCCACGGGCACCGAGCAGAACGCCTCGTTGATCTCCCACAGCTCGATGTCGTCGATGCCCATCCCGGCGCGATCGAGAGCCTTCGGGATGGCCAGGGTCGGGGCCATGCCCGTGCGCGCGCGGGCTCGATGCCCACCGAGGCCCACGACACGACGCGGGCCAGCGGGGTGAGCCCGTTGGCCGCGGCGTAGTCGTCGGCCGTCACGACGACGGCGGCTGCGGCGTCGTTGATCCCGGCGGCATTGCCGGCGGTCACGGTGAAGCCCTCGATCTCGGGGTGCAGCGGCGGCAGCTCGGCCAGGGTGTCGACGGTGACACCACGGCGCGGATGTTCGTCGACGAAGAACTCGATGGTCGAGCCGTCCATCTGCGGAGCAGTGACCGGGACGATCTGCTCGTCGAACCAGCCGTTGTCGATCGACTCGATGGCCCGGCCGTGGGAGTAGGCGGCCCATTCGTCGACGTCACGGCGCGTGAGCCCGGCCTCGACGGCGGCGTTGTTGCCGACGGTGATGGTCATGTCGAACGCCGGCGCATCGGGCGTCGGCCGGTGGCTGGGCGACATCCACTGCACGGGCTCGGCCCCGAGCTCGAGGCGCTTCGTCGACGACGGCATGGACGACGCGCTCTCGGTGCCCCCCGCGACCACCACCTGGTCCATGCCCGCACGGATCGACGCCGCGCCGATCTGGACGGCGGAGAGGCCGGCGGCGCAGTGCCGGTTGTCGGCCAGGCCCGGAACCGAAGTGAGCCCCAGCTCGACGGCCACGTAGCGGGCGATGACGCCACCGCCCTGCAGCGACTCGGCCACCACGACGTCGTCGATGTCGGAGGCGGGCACCCCGCTGCGGTCGATGGCGGCGCCGACGGCGGTCTGGGCCAGCTCGAAGGCATCGACCCCGACGAGGGAGCCCTTGCGGGCCCGCCCGATGGGGGTACGGGCGGCGGCGACGATCACGGCTTCGGTCATGGGGTTCCTCTGCTCTCGATGGAGTGGGTGGCGGTCGGGGATTCGTGGTGGGCGCGGCTGGTCAGGCCTGTTCGAACTTCAGGCCCTGGGGCTGCACACCGAAGACCTCGCCGCCCATGCGGGCGCCGAGCTTGGTGGCGTCCCACTTGGCCTGGTCATTGGAGATGGTCCTGCGCTCGCGCCACCCCTGCATCCAGATGATGCGATCGTCGAGGGCCCGGATGACCTGGCCGTTGACGTACCCGGCGTCGTCGGACGACAGCCAGGCCACGAGAGGCGAGGCGTTGGCCGGGTCCATGGGGTGGAACTCGTCGTCCCCGATCTCGTCGGGCTCGAACGAGTCGGGCATCCCCGGCATCGTGGCGGTGATGCGGGTGAGGCCCGAGGGGCCGACACAGTTCACGGTGACGCCGGAGCTGGCCAGCTCCTGGGCCAGGGTCAGGGTCAGCCCGACGATGGCCGCCTTGGCCGTGGCGTAGCTGGTCTGGCCGAAGTTGCCGGTGAGCCCGGCGCCCGAGGTGGTGTTGATGATCCGGCCGGCTACTGGTTCGCCGGCTTTCGACAGAGCCCGGAAGTGCTTGGCCGCGTGGTGGCACATCGACCAGGTCCCTCGCAGATGCACCGACAGCACGAGGTCGAAGTCCTCGACCGGCATGTTCCAGATGGCGGCGTCACGCACGATGCCGGCGTTGTTCACGACGATGTCGAGGCGTCCGTAGGTGTCGAGGGCCTGCTGCACCAGGGCCCCGCACTGTTCGTGATCGGACACGTCGCCGTAGTTGGCGACGGCCGTGCCACCCCTGGCCTCGACCAGCGCCACCGTGTCGTCGGCGGCGCGGGAGGTGCCCTCTCCCTTCACCGACCCCCCGAGGTCGTTGACGACGACGGTGGCTCCGTGCCGGGCCAGCTCCATCGCATGGCCGCGACCGACGCCGTGACCTGCGCCGGTCACGATCGCGACCTTGTCGTCGAGCATCCCCATGAGCGTCCCCACCTCCGACGGTTCGCCCGGCCGATCCGGCCGGGCAGCGGCGGATACCTTATACATCTCGATCAGAGGGGGCCCCATGAGCGACGTCGAGCCGACCACCACCGAGTCCGAGTCGTCGCGGGTGGCGCCGCGACCCCCGGAGGGCGACTGGCTGGGGTCCCCGTACCTGCGCTTCGAACGCCACGGCAGCCTCGCCCACTGCACCGTCGATCGACCCGAGCGACGCAATGCCCTCACCGGTGCCATGTACTTCGGCATCCGCTACGCCATCGACCGGGTCAACGCCGACCCGTCCCTCGCCGGGCTGCTCATCACCGGCACGGGCGACGTGTTCATCCCCGGTGGCGACCTGGGCGGGGACCCGATCGACGACTGGGGTGGGCCAGGACTGCTCGGCATGGACACCGTGCCCTTCGACGCCGTGCGCCGCTCGGCCAAACCGGTGGTGTCGGCGGTGAACGGGCTGTGCCAGGGCGGCGGACTGCTCATCGCCATGCTCTCCGACGTGGCCGTCGCGAGCGAGCGGGCGACGTTCCGGGCCCCCGAGCTGTACCGGGGCATCGCCGACACCGGGTACGCCACCTACCTCCCTGCGCAGATCGGGCCGGGGCGGGCCAAGGACATGTTGTTCACCGGCCGGGTGGTCGAAGCCACCGAGGCGGTGGAGTGGGGCCTCGTCACCCGCGTCGTGCCGCACGACGTGGTGCTGTCGGCGGCAGTGGAGGCCCTGGAGGCGTGCTGTCGCTGCGGCCCCAACGCCTACATGGAGGTGAAGCGCATCATCGGCGACGGCTACGGCACCTACGACCGGATGACGATGGAGGCCAGCCTGGGTGCGCCCGAGGCGGTCGAGGGGTTCGTGTCGTTCAAGGAGCGCCGCAACCCCGACTGGGTCCCCGAGGACATCCGCACCGACGGCCGGTTGTGACGCCCGATCAGGTCAAACGTGCCTGGAGGTCACGGGTCAGCACCTTGCCCACCTCGCTGCGGGGGAGCTCGTCGATCCAGTGGAACGCCGACGGCACCTTGTAGGCGACGAGGTGCTCTCGGCACAGAGCCAACAGCTCGTCGTCGGGCACCGGGCGGCCCACCACGAAGGCCACCGGCACCTCGCCCAGGCGGTCGTCGGGAGCGGCCACCACCGCCGCGTCGTCCACTCCCGGCGAGAGGCGCAGCACCTCCTCCACGGCGGAGGGGGCCACCTTGTTGCCACCCCGGTTGATCATGTCGCCGGCCCGTCCCTCGATCCACACGAAGCCGTCCTCGTCGATGCGAGCCAGATCACCGGTGTCGATGAAGCCATCGGCGTCCATGCGCTCCTCGATGCCCACCGCGGTGTTCGGTGGGCGGACCCACAGATGGTCCTCGCCGTCGATCCTGATCTCGACCCCAGGGTGGGGACGACCGACGGCGCCGATCTTCTCGGGATGAGCCTTGGCATCGGCGGCGGTCCAACCGATCACCTCACCGATCTCGGCTTGTCCGTAGCCATTGAGGACGTGCACGGGGAACCGGTCGGCGAACCGCCGGGCCTGCAGCGGCGACAGCGGCGCGGTGATCGACCGCACGTAGCGCAGCGGACCGAGATCGGTGACGTCGGAGTCGGTGAGCATCACCATCGCGGCGGGCGGGAGGACGGTGGAGCGGATCTCGAAGCGCGTCACGAGCTCGGCGAACGAACGTGGCTCGAACCGATCCATCATCACCAACGCGGCACCGGCACGAAGGCCGAACAGGGCGTTGTAGAGGCCGGCGTTGAGAGCCATCGACACCGGGATCAGGTTCGGCGTCGGGTGTCGCGTGCTGTCGGAGGTACCGGCCCGCAGCGGCTTCAGGACGCGATCGAGGAGCTCCAGGTACGCCTCGTGGGTGTGGCGGATGGCCTTGGGCCGTCCGGTGGTCCCGGAGGTCCACATCACGAAGGCCACCTCGTGCTCGTAGGGCTGGGGCGGGGTCTCATCGGCCAGGCGTTCGATGCCGGCGTCGGTGACCAGCACGGCAGGTCGGGTCGTCTCGACGACCAGGTCGACCTCGGCGCGGGGGAAGCGGGGGTTCACCGGCACGTACACACCCCCGGCCAACCACACCCCCACCATCGTCGTCACCAGCTCGGGCCCGTTGGGCAGCTGCACCGCCACCGCACGGCCCGCCAGGTCCCCGACCGCCTCGCTGAGCTCCCGAGCCACCCTCCGGGCCGCCGCGCGGGCATCGCCCGCGGTCATCGACCGGTCGACGGTGTGGAGCAGCGGTTCGTCGTCGGCGAAGGGGTGCTCGATGAGCAGCGACGCGAGCGTCACGTCCGGATATCGGTCCCGGAGTCGGCCGCGTGCCCGTCGCCGGGCGCGCACCGGCTCGACCCACACCGGGTCGCGTCGCTCGGCGAAGGCCGCCGGGCCCTCGGTCTGGTCGGGGTGCCCCCACATCGACACGAGGTCCTGGGCACCGGCTCGGCAGGCGTCGGTCAGCCCCATCTCCAACGCCCCCCACAACGCCCGCTTGGATGCCGCCATGGCCGCCGGGGAGTTGCGGGCGATCGTCTCGGCCAGCTCCTGGGCCCGCTCCCGGAGGCGTTCGGGGGGATCGACCACCTCGCTGACCATGCCCAACTCGTAGGCGCGCTGCGCCGACATCCGTTCGTGACGACCCACCAGCGCCATGCGCATGACCGCCTCGAAGGGCATCTTGCGCAACAGGCCGATGGCCTCGATGGCCACGACCTGGCCGACCGACACATGGGGATCGAAGAACTGCGCGTCGCTGGCCGCGATGACCACGTCGGCGTCGGCCACCCAGTGGAAGGCACCGCCGGCACAGAGCCCGTTGACCGCGGTGATGACGGGCTTGGCGACGCCCTGGTGCCACGCCGTGAAGTGCACGTCGAAGTTCTCCATCGACTCGCGATAGCGCTCCATGCCCACCCCGTCGCCGGCGATCTCGCTGACGTCGACGCCGGTCTGGAAGGCCCGGCCGTTCCCGGTGTGCACGATCACCCGCACCGCCGGGTCGGCGTCGAGCTCGAGCCAGGCATCGGCGAACTCGTCGCGCATGGTGGCGCTCATGGCGTTGAGCTGGTCGGGTCGGTCGTTGATCAACCAGCCGACGGGGCCGTGGCGCTCGAGCTGCAGGCAGGTGTACGGACTCATGAGAGGTCTCCTGGGAGCGATGCATCGACGGCCCACACGGGCTCGCGTTTGTCGGCGAAGGCCGCGGGGCCCTCGGCCTGGTCGGGGTGGCCCCACATCGACACGAGATCCCTCGCGCCGGCCCGGCAGGCGTCGGTGAGGCCGAGCTCCAAGGCCCGCCACAGCGCCCGTTTGGACGCCGCCATCGCCGCCGGGGAGTTCCGGGCGATCGTCTCGGCCAGCTCCTGGGCCCGCTCGCGCAGGCGCTCGGGGGGATCCACCACCTCGCCGACCACGCCCAGCTGATGGGCCCGATCGGCCCCGACCCGCTCGTGACGGCCCACCAGAGCCATACGCATGATCGCCTCGAACGGCACCTTGCGGGCGAGGGCGATCGCCTCGTAGGCGGTGACCTGGCCGACCGACACGTGGGGATCGACGAAGGAGGCATCGACGGCGGCGATCACGATGTCGGCGTCGGCCACGAAGTGCAGCCCGCCGCCGGCGCACGTGCCGTTCACGGCGGCGATCACCGGGGTGACGACCTGGTTGTGCCAGGCGCTGATCCGCAGCTCAGCCCGCTTGGTGCGACGGGACTGCTCCCGGAGGGCGTCGGGGTCACGGCTCAACTGCACCATGTCGAGGCCGGTCTGGAAGTTCCGGCCATTGCCTGCGTTCACGATGACCCGCACCTCGGGATCGTCGTCGAGCTCGCGCCAGGCCCGTTCCAACTCGGCCAGCATCGCGGCATCCATGGCGTTGCCGGCGTCGGGGCGATCGAACACCAGCCACCCGACCCGGCCGCGCCGCTCGACGAGGAGGGTCTCGTACGACCCGGCAGGCATCGTCAGTTCCTCGGGATCTCTCGCCAGGGCTGCCCCTGCCACGGGTCGGGTTCGCGGGGCAGGCCGAGGACCCGCTCACCCAGGATGTTCTTGTTGACCTCGGTGGTGCCACCCTCGATCGTGTTGGCCCGGCTGCGCAGGAAGCCCTTCACCTCACGGGGCAGACCCGCCCCGTAGGCCGCGGGATCGCACGGTCCGCCCCAGCCCTCCCACGCCAGCGCGTCGGCGCCGAGGAGATCGGTGGCCAGCGCCTGGATGCGCTGGTTGAGCGAGCCCTGGTGGACCTTGCCGATCGAGCTCTCCGGACCCGGAGCCCTCCCGGCCTTGAGCCCCGCCCGCACCCGTTGGTTCGTCCAACGTCTGATGCGTTCCTCGCTCACGAGCCGCATGATCTCCTGGCGCACGACCGGGTCGTCCCATCCCCCGGGTCGCCCGTCGGCGGCGCGAGCGCGGGCGAGCTCGACGAGGTGCCCGGCACCGGAACCACCGATGCGATCGACACCACCGGAGCCGGCGCCCGACACCATCTGACGTTCGCCGGACAGCGTGGCGTTGGCCACCTTCCACCCGTCGCCCACCGCTCCGACCCGCTGGGTGTCGGGCACCACGGCGCCGTCGAGGAAGGTCTCGTTGAAGTCGACCTCACCGGTGATGTGCCGTAGCGGGCGCACCTCCACGCCCGGCTGGCGCAGACCCACCAGGAAATAGGTGATGCCGCGTCGCTTCGGTTCATCCGGGTCGGTGCGGGCCAGGATCACGCCGAAGTCGGCCTCGTGGGCCCAGGTGCTCCAGACCTTCTGCCCGGTCAACGACCAGTGACCGTCCACTGCGCCGTCCCCCTCGACCCACTCCGCTCGGCAGGCCAGTGAGGCGAGGTCGGACCCGGCCCCGGGCTCGCTGAAGAGCTGGCACCAGATCTCCTCGTTGCGCACCATCGGGGGCAGGAAGCGCCGGCGCTGATCCTCGGTCCCGTGGGCGAACAACGCAGGCGCGGCGAGGTTCAGGCCCAGGGGGTTGAGGCGGCCGAGGTTGAACGGCGCCAGCTCCGCCTCGATCGCCCGTGCAACCGCGGGTGCGAGGTCGAGGCCCCCGTAGGCCACCGGCCAGGTCGCAACGGCGAGGCCCGATCGGGCGAAGGTCGGATACCACGATCGATAGTCAGCGAATGGTCTGACGGCCCGGATGGCAGGGGCGCCGCCACGGGCGCCCGCCTCACGCCAGGGCGCCGGGACATGACGCTCGATCCACGTGCGCACGGCGGCCACGGCCTCGGCCGCATCCGCGCCCGGGGGCATGGCCAGGTCGGCGACGTCGGCACCGGTCGTGACGGCCACGGCTACCGACCCCTGTAGTCCGGTGGTCGCTTGTCACGGAAGGCGGCCAGGCCCTCCTTGAAGTCGTCGCTCCGCGAGGACAACTCCATGGCGAAGGCCTCGTCGCGCAGGTGGTGGTCGAGAGGCGCGGTGGTTCCACTGTGCAGCAACCACTTGGTGAGCCCCAGCGCCACCGTGGCACTTCCGGCGAGACGATCGACGATCTCCGCGGCCGCGACGTCGAGATCGTCCGCCTCGACCGCCCGGTGGACCAGTCCCCACTGCTCGGCCTCGGCTCCGGTGACCACTCGTCCCAGCAGCAGCATGTCGCGGGCACGCACCTCACCGACCCGGCGCGGGAGCATCCAGGTGGCGCCGCTGTCCGGGGTGAAGCCCCGCTCGACGAACGGTGCCCAGAAGCGGGCGTCGTGGGCCGCCACGGTCACGTCGGCGGCCAGGGCCAGATTGAGCCCGATCCCCGCAGCCCACCCCCGCACGGCGCACACGACGGGTGTCTGGACCGAGAGGATCAGGGGGACGAGCCGGTGGGCCTGCGACGGCAGACGACGTTGGATGCTGCCCACGCGGGGACGCGCCCCGCCCGGTGCGTTGCGGGCGACGATGTCGAAGCCCGAACAGAAGTGCTCTCCGGCGCCGGACAGCACGATCACCCGCACGTCCTCGTCACGCCCTGCCGCGTCGATGGCCTCGATCAACCCCGCCACGACGTCGTCGTCGAGGGCATTGCGCCGAGCGGGACGGTCGAGGGTCAACCGGAGGACGCCGTCGCCGAACGCACACCCGAGGCCGGGCGAGTCCTGGTAGGCGGCACTGGTGCCGGTGGCCTCGCCGGAGGGTCTCCCCGAGGGTTCGTCGGTCCTGGATGTCCCCATTGCCCCAACCCGTTCCCAACCCGTTTCCCGGACGCGTCCGAGCCCTCGGACGTTGTGTATTGAATATACGATCCGAACCATCGTCAGTCGAACGCGGGGAACCATGGACACAGCCGGCAGCACCGGATCGGGAAACACCAAGGTGTACACGCACGAGCTGATCGACATCATCGGGCCGAACCGCCCGAACTACATGCACCACATGACCGCCAACTGGAGCCCCATCGGCCAGGAGGAGCGCAACCAGCTGTGCTTCGGCGTCTGGGGCACGGTGGGCACCACCGGCCGGTGGCCGCAGGTCGTCAACATGTGGGAGGAGGACGGCTTCGACGGGCTCGCCGCGGGGCTCGGGCACGAGCTGGGCCGGCCCAACCTCCAGGACGCCAAGCTCGAGAAGTGGTGGAACGAAGCCGCGGGCTACCGGCGGGGCGGGTTCGACCGGGTGATGATCCCCGCGCCCTGGACCCGTACCATCACCGAGCTGTGCGCCGACGGCGTGCGCGGCACCGCCTACGCCCACGAGACGGTGAAGGTGCCCGCCGGCGGCGCCGACGACTTCCTCTCCGCCGTCCGCGACGAGGGCATCGCCGCCCTCGAGCCGTTCGGCTGGGAGCTGGTCACCGCCATGAAGACCTCGATGCACGCCGACGACGAGTGCATCCTCATCTGGGCCATCCCGACCTGGGGGCACTGGGCCGAGGCCGAGAAGGCCGCGGCCACGGCCGAACCGAGGCTGAGAGCGTGGATCGACCGGCAACGCGCCGGTGGCGGCTTCGAGCGGTTCCTGATGTGCGACGCGCCGCTGTCGCCGATGAAGACCGGTCGTCAACCCGCCCGCAGCGACCGCGCCGAGAACTGGTCGGACCTGTAAGCAGGACGGCCGCGAAGCCTGATCCGGTCGCTAGCGTCTCCACCCATGAGTGATGCCGCCAACGCCATGAACGACTGGAACGCGCAGATCATCGCCGAGTTCCGCGCCAACGGGGGAAAGGCCGCCCAGTTCGGCGACGCCCCGCTGGTCATCCTCCACACCATCGGTGCCAAGTCCGGGGCGCTACGCGAGATCCCGCTGGTGGCCCTGGTGCAGGGCGACGACATGTACGTCTTCGCCTCCCGGGGCGGCGCCCGACCAACCCCGACTGGTACCACAACCTCAAGGCCAACCCCGAGATCGACGTCGAGTACGGCACCGAGCAGTTCCGGGCCCGTCTGCGAGAGCTCCCCACCGAGGAGGGCCAGGCCCGTCTCGCCGATCAGGGCAAGCTGCACGCGAACTTCGCCGAGTACGTCACGTCGGCGGCACCGCGGATCATCCCCGCCTTCGCCATCGAACGGCTCTGAGCGCGGCCTGACATCGGTCGGAGACCGGCCTGAGCCCGTCCCGCGCCGACGCCGGGAATCAGCTGCGGTCGCGCTCGCGGCGCACGGTCGCCTTGCGCCCCTTGATCAGCGCACGGCGCATGATCCAGACCACTTCGTCGACGGCCGCGTCAGGGACCTCGACCAGCGAGAAGCGGTCGAAGATCTTGATGGCGCCCACGTCGCCGCCCGTGAGGTTGGTCTCGCCGGTCAGGGCGCCCACGAGGTCCTGCGGCCGCACCCCGGCCTCCTTGCCCGCACCGATGAAGATCGAGGTCATGTCGGAAGGGGCGTGCGCGAACTTCTTGCCCTTGCGGGCCTTCTTGTCCTGCTCCCACTCGGCCTTGCTGGCCCAGTTGGTCTTGGCCGGCTTGCCCGAGTCGCCTGATCCGCCCGACTTGCCGGCTTTGCCGCCCTTGCCGGACTTCCCGGCCTTGCCCTCACTCCAGGTCTTCGACGAGCTCTTGTCCCCCTTCAAGGTGACGTCGGCGATCTCGTGGGTGTCGTCGACGATGCCCGAGGCCTCGTGGGCCAGGCGCACCGCGGCCAGCGCCACCTCCATCACGTCGAACTCGTCAGCCAGCTCCTCGACCACGCCCCGGTAGGCGTCGGAGTCGTCGTCGAGGACGGCCTCTCGCAACGCGGCGACGGTGACCTCGAGACGCCGGCTGCGCAGGTCGGCGACGGTGGGCACCTTGTCGACGCTGATCCTCTGGCCGGTCAGTCGCTCGATGTTCTTGAGCTGCCGGTGCTCCCGAGGCTCGGCCAGCGTGAGGGCGACACCCTCGCGCCCGGCCCGGCCGACACGGCCGATGCGATGCACGTAGGCCTCGGGCGCCGAGGGCACGTCGTAGTTGACGACGTGGGTGAGGTGGTCGACGTCGAGCCCACGCGCCGCGACATCGGTGGCGATGAGGAGGTCGGCGGTGGAGGATCGCAGACGACCCATCACCCGGTCGCGCTGCTCCTGGCTCATGCCGCCGTGGAGCCCCTCGGCGCGGTAGCCCCGACCGTTGAGGGTCTCGGCCAGCTCGTCGACCTCGCCGCGGGTGCGGCAGAAGACGATGGCCGCAGCCGGCGCCTCCACGTCGAGGATCCGCCCGAGCGCAGCGGCCTTGTCGGAGCGGCGCACCACGTAGGCCGTCTGGCGGACCTTCGGCGCCTCGCCCGCGCTGGGCGCCTCGGCGGCGATGCGAACCTTGACCGGGTCGCGGAGGTGACGTTTGGCCAGGCCGGAGATACGAGCGGGGAGCGTGGCCGAGAAGAGCACCGTCTGGCGGTCGGCCGGGGCCGCCCCCAGGATGGTCTCGAGGTCGTCGGCGAAGCCCATGTCGAGCATCTCGTCGGCCTCGTCGAGCACCACCATGGCCACGTCGTCGAGCACCAGCGACCGGCGGTTGATGTGGTCGACGGCTCGCCCCGGCGTGGCGACCACGACGTCGACGCCACGACCGAGGATCTGGAGCTGCCGGCCGATGGGCTGGCCGCCGTAGACCGGTACCACCCGGGCGCCGATCCCGCGGCCGTACTTGTGGACGGCTTCGGACACCTGCATGGCCAGCTCCCGCGTGGGCACGAGCACCAACGCCAGCGGTGCCGTGGTGCCCCGCCCGCCGACCCGGCTGATGCGCTCGAGGATGGGCAGGGCGAACGCGGCGGTCTTGCCCGTGCCGGTGGCGGCCTGGCCGAGCAGGTCGCGTCCTTCGATCAGCGGCGGGATCGACTCGCTCTGGATCGGCGTCGGCTCCTCGTAGCCGAGGGCGGTGACGGCGGCGAGCACGCCGTCGGGGAGGCCCAGGTCGGCAAAGGTGGCCCCTGTGGTCGCGTCACCGTCGTGTCCCGCGGGATCGGTCTCGGCGGTGGACGCCTCGGGAACTGGAACTGACGACATGGGGACTCTTCCCGGCGGGGCGCCTGACCTGTGGCCCAGCTGGCGCGAACGAACGTTCAATCTTAGTGGTGCGTCGTCGAAAGCTCCTCGGGGTCTCGCTCGGTCCCGATCGGCGGTTCGCTCAGAGCCCGGCGGCCGACTCCGGCGGATGCGCCACGAACAGCCCCAACGAGTCGAGCAGGGTGACGACGGCGTCGCCCTGGGCGCGCAGCATCGACAGGAACTCCTGCGCTGCGGCCTCGCCGTCGCCGGCCTCGATCCGTCGGGTGATGGCGGCCACACCCTTGCGCTGCCGGGTGAGGGATCCCGGAACCTGGGCGAAGAAGTTTCCGGGCACGATCCCGGTCATGGTCCGCAGCACCGAGGTGAGACGCGGCGCCGCGGCCATGGCCAGCACCGCGTTCACGTATGCCACGTTCGCCGTGGCGAAGGCATCGACGTCCTGAGCCTTCGCCACCTCCCGGGCCGCGGCCCGCAGCGCCGCCGCGGTCTCAGGCGTCGACCGCTCTGTCGCCCGTCGTGCCGCCATGCCGTAGACGAGGCCGTAGAGCTCGTAGTGGTCGCGCACGTAATCCGGGTCGAGCCCGTGGACGTAGGCCCCCCGGTGAGGGGCGATGGTGACCCAACCTTCCCGGTCGAGGGAGATGATCGCCTCACGCACCGGGATCCGGCTCACGCCGAGCTGGGCTGCGATCTCGTCCTGGCGGAGTCGATCCCCGGGTCGCAGCTCACCCGAGAACACCATGGATCGGATGTGGGCGGCGACCTGCTCTCCGCTGCTGCGACGATCCATGCAGAAAGTATATGAAATCCGAAAACAGTCGCCGGCGGGTGGAGCCGCGTCAAGCGGTGAACGTGCAGTGGCCCGCGTCGATCACGACACGGCCATCGCCGCCCCGGGTCACGAAGACGGCCTCGCCGGTCGCGGTCACCCAGGTCTCGACGGTGAGCTCCTCGCCCGGGAAGACGGGCTTGGCGAAACGCCCCGACATGGAGGTGAAACGGGCGGGGTCGCCGTCACTGAGACGGTGGAGCAACGCCCGACCGGTGAAGCCGTAGGTGCACAGCCCGTGCAGGATCGGTCGGTCGAAACCGCCGAGCGCGGCGAACGCCGGGTCGGAGTGCAGAGGGTTGCGATCACCCGAGAGGCGGTAGAGCAGCGCCTGGTCCGGGCGGGTCTCATACGTCACGACGTGGTCGGGGATCCGCTCGGGGACCTCCTTCGACACCGACGGTCCACGATCACCACCCCAGCCCCCCTCACCCCGGATGAACATCGACGTGGTGTTCGTGAACAGCGGCGCACCGGTGGCGACATCGGTGGAGACGATCTGGATCTCGACCACGGCTCCCGAGCCCTTGTCGTAGATCCCGGTGACCGTGCCCTTGCTGGACACCGTGCCCTCGACCGGGATCTCGCCGAAGAGCTCGATGGCCTGGGAGCCGTGTACCAGCATCGCCGGGTTGAAGGTCCCGATCTCCTTCAGGGCACCGGTACCGCCCAGCATCAGGACGACGGCCATGGTGGGCAGCACCCGCTGGGGCGTGTCGGTGGTGTTCTCCGTGGTGAACGCCAGCTCGTCGGTGCCGGCGCCCACACCGAGGGCGTAGAGCAGGGCGTCCTTCGAGGTCCAGCTCGACTCGACGGGGTCGGCGGTGGCACCGACGGCATCGGGGTTGATGGGCATCTCAGCTCCTCGTTCGGATGACGGTGCCGATCATGGCACCCCGAAGGCTCCGTCGACGAGGGCGTGGAGCTCGTCGAGGTCCATGCGGGCCTCCGGCGATCCACCCACGATGCGCGGGTCGATCCCCTGGTAGGCCTGCACCATGCCGCTCAACAGGCGGGCCAACGACCACGGGTCGCCGGCCCGGAGCGCCCCCGCCTCCTGCCCCCGCCGGATGACCTCGGCCTGCAGACCGATCACCCGCTCGAGGTTGGCGCTCAGGTCGGTCGAGACGGGGATCTCGGGCGAGAGCACCGTCGTACCCGCTGAGCGCAGGTAGAGCCGGCCGAAGTGGGGATGGTCCCGGAAGAATCCGACCTCGAAGTCGACGATGGCGTGCAGAGCCTCGAGCGGTCCGGGCACCGCACCCACCGCGGCCTCGAGTCCGGGCGTGAACTCGGCGCCGCGGCGCAGCCAGATGGAGAGGAAGAGGTCGTCCTTGTTCTCGAAGAACGAGTAGACGGACCCGACCGAGAACTCGGCGAGAGCGGCCACCTCCTTCAGCGTGGCGTCGTGGTACCCCTTCGCCGCGAAGACCTCCTCCGCCGCGTCGAGCAGCTGCTCGCGCGCCAGCTCCTGGTGGAGCTGGCGTCGGCGGTTGCGTCGGCTCGGGGCCGCGTCCGCGGTGGTGGGCCCGGTCACGACTCGGTGTTGCTCGGCCACTCGGGTCGGTGGTAGCCGTCGAAACGAAGTTCACCACCGCGCAGCTCGCGGATGGTGAGGAAGTCGCCCTTGTAGCCCTTGTGGTCGTAGGGGCCGAACTGCACGTAGCAGCCGGGACCACCGTTGGTCGCCGGCATCCACCGGATCTTCTCCATGCCCTCCTTGACGTACTTCGGCGCCGGGATGGCGGCGTTGGCGATCCCGTGGACGGCCGCCCGGGCCGTGTCGTAGGCCAGCGCGATCACCACGTTGGCGGTCTTGCGCCCGAAGCGTGCCTCGAAGCGTCGGATCATGGCGTTGTAGTTGGCGTTGGCGCCGTCCTCGCCGAGCTGGTCGACCCCGTGCCACCCCTCGAGCCCCTCGGCCCAGGCGTTGGAGTTCGAATAGAACATGAACGCGGTGCCCATCACCCGGGGCGGGTCCCAGTCGATCGCCTTGAACGCGGCCGCGAAGTGGAACGTGGCGTAGCCGTAGCCGCCGTAGTAGATCCCCTCGGCGCCGAGGTCGCGCATCGACGCCAGATCGTCCTGGAGGCCCACGGGGTTGGGCTCGAGCTTGACCTCGCGGATGACGGTCATGCCCTGCTCGATGGCGGCATCACGGAAATAATCGGCATAGTCCTTACCCGACGAACCGGCCTCCCAGAAGAGACCCACCTTCTTCATGCCCCTCGAGGCCAACCACTGTGCGCACATCACGCCCTCGGTCGGGATGTCGCCGTTGGCCACCGTGAAGCAGTACTCGGAAGCGAACTTGTGGGCGCCGGTCCAGCCGATGCAGGCGACACCCAGCTCGTTGGCGGTGTCCTGCAGGACCAGACAGTTGTCGGAGATCATCGGTCCGAGCACCACGACGCAGCCCTGCTCGACGAGCCACCGGTAGCCCTCGATGACCTTGCGGTAGTTCTCGCGCGGCAGACCACGTGCATCGGCGATCACCAGCTGGACGGGGCTGCGGGCCCAGCACGCCCTCGTTCATGGCGTCCTCGATGGCCAGGATCGTCGGGTCGATCCAGTCGGCCAGCAACTGGTTGAGGTCCATGTCGATGAGGATGCCGATCTTGACCGGCTCGAACGGGTCACCCTGGGTCTGCTGGCCGCGGGTGGGCGGGTAGACGGTGATGTTCTGCACGGCGTCGTCGACCGCGGGCCCGCCTCCCTGCCACCAGTACGTCGTGTCGGCCGCCCCCGAGCCGCCTTCGAGATGGGCGCGGGTGCCGTGGCGCACGTTGGTGACCGCACGGTCGGTCTCGGCGATCCCCAGGTCGACCGGCGCCGGGAACATGCGCTGGGCGTACTGGATCTCGTCGTTGCTCTTCTCGTCGTTGCTCACGGTGGCCCCCCAGAGGTCCTACGCCTGGGCCGCCGGAGCGCCAGGGCGTGGAGACGAGGGCGGCGGATCCCGCCCTCTCGGCGCACAACGTAGCCGCGTTCATCTGACTGAAGTACGGTTCACTCCTGTCGGGGGCCCATCGCCACCGACGTCGAGGGGAGATCCGACATGCACGCCGACGACCTGATCCTGATCAGCGTGGACGACCACCTGGTCGAGCCGCCGACCATGTTCGACCAGCACACGCCGGCGCGCTGGAAGGACCGCTTCCCCAAGGTCGTGCGCAACGACGAGGGCGACGACGTCTGGACCTTCGAGGGCGCGGTCATCCCCAACATCGGGCTCAACGCCGTGGCCGGCCGCCCCAAGGAGGAGTACGGCATCGAGCCGACCGCGTTCGACGAGATGCGCCCCGGGTGCTGGGACGTGCACGAGCGGGTCAAGGACATGAACGCCGGCGGCGATGCTCGGGCTCGATGTGCTTCCCGTCGTTCCCCAGCTTCTGCGGCCGGCTGTTCGCGGCCACCGACGACAAGGACCTCGCCCTCGACGTGGTCCAGGCCTACAACGACTGGCACGTCGAGGAGTGGTGCGGGGCCTACCCGGATCGCTTCATCCCCATGGGACTGCCGGTGCTGTGGGATCCCCGAGCTCGCTGCCGACGAGGTCCGTCGCCTCGCCGCCAAGGGCGTGCACTCGATCACCTTCACCGAGAACCCCGCGGCCCTGGGCGTACCCCAGCTTCCACACCGACCACTGGGATCCTCTCTGGCAGGCGCTGTGCGACCACGACGTGGTGCTGTCCATCCACCTCGGGTCCTCGGGCCAGCTCGCCGTCACCGCGCCCGACGCGCCCGTCGACGTGATGATCACCCTCCAGCCCATGAACATCTGCCAGGCCGCGGCCGACCTGCTCTGGTCGCGAGTGCTCAAGAAGTTCCCCTCGATCAAGATCGCCCTCTCCGAAGGGGGCATCGGCTGGATCCCGTACTTCCTCGACCGCGCCGACCGCACCTACGACATGCACCACCTCTGGACCGGTCAGGACTTCGGCGACCGACTGCCGAGCGAGGTCTTCCGCGACCACTTCCTCACCTGTTTCATCTCCGACCCCGTCGGTCTGGGCCTGCGCCACGACATCGGCATCGACAACATCGCCTGGGAGTGCGACTACCCGCACTCCGACTCGTCGTGGCCCTTCGCCCCCGAGGAGCTGAGCACCGCCGCCGCGGGCGTGCCCGACGGTGAGTTGCACAAGATCGGCTACGGCAACGCCATGCGCTGGTACCACTTCGACCCGTTCTCCCTGCGCTCGCGCGACGAGAGCACGGTGGCCGCGCTGCGGGCAGAGGCCCGCGGTCACGATGTCTCGGAGAAGTCGTACGACAAGGGCCGACACGAGAAGCAGGTGGGCATCGAGATCGGCAAGCTGGCCGCCCGGGCCACGGCGTAGTCCTCCCGGCATGGCCGACGCACCGGGCCCCCTCCCACCGATCACCCGCCCGGCGGGTCACCCGCTGGTGCGCGCCGAGGTCGTCGACGGCGATGTCGGCGTACTCACCCTCGACGACCCGACGCGCCGCAACGCCCTGCGCATCGAGCTGTCGCTCGATCTCGCCGCGGCGGTCGCGGAACTGGTGGCCGACGGTGTTGGGGCACTCGTCCTGACCGCCGAGCCGCCCATCTTCTGCGCCGGCGGCGACCTCGACGACCTGCTCACCCCGAGGGCCACGCTACGCGACACCTACACGGGGTTCGCGGCACTGGCCGGCGCACCCGTGGTCACCGTCGCCGCGGTCGGCGGGGCGTGCATCGGGGCCGGAGTGAACCTGCCCCTCGCCTGCGACGTGACGGTGGCGTCGCCCGAGGCGCGCTTCGACCCGCGGTTCCTCGACGTCGGCATCCATCCGGGCGGAGGTCAGCTGTGGCGGCTGGCGGACCGCCTCGGTCGACAGGGAGCCGCGGCGCTGTCGCTGTGCGGCGACGCGCTCGACGGCACCGACGCCGAGGCCAAGGGACTGGTGTGGCGTTGCGTGCCCACCGACGAGCTGCTCGAGGTGGCCCTCCGCCTGGCCCGACGAGCTGCAGGTCGCGACCGTGAGCTGGTGGCACGGACCCGGGCCACGCTCGACGCCTCTCTCGTGCTGTCGACGTCGCAGGAGGCCGTCGAGCTCGAGCTCGTCGCCCAACAGTGGTCGATGGACCGGCCGGGTTTCACCGACCAGGTCCGAGCGGTCCAGTCCCGACTCGCCGCCCGCCGGGATCAGCGCTTGTCGTAGGTGACGCCGCTCGACTCGACGTCCCAGGTGACGTCGGTGACGCCCTCGTCGCGCAGCTCACGCTTGAGCACCCGGCCGACCGGCGAGCGGGGGAGCTCCGCCCGGAACTCGATGTAGCGCGGCAACGCGAAGTAGGGCAGCTCGTCGATGCACCACCGAAAGAGCTCCTCCTCGGTGAGCGCCGCACCCTCTGCCACGGTGGCCGTCACCTTGAGGTCGTCCTCGGTCAGGTCGCTCGGGACGGCGTGGACGGCGACGTCGGCCAGCGCGCCGTGACCCATGAGGATGCGCTCCACCTCGAAGCTGGAGATGTTCTCGCCCCGGCGGCGCAGGTAGTCGGCCTTGCGATCGACGAAGAACAGGTAGTCCTCGTCGTCGATCCGTCCGATGTCGCCGGTGTGATACCACCAGTTGCGGCTGGTGGCGACCGTGGCCTCCGGGCGACCCCAGTAGCCGGCGAACATCACCTCGGGACGCTTCGGGCGGATGACGATCTCCCCGTCGACGCCCCGCGGGACCTCGTTGTCGTCGTCGTCGAAGATCCGCACGTCGAAGTACTCGTCGTTGATCACCCCGGCGGCGTTGGGCTTGTTGCGCGTGCCCGGGGGCTGCCACGAGATGAGGCTGGCCTCGGTGACCCCGTAGGCCCCACTGAACGTGGTGACCCCGAAGCGTGAACGGATGACGTCGTCGACCTCGACCGGCATCGGCGCCGCACCCAGGAGGCGCAACGACGTGTTCGCCTCGGGTGCACCCGACCTGGGCATCTCCGGTCGGTCGGTGTCGTGGGCCAACAGGTAGGCCATCGTGCCGAGGGTCGAGGTGATGGTGGCGCCGACCCGGTTCATCTCGGACCAGAAGTTCGAGACCGAGAAGCGGCGGTAGATCGCCGATCGGCCGCCGAAGACCAGAGGACCGATCACCGCGGTGGTGATGGCGTTGAAGTGGAACAACGGCAGCGGCGTCCACACGACGTCGGAAGCGGTGCGCTCCCAGCACGTGCCGATCTGGCGGGAGAGCGCCGCGTGGTAGTTGTGGCTGAGCATGCAGCCCTTCGAGGGTCCCGTGGTGCCGCCGGTGTAGACGAAGGTGCCGAGGTCGGAGGGGCGCACCCGGACGTCGGGCGCGGCGGCATCGGCACCGAGCAGGTCCGACCACCGGTGGGCTCGGGTCTCCCCCATCGGGCTCACCGCGTCGGCGATCACGACGACGTGGGCGAGATCGGGGAGGTCGCCGACCACACGCTCGACACGCCCGACGAGGTCCGCCTCCACGATCAGCACCCTCGACCCGGAGTCGTGGAGCTGGTGGCGGAGGTACTCACCCTTGTAGGCGGTGTTGACGGGGACGGCGACGGCGCCGGCGCGCACCGCCCCCCACCACGCCAGCGTCGCCTCGACCGAGTTCTCGATCAGGGTGGCCACCCGGTCCCCCGGGCGCACGCCGAGCTCGCCCAGCGCGTTGGCCAGACGGCACGCGGTGTCGTGCACCTGGGCCGCCGTCGCCTTCACCCCGCACACGTCCAGGTATTCGCTGTGGGGGTCCGCATCCAAGCGCCGATCGAGCAGGTCGATGATCGTCGTCTGCTCGTCGCTCATCCACACGTCGCCCGGCACGACGGCCCCCTCGTTCGCAGCGGCCGCGCACGACCTCGATCGGGCCATTTCGTATCATGTGTCCGATCTTCGAGAAAGAGCCCGTCGACCCGGTCGAGCCTCACCGAGGAACCCGCCGTCGCCACCGCGGCGCAGATCGTGCGAACCTGAGACTCGTGACCGATGAACTCGACGTCCCCGACGATCTCCCCCGCACCGTGGCCGGTGCACTGGAGCGCGCCGCCCGCCTCTTCGGCAGCGAGGAGGCCCTCGTCGAGGGCGACCTGCGCCTGAGTTGGACCGACCTCCTGGCCGCCGTCGACGAGGCGGCCCGTGCCCTGATCGCCAGCGGCATCGAGCCGGGCGACCGCGTCGCGATCTGGGCTCCCAACATGGCCGAGTGGGCCATCGCGGCGTCGGCCATCCACCGGTCCGGAGCGGTGCTCGTCCCGCTCAACACCCGCTTCAAGGGGCCCGAGGCCGCCTACATCCTGAACACGGCACGGGCCCGGTTGCTCTTCACCGTGTCGGACTTCCTGGACACCGACTACGTGGCCATGCTCGGTGACCGCGGCGAAGTCCCGAGCATCGAGGAGGTCATCGTCCTGCGCGGGCCCACTCCGCCCGACACCGTGAGCTGGTCGGACTTCCTCGGACGCGCGGCCTCGGTTCCCCCCGATGCCGCTGCCCAGCGCGCCACCGCCATCGACCCCGAGGACCTCTCCGACATCCTCTTCACCTCGGGCACCACCGGCGCCCCGAAGGGGGCGATGCTGCGCCACGAGGCCAGCGTCCGGGCGTTCTGGAGCTGGGCCAGCGTCGTCGGTCTGCGGCGCGGCGACCGCTACCTGATCGTCAACCCCTTCTTCCACTCCTTCGGGCTGAAGTCCGGCATCCTGGCCAGCTACCTCAAGGGCGCCACGATCATCCCCCACGCCGTGTTCGACGTGCCCTCGGTCATGCAGCGCGTGGCCGAGGAGCGGGTCTCGATGCTCCCCGGCCCGCCAGCGATCTACCAGACGATGCTCGACCACCCCGATCTCGACGCCTACGACCTCTCCTCACTGCGCCTCTCGGTCACCGGCGCGGCCGCAGTGCCGGTGGAGATGATCCGGCGGATGCGCGAGGAGATGACGTTCCAGACCATCGTCACGGGCTACGGGCTCACGGAGGTCCACGGCATCGCCACCATGTGCCGGCACGACGACGACCCCGAGATCATCTCCCAGACCGCGGGTCGGGCCATCCCCGACGTCGAGGTACGCGTCGTCGACCGGGACGGCAACGAGGTCGCGGCCGGTGAAGCCGGCGAGGTGGTGGTGCGCGGCTACGTCGTCATGACCGGCTACTTCGAGAACCCCGAGGCGACGGCCGAGACCATCGACGACGACGGATGGTTGCACACCGGCGACATCGGGATCATGGACGAGGCGGGCAACCTGCGCATCACCGACCGCATCAAGGACATGTTCATCGTGGGCGGGTTCAACGCCTACCCGGCCGAGATCGAGGGCACGATCCTGCGCCATCCGGCCGTCAACCAGGTGGCGGTCGTGGGCGTGCCCGACCACCGCATGGGCGAGGTGGGGATGGCCTTCGTGGTGCTGCGACCCGACGCCGCGCTCGACCCGAACGAGCTCATGACGTGGTGCCGTGAGCAGATGGCCAACTACAAGGTGCCCCGACATGTGCGCATCGTCGACGCCCTCCCCATGAACGCCAGCAACAAGGTGCTCAAGTACCAGCTGCGCGACGAGGGCATCGCCTCGCTGGCCGAGGACTGACCGGCCCGGTCGTTCAGCGGCCTCGCCCGTCGAGCAGGGTGGGGTCGGCCCGCAGCTCGGCGCGGACCATGGCCTCCCAGAAGCCGAGGAAGCCGTTGCCGTCGCTGTGGGCCATGCGGTCGAGCCACGACTGCGGCAACGAGGTCACCAGCTCGCCACCGGCGGCGCGTACGTGCCAGGCCCGCTGACAGCGTTGCTCGAGGGCCACGGCCCGCTGGTGGACGGCGCGGACCGTGGAACCGAGCACGAACACCCCGTGACCCGCGAGCAGGGCCAGCTCGGCGGCGCCCATGGCCTCCACCGCGCCCCGAGCGGCGTTGGCGTTGTCGACCGCACCCTCGTACTCGTCGACGAGCACCAGCTCGCCGCCACCGAGGCTGGAGCTCTGGTCGAGAGCCGGGGGCACCTCCTTCATGTCGGCCCAGACCGTGCCGTAGAGGGGATGGCTGTGCATCGCCACGCCGACGTCGGCGCGCAACTTGTGCAGCTCGAGGTGCAGCGGGATCCCGAGAGGAACAGGCCAGTCGCCCTCGACGACGTTCCCGTCGAGGTCGATGCGCAGCACGTGCTCGGGACGCAGCTCGTCCCAGGTGAGCAGCCACGGGTTGCACAACAGGGTGCCGTCACCGAGGTTGATGGTGATGTGACCAGCCAGGTGATCGTTGTAGCCCTCACGCCACAAGGTGCGGGCCAGCAGCACCAGCTCCTCGCGGAGCGTGAAATCGGGCAGCAGCTTGTCGGCGGTCGGTGTGAACTCCATGGGGTCCCCCTGGTGGATCGGGTCGTGCCGGTGCCCGCTCAGCGTGAACCGGCACCCGCCGGAGCCGGCGGGGCGTACGTGCGCCAGGTCTCGAGGTCCCGCTCGTCCGCCCTGCGGCCGAGACGGGTGACCGTGTCGACGTCGGGCGACTCGGCGCGCAGCGCCTCCACGGTGCAGTGCTCGCGGGGCCGGATGGCGAACGGGTCGAACCGGAAGGCCCGTAGTGCGTTGCCGTGCAGGATCTTGTCGGTCTGGGCGTCGGTCAGGCCGGCGCCGATGGTCTCCATGAGCGCCTCCGGGGCGATCGGCCAGGTCGAGTCGGAGTGCGGGTAGTCGGACTCCCAGCAGACCATGTCCTCGTCGAGGTGGCCGATGAGCTCGGCGCCCACCGGGTCCTGGATGAAGCAGACGTAGGTGCGCTCGAGGAACACCTCCGAGGGGAGCTTTCCCTCGGGCATCTCCGCCTGTGTCCAACCCCGGTGGCGGCCGTAGACGTGGTCGGCGCGCCGCAGGAAGTGGGGCAGCCAGCCGATGTCGCCCTCGGACAGAGCGAAGCGCAGATCGGGGAAGCGCTTCCACCAGTCGCCCCAGACCAGGTCGCCGGCGGCGTAGGCCGAGCTCATGCCCGACAGGGTCATGGGCACGCTGGCGGGGGCGTCGTGGGAGGTGAACGAGCTCTTGCCCGACGACCCGATGTGCATGCAGATCACGGTGCCCAGGTCCTGGCAGGCGGCGAAGAACCGGTCCCAGTGGCCGGTGTGCAGCGAGGGGTGGCCGAGGGGCTCGGGGTTCTCGGGGAAGGTGACGGCGTGGCAGCCCTTCTCGGCCAGGCGCTGCACTTCGGTCACCGCGCGCTCGACGTCGAAGTAGGGGACGAGGCCGAGGGGGATGAAGCGCTCGGGGTAGGCGGCACACCACGTGTCGACGTGCCAGTCGTTGTAGGCCCGGATCATGACCTCGTTGACGTCGCCGTCGGGCCCCTGGTTGAGCACCTGGCCGGCGAAGCCGGTCCAGTTGGGGAAGTTCATCCCGGCGAGCTGACCCCCGGCGTTCATGTCGCGCACCCGCTCGTGGACGTCGTAGCAGCCTGGGCGCATGGCGTCGTAACGCGTGGCGTCGACGTTGTAGAGCTCGGGCGGCTTGCCGGCCACGGCGTTGAGCCCCAGGTTCCGACCCCGGATGTCGCCGTAGTACCACTGCTGGACCTCGCCGCCCTTCTCGTCACGGACGACGGGTGTGCGCTCGACGTACTTCTGAGGGACGTGTCCGGCGAACATGTCAGCCGGCTCACAGATGTGGTCGTCCACACTGACCAGGATCAGATCCTCGGCGCGCACGGCTTCCCCCTTCGCCGGATGAGGCCGTCGATGTGCCCAGGGCCGCAGGAGCTCACGGCAACACCACCTGCGGGAGCGGGTGGCGGAACAGCGCGGCGGCGTTCTCGCTGCACATCATGCGCAGCTCGTCGGCAGGGATGTGGCCCCACGCCTCGTGGATCACGTCCTGCACGTCGGGCCAGGTTCCGTCGCCATGGGGGTAATCGGTCTCCACCATGATGTTCTCCACCCCGATCCGGTGGCGGGTGTCGATGGTGCTCGGATCGTCGAGGGTGCAGAACCAGAAGTTGCGCTGCAGAACGTCGGCGGGCCGGATGTCCCATCCCATCCCGTAGCCGGAGCGGTCGACGATGTTGTCCAACCGGTCGAGGAGCATGGCCACCCAGCCGATGCCACCCTCGCTCATGGCGATCTTGACCGCCGGATACTCGACGGCCCAGCCCGACCAGAGCCACTCGGCGGCCGAGATCAGCGCCACCGAGCTGAACAGGGTGGCGCCGAGCTGCAGGCTCGGGGAGCCCGGCGGGCCCTGGTGGATCCCGGAGCTGCCGACGTGGAGGCAGATGACGGTGTCGGTCTCGACGCAGGCCTCGATGATCGGGCGCCAGTGATCGCGCTCCCAGAGGGAAGGGAGGCCGATCTTGTCGGGTCGCTCCGGGAAGCTCACCGCCGTGAAGCCACGAGCGGCGTTGCGGCGGATCTCGGCGGCCGCCGCCTGCGGGTCGGCCAGGTAGGCGATCCCCCCGGGGATGATGCGGTCGGGGTAGGCCGAGTACCACTCGTCGTGGATCCAGTCGTTCCAGGCCCGCACGCAGGCCTGGCCGACCTCGACGTCGGCGGCGGCGAAGAACACCCGCCCGCAGAACCCCGTGATCTGGGAGGGGAAGTTGAGGCTGGCCCACACACCGGCGGTGTCCATGTCGCGGATGCGGGCGTCGATGTCGAAGCACCCCGGGCGCATCTCGGCGAACCGGGTCGGCTCGATCTTCACCGTCTCCTTGCGGCGACCGGCGATGGCGTTCATCCCCACCTGCAGGAAGACCTGGCCCTCGAAGTGCCAGACCTCCTGACCCCGCTCGTTGGCCACGATCTGCGGGCCCCGATCCTGCAGGCCCGCAGGGAGGTAGCGCTCGAAGAGGTGACCGGGCTCCACCACGTGGTCGTCGACCGAGATGATCGTGTAGCGCACCTCGCGCGGCTCCGGCTCGGGCAGGAACAGCTCCGGGTCGAGCTCGATGGTCATGACGTCCCCCTGGTCGCGGCCCCGGCGGACGGGACCTCCACGACGAGATGGTAGGAAACATCCACGCCGTGAGGGACACGGAGGGCACGATTCCTGGGGGGACATGGCCGCGCACCCGTTTCACGACGTCGCCGTCGTCGGCGTGCACAACACCGCCCAGGCCCGCGTCCTCGAGGGTCACGACAGCCGCACGATCACCATGCAGGCGGCCCTCGGTGCCCTGGCCGACGCCGGGCTCACCCCCGGCGACGTCGACGGCGTCGTGGGCCCCATGGGGAGCGACTTCCTGTACCAGTCGCGCACCGGGCCGTCGTGGCGTTCCATGTCGGCTCTCGGCATCCCGGCACTGTTGGAGGGCGCGGCGGCCATCGCCGCCGGCCTGGCCGACGTGGTGCTCTACGCCACCGGCGAGGCCGGCTCCTACCGCGAGCGTTCGGCCACGGCACCGTGGACCCGACCCACCAACGAGTTCGTCCTCCCGGTCGGCATGTTCACCGCCGCCGAGTTCGCGTTGATGGCCCGCCGGCACATGCACGTGTACGGCACACCTCCGGAGGCGCTGGCCGAGGTTGCGGCCACGATCCGCAACAACGGCCACGTGAACCCCGACGCCGTCTACTCCGGGCGCGGACCGTTCACCGCCGACGACGTGTTGGCCAGCCGGATGGTGGCCGACCCCTTCCACCTCCTCGACTGCGCCATGACCTCCGAGGGGGGCGCGGCCATCGTCCTCGCCCGCGCCGACCGCGCCGCCTCGCTGGCGAAGCCGCCCGTCTACATCCTGGGCGGCACCACCGACCACATGGGACCGGCCTACCAGCACCCTCCGGCGTTCGACATGGGCGGGCGACGTGGCGGCGACCTGGTCGCCGGCTGGGTGGGGCGGCGGGCCGCCCGCCACGCCTTCGCCACCGCCGGCCTGTCCCCCGACGACGTCGACGTCTGCGAGTTCTACGACCCGTTCAGCTTCGAGCTCATCCGCCAGTTCGAGGCCTTCGCCTTCTGCGGCGAGGGTGAAGGAGCCGACTTGGTGCGCTCCGGCGCCATCGGACCGGGAGGACGTTGGCCGGTGACCACCGACGGTGGGACGATGTCGTTCAGCCACGGCGGCGCCGCCGTGCAGTTGCTGCAGCGGGTGATCAGGGGCGTGCAGCAGCTCCGGGGGACGTGCGCCACGATGCAGGTGCCCGACGCCGAGGTGGCGATGTGCACCGGCGGCGGTGCCGGGGCGTTGTTCACCGACGTGGCCCTGCTGGGGAGGGAGCGACCATGACCCTGCTCGTGCCCCAGCCCGAGGGCATCCCCCTGCCGACGCCGTCGGAGGTCTCGCGGCCCTACTGGGAGGCCTGCGCCCGCGGTGAGCTGATCTTCCAGCGCTGCTCCGACTGCGGCACGTCCGTGCACACGCCGGCGGTGATCTGCTCGAACTGCTGGTCGCAGGCGCTGGGCTGGGAGATCTCCACGCGCCGCGGCGCCATCTACAGCTGGACCGTCGTGTGGCGCCCCCCGACGCCCGGTTTCGTGATCCCGTACGCCCCCGCCGTGATCGACATGGCCGAGGGCTGGCAGCTCCTCGTCAACCTGATCGGCGTGGAGCACGACGCCGTGGCCGTCGACCAGGCCGTCGAGATCGAGTTCCACCCCGTCGGTGGGGGGATGTCGATGCCCTACGCCCGGGTGGTCTGACCTCTCGTCACCCGCGGTTGCGACGGGCCGCCGCCAGGACGCCGCGGGCCCGTCGGGCCAGCGGCTCGTCGACCATCTGACCGTCGACGGCGATGGCCGCCACACCGTCGGCGATGGCCGCGTCGTAGGCATCGACGAGTCGGCGGGCCCGATCGATCTCGGACGCCGAGGGGACGAACGCGGCGTTGGCCAGCGGCACCTGGCGGGGATGGATGCACAGCTTGCCGGCGTACCCGAGCGCCCGGGCCTCGGCTGCCTCACCCACGAAACGGTCGTCGTCGCCGAAGTCGGTGACGACCATGTCGAACACGGGCACGCCGGCCAAGCGGGCACCCAGCGCCACCTGGGCACGGGCGTGGGCCACCTCGGTGTTGCCGCGGGTACGGACGCCACCCATGTCGGCCACGAAGTCCTCGGCACCGAAATAGGCGGCGTCGGCTCCGGCGGCCGACACGGCGCGGGCGTCCGCCACACCGAGAGCGGTCTCGATCCCGGCGACCAGCGCCACCCCTGCCGCGCCGGAGGCGTCGAGCGCCTGGCGGACCTCGGCGACCTCGGCGGCGCTCTCGAGCTTCGGCACCACGACACCACCGAGGCCCTCGACCCGACCCACCCGGTCCACGTCGTCGGCGAACCATGCGGTTCGCGGCCCGTTGACCCGGACGAGCACGACCGGCCCCCCGTCGACGGTGGCCAGGGCCGTGACGGCCGCACCGGCCAGCTCACGGGCGTCGGCCTTGGCCGACCCGGGCACGGCGTCCTCGAGGTCGAGCACGACGGCGTCGGGGCCGCTGCGGGGCAGCTTGGCCACCATCTCGGGGCGGTTGGCCGGTGCGAACAGGAGGCTGCGCCACGAGGCCCCCACCACGACCCGGTCATGAGTCCGGTCACGAGCGAGATCGTCTGCCATCGCCCCGACCCTACCGACGCCCCCTCCCCGCAGGTGCTCCGCTGGGTGCCTCGTCACACCTCGCAGAGACGGACCACGACCGGTTCGGGCGACCGGGTGCGGGAGGGCGCGTACGCTCGCCGGGCGGGCGGGGCACACACCCGTCCCGCCACGAACCAGGGGGAGCCATGGCCGAGGGACGGGTCCGACTCGAGATCGACGGGCCGATCGCCGTCATCACCAACGACAACCCGGAGAAGCGCAACGCCTTCTCCGACGACATGGACGCCCAGCTCTTCGACATCCTCGGCGAACTCCGCGCCCGTTCGGACCTCCGAGCGGTCATCTGGCGGGGGGAGGGCCATTCCTGGTCGTCGGGTCGCGACGTGTCGGCCATCGGCACCCAGAAGACCCAGCTCACCCACCACGAGCTGATGACCCGGGGCCACAAGGGCATCCAGCAGCTCTTCGATCTCGAGGCCCCGGTGATCGTGGCCATCCAGGGATGGGCCATCGGCGGGTCGTTCCAGCGGGCCCTCCTCGCCGACATCCGCATCGCCGCCGACGACGCCCGCTTCATGCTCCCCGAGACGAGCCACGGGGTGATCCCCGACACCGGGGGCATGGGCCGGCTCTTCCAGATGTGCGGCCACGGGGTGGTGAGCGACATGGTGCTCACGGGCCGCAAGCTGGACGCGACCGAGGCGCTGAGCCTCGGGATCGTGTCTCGCGTCGTGCCCCGCGACGAGCTCGACGCCACCGCGCGCGAGATGGCCGAGAAGGTCGTCGCCGCTCCGGCGGTCGCCATCAAGCTGGCCCGACGGGTGATCCGCCACCTGGCCGAACCCGAGATCCGCTCCTCGATGGACGACGAGCTCTTCTACCAGACCTTCCTCAACAAGTCCGACGACTTCGCGGAGTTCCGCGCCGCCCGGTCCGAGGACCGCGAACCCCGCTACACCGGGAGCTGACATGACGACGACGACACCCGCTGACGGCGACGCCGCGATGCCCACGCCGGGGCTGCCCGACGCCCCGCCGCTCGGGGCCTCGGCCCTGCCCGACGGAACCTTCGACGGCACCTGTGTCTTCGTGACCGGGGGCGGCACCGGGCTGGGGGCGTCCATCGCCACCGAGTTCGCCCGGCTGGGCGCGTCGATCGTCATCGCCAGCCGCAAGCCCGAGCACCTCGAGGCGGGCCAGGAACGCATCGCCGAGCTGGGCGCACCGGTGCACACCGTCGGCTGCGACATCCGCGATCCCGAGCAGATCGCCGCGGCCTTCGACGAGGCCGTCGAGGCCTTCGCCCTGCCCGGCGTGCTGATCAACAACGCGGCGGCCAACTTCCCCGTGCCGGCCGAGGACATGTCCCCGAACGCCTGGCGCACGGTAGTGGACATCACCCTGAACGGCACCTACTTCTGTGCCCGGGAGTTCGCCCGACGCCACCTCGCAGACGGCACGCCCGGCTCCATCGTGAACGTCGGTGCCTCCTATGCCTGGACGGGTGGGCCCGGCTTCGCCCACTCGGCCGCGGCGAAGGCCGGCGTGAAGAACATGGTGGAGACCCTCTCCGTCGAATGGGCGCCCTACGGCATCCAGGTGAACGGGCTCGTGCCCGGCCTCATGCCCCACGAGGACATGACGGCCGACATCCAGGGCAACCTGGCCCGCACCCACGACAAGGACGTCTGCCAACCAGCGCTCCGCGTGGGGCGGCCCCGAGAGCTGGCGTGGGCGGCGACGTTCCTGGCCTCCCCCTACGCCCGGTTCATCAGTGGGCACACGCTCGTCGTCGACGGGGCCAACTGGCAGCGCCGGACTCTCACCAACCCGCCGGTGGTGACGGTGCGCGACCAGATGGGCAAGGGTCCGTTCGAGCCCTGACCGGTCCTCCCGGGGATCAGACCTCCGGCAGGGACGCAGCCTCGATCAGGAGGGTGAGGTCCCCGAGGGCGTCGGCCAAGCGACGACGCTGCGCCGCCGAGGCCCCGAGTGAGGATTCCCAGCGGTGGAGGTCGTCGTTGACCCTCGCGGCGAGAGCGAGGCCCTCGGCGGTGGCCTCGACCACCACCCGCCGGCGGTCGTCGGGGTCGGGCAGCCGGCGCACCCACCCGGAGCGCTCGAGCCGATCGAGGGTGAGCGTCATCCCCCCCGTCGTGCGCCCGAGCACCTCGCTGATCGCGGTCGGTGCGCTGCGATGGCCGGGCGAGCGGCGCACCACCCCGAGCACCAGGTAGTCCGGGCCGGTGATGCCGGCGGCGGCGGCGACCCGGTCGAGGACCTGCCCGACGAGGATCTCGAGTCGCACGACATGCCCCAGCAGGTCGACGTCGTCGGCCGGCAGCTCCAGCACCGTCGCCTTCGAGGCAGGCGCGGCACCCACTACTCGGTGATCCCGAAGCGCTCGAGGCCGTAGGCGGCGATCGCATTGCCCCGCAGCACGGCGTAGCAGTCGTCGGCGTCCATCCCGGCGGCGGCGAAGAGCTCGTGGGCGACCTTGCGCGAGTGCGGGAACGTGCCGTCGGAATGGGGGTAGTCGGTCTCGAAGAGGATCTCTCGAGGCCGACCTCGTCGCGATACTTCAGGCCCGTGGAGGTCGTCGAACATGCAGCCGAAGACGCGGCCCCGAGCCTGTTCGCTGGGGGCGATGGGGAGCTCGACCCCGCCGACGCCGTCGCGCCAGACGCTGTCCATGCGCTCGAGCTGGAACGGCATCCAGCCGACCTGGCTCTCGGCGAAGGCGATCTTGAGTTCGGGAACCGCCCGAGGGTCCCCGAGAAGATCCAGTCGCACAGCGAGCCCTGCGCGTTCTGGGCGTAGAGGGACATCGACGTGGCGAGGGGGGCGTCGGGCGAGGTGGTGGGCATCGACGACGACGATCCGATGTGCATCGACACGGTCGTGGCGGTCTCCTCGCAGGCCGCCCAGAGCACGTCCCACTCACCGGTGTAGAGCGACGGGAAGCCGAGCTTCGACGGGTTCTCGCGAGAAGGCGATGGCGTAGCTGCCCTTGGCCGCGCAGCGGCGCACCTCTTCGGCGGCGAGCGCCGGGCTCCAGAGCGGCACCAGGGTGAGCGGGATCAGTCGTCCCCGGCCATCCCCGCCGCACCACTCGTCGATCATCCAGTCGTTGTAGATGCGCAGGCAGGCGAGGGCGAGGTCCTTGTCGTCGCGCTCGGCGAACCCCTGACCGGCGAAGCGCGGGAAGATGTTGGGGTAGTTGATGGCCGCCGAGACGTGGTTCGCCGTCATGTCGACGAGGCGGGCGGCCTGGTCGTAGCGTACCGGGCCGGAAGTCCTCGTAGACCGCCGGGACGTTGCGCTGCTGGCTCCTCGGGGTGCCCGCCGGTGCGTGCAGGAAGCCGGTGGGGGCGACGAGGTCGTCGAACATCCACACGTCGCACCACTGGCCGTCGGCGTCGTCGCGGACGAAGCCGTAGTGACCGCCGTTGAACTCGAGGCGGATGCGCTGACGCTCGACCTTCGGGCCGCGCTCGCGCAGTGACACCGGAAGCTGCGCTGCCAGAGGTCCTTCGGCTCGAGGACATGGTCGTCGACGGAGATGATGTCGGGTAGCTCGTGCTCGGCCGGGGTGGGGTCGGACGTCGGGCGCATGGGGATCCTCCACGGGAGATCGGACCCCGCCACTCTACCCATGTAGCTATCTACATAGCTACTTTGTCACGCGCTGTCCCGGGCCCGGCGGGTGTGGATCCCCACCTCCCGGGCGTGGACCTTGCCCCGGTACATCGCCTCGTCGGCCCGACGCAGCACGGCGTTCGTGGTCTCGCCGCGGCCGGCCACCACACCCCCGACGGTGACCCCGACGCGCACCGAAGGGAAGCCCGACACGTCGAGCGGACGCTGGAACGCCTCGCTCACCCTCGCCGCCACCCGATCCACGCTGGCCTCGGTGGCGGGCTCGCACACGATGACGAACTCGTCGCCCCCCACCCGACCCACGAAGTCGGCGGGTCGCACCGCCTCGGCCAGGCGCAGGGCCACCGCCGAGAGAACGAGATCACCGAACGCGTGCCCGTGGAGGTCGTTGACCCGCTTGAAGTCGTCCAGGTCGACGAACAGCACGCCGACTCCGTCACGGTCCGTCCGAGCGAGGGCGTCGTCGATGCGCCGGTGCACCGCAGTTCGGTTCGGGAGGCCGGTGAGACCGTCGTGGTGGGCGAGGTGCGAGAGCTCCTGGGTGAGCGAGCGGCGGGCGGTGATGTCCTCGATGTGCGCGAGGAGGTGCTGGGGTTCACCGTCGGCGCCGCAGAGCGCCGAGACGTTCAACGATGCCCACACCGTCGTCCCGTCGGGTCGGAGGTAGCGCTTCTCGACCCGGTAGCCACCGATCTCACCGGCCAGCAGGCGCTGTGTCTGCGCGACATCGACCAACAGATCGTCCGGATGGGTCAGATCGTCGGCGACGCAGGCCACCAGTCCCTCGGGCGTTCGATCGAGGATCCGCGCCAGAGCCGGGTTGACCTCGACGAATCCTCCGGCGAGGTCCATCACCGCGATCCCCGTCGGCGCCTTCGCGAAGGCATGGCGGAAACGCTCCTCCGCCTCCCGAAGGTTGCCTTCGAGCAGCCGACGTTCGTTGATGTCGCGGAGGTGCAGGATGACCCCGTTCACCGCCGGGTCGTCCAGCTGGTTGTTGGCCACGGCCTCGACGCAGACAGGCCACCCCGAGCGGTCCCAGAGACGGAACTCCCGCGCGGCGGTGGGACCCGGCTCCGTCAACGTCTCCTCCATCGCCTGCAATGCGATGTCCCGATCGGCCTCGACCACCAGATCGAAACCCATGCGACCCTCCAGTTCGGCCGGCGCCCAGCCGAGCAGACGCTCGGCGGACGGACTCACGTAGCGCAGGGTGCTGTCGGGATCGAGGACGACGACCACGTCGGTGGCGTGCTCCACGAGCGCACGATGGCGGCGTTCGCTGGCCACGAGCGCGGCCTCGGCCCGCAGCTCTGCGGTGAGGTCGACACCCGTGGCCACGAGGCACCGCACGGCGCCGTCGTCGTCGTAGAGGACGGTGTTGGTGAAGGAGATGGTCTTCTCGTCACCGGATCGAGTCCGCCAACGCCCGATGCTGCGCATCGACCCGCCGGTGCTCACGTGCGCGGTGTACCGCTCGATCACCTCGCGGGCCCGGCCGGGCGCGAGCAGTTCGACCGCGCTGCGACCGAGCATCTCCTCGGCGCTGAAGCCGGTGAGGCGCTCACAGGCCGGATTGAAGCCCAGCACGATCCCCTGCGGGTCGGTGACCACGATCAGGGCATCGGCCGTCTCGACGGCCACCGACAGCACGTCGAGGTCGAAGCTGTCCTCGCGGAGCGTTCGGGGGGACGACAACACCACGCAGACATCGTCGGAGATGAACGAAGTCTTGAGGAGGGGCCGCCCCAATGATCCACGTGGCCCACCGAGAGGGGCGATCGCGCACATTTCCCGCACGACCGGGCGCGGATTTGGTGTACTACACCGACCAGGTCTCAGGGAGGTCCGCCATGGCCGTCGCGCCCCATCTCGCCACCATCATCAACGACCGGGCCACCGTTCGGATCGAGGCCTATGACGGGAGCACCTCCGGGCCCCCCGATGCGCCGACCACGATCGTCGTGCGCCGGCCCGAGGCGCTGACCCGATTCCTCAGCCGACCGGGTGAGCTCGGCCTCGTCCGGGCCTTCGTCGCCGGCGACGTCGACCTGGAGGGGGACATGGATGCCCTCCTGGAGACGGCCGCCCATGCCGACCTGCGTCTGGACCCGCGGGCCGTCCTCTCGCTGCTGGCCGAGGCCGGACCCTCGGTCCTGCGGCCCCCTACACCGCCACCCGAGGAGATCCGCCTGAAGGGCGCCCTGCACAGCCACCAACGCGACCGTGAGGCCATCTCCCACCACTACGACGTCTCCAACGAGTTCTACCGCCTGGTGCTCGGACCGTCGATGGTCTACTCCTGCGGCGTCTGGAGCTCACCGGACGTCGGACTCGAGGCGGCGCAGGAGGCCAAGCTCGACCTGGTCTGCCGCAAACTGGGCCTCGCCCCGGGGATGCGCCTGCTCGACGTCGGGTGCGGGTGGGGGTCGATGGTGATGCACGCCGCCGAGCACTACGGCGTGTCCGCGGTGGGCATCACCCTGTCGGTCGAGCAGGCCGAGCTGGCCCGGCTACGGGTCAAGGAAGCCGGGCTCGACCACCTCGTGGAGATCCGCGTCCAGGACTACCGCGACGTCGTCGACGGGCCCTTCGACGCCATCAGCTCGATCGGCATGTTCGAACACGTCGGGCGCAAGCGGCTCGAGGCCTACACCGCCAAGCTGTTCGCCCTCCTCCCTCCGGAGGGGCGGCTCCTGAACCACGCCATCGCCCGCCCCGGCTACCCGCAGGGCGACAGCCCTCTCGGGCGGGCCAGGGCACTGCGTCGCCGCCTCGCCACCGCTCTCGGATCCGACCTGACGTCGCGGATCGACAGCGACCTGATGAAGCGCTACGTGTTCCCCGACGGGGAGCTGCACGAGGTCGGCGTCGTGGTGTCGATGCTGCAGGAGAACGGCTTCGAGGTCCGCCACCTCGAATCGCTCCGCGAGCACTACGCCCTCACCCTGCGTCGGTGGGTCGCCAACCTCGAGGCCAACTGGGATGACGCGGTCGGCGAGGTGGGCGAGGGGCGGGCGAGGGTGTGGCGCCTCTACATGGCCGCATCGGCCATCAACTTCTCGATGGGGGGTGTGCAGATCCACCAGGTCCTCGCGGTGAAGCCGAGCGAGGACGGGTCGAGCGGCATGGACCTCCGGCCCTCGTTCGGCGGTGCCCCGAGCGAGTAGACACGTCACATGGATCTACTCGCAACCCTCCGCATCGAGGGCACCGCCCTCGTCGACGCGTGCCGAACCGCTGGTCTCGACGCCTCCGTCCCGACCTGCGAAGGGTGGACCGTCCGACGGCTGCTACAGCACACGGCGAAGGTCCATCAACGGACGGAGGCGGTGGTCCGCACAGGGGCGGACACGCCCCCACGGTCCAGTGAGTTCCCCCGGTTCTCCGACGACGACGCGCTCTTCGACGAGGCCATGACCACGCTCGACCGGCTCTGCGTCACGCTCGAGCTCGCCGATCCCGACGGACCTTCGTGGAACTTCACCCGCGCGCCGCAGACGAACGCGTTCTGGACCCGCCGCATGGCCCACGAGACGACCGTGCACCGCGTCGACGCCGAGCTGGCCGCGGGCCTCCCCCCTTCGCGGATCGCCCATGGCAACGCCGTCGACGGCATCGACGAGCTGGTCGCCCTGATGATGCCCAACGTGTTCCCACACAAGGAATCGGACCTGTCGGCGGTGGTCCACCTCCACTGCACCGACCTTCCGGGGGAATGGCTCATCACCTTCGGTGACGGCCTCATGGTGACGACCCGCGACCACGGCAAGGGCGACGTCGCCGTACGAGGGCCCGCCGCCGGCATCTTCCTGTGGGGCTGGGGACGTCAGTCGGTCGACGACGCCGGCCTCGAGATCTTCGGTGACGCCGGGCTGCTCGACGCCTGGGCAGGCCTCGTGCCCTGAGCCGACGGCGAGGTCACGAACGACTCAGCGCAGGAACGTCCACCAGATGCTGGCACCGACGGCCATCGCCGACACGGCCAGCCCGCCGAAGAGGACGGGCTTGGACACGTTGCCCTCGGAGTCGGCCGGGATCCGCGCCCGGACCTTCTCGAGGAGTCGGGCTGCGAACGGGACGTCGCGGGACAACAGCAGCAGCCCGCTCGCCATGACGACCAAGCCGGGACCGGGGAGCACGAGGAGCGCGGTTCCGAGTGCCACGAGGAAGAAGCCCGCGACGATGCGGGCGAAGCGGCGCACCACCCCGCGCCTGGCCTCCTCGAAGGTCTCCTCGCGGCGGCCGGTCTCCATCTCGGCGGCGATCGCCGCTTCCTCGAAGCGCTCCCACCGCTCGTGCTCGTGGTGCTCGTGCTCGGCCATGGCCGGCCCCTCTTCCGGTCGACGGATGGTTCAGAAGTCGAAGATGTCCGACAAGAACGACGTCGGCTTCCTCATGCGGGACGCGTGGTCGTCCGACGGTACCGGCGGACGAGCCGACGACAACCGCATGGCGGCCGACCGATCGTCGAGGTGGCCACTGCGGTCGTCGTAGGCCGGTTCGGGTCGGCGTTCCGGGGACCGTGGGGCCGCCGAACGGGGACGATCGCCGTCGTCCGCAGTCGTGCGGGCGATGATCTTGTCGAGTTCGCCCCGGTCGAGCCACACGCCACGACAGTCGGGGCAGTAGTCGATCTCGACGCCTCGACGCTCGCTCACAAAGAGCGTGGTACGGCAGTGCGGGCAGTTCACGATGCTCCTCGGGGGGCGGTGGTGTGGGCCGGGGCGACACCCGACGCGGGCTGGGTTGCGGCATCGGGGACCGGGGGGCCGCCGATGCCGAGGAGGCGAGCGACGAGCTTGCGCAACTCCTCGATGACCAGGATCGAGAGGGCCACGACGAAGCACAACGCCCACTGCGACGGTGACAGGTCCTCGGTACCGAACAGCGACTGCATCGGGCCCCACGACGTGGCCAGGTACTGCAGGACGCAGACGGAGACGACGGCGAGCCACAGCTTGCCGTTGGTGAAGACGTAGCGGCTGAAGACCGTGCCGTACTCGATGCGGGCGTTGAAGACGTTGGCCATCTGGAACAGCACGAACACGGTGAAGGCCATCGAGAGGCCCACGGCCTCGCCGTAGGTCTCGCGGCCGTGGACGAAGACCAGGAGGGTCCCGACGGCCATGATCAGGCCGAAGAACACGAGCCGGGCGATCCTCGCCGTCGAGAGGATCGGCGCCGAGGCCGGACGGGGCCGCCGGTGCATGACGCCGGGCGAAGGCGGGTCGACGCCGAGGGACAACGCTGGTGGGCCGTCGGCGATGAGGTTCACCCACAGCACCTGGATGGGGCTGAAGGGCACGGGAAATCCGAGCAGGCTGGCCCCGAGGATGGTGGCGATGGCACCGAGGTTCGTGGACAGCTGGAAGCGCACGAACTTCACGATGTTGTCGTAGATCGTGCGACCCCGTTCCACCGCGCCGACGATGGTGGCGAAGTTGTCGTCGGTGAGCACCATGTCACCGGCTTCCTTGGTGACCTCGGTGCCCGTGATGCCCATGGCCACCCCGATGTCTGCGGTGCGCAGCGCCGCAGCGTCGTTGACACCGTCACCGGTCATCGCCACGACCTGACCGCGCGACTGCAGGGCGGTGACGACCCGGACCTTGTGCTCGGGCGAGACCCGGGCGCACACCCCGATCTGCTCGATGTTCTCGGCCAGCTCCTCGTCGGACATCGCCGTGAGCTCGTCTCCGGTGACCACCCGCCCGCCGATGCCGAGCTCGGCGGCGATGGCACCGGCGGTGACGGCGTGGTCGCCGGTGATCATCTTCACGTCGATGCCCGCCATGTGGCACAGGGCGATGGCGTCACGGGCCTCGGCGCGGGGCGGGTCGACGATGCCGACGAGGGCATGGAGCACGAGGTCGGAGACCCAGCGCTCGGCGTCGACCACCTCCCCGTCCGGACCCAGGACCTGGTCGGCGGGCAGCGTCCGCGAGGCCAGGGCCAGGACCCGCATGCCTTGCGCGGCGAGACGGTCGTTGTCGGCCCGGCGGCCGGACCGCCCCATCTCGTCGAAGGTGCGGGGCGACCCGTCTCCGCCGAGGTAGGAGGCCGATCGACCCAACAGGACGTCGGGCGCGCCCTTCACGTAGACCACGACCGAGTTCGCGTCGTCGTGCACCCGGTGGAACGTGGCCATGAACTTCGTGGTGGAGTCGAAGGGCACCTCGCCGATGCGGGGGCGTTCGGTGCGGAGCCCGTCGACGTCGATGCCGGTCTTGGCCGCCACCACGACCAGGGCCACCTCGGTGGGGTCACCCACCACGTCGGGTCGGCCGTCCTCGCCGGTGCGGACGACGGCATCGGCGCACAACGCCGCCGG
Source organism: uncultured Iamiaceae bacterium (assembly GCA_963767615.1). Lineage (GTDB taxonomy): Bacteria > Actinomycetota > Acidimicrobiia > Acidimicrobiales > Acidimicrobilacustridaceae > Rhabdothermincola_A. Next base: position 746,579 of record CAVYED010000002.1, on the reverse strand, counting down.
CACGAGCATCGTGGCGAGCGTGTCGGCGCCGACGACCTGACCCGACGCATCGACGAACGCCCCGGTCGTGGAGTACCCCTCGCCCTCCACTTTCCAGGCATGTCCGCCCCGCACCACCTCACGGGCTGTCATCTGGTTGAGGGTGAGGGTGCCGGTCTTGTCGGAGCAGATGGAGGTCGTCGACCCGAGCGTCTCCACCGAGTGGAGCCGCTTCACGATGGCGTTGCGCTTGGCCATCTGGGAGATGCCCACCGCCAGCGTGACGGTGACCACCGCCGGGAGCCCCTCGGGGATTGCCGCGACGGCCAGGGCGACCGCGCCGATGGCGGCGTCGGCGAGGTCCTCTCCCTGGACGAGTTGCAGGGCGAAGACGAGCCCGACGGCGACGACGGCGATGGCCGCCAGCTTCTTGCTCAGGGCGTCGAGCTGACGTTGCAGCGGGGTCTCCCCGGGGTCGGCGTTGCCCAGGAGGTCGGCGACCTTGCCCATCTCCGTGCGCATGCCGGTCTCGGTCACCACCATCTCGGCCCGGCCCCGCGACACGGTGGTGTTCATGAACAGTGCCCCGTGGCGGTCGCCGAGGGGCCCGTCGATGCTCTCGCTGGCCTCGGTGTCCTTCTCGACCGGCACCGACTCGCCCGTGAGCGAGGACTCGTCGACCAGGAGGTTCGCCGCCAGCATGACCCGCCCGTCGGCCGGCACCCGGTCGCCGGCTTCGAGCAGGACCACGTCGCCCGGTACGAGGTCGTCGGTGACGACCTCGGCGATGGCGCCGTCGCGGCGGACCCGGACCCTGGAGACGAGCATCTCCTTGAGCGCCTCGAGAGCGGTGGACGCCTTGGCCTCCTGCACGTAGCCGAGGACGGCGTTGATGAGCAGCACGACGGCGATGACGACGGCGTCCTTGATGTCGCCGATGGCGCCGGCGAGGACGGCGGCGGCGACCAGGATCAGGACGATGCCCGTGCGGAACTGGTCGAGGAACAGCTTCCACTTCGGTCGCCGGGGTGGCTCGGCGAGGCGGTTGAAGCCGAACTCATCGGTGCGGCGGGCGACCTCTGCGCTGGACAGCCCGGCGTCCGGGCGCACACCGAGTCGACCGGCCACGTCGCCGGCGGCGTACGTGTGCCACGGCTCCTGGACGGCGACACGTGGGGGCGACGACGGTGCGGTCATGCACAGCTCCGGTCAGGTCGAACAGCGACGAACAGTGGGCGCCTGTACCGGGCACCCGAGACGACCGGAGGTCTCCCCCACCCGTGAAGGCCAGCGGTACCGGGTGCGTCGGCTCGAGAGCCTCCGCACCGTGATGACGACATCGCTGTGATGGGGTACTCCCCTCACTGCGCAGCAGTATGGCCCGCCCGGATCGGAATTCCCAACATCCGGCCCGACCCGGACCGGCTACCCGACCAGGACCCGCCGGACCTCGGCCTCGGAGTCACGGGTCACCAGCACGAGCACCTCGTCGCCGGCCCCGAGCACCGTGTCGCCCCGGGGGACGACGAGGCGGTCGGTGCGCAGCACGGCCACGATGGTCGAGTCCCGGGGAAGTCCGAGCGACTGGATGTCACATCCCTCGGCCGGTGCCCCGGGAACGAGCGTGACCTCGGCCAGCTGGGCTCGGCCACGGTCGAAGGACAGGAGTCGGACGAAGGTCCCGACCGAGACCGCCTCCTCGACGAGCGCGGTCAGCAGATGGGGCGTGGAAACGGCCACGTCGACGCCCCACGACTCGTTGAACATCCAGTGGTTCGACGGGTTGTTGACGCGGGCCACCACCCGCGGGACACCGAACTCCTGCTTGGCGAGAAGCGAGATCACGAGGTTGTCCTCGTCGTCGCCGGTGACCGCCACCATCACGTCGGCCGTGACCGGGTCGGCACCGGCGAGCTCGGAGACCTCACAGCCGTCGGCGTGCAACCAGTCCACGCCCGGCGGTTCACCTGCCGTCAGGGCACGTTGCACACGGTCGCCGTCGACCTCGATGATCAGCACCTCGTGGCCCGCTTCGCGCAGCGCTCCCCCGATGTAGGTCCCCACGTTGCCGCCACCGGCGATCACGACGCGCATCAGTGCCCACCTTGTTCCGAGGTCGGACCGGCGGCGAGCCGAGCATCGACCACGTCGAGTCGGTCACCGTCGACGGCGAGCCAGACGACATCACCCTCCTGGACCAGCAAGGCCGCACTGGCGATCTGGGCCACGCCCAACCGGGTCACGGCCACCACGCGGGACTCCCCCACCACTTCGAGCTCACCGGTCGGGCGCCCCGCCCAGGCCTCGGGCACGAGCCGCTCGACGAGACAGACACGGGCACTGGGGTCGATCCACTCGATGGCGGACGATCCGGCGTCGATGCGCCGGAGCACCCGTTCGATGGCCCACCCGACGGTGGCCACGGTGGAGATGCCGAGGCGTTCGTAGATGGCGGCGCGGCGCTGGTCGTAGATACGGGCGACCACCCGCTCGACACCGAAGTACTCGCGCCCGGTACGGGCGACCAGGATGTTCGAGTTGTCGCCGTTGGTGACCGCGGCGAGGGCATCGGCCTGCTCGATCCCCGCCTCGCGCAGGCAGTCCCGGTCGAACCCGACCCCGGTGACGCGGCGGCCGGCGAACCCCGGCGGCAGGCGACGGAAGGCCTGGGGCCGGCGATCGACGACGGCCACCGAGTGGCCCTGGCTCTCGAGGGTCTCGGCGAGACCGGAACCGACTCGCCCGCACCCGACGACGACGACGTGCACGTTCACACTCCCTGCGGCCGGCGACGACCATCGGCCTCCGTTGGGGAGGCGCCGGATCCTACGACCAACACGCCGGGGCGCAAAGCCCACCCGACGTCACTGGCCGAGGTTGTCGAAATGGCAATTACGTGTAATGATCATTTCATGACGAGAACTGAGCATGAGACGTGGTTCGCCCGGGAGGTCCCCGCCCGGTGGCTCCAGAGCCCACCCCACCTGAGCGTCGACAGCGACGAGATCGTCGTCGTGCTCCCCGTCGCCGACGACACCGACCTGCGCACGTTTCGCGCCGAGACCAAGGCCGAACGCATCGAGATCGCGGCCCGTGGTCAGGAACTCTTCGGACGGACCGTGTCGTGGGGGGTTCGGCGGGGCGGTGAGGTGCACCTGTTCACCCACCTGGCCACGCCGGCCATGACGCGCCTGCGCCAACCCGAACGCCTCGTGCTCGACACGCTGGTGGCCGGTGGCGTGGCCCGGAGCCGGTCCGAGGCGCTGGCATGGTGTGTGAAGCACGTCGGTGCGGGCGAGGCTGCCTGGCTCCAGGAACTGCGCGACGCGCTGCAGACCGTCGACAAGGTCCGTCGTGACGGTCCGGCCACGCCGGGCTCGACCTGACCGAGACCCCAGCGGGTGGCCCGAGCCACGACGGTGGTCCCGGGAGCGTCGAGGTGTGACCCGTTAGCGTGAGGCGTCAACCTTCTCGCCCCGTGGAGCGACGATGCCCCTCTCCCACCCACCCGACCGACCGCGCTCCGACGTGCTGGTCATGTTCGGCGCATCCGGCGACCTGGCCAAGAAGAAGCTCTTCCCCGCCATCTACCGCCTCGAACGTCGCGGGCTGCTCGGCGTCCCCGTCGTCGGCGTGGCCCTCGACGACTGGACCGCCGACGACATCCGGGCCCACGCCCGCCAGGCAGTGCTCGAGGACGGCGAGACCTGGGACCAGGCCACCTTCGACCGGCTCGCGGCGAACCTCGACTACGTCTCCGGCGACTACACCGACCCGGCGACGTTCGAGGCCCTGCGCGCCGCCGTGAAGGGCGCCGCCCATCCGATCTTCCACTTCGCCATCCCCCCATCGATGTTCGCCACCGTCGCGGGCGGCATCGCCGGCGTCGGGCTCGACGGGGGCGCCCGGCTGATCATCGAGAAGCCCTTCGGTCGCGACCACGAATCGGCGGTCGAGCTCAACGAGACGCTGCACGAGCACTTCCCCGAATCGGCCATCTTCCGCATCGACCACTTCGTCGGCAAGGAAGGGCTCCGGAGCCTCCTGGTCACCCGGTTCGCGAACGCCGTCGTGGAGCTCATGTGGCATCGCGACGTCGTCGACTCGGTGAAGATCACGATGGCCGAGGACTTCGGGGTCGAGGACCGGGGCGCGTTCTACGACTCGGTCGGTGCGATGCGCGACGTGATGCAGAACCACCTGCTGCAGATGGTCGCCATGCTGGCCATGGAGCAGCCGGTGAAGGAGTCGTCGAAGGCCCTCCGCGACGAGAAGGCGAAGGTCCTCGAGTCGGCCCGTGTCGTCGACCCCGCGCACTTCGTCCGCGGCCAGTACGACGGCTACCTGTCCGTCCCCGGGGTCCGCCCCGACTCGGACACCGAGACCTTCGGGGCCTTCCGTCTCGACCTCGACAACCCCCGCTGGAGCGGCGTCCCCTTCTACCTGCGGGCCGGCAAGGCGCTGCACGAGACCGTCACCGAGATGACCATCGAGTTCAAACCGCCGCCGCGCCCACTGTGGATCCCGGAGCACTCGCACCTTCCCAAGAGCGCCATCCGCATCGAGGTCAAGCCGGAGAGCTTCAGCGCGCTGAGCTGGCTCACCAAGGCCCCCGGCGACGAGATGATGCCGACCTCGATCACCCTCGCCCCGCCGCCCGACGAACGAGCCGACTGCGGTCCGGAGCCGTACGAGCTGCTCATCGAAGAGGCGATGATCGGCGACCCCACGCTGTTCGCCCGGGCCGACTCGGTCCTCGAGTCCTGGCGGATCGTCGAGCGCATCCTCACCGACCACGAGCCGGTGCAGACCTACCGACAGGGCTCGTGGGGCCCGAGGGGCTCGGCTGATCTGGTACGGCGACACGGCGGATGGCCCGGCGAACCCCCGTCCGATCCCGACCATTGACCGCCTCGCCGACGGGTCCGGTCCGCACGACCCTCCATCTCCTGCGCCACGGCGCCACCGAGTGGAGCACCGACGGCCGTCACACCGGCCGCACCGACATCCCTCTCACCCCGGAAGGGATCGAGCAGGCCCGCACCGCCCGAGCCCTCCTCGGCGCGCAGCCCTTCGCGCTGGTCCTGACGAGCCCGCTGGTGCGCGCCCGCCACACCTGCGAGCTGGCCGGGTACGGCGCCGACGCGGTCGTCGACGAGGACCTCCTCGAGTGGGACTACGGCGACTACGAGGGCCTCACCACGCCCCAGATCCGCGAGCGGGTCCCCGGGTGGACCGTCTTCACCGACCCCGTCCCCGGCGGGGAGACCATCCATCAGGTGGCCACCCGCGTCGACCGGGTGATCCGTCGGGTGCGTTCGGCCGGCGGCAACTCGCTCGTCGTGGCGCACGGCCACGTCCTTCGTGTCCTGGCCGCCCGGTGGTGTGAACTCGACCCGATCGAGGGGCGACGCCTCCCGCTGGAGACCGCAACGGTCTCGGTCCTGGGTTGGGAGCACGAAGCCCCGGGAATCCGTCTCTGGAACGCCCGCGGCTGACGCCCACCGCGCCGGCGCCCACTTCGTCGGGATCCGACATCCGACTCACGGCCGCGACGTAGCGTGACGGCCATTGTCGGCGAGGCACGCCGCAGCGGGGGGGACGGATCCGTGACCATCGACGACACAGCACCGACCGGCGACGTCCCGGCGCCCCATGGCGCGACGTCAGGGCCGGGAGAACCCCGGCCACGGATCGGGCCCTGGCTGTGGATGGTCGGCTTCGTCATCATGTTGGCCGGGCTGCTGTTCGGCTACGACCAAGGCGTCATCTCCGGCGCCCTGGAGGGCATCCAGAAGACCTTCGACGTCGGCACGCTGCTGACCGAGGTCATCACCGCCTGGGTGACCCTGGGTGCGCTGTTCGGCGCACTGGCCGCCGGGATCCTGGCCGACCGGATCGGGCGGCGGAAGACGATCGCGGCCGCAGCCGCTCTGTTCATCCTCGGCGCCGCCCTCGAATCGCTGGCCCCCTCCACCGCGGTCTTGGTCATCGGGCGCCTCGTCGTCGGGTTCGGCGTCGGCGTGGCGTCGGTGGCCGCCCCGCTCTACGCCGCCGAGCAGGCCCCCACGCACCTTCGAGGCCGGTTCGTGTCGACCTACCAACTGGCCATCACCATCGGCATCTTCATCGCGTACGCGGTCGACCAGGCGCTCATCAACAGCGACTCGTGGCGCCTGATGCTCGGCGTCTCCGCCGTCCCCGCCATCGTCCTCGTGGTCCTCATGGTCCCCATGCCCGACACGCCGCGCTGGCTGATGAAGCAGGGCCGGCGCGACGACGCCGTCACCGCGCTGACCAAGGTGCGACCCGACGTCGACGTCAACGCCGCACTCGACGACATCGAAGCCTCCAACGCCGCCGACGCCGACCAGGCCAGCTGGTCGGAGATCTTCGGTCGGTCGCTGCGCCGCCCGTTGACGGTCGGTGTGGGCCTGGCGATCTTCCAGCAGATCACCGGCATCAACGCCATCATCTACTACTCGGACAAGATCTTCGCCGCCGCCGGCTTCGCCACGCCGGCCGACCAGGCATCCGCCTCGACCTGGGCCATCGGGGCGGTGAACGTCCTGGCCACCCTGATCGCCGTCATCTACGTCGACCGCTTCGGCCGGCGACCGCTCCTGCTCATCGGACTGGTGGGCATGGCCCTGAGCCAGTTCACCGTGGGGGTGGCCTACCTGTCGATCGACCAGGTCATCGACACCGGTCGGGGAGCCAGCACCACCTCGGCGCCGACGACGGCCGGCATCGTCACCCTCGTGGCGCTGGTGGTGTTCATCGCCTCCTTCGCCTTCTCGCTCGGCCCTGTCGTGTGGACCGTGATCAACGAGATCTACCCCACCCGGGTGCGGGGCCGTGCCGTCGCCCTGGCCACCGCGGTCAACTGGGGATCGGCATTCCTGGTCAGCCAGTTCTTCCTGAGCCTGGTCGACGCCATCGGCAATACGGGCACGTTCTGGCTCTTCGCGGGCTTCTCGGTGATCGCCTACGTGTGGATCTGGAAGCGGGTCCCCGAGACGAAGGGGAAGTCGCTCGAGGAGATCCAGGAGATGTGGGCCGACGAGCGCTCCGCGGAGCCTCAGCCGTAGAGCGCTTCGATGTCGTCGGCGTAGCGGGCGTGGATGCCCCGCCGCTTGAGCTTCGAGGTGGGGGTGAGGACCTCGGAGTCCGGCAGCCACTCCTCGCCCAGGATGTGTACCTTCTTGACCGCTTCGGCGTTGTTGAAGTTGGCCATCACCTCGCGGACTCCCGCGTCGATCTCCGCGATGACGTCGGGGTGGCGGGCCAGGTCGTGCAGGTCGGTGAACTCGATGCCTCGCGTCGCCGCCCAGGCCGGGGCGACGTCGGGGTCGAGGGTGACCAACGCGGAGACGAAGGGACGTTGGTCACCGATGGCGCAGGCCTGCCCGACCAGGGGGATGAGCTTCAGCTCGGCCTCGAGGTTGGCCGGGCTGATGTTCTTGCCGCCGGCGGTGATGATCAGCTCCTTCTTGCGGTCGACGATGCGCAGGTACCCGTCCTCGTCGAGCTCCCCGATGTCACCGGAGTGCAGCCAACCGTCCTCGTCGATGGCCTCGGCGGTCTTCTCGGGGGCGTTGAGGTAGCCGCCGAAGACGTTGCCTCCCCGGAAGATCACCTCGCCGTCCCCGGCCAGCGCCACCTCGCTGCCGGGGATGGCGGGACCGACGGTGCCGGGCTTCACCCGGTTGGCGGTCCAGGTCATCGGGCCGGAGGACTCGGACATGCCGTAGATCTCCGACATCGGAACGCCGATGGCCCGGAACCAGCTGAGGACCTCGGCCGGGATCGGTGCTGCGCCGGAGATGGCGCTGACGACCTGGTCGAGCCCGACGAGCTCCCGGATGGGGCGGAAGGCGACCTCGTCGAGGAACCCCCACGTGGCGATCTGCTCGGCGGTGGCCGTGCCCCAGTCCATGGCCAAGGCGATGGGGGTCGCCGTCGCGACGGCGTCGTTGAACTGCGCTTGCTTCTCGGGATCCAGCGAGAGCGCGGCGTTGACGCCGGCGTAGATCTTCTCGAAGACCCGCGGCACGCCGAAGAGGAACTCGGGCCGGACCTCTTTCAAGAAGGCCGACAACAACCCGGGGTCCGGGCAGGTGGTGACCTCGTAGCCCAGCGCGAGGCCGGCGTAGTGGGAGGTCGTGCGCTCGGCGATGTGGGCCATCGGCAGATAGGAGACGACGCGCCGGCCCACGTAGTCGTCGAAGGGGATCAGCAACTTGAGACTCTCGAGAGTCCAGATCACGTTGCGGTGGGTGATGGTCACGCCCTTGGGCGGCCCAGTGGTCCCCGACGTGTAGATGATCGTGGCCAGCGTGTCGGGGTCGACCTCGGCCACGGCCGCCTCGAGATCGAGCGGTTCGTGCTCGAGGAGGGCGTCGAGGGTGACCGCATCGGCGGGCAGGTCGTCGTCGTCGGGCCGGACCACCACGAAGTGGTGCAGCTTCGGCAGCTGGTCGCGCACCCCCACGAACCGGTCGAGGAAGGTGCGGTCCTCGACCACCGCCACCACGGCGTCACAGTGACCGGCCAGGTAGGCGATCTGGTCGGGGGCGGAGGAGTTGTAGATCGAGACCGGCGTCGCTCCGAGCACGGCGACGGCGAGGTCGACCACGTGGAACTCGGGGATGTTGCGCAGCATCAACACGACGCGGTCGCCGCTGCCGACACCGAGCTCCCGGAGACCGGCGGCCACACGAGCCACACGGTCGCGGTACTCCGCGTAGGTCCAGTGGTCCCAGGTCTCGTCGTCGTTGCGCCAGCGGATGGCCACCGCATCGGGGACACGGGCCGACAGGGCCACGAACTCCCCGCCCACGGTGCGGCCCTCGGCCAGTGAGTGGAGGTCGGCATCGGTGACATTGGTGACGGCCATGCGTAGTGGTCCCTTCTCGACACGGGTGATCTCGGTCACGCGGACGACCAGTGTGGCCCATCCGCCACGGGCCGCGCCCGTCAGGCTGACAGATGTGTCACCGAACTGCGTCGCGCGGTTGTGGCCCGAGGTCGCCCCCCGGCAGACTCCTGCGAACGGTCATCTCGACCGACCGACCACGAAGGGACACCCATGACCACTGCGGTGATCGTCGACGCCATCCGGACCCCTGGCGGCAAGCGCAACGGCAGCCTTTCGGGCTGGCACCCGGCCGACCTGGCCGCCCAGACGCTCTCGGCGCTCGTCGAGCGCAACGATCTCGACCCCGGACTGGTCGAGGACGTCATCATGGGCTGTGTGATGCAGGCGGGCGCCCAGGCCCTCAACGTCGGCCGCAACGCCGTACTCGCCGCGGGCTTCCCCGAGTCCGTGCCGGCGACGAGCATCGATCGTCAGTGCGGTTCGTCACAGCAGGCCGCCCACTTCGCCGCCCAGGCGGTGATGGCCGGTGTGCACGACGTGGTGATCGCCGCCGGCGTCGAGGTGATGAGCCTGGTGCCGATGGGTGCGTCGGTGGGCCGCAACATCGGGTACCCGTTCGGACCCCAGATGGAGGCCCGCTACGCCGACGTCGGAGGGCTGGTGCCCCAGGGCCTGTCGGCGGAGATCATCGCCGACCGCTGGGACCTGTCGCGTGAGGATCTCGACGCCTACGGCGCCCGCTCCCAGCAGCGAGCCGCGGTGGCCCGCGACGAGGGCCGCTTCGAACGCGAGATCCTGCCGGTGGCCGCCCGCCCCCGTGACAAGGAGACCGGTGAGCTGATCCCCACCGATGCCCTCCTCGGCGCCGACGAGGGCATCCGCGACGGAACCACCGCCGAGACGCTGGCCAACCTCAAGCCGGCGTTCAAGCCCGATGGCAAGGTCACGGCAGGCAACTCCAGCCAGATCACCGACGGCGCCTCGGCCGTGCTGATCATGAGCGAGGAGAAGGCCGACAGCCTCGGTCTCACGCCGCGCGCCCGCTTCCACGCCTTCGCCCTGGCTGGCGTCGACCCGGTGACCATGTTGACCGGCCCCATCCCGGCCACCCACAAGGTTCTCGAGAAGGCCGACCTCGGCCTCGACGACATCGATCTGGTCGAGATCAACGAGGCCTTCGCGTCCGTGGTGCTGGCCTGGGAGAAGGAACTGCACCCGGACATGGACCGCGTCAACGTCAACGGCGGTGCCATCGCGCTCGGGCATCCGCTCGGCGCCTCGGGCACCAAGCTCCTGGCCACGCTGTTGAACGAGCTCGAGCGCACCGGTGGGCGCTTCGGGCTGCAGACCATGTGCGAGGGCGGCGGGCTGGCCAACGCCACGATCATCGAACGCCTCGGCTGATCACTAGCCTGGGGGGCGCCTCGCGACCGCGAGGCGTTCCCCGAGGTCGGTGCCATGCGCCTGAGACACCCCATCATCGCCGGCGTCGTGGTCGTCGGCGCAGCCGCGGCCCTCTTCGCCGGTTACGGCATCGGCCGGGTGCTGGTGGCCGCCCTCGCTTGCTGGGTGATCCTGCGCCTCGGCGTGTTGATGTTGGGCGGGATGGCCCGTCCCGTCCCGGAGCCGCCGCCCGCGGGAGAGCTGCGCAAGGTGAAGATCGCCTATCGGTGTGAGATCTGCGGAGCCGAGGTCCGCATGACCGTGGCACCCGACACGGACCCCGAGGCCCCCCGCCATTGCCAGGACGACATGACGCTGATGACACCGGTCGAGGACCTCTGACCGTCCCGGGAGACCCCGACGAAGTTGTCCACAACCTGGGGACAGCGTTGTGAGAGGTCACACGCCTGTAACTCGGGGGTCGCTTCCCCGCCACCCGAGACGAGAGCTCGTCAGCGGCGCTGACGAGGCCGGATCAGCGGAACTGCGTCGCCGTGATGATGCCGCCGAGGATGAGGCCCAGGCCGGCCAGGAGCCACCACGAACTGGTGGCGGCGGGTAGCAACGCCTCGGTGTAGTGCAGGAAGATCACCAGCACGCCGAGGACGAACAACGCGGCCATGAGCCACGGCACCCAGGCAGGGCTGACCTTGGACGCCTTCGGTACGGGCGGGGTGTAGCGGGTCGAGGCATCAGGGCCGGACGATCCGCCGCCCTTCTTCGGTGACGGTCCCCCCTTCGGGGTGACCCGCCCCCCGGTGCGACGGGTGGGCGGTGGGCGTTTGTCAGCAGCCATCGGGTCGGAGGCTAGTGGGCCGAGCCGAGCGGAGCGGACGCGGAAACGCCCGAACGCCTGAACCCCCGACGGCCGCCGGCGACGGGGGCGGTAGGTTCGGGGGCGATGGCCCCCCGGATCGTCGTGCTCGACAACTACGACTCGTTCGTCTTCAACCTGGTGCAGTACCTCGGCGAGTTGGGAGCGGAGCCGCTGGTGCACCGCAGCGACGAGCTCGCGCTCGATCAGATCGTGGACCTCGACCCGGACGGCATCCTGATCTCGCCGGGACCGGGACGCCCGGAGGACGCCGGTCTCTCCAACGAGGTGATCCGCCACTTCACCGGACGTCGTCCCGTGTTCGGTGTGTGCCTCGGCAACCAGTGCATCGGCCAGGTCTTCGGCGGGGAGATCGTGCGGGCCCCGCAGATCATGCACGGGAAGACCTCGTTGATACGCCACGAGGGCCGAGGCGTGTTCGCCGGGTTGCCCCAACCCTTCGAGGCCACCCGCTATCACTCCCTCGTCGTCGACCGGGCCAGCGTGCCCGATGTGCTGGAGATCACCGCCGAGACCGACGACGGGCTGGTGATGGGCCTGCGCCACCGCGACGCCGAGGTCGAGGGTGTCCAGTTCCACCCCGAGTCCATCCTCACCACGGGGGGCCACCAACTGGTGGCCAACTTCCTCGACCGCTGCCGGAGCTGAGCGGGCCAGCCCGAGATCAGGACACGGGCGTCGTGCTACTGGAGGAGGTGGTCGTGGTGGACGGCCGGGTGGTGGTGGTGGTGGTCGTCGTCGTGGGGGGCGCCGTGGTGGTGGTCGTCGGCGGCGGACCCGTCGAGACGACGAGCGTGACGGTCGACCCCTCGGGAACCACGGAGCCGGCCGATGGTGAGGTGGAGATGACCTCGCCCACCCCCACCGAGGTCGAGGGCTGCTGCTCGGTGTTGACCTGGAGCCTGAGCTGGCCGAGGGTGTTCGACGCCGCCGCCGCGCTCTGGCCCACGAGATCGGGGATGGTGACCTGGGTCGGCCCGGACGAGACGACGATCTCGACCACCGAGCCCTTCTCGGCCTCGACGTCGGGCGCCGGGCTCTGGCTGATGACCTGGCCGGCGGGTGCGTCGGGATCGGCCTGCATCGTGGCATTCGGGACGAAACCGGCGTTGGTGAGCAACGACTCCGCGGCCGCCTGGGTCCGCCCGACCACGCCCGGCACCGGAGCGTTGCCCAGCCCACCGCTCACCCGGAGCAGCACCGTAGAGCCCTCGTCGGCGTTCGTGTTCCCCGAGGGGGTCTGCTCGAACACCGTTCCCACGGGACGATCGCTGACCTCGTTCTTGGTCTCGACCTTGAAGCCGGCGGCCTGCACGCGGTTGACGGCTTCGGTGACCTCGATGCCCACCACGTCGGGCACGGCGACCTGTTTGGTGGGCTGGTTGAGTCGCGTACCGACGAAGAACAACACGATCGCCACCAGCGCCAGACCGCCGATCAGCAGGGCCACGTAGAGACCGGTGCGTTTGCCCGGCTCGTCCGGAGGTACGTACGCCGGCGTCCCGCCGGGCGGGGTGACCGGTCCGCCGGGGGTGGTGGGCACCGCCATCGTGACGTCGGCGACGCTGGCGCCGACCATGGCGCCGGCGGCGGCGGCCCCCGCCGCGCCCATGGCCCGAACGGGCTGGCCCTCGAGGAAGTTGCGCAGGTCGCTGCGCAGGTCCTCGGCGCTCGGATAGCGGTCGGCGGGCTGCTTCGCGAGGCATCGCAGGACGATGGCCTCGAGCGCCTCGGGCACGTTGGCGTTGACCCGCCGGGGCGGGATGACCGCCTCCTGCACGTGCTTGTAGGCGATGGCCACCGGCGTGTCGCCGGTGAACGGCGGACGGGTGGTCAGCGACTCGTAGAGCACGCAGCCGAGGCTGTACACGTCGCTGCGGGGGTCGACCGACTTGCCCTGGGCCTGTTCGGGCGAGAAGTAGGTGGCCGTCCCCATCACCGAGCCGGCCTGGGTGAGGTTCACGCTGTCCTCACCGGTGGTGACGGCTTGGGCGATGCCGAAGTCGGCCACCTTCACCTGACCGGTGGAGGTGATCAGGATGTTGCCCGGCTTCACGTCACGGTGCACGACGCCGTTGCGATGGGCGAAAGCCAGCGCCGCCGCCACGTCGGCGGAGACCTCGGCCGCCCGGTCGGGGTGCAGCGGCCCTTCGCTGCGGATGATCTCCGACAGCGGACGGCTCTCGACGTACTCCATGACGATGAAGTAGGTCTCGTACTGGGAGCCCCAGTCGTAGACAGCGACGATGTTGGGGTGGTTCAGGTTGGCGGCCGCCTGCGCCTCGCGCCGGAAGCGCTGGACGAACGTGTCGTCGCGGGCGAACTCGGGGAACAGGACCTTGACGGCCACCGGCCGGTCGAGGAGCAGGTCCTTGGCGAGGTAGACGTCGGCCATTCCGCCCCGGGCCAACTTGCGGTGCAGTTCGTAGCGATCGTTGAAGACCGTCGGTCCGGTGGGGGCGTCAGACATACCGGGTCCACCCTACTGACGGGCCCTTCGGGCGCTGGGGCACCCGCGCGACCGACGCCAGTGGGCGTCGCGTGGCCTTCACCGGACGTTGAGGGCAGCCTCGAGGACCGCCCGGGCGATCGGTGCGGCAACGCGACCACCGGTGGCTTCGCTCCCCCCGCTCTGGTTCAGCACGACCACGGAGACGGCGACCGTGGCGGGCTGCCCGGGCGGTCCGGCGAACCCGACGATCCACGTGTGGCTGCGCGGCGGCTCGGTGCCGAGCTGCGCCGTACCCGTCTTGCCGCCGACCTCGAAACCGGGGATCTGCAGGCCGGTGGCGGTCCCCCGTTCGACCACCGTGATCATGTCGCCCCGCATGATCTCGGCGTTGTCCGGCGAGATCGAGGTGAGCCACGGGCGAACGTCGGCCTCACGCACCACCGCACCCTGGCTGTCGCGGATGGCGGTCATCAGGTGCGGCGTCATCATCGTGCCGCCGTTGGCCACCGCCCCTGCGACCATCGCCATCTGCATCGGCGTGGCCGACACGTCGCTCTGGCCGATCGACGCCTGGGCCAGCTTCGGCGGGTTGGTGACGACGTCGGTCGGGAAGTTGGACCGGGCCGCCGCCGGCATGTCGATCGGCACCGACTGGTTGAAGCCGAAAGCCTCCGAACCACGGATCATGTCCTCGGCCCCGATGGTCTCCTGGCCCATCTGGGCGAAGGCGGAGTTGCACGACACGCGCAGGACCTCCGGGAGCGCCCCCCCGCAGGCCTGACCACCGAAGTTGGAGATGGCCAGGTTCGTCTGCGGAGGGAGGTAGCTGGTCGCCCGGGGATACACCGGCTGGTCGTTGGTGACCTTCCCGCTCTGCAGGCCGTTCGAACCGGTGACGATCTTGAACGTGGAGCCCGGGAAGTAGCGCTCCTGGTACTGGTGGGCCTGGAGCGGAGCGGCGGGGTTGAGGTTGAGCAACGCCCAGGCCTGCTCGGTGGCCGCGATGTCCGTGCCACTCAAGAGGTTCGGGTCGAAGCTGGGGAAGCTCCAGAACGCCAGCATCTCCCCCGTGCGCGGATCGAGGGCGACCACCGACCCTTCGCGCTCGCCGAGCTCGTCGCGTGCGACCTGTTGGAGGTCCTTGCGCACCGAGACCTCGACGTTGCCCACGTTGTCCTCGTTCACGAACAGGTCGGCGAGGCCGCGCACCTGCTGGGTGAAGGTCTGGCCGGTGAGCTCGTCGGTGTACTGGCGCTCGATGCCCGACGCCCCGTACTGGAACGAGAAGTAGCCCGTGACCTGTCCGAACAGGTCGGCCTCGGGGTAGACGCGCAGGCGCTCGAACTCCGAGGTGGTGTCGGGGTTGGGGATGCTCTCGGCCAGCAGCGCCCCGTCGGCCGAGATGATCGCCCCCCGGGGCCGGTTGAAGTCCTGTCGGATCTCGGCGGTGTTGAGCGGGTTGTCCTGGAGGTTCGGAGCGTCGACCACCTGGATCCAGTTGAGCTTGGCGAACAACGCCAGGTAGCACACGACCAGCCCGACGCCGAGGAGGCGGATGCTGCGATTCACGAGATGACCTCGCCGACGGCAGGCTCGGCACCGGTCGCCACCGTCGCCGGACGGGTGCTGCGTCGGTCACTGAGCCGCAGCAGCAGGGCGAGCAGCACGTAGTTCACGACGAGGGACGACCCGCCGTAGGACACGAACGGCAGGGTGACACCGGTGAGCGGCAGCAGCCGGGTGACCCCGCCGATGATGATGAACGCCTGCACGCCGAGCAGCAGGGTGAGGCCCGTGGCCAGCAGCTTGTCGAAGGCGTGGTCGGCGACGAGGGCGATGCGCAGCCCGGCCCCGACCATCAACAGGAACGCCATGATGACGACGGTGCCGCCGAGCAGTCCGAGCTGTTCGGAGATCACGGCGAAGATGAAGTCGTTCTCGCTGGCCGGGATCCGGACCTGACCCCCGAGCCCGAGACCGGTGCCGGCGACGCCGCCGAAGCCCATGGCGAACAGACCTTGGATGAGCTGGTAGCCGGACCCGGTGGGGTCCTTCCACGGGTCGAGCCAGATCTCCACCCGCTCCTGGACGTGTCCGAACAGCCGCCAGGAGAGATAGGCCCCGGCGGCGAAGAGCGCGGAGCCGAGCACGAGGAAGGAGGGCCGTTCGGTGGCCACCCAGAGCATCACGACGAAGAGGGCGAAGAACAGCAGCGACGACCCGAGATCCTTCTGGTACACCATCACGACGAGCGACACGAGCCATGCGATGACGACCGGGCCGAGGTACTTGGGGTCGGGCAGGCGCAGCGGGCCCACCTTCCACACGCTGGTGGCGATGAGCTCGCGTTGGTCGGCCAGGTAGGCGGCGAAGAACAACGCCAGCACCACCTTGGCCACCTCGCCCGGCTGGAAGTTCACCGGCCCGATCGAGACCCAGATGCGGCTGCCGTTGATCGTCTCGCCGATGACGGGGAGCAGCGGCAGGAGCAACAACCCGAGCCCGACGACGGCGAACGTGTAGCGGTAGCGCTCGAGGTCACGCGGTCGCTTGACGACGACGAGCGTGGCGATGAAGGCGCCGATCCCGACGGCGGTCCACACCGCCTGTTGGCGGGCCAACTGCTCGTCGAGCCCGGCGATGACGACGTAGCCGATCCCGTTGAGCAGCGCGGCCATGGGTAGCAGGATCGGGTCGGCGGCCGGGGCGAGTCGCCGCACGGCGAGGTGGGCCAGCACCAGCAGCCCCAGGACTGCGACGAGGAAGGGGACGATGTTGGGGGGGATGGTGGCGTCGGCGCCGAGGCTGGCCAGGACGTAGGCCGCGGCGGTGATGATCACCACCAACACCATGAGGCCCAGTTCGGTGTTGCGTCGGTTGGTCACGGAGCGATGACCGGCGGCACCTCGGCCGCCGGGTCGACGACACCGGGGTCGACCGCCCCCGGTTCGGCCGGGAGCACCGTCGTGGGCGCCGTGGTGGTCGTGGTCGTGGTCGTCGACATCGCGAACTGGTCGAGGAGGTTGTCGACGTAACGGCGGGCGTCGTCGAGCGACGCCTGCTCCCGGCCCGATTCGACGTCGAGGCGGGCCGCGGGCGGCACCTGATCGGCGGCCAGCGCGGTCACCTCCACCAACTCCGGTGAGATCCACAGCACACCGCCCGGCTTGCCCCGGAAGATGGCGACCTGTTCGCCTTCGATGGCCACGTAGTACGTGCTGGTACCGGTCCAGTAGACGGCACCGGCGGCCGCTCCGACGATGGCGATCAGCACGACGAGGAACAGCGCGACCCGCCACGTGAAGCGGCTTCGGGGACGGTCCGGGTCCTTCTGCCGGCGGCGACGCGGTTCCTCGGCTGGTTCGGCGTCAGGTTCGGGCGGGGCCGCGGTGCCCGGCGGGGTGAGCGACGGGACGGGCGACACCCGGGTGATGGTGGACGGCGCGGACGGATCGGTGGCGGTGGCCTCGACGACGTCGACGATCACACAGGTGATGTTGTCGCGGCCGCCCGACTCGTTGGCGAGGCGGACCAGCTCGCGGGCGGCCTCGGCGGGATCGGCCAGTCTGCGCAGGGTCGCGGCGAGGCGGTTGTCGTCGACCTCGTTGAAGAGGCCGTCGCTGCAGATCAGGTACCGGTCCCCCACCACCGGGACGATCTCCCAGGAGTCGACGAGGACGGCGGTGTCGATGCCGAGCGCCCGGGTGAGGATGTTGCGCTGGGGGTGCACCGCCGCCTCGGCGCGGCTGAGGCGGCCCTGGCGCTCCATCGTGGCCACGAGGCTGTGGTCCTCGGTGATCTGGGTGAGGGCCCCGTCGGACAGCAGGTAGAGCCGGGAGTCGCCGACGTTGACCACGGCGATCGTGTCGCGGCCGTCGGCATCCACGAGGGCCATGGCGCACAGGGTGGTGCCCATGCCCTTGAGGTCGTCGTCGGCGCCCGCCTGGGCCACGACGGCGTGGTTCGCCTCCTGGACGGCGTCGACGAGGACCTCGGTGGCCGCGGAGACGAAGGAGTCCTGGAGGGTCTGCAGCGCGACGTGGCTGGCGACGTCGCCGCCACGATGCCCGCCCATGCCGTCGGCCACGGCGAAGAGCCCGTCGACGGCGAGCGCGGCGTCCTCGTTGCCCTGGCGAACCCGGCCGGTGTCACTGGCGTCGCCCCATTGGAACCTCGTCACCGCAGCTCCAGCACGGTGTTGCCGACCTGGACCCGGTCGCCCCGCGTGACCACCATCGGGCCGGCGACCTTCTGACGGTTCATCCATGTGCCGTTGGTGGAGCCGAGGTCTTCGACCATCCACTGGCCGTCGCGGGCGAACACGCGCGCGTGGATCTGTGAGACGTAGGTGTCGTCGACGGTGATCTGGCACCCTGCGGCGCGTCCGATGGACGCTTCGTTGCCGAGGGGGTAGCTACGGCCCCGTTGTGCCGCGGGTTCCACGACGACGAGTTGTGGCACGGCCTTGGCCGCCTTGGCCGCGGCCTTGCGGTCCTTGCGCGACGGCGAGGTCGCCGCCGCGGTTGCCGCCGCCGCCGGTGCCGCCGCCGCGACCGGCACCTTGGCCGGTTCGCCGGCGCGCAGCTCCGCCCAGACCGCCCGCACCACCCGGAAGAAGAACAGGTAGAGCAGCGCCAGGAGGCACAGCTTCAGGAGGAAGAGGAGCTGATCGGACACCCGGTCACGAGGCCTGGAAGGTGAGACGGACGTTGCCGAACCCGAGTTCGTCGCCGTCGTGGAGCTCGCGCTCGCTGACCCTCACACCGTTGACACGGGTGCCGTTGGTCGATCCCAGGTCGACGACGACGAAGCCGTCACCGCGGGCGTGGATCTCGGCGTGCTGCCGACTCACGTTGGGGTCGACGACGGTGATGTCGCACTCGGGGAGGCGTCCGACGGTGACGGTTCCCTCGCGCAGCACGTAGCGCTCGCCGGTGGGCAGCATCAACGAACCGGCGCCGGTCCCCCCGGGCCCTTCACGCAGACGGGCGTCGACGGCGAAGGTGCCGGTGCGCTGGCCGGGATCGACCACGAGCTCGACCTCGACGGGCCCGAGGAAGCCGTAGGACTCGTCCCGGGCATGCTCGCGGGCGGCATCGCAGAGCTCGCGGCAGAGCGTGTCGGCGATGTCGGCGAAGCTGTCGTGGTCGTCGGTGGAGATGTGCACGGTGAAGGAGTTGGGGGCCACGATCCGCCCCCGCACGTCGAGGGTGCGGTTGTCGTCCATCTGGCGGGTGAGCCGCCGACCGATCTCGATGGGGCGCACACCGCTCTTGAAGACACGGGAGAAGACCCCCTCCACGGCATGCTCCAGCCGACGTTCGAACGCCTTGATTCCCACGCTCGACACGTTACCCAGCGGGCTGTCGACGCCGACGCCAGCCCCTGCGGGGGCACCTCCGATGGATTCGTGGCCCTCGAGGGCAGGCGATACCCTTCCGGCGTTCACTCGCGCGAGTGGCGGAATTGGCAGACGCGCAGGATTCAGGTTCCTGTGCCCGAAAGGGTGTGAGGGTTCAAGTCCCTCCTCGCGCACGACGGCGATGACCGACGACGCCGCCCGACCAGGGTCGCCGACTGCGACGACGTGGCCGATCGGCGCTCGTGCGTGACGATCGCTCCCTCGACGTGCGCTCGGGCCGGATGGGAGAGTGCTGGGGTGCCTCGCATCCTCGATGACCGCCATGCCGTCTCGGCGCTCGCCACCATGGTCGGGGTGTGCTCGGTCGGTGACGGGCCCACGGAGGAGCAGCGGTCGCTCATCGGGGCGCTGGCCAGGGGCTACTTCCACGTACCCGTCACCGTCGACGAACTGCCCGCCCTCGGCCCCGACGAGGCGGCAGTGGCCTTCACCACCGAGGAAGAGCGACGCCGGGTGCGTCACCTGCTCGTCCTCGCCGAGATGTGCCGGCATCCGCTCACGGAGGACCAGGTGGAGCGGACCGAGGCCTATGCCCGGTCCCTCGGGGGCGACGACGCGGCCATGGCCATCGCCCGGGATCTGGTCGAGGCGGGTGTGGCGGCAGCCAGCCAGGACTTCTACCGGTGGCTGGGTGCAGCCGAGTCCGGGTTGCGCGAACCCTCGCTCGCGGGAGCGCCGGGAAGTGCCCCGATCGGAAGGGACCAGGACCTCGTCTCCCGTCTGCGCGCGTTGCAGACCTGCCCCGAGGGGTCGCTGGGCCGGGCCTACGTGGCCTTCTACGACACCCATGGATTCCCTCTGCCCGGCGAGGAGACGTCGTCGGCGGCCATGTTCGTCGCTCACGACATGAGCCACGTGATCGCCGGCTACGCGCCGACCGGTGTGGACGAGATCGCGCTCGGCGCCATGCAGCTGGGCATCGCCGACACCGACGAGCACTGGGTGCAGCTCTTGGGCAACCTGGGTGTGCACGAGGCGGGTTTCGTCGACAAGGGTGCGGCGCTGGCGGCGCTGTCTCGGCCCCGTGCCGTGGAGACGGTGGCGCACGCCTTCGACCGGGGGCGCGCTGCGGTGCCGACTTCACCTTCGCCGACCACCTGGCCATGGTCGACGAGCCGCTCGAGCTCGTGCGCGAGCGGTTCGGGGTCCCTCCGCGCCAGCGCTGATCGTCCTTGCGGGCGTCGGACAGTGGAAGAGCTCAGCCCGGCAGGGGCACCCACGGGTCGTGGTCGTCGGGTACCACCGGGAAGCGCTGCGCGGCCCAGTCGGACTTGGCCTGCTCGATGCGACCGGGGTCGCGATGGACGAAGTTCCACCAGATGTGGCGCGCCCCGACCGGCTCACCGCCGAGCACCATCGCCGTCGCCGATCCACTGAGCACGGGAGTGGCCGCGGACCGGAGCACGGCGAGCTGCCCTGCGGCGACGGCCTCGTCGTCGACGGCGAGGTCCCCTCCGAGGGAGATCACCGCGACCTCCGAGTGCCCCACCTCGATCGGGACCGGTGACCCGGGCCGGACGTCGACCTCGGCGAGGACCAGAGGCGACGACCCCGGGACCGGTGACGTCAGCGACCACCCCGACCCGGCGGCGACGCGCACCGTCGATTCCCCGAAGGTGAGCCGGGGGACCTCGGTGGCACCCGCGTGCTGGAACGTCGGCGGCGCCCCCTCGGCGTCATCCGGGAGCGCGACCCATGTCTGGAGGCCGTGGATGCGGCGACGGATCGCCACATCGTCGGGATGGGACCGTTCCGTGTGCGTGACGCCCGACCCGGCGGTCATCCAGTTGACCGCCCCGGGCTCGATGGTCTGCACGGCACCGGTCGAGTCGCGATGGACCATCCGGCCCGCGAACAGGTAGGTGAGGGTCGACAGGCCGATGTGGGGGTGGGCGTCGACGTCGATGCCCGAGCCCGGCTCGAGGTCGTCGGGGCCGATGACGTCGGCGAAGATGAACGGGCCCACCATGCGGCGGGTGCGGTGCGGGAGGAGACGACCCACGCGGCCGCGGCCGACCGGGCGGTCACGGGGATCGATCCGGAGCTCGATCACCCCGCTCATGCGGATCGGCGGGGCCGGTCCCACCAACAGTCGGGCCCTTCCGGGGGGGCGCACTCGGGGCCGGGCCGGATCCTGCCCACGGCCTGGGACCAGAGGTGGAGCACCTCGATGGGGTCGCTCCACCCACCCGTCGGACGCTCGGGCCACCCGCTCGCCGCGTTCGGTCCATCCGTCATGGCGCTCCTGTCGTCGGACCCGGCCATTCTCGCCGCGCCGACCGCGGTCTCGTCGCAGACCCGCCAGGACGGGTCAGAGGCCGCCTACTCGGTGAGTGTCTCCTGGATGAACCGGCGCAGGCGGTCGGTTCCCCACTCGGGATCGACGGTGAGTTCCATCCTGCCGGCCAGCGCCACGAGCTCGGAGCGCTCCATCTCGCTCACCGACCGGAAGGCATCCCTGGGATAGAGCTGGTCGAGGCCACGCGGGGTGCTCCACGACGTCATCGGACGACAGCCCCTCGGGGCTCTGCGGGGTCGAATTCATGAAACCTGCTCCTCTGAGGACCCGAGTGTCGGATGGCCGAGAACCGCCATGATTAGCACGGCGACGACGCGCTGGGGCAATCGTTCCGATCACCACGGCTGAACGGTGGTCACGAGGTCCAGTCGATCGACATCCGCGGCCCAACGGTGGCCGGTCAGCGCACGAAGGGGACCCACCGCAGCAGCTTCGTGCCCGCCGTCATCACCTTGGCGTAGGTCTCGGCGGGCATGCCGGGCATCGGGCCGATCGGGAGGAGGCGTTGGACCGCCACCGTCTGGGGGTCGGTGTACTTGAACAGGCCCTCGGGCCCGTGGCGTCGCCCGACGCCCGAGTCCTTCATGCCACCCATCGGCGCGTCGAGCGACGCCCACGCGGCGGCGTAGGCCTCGTTGACGTTCACCGTGCCGGCCCTGATCCGGGGGGCCAGCCGTGCCCCCCGGCCAGGATCGGTCCAGAGGCTGGCGTTCAGGCCGTAGCAGGTGTCGTTGGCTCGGCGGATGGCCTCCTCGGCGCCGGCGACGCGTTCGACGGCGACGACCGGGCCGAACGTCTCCGTGCGGGCCAACTCCATCTCGTCGGTGACCCCCTCGAGCAGGGTCGGTTCGAAGAACAACGGACCGAGGTCGGGACGGACCCGGCCACCGGTGAGCACGGTCACGCCCTTGGCGACGGCGTCGTCCACGTGACGGGTCACCGTCTCCAGTTGCTGGCTGCTCACCAAGGATCCCATGTCGACGTCCCAGTCGAAGCCGGCGGCGAGGCGCAGGCCCGCGACCCGGTCGACCAGCGCGGGGACGAACGCGTCGTAGACGGCGTCCTCGACGTAGAGGCGCTCGATGCTGATGCACAGCTGACCGGAGTTGGAGAAGCTGCCCCGGATCGCTCCCTCCACGGCGGCGTCGAGGTCGGCATCGGCGAGCACGATCATCGGGTTCTTTCCCCCGAGCTCACCCGAGAACGCGATGAGACGGCGACCGCACTGCTCGGCCACGATCCGCCCCGTCGCGGTGGAGCCGGTGAACATGAGATGGTCGACGGCGTCGATGATCGGCGGGCCGAGCTGGGTACCCGGCCCGGTGACGATGCCGAACAAGTCGTGGGGCAGGCCGGCCTCGAAGAGGAGGTCCACCACGGCGAGGGCGGTGAACGGGGTCTGCGAATCGGGTTTGAGGACGACGCCGTTGCCGGCCAGCAGGGCCGGGACGGCGTCGCTGACGGGGAGCGTGATCGGGTAGTTCCACGGGCTGATGACGCCGACCAGACCCTCGGGCTGGTGGTGGACCACCGTGCGGGTGAGCAGCGGCAGCGCGCCCTGGCGCCGCGACGGTCGCAGGAGCCGCCGGGCGGAGTGGGCGTAGTAGCGGGCCGTGACGACGACGTCGAGGCACTCCTCGAGCGCGCTGAGCCGAGACTTCCCGGTCTCGAGCTGAGCGAGGTCGAGCAGCTCGGCCTGGCGTTCGAGCACGAGATCGTGGAATCGCAGCATCACCTCGCAACGCTCGGCGACGGATCGACGGGCCCAGTCGTGCTGGGCCGCACCGCGCGGCCCGGGCGGCCGCGGCCACGTCGTCGGCCTGGCACACGGGCACCTCGCCGACGAGCGTGCCGTCGAAGGGCGCGAAGGACGTCTGCGACCCCCGATCAGCGACCGTGGTGACCAACGACGCCAATCGCCGCAGGCGCGACCGATCGATCCGGGCTCCGGTCGACCCTCCGCCCGGCTCGACCGGGCCCGAGCCGTTCGCCCCGATGTCGGTCACGTCTCTCACATCGACCATGGTCTCGCTCCTCGCGTCACGGCACACCGGTGACGACCTACCCGACAGCGGTCGTGCGGCCACCGGTCAGGGTAGGACCGCCCCCGGGTGGCGGGTCCAGCCACCCCGGGCGCAGGGGAGGGAATCGCCGTCACCGCGACGCGGTTGACGTACCCATGGGCTACACCGACGCACCCGAAGGCTGGTGGCGCGAGTTCGTGACCGCCCTCCCCGCCCGTACCGCCAAGCTGGCCGTCACCCGGGCCGACGGCACACCCCACGTGGCCCCCGTCTGGGTCGACGTCGACGGCGACGAGATCGTCTTCATGACCTCGGCCGACACCATCAAGGGCAAGTCGGTCCTCCGGGTCGGCGTCGTGTCGATGTGCTGGGACGACGAGCGGCCGCCCTTCGACTTCGTGACCGTCCGAGGCACCACGACCACGTCGACGGACCCCGACGAGCTCCTGGCCTGGGCCACCCGCATCGCCGCTCGCTACATGGGGGCCGAGGAGGCCGAGACCTACGGGCGGCGCAACGCGGTGCCGCCCGAGATGGTCGTGCGGGTGACCCCGACGAAGATCGTCGCCAAACGGGCCGTCGCCGACTGACCCGCGCCCGCGACGTCACCCACCACTGCTGTCACAGGGCGTGGGTAGTTTGCGGTCGTGGCGTTCCGACTGACCGTGGCGGGGTCGCTCGAGCCGCTGGCCGACGTACTGGCCGACGAGCTCGCCCGGCCCGTGAGCGACGACCCGTTCGCGGCCGAGACCGTCGTCATCCCCGGCGACGGGGTGCGCACCTGGCTCACCGCCCGGCTGGCGCACCGGCTCGGGGCCACGCCGACCGGTGCCGATGGCATCGTGGCCAACCTCGACATCGTCTTCCCGGCCACCCTTGTGCGCGCCGCCCTGGGCGAACAGTCGGGCCTCGGGCGGTGGGCGGTGGGACCGCTCGGCTGGGCCGTGCACCACGTCGTCGCCGAGCAGGGCCCCACGCTGGGCATCTCGGCCGACCCGGTGCGGGCGCGCGCCATCGCCGACCTCTTCGACCGCTACAGCCTGCACCGGCCCGCCATGGTCAGCGCCTGGAGCCGGGGACGTGACGTCGACGGCGTGGGCGAAGCCCTGGCCGAGCACCACCGATGGCAGCCGGAGCTGTGGCGAGCGGTGCAGGGCGAGCTGGGCGGACCGACCGACGTCGAGCGCACCACCGAGCTCGCCGCCGCGCTGCCGCGACGGATCGACACCGCCACCGGTCACCCTCCCCCCGCGGGTGTTCGTCTTCGGCCTCGCCACGCTGCCGCCACTGCACCTCGACGTGCTCACCGCCCTGGCCACCCACATCGACGTGCACCTGCTGGCCCCCACGCCCTCGCCCGGACGATGGCTGGCGGTCCGCGACGAGCTACGACCCCCGCTACGGCTCCCAGCACCCCGCGCCGACGAGCGGGTGCCCGTCGGGCGGGGCCACCCCCTCATCACGAGCTGGGGCCGCACGTCACGCGAGGCTCACCTGCTGCTCCTCGACGCCGGCTCCCAGCTCACCGGCACCGTGGTCGACCCCCCGACAGCACCCACTGCACCCGGCGAGTCGGCCTCGCTGCTCACCCGCCTGCAGTTCGACCTGCACCACGACACGCCCATCGGGCCCTCGCCGCCGATCGGCGGGATCGCGGGCGACACCGTCTCGGCCGACCCCCGCCCGATCCTCGATCCCGGCGATCGCAGCGTGCGATGGCACCGGTGCCACGGCACCGGCCGCCAGGTCGAGGTCCTGCGCGACGCCCTGCTCCACCTGCTCGAGGAACGCGACGCCGACGGACAGCCCCTCTTCGAGCCCCGCGACATCGCGGTGCTCACACCCGACGTCGCCCGCTTCGCGCCCCTCGTCGACGCCGCATTCGCCGGCGACCCCCATCACGGGCTCCCCGCCATCCCGGTCCGGGTGGCCGACCGCTCACTGCGCCAGGACGATCCGCTCCTCGACGCAGCAGGGGCCCTGCTCGAGCTGCTCGACGGACGCTTCCGGGCCAGTGCCGTGCTGGCCTTCGCCTCGCTCTCGGCGGTGCGCCACCGCTTCGCACTCGACAGCGTCGCCGTCGGTCGGCTCAGCGAATGGGTCGAGGCCACCAATGTGCGCTGGGGGCTCGACGGCGACGACCAGGCGGCCTTCGGGCTGCCCCCCGACCTCGATGCCCACACGTGGCGTGCCGGCCTCGATCAGCTCCTCGTCGGCGTCGCCATGTCGAGCGACGGCACCCGTCTCGGGCCGGGAGAGGTGGCGCCGTATCCCACCCTCGGCCGCGACGACGCCGACACCCTCGGTGCGGTGGCCGACCTGATCGACGAGCTCGGTCGGGCCACCTCCCTGCTGCGCACGCCCGGCACGGTCGGCGAGTGGTGCGACGCCCTTGCTGCGGCCGTCGGGGCCCTGTGCGCCGTCCCCGACGACGAGGCCTGGCGGTGGCGCGGCGTCGAGCGAGCCATCGAAGGGTTCCGCGACGACGCCACCGTCGACGGCTCGCCCCGAGGCGAGATCATCGATCCGGCCGACCTGGCCACGCTGTTCCGCCGTCGCCTGGCCGGCACCAACGGGCGGCCCCGCTTCGGAACCGGGGCCGTCACCGTCTCGTCACTCACGGCACAACGCGGCGTCCCGCATCGGGTCGTCTGCCTCCTCGGCCTCGACGACGACGTGGCCGCGGGGTCGCTGTCCTCCACCGAGGACCTCACCGGCGATCCTCCCTGCGTGGGCGACCGCGATGCCCGCAGCGAACAGCGCTCCCAGCTCCTCGACGCCGTCCTCGCCGCCGACGACCGGCTCCTGCTGCTGAGCACCGGCCACGACCTGCGCACCAACACCGAGGTGCCCCCCGTCGTGGCCGTCGCCGAACTGCTCGACGTCATCGACGCCACGGTCCGCGCCCCGACGCGGGCCCGGCGCGCCGGCTCATCACGGTCGACCACCCCCGGCAGGCCTGGGCCCGTCACGCCTTCGTCGCCGGCGCCCTCGACGGCGAGGGGCCGTGGAGCTTCGACACCGGCGCCCTGGCTGCGGCGTGGGAACGGCGACACACGACCGACACCCCGCCCTTCTTGCCCGCGCCTCTCGAGGAGCCCGGGCTCGACGGCCCCGTGCTCCTCGACGCACTGGTCGACGCCTGCACCAGGCCGGTCGAGGTCCTCCTGCGCACCCGGCTGGGCGTGAGCCAGGCCCCCGAGCCCGGAGACCATGACGACCGCATCCCTCTCACCCTCGGCGGCCTGGAGAGCTGGACGCTGGCCGACGCCCTCCTGCGGGGCCGCCTCGACCCGGCGGGATCGTGGAGCCCTGCCGAAGAGGAGGCCTGGGAGCACCACGAGCGGCGGCGGGGAGCCGTGCCCCCACTCGGCTTCGGCGACGAGGCCCTCGACAGCGCCACCGACCTCGCCCAGCGCCTCGTCGACGCCGTGACCGCCGAGCTCGGCGCGGAGGTCTACGCCCCACGAGCGATCGACGTCGACGTCGCGCTACCCGGCAGCGACGATCCGGTGGCGATCGTCGGCCAGGTGCCCGGCGTGTGCGGATCGACGCTGGTGACGGCGACCGCCTCGCGCCTGAAGGCCAAGCACCTGCTCACCGCGTGGGTGCGACTCGCCGCCCTGGCGGCCGCCGACCCCGGACGCCCCTGGAAGGCCCTGACCATTGGCCGGGTACCGGGCCGGGACCCGAAGCTGGCCGTGCAGTCACTGGCCCTGCGCGACCCGTCGCACGCATTCGCGGTGCTCGACCTGGTCCGCGACCTGCGTCGCCGAGCCCTCACCGACGCCGTGCCCTTCTTCCCAGATACCAGTCGGGCCCTCCACCTCGGCGGCGAGTCGGTCGCCCGCAAGAAGTGGGACGGCATGTTCGGCGAGCGCCACGACCGATGGACCTCGCTGGTGTTCCCGTTCGACTTCGACGAACTCCGCGCGCTCCCCGCCCGGGACGACGAGAAGGGCCCGGGCTGGCCCAACACGGAGTCGCGCCTCGAACGCTGGGCCGAGCGGGTGTGGGGCGCGATGGATGCCACCGCAACGGTCGAGGAACGTGCGCCCGTCGCGCCCGAGGCGGGGGCGAAGCCGAGATGAGCTCGCCCGCACCGTTCGACCTCACCGGGCCCCTGCCCGAGCACCTGACCCTCATCGAGGCCAGTGCCGGCACGGGCAAGACCTATGCCCTCGCCGCGCTGGCCACGCGCTACGTCGCGGAGCACGGCGTGCGCGCCTCGGAGCTGTGCATCGTGAGCTTCACCGAAGCGGCCACGTCAGAGCTCCGGGGACGGGTGCGCGCCCGACTGGCCGAGGCCACAGCCCACCTCGCCGACGATGCCCCCGAGCCCGGCGACCCGATCCTCGTCCACCTCGCCCAGGGTCCTCCCGACCGACGGATGAGCCGGCGGACCAACCTCGAGTCCGCCGTGGCCGACTTCGACACCGCCACCATCTCGACGATCCACGGTTTCTGCTCCCGCCTGATCGCCGCCGCCGGGGCCGACACCATGACGACCGTCGCCGACGACCGCGCCACCATCGAGGAGCTCGTCGACGATCACTACCTCGCGCATCACGGCGACGGCTCCCCACCCCTCACCACGCCCGCCAGGCTCACCCGTGCCGTCGAGGTCAGACTCGCCCTGCCCGATGCCGTCGTGCACTCGGTGGACGAGAGCGCGCTGCCGGCGAAACCCAAGCCCAAGCAGCTCGCCTGCGCCGCGCAGACCCGACAGCTCGCGGAACTGATCGACGACCTCGCCGCCGAGACCCGGCGCCGTCGGGACCGGGCCCGACGGCGCACGTTCGATGGTCTGCTCACCGATGCCCGGGCCGTGCTCACCGGTCCCGACGGCGCGGCCGTCGTCGAGGCGCTGCGCCGGCGATTCCGGGTGGTGCTCATCGACGAGTTCCAGGACACCGACAACGTCCAGTGGGACATCTTCCGCACCGCCTTCCTCGACGGTCCCGACCCGGTCACCGTCGTCCTGGTCGGTGACCCGAAGCAGGCCATCTACCGCTTCCGCTCCGCCGAGCTGTCGGCCTACCTCGACGCCCGCACCTTCACTCAGCGCTCCCCCGACTCGCTGTGGTCGCTCGACACCAACTTCCGCTCCGACGCCCTCCTGCTGGGAGCACTCGAACACGTCTTCGACGGCTACGACTTCGGCACCGATGCTGTGCGCTTCCAGCCCGTGCGGGCCCACGACGACGCCCGTTCCTCGGGCCTGGTGGGGGATGCGGCGCCCCTGCAGGTCCGCCATCTCCCGGACGACATCACCACCGTCCCCACCGCCCGGGCGCTGGTCGTGCCAGACCTCGTCGCCGAGGTCGTCCGGCTGCTCGACGAAGGCCAGATCGTGGAGCACGACCGACCGCGGCGGCTGCGCCCGTCCGACCTGGCGGTGCTCGTGCGCTCCAACGCCGACGCGGCCCTCTATGCCGACGCACTCGCCGCCGCGGGCGTGCCGGCGGCGAGCAGCTCGTCGGACAGCGTCGCCGACAGCGCGGCCGCCGGGCAGTGGCGCACGCTGCTCCGCGCCATCGAACGGCCCGGAGCCACCGGACCGGCGCGCGCCGCGATGCTCGGCTGGTTCGTCGAGGGCGATGCCGCCGCGGTGGCCGCCCTCGACGACGAGTCCCTTGGGACGTTGCACGACCGGCTCCGCGCCTGGTCGACCACGCTGACCGACGGGGGCCTCCCTGCGCTGCTGGCCTCGCTACGCCGCCACGGTCTGCGCCAGCGCGTGCTGGCCCGCCGAAGCGGCGCCCGTGACCTCACCGATCTCGACCACCTCGCCGAGCTGTTGCAGGTCAGCTCCGGCAGCGGCCCCACCAGCCCCTCTGCGCTGCTGGCCGCACTCGATCACCTCAGCGATCCCGAGACGGCTCGCGACACCGAAGCGATCGCCCCCGAACTGCTGGCCCGGCGCATCGACGGCGACAATGAGACGGTCAAGGTGCTCACCGTGCACAAGGCCAAAGGGCTCGAGTTCGGGGTCGTGCTGTGCCCCACGCTCTGGACCGCCGGCGGGAACGGTCAGGCTCCCTGGCACGCCGACATCGACGGCACCCGGATGATCGACACCGCCCAGCTCCTCGACGATCCGACGAAGGCGGCGCAGTTCATGACGGTCAAGAACGCCGACACCGTCGAGACGAAGGCCGAGGCACGACGGGTGCTGTACGTGGCGCTCACCCGGGCCAAGCACCGCCTCGTGGTGTGGTGGGCTCCCGGGTGCGCGAAGCCCAGGACCCCCGCCGCGCTCGAGCACCTCCTGCGCCACGCCTGCGGGGACGACGCGCAGCCGGTCGAGCTGCCGGCGCTGGTCGCTCGCGGCCAGGGCACCATCGCCGCCGCGGAGGTCGACCTCGATCGAGCGCCGTCGAGGATCGAGCTCCCGGAGACCGACGCCGATCCGCTCGCGGCCGCACGCTCCACCCGCACCCTCGACCGTCGTTGGCGGATCTGGTCGTTCACCGCCATGAATGCCGCGTCCGCACCGCGACCTCACGCCCCCACCGCCGACCTGGGGGCACCGGCGAGCGGCCCCGGCGACGAACCACCGGCGGTGGGCGGCGCGGACGAGCGCGACCCCCACGACGAGCCCGACGACACCGTCCGGGAGGCCGGACCGGCCCTGCCGCTGGCCGCCGCCCCCGGCGGCACGGCGTTCGGCACGCTGGTCCACACGGTGCTCGAGCGGGTCGACTTCGCGGCCGCCGACCTTGCCGAGGAGCTCCGAGCCGTGGCCGTCGACGCCCTGCGCCACCGCCGCGTCCCGATCACGCCCCACGAGCTGGCCGATGCGCTCCGGCCCGCGCTCCGCGCTCCGCTCGGTGGCCCCCTCGGCACCACGGCGCTCACCGACGTGGATCGCGCCGATCGCCTCGACGAGCTCGGCTTCGACCTCCCCCTGGCCGCCTTCGACGGCCGTGACATCGCCGAGGTCCTCCTCGCCCACCTCACCCCCGACGATCCGCTGCGCCCCTGGGCCGAGACCGCCGCCGCCTCTCCCCCGCTCGACGTGGCGGGCATGCTGACGGGCTCCGTCGACCTCGTCGCCCGCACCGACGGGCGCTACTGGATCGCCGACTACAAGACCAACGTCCTGCCCGCAGGTGCGGGCCCGGACGGGCTCGTCGAGGTGATGGCGCACCACGACTACCCCCTGCAGGCCACCCTCTACCTCGTCGCGCTGCACCGCTTCCTGCGCTGGCGCCTGCCCGGCTACGCACCCGACCGCGACCTGTTGGGGGCGGCGTACCTGTTCCTGCGGGGCATGGACCCCGACCGTGACGCGGCCGACGCCCGCGGCGTGCTGTGGTGGCGGCCCCCGACCGCCGCCCTCGACGACCTCGACCACCTGCTCGCCACGGGGAGCGCGGCATGACGACCGACGATCTCCCGGTCGACTGGGTCGCGACGCTGCGCCCGTGGCGAGACGCCGGCGTGCTCGGGGCGAGCGACGTCCACGTCGCCGCGGCTCTGGGCCGCCTCGCCGGGGTCGGCGACGAGGACTTCCCGGTGGTGCTGGCCGCCGCGCTCGCCGCCCGCGCCCCCCGCGACGGCCACGTCTGCCTCGACCTCACCGCGGCCCGACAGAGCGCCCCCATCGAGCACGGCGACGACCCCGATCGATCCGGCGACACCGACGACGGCGTCGACGTCGATGCCCTGGACTGGCCCTCCGACATCGGACAGTGGCGGCAACTGCTCAGCGCATCACCGCTCACCGCGTCCGACGGCACCGCCCCCCTCGTCGTCGATGGCACGCGGCTCTACCTCCAGCGCTACCACGACCTCGAAGCGCGCCTCGCCGATCAGCTCCTCGGTCGTTCCACCGCCGCGCCCTCCGCTGCGATCGCCCCCGACCAGGAACTGCTCGACGCCCTCCTCCCGGGTGCGGCGTCGACCCTCCAACGCCACGCCGCCATCGCCGGGATCGAGCGCACCCTGTCGGTCGTCGTCGGCGGCCCCGGCACCGGGAAGACCCGAACGGTCGCGGCCCTCGTGGCGATGCTGCTCGCCGCTCACCCCCAGGCCCGTGTCGCCCTCGTCGCCCCCACCGGAAAGGCTGCGGCGCGCATGGGTGACAGCCTCCGGCTCGTGGCCGCACAGGTGCGCGAGCTCGGTGCGGACCGCCGCGAACTGGCCGACCGGATGGAGGCCACGGGCGCCTCGACGATCCACCGGCTGCTCGGGGCGCGACCGAACGGGCGCTTCCGGCACGGTCGCGGCTCACCCCTCGCCCTCGACGCGGTGATCGTCGACGAGGGCTCGATGGTGTCACTCCCGCTCATGGTCGACCTCCTCGATGCGCTGACCCCCGAGACCAAGCTCGTCCTCGTGGGCGACCCGGGGCAGCTGGCCAGCGTCGAGGCCGGATCGGTGCTCAGCGACATCGCCGGCCCCACCCTCGATGCTGCGCTGGCCGGCACACCGGCCCCGCGCGGTCCGCTGGCCACCGCCATCTCGGTGCTCACCGAGAGCCACCGCTTCCCGATCGGGTCGGCCGTCGACCGCTTCGCCGCCGCGATCCGGGCCGGTGACGCCGACGCCGCCCTGACCGTGCTCACCGAACGGTCGCCGGCCGGCGAGCACGGCGGCGTGGGGCTCACGTGGTGCGACGAGGCCGGCGACACCGCCCGAGGCGCCGACGCCGTGCGCGACGTCGCCCTCGACCCGGCGCGCCGCACGGTGGCGCTCTCGGCCGACGGCGACGCGACCGGCGCGCTCGCCTCGCTGGCCGAGGTCCGGGTGCTGTGCGCCCACCGCCGGGGGCCGTTCGGCGTGGCCCACTGGAACCGCCGGGTCGAGCAGTGGCTGGCCGCCGACGGCCCGGCGCCGAGAGGCTTCTACCTCGGCCGTCCCGTCCTGGTCACCGCCAACGACCCGGCCAACGGGCTGTTCAACGGGGACCTGGGCGTGGTCGTCGCCGACGGGGACGAACGGACGGTGGCCTTCCCCCACGCGACCGCGTTCCGCCGCCTGGCGCCCGCCCGGCTCGAGTCGATCGAGACGGTCCACGCCATGACCATCCACAAGAGCCAGGGCTCGGAGTTCGACCACGTCGTCGTGGTGCTCCCGCCGCGCCGCCTCCCGCCTGGCCTCACGCGAGCTGCTCTACACCGCGGTCACCCGCGCCCGACGACACGTCACCATCATCGGGGACGAGGCCGCGCTGAGAGCCGCCATCGAGCACTGCGTCGTGCGGGCGAGCGGCCTGGGCGATCGACTCTGGCCGGCGATCCCGGCATGAACCCCGGGAGGCGGACCACCTCGGTGCGCTAGAACGACCGGCATGGTCGATGCCGACGGGGGAACCGAGCCAGATCGCGACATGGAAGCGTTGGCCGCGTGGCTGAGGCCCCGCATGGGCGACGTCTCCCAGCTGCATCTCGCCTCCGCGGGTGCGCCGAGCAGCGGCTTCTCCGCAGAGACCACGATCTTGCGAGCGACGGGGCGCCGTGGCGGCACGGACCACGAGGAAC
This sequence comes from uncultured Iamiaceae bacterium, assembly GCA_963767615.1. Lineage (GTDB taxonomy): Bacteria > Actinomycetota > Acidimicrobiia > Acidimicrobiales > Acidimicrobilacustridaceae > Rhabdothermincola_A. Next base: position 713,756 of record CAVYED010000002.1, on the reverse strand, counting down.
GGCTGGTGCTGCGACGCGAGACACCGGATCCACCCGTGTACCCCACGCAGGTTCCCGGCCTCACCGTCGAGGTGGAGATCCAGTACCGGGTGATGGAGGCGCTGACGGTCGCCGGCACGGTGCCCCTCGCCCCGTTGCTCGGCTACGAGGCCGATCCGGAGGTGCTCGGCGCGCCGTTCTTCGTGATGGGTTTCGTCGACGGTCTCGTACCGATCGAGGCACCGATGTACACGACCGAGGGCTTCTTCACCCAGCTGGCCCCCGAAGCACGCCGCGAGATGCTCGACGCCGGAATGCAGGCCCTCGCCTCGGTCCACGCCGTCGACTGGCGATCCGTCGGGCTCGACTGGCTCCTGACGCCCACCGTCGAGCCGACCACCGCCCACCAGCTCGATGTCTGGGAGGCCTACGGCGCCCGTGAGCTCGACGGACGACACCATCCCCAGTGGTCACGAGCGCTGGCCTGGCTGCGCCAGGAGGTCCCGACCGGGTCGGCGCCAACCCTGTGCTGGGGAGATCCGCGGCCCGGGAACGTGATCTGGCGGGACCACCGGCCCGCCTGCCTCACGGACTTCGAAGCGGCGTGCATCGCGCCCCCGGAGCTCGATCTCGGGTGGTGGCTGATGTCCGATCGCTGGGCCCACGAGATCTCAGGGGCGCCCCGCCTCCCCGGCGAGCCGACGCGGCCCGCCCAGGTGGAGGCCTACGAAGCGGCGTCGGGCCGGAGCATGGGAGCGACCGCCTGGTGGGAGGTGTTCGCCGCACTCCGCTACACGGCCATCGTGGTGCGGGTGATGAACCGGATGGTCGCCAGGGGCCACATGCCGGCGGACAACACCATCTGGCTCGACAACCCCGCCTCGGCCTGTCTCACCCACCTCCTCGAGGAGATCGACGGATGACCGATGACACCGAACCCGCCGCCATCCCGGACCACATCCCCGTCGCCGTCGCCGAGCCCGTGCCGGCCGACGACGAGTTCCACCCGCCGACCGACGCCGACCCCTTCTGGACCGAGACCTGCTGGTTCACGTTCACGGTCCCGGAACGCCGCCTGTCGGGCCAGCTCTACCCGTTCTTCCGACCCAACCAGGGCGTCATGGCGGCGGCGGTCTACCTGTGGGACGACACCGGCGATCAGATCTGGAACTGCCGCTACGCCAAGAACCTGTGGCACCTCCCGATCCCCGACGAGCCGCTGTCGGACATCCACCTCCCCAACGGGATCAGCTACCGGACCACCGAGCCGCTGCAACGCTACGAGCTCACCTTCGACGATCCCGACGCCGACGATCTCCACATCTCGCTGGCCTTCGACGCCGTCGCCCGACCCAACCTGCTGGGCGCCTCGCACCTCGACCAGCCGGGCCGGTACACGGGCACGATCGTGCTCGACGGCGAGACGATCCCCGTCGACAGCTTCGGGTTCCGGGACCGGTCCTGGGGCCCCAGATCGCAGTTCGGCGACAGCCTCCACGGCGCCACCAACGGCGGCTACAGCTATGCGACCGCATCGGCGACCGACGGCTTCCACGCCATCACGATGAACTACGGCGGCGACCCCGCCTCCGCCGACGGATGCATCGGCATCCACGGCTACGTGATCCGCGACGGCGAGTGGGCCAAGCTCACCTCCGCCCGCCGCGAGGTGGTCGAGCGCGACGACGCCACCGGAGCACCGCAACGCGTCGTGCTCGACATCCGTGACGAGTTGGGGCGGGACCTGCACGCCGAAGGAAGGTGCCTCAACCGGCTGATGGTGGCCCTCAACCCGAACCTGATCACGGTGAACTGCCTGGCCGAGTGGACCTTCGACGGGGTGACGGCGCACGGCGAGGACCACGACAACTGGTCGGCGGCCTCGATCCGGCGATTCCAGCGCACCCGACCACGGGGCTGACCGCTCGGGCCCCCTCCGACATCGCCCCACCGTTCGGTGAACGGGGAGCGACAGGTTGCTGACGGGCGCGAAACAGGCGAAGGCGATGTCCGACCGCGCCGGTAGGTTGCCAGGACGCGCCGGCGGCCACCGAAGAGTTCCGGCCGGCGAAGGAGTCCTGACCGCCATGACCATCACGACCACCTATGCGGTGGAGGCCCACGGTCTCACGAAGCGCTTCGGCGACACCGAGGCCCTACGGGGTGTCGATCTCGCCGTCGAGCCGGGCACCGTGCTCGGCCTGCTCGGCCCCAACGGCGCCGGCAAGACCACCACGGTGCGCATCCTGGCCACCCTCCTCAAGCCCGACTCGGGCCGGGCGGTGATCGACGGGGTCGACGTGGTGGCCGACCCGCGGTCCGCCCGCAGTCGCATCGGCCTCACCGGGCAGTACGCCGCCGTCGACGACCGCCTCACCGGTGCCGAGAACCTCGAGCACGTCGGGCGCCTCTACCACCTGCCCGTGTCCGAGGCCCGCACGCGGGGCCGCCAGCTGCTCGAGCGCTTCGAGCTCACCGGCGCCGCCGACCGCGTGGTCAAGGGCTACTCGGGCGGCATGCGCCGTCGCCTCGACATCGCCATGAGCCTCATCTCGCGACCTTCGGTGTTGTTCCTCGACGAGCCCACGACCGGCCTCGACCCCCGGAGCCGGATCGGCATGTGGGAGCTCATCGAGGAGCTCGTGGCCGACGGCACCACCTTGTTGCTCACCACCCAGTACCTCGACGAGGCCGAGCGCCTGGCCAAGGACATCGTGGTGATCGACCAGGGATTGGTGATCGCCAAGGGCACTGCGAGCGAGCTGAAGGGCGAGTTCGGCGGGGACCGACTCGAGGTCACCCTGGCCGACGGCGACGACCTCTTCCGCACCGCCGAGCTGCTGCGCTCTCGATCCGTGGGCGCCGAGTCGATCGACCAGATCGCCCGAACCGTGTGCATCGCCGTCACCGACACCCACAAGCTCGTTCCCCAGGTCGTGCGCCAGCTCGACGACGACGACATCGAGGTACTCGACGTCGTCATCCGCCGGCCCACGCTCGACGACGTCTTCCTCCAACTGACCGGTCACACCGCCGAAGCCACCGACGACGACATCGACGGAGAGTCCCCATGACCACCGACGCCGCCCTCACCGCCCCACTGGTCGGCGAGGCCCCCGCTGCCACCCACGAGACGCCCCACGGGCCCGTCTGGATCTGGCGGGACAGCTGGACCGAGGCCGTCCGCCATCTGAAGGTCGTGCCCCGCAACCCCGAGCTGTTGATCTTCGCCACCATCCAGCCGGTCATGTTCGTGCTGCTGTTCAACTACGTGTTCGGCGGCGCCATCGGGGCCATCCCCGGCTACGACGACTACACGCAGTACCTGCTCCCCGGTGTCTTCGCCCAGACGGTGCTGTTCGGTTCGGCGTTCACCGGCGTGGGCGTGGCCGAGGACCTCCAGCGAGGCATCATCGACCGACTCCGCTCGCTGCCGATGTTCCACCCCGCGGTGCTGATCGGCCGGACCATCTCGGACCTCATCCGCAACGTCTTCACGTTCGTGGTGATGTTCGTCGTCGGGTTCCTGATCGGGTTCCGTCTCGGCGGCACCATCGGAGCAGCCATCGGGGCGACCCTGCTGCTGCTCGGTTTCAGCTACGCCTTCTCGTGGATCCAGGCCTACATCGGCCTGTCGGTCAAGTCCGTGGAAGCCGCCAACTCCGCCGGGTTCATCTGGATGTTCCCGTTGACCTTCATCTCCTCGGCGTTCGTGAGCACTGCGACGATGCCCGACTGGCTCGCCACGATCGCCGACGCCAACCCGTTCACCCAGCTCGTCAACGCCTCCCGGGCCCTCTACAACGGCAACGACCCGGGTTCGGCGCTGTGGATCTCCATCGCCTGGGCCGTCGGGATCACGGTGGTCTTCGCCACCCTGGCGTCCCGCAAGTTCAACCGCTCCACCGCCGCCTGAACCAACGGCCGAACACCGCCATCGGGACCACATGGCCGAGCGGTGTGGCACCGCGACCGGCACCGGTGTTCCGTTCACCACCCCGATCCCGGTACAGTGGCGTACGTCGTACGAGTTCCTCGGTGCGCCCGAAGAACTCGAACCTGTGTGTCGGTCAACGCGTGTGACGCAGTGACGCCGACTCGGCCAGCCCCCCGGGCGAGCCGACCCCCCGCCCGAGATCGGGTGCGCGGGAGACGGGGTGCGAGACGAACAAATGACATCCGAACGCGGGGAGACACCCCGGCGGCGAATCGGGGCTCATCCTGAGCGCACGGCAGAGAGCGCCGGGACAGTCGGCCCCGGCCCAGAAGGAAGCAGACGACGCACCAGTGGACGAAGCGGGCAACACGGCGATCATCGACGAGACCGAGAGCAGCTCCGACGACGACACGTCGTCGGAGGGCCTGCGGTCGGCTGCCGAGGTCCGGGCCGAAGGCGTCGTCGCCCGTGACCCAGCCTTCCTGGCCCTCGTCGAGGCCCACGCCTGGGGCGAGGCCGACGACGACTCGACCGCGCGCCTGGAAGCCCAGCCCGGTGCCTGGCGTCGAGCACTGCTCGATCTGCTCCACGAGACCGACGACGCACTGGCGGCGGTCCGCCGAGCGCGCTCCGGCGACGACAGCCAGGCCATCGCCGATCTCGAAGGTGAGCAGAAGCGACTCGAACGGGTGCTCAACCGACTCCTGGGCATCGCCGAACCCGAGCCACCCGCCGCCGCACCCGATGCCGCCCCGGCGGTCGGGCCCATCGTCCTCCAGCTGACCTGGGCCGACCGCAAGCTCATCGCGTGGGCCGGTGGCCCCGGCCAACCGGCCGTCGACCGTCAGGGTCTCGACGCCGCCCTCGAAGCCGGCGCCGCCCCGTCGGTCTGGGACAACCGGGGACCGGTCCAGATTCCCGACGGCACCGGCCGTGCGGCCGCCGTCGAGACCCAGGTCGGCGCCGTCCTCGGATGGCTCCTGGCCGACTGCACCGACACCGACGTCGACGGGCTCGGCGCCAGCGCCCGCTGGCTCGGCCACGTGGCCGCGTGGGCGGTCGAACTGGTCGCCAGAGGGGCCATGGTCCCCCACGTCCGGCGCATCCACCGCAAGAGCCGCCAGAAGCCGTCCTACGTGGTGACCTGGACGCCTGCCCTCGTCGACGTCGAACGCCTCCGGCGCACCGCCGAATCGATGCCCGGTGCCGTGAGCGTGCTGTCGCCCAACGTCGACGCCACCACCGTGACCCGATCCGTGCTGGCCGAGGTGGTCGACGTGGTGTGCCGCGACGCCGCGAAGCGCGTCGAGGTTCCCGCCTCGCCGCCCGAGGCTCGCACACCCCACGAGCTCGCCGAGATGCTGCTGGCCCATCTCGACGGGTCCACCTTCGAGGCCCCTGCGGGCATGGTCGGGGACCTCACCAGCGCCCTCGACCGCTGGTCGGCCCCGGTCACGGGCAAGACCTACAGCCCGCTGGTCGTGCAACTCGATCCTCCCGACTCGGGCGACGCCTGGCACCTCGCCGTGTTCGCCCAGGGCGGCAACCAGCGCCTCACCCCCGTGGAGGTGGCCCTCGTCAACGCCGGCAACCAACGACGCGAGATGGAAGCCAACCTGGTCCGCCTGGAGCGGCTCTTCGAACCGTTGAAGCGACCCGGGAGCCTGCGCCGTGGCGAGGTCGTCCTGAGCCAGGCCGAGGCCTGGGAACTCATGACCGAGGTGGGCCCGGTGCTCCGCGACGCCGGCTTCGACGTGCGGGTGCCGGCACTGTCACGGCGCACCCCGACGCCCTCACTGCGCCTCTGGGCCGAAGACGGCGCCACCGCGGTCGGCGCCAACCAGCTCGCCGACGTGCGCTGGACCGCCGTGTTCGACGACGTGGAGCTGAGCGCCGCCGACATCCGCCGCCTCGCCGCCGAGGCCCGTCCGCTGGTCCGGGTCGGGGGCCGCTGGGTGGCGCTCGACCACGCCGACCTCGCCGCCGCGGCCGACGCGCTGGCCGAGCGCGCCGACCGGACCCGCATGTCGGGCGCCGAGATGCTGCGTCAGGCCCTCGGCCTCGACGGGTCTCCGCTGGCCGGTGGCATCTCGATCTCCGGGTCCGGGTGGGCGGCCGACCTGTTGGCCAAAGCCTCCACCGCCACCCGCGAACCCGCCCCTGACCCCGAGGGCTTCGAGGGCCAGCTGCGCAGCTACCAGGGCGAGGCGCTGGCCTGGCTGCAGTTCCTCGAGGCGACCGGCCTCGGCGGCTGCCTCGCGCTCGACATGGGCCTCGGGAAGACCCCCACTCTGCTCGCCCACCTGGTGTCCATCGCCGACGACGATCCTGCTCTCGTCGTCGCCCCGCCCGCCGTGGTCGGCAACTGGGCTTCCGAGGCCCGGAAGTTCACGCCGGGACTGAAGGTCGTGATCCACCACGGCGCGGCCCGGGCATCCGCCGAGAGCCTCGCCGCGGAGGTCGACGGCGCCGACGTGGTGATCACGACCTACTCCACCGCGGTCCGCGACATCGAGGCCCTCGAGAAGATCCACTTCTCCACCGTCGTGCTCGACGAGGCCCAGGCCATCAAGAACCCGGCCAACGACACCTCCCGGCAACTGCGCCGCCTCGACGCCCGCACCCGACTGGCCCTCACCGGCACACCGATCGAGAACGGCCTCGGCGACCTGTGGGCCATTCTCGACTTCACCAACCCGGGCCTCGTCGGCCCCCGCCCGGCGTTCGTTCGCGGCGTTGTCGATCACGGGAAACGGCACCCGCGACGCGGCCGAGAAGGCGCTGCGGGCCCTCAACGGGATCCTCGTGTTCCGTCGCACGAAGAGCGAGCCCGCCATCGCCGCCGAGCTGCCCGACCGCATCGACGAGCTCGATCACTGTTCCATGACACCCGAGCAGATCGGCCTCTACCAGGCCGTGCTCGACGCCCTGGTCACCGGCACCGCCACCGAGCCCGGCGCCGATCAACGCAAGGGGGCCGTGCTCGCCGCCATCACGGCGCTGAAGCAGATCTGCAACCACCCTGTCGCCTACCGCGACGACGACGGACCCCTCGACGGCCGCTCGGGGAAGCTGGCCCGTCTCGAGGAGATCATCGAGGTCGTGTACGCCGCCGAGGAGCGGGTGCTGGTCTTCACCCACTTCGCCGAATGGGGCGTGAAGCTGGCCGACCACCTCACGAGACGATTCGGTATCCCCGTCGGCTGCTACCACGGCGGCCTGTCGCGGGGCGCACGCGACACCCTCGTCGCCGACTTCCAGGCCCTCGACGGGCCCGGGGCGCTCGTGCTCTCCCTGAAGGCCGGCGGCACCGGCCTGAACCTCACCAACGCAAACCACGTCGTGCTCTACGACCGGTGGTGGAATCCGGCGGTCGAGGACCAGGCCCGGGACCGGGCGTGGCGGATCGGACAGACCAAGACCGTCATCGCCCATCGGCTGGTGTGCCCGGGCACGGTCGACGAGCGCGTCGAGGAGGTCGTCGCCGGGAAGCGCCACATCGCCGACCTCGTGCTACCGAAGTCGAGCTCGCTCGGCGATCTGGACCCCGAGCAGATGAAGGTGGCCCTCGGGCTGCGCACCGACGAAGTGCTCACCGACATGCCCGAACCGGAGACCTCCGAGTCCGACCAGGAGGACGCCGCATGAGCCGCTCGCGACGAGGCGCACGTGGGCGCAAGCCGGCCAACCGGCCGGAGCTGAGCGCACAGTTCTGGGGCCGTGAACCCGAGAACGAGCCCGGGCCGATCCGCGTGTCCGACGACCCCGCGGCCATGGTCCGCTCGCTCGGACCTCCCCCGCTCAAGGGTCACGAGGTGCCGGCGGAGTACACCTTCCGCCTCGTCTACGACAAGGCCGTCGGCCTCGCCGCCACGCTGGCGGCGGCCGCCGAGCTCGACGGTCACGGCGACGGCGACACCGACCCGGTCGACGCCCGGGCCGTCCCTGACGCCTGACCCGACCGGGAGCACGCCGACCCGGACGACGACGGCGCCCGTGCCAGGCTGGAGCGGCGAGGCGTGAGCCGGAGGTGCGAGGGGTGCGAGGAGATCGACGGCGGGTCGCGCCCGTCGCGCTGGTGGGTGCGCTGATCGTCCTCGGCGCCTGCGCCCCGCCGGTCTCCGAGGACGTCGCCGATCGACCCGCCTCCACGACCATCGCACCGGAGACGGCGGCGCCGTCGACGACGACGAACGCGTCGACCACGATCGAACCGCCGGGCGCCCCCGCCGTCTTCGACGCCCGAGCCGTGCTCGAACCGCTCGTCATCGACGACCGACCGAGTCCGGACCGGCCCTACCGCCGTGAGGAGTGGCCGCACTGGGACGACATCGACGGCAACGGCTGCGACGGGCGCGAGGACGCGCTGCGACTCGCCAGCCAGCAACCCCCGCAGATCGGCGACGGTTGCCGGGTCGTGTCGGGTTCGTGGGTCTCTCCGTACGACGGCGTGGTGACCTCGGACCCGGCCGACATCCAGATCGATCACCTCGTTCCCCTCGCCGACGCCTTCACCTCCGGGGGTTGGCGATGGGAGGCGGGCCGTCGCCGGCTCTTCGCCAACGATCAACAGGAGCTGGTCGCGGCGTCGGCGGCATCGAACCAGGCCAAGGGGTCGAAGGCCCCCGACGAATGGCGTCCACCCGACCGAGCGGTCTGGTGCGCCTACGCGGTGGCGTGGGTGCGGGTCAAGGTCACCTACGACCTGACGGCCACCACCCGGGAGCGCGACGCCCTCGGCCAGATGCTCGACACCTGCGGACCCGAGACCCCTCCCGACGCGGCACCCGGTGGGCCCGCAGGAGCGCCCGCGGCCACCGTGACCACCGCCCCTCCGCTGCCAGCCGGTGGGAGCGACGCGTACTTCGCCAACTGCACCGCGGCCCGTGCCGCCGGCGCAGCGCCCATCCGACGGGGTGAACCCGGGTACCGCGATCGCCTCGACGGCGATGGCGATGGCGTCGCCTGCGAGTGAACGTCAGGCGGACGGCGAGCGTCGAGCGGCCAGTCGCTCCTGGGCCCGGGCATCACGTGCCGCGACCTCGTCACGCAGACCCTCGAGGTGATGTTCCACGGCCGCCCGCAGATCGGGACGACCGACGGCCAGGATGCGAACGGCGAGCAGTCCCGGCGTTGGCCGCACCGTCGATGGCCATCGTGGCCACCGGGACGCCCTTGGGCATCTGGACGATCGACAGCAACGAATCCAGCCCGTCGAGGTTCTTGAGCGACACCGGCACACCGATCACGGGGAGCGGGGTGGCCGAGGCGATCATTCCCGGCAGGTGCGCGGCCCCACCGGCGCCGGCGATGATCACCTCGATGCCCGCCTCGGCGGCGCCGGCGGCGAAGGCCAGCATCCCCTGGCTGTCGCGGTGCGCCGAGACGACCTTCACGAGGTGCTCCACCCCGAAGCTCTCGAGGACCTCGACGGCGCCCTCCATCACGGTCAGATCGGAGTCGCTGCCCATCACCACCGCGACGCTCATCGGCCACCGCTCCTCGGGTCGTTGCGGGGCTGGTTCCCCGGTCGGCGCGACCAGCCTGGCACGGGCACGCTCAACGGCCGGCGACGAGCACGTCGACGGCCGATCTCGGCCTGCGCCAACACGATGGTGTGGTCATCGCCGCAGACGGTGACGTGACCCAGCTTGCGGCCCGGACGATGGCTCTTGCCGTAGAGGTGCACCTTCGCCTGCGGATGGGCCAGCGCCAGCTCGAGGGCTCGAGCCGGGTCCGGTTCGACCGGACCGCCGAGCACGTTGACCATCGCCGCCGCCGGCACCCGCAGACCGGGGTCTCCGAGCGGGAGGCCGAGCACCGCCCGCAGGTGGTTCTCGAACTGCGACGTGGTGCAGGCCTCGATGCTGTAGTGGCCGGAGTTGTGGGTGCGGGGCGCCAGTTCGTTGACGAGAAGACGGTCGCCGACCACGAAGAACTCGACGGCCAGCATCCCCACCGCGTCGACGGCTTCGGCCACCCGCAGGGCGAGGGACCGGGCCTCCTCGTCGAGTTCCGGTGCGAGACCGGACGGGGCAACGACCTCCCGGCAGATCCCGTCGGCCTGGTGGGTGCGCACCGTCGGTGAGACGACCGTGCGGCCATCGGCGGTCCGAGCGACCTGGACCGCCACCTCGGCGGCGAGATCGAGGACGGGCTCGACCACGAGAGGGACGCCTTCGGGTAGCCCGGCCAGCACGGGAGCGGCGTCGGAAGGCTGATCGAGCCACCAGACCCCACGGCCGTCGTAGCCTCCCCGTGCCGCCTTGACGACGAGGGGCCAGCCGAACCCGACGCCGAGTCGCTCGACCTCGGCGACGGTGGTGGCCAGCCCGTACGGGGGCACCGGGAGACCACCGGCCTCCATGGCATGGCGCTGGGCCGCCTTGTCGGCGGCGACAGCGAGCGTGCCCGAGCTCGGCCACACGACGTGGCCGGCCTCCTCCCACCTCTTCACGATGCGGGCATCGACGAGCTCGTGGTCGAAGGTGATGACATCGGCGTCGTGGGCCACCCGGGCGACGACGTCGTCGTCGTCCCAGTCCCCCACCACCGCGCCGGGCACGATGGCCGCGGCACAGTCGGACCCGGACGCCGCCAGGACCCGTAGCTCCACGTCGAGCGCGGCTGCGGGCGCAGCGGTCATCCGGGCCAGCTGACCGGCGCCGATGAGCACGACCACGGGCCGCACCCCCTTGTACGCTCCCCGGGTGCCTACGACCGCGTCCGCCTCTGTACCGACCGGTGCCGGGCCCGACCGGTCGGATCCTGGGAGGGGCGCCGCCGCATGACCGAGTCCACGAACACCTGGACCTTCCTGACCAACCATGCCCACGTCCTGATCTGTATCGCCCAGGATCCGGAGTCCCGGTTGCGTGACATCGCCGAACGCGTCGGGATCACCGAACGTTCGACACAGTCGATCGTGGCAGATCTGGTGGACGGCGGGTATCTCGTGCGAACGAGGGTGGGACGCCGCAACCACTACCAGGTGCACACCGACCTCCCGTTCCGGCACCCCGTCGAGCAGGACCACCAGGTGAGCTCGCTCATCGATCTCCTCGGCATCGCCGGCGGGGGTGACAGCGCCTGACCGACCTCGGCGGCACGACCGCCGGCTGGGCGGCGGGACGACGACCGGGGCGTGTGACGACTGACCGCCGCAATCGCCTCGCCAGTGGCGGTCCGCGGTCGTAGCCTCTCCTTGTTGGCACCGGGACCCCCCTCCCGTGAAGCCACCAGCCGAACAGATCTCCCCCGATCGTTCGGCGGCACGACGCCCCCCGCCTCCCCCGGTCGGGGGCGTCGGCATTTCCGGCCCTGCGGGCGCGGGACCGCGGAGGTCCTCGCCCGCCCGTCGACACCACCCCGGGCTACGTTGGAGAACTCGTTGCAGCCATGGTGGAAGGAGTTCCCGATGGCCTCCTTCCGGAGCCAGGTGCGGATGGCGTGCGATCCGCGCGATCGTGTGGGAGCTCGTGGCCGACCCGGGGCGGATCGCCGAGTGGTTCCCCGGCGTCGAGGACGCCGCGGTCGAGGGCACGACCCGCACGATGACGCTGCGATCGGGCCTCCCGCTGGTCGAGGAGGTCGTGAACATCGACCACCGGCTGCGTCGCTTCCAGTACCGCATCGTCGGACCGCTCCCCGTGGACCACCATCTCGGCACGATCGACGTGCATCGACGATCCGCCGGCGTGCCTCGTCGTGTACTCCACCGAGATCACCCCCGAGCCGATGGCCTTCGTGATCGACGGGGCCACCGCCGCCGCGCTCGCCGAGCTCCGCCGGCATCGACGACCGCCGCACCGAACCTCACCGGGAGCCACTGATGGGCCGCAAGATCCTCCTCGTCACCACCGACCAGATGCGCTACGACGCCATCGGCGCCAACGGCGGCACGATCGCCCGCACCCCGGTCATCGACGCGCTGGCCGCCGCAGGGCGTCGTCTACGACCGGGCCAGCCCGCAGAACGTGGTCTGCATGCCGTCGCGGGCCACGATCGTCACCGGCCAGCACGTCGGCCACCCACGGCGTGTGGATGAACGGCGTGCCCCTGCCCGCCGACACGCCCGACGTGGCGGGCGTGCTCTCGCGACGCCGGCTATCGCACGGCGCTCATCGGCAAGAGCCACTTCGAGCCGCTACTCGACCCGTTCCTGCGCTTCGACGAGAACCGCCTGGCGGCCGAGCGGCAGCACCGGCCCGCACCGCGGCTTCGACCACATGGAGCTGGCCACCCACGGCGCGGTGGGCTTCAACCACTACGCCGCGTGGATGCGCGACCGACCATCCCGAGGCCATGGGCGGCTTCTACCAGGTGCTCGACCGCGACTCTCGAGGTCAGCGGCGAGGGCGGCGGCGACACCGGCGCCCCCCAGGTGAAGCTCAACCCGATCGAGCGCAGCTGGTACCACACCGACTGGGTCGCCGACCGCACCATCGCCTGGCTCGACGGCCTCGACGACGACGCCGACTGGTTCTGCTGGATGAGCTTCCCCGACCCACACCACCCGTGGGACCCGCCTGCGTCCGAGCGCGGCCGGGTCGACTGGCGCGACCTCGACCTCCCCGCCGGCTACCTCGCCGACGCCGCCGAGCGCGAGGCCGTCCTCGACGCCCGCGGCCGCCAGTGGCGGCTCTGGTACGACGGCGACCTGGTCACCAACTACGAGGCGCCGGCGCGGTGGGTGCCGGCCACGCTCACCGCCCGACCAGGTGCGCGAGGTCAACGCCCTCACCCACGTCGAGAACGAGCTGATCGACGAGGCCCTCGGTCGGGTGCATGGCCCGGGTCGGCCGAGCGGGGCTGGGGCGACGACCTCGACGTGGTCTTCACCACCGACCACGGCGAGTTCCAGGGCGACTTCGGCCTGCTCTTCAAGGGGCCGTACCACGTGGACTCGCTCATGCGCCTCCCGCTGGTCTGGCGTCCCGCCCCGAGCTCCGGGCCGATCGGCGCGCCGCGTGGCCCGGCCGGTGGGCCTCGTGGACCTGGCCCCCACGTTCTGCGCCATCGCCGGCGTCGACGGTGCCCGACTGGATGGAGGGTCGCCCGCTGCCGGTGGACGACGCCGACGCCGACGCCCGCGGCTTCGAGCGGGTCCTCACCGAGTGGGACAGCCGCCAGCCCGACGGCACCGAGGTGCACCTGCGCACCATCACCCGCGACGGCTGGGTGTGCACCACCTACCGAGCCGGGCACCGTGCACGACGGCACCGAGGGCGAGCTCTTCGACCTCGCCCACGATCCGCTGCAGCACGTCAACCGCTGGGACGACCCCGCGGTCGCCGCGATCCGCGCCGACCTGCTCGCCGACCTCGCCGACCACCTGGTGGAACCCGACGAGTACCGCCGCGTCGAAGCTGACCGGTCCTGACTCAGCCCAGCCCGGCGAGGACCTCGAGGGTGGCGTCGCGGTGGGCGAAGGTCACGGCCACGAACTCGGTGGCCCCGGCCTCCATCACCCGTTCGACCCCGGCGCGCACCTCGTCGGCGTTGCCGACGATGGCCACGTCGGCCGGACCGTCGGCGCCCTCGCGGTCGAGCATGGCCCGGTACGACGGAAGGAACCCGTACATCTGGAACTGCTCGGCGGCCTGGGCGCGCGCCGCGGCCTCGTCGTCGGTGACGCACACCGGCAGGGCGCACACCACCCGGGGCTCGGGGCGCCCGGCGGCGGCGGCCGCCGCGTTGATGGTCGGGGCGATGTGGGCGCCGATGGTGGCCGGGCCCGTCATCCAGGTGGCGGTGCCCTCCGCCATGCGACCGGTGACGTTGAGCATCTGGGTGCCCGAGCGCGGCGACGAGCACGGGAACGGGCGGGGCGTCGGGGATGTCGAGGGCCAGCTTGGCGGTGAGGGTCTCGCCCTCGACGTCCGCCGCCTCGCCCCGCACCAGCGGCAGCAGGATCGAGAGGTACTCGCGGAGGTGGCGCACGGGCTTGTCCCAGTCGATGCCCAGCATCCCCTCGATGACCAGCTGATGGGAGAGGCCGATGCCGAGGGTGAACCGGCCCTGCGACACCTGCTGAAGGGTGAGCGCCTGGGCGGCGAGCATCATCGGGTGGCGGGGGAAGGTGGGGACGACACCGGTGCCGAGCTCGATGCCGGGGACCTCGTGGGCGGCCACGGTGAGCGCGGTGATGGTGTCGATGCCGAAGATCTGGGGCATCACGACCGAGGTGAAGCCGGCCTCGGCCGAGGCCCGGACCTGGCTGACGACCTGGTCGACGGTGGGGGGCTGGATGAACACGCCGAGACGCACGGCACACTCCTGTCGGTTCGACGGACGTCGTCGTCCGCGCTGGGTCGACGCTAGCGAGGGAAACGGGACCGCGACGCGGTGCCGCGACCGTGGCACTCAGTCGTCGCGTCGGACCGGGCCCCGCTCGCGCTTCTGCGCGCTGCGTCGACGCTTGGCCGCCAGCCGCGCCTCGACGGCCCCCTTCCGCGGTCGGGTCGGTCGACGGGTGGGGCGGGTGCGCAGCGCCCCGGCCAGCGCATGACGGAGGCGTTCGGCGGCGAGACGCCGGTTGCGGAGCTGGGAGCGCTCGTCGTCGGCCGATGCGCTCACGACGGGGCCGAATCGTTCGAGGAGACGCCGACGATCGGCGTCGCGCAGCGACTGCGAGGCGGCGATGTCGAAGCGGACGTCGGCGCGGGTGTGGGCGCGGTTGGCGTGCTGGCCGCCGGGGCCGCCGCTCGGCCCGAAGCGCCACTCCAGTTCACGCCCGGGGATGCGGACCGCCGCCGACACGACGAGATCGTCATCGGTCGCCACGACCCGAGCCTACGCTCGGCCGATGACCGGTACGGAGTGGATCACCGCCTTCGCGGAGCGCCTCGGCGTCCCCGCCCCCGACGACGACACGATCGAGACGCTGCTGGAGCTGGCCAGCGTGGCCGCCCACTCCTCGGAGCGCCTGGCCGCCCCGCTGGCCTGCCACCTCGTCGGCGTGGCCGGGATCACCCCTGCCGAGGCCCTGACCACCGCCCGTGCCCTCACCGGGGGCACTGCCGACGGAGGATGAACCGCGGCGGACCACGGGGACTGCCGTGTCGGCCCGGTCAGGGGGTGGGGCTCGGGAAGTTCAGGGTTCGAGCGCGGGGTCGGAGATGGGGTCGTGAGGACCGAGGCGGGGGCGACGCAGCCCGGCGGCCCTGAGCCGGCGGACCAGGACGCGGCCGTCCACCGGGAGCGCGCCGAGAGCGAGCGCATCGGCCCGGAGCTCCTCGGGAACGTCGTAGTGGTCGGCGTGGAAGGCCCGGACGGGGAGGCCGAGCTCGGCGGCGAAGAGGTGGAGCTCGTCGTAGCTGACGTCGCTGACCAGGTGGGCCCAGCGACGACCCCGCCACGTCCACAAGTGGGGGTCGATGAGGATCGTCACGGGCTCGTCACCGGGCCCGCGGGCTCGCTGCCGCCGACCGGGCCGACGACGATCTCGGTCGGGAGCACCCACGGCTCGAGCGGGAGCCGGTCGGGGTCGAAGCGGGCCAGCAGCACGTCGAGCGTCACGGGTTCACCGGGCTCGGCCAGCCCGATGGATGTGGCCAACCAGGACAGCACGACCGTCGCGTCGTGGCCCCTCGCCGCCTGGTCGGCGAGGCTCACCGCCCCGTGGCGCTTGGCGAGGCGTTCGCCGTCAGGGCCCAACACCAGGGGGACGTGGGCGTAGCCAGGGGTCTGCCAGCCGAGCCAGCGGCCGAGGAGGACCTGACGCGGCGTCGTGGTCAACAGGTCGTCGCCGCGCACCACCTGGCCGATCGCCTGGTCGTGGTCGTCGACCACGACGGCCAGGTTGTACGCAGGAGTGCCGTCGGCGCGCCGGATGACGAAGTCGTCGACCACGCCGCGACAGACGCCGGCCAGTCGGTCGTGGAAGATGATCTCCCGGGCCTCGGACCGCACCCGCAGAGCGGCGCGCCGACCCTCGGCCTCCCGCGCCGCTCGGCCCCGGGCGTCGAGCCCGGAACAGGTCCCCGGATAGGCCACGGTCAGGATCGAACCCTGCGGAGCCGACGCCGCCGCCTCGATCTCCGCTCGCACCTCGCGGCGCGTGCAGTAGCAGGGGTAGGTGCGCCCTTCGGCCACCAGACCCGCCACGACCTCCTCGTGGCGCTCACGGCGCTCCGACTGGCGCAGCACCGGCCCGTCGTGGTCGAGACCGAGGGCGGCGAGGTCGCGCAACGCCGAGCGCTCGTGCTCGACACGAGCACCGACGGCGTCGAGATCTTCGATCCGGACCAGGAAGCGGCTGGTGCCGTGGCGGGCGAAGAGCCAGGCCAGCAGGGCGGTGCGGAGGTTCCCCAGGTGGAGCGGCCCGGTGGGGCTCGGGGCGAACCGACCGTCGGGCATGCGATTCAGAGCCGGGCGGTGATCTCGGCCCAGAGCGCGGTGTAGGCCTTGGCGGCACGGCTGGTGGGGGCGAACGAGGCCACAGGGGCACGGTGCACACCCATGCGCTCGACGTCGGTGGCCGACGGGATTCGGGTCTCGAGCAGGTCGGGGCGCCGGTCCCGGAGCTCGTCGAGCAACTCGCGGTGCAGCTTCTTGCGGGCGTCGACCATCGAGAAGAACCCGAACACCCGGAGCTTCTTGACCACCTCCGGATGATCGCCGACGAAGGCCTCCACCTGGTCGAACGTGCGCGCCGACAAGGTGGTGGGGATCACCGGAACCACGAGCGCATCAGAGGCTCGGAACACCGCCTCGGACGCCAAGCGAGATGCTGGGCGGACAGTCGAGGAACACGAAGTCGTAGTCGCCCTTCAGCGGGGCGAGCAGCTTCCCGAGGCGTCCGAGGGGCTTCTTGGCGTCGTCGAGCAGCAGATCCAGGTTGCGGTAGGAGAAGTCGGCCGGGACCAGGTCGAGGTTGGCGAAGTCGGTGCCCTTGATGGCCCGGTCGAGCTCGCGCTCGCCCCGCACGAGGGCCTCGCCGCCGCCCTTCACCTTCGGCTTCACCCGGAAGTAGAAGGTGGCTGCACCCTGCGGGTCGAGGTCCCAGACCAGCACACGGTGGCCCTCCACCGAGGCACGGTGGGCGAGGTTGACCGCGGCGGCTGTCTTCCCCACGCCTCCCTTGATGTTGTAGGTCGCAAGGATCTTCACCCGTCACTGCCCTCCGGGACGTCGATGAGCCGGCGGAACACCCGCCGGATGTCGGGATGGTCGAAAGCCGCGAAGCGCGCGGCGAACTGACCGCGGGCGGAACGCCCCCGCTCGTCGAGGTGCTCGACGACACCGCCCATCGCCAGCAACGTGGCGGCCGAGACCCCGCCCCGGGAGATGAGATCGTCGCCGAACCCGGCGAGCGCCACCGACTGCACCTCGGTGTCCTGGAACTCGCCGAGGCAGTCCTGGAGGCCCTTCAGGGCCTTGACCGCGGTGGCGACGCCCGAGGGTTCGAGCAGTGAACCGAAGGCCTCGAGGAGGTACCGCAGGCGCTTGGCGTCCTTGCGCAGGTCGTGGAGCGCCTCGGCAGGCGAGTCGTCGTCGATGCGACGTCCGTCGCGGATGACGCGCTTCCAGGCCTTGGCCAGGCGCTCGGCGACCACGACCGGCGCCGGCCGGGTCGCGGCCGGGCCGGCCCCGGCCCACGGTTCGGCGAGGACGCGCTGCCACGCCCCGAACAGGTCCTGGTAGCGCGACGATTCGAGGTGGCCGACGAGTTCTCGATGAGCGCGGGCCTGCTGCTCGACCATGAGCTGGTGCAGCGGTCGGAGGTCGGCGACCCGCTCCGGCGGCAGGGTCTCGGCGAGGACGGGGAAGTCGAGCAGGTGGACGTCGGCGTCACGGGTCGGTGTGGTGATGTCGCCGAGCCACTTGAACTCGCGACGCCACCTCGTCCGGTCGTCGGGGGGAAGGACCTCGGCCCCCTCCTGGAGCACCGAACGCGTGCGTCGCACGGCGACACGGAAATCGTGGAGGAACTCGCTATCGGTGTCGTCGAGCGTGCCCCGGAGGTTGTCGGCCATGGTGGCCGCCAGGGTCGACAGGACCGACCGCCAGGCGGCTTCGGCATCGGTGTCCGGATCGAGCACCAACCGGAGTTTGGAGCTGAGGTATGCCGGTGCACCCAGCGCACGGCGAGCGAGGTCGACGAGCGGCTCGTCGACGGCGCGGAGCGTGACCTGGGCGCCCAGGAGCTCACCGAGATGAGCGGCCTCTCGGTCGTACCCGCGAACCGGCAGCAGCTCGATCATCGAAGGGAGGGTGGCGCTGCCCAGCAGGGTGCTGTCATCGAGGATGACCCGCACCGTCGTCTTTCCCTCGACGTCGAGGAGCACCAACGTCGTCAGCCGGCTCATGACCTCGGCCTGCGGTAGCAGGGCCCGCATCTCGACGAGCTCGCCCAGACGGGCCGTCGCCGGCGCGGCCGGCAGGTCCTCGACGAAACGGGGGGCCTCGGCATCGGCCGGGAGGTCCAGAGCGGCGAGCATCTCGCCGGTGTCGACCGAGGTCCAGATCAGCGCGGGACTCCGACGACCGCGCACCGGCGTGCGCAGCTCGAGCACCGTGCCGGACCGACGCAACCGTCCGTCGGCGGTGTCGAGGAACACCCGGCGGGCGGCCTGCTCGGCGGCATGGACGAGACCGGCGCGCTCGGCCACGGCCGCGACGAGGTTCTCGGGGTCACCGTCGGCGACGACCACGAAGCGCTGGAGCTCGCTCAACCACGACCCTTTCGCCGCACTCGGAGACGTCCGAGACTACCGGTGCCGCCGAAACGGGGACTCAGCCCCCGATGCGCTCCGCGATCAGCCAGGCGAGCCGCTCGCGGTCGGGATGCTGGAGCACGATCCGCCACGGGTTCTCGAGCCGGGTCTCGAGGAGGAGGACGTCGGGGTCGCGGTAGCAGTCCCACAACTGCCGGCCGCCTCCGCTGCCCTTCGTGGAGAAGTGGCCGGTGGCGAACGCACCGGGCCAGTAGCCGCCCCCGAGACGCCAACCGAGATCCCGTCTCAGCTCGGCCTGCGGGGCCACGCGTGCGTCGGTGATGTCGGCCAACGGGACCTCGAGATGACCCTTCAGAACGAGCAACCGATCCAGACCGTCGAAGTCGACGGTCATCCGGTCGTCGTGCACGTACACGGAGGCGGCCATGCGACCAAGGCTAGGTGCGACCAGACGACGACCGGCCAGAGCCCAGAGGGGCACCCGTCACATCGACGAGGGGGGAGGGGAAGGCGTGCTCAGTGGGGCAGATCGCGGAACGGTGTGGTGCGATCGTTGCTCGGCTCACGAGGAAGCCCGAGCACCCGCTCGCCGACGATGTTGCGTTGCACGTCCTCGGTGCCGCCGCCGATACGGGCCATCCACTGACCCATGAACATCATCGACTGCCAGTACCCGTCGTCGGGTGCGTCCTCACCCCAGAGCATCCCGGTCGGGCCCTGGATGGCCTCGACGAGATCGCCCTGGTAGGCGAGACGATCGGAGACGGCGATCTTCATGACCGAGACCTCCGGGCCGGGGGCGATCCCCTTGCTGGCGGCGGTGCGCACCCGGTACCCCATGTACTTGCCGATCTCGAAGCTGGTGTAGAGGTGGGCGAGGCGCTGGCGGAAGGTGGCATCGTCGGTGACCCCGAAGCGGCGAGCCAGGGCCAGGACGCTCCGGAACCCACCCATGTGGCCCGAACCGATGTCGGCGCGCTCGCTGGTGAGCGTGGTCATGGCCACGCCCCAGCCGGCGTTCTCGGGTCCGAGGAGGTTGGCCACCGGTACCCGGACATCGGTCAGGAAGACCTCGTTGAACTCCGCCGCGCCGGTGGCCTGCCGCAGGGGTCGCACCTCGATGCCCGGCGTGCGCATGTCGAGCAGCAGGTAGCTGATGCCCTTGTGCTTGGGCACGTCGAGGTCGGTGCGCACGAGCAGCATGCCCCAGTCGGCCACGTGGGCCGACGAGGTCCAGACCTTCTGGCCGTTGACCACGAACTCGTCTCCGTCACGCACGGCCCGACATGCGAGCGACGCCAGATCAGAACCGGCATTGGGTTCGCTGAAGAGCTGGCACCACACCTGCTCGCCGTGGAGGATCGGCGACAGGAACTCCTTCTTCTGCTGCTCGGTGCCGTGGACGACGATCGTCGGCCCGACCATGCCCGTCGCCTGGGCGAACATCCCGGTGGGCAGGTCGAAACGGGCCTCCTCTTCGAGGAAGATCCCCTGGAGGAGGCCGGTGAGGCCCCGGCCCCCGTACTCGACGGGCCAGGTGAGACCGGCCCATCCGGCCTCGGCCTTGGTGCGCTGCCAGTCGCGACAGGCCTTGACGTGGGCTTCCTCGTCCTCGGCCATGGTGCTCATGACGACCCGGATCGCACCGGGGTCCTTGAGCTCTGCGTGCTGGGAGAGAAAGGCCCGGCACTCCTCGCGGAAGGCGGCTTCCTCCGGTGTCTCGTCGAAGTTCACGGACATCTCCCCCTGTGCGGTCGTCGCTCGCCATCATGCCGCGGCCACCGCCGACGCGCCCGAACGCGCGCTCGGTCGCCGGTCGGCCGGACGTGCCGGCTCAGCGGCCGGTCCAGCGCGGCTCGCGACGCTCGAAGAAGGCCTCGACGCCCTCGATGGTGTCGGGCGACGACCTGATCACGGCCTCGGCGGCCTCGGTGAGCTGCCAGCCCAGTTCATCGGGCGTGGCGTGGAGCCCGTCGAGGATCCGCATCGTCTCGCGCACGGCGACCGGACCGTTGCGACAGATCCTGGCCGCGAGGTCCACCGCCTCACCGAGGGCCTCTCCCGGCGCGGTGACACGGTTCACGAGCCCGAGGCGTTCGGCGCGCTCGGCGTCGATGGGGTCGCCGGTGAGCAACAGCTCGCGGGCGACGTTGAGCGGGAGGGCACGCACCGAACGGAACACACCGGCGCAGACGGGCACGAGGCTGCGCTGCACCTCGGGTAGGCCGAACCGAGCGGTGGTCGACGCCACCACCAGGTCGCAGGACAGCACGATCTCGAGACCACCACCGAGCGCCGGGCCCTCGACGGCAGCGACGAGCGGCGCGAGCCGACGGCGCCGAATGACGCCGTACTGACCGCCGCGCTCGGTGCTCGACATGCCGGCGCGCAGGTCGGTGCCGGCCGAGAACACCGAAGGGGTGCCGGTGATGACCCCGGCCCACAGGTCGGGATCGTCCTCGAGCCGGTTCAGCGCGAGGTCGATGCCCTCGGTGATCCCAGGGTCGATGGCGTTGCGCTTGTGCTCACGCTCGATGTGCACGACCAGCACCCGGCCGTCGACCTCGCTGCGCACCATGTCGTCCCCCTGAGCGTCCCCCACGATGCCCCCTTCCTCCGCCGTGATCCTGGCAGTTCGTCGCGGGGCTCGCGGAGAGACGACCGTGGCGACGAACCACCGACCTCCTCCGGCGGCCGGCAACGGCGCTCTCGGTACGATCCGTCGATGGGCCGGACGGGAACGAGCGAGCGGATCGGGGTCTACCCCGGGTCGTTCGACCCGTTGACCATCGCCCACCTGCACGTGGCCGAGACCGCGGTCCGCCAGTGCGGCCTCGTGAGGATCGACCTGAGCATCTCGACGGTCACCCTGGGCAAGGACGACGGCCGGCTCACCCCGATCGAAGATCGTCTCGCGGTCATCTCGACCCTCGCTGCCGACCGACCATGGCTCGGGGCCCGGCTCTCACCCGCGCAGCTGCTGGCCGACATCGCCGACGGGTACGACCTCGTGGTGGTCGGCGCCGACAAGTGGCATCAGCTCCTGGACCCGGGCTGGTACGCATCGGTGGAGGCCCAACGGGAAGCCCTGGCCCGACTCCCGGTCGTGGCCGTGGCACCGCGTCCCCCGTGGCGTCGCCCCGGAGAAGAGGAGACCGACCCGGCGCCGGAGGGCGTCGAGGTCGTGCTGCTCGACACCGACCCGGCGCACCACGAGGTCTCGGCGACGGCGGTGCGCCAGGGACGGGACGACTGGCGCGCCGCCCAGTAGGAGGCCGGATGGGGCCCGGGTGGGTGGCCCGGCGGGCGCCTCGGAGCCGGGTACCGTCGCAACGTGCGCGTCGCCGCGGTGCAGCTCCAGTGCCTGGGCGGGAGAGACGACGTCCTCACCCGCGCCGCAGAGCTCGTGCGTCGGGCCACCGACGACGGTGCGTCGCTCGTGGTCCTTCCCGAGCTGTTCGCATCACTGGGCCGACGCGCCGACATGGTGGCGGGGGCCGAGGCCCTCGCCGGCCCGACCATGCGCTGGGCATCGGGGCTGGCCCGGGAGACGAGCTGCTGGTTGGTGCCGGGGAGCATCGTCGAGCAGGCGGGCGACACCCGGCTGCACAACACCACGAGCCTCGTCGACCCGACCGGGGCCGTCGTCGCCCGGTACCGCAAGGTCCACCTGTTCGACGTGACCGTCGACGGTGCCGCCACCCGCGAGTCCGACACCTTCACGGGCGGCGACCGGCCGGTCGTCACCACCCTCGACACAGCGGGTCGCCCGGTGCTCGGGCTCACCGTCTGCTACGACCTGCGCTTCCCCGAGCTCTTCCTGGCCGAGACGACCATGGGTGCATCCGTCATCGCCGTGCCCTCGGCCTTCACCGCGGCAACGGGCCGAGCCCACTGGGAGCTGCTGGTCCGCGCTCGAGCAGTGGAGAACCAGGTGGCGGTGATCGCGGCCGACCAGTGGGGAGAGAGCCCCGACGGCATCGTCCGGCACGGGCACTCGATGGTCGTCGATGCGTGGGGCACCGTGCTGGCCGAGGCCCCCGCCGAGGGTGACGCCGTGGTGCTGGCCGACCTCGACCTGGCCGCCATCGACGAGCTGCGCCGCCGGCTGCCGAGCGTGGCCAACCGGCGACCGGACGCCTACCGGGCCCGGTGACGGATCAGGGCACGTACTCGTACTGGGCGAGGGTGTCGGGGAACTGCTCGTCGAGGTAGGACCGCTCGAGCGACGCCGCCGCCTGCGCAGCGTCGATGCCGAACACGTTGCGCAGCTGGGCCACCGTGAGGTGGTCGATCACGTCGTAGGCCTTCTCGGCGTCGAGGTTCTCGGGCACGCACCCGTCCGAGCCGGCCCGCAGCACCCGCTCGGGCACGGGGATCTGCCCGGCGAACTGGGTCACACCACCGAGGTCCTGGATCGGCTTGCAGAAGTCGCCGAACGAGAAGTGACCGGCGTTCTTGATCACGGCGAAGCGCTTCGGGGGGGCCAGCCAGGAGAAGGTCTTCTCGATCGAGGCGAGAGGGATGGCCTGGTCGAACTCACCGGCGAGGAGCATCGACGGCTTGTCGGGCGGGGTCGCTGCGGCATAGGCCCCGTCGAGGGCCTGGGTCACGAAAGCCGCCCGGGCGTCGGCGTTCTCGTCGCCGGAGAGCTCCTCGGGGACGTCGATGTCCACGGGCGCGACGGGCGCCTGACCGATGACCGTCGTCACCTCGGGCTCGCTGGCGAAGCGGAGAGCGGCGCCGCCGCCCACGCTGTGGCCTTCGGCAGCCAACTGGTCGAAGTTCATGGTGCCGGCGAGCAGGCCGGACGCGTCCTGCTCCCGGAGCAGGGCCAGCGCCCGGCGTTGGACGTCGGTGTCGTCGGCTCGGGCCTGCTGGCCGAGGGCGTTGGCGGCGAGGTCGCGCTCGGGGTACTCCGGGGCGGCGCCGACGAATCCCCAGGACGCCAGCTGCTGGAGGTGCCGGGAGGTCAGTGCGGCGTGGCCGCTGCTGCCGTGGGAGTGCAACACCACCGGGAAGGGCCCTTCCGTCGAAGCGGGAGCGTCGACGTAGGCGTCGATGGGGATGTCCTGGACGAGCTGAGCCGGGGCGATGGCCTTGAGCGCCTCCGGGAAGACCTCGAGCGAGCTGTACGTCGTCAATCGTTCCGCGCCGGACAGCCCGGCGGGATCGGCCGGGTAGAAGGCCCACACCCGACGGTCCCCCAGGTCGAGGATGGTCCGACCGACGGGATGGGGACCGGGCACGCTGAAGTCCTCCGGTGATGCGGTGGCCTCGGTGGTGGCGGTGGCACCGTCGGACGAATCCGACGAATCGCTGCAGGCGCCCGCGATCAGGGTGACGGCGGCGAGTGCGGCCACCAGCGCGACCCAGCGGCGGCGCCGGGCTGACGGCGTGACACCAGCGCGGCCGGTCGTGGCGTCGACGTGCTCGGTCATGGTCCCCCTGCGCAGTGGCACCGGGCTTCTTCCCCCTGGCGACATGAAGCCGACAGTCTGCCCGACCCGAGCGCCGCTGTCCGGGCGACGGCGGGAACCGCCCGGGGCGTCAGGAGCCGGCGTCGGACTCGAAGCGCTCCGCGGCGGCCCCGTAGATCCCCCGGGACATGAGCGAGCGTTCCGCGACACGACGAGACCGGTAGACCGATGCCGCCGCCTGCGCCACGGCGCCGTCGACGGGATCGGCCTGTGCGGCCCACTCGACGAGCTGGCACGCCAGACGCAACTCGTCGTCCGAGCCGCCATCGGCCACTTCCAGCGCACGTTCGGCCAGGGCCTTCGATCCGCCGGCCAGACGGACGACCTCGTCGGCCACCAGGACATCGGGGGCCGGCTTCAGCCGGGCGGGGTTGCCGTCGTACCACCCGCCGTACAACCGCCAGATGTTGCGCACCACGAACTCGGGCTCGTCGTAGACCGGCTGGAGGTAGGGGCGTTCGAGCAACGTGTCGGGCACGCGGACACTGTGGACGATGGTGTCGAGGGTGGCACCCGCGTTCATGAGGTCGAGCGTCTGGGTGACCAGGGACTCGAGCACGCCGGCGGTCTCGTCGAGCACCCGTTGGATCCGGTCCTCACCACCGATGGGCAGGCCGTGTGCGGGCAACAGCAGCGCAGGGCGCAGCGCAGCCATCTGGCGTAGCGCCCGGGCCCACTCGTGGGGATATCGCTGGACCTTCTGCGGGTTCCCGGCGTTGGGGAAGACCCACAGGATGAGGTCGCCGGCGCAGACGGCTCGGTGCTCGGGCACCCAGGTCCAGGTGTGGTCGTCGGTCTCGCCCTTGCCGTGGTGCAGCTCGAAGGCGAGGCCGCCGACGTCGAGGCTCATCTGGTCGCGGTAGGTCGTCGAAGGCGCCACGAAATCGGAGAAGAACCTCGGGCGGCCGTCGGGGTCGAGTGTGCCGAGGGCGGCGCCTCGGCCGAACTGGCGCACGTTGATCTCGGCGTTGTAGCCGTTGGTGCGGTCGTAGCGTTCGAACCGATCGGTGACCGCCTCGTGGCCGAGGACCGTCGGGCGGCGCCGTCCTCGCTCGATGGCTTCGTCGATGATGGCGCGGGCGCCGCCGACGTGGTCGACGTGGCCGTGCGTGTACACGAGGGAGTGCACGGGGTCGTCGTCCCAGCCCCGCAGCGCCTTCAGCACCTGCCCGCCGAGGGCTTCGAGCGACGCATCGAAGAGCACGAGCCCGTCGTCGGTGCCGAAGGCCACCACGTGGGAGAACGACTCGACCACGGCGATGCCGTCGGCCACCTCCGACAGCTCGAGCGTGATCCGGTTCGTCGGGCCGAGCTCGGCGGTGGGGTCGTCGCCGGTGGCGGCGTCGACGAATCGGGCGGACAGGTCGAGGAGGTCGGCCACCGCTCAGCCGGCGCCGAACATGGCCAGCCACTGTTCGGCGTTGCGCGGCCGGAAGACGAAGTTGGTGCGCCGGGTCTCGCCCATCGACGCCGACGGCTCGACCGAGTACTGGTGGCCGGGGAACAGCACGGCGTCGTCGGGCACCTTGGCCAGCCTCTGGGTGAGGCTCTCGTACAGCGCCAGCGGGTCACCGCCGGGGAGGTCGGTGCGCCCGCAGCCCTCGAGGAAGAGGGTGTCGCCGGCGACGAGGCGCCCGTCCACGAAGAAGCACTGGCTGCCCGGCGTGTGCCCCGGGGTGTGGATGAGCTCGATGGGAATGGCGCCCACCATGACCGTGTCGCCGCTGCGGTGCTGGACCAGATCGGTCGACCCGATCCCGGTCACCTTCTGCACGCCGGCGGCCTCGTCGGCCTGCACGTGCACCGGCACGGGAGCCGCGGCCATCAGCTCGTGGAGGCCTTCGATGCCGTAGCCCATCATGTCGCCGCCCACGTGGTCCTGGTGGTAGTGGGTGGCCAGCGCGCCGGTGAGGCGCATGCCGTCGGCGGCGAGCACGTCGAGGATGCCGGCGATGTCGTAGGCCGGGTCGACGGCGACCGCCTCACCGGTCTCGCGGTCGCCGACGAGGTAGACGAAGTTCACCATCTGGCGGGCGACGGGATCGTTTCGGGCGATGTCGCGTCCGGCGAGGAGCTGGCGGAAGTAGAGGCGGCTCGGGGCGGAGGCGTCGGTCATTCGCCCATTGTGCCCTCGGTTGGCACACTGGTGACGTGGGTGTCAGCGCGAACGGCCCGGGGACGACGGCGACGATGGTTCCGCCGGCCGCGGCGCTGCCCGACGTGCTGCCGACCGATCGCCTCACGGTCACGGGCATGCCGGTTCCCGAGCTGCGAGGCGAGCTGCGCCGCATCCCCACACTGCGCAACGTCGCCAACGTGGCCTCGGTGTGGGTGCAGTCGGTGGGCCTGCTGGCTGTGGCGTGCTGGGTGACGGTGCGGGTGCCACTGGCGGTGGCGCTGCTGGTGTGGGCCGTCACCTTCGTGTTGATGGGACGGGCCTTCGCCCTGTTCTCGATCCTGGCCCACGAGGCGGCCCACCGCCTGCTGTTCCCCCGCCGCCGTTGGAACGACCTGGTCGGCCGGTGGCTGCTGGCCTACCCCGCCTTCGTGCCCTTCGACCTCTACCGCCGCAGCCACTTCGCCCACCACAAGGACGAGCTGGGACCGAACGAGCCCGACCTGGGCCTGTACCGCGGCTACCCGATCACCCGGGCGTCGTGGCACCGCAAGCTGCGCCGTGACGCCTTCGGGACCTCGGGGTGGAAGAACCTGAAGGGCCTGCTGCGGGCCCTGGGCTCGTCGCTCGGCCGGCCGTTCGCGCTACGGATCCTGGCCACCCAGGTCGTGCTGGCCCTGGCCCTCGGGATGCTCCTCGGGCGCTGGTGGTTGTGGCCGGTCATGTGGTTGGCGCCGTGGATGACGGGCTGGCGGGTGATCAACCGCCTCCGGGCCGTCGCCGAGCACGGAGGCATGGAGCACTCCACCGACCGCCGCCGCACGACGCACGTGGTCGAGCAGCACTGGCCGGCCCGGTTCTGGATCGTGCCGTTCAACACCGGCTGGCACCTCGCCCACCACGCCGACATGGGCGTGCCGTTCCAGCACCTCCCGGCGCTGCACCGCGAGCTGGTCGAACGCCGGATGGGTGACTCCGGAACTGACCTACCGCAACTACCGCGAGCTCTGGAAGACTGCCTCCTCGGGCTGACACCGCGCCCGCACCACCTGCCCGCACCATCCGCGCTCTCCAGGGGGAACATCCCATGACCGACGTCGCCGCCGCTCGCGCCGGCCGCACGCACGAACCGCTCACCGACCAGTTCATGGGCGTCGAGTTCTCGGTGGACGACGCCCGGGCGTTCTACGCCGAGCTGCGGGCCAAGGGGCGGCTGCTGTGGAACGAGACGCAGGGATTCTGGGTGGCCCCGCACCACGCGGAGGTCATGGCCGTGTCCACCGACCCCGCGACCTACTGCTCGGGCAAAGGCATCATCACCTTCGAGATCGGCGCCGAGTACGCCACGCCACCCACGATGATGCACACCGACCCGCCCGACCACACCCGGTACCGGTCGCTGGTGCAGCCGGCCTTCGGTCGGCGGGTGGTGCGCACCCTCGACGAGGCCACCCGCGACGCCGCCCGTGCGCTCGCCGAGGCGCTGCCCCTCGACGAGCCGGTCGACATCGTCGAGCCCCTCGCCGTGCCGCTGCCGGTCCAGGTGATCGCCCAGCTCCTGGGTCTGCCCGAGGAACGGTGGGACGACGTGTGGGCCTGGTCCGAAGCATCGATCCCCGGCACCGAGATCTACGCCGACGTCGAGCGCCGCACCGCGCTCAGCGCCGAGATGATGGCCGAACTGCTCCGCCTCGTCGGCGAGGCCCGCACGAACCCGAAAGACGACGTCATCTCCCAGCTGGTGGGCCTCGAGGTCGACGGCGACCGCCTGAGCGACGACGAGATGACCATGTTCCTCAACCAGCTCCTCGTGGCCGGCAACGAGACCACCCGCAACACCATCTCGGGTGGGCTGGTCGCCCTGGCCGAGAACCCGGACCAGTGGCAGCGACTGGTCGCCGACCGCTCCCTGGTGCCCAGCGCGGTGGAGGAGATCCTGCGCTGGACGACGGCCGTCATCTACTTCATGCGCACGGCCACGAAGGACGTGGAGCTCGGTGGCCAGGCCGTCGCCGCCGGCGACCCGATCGTGATGGTCTATTCGTCGGCGAACTTCGACGAGGCCGAGTTCGGGCCCACGGCGGGCTCGTTCGACGTCGGCCGGTCGCCGAACCACCACGTGGCGTTCGGGTTCGGCGCCCACTTCTGCCTGGGCGCGGCACTGGCCCGCCTCGAGGTCGCCGCGGTGCTCGATGCCCTGCTCGACCGCGGCGTCACCCGCCTGGAGCTCGCCGGACCGGTGGTCCGCTCGGCCTCGAACATCATCGCCGGCATCACCTCGGCGCCGATGATCCTGCACACCGGCTGAGGCTCAGCCCTGGGCCGCCCAGGCGGCGTCGGCGCGGCGCGCCACCTCGCGCAACGGCAGGCCCAGCGCCCGGGAGGCGGCGACGAGATCGTCGTGCTCGGGCTTGGCCCGGGCGGCGCCGGCCTTCATCCGCACCGGCTGACCGTCGACGTCGACGGTGTGGATCTCGCGTGCCTGCGGCCAGCGTTCGATGGTGCTGCCGCGCACGCCGAAGGTGCCGGTCTCGGCGACCAGCACGGCCCGGACCGCGTCGGCCAGCGCGGGGTCGACGAGGGCGTGCACGGTGTGGGCGGGGCGGCCCTTCTTCATGACGATCGGGGTGAGCCAGGCGTCGTGGGCCCCGGCGTCGAGCAACGCCGACACGGCATGGGCCAGCGTCTCGCCCGTGACGTCGTCGACGTTGGTCTCCAGCAGCACGACGGGTTGACCGCTGGTGGCCGAGGTCGCCGGGGTCCGGGTGCCGACGACCACCTGGGTCAGGTTGGGCCGATCGCCCAGGTCGGCGGTGCCGGCACCGAAGCCGGAGCGGGTGACGGCCATGGCGGGCATGGGGCCCCACTGCACGGCGTTGGCGGCGAGGATGGCGGCGCCGGTCGGGGTGGTGAGCTCGCGGGCGATGGGCAGGCCGTAGGTGGGCGCCCCGGCCAGGAGGGCGACGACCGCCGGGACGGGCACCGGCAGTTCGCCATGGGCGGCACGGACGGTGCCGATGCCGTCGGCCACCGGGCTGGAGGCGACGTCGTCGACGCCCAGGACCTCGAGGGCCGCACAGGTGCCCACGATGTCGACGATGGCGTCGAGCGCACCCACCTCGTGCAGGTGGACGGCGGCGGCCGGCATGCGGTGGAGTCGGCCCTCGGCGTCGGCCAACGCCCGCACCGTGGCCAGCGCCCGGCGCTGCACCCGATCGGGGAGCGCCGCGGCGGCGATGAGAGCCGCCACCTCGGCGGCGTGGCGGTGCGGCGGCTCGGGCTCGGTCGTCACGTGGACCTTGGTCGCGCCGATGCCCGAGCGCATCACCGTCTCGGTCTCGAGCGCCCATCCCCCGACGGGCAGGCGATCGAGCATCGCCCGGACCTCGTCGACGTCGGCGCCGGCGTCGAGCACGGCACCCAGGGCCATGTCGCCGGCGATGCCGGAGAAGCAGTGGAACCAGGCGACGGTGGAGCCGGCGGCGGGGTCGGTCGAGGGTGCCGTGACACCCTCCCAGGCGACCGGGCCGTCGAGGCCGTGGTCGTGGTCGTGGTCAGGCACGGACGTCGGCCTCGCGGCCCTCGGGCGAGCTCCCCGCCGCCCCGACCGGACCGAGGGCCCGCAGCACGGCGCAGGCGGCGCCGAAGCCGTTGTCGATGCCGACGACGGTGAGACCCGATGCGCACGAGGCCAACATGCCGAGCAGGGCGGTGACGCCGTCGAGGCCGGCGCCGTAACCCACGCTGGTGGGCACGGCCACGACCGGCACGGACGTGAGCCCCGCCGACCACACTGGCCAGCGCGCCCTCCATGCCGGCCACGACCACGAGGGCGTCGCAGGCCACGAGCTCGTCGACGGCGTCGAGCACCCGGTGCAGGCCGGCGACGCCGATGTCGGTGATGCGCAGCGAATCCAGGCCGTGGGCCCAGAGGGTGACCGCGGCTTCGTCGGCCACGGGCAGATCGGCGGTGCCCGCCGAGACCACCGCCACCCGTTCGGGGCGGCGCGGGGCCGGTCGCCACACCAGCGTGTGCAGCGCCCGGTCGGTGGGGTCGCCACCGCCGGCCTCGGCGACCTGGCCGGCGTCGTTGGCCACGAGGGCCGCGTCGCGTTGGTCGGCATCGGCCCGCGAGAGCAGCACGGGGGCCGAACCCGGTTGGGCCAGCAGCTCACCCACGATCGCCGCGCACTGCTCGGGCGACTTGCCCGGCGCGTACACGGTCTCGGCCATGCCCTGACGGAGCTGGCGGTGGTGGTCGACCCGGGCGAAGCCGAGGTCGACGAACGGGAGCCGCCGCAACTGCGCCACCGCGTCGTCGGGAGTCACCGCGCCGCTGCGAATGCCGTCGACCAAACCCCGCAGGGCCGCTTCGTCCATGTCGTTATCCTCCCCGATCGTGACCACCGCCGCCGCACCGACGCCATCGACCCCCGTCGCAGAGGGCGCCACGGTCGCCTTCCTGGGTCCGGTGGGCACGTTCTCGGAGCAGGCGCTGCTCACCGAGCCCGACCTCGCCGACGCGTCGCTCGTCGCCCTCCCCACCTTCGCCGCCGTGCTCACCGCGGTGGAGAAGGGCGAGGCCGACCTCGGGTTCGTGGCCATCGAGAACGCCATCGAGGGCACGGTCAACGTCACCCAGGACACGCTGGCCTTCGACGCCGACCTGCTCGTCCAACGCGAGGTCGTGCTGCCCGTGCACCTCGAGCTGATGGCCCTGCCCGGCGTGACCATCGCCGACGTGGAGCGGGTCTGGTCGTATCCCCACGCCCTCGCCCAGAGCCGCCGGTTCCTGGCCCGCGAGCTGCCCCACGCCGAGCCGGAGGCGTCGAACTCGACGGCCGACGCCGCCCGGATGCTGGCCGAGCACGGCGACCGCCATGGGGCTGCCATCGCCCCGGCCCGCGCCGCCGAGGTCTACGGGCTCGAGGTGTTGGCGCACGCCATCGAGGACCACGACGACAACGCCACCCGCTTCGTGCTGGTGGCGCGCTCGGGGATCCCGGCCCCCACCGGGCACGACAAGACGTCGATCGTGGTGTTCCAGCGCGCCGACGAGCCCGGCAGCCTGCTGTCGATCCTCCAGGAGTTCGCCGCCCGCGGGATCAACCTGACCAAGCTCGAGTCTCGACCCACGCGACGAGGCCTCGGTGACTACTGCTTCATGATCGATCTCGAGGGACACCTCCGAGACGAGGTCGTGGCCGACGCATTGCGGGCGCTCAAGGCCAAGCAGGCCGATGTGAAGTTCCTGGGCTCCTACCCCGCCGCGGGCGCGCACGGTCCGGCCGTGCGCCAGGAGGCCAACGCCGCCGCCGAGCGGGCCGCGGCATGGGTCGACGGACTGCGCGCCGACATCGCCGACCCCTCCTGATCGGTCCGGCCACACCGGGCGGCGACGAACCATCGCACGGCGCCGACACCACGTCGCGCCCCGCCGACCCGCGGCCGGCATCGAAGCCGTCAGGGTCGAGAGCGCCCCGGGCCGGTGACCCACTCGGTAGGGTCACCTCGTCATCTGGAGGGATGGCAGAGCGGACGATTGCGACGGTCTTGAAAACCGTTGAGGGGAGACCCTCCGGGGGTTCGAATCCCCCTCCCTCCGCTCGTGTCCGAGGCCGGGAACCGACTCGGGGGTCGGTCTGTCTCCGGCCTGTGTAGTCTTTCCGGGCCTGGAGAGGTGCCGGAGTCCGGTCGATCGGGCCTCCCTGCTAAGGAGGTGACGGGGCAACTCGTCCGTGGGTTCAAATCCCACCCTCTCCGCGGTTCGTGAGCCCCGCTTCGGCGGGGCTCACGTCGTTCCCGGGGGCGACGGATGACGAGCACGTACGAACGTCGTCGCCGGCCCGAACATGACGCTCCCGCGTCGTTTGTATTGCATTTGTGTTGCGAACCGGCCAGACTCGTCGGCCATGGAGTCCCCGACATCGACCCAGCCCGGCCCCGAGCATGTCCAACCCCGCCCCACCGGCCGGGTTCGACGGCGGGTGCTGCGCCTCGCGATCCTCGCCACCGCCCTCGTCGTGCTGGCCGCGTGCAGCCCGGCCCAGATGCGCGACTGGTACACCAGCCAGGGCATCGACCACTCCCGGATGTCGGAGCAGGAGGTGGCCGATGCCGCGGCCGTCGCCACCAACTACTGGGCCGCGGTGTTCGCCGAGCAGGCCGACCTGGCCCGGTTCGACTGGGTGCTGAACCCCGACCAGCTGTTCCGCCTGCGGTGGTGTGAGTCGACCGACAACTACCGCGCCGTGAGCCGCACCGGGGCCTACCGCGGGGCCTACCAGTTCCACCGGGGCACCTGGGACAGCGTCGCTCGCCAGCACTTCCCCCGCTACGTCGGGCTCGATCCGGTTGACGCGGCACCCAACGTGCAGGACGCCATGGCGCGGGCGCTGTGGTCGATGACCGGTCCGCGGTCCTGGCCGGTGTGCGGCTACCGGGTCTGAGCGACCGACGCGCGCGTTTCCCCTCCGGGGGCGACGACCGATACAGTCACCGAGCCACACCAGCGCTCGTAGCTCAATTGGATAGAGCATCTGACTACGGATCAGAAGGTTGGGGGTTCGAGTCCCTCCGAGCGCGCTGCATAAGTGCTGGTAGAGGGGGTGACGCCAGAAGGTGTCATCCGCTCCGTCTTCCGGGATTCCATCGAAGTTCCATCGGTCAGGCTGGCCGTGGCTGCTGAGGGTTCATCCCCGTTGGGGTGTCGATCCTTGTCAGACCGTCAGCCGGTGAAGGCAGGACTCGCAGCCGCGGCGACGGCGGGGGCGGGGGCGGCCGTGGTCGTGGTCGTGGTGGTCGACTCCACCAGCGGCGGAGCGGTGACGGGCACCTCGGTGACGGTGATCGTCACCGGCTCGTAGGTGAACTCGATGACCACACCGTTATCGCACCCGGCCTCGACGACGTAGGTCCCGGGGCCGGGCAGTGGGCCGGTCAGGGGGTCGGACGAGAACCCGTCTTCCCAGATACCTGCCTCCGAGGATGGCGCGCCCCCGAACGCCAGGAAGTCATCCTCAGCGCTTCCTTCGGCGGACACCTTCCAGATGCCACCGACGAGATCCGGCGCAGCGGGCACGGGGTAGCACTGGTCCCCGGACACCACGAATTCCGTCCCGACCGGTCCACTCATCGGCGAAACCGTCAGCACAGGAGGTGTACCTCCGGACGCCGGAGCCGCCATCAGAGCCACGAACAGCGCCACAACAGCCAAACCAACCTTCACGCGCATGACAATCCCCTCTCGATCGAGTGCCCGCAGCATCCGGCCGGTTCATAGTTTCGACCAGAGCCCAAGGTCATCTCTCGGTGGTCCGTGTCGGCGGGCACGAACAGGACCAATCCCCGTCGAGCCTTAGTGCTACTAACCCCGAGTCGGTGTCTCGAACCCCACGATGGCCCAAGCGGTCACTGTTCTCTCAGCCCGGATGGCCACAGCTCCGTTGCGTCCAAGGTGCCCGAGTAGGTAGGGCTACCCGGCCGTCAGTCAAGCCGACGGGAACCATCGGCGCGATCGGCGGATCGCGCCGATCCTCGGACTCCAACGCCACCGACCGCCCCCTCCCTGACCCGAACGCGGAACGCACCGATGCTAGGACAGGCGGACGACGCGACATGTGCCGGAGGAGGCGCCGCCGATCGTGCCGAGGAGTGGCCTCTGCAGTTGATGCCCGCAACGAGCCACGTCGCGCAGACCGACCGCGGGCGCGACATCCACACCGCCGACACCAACTGGTCGTGGAAGCGTCCGTAACGTGATCGCATCGATCGA
Organism: uncultured Iamiaceae bacterium; assembly: GCA_963767615.1. Taxonomy (GTDB): domain Bacteria; phylum Actinomycetota; class Acidimicrobiia; order Acidimicrobiales; family Acidimicrobilacustridaceae; genus Rhabdothermincola_A. The sequence goes on along the minus strand of CAVYED010000002.1, from coordinate 679,789 downwards.
CGCCGGAGACAGGTGAGCTCCCGGGCGGGTGCGAGGTCGCCGGTACCGGTCCCACGCAACGGGACGCGACCTTTCCCTCCGGTCGCGTGGCGGGCAGGATGCGGTTGCTCCGGGCCGACCGACAGCCGGTCGGGCAGGAGTGGGGGAGCAGTGACAGCCGAGGGAGGGCGAGGTGACCGTCGTGGTCGAGCCAGAACGGGAGCGCGGGGTGCTGAAGGTGGCCGAGTCGCCGACGGGCTCCGCGAGGAGTGGATCATGAGCGGCGCGGACCACCACGAGAGCTTCGGCGGCACCATCGGCCGCACGCTCGCGGAGTCCGAGGCATGGTGGCCCGAGCCGGCACATCCCGGCGAGCACGCGCCCAACGTCGTCGTGATCCTCTTCGACGACCTCGGTTTCTCCCATTTCGGCTGCTACGGGTCCGACATCCCGACCCCCAACATCGACCGGCTGGCCGCAGGGGGGATCCGCTACAGCAACTTCCACGTCACTCCGCTGTGCTCGCCGACGCGTGCGGCGCTGCTCACCGGCCGCAACCACCACACGGTCGGCATGCGGGCGATCTCCAACTTCAACACCGGTTTCCCCCACATGCGTGGCCGCATCACCGACGAGGCCACCACGATGGCCGAGGTGCTCCGCGGTGCGGGCTACGCGACCTTCATGGTCGGCAAGTGGCACCTCTGCCCGATGGACGAGGCCTCGGCTGCCGGGCCCTACGACAACTGGCCGCTCCAACGGGGCTTCGATCGCTTCTACGGGTTCCTCGACGGCGAGACCGACCAGTTCACGCCCGACCTCACCTACGACAACCACCGGGTCGAACCGCCCCGCACCCCGGAGGAGGGCTACCACCTGACCGAGGACCTGGTCGACAGGACCATGGAGTTCATCAACGACTCCGTTTCGATCAGGCCCGATCGGCCGTTCTTCACGTACCTGGCCCTCGGCGCCACCCACGCCCCTCACCAGGCACCTGCGGAGTACCTGGCCCGCCACAAGGGCCGCTACGACGACGGCTGGGACGAGGCCCGCGACCGCTGGTTCGCCCGTCAGCAGGAGCTCGGCGTGATCCCACCCGGCACCGAGCTGGCGCCCAGGAACCCCGGCGTTGACGCGTGGGACGGCCTGCCCGAGGCGCAGCGTCGTCTGGCCGCCCGACTCCAGGAGGCGTTCGGCGCGTTCCTCGAGCACACCGATGACCAGATCGGACGTCTCGTCGACGGGCTCGATCGGATGGACCTGCTCGACGACACCGTCATCGTGGTGCTGTCCGACAACGGCGCCAGCCGCGAGGGCGGCCCGTTCGGCGTGTTGCACGAGATGAAGTTCTTCAACTTCCTCTTCGAGTCACCGGAGGATGCCGTGGAACGCCTCGACGACATCGGTGGTCCGAACAGCCACTCCAACTACCCGTGGGGTTGGGCCCAGGCGGGGAACACGCCGTTCAAGTGGTACAAGTCGAACACCCACGAGGGCGGCCTCCACGTGCCCTGCATCGTGCACTGGCCGAACGGGGTCGAGGGCGGCGGGATCCGCCACCAGTTCCACTACGTCACCGACATCGCCCCCACGATCTACGAGCTCGTCGGCGTCGAGGCTCCCGACACCTACCGGGGGGTCCCTCAACTCCCCGTCGCCGGGACCTCGATGGCCTACACGTTCGACCCCGCGTCGGCCGGCTCCCCGAGCCGCCACGCCGTGCAGTACTCCGAGATGATGGGGCACCGGGCGATGTACGTCGACGGTTGGAAGGCGGTCACGAACCACCAACCGGGCACCCCGTTCGACGAGGACGTCTGGGAGCTCTACGACCTCGACGCCGATCCCTCGGAGTGCCACGACCTCGCCGCCGCCGAATCCGAACGGTTGGCCGCGCTCGTCGGGCGCTGGTGGGAGGAGGCCGAGGCGAACGGCGTGCTGCCCCTCGACGACCGCATGGTCGAGCTGTTCGCCTCCCGCTTCGCCGAGCACACGCCCCATCGACCCGACCGCCACTACAGCTACCGGCCGCCGATGTCCTACCTACCGGGTCAGGTGTCGGCCGCCATCGGCGGTCGCAGCTGGGACCTCGACGCCACCGTGGAACGGGCCGCCGGGGAGGGCGGGGTGCTCTACGCCCTCGGCAACGGCAACGCCGGGTTGTCGCTGTTCGTGCAGGGCGACCGGCTGGTGTTCGACTACAACGCGTTCGGCGACCACACGGTGATCGAGTCCGAGGTCCCTCTTCCCACAGGGCCCTGCGTGCTCGGGGTGCGGTTCCGCCGCACCGGCAACGGCGCCACGGCCACGGTCGTCGTCGACGACACGCCGGCCGGGTCGGCCGAGATCCCCTTCGCCATGCGGGTCGTCTCGAGCGTCGGCAGCAGCGTGGGCTTCGACCACGGCATGCCGGTGAGCGACCGCTACGACACCACCTACCCGTTCGAGGGGGTGCTGCGCGCCGTCGACATCCAACTGGTGAGAGCACCCCGCAGTGAGGAACGAGACGTGGACGTCGCCGAGGGACGCTCCGAGATGGGTCGGCAGTGAGCACCGCCGCTCACGCGGGACCACGCGGCTGACCGATCACGACGACTCCCGCCGCTGGTCGCGGCGGCGCGTCAGACGCCGTGCTGGAAGCGGTGCCCCCAGAAGCTGACCTCGGTGATCTCGGTGGCGACCCATGACTCGGGGTCCACCAGCCGCCCGGCGGTCCCGTACTCCACGTCGAACCCGCCCGGGGTGCCCACGTAGAACGACACCATGTGGTCGTTGGTGTGGCGCCCGAGCGTGGCGGAGAGCGGAACCTCGAGGCTGCGGCAACGATCGAGGCCCCGGCCGACGTCGTCGAGCTCGGCCACCTCGACCATGAAGTGCACGATGCCGCTCGGGATCGCGCTCTCGAAGAGGGCGAGGCTGTGATGGCGGGCGTTGCAGCCGAGGAAGCGGATCCACGCGTCACCCTTCTCGGGGTCGCGTCCCGGAAACGCCGCCGCCGGGATGCGCATCGAATCGCGGAGCTGGAAGCCGAGGAGACCCTCGTAGAAGGCCATCGACTCGTCCATCTCCGGCGCGGGCAACACGACGTGTCCGAGACCGAGGCCGTCCGTGACGAAGCGTGTACCGGCCCGCGGGGCAAGAGGGCGATGGTCGAGCGCGGGCCCGACGTAGAGCTCCAGGCGGGTACCACCGGGATCGGCGACGTGGACCATCGCCTCGACCCGGCGCTCGGCGAGCTCGCTGGCGGGGGCCTCCTCGACCGCGACGCCGGCCTGCCCGAGCGTCTCGACGAGGCCCTCGAGCTCTCGACGGCCGGCCACCTCCCACCCCACGACGTCCAGGCGGTCGACCTCCGCGGAGGCGACGACGAGCCGGGCGACGCGATCGTCCATGCGGGCCCGCACGACGTCCTCGTCGTCGCGCACGACGTCCATGTCGAGACCCTCGCCGAGGAAGCGGTACCACGCGTCGAGGTCCGTCGCCCCGAACCGGAGGTATCCGAGCGAACCGATTGCCATCGAGAACTCCTGTGATGTCCCAGCCCTGTGGCGACGCACCGACCCCGGCACGGCGGGCTCGGCCCAAGTGTGGCGCAGGACGCGTCGACGCTCGACGGACCGGTTCCGGTCACCGGGATCCGACCGCGATCCGCGATCCGCGATCCGCGATGCAGACCGGCCGTTCGCCGGTCACTGCGCCCGGGTGATCGCATCCCCCGGTAGCGGGCGGTCACGGTAGAGCGAGGTCTGGAAGCGTCGCATGCCGTTCAACCACCGCTCGATGTCGTCGGCCTTGTGCTTCACGTGATCGGCGACCTCGGCGTGGGGCAGCACCCAGAACCGCTCCGCGGCCATCGCCTCCAGGCACAGCCGAGCCACGACGTCGGCCTCCAGCACCGCGTCGGCGGTCGAGACCCCGAGGGGTCCGTCGGAGTCATCGACCCGACCCGTCTCCAGGCTGTTGGCGATGATGTTGGTCCGCACCGCCTGGGGGCACAGGACCGACACACGGATCCCCTGATGGTGGTGGGTGATCGCCAGCCACTCGGCCAGCGCCACCGCGGCGTGCTTGGTGATCGTGTAGCCCAACGAACCGATCTGCGTCAGCAGCCCCGCCGCCGACGCGGTGTTGAGGAGGTACCCCCCACCCCGGGCGACCATCGAGGGCACGACGGCACGCGCGGCATAGAGGTGCGAGAGGACGTGGACCTCCCACATCGACTGGATGGCCTCGTTCGAGTCCTCGATCCCACCCACGCCGAAGAAGCCGGCGTTCGAGCAGAACACGTCGATGCCGCCGTGAGCGCGCTCGGTCGCGGCGACCATCGATCGGAGGGCGGCTTCGTCGGCGACGTCGAGGGCCACCCCGGTGCCCCCGATGGCCTCGGCGACCCGCCGGGCCTGGTCACCGTGGATGTCGGCGACCACCACGTGCCGGGCACCGGCCTCTGCCACCGCCACGGCCAGCGCCTCTCCGATACCCGACCCGCCCCCGGTGACGACCACGACCTTGTCCGACATCTCCACGGCCGCCCACGCTACGTAGGGTCCCGCTTCCGGTCATCGTGGCGTCCCACCTGGTGGGAGGACCCGGTCGCTACTGGGCGGCGCGACCGGCGGCCTGCAGAGCCTCGACCAGGTGCTGCGGATCGTAGGGTGCCGCCGGGCCCGGCCGGTAGGTCACGGCGACCAGTCGACCCGAGTACGGGAACGGCCCGTGCTCCTCGTGCACGCTCCAGACCACGGGCGAGCGTCGGTCGATCCCCACGTCGACGCCCTGGAAGGGGGCGAAGCCCAACAGCATCGGGGTGCCCGGCATCTGGCCGGTCACGACCCCGTCGATGCTGACCTCGAAGTCCCAGGTGAAGGCCTTCCCCGCCGCGGCCCGGAGAGTGATCGTCCGTGCCCCCGCTCCCGGTCGGCCACCGTCGAGGAAGTGCATCTCGCCGTAGTGGTTGTAGCCGAGACGGAGCACTCCGTCCTCGATGTACAACGCGTACCCGCCGCCCTGGTCCCCGTGGGCCACCAACATGCCGGAGTCCTCCACGCGATGGTCGAGCTCGACGTCGACGGAGAAGTCCCGGAAGGCGATGAGCTTCTGCGATCGGTACCTCTCGAGGGTCGGCGTGCCGGGTAGGAGCCGAACCTCCTGGTGGAACGCGGCGTCGTCGGGCCGCCGCAACAGCTGGAGCAGGCCGGTGCCGTCGTCGAGGGGGAACACGAGGTTCTCTCGCGCCGACTCCTCCCACCCGTCGGACAGCTCTCGGACCTTGTCGGGTCGCGATGCCGAGAGATCCACCGTCTCGCTCGGATCGGCCTCGATGTCGTAGAGCTCCCACTCCGCGTCGGAGTACTCGGTGCCTCTCGGATGCAGCGCCACGAGCTTCCACCCGTCCCGGTAGAAGCTCCGGTTCCCGAAGCACTCGGAGTACTGCTCGGAGTGCGTGCTCGCCTCGACCCCGTCGGTGACCCCGCTGGCGAAGCTGGCGCCGTCCCTGTCCTCGCACGCGGGAAGCCCGGCGAGCTCCAGGATCGTGGGGAACAGGTCGGTGACGTACTGGTACTGGTGGCGGATCGACCCCCGGTCCGCGGCCGGGATGCCGCGGGGCCACGAGACGATCATGGGCACGCGGACTCCACCGGCGTGGGTGGACGACTTGTAGAGCCGGAACGGGGTGTTCGACGCCATCCCCCACCCACGGGGGTAGTGGACGAGCGTCTGGGGCCCGCCGATCAGCTCGGGATCGCGAGGCACGTCCAGGTTCCAGCCCGTCATGGCCCCGAGACCACCGAACTGCTTGAAGTAGCTGCGCGAACCGTTCGCTCCACCCTCTTCGGTCGCCCCGTTGTCCGACGTGAAGACCACCACGGTGTTCTCGGCGTCGCCCAACTCCTCGATGGTCTGCAACAGCCGGGCCAGGTTCTGATCGACGTTGTCGATCATCGCCGCGTAGACCTCCATGTAACGCGCGAACAACGCCCTCTCGTCGTCGGAATGATCGATCCAGGGCCGCACCTCGTGGCCGGCCTCGTGGTTCCGGGGCGACATCGGCGTGCCGGGCGGGAAGATCCCCTGCTCGATCTGTCGGGCGAAGCGCCGCTCGCGGAGCTCGTCCCAGCCCATGTCGTACCCGCCGCGGTACCGAGCGAGATCCGTCGCCTTGGCGTGCAGCGGGCCGTGCACGGCGCCGTGGGCGAGGTAGAGGAAGAAGGGTCGGTTCGCATCGTGAGCGCGCAGGGACTTGAGATAGCTGATCGCCTCGTCGGTGATGTCGTCGGTGAAGTAGTAGCCGTCGGGGTAGGCGTCGATCTCGACAGGCGAGTTGTCCCGGATCAAGTAGTGCGGTTGATGCAGGTTCGTCCACCCTTCGAGCACGCCGTAGAAGCGCTCGAACCCGCGCTGGAGCGGCCAGGACCCCCGCGGTGCCCCGGGATGCATGACGGCGTCCCTCGTGAGGTGCCACTTGCCGACGGCGTAGGTCGCGTAGCCGGCAGCGCCCAGCCGTTCGGGCAGGGTCTCGATGGTGGGACTGATCTCCATGGTCCAACCGGGGAAGCCCGGATCGAAGTTCGCCACGCCGGCGAAACCGGCCCGGTGAGGGTTGAGGCCCGTCTGGATGGCCGCCCGAGACGGCGAGCAGAGCGGCGCGGTGTGGTAGTTCGCGAACCGCACGCCGCCCGCGGCCAGCCGATCCAGCGTGGGCGTGGGGATCTCCGACCCGAACGGGCCGATGTCGCTGAAGCCCATGTCGTCGAGCAGGACCAGCACCACGTTGGGGCTGCCCGCGGGCGGCCGTGTGGGCTCCGGCCACCACGGCGTCGATTCGGACACCGTGCGGCCCACCGTGCCGAGGAAGCCCGTCTCACCGCTCGCCATGGCCGCAACCCCCCGATCGTGTGGACCCCGACGCTAGGGGCTCGGAACCATCGGATCGCAGAGCGGGTGCCACTGGATGGAACCCGGACGAAGGAGCAGACCGCAGAGCGCGGGCACGACCTGCGCTCAGGGGCCCTTCGGGCCCAGGGGCCGGGTTCCGGGGCAGCGCTACGGGCGCTGGAAGCGGTCGGTCCAGATCGCCTGGGCCGTGGTCTTGAGGTGTGGGGCGACGGCGTGCAGGTCGATCCTCGCCACCGGACCGGTCACCGAGACAGCCCCGATGGCACGACCGGCGCCCCGAAGCGGTGCAGCGACGCAGGCGAGGCCTTCGTAGGACTCCTGATGGTCGAAGGCCAGACCGGTCGCGGCGATGCGCTCGAGCTCGATGGCCAGCTCTCGTGGTGACGTGAGCGTGCGGGCGGTGCGCCGCGGAAGGTCCTGCTCGAAGACCTCCTCGGCCGCCTCGTCGTCGTAGGCCAGCATGGCCTTGCCCAGCCCGGTGCAGTACGCGGGCTGTCGCCCCCCCTGGCGGGTCGGGAGACGAAAGCCCGTCATCGGGATCCGTTGGAGGTACACGACGTCGGGGCCGTCGAGGATGGCCAGCTGCACGGCCAGACCGGTCGTGACCGAGAGGGCGTGGAGATGGGGATAGGCGAGATCCGAGAGCCGGCTGTGCCTCGACGCCAGGCCCCCGATCTCGAAGAGCCGCATGCCGATCCGGTACCCGAAGACGTCCCGTTCGAGCCATCCGATGCGGCAGAGCTGTTCGACCATCCGATGGACGGTGGACTTCGGGAGGCCCGTGCGCGTGGTGAGCTCGTGGAGCGTGAGCGATCCGTCGGCATCGTCGAAGGCCCCGACGATGCTGTCGACCCGACCCAACACCGAGCGCCCGGAGTTGTCGACCCCCGCGTGGAGAGGTTCGATCGGCTCGGACGCGCCCTCGAGGGACCCCGGGACCTCCGTCGACGTCATCGCAACCTCCGGATCGACCACCCGCTGGGACGCCAGCCGGAGCGGTTCCACGACCACCCTCCCACACCCGCAGGAGGTTCGAACAAGCTTGTCACGGTGTCCCCCGTGGCCCGCCGAGCGACCGGACGAGGAGCGCCGACCAAGTGGCCCGGACGGCTCACCGCGCCGTCGCGCTCCTCTCCTTCTCCGCGCGCAGTTCCACGGCGATGTCGATGATCTGGTCCTCCTGGCCGCCGACCAGCTTCCGTTCGCCGCACCTCATGAGGATCTCTGCCCCCGACACGTCATACCGCTCCGCCGAACGGTAGGCGTGGCGCAGGAAGCTCGAGTACACGCCGGCGTAGCCCATGATCAGGCTCATGCGATCGAGGACGCACTCGCGGTCCATCACCGGGCGCACCACGTCCTCGGCGACGTCGAACATGACGAGCGGGTCGACCCCGGACGAGAGACCGAGCCTGTCGAGCACGGCCACCAGCGCCTCGGTCGGCGTGTTGCCCGAACCGGCGCCGAACGACCGCGTGCACGCATCCACCTGGACCGCACCGGACCGGATGGCGAGCACCGTGTTGGCCACGCCGAGCGAGAGGTTCTGGTGCCCGTGGAAGCCCACCTGCGCGTCCCCGCCCAGCTCGTCGACGAGCGCCGCCACCCGATCACTCACCTCGTCGAGGATCATGGCGCCGGCGGAGTCGACCACGTAGACGCACTGGCACCCGGCATCGGCCATGATCCGCGCCTGGCGGGCCAGCACCTCGGGCGGCTGGCTGTGCGCCATCATCAAGAAGCCGACGGTCTCCAACCCGAGCTCACGGGCCATCGCGAAGTGCTGGTTGGCGATGTCGGCCTCCGTGCAGTGCGTCGCGATCCGCACGACCGAGACACCGAGGTCCCGGCACGCCACGATGTCGTCGAGCGTTCCCAGGCCCGGCAGCATCAGAGCGCCGCGATCGAGGAGCGACCCGCCGCGGCGTCGACCGCCGCCGCCATGAGGACCCGCTCGTCGACCGCCGAGAAGCCGTAGTTGTAGGACGATCCGGACAGGCCGTCACCGTGGCTCACCTCGATGACGGGGATCCCGGCGGTGGCCAGGCCGTCGACGATGCTGCGCACGTCCGATTCGCTGAACTGGTGTTCCTTGGCGTGTGAGCCGTCGCGCAGCGACGAGTCGGTGATGCGCACGGCGAGCGACTCCGAGTAGGCCATCTCAGCGCTCCTGTGTGGTTGCGATGCGGGCGATCTCGTTGCCGACCCGCGTCGCCGCGGCGGTCATGATGTCGAGGTTTCCGGCGTACGGCGGGAGGAAGTCCCCGGCACCTTCGACCTCGATGAAGATGGCGACCCGTCCGCGACCATCGATCGTCGCGTCCCGCTCGAACTGGGGCGGGAAGCGCAGCCGATATCCGGGCACGTACTCCTGCACCTCGCGAACCATCCGCTCGATCGAGGCCATCACCGCGGCTTCGTCGGCGTCGGGTTCGAGGGAGCAGAAGACGGTGTCCTGCATGATCAGCGGGGGTTCGGCCGGGTTCAGGATGATGATCGCCTTGCCTCGCTCGGCCCCTCCGAGCACCCGGACCGCCTCCGACGTGGTCCGCGTGAACTCGTCGATGTTGTTGCGGGTTCCGGGCCCCGCCGAGGTCGACGCCACCGTCGCCACCACCTCGGCGTAGGCGACGGTCGTCACCCGTGACACGGCGTGCACCATCGGAATGGTCGCCTGGCCACCGCAGGTCACCATGTTGAGGTTCGGCTCGTCGATGTGCTCGGTGAGGTTGACGGGCGGGATCACGTAGGGCCCGCACGCCGCCGGGGTCAGGTCGATCGCCCGGATGCCCGCCTCGCGATAGCGCGGGGCGTTCTCGCGGTGGACTCGGGCCGAGGTCGCCTCGAAGACGATGTCGGGGAGCTCGGCCCTCGACAGCAGCCAGTCCACACCGCCGGCCGACGTCTCGAGCCCGAGATCGTGCGCTCGACGCAGTCCCGGGCTCTCGGGATCGATCCCGACGAGGTAGCGGGGCTCGACGGCGTCCGACCGCAGCAGTTTGTGGACCAGGTCGGTGCCGATGTTCCCCGAGCCGACGACGGCCGCAGTGAGTCGCTTCTTCACGGAGTGATCCTCCACGGGACACCCTGACGAAGGCACGCGTCGGTGCCACAGAGCGGAACCGGGATCGAGCAGACGGCGTCGCCCTGCCTAGGCGTCATCGGTGAACACCGCCCTGACCGACCCGAGCCCGCCGATGTGGGCCTCGTAGGTGGTGCCCGGCTCGGCCGGCACGAGCGGCCCGAGGCTTCCCGAGAGGATGATCTCGCCGGCCGACAGCGGCTCCCCGCGAGCGGCGACCACGTTCGCCAGCCACACGACGGCGTTCACCGGGTGGCCGAGGCAGGATCCGCCCGTTCCGGAGCTCACGATCTCCCCGCCGACGGTCAGCGTCATCTCGCTCGACCTCAGGTCGTCGATGTCGAGGAGTGAGCGCGGCGCGGCGCTGGTGACGAAGAGACCCGACGAGGCGTTGTCCGCGACCGTGTCGAAGATCGAGATGTCCCAGTTCTCGATCCTGCTGTCGACCACCTCGATGGCGGCGAGCACGAATTCGGTGGCGTGCAGCACCTCGGTCGTCGTCACCTCGTGTGCCGGGAGGTCTTCACCGAGCACGAACGCCACCTCGGCCTCGACGCGCGGCTGGAGCAGGATCCCGTGGGGAATCGGCTCGGAGTCGCCATAGGCCATGTCGGCGAAGAGCACCCCGAAGTCGGGCGTGTCGACGTGCATCTGCGCCTGCACCGCAGGTGAGGTCAACCCGACCTTGCGGCCGACCCGTCGGCGTCCTGCGGAGCTCCGGGCGTGGACGAGCCGCTGGACCTCGTATCCGGCGTCGACGTCGCCCTGGGGGTAGATGCTGCGCAGCGGTTCGCAGGGTCGCCTGGTCCGTGCAGCATCGATGAGGCGATCGGCTGCCGCGTCGAGCGCCGCGCTCCGGACGGGATCGGGATCGGCGGTGGCCCCGGTGGCGGGTTCGGGCTGGCGGTCGTCGGTCATGGTGCTCGGCCGCCGCTCAGGTGACGTCGCGCAGGAGGTACGAGAGGACGACGCTCTCGAACTCTTCCTTGCGCTCGATCATCGCCCAGTGCCCGCAGTCGTGGAACACGTGGAGCTCACAACGCGGGATCAACCGCATGGGAGCGATCGCCCCGTCGAGTGGGGTGACACGGTCGTCGCGGCCCCACGTCAGCAGGGTCGGAGCCTGGATCTGGCTCAACATCCCCAGCACCGCGGGGTTGCCCAGGATCATCGGGCGCAGGATGCTCAACATCTCCGGGTTGTAGATCCGGCGGATCAGCGCCAGTGCATCGGGGTCACTCGCCGCTCGCCAACGCGTTGCGACGAAGTCCTCGGTGAGCACCGCCGGGTCGTACACCATCGACGTCATCCAGCGCACCAGCCGGTCGTGCGTGGGATCCTCGACGAACTCGACCAGTCGGGTGATGCCCTCCGACGGCAGTGGGCTGAAGAACGGCACGCCGACGCCGCCCAGCGCGACGAGGCGGGCGATGCGGTCGGGGTTGGCCGCGGCGAGCTGCGCCGCGATCCCGCCGCCCAGCGAGTTGCCGATCATGGCTGTGCGGTCGATGCCGAGACCGTCGAGGAACGCCAGCACCGCCACCGGGGCGTGGAGCACCGGGTTCTCGTCGATCGAGTAGCTCTTCCCGAATCCGGGCAGGTCGAGCACGAGCGTGCGGAAGTGCTGTGCGAAGACCTCGAGGTTGCCGCTGAAGTTCGTCCAACCGCTCACACCCGGTCCGGAGCCGTGCAACAGCACCAGCGGCGGACCATCGCCGGCCTCGTGGTAGTGCAGATCGCCGTGCGGGGTGGTGAGTGTCCTGCTCGTCCCCTCGGCGGTGAGGTCGGTGGTCGTCGCTGTCATCGGGCTCCCCCTGCGTGCGCTCGCGAACCGGTCCGGCTGCCTCTCCTGACGCCGGGCTCAGAACATCGCCGCGGCCGGCCCGGACGGCGACTGGCCCATCAGCATCCCTGCGGCATCGTCGTAGACGGGGCCCGGGACGAAGATCGCGTGGTTGAGTCCGGCGTGAAGGCCGCGCCAGAACCGCTGGAGCGGCTTCTCGAGGCGGATGGCGTTCCCACCGCAGACCGAGTACGCCTTGTCGGCGGCATTGGCGGCTCGCCACGCGACCCGCACCTGGTCCCGGCGGGTGGCGACCCGCTGCGCCATGGTCACGTCGTGTCCGGAGCAGATGGCCTCGTACATCTCGCCGATGTTGTAGAGCAGTTGCGTGCGTGCACCCCGGATGTCCGCCGCGGCCTCACCGAGGGTCGCTCGGGTGTGGGGGTCCGACACCTGGGCCACGCCGACCGCGCTGACGCGGCCGCTCTGGTACTCGAGGGCGCATCGCAGGACCCCCTGCGCGATCCCGATGAGACCCGCGGACACGGCGTTCGGGAAGACGGCCGACCACGGCATCCGGTACAGCGGCTGGGTCCGACCGGCCTCGGCCGCAGCCCGTCCGTTCATGACCTTCATGACGTCGACCGTGCGGTATCCGGGAACGAACGTGTCGCGGATGACCACGTCCTTGCTGCCGGTTCCTTCGAGCCCCATGACGTTCCACGAGTCGTCGACGATCTCGTAGTCCGAGCGAGGCAGCATCACGTGCAGCATCCCTGTGGGGGCACCGGAGTCGGCGTCGATCACGACTGCGCCCAGGACCACCCAACTGCAGAGGTCGGTTCCGGAGGAGAAGTTCCAGTGGCCGTTCACCGTGTAGCCGCCTTCGACGGGCGTGGCGGTGCCGCTCGGAGCGTAGGGCGAGGCGACCCAGGTGTCGGGATCGTCCCCCCACACCTCCGCCTGCAGGCGCTCGTCGTTGAGGGCCAGCTCCCACGGATGGACGCCGACCACGCCCGCGACCCAGCCGGCCGCGGGGCACCAGTTGCCGACGTCCATCACGGCGCTGAAGAAGTCACGGGGGTCGGCTTCGTAGCCGCCGAAGTCCGCGGGCTGGAGCAGACGGACGAGTCCCGTCTCCTTGAGACGTCGGCCGACGTCGTCGGGAAGACGGCCGAGCTCCTCGGCGGCCTCGGACCGGTCGCGGAAGAACTCCCCCGCCTCGTCGATCCTCATGAACACATCGCTTCCCACGATCTCACTCCTCACGGACGCCGCCCGTCTCCATGGTCTGCGTCAGCCGGTATGACGGCCCCGCGGGAACTCTAGGGGTGGTGGTGGACCTCATCCCTGGTCGGTTCTCACCCAGTGGAATCCTGGAACGGCCCTCGACGACGCGAAACCGTCGCCCTCGGCGCGGGCCTGACGTGGCTCAGGCAGCACCGACGAGGCGGGGCCCGAAGGCGAAGCTGGTCGTCGAGGCGGGAATCGTGTCGAGGCCGGCCGCGACTGCGTCGGCGGTGGGGCCTATCCGGTCGGCGACCGGGCGCAGGAGGTCGAGGTCGAATCCGTAGATCTCGGCCGCGTTGAGGCCGACCATGCGCTCGACCTCGGCGGAGTCGATGCCCGCGAAGGTGTACGCGAGCGATTCGGCGCTGTGTGGGTACGTGCCCTCCTCATGCGGGAAGTCACTTCCCCACATGATGCGGTCGACGCCGACAGCGTGCCGGTCGTCGGCGTCTCCCCGGGTCATGAAGCTGGCGCCGAGCGAGCAGTTCCTCTCCCAGAACTCGCTCGGCTTCATGCTCAGACGAATCGGGTCGGGGATGTTGAGCACCCCGATGTTGCCCTGCTCCTGCTTGGCCTGGATGTTGTCCATGGCCTCGAGGGTTCCGGCGACCCAACTCGACCCGGCCTCCGCGAGCACCAGCTTCAGGCCCGGGAAGCGGTCGAACACCCCGGCGAGGACCAGGGACCAGAGCGGCCGGTGAGCGTAGAAGGCCGCTTCCAGGGCGAACAGGGCGAGCGTCGCGGGGAAGAACCCGTCGAGCGGTGAGCCGCTCCCCCCGTGGACGTTGAGCACGACGCCGTGCTCCTGGCACGCCCGCCACACCGGGTCGTAGGCCGGGGAGTGGATCGGGTCGATCCCGCAGCCGGGGGGAAGACCGGGGAGCAGCACTCCGCCGGTGAGACCGTTGGCCGCGATCCACTCGACGTCGCGCACGGCGTCGTCGACGTCGTTGAGCAGGATCTGACCGATGCCGGCTCTGCGCCCCGGAAGCGAAGCGCACCATTCGGCGAGCCACCGGTTGTGAGCCCGCAGCCCGGCCAGCCGGAGCCGGTACTCCTCCGCCGAGGGCACCATGGCGACCAGTCCGCTCATCGGGAAGAACGGCGGCACCGTGTTCGGATAGACGACCTCGGCGACGATGCCGTCAGCCTCGAGCGCGGTGTTGCGGACCTCGTGGTCCCAGTTCTGGTCGGCGTCGGCTCGCTCGAGATCGCCGAACGGGTTGACGAAACCTTCGGCCCAACGATCGAACTCGTCGAGGAGGGTGGACTCGACGTAGGGCCGGTAGCCGAGCAGATCGGCACCGGCATGGCAGTCCGCCGAGATCACGACGTAGCGGCTCGAACCGTTCATCACCCGATACCTCCCACAGTCCGACGGGGGCCCACGCCAACCCGGCCCCCCTGGGTTCGGTTGGCTCCTCGCCGCGGTCGATCGGCGATCCAGGCCTCGGAGAACAGTAGGTGCATCGGAGGGGACGAGCCGCCGGGGTCGGTCGGGGATGCCGGTGCAGGACCCGGTGGAGCGGCCGGTCAGTCCTCGAAGACAGGCGGGCGGCCGTCCTTGCGGGCGCGCACCGCCTCCTCGAAGTTCTTCGTGGTGAGCCGGACGAAGAGCTGGGTGTGGGTCTCCATCTCGATCGCCGCTCGGAGGCTGCCCATCTCGAGGCCCGCCCACATGGTCCGCTTGGTCAGCGACGTGCCCTGGGTGCTCCAGCCGTTGATCTGGTCGGCCAGGTCGAGGGCTTCGGTCAGGAGGTCCTCGTCGGGGACCACCCGCGACACGAGGCCGATCTGGGCCGCCTCGTGGGCGTCGATGTCGCGACCCGAGAGCATGAACTCGAAGGCCCGCGACGAGCCGATGGCCCGGGGGAGCAGGAAGCTGAGACCGAGCTCGGTGGCCGTGAGTCCGTTGTTGATCCCGGCGGCGCGGAAGTAGGCCGACTCACCGGCGATGCGGATGTCGGCTCCGAGGGTGAGACACATCCCGCCGCCGATGGCGGCACCGTTGATGGCGCAGATCACGGGTTGCTGCATCCGCTGCATGGTGGGGACCAGATCGGCCAGCAGCGACATGGACTTGGTGGCGATGCGGGTGAGGGTCAGGCCGTCGATGTTGGGCGGGGGCCCGCCGTCATCGCTCGTGTCGGCGCCGGAGCAGAACCCGCGACCGGCACCGGTGAGGACCACACAGGTGGTGTCGTTGTCGGCCGCCACCTCGTCGAGCGCCTCCCGGAACGGCACCATCAGCTGGAAGGCCATCGAGTTCATCCGCTCGGGCCGGTTCAGCGTGATGACGGTGGTGTGCGGCCGGGGCTTGTCGATGAGGACGAGATCGTTTCGGTCAGCGCTCATGAACGCCACAAGCTAAACGGATCCGCCTCACCGCGGCCCCCGAGACAGCGAGCCGTCACGACGGGCGCACGACCTGGCCGGGGAGGGCGCCGGTGAGCGCGCCGTCGACCACGATGGGCACGCCGTTCACGATCGTCGCTCGCACACCCTTCCCCCACGCCTTGTAACGCCCCACGCCACCGGGGAGGTCGTTGACGAACTCCTTCTTCCACGGCCCGATGGCGTCCGGGTCGAAGATCATCAGGTCGGCGTGCTTGCCGACCTGGACGGTGCCCCGGTCGGCGAACCCGAGGAGGGCGGCGGGGACCTGGGTGATCTGGCGGATCCCCTCCTCCAGCGACCACACCCGGCGATCGAGGACCCAGGAGCGCAGGAAGTACGAGCTCCAGTCGGCGCCGTCGTCGCGGGCCAGGTGGGCGCCGCCGTCGGAGGTCCCGACGATCATCCTCGGGTCGAGCTGGGCCGTGCCCACGGCGTCGGTCCACTCGGGGGTCTCGGTCCGCCAGCGGAACTCGGTCCGGAAGTCCTCGGCCAGGGCCAGGTCGAGCATGGCATCGGCGGGCTCGACCCCCATCTCCGCCGCCATGTCGGCGATCGAGCGGGCCTGCCACCGCTCGTTCTCCGGCCGTGCGACCTCGTGCACGAAGACCACCTTCCACAGTGGCGGCGGAACGGTGGTGCCCTTGGCCGGATCGCGGTTGTAGTTCTCGACGGCGTGGCGGAGCTCGTCACGTGCCTCTGGATCGCGTAGCAGCGCCGCCCGCTCGTCGGCCGGGAGGTTGACCATGTGGTTCCACGACGGCACTGCCAGGTAGTGGAAGTTGTCGGGATCGATCGTCACCTTCCGGTCGAACGGCCGAGCGATCAACATCGAGTACACCGGGGCACCGAGCTCCGTGGCCCGGTCGAGGAAGGCCTGGGACGCCTCCCATGTCGCCGTCGGTGCATCGACCTTGTTGCGCCCGCCGAGTCCCTGGATGATCACGGGGAGCCCGGCTCGGCGACCGATCTCGATGAGGTAGTCCTCGTCGGCGTGGTCGAGCCCGCCCACGGCGCTGGCGGGGAGGAAGCCGATGGAGCCACGACCGAGCTCGCCGAGCGCATCGGCGAGGGCGAGGACCTCGACGTGTGACGCCAGACGCGACGGCACCGGGCGGCCGGCGGTGTCGAGGTGGGTGGGGGCGGCCGAGGAGGACAGGCCGGCCGCTCCCGCCTCGATCGCCTCTCGCAGGAGTCCGGTCATCTCGTCGATCTCGGCCGGGGACGCCTCGCGCTCCGTCGAGTCGTCGCCGAGCACGATCCTGCGCAGGTTCGAATGGCCGACGTAGCTCGCAAGGTTCACTCCGAGCTTCCCCTCGCGGCTCTCCAGATAGTCGGCGAACGACTCGAACTCGTCCCAGGTGATGGCCGACAGCGCGATCGGGTCCATGTTCTCGACGGCGGCGAAGATCCCGGTGAGGAACTCGCGGTCCTCCGGGCGGCACGGCGCGACGGAGAAGCCGCAGTTGCCGGCGAGCACCGTGGTGACCCCGTGGAAGCACGACATCGTGGCGTACGGATCGAAGGTGATCTGGGGGTCGTAGTGGGTGTGGGCGTCGACGATCCCCGGCGCCACGATCGCGCCGTCGGCGTCGATCTCGCGGTCGGCCGACGCATGCTCGAGGTGCGCGAGCCGGGCGACGCGCCCGTTGCGGACGCCCACGTCGACGCGCCGTCGCGGGAGCCCGGTCCCGTCGATGACCAGCCCGTTGCGCACGATCAGGTCGTAGTCGCTCATGACGACGCCGTCTCCGAGTCCTCGCCGGTCCAGTGGGTGCGCAGGTCGGCCAACCAGTCGGGGAAGTCGATCGGCGGGTCGGGCAACGGGGTGACCCCGTGCTCGGCCAGCGCCGCCTCGTAGACCTCGGGCTGGTCGCCCCACGACCGGGGGTCGCCCATCATCACCTCGAACAGCTTGGCCCCGTCGTCGCCGGCGCGGATCGGCCCGAACGCCGCACCGAAGGGCAGCTCCGCGTGGGTGCCCGCAGGGCACCACCGATCACCGAACCACAGGCCCCCGTCGATGACGAACACGACGTGGGGGCTGTAGTGGCCGTGACGGCGCACCATCATCCCGGGGTCGTACTCGGCGTACAGCGAGAGGTACTGCGGGTCGGGACTGAACGAGAACCACTTCTCGCGCACGTAGGCCTCGGTGCCGTCAGCGTTGCGCTGGGCCCGGACCAGCTGCCAC
Organism: uncultured Iamiaceae bacterium; assembly: GCA_963767615.1. Classification (GTDB taxonomy): domain Bacteria; phylum Actinomycetota; class Acidimicrobiia; order Acidimicrobiales; family Acidimicrobilacustridaceae; genus Rhabdothermincola_A. The sequence continues at coordinate 662,167 of CAVYED010000002.1, read as the reverse complement.
GGCACGTCGGGGTCGTCCATGTGCCGGAACACGACCTCCTTGCCGCGGATCGGGAGGTCCGCGGTGCTGGGATCGACCTCGTCGGTTCGGTTGTCGTCGGTCACATGGATCCCATCGATTCGTGGCGACCGGTTCGAGGATCGCCGTGGGAGTCGCCCTCACCAGTGACGGGTACGGGCGCGGCAGGGGGTGCTCAGGAATCTGCGTCGCCGAACCCTGCCCCCATCAGGCCGCGTCACAGTACCGGTGCCCGGCCTTCCAAGCAATCGTTTGAATTGGAGCGGGCATCGCCTCGGACGAACGGGGCCACGCTGCGCCAAACCCCTAGTGTTCGGCGGTGCGCACCAACGAGACCGCGGGGACGACGGGGTCGGCTCGAGAGCCGGAGCCGATACCCAGGGGTCGCGCCCGCAGCGGCTCGGACACGCGACGCAAGCTCATCGACACCGCCGAGCGGCTCATCGCCGAGCGCGGCCTCCAGGCGGTGTCGGTGCGCGACATCACCGGGGCGGCCGACGCCAACTCCGCGGCGATCCACTACCACTTCCAGTCGAAGGAAGGCCTGGTCCTCGCCGTCCTCGCCGACCGGGCCGAAGCCCTCCAGGAGCGGCGTTCGGCCCACCTCGAGAACCTCGGCGAGGACTTCTCGGTACGCGACCTGGCCCGGGCGATGGTCCTGCCGACCATCGAGCTCACCGGCGGCGGCGAGCCCTCCGGCGCTGCGACCTATGTCGGCTTCCTCGCCGCCCTCCTCGAGGAACCGGGGATGATCGGTCCGATCGAAGACCACTTCGGCGACCAGTACGACCGGTACGTCGACGCCCTCCTCGCCGTGCGCCCCGAACTCCCGGGCAACGTGGCCCGCAACCGCGTTGCGTTCACCACCCAGCTGGTGCTCAACGCGGCCTCACCCCAGCCCCGTGGGATCCGCCTCTGGGTCGCGGCCCACCACCCCGACACAGCTGGGACGCTCGCCGACGACCTCGTCGACTTCCTCGCCGGCGCACTGGGTGCCCCCAGCGGCGCCGACGACGGCGGTCGACGCCCAAGCTCGTGACCGACGAACTGCTGGCCCGTTACCTGTCCGAACCGGACTCGGCGGGCCTGTTCACCCGGCTGACCCGCGTCGCGCTGCGCCTCGAAGCCTTCCAGCGCCGTTGCCTCGACGGCCTGGAGCTCAACTTCGGGGACTTCGCCCTGCTCCGCGTCCTGATCCTCGCCGAACCGGACCACCAGCTGCTCCCCACCGAGCTCGGCGAGCTGCTGCTGCGCTCGAGCGGCGGGATCACCCAGATGGTGGACCGGTTGGAGGCCCGAGGCCTGCTGGAACGAAGCCGCGACTCGACGGACGGCCGGCGGATCGTCGTCGGTCTCACCCGCGAGGGCCACCGGCTCGGCGAGCTGGCGTCGGAACGGTACCGGGAAGGCCGGACCTCGGTGCTGGGCCCACTCGAAGAGGCAGAAGCCGCAGAGATCGACCGTTCGATGAACCGGCTACTGGAGCTGCTCGACGCCGATGCCGAGCGGGCCCGGGAACCAGACGGACCACCCCGCGACTGAACCCGCCCTCCCCATCGTGTGGATCGTCACGGCCGGCGCCCACCGCGACCAGCTGCCAGGATCGGGGATCGGACGACCGGGCACCCACGGATCCCGCGCCGTCTCCGCACCGACAGCCGGCCCGGAACCGACGAGGCAGCCAGGGGACAACGATGGATGACGAACGGTCCCGACCGCCCACCGGATCCGGGGGCACTGCGTCGATGCGTCCCGACGATCCCTCGCTCGGGCCCACCTCGATCAGGGTCGGCTGCGTCAACTTCGAGGCGGTGCCCCGGGACAAGGACGCCACGCTGGAGAAGATGCTGGAACGCATCACCGACGCCGCCGACCAGGGTTGCGATCTCGTGGTCTTCCCGGAGCTGGCCCTGAACACCTGGACCGAGTGCACCGACTGCGCCACGAACCACTGCCCTTGCCGTTGGCACCTGGAGCAGGCGGAGCTGGCCGACGGGGTGAGCTGCCGCGCGGTCGCCGCCGCAGCGGCGCGCCGGGGCATCCACGTGATCTACGGGTTCGAGGAGCGCGACGAGAACGACCCGTCGGTCATCTACAACTCGGCCAACCTGGTGGCCCCGCACGGGCTCGTGGGCACGTACCGCAAGCTCCACCTCGGCATCCCCCTCGAGACCGACCGCTTCACGCCCGGCGACGCCCTCCCGGTGTTCGACACCGACCTCGGCCCGATCGGCATCTCGATCTGCTACGACTTCTACAACAACCCCGAGCTCTGCCGGGTCCTGGCCCTCAAGGGAGCACGCCTCCTGGTGAACCCGACCGGCCGGTCGGATCTCCCCAGGGCGAGAGAGCACCTCGCACAGGCCACGCTCGTGCGGGCCCACGAGAACCTCGTGTTCGCGGTCTCCGCCAACCGGGTCGGCGCCGGCCACGGCCCGCCGACATGGGCGGGCGGGAGCGCCATCGGCGCACCCCGGTTCCCCGGGTTCCCCGAGCTCCTCGCCCAGGCCGGCCCCGACGAGGAGCTCATCAGCGCCCAGCTCGACTTCACCGAGCTCGCCCGCTGGTACGACTGGCTCCCGTGGCGCGAGTGGCGGGCGGGGCCCCAGAGGCCGATCACCCGCCTCGTCGCCGACGAGTTGGCCGCGCTCGCCGAGGGGCCGTCGGCGAGCAGCGACGGCTGACCGCTCGACCGACGCCGTTCAGTCGGCCCAGTCCGCGTCCCGGCGCGGGTACTGCAACACGGCGATCCGCACCCCGTCGACACCACCCTGGACCTCGAGCACCGATCCATCGCCGAACCACCTCAACGCGCCCGGCTCGAACCGTGCACCGTCGACGGTGAGCGCCCCGCCGACCACCACTGCGTAGGCACCCCCCGCGCCGACGGCGAGCGGGGCCGCCTCGACGTCCGGGGGCAGGTGGATCACCGAGATCCGCAACCCGTCGGCATCGTCGCGGAGGTGGTGCCAGCGCCCCGACTCGACGGCGCCGACCAGGTCCACGCTGACGTTGCGGCGGTCGGCGACGCGACGTGACGAGCGACCGAGCCGATCGCGCAGCTCCGCCTTGGCGCCGGGCATGTAGTGCACACCACCGTCGTGCACGGCGCGGAGGGTGAGGTACGACATCCCCGTCTCGGCCGGGCGCAACGGCCCGTAGGGCGTGAGGGCGTCGGAGTAGTGGACGATGCCGTGCCCCACCTCGTGCGAGCCGACCACCCCCCGACCGTGGGCGAAGTACTGGAACTGATCGACGGTGTGGAAGTGGACCGCCAGCTCGTCGGTGGCGGACCCCTGGGCCACCAGGTACGCCTGAGGTGCTTCGCGCTCGGCCGGGCTCATGTCCGGCGTGGAGACCCGGCCCAGGCGGACCACCCGCTCGAGCCGATCGGGCGGGAGGTCGGCGGCGCCCTCCACGGCGACCCAGCGTGACGAGGCCATCAACCGAGCCGACCTCGACGCCACGACTCAGGCCGACCCGTCCACGGACCGTCGATCACCGCGGCTCGCGCTCCACCGACCATGACCCTCCTCGCCCCATGTATCTTAGGTGCGAGATAGTAGCGGGGAATGCTCGAGGGGGCCGCCGATGGAGATCCAACCGCTGACGCCGACGATCGGTGCCGTCGTCCACGGCGTGGACATGTCGGTGGAACCCGACGAGGTGACGGTGGCGGCGCTGCGCCAGGCGTTGCTCGACCACCTGGTCATCTTCTTCCGGGACCAGGACCTCGATGACGAGCGGCACCTGGCCTTCGCCCTGAAGTTCGGAAAGCTGTCGGTCCCGCCCCTCGCCACCGCCTACCAGGACACGCCGGCGGTCACGGTGCTCGACCAGGTCAACCCCAAGGGCGAGGGTGCCGACCAGTGGCACAGCGACAACTCGTTCATGGCCCACCCGCCCCTCGGCTCCCTGCTGCGGTGCGTCCGGTTGCCCGGGAACGGGGGCGACACCTGCTTCGCCAGTTCCTACGCCGCCTACGAGAGCCTGCCCGACCCGTTGCGAGCGCTCGCCGACCGGCTCGAGGCGGTGCACGACATCACCAAGCCCATGCGCAAGGCGCTGCTCGCCGGCCACACCAACCTCGACCTGGCCGAGACGCAGAGGCGATGGCCGCCGGTCACCCATCCGGTGGTGATCGTGCACCCCGAGACGGGACGCCGCGCCCTCTACGTCAACCGGAACTCGACCACCCACATCGTCGGGCTCACCGAGCGCCAGAACGAGGCCCTGTTGCCCCTGCTGTGCGACCAGTTCCGCTCCCCCGACCTCCAGTGCCGGTTCCGGTGGGAACCCGGGTCGGTCGCGTTCTGGGACAACCGGTCGGTGCAGCACTACGCGGTGGCCGACTACACCGAACGACGCGTGATGCACCGGGTCACCATCGACGCCGACGCTGGGGCGCCCGGCTTCGCCGAGAACTGACCGGAGTCCTCTGATCGCTCAGCCAGCCGTCCCGGGACCGAGGAAGGCACGGGCATACCCCTCCACGGCCGTGCCGTCGAAGAACCCGGGGTTCATCGTGGCGTGCAGTCGTATGGGGTTGTCGCAGGTGAAGGCCCGGAACTGGTCGCGATCGAGGCGACCGTCGTCGACCAGCTCGAGGGCTTCACCGAGCACGCCGGTCATGGCGGGCACGTCCCAGTGGCCGATGTCGGACCCGAGCACGGGTCGCAGCACCGCGCCCAACGGGTTGGTCCGGGCGTCGAACGCCCAGCCGACGGTCGCCTCGTCCGCCTCGCACCCGAAGTAGAAGCGATCGAACATGGCGGCGAGGTCGCCGGGCTCCTCGATGCCGCTGTCGCGGAAGTCGTCGAGCTGGGCAGGAGGGTTGTCGCTCTGACCGAGCATCGAGCTCCTCAGCTCGGGATCGGCGAAGCGCTCCCCGCCGTGGCGGTCGAGCAGCCGGTCCCATTCGGCGGGATCGATGGATCCCGGATCGAGGCGCTCCACCCGGGCGCCACCACGCTTCTCCCAGCGACCCAGGAGGTCGGCGAGGAGTTGCACACCCCAGCCGACCCCGCATTCCAGGAAGCCGAAGTTGAGGTCGCGGAACCGATGGGCCGCACCACCGAGGACGAGGGCCTTGGCGACGGCCTCGCTGCCCGCGGCGAAGGTCCCGATGTGGTTGAACATGTAGCGGCTCGACGACTGGCGCAGGTCGAGGCCCATCGTCGGGGAGTGGACCGTGACGGCCACACCGAGCTCCGTGAACCGCTGCCACAACGGGTCGTAGTCGTGAGGGCTGTCGAGGGCCAGGAGGTCGATCCACGACCGGCCCGACGGTTCCGTACGCGAGACGCAGCAGTTCACCACCGCCGCCCTGAGGCCGAGTTCGACGACCGCGTGCTCGAGCTCGGCGACGGCCTCGTCAGGGGTGTGGGCGGGGATCACCGCCGCCGGGGTGAGGCGGTCGTCCAGCCCGTGGCACGTGTCCGCCAGGTAGGTGTTGAGGGCGCGGCAGCTTCCCCGGCGCACTTCGTCGTCGGGGTGGTTGAAGCAGGCCAGCCCCACGCTGGTGTAGAGCACCGTGAAGTCCAGACCGATCTCGTCCATGCGCTCGTGGAGCAGACCGGGCAGGAACGCCGTCGCCCGATCGAGCGGATCGGACGCCACCGTCCACCACGGAGGGATGAAGACGCCCGGCGCCCGCTCGCCGTCGCGGCCGCCCGCGGCGGCGAGCAGCCCTCTGCGGCGCGACCCGAAGCTGGGGACCGACGCGGCGAACCGATCGGCCACGGCGGACCCGGCGACGGCGCGCATGTACTCGACCACCACCGGGATCGACTCGACGATGTGGCCGTCGGCGTCCACCACCGGATGGTCGAGCCCCGCGTGTAGGGTCCGGGCGTCGTCGCCCGGCTGCATCCCCTGTGCCCTGGTCATGCGTCTCGACGGTTCCAGATGATCGACCCCTCGACGGGTGCACGGCGCGAGGGGACGAAGTCGCCACCAGTGGTGTGGGCGACCGGCAGCAGCGCGGTCTGGTCCCAGGTGTCGGGGATGCCGAGGATCTCGGCCATGGCGGGCTGATCGGACTGGTGCGCGGTGGTCAGCACCGACCCCAGGCCTCGACTGCGCAGGGCCAGGAGGAAGCTCCACACGGCCGGGTAGATGGAGGCATACATGCCGGGCTCCATCCCGTGGGTCTCGCGTTCGGGTCCGATCAGGTGCCCGTAGCGGGCGGCGGCGGCCTCGAGGTCGTAGCAGGGGATGACGAGGACCGGGACCTCCGCCATGTGTTCGGCCAGATAGAGGATCGACCGCGAGATCCGGGCGCCGGCCTCGTCGCCGGCGGCTTCCTTGGTGGCGAGCATGGTCGACACCACCGGCGCCGTCGTGCGCCGGTACTGCTCACCGACGGCGCGTCGCAGGTCCGGATCGTCGACGACCACCCAGTGCCACTCCTGGGCGTTCGAGGCGTTGGGGGCGTAGGACGCCAGCCGGATGCACTCGACCACGAGGTCGCGGTCGACCGGTCGCTCGAGGTCGAGACGACGCCGAACGGCCTTGGTCGTGGTCAGGAGTCGGTCGATCTCGTCGAGGTCGAAGGGATCGGGGGCCATGAGGATTCCTCGGCTTTCTCGACCAGGCCGATGCCTGACCGCGGAAGAGTAGGCAGTGGGGCGAGGTCGACCCGGCGGCAAGCCCCGTGGGATTGCTAATCAAACGCTTGCTTGATTATGCCCGGCTGCCGTATCGTCATCATGCGCCCGGGCCGACCGGGGTTCACGAACAGGGGAGATCCATGCGCAACGGCTTCAAGGTGTTCGATGCGGACGCCCACGTCATCTACCCGTCCGATCTGTGGAGCCGCTTCCTCGACGACCGGTTCAAGGACCGGGTCGCCCGCAAGGCCGTCGGCGGGTTCGACCACTACAACCCCGTCGTCGTCGACGGGCGCTGGACCCAGCACACGACCTCCATGCTCGGCCAGTTCCAGAAGGCCATCAACTGGACGAGCGACGACATGTTCGCCAAGTACGGCGAGGAGATCATGGTCAAAGGGTTCCCCGGTGACCTCGTGGCCCAGGCCCTCGAGGTCGAGGGCGTCGACGCCATGGTGGTGTACGGCCCCGAGTACGACATGTGGCTCGAGGGCATCGATCCCGAGCTGCAGGCCGGCATGGCCCGGGCCTACAACCGCTGGGGCGCCGAGATGTACGAGACCTCCGGCAAGCGGGTCATGACATCGGGGCCGGTGCCCCTCAACGACATCACCCGGGCCGTCGAGGAGATCCAGTACGCCCACGACGAGCTGGGCATCAAGTGCTTCTGGGCCCGCCCGGACCAGTTCAACCGGCGCAACCTGGGCAGCTCCTACTACGACCCGATGTACGAGCTGCTCCAGGACCTCGACTGCGCCTTCGCCACCCACGAGTTCATGGGCCTCAACGCCTTCACCGCCGGGGTCGAGCGCTACGACACGTTCACCGAGTGGCACACGGTGGTGCACCCCCACGAGGGCCAGCACGCCGTGCTGTCGATGATCGTCAACGGCGTGTTCGAACGCTTCCCCGAGCTGCGCTGCGCCTACATGGAGGCGGGTTGCGGGTGGCTGCCGTCGTGGCTGCACCGCATCGACGAGCACCTCGAGCTGGCCGGGGCCAACGAGTTCCCCGACCTCACGATGAACGCCACCGACTACTTCCGGCGCAACTGCTGGATCTCCACCGAGTGCGAGGACCCGTTCGTCACCGACGTCATCCGGTGGATGGGCGACGGCCACATCGTCTACGAGACCGACTTCCCGCACCCGGACTCGAAGTACCCGCACGCCACCAAGGAGTTCCTCGAGCTCCTCCCCGACCAGCTCTCGGACGACTCGAAGCGCAGGATCCTGTGGGACAACGCCGTCGACCTCTACCGGTTCCCCGACGGCTACCTGCCCGACGAGTCGACCTTCGTCGAGTACACCGCGGACCGCACCCCCGTCGGCTGATGGCGGCCGGGGTGCGCCGGCCGCACGAGGCGGTCGACCTCGCGGCGGTGGAGCGGATGTTCCCGCCGCCGCCGGAGTACTTCGAAGGCGCGTTCTTCGACCGACCGGAGGTCATCGAGCGGCGCCAGCTCAGCCGGCTGATCGACAAGGCCTGGCGGGCCTACGCCATCCCGTTCCACCGTCGACGCTGGGACGTCGCCGGGGTGCACCCCCGGGACCTGACCACCCTCGACGACCTTCGCCGCGTGCCGGCCTACACGGTCGACGACATCCGTCGCAGCATCGAGGCCCACCCGCCCTACGGCGACTACCAGGGCGTCACCCCCGACCTCGCCACCCGCGAGCCCATGCGCGTCTACATGTCGGGAGGCACGACCGGACAGTCCCGGCCGACCTTCTACACGGCGTGGGACCGGGCCGTCGGTGCGTCGCTCACCGCCCGCGCCCTCTACGCCCTCGGCATCAGGCCCGGCGACACCGTGCTCAACTCGTGGAGCTACGGCACCCACAACGGCGCGTGGAGCTTCGACGAAGCGCTCTACCAATGGCTGAGCTGCGTGGTGCTCACCACGAGCACCGGCAACGTGACCAGCACCGAGAAGCAGGTGCAACTGGCCATCGAGTACGGCGCCACCGCCATCCTCACCACCGGCGACTACCTGCTCCGGATCGCCGACGCCGCGAAGGCCATGGGCTACGACCCCGCCGCCGACCTCAAGATCTCGGCACTGCCCAACATCGGCGACGCCGAGGTGCTGTCGGCCGCGTTCGGCGCCGAGTACTTCCGCTCCTACGGGTTCCACGAGGTGCAGTGGGTGGCCAGCGAATGCCCCGTGCACGACGGACTGCACGTGTACGAAGACGCCTTCGTCATCGAGGTCGTCGACGTCGACACCGGGGAGCCGCTCCCCGACGGTGAGCTCGGGGCGCTCGTGGTCACCGAGCTCTACAAGACCGGCTCGGCGCAGTTCCGCTACAACATCATGGACCTGTCGTACCTGTACCCCCGCGGCCAGTGCGGGTGCGGGAGCTGGCTGCGAAAGATCGGTCCGTTCTCGGGCCGGGGCGACAACATGATCAAGCTCCGTGGCATCAACGTGTGGCCCGAGGGGGTGGGCGAGATCGCTGGATCGGTACCGGGAACGCTGCCCGACTACTTCGTGACGGCCCGCCGGGTCGGTGACCGCGACGAGATGACCATCCAGGTCGTCTCGGACCGACCGTCGACCGAGTTCGCGGCCATCGGCGCCGCGGTCGAGGCCCGGCTGAAGTCCCAGCTCGGCATCGCCATCGCCGCCGAGGTCGTGGAGCGGGGGGCGATCGACCACCTCACCGAGCTGGCCACGTCGCCCAAGCCGAAGCGGTTCGCCGACCTGCGAGCAGCGGTGTGAGGACCGCGCTCGTGCCGGTGCCGGCGACAGGAACGATCGACGTGCTGTGCAATGCGTTCTTCCCCGACCGCGAGGCCGTCTGGGACGCCGCCGTCGCGGCAGCAGCGCATCCCGTTGAAGGTGCGGCGCGACCCCGACGACGCGTTCTGCGACGGACCCACCATGGTCGCCCGCATGGACGAGATGGGCGTGGCCACCGCCATCATCCCCACCGGTGACCTGCACCGCCACGGGACCGTGGTCGAGTACGACCCCGTGGCCGCCCGCCCCGAGGAGGTGGCGGAGCTGGTCGAGCAGTTCCCGGGCCGGTTCGCAGCCTGGTGGAACGTCAACCCTCAGCTGGGCATGGCCGGGGTCGGGCGGGCCCGCCAGATGGTGGAGACCAACGGCTGGATCGTCGGGCTGTGGATCCACACCCACTCGTTCGATCGTCGCTTCGACCACGCCGACTACTACCCGTACTACGCGCTCGCCGCCGACCTCGGGGTGCCCGTCGCCATGCAGGCGGGCGCGTCGGGCGGCCTGATGCCCAGCGAGTGCGGGGCACCCATCGGCATCGATCGGCCGGCGATCTACTTCCCCGACGTGCAGTTCGTGCTGTCCCACATGGGTTGGCCCTGGGTCGACGAGACCCTGGCACTGGCGATGAAGCACTCCAACGTGTCGATCACCACCGCCGGCTTCCCGCCGGCGCACTGGCCCGGGGCGGTCGTCGACTTCATCGGTCGGCCCGGACGGCGCAAAGCGCTGTTCGCGTCGAACTTCCCGACGGTCGGGCTGCGTCACGGCCTCGGCCAGATGGCCGCCCTGGACCTCGGCGACGAGGCCCGCTCGCTGCTGCTGCGCGACAACGCCCTTCGGCTCTTCCGCCGTCTGGGCGGCGCGCCCATCGCTCCACCGGAGGTCGCACGATGACCGAACCACGCATCGGGGTCGTCTACAACATGGCCCCCCAGCCGCCGTCGGAGGCCGACACCCGGTGGTTCCCGGCCGGCGTGCTCACCCTCGGGATCGAATACCGCGACGTGAAGCCCGACGACCTCGTCGAGCTGTACAAGGACGACCCGGCCCAGCTGGCCGAGCTGTTGGAGAAGTCCCCCGAGGGCGGGTTCTCCGACAACGGCGTGTCGATCCATGTCCGCGGCGCCGACGACGGGCACGAGTACCTGCGCTTCGACGTGTTCGACGACGAACCGCACTACCACTACATCCACGACACCGCGCCCGGCGAGGAGATCGTCAACAACGTGGTCACCTTCGACACGTTCGCCTTCGGCGAGATGCTCCCGGTGGCGATCGGTTGGCTACGCGAGCGCCTTCCCGAGATGCTGCCGCGAGCGGGCGGTGGCCATCTGGTCGACGGACTCGACCCTGAGGTGCTCCGGCCCGCGATCGATCAGGTCGAGCAGATCGCCCGCGCCGCTCAGGACGACCTACGCCGCGCTCAACAGCTCTCGAGGGAACCGGACCGAACCACCGGCTGAACGGTGCACCCGCCGGCCGACGAGCTCCGAACCGGCTCCGGGCTCAGAGAGCCGGTCCTGCCGGCAGCCGGGGTGCCCCTGTGGCCCCGTGCTCATGCCGGTTCGACCACGACGGGCAGGGTGGCGTGGCGGCGGATGAAGATGCTCGGCCGGCGGGTCGGCGGCGCGTCGGGGTCGAGGGTGATCGACTCGCTGCGCGCCAGCAGTCGCGTGAGGGCGATCCGCGCCTCGAGGCGGGCGACAGGTGCGCCGATGCAGAAGTGGATGCCCCGACCGAAGGCGAAGTGGGGCGAGAGCTTCGTCGGCTGATCGTCGGGGGGCAGCCACGCATCATCCGGTGCCGGACGGTTGGCCGCCGCCCACATGAGCAGCACCCGGCTGTGGGCGGGGACGGCGACACCTCCGACCGTGGTGTCGCGTGGGGTGTAGCGGTAGTGGAACTGGAACGGACCGTCCTCACGGAGGATGGTCTCGATGGCGTCGGCGACGGCGTCAGGGTCGCGCCGGAGCCGCTCCTGACGATCAGGGTCGCGGGCCAACGATTCGATGGCGGAGGCCAACAGGCTGGCGGTCGTCTCGGACCCGGCGGTCACGAACACGGTGAGCATGCTCAGCACCTCGATCTCGCTGAGCTCACCCTCCTCCAACATGTCAGCCATTCGGCCCACGATCCCGTGCCGCTGCGGCGCCGGCAGGGCCAGGGACTCCTGGAGTCGCCCGTACGCGAGCAGCCCGAGCTGCGTGGCCGACTCGCCGGCGACGGCCATCCCCCGGGCATCGGTGACGCCATCGAGCAGGGCACCCGTACCCAGCGTGAGCCGCATCACCTCGGGTACGTCCGACGCCGGGAAGCCCAGCAGCTCGCAGACCGTGCCCGCCGGCACCGGATCGCTGAATGCGGCGACCATGTCGATCCGGCGAGCATCGAGCACGGGCCCGAGGTGATCGTCGACGATCTTCTCGATGGCCGGCTCGAGCGCGGCGACGGACACGGCGCTGAGGTGGGGCTGAAGGAGCCTCCGGTGCCGCGTGTGTTCGGGGGGATCGGCGGTGGCCAGGACGTGGATCGGATCGCCGTACCCCGCGATCTGGTGTGAGACGGGACACCCGTGGCCGTCGTCGTGGAGCACGTTCACGATGTTGGACGAGAAGTCCTCGGTGCGGGCCACCGCCTCCCTGACGAGAGCCGGGTCCGACACGAGGAAGCTGTCCTGCCCCGGGACCTGCCACACGGGGGCGTCGCGCCGCAGCACGTCGTAGAACGGCCGGGGATCGTCGAGCACGTCGTCTCGCAACAACAGCCCCGGGTCGCTCAGGTCGATCTCCATCGTCACCTCCCTTTCTGGCTGCCCGATCGCCCGATCAGCCCAGGACGTCCGTGCGGGCATCGCCCAACGCCGTCAACCGGGCCTCGACGGCATCGACGCTGTGGTCGTCGGTGTAGACGTAGCGCCGACCGTGACGGATGGCGTCGATCACGTTCACGGCGACCGTCGACGCCGGAACCGAGCCGACGGGGTTCATCCCGGTCCGGATCATCCCGGGCATGACCACGCTCACCCCGACGGGAGCGCCGATCGCGGCGAGATCTCCGGCCAGCACGTCGGAGAGACCGAGCACACCGTGCTTGGCCACGACGTAGGGCGCGATGCCCGCGATCGGCAGCACCGCCGCCATCGACGCCGTGTTCACGACATGGCCCTCGTCGCCCGACGCCAGGATGTGGGGCACGAACGCCCGCACGCCGTGGATCACCCCCCACAGGTCCACGTCGATCACGCGGTGCCATTCCTCCAGCGGGATCTCCCAGCAGTTGCCCCCGTTGACGATCCCGGCGTTGTTCATGGCGACGTGCAACGCCCCGAACCGATCGACCGCAGCCCGGCCGACGGCCTCGACGGCGTCAGGGTCCCGGACATCGGCGACCACCGCATGGACCTCGGCGCCGTCGGCGGTCAGCCGATCGGCGTGGTGGCGCAGGGCCTGCGCATCGATGTCGGCCATCACCACCTGTGCACCCTCGGCCGCGGCCGCCTCCACGACGGCGAGGCCGATCCCGCTGGCCGCGCCCGTCACCACCATCGTGCGCCCCCGAAGCTCCATGGACCGAGCGTAGGAGCGGAGGATCGACCCGGCGCACTTTCCCGCGGAGGTCGGCGGCTGCCATGGTGACCCGATGGAAGAACCCGCGCTGTTCCTGAAGGACGGCGACTCGTTCGTGGGCACGGTCCTCGTCCAGGGGGGGTGGAGCCCCACCGAGGCCAACGGCGGCGCCGTGCTGGCGCTGCTCGGTCACTGCCTCGAGGACGTTCCATCCCTCGTGCCGATGACCATCAGCCGGTTCACGACCGACCTCATGAGGCCGGTGCCGGTCGGCCGTCGCCTCCAGGTCGCCACGAGCATCGTGCGGGAGGGCAAGAAGATCCAGGTGGTCTCGCTCCACCTGCTCGTGGACGAGGTGGAGCACGTCCGGGCCACGGCGCTGCGACTGCGGGAGGCGGACCTCGGCGACGCCGACGTTCCGGCGAGCACCACCGGGCAGCGCCCGGCCGACGCGCTCGTACCGCCCGCCGAGGCGGCCAGCCATCGTGACCAGGTCCACGACCCGCAGTACGAACTGCCCGGCTTCCTCCACGCCATCGACATGCGCCGATCGCCTGTTCGCGACGGAGTCGGGGGCGGTTGCTGGATCCGCCTCGAGGTGCCCGTGGTCGCCGGTGAACCGCTTCGGCCCACCTCGCGGCTCACGTTCGGGTTCGACTACGCCAACCTGATCGGCGTCGATGCGCACCCCGACGGGGTGACGATGATCAACCCCGACGTCACCGCCCACGTGCTGCGGCCTCCGATCAGCGAGTGGATCGCCATCACCGGCGACACCCGCTTCAACCCTGCGATGGGTCGAGGTGTCTCCTACGCCGAGATGAGTGACCAGGACGGCGTCTTCGCCGTCGTCTCCATGTCGCAACTGCTCCAGACCCGCCCCACCCGGCCGACCGGGTTCGGACAGGACGCGCCGACCGCGGGCTGAGTCGACCTGCACCGGGGGTGGACGACGCCACGAGCACCTCGGTGGCCCGACGCCGCCACACGATCGAGCTTTGGCGCCACGCGCACCATGTCCTGGAGAATGGGGCCGTGACCTACGAAACCCTGCTGTACACGAAGGCCGACGGCATCGCGCGCGTCTCGCTGAACCGACCCGCGGTACGAAACGCCATCAACGAGCAGATGCAGTCGGAGCTGCGCGACGTGTGGAACGACGTCCGCTACGACGGCGACGTGCACTGCGTCATCCTCGGCGCGGAGGGCCCGGCCTTCTGCACCGGCATCGACCGGGCCGAAGCCGTCTCCGAGGAGAACACCGACTCGATCGCCGCGGGCGACTACCCCGGCTATCCGACGGCGTGGATGTACGACGATCCGGGCCGCGACATCGGTCCGAAGGCACGGGACTGCTGGAAGCCGGTCGTCGCCGCGGTCCAGGGCATGGCCTGTGGCGGCGCCTTCTACCTCCTCGGCGAGGTCGAGTTCATCATCGCGGCGGAAGACGCCACCTTCTTCGACCCCCATGTCACCTACGGGATGACGGCGGCCTTCGAGCCGATGCAGATGCTGGCCAAGATGCCCTTCCAGGAGATCATGCGGATGGCGCTGCTCGGTGCCGACGAGCGCATGTCCGCCGAGCGGGCCCGTGAGATCGGCCTCGTCACCGAGGTCGTCCCCGGCGGCGAACTGATGGAGCGCGCCGAGTGGGCCGCCCGGGTCATCGCCGACTCCCCGCCACTCGCCATCCAGGGCACGATGCGGGCGCTGTGGACAGCTCTCGAGGTCTCCCGCTCCCAGGCCATCGAACTCGCCGCGCTCTACACCAGGATCGGCTCGGACGCCGACGCGTTCAAGGCCGGACAGGCCCGCTTCGCCTCGGGCAAGCGCCCGGAGTGGCGCCTGCGCTGAGAGCGGCGCTCGGCCTCGTGGTGCGACCGGCTACGGCGCGATACCGATACGAGCCACGGGCTCGGGTGCAGCTTGCCGACGGTGCAGGGCCCGCTCCAGCGAGTGCAGCAGGACATTGCGGGTCTCGCGGGGATCGATGAGCTCGTCGAACCCCAACGACTCCGCCGAGCGGTAGGACGCCTCGAGCTCCATGGAACGGAGCATCTCGGCCTCGTCGACGTCCGACCCGCGCGACCTGCTCATCGCCGCCGCCCCCATCGCCCCCATCGTCGCGCCCGGGAAGGCGAAGACCGCCGACTGTCCGTCGAACCCGATCATGCTCATCACCATCGAACCGAAGCCGTAGGCCTTGCGGAGCGTCACGGTGAACTTCGGCGACACCGCCTGGCTCTGTGCCGCGTACATGCGGGCGCCCGCACGGAGGATGGCCTGCTGCTCGGACGCACGGCCCGGCATGACACCCGGGTTGTCCGAGAGGAAGACCAGCGGGAGGTGGAACGAGTCGGCCACCGTGATGAAGCGAGCCGCCTTCTCGGCACCGTCGGCGCTGACCGAGCCGGCCAGCACCGACGGCTGGTTGCCGATCACGGCCACGGGCTGACCACCGAGCCGGGCGAGGACGGTGAGCACCGACGGCCCGAACGCGGGCTGGACCTCGAAGGCGGAGCCCTCGTCGAAGACCACGTCGATGACACGGTGCATGTCGTAGGCCCTGCGGCCGCTGCGGGGGACGATCTCGAGGATCTCGGGCACCGCTCGGTACCCGTCGTCGCCACCCGTGCTCCCAGCGGGATAGTCCCAGGCGGACGAGGGGAAGTAGCCGAGATAGGCCCGCAGCAGGTCGAGGGTCGACGCGTCGTCGTCCGCCATGTTGTGGATCAGGCCGCTCCCCATCGCCACCGCCGGGCCGCCGAGGTCCTCCTTGGTGATCTGCTCGCCCAAGGACTCGTACACCACCGGTGGCCCGGCAGTGAAGATCGATCCCTGCCGGCTCATCACCGCGAAGTCCGAGATGGGGGCCACCAGGGCGCCGTGACCGGCCGAGGGACCGAGCACCGCCGTCACCAGCGGAACCTTTCCCGAGCACCGCGCCTGGGCGATCATGTCCACCGGCGAGCGCCCGTGGCTCTGGCCGTCGGCCCGGAACCCGGCACCCTCGAGCACCATGATGCACGGCACCCGATCGGCGGCGGCGATCTCGGCGACCCGGTAGCGCTTGGCGTTGGCCGAGGAGCTGATCGTGCCCGCCTTCACGGTGAAGTCCTCCGCCGCGACCATGACCGGGCGGCCGTCGATCCGACCCGACCCCATGACGACGGCATCCGCCGGCGCTTCCTCGCCCCCGACCAGGGTTCCCAACTCCAGGAACGACCCCGGATCCAGCAGGTGATCGACACGGGCCCGTGCGTTCAGGCGGCCGCCCTCGTCGTGCTTGCGGAGACGCTCCTCGCCACCCATCGCGCGCGAGACCGCCCGTCGCTTCTCGAGATCGGCCAGTGCGCCGTCCCATCCCTCCGACCCGTCGAACTCCATCGACGTCACCCCCGACGGAACGTCGGTGGACGATGCTCGACGTATGCCTGCCACGACACTCTCATGTCGTCAGTCTGCACGGTGACGCTCAGCACCGCCGCTCACGAGGCGAAACAGGACCGCAGGAACGCCTCGAAGCCGTCGGGATCGGCCAGGATGCGCAGGTGTCCGCGGTCGTCGCGACTCACGTCGAGAGCAGGGCAGAAGAAGCCGCCGGCGGGCGTGAAGAAGTGCGGTGAGCCGATGACGCCCCGCGCCACGCCTTCGGCGTGATCGGCCCGGACCGCGTCGACGTCGACGGCGTCGAGCGAGAGACCCACCTCGGCGGCCACCCGGGTGAGCACCTCGGGATCGGCGATGTCGGTCCCGTGCTCGAACAACAGATCGCGGAGCTCGAGGCTGACCCTCTCGCCCGCCTCGATGCTCACGCCGTACGCCGAGGCGGCGAGGCCCATCGCCGGCAACGACGACGCGGGGAAGCGGGCTGCGCTGAAGTCGGCGAACATCGAAGGTGCGATCTGGCGGCGGATGTCGTCGACCTCCTCGGCGATGAACTCGGCATCGAGGGCCTCACCGTTCACGATCTCGAGGGGCCAGCTGCGCACCCGCAGCCTCACGTCCTCCCGACCCACCTCGGCGCGGTGCTCGACGAAGCGCCGCAGACCCACGTGGGTGAACGGACACCCGACATCGGCGAAGACCTCGACCACCGTCGACCCATCCATCACGTGCCCTCCCCGTACCCGAACCGTGGGCACCAAGCCGTCGCCGTCTGCATGTCGAGAACCCTTCCACGCCGGCGGCCCCTCGGGTCAACCCGACGCGTCGCCCCGGCCGGCTCGTCGACGCGTCGCTACGCTCGCCGACGTGCCGACCTTCGAGCCGTTCCGTGTCGAGGTGCCCGACGCCGTCCTCGACGACCTCCACGACCGTCTCCGACGCACCCGGTACCCGAACGCCGTCCGCGGGTCGGGCTGGGAGCCGGGCACCGACCTGAGCTACCTCGAGAGCCTCGTGGCGTACTGGATCGACGGCTTCGACTGGCGGGCCCAGGAAGAGCGCATCAACGCGTTCGATCAGCACACGACCACCATCGACGGTCAACGCATCCACCTGATGCACGTACGTTCACCCGAGCCGAACGCGGTCCCCCTGCTGATGGTGCACGGATGGCCGGGTTCGGTCATCGAGTTCCTCGACGTGCTCGGCCCGCTCACGAACCCGTCCGCCCACGGCGGCGACCCCGCCGACGCCTTCCACATCATCGCCCCATCATTACCCGGCTACACGTTCTCGGGGCCCACGCACGAAACCGGCTGGCACCCGCGTCGCATCGCCGACGCCTTCGTCGAGATCATGGCGGGGCTCGGGTACGACCGATACGGCGCCCAGGGCGGGGACTGGGGCTCGATCGTCACGGCCAACGTCGCCGACCTCGCCCCCGAGCACCTGGTCGGGTTGCACCTCAACTTCGTGGTGGCCCACGCACCCGAGGGCGACGCGGCACCGCTGACGGACGAGGACGTCGAGCACCTGACCGCGATGAGCGAGTGGCGGCGCACCGGCGCCGGGTACCAGGAGATCCAGGGAACGAAGCCGCAGACCCTCGGCTACGGCCTCGAGGACTCCCCGCCGGCCTGGCGGCATGGATCGTGGAGAAGTTCCGCTCGTGGAGCGACTGCGACGGCGACATCGAGCGCTCGTTCACCAAGGATCAGCTCCTGACCAACGTGACCGCCTACTGGGCCACCGCAACGGCCACGTCGTCGGCCCGGCTCTACCACGAGATGCGCCTCGCCGGCCACGACGCCGTTCCTCGCGGGTTCATCACCACGCCCACCGGGATCGCCAACTTCGCGGGCGAGGTGACCCGCATGCCCCGACCTTGGGTCGAGGCGGCCTACGACGTCGTGCACTGGTCCGAGATACCCCGGGGTGGGCACTTCGCGGCGATGGAGGTCCCCGACCTCTTCGTCGACGACGTGCGCGCCTTCTTCCGCCCACTGCGCTCGACCTGACCGGCGCCTCGGAGCGCCCACTCGGGCCACCGGCTCCGCTGACACCGTTCCGGCAATCGGCTCCGCGTCCTCCCGGGGCGAATGGGATCACCGTGACCGCCTCGCTACATTCGGCCCCTCGGGTCGAGAGTCCCGAGCGATCCCCCCGACGTCGGAGCAGGACGTGCGCGTCAACACGCCAGTACCCGACGACCCCGTTCGTCACCAACATCTCGATGCCGCGACGACGTACACGAACGACCCGGCCGAGGGCCAGGGCTCGGCCCCCACGCGATCTCGGCCTCGACCTGTTCGCGGGGCCGCGCTGCTCCGAGTGGTGATCTGGCACGCCACCGGCGCTGCGGTGGTGACCCTCGTCGCGGCGATCCCGGTGATGTTCTTCGTCTCCGGTCAGCTGTTCGCGGGCTCGGCCCGGCGGCGCGGCCAGTGGCCCACGGTGCGCGACCGGCTCCGACGTGTCGGACCGCCGCTGTGGCTGTTCGCCCTCGGCGCATGGACGGCGATGTTCATCGCATCGGTGGCCACGGGCACCGGCCTGGCCTGGTCCCGCCTGATCTGGTGGATCGTCCCGCTCACCGACCCGGTCGGTTCCTCGTGGGAGGGGGGATGGCTGGCCACCCCCCTGTGGTACCTGCGCACCCTGCTCTGGCTGCTGCTGCTGGCTCCCCTCGTCATGCGGGCGCTGCAGCGCTCCGCCGTCGTCGTGCTCGGACTCGGGTTGGCGCTGATCGTTGCCCTGGAGTGGGCCCACCGAAGCCGACTGTGGCAGCCCGTCTTCGCGCCGAATGCCCTGTGGCAGCTCGGCGACCTCGCCCTCTACGGCGTGTTCTTCGCCGCCGGCATGGTGGCGCACACGCGTCCGCCCACGGCGCGCCCGCACCGTCTCCTCCTGGCGGCCCTCGCCCTCGGGATCGCAATCGCAGTCGTCTGGTTCGTCCAGCCGCCCCTCGACGGGGTCGTGAACAACTCCCATGTCCTGCACCTCCTGGTCGGGGGCATGTGGTTGTCCCTGGCCATGGCCGCACGACGGCCGTTGGCCCGCATCGCCGCCACCCAGACCGTTCGGCCCGCAGTGGAGTTCCTCGGTCAGCGGTCCCTCACCGTCTACCTGTGGCACACCACCGCCATCGTCGGCGCGCTGTGGCTCCTCGGACACGCGGGGCTGGACACGACCGGAGCGGGGGCTCCCGCCTACGCCACGCTGGTGGTGGCCGCGACGGCGGCGGCAGTCGCCGCCACCGGTTGGCTCGAGGACCTCGCCGCCCGGCGACGACCCCGGCTGTGGCCCTCCACCGGCCGATCCGGCCATGCCGCGAACGCGACCGCACCGGGCGGAGCGGGCGGAGCGGGCGGAAGCCGGGCGTGGCTGGCCCCGGCGATGAGCGTCGCCCTGCTGGTGTCGGCCGTCCCCCTGGCCCTCGCCGTGACCGGCGAACGCGACGAGATGTCCGCCTTCCGCCCACGCGTGCCCTCGCAGGCGCCTCCGATCCCGTTGCTCGACGCCGCATCGGTGGCCACGGCGCAACCGATCGAGCTCGGCCCTCCGGTGGTCGACGCCGACGCACTCCAGCAGACCGTGCGCGACTGGGCCCAGGGCGCCGGCATCCAGGGCGCCTCCGTGGCCGTCGCCGTTCCCGGCGGGGCCACCTGGTGGGGAGCCACCGGCGTCGACGCTTCCGGACGCCGCCGAGATGCCGAGACCGAGATCGACACGATGTCCATCACGAAGCTCTTCACCGCCAACCTCGTCTACCGGTCCATCGACGCCGGACTCATCGGCCTCGACGACCCGCTTCCTGCCCTCGATGCGCTCCCGGACAACCCGTTGAGCGGCATCGTGACGGTGCGCCAACTCCTCGCCCACCGGTCAGGTCTCGTGAACTACCGCGACACCGCCGCCTACCACGAGAACCCGGCCGTCGTGGGCGGACCGCTCGATGCCCTCCTCGTGTCGACGGCCGATCCGGGCACGGTCGGCCCGGGCGAGACGGCCCGCTACTCGAGCAGCAACTACATCGTCCTCGGCTTCCTGCTCGAACAACTCACCGGCGTCGACTACGACGGCCAGCTGCAGTCGGGCCTCCTCGATCCGCTCGAGCTCACCCGAACCGTCCACCTCCCACCCGGCCCCGGCGAGCCCCGCTTCGCCACCGGAGGCCTGGTCAGCAACATCACCGACCTGGCCCGCGCCGGTGAGGCTCTGCTCGTCGACCACGTCGGGATCAGCGCCGAGTCCTGGGCGGAGATGCGCGCCTTCGACGTGGAGGCCGGGCTGGGCCCCGGCACCATGCAGTTCTGCCCGTGCCGACCCGGTGATGACGGCCTCGACACCCCCATGGCCTTCGGCTATTCCGGCGGGCACACGTTGCTCGTCTACCTCCCGGTGCACGACCTCGTCGTCGCCGTGGACATCACCGACGACTTCTATGGCGAGCAGGGCCACTTCGAGGCGATCGAGGCGCTGCTTCCCGAACTGGCCGAGGCGGTACGCCCCCGGCTCGATCCGCCCGAGATCCTCGCGTCGTAGCGTGCCGTCCTCGGCCACGGCGACCGCGCCCGGTGTCGGGAAACTACTGGACATTGTCAAAGAGTTTTCCTAGGGTCTCCACCGTGCCTCGAACCCCCGCCGACGTCGCCGCCGCCGAGCGGGCCCTCGAGCGGCTCTTCCGCCTCACCGTGAGCCGGCGGGCGTACTCACGACAGTCGCAGGCCGTCGGGGCCGTCGTGAGCCGGGCCGGATACGCCCTGCTGCGCAGCATCGACGATGCCGGCGAGCTGACCATGGGTGCGCTCGCCCGACAGTGCTCGATGGACCCGGCCGCCGCCGCCCGCCAGGTGCGCTCCCTCGAGGACGACGGCTACGTGAACCGCACCCCCGACCCGAACGACGGTCGGGTCAGCGTGGTCCGCCTCAGCGACGCCGGCCGCACGATCTATCGCCGCATCGTCGCCGTGCGCCACGAACAGATGACCGAGGTCCTGTCCGACTGGCCCCACGACGACCGCGTCGCCCTCGCCACCCTCGTCGACCGGCTGGTCGACGACCTGAAAGCCGTCCCGTTCCGACCCCACGAGGAGACCCCATGAGCCGCATCAGATCCGAACGCCGCATCGAGTACGCCGGATCGGTTCACGACGACCGCGAGATCGACGCCGTCGTCGAGGTGTTGCGTGGTGGGCCCACAGCCATGCGCATCGGGAAGAACGTCAAGGCGATGGAACGCCGTGTCGCCGAGCTCTTCGCCAAGCGCCGCGGCGTCATGTGCAACTCGGGCAGCTCGGCCCTGTACCTCGCCATCGAGGTCCTCGACCTCGAACCCGGCGACGAGATCATCACCGGCGCCGTCACCTTCTCCACCGACATCGCCCCCATGATCCGCAAGGGCGTCGTCCCGGCCTTCGTCGACGTCACTCCGGACACCTTCCAGATCGACGTGGACGCCATCGAGGCGATGGTCACGCCGCGCACCAAGGCCATCCTCACGCCCAACCTCATCGGGAACGCCCCCGACTGGGACGCCATCAGGACGATCGCCGACCGCCACGGCCTCGTCGTGGTCGAGGACTCCTGCGACGCACTCGGCCTCACACTGCGCGGGACGCCCACCGGCGCACGTGCCGACATCTCGCTCACCAGCTTCGCCCTCTCCCACATCATCACCGCCGCCGGAACGGGCGGCATGGTGTGCTTCGACGACGACGCGCTGGCCGACAAGGCGCTGCTCTTCCGGCGCTGGGGACGTCGATCGGAGCTGCAGCTCTTCGGCTCCCACAAGGGCAAGGTCGACCGCTTCTTCAGCGCCATCGACGACGGCCTCGAGTACGACAACCTCTTCATCTTCGACGAGAACGGCTGGAACTTCGAGCCTTCCGAGCTCTCGGCCGCCTTCGGGCTGGTCCAACTCGACAAGCTGGCCGACAACCTGGCCCGCCGCCAGCGCAGCTTCGCCATCACCGCATCGCACTTCGCCCGCTGGCCGGAGCTCTTCACGCTGCCCCGCCTCACGGAGGGCGTCGAAACCGGGTGGCACATGTTCCCGATCATCATCGAACCCGGATCGGGCATCGACCGCACCGAGTTCCAGCAGTGGATGGAGCGCAACGGGATCGACACCCGCATGGTCTGGACCGGCAACGTCACCCGCCAACCCATGCTGCGGGGCAAGGACTTCCGGGTTCCCGAGGGCGGCCTGCCCAACGCCGATCAGGTCATGGAATGGGGCCTGATCCTGCCCAACAACCACTCCCTCGACGACGACGACTGCAACTACATCGGCGAGACCGCCGAAGCCTTCCTGACCGAGAACGGGCTGATCTGATGCCCGATCGCTTCCGGGGCCGTCGAGCCGTCGTCACCGGATCGAGCCGCGGCATCGGCGCCGGCATCGCCGAGCGACTCGCCGCCGAGGGCGCCGACGTGGTCATCACCGCCCGCACCCTCGACGCCCACGAGACACTCGCCGGGAGCCTCAACGAGACCGCGGCGCGCCTGGCCCGCTACGGCACCAACGTGGCCATCGTCGTCGCCGACCTGACCGATGCGGTCGACCGCCAACGGGTGATCCCCCAGGCGGCCGAGGCGCTCGGCGGCCCGATCGAGATCCTCGTGAACAACGCCGCCGCCTCCATCCAGGCACCCCTTCTCGGCTTCTCGGTCAAGCGCCGCAACATCATGTTCGAGGCCAACGTGAACGCCCCGCTCGACCTGGCCCTGGCCGCCGTGCCGGCCATGGCCGAGGCCGGCGAGGGATGGATCGTGAACGTGTCGAGCGGGAGCGCCAACCACTGGCCGGGCCCGCCGTTCGACGTCGGCCCGCAGGGTCCGAGGACGGCGGCCTACGGTGCCTCCAAAGCGGCTCTCAACCGCATCACCAACGGTCTCGGCGCGGAGTTGTACGGCACCGGCATCCGGGTGAACACGGTGGAGCCGAGAGCGGCAGTGCTGAGCGAGGGCGCGGCCGCGCTCGTGGGGAACACGCTACGACCCGATCAGATCGAGTCGATGGAGGAGATGGTCGAGGCCACGATGGCGTTGTGCGACTGTCCACCCGACGTCACTGCTCGGATCACCGTCAGCCTCGACCTCATCGCGGACTGGAACCTCCCCGTGCACCAGCTCGACGGCACCCCACTCTGAACGCCGGGGTCGGCCGGAAGCCCTAGCGTCACTCCCGTACACCGGCGGCGAACGAGGGACACCAGATGGGCACCACGACGATGGCCGAGGCCGCATCCAAGGAGCTCCTCGCGTCCTACGGCCTCGACGTGGCCACCGAGCGGGTGGTCCCGGACCCGGAGGTCGCGGTCGAGGCGGCCGTGGAGCTGGGGCTCCCGGTCGTGGTCAAGCTCAACGGCGACGGCATCGCCCACAAGACCGAGCGAGGATTGGTCCGGCTCGACCTGCGCACCCTCGACCAGGTGCGCGAGGCAGCAGCCGCGCTGCTCGAGCAGGCCCGCCCCGACGACGGCCCGGTCGACATCCTCGTGGCCCGGTTCCTCCAGGGGCACCGCGAGCTGATCGCCGGCGTGATCCGCGACCCTCAGCTCGGCCCTGCGGTGATGCTCGGCATCGGGGGCATCGCCGCCGAGGCGTTGGGCGACGTCGCCTTCAGGCTCGTACCGCTGCGTCGCGTCGACGCCGAGGACCTCATCGACGACCTCCGGGCCCAGCAGCTCTTCGGTCCGTTCCGGGGCGAGCCCCGGATCGACCGCGACCGCCTGGTGGCGGCGCTCATGGCCCTCTCCTCGTGCGCCGCGGAGCGCCCCGAGATCGCCTCGATCGACGTGAACCCGTTGAAGGTGTGCGACGGCGTGCCCATCGCCGTCGACGCGCTCGTGGAGGTGGACGCATGAGCGCCCTCCCCGACGACGGGTACCGGGCACTCTTCGAGCCCCGAGGCGTCGTGGTCGCCGGCGCCTCGAGCCACCCCGGGAAGTTCGGCTTCGTGGCGCTGCACAACATCCTGGCCAGCGGGTACGCCGGCACCGTGCGGGCCATCAACCCCCAGGGCGGGGAGGTGCTCGGCGTCGAGCTGCTGCGTTCGATCGACGACCTCGAACCGGGGACCGTCGACCTGGTGATGGTGTGCACCCCGGCGGCGGCCAACGTCGAGCTGCTCCGAGCCTGCGCGGCGAAGGGAGTTCGAGCGGCCTTCATCGCCTCCGGCGGCTACGCCGAGGCAGGACCGGAGGGCCGCGCCGCCCAGGACGAGCTGACGGCGGTGGCCGAGGAGCTGGGCATGCTCGTCGCCGGCCCCAACGGCCAGGGTCTCGTCTCCACCCCGGTCCGGCTGTGCGCCCAGATCGTCGCCCCGTATCCCCCGCCCGGAACGATCGGCATCGCCAGCCAGTCGGGCAACCTGGTGTCGAGCTTCATGAACTGGGCCACGGCCTCCGAGGTCGGCGTCTCGCGGGCGGTGTCGGCGGGGAACGCGGCGGCGGTGGGCGTGGCCGACTTCCTGGGCTTCTACGCCGACGATCCCGCCACCTCGGTGGGTCTGGCCTACGTCGAGAGCCTCCCCGACGGTCGGGCCTTCTTCGATCGCATCGCCACCATCACGCCGCACATGCCGGTCGTGTTGGTGAAGGGAGGCGCAACCGAGGACGGGGCCCAGGCCGCCGCCAGCCACACGGGAGCGCTGGCGTCCAACGATCGGGTCTTCGACGGAGCCTGCCGGCAGTTCGGGGCGACACGAGCACTCGGACCCGAAGAGGCCTTCGAGGCCGCGGCGACGTTCGCCACCCAACCGCTCCCGCTCGGACCGAACGTCGTCGTGATGACCACGGCCGGCGGATGGGGTGTCGTCGCCGCGGACGCCATCGCCCGAGACCGTTCGCTGCACCTCGTCGAACTGCCCGACGATCTCCGCGCCGCCATCGACACGAAGCTGCCGCCGAGGTGGAGCCGCAGCAACCCCGTCGACCTCGCGGGCGGCGAGACCCGCGACACGATCCCGGAGGTGCTCGACCTCCTGGGCTCACACCCCGACGTCCATTCGGTCGTCTACCTGGGCCTGGGCATCCAGTCGAACCAGGCCAAGCTCATGCGCCACGGTGGCGCGTACCCCGACCACGGCCTCGAACGCATCGTCGCCTACCACGAGAAACAGGACGCCCGCTTCGCCGCCGCCGCCGCCGAGGTCTCGGCCCGCACCGGCACCCCGATCCTGACCGCGACGGAACTGGGAACCACCGACCCCACCAACGCCGGGCCGGCCGCGGTGCGAGCCAGCGGACGCCTCTGCTACGGCTCGGCCGACCGAGCCGTCCGCGCCCTCGGGCACCTCGTACGCCACGCCCGGTACCGCGAACGCGTCGGCTCGAGCTGACCCCTACGGACCGTCAGACCGGTCGGTGGACCGGTGCGTCGCTGTCGGCCCCCACGCCGCGCCGCAACGGCTCACGCCCGGGGGGCGGAACGACGGTCGGGGGCTCGCGATGTCCGTCCCAGTCACAGGTGACCGGGGCGTCGACAGCGACGGTGATCTCGATCCCGTCGTGTCCGATCGTCAGCGGCTCCCCCGACAACACCTCGTAGGTCACTTCACCGTCAGCCATGGTGACCTTGAGGCACCGGTCCCGGTACACCAGCCGGAACGACAGCCGGGTGATGGCTTCGGGCAGGTAGGGCGAGAAGTGCAGCGTGTCGCCGTGGTCGCGCAGACCGCCGAAGCCGGCCACCGGGACCATCCAGCATCCGGCGAGGGCGGCGAGGTGCAGCCCGGCGTTGGTGTTGCCGGCGAGATCGCGGAGATCGACGAAGGCCGTCTCACGGAAGTAGTCGTAGGCCAGCTCCATCTGGCCCACCTCGGCCGCCATGACCGCCTGCACGCACGCCGACAGCGAAGAGTCGCGCACCGTGATGGCCTCGTAGTAGGCGAAGTCCCGTCGCTTCTGCTCGAAGCTGAACTGGTCGCCGCAGGTGTAGAGCGCGAAGACGAGGTCGGCCTGCTTCACCACCTGGCTCGAGTAGAGGAGGTAGTAGGGGTAGTGCATCAGGAGCGGGTACTTGTCGTGCGGCGTCTTCTCGAAGTCCCACTGCCGGTAGCGGGTGAAGCCCTTGGACTGCGGCGTCACCCCGAGCTCGTCGTCGAACGGGATGATCATCGTGTCGGCGGCGCGGGTCCAGGCGGCGACCTCGTCGTCGCCCACGCCCAGCTCGGCGGCGCGATCGGGGTAGCGCGTCACCACGTCGACCGCGCACTGCAGGTTCCGGGCCGCCATCAAGTTGGTGAAGACGTTGTTGTCGACCAGCGCCGTGTACTCGTCAGGGCCGGTCACCCCGTCGATGCGGAACCCGCCCTCGGCGTCCTGGTGGCCGAGTGACAACCAGAACCGTGCCGTCTCGACGAAGAGGTCGAGGCCCTCGGCCTCCTCGAAGGCCTGGTCACCGGTGGTGTAGACGTAGCGGCGGGCGGCATCGGCCACGCCGGCGTTGAGGTGCGCGGCCGCGGTGCCCGCCGGCCAGTAGCCCGAGCACTCCTCACCCCGGATCGTGCGCCACGGGAAGGTGGCTCCTTCGAGGTGGAGCACCTCGGCACGGGCCTTGGCCTGGGGGATGGTCGAGTGCCGCCACAACAGGGCGTCACGAGCCATGTGCGGTGCGGTGTAGCTCAGGACCCGGAGCACGTAGGACTCCATGTCCCAGAAGCTGTGGCCGTCGTAGCCCCGGCCGGTCAGACCCTTGGCCGGTATGGCCCGACGTTCGGCCCGGGCGGCCGCCTGGAGCACCTGGAACAAGGAGTAGCGCACGGCCTGTTGCAGCTCGTCGTCGCCCTCGAGCTCGATGTCGGCCCGACCCCAGAACTCGTCGAGGTACTCGCGCTGGCTGCGGCACAGGCCATCCCAACCGCTCCGCTTGGCCGACTCGAGCGCGGCGTCGACCTGGTCGCGCAGGGCCGGCATGGCCCGCTGGCTCGACCACCCGTAGGCCACGAACTTCACCATGGTGAGCGTCTCTCCCGGAGCGAGCTCGGTGCTCACCGCCACCCGGGCCAGGTCCGTCTCGCTCTCGGCATCGGTGACGATGCCGTCGGGCCCGTCGACGGTGTGGGCGATGCCCGCCGCCATCCGCAGCC
Source organism: uncultured Iamiaceae bacterium (assembly GCA_963767615.1). Taxonomy (GTDB): domain Bacteria; phylum Actinomycetota; class Acidimicrobiia; order Acidimicrobiales; family Acidimicrobilacustridaceae; genus Rhabdothermincola_A. The sequence continues at coordinate 634,744 of CAVYED010000002.1, read as the reverse complement.
CGCTGGCGCGGGTGTGGTGACCGAGGGCGGCGTCGAGGCCCTGTGCGGTGTGGAAGTCGCCGACGAGCGGCGCTCTGAGGGCGGCCGCCGCACGAGGGTCACCGGTCTCACCGTCGGTCGGCTCGTTGGCGACGAGGGTGGACTGCACGACGATGCGCACAGGTTCGTCGACCGCAGTCACCTCGTAGCGGACGGCGACGATCGCACGGTGCACGAACGACACGAGCCGCGTCGAGCGGACCTTCACCACCTTCCCGGCCGGCGAACGCCATTCGAGGTTGCGGTCGAGCAGGCCGGTTCGGAAGTCGAGGCTACGGGAGTGGTGCTCGAGCCATCCGTACCGGACGTCGAGCGGCTCGTCGTCGACGAGCAGGCGGATGAGCTTGCCGTTGGTGACGTCGATGAGGGTCTGACCCTCTTCCGGGTAGCCGTACCCGGCCTCGGCGTAGGGCAGGGGTCGCGACTCGAAGAAGCCGTTGAGGTACGTGCCCGGTGTGCCGTTGGGCTCACCCTCGTCGAGGTTCCCCCGCAGGCCGATGTGACCGTTCGAGAGGGCGAAGAGCGACTCGGTCTGCGAGAGGTGGTCCTGATGGAGCTCCCTCTCGGTCAGCGACCACGGTTCCACCTCGAAGAAGTCACCGCTGATCATCGATCCTCCATGAGATCGCCGAGGTCATCGACCACGGTGTCGGCGCCGTTGGCCCGGAGGGCATCAGCATGACCGACGCGGTCGACGCCCACCACGAAGGCGAAGCCACCCGCCCGGCCCGCCGCCACGCCGGAGACCGCGTCCTCGAAGACCGCCGAGACCGTTCGATCCACGCCGAGGGCACCGGCCGCGGCGAGGAACATGTCCGGAGCAGGCTTGCCCGGAAGCCCTCGTTCGGCGGCAACCGTGCCGTCGATGCGCACCTCGAAGAGATCCTCGATGCCGGCGGCCCGGAGTACCTCCTGGCAGTTGCGACTGGCCGAGACCACGGCTCGTCGGAGCCCCGCGGAGGCTGCGGCGCGGACGAAGGCCACCGACCGCTCGTAGGTCGCCACGCCCCTGGTGTGGATGAGGTCGAGCAGAAGGACGTTCTTGCGGTTGCCGAGGCCGTTCACGGTCTCGGCAGAGGGCGGGTCGTCGGGCGTACCCTCGGGGAGTTCGATGCCGCGCGATGCCAGGAAGTCGCGCACGCCATCCTGGCGCAGCTTGCCGTCGACATGGGCGGTGTAGTCCAACGGGAGCTCGAACGGTGCCAGCTCCCGTCCGTCGCGCCCGGCCCGCGCGACGAGGTAGGCATCGAACATCTCCTTCCACGCCGCGGCGTGGACGTCGGCGGTCCGCGTCAACACCCCGTCGAGATCGAACAGGCAGGCCTCGATCCCCACCGGCAGGCCCAGCGGCGAGAGCTTCCACGCGCCACTCACGTCGATCGGATCGGCGCCGGACATCCCCCGACCGTAACGGGCCGGGGACCCTGAACGAGGTACCGACGGGGAACTCCGTGTGAACTCCGAGCGGTCGTCGTCGCCCTGCAGAGAGCCATGAGGAGGCTTCGAACGACGCCGTGGCCGCATCGTCGTAGGGTCGGGGCGTGGCCGAGGACGGGACGAGCATCGCGGCGTGGCAGGCGTCGGTCGCCCGCCTCGGGCGGGTCGGAGGGGCCCTCGGCCGTCCGCCGTTCCCTTCGGGCGACGAGGACCGAACCGAGGGCGTACTGCACCTCGCCGAGCAGGCGTTGTGCTGGCTGGGGTGGTCCCTCTTCCACGCCGACCCGATGCGGCCGGCCTTCCAGCGCCAGAACGACCTCATCACCCAGTGGGGCGGACCGAACGCCGACAACGTCTACCGTCACGCCCGGGTCCAGCCCGGTCGCCGCTATCGCATCACCGGGCAGATGCACGGTTGCGAGGAGTTCGTACTGGCGGTGCGGGCCGGGTTCATGCACCAGGACACCTGGGGAACCCTGGTGGAGATCACCGCGTCGGACCTCGGGCTGGCCCCGGACGACGACATCGACATCCTCGTCGGGGACGGTGGCGAGGTACCCCTGCCCGATGGCGCGATGACCGTTTCGATACGTGAGTACTACTTCGACTGGCAGGCCCGTGAGCCGGCGACGTTCGTCATCGAGTGCATCGACGACGATGCCTCCGCTCCCGCGTCCAGGCTGACCGGGGCCGACGTCGGCGAGCGGCTCGACGAGGGCGTCCGCGGCGTCGAGGTCTCGCTCGAGTACTGGAACCGCTACCTGCTCGAACACCGCGCCGGCCACATCGACAACGCCTTCGCTCCGGTGTTCGGCCTGGCCAAGGGCCTCGACGCCGCCCGCTACGGGTTCTGCTTCTGGAATCTCGGACCCGACGACGCCCTGGTCGTCGAGATGCCCCGACCCGCGGCCCGCTACTGGGCCTTCCAGCTCTACGAGATGGCGTGGTTCGAGTTGCTCGACATCACCGAACGCCAGACATCGCTCAACCACACCCAACTCGCCGTCGACGACGACGAGCGTGTTCGGCTGGTCGTCTCGCACACCGACCCCGGTGTGGCCAACTGGCTCGACGCCGGCGGCCGACGCAACGGGCTGTTGCACTTCCGGTGCTTCTGGGCCGACGAGGCTCCGACCCCCGTGACCCACCTCGTGGGCACGGAGGAGATCGACACGGCCCTCCCCATGACCACCGCGCGGTCGGGCCCGCCGAACGTGCCGCCACGATGGCGGCGCGTCGACGGCACCTGGCCTGGCGCTTCCGCACCTAGGAGACGCATCATGGCCCGCCGGATGGACGACAAGGTGGTGCTGGTGAGCGGCGCGGCCAGGGGCATCGGCCGAGCGGTGGTCACCCGGATGGCAGCCGAAGGTGCCCGCCTGTCGCTCGTCGACATCGACGGCCCGGGTCTCGATGCCACGGTCGCCGAGCTGGCGGCGACCGGAGCCGAAGTCGGGGGAATGACCGGCGACGCCGCCGACAGCACCTTCGTCGATACCTGGGTGGCGGCAGCGATCGAACGACACGGCCGGATCGACGTGCTCTACAACAACGTCGGAGTGTCGCGCTCGGGGCTGATCGGCGAGCTGAGCGACGACGACTGGCGGTTCCAGCAGCGTCTCACCCTCGACTCGGTGTTCTTCGCCACCCGGGCCGTGCTCGCACCGATGGTCGATGCCGGGCGGGGCTCGATCGTGAGCATGTCGTCGGGGGCGGGCATCGGCGGGCAATACGGGCTCGGCGGGTACGCCGCGGCGAAGGCCGGCGTCATCAACCTCATGGAGACGGTCGCCCAGGAGTACGGTCCCCACGGCATCCGGGCGAACGCCGTGACGCCGGGACCGACCGCCACCGCACCGCTGCTGGCCCACGTCGACCAGCAGCCGGGCGGGGTCGCAGCCCACACCCGAGGGCTCAACCTGCAGCGCCTGAGCGAGCCCGAGGAAGTGGCCAACACCGTGCTCTGGCTGGCGTCCGACGAGTCCTCCAACATCAGCGGCATCTGCGTGCGCAGCAACATCCGCGCCGCCAGCAACCGGCCGTTCTGAACGGCGTCCCCACCCGCGGGCCGACCCGCAGGGCCCGTCAGTGCAGCATGATCGCGCCGCCGTCGGCCATCACCGTCTGACCGGTGACGTACCGACAGGCGTCGGACAGCAGGAACGCCACCACCGGGGCGATGTCGTCCTCGGCGTCACCGTCACGGGCGATCGGCTGACCGGCGAACGTGGCCGCCCAGATGGCCGACCGCTCGGGATCGTCGGCGGGTGGCGCACGGTGCCCCGCCGAGACGGGACAGACGCAGTTCACGACGACGCCGTGACGACCCCACTCCCGAGCGGCCACGCGGGTGAGTCCTCGGATGGCCTCCTTGGAAGAGGCATAGGGGCCGTAGCCGGAGGCGCCGAGCAGGCCACCGTTCGATCCCATCGTGACGATACGACCCCACCCCCGCTCGCGCATGTGGGGGAACACCGCCTGCATCGACCACAGCGTGCCCTTGGGTCCGGTGTCGTAGAGAAGGTCGATGTCGGCCGGCCCGACCTCCTCGAGCGGCATGACCGATCGGAAGGTCTGCGCGTTGGCCACGAGCCCGTCGATGCGTCCGAACCGGTCGACGGCACTGTCGGCCAGGGCGAAGGCCCCGTCGCGGTCGGCGACGTCGACGGCGACCGCGAGATGCTCGACACCGAGGTCGCCGAGCTCCACCGACAACGCGTCCAGACGATCCCGGCGTCGACCGGTGACCACCAGGCGTGCCCCGTTCGTTCCGAGGTGACGGGCCAGCCCACGCCCGATCCCGCGCGACGCGCCCGTGATCACGACGACCCGATCCTCGACGCCCGACTCGCCGGTCACGGGGATCCGACTTCGTCGTCGATGGGTGGGGCGACCGCGATGAAGAGGGCGTCCGCCTCCGCCGTCACCACGCCGTCGACCACGACCTCGCCCGTCGCCCGGCTCTTGCGGCCGTCACGTCCCGTGAAGCGGGCCACCAGCTCGACCGGTTCGTCGACCGGCGTCGGGCCGACGAAGCGCACCGAGAGAGCCACCGTCAGCCCCGAGGCCCCCGATGCGGTGACGGCGTTGCCGAGCACCTCGTCGAGGGTGAGGGCCAACACCCCCCCGTGCACCCGGCCCGGTGAACCGGCATGGGCCGCGCTGTACGTGCACCGCGCCCGCACGGTGACGGGGACGGGGTCCGCCCCCAGGGGCGGCTCGGTGGGCCGGTCGATCCACACCAGCGGGGGGGACTGCGGGTTGAGGCGCCCCGAGCCGGCCTGCAACAGGCTCTCGAGTCGCCCGTCGTCGTGGCGGACCAGGTACAGCGGCTCGGAGCGCCGACGAGCCGAGAGGGCACCGGTCACCGCGGCGATCTGCCGGGCCGCCTCGGCACGCTCCTCGGACGTGACATCGGTGAGGGTGACGGCCTCGACCAGCTCCCGGGTCCGGGCCACGAGCTCGACGGCCTCGGGAGCGACCTCCGTCGCGGACGGCAGCCGATCGCCGAGCGCGGCGGCCAGCGCGGAGGTCGAGGGCGGACCGGGCCGGCGGGTGCTCACGGCGACGGCACCTCCTGTGCACCGGCACCGAATCGCCGCTCGTAGCGCGCGCGAACCGGGTCCGAGTGGCCTGTTGGTCGAGACCGAGCCCGGCGACGTCGTAGCGGTGTTCTCCGTGGACACCCTTCGGCCGCGCCACGAGGTGCGCCTCCATGGTCCTGCGGAGATCGTCGTCGGTGTCGAGCCCCAGACCGGCGCGCACGGCGAGGACCGCCGCGAGAGGACCGTCGGCGAAGTCCTCGTAGCGCCCGTGGACGGTCAGGGCCCCGGTGAGCACTCCGGCTGTCGTCGCGTCGACCAGCCCGTCGAGCGACCGGGCATACAGGTCGGCGTGGTAGCCGGCGATGCCGGGCACGTCGACGTGGTCGCTGAAGGACCATCTCAGGTTGGCGACGAGACTCGTGACCGACGCCAGCACGGTCAGCGGGTCGCGGTGGGTCACGGCGATCCGGGCGTCGGGGTAGGTGCGGTGCAGAGCCGGGAGGGCGTGGAGGTGCACCGGCGACTTGAGCACCCAACACGTCCCCGGCATCCGCCGCTGCAGGACCTGCAACACGAGGCGGTGCATCTCGTACGCGGGCGACCAATCGGCGGCGAAGAGGTGAGCGGCATACGTCGGAACGTCGTAGCGAGCGGTGAACTCCTCGGACAGGAAGGCCAGCGACATGGCCGAGAGGCACTCCTTGGGCATCCGGCCGGCGTAGACGTGGAGGGCGTCGAGGCCCGACACCACCGAGCCCATCATCCGCAGCTCGCGGTCGGCGAGGAACAGGCGCCCGGGATCGGGGAACCGCTCGGGTGACGGCGGCGGCACGGGCCGCAACAGCTCCCAACCCTCGGGCGCGGCAGGGAGGGGTCCAGGGCGAGCAACTCGTAGAGGATGGTGGTCCCCGAACGCGGAGGCCCCGTCACGACCACCGGCGCCACGATCTCCTCCTCGCGCACGGCCGGATCGGTCGCCACGTAGGCGACGAGCTGGAACCGGACCTCGAGCAGTCGCAGGAGGAAGCGGCGGGTCATCCACCGGCCGACGGGTGTGAGTCGGGCCTCGTCCTCGAGCGCGGCGAGCACGAGGTCGAGCGGTTCCAGGAACGAGTCGTCGCCGTCGAGAGCGCCGACGCCGGACTCGGGTCCGAGGCCCAGCGACGCCCGGGCCTCGTCGAGGAGGACGTCGCGCCGCAGCGGGCGCTCCGCGGACTCGGCCACGAACGGGATGTCACCCCGGTCGGCGGCCCGGACCCATCCGGGCCGCGGGGGCCCCTGCCAGGTCATCTCGTGCGTTCCCCCACGGAAGCGACACTACCGGCCGGTCCCTCAGGGGGGTCCGGTGGTCCCGAGCCGGCGGTCAGGTTTCGAGCACACGACCATCGGGCGCGCGCCGCGGAAGCCAGGACAGGCCCAGCATGGCCAGCACCCCACAGCTCACCCGCGGGATCCGAGACCGATGATCAGCGTCTCCGGGGAGGCCCGGTAGGTCAACAACAGGATCGAGGCGATGGCCACCAACCCCCAGCCCGACGCCCGCCGCACGGTGTCGGGCGCCCGGTCGACGAACAGGGCCATCACCCCGAGCACGACGAACGCCAGGCCCAGGGCGATCGACCCGGAGAAGGTGTTGAAGGCGAACTCGTCGGGAATGTCGTTACGCCCGGTGAAGAGGGTCCGGGTCACGTTGTCGTCGCCGGTGAAGCCGGCCGCCCAGTTGGTGACGGCCACGACGACGCCGTAGCCGATCACGACCACACCCATGAGGCGGGAGGAGTGCGGCCGTGCGGTGGGAGCCTGGACCAGCACCGCGATGCTCAGGCCGAGCATCAACAGGTACGCCCAATACCACTCGTCCGGCGCGTTGGCCACGGCCAGGCCGATTCCCACCGAGAGGCCGGCGCTCACGACCGCCGCGGTGCGCAGGAACCGCCCGCTCAACAGGGCCGCGGCGACGCCCACCTCGACGAAGAGGGTCAGCCAGCCGAACAGGCCCATCTGCGGCAGCACGAGGTTCTCGAACACCCATGCCGATCCCGGGACCACAGGGTGGTCGACGCCGAACTGGATGAAGTTGCGCAGACCGCCGAACTCCGTCGGCACCTTCCAGTTGACGTTGGAGAGCCACATCAGGCCCAGCAGCCACCGTGCGACGACCGGTCCGTATCGACCGGCGTAGCGGTCGACGCCGGCCGTAAGCCGGTCGGTCCCCGTCCGGGACATGTCTCGGGCATCGCTCGCCGCCATCGTTCCCCCTCAGGAAGGGCGCCCCAGACGGGGCCCCGTACGACGCTACGACAGCCCGGCCGCAGCGCAGAGGCCCCGAGGGAGAGTTTCGGGACTGTTCAGCTTCCGAGGACGCCCGATCGGGCGGATACCGGCTCTAGCCCTCCGTGGAGGCGTTGATGATGTGCTCGAGCCACCACTGCGGCGCGTTGTCGGTGATGTTGGGGATGTTCGAGTAGTCGTGCCAGCGGGCGATCTTGCCGTCCCGCAGCTCGGTCACCGACACGAAGGAGTGGTCGATCACCTCACCGGTGTGGAAGATCCAGCGCTCGGTGTGCTCGGTCATCACCAGGTCGCCCTCGGCGATCATGTTCGTCCCGGGTAGGTGCTCGTAGCCCGACAGGGGTTCGAGACCGATGCGGACCCGGGCGACGACCCCTTCGGGGCCGGTGCCACCCGGCCCCGGCACACCGACGTCGGTGTAGTCCGCGTCGTCGGTGAGCAGCGCCATCATCCCGCCCCAGTCGCGCACGGCCAGGGCGTCCCAGAACTGCTGGACGATCTGCTTGTTGGCCTCGATGTCGGTCACAGTCCTGCCACCTCGGCAAACGTACGCAGCTCCCGCTCGATGTCGGGGCCGCTCGGTGCGTAGACGATCTCGGTCGAACCCGAGGCCTCGGCCTCGGCCAGCTTGTCCTGGATACCTGCGGCTTCAGCCACCCAGCCGAGTCCGACGACACCCTCACCCGCCGCCTCGACGAGGATCCGGTCGAGGTCGGTGACGGTGGTGGCGTGACCCTCGTGAACGGCCAGATGCCGTTCGCCCTCGGGGCGCATGGCCTCGAGGGCGGCACGCCATTCCGGGCCACCCGGGAACACGTCGACCCCGGCGGGGTCGGACTCCCAGGCGCCGTGGGCCAGGATCGCGTACCAGGGACCGGCGGAGTCCTGGACCCGGCGCGACGTGAGGGCCTCCCCCGGATCGAGCACGGTGCCGACCACGAGCTGGGCGCTCCAGTCGAAGCCCCCGAGCCCGAACCCGACGGTCATGATGCCGTCGGCCACCTCACGGGTGAGGGCCTGGCCCTTCGGACCGAGCACGCTGAACAGCAACGGCACGCCGATGGGGCGGGCCGGACCGAACTGCGGCAGCTGGCACATCTGCACTGCCTCGCCGTCCACGTCGACCACGTCGCCGTCCAACAGCCCGCGGAGCTGGCGGAGGTACTCGCCGGTCTCGGCCATCGTGAGGGCATCCTTGCCCAGGGTCCAACGAGCAGTGGCCCCGGTGCCGAACGCACAGGCGAGCCGGCCGGGGGCCGCGGCCTCGATGGTGGCGATCGCGGACGCCGTCGCGATGACGCTGCGGAGACTGGGCACGAGCACGGCGGTGCCGAGCCCGATGCGTTCGGTGCGCTCGGCGAGGCGGCCGAGCGTCGCCCAGATGTCGAGGTAGATGGCCGGTGAGTCGTAGAGCCAGGCCCGGTCGTAGCCGAGCTCCTCGGCCAGCTGGGCGTGCTCGACGGAATCGACCGAGGGGACGATTCCGCAGGAGATCTTCACCTCAGCCCTCCACGTACTGCATCAGCTCGATGCTGTAACCGTCGGGATCGTTGATGAAGCCCACGATCACGGGCCAGCGCTCGAGACGCTCCGGGACCATCGTCGACGTGAAACCCGCAGCGACCGCGGCGTCGTGGATGCCCATGGCGTCGTCGACGATCATGTAGATCTTCCACAGGGCGTTGCCGTGATCGATCGGCTTCGGATCCTCCCAGGCATGCGCCAGCTGCAGCCGCCCACCGCCGTCGTCGGCGGCCAGGACCGCTTCCTTGACCCCGGGGATCTCGGTGCGGGACTGCTCCTTGAGCCCGATGATGTCCTCGTAGAAGCGCACCGAGCGCTCCAGGTCGCTCACCCAGATGCAGTACTGCCCAACCTTCGATGCCATCAGTTCTCCCCCGGGTCATGGAGGCTCGGATCCGCCACCCGTCCGGCAGCGGGTCGCGGCATCCACACCGCGACGGAGTCCTCGCTCACCGGGGAACCATAGGTGCTCGCACGGGATCCGGTCTGCGGCCATCTCCGACCCGGAGGTCGGGAACCATCCGCAACGCAGGGTCGGAGCTCAGTCGAGCGTTCCGGCCACACCGGCCGCGCGGGCAGCCGCCACGACGGCACGGGCCGACGGGTTCACCATGACCTCCCCGCCCACGGCAACGGTCGGGACGGTCTCGTTCCCGCGAGCGTGTCGACGCACGAAGGCCGCCGCCTCGGGGTCCTGCCAGATGTCGACTTCGACGGTGGTCAAGCCGGCCTTCCTCAGGCCGCGCCGCAGCATCATGCAGAACCCACAGCCCCGTCGCCAGAACACGACGACGCCGGTGGAGGCCAGGGCCTCGAAGTCGCCGGGGGCCGTCTCGGGGGGCATCTCACGGGGTGACGACGGGAGAGTGAACCCTCTGCGCCGGCGAAACCTTCCCTGCGGACGATCACTCCTCGCTGCGCCGGTCCCCGAGGATCTCGTCGAGGCGGACGATGTCCGAGGTGGTGACGATGCCCACGAAGGTGTCGCCATCAGCCACCGGGAGGACATCGACGTCGGCGTCCTCCATGGCGGTGATCGCCTGTTCGAGGGTCCACTCGGTCGACCCCAACGGCCAGTCGCCGTTGAGCACGTCGGCCACCGTGGCGACCGACCAGTCCTCCTCGTTCGCCGCCTGCAGGTCGTGGACCGACACCATGCCCAGGTAGCGGTCACCGTCGACGACGGGCACGTCGACCTTGCGGGTCAGGAGCAGATGCTGCTGGAACTCCTCGAGAGTCGCGTCCGACGGCACCGTGCGCACGTCCGCGTTGATCGCCGTCGTGATGGAGAGCAGGAAGCGCCGTTCGAGGTGCCCGACCCGTCGGCGGGCCTGGTACGCCGAGACCGAGACGTCACCCATCACGAGCTGCGCAGCGACGGAGGCCAAAAGGCCGGGGACGATGAAGCCGGGCCGCCCGGTGGCCTCGGCGACGAACACCACACCGGCCAGAGGAGTTCGGTAGCCGGCTCCCAGGAACGCCGCCACCCCGATGAGCGTGAAGAGGTTGGACGTGTCACCCAGCGCCGCCGATGTCGCATCACCGACGAGCGCTCCTGCGACGACCAGCGGGATGAAGAGACCCCGACACCGCCGCCCGACAACGTCGCACCGGTGGCGAGGGTCCGGATCGCCAGCAAGGCGATGATCAGCCAGAGGCTGCGATCCTCGGTCACCCACTCGAGGATGCGATAGCCCGAGCCGGTCGAGAGGCTCTCGCCCGTCAGGGCATTGGACAAGAGCATCAGCGCGATGAGCACGCCTGACGCCCCGCCGATCCGCACCAGCGGGTGTCCTCTCGTGGCGAGGCGCTTCGCCGTCCCGACCACCCAGGCGAAGCCCCGGGCACCGACGCCGCAGAGGAGCCCCAGGAGAATGGCTCCGCCCAGCTCTCGGAGGTCGAACGGCGGTGCACCGTCGATCCGGAAGAGTGGCGCCGTGCCGATGATGGCGACGTAGGTGAGATAGCCGCTCGCCGCCCCGACGAGGGCCGGCAGGAGCGCCCGACGGGCGGTGTCGTCGCGGAACGGGACCTCGAGCGCGAACACCGCCCCGGTGGCGGGCGCCTTGAAGATGGCCGCGACACCTGCGGCGGCGCCAGCCACCATCAGCACCTTCGAGTCGTCCCGCGAGAACAGCCGCGACCAGCGGGTCTGGATGGCGGTGCCGACCACCGCCCCCAGGTAGAGCGACGGGCCCTCGAATCCGAGCGAGCCTCCGGAGCCCAGAGTGGCCACGCCGGCGAGCATGCGTCCGGCCACCGGTCGCATGGAGAGGCGCTCCGGCTGATGGAAGTTGCGGATGTATTCGTCGGCCGTTCCCGATGATGCACCGCCCGCCAGCCAGGCCAACGAGGCGAAGGCCACCAGCAACCCGACGGCCAGCGCGGCGGCCTGGAGGGCGAGAGGAGCTTCGACGACGTGCTCGAACAACTGGGTTGCCGTGACCCATTCGAACCCTGCGACGCCGACACCGGTCACCACCCCGGTCAGGCCGGACAGCAGGAGCGTGCGCTGCGGACGGAGGTTGGGGCGACCGGGGAGCCGGCCGCGCGCCTCGCTCAGGTCCACCCGAGATACCACTGCGACTCGGGGACCTCGCCGGCAGCGAGCGAGAAGGCCTCCATCGCTTCGACGAGGGACTCCCGATGCTCCAGATCCATCTGGGCGACGATCCGGCGGATCTCCGACCGACGACGCCTCGACACCGCGGCGACCACGTCGCGCCCCGCATCGGTGACCTCGAGGCGGATCTTGCGTCGATCCTGCTCCGTCAGCGAGCGGCTCACCAATCCTTTGTCAACTAACCTGTCACACATCCTCGTGGCGGTCGACGGCACGACATCGAGCTCGGTGGCGAGATCCTGGAGGGACTGCGGGCCGCGGCTCTGGAGCACCACGAGAGCCCGGAACTGCGCCAAGGTGACCTCGTGAGCCTTCTCGGCGATCGACCGAGCCGCGATGGACACCAACACCCGCGACGCACTGAGTGCGGCGTCGGCAAAGCCATCGGACTTCGATTGCATGTGCGAAGCATTGCACTGTGCAACGAATGGCACCATTCGCCCCGGCGCACGACCGCGGACTTGTCGGCGACCGGCGCCCCCGACGAGCATGAACCCATCCGAACGAGGAGCAGGCATGGCACGGATCGTCATGGTGCACGGCGCCTTCAACGAGCTGTGGGGACCGAACGAACTCAAGGCCCGATGGCTACCCGCGCTGCGCGACGGCCTCTGGCACAACGATGCCGTCGTCGACGACGCCGACGTGGCCGTGTGCTTCTACGGCGACCTCTTCCGCCGCGACCCGGAGGTCGACGACGCGGACTTCGAGGCGTCGAGGGCCGGTATCGCCGAATCGTTGTCGAACCTCGGGGGCGAGGACGGCCTCGCCGCCCTCAGCCAAGCCGCGAACGCCGCCGTGTTCGACCGGACGGTCGACATGGTGACGACCATGGCCACGAACCCCAACCTGCGCGACCAGATCCTCGATCGCATGCGGGCCGTGGTCGGTGCCGACACCCGGGTGGTGATCGGTCACTCGCTGGGCTCGATCGTCGCGTGGTCGGCGCTGTGCGCCTGTCCGGAATGGGCGGTCGACACACTCATCACCCTCGGGTCACCTCTCGGCGTCCCGATGGTCTTCGGTGGACTGCACCCGACCCCCGTCGACGGAACGGGGGCCTGGCCCGGATCGGTTCGTCGGTGGGTGAACATCGCCGCCGTGGGCGACAAGGCGGCGGCGGTTTCGCAGCTCGCGCCGCTCTTCGGCGACGTGGAGGACCGCCGCGTCGACAACGGCCACCGAGCCCACGATCCGGAGCCGTACCTGAACGCGGCGGTCACCGGTGCCGCCGTGGCGGCGGCGCTCGCGTAGGGACATCCGGTCATTCCGTGCCGTCGCCTTCGGCCAGCTCCCTGAACTCGTCGGGCACACCGGAGTCCGAGCGGAATGCGGCGCGGGCATAGCCCACCGAAGCACGTCCGAACCGAGCACGGACCCGATCGACGGCGTGATCGACCGCGGACCGATCGGCGCCGACGGGCGATCCGGGCCTGAAGCGATCGCCCTCCAGTCCGAGGGGAAGCTCGAGCTGTGGATCGCTCGCCGCGGTGAGCCCCGAGACCGAGACGGCCAACAACGTGACCTCGCGCTCCTCCGGATGGTCGGCGAGGGCGCGGCCCACCAGCTCGACGCCGATCTCGGTGATGGTGCGGGTGGTCGCGATCGGGAGGGGAAGCGTGCGCGACCGGGTCACCGAGCGCAACGCAGGGAACCGGACCCGCACGGTGACCGTGCGCCCGGCGAGACCCTTCGCTCGCACGCGGCTGGCCACGCGGTCGGCCAGGAAGCCGAGCGTGGTGAGGACCACTTCGTCGGTGGCGCGACGGCGACCCAACGCTGACTGCGCGCCCACCGAACGGGCCGAGCGCCGGCCTTCGACCGACCGCGGGTCGGCGTTGACGGCCAACGCGCCGAGTTTGGCGCCCGTCGCCACACCGAGGAGGCTCCTGAGGACGTGCGGATCGCTGCGGCCGAGCTGACCGACGGTCCGGATGCCTCGCGAGGCCAGACGGTCCCGGGTGACCGGTCCGACCCCCCACAACAGGTCCACCGGCAACGGTTCGAGGAAGGCCAGTTCGTCCCCCGGCCGGACCACGACGACGCCGTCGGGCTTGGCGACCTGCGACGCCACCTTGGCCAGGTGCTTGGTGGTGGCCGCACCGACCGAGATGGCGAGACCGACCTCGGTGAGGACTCGACGGCGGATACCGGCAGCGATCTGATCCGGCGGACCGAAGAGATGCACCGAACCGGTCACGTCCAGGAAGGCCTCGTCGATCGAGATCCGTTCGACCTGCGGGGTGTAGTCCCGCAGTACGTCGATGACGAGGTCGCCCAACCGCTGGTACTCACGGAAGTGCCCGCCTGCGACCACCAGGTCCGGACAGAGCTGACGGGCCCGCCAGCCCGCCATTCCGGTACGTACCCCTGCGGCCTTCGCCTCGTAGGACGCGGCCAGCACCACTCCGCTCCCGACAGCCACCGGTCGCCCCCGGAGCGCAGGATCGAGGAGCTGCTCGACCGAGGCATAGAACGCGTCGAGGTCGGCGTGCAGGATCGTCGCGGCCGGCCGGGTGTCCATCCCCCGAAGCTATCGAACACCAGTTCGGCCCACTCGGGTGACAGCCGGGGCGATCAGACCTCCGGGCACTTCTCCGCGAGGAGGCGCGAGATCCGCTCGATCCGTGCCTGGGCCGCCGGGAGCCGCTCGGTGACCGCATCGATCCGGGCGGTGAGGCGATCGGCGAGGCCGGTGCGGCCCGCCGCCGCCAACTCGTCTCGCTTCGACGTCGCCGCAGCGAGACGCTCCTCGATGGTGACGAGGCGGGTCTCCACACGGTCGACCCGGGCCTGTGCGTCGGCACAGGACACCTCGATGGTGAAGCTCGGATCGGCAGACGGAGCCTGAGCCGACGCCACGCCCACGCCGCCGAGGGCGATGACGCTGGTGAGGCTGACGGCGGCGATGGTCTTGGTGAAGCGCATGACGGGACCTCCACGGGTCTGGTTCGGGGGTTGGTCCGCGCAGCGTCCACCCGAGCGCTGACTCCATCCTGAACCGCCGGCGCCGGCCGTCCGGCGCAGGGGCGGCAACAGCAGGGATACTCCCATCTGGCGGTCCCCGGGAGAACGAGGCGTCAGGTGCGCGTGCTGGTGGTGGAGGACGAAGAAGGTGTGGCCATCGGCCTGCAACGCGCCCTCGAGGCCGAGGGACTCTCCGTCGACCTCGCCGCCGACGGGCACGACGGTTGGGCCATGGCGCAGTCGGACACCTACGACCTGATCGTGCTCGACATCATGGTGCCCACCATGAACGGCTACCGGATCTGCGCCGCGCTGCGCGCCGCGGGGATCTGGACACCGATCCTCATGCTCACCGCCAAGACGGGCGAGTACGACATCGCCGAAGGCCTCGAGACCGGCGCCGACGACTACCTCACCAAACCCTTCTCGATGATCGTGTTGGTGGCGAGGGTCAAAGCGCTGCTGCGCCGACCCCGCTCCGACGGCGGCGCCCCGTTCACGCTCGGCGCCCTACGCCTCGATCCCACGACCCACCGGTGCTGGCACGGCGACGGCGAGATCGAGCTCACGGCCCGCGAGATGGACGTGTTGGCGTTCCTGCTCTCCCGCGGCGGGGACACCGTGTCCAAGACCCAGGTGATCGACAACGTGTGGGGCGAGGACTTCTCGGGTGACCCCAACATCGTCGAGGTGTACGTCGGGCGGTTGCGCCGGAAGCTCCGCCGCGACACGTTGCGCGACCCCATCGAGACGGTCCGCGGCGTCGGCTATCGAGTCCGCTCGTGACCGCGCAGGGATTCCCGGATCGCCCACCCACGCAGCCGCCGGGCCCGTTCGGACCGCCGCCGCCGGATCGCCCTGCAGTCCCGAAGCGATCGGGGCTCCCGATCCGCACCCGGATCACGCTCGTGGCCACGATCGCCGTCGGACTCGTGCTGACCCTCACCGCCGTCGCCCTGCTGACCGTGATGCGGGTCGGGCTCGTACGGGAGCTCGACCGTCGCCTGGCCAACGAGACCGAGCTGCTCGTGACGCTGACGGCACGTCGGGCCGCGCCCGAGCTCGCTCGCCGGCCCGATCTCGTCGTGCAGGTCGTCGACGCCGACGGCGCGGTGCTCAGCAGCAGTTCGGGGGCCGACCCCACGGGCGAACGGTCCATCATCGGCCCACCCGAGGCTGCAGGTGCCGGAACGCAGACGTTCTCCGTCGACGATCCCGACCTCGGCGAGCTGCGCGTCGCAGTCACCCCGATCGGCGGTCAGGGTCGTTGGCTCGTCGTGGCCCGCTCCGAGGCACAACTCCGGCAGTCCGTGCGCGTCGTGCGCTGGTCGCTGCTGGTGCTCGTCCCGCTGATCACGGGTGGTCTCGGACTGGTGGTCTGGGTCGGCGTGGGTCGCGCGCTGAGACCGATCGACACGATGCGGACATCGGTGGGCGAGATCACCGACCGCAACCTGGCCCTGCGAGTCCCCGAGCCGGGAACGGGCGACGAGGTCGACCGATTGGCCATCACCATGAACGGGATGCTCGATCGCCTGGAGGCGGCATCGCATCGTGAGCGCCAGCTCGTGGCGGACGCCAGCCACGAGTTGCGCAGCCCGGTGGCGGCCGTTCGGGCCCTCGTCGAGACCCGGCCGCTCGCCGGCGAGGATCTCGAGGCCCACGACGCCGCCACGATCGCGGCGATCGTCCGACTCCAGGCCCTGGTCGAGCAGCTGCTGGAGCTGGCTTCTCAGGACGCCACGGCTCCTGGTGCCGCCCACGCGGTCGATCTCGACGACGTCGTGCTGGCCCAGGCCGACGTCCTGGGCCTCGCCCACGACCTCACCGTCGACACGTCGGCCGTGTCGGCCGGTCAGGTGCTCGGTCGTGCCGAGGCTCTCCGACGCCTCGTCGAGAACCTCAGCTCGAACGCCGCCCGCCATGCACGGAGTCGGGTCACGTTCACGGTCACGGAGGCTGGTGGAACAGTGACGCTGACCGTGGCCGACGACGGGCCCGGCGTGCCCGTGGCCGATCGACAGCGGATCTTCGAACGCTTCACCCGCCTGGACGACGCCCGCACCGCCGACGGCGCCGGGGCGGGCCTCGGGCTGGCCATCGCCGCGAGCATCGCGACCCGACACGGCGGCACGATCGTCGTCGACGACGACCCCGTGCTCAGCGGCGCCAGGTTCACGGTGCAGCTGCCGTCGGCGACCCCCGTCCGCCCCGGGCGGCGCGCCGCCGACGAGGCGCTCTGAGCCTGCGACCTCATTCCTCGGCGACGGCGGCGAGGACGTCGAGGCGACCGGCCCGACGCGCCGGCACCAGACCGGCCACGACGCCGGCCAGGACCGCACCCACCCCGATCCCGACCAGCACGATCAGCGGAAGGGTGACCTCGATCCGATCGTCGAAGCGCAGGGTGTCGACCATCGCCCATCCCAATGCGACACCCAGCACCAGACCGGCCACGGCACCGAGAGCGGCGATCACCACAGCCTCCTGCAGGACGGTCACCCCCAGCTGACGGGCCTGCGCCCCCACGGTGCGCAACAGACCGAGCTCGCGGGTGCGTTCGTACACGCCGAGCAACAACGTGTTGGCGATTCCGAGCAGCCCGACCAGGAGCGAGAGCCCGAGGAGCACGTACAGGAACGAGATCCGACTCACGACCTGGTCGACCTGTTGGTCACGGTAGGCACCCACGGCGAGGACCTCGGTACCCGGCCACGGCTGCAGAGCAGCGGTCAGGGCCGAATCGGCAGAGTCGGCCTCGACACCATCGGCCAGGAGCACGAGCACCCGGGCATCGATGCGGGCCGATGGCGGCAGGTAGGGATCCCACCCGGCGTGGGAGAAGAGGTACTCGCCGTTGCGGGTCAGGCCCCGGTCGTAGACCGCGCCGATCGTGGCCGTGGTGCTGGCCCCGAAGGGGAACTCGACGACGACCTCGTCGCCGAGGCCCACCCCGTCGTTCTCGGCCTGGCTCCGGGCGACGGCGAGGGTGCCGTCGCCGAGGGCATCGAACGATCCCTCGGTGACGTCGAGGTCGATCAGGCCCCCGGCTTCGGCCGGGTCGACGGCGAGCACGAACTGTCGGTCCCCGTCGACGGTCACCGTGCCCAGGCGGACGCCCACCGCCGCCTCCACCTCGGGAAGCGTGGCCAGCGTCGGAGCGACGTCGACGCTGACCCCTCCCGCCCCCGAGGACACGACGTAGTCGCCCTGCACGGTCTGCTCCACCACGCGAGCGACGGTCGACGCCAAGGAGGCCGAGGCCACGGCGATCACCGCGACGAGGCTCACGCCGATCATCAAGGCAGCCGCGGTGGAGGACGTTCGGCCCGGGTTGCGCAGGGCGTTGCGTTGCGCCAGCCGTCCCGTCACCCCCGTGGCGCGGGCCAGCGGCGCCCCCAGCCACGAGACGACGGGCGGGGTGATGACCGGTCCGGCGACGGCGAACCCGATCACCGCGGGAACCGCTGCGGCCAGGACGATGGCGGTGGCGGCGTCGCTTCGCTCCCCGAGCGCCCGGACGACCAATGCCAGAGCGCCCGCGGCGAGCAACGCACCGAGGAACAGTCGCAGGACCACCCCTCTCACCCGCTCGACGGTGGCGTTGCGCATCGCCTCGACCGCGGCCGTGCGCGACGCCCGCCAGGCCGGCACCAACGCGGCTGCGCAGGTGACGGCCACCGCGAGGAGGACGGGAACGACGAAGGCCGCGGGCGTGACGACGAGGTCGGTGGTCGGGAGGGAGAAGCCGAAGCGCCCGATGAGCCCGCGCAGGGCCACGGCCACGGGGACGGACGCGGCAGCACCGATGGCTGCGGCCACCACGGCGACCAAGAAGGCCTCGACGACCACGGAGGCGAGCACCTGCGCCCGCGACGCGCCGAGGGCGCGCGACAGCGCGAGCTCCCGGGTGCGCTGGGTCACGATGATGGTGAAGGTGTTCACGATGAGGAACGCCCCAACGAACAGCGCGATCGCGCCGAAGGCCGACACCAGTTGGACGAACAGGTCCACGACCTGACCGATGGCGTTGCGCCGCTCCTCGGTGAGGGCGGAACCCGTGAGGACCTCGACCTCGTCGAGTCCGGCGGCGGAGAGACGCTGCGCCACCTGTTCGGGGGTCACTCCGGCGGCGGCGACGACGTCGATGCGGTCCACCTTCCCGGGCTCGCCCGCCACCGAGGCCAGCCACGTCTGCTCGGCCAGCACTGCGGGCACACCCCCGTAGGTGGTGCCCCCTTCGAAGGCCACGAGACCCACCGCCTCGGCGACGACCGGCTCACCGGCCACGACGAACGTGACCTCGTCACCGATCGCGTAGCCCCCCTCGGCGGCAGTGGTGGGGTCGAGCACCACCTCGGCGGGGCCGGTCGGCGCACGACCCTCGAGGAGCGTCCAGCCGTTGAGGGCAGGCTCGGACGGCCAGTCGAGAGCCCAGGTGGCGGCACCGACGCGACTGTCACGCAGAGCCACTCCCTCGGCGGTCAGGACGCGAGGCTCGGCCTGGATCGACCCCTCTGCGCCCGCCACCCCGTCGACGGCCCGGACGGCCTCGACCAGGCCGGCGTCGATGCGGTCCCTGGTCCCGCGGTCGTCGAGACCCACGACGCGGTCGGAGCGCACCACGACGTCGACGCGGGCATAGGCATCCGACCAGATCTCACCGAGGCTGACCCGAACGGTGTCGCCCAGCACCTGGGTGCCGGCCATGAACGCGACGCTCAGGACGACCGCCAGGCCAGTGGCCACGAGCCGCACGCGGTGCGCGAGCGCACCCCGGGCGGCCACGCGGACCATCGCAGTCGCTCTCGTCACGAGACGGCTCGCCGCCGGTCGCTCACCCGCGGCGGAACGGGGCACCTCACCGAGGCGACTGTAGGGGTGGGTCGCGGCCCGGAACGGGTCGGGGCGGAGGGTCGAGCCGGACCGGGCCCGGGGTCAGTGCTCGTCCCAGTGACCGTCGTGTGCGGCGTGGCGGTGCCCGTCGTGGAGGTAGTCGAGATGGTCCCCGTCGCGCGACCGCCTCGTGACCGCAGCCCGGGCCGTGCTCGTGAGGGTGGGCGACGTGCATCACGTGGAGGACCTCGGCGTCGCACTCGTCCCAGTGGCCTTCGTGGTCGTGGTGGGCGTGGCCGTCGTGGATGTAATCGACGTGATCGCGGTGCCGCACGGCGACGTGGCCGCACTCGGGGCCGTGGACGTGCTCGTGCTCATGGCCGACATGGGCCTCGTGCTCTGACATCAGAGGCTCTCCCCGTTTCCGGATCGTGGTGTCATGACGCAGTTGGCGCAGCGGCCGACGAGGTCGAGTCGGTGATGGGTCCCCTCGAAACCGGCGGTGGCGGCGACGGCGGTCAGCGCCGACTCGACCGACCGTTCGACGCGGGCAGGCAGGACGAAGTCCTCGACGGCACCGCACTCCGAGCAGAGCAGGTGGTGGTGGTGTTCGGTGAGGTCCTCGGCCAACTCGTAGCGGGCGAACTCGTCGGTTGCGGCGACCCGCCGGACCACGCCGGCCTCCTCGAGCACCGCCAGGTTGCGGTACACCGAGCTCTGAGCCAGATCGGGCCCCACCGAGAGCACCTCCGAGAGAGCGAGAGGACGGACGGCGTCACCGAGGATCGTCACGATCGCCTGCCGGTTTCGGGTGTAGCGCTGACCGTCGGACATGAGTCGCTCGGCAGTGATCTCGTGGAGGTCGGCGCGCACAACCCCGACCCTACCAATGAGAATCACTGAGAACCGCATCACCCCCAGCAGAGTTGTAATGAGAATCGCTCCCGTTTAGTCTGGGCGGATGCACCGGCGTGTCCCCCTCCTCGGACTGATCCTGGCCCTGGTCGTCTCGGCGACCGCATGCGGAGAGACGACGGACGTCGGCGAGCAGAGCTCGGTGCCCACGACCGCGACATCGTCAGTGTCGTCCACCGCTCCGGCCCCCTGCCCGGTCGAGCCGATCCCCGTCGTGGTCTCCGTCGACCAGTGGGGGAACATCGTCGAGCAACTCGGTGGCACCTGCGTCGACGTCACCACGATCATCCAGGGATCGTCTGGCGACCCCCACGACTACGAGCCCACCGCAGCCGACATCAGTGCCTTCGGGGACGCCCGACTCGTCGTGGTGAACGGCATGGACTACGACCACTGGGCGGCCGACGCGGCCGATGCGCTCAGCCCCCGTCCGGCGATCGTCGACGCCGGAGAAGAGGCCGACGTGACCGACGACGACAACCCGCACCTCTGGTACGACCCCGACGACGTCGTCGCCGTCTCCTCGGCGATCAGCACCGAGCTGAGCGCGCTCGAGCCGACCGCGGCCGGGTACTTCGCCGCGCGCGCCGCGGACTGGACCGACGAGCTGGCCCCGTACCTCGCGGAGATCGCCGCCCTCCGCTCATCGGCGGCGGGACGACCGTTCGGGGCCACCGAGTCGGTGTTCGACCCGATGGCCGACGCCATCGGCCTCGAGAACGTCACGCCGGAGGGGTTCCGCCGTGCCGCGGCCAACGAATCCGACCCGGCCCCGGGCGACGTGGCGGCCTTCCAGGCAGCCCTGCGCGACGGCTCGATGACGGTGCTGGTGTTCAACACGCAGACCGAGGGCTCGGTCCCCGAACAGCTGCGCGAGGTCGCCGACGGCGCGGGGGTCCCGGTGATCGAGGTGACCGAGACACTCCCACCCGGGGTCGACTCGTTCGTGGCCTGGCAGCTGGCCCAGCTCCAAGCCCTGCGCGACGCCCTGTCCTGACATGACCACCGCCTCGGGGAACGGCGACGAGCCCGCCCTCCTCCTGCACGACGTCACCGTCGAGCGCCGCGGTCGGCCGATCTGGTCGCACGGCACCATGGCGATCGACCGGGGAGCCATCGTCGCGGCCATCGGCCCCAACGGCTCGGGCAAGACGACGCTGCTCCACGCACTGCTCGGTCTGCTCCCGGTCAGCCACGGCAGCATCGAAGTCCTGGGCCGGCCCCCGCGCCAGGGCGACGACCGCATCGGCTACGTGCCCCAGAACTACACGGCCAAGGTCGGCAACGCCGTACGGGCCCGTGATCTCGTCGCCCTCGGGCTCGTGGGCCGCCGGTGGGGGCTCGGCCGCCTCTCCCCCGAGGACCGCCGCCGCATCGACCACGCACTGGAGTCGGTCGAAGCCGTCGGCTTCACCGACCGGCGCATGGCGGAGCTGTCCGGGGGACAACAACAGCGGGTGGCCATCGCCCAGGCACTGGTCGGCGATCCGGAGATCCTGCTGCTCGACGAGCCCCTCGCCAACCTGGACCTGCGCAACCAGCGCGAACATCGTGGACCTGCTCGATCGACTCCGCTCGGAACGCGGGGTCACGGTGGTGATCGTGGCCCACGACCTCAACCCGCTCCTCTCGGTCCTCGACGGCGCCATCTACCTCCTCGACGGCCACGCCCACTACGGCGTCGTGGGGGACGTCGTCGACGAGGAACTGCTCACCCACCTCTACGGCACCCAGGTCCGGGTCGTGCGCACGGCCACCGGCGACCTCTTCACCCGGAGCGCACCATGAGAACGCTCGCCGAGGTGAGCTTCCAGTCGAACTGGTGGCAAGTGCTCCAGTCCGACTTCATGCGCAACGCGCTGATCGGCGGAGCGGTCGTCGCGGTGGCCGCCGGTCTTCTCGGCTACTTCGTCGTGATCCGCCAACACGCCTTCGCCGCGCACGCACTCGCCCACATCGGCTTCCCGGGGGCCACCGGAGCGATCCTGATCGGGGTACCGGTGACGCTCGGCCTCGCGGTGTTCACCATCGGAGGGGCACTGGCCATCGGCCTGCTCGGCCGACAGGTGGCCGACCGGGAGGTGTCGACCGGAACGATCCTGGCCTTCGCCACCGGGCTCGGCGTGCTGTTCAACTCCCTGGCCAGCCGCAACGCCAACACGATCACGAACGTCCTGTTCGGCAATCTCCTCGCCATCTCCACCGACGAGTTGGTGACCTTCGGCGTCCTCAGTGCGGTCGTGATCGCCGCCCTCGCCCTCATCGCGCGGCCGCTCACCTTCGCCTCGGTCGACGAGCACGTGGCCGAGGCACGAGGCGTGCGGGTGCGGATGCTCGGCGTCGCCTTCCTCGTGCTGCTGGCCCTCGTGATCACCATGGCCGTCCAGGTCGTGGGCACCCTGTTGCTCTTCGCCCTCGTCGTCACGCCGTCGGCCACCGCGCTGCGGATCACCGCCCGTCCGATGCGCGTCGCCCTGCTCGGCACCGCCATCGGCCTCTTCGGCGTCGTCGGCGGTCTCACACTGTCGACCATGGTCAACCTGCCACCGAGCTTCTTCGTCGTGAGCGTGGTGTTCGTCGTCTGGCTCGTGGTCCTCGCCGCAACGCGTCCCCGTCACCGCGGGACGACGATCGCAGCACCTCTCGCCTGAGCGCCCGGCGACCATCACCGACGCCCGGCCCGTAGCATGACCGTCGTCATGTCCCGGCCGCTCGGCGGGACACCGTCCACACCAACCGGGGGACTCCAGCCATGGCCCGATCAGACGCCGAGATCCTCGGCCGAGACGATGTCGACGACCTCGACGCCATCCTGGCCCTGACCAACACCGACGTCGACGAGACCATCCACGTCGTCACCGACAACGCCGACACCATCTTCACGTGGGACTACGAGCGCACCCGGCTGCCGCTGAGCAAGCTCTACGAGAAGGCCAAGACCTCGCAGTGGAACGGGGAGACCGACCTCGACTGGTCGACGCCCGTCGATCCCGAGTCCCTCGCTCGCCAGAGCGTGCTCACCCCCACGGTCGAGGGCATCGCCTCGGTCGGCATCGACCTGAAGGGCACCGCCCTGGCCTCGTGGACCAACGACGACTGGCTGCAGTTCGGCGTGCAACGACAGCAGTGGAGCCTCAGCCAGTTCCTCCACGGCGAGCAGGGCGCCCTGCTGTGCACCGCCAAGATCGTCGAGACGGTGCCGTGGATCGACGCCAAGTACTACGCCGCCACCCAGGTGATGGACGAGGCCCGCCACGTGGAGGTCTTCGCCAAGTACCTCGACACCAAGCTCGACGGGCACTACCCGATCAACCACCACCTCAAGATGCTGCTCGACGACATCATCGCCGACTCGCGCTGGGACATGACCTACCTCGGCATGCAGATCATGGTCGAGGGCCTCGCCCTGGCCGCCTTCGGCCTGGCTCAGCAGACCACGCAGGACCCGCTGCTCAAGCAGCTGCTGCGCTACGTGATGAGCGACGAGGCCCGCCACGTGGCCTTCGGCGTGCTCTCGCTCAAGGAGTACTACGCCCAGCTCACCGACGCCGAGCTGCTCGAGCGCCAGGAGTTCGCCTTCGAGGCCGCGGTGCGGATGCGCGACCGGTTCCTGCAACAGGAGATCTGGGAGCGGATGGGGGTGGCCCCGAGCGAGGCGATCCGGGTGTTCAAGGAGGACGACCCGGAGTTGAAGAACAAGGATCCGTTCCAGCAGCTCCTCTTCAGCAAGATCGTGCCCAACTGCAAGAAGCTGGGCCTGCTCGACGCCAACGACGGCTGGCTGCGGGCCCGGTTCGACACCCTCGGTGTCAGCCAGTTCGAGGACTGGGCGGACACGGGCGAGGAGTACCAGCTTCTCGACGAGGTGGCCAAGGACCGCGCCGCCAGCGCAGTCTGAACGGACTCGGCGCCGTGGCGCTCCCGCCGAACGCTGGTACACAGCTTCCGTGAGCGATCTCCCGCCACCGCCCGATCAACGGCCGGCACCACCGTCCGACGAGCAGCCACCGCCCCCACCCCAGCCCGACGGTGGGACCGACCCCAGCACGGGTGCGGCGCTGACCGTGGCCGGCGAGGTCACCCCGGCGCGCCACCTGGAGCTGTCCGACCTGCCGCCGGCGCTGGCCGAACGCCTGCGCTTCGACCGGGCCGCCCCCCGCCGGCTGCGCAGCGACCGACTGCCGACGGAGGTGCGCGAGGAGCTGGCCCACCTCTGGGACGGCATCGTGGCCGACGTCTACGACGAGGTTGCCGGCATGAAGCGCCGCAGGGCCTTCAGCCGCGACCAGGTCGACCGGGTGCTCGATCGGGTGGGTGGCCGCTTCCTGCAGGCCGAGCGGGTGGTCATCGTGGCCGCCGTTCGACGGCCGATGGCCGTCGAGACCGAGTGGCGCCACATCGCCGTCGGTGGAGCGGGCGGCGCCGCCTCCGCGGCGGCCGAGGAGATCGCCGCGTTCGGCACCATGGGTGCCGCCGCCACCACCGCCATCGTGGCCGCCATCGCCGGCGAGGTGCTGGAGACCTATGTGGCCGCGTCGGCCAGGGTGCAGCAGTACCGCCAGGCCCACCGCTCCCCCGATCCCGGTCTGGTCATCACCGATCTGGCCGAGTCGGCCGGCTACGGCGACGCCGTCGGCCGGAGGGCCAGCAACCACGTGGCCCGCGACGCCGGCCGGTGGCTGGGCGAGGTGCTCCTGACCCGAACCGGACGTCGCTTCGCCCGCGGCCTCGTCCCCGTCATCGGTGTGGCGGTGGGCGGCACCATGTCGGCGCTGTCGGTGCGCAAGGTCACCAAGTTGCCGCTGCGGCCCCCCGCCGAGGACGAGGTGATCCGCCTGGCCAGCGACCTCACCCACGGTCGCGACGACCGCTTCCTGCCCTGATCCTTCGCCACCTGGACTCACCGACGTGCCGATCCGTCACCGCCTCCCTGTCCTGTTCACGCTCGGGGCGATCGCCGTGCTCCTGGTGGCCGCCTGCGGTTCCGAGTCGAGCTCGGGTGGCACCACGACGACGGTGACACCGCCCACGGGCGCGGCCCTCGAGGGGTCCTGGAACCTCGCGTCGTACACGGACCCCACCGGGTCGGTCGCGGCGACGGGCGACGCCACGATGGCCTTCGCCGCCGACGGCACCTTCACCGGCAACACCGGCTGCAACGTCCTCGACGGCACCTACACGACCTCGGGTGACGCCCTCACCGTCACGCCCGGTCCGATGACCGAGCGGGCCTGTGTCGAGCCGGCCGGGCAGGCGCAAGAGGCCGCTCTGGTGACAGGGCTCCCACTGGTCGCCACGTTCGCCATCGAGGGCGAGCAGCTCAACCTGACCGACGCCGACGGCAACGCGCTCTTCGCCTTCACCGCGGGCGAGACCGGGCTCGAGGGCACGTCGTGGACCGTCACCGGCGTGAACGACGGGCGTGAGGCACTCGTGGGCACCCCCGACGGCGCGGGGCTGACGCTCGAGTTCGACGTCGACGGCACCGTGGGCGGGAACGACGGGTGCAACTCCTTCAGCGGGCCCGCCACCACCGAGGGGGACACCCTCACCATCTCCGACGGGCTCGCCGGCACGCTGATCGGCTGCGAGCCCGCCGTGAGCGCGCTGGCCGAGCAGTACCTCACTGCGCTCCAGACCACCGCCACTTTCGAGATCTCGGGTTCGACGCTCACCCTCCGCGACTCCGACGGGGCCATGCAGGTCACGGCGGTCCGCGCCTGACACCGCGGCTCGGTCAGAAGAGCGCCACCCCGGCGCTGGCCAGCAGGACGAGCAGCAAGGCCGCGCCCGAGACCGCCGAACGACGATCACGCATGCGGACCCAGATCGCGGTCAACCAGCCGACCCGCAGCACCGGCGCCCCGACCAGCACGACGATGCACGCCACGCTGCTCGCCGTGCCGACCCGGCCCGGCAGGAACGCCCCGCCGAGGGCCAGCACGAGGGCCAGGACGAGGGCCACCTGCAGCGTGCGCACGAGGGCGCGGACGTCGTTCATCGGCGCACGATCAACACGATGCCGATGACCACGAGCAGCGCCGAGAGCGCCCTGCGCACGGTCGGGGGCGACAGAACCGACTGCAACCGCGCCCCGATGGACCCACCCAGGAGGGCCGACGCCGCCACCAGCGCCGCGTCCGACGCCACGATCCGGCCCTGCGAGGCGTAGACGAGCAGCGCCACCGCCGAGGTGATCCCGACGGTGAAGGTGGTGGTGGCCGCCGCCACCTTGATGGGCACGTGCATGACCTCGGTGGTCGTCGGCGTCTTGATGAAGCCGCCGCTCACGCCGGCCAGCCCGGCGATCATCCCCGCCGCAGCCATGCCGATGAGGCCGACGGGCACCCGGCGGGCCGCGTAGGGGACGTACCCGTCGTCGAGCTTGTAGACGCCGGCGAAGGAGCCGGGCGTCTCGCCCACGTCGGCCTCGCGGAGAGCGGGATCGGGCCGGTTGCGGATGCCCTTGCGACGACCTCCCACGAACGCCGCGGCGATGGCCACCAGGCCGAGCACCACGGCCAACACGCTCTGACCCACCAGTCCGGACACCAACGCACCGATGAGCGCCGCCGAGGAGCCCACGATCTCGGTGGCCACGCCGAGGCGGTGGTTGATCACCCGATCCGCGAGCTGGCGTGGTGCGGCGGCCAACGAGCTGGCGGCCACGAGCACCAATCCGAGCGGCGCCGCGACCCGCGCCTCGACCCCGGAGATGACCAGGATCGGCACGAGCAGGACTGCGCCACCCAGCCCCCCGAGCGACCCCAGCGCCGCCGTGAGCATCGCCGCGAGCGCAAGGCCGACAGGGTTCACGTGCCGACGCTAACGGCGCGGGCGACGCCAAGGAACCCTCCACGCCCGGCCGACGGCGATGAGGCAGGGCGAGAACGGGAACGACGTCGACCGGTAGCGTGACGCAGGTCGAGACACCGGGGGGATTTCCGTGGGGGACCTGATCGAACGGCTGACCGCGATCGTCGGTGCGGAGGCGATCGTCCATGGCGAGGCGGTCAGCGAGGATCTCGCCCACGACGAGGCCCTCACCGCGATGCCGCACCGACCCGACGTCGTGGTGCGACCGGCGAACAGCACCCAGGTCTCGGCGGTCGTGGGCATGGCCGCCGAGTTGGGCGTGCCGGTCACGGCGCGGGGCAGCGGCACCGGCCTGTCGGGCGCGTGCATCCCCCGCCACGGCGGGATCCTCCTGTCGTTCGAGCGCATGGCCGAGATCCTCGAGATCGACCTCGAGAACCACGTCGCCGTGGTGCAGCCCGGCGTCACCCTCGACCAGCTCGACGCCGCCACGGCCGAGCACGGGCTCGTCTACCCGGTGTTCCCGGGCGAGAACAGCGCCAGCCTCGGGGGCAACGTGGCCACCAACGCCGGCGGGATGCGGGCGGTGAAGTACGGCGTGACCCGCCACCAGGTCCTCGGCATCGAAGCCGTGCTCGGTACCGGCGAGGTGATCCGCAGCGGCGGCAAGTACGTGAAGTCGACGAGCGGCTACGACCTCACCCAGCTGGTCGTCGGGTCGGAGGGCACCCTCGCCGTCGTCACCGAAGCCACGTTGCGGCTCTACCCCCGACCCGAGCACACCGCCACCGTGCTGGCCCCGTTCGCCACGATGGAGGCCATCGCCGAGGCCGTGCCCCGCATCGTGGCCAGCGGCGTCGGCCCGATGATCCTGGAGTACATCGACATCGTGGCCATGGCCGGCATCGAAGCGGCCAGCGGCATCGAGATCGGGATCGGCCCCGACGTGCGGGCCGAGACGCTCGCCTACCTCGTCGTGGTCCTCGAGGACCGCTCCGACGTGCGCCTCGACGAGGACGCCGAGGAGCTGGCCACGATGCTCGGCGAGCTCGGTGCCATCGACGTGTACGGCCTCCCCCCGGGTTCGGGTGCCGCCCTGATCGCAGCGAGGGAGAAGGTGTTCTGGGCGGCCAAGGCCAACGGGGCCGACGACATCATCGACATGGTCGTCCCGCGTGCGTCGATCCCCGCCTACCTCGCGAAGGTCGCCGAGCTGGCCCAGGAATCGGCCTCCTTCATCCCCGGTTGCGGGCACGCCGGCGACGGCAACGTGCACCTGTCGATCTTCCAACCCGACCCCGAGGTGCGCGACCGGGTGCTGCACGACCTGT
The DNA here is from genome assembly GCA_963767615.1 of uncultured Iamiaceae bacterium. Lineage (GTDB taxonomy): Bacteria > Actinomycetota > Acidimicrobiia > Acidimicrobiales > Acidimicrobilacustridaceae > Rhabdothermincola_A. The sequence continues at coordinate 606,419 of CAVYED010000002.1, read as the reverse complement.
TCGCCGCCGGTGTGGCGATGGGCGGAGCCATCTCGGGCGAGCACGGGATCGGGAGCGAGAAGCGCTCCTACCTGCATGACCTCGAGGACCCGGCGAAGCTGGCGCTCATGGCCCGCATCAAGACGGCGTTCGACCCCCACGGCATCCTCAACCCCGGGGCGATCTGGGACAGCGAGGTGCCGCGGTGAACGGCGCGCAGGCGCTCATCCGCACCCTGGTGGCCAGCGGGGTCGACGTGTGCTTCACCAACCCGGGGACATCGGAGATGCACTTCGTGGCCGCCCTCGACGACGTGCCGGAGATGCGCGGTGTCCTTGCCCTGTTCGAGGGGGTGGCCACCGGCGCCGCCGACGGGTACGGGCGGATGGCCGACCGGCCTGCGGCCACGCTGTTGCACCTGGGTCCCGGTCTCGGCAACGGCCTGGCCAACCTGCACAACGCCCGCCGGGCCCGCACTCCGATCGTGAACATCGTCGGCGACCACGCCCTCGACCACCAGCGCTACGACGCCCAACTCCAGTCCGACATCGAGACCGTCGCCCGCAACGTGTCGACATGGATCAGGTCGTCGGCCTCATCCGGCGAGGTGGGCGCCGATGCCGCCGAGGCCGCGTCGGTGGCCAGCGGTCCGCCCGGTCAGATAGCCACGCTGATGCTGCCCGCCGACGTGTCATGGACCGACGGCGCCGAACCGGCGCCGTCCCATCCCCCGACACCACCGTCAACGCCGGACACCACCACCATCGCCGCTGTCGCCGACGCCCTGCGCTCGGGTGAACCGGCGGCGCTGCTCGTCGGGAGCCGGGCGTTTCGCGGCCAGGCCCTCGTCGACGCCGCCCGCGTCGCCGCCGCCGCCGGGGCCAAGCTCCTCGGCGAGACGTTCCCGGCCCGCATGGAACGCGGAGCCGGCCGGCCCTCGGTCGAACGCCTCGCCTACCTGTCGGAGTTCGCGGTCATGCAGATGACGGGCCTGCGCCACCTGGTGCTCGTCGACGCGCCGTCACCGGTGTCCTTCTTCGCCTATCCCGACAAGGCCAGCGACCTGGTGCCGGACGGCTGCACCGTGCACACCCTGGCCACCCCCGACGCGGACGTCGCCGACGCCCTGCGGATGCTGGCCGACGCCCTCGGCGTCGGCGCCGACGCACCGGTCCAGGCGCCGACGCGTCCCGAGCGGCCGACCGGAGCACTCACGGCGGACAGCGTCGCCCAGGCCCTCGGCGCTCTGCTACCCGAGGACGCCATCGTCTCGGACGAGTCGAACACCTCCGGGCTGTTCGCACCGGGTCACACCGCCGGATGCCCGCCCCACGACTGGCTCACCCTGACGGGTGGCGCCATCGGGCAGGGCCTGCCCGTGGCCCTGGGCGCCGCCGTGGCCTGCCCCGACCGCCCGGTGATCGCCCTCCAGGCCGACGGCAGCGCCATGTACACCCTCCAGGCGCTGTGGACGATGGCCCGCGAAGACCTCGACGTCACCGTCGTGCTCTACGACAACCAGGCGTACTCGGTGCTCAACATGGAGCTCGACCGCGTGGGCGGAGGCGAACCCGGTCCCGTCGCCCGGTCCCTCTTCGACCTGTCCGACCCCGCCATCGACTTCGTCGCCCTCGCCGAGGCCATGGGCGTGCCCGCCTCACGCGCCGAGACCGCCGAGGCGTTCACCGACCAGCTGGCGGCGGCGCTGGCCTCCCCCGGGCCGGCGCTCGTCCAGGCCGTCGTCCCACAGATCGTCTAGCGACGCCTCCGCGATCCGGACCTGCCGCTCAGGACCAGAAAGCCCGGAGCTCCTCGGCATCGGTCGCCGCCTGTCGACGGGCCATGGCCATCGCCTCGGGCACGGCCGTGGGGTCCATGAGGCGCAGGACGTCCATCGACTCCGGCATCCGGAAGAACACGTCGGTCCCCGAGGCACGCAGGGCGTCGAGCTCCTCGACGACGCTGCCCGGGTGGGCGGTCATCATCCCCTCCTCCACGCCGGCGCCATCGGTGAGACCGAGCACGACGGCCCGCCGCGAGCCGGCGAGAAGGTCGAGGTGCAGACCAGTGCCGCTCACGCCGCCGTCCATGCAACGCCGATCGAGGATGGGCTGGGGAGCGAACAGACCGGGCACGGCGCTGCTGGCCGCGACGGCACGGGCGGTGCGCACCCCTGCAGCGAAGGTCACGACGCAGCGCTCACCGGTGTAGGCATCCGTGCAGGTGATGTGCAGCTCGGGGGCCGGCCACCCTCGCGAGGCCAGGATGGCGGTGAGGTTGCGGGGGATGACGTTCGCGTCGGGCGTCTGCGCCGCCAGCGCGGCGTGCCCGATGGCCCTGATCGTGTCGGGCTCGGCATCGGCGGCGAGGGCGAACACCTCGAGCGCCCGGTTCTGGCTGGGGCTCAGGTCCGCCGCCGGTGCCAGGGCCGCGACGAGGCGCGGCCACTTGGCCAGCACGCCGATCTCCTTGTGGAGTCGACTGATGTTCCCGGCCCCGAGCACCGACGCCACGACGGAGCCCGCCGAGGTGCCGACGACGCGTTCACCGTGGCCCAGGTCGATGCCGCGCTGCGCCATCTCGAAGAGGTAGGTGACCTGCCAGGCCACGAAGAACAGCCCACCGCCGCCGAGGGAGAGCGTGTGTCCGAGACCGCGCCCGTAGGTGGCGTCGAAGTCCCGCGGCAGCGCCAACCCGTCGGGCACGGGCGGCGGTGCCGGGGGGAGTCCGGCCGACCCGCCGCTGAGATCGGTCATGACCCGAAACTACCGGGGTCAGCCGCGGCGGGACCCACCCGAAGGTGACTGGGAGCGGCCGCCGCCGTTGCGTCGGGCTCCCGACGAGCGTCCACCACCGGAACCGCCGCTGCGGCTCCCGCTCTGGCCCTGGGCGCCACGTCCCGAACCACCCGACCGACCGTTGCCGCCGGAGCGGCCCCGCCGAGACGAGCGGGCACCGGCAGCTTCGCCGGTGGCGGTGACCCTGGACCGGCGCCGCGAGTTGGGCTGGCCGCCACGGCCGCCGCCGTTGCTGTCGGTGGGACGATCGAGCGCATCGGCGATCTCCGCCGCCGAACGCTGCGAACGCGGCCCCGGGGCCAGCTCACCGAGCAGGGGATGCCCAGGATGGGCCGACGTCGTGGTCGGCCTGATGCCGGCCTTGCGGGCCAGCTGGCGCACGTCGCCGTGCTGGCTCTCGGTGGCCAGAGTGACGACGGTGCCGTCGGCCCCGGCCCGGGCGGTGCGCCCGGAACGGTGCAGGTACGCCTTGTGCTCGACGGGCGGATCGGCGTGGATCACGAGGGTGACGTCGTCGACGTGGATGCCTCGTGCGGCGATGTCGGTGGCCACGAGTGCCGTGGCCCGGCCGTCGGAGAAGGCCGCCAGGTTGCGGGTGCGGGCGTTCTGGGCGAGGTTGCCGTGCATCTCGACGGCGGGCACGCCGTGGGCGTTGAGCTGCTTGGTGAGCTGCTTGGCCCGGTGCTTGGTGCGGGTGAACACCATCGTGCGCCCGGGTGCGGAGGTGAGATCGACGAGCACGGGAAGCCGATCGGAGGTGCTCACGTGCAACACGTGATGGGTCATCGTGGCCACCGGCGACTCGGCCGAGTCGACCGAATGGGTGACCGGGTCGGTGAGGTAGCGCTTGACGATCACGTCGATGCCGTTGTCGAGCGTGGCCGAGAACAGCATCCGCTGACCGGCTTGAGGGGTGCGGTCCATGATGCGACGAACCACCGGCAGGAAGCCGAGGTCGGCCATGTGGTCGGCCTCGTCGAGCACGGTGATCTCGATGCGGTCGAGCACGGCGTGGCCCTGACCGATGAGGTCCTCGAGCCGACCGGGGCAGGCCACCACGATGTCGACACCGGACCGAAGGCTGTTCACCTGCGGGCCCTGGCCGACGCCGCCGAAGACGGTGAGCGTGCGCAGACCCAGCGGGCGGGCGAGGGGGCGGATCGCCTCGTCGATCTGGCTGACCAGCTCGCGCGTGGGCGCCAGGATGAGGGCCCGGGGCCGCCCGGAGGCGCGGTCGCGGCGGTCGGCGGCGAGGCGGGTGAGCATGGGCAAGGCGAAGGCGAGGGTCTTGCCCGAACCGGTGCGCCCGCGACCGAGCACGTCGCGACCGGCGAGCGAGTCGGGCAGCGTGGCCGTCTGGATGGGGAACGGGAGGGTGATGCCGCTCTTGGACAGCACCGTGCACAGCTCGGCGGGGACACCGAGGTCGGCGAAGGTGGCTTCACCACCGTGGGGGGATCGGACGGGATCCGCGGTCGGGGACGAGGACGTGGGGGGGCGACGAGGCGCCATTGGCTGACTTCCTTGAGTGAGGTCCGCTTGGCGGACCAGGCCTCGCCACCGTGACGGTGGGGCCTCTCAGCTCAGCGGCGCCGCTCCCGAAACGGAACGACAGCTCGACAGTACCCGCCCCGGGCACCGACTCCACCATTCGTCCGAGGCCCGGGACGTCACGCGCCCCGATCTGACCCGACGCTCAGACCTTGCGGCCGACCAGGTGGCCGCTGCGCACGGCGCCCTCGATGTAGCCGACGCGGGCGGCGTCGCCGACGACGTCGACGGTGAAGTCCGCGGCCCGCAGCGCGTCGGCCAGGTCGGTGTCGGGCTCGACCCCGCTGGCCAGGATCACCTGATCGGCGGGCGCGGTGCGTTCCCGCTCGCCGTCGCGGTAGACCACGTCACCGGTACGGATCTCCAACAGCTCCGCCCCCGTGACGAAGCGCACGTCGTGGAGGCGGGCCTCGTGCAGGGCCCGGGCGCGGCGGGGGTGGGCCATCTCCATCCCGAGCTTCTCGCCCTCCTCGAGCACGGTCACCCGCCGACCCCGCTCGGCCAGGAACTCGGACAGCTCGACCCCGACCAGGCCACCGCCGACCACGACGACATCGCGGCCGAGCGGCATCCAGCGCTGAGACAGACGCCGCACCGTGGCCATGTCATCGGTGAGGCCCAGACGCCGCCCGGTGCCGACGGCGACGCGCTGGTGCCAGGCCAGACGCTTCGTCGCGGCCGGGTCGTCCCCGGTGAGCAGACCACGCAGGTCGTCGCCCGAGAGCACGTGAGGCAGGAACGCCCCCGGTACGTCGGGACGCGAACGTCGGGCACCGGTCGCGACCACCACCACGTCGGGTGCGAGGTCGTGGAGGAGGGTCTCGTCGGCGGTGACGCCGAGGCGCACGTCGACGCCGAGCTCGGTGATGGCCGCGGAGAGGTAGCGGACGAGCTCGGCGTTCATGGGCGTGGTGAGCGACGAGAACCGGGCCGTGCCGCCGAGATGGTCCGCCTTCTCCAGCAGGGTGACCCGATGTCCGCGGGTCGCGGCCACACGAGCGGCCTCCATCCCGCCAGGACCGCCGCCGACCACCACCACGTGCTTCGCCACAGGCACAGGCGTGACCGGGCCCTCGTCGTAGTGACCCAGCTCGGCGTTCACGGCGCACACGGGGGTGCCGTCCCAGAAGTTCTGGGCCACGCAGACGAAGCAGTTGATGCAGGTGCGCACCAGGTCGGGGCGTCCGTCTGCGAGACGAAGCGGGATCTCGGGGTCGGCCAGCAGCTGGCGACCCATCGACACGAAATCACAGGTGCCGTCGGCGATCAGTCGCTCGGCGGCATCGGGGAGGATGCGGCCCACGGCGATCACCGGGACGTTCACGGCGTGCTTGACCAGCGAGGCCAGCTCGACGTACTGGTTCGGTTGCCAGGGCAACGGCCCGTCGGTGAACCCGGTGCCCATGGCGTTCGGGGAGCTGGCGCTCACGTGGACGGCGTGGGCACCGGCGGCCTCGGCCAGCCGGGCGTGACGGGCGGCCAGATCAGGGGTGACGCCGCCGTCGACGTACTCGCGACCGTCGAGGCGGACGATGACAGCGAAGTCGTCGCCGCAACGGGCGCGCACGGCCGTGACGATCTCGGTCAGCAGGCGGGCCCGGTTCTCGACCGAGCCGCCGTAGTCGTCGTCGCGGCGGTTGAAACGGGGCGAGAGGAAGGTGGAGATCAGGTAGCCGTGAGCGGCGTGGATCTCGACGCCGTCGAGCCCCGCGTCCTGCACCCGCGCCGCGGCATCGGCGAAGGAGGCCACCACCCAGGCGATGTCGTCGGCGTCGGCGGCGCGATGCGTGGGCCGCTTGCCGCCGGTCTGGACGGCCATCTTCATCAGCTCGTCCATCGAGATGGCGCCGATGTCGACGTCGTCGTGGGGCAACGGCACCGACGGCACCAGCTGGGGCCGCTCGTCCTGCGCGTCGACCCCCGCGGTCTTCCCGTGGTGGCACATCTGAACGACCATCTTCGACCCGTGGCGGTGCACGGCTTCGGCCAGCTGGTGCAGCCCCGGCACGAAGCGGTCGTCGGACAAGGCCGGCTGATGGCGCGAGGTCGCCCCGACGGGCCAGGCCACCGCGGAGGTCTCGAGGATCAACAGCCCGACGCCGCCCGCAGCCCGGGCCTCGTAGTGGGCGATCGTCAGGTCGGTGACGGCCCCCTCGTCGCACGTGTTCTGGTCCATGGCCGGCATGACGATCCGGTTGGCCGTGGTGAGCGGTCCGATGCGACCAGGAGAGAGGAGAGCCGAGTGATCCATTCCGACAGACGTTACGCGGGGGTAGAACAACGGTCGTGATCGATCGCGCCGACGCTGACGCCTACGGCGACATGCCCGCCCACCAGCTGGTCGAGGAGCACCACCAGGAGGAGCTGCGCCAGCGCTACTACGGGTTGCTCCAGGAGCTGCGGGTCCTCCTCCCCGGGGTACAGGTCCTCGTGGCCTTCCTGCTCACCGTCCCGTTCGCCCTGGGTTTCGACAAGCTCGACGAGAGCGGCCGGAGGCTGTACGGCGTGGCCCTGTGGGCCGGCCTCATGGCCGTCATCGCCTTCGTGTCGCCCACGGTGTTCCACCGGATCGGCGGTCGCACCTTGCGCGCCGAGCGGTTGATCCTGGGCATCCGCACGACCCGGGTCGGCCTCGGGTTCCTGGCGCTGTCGCTGCTGTCCGCCGCCCTGGTCGTCACCCGGTTCGTCTTCGATCCCATGGTGGCCGGGCTCTTCGTGGGCACCGTGGCCGCTGCCATGTTCGTGTTCTGGTTGGTGGTCCCGATCCGCTCGGCCCTGCGCCACCGCCGACGGTGAGCGACGAAGACCGCAACGAGGTCCCGTCGCGGAGCAGGTTGGCTACGTTGCGTCCATGACGGGTGGGCGGCACGGACGTGACGGCGAGGAATCCGGCGCGACGGCAGCCCTCGGCGGCCTGCGCTGGTGGGAGATGCCCGAGCTCACGTCGATGGGCCGCCTGCCGATGCACGCCGTCCCCCATCCCGACCGGCTCTCGCTCGACGGCACCTGGGACTTCCAGCTGCTCCCCGCACCCGACGCGCCGCTCGGCGACAGCTGGCGACCGGTCGAGGTGCCGGGCTGTTGGACGATGCAAGGGGTCGGGGACCGTCCGCAGTACACGAACATCGCCATGCCCTACGACGGCACACCGCCGAGCGTGCCGGCCGACAACCCGACGGGCGTGTACCGCCGCGTCGTGGCGGTGCCCGACAGCTGGGAGAGTCACCGCTTCGTGCTCCACGTCGGCGCGGCCGAGAGCGCTCTGCTGGTGGCCGTCGACGGCACCGTGGTCGGGATCTCGAAGGACTCCCACCTCGCCGCCGAGTTCGACATCACCGACCACGTCACCGCCGGTCGTCCGTGCACGGTCGAGCTCCGAGTCGCCAAGTGGTCCGACGCCAACTATGTCGAGGACCAGGACCAGTGGTGGCACGGTGGCATCACCCGATCGGTGTTCGTGTACACCACCGACCCCGTGCATCTCGCCGAGGTCGGTCTGACGCCATCGTTGGCCGACGACCTCGCCACCGGGACCCTCGCCTTCGACGTCCTCGTCGCCGACCGGCGGGGGCCGCTCGGCGACGGCTGGGTGGTGGAGGTCGAGGTCGACGGGATCGACGAACCCGTCCGGAAACCGGTGCCCGGCTGGCTGCCGATGGGGCCCCTGCGCTTCACCGACGACGAGCAGGCCCTGGTGATGGCGTGGATCGGTGAGGCGATGGGCGCCGGTCGTTCCTTCGACGACGCGGTGGCCGCCGTCGACGCACCCCCGGCCACCCGACCCCTCCTGGCCCGCATCACCCGGGCCCCGGCCGGGCGGGTGCGGATGCACCTCGACGTGCCCGACGTGCAGGCGTGGTCGGCGGAGCTACCCCGGCTGAGCGACGTCGTGGTGCGACTCCTCGACCCCTCGGGGCAGGAACGCGAGACGACGGCCCACCGGGTCGGTTACCGGCGCGTCGAGGTGGTGGGCAACGAGCTCCTGGTCAACGGCCGGCCCATCCTGATCCACGGCGTGAACCGCCACGACTTCCACCCCCGCACCGGGCGGGTGGTGACCGCGGACGACATCCGGGCCGACCTCGTGGCCATGAAGCGCTTCGGCTTCGACGCCGTGCGCACGGCGCACTACCCGAACGACCCGGTGCTGCTCGACCTGTGCGACGAGCTCGGCCTGTACGTGGTGGCCGAGGCGAACATCGAGGCCCACGCCGAGCCCCAGCTGGCGTCGGAGCCGCGGTACCTGGCCGCCTGGGTCGACCGGGTGTCGCGGATGGTGCTCCGAGACCGTCACCACCCGTCGGTGATCGTCTGGTCGATCGGGAACGAAGCCGGCTACGGACCGAACCACGACGCCGCCGCGGCGTGGGTGCGCCACGCCGACCCCACCCGCCCGGTGCAGTACGAGGGTGCGCTGGCCCACGGCTGGAACGCCGGCGCGGCGGCCTCTGACCTCACCGTGCCCATGTACGCATCCATCGAGCAGCTGGTGAACCACGCCACGAGCGGCGAGCAGACCCGACCGGTGATCCTGTGCGAGTACTCCCACGCCATGGGCAACTCCAACGGCTGCCTGGCCGAGTACTGGGAGGCCTTCGAGACCACCGACGGCCTCCAGGGCGGGTTCGTCTGGGAGTGGTGGGACCACGGCCTCGTGCAGCAGCTCCCCGACGGCACCGAGCGCTGGGCCTACGGCGGCGACTTCGGCGACGAGCCCAACGACGGCAACTTCTGCATCGACGGCCTCGTCCTCCCCGACCGCACTCCGAAGCCCGCCCTCTGGGAGCACCAGGCCCTGGACGCGCCCGTGACCTTCGCCTGGGACGACGACCGGATCGCCGTGTCGAACCGGCGCTGGTTCCGCGACCTGGCCGACCTCAGGGCCACGTGGTCCCTCGACGTCGACGGCGTCGCCACGTCGAGCGGACCATTTCCCCTCCCCGGCGTCGATCCCCGCGAGCACACCACCGTCCCCGGTCCGATCGACCCCCCCGACCGGCCCGACGGACCCGGTGAGGCCCACCTGACCGTCACCGTGTCGCTGGCCGACGCCACCCCGTGGGCACCGGCGGGTCACGTGGTGGCCGTCGCCCAACTCCCGCTCGACCCGGTCGGACCGACGCCGACGTCATCCCCCGTCGTCACGCCCCCGGTGGCGCCGACCGGCCGCCCGGTGCTCGTCGTGGGCCACGACAGCCTGCTCACCGGCGACGTGATCGCCGCGCCGCCGGCGCTGTCGCTGTGGCGGGCGCCCACCGACAACGACGCCGAGCCGTCGCGGGCCTGGCGCCGCTGGCAACTCGATCGGGTCGAGCGAACGACCACGACCACCACCGATCTCCCGCCCGTTCCGGCACGGGTCGACCACGGGCGCGACGACGAAGGATGGCCGGCCGCGTCACCCGAGGTGCGCGTCGTGCGCATCATGACCGAGTGGACGAGCGGCGACGGCACGGTGATCACCCACGAGCAGCACGTCCGGACCTTCGAGGACGCAACGGTGGTGGTGGACGAGGAGGTCACGATCCCCGAGACCTTTCACGACCTGCCCCGCGTGGGCACGTCCTTCGAGCTGGTCCCCGGTCTCGACACGGTGACCTGGTTCGGGCGAGGCCCGCACGAGACCTACCCGGATCGCCGGCGGGCGGGCTGGATCGGGTGTCACTCCCTCCCGGTCGACGAGATGGCCTTCCCGTACATCACGCCCCAGGAGACGGGCGGGCGGGCCGACGTGCGCTGGTTCACCGTCACCGGCGCCGACGGCCACGGGGTGCGCATCGACCTCGACCGCCCGAGGCAGGTCTCCGTCACCCGCCACCGGGCCGCCGACCTGACCGAGGCCACCCATCAGGAGGAGCTGGTGCGCCGCCCCGAGGCCATCGTGCACCTCGACGCCGCCCACCGGGGCCTGGGCACGGCCAGCTGCGGCCCCGACACGCTGCCGCAGTACCTCGTGCGCCCCGGCGTGCACCGCTGGGCCTGGTCCATCCGCACGATCTGAAGCGGTTGCTGCCGGGGACCCTCCGGCGTCAGCCCGTCGACGTGACCCTGACCGACTCCCCGCCGAGGGCGACGACATCGCCGATGCGGAGTTGGCGGCCCCGCCGGCGCTCCACCTCGCCGTTCACCCTCACCACGCTGTCCTCGAGCAGCACCTTGGCGTCCGAGCCGGTGTCGATCAGCCCGGCCAGCTTCAACAGCTGCCCCAGCCGGATCGACTCGTCGCGGATGGCCACGTCACGCATCGCCACGGGGTCACGAGGCGTCACGGTCCGAGAACCGTTCCGTCCGCGACGTCGATCGAGACGACGTGGTCGATGGCGGTGATGGAACGGCCGATGTGGATGTCGTACGTTCCGGCATCGATCGACCAGCCGCGCGTCCGACCGACCGACGACGGTGCCCTGACGAACGCCACCTGCGTGGCCAGGCGCTCGGCCAACGCGTCGGCGTCGGGATCACCGGACTGCCAATACGCGAAGGAACGATCGCCGAGCTCGAGGCGCACGGTCTCCGTCTCGCCCGGTTCCAGCGCGACCTTGGCGAAGGCCTTCAACTCCTTCGGGGGCCGGTGCACGAGGGACGACCGGGCGCCGACGTAGAGCTGGATCACCTCGCTCCCCCGACGGTCACCCAGGTTCCTGACGTCGACCTCGACCGCCAGCGGCCTACCGGGGGTGTAGGTGGCCGCAGAGAACCGGGGCTCGCCCACCTCGAAGGTCGTGTACGAGAGGCCGTGGCCGAAGGGGAAGCGCACCGGGAGGTGACGGTCGTCGTACCAGCGGTAACCGACGAGCACCCCCTCGCCGTAGACGATGCGTCCACTCTCGGCCGGGAAGTTCCCCCACGACGGGTTGTGCTCGACCCGAACGGGGAACGTGGTGGGAAGGCGGCCACCGGGGTCGACGTCGCCCACCACGACGTCGACGAGGGCGTCGGCCATCTCCTGGCCGCCGAACCACACCTGCAGCAGCGCCCGCACCCGATCGGCCCAGGGGAGCGTCACCGGTGATCCGGTGTTGAGCACGACCACCGCGTCCGGGGCGACGTCGAGGACACGCTCCACGAGCTCGTCCTGGCGGCCGGGCAGGTCCATCGACGCGCGATCACGCCCCTCGGTCTCCCAGTCGTCGTCCGTCCCGACGACCACGATCACCGCATCGGCGGACCCTGCGGCCGCCACCGCACGCTCGATCCCGTCGGAGGCCACCGCCGGACGCACCCCCAACTTGACCCCGGCCAGCATGGCGCCGCTGGCGTTGGTCGATTCGAGGGCGATCCGTCGGGGACGGGCCGGGTCCAGATCGATCTCCGTCGTGAGCTCCTGGCTGCCCAGCCCGAAGAAATCGCTGCCCGGCGACAGCGGAGCACCGGTGCCGTCGAAGAGCACCTCCCCGTCGAGCAGGACCCGCGACGGTCCGGTCTGCACGAACGACAGCCGCCACCGGCCGGCTTGCGGCGCCACCAGATCGGCGGTCGCCCGGGCCGACCATGCACTCCCGACGCCAGGGGCCGGGGCGCCGAGGGCGAGGATCGTCCCCGTGCTCCGTCGCCCGGTGGCGAGCACCGTGCCGCCGAGGTCGTCGGGCGCGAACCACTCGACGAGCAGGCCCGGCTCACCGTCGGGACCGACGAGCCACTCGGCCGGCACCTCGGGGGTCGTCAGCGAGATGTCGACGCCCGCCTCGTGGACGACCTCGACGTCGGCGCCCAACTTCCGGCGCAGCGCGTCGAGCGGTGACGTGAGGTGGTGGGCCGGGAGCTGGGCGGAGCCGCCGCCCATGATCTGGGCCCCAGCCGCGTTCGGCCCGAGCACCGCCACACGCCGCAGGTCCTCCCGGCGCCACGGGAGCACCCCGTCGTTGACGAGCAGCACGGTTGCGGCGGCGGCCGCCTCGCGGGCCAGGGCCCGGTGCCCGGGTCGGTCCTCGGACCCTGCCTCGGACGGGGGGTCGTCGAGGGCTCCGACCCGGTCGAGGACGGTGAGCAGTCGTGTCACCGCTGCATCGAGGTCGGCCTCGGCCACCTCGCCCGACTCGACCGCAGCCTGGAGAGCAGGACCGTAGGCGCGCCCAGGGCCCGGCATCTCGAGGTCGAGCCCTGCCCGGATGGCCGACGCGGTGTCGGCCAACGCGAACCAGTCGCTGACAACGAAGCCCTCGAAGCCCCACTCACCGCGGAGCACGTCGCGGAGGAGCCAACCGCTGTCGGCGCAGTACTCGCCGTTGAGGCGGTTGTAGGCCGTCATCACACCCAATGCCCCGCCCTCCCGGACGGCCAGCTCGAACGGGAGCAGGTACAGCTCCCGCAGCGTGCGCTCGTCGGCCACGGTGTCGGCGCTCATGCGATCGAGCTCGGATTCATTGCCGGCGAAGTGCTTCACCGTTGTCGCCACTCCCTCGGACTGCGCCCCCCGCACGTAGGCGGACGCCAGCCGGCCGGCCAGCAGCGGGTCCTCCGAGTAGGACTCGAAGTTGCGCCCGCCCAGCGGTGAGCGATGGAGGTTGACCGTGGGGGCCAACAGGACGCGGCTCGCCTTGGTCCGGGTCTCTTCTCCGAGCAGCCGTCCGATGCGCTCCACGAGCGCGGTGTCCCACGTCGCACCGAGCGCCGAACCGCACGGCACGCACACCGACGACAACCCGCCGTCCTCACCGGGGAGGCCGGGCCCGCGTACGCCGTTCGGGCCGTCGGTGACGCGCACCGAGGGGATGCCGAGGCGTTCGACGGCCACCGTCGACCAGAGGTCGGCTCCCGCCAACAGGGCAGCCTTCTCCGCGAGGGTCAGCTGCTCGACGAGGTCGGCGACGTCTCGGGGCATCACGCGACGATACGGCCCCGGACGCGACACCGCCGGGGCGTCCAGGCCCCGGCGGTGATCGGAGGATGCGGGTCGCTCAGACGGCGGAGACGATCTTCGCCTTCGCAGCGGCGAACTCGTCGTCGCTCAGCTTGCCGGCGTCGTGCAGGTCGGACAGCTGCTTGAGCTGGTCGGCCGGCGACGCGTTCGACGCGGTCTGCTGGATGTAGTTGTCCATCGCCTTCTGCTGCTGTTGGGCGACGGCCATCCGGCGCTCGGCCATCCCGCCACCGCGGACGATGAGGTAGATGAAGACACCGAGGAACGGAAGCACCAGGACGAAGAGAACCCAGAGGAACTTGGCCCATCCGTTGGTCTCGTGGTCGGAGAACAGGTCGACGAAGACCTGGAACAGCAACATGATCCAGATGAAGATCAAGAAGAAATAGACCATCGACAAGAAGACCTGTCCGGTCCCCCATTCGGCTGCGAACATACTCAGAACTCCCTCGTTGTTGTCCGGCGCACGCCGGACAGGTCGACCGACACTGTAGGACCGTCAGGAAGGGCGGTGCCTCATCCCGTCCGGGTGACGGCGCCGTCGCGTCAGTCGCGGGGCCATTCCGGTGGTCGCTTCTGCACGAAGGACGCCAGCCCCTCCATCATCTCCGGGGTCATCATGGCCCGGTGGAACATCCCCTGATCGACGATGGGGAGGCGCTGGTTGATGCTGTGCTTCACCTCGACCCGGGCCTTCGGGCCGGTGAGCTCCACCTGGGCCAGCACCCAGTCGACGTGGTCCTCGAGCTGGTCGTGGGGTACGACCTTGCCCACGAGGCCCATGGCCTCGGCCTCCGCGGCGGTGATCTCGGCCGCGGTGTAGAGCAGGTAACGCGAGCGGGCCAACCCGACGACCTCACCGAGACGGGCCACCATCACCGGATCGGGGATGCCACGGAGCAGCTCGGGCACGCGGAAGCGGGCGCGGTCCGACGCCACCGAGATGTCACAGCAGAGGGTCAGATCGAGGCCGCCGGCATGGCAGAGCCCGTTCACCTTGGCCACCCACAACTTGCGGCAGCGTTCGATGTGACGGAACGGGAACTGGTCGGTGGAATCCCACTCGACGGCGAGGCCCTCGGTGTCCTCGGCGTTGCCGGCCATGTCACCGCCCGACCCGAACCACTGGTCGGTGCCGGTCAGGCACACGGCATCGAGCTCGGGCTGCCCATCGGCCCAGATGGCCGCCCGCTTCAGGGCCCGGTACATGTCCTGGGTGAAGGAGTTCCGGCGCTCGGTGCGATCGATGCGCAGGTGGAGCACCCGGCCCTTCATCTCCGAGACGATGTACCGGGTGCCGAAGTCCGGTGGCTCCAGTCCCAGGTCGTCCGTGACGCTCACGTCAATCGAGCCCGTACAGCGCAGCGGCGTTGCTCCAGAGGATCTTCTCGACGACGTCGTCGGAGAGCGATCCCATGACCCGGTCGGCGTACTCCCGGGGCCGCTGCGCCGGGGTCTGCGGTCCGGGGTGCTGGCAGGTCGGGTGCGGGTAGTCGGTCTCGAACAAGATGTTGTCCGGGAACTTGGCGATGGCGTCGACGGCGACCTGCTCCTCGAACCAGAAGCACCCGTAGATCTGGCGCCGGTAGTACTCGCTCGGCAGGAGGTCGTACTCGGGGTGCTCCAGTCGGATGCCGCCGTTGCGCCACTGCCAGTCGAAGGTCTCCAGAGCGCCGGGCACCCATCCGACGCCGCTCTCCACGGACACGAACTTCAGGTCCGGAAAGCGGTGGCACACGCCGCCGAAGATCAGGTCGGCGACGCAGCGCATGTTGTCGAGGAAGATGAGCGAGCTGACCTTGGCGAAGTTGGTCATCCACCCCATGCCGGCCTCGTCGTTGAACATCGTGCCCATCGAGCCACCACCGACGTGGAAGTTGACGGGGATCCCGGCTTCCTGTGCCCGGGCCCAGATCGGGTCCCAATGGGGATGGGCGAGGGGCGGCATGCCGTAGTCCTGAGGCTGGTTGCAGAAGTTGATGGCCCGGTGCCCCATCCCGATGCAGCGGTCGATCTCGGCGATCGAGAGGTCGAGGTCCCAGAACGGCAGCGCCGTGATGGCGATGAGCCGGTTCGGGTCGGCCGAGCACCACTGCGTCAGGAAGTCGTTGAAGGCTCGGACGCACTCGGCGACGAGCTCGCGGTCGCCGAGGCGCAGGAAGTACCCGTTGCCGAATCCGCCGACGTTGGGATAGAGGACCTGGGCGTCGATGCCCTCCCGGTCGAGGAACTCGAGCCGGGCGTGGGCGTCGTACATGGCCGGGGCGATGTCGTCGAAGGTCTCGGGGATGGACGCCGGCATGATGCCGTCGAAGCCGGCCATCGAGTAGTACCCCGGGGAGCCGATGCGCTCGCCCCCGGCCATCCAGGTGTCACGGCCGTCGATGCGCTCGATGTGGGGCACCTGGTCGTGACGCGACGCCGGAAACGCGCGCGTCCAGGTGTCGGGGGGTTCCGTGAGGTGGGTGTCGACGTCGATCACGCGGTGGCGGTCGAAGAGGTCTCCGGTGGTGGTGCGGGCATCAGCGGTCAGGGTCACGATGGTCTCCTGTGGCGGGACGGGATGGGTCGGTCAACGGGGCATGCCCTGGGGCCAGGTGCCGGTGACACCTGCGGCCTCGAGCTCGTCGTAGGCATCCGGATCGAGACCGAGCTGTCCCACGAGGATGTCACGCGAGTGTTGCCCGAGGAGGGGCGCAGGCTCGACGATCCAACGATCGACGCTGGCGTAACGGAAGGGCAGGCCCATGACGGGATGGGCACCGACCACCGGATGGTCCACCTGTTCGAACGTGCCACGGTGGTCGTACTGGGGGTGGTCGGAGCTGGCTCGGGGATCGACCGAACGGCCGGCCGGCACCCCCGCGGCGACGAGGGCGTCGGCGGCGGCGTCACGGTCCTGCGTGGCCGCCCAGGCGGCCACGGCGTCGTCGATGCGATCGTGGTGCCGGCGACGCCCCGCCGCCGTGACGAGCTCCGGGTCCGTGGCCAGGTCCTCTCGCCCGATCACCGCCGTGAGGGCCTGCCACTGGTCGTCGGTGACCACGGCCAGGGCCAGCCAGCGCTCGAGGCCGGCGCAGGCGTAGAGGTTCTGCGGTGCTCCTTCGGGACCCCTGTTGCCGGCCCGTTCGACGACGTGGCCGTACGCCGTCCACTCGAGCACCGGCTCGGCGGCCACGCTGAGGGCCGCCTCGAACATCGGCGCCTCGACGAGACAGCCCACCCCCGTGCGGTCACGCTCGACCAGCGCGGCGAGGGTGGCGAACGTGGCGTGCACCCCGCCGTTGGGATCGCAGGGACCACGCTGGATGCGGGGCTGGTCATCGGCGTGGCCCGTGACCCAGGCCAGTCCGGTGATCTGCTCCATGGTCTGGGCGAAGCCGGGCCGGTCGCGCCACGGGCCGCTCAGCCCGAAGGCGGGCATGCGCACGAACACCGCGGCCGGGTTGGTGGCGTGGACGACGTCCCAGCCCAGGTCGAACGACTCGAGCACTCTCGGCGTGAAGTTGTCCACCACGACATCGGCCCATTCGACCAGCCGGAGGACGAGATCCCGGCCCCGCGCCTCACCCAGATCGAGGGTGAGATCGCGCTTGTTGGCGTTGGCCTGGAGGAAGAAGGCGCTGCGCTCCCACCACTGCGGCAGCGCGGCGAACGCGCCTCCGGTCATCCGCATCCCGTCGAGGCGTCGAGTCGATTCGACGTGCACGACATCGGCACCCAGCCCGGCCAGGAGAGCCGTCGAGGACGGACCGGCCCACCACGCCGTGATGTCGAGCACCTTCAATCCAGCGAGCGGCAGCCCCCGACCTGAGGCACGGGAAACCTGGGTTGAACCGGCTGCTCGTCGATCCAGTCCTCACCGGCGTGCTCAGCGACGGCGGGTGCCGGGCGCGGCGCGGGGGCCGCGACGCCGTCGATCCGCCATGGCCGCCTCGGCATCGTGAACGACCCCGTCGGGTCGGGCCCGAACACCTCGCGGTCCACGGCCTGTTCGAGATCGACCACCGACGTCGGATCGCTCACCGGCGCCACGGGGATCCGCAGCACCGCGGCGGCGTCGACGATCTCGGCGGTGGTTCGCCGTGTCGTCCAGGCCCGGACGATCTCGTTCCACTCGACCCGGCGTTCGACCCTGGTGGCCAACGAGGCCCAGGCGTCGTCGCCGAGCAGGTCGGTGCGCTCGATCAGGACCAGGAAGGCGTCGAACTGCTCACGGGTGTTGGTGTTGAAGCCCACGTAGCCGTCGAGCGTGGGCTCGATGGACGGGGTCTCGAACTGCCGTGAAGGCTGCGTCGGATCGAAAGCCGGGCGTCCGGCGAGCGACTGGAACAGGTCGTTGAACACCGTGCACGTGAGGTTGGCGATGTCGTGAGCGGAGACATCGACGACCTCCCCCTCACCGGTGCCGAGAGCTCGGCGGACGGCCGCCAGCGCCCCGACGGCGCCATAGGCTCCGGTGACCCAGTCGACCACCCGGCCCCCGGCCTGGATGGGCGGGCGTTCGGGCCCGCCCCGGATCGACAGTCCCCCGCTCTCCGCCTGCGCGATGAACTCCGTGCCGGGGCGACCGGCCCAGGGTCCGTCGAGCCCGAACGTCGAGGCGCACACCACCACGACTGCCGGATCGGCCGCCCGCCACGCCGCCACGGCATCGGCATCGGGAACGGCGCCGGGCCCACCGACGAGCAGGATGTGCGCACCGGCACGCCAGCGATCGGCCTCGGACGCCGGCACCGAGCGGTGCCCGTGGCGCAGGTACCGGAACAGCGCCCCGTCCTCACCCTCTGGCACCTCGGCGCCCCAACGCCAGCGGCGCTGAGGATCGCCCCCGGGGGGTTCCGGCGCGTACGACGTCCGCGCCGGCGTCACCGAGGAGCTTGGCGCAGTAGGCCCCGGCGAGCCCGTCGGAGGTGTCGAGCACCCGCAGGCCGGTCAACGGCGCAATCGGGTCTCCTGGCGATGCGTCCGTCGATTCCCCCACCGGGCGGACCGTAACGACGCGCTCTCGGGCTGTCCACCCGCCGACGTCGGTCACCCGGGTTCAGCGCTCCACGTGGTGTTGCACCGCGACGTGGGCGACCAACCGGGGAGTGACCATCTCGGCGATCACCCGACGATGCGCAGGGTGGTCGCGATAGGCCTCCCACCCCTGACGATCGTCGGTGTCGGCCACGACGGCCACGGTGGCGTTGCCCGGGCTGAGCCCGGCGTCGACGCCGACGACGTAGCTGCGCACCTCCGGGATCTCGTCCGGCAGCGCCCGCAGGGCGTCGACGAGAGCGTCGATCTCGTCCGGCGTCGGCATCGAGGGTGAGCAGGACCACGTGTCGGAACCCCATGCCGCCAGCGTGCCCCGCGTGGTCACCGGGGGCCAGCCACGGGTTGTGCCTGCGCCGCTCGGGGAGGTAGGAAGGGGTCCTTGGCGCCGGGGGCTGCTCGAGGGACGACACCGCATCGGCGGGTCGGGATGCGAGGGCCCTGCGGTGTCGGTCGATGACGAGAACGACCCCGAGGGTCGCCGAGCACCGGAGCGTGCAGCCGAGATGATGAGCGATACGGCCCTGCTGGGCGTCGTACTCACCCCCCGCCAGATCTGGGAGCTCCTCGACCTCGTCCGCGACGAGCCGGGCGACGCCGACGAGGACGTCCTCGACGCCATCGGCGCGAAGCTGCGCAATCCCCGGCAGTTCACCAAGGCCAGCGCCTCGAAGTACCAGGGCCGACTCCTCGTCCTCAGCGTCGAGGAGCACGAAGCGCTGCTGGAACTGGTGATCGACGACCGGACACCACCCGACGAGGTCATCGAGACCGTCGGGGAGCGACTCGAGGGGCTCGTCCCCGACCGGCGCCGCAAGCGCGAGGACTGAGCCTCCGGACATGGGAACCCCGGCCCTCGACGGTCAGCGCGCCCGGAACCTCGAGGCCGTGCAGGGTGCCTTCGCCGGTATCGCCGTGGGCGACGCCGCCGCCCAGCTCGAGCACTACACCGACGACCTCGTGCTCGAGCTCCCCTACGCCTCGCCCCCCAAGCGCATCGAGGGCAAGGCCGCCGCGCTGACCTTCCTCGACGCGGCGCTCGGCGCCTTCTCCCTGGACCTCACCATCGAAGAGGTCCACGCTGGCCTCGATCCCGACGAACTGATCGTCGAGTTCTCGGGTACCGGCGAACACCGGCCGACCGGGTCGCCGTACGCCAACCGCTACATCGTGGTGTTCGGCTTCCGCGACGGGCGTATCGCCCGCCAGCGCGAGTACTACAACCCGGCAGCCAGCCCCACGGGTGGTGGTGCGACGTGACGCTGCGCTGCTCGCCTGCAACGAGGTCGCTCGGTCTGGCACCGGCCGGATCGGCGCCCACCCGGACCTCGTTCCTCGTGCTCGAGGTTCCGGGACCGTGGCCCTCCGACATCAGTGCGGCCCCTGGGCTCGAACCCCTGGTCGCGGCCATCGACGACGCCTGCGCCGACGGGCGCCCTTGGCGCCTCCAGGCCGTGGTGCCCCAGGCGCCACCCGAGGTACGGGTGATCGGCTACGAGCTCCCGATCGAAGGCGCGGCCTCGTACACCCGCCGCGAGCTGACCGGGTCCGCCGACGACGCCCTCGACGCCGCCGTGGCCGTCGTCCGGGGAGAGGACGGGTCCGTCCCGACGTCGACCGCGGCTGTCGACGACCTCCTCGTCTGCACCCACGGCCGACGCGATGCGTGCTGCGGGTCCCTCGGCACCACCCTCGCGATGCAACTGGGGCACGACATCCCTGCGGGCACGCGGACCTGGCGCACGAGCCACACCGGAGGTCATCGTTTCGCCCCGACGGCGATCCACCTCCCCACGGGCACGTCCTGGGCATGGCTCGATCCCGAGATCACCGAACGGGTCTTGCGACGGACCGGTCCCGTCGCCGACGTCATCGGGCACTACCGCGGCCGCTGCACCCTGGCCACACCGGCCGAACAGCTCGTCGAAACCGCCGCCTTCGAGGCCGTCGGATGGGAGTGGCTGGAGTGGCCTCACGGGGGCACGCAGCACCACGACGGCGAGCGATGGGCCGTCGAGATCGCCTACGAGGCGCCAACGGGGCCGGGCCGATGGACGGCCCAGGTCATCGAGGTCGGCCGGGATCAGGTTCCCGGCTGTGGCGACGAGGCGAGCACCAAGACCACCCCACGACTCGAGATCGTGTCGGGATCACTCCGCCGTGACAACGAGTCGCGCTCAGCTCCCCCGTAGGACCCGACCGAAGGCCCGCACCTCGTCGACGAATCCCTCCGGGCGCTCGAAGGCGGCGAAGTGCCCGCCGCGGTCCTGCTCGCCCCAGTAGACGAGGTCGTAGGCCTTCTCGGCCCAGGCCCGCGGGGTCTGGAGGAGCTCGAGGGGATAGACGGTGTGCCCGCTCGGCACCTCGACGCGGCCGCCGACCGGATCGGTCGGCGACGTGGCGCCGCGTTGGGACTCGGCGTAGAGCCGGGCCGCCGAACCGGCGGTGTTGGTGACCCAGTAGGCCATCAGGTTGTCGAGGAGCCGGTCCATCCCGAAGGTGGCGGCCATGCCACCCTCGTCGAGATCGCTCCAGACGTGGAACTTCTCGAGGATCCAGGCGGCGAGGCCGACCGGCGAGTCGGTGAGGCCGTAGGCCAGCGTCTGGGGGCGGGTGCTCTGGATGGCCATGTACCCGGTGCCGTCGGCGATGCGCTCGCCGGCCGCGGCGAACCGAGCCATGTCGGCCTCCGTGACCCCTTCCATGGCGTCGGCATCGTCGGCCGCCGGGAAGGCGAACATCATGTTCACGTGCAGGCCGATCAGGCGGTCGGGGTGGTCCCGTCCGAGCCATCTCGTCACGACGGCCCCCCAGTCGCCGCCCTGGGCGACGAAGCGGTCGTAGCCCAGTTGGGTCATGACCTCGGCGAGGGCGTTGGCGACGCGCCGAGAATCGAGCCCGATCGTGCGGGTGGGACCGGAGAACCCGTAGCCGGGCATCGACGGGATCACGACGTGGAAGGCGTCGTCCGCCGTGCCGCCGTGGGCCTCCGGGTCGGTGAGCGGCTCGATCACGTCGAGGAACTCGACGAAGGAACCGGGCCAGCCGTGGGTGAGCAGCAGCGGTGTGGCGTCGTCATGGGCGGAACGAACGTGCAGGAAGTGAACCTGCTCGCCCTCGGCCTCGGTGAGGAACTGCGGCCAACGGTTGATCGCCGCCTCACGGGCCCGCCAGTCGTACCGGTGACGCCAGTACTCGACGGCGGCCTGCACCTCGGTCACCGGGATCCCGAACGACCAGGGCTCTCCGGGCGCCTGATCGGGCCAGCGCGCATGGTCGAGACGACGATGGAGGTCGTCGATGACCTCGTCGGGCACGGCGATGGTGAACGGCTGCATGGTGGAAGTCCTGTCGGTCGTGAGAGTCGGGTCACTGGATGGGGCGGCCGGCGGTGATGCCTCCGTCGACGTAGATCACCTGGCCGTTGACGTAGCGGGCGTCGGGGCTGCACAGGAACGACACGACGTCGGCGATGTCCGACGGGGCGCCGACACGGCCGAGAGGGACACCCCGGGCCCGCTCCACCGCCCGCTCACCCTGGAAGTTGGCGGCGGTCCCGTCGCTCACGACGAGACCGGGCCCGATGGCGTTGGCCCTGATCCCCGACGGGCCGAGCTCGAGGGCCATGGTGCGCGTGAGCGACTCCACCGCCGCCTTGGTGGCCGGGTACATGCCCAGCCCGGGTGAGTTGGTGTACGCCGCACCGGACGACAGGTTCACGATGCTGCCCGTGCCGCCCGCCTGCATGAGGGGAACGAAGGCCTGGGTGCACCACACGATGCCCAGCACGTTCACGTCGATCACGGCCTGTGCATCCGCAGGGGTCATCTCCAGGATCGAGTGGAACTTCCAGATCCCGGCGTTGTTGACCAGGATCTCGCAGCCATCGAGGCGTGCAGCGACGGCCCGCACCGCATCTGGATCGGTGACGTCGCAGGCGTAGGCGACGCCACCGACGAGGGCGGCTGTCTCGGCCGCCCGGTCGCCGTCGAGATCGAGTGCCACCACCCGGTGACCATCGGCGGCCAACCGCTCCGCCGTCGCACGGCCGAGACCCTGCCCCGCTCCGGTGATCACCGCGATGCCCATGTCCGGCGTGCCCCCTGACGACGACGTCTTCGAGGGTAGAGCGTGCCAGATCGAGGCAACGAGCTGTCCCGCGTCAGGCCACGCCCTCGAGGCCGAAGACACGAATGGCGTTCTCCCTGAGGAACTTGGGCCACACCTCGTCCCTGAACCCGACGTCGCGCAGCTCGGTGAAGATGCGCTCGAGCGTGAGCCCGGCCGGGTAGTAGCCGGCGTACATGATCTTGTCGGACCCCCGGCTGTTGGCGTAGCGGACGATGGCCTCCGGGTAGTACTTCGGAGCGAACGCACTCGGCATGTAGTAGAGGCCTGGCCACTTGAGCATGAGCTTCACGGCCAGGTCCTCCCACGGTTCGGCACCGTGGCGCATCACGATCCGCAGCTCGGGGAAGTCGTAGCAGACCTGGTCGAAGTGCATCACGTGCTGGCACTCCGCGGGGAAGCGGGGACCGGGGATGCCGGCGTTGGCGATGATCGGGATGTCGAGGTCGATGCAGGTCTGGTACACGGGGTAGTAGCGCCGGTCGCTCACCGGCACCTGCGGGTTGCAGCCGGCGGGGAACGTCGTGACCGCGCTCAGTCGGTGCTCCTCGTGCGTGGCGCGGATCCGACGGACGCACCCCGTGATGTCGTTGGGGTCGACCTCGAGGGACAGGAACACCCGACCCGGGAAGCGGCGGCGGGCCTCCACCGACTGCTCGGACACCCCGAACAACCCGGCGGCGACGCCCCAACGGTCCATCTCGCCGAAGGTGACGTCGATGGGGTCCACGTCGTCGCCGGCCTCGGCGGGAACGTCCTTGAACATGTAGCCGGCCGGCATCTCGAGCGACTCCGAGCCGCCGTCCTTGATCCCTGCGTCCAGGTACTCGTAGACCGCCTTCTTGTCGCGGAAGGGGAAGCCGATCATCAAGTCGATGGCGCCGACGCCGTCGGGGTAGGCCATGGGTTCCTCGCTCGGGCACGAACCCGGGACGCCGACCGCGCCACCGGCACCGACGGACGCCCGCCGCCGGCTGCCGCATCGTAGGCTCCGGATGCTGGACCTGGTCAACGATCGCCGGTGGACCGAGCCCGGGCCATCCGGGGTCGACCCCATCGGTAGGATGGCCCCCACCGCACACGAGAGGGACATCATGGACCAGACCCTGGAGGCCACCGAGGTCAGCGAGATCCCGGAGACCGCACCGGTCGCCGAGACCGAGCTCGTCGAAGAAGAACTGCTGGTCGAGGAGATCTCCATCGACGGCATGTGCGGCGTCTACTGAGACTCCGCACCCGACCCGGACCGAAACCGGGTCCGTGAGGTCACCGACCATGAGCACCGCCACCTTCGACGCCGATCGCCCCTGGCGACTCCACGAGCGGGTCGCACTGCGACCCGAGCCGTTCGGTGCGCTGGCCTACCACTACGGCAACCGCCGCCTCACCTTCCTGCGCTCGCCGGACCTGGTCGAGGTGGTCGAGGGTCTGGCCGACGCACCCAGTGCCCGCGCCGCCTTCGCCGCCACCCGGCTCGACGAGCGGCGCTGGCCGTCGTTCGACGCCGCGCTCAGTTCCCTCGCCAACGGCGACTTCATCGTCCCCGACTCCCGGAAGGGACGAGTCACCGCAATCGCAGCGGAACAGGTCGGCGCAGACCCGGCGGGGCCCGGAGCCACGACGGCCGTCCCCTCCGCCTCGTCCCCATCGACCGCCATCGAGGACTTCTCATGACAGCCCTGACCGACGAGCTCACGCTCGGTCTCAACGCACCCATCTGTCTGACGTGGGAGTGGACCTACGCCTGCGATCTCGAATGCGTCCACTGCCTGTCCAGCTCCGGTCGACGCGACCCCGACGAGCTGACCACGGACGAGATGAAGGCGATCGTCGACCAACTCGCAGAGATGCAGGTGTTCTACGTGAACATCGGCGGCGGCGAACCCATGCTGCGGCCGGACTTCTTCGAGGTCGTCGAGTACTGCGTCGCCCGAGGGGTCGGCGTGAAGTTCTCCACCAACGGCGGACGCATCACCGCCGACAACGCCAGGCGACTCGCCGCGCTCGACTACGTCGACATCCAGATCTCCCTCGACGGCATCGACGAGACCACCAACGACGCCATCCGCGGCGAGGGCACCCACGCCCGGGTGCGCCGAGCGATGGACCACCTCCGCGACGCCGACTTCGGATCCTTCAAGCTCAGCGTCGTGATGACGCGGGCCAACGTCGAACAGGTCGACGCCTACGAGGCGCTGGCCGACGAGTACGGCGCCGAGCTGCGCCTCACCCGGTTCCGACCGTCCGGCCGGGGCATCGACACCTGGCAGGACCTGCACCCGACCTCCCAGCAGCAACGCGACCTCTACCACTGGCTGCTGGCCCGACCCCACGTGCTGACCGGGGACTCGTTCTTCCACCTGTCGGCGCTGGGCGAACCCCTCCCCGGGCTCAACCTCTGCGGCGCGGGCCGGGTGGTCTGCCTCATCGATCCCGTGGGCGACGTCTACGCCTGCCCGTTCGTCCTCCACGACGAGTTCCGGGCCGGAAGCGTCCGCGACCAGGGCGGGTTCGCCGCCGTGTGGCGGTCGAGCGATCTGTTCACCTCGCTACGCGAGCCGTCCTCACCCGGAGCCTGCGGCTCCTGCGGAAGCTACGACGCCTGCGGTGGTGGCTGCATGGCGGCGAAGTTCTTCACCGGCCTGCCCCTCGATGCCCCCGACCCGGAGTGCGTCTTCGGACACGGCGAGGAGGCGCTCGCCGAACTGGCCGCGAACGGCCCGATCGATCGTCCGACGATGAGCGCCGACCATTCCAAGCCGCGGGGCGTCGGTCGACGCCGGATCCCGGTGACCGCCGTGTCGTCCTGAACGACGGTCGCGCTACTTGTCGCCGAGGGTCAGGAAGAAGTCGCGGGGCACGACGATGTCGTCGGCCGAGAGCTCGTTGATGCTGGCCTTGCCGAGGCCGAGCAGACAGGCGTCGATGCCGCCGCGGAGCACGTCGAGCACGTTCTCGACCCCGCCCTGGCCGTTCACCGCGAGGCCCCACAGGTAGGCCCGGCCGATCATCACGGCCTTGGCCCCGAAGGCAACGGCTTTCACGACGTCGGAGCCCCGGCGCACACCGCCGTCGAGCACGACCTCGATCTCGTCGCCCACGGCGTCGACGATGGAGGGCAGGACCCGGATGGGCGCCGGGGTGCCGTCGAGGTTGTTGCCCCCGTGGTTCGACACCGACAGCGCCGTGCACCCGGCGTCGCGGACGCGCTTGGCGTCGTCGACCCGGCAGACGCCCTTGACCATGAAGGGCCCGTCCCACTGTGCGCGCAGCCAGGCGATGTCGTCCCAGCTGGGGGGCGGCATCTGCATCCACTCGTAGTAGGCGCCGAAGAACGTGGGCGGCGTCTCGCCGACGGGGGCCATGTTCGGGGTCCCGAGGTCGGGGATGTGACCCTGGCGGAGGTAGGCCAGGAACCACGCTGGTCGCGACAGCGCCTGCGGGGCCAGCTTGACGGCGCTGCGCAGGTCGATCTTCTCGGGGATGAACGGGCTGCCCCAGTCACGGCCGTTGGAGAAGGTCCAGTCGAGGGTGACGATGATGCCCTTGGCGCCCGCGACCCGGGCCCGCTCGAGGCGCTGCTCCATCACGTCGCGACCACCGGACCAGTAGATCTGGAACAACGTCTGGTCGCTGGCCGCGGCCACGTCCTCCACCGATTTGCTGGCGAACGAGCTCAGCCCCACGGGAATGCCACGGTTGGCGGCGGCGCGGGCCACGGCGACCTCGCCGTCGGGGTGCACCGCCTGCACGCCGGTGGGCGACAGGATCACGGGCATCGAGATGTCGAGGTCCATGACCCGGGTCCCCATCGAGCGGTCGGCGGGAAGGCCAGCGACATGAGGGGCGAAACCCAGCTCGTCGAACGACGTCTGGTTGGCACCGAGCGAGAGACCCTTCTCGGCCCCGCCGATGATGGCGTTGTAGACCGACGACGGCAGACGCCGCTTGGCGCGCTTCTGCGCCACAGCCACCGTCTCGAACCACTCACCAGCCATCAGTACCTCCCAGGGACGGCGCAAGGGTACTGCGGCGGACCTCCAGGCCCCAATGGCGGAGCGGCGAAAACACTCGGGAGGTCCAACTCGCCGGGATCGGCAAAGCTCGGACTGCAGCACTGCGACCGAGGGGGACGGACATGACCATCGATGAGGGCACGGACGACAGCCGAGGGGCGAGGGCCATGGCCGACCTGGCCGGGGTGATCGCCGCCATCGGCGACGATGCCGCTGACGCCCGCTGGAACTTCACCGGTGAGCAGGACAAGGCGTCGTACCGCGAGTTCGCCATGCACAGCCTGCACCACGCCCTGCAGTTCTGGCTGGAGGCCGATCCGGCCCGACCGCGCTTCCACCGGTGGTTCACGCCGACGAAGAAGCTGCTCGGCGACAACCCCGACACCGTGTACTACGGCACCGTGATCGACCCCACCCGGGCCTACCGGCTCCGGGGCAACATCACCAACGCCTGCTACACGTCGTTCACCGTCGAGGTGGGGACCGCCGGGGGCGCCATGTCGCAGCGCCTCGGCCACACCCTCAACGACGACCAGTTCGACGTCGCCGCCGACGGGAGCTTCGAGTTGCTGGTCGGCCCAGCGGCCGACGGACCCGGGAACCACGGTCGCAACTGGCTCCCACTGGCGCCCGACGCCGGCTCGATCACGACCCGCCACTACTTCGAGTGGACCCGCTGTGCCGCGCTCGACCCAACCCTCGACATCCCCCTCACCATCGTGCCGCTCGAGGACCCCGGTCCCCCTCCGGTACCCGACGACGACGCCGTGGGCGCCAACATCCAACGCGTCATCACCTTCCTACGGTCCGTCACGTTGGACTGGGGTCACACCCCGATGCCGCCGGGGGCCATCCCCTGGGTGTCGGCCGAGCCGAACACCTTCACCAACCCACCCGCCCACGACGGGAACCTCGCCATCGGCTACGCCGCCACGGACAACGTGTATCGAAGTGCGAGATGGCTGCTCGGCCCCGAGGAAGCCCTCGTCATCTCCGGTCGGTTCCCCAGGTGCCGCTTCGCCAACATCGTGCTGTTCAACAACCACATGCAGACGCTGCCCTACGACCGTCGACTCGTGTCGCTCAACCGGGTGCAGACGACCTACGAGGCCGACGGCTCCTTCCGGATGGTGCTCGCCCATCGCGATCCGGGCGTGGCCAACTGGCTCGACACCCGGGGGCTCCCCCACGGCACGATGTTCTGGCGGTTCCTGCTGCCCGAGGAACCCCTGGCCGACCTCGTCACCGAGGTCGTTCCCTTCGACGACGTCAGGACGTGAGGTCGTCGAACTTCACGACGGTCGCCGCCGGGGTCTCCACGTCCTCCTCCGGGAGGAAGAACCGGAAGAAGACGGTGCCCAGTGACCGGCCCTCGGTGTCGATCCAGTTCGGGAGCCCCGGGTCCTCGTGGGCCAGGATCATCCTGAACGAGCCGTCCGGCTCGAGCACGGTCTGGGCACGGTTGAGCGAGACCTGCCGGTTCACGTAGTCGTACATCTGCGACCAACGGTTCCACAGGCAGACGTTGGCGAAACGACACGCCGGCCAGCGCCCGGTGATCACCAGCGCCTCGTCCGGCCCGATCAGGTAGGGCGCCATGGAGTAGGCGGCGTCGGCGGCGGCGAAGGCCATGTCGCCGGGCACCACCGGCTTCGGGAACACGTTGGGCACGGTCGACACGAACGGGATCGACCCCACGTCGTCGCGGGGCGGTTGACCGACGGTCTTGTCGAACACGTGGCGGTTGACGCGACGGATCGCCGCCGCGACGCGCTCGTCGTCCCATCGCGGCGGCGGGGCGGGCGGGTCGATCACCTCGATGCTGATCGGCACGTGCAGGGTCTGCGAGGCTGAGGCGGAGTCGACCGTTTCGAAGTAGTGCCGCGTCGTGATGCGGCCACCGTCGGGGCCGATGTCCATCCAGTTCCGCGGTGCCGGCGCGCCGCCGAGACGGATCTCGTAGTTGCCATCTTCGTCGACGTCGATGTCGTTGTCGTTCAGCACACCGCTGTTGTGGGTGGCGTAGGCGCCATCGGCGGCGCCGGCCTCCATCGTGAACGACGTGTACACGGCGCCGGCGAGGTTTCCGCGAACGATGTACTCCAACCCGGGGGCCACGGGAGTCTCGTAGTAGACGGCGTCGCTGTTGTCACCGGTGAAGCTGCGGGTGGGTGACACGATCCGGTGGAACACCGGGCGCTCGGGGTCGAACTCCTGATGGCTGTACAGGGCGCTCTGGAGGATGTGGGTGAGGTTGCGGAACCCTTCGGCCACGTCGGCGTCGTCCATGGCGGGGCCAGGGACGACCCAGTTGTCGGCGGCGGTGCGCAGGGTGTCGAGCAGTTCGTCGAAGGCAGCGCGCGACTGAAGTTCGGCCATTGGTCCCCCCAGGGATCGTGTCGTGGTTCCCGCATCCTCGCGGATCGGCGGACCCCGCGCCCACGGTGGCCACTACCGTCGCCGGCGCGCAACCGGCGCGATCGAAGGGGGAGACCGTGGACGAGGCCCGACTGGCCGAAGCGCTCGACGAGTGGGCGGTGCGCAAGCTGCACCACGCCTACGCCGACATCGTGACCCGTCGAGCATGGGCCGAGCTGCACGAGGTCATGCGCCCCACCTGCACGCTCGACCTCGACCTGAGCGACCGAACCATGCGCTTCGAGGGACCGGGAGCGATCGGAACCTTCATCGGAAAGGAGCTCGAGCGCTTCTCGTTCTTCGAGTTCGTCATCCTGAACTCGGTGGTGCAGGTCGACGTGGCGGCGGGGACGGCCGGAGCCCGCATGTACATGCAGGAGCTGCGCCAGGACGTCGACGGCGGTCGTCGCACCAACGCCTACGGCGTCTACCACGACCACTTCGAACGCGACGCCGACGACCGCTGGTGGATCGCCCGTCGTCGCTACGGGAGCTTCTCGAGGACGGCCGCTCCCGGCTCCGACGTCGAACAGGACGTGTTTCCGCTTCCGGTGTTCCCGCTCGACGAGCTCTGAGGTTCCGACCGGCCCCGTCAGCCCTCGTCGACGTGGTCGACCGCATCCGACCCGACAGGGACGGTCGTGCCACCCGCGTCGACAGCGGTGATCCGCCGGGTCGTCTTCGGCGCGCCCGCCGCCCCGACCATGGTGAGGACCTCGAACGCGACCGTCATGGCGTCGGTGCCCGGAGGATGGCGGTGGGTCGCCCCTTCGCCGTCCTCGTCGAGCTGCCAGCCGCGGCGGTCGAGGGCTTCGGCCACGTTGTTGGTCCGGCTCTTCGAGAGCCCGGCGAAGCGCACACCGAGCACGACGTGACCGCCTGGCATGGCAGTGATGGTGACCCCGTGCCAACCCTCGGGCGCCGCCACCGTCGCGATCGCCGCCGCATCGTGCTCCATCACATGGGCCCGGAGGGCCACCACGACGTCGTTCAGCACACCCACGGCATCGGGGTCGGGTGGATCGATCACGGCATGGGTCACGGGGGCCATGGGTCCAGCCTGCCAGCTCGGTCGAGCACCACATCGGGTGAGCCTGGCCGCGCCCGCGACCAGCGCCGCCGCGGGCGTCGCTCACTCAGCGAGCGGACGAACCTCGCCCGAGCTGCACGAGGCGAAGGAGATCACCGTCGTCGGAGAGGTCGATCACGTCCACGAACACCCCGGACGCACCGGCGCGGAGCGCCCGCTCGGCGTCGCCACCTTGGCGCGGTCGACGAGGGGTGAGCAACAGCAGTGGCGACCCCGTCACCGCACGCACGACGGTGGCTCTGCCGAGGACCTCGAACACGACGGGCGGACGGGACAGTCCGGGGCGATGGGCCGATGCCGGGCCACCGATCAGGACCAACAGCTCCTCGCCCGCTTGATCCTCGACCACGATGTCGACCGCGACCCCCGCACCCCGGACCCGACGGTCACGTCCGGTCACCGTGAAGCCGGCATCGGCGAGGGCGTCCTCGGCCCAGGTCCGCGCCGATCGTCCGGCGCCCGGCGAGACGGGTGCGACGACCGCCTCGTCGACGACCCGCCGCCGGGCCAACTCCACATAGGCCGGGTCGAGGTCGTACCCCACATAGCGCCGGCCGAGTCGCGCCGCGGCGACGAGTGCCGACCCACTGCCCATGAACGGATCGAGCACGAGGTCGTCGACGAACGTGTAGAGGCGGATGAGCTGCTCGGGGAGCTCGACCGGGAAAGGCGCCGGATGGCCGATCCGGCGGGCGCTCTCGGCCGGCATCGACCAGACGTCGAGTGTGAGGGCCAGGAAGTCGTCGCTGTCGATCGTGGTCTCGCTGGGCAGGCCGGCGACAGCGCGCTTCTTCGGTGGGAGGGCTCGGTCGAAGCGGCCCTTGCTGGCCACCACCACCCGTTCGGTCACGTCCCGTAGCACCGGGTTGGCCGCGCTGCGGTACGACCCCCAGGCGCAGGACCCGCTGGCTCCGTCGGCCTTCTGCCAGACGATCTCGCCCCGCAACAGCAGCCCCAGATCGTCCTGGAGGATCCCGATCACGTCGGCCGACAGCGACCGGTACGGCTTGCGTCCGAGGTTGGCGACGTTGACGGCGATCCGGCCGCCGGGTTCGAGTACCCGCACGCACTCGGCGAAGACGCCACGCAACATGTCGAGGTACTCGAGGTACGACGCCGGCACCCCGGCACGACCGAGTTCCTCCTCGTACTGCTTCCCAGCGAAATAGGGCGGCGAGGTGACGACGAGCGCGACGGAACCATCGGCCACCGTCGTCATGTCACGGGCGTCGCCGCAGACGAACGGTTCGGACACCGCGGCGGGCGTGGCCACCACCGTGTCCTGCGACACCTCGGGTGGACGAAAGCGCCCGTAGAACCCGGACGCATCGTGGCTCTCGCGCCGCGACACTCCGAAGTTGGAGGTGGCCGTCGGCCGTCGGCGCGTCGGATCATCCGTCGGTCCCGTGGCGCCCACACGACCACGGTACCGGCCCTCACCGAACACCCGCGCGATCCTCGGCCCGGCACGACACCGCGGCGGCGATCGGAAAACCACGACCGTCGTAGGATCGACGGACCATGCCTGACACGACCGACACGCCCCCGTCCACGGCTCCGGGCACCGGACGCTCGTGAGCGCCACCGCATCCCCACCGGTGGCCGTGATCACCGGGGGCGCCCGAGGGATGGGAGCGGCCGTCGGCCTGCGACTCGTCGCCGCCGGCTGGCGTGTCGCCCTCCTCGACCTTGCGGCACCGTCCGACGAGGCCGGCGCCACCGACCTTCCCGGGCCCTACCGCCCGGCGACCCGGGCCGAGCTCGACGCCACCGTCGCCGAGTGCGGTTCGACCACGGAAGGTCATGCGGTCGACGTCCGCGACCCCGCCGCGCTGACCGCAGTCGTCGACGGGCTCGCCGAACGCCTCGGTCGGATCGACGCCCTCGTGGCTGCCGCCGGCGCCGTCGCCGGAGGGCCAGCCACCTGGGAGACCACCGACGCGACGTGGCACGCGATGATCGACGTCAACCTCACCGGCGTGTTCCACCTGGCCCGTGCGGGCGTACCCCACCTCCTCGCCCGGCCCGAACCCCGGCGGGGCCGGTTCGTCGCCGTCGCATCGAGCGCGGCCCACCACGGGCTCCCCAGCCTGGCCGCCTACAGCGCGTCGAAGCACGGCGTGGCGGGGCTGGTGAAGGCCCTCGCCGCCGAACTGGGGCCGACCGGCGTCACCGCCAACGCCGTCGCCCCCGGGTCGACCATGACCGAGATGCTCCACGCCAGCGCCGCCATCTACGGGCTCTCCGAGCCGGGATCGTTCTCGCGCCAGACCCGCATCCAACGGGCCATCGATCCCGACGAGATCGCCGGCACCATCGCCTGGCTGTGCACCGACGCTCCGGGGGCGCTCACCGGTGCGGTCCTCGACGTCGACGGCGGCTTCCGGCCGTGACCGGCGACCGGAGCGAGGGGTCGGATCGAGGTCCGATCACGCTGACCAGAGCCGTCGTCGACGCCCTCGACGAGACGCTGGTCGGCCGCCGAGCCGAGATCGAGGTCGTGCTCGCCGCACTGTCCGCCGACCGCCACGTCCTGCTCGAAGGGCCGCCGGGCACCGGCAAGTCGACGTTGCTGCGGGCGCTGGCCGACACTGCGGGGATCGACCTCGTCTTCGTCGAGGGCAACGCCGAACTCACGCCGGCCCGCCTCACGGGGACGTTCGACCCCGCGCGCGTGCTGACCGAGGGCTATTGCGCCGAGGTGTTCCTCGACGGCCCGCTCGTGGAGGCGATGCGCGCCGGGGCGCTGCTCTACGTCGAAGAGATCAACCGGGTGCCCGAGGAGACCCTCAACGTGGTCATCACCGCCATGAGCGAAGGGGAGTTGCACGTCCCCCGACTCGGACGCATCGCGGCCGAACCCGGTTTTCGCATCGTGGCGGCGATGAACCCCTTCGACGCCATCGGAACGGCTCGCATCTCCTCGGCGGTCTACGACCGCGTCTGCCGCGTGGCGATGGGCTACCAGGACGAGAGCGCCGAACGGGAGATCGTCCGGCGCGCCGACCCCACGGCCTCGCCCACGCTGATACGGCGCGCGGTGCGTGTCGTGCGGGCCACCCGTGAACACCCCGACGTGCGGGTCGGATCCTCCGTGCGTGGAGCCATCGACCTCGTGACGGTCGCCGATCGACTGGCCCAGCTGCGGGGCACCACCGCGGGCGACCACGACACCGGCCTCGACGCGGCCCTGGCTGCGCTCTCGGGCCGGATTCGGGTGCGAGAGGGCGGTGGCCGCACGGCTGAGGAACTCGTCCGCGAGCTCTGGACCGCGCTGGCCCACGATCCCGAGGACACCGGCGGCGACGAGGCGTCGGAGGACGGGCTCACTCCGCCGACCGGAGGCGCGGGAAAAGCCTGACCCCCCGTCCGGGGGGTGGTCGACCAGATGACCAGGACGACGGTGTCGACGAAGGCGAGGCGGCAGCCGACGCCATCGACCGCGCCCGCCGACGCACGGCGTCGCGCCGCGAACTGGCTCGTCACCCCCACTTCGACGAGGTGTCTCCCGAAGTCGGCGCCCTCGACGAAGCGGCCCTCGAGGACGCGCTCGCCGAGGACCCCGACGAGGCGCTGGCCCTCCTGGCCGATCTCTCCGGCGCCACCGACGAACAACTCAGAGCGACCGCTCGTCGGCTCGCCGGCCGGCTCGTGGTCGACCTGGGAAGAACCGGCGCGGTACACCACCGCGGCGTCGCGCGACTTCGAGAGGTCTCCGCAGACCGAGCCCTGGCCGACGTCGACCTCGACCGCTCGCTCGACGCGCTCGTCCAAGCCAAGGCTCTCGGCGTCAGCCCCGATCTGACCGATCTCCGCGCCCGGGAGTGGGGACGTCCGGAGATGGCCGTGTGCCTCCTCGTCGATCGCTCCGGCTCGATGGGCGGAGCCCGTCTGGCCACCGCCGCCATGGCCGCCGCCGCATGCTCCTGGCGCGCACCCATGGACCTCTCGGTACTGGCGTTCTCGGACCGGGTGATCGTGGTGGCCCCACAGGGTTCGGGCCGACCCGTCGAAGGCATCGTCGACGACCTCTTCTGCCTCCGTGGACACGGCCCGACCGACCTCGATCGGGCGCTGAGGGCCGCCCACCGGCAGTTGGAGCGATCGCGGGCCGCGCGGCGCGTCGTGGTGCTGCTCTCCGACGCCCGACCCACGCGGGGAGAGGACCCGGAGGCGGCCGCCGCCGACCTCGACGAGCTCGTGATCGTGGCGCCCGCAGATGACACCGACGACGCTCGCCGGTTGGCCGGCGCAACGGGATCCCGATGGCTCGCCCTGTCGGGACCGAACGCCGTGCCCGCCGTCCTGACCGAGGCCTTCGCCGGTTGAGATCCGCCACGACCGGCCCCGCCGAGGGGGATGGCGCCGCCGGCACCACTACTCTCGATCGACTTCCATGACCTCTTCCACGACCACGTCGACCGACGAAGGGCACACCTCGGGGTCCCGCACGCCAACGGGCTGCGCCGGCGGATGACCACGCGACCTGAACCGGAGCACGGCACGGAGCCGACGGCGTCGCTCGGTCGCTGCACGTGGACGGACCTCGAGAAGCGAACCTCCGTCCTGGCCGTGCCGTTGGGCAGCACGGAGCAACACGGACCCCATCTCCCTCTCGACACCGACACACGGATCGCCCTCGCGATCGCCGAGCGTGTGGCCACCCGTCGCGACGACGTGCTCGTGGCCCCCGCCCTCCCCTACGGCTCGAGCGGAGAGCACGCGGGGTTCCCGGGGACTCTCTCGATCGGACGCGAGGCGCTCGAGGCCGTGCTCGTCGAGCTCGGCCGGTCCGCTGACGCCTTCCGGGCGGTGGTCTTCGTGTGCGGCCACGGCGGAAACGCCGTGCCCGTGGAACGAGCCGTCGAACACCTGCGGGCGGAGGGTCGGCGGGTCCGCTCGTGGTACCCGCGGGTCCCCGCCGGGGATCACCACGCCGGTCGCACGGAAACCGCCCTCATGCTGAGCATCGACCCCGCGCTCGTCCGCCTCGACCGAGCCGAGGTCGGCATCACCACCCCGCTGGCCGACCTCATGGACGACCTCCGCCGAGGCGGGGTGGCCGCTGTGGCGCCGAACGGCGTCCTCGGCGATCCCCGGGGCGCCGACGCCGAGGAGGGCCACCGTCTGCTGACCCAGCTGAGCGACGACCTCGACTCGGTCATCGACGCGTTCACGGCCCGATGACCGAAGGGCCACGGGCGACCTCCCTCCCGGACGACGATCTCGAGGGCGCCCGGGTGACACCGGATCCCTCGACCCGTTCGATCCAGGACGGGCGGGTGCTGATCGGGGGTTCGCCCCTGCGGCTGGTCCGGCTCACCGAGGCGGGCCGCCGGCTGGTGGACCGACTCACACAGGGGGATCCGGTACCGAGCGGCCCGACCGCCACCACGCTGACCCGTCGTCTCCTCGACGGAGGCCTCGTCCACCCGGAACGACCGGAGGCACCGTTCACCGCCGGCGACGTCACGATCGTCGTCCCCGTTCGGGGACGACTCGCCCCCGACCTCGCCGACGTCCTCACCACGGCCTCGGCCACCACCAGGGTGATCGTCGTGGACGACGGCGGCGTCGTGCCGCTCGCATCTCCGGGCGGCAACGTCGAGATCGTCCGCCACGAGAAGAACCGGGGCCCGGGGGAGGCACGCAACTCGGGTCTCACCATGACGACGACTCCGATCACGGCGTTCCTCGACGCCGACTGCGTGCCCGCACACGACTGGCTCGACGGCCTCCTCGGTCACTTCGCCGATCCACTGGTCGCCGCCGTCGCTCCCAGGATCGTCGCGCCCGAGGAGACCACGACCTCCGCCGTCGGTCGCTACGAGACGGTCCGATCGCCGCTCGACCTCGGCCCCACCCCGGCGCGGGTCAGGGCCCGGACGCGGGTCTCGCACGTCCCGTCCGCCGCCCTCGTGGTCCGTACCGGCGTCGTGCGGGATCTCGGCGGGTTCGACGCCACGATGCGGGTCGGCGAGGACGTCGACCTGGCCTGGCGTCTCGACGAGGCCGGATGGACCATCCGCTACGAGCCGACGGTGGAGGTGACGCACCTGCACCGCACGCGGGTGGGCCAATGGGCTCGACGCCGGTTCGACTACGGCACATCGGCGGGACCGCTGGCCGTGCGCCACCCGGGCGCCCTGGCGCCGGTCGAGGCATCACCGTGGAGCATCGCGGTGTGGGGTCTGCTGATGACGGGGCATCCGATCGCTGCGGGCATCGCTGCGGGAACGACGGTCGATCTCCTGGCACGGGGACTGGCCTCGCTGGACCACCCGTTCCCCGTCGCCGCCCGGCTCGCCGCCCAGGGCCATCTCAGCGCAGGACGACTCCTCGCCGATGCGATCGTACGAACCTGGTGGCCGGTCGCCCTCGGCGCGGCAGCGCTCTCGCCCCGGGCTCGGCGGATCGTCGTCAGTGCCGTCGTTCTCCCGGCTCTGTGGGAGTGGACGCGACACCGACCTCCGCTCGACCCGGCACGCTGGCTGCTGCTCCGGGTCGTCGATCAGGTGGCCTACGGCACCGGTGTATGGGTGGGTGCGGTGCGAGCACGCACGCCCGACCCGCTCCTCCCGGAGATCACGAGCTGGCCGAGGCCGAGCCGGTACAGCCGGTGGAGGACGGGTCTCAGCCGACGTTGACGAGGTCGACGACGAAGACCAGCGTCTCCCCGCCCTTGATGACCCCACCGGCGCCGCGATCGCCGTAGCCCTTGTGCGGAGGGATGGTGAGACGGCGTCGACCACCGACCTTCATCCCCTGCACGCCTTCGTCCCATCCCGAGATGACCTGACCGGCACCCAGGCGGAACTCGAACGTGTCACGTCGATCCCACGACGCATCGAACTGCTCACCGGTGCTCCACGCCACGCCGACGTAGTGAACGATCACGTTGCCCCCGGAGGTGGCCTCGGCGCCGTCGCCGACCTCGAGGTCCTCGATCACGAGATCAGCGGGGGCGGGCTCGTCGGGAATGGACACGTCGGGCTTCGTGGCGTCAGGCATGACGAGCACGCTAGTGGCGCGTCGCCGGATTGGCGTCCGTGGTGCGACCGCCTTCACTCGGAACGCACGAAGACGAGGGCACGCCACTCCCCGTCCGAGGCGCCACCCGACACCACCGCCCCGAAGCCCTCATAGGCGGCGCGCACGGTTCGGACCTGCTCGGCGAGCACGCCGCTGAGCACGACGGTGCCACCCGGCTCGACGAGCGCCATCAGACACTCCGCCGACGCCACCAGCGTGGCGGCACCGATGTTGGCCACGACCAGCGGCACCGATTCCGAAAGCTCCTCGACCGGGGTCAGCGACGACCGGACCACCCTGTGCACGCCGTTGCGCACGGCGTTGTCCTCGGTGGCCCGCACCGCCTCACGGTCGATGTCGATCGCCTCGACGGCCCCGGCACCGAGCAGCGCAGCCGCGACCGACAACACGCCGCTGCCACACCCGACGTCCAGCATCCGACCACCCGACTCGACCCGCGACTCGAGCTCTGCCAGACAGAGACGGGTCGTCGGATGGGCACCGCTGCCGAAGGCCCGGCCAGGGTCGAGCCGCACGACCACGTCCCCGGGCCCGGCCCACGCCGGGACCGCCACCCAGGTCGGCACGACCACCAGCCTGCTCCCCGCACGCCACGGTTTCGCCCATCGGCGCCACTCGTCCGACCATTCGCCGGTCCCGACCGACTCGGTGGTCACCGGCCATCGTCCCCCGAGGACGTCGAGCACATCCGAGATCGACCCGGCGGTGAGTCCGACCACGAGCTCGACCGCCCGCCCGGAGCCGCCGGTGTTCGTGCGTTCCTCGATCCCGGCCACACCGACCGACCAGAGCAGGCCCGCGACATGATCGACCTCGTCGCCGCTCAGCTCAACGCGGAGGTTGACCCACTGCGATGCGTCCAGATCGGGCACCGGCGGAGCGTAGGTGTCGATGCTGCCGACGGCGAGCAGACGGGAGGCGGTCAACAGATGTCGGCCCAGGAGGTCTCGGACCAAGCCCGCAACGCGTAGAGCTGGACGAGCCCGGCGTGATCGATCACGCCCCCTCGGTCGTAGCGTCCGATCCCGCCACCACCGAGCGACTGCGTCTCCGGATCACGGGCGAGCTCCCAGACGGCGTAGAGGTAGTCGTCGAGGGCGTCGACCAGACCGGGAACGGCGCGGGCGGCGTGGAGACAGAGGAGGTTCCTGAACCAGATGGCCACGAACACCGGGGGGTGCTCCCAGAGCCGTCGACCGGCGAAGTAGCCGAGAGAGGCCAGGGCGGTGTCCGTCGCCGAGTCGAGCCAGCGCTCGTCGCCGGTCAGGCGCCACCAGAGCACCCCCGCGCCGACCGGCGTCCCCTGGTTGTAGGCGAACACACCGTGGTCGATGTGCCCGTCCACACCCACGTGGTCGGCGTAGAGCGCGTCCTCGCGTCGGAGTTGTCGCTGCAGGAACGTCACCGCTGCGCCGGCCACACCGACGTAGCGCTCCCGCGTGGTTCCGGGTGCCTCGAGGGAGGCGAGGCGGAGCGCCAGTTGGATCGCGGGGGCGGTGGCGCAGGTGTTGCGAGTGCTCGACCGGTCGTCACGCCACCGAACACCGCCGTCGGGCCCCTGACCGGCCAGCACCACGTCGAGGGTTCGCGCTGCCGCCGCGTGCGCCGCTTCGACATCGCCCAGGCCGAGCACGACCGCCTGAACCTGATCGAGACCGACCCAGGCGTTGTCGTCGAAGTAGAGCGGCCCGTGCCCGGGGAAGGGCAGGTAACCGTCTCCGCGTCGGAGTCGGTGTCGTTCGACGGCGTCGAAGAGCGCCGGTACCACGCCCAGTTCGCCGGTCAGGCTGGCCATGTGGAGCCCCGCGGCGAGAACCTGGCTGAGCGGCCACAACGCAGCCAAGGGCGACGACCGTCGAGCCTGGTCGCGCACCTTCACCTCGCCGCCACGGCCGACGTCGACGTAGAGGTCCAGCAAACCCCACCAGGCTGTCGCCGCCCCGCGAGGTGGACCGAGCTCAGTTCCCGCCACTCCCCCGGAGCCGGGACAAGGTCTCCTTGCACGCGCCGCACACCGGGTACTGCTCGGGATCGCGGGTGGGCACGAAACGGGTGCCGCAGAGTGCGACGACCTCCTCGCCCATGACGTAGCCCCGCATCTGATCGTCCTTGCGGATGATGTGGGCCACCTTGCCCTCGTCGAGGTCGGGATCGGACAGACGGGTGTCCGGGCGTTCGATGACCTCGGGGCTCACGTCCGCATCCTACCGACCGCCCCGGAGGGCTCACCGATCAGCGGGCTCATCCGCCGTTGACCGACCAGTGCCAGGGCTCACTCGGCAGATTGCGGAACCCGAAGCGACCGGCGTTGGCCGCCAACCAGACGAAGCCGGGGTCG
This sequence comes from uncultured Iamiaceae bacterium, assembly GCA_963767615.1. Lineage (GTDB taxonomy): Bacteria > Actinomycetota > Acidimicrobiia > Acidimicrobiales > Acidimicrobilacustridaceae > Rhabdothermincola_A. The sequence goes on along the minus strand of CAVYED010000002.1, from coordinate 567,148 downwards.
CTGCGACTCGCGATGAACCGGCCGTTCGCGGTGAAGTCGACGGCCAGGCCCTGCTCGTGCATCGAGAGCCCCGGTCGCGCGGTGGGCGGGCTGCACAAGTCGGGGGGCATGTCCCACACCGCGTAGTCCGAGGTCCCACAGTTCTGACGACGCAAGGAGATCTGTGCGTTGGTGTCGCGATATCCCGATCCGCCCAGGGAGATGCCGTCGGCCCGTGCGGCGTCGAGGAGCCGCGCCAGTTGGTCGGCGATGGCGGCGTTCACCGTGATCCCTCCCACCGTGCGCAGCGAGGGTGTGGAGGGCCGCGGAGCCGGTCGAGACGGCGGTGGGGGCGTCGTCGCCGGCGGCGTGGTGGGGGCGGGCGACCCACCACCGGGCGACGGGGCCGGGGCAGGGGCGGGGCCCGAACCACCGGAACCAGCGGAACCACCGGAGGGCGATGGTGGGGGCGATTGGGATGCGGGCACGCGGGCCACGGCTGCGGCAAGTGCCGATTCCTCGGCCACGATGCGAGCGGCGAGCTCGGCATCGAGCCCGGCCAGCGCCGCCGCGTCGGCCAGACGGGAATCGAGGCGCTCGCGAACCTGCTCGGCGAAGCTCTGCTGGTCGACGAGGGCCGAGCCGAGCGACGCCACGGCCGCCTGAGCCGATGCCTGCGCCGCTTCGGCCTGCACCCGGGCCGCTTCGGCCCGGCGCACCTCGTCCTCGAGGCGTCGTTGGGTGATCCGCACCTGGTCGATGACGTCCACGTCACGACCGGACCTCATGGCCATGAAGGCCCGCCGGGTGGCGTCCTCCTGGGCCGAACCGGCCTCGAAGCGCCGCAGGAGGTCCTCGCCCGGGGGATCGACGTACGCCGAGACGGCGAGGCGGGTCAGGCGGGTGCGCAGCTCGGCCAACTCCGCGGCGCTCGCCTCCGCCGCCCGCCGAGCGACCTCGGCCTCGGCGGCTGCGGTCTCGGCGGCCCGGGCCGCCTCGGCGGCCGCCTGCTGCTGGCCTCGAACGTTGGCCTCGATGGCGGCGAGAGCTTCGCTCACCCGGGCCTGATCAGCCTCGAGGACATCGACCTGCGTGGCCAGCTCGGCGCGCTCGGCTTGGACCCGTGCGCGTTCCTGTCGGGAGTCCTGGGCTCCCGCAGACCCCGTGGCACCGGCCACGAGCGTCACCACGAGCGCGACGACCACCATGGACCGCACTACACCGGGGACAACAGGGAACGGGCGTCGCATCACTACCTCTTATCGACCGCAGTCGATCGGAGGAAAACCCCTAATCCGCCCGGAGCCCGGACACCGTACCGCGGGCAGGGCCCGTTGCACCAGGGCCGATCCCTGCCGCTACCGTCGGGGGATGCGGCCCACGACGTCCGGGCGGGCCTGAGCCCGCCGTGCCTCGATCGTCGCAACCCGTCGGCCCGTCCGCGGTGACCCGCGCCCGGCAGCGCCGGATCTACTCGACGATGCTCTGGTGGATCTTCGTCGCCATCTTCTTCTACAACGCCGCCGTCATCGGACAGACGATCTTCTGGGCCCCGGCGGTGGCCTTCGCGGTCGGCGCGTTCGCCACGACCCGATTGGCGCTCTCGGCGCGAGCGCCCGAACGGTTCACCCCGACGCCCGATGCGCTGCACGAGGCCCGCAAGGGCGCGGTGGTCACGGCCCCAGGGCACTGGATCGCGCCCGGAGAGGGGCGGCCCGGCACCGCGAAGGCCGGTGTCCTCCGGGCCAGCGAGGGAAGACTGTCGTTCGAGACCGCCGACGGCGAGACGGGCTTCGACGTGGCCTTCGCCAAGGTCCGCCTGCCCACCGTGCCCGGCTTCCTGCGTCCACAACTCGACCTGGACCTCGGGACGGGCGTCCACACGATCCGCCTGTTCCCGATCTGGGATCTCGGCGCCACGTTCGTCGGCCCGGTCGTCGCGGGCGAGTGGTGCCGGCAGCTCGAGGCCGCCGGGGCCTCCTGACACATCGTGTCCGACACGAATCGGGCTCCGTCGGGCCCGCCGGAGCCCGATCGGCTACGTCGACAGGGTCGAGTACGACGTCGGGTCGAGCTCGCGACAGGGTGGGCCATCGTCGTCGCTCTCGTCCTCGCTCTCTGGGCCGGCGGACCCTGGTTCCTGATCGTGCCGCTGGGAGCTCTCGGGGCACTGGTCGTCGCCAACACGTTCGCGTTGGCCCGAGGACACGGACCGGAAGAGAAGGCACTCACCCCCGGGCGCCTGCTCCGGGCGGCCGACGATGACGATCCTGTCGTGATCGAGGCCACCTGGGCCCCACAGCGCCGAGCACGGGACCGCCAACGCCACGACGGCCTGCTCAGCTGGGCCGCCGGACGACTCTCGTTCACGGCCTACCCCGTCGACGACCGCACCGGGCGGTCACGACACGTCATTCCCCCGGGCACGGCCCTCCTCGACGCCGAACCACACGAGTTGCACCTCGGACCGCCCCCCTCGCTCTGGCGACCCCAGCTCGTGCTCCACCAGGGCCACGCCACGCACGTCATCGACCTGAGCCCGGCCTGGGACATCGCCAGCATCGGGGTCGGGGTCCTGGTGGCCGGCGAGTGGTACCGCCAGCTCGTCGAGGTCGGGATCAGACCCAGCTGAGCGACGCCGCCTCCGCGGCGGCGTCGATGGCGTCCATCAGCGCCTGGGGCTCACCCTCGCAGGCCTCCAACGCCGTGGGGTCCAACAGGACCCGATGGGTCGTCGTTCCCGACCCGTCGACGATCTCGGCCACCACCGACGGCGTGCAGCCCTCGGTGACCGCCGCGACCTCCGCACTGCGCTCGTCGAGGTGGACGGTCGTGAAGGGCACCGGCAGCCCCGCGCGGCACTCGGCGAACTCCGGCTTGGCCCGGAACGTTCCGTGCGTGATGTCGCACAGCGCACAGTGCGTCCGCCCCAGACGGGCACCCACCCAGTACGCCACCTCCCCGGTGAGCGTGCCCTTGGCGTGGTACACACCGACGAGGGCGACGATGTGGTCACCGGTCCGTGGGGGAACATCGCTCACGGGCACCACCCTCGCACGGCGAAGGGGGATCACGCTGGTCGAGCACGATCGAACGAGACCGGGAGGGACTCGAGACCTCGGAGCACCAGGCGCCCGTTCCAGTCCAAGTGCTCGGTGGCGAGGGTGAGGTCACCGAAGCGCCTGATGAGCCCGCCGATGGCCTCCGCCCCTTCCATCCGAGCGAGCGCCGAACCCAGGCAGTAGTGCGTGCCGCTGCCGAAAGAGAGGTGCAGGGGAGCCGTCGACCGGCCGAGATCGAGCTCGTCGGCGTCGTCGCCGAACACGGACCGATCGCGATTGGCACTGCCGAGGCAGGTCATGACGAACTTGCCCGGGGGCACGACACGTTCCACGATGGCCAACGGCTCGAGGGCGATCCGACGCGAGAACTGCACGGGCGAGTCGTACCGGAGCAGCTCCTGGACGGCGTTGGCGTCGAGGGAGAGGTCGTCGCGCCACCGTTCCAGCTGCTCGGGATGGCGAAGGAGGGCGAGGGTGCCGTTCCCGATGAGGTTCACGGTGGTCTCGTGGCCGGCGATGAAGAGCAACATGATCTGGTCGGTGAGCTCGTCCTCGGAGAGCACATCGCCTTCGTCCTCGGCGCTGATCAACGCCGTGAGCAGGTCGTCGGCCGGACAGGTCCGCTTCCAGGCGACGGCCGCGGCCACGTGCGCCCGCATCCGTTCCGCGGCGATGGCTCCCTCCCTCGCCTCGTCCGCGGTGATGGTGATGTCGAGCAGCTGCACCACCGCGTGGGACCACTGTCGCAACTGATCGCGATCGGCGTCGGGCATGCCCAGCATCTCGCTGATGACGACGAAGGGAAGCGGGAAGGCCAGGTCCGCGATCACGTCCATGCGGCCGGCGCCGGCGACAGCATCGAGGTGGCCCTCGACGAGCTCTCTGACGAGGGGGCGCAGTTCCTCGATCCGGCGGGGAGTGAACACCTTCGAGACCAGACGTCGGAGTCGGGTGTGGTCGGGAGGGTCGATGTTCAGGATCGAGGTGTCCTCTCGTCGCTCCCGACCCGGGAAGATCTCGTCGAGGAGCTCGTCGCGGCGTCGGCGTTGCCGCGGATCGACCTCGACGGCCTTGCGCACGTCGACGCTGAGCGTCTGATCCCGCAGGAGTCGGACTGCGTCGGCGTGGGCGAAAAGGATCCACGGCCCGAGCGGGCTGGCGTGAACCGGATCGGCGTCGCGCATCCGCGCGTACGTCGCATAGGGGTCGTCGAAGAAGCCGTCGGCGAAGGGGTCGAACGCCGCCACGGGAGTCTCGACGGGGAATGCGTCGTGGGTCATCCGTCCTCCTGACGGGGCATCCCGTCGGCCGTGCCACGATGATCGCATGTCCTCGACCGCTCCCCCCGTCGACCCCGACCTGCTCGACGAGGCCGTCAGCATCTCGCGCGCGGCGGGGGCCCTGACACGCCGGTGGTTCGCGGCGCACGACCTGACGGTCGACGCCAAAGGGGACGGCACCCCGGTCACCCAGGCCGACCGGGCCGCCGAGCGGCTCGTGCGGGACAGACTGGCGGCGTCACATCCCGACGACTCGATCCTCGGCGAGGAGGAGGACGACCTCGTCGGTACCTCGGATCGGACCTGGATCGTCGACCCGATCGATGGAACGAAGGCGTTCACGAGGGGGATTCCGCTGTACTCCAGCCTCCTGGCCGTCCTCGACGAGCACGGTCCGGCGATCGGCGTCATCGATCTCCCGGCCCTCGGCCACACGGTGTGGGCCGGGCGGGGCCTGGGATGCTTCCTCGATGGCCAACCGACGAGCGTCTCGGGGCGCTCCGAACCCGGCGATTCAGTGCTGTCGACGAGTGACATCACCCGGTGGCCCGATGCCGACCTGATGGCCGTGAAGCACGCCGGCTTCCAGTTGCGGACGTGGGGTGACGGGTTCGGCTATGCGATGGTGGCGACGGGTGCGATAGAGGCGATGGTCGACGGGCTCGTCTCGTTGTGGGACCTCGCACCCATGCCGGTGATCATGGCCGAGGCAGGGGGCCGGTTCACCGACCCCGCGGGCAACGAGGCGCCGATGACACCGGGTGTGCCCGTGTCGGGCGTGGCCAGCAACGGGCTCGTGCACGACACCGTGCTCGACTGTCTCGTCGGCCACGCCGCGGCGACCTGAAGAGCAGTTCGCAGGGTCAGGTCGCGACGGCCTCATCGGTCGATCCTCTCGGGGCGCCGCCCTCGTCCTCGGCTCGATAGTCGGCCAACAGTGCCTTCTCCGCGTCGAACTTGGGGAAGACGAAGAACACCAGAGCCGCACCCGACACGACCGCGATGATGCCGGCCAGGTAGGCCCAGTCCTGGCCCTCGATGAACGACTGCTTGGCCGCTTCGATGATCTGACTGGCGTACTGCGGATACTGCTCGGCGGTGGCCTCGGCGCTACTGAACGACTTGGTCAACTCGCTCTCGACCGAGGTCGAGACAGCCGAGGCGTCCGGAGAACCCTCGATCAGCTCCGAGAACGAGGCCGCATAGCCGGCTGTCAGGAGCGCCCCGAGGATCGACTGGAGGATGGCTCCGCCCAGGTCGCGTTGCAGATCAGCGGTGCCCGAAGCCATTCCCGCACGCGTGACCGGCACCGACCCCGTGAGCGAGTGCGAGGCGGGCGTCCCGGCGAACCCGACGCCGGCCCCCACGAAGGCGTAGGCCAGCCCGATCGGAACGTAGGAGACGTCCTCCTTCCATGTCAGCAACATGGTGAGGAACCCGAGGAAGACGAACACGTAGCCCGTGAGCATCGTGAAGCGGGCCCCTCTCGCCTCGACGAGCTTCGCCGACCTCGGCGCGATCAGCACCATGAACACCGCCGCCGGGATGATGGCCAGACCAGAGTCGATCGTGGAGTAGCCGAGCACGTTCTGGAGGAACTGCTGTCCGATGAACATCGCCCCCATGAGGGAGCCGAACACCACGATCCCGGCGCACGCCGCCACCCAGAAGATGCGCCGTCCGGCGACGTGCAGGTCGTAGAGCGGGTTGGCCGCCCGACGCTGCCGTATGACGAAGCCGATGATGGCGGCGGCGGCCACGATGACGAGACCGAGGACCAACGAGCCCGAATCGGGCACGGCAGCGAAGTTGATGGCCAGGATCGCCGCTCCGACCAGGATCGCGGAGAGCACCCCGCCGAGGTTGTCGACCGGATCGGTGGTCTCGTGGACGTGAGCCGGAATCACGATCCAGACCACGGGAACGGCGATCACGATGAGCGGAACGGTGACGAGGAACACCGAGCCCCACCAGTAGCGCTCGAGCAGGAGGCCCGAGATCAGCGGGCCGAGGGCGGATACCGCCCCGCCGATCGCCGACCACAACGCGATCGATCGGGTCCGGCCCGGTCCGGTGCTCCAGAGCGCCGTGATGAGGGCCAAGGTCGTCGGATAGGCCATGCCCGCGGCGACGCCACCGACGATCCGGGCGCCGATGAGGACCTCGATGCTCGGCGCCCAGGCTGCGACCAGGCAGGCGGGCAGCGACAGCACGACGCCGACGAGCAGCAGCGACTTGCGGCCGTAGCGATCCCCGACCGCGCCGAGCCACAGGACCGACGCGGCGAGGCCGAGCGAGTAGCCGACGGCGACCAGGTTGAGCTGGGTCTGGGAGGCGTCGAAGGCCCTCCCGATCGACGGCAGAGCCACGTTGGCGACAGCGAGCGGAAGGTTGGCGATGGCGGCGACCAGGATGAGGGTGCCGAGCACCGCCGCCGGCCGGGCCGGGCCCCCCGAGGGGGTCGACGCCTCGCCGGAACCTCGCATCGCGTCCTGCGACGTCATACGCACCTCCTGGTCGAGATGACCGTGCGCAGGCTAGTGGTGCGTCGGACCACCGGATCGCCTCTTCGGAGGGCTCCGCGTCACCCTCGCGTCAGGGAAGTGGACGACTATGGACGGATGCACGGGCCCGCCTCGCACTCGCTGCGCCATCTCACACTGATCGCATTCGTCGTGCTCGTGATCGCCGGCGGGGTCGTGACGGTCCTCGCGGGTCCTGCGGCCGCCCATGCGTCGGTGTTGTCGACGAGCCCGGTCGACGGCCAGTCGGTGCCCGAGTCCCCGACCCAGTTCTCCGTCACGTTCAGTGAGCCCGTCGACATCGAACTGGGCGGACTGACCGTGCTCGACCGTGATGGATCACGAGTCGACGGCGGCGACACCTCGAGCGAGGACGGCGGGCGGGTGCTGCGAGTCCCACTCGGGCCCGACCTCGATGACGGCACCTACGTCGGCACCTGGCGGGTCGTCTCGACCGACGGCCACGCCATCACCGGATCCGTGCTGTTCGCCGTCGGGGTCCCGGTCGACGCAGCCGGTGTGAGCGGCCTGACCGCCCGCACCGACCCCGGATGGGAGGTCTTCGGAGCGCTGGCCCGCTTCGTCACGTTCGTCGCCGCTCTTCTCGCGGCCGGGCTCGGCTTCTATCTCGCATTCCTGCACGACCAACGCGCCGACCGGTGGCGGATCGCGCCGGTCGTGCGCCTGAGCGCGCTCGGCGGCCTGTTCGGGATCGTCGCCTCGATCGCCGCGCAGGCGGCGTTGGCCACCGGACGCGGACTCGATGCGGTCGCCGACACCGACGTGCTGCGGACCGTGCTCACCGAGACGCTCGGATGGTCGGCCGTCGTCCTGCTGATCGGACTGGCCCTCGTTCACCTGTCCACCGACACCAACCGCCTACTCGTCGCCCAGGGCTGTGCGTTCTACGGCGGCCTGACCGTGGCGGTGTCGTTCGTCCTGTGGGGCCACGCCATCGAGTCGCCCTACCGGTGGCTGTCGGTCGTGACCGACGGCGCACACGTCGCCGCGGCAGCGATCTGGTTCGGCGGGCTCGTGGGTCTGGCCATGACCCTCCGGAGACGGTCCGGCGCCCTCGCCGGGCGCGAGCCCGTCCCCGCTGCGGTCGACCACGAGCCCGACGGGGGCAACCTCGCGATCAGCACCCGTCCCGAGGTGGAGGTGACCTCACCCGACGGGATCCTCGGGTCGACGGCGACCGTCCTCGGCCGCTTCTCCACTGCCGCCGCGATCAGCGTGGCCGCCCTCCTGCTCAGCGGCGTCGCCATGACCTGGATCCAGTCCGGAGGAGATCTCACCGCGCTCTGGTCGACCACGTACGGTCGCCTCGTCCTGGCCAAGGTCGGCCTCGTGATCATCGTCCTCGCGTTGGCGGCGCACAACCGCTACCGACTGGTTCCTCAGCTCGTGAACTCGGGTAGCGAACCGGATGCGACCACATCACGGACCCCCGACGCCGTGACCGCCGCCGGGTGGCATCGTCTCCGGACCAACGTCCTGGCCGAGATGGCACTCCTCCTCGCCGCCCTCACCGTCACGGCCGTGCTCGTCAACGTCGTGCCGACGCGGACGGCGATCGAGATCGATGGGTCGGTCGTGGAGCTCACCGCCGCGGTGGGCGACGACACGGTGACGATGACGGTGAGTCCCGCTCGAGCGGGCGTGAACTCGATCCGGGTGCAGTACGTCGACGCCGACGGCGAGCCGACCGACGTGGCGAACAGCCTCCGGGCCGAGTTCACACTCCCGAGCGCCCAACTCGGCCCGATCGCCCGAGAGGTCGTGAAAGTCGGCGCTGGTAGCTTCGTGCTCGAAGGTTCGGAGTTGTCGATCCCCGGTGAGTGGGAGATCGACCTCGTCGTACGGCCCTCCGACTTCCGCGAAGTGCGCACCCCCTTCATCGTCGACATCCGTTGACGTCGCCCACCGGGAGACCTCCGATGCTCCAGACCACGCGAACTGCCGCTCTCGGCCGCCTCCTGGCCCGGCTCTGGGCGGTCGCGACGGCCGTGATCGTGCTGGTCGTCCTCCCCGCGGCCTCCGCCGCCGCCCATGTGAACTCCTCGGAGGAGCCGGTGGTGTCAGGCGGGCGCACACCGGTCACGTTCAGCTTCGACCACGGGTGTGGGGATCAACCGACGACGTCACTGCGGGTGCAGATCCCGCCAGGGGTCCGTGACGTGGTGGCCCAGGATCCTCCGGGCTGGACGTCGACGGTGTCGAGCGAGGAGATCCGCTGGCAGGGCGGCTCGATTCCCGACGCTCAGGTGGCGGCCTTCGTGGCCGTGATGACCATCGACGAGCCGGAAGGGACGACCGTGCGCTTCCCGACCCTCCAGGGCTGCCCGACGGCAGAGTCGGCGTGGATCCAGATCCCCGACGCCACCAACCCCGAGCCCGAGTACCCCGCACCACAGATCGTCGTCGGAGCCGCGACCGACGCCGCGCTGGCCGCCGAACCGGCCGACCCGACGACGACCCAGGCCCCGACCAGCAACCGGGTACCGCTGCAGGAGACACCGATCACCGCGGAGGGTTCGGATCAGAACACCGCCGGACTCGTCGTGTTCATCGTGGTGGTCGCCGTCATCGCCGGCGGGGCGGCCGCCCTGTACCTCCGGCATCGAACCGGGCGGCAGGACTCGACCCCGGATCAGGGGTGACCCCGGATCAGGTCTGACGCAGAAGCACCGGCCGACGATCCAACCGGGACTGCCAAGGCGATGCCTCCGCGATGGCGGCGGCGTACTCGGCGCGTCGCTCGGACAACCGCACGCCCACTCGCCGATGGGTGCGGCCACCGTCGACCGTCGGTTCGTACTGCGCCTCGATCCCGCTCTTCAGCATCTCCAGAGCCTCGGACCGCAGCTGGCTGATCCGGGACTCGGTGACGCCGAGGAATCGAGCCAACTCACCTGACGTCTGGCCGTCGAGGAAGTAGCCGACGATGACCAGGCGGTGGCGCTCGGGGAGCAGCCGGACGGCGTCGTTCAGGTAGCCGATGAGCTCCCGGCTCTCGAGCTCCTCGTCGGGGCTCGGGGCATCGGCGTCGTAGAGCACGTCGACGAGCGTGAGCGGCTCCTCGCCCGCGCTCTGCGTGGGATGCTCGAGGGCGAGGACGACCGACCGGTAGACACGATCACTGAGCCGAGAGAGCTCTTCGGGCTCGAGACCCAACGCGGTCGCCATCTCGGCGCTGGACGGGAGGCGACCGAGCTGTGCCGTGAGCGCCTGCTCCAGCTCGCTCAACTGCCGGGCGAGGGCCCGCACCGACCGTGGAGCCCAGTCGGCCCCCCGCACCGCATCCAGGATGGCGCCCTTGATCCGACGTGCGGCGAAGCGGTCGAAGGGCACCCCACGGCTCTCGTCCCACCGCCGCGCCGCTTCGACCAGGCCCAGTGCACCGGCCCGGGCGAGGTCCTCGCGATCGACATGACGGGGGAAGTGCACCGAGACCTGGAACACGATGTGCTTGACGAGGGGGAGTTGCTCCTCCACGAGCCTCGTCATGGCCGGATCGAGTTGGGACTTCGCCTCCCGCACGTCCACCCCTGTCCGTCGTCCACCGTGCTCCTGACAGCATCAGTGAGCAGCCCGTCCCGTCGACGAGCGACGTCACGCTACGGCAGCACTTCGCCCGTGTTGAGGACCATTCGGACTATTTTTCGCGACTGCGAGCGAACGCGGGAGCTTGAATCCGGCGCTCAGGTCCGCGCGGAACGAGCGGATTGGCCTTCGAAGACCGCCGCTCGCACGCCACGTCGGTCGAGCTCGAGCAGGAACGACAGCGGCTCCACGAGCTCGGCGAGACCCGCCGCGCCGTGTCGACGAAGACGCCGTTCGAGCACCCACTGCACCGCCACGGCGGCGACCGCCCCGGCCGCGACGGCTGGTCGATCCATCGCCCCGAGCACCATGACGTCGGTGACGCCTTCCCGCTCGCCACGCAACTCGACCCTGACACCCCCCGGACCGCCTTCCGGGTGGGTCGGCCACAGCATGGGCAAGCGAGAGGTCAGTCGGTCACGCCTCGTCGCCGCGACCCGGGCAGTGACCCGATCGACACCGGGGAACGCCGGAACGAGCAGGAGAGCATCGGGCAAGGCGCCGCGATAGCAGTCTTCGGCACCGATCGGATCGGGGAACCAGCACAACTCGCGGCCTGAGCCACCGGGGCGCTGCTCCCAACCGCCCTCTCGCCAATCGACAGCCGTTCGACCCAGTGCCCGGTGATGCTGACGAGCACATTCCGGTCCGCCCGTGCCGACCTTGGCCACATGGACCTCGTGAACCACGTCGAACCGCGCCGCGCCGTGAGCCGCGAGCACACAGGTGAAACCAGGGCCGAAACCGGCGCCCACGACCACAGCAAGGCCACGCTCACGGGCCTCGTGGTCCATCGCCAGCAGGCTGCGCACGGTGTCGATGTCGTCGCTCGTCGACACCACCGACACGCCACGACGCAGGAAGGCCGCCGCCTGCGTGGCCTGGGCGACTCCGGGCCCGGCGAGCACGACGGCATCGACGTCCAACGGGTCGGTGAACGACCCTTCGTCGGCGACGGCACCATCACCCAGGCTCTGGGCCACGGCGTGGAGTCGATCGGGGAGATCGTCGCGCAGGACGACCTCGTCGACGCCGGTCGACAGGAGCTGGCGAGCGAGTCGGGCGCCGACGGCGCCCACGCCCAGGATGGCGATGCGAGTCACGTCAGATCGGGGCCCGACAGCTCCCGCCATCCCCCCGACTGGGGTGGCGTTCCTCCGTTGCCGCGCAGCCGGAGCGCCGCGGCGACGAGCGTCGCGAAACCCAGGGCCATGACGGCACGGCGGATCATCTTCATCGTGGGGCTAGCTGGAATCGAACCAGCGACCTCACCCTTATCAGGGGTGCGCTCTAACCAACTGAGCTATAGCCCCGTGGGGCAGCGGGCACGATAACGGATCGGTTCGAGACGGACCAAAGGGCCACGATCGCGACGTCAGCGCCGACGTCCGCGCCGGTCGGCACGTCGAGCTGTCTCGAGCTCGATCACCGTCGCCCGCACGCCACCCGTGAGGCCGGAGATCAGGTTGAACAACACCGAGAACGTGACCGCGAGGAACGCACCGGTGACGACGAGCACGAGCCCGGCGATCACCGAGCCTCGAAGGATCTGCGCACCGTCGATCACGAAGCTGTCCTCGGCGAGCAGTTGGGCCACGAAGTTCTCGAACTTCCCGATCGTCCCGGTCGCCACGGCGACACGCCACAGCACCACGCCGGCGACGACCAGGATGAGCCAGAGCGAGAATGCGAGCAACAGCGAGACCTTGAGCACCGACCAGGGGTCGATCCGGGTCAGGATCCGTTGGACCTGCCGGGCTTCGATGCGGGTCCGAGCGCCGCCGGCACGGACCGAGGCGACCGGCTCGCTCTCCACCGCAGCTCGCGGATCGATCACGGGCGCAACGGTGGGCACCGGCGCCGCGGGCGCCGACGGCTCGGCGACGGGCCCGACCACCGGCGCGGAGATCTGCGCCGTGGGCGGACCTTGGCGGGAGCCCACCGACGCATCCCCGGCCCCCTGGGGGGGGACGGTGTCGGTCCGGGGGTCGAGCGACATCGGGCCGAGTGTAGGCACGACGACGTCTCGATCCCCGCCAGCCCTCACCAGGCCAGCCGAGCGCGGGCCACGGCCCGGACACCGCCCACCCGCACGGTGACCTCGACCTCGGCCCCTGCGTGGACGAAGGCGACGAGCTCGCCGCCGTTGTCGTCGGCGACTTCTTCCGCGATGGCACGGCCTCGTGACGCGCCGGCGAGGGCGGCCGCGTCGGCGGCGGTGTGGGCCCGGGCGCGGTCGGTCACGACCTCCCCCACCCGGACCAGACCGAGACCCAGCACGACGACCAGCGCCGCGACGCCCGCGACCAACGGAAGGGCCTGGCCGTGCTCGGCAGCCGGGTGTGACGAGCGACGGGCACGAGAGCACTGCGGGTGTGAAACGACGGAACGGATGGGAGCCACGGGCTCTCCTCGGGAGACGGGACGGCGAACGTCACCAGCGCAGGCGGGGGTCCCGCGAGAGGCCGCGTCGGGCGGCGAGAACCAGGTGTCAGTCGTCGACACCGAGGACGGGGGCCACCGAAGCCACCGTCTGGTCGCCGTCGAGGCTCATCACCCGGACACCGGTGGCGTCGCGACCCTGCGAGGAGATGTCGCGCACCGCCATCCGGATCACGACGCCTCCGCTGGCCACCACGAAGATGTCGTCGTCGATGCCGACCATGAAGGCGGCGACGACGGATCCCTTGCGTGCCGTGAGCTTGATGCCTCTGACACCTTGGCCGCCGCGACCCTGGGCGTTGAACTTGTCGAGCTGGGTCCGCTTCCCGAAGCCGGCATCGGTGACGAGCAGGATGGCGACGTCGTCGCGAGCCACGTCGCACGAGACAACCTCGTCATCGGCTCGCAGCTTCATGCCCCGCACCCCGGCGGCGGCACGGCCCATGGATCGCACGTCGTCCTCGGAGAAGCGGATGGTCATCCCGCTGCGCGACACCATGAAGATGTCATCGCCTCCGTTCGTGGGCATGACGCGGACCAGTTCGTCGTCATCACGGAGGTTGATGGCGATCAGACCAGCCCGCAGCGACGAGTCGTACTCGGTGAACTTGGTCTTCTTGACCTGGCCCTTCCTGGTCGCGAAGAACAGATACCGGTTGGTCTCGTAGTCGCGGGTGTCGATGATGGCCTGGATGGTCTCCCCGGGTTGGAGCGGGAGCAGGTTCACGACTGCGGTACCCCGGGCCGTGCGCTCCTTCATGGGGATCTCATGGGCCTTCAGCCGGTACACGCGCCCGCGCGTGGAGAAGAACAACAGGTAGGCGTGGGCCGTGGTGTGGATGATGTGATCGACCCAGTCCTCGTCCTTCAACTTGGCGCCCGACACACCACGGCCACCGCGCCCCTGCACCCGGAAGGTGTCGGCGGCGACGGTCTTGATGTACCCCTTGTGGCTCATGGTCACGACGAGGTCCTCGTCGTCGATGAGATCCTCGATGTCGAGATCGCCGACGTCGTAGGTGATCTGGCTGCGACGCGGTTCGGCGTAGGCCTCCTTGATCTCCCCGAGCTCCTCGCTGATGACCCCGCGCAGCTTCGCCTCGTCGGCGAGAATGGCCTCGAGCTCGGCGATCGTGGAAAGCAGCGTCGCCAACTCCTCCTCGAGGTTGGCTCGACCCAGGCGGGTGAGGCGGCTGAGCTGCATGTCGAGGATGTGCTCGGCCTGGACCTCGGAGAACTCGAAGGGCGCCGCCATGAGCGCCTCCCGCGCCGCTCCCTTGTCCTCGCTGGCCCGGATCGCGGCGATGATCTCGTCGATGAGGTCGAGGGCCTTGATCAACCCTTCGACGATGTGGGCACGATCCCGGGCCCGGTCCAGGCGGTACTGCGAACGGCGCCGGATCACCACCTTCTGGTGGTCGACGTAGGCGACCAGGGCATCGCGCAGGTTGAGCGTGCGAGGGATGCCATCGACCAACGCCACGGTGTTCACCGAGAAGTTCGTCTGCAGGGGCGTGCGCTTGTAGAGGTTGTTCAGGATCACCAGCGCGGGCGCGTCCCGCTTGAGACGCAGCACCAGGCGCATCTTGCCCTTCGCCGACTCGTCGTTCAGTTCAGCGATGCCGTCGAGCTCGCGATTGTCGACGAGCTCCTTGACCTTGACGATGAATTGGTTCGGGCTGACCTGATAAGGGAGCTCGGTGATCACGATGTGGTCGGCGCGCTGGCCTTCTTCGATCTCGGCCTTGCCCCGGAGCTTGATGGAGCCGCGCCCGGTCCGGTAGGCGTCCATGATCCCCTGGCGACCCATGATCAGCGCACCGGTGGGGAAGTCGGGCCCCTTGACGAAGCCCATGAGATCGTCGGGGGTGGCGTCGGGGTTGGCCAGGAGGTGGTCGACGGCGTCGATGACCTCGGCCAGGTTGTGTGGGGGGATGTTGGTGGCCATGCCGACGGCGATGCCCTGCGAACCATTGACCAACAGGTTCGGGAAACGCGACGGCAGGACCTCGGGCTCCTGGAACTCCCCGGAGTAGTTGTCGACGAAGTCGACGGTGTCCTCGTCGATGCTGGCGAGCATGTCCATGGCGATGGGCGCGAGCCGGCACTCGGTGTAGCGAGCGGCCGCGGCCGGCTCGTCGAGCGACCCGAAATTGCCCTTCGGGTGGATGAGAGGATGGCGCAGGCTGAAGGTCTGGCCCATCCGCACGAGCGCGTCGTAGATGGCCGAGTCGCCGTGCGGGTGGTACTTGCCCATGACCTCGCCCGTGACGCGGGCGCACTTCATGGTGGGTCGGTCCGGGTAGGCCCGGAGCTGATCCATCCCCCAGAGGATGCGGCGGTGTACCGGCTTGAGCCCGTCGCGGGCGTCGGGGAGTGCCCTCGACACGATGACCGACATGGCGTAGTCGAGGAAGGAGCGCTCCATCTCCTCCTGGATCTCGATCGGCTCGATCCCGCCGAGGTCGATGTCGCCGGGCGGGCCGTCGGACGGAGGTGTCGTGTCGCTCATCGTTGTGATCGGTCCTCGATGGTGAGAATTGTCGGGCGCAGTGGTGCGGCGAGGTCAGCGGTGCGCCGAGAGTGGTCGGCCGGCCTCGGGCCTCAGATGTCGAGGAAGCGGACGTCCTTGGCGTTGGTCTGGATGAAGTGCTTGCGCGACTCGACGTCGTCGCCCATCAGCACCGAGAAGATGTCGTCGGCGATGGCCGCCTGCTCGACCGAGACCTTCAACAACGTTCGCCGCGAGGCATCCATCGTGGTCTCACCGAGCTCGTCGAAGTCCATCTCGCCGAGACCCTTGAGGCGCTGGAAATCCTTCTTGTGGCCCGGATGCTCGGCCAGGAAAACCGCCTTGGCGGCGTCGTCCTTGAGGTAGGTCTTCTCCTTGCCCACCACCGTGGAGTACAGGGGGGGCTGGGCGATGTACACGTGCTCGCGCTCCATCAGCTCACGCATCTGGCGGAAGAAGAACGTGAGCAGGAGGGTGCGGATGTGCGAGCCGTCGACATCGGCATCGGCCATCAGGATGATCTTGTGGTAGCGGATCTTGGTGACGTCGAACTCCTCACCGACGCCGGCACCGATGGCGGAGATCAACGCTTGGATCTCGTTGTTCTTCAACATCCGGTCGAGGCGGGCCCGTTCGACGTTCAGGATCTTCCCGCGGATCGGGAGGATGGCCTGCGTCCGGGGGTCCCGAGCGGCGACGGCCGAGCCGCCGGCGGAATCGCCCTCGACGATGAACAGCTCGCACTCCGCCGGATCGCGGCTCGAGCAGTCCTTCAGCTTCTCGGGCATGCCCGCACCCTCGAGCGCGGACTTGCGCCGGGTGGCCTCGCGTGCGTTGCGGGCGGCCAGTCGAGCCCGCGCCGCGTTGATGGCCTTGGTGACCACCTTGCGGGCTTCGGCGGGGTTCTCCTCGAACCAGTCGGCGAGGCGCTCGTTGGTGGCCCGCTCGACCAGTGAGCGCATCGAGACGTTGCCCAGCTTGCCCTTGGTCTGTCCCTCGAACTGCGGCTCGCGGAGCCGCACCGAGATGATCGCGGTCAACCCTTCACGGATGTCCTCGCCCTGGAGGTTCTCCTCCTTCTCCTTGAGGAGGCCCTTCGCCCGGGCGTACTTGTTGACCACGTTGGTGAGGGACTTGCGGAAGCCCTCGACGTGCATCCCGCCTTCGATGGTGGCGATGCCGTTGGCGAAGCTGTGCAGACCATCGGCGTTGAAGCCGGTGTTCCACTGGAAGGCGATCTCGACCTCCTGATCGGCTTCGGCCTGCTCGAGGTAGCCGACCCGCTTGAACAACGCCTCCTTGGAGGAGTTGAGGTGGCTCACGAAGTCGATGATGCCGCCGGCGTACTTGTAGGTGACCGCCGTCGACGAGACCGCCTCGGGTCGCTGGTCGGCGAAGCGGATCTCGAGGCCCTTGTTGAGGAAGGCCATCATCTGAAACCGTTCGAGCAGCGTCTGGGATCGGAAGGTGGTGTCCTCGAAGATCGTCGGATCGGGCCAGAAGCGGACCGTGGTACCGGTGCGCTTCCTGGGCGAGGGACCGACGACGGCCAGCCTGTCGACCACCTTCCCGCCGTTCTCGAAGGTCATCCGATGCCGATCACCGCCTCGGTCGATCTCGACCTCGACGCGCGCCGAGAGCGCGTTGACCACCGAGATGCCCACGCCGTGGAGCCCACCCGAGACCTTGTAGCCCCCGCCACCGAACTTGCCGCCCGCATGGAGCACCGTGAGCACGACCTCGGCCGCGCTCTTGCCCTTCATCTTGGGGTCGTTGGTCGAGTCCACGGGAATGCCGCGACCGTCGTCGACGACTTCACAGCTCCCGTCGGGGAGGAGCGTGACGTCGATACGCGACGCGTGGCCCGCCATGGCCTCGTCGACCGAGTTGTCGACCACCTCGTACACCAGGTGGTGCAGTCCCCCCACCCCGGTGGAACCGATGTACATGCCGGGACGTTTGCGAACGGCTTCGAGGCCTTCGAGGACGGTGATGTCCTTGGCCCCGTAGGTTTCGGTGGTCTGGGCCACGCGCGACCAACCTCTTTCGATGACGGGCGAATGTCGGGGACACGGGGGCCGGGGCCGGGAGCGATGGGCCGGTGCACACACCGCCGCCAGATCGGCTCCGCAGCAGGGTCGGGACCCGTGTCACGAGGCTCTCATCCTACCAGCGCCGTGGGACGGTCCAGGGGATCTCCGCACCCCCGCGACACTCCGCCGGGCGCCCCGCACGACCCCCGGGAACGGAGGTGGATCAGGGTTCCGTTCGCGGTCGGACGCGGACCTCCACCGACGTCACCGACAGGCCGGCCGGGCCGCTCCGCAGCCGTTCCACGACCGTCGGGGCGAGGAAGCGGACCTCGGTCGCCCACGCCGGGTCCTCGACCCCCACCACCAGCACGCCGTCACGAAGCGCGACGGGCCGGGTGTGGGCCGCCAGACGATCTCCGACCAGCCCCTCCCACCCCCCGTACAGGGTCGTGAGGGCGTCCGCCGACGGCCCCCCGAGCCGTCCGACGACCCGATCGAGCGCCGAGGCCACCGATGACGGTTCCAGGTCGCGATCCTCGGGAAGCGGCAGCCAGGGCACGCCCGGAACTGTAGAGCAGGGCGACGCTCACCCTCCCGCGCTCACCCGACCGCCCGCGACCCGAAGGATCACGTCGGGATGGGCTCCCGGAGGGAGACCGGCGGCGCTGGTCAACAGCGTCTGACCCGCGGGGAGATGCCGGAGCAGCGCCGCCGAACGGTCCGGGTCGAGCTCGGAGAACACGTCGTCGAGCAGCAGCACCGGTGCCGATCCCGTCGCGTCGGTGACGACGTGGTGAGCGGCGAGTCGCAACGCGAGGGCGAGGGAACGCTGCTCACCCTGTGAAGCATGGGTCCGTGCCGGGAGGCCCCCGATGGTGAGCTCGAGGTCGTCACGGTGGGGTCCGACGAGACTCACCCCACGACGCAGTTCGTCACGACGAACGTCCTGCAGCGCCGCCTCGAGGCCCACGGCTCGCCAGCTCGACACGTAGGAGGCGACGATCTCCTGCCCGCGATGGGCGACCTGCTCGTACGCCGAGGCCAGCACCGGAGCCAGGCGGACGATCAACGCCTCACGAGCAGCTGCCAGTGCCTCGCCGGCCGCGACCAACTTGGTGTCCCAGACGGCGAGGGTCAGCTCGACGTCATCGGTGAGACGTCCTCCCGACTGACGCAACAACGCGTTGCGTTGACGCAGAACACGATCCAAGTCGGTCCGCAACGCATCCAGACGGGGGTCGGCGGCGACGAGCGCGTCGTCGAGGTAGCGCCGACGTTGCGCCGGACCCCCCTTGACCAACTCGAGATCGTCGGGAGCGAAGACGCTCACCCGAAGCGCGCCGAGCAGATCCCGCGACCGCGCCAGACGCTGGCGGTTGACCTGCACCCGGCCTCGGCCCGACGGGGTGATCTCCGCTTCGATCAACAGTGAACGTCCGTCGCGTTCGCCGGCGGCTCGAACGACGGCCTGCGTGGCGCCCCGGCGCACGAGCGCCTCGTTCGGGGCACCCCGGAACGACGACAACGTGGCCAGGTAACCGACGGCCTCCAGAAGGTTGGTCTTCCCCTCGCCGTTGTCACCCAGCAACACCGTGAGGCCGGTGCCCAGTTCGAGCTCGACCGACGGATACGAACGGAAGTCCGTCAACCAGAGGTTGCGGAGCAGCACGGCGACGAGGTGTCGATCAGGAGACCCGAACGGGCATGAGCAGATAGAGGAACTCGGGGGTGTCCACTGCACGGATCAACGCCGGCTTCAGTGCATCGATCGTCTCGAGGGTGATCTCGTCGCCCGGCGTCACGTCGATACCGGCGATGAGGTACTCGGGATTGAACGCCACGGTCAGCTCGGTTCCGTCGTAATCGGCATCGAGTTCCTCACGCGCCTGACCGACGTCCTGTGTGATGGCCAGCAGTTCGAGCGTCTCGCCGGTCATCACCAGGCGCACCGGCGTGGCCTCGCGCGCGAGCAACCGCACACGGCGCAAGGCCTCGAGCAACGCCTCCCGGCCGACCCGCAGCTGGTTGGGCTGGCTCGACGGGATGAGCCCCCGGTAGTTCGGGAAGTCGCCCTCGATCAAGCGACTCGTGACCCGGACATCACCGACCTCGAAGGCGACGTCGCGCTCACCCAGGCGCAGCGTGACCGACTCGGCCGAACCCAACAGCCGCGAGAGCTCGCGGAGCGCGGTCGAGGGTACGAGCACCTGTTGACCCTCGTCGAGCACGGATGTCCCGGGAAGGTCCCGCACCGCCAGCCGATAGCTGTCGGTGGCGACCAGCCGGAGGCCATCACCCTCGGCAGCGAGGAGCACGCCGGTGAGGATGGGCCGCGACTCGTCGTTGCTGGCCGCCGACACGACCTCACGAAGGGCGTCGGCCAACGCTCCCGCGTCGAGTGCCACCGACCGGTCGGCGGGTTCGGGAAGGTGCGGGAACTCCTGGGCGGGAATCGTTCGAACGGCGAACTGGGACCGTCCGGAGCTGATCCGCGCCTCCTCGTCAGCCATCTCGACGGTGACCGCACCCGGAGGCAGCGCACGAGTGATGTCGGCCAACAGCTTCGACGGAACCACGGCGACACCGTCGGATTCGCCACTCACCGCGATTCGCATGGAGATCGTCAGATCGAGGTCGCTGCCCGTCACGGAGAGCTGATCGCCCGACAGCTCGAGACGGAGGCCAGCCAGGACCGGGAGCGAGCTCCCTCGGCTGGTGACCGCCCGCCCGGCGGCATTCAGGGCCTCGACCAGTGGGTCACGCTCACATCGGAACTTCACACCGGCTCGCTTTCTGCTGGACCTACTGGATGAAGATCCTTGGGTAGTCGTAGTAGTAGGGCTTGTGGATCGTGGACAAGTCCGCATCGTTGCTGGTGAGAGGGCATCTCGATACCCCGACGATGTCCACAGTGATGCACAGGCCAGCGGCGCGTCGTCGTCGGGGAGTGGATGACGGGTAGGTCATCCACCGCCTCGGCGCGACCCGGCGCGTCGTCGTCCACGGCGTTGTCCACAGCCCCCCTGGTGGTCGTGGGGGTCATCCGGCTTTGATCCTCTGGATGAGTTCGGTGACCTGGTCGTAGATCTGGCGACGTTCCTTCATGAGTCCGCTGATCTTCTCGACGGCGTGGATGACCGTGGTGTGGTCACGTCCACCGAACTCGCGGGCGATGGCGGGGTAGCTGAGATCGGTCAGCTCCCGAAAGACGTACATGCTGATCTGTCGGGCGGTGACCAGTGGTCGTCGTCGGCTCTTGCCCTGGATCTCGTCGATCGGGTATCCGAACATCTCGGACGTCCGTTCCAGGATGAGCGCCGGGGTGATCGGCCGAGGTTGGGTGTCCGAGAGGATGTCGTCGAGGACTTCCTGAACCAGTGGAACGGAAAGCGTCTGGCGGGTCAGGCTGCCGTAGGCGCACACCCGGATGAGCGCACCTTCGAGCTCACGGATGTTGTTGGTGATGTGCGTGGCGATGAACTCGAGGACGTCGGGCGGTGGTTCGACGGGCTCGCGTTCGGCCTTCTTGCGCAGGATGGCCAGGCGGGTCTCGAGCTCGGGTGGATTGATCTCTGTGGTGAGGCCCATCTTGAAACGACTGCGCAGCCGGTCCTCGAGGGTGGAGATCGCATCGGGTGGGCGGTCGGAGCTGAGCACGACCTGACGATCGGCCTGGTGCAGCGACTCGAACGTGTGGAACAACTCTTCTTGGAGTTGCTCCTTGCCCTCGATGAACTGGATGTCGTCGAGGAGCAGTACGTCGACGGCCCGGTAGTGCTCCTTGAACTCGGCCATGCGACTGCGTCCGAGTCGCATGGCGTCGACGAACTGGTTCAGGAACTGCTCGGTCGAGACGTAGCGCACCCGGTAGGTCGGATAGTTGACGGCCACGTAGTTGGCGATCGCCTGTAGGAGATGGGTCTTGCCCAGACCGGCGTCACCGTAGATGAACAACGGGTTGTACGACCGGGCGGGTGTCTCGGCGACGCTGAGCGCAGCGGCATGCGCGAAGCGGTTCGAGGTGCCCGTCACGAAGGCTTCGAAGGTGTAGCGGCTGTTCACCGGTTGTCCCGGAAGCGAGGTCGAACCGCCGTCGCGGGTGTCGCTCGGGCGAAGCATCTCCTGGCGGTCCGGACCCCGTGGTTCGGGGCCGGGGGCCAACAGCTCGTCATCGGCCGGGCTGGGGACGAGGCTGTGGACATCGGCGTTGTCGAACGCGGTGTGGTCGGCTCCGGCGGTGTGGACCTGGACGTCGAGACGTAGGCCCGGTCGGCCGATGTCCGCGAGGGCTCCTTCGACGAGGGTGAGGTACCGATGTTCGATGCGATCCTTGACCACGGAGCTCGGGACGGCGAGAAGAAGGCGTCCGTCGTGGAGTCCGAGAGGCGACACGGAAGAGAACGTGGTCAACCAGACGGCCTCGGACACCTGCTCTCGGAGCACGTCGGCGCATGCTGTCCACAGCGGTTCCGCTTGATCCACCTGTACGAACGCCTTCGATCGACGAGCTTGGTCCACAGCCACGTCCACACATGTGGACAATTCTCGGATCGACACGGTGTCGGGTGACGTTTCGAGGCCCTCGGGACGTGGCATCCGCTCCTCGGCGTGGAGCCGAGCGGCGGGTGCCGGACCGTAGCACCCTGTGTGGTGTTGCCGCATCGGCCGCGCGCCCTCTAGCGTGTCACCAGCCAGTTCCCGGCCGGTCTGTTCGTCGCGGCATTGCACGGGTGGCACCCATCTGACGGACCAGGGGCCCTCCGGGTCGTTCGGTCGAGGAGGCAGGACGTGAAGCGCACCTATCAGCCCAACAACCGGCGCCGGGCCAAGCGGCACGGGTTCCGGCATCGCATGGCGACCCGTGCAGGCCGCAATGTGCTGCGCGCCCGTCGGCTCAAGGGCCGTCAGCGCCTTTCGGCCTGATCTGGCGCATCCGTGATCGGCAGACCTTTCTCGAGCTCCGTCGCCGTGGTCGACGCGCCCGACGAGGTCCGGTCACGGTGATCCATCTCGACGAGCCCTCCGCCACGCCAGCCCATCCACCGCGGCTCGCGTTCGCAATACCACGAAAAGTGGGAAGTGCGGTGCGGCGCAACGCCATCCGCAGGGCGGTCCGAGGCAAGGTGGTCGATCGGATGGCCAGGAGCGAGCCCTGTCTGGATCCCGGCGCCTATCTGGTCACCGTGCGGGCCGACGGTGAAGGACCGTCCCCCGCGGAGATCGCCCGGTCCGCCGACGCGTGCTTCGATGATCTGTGGGCACGTCGATGACCGCCGTGGCCTCTCGACCCCCCTCGATCCCCGCCCGTGTGGTCCATTCGATCGTTCGCGGCTACCAATGGCTCTTCGCTTGGCGGGTGTCGCCGTGTCGCTACGTCCCGTCGTGTTCCACCTACGCCCTCGAGGCTCTCGAGGTGCACGGTTTCATCCGAGGTTCCTGGCTGTCGTTGCGGCGGTTGGGGCGGTGTCACCCCTGGGGTGACCACGGATGGGACCCCGTCCCCCCCCCGGAAGGCCTAGCTCATGCAGGTGTTCTTCGAAGCCTTCGGCACGGCCCTGGCGTTCTTCTACGACCTCGTGCCGAACTACGCCTTCGCCATCGTGATGCTCACGCTCGTGGTCATGGTCGTCGTGACGCCGCTGACCCTCAAGGGCACGCGCTCGATGATGATGATGCAGCAGCTCCAACCGGAGATGCGCAAGATCCAGACCCGGTACAAGGACGATCGCCAGAAGCTCAACGAGGAGTTGTTGAAGTTCTACAAGGAGAACAACATCAACCCGTTGGGTGGTTGTCTCCCCCTTCTGGTGCAGATGCCGGTCTTCCTGGTTCTCTACCAGGTGCTCCACGGTCTCACCCGACGGGTCAGTGACGTCGGATACGACGTCGGGTGGGCGGTGAACCAGTTCGCTACGAACGTGCCGATCACCAAGCCGCCTTCGATCGATCGTGCGTTCGATCCCGCCTTCATCGAACCCTCGACCTCCTTGTACCAGAGCCTGGCTGGATCGACCACGATGCCGGCGCTGGGTCTCGACCTGAGCGAGAGTGCGAGCAAGGCGCTGCAGGTCGGCGTGGTCCACGCGCTTCCCTATCTGGCTCTGATCCTCATCGTCGGTGCCACCGGGTTCATCCAGCAGCGTCAGATCCAGGGCCGCAACACCGGTGCGTCGGTCAATCCCCAGCAGCAGATGATCATGAAGATCATGCCCATCTTCTTGCCGGTGATCTCCTTCGGGCTCCCCTCTGGCCTGGTCATCTACTTCGCCGTGTCGAACCTCTACCGCATCGGGCAGCAGGCCTTCATCACTCGGAGCATCTACGGGATGAAGGGTGGGAAGCGGCCCGAGGGTTCCGAGCCTGTCGAGGCGGCGCCACAACCGTCGTTCCGGGAGATGTTCGGTCTGGCCAAGAAGAACGCCGCCAACGCGGCGGAGAACAAGGCCGCATCCAAGAAGAAGGTGCCCGCCAAGAGCGGTGCGCCGGCTCGGGCGACGGTCAAGACGTCGCCCAAGACGTCGACCAAGGCGTCGACCAAGACGTCGACCAAGACCGGATCCAAGACGTCGGCGAAGGCCACGCCTGCGAAGACCTCGTCGACCAAGTCGTCCACGAAGCCTTCGAACAAGGGCTCGTCGTCGACCAGTTCGCGTTCCAGCCGCAGCACTCCGAAGTCGTCGCCGGCGTCGGGCAACGGTGGGTCGAACCCACCGACGTTGCAGCCGCGGGCGCGTAAGAACAAGAAGGGTTAGGCATCATCGTGGAGTGGGTTGAAACGACTGCGAAGTCACTCGAGGACGCCAAGGAGGCGGCACTCGACCAGCTCGGCGTGACCGAGGACGAGACCGAGTTCGAGGTGCTCGCCGAGCCCAAGCAGGGACTCTTCGGACGGACCCGAGGCGATGCCCGTGTGCGGGCCCGCATCCGTCCCGTGCAGCCTCGGCCCAAGGTCGAGCGACGTGACCGCAAGCGGCGTGGTGGCGGGCGGTCCGACAGTGCGTCCTCGGCGAGTCCATCCTCGAAGGACACAGCCAACGAGAGCCGCTCGAAGGCGAAGGCCGGTTCGGCGTCGTCGGCCGACGCAGCCCCTCGATCGCCTCGCCGTCAGTCCGACAACCAACAGGGAGCTCCCGTGAGCGACACCGACCAGAACGTGGATCTCGAGACGCACACGTCCATCGTCACGGAGTTCGTGACGGGGCTCGTTGATGCGTTCGGCTACGAGGCGTCGATCGAGACCGACGCGGTCGACGACGAGAACGTGGAGGTGCGCGTCGACGGCCAGGATCTCGGTCTGTTGGTCGGACCGAAGGGCGCCACGCTGTCGGCGATCCAGGAGCTCTCACGCACTGTCGTGCACCGCAAGGTTCCGGGTACTGCGGAGGGCCGGGTGCGTGTCGACGTGGCGGGATACCGGGCCCGCCGTCGTGAAGCACTCGAGCGATTCGTGGCCCAGGTCGCCGAGCAGGTGCGCGAGTCGGGTGTGGCCAAGGCCCTCGAGCCGATGGCTCCGCCGGATCGTAAGGTCGTGCACGACACGGTCAACGGCATCGAGGGTGTCGGCACCATCTCGGAGGGCGAGGAGCCCCGTCGTCGAGTGGTCGTCGTTCCCGGCTGACCTCGTCGCCCAACTGATCCGTGACAGGGCCCGCCCAACGGCGGGTTCTGTCGCGTCGGGACGATGTTTCACGTGGAACGCCTCAGAACAAGGGGCGTTTCGTCGGTATCCCGTCACGACGCGGGAACCGGTCCGGGCACGAACGGCTGGCCCGCAGGACCTGGATGCCATCGCGCCGCGGTCCGACCTGGAGTCCGAGTTGCTCGACGCTTTCGGACGGCCATCGGTCCGGTTGATTCGGTGGCTCGCTGACGAGAAGGCGGCCGCCCGTGCAGAGGAAGCCGGCTGCACACTCCGCCACGACGGCGGGCGGTCCGAAGGACCGCGCCGTCACGGCGCCGTAGGTTCCTCGGTGGCCCGGGTCGTGCGCCAGCACCTCGGCCCGGGCGTGGCGGGTGGTGACGGTCGAAAGGCCCAGGACCTCGATCGCGTGGTCGAGGAAGGCGACGCGCCGGGCCTGGGCGTCGAGGAGGGTGAGCTGGAGATCAGGTCGGGCGAGGGCGATGACGAGTCCAGGGACTCCCCCACCGGACCCGAGATCGAGGACGCGGCCCGTCACGCCGGTCAGCCCGTCGACGAAACGCTGCGCGTGGGCGATGTGGTCCTCGACCGGGCCCGGCCCCAGGGCACCGAGGTCGCGTGCCTCGTCGAGAACCCTGGCCAGGTCCTGCGGCTCGGTATCGGGGTGCATGGTGGGCACAGTGCCCACTCGGGCGCCGTCTGTCCAATGCCGAAGGATCTGTTCCACGTGAAACACGTCGAGGGTCCTTGACCTGGCCCACCCGTGGAGCGAGGATTGCCGCGGCTTCCTCCCGTGCTGCGGGGGTGGCTCGTCCGGCGCCGGGTCCACCGGCGGAAGCCTTCGCTCCCGAGTGGTGTATGGAACCTCTGGAACCCCCGATCGCCCCCCCTGCCATCGATGCCGAACCGGCACCCGATGCGTCGTCGCCGGTGCCCCAGAGCCTCAGCATGCCGCCGGACCTGCCGACCGAGGTCATCGTGCACGGCACGCCGATCTCGCGGGAGCGTCCCTTCCCACGCGTGATCGCCGTGGCCAATCAGAAGGGCGGAGTGGGCAAGACCACCACCGCCGTGAATCTGAGCGCCTGTCTGGCCGAGCTCGGCTACCGCACGCTGGTGGTGGATCTCGATCCACAGGGCAACGCCTCGACCGGCCTCGGGATCAATCCCCGGGAGCTCGATGCCTCGATGTACGACGTCCTCTTGGCCGACACCCCGCTCGAGGACTGCATCGAGGGCAGCTCGGTGCGGAACCTCTTCGTCGCGCCGGCCAGCCTGGACCTTGCCGGGGCCGAAATCGAGTTGGTGCCGGCGTTCAGCCGTGAGCTGAAGTTGCGCAACGCCCTGGCCACGGTGCACGACGACTACGACTTCGTCCTCATCGATTGTCCGCCGTCGCTCGGACTGCTCACCGTGAACGCGTTGGCGGCTGCGTCAGAGGTGCTCGTGCCGATCCAGTGCGAGTACTACGCCCTCGAGGGGCTCGGACAGCTCCTGCGCAACGTCGAGCTCGTCCAGAAGAACCTGAATCCGGTACTCGAGGTGAGTGCCATCGTGCTGGTCATGTACGACGCCCGTACGAAGCTCGCCGACCAGGTGGCCATGGAGGTGCGGGCCCATTTCGGCGAGAAGGTGTGTCGCCAGATCGTGCCCCGGACTGTTCGCCTTTCGGAGGCACCGTCGTTCGGTCAGCCCATCATCACGTTCGATCCGAGTAGCCGGGGTGCGATCGCCTACCGGCAGTTGGCCAAGGAGGTCAGCGGTGGCACGCCGAAGCGGGTTGGGTAAGGGACTGGGGGCATTGATCCCCACCGCCGAGGACGACGCGGTCGAGGAGTCCGGGGAGGTCCACCTTCGGGAGCTGTCGGTCACGCAGATCGTGCCGAACCCGCTGCAGCCTCGGCAGGTCTTCGATGACGAGGATCTCGTGAGTCTGGCGGCATCGATCCGTGCGGTCGGCGTCCTGCAACCGATCCTCGTGCGTCCTCTGGGCGGCGAGCGCTTCGAACTGGTCGCCGGCGAGCGTCGCTGGCGTGCGGCACAGCGAGCCGGCCTGCAGGTCGTACCGGCGGTGGTTCGCCGCACCAATGATGCCCGGTCGCTGGAGCAGGCGCTGGTGGAGAATCTCCACCGAGTCGATCTCAACCCGTTGGAGGAGGCGGCGGCCTACCAACAGCTGATCTCGGACTTCGATCACACTCAGGAGGAGGTGGCCGGCCGCGTGGGTCGGAGCCGTTCGGCGGTCGCCAACACCTTGCGTCTCCTTCATCTGCCGCCGGAGATCCAGCTCCTGGTTCGAGACGGTCGCCTGTCGGCCGGGCATGCCCGGGCCTTGCTCGGCTGCTCCGATCCCGTGGTGCAGGAACGCCTGGCACGGCGTGTCGTGGCCGAGAGCCTGACGGTGCGAGAGGTGGAGGAGGCGGTTCGACGGGCCGAGGAGAAGGAAGGCCCGATCGGAACCTCTGGCGAGGTGAGGGTGGCTCCGGTGCGACCGGCGGCTGTCCTGGAACTCGAGGACATGTTGTCGTCGCTGTTGGACACACGGGTCCAGGTGAACGTGGGGGCCAAGCGGGGGAAGCTCGTGGTGGAGTTCGCCACGCTCGAGGACCTCGAGCGGATCTCTCGGGTGATCGCGCAGGGCCCGGAGGTCGACACGTCGCCGTGACGCTGAAGACGTAGCGCGGGTCGAGGCTTCTCCACAGCCTGTGTTCAAAGCTGTGGTCAACCTTGACCGGCGGGGGGGAGCTCTGGGGCTCGGTCAACCCTCGATCGGCGTCTCGACCCACCGCTGCACGGCGTCGACCAGGCTGATGGCCAGACCCGAACTGCGTTCGACCACGACGGCCGGAGGACCAAGGATGCACACCACCGCCGGCATCCGGGTCTCGCGCAGGACCGGCAGGCGCAACCCGGCAGCGGTGCCGGCGGGGAGTCCGTTCGTGGTCGGAAGGCCGGTGGCGATGAGATCCGCCAGCGTGGCGCCGCCGAAGGATCGGAAGCCTTCGGTGGCGTAGAAAGCCACCTGGCACGTTGGCTCCGTGGCCAGCTCGAGGCCGATGAACAGCTCCGCGGCGAACGCGTTGGCGTCACGAGCCTGGGTGGAGTCGTCCGGATGGTTCAGCACGGCGACGGTCGCTCCCTGCTCCTGGAGCAGCCGCGAGATCGTCGAAGCCAGCACGTCGAGCCCGCCCTGGTGGCCGACCACCACCCGGCGACCGGCCAGGTCCGGCGGCGTGGTGAGCAGTCGCTCACGCTCGCGGACCCCGGCCACGGTCCCCGACGCCGTGCGGCCACCGAGGCGGGCCAACGCCGCGCACACCTCAGGTCCGCAACGGGCGTCGACGGTGAGTCCGGCGTTGCGCTGGAACTGACGCAGCGCCCGTTCGGTGTCGGGTCCGAGGATCCCGTCGACCCAGCCTGCGTCGAAACCGAGCGCGCCGAGGCTCTGCTGGAGCTCGTGGACGTCGTCACCTCTCAGCATGGGGGTGCGCAGGTAGAGGAGTCGGTCGCCGAGGCGGTAGCCCGCCTCCACCAGTGCCTGCCACGTGGCGGCGTCGCACGAACCGGTGACCAGCAGCCCACGGCGTTCCTGGAACCCCTCGATGGCCGTGACGGTCGAGGGACCGAAGGTGCCGATCTCCCCACGTTCGACCGCGTGGCCCGCCCCGGTGAGGCGTTGTTGCACGTCGGCGACAGCGCCGCCGGTGGCTCCGGGTCCGAGAGGGAGTTCGTCGTCGTCGATGAGAGTGGCTCCGGGCCGATCGCGTCGTTGGGAGCGCGGCCTAGAGGAAGGGACGGAGGTCCTCGAGCAGTTGACCCTTGCCCTTGGCTCCCACGATCCGGGCGGCTTCCTCGCCGTCCTTGAACACGATCATGGTGGGGATGCTCATCACCCCGAAGCGCATGGCCGTGTTGGGGTTGTCGTCGACGTTGAGCTTCGAGACGGTGAGCTTGCCGGTGTGTTCGCCGGCGATCTCTTCGAGGATCGGGGCGATCATCTTGCAGGGTCCGCACCACTCGGCCCAGAAGTCGACGATGACCGGCTCACTGGCGGAACCGATCTGCTCGTCGAACGTGGCGTCGGAGAGGATGGAGATGGCTTCGGACATTGGTGAACCTCGAGGGTCGTGTCGGTTGGTGTCGGAGGTGGTGCCGGGTCGGGCTCGTGCGCTCCACCGTACCGGTGGGAGCGGCGGGCCCATCGGGATCAGTGCGTACCCTGGGCCTCGAGCCAGCGTTCGGCATCGATGGCCGCCATGCAGCCGGAGCCGGCGGCGGTGATGGCCTGGCGGTAGACGTGGTCCTGGACGTCACCGCAGGCGAAGACGCCTTCGACGTCGGTCAACGAGCCGTCGTGGGTCACGAGATAGCCGCTGTCCTCCATCTGGAGCTGGCCCTTGAAGAGGTCGGTGTTGGGCTTGTGGCCGATGGCCACGAAGACACCCGAGACGGCGAGATCGCTCTCTTCTCCGGTGAGGGTGTCGCGGAGACGGACACCCTCGACCGTGCTCTCGCCGTGGAGACCGACAACGGTACTGTTCCATTGAAAGCGGATCTTGTCATTGGCCCGGGCTCGGTCCTGCATGATCTTGGACGCCCTCAGTTCGTCACGACGGTGCACGATCGTGACCGACCTGGCGAACTTCGTGAGGAAGAGGGCCTCTTCGAGCGCGGAATCACCGCCGCCGACCACGGCGATGTCCTGGTCGCGGAAGAAGAAGCCGTCGCAGGTGGCGCAGGTGGACAGACCGTGGCCGAGCAGCCGGCTCTCCTCCGGCAGCCCGAGCATCAGTGACTGGGCACCGGTGGAGACGATCACCGAATGGGCGCGGTAGGTCGGTTCCGCGGCCTGGGGATCCCCGACCCACACCCCGAAGGGTCGGGTGGACAGGTCGACGCGGCTCACCTTCTCGGTGATGATCTCGGTGCCGAACCGGACGGCCTGCTCCCGGAATCGCATCATGAGCTCGGGACCCATGATCCCGTCGGGCAAACCGGGGAAGTTCTCGACCTCGGTGGTGAGCATCAGCTGACCACCGGGTTGATCGCTGGTCGAAGACGGTTCTCCTTCGAGCATCAGTGGTTCCAGATTCGCTCGGGAGGTGTAGATGGCGGCCGTCAGGCCCGCAGGACCGGAGCCGATGATGATCACGTTGCGGACGGAGGTGTCTGTCATGAGGGGCTCCGGGGAGGGGACAGGGAGGTCGAGGTACCTGCCGGGGTGTCAAGGAACCCGCGGTGGGCGAGGATTGTTCCCGGCGGGTCAGATGGTCCCTTGAGGGCGCCGTCGGCGGAAGACGAGTGCACCGATGCCGGTGAACAGGAGGCCGAGGATCAGGTAGGGGAGCCACACGCCGGACGGCAGGATCTCGTCGAGGAGCCGGACGAGGGCGATGAGGGCCATGACCGTGACCACGGTCGCCACGACGGCGAGGAAGGTCCCGAAGACGACGCCGCGGGCGATGGTGGTCACGGGCCCGGTGGTCTTGTCGCGCACCGTGCCGATGAGGTCGACGATGGTGTCCGTGGCCTGTGCCGGCCAGTCGCCGCCGCTCAGGCCGAGAGGCGAGTCGGATGCACCGTTGCCGCTCGTGACGCCGGTCGGAACCGGAGAACCGGGCGCGGTCCCTCCCGGGTCTGGCGTCGCGTAGGGGGGTTGCGCCTCCGGGGTCGATGCTGGCGGTGCACCGGCGTCGGACTCGTCGACGTCGTCCTGACCGGGTGTGTCCATGGAGCCGGATGCTACCTCTGGGCGAGGCGGCCGTTGCTCGAAGCAGCGGGGACCCTCACCCGATGACGGTCAGGTCGGCGACGGTCATCCGGTACTCGGGTCCCGAGCCGAGGTCGGTGAACCACACCAGCAGCTCGACGCCTCCGGTCTCGGCGAGCTCGATGACGGCGATCTCACCGAGACCGACGGCGGCACCGATCGGGGCGCCCCACTCGTCGATGGTCGAGCCCCGACGATCGGCGCGGAAGACCTCGACGTCCCAGTCCCTGGTCGCGCCGGTGACACGGAGCTCGGTCGGCATCGAACCCGCCGGTAGTGACACAGCGAGGCCGACGCCATCCTTGAGGTTCCCGAAGCCACGGGTGCTGTAGGTCTCGCTCGTCCAGGTCGTGGTCGGGTCGTCGTCGATGGCGTTGCCGGTGGTGTCGTCGTTCTCGCCCGGCGTGCCGGTGCCGTCGGGGTCGAATGATCGGATCGAGCTGATGGGGATGGGTGTGGCTCCCTCGGGGGCCTCCTGTGTCGACGGATCGTCCGACAGAAGGTCCCGGTCGGTGCCGGTCGTGGCGATCAGCAGGGCGACCACGATCACGGCGACGAGGACGAGAAGCGTGACGGCGATCGACGACGACCGCCAGCGTCGCCTCGTCGGGCGGAGCGGGGCGGGAGCGTCGGTTGCGGCCGTCGTGGTCGGTGCCGTGGAAGACGTCACAGGAAGGGCTGCGGTCGGATCGACGCCCGCGTTCACGGGCGTGGCCAGCAGAGCGGCGCGGAGATCGGCGGTCGAGGGGTAGCGGCGGGCCGGGTCGCGGGCGAGCGCCCGCAGGAGGACCGGGTCCAGCGTCGGGTCGACGCCGGCAGACCGCGTCGACGGGGCGGGCGGGTTCTGGCTGAGGCGGGCGAGGGCCGTGGCCGCTGGGGTCTCGCCGACGAACGGTGGCACCCCGCACAGGCACTCGTAGAGGACGGCGCCCAGGGCGTACACGTCGGTGCGGGCGTCGACGGGGTTCCCGTCGACCTGTTCGGGCGCGAGGTACTTCACCGTGCCGAGCATCGTGGACGTGGCGGTCATGTCCGGGTCGTCCAGGACCTTCGCGATCCCGAAGTCGGTCACCAGGACCCGGCCGTCGTCGGAGAGCAAGATGTTGGCCGGCTTGATGTCGCGGTGCACAAGACCGGCCTCGTGCGCGCACGTCAGGGCCTGGGTGACCTCGGACCCGAGGTGGGTGACCTCCACCGTGTCGAGGCGACCCCGGCTGTCGAGGAAGGCTCGCAACGTCCGGCCCTCGACGAGCTCCATGACGATGGCTTCGGTGCCGTCGTCGACACACGTGTCGTAGATCGCGACCACGTTCGGGTGCACCAGCTTCGCCGCAGCGATGCCCTCGGTTCGGAAGCGGCGACGGAACGATGTCTCGTCGGCGAGGTGCGGGTGGAGCACCTTCACGGCGACGCGCCGGCCGAGCGTCTCGTCGGACGCCTCCCACACCTCGGCCATCCCGCCCCTGGCCAAGAGGAGGTCGAGGCGGTAGCGGCCACCGATGAGCCGCCCCGATTCGAGGCGAGCGCTCACGGTCTGGGCGTCGGGTTCACCGCATCGCCGTCACGGGTGGAGGAAGCAGATCCCGATGACACCGGGTCCCCCGTGGGCCCCGATCACGGCACCGATCTTCCCGATCCGGATCGTGTCGCGTGGGTAGAGATCGGAGATCATGTCGAGGAACTCGTCGATATCGCCGGCCTCGCCGTGCAGGACCGACAACGATTCGACGTCGCCGGCGTCGCGCAACTTGTCCCGGAGGGTCTCGAGGGCCCGCTTCCTCGTCCGGGGCTTGCCCGCTTCCTCGACCGCACCATCGACGATGCGGATGAGTGGCTTGACCGAGAGCATCGAGCCCAGCATCGCCTGGGCGCCTCCGATTCGGCCGCCCTTCTTCAGGTTGTCCAGCGTGTTCAGGGCTCCGTAGACGTCGGAGCGCGGGATCATCGCCTCGACCTGCTTGACGATGGTGTCGGCGTCGGCCCCCTCGGCGGCGCTCTCCGCGGCCGAGAGCACCATGGTGCCGAGACCACCGGTGATCGATCGACTGTCGATGATGCGGACGTCGATCGATCCCTCGAGCGCACGGGCCGCGGCCTGTGCGGACTGCATGGTCGCCGACAACGCGCTGGACAGGTTGATGCAGACGACGGCGTCGGCCCCGGCCTCGGAGGCCGACCGGAACTCCTGTTCGAACCGACCCGGTGACGGTGCCGCGGTCTCCGGGAGCAGTCCGGTGCTCTCCATGAGGGCGTAGAAGCGTTCGACGCTGAGCTCTTCCCGGTCGACGTACTCGTCGGGGCCGAAACGAATGCTGAGGGGAACGATCCCGATGCCGTGTGCGGCGATGTCGTCCTCGCTCAGGTCACATGCGCTGTCGGTGACGATGCGAACTCCGCTCATGGGTCCCCCTGGTTTCCTTCGGCGTGTGCCGGAGCGTAGCCCTCCGGCCCCTTCCGTCAGGGCGCGCCGGGCGGGTCGGTCAACACGGGATGGGACGAGTCGACGAGTGCGCGGGCTCGACGTGTCTTGCGGAAGTGCCGGGCCCACCAGATCAACAAGAAGGCTCCTGCGCCGATCGAGAGCACCAGGCCGACCCCCGAGATCGCGGTGGACCGCACGGTGAATTGTGTGTCGGTGATGTCGAGGATGTCGTCGGGGGAGCGCACCGCAACGGTCAGCGGGAAGGCACCGGAGGCCCGCGTCGTGACCTGGACGTCGAGCCGTGTCGTGGCCGCCGCCGGAAGGACGGTGTCGACCACGTCTCCGTCGGGGAACTCCAGCTTGTCGCTGTCGAGGACGACGTGCACCCGGACCGGGAACGGGGACCGGTTCTCGAGGTTGAGGGGGATCTTCCCGGATTGTGAGGTGAGCGTCACGAACTGTTGGAGCGGGGCCACGATCTCGGAGGTGACCGACTCGATCTGAACGCTGACGTCGTCGAGGATCGCCGTTCGTTCATCGGGCGGGAGCTCCCTCCCACCGGAGAGGAGCAGCGACTGGTCGAGGGTGAGCGCCGCCCCCGGTGAGGGCTCGGTCAGTGAACGAAAGCCCTCGACCTCTCGGCTCGTCGCTCGGAGTTGCGTCGGATAGGCACCCAGGGGGCTCGGCGGCGCGGACAGGTAGGGCCGAATCAGGTTCGTCGTCCGGCCGTCGCTGGTCGTGGTGGCGGTGGTGGTCGTGCGGAAGAGGTCATCGAGGGTCACGGGGCTGACGATCGCCCGCCCGTCGCCGTCCGCCGGGGCGCGTTCGGTGAGGCCATCGAGGAGCACGGCGAGCGTGGCCGGGTCGACCCCGCGATCGAGGGCGAGGGCGACGCCCCGGCTCACGCCCGGTTCGTCGTTGTAGAGCACTGCGAGGTCGGCGAGGGCGAGGTGGCCGTTGAGGACGGGATCGTCGGTGGCGTCGAGTCGACCGGCGAGCTCCTGATCAGCGGTGACGGCCTGGATCGTCTCACCCGTGCTGTCCGTCACGTCGAACAACTCCGTGAACGTGACGTTGCGCTCGCCGGCAGGGAGTTCACCCAGTTGATCGGCCGGGACGACGAGGCGGTCGAGGCCGAGGTCGTTCAGCCTCGTCAGGGCCTCGGGCGTGATGGTGGGGTCGGCCATCGCCGTCCGTCCATCCGGCGCCGTACCCAGGAGGGCACTCGCGGTCGCCGCCCCGGCGGCCAGTTGCCCGTCGAGCTCCGCGATCAGGTCGGCGGCGACCCATGCTCCGGTGTCGACGACGACATACGGGGCAGCCAGGATCTGACGTCCGGTCAGATCGGCACTCAGCTCCGCGACGGCGTCGCGTCCGCTCGGACTCTGGTCGAGGGCGGCCAGGAGAGCCGGGGTGGGATCCACGGTGAGCGCGACGCTCGGCCAGCGGGTGAGGGCGTTCATCACGGCGATCGCCTGCTCCGAGGCCGACGCCGTGATCGTCGGCGCACCGCCTTCGCCCGGGATCACCGAGGCGTCCAGGGTGACGACCGTGCCCACGGCCAGTGACGGCCCGGTGGTGTCGTCGGTGGGCAGACGGATCAGGTGGGTGACCAGCTGGTCCTGCACCGCGCCGTCCGGTGCCGTGGCGGTGATGACGACCGGGTACACGCCGGGACGGGTGAGCACGACGCCTCCATCGGGCGCCGGACCCGTGCGGCTCACCGGAATCGTGATCTGAATGGAGCCGTCGGAGAGCGCAGGCGTGATCCCGAGGGTCGTCGGTGCGGGGCCCGGCGAGAGCGTCGGGCCGAGGTCCTCTGCCCTGATCGAGCGATCGAAGCGGATGCGGCCGTCGGCGGACGTGTGCACGGCGGCGTCGACCACGGTCCCCGCGGCGAGGCCCGCGGTACGCAGCCGGACCACGAACTGCCCGCTGGGGGCCACCCAGGCGGTCTGGGTGACGAGGCTGAGGCCGTCCGGGGGATCGAGGGCGGCGTCGGACCCGTCCTGGGCCCACGACGGCCGGCCCAGCACGCCCAGGACGAGTGCACCGATCCCGACGACGAGCAGGGCCCGGGTGAGCCGGGCCCGGGGGTGTGGCCGACGACCTGTCATTCGTTCGAACCGGTTCCCGATGCCGCGAGCTGGTACTCGAGAACGGCCAACCCGTGCGGCTCGGGGCGGAAGCCGAGGTGCTCGTACAGCTCGAGAGCCCGGCCGTTGGCTTCCTGGGTGTTGACCAGCACCGACGTGCACCCTCTCCGGCGGCACCAGGCGAGGGAGTCGCCGATCAGACTGGTGCCGATGCCGGCGCCGTGTCGGGCCGGGTTCACCGCCAGTCGCTGCAGGTAACCCAGGTTCCCAGCGCGACCGGTCACGTGGTAGCCGACGATCTCGCCGTTCGTGGTCGCGACGCGGAAGCGGTGGGTGGGCGTGGCCGCCCGTGCGTCGGCCAGCCCGGCGCGGTCGAATCGCCAGAACGCATCGAAGGCGGCGCGATCGATGGTCAGCACCGCGTCGACGTCACGTTCGCGTCCTCGGCGGAGACGAACGAGATCGTGGCGTGCCGTGGGTCGCTGATCGAGATGATGGCGCAGGAGGTGCAGCCGCTCGTGCACCCGGAAGCCCTGCGTGAGGAAGGGCGCCTGCTCGAGTGGCGTGAGGGCGGGCGTGAGGACGGCGCGGTACCCCCGGGCCGTGAGGTCGTCGAGGGCGCGACCCAGCATGCCCCGTGTGGGCATGACGCCGGGGCTCGGGCTGAGCAGGGCCACCGTCGGGTCGCCCCTCCAGGGGCCCAACCGCAGCCGGTCCGAGCCCGGGGAGAGGGTGTCGAGTCGTCGCATGGTCGAATCTCCGCTCACGATACGACCGTTGGACCCTGGGGGTCCGTGCACTCGGCTCGGTAACGTTCGGGCGTGACGATCCTCGTGGCCTCGCACCCGCAGTTCCTGTTGCACGACACCGGCCGGGGTCATCCTGAGCGACCGGCTCGCCTCACCGCGGTGTTGGACGGTCTCGCCTCAGCCGGTCTCGACGACGAGATGGTGGTCTTCGAGCCGGATCCGGCCCCGTGGTCGGCGATCGAACGGGTGCATCCGGGGCGCTACCTCCTGGCCCTCGAGGAGTTCGCAGCCGTCGGCGGCGGCCACCTCGACGCCGACACGGTTCTGAGTGAGGACTCCTTCGCCGCGCTACTGCGGGCGGCAGGGGCCGGCCTCGATGCCATCGACCGCCTCGATGCCGGCGAGGCCGACGCCGCGTTCTGTGCCGTTCGTCCGCCGGGCCATCACGCCACCCCGCGCAAGGCGATGGGCTTCTGCTTGGCCAACAACGTGGCGGTGACGGCTGCGGCGCTCGCCGATCGCGGCGAGCGGGTGTTGATCGTCGACTACGACGCGCACCACGGAAACGGCACCCAGGACGCCTTCTTCGACGACCCCCGGGTCACCTACGTGTCGTTCCACGAGTACCCGCTGTACCCCGGCACGGGCGCCATCGACGAGACCGGATGGGGTCCCGGTGCGGGGACGACCGTCAACTTCCCTCTGCCCCAGGGGACCACCGGTGACGTGTTCCGGGCAGGGCTGGCCGACGTGGTGCAGCCGTTGGTCGACCGCTGGCAGCCGACGTGGCTCATCGTCTCCGCGGGCTTCGACGCCCATCGCCTCGACCCGCTCACCGGCCTGGCGCTCTCTGCGGGCGACTATGCGGATCTGACCGCCGACCTCGTCGCCATGGTGCCGAAGGGGCGGTGCATCGTCTATCTCGAGGGCGGTTACGACCTCGACGCCCTCGCCATGTCGAGCGGCGCGGCGCTCAGCGCGTTGGCCGGTGGGTCGTACCGGCCCGAGGCGCCGACCTCCGGTGGACCCGGCGCCTCCGTGGTGGCGGCCGTGGGTCGGATGCGGGCCGCCGCGGGTTTCGACTGAACGACGCAACGGCGATCCTCGGCCCTGCACTGCGGCCCTGCGGGGTCCAACGGCACCGGTAGCCTCGACCGCCGTGATCCCCGATCGTCTGAAGCCCGTGCTCGATCGGGCCGCACCGCTCGCCGAGCGTTTCGCGGACGAGGGCTTCACGCTCTACCTGGTCGGCGGGGTCGTGCGGGACCTCCTCCTGGGTAAGGACCTCGCCGGCGGGCGCGACATCGACCTCACCACCGATGCCCGACCGGCCGACACGAAGCGGATCGTGCAGGGATGGGCGGAGTCGGTGTGGTCCCAGGGTGAGCGGTTCGGCACGATCGGATGCCGTGCGGACGGGTGGGACTACGAGATCACCACGCACCGCGCCGAGGCCTACTCCCCTGATTCGCGCAAGCCCGACGTCGTCTTCGCGGATGTCGTCGAGGCCGATCTGTCCCGGCGCGACTTCACGGTCAATGCCATGGCGCTGGCGCTCCCCGAGCCCGAGCTCATCGATCCCTTCGGGGGTGCGACCGATCTCGCCCAGGGGTTGCTGCGCACGCCGTTGTCGCCGGAGGAGTCGTTCTCGGACGATCCCCTGCGGATGCTGAGAGCGGCTCGCTTCATCGCGGGGTACGGCCTCGCTCCGGACCAGGGCCTCGTCACTGCCGTGGAGGCGATGGCGGAGCGGCTGTCGATCGTCTCGGCCGAGCGCATCCGCGACGAGTTCGACAAGCTCATCGTGGTCCCGGAGCCCGCCGCGGGACTCTGGTTCCTGGTCGAGACCGGCCTGGTCGATCAGTTCCTTCCCGAACTGGCGAAGATGCGCCTCGAGCAGGATCCGATCCACCGCCACAAGGACGTGCTGACCCACACGATCGCCGTCGTCGGCAACACCCAGCCCGAGCGGATCGTCCGGCTGGCTGCCCTCTACCACGACGTCGGCAAGCCCCGGACCCGGTCGTTCGACCAGGGCAAGGTGTCGTTCCACCACCACGAGGTGGTCGGCGCACGCATGACCCGTGAGCGGATGAAGGCTCTGAAGTACCCGACCGACGACGTCACCGCGGTCTCGCGCCTCGTCTATCTCCACCTCCGCTTCCACACCTACAAGATGGGTTGGACCGACTCCGCCGTCCGTCGCTTCGTGCGCGATGCCGGGCCGCTGTTACCTCAGCTGATCGAGCTGACCCGTTGTGACTGCACGACGCGCAACGAACGCAAGGCCCGCACCCTGGCCCAGCGGATGGATCACCTCGAGGAGCGCATCGCCGAGTTGGAGGCACGCGAGGAGTTGGCCGCACTGCGTCCGGATCTCGACGGCAACGGCGTGATGGCCCATCTGGGTCTCCCTCCGGGGCGAGAGGTCGGTGAGGCGCTCGACTTCCTCCTGGAGCTCCGCCTCGACGAGGGGCCGCTGGGCCCGGAGGAGGCCACTCGACGTCTCGATGCGTGGTGGGCCGCCCGGAACCCGACGGAGTGAGGGTGGCCCCTCGACGGAGGGTCTACAGACCGTCCTTGCGGGCCCGCACCACCAGCGTGGCGGGGACGCGCCGCATGGCCTCGCTCCAGAACGGGCCTCGGGGACCCGTCTCGACGGGAGCAGGTTCGTGGAGGGCATCGACGCGGAGGTTGGCCCGGTGGAAGCAGCCGAAGATCTCGGCCACCGACCTCGGGTACACCACGGCCTCGCCGTCGGCGCGCTGGGGTCCGATCGAGGTAGGCGTGGGTCACCCGGAAGGGGTCGTCGGCCTGGGCGTCGAGCAGCAGGAAGGCCGGGTGGGGGAGCGAGCAGACCAGGGCGGCACCGGTGCGCAGCACGCGGTTGACCTGGCGGAGGACCCGGTCGAGGTCGCTCTGGCGGCCGAGTTCGTAGACGGCGACGGCGCCGTCGATGGTGTCGGCGCGGATGAAGGCCAACTCGGCGACGTCGCCGTGGTGGAGCTCGAGGCGCCGTTCGAGGCGTTCGGCGCGATCGCGGGCGACCTCGAGAGCCCGGTCGTCGCCGTCGATCACGATCACGTGAGCACCCTGGCCGGCGAGAGCCACGGGGGCCTGTCCGCCTCCGGCGCCGAGCACGAGGAGCCGCTTCGTGCCGACCTGGCCGAGCAGCCGCAGGCTGCTCTCGTCGGGGATGTCGGGCCCGTAGGCCACGACGTCGTCGGGGAGGTCGGGGTCATCCGTCGGGAACCCTGCGGCGGCGCTCTGCACTGGCATCGTCGCAGTCTCCCAGACCGCTGCCCGCAGCCCGCGGACTGGTGGGCGGAGCCTTCTGACGCCACCGCCTGGATACCCTCTGGGATCGTGAGTTTCGGTCCTGGTGTGATCAAGGGAGCAGCCGCTCCCGGTGAGATCGACTACCGCTTGGCGCGCCAGCACCTGGTGGCGGAGTACCGGCGCGGGCGCCTCGCGGAGCACGAGGTGTGCGACGCCCATCCCGAGCTCGTCCGCGCTGCTCGTGAGGTGGGCGATCCTTCGCGCCTCGACTGTCCGATCTGCGAGGAGCACAAGCTCGTCCTGGTGTCCTACGTCTTCGGGCCGCGGCTGCCGAGCTACGGCCGGTGCATCACCTCGGCGGCCGAGCTGAAAGGCCTCGCTCGTCGGTCCGGGGAGTTCTCCTGCTACGTCGTCGAGGTGTGCCCCGAGTGCCACTGGAACCACCTGGCTCGCACCTTCGTGTTGAACCCGGCCCGTTCGGCGTGAGCGGCTGATGGTGACTCCCACCTCATCCGACGCGCGCCCCGCGGGGCGCCGGGACCGTCGTCGTCGACGTCGCGTGGAGCAGGGCTCCCTGGTCTGGCGTTGGCGGCGGGCGTGGTTCCTGCTGGCGTTGCTCTTCGTGCTCGGCATCGCCGGGGTGGGGTATCTCTTCAGCCAGGTTCCCCTGCCCGACACCGACCCGCCCCAGTTGCAGACAACGTTCATCTGTCCTGCCGAGGTCACCACCGACTGCAACCAGGACAATTCCATCGCCCAGCTCAGCGGCGGCGTCGACCGGGTCAACGTCACCTACGACCGCTTGCCGCCGGTGCTGATCGACGCCGTGCTCGCCGCCGAGGATCGCGAGTTCTACGACCACGGTGGGGTGGATCCGGTCGGCATCGCCCGTGCGTTGTGGGCGAACCTGCGCAACCAGGACGTGCAGCAGGGTGGTTCGACGATCACGCAGCAGTACGTGAAGAACGTCTACCTCACCCAGGAGCGCACCTACACCCGCAAGCTCAAGGAAGCGGCCCTGGCGGTCAAGCTCGAGCGGGAGCTGCCCAAGCAGGAGATCCTCTTGCGGTACCTCAACACCATCTACTTCGGGCGCGGTGCCTACGGCGTGGAAGCGGCGTCGCGGACGTACTTCGACAAGCCCGTCGAGCAGCTCACGTTGCCCGAAGCGGCCTATCTCGCGGGGCTGATCCGGGCGCCGGAGACCGCCGACGCCAATCGAGCCGGCGACGAGGCCGTCAACGTGTCGAACCTCCTGACCGCCACGCGGCGCCGGGATTCGGTGCTCGACGCCATGTTGGCCGTCGGCTCGATCACGCAGGTCGAGTACGACGAGGCCCGGGCCACGGCCTTCGGGACCGTCGTGCCCCGAACCGTTCAGCAGAACTTCGGACGGGTCGCCAACCCGGAATGGGGCACCGAGTACTACGTCGACCACGTCCGTCAGTGGCTGGTCAGCGAGGCGGGATTCACCGATGCCGAGGTCTTCGGCGGTGGCCTGCGCGTCTACTCCACCGTCCAGATGGATCGACAGCGGGCGGCGAGCGAGGCCGTGAACTCCACGCTCGACGAACCCGACGATCCTGCGGGCGCCCTGGTGGCCATCGACGACAGCGGGGCGGTGCGGGCCATGTACGGCGGGAACGACTACGCGTCGTCCGAGGTCAACCTGGCCACCGGCACCCTCGGCGGTGGTGGTGGGCGCCAGCCGGGCTCGTCGTTCAAGCCGTTCGCCCTCGCCGAGGCGGTGGCCCAGGGCATCCCTCTCAACAAGAGCTACAACGCGCCGGCCAAGCTCGTCATCCCGGGGGCCAACGACGGCGAGGACTGGGAGGTCGGCAACTACGGCGACGCCGGGCTCGGTCGCCTCGATCTCGTGTCCGCCACCGCCAAGTCGTCCAACACCGCCTACGCACAGTTGATGCTGGAGGTCGGTCCGGAGAACGTGGTGGCGATGGCCAAGCGTCTCGGCATCACCAGCCCTCTCGATCCGTTCCCCGCCACGGTTCTGGGTACCGAGGAGGTCTCGGTTCTCGACATGGCCTCGGCCTACTCGACCTTCGCCGACAACGGGGTCCACGTCGAGCCCTACGTCGTCACCCGTGTCACCGATGCCCTCGGCGTCGTCCTCTGGGAGAACGAGATCACCCGTGACGAGGTCCTCGATCCCGAGCAGGCCAAGCAGGTCAACTGGGCTCTCAACCAGGTCGTCGAGGGAGGGACGGGGACGGGAGCGAAGTTCGATCAGCCCGCCGCCGGCAAGACGGGTACGACCGACGAGTACAAGGACGCATGGTTCGTCGGCTACACGTGCCGGCTGACCGCCGCGGTGTGGGTCGGCTACCCCGGCACCGAGGAACGCCTCATGAAGGACGTCAAGGGGATCGAGGTGACCGGCGGATCGCTGCCGGCCGAGATCTGGCGCAAGTTCATGATCGATGCCACCCAGGGCGTCGATGCCTGTGACTTCGAGCAGCCCGAGCTCGGTGCCGAGGTCGAACCCGACGATACGACGCCTCCGACCTCCGAACCTCCACCGACCACCGCGGCACCCTCGACGACCACCACCGAAGCGCCCCCCCCGACCACCGCGCCGCCACCCTCGACGGCCCCTCCGACGACCGCGCGACCTCCGACGACGACGGCCCCACCTTCGACCCCGACCACCGTGCTCGGCTGAGTGCCGTCCCGGGCGCTCCGGTCCGCTGAGCGTGTGCCGGGTGTCATCTGGCAACGGGCGGTCAGGGATGGGTAGCGTCTGGGTACCGCCGGCAGCCGAGGGGCGCCGGACGGACAACTGGAGGCTCCGATGAGCGCACGTCGCACCGTGCCCTCCGTGCAGGCCCGAAAGGCCGCTCGGGGTGCCGAACCGCTGGTGATGGTGACCGCCTACGACGCTCCGGGGGCGCGGATGGTCGACGAGGCCGGGGTCGACATGATCCTCGTCGGCGACTCCGTGGCCATGGTGGTCCTGGGCTATGACGACACCCTCTCGGTGACCGTCGACGACATGGCTCATCACACCGCTGCCGTGGCCCGCACCGGCCCGAGCGTGTTGGTGATCGCCGACCTGCCATGGCTCAGCTACCACGTGTCGGCCACCGACACCGTGGTCAACGCCGCCCACCTCGTCCGGGCCGGCGCCCAGGCCGTGAAGCTCGAGGGCGGGCGCAAGCGGGTGCCGATGATCGAGGCGCTCGTCGACGCCGAGATCCCGGTGATGGGCCACATCGGCCTGACGCCGCAGTCCGTCAACGCCATGGGCGGTTTCAAGGTGCAGGGGCGTCGCCACGAGGCCGCGCTGGCCCTGGTCGACGACGCCAAGGCCCTGGCTCACGCCGGTTGCTTCGCCATCGTGCTCGAGGGCATCCCCGACCAGGTGGCCCGGATGGTCACCGACGCCGTCGACGTCCCGACCATCGGCATCGGCGCGGGCGCCCACTGCGACGGTCAGGTGCTGGTCCTGCACGACGTGCTCGGGATCGAGGACCGCATCACGCCGAAGTTCGTTCGCCGCTACGCCTCGCTCAAGCACGACGGCGTCGAGGCCATCGGTCGTTTCGCGGCCGACGTGCGGGCCGGCCGATTCCCCGCGCCGGAGGAGAGCTACCACTTGTCCGACGCCGAAGCCGAGAGCCTCGGTCTGTACGGGAGCGCGGCGCACACGGCGTGAGGGACTGCCCGGGTCGACGACTGCTGGGGGCCTTCGCAGTGGCCGCGCTGGTGGTCCTCGGAGGATGTTCGTCGGGGGGTGATGACGCCGGCTCGGTGACGGATGCGGGCGGTGCGCCCGCGGGGTTCACCGCGGTCACCCTCATCGTCACCCGGGACGACGGGTCGACCGAGGAGTGGTGCGTCTGGGTGGCCGACGACGAGGCCGAACGTGGTCGGGGCCTGATGTTCGTCACCGACCCCGGGCTCGGCGGGAAGGACGGCATGGTGTTCGTGTTTCCGGATGACAGTCGCGCCAGCTTCTACATGAAGAACACGTTGTTGCCGCTGTCGGTCGCCTACATCGACGGCGACGGACGAGTCGTGTCGAGCACCGACATGGAGCCGTGTCCCGCGGATACGCCGAACTGCCCCGTGTATCCCCCCGCGGGCCCGTATCGCTTGGCTCTCGAAGTCCCGAAAGGCGGACTGCCCGGTCTCGGGATCACCGACGAGAGCCGGGTCTCGTTGGGAGATGCGTCGTGCTGAGCCGGGAGCTCAGCGGGCTGGAGGTACTCGGAACAGAGATCACGGATGAAGGGCTCGGCCCGCATGGATCTGTGGTGGGCAACCGTGGCGTTGATGATCCGGCGGACCTTGCCGTGGCGGGGCTCCGCGATCTCCGAGACCAGCTTGTCCTCCTCGGGGACCACGACGCCCGGTTCACGGAAGCTCGAGACGAACACGTCGACGGCTCTCGTGGCCTCGTGCACGTCGTCGCGTCGGGCGAGGTACCAGCCGGTCGGGGTGGGTGCCACGGGGCAGGTCCGCCGCAGCTCGGCGAACTGGTCGTGCGGGATGTCGTCGCGGGCGGCGAAGGGGTCGAACTCGACGAGAGCCATGCCGACGGTTCTCGTCGCCGCAGGATCGAGACGCCCTCGTGGAGGGCGTCGGACCATCTGTCGGCGCCGCACAGGTCAGGGAGCCGGGCAGGGTTCGGCACCGGGGCGGCTGTCACACCCCCCCGACCAGACTGGGTACG
Organism: uncultured Iamiaceae bacterium; assembly: GCA_963767615.1. GTDB lineage: Bacteria > Actinomycetota > Acidimicrobiia > Acidimicrobiales > Acidimicrobilacustridaceae > Rhabdothermincola_A. The sequence continues at coordinate 523,064 of CAVYED010000002.1, read as the reverse complement.
ACAGATCGGGCCATTGGGAACACGGCCCCGGTTCCAGTAGGGTCCCAGGGTCCAATTGAAGCCCTGCCCCGTGCTGACGGGGCCCCGATGGTCCCAGGAGGGCCCACGGGTCCAGAGGGAGGTGTTTGCTCGCCATGCGGGCCTACGAACTCATGATCATCTTCGACGGCGATCTCGACGACGCCGCCGTGACCGAGCAACTGAAGACCGTCGACGCGGCCGTGCAGGCCGGTGGCGGCACCATCGCCAAGCGCGACATGTGGGGCCGTCGGCGATTCGCCTACGAGATCAACCACAAGTGGGAAGGCATCTACGTGGTCCTCGAGATCGTGACCGAGGGTCGCGATCTCCAGGAGGTCGAGCGCCAGCTCCATCTCGCGGACCCCGTGGTCCGCCACAAGGCACTGCGCCTTCCCGATCGTGAAGCGGCCCGACGTGGCCTGATCGGCGAGGCGACCCCGGTCGCCGAGGCCGGCTGAGTCAGGAGGCTCTTTTCATGGCAGACGCGAACACCACCATCGTCGGGAACTGCACCCGTGACCCCGAACTGCGTTTCACCGCATCGGGCATGCAGGTCACCTCGATGGGCCTGGCGGTCAACTACCGCCGTCAGAACAAGCAGTCCGGCGAGTGGATCGAAGAGACGTCGTTCGTCGACGTCACCTGCTTCGGACAGATGGCCGAGAACGTGGCCGAGACCTGCACGAAGGGCAGCCGCGTGCTCGTCACCGGGCGTCTCTCGGTGCGCACCTACGAGAAGCGTGACGGTGGCACCGGCGTGTCGGTCGAGGTCATCGCCGACGAGATCGGCCCCAGCCTGCGCTGGGCCACCGCACAGATCACCAGGAACGAGCGTCGCGAAGGCGGCTTCGACGGCGGACAGGGTGGCGGCGCCCCCCGTGCGCAGGCGAGCGCCCCCCCGGCGGCCGGATACGACACCGATGAGGAGCCGTTCTGATGGCGAAGACCTCCGCACCCAAGCGCGGGAAGAACAAGGACAACGCGCGACGGAGCAAGAAGAAGATCAGCGTCCTGAACCAGGAGAAGATCGACTACGTCGATTACAAGGACATCAACCTGCTGCGCCGGTTCATGTCCGATCGCGCCAAGATCCGGGCCCGTCGGGTGACCGGCAACGATTCTCAGCAGCAACGTGAGATCGCTCGGGCCATCAAGAACGCCCGAGAGATGGCACTGCTGCCCTATGCCAGTCGGGTGACCACCCAACGCGGCGGTCGTGATCGTGGCGATCGCGGCGATCGTGGGGATCGTGGGGATCGTGGGGATCGTGGGGATCGCGGGGATCGCGGGCCGCGTTCCGACGCACCGACCACCGAGACGGAGGTCGTCGCCGTCGAGGGCGTCACCGTCGACGGTTCCGAGGCCATCGAGGTCGTCGAGACGGTCGAGACCGTGCAGGCCTCTGCGACCGAGGAGGCGACGGAGTGAAGCTGCTCCTGCGCGCCGACGTCCAGGGCGTCGGCAAGAAGGGCGACCTCGTCGAGGTCGCCGATGGCTACGGCCGCAACTTCCTGCTGCCCAAGGGCTTCGCCGTCACGGCGTCGGCCGGTGTCGAGCAGCAGGCCGCGGCCATGCGCCGTAGTCGGGATCTCAAGGATGCCGCCGATCGTGCGGGCGCCGAGGAGATCGCCAAGGTGCTGGTGCCGGCCATCGTGACCGTCACGGAGCGGGCATCGGGTGAGGGCAAGCTCTTCGGGTCGGTCTCCTCGCACGACGTGCTCGTGGCCCTCGCCGAACAGACCGGCATCGAGCTCGAGCGGCGCCACCTGCTGCTCGACGAACCGCTGAAGACCGTCGGAACGCACTCGGTGCCCGTACGACTCCACAACGACGTGCAGTTCCAGGTCACCGTCGAGGTCGTCGCCAGCTAGTCGGTCGACGCGTTCGCAGGAGGTGTCGAAGGGTCGGCCTTGGGCCGGGCCTTCGACCGTTCCGGCCCTCACCAGCGGGTTCGTCGTCGGTGTGACGATCGCCACTTCGCGGGATCAAGTGCCGCTCGGCCAGGGGTGCGACCCGGCCGATCACAGCGGCGCTTTTCCACAATGGGTGCCGCTGTTGGACCGGGTTCACTGTCGCGGGGGGTGGGCACACTTCGCCCATGTGCGACATGGGCCCGTCTGACCCGCATCTGCCGTCTCCGCCCACAGTCCAGGGGAGTTGTCCACAGCGCGTCCACAGGGTTGGGGGACGAAAATCCCAGGGTTGTCCGTCTAGCGATACACAGCCCGGATGAGCGAGGGTGGCAGCCCCATGACCTTCCCCGACGACGACCGCCCGATGCCCGCGAGCGGCCCCGGACGCGTCCCCCCTCAGAACCTCCAGGCCGAGGAGTCGCTCCTCGGGGCGATGCTGCTCTCCAAGGACGCCATCGCCATCGCCGCCGAGACCCTCGAGGCCGAGAACTTCTACAAGCCGGCTCACGGTCACATCTTCGACGCCATCACTTCGCTCAGCGCGGCCGGTGAGCCGGCCGACCCCGTCACCGTGGCCGACGAGTTGCGGCGGGCGGGCCTGCTCGACGCCATCGGTGGGACCGCGACGCTCGTCACCCTCCAGGCGGCCACCCCAGCCATCTCCAATGCGTCGCGCTACGCCAAGATCATCGAGGAGCACGCGTTGCTCCGGCGGCTCATCGGGGTGGCGGGCGAGATCGCCGAGATGGGGTTCAGCCTCCCCGACGACGTGACCAAGACCATCGACACGGCCGAGTCGATGGTCTTCGAGGTTGCTCAGCGCCGCGTCACCGACTCGATGGCGCCCATCCACGATCTGCTCACCGAGAACCTCGACCGGCTCGAGAGCCTCTACGACAAGGGCGATGCCATCACGGGCCTGCCCAGCGGGTTCGTCGATCTCGACGAGCTCCTGTCGGGGCTGCAACCCAACGCGCTGCTCGTCCTCGGTGCCCGTCCGTCGATGGGAAAGACGGCGTTGGCTCTCGGCATCGCCACCCACGCCGCCATCGAGGCGCATCGTCCGGTCCTGGTGTTCAGCCTCGAGATGGGCCAGCTCGAGCTCACGCAGCGCATGTTGTGCGCCGAGGCCCGCGTCGACTCCAAGAAGGTCCGCAACGGGAACCTCACCGAGGCCGACTGGGGCAAGATCGCCCATGCCACCGGTCGGTTGGCCGATGCCCCGATCTGGATCGACGACAACCCGAACCTCACCATCATGGAGATCCGGTCGAAGGCGCGACGGCTGCGCAGCCGCCTCGGCGATCTCGGACTCGTCGTCGTGGACTATCTCCAGCTCATGACCGGACGCTCCAACGCCGAGAACCGCCAGGTCGAGGTCTCGGAGATCTCCCGCGGGCTCAAGATCCTGGCCCGCGAGCTCGAGTGCCCGGTGCTGGCCCTGTCACAGTTGTCGCGGGGGTTGGAGATGCGCGCCGACAAGCGTCCGATGCTGGCCGACCTGCGTGAGTCGGGGAGCATCGAGCAGGACGCCGACGTCGTGATGTTCATCTACCGCGACGACGTCTACAACCTCGACTCCCCGGACCGGGGAACGGCCGAGATCCTGGTGTCGAAGCACCGCAACGGCCCCACGGGCATCGTGCGCCTCGCCTTCCTCGACCACTACACGAAGTTCGCCAACATGGCTCGGGGCGCCTGACGCTCGGGTCGCCGCGCCCGAGCTTGCCCCGTCGACGCCGAGCCGGTGGACTGTTGCCGGCTTCGTCGAGAGGCCACCGACGAGGGGACGATGATGGCTGATCACGACCTGGTGATCCGTGGGGGCACGGTGGTGGACGGCACCGGTGGCCCCACCCGCACGGCCGACGTGGCCGTCGACGAGGGGCGCATCACGGCTGTCGGTCGCGTGGGCGGCCGTGGCGGTCGGGAGCTCGATGCCGACGGTCTGCTCATCACTCCCGGGTGGGTCGACGTCCACACCCACTACGACGGCCAGGCCACCTGGGATCCGATGCTCACGCCGTCGTCGTGGCACGGCGTGACGACGGTCGTCACCGGGAACTGCGGTGTCGGGTTCGCCCCCGTCCGGCCCGATCGCCACGAGTGGTTGGTGGCACTGATGGAGGGTGTCGAGGACATCCCGGGCACGGCGCTGCACGAGGGCATCACCTGGGACTGGGAGAGCTTTCCCGAGTATCTCGACGCGCTCGCCGGCGAACCCAAGGCCATCGACCTGGCCGCTCAGGTGCCCCATGCCGCGTTGCGGGGCTACGTGATGGGAGATCGGGGCGCCGACCACGAGGTCGAGCCCAGTGGCGAGGAGATCGAACGGATGGGCCGTCTGGCGGCCGAGGCGATCGTCGCCGGCGCGCTGGGGTTCTCCACATCCCGGACGGTCGCCCACCGTTCGAGCGACGGTCGCCCGACGCCGAGCCTCACCGCGGGCGCCGCGGAGCTGCTGGGGATCGCCAAGGCGGTCGGGGAGACCGGCCGAGGGGTCTTCCAGGCGGTCGCCGACTTCGATGACCTCGAGGGGGAGTTCGCACTGCTGCGGGCGATGGTCGAGGTGGGCCGACGGCCGTTGTCGATCACCACGCTCCAGCGCCCCGATCAGCCCGCCGATGCCTACCGGGGTCTGCTCGACCTCATCGAGGCGGCATCGCGTGAGGGGCTCGAGATCCGAGGTCAGGTGGCGTCCCGACCGGTGGGTCTCATCCTCGGTCTGGAGGGCCGGGTCCATCCGCTCCTGCCTTCGCCGACCTACCAGGCCTTGGCCGATCGTCCCTTCGACGAGATGGTCGCCGAGCTCCTCCGGCCCGATACCCGGGCCACGATCCTGACCGAGCTCTCGGACCCGTCGATGAACCTGCTCGGGCGGCTGGGTCCCGTCTTCGCCCTGGGCGCCGAACCTCGCTACGACCCCGAGCCGGGCGAGGCGCTCGACATGGCCGGGGCCTACGACATGCTCGTCGCCGACGGTGGGAGGGGGACGCTCTACGTCCCGGTCATGAACTACGTGGAGGGCGATCTCTCCGCCGTGCGAGAGATGCTCGTGCACCCCCGCACCGTGCCCGGGCTGGGTGACGCCGGGGCGCACTGCACGATGATCTGCGACGCCAGCTTCCCCACGCACCTGTTGCAGTACTGGGGGCGTGACGTCGACGAGGACCGGCGACTCCCGGTGGAGTGGATCGTCCAGCGGCAGGCCGCGGCGACGGCCGCGCTCGTCGGCCTGGGCGACCGAGGGGTTCTCGCCCCGGGTCGACGGGCCGACGCGAACCTCATCGACCTCGATGACCTCGGTTTCGGTCGCCCGGAGATGCTCCACGACCTCCCGGCGGGCGGAAAGCGCCTCGTCCAACGGCCGACCGGCTACCGCGCCACGATCGTGGCCGGCGAGGTCGTGATGGACGACGGTGCACCCACCGGTGCCCTGCCCGGCACCCTCGTGCGGGGCGCTCGCTCCGCGTGACACCGCGGCGACGATGGTCTCGCCACCAGGACCGAGTCACTCGATGAAGATTGACTCAGATTGATCTGAGTGAAATTGTGGGGAGGTGCCCGCCGCCCCGCCCGCCGCCCGGCGCGCCGCCCGGTTCGCCGCACTGGGCGACCCGACCCGACTGGCCATCGTCGACGAACTGGCCCGATCCGATCGCTCGCCCCGCGAGCTCGGCCGTCAGTTCGATCTCGCCAGCAATCGGTTGGCCCATCACCTCGACGTCCTCGAACAGGCGGGGCTGATCGAACGCTCGTCGTCCAGCGGGGATCGCCGTCGCCGTTACGTCCACCTCCGTCGGGACGCCTTCCACGGGTTGGCCGCCACACCCTCGATCGAGGCGGCCGACGCCTTGTTCGTCTGTTCGGCGAACTCGGCGCGCTCCCAGCTCGCAGCAGTGGTCTGGGAGGCCAGAACCGGCTCGCCTGCCGACTCGGCGGGCACACACCCGGCCGAGCGGGTGCACCCCGAGGCGGTGGCCGCAGCGGCGCGCGCCGGGTTCGATCTCGCCGCGGCGCTGCCGCGATCGCTCGACGAGATCGGGCGGTGGCCGAGGCTCGTCGTCACCGTCTGCGACCGGGCCCACGAGGAGCTCGATCCGCCCACGTCGTGGTGGCACTGGTCGATCCCGGATCCGGTCGAGCTCGGGACCCCGGCCGCGTTCGACGTCACCGTGGCCGAGCTCCGCACCCGTATCGACGTGCTCCTCGCAGGCTGGGCGGCGTGACCGACGGGATCAGACCCACCGAGGCCGAGCTCGAGATCGCCGTCGAGACCGGCACGGGGTCGCTGCGTCTCGACCTCGGCCGCCGCCTCGCTGCCGAGGCGCTCGGAACGGGCCTGTTGATCGTCGCCGTCATCGGCTCGGGGATCATGGCGCAGCGCCTCTCTGCCGGCGACGTGGGCCTGCAGCTGCTCGAGAACGCCATCGCCACGGCGGGTGCGCTGGTGGCACTCATCCTCATGTTCGGGTCCGTGTCCGGGGCCCACTTCAACCCGGTCGTCAGCCTGCTCGACCGGTTCCTCGGCACCACGACCACGCGTGACACCGGCTTCTACGTCGTCGCCCAGATCGTCGGGGCGTGCCTGGGGGCGATGCTCGTGAACCTGATGTTCGAGCTCCCTGCGGTGAACCTCTCCACGAAGGCCCGATCGTCGGGCGGGCTGTGGCTGTCGGAGATCGTGGCCACGGTGACGCTGCTGTTGGTCATCCAGGGGTGCGTGCGCAGCGGACGGGCCCGCATGGTCCCCTTCGCCGTGGCCGCCTGGATCGGCGGCGCCTACTGGTTCACGGCGTCGACCAGCTTCGCCAACCCCGCGGTCACCGTCGCCCGCACGCTGTCGGACACCTTCGCCGGCATCGAGCCGTCGTCAGCACCCATGTTCATCCTGATGCAGCTCGTGGGTCTGGTCATCGGCTTCGTCCTGGTCCGCTTCTTCTACCCCGACCGTCGTGCGGAGGATTCCGATGAGTGACGACCGACCCGAGGTCCTGTTCGTGTGCGTCCACAACGCCGGCCGCTCCCAGATGGCGGCGGCCCTGCTGGCCCACCACGGCGGCGACCGTGTGGTCGTGCGCTCCGCCGGGACGGCGCCCGCCGAGGAGATCAATCCGGCGGTCATCGCGGTGATGGCCGAGATGGGCATCGATGTCCTTGCGGCCGGCGCGCACCCGAAACGCCTCGAGGATGCGGCGGTGGCGGCCTCTGACGTGGTCATCACGATGGGCTGCGGCGACGAGTGCCCCTTCTACCCGGGTACCCGGTACCTCGACTGGCAGCTCGACGACCCCGCTGGTCAGGGTGTCGACGCGGTTCGTCCCATCCGTGACGAGATCGATCGCCGCGTGCGGGACCTCGTCGCCGAGCTCGTACCATCGGCCACGACCTGAACCCAGGGAGGCCCAACATGGCCCGTGTCCAACTCGCCCTCGACGTCACCGACCTCGAGGCGTCCGTGACCTTCTACAGCGCGCTGTTCGGTGTCGGTCCGGCCAAGCGCAAGCCCGGCTACGCCAACTTCGAGATCAGCGACCCGCCGCTCAAGCTGGTGCTGTTCGAGTCAGCGGTGGGCGGCACGCTCAACCATCTGGGCGTCGAGACCGACGGGGCGTCCGAGGTCGAAGCCGCGGACGACCGGCTCCGGGGTGACGGTCTCGAGACCTCCGGTGTCGACGACGCCATCTGCTGCTACGCCGAGAAGGTCGAGACGTGGGTCACCGACCCGGACGGCGCCCGCTGGGAGTGGTACGTGAAGACCGCTGATGCCGACGAGCCGGGCCCCGGGTCGGGGGTCGGTGAGGCGACGGTGTGCTGCGCGGCCGAGTCCGAGCCGGTCGTCATCGGGCGGGACCGGGACGAACCCGCGGCCCGCGCTTGATCTTCGTGACGGCCGGGTGGCGTCGGCTGGCTGCGGCATCGGGCTCGAGTGGGCGCGGCGAGGGCCTCGGAGCCACGTCGTTCGAGCAGGTGGCCTCGGGTCGGATCGACGCGGTGCCGGCCGCCCGCTGACATCGCCGGTCGGTCGCTACCGTGACCCGGTGCGCCACGCGAGACCGACATGATCTTCGAGACCCGTCGTCATCGCATGCGGCGCGAGCGCTACGAGGCCGGGTTCCTGCCCGAGTGGCGCGACCTGCTGGCGACGAAGGTCGGGCACTGGAACCTCCTGTCGGCCGATGAGCAGGTCCGACTCGAAGGGCTCACCCTGGCGTTGATCGCCGAGAAGACCTGGGAGGCGGCCAACGGCTTCGAGTTGACCGACGAGATGATGGTCATCATCGGCGCCCAGGCCGCGCTGCTCGTCCTCGGGCTCCCCGATGACTCCTTCCGTGGGGTCGGCTCGATCCTCGTGCACCCCACGACGGTGGTCATGACCGGTCCCCGTTCGCAGGTGAGCGGCCTCGTGTCCGATGACCCGATGCGGATTCTCGGCCAGGCCTCGTTCCAGGGTCCGGTGGTCATCGTCTGGGACACCGCCCGCTCCGAGGCCCGCCATCCGGGGCGTGGGCACAACGTGGTGTTCCACGAGTTCGCCCACAAGCTCGACATGCTCGACGGCACCGTGGACGGCACACCACCGCTGGCCGACCAGGCGCAGTTCGACACCTGGGTGCGGGTGTGCACCGAGGTCTACGAGCGGGTGGTGGTGGGAGAGGGTGGCCGCACGCTGCGGGCCTACGCCGGAGTCAATCCAGGTGAGTTCTTCGCCGTGGCCACCGAGGTCTTCTTCGACGCGCCCCTCTCCTTCCGCGGTGAGCATCCCGACCTCTACACGGTCCTGGTCGACTTCTACCGCCAGGACCCCGCGCGACGCGTGCCGGCCGAAGGGGCCGTTTGAGCACAAGGGCGCTCGTGCGGCCGGAAGCTCAGAACACGTCGCGCGGCAGGGTGAGGGGCAGGTCGAGTGAGCTCACGAGGCCGGGCGCTGCCGCCACGAGGGCGGGGACGGCGTTCACCACGCGCATGGTGGTGGCCAGCATGCCTTCCTCGTTGAACGTCTCGGTGGTGCCCATCATGAGCTCGCAGGTGGAGCTCGGCTCACCGTCGATCGTGATCCGGTACGTGCCGTTGCGGGCCGAGGCGGGCCATTCGGGGGCCAGGTCCGCGGCCATGCGGTTGACGTGCTCGATCACGATGGCGTCGTGGCCATCCACCACCCCGATGGTCTCGAAGCGGATGGCGCCGACCGTGCCGGCCTCGAGCGTGCCGCAGGCCACCTCGAGGCGGCGGGGGGTGAGGGCCCGCTCGTAGGTCTCGCGGATCTCGTCGAGATCGACTGCGAGGGCATCCGCGATCATCTGCACGGGCGGCCCCCAGGTTCCGTGCTGCGCGCCGGGCGTGGCCATGAGCGGCGTGTGGTCGAGGTCGTGGCCGAAGCCCATGACCTCGCGCATCATGAACTCGACCGGGTACTCGTCGTAGCGGAAGAACTCCTGGATGCGCACCGACCGGATCCGGCTCGACATCGTCAACAGGGTGAGGACGAACTGGTCGGCGGCGAAACCGGGTTCGATGCCCGAGGCGTACAGCGATGCGCCACCGGCGAGCGCCGCCGCCGTCAGGCGGTCACGGGCTGCCGCCGAGAACGCGGGCGGGTACACCAGGCCGGGCGAGCTGACGGTGCTGACGTTGATCCCGGCGCGGAGGAGCCGTTCGTAGTCCGGCACGGCCGCGGCATCGAGCTCGGGTCCGCTGGCGGCGTAGACCACGCAGTCCGGTCGGGTGGCGACGAGCGCATCGGCGTCGTTGGTGGCCGCCACCCCGATCGGGTCGATGCCCGCGAGCGTCCCGGCGTCGAGGCCCTGCTTCTCGGGGGAGTGGACCCAGACCCCCGTGAGATCGAGATCGCGGCGACCGGCGATGGCGGCGATGGCCCGTGCTCCCACGCCGCCGGTCCCCCACACCTGCACGCTCGTCCCCATCGTGACCCCCGGTCCTCGTCCGCGGGCGACGTGCCCGGGTCGACCAGCCTGCCCTGCGCGGGCGACCAGACGCCACCGCGTGTCTGGCCGCCCGCGGTGTCGAGGTGGTACAGACTGGGGAGGCGGAGCGCTCGTGCTCCGATCGCCACGGTTCCGGCGTTGCCGGCCGGTGGGCGCCACCTTCGACCAGACGGGATCCCCTCGTGAACGACGCTCAGTTCCAGAAGGTCAAGACGGGTGACGGCTTCATCGCCGCCCTCGACCAGAGCGGGGGCAGCACCCCCAAGGCTCTCAAGCTGTACGGCCTCGACGAGACGGCCTACGGCAACGACGCCGAGATGTTCGACCGCATCCACGAGATGCGCAGCCGGATCATCACCAGCCCCTCCTTCACCGGCGACCGGATCCTCGGGGCGATCCTCTTCGACATGACCATGGAGCGCCAGATCGACGGCAAGGGCACCGCCGAGTTCCTCTGGGAGAACAAGAACGTCGTGCCGTTCCTGAAGGTGGACAAGGGTCTGGCCGACGAGACCGACGGCGCCCAGGTGATGAAGCCGATCCCCGATCTCGCCGACCAGCTCAGCCGGGCCAACGGTCACGGCGTGTTCGGTACGAAGATGCGCTCGGTCATCAAGCTGGCCGATGCCGCCGGCGTCGATGCCGTGGTCGGTCAGCAGTTCGAGATCGGCGCCGACATCCTCGATGCCGGGCTGGTGCCCATCATCGAGCCCGAGATCGACATCAACAGTCCCGAGAAGGCCGGCGCCGAGGAACTGCTCAAGGCGGCCATCCTCGGCGAGCTGGGCGCTCTGGCCGCTGATCGTCACGTGATGCTGAAGCTCACGTTGCCCGAGACCGATGGCTTCTACACCGAACTCGTCGAGCATCCGAACGTCCTGAGGGTCGTCGCCCTGTCCGGTGGGTACACCCGAGACGACGCCAACGCTCGGCTGGCGAGGAATCCCGGTGTCGTCGCCAGTTTCTCCCGGGCGCTCACCGAGGGTCTCAGCGCCCAGCAGAGCGACGCCGAGTTCGACGGCGCGCTCGATGCGTCGATCGCCAGCATCTACGCCGCGTCCATCGCCTGATCGACCGGGTGCGGATCGCGCCCGGGTCCGAAGGCCCCCGTCACTAGGGTCGGTCCGTGGCGTCAACCCCGTCGCCGGCGCTGTCCGGGAGCTTGCCGTTCGCGGTCACGCTCACGGCCGTCGCCGGGTTCGCCGACGCCCACATCTTCTTGAACGTCGTCGAGGTGTTCGTCGCCAACCAGAGCGGCAATCTCGTGTTGCTCGGCATGGGCGCGGGAGAGGGGCGCTGGTCGGTGGCCCTGCGCCATGCCGTGGCCATCGTGGCTTTTGCCCTCGGCGTGGCCGTCGTGAGCCGGATCCACGAACGCCGCCGTCGGTCGGGGCGTCGGCTACGACCCGACCTGGTGCTGGGGGCGGAGGCGCTGCTCCTGCTCCTCGTCGCCGGGTGGATCGCCGCGGGCGACGACGCCGGCGCGGCGGTCCTCGTGTATCCGGTGCTCGTGATGGGGGCGTTCGCCATGGGTCTGCAGACGGCGTCGTTGTTGCGCGTCGGGGCCGTCAACGTGGCCACGACCTACGCCACGGGTTCGGTCGCCCGCCTCGGATCGGAGGGTGCCCTGGCCATCGATCCCGGCGATTCGCCGGACGCGAGGACCCATCGACGGGCGCTCGTCGTGCTGGTGTCGATCGTGACGGCATACGCCGGCGGGGCGGCGCTGGCGGCGTGGGCCGGGGATGCCGACGCCTGGCTGCTCCTGCCGGTCATGGTGCTCGTCGGCGCCGCGGCGGTCCACCACCGGGACCTCGCGCCGGTCGAGGGCTCTCCGCCCGCCTAGAGCACGGGTAGTTCCTGGGGGAGTCCCACGAGCTCGACGAGTGGATCCCCGACCGCCTCGAGGCGAGCCGGCGAGGTGCGGATGGTCCAGCGATCGGGACTGAGGTCGGGATCGTCCAGCTCCTCCCAGCCGATGGGCACCGACACGGGTGCGCCGATCGCAGCACGTGTGCTCCACGGTGCGACCAGCGTCTTGTTGACCGCGTTCTGCGTGTAGTCGAGTCGGGCCCGCCCGCCACGTTCTCGGGTGCTCCATTTCCAGCTGACGAGGTCGGGCACGGTGGCCCCGATAGCCCTCGACAACGACTCCACCCAGGTCCGGGTGTGGTCGAAGGAGTAGCGGGCGGCCACCGGTACCCAGATCTGGATCCCTCGCTTCCCCGTGACCTTCGCCCCGGCGCGCACGCCGAGGTGGTCGAGCGCGGTGCGGTGGAGCCGGGCCAGCACCAGTAGGTCGTCGAACGACGTCGCGGTGCCGGGATCGAGGTCGATCAGTGCCCAGCTGGGACGGTCGGGACGGGCCGCTGTCGAGGTCCAGGGGTGCAGTTCGACCGCGCCGTAGTTCGCCATCCACGCCATCGCCGCCGGGCTGTCGATCACGAAGTACCAGCGGGTGTCGCCGGTACGGGCGCGGTCGTCGTGCCACCGCGTCAGCCATCCGGGCGCGTGGTCGGGCACGGCCTTGTGCCAGAAACCCGGTTCGGTCACCCCCGCCGGGAAGCGGTGGAGGTTCACCGGTCGGTCATGGAGGTAGGGAAGGGCGGCGGGGGCGACGGTGGCGAACCAGCGCACGAGGTCTCTCTTGGTCACGTCGGGGGTGTCGTCGCGACCGGGGAACAAGACCTTGTCGAGGTTCGTCAGCTTCACCTCGGTCCCCTGGAGGTTCCAGAGCCCGGTGGCGCCCAGCGCATCGAGCGCGGCCAGCTCCGCGTCGGTGGGTGGAGCCCACCGGGGGAGAGGAGCGGCGTCGTCGCTCACGGCGAGGGGTCTTCGCTCTCCTCGGCGTCGCGCGTCGCTTCCCGTGCGGCTCGCTCCGCTCGTTCGGCGTCGCGTCGGGTGTTCCTGGCCAGCATCCTTGTGGCGATGGGATCGGAGAAGCGGGTGAGGATCGGTCCCGCGACGGCCAGGACGAGCACGTAGCTCGTGGCCAGAGCGGCCAGGCCGTCCTGGACGGCGGCCGCGGTGGCCAGACCGGCGATGACGATCGAGAACTCGCCACGGGCGATGAGGACCGTGCCGGCGCGTACCTGTCCGCGAGCGGCGACGCCGGCCCGTCGCGCCGCCCAGGCGCCGGTGGCGGCCTTGGTCACGCCGGTCAGGAGGGCCAGGACGATGGCCACCGGCAGTGCGTCGATGATCTCACCCGGTTCGATCGTGAAGGTGAAGAACACGAAGAACACGCCGGCGAAGAGATCGCGCAACGGACTCAGCAGGGTCGTTCCCGTGCGGGCGGCGGCGCCGGACACGGCGATGCCGACCAGGAACGCACCGACCGCGGCCGAGACGTTGAGGCGCTCGGCCGCCCCGGCCACGACCAGCGCGAGGCCGAGGAGGCTCCACAGGAGGACCTCGTCGGACCGGCTGAAGAGCAGCTTGCCCAGGAAGTGTTCGAAGCGCACGGCGAAGAACAGGACCAGGCCCACGACGGCCACGGCGACGACGACGGACAGGGCCACGCCCGACAGGGCGCCGCCCACCGCCAACCCGGTGACGATCGGGAGGTAGAGGGCCATCACCAGGTCCTCCATGACCAGGATGGCCAGCACCGATGGTGTCTCGCGGTTACCCATGCGCCCGAGGTCGTTGAGGAGCTTGGCCACGATTCCCGACGAGGAGATGTAGGTGATGCCGCCCAGGAAGACCGCACCGAGCGGCGACCAGCCGAGGAGCAGACCCACGACCACTCCCGGGATGCCGTTCAACACCACGTCGACGGCGCCGGCGCGCGCCGAGCTGCGCAGCGAACCCATCAGTTCCTCGGGCGTGTACTCGAGACCGAGCATCAACAACAGCAACACGATGCCGATCTGCGAACCGACCTCGAGGAACTCGTCGGTGGCGGTCAGGTCGAAGAGGCCGCCGTCGCGCAGGAGCAGCCCGATGAGCAGGAACGCCGGGATGGCCGACAGCCCCAGTCGCGACGCGCCGCGACTGAGTGCGGCGAGCACGAGGAAGACGACGCCCAGCTCGAGGAGGATCTGGGTGGCCGACCCACCGCTGGCGGCGAGAAGCGTCGTGGCCGCGGATGCGGTCACGGGGCTCAGGACCCCAGCAGGTCGCCGGCGGCCGCGATTCCGTCCTTCGTGCCGACGAGGACCACCGTGTCGCCCGGGTGCAACACGTCGTCGGGGCCCGGTGCGGGAACGGCGGTGCCCTCGCGGATCACGGCGATGACCGATGATCCCGTTCGGGTGCGCATCGCGGTGTCGGCGATGCTCGTGGGCGGGAAGCCCGGCCCGAGGGGGACCCAGTCGATGAAGAGGCCCTCGATCTCCGCCGACAGCGCGGCCAGGTGCGCCGTCACCTGGGTGCCCCCGAGCAGCTCGGCCACCGCAGCCCCCTCGGTGGGGGTGAGCTCGATGCGGGTGGACACGGCGTCGGGGTCGTCCTCGGCGTAGACGACGAACTCGCGGCGCCCGGAGTGGCGGGAGATCACCCCGACGTGGTCTCCGCTCTCGGAGGTGAAGTCGAACTCGATGCCGACGCCGGGGAGCTTGGTCTCGCGGATCTCGGGCATGCCCCATTGTGGGCCACGGAGATGGTCGCCGGTGGCGTCACCGACGTTGCCGGTGACGCCGTCGTTAGCCTCGCCTCCGTGATCGATCGCCCGGTGCCCGAGCCCGCGGCCGCCGGAGGGTGGATTCGTCGCCTCGGTCCGTTCCTCGGAGCCCACCGGCGCAACGTGGCCATCGCGCTCGGCGCCTCCGTGGTCGGCCAGGGCCTGATGGCGTTGGCTCCGCTGTTGCAGAAGGTGGTGATCGACGATGGCCTGGTCGGTCGCACCCGGCCCGTCGCCCCGTGGTTGGCGGCGCTGGTCGTCCTGGGCCTGGTCTCCTTCGCCGCCGCCGTCGTGCGGCGCTGGGTCGGCGGGCGGGTGAGCCTCGACGTGCAGTACGACCTGCGCAACGCCATCTACGAGCGGCTCCAGCGCCTCGACTTCGCCGGCCACGACCAGCTCCAGACCGGTCAACTGGTGTCGCGGGCGTCGTCGGATCTCGGCCTGATCCAGGGCCTGTTGGCGTTCCTGCCGATCATGCTCGGCAACCTCGTCATGGTCGTGCTGGCGCTGGTGATCATGACGATCCTGTCGCCGGCCCTCACGCTGATCATGGTCGTCACGCTCCCGCTGCTCGGGCTGGTGGCCCTGCGGCTGAGACGCAAGGTGTTCCCGGCCACCTGGGACGCCCAGCAGCGCATGGGTGAGGTCGCCGGGGTGGTCGACGAGGCGGTCAGCGGCGTGCGTGTGGTGAAGGGGTTCGGCCAGGAGGACCGGGAGCTGGCCCACTTGGCCGAGTCGGCCGAGGGTCTCTACGCCTCCCGGGTCCGGCTCGTGCGTCTCCAGGCCCGCTTCACCTCGACGATGCAGGCCATCCCGGCGCTGGCCCAGGTGGCGGTCCTGGCCCTCGGCGGTTGGCTGGCCATCGAGGGCAACCTCACCCTCGGGACCTTCCTGGCCTTCTCGGCGTACCTCGTCCAGCTCGTGGCCCCCGTGCGGATGCTGGCCGGGTTGTTCACCGTGGGACAGCAGGCCCGAGCCGGTGCCGAGCGGATCCTGGACGTCCTCGATGCCAACGCCGTCGTGGTCGAGGCCCCTGATGCCCGCGATCTGCCCGAGTCGCGGGGCGACGTGCGCTTCGAGGGGGTGCGCTTCGGATACACCCGTAGCCAACCCGTCCTCGACGGGCTCGACCTCCACGTACGCCCGGGTGAGGTGGTGGCGCTGGTGGGCACGAGTGGCTCGGGCAAGTCGACGATCACGGCGCTGTTGCCCCGCTTCTACGACGTGGCCGAGGGTCGCGTCGTCGTCGACGGCCACGACGTACGTGACCTCACGCTCGAGTCGCTGCGTCGTCAGGTGGGCATCGTGTTCGAGGACGCGTTCCTGTTCTCCGACACGGTGCGGGCCAACATCGCCTACGGCCGTCCCGCAGCCACCGATGCGGAGATCGAGGCGGCGGCCGCGGCATCCGGTGCCGCCGGCTTCGTGGCGGCGCTGCCCGACGGGTACGACACCATGGTCGGTGAGCGGGGCATGTCGCTCTCGGGGGGGCAACGGCAGCGGTTGGCCCTGGCCCGGGCCATCCTCACCGATCCTCGGGTGCTGGTGCTCGACGACGCCACGTCGGCGGTCGACGTGACGACCGAGGAAGCCATCCACGCGACGCTGCGGACGTTGATGGAGGAGCGCACCACGATCCTCATCGCCCACCGTCGTTCGACGTTGCGGCTCGCCGACCGCATCGTGGTGCTCGAAGCAGGCCGGGCCGTGGCCGAGGGAACTCACGAGGAGCTCCTCGCGGCGAGCTCGGTGTACCGCGATCTCTTCGCGGGACCCGATGACGAGGTCGAGGGGGTTCTGCCCCACGGCGCCGACGAGGTGGCTGACGAGGAGCGTCGTGAGGACCTGGTCGCGGTGGGGGTCACCGAGGCGGCGTGGCCGATGGAGGTGGTGGACGGCGCACCGAGAGCATCGGCGACGGTCGAGGGACCCGCCCGCGGTCCCGGGCCGGGCGGGGGGCAGATGGCGGGCACGGCCCTCAGCGCCACCCCGGAGATGCTCGCCGCCCTCGACCGTCTTCCGCCGGCCACCGACACTCCCGACGTGGACGTCGATGCGATCACCAGCGATGATCCGGGGCCGTTCCGCATCCGCCGCTTCGTCCGACCGTGGGTCGTGGGCCTGGCCGTGGGCCTCATCCTCGTCGTGGTCGACACGGTCCTCACGCTGCTCGGACCCGTCTTCGTCAGCCAGGGCATCGACCAGGGCATCACGCCCGGCGACACCTCGGCGCTGTGGGCGGCGGTCGGGCTCTTCTTCGCTGCGGTGGTCACCGACTGGGGAGTGGTCTGGGCCTACACGGCGGTGACGGGGCGTACCGCCGAGCGGATGCTCTACGCCCTGCGCCTGAAGATCTTCGGGCATCTCCAGCGCATGTCGCTGCACTACTACGACAGCGAGCTCGACGGCCGGCTGATGACGCGCATGACCACTGACGTGGAAGCGCTCTCCCAGCTCGTGCAGACCGGCCTCATCAATGCCGTGGTCGGGGTGTTCACCTGCGTGGGCGTGTTCGTCTTCCTCGTCATCCTCTCGCCACCGCTGGCCCTCGCCGCCGCGGCCGTGTTGCCGCCCCTGATCCTGGCGACCTGGTGGTACCGGCGCCGCTCCACGGTGTCCTACGAGCAGGCCCGTGAGGCGATCGCGGACGTGAACGCCAACCTCCAGGAGAGCCTCTCGGGGGTACGTGTGTCGCAGGCCTATTCCCGAGAGGACCGCAACATCAGCGGCTTCCGGGCCGTCAATCGGCGCTACCTCGAGCACCGGGTGGGAGCGCAGCGGCTCGTCGCCCTCTACTTCCCGTTCATCCTGCTGCTGTCCGACCTCGGTGCCGTCGTGGTCCTGGGCGCGGGTTCCGTGCTGGAGCAGCGGGGGGCGGTCACCACCGGTGTGGTGATCGCCTTCCTGCTCTACCTGAACCAGTTCTTCTCGCCGCTCCAGCAGCTCTCGCAGGTTCTCGACACGTGGCAGCAGGCCTCGGCGTCGGTGGTCAAGATCGAGGAGTTCCTCGCCACGCCCTCGACCACTCCGCCGCCGGCAGCTCCGATCGCTCCCGGTCGGTTGCGTGGTGAGGTTCGCCTCCGTGAGGTGCACTTCCGCTACGAAGCGGCCGGGTCGGCCGGCTCGGTCGAAGCTCCTGGCTCCGTCGGTCCGATCGAGGAGGCGCTGGCCGGGGTCGATCTGCACATCGCGGCGGGAGAGACGGTGGCCCTGGTCGGTGAGACCGGTGCGGGAAAGTCCACCATCGTCAAGTTGCTGGCTCGCTTCTACGATCCGACCGGCGGTCAGGTCACGGTGGACGACATCGACCTGCGTGACATCGATCTCGGTGCCTTCCGGCGCCAGCTCGGCGTCGTGCCGCAGGAGGCGTTCCTGTTCACCGGCACGGTCCGGGACAACATCGCGTACGGGCGACCGGAGGCCTCACCGGCGCAGGTCGAAGCCGCCGCCCGGGCCGTCGGCGCCCACGAGTTCGTCGCCTCGCTGCCCGAGGGCTACCTGACCCCGGTCAGCGAGCGCGGTCGTTCGTTGTCGTCGGGTCAGCGCCAACTGATCGCCCTGGCCCGGGCCCGACTGGTCGATCCGTCCATCCTGTTGCTCGACGAGGCCACGTCCCAGCTCGACCTGGCCAGCGAGGCCAGGGTGCAGCGAGCCATGGCCGCCGCCTCGGCGGGGCGCACCACGGTGGTGGTGGCCCATCGTCTCCCTACGGCCCGTCGGGCCGACCGCATCGTGGTCATCGGCGCCGGACGCATCATCGAGCAGGGACGTCACGACGACCTGGTGGCGGCGGACGGCACGTATGCGGCCATGTGGGCGGCCTTTGCCGAGTCGACGGGCGAGACTCCGGACGTCGTCGCCGTCTGATCCGGCGTCGCCCACGGTCAGCCCGCCTCGGAGTGCGTGACCGGTTCCTCGCCCATCCACTCGCGAAGGGTGTTCTTGAGCTTGGTCTGCTGGATGAACAGGTCGTGCTCGGCGGGTACGGGGGTGGCTGCCTGAGGGGCCTTGAAGTAGAAGCTCAGCCACTCCTGGACCCCGCTCTGCCCGGCGCGGGAGGCGAGGTCCATGAACAGGGCGAGGTCGAGCACGATCGGGGCGGCGAGGATCGAGTCACGGCACAAGAAGTTGACCTTGATCTGCATCGGGTACCCCATCCACCCGAAGATGTCGATGTTGTCCCAGCCCTCCTTGTTGTCCCCGCGAGGCGGGTAGTAGTTGATCCGTACCACGTGATCGATGTCGCCGTAGAGGTCGGGGTACACCTCGGGCTGCAGCACCGAGTCGATGACACCGAGCTTCGAGACCTCCTTGGTCTTGAAGTTCTCCGGGTCGTCGAGCACCTCGCCGTCGCGGTTGCCCAGGATGTTGGTGGAGTACCAGCCGCGCAGTCCGAGCATCCGCGCCTTGAGGCCGGGGGCCAGCAGCGTCTTGAGCCAGGTCTGTCCGGTCTTGAAGTCCTTGCCGGCGATCGGCACGCCCTCACGGGCGGCCAGTTCGCGCATGCACGGCAGGTCGACCGACAGGTTCGGGGCGCCGTTGGCGAAGGGCACCCTGGAGATCAGCGCGGCGTAGGCGTAGATCTGGCTGGGGGCGATGTTCTCGTCGTTGGCCTTCAGCCCCTCCTCGAATGCTTCGATGGTGGCGTGCACCGCGCTGGCCTCCTGGTAGGCCTCGGTGCTCCCGCACCAGACCATCACCAGGCGGTCGCAGTCGTTCTCGACGCGGAAGCGTTCGATGTCGGCGATGAGGGCTTCGGCCTGGGCCCACTTGTCGGTGATGGTCTTCACCCGGGTGCCGTCGAGGCGCTTGACCCATCGTTGGTCGAACACGGCGTCCATGGCCACGACGCCCTCCATCTCGCCCGAGATGGGGTTGAGGTCGCGGTCCTCGAGCACGCCGGCGGTGCGGGCCGCTTCGAGAGCGTTGGGGCTGATCGGGTCCCAACCGCCGAAGACCATGTCGTCGAGCTGCGCGAGGGGCACGAACTCGCGGATCAACGGGTTGCGGTTCTCCTCGCGCCGCCCGAGGCGGATGTGGGCGAGCTGGGTCAGCGAGCCGACCGGCGTGGCGGTGCCGGCGCGGGTGGCGAGGACGCCGGCGATGAAGGTGGAGGCCACGGCGCCCATGCCGGGGGTGAGCACCCCGAGGCGGCCGGTGGCGGGGGCGATGGGTGTGGTGTCGGTCATGGCGCCGAGCCTAGGGCTGTCTGAAGCTTCCAGGAGTTCTATTCAGTAAGACTGAACAGTAGGGTCGGGGGATGGCTGACCCCGACCCCAACGATCCGCCTCTCCCCGCGGTGACCGTGCCCCAGCTCTCCTATCTGGCCGCCGTCGCCGACGCACCCACGTTCGCCGCCGCCGCTGCTTCGGTGGGTGTCACCACGTCGGCGCTCTCTCAGGGGTTGTCAGAACTGGAGCGGCGCATCGGGGTCGTGTTGTTCGAACGGGTCGGACGGCGTCAGGTGCTCCGCGACGAGGCGGCCGAGGTCGTCGCCTACGCCCGCCGGGTGGTGGCCGACACCGGCGACCTGGCTCGCTGGGCCGCGTCGCTGCGGTCGGGTCGATCGGGGCGCCTGCGGGTGGGGATGATCGATGCCGCCGCGGTGCACCACTGTGCTCCCGCCCTGCGAGCCTTCCGGCGGGCTCACGCGCACCTCGATCTCCGGCTGATGGTGGCGCCCTCCGGTGAGCTCCTCGCGCAGCTGGCGGCGGGTCTTCTCGACCTGGCCGTGGTCGTCGAGCCGTCGGGTGCCGACCCGACGTTGGATCTCGAGGCCCTTCTCGACGAGCCGCTGGTGGTGGTGCCGGCTGAAGGCGCGGCGCCCTCGGCGGTGGACGACCCGGGGCGCTGGGGACCGTGGGTGATGTTCCCGACCGGTTCGCACACCCGTGCCCTGGTGGAGCAGGCCCTGCTGGTGCGTGGCGCTCCCGTCACGGTGGTGGCCGAGTCGCACCAGCCCGAGGTGCTGCGTGAGATGGCCCGCCTGGCGGTGGGCTGGACCGTCCTGCCCGAGGTGCAGGCGAGCTCCCCAGGCCGTCGGAGCCGAGCCGGACGCCATCTGTCCGTGCTCACGACCCGGAGGCTGGTCGTCGCCCGACGGGCGGGTCGCATCGCGAACCCTGCCGCCGATGCTCTGGTGGCGTCGTTGGCGGAGCGCGCCGCGCCGCTACCGTCGCCGCGGTGAGCGACGACGAGCAGCCGCAGATCCCGGTCACGCCCCGTGGCTCGGGCCGTCGTCGCCTCCTCGTCATCGCCGGGCTGGTCGTGTTGGTCGCCATCGGGGCCGTGATCGCCTGGCAGCTCGACCGCAACGACGTGGGGCGCACCACCGGCGCCGAGGCGGCCGAGGAGTTCCTCGTCGCGTCGGTGCGGGGCATCGATGCGACCTACCGGCTCGACGGTGAGTTCACCCGCACCCGCTCCGACGGCGCCGAGATCGGGTCGGGTCTGCTCGTCGTCCAGCGACCGCCGGATCGGTTGCAGCGCTCGCTCGGCAGCACGACCGGCGTGGTGGCGGGCCGGAGCGTGAACTGCGGCGTCCAGACCGATGGCGGACGGTACGACTGCGCTCCCGGGGCGGAGGTGGCGCCTTGGGAGCAGCGCCGGGAGGAGCAGATCGAAGCCCTGCGCCAGTTCGTCTCGGGTGACGACCCGGTGTACGCCGTGGTCGTGAAGGGCAACGGTTGCTTCGAGCTCCTGCAGCGGCGCTTCGACGTCGAGGCCACCTACGGGGCCCGTGCGGAGTTGTGCTTCGACGGTGCCACCGGGGCGTTGCGCCGCCTCGAGGTCGTACGCGAGGGCGGCACGACCGACGTGCTCGAGGGCACCGTCATCAACGCACAGGTGACCGACGGCGACTTCGACCTCTCCGCCGACGACACCTACGATCCCCTCGGACCCGATGGGGGCTGAGCCCGGTCGGTCACCCGGTTTGCGGAGGAGAAGCCCGTGTTTCTCGGAGAGGACCTGTTGCCCTGGCTGGTGTTGGCCATCGGTGCCGCGCTCGTCGTCGGCACGGCGATGGCTCTGGTGCGTCCGCGTCAGGATCCGCAGGGCAACGACCTCGCCCGCCCGCCTCTCGCCCGCAGCGTGCTCATGATCGTGGTCGGTGGCGTCGCCGCGGCCTGGGGCCTGGCCAGCCTCATCAGCTGAGCCCATGGTCGACGAGTCGAAGGGATCCCGACCGTCGGTACTGCTCGTCGCGCGCCGCGGATCAGCCCGGCATCGTCGCCGCCGTCGCCAACCTGATCGTCGACGCCGGGGGCAACATCGCCAACGCCGACCAGCACACCGATCGGGCGTCCCGTGTGTTCCTCCAACGCATCGAGATCGACGGGGCCATCGACTGGGAGGCCTTCGATGCGGGGCTGGCCGAGGCCGTCGGCCGTTTCGGCATCGAGTACGACCTCCACCACCCGGGCACACCCACGAGGGTGGCGCTGGCCTGCTCGTCCGATCTGTCGTGTGCGGCCGACCTGTTGACCCGCATCGGGCTGGGTGAGCTCGAGGCCGAGGTGGTGGCGGTGATCTCCGACAAGGATGCCGCCTCGGGCCTCGCCGATCGTCATGGTGTGCCGTTCCGTTCGGTGGCCGGGGGCCTCGACGGCGCCGACCGGACCGCCCAGGAGGAGCTGCTGGCCGGAGTGCTGTCCGACCTCTTCCCCGACCTGGTGGTCCTGGCCCGGTACATGCGCATCCTGCCGGCGTCGATCACCGACCGCTGGACCGGCCGCATGATCAACATCCATCATTCGTTCCTTCCGGCGTTCGCCGGAGCCCGGCCCTACCACCGGGCCCACGAACGGGGCGTGAAGGTGATCGGCGCCACCGCCCACTACGTCACGGCTGAGCTCGATGCGGGGCCGATCATCGCCCAGAGGGTCACCTCGGTGACCCACCGCGACGAGGTCGAGGATCTGGTCCGCAAGGGCCGTGACGTCGAACGCCAGACACTGGCCGACGCCGTTCGGCTGCACCTCGAGCACCGGGTGCTCGTCTGGGACAGCCGAACCTGCGTCTTCGCCTGACCACCAGGGCCGCGGCGCCGTTAGGGTCCGCTGAGGGGACGAGGGGTCGAGCCGGAGAGGACCGGGCATGGGGCAGTTCGAGGAGAAGGTGGTACTCGTCACCGGAGCGGCGTCCGGCATCGGGCGCGCTGCGGCAAGACTGTTCGCCGGCGAAGGGGCTCACGTGGTGGTGGCCGACATCGATCGTCCCGGCGCCGACGCCACCGTCGAGCTCATCCGGGCCGACGGCGGTGACGCGCTCGCCGTGATCGTCGACGTGGCCGACGCCGCGTCGGTGGCCGACATGGTGGCCGCGACCGTCGAGACCTACGGGGGACTCGACGTGGCCCTCAACAACGCCGGAATCGTGGGCGCCGGGGTCGACATCGCCGACATGGACGACGAGGTGTGGCGTCGTGGCATCGACGTCATGCTCACCGGTGTCTTCCTGTGTCTGAAGCACGAGATCCCCCTCATGCTCGCTCGGGGTGGAGGGGCCATCGTCAACACCTCGTCGGGTGCCGGCCTGATCGGGTTCCCGGGGCAGGCCAACTACGTGGCGGCCAAGCACGGCGTCATCGGGCTGACCCGTTCGGCGGCGCTCGAGTACATCGGTCGGGGGATCCGCATCAACGCCATCTGCCCGGGCACCGCCCGGTCACGCATGGTCGACGAGTGGATGGACGGCAGCGCCGAGGCCGAGGCCCAGGTGGCGGCGCTCCATCCCATCGGCCGCATCGCCGAGCCCGAGGAGATCGCCCGGGCCGCCCTGTGGCTGGCATCCGATGCGGCGTCGTTCGTCGTCGGCGTCGCGTTCCCCGTCGACGGCGGCTACACGGTTCCCTGAAGGCCCAGTCCCCCACCACCGAGGAGAACCTCGTGACATCGCCGTCCCAGCGCATCCGTGAGCAGCTCGATCATCCCGTCATCGACGCCGACGGCCACGTGCAGGAGTTCCTGCCTGCGGCGATGCCGTACCTCCGCGAGGCCCTCGGCCCGAAGAAGTTCGACGAATACCGGGCCCAGCGCAGCCAGCACGACGACATCATCGGCGGTGACGACTGGGAACGTCGCCAGCGCACCCGCACGCCCCAGAGCGCCTGGTGGGCCACACCGGCGGCCAACACCCGCGACCTGGCCACTGCCGCCATCCCCGGGCTGCTGCACGAGCGCATGGACGAGTTCGGCATCGACTTCTCCGTGCTCTTCCCGAGCAAGGCCCTCGGCATCGCCGGTCACGACGACGACGAGATCCGACGCGGTCTGTGCACCGGCTTCAACACGTTCCTGCACGAGACCTACGCGCCCTACGCCGATCGGCTCACCGCGGGTGCGGTCATTCCCATGCACACGCCCGACGAAGCCGTGGCCGAGCTCGACCGTTGCGCGGCCATGGGCGTGAAGGTGGTGAGCCTCCCCGAGGGCGTGCTGCGTCCGATCAGCGAACCGGGTGCGGTGTCGCCGTGGCTGATGCCGGGCCAGTCGCACTGGTTCGACACGTTCGGCCTCGACAGCGCCCACGACTACGACCCCGTGTGGGAGGCCTGCGTCCGCCACGGCTTCGCCGTCACCTTCCACGGTGGCCTCGGCGATCTCGCCCCGTGCACGTTCACGTCGATCAGCAGCTACGTCTACAACCACGTCGGGTTCTTCGCCGAACGCATGAACCGGCTGTGCAAGTCGCTCTTCATGGGCGGGGTCACCCACCGCTTCCCCACGCTCAACTTCGCGTTCCTCGAGTGCGGCGTCGGATGGGCCTCGAGCCTGCTCATCGATCTCGTCGAGCACTGGGAGAAGCGCAACCTCTCGGCGTTGCGCGAGCACCTCGACCCGGCCCTGGTCGACTTCGACGAGCTCGAACGTCTGATGCACGCCTACGGCGCCGACTTGTTGGCCAAGGCCCCCGACGTCGATGTGGCCGCCGCCGTCCGAGCTCTTCCCGCGGTCGGGGTCGAACCACCTCACCTCGACGAGTTCCGCTTCACCGGCATCGAGACGAAGACCGACATCGGTGACCGGTTCGTGCCCCGATTCTTCTTCGGTTGCGAGGCCGACGACCGGGCCATCGCGTTCGCCTTCTCGAAGGCCAATGCCTTCGAGGCCCGCCTGCAGCCCATCTTCAGCTCGGACCTCGCCCATTGGGACGTCGAGGACATGAACGGTGTGGTCGACGAGGCCCATGGCCTGGTGCGCGAGGGCCTGCTCACCGACGCCGACTTCGCCGACTTCGTCTTCCACAACCCACTGCGGCTCTTCACCCAGGGCAACCCGGGGTTCTTCGACGGCACCGCCGTGGAGAGCGCCGCGCGCACAGCCTCGGCGCTGCAGTCGCCCGCTCCGGCCTGAGGCTCAGGACGAGGCGAAGTCGCGCAGGAGCCGGCCGGGGCGGACCCCGGCCAGGTCGGCTCCGTCGCGGCGGATCGCCGTGCCGGCCACCCAGGTGTGTTGGATGCCGGTGCTGTGCGCCACGAGCCGGTCGGCGCCGGCAGGGAAGTCAGCGACACGCTGCGCCGGGCCCGTTCCGACCGTGGCCGGGTCGAAGGCCACGAGGTCGGCGACCAGTCCCTCGGCGATCCGGCCCCGGTCGGCCAGGCCGTACACCTCGGCGGGATGGCCGGTGAGTCGCCACACCGCGGCCTCGAGCGTGAGGTCGCCGCGGTCGCGCCAGAAGTGGGAGAGGAGGTGGGTGGCGTAGTTGGCGTCGCACAGCTGGCTGGTGTGCGCGCCGGCGTCGGACAACCCCAACAGGAAGCGTTCGTCGGCGAGGAGCGCGGCGATCTGATCGTCATCGTCGTTCACCATGACCATGCGGAATCGTGTCTCGAGCCGCTCGGCCAGGGCGAGCTCGGCCATCACCGCCATCGGGGTCGTGCCCCGGGCGAGCGCGAGCTCGTCGAGGGTCGGACCGTCGACCAGGTCGGCGTGCACCGTGCTCTCGGCCACGGTGGCGTCGCGGAGCTTCTGGCCCCAGCGCTCCTGGAGGCCGCTCCAGGCCCGCTCCTGCCAGGCGGGCTCGGCGTAGAGAGCGCTGCGGTCGGCGCGCTCGAGGCGGAGGATCTCCTCGAAGGCATCCACGTTGGCGAACGGCGCCGGATCGGACAGCGCGATCTGCACCACGATCGGACGGCACGAGACCTGCGGATGCACCGAGCCCCCGGCGGCGGCGATCCGTGCCGCGGTGTCGGTGGCCAGGGCCGGGTCCTCCTTGACCGTCATCAGGGCGGCCCACGAGACCGGTCGCCCGATCTCGCGGGCGAGGTCGGCGAACTCCTCGACGTACAGGTCGGGCCCCCACGTCGATTCGAAGGTGCCCCGGTGCTTCTCGCCCAGCACTCCGGCCAGTGCCCGGATCTCCGACAGGGCCGCGGCCCGGCTGGGCACGGGCTTGCCGTAGGCGCCGATGTGGGAGTCGGTGCGCGAGCTCGACAGGCCGATGGCACCGGCGTCGAGGCCCTCGGCCAGCAGCGCCCTCATCTGGCCCACCTCGTCCTCGGTGGCTTCGCGTTCGGTGGCGGCGTCGCCCATCACATAGAAGCGCAGCGGCGTGTGGCCGAACAGGGCGGCCACGTTGAGTCGGGTGGGCTCGGCGTCGAGGGCGTCGAGGTACTCCGGGAAGGTCTCGAACGTCCAGGGCAGACCGGCCTCGAGGGCCTCGAGCGTCATTCCTTCCACGTTCTCGAGGGTGCGCAGGATCGTCTCCCGCTCCGCGGGGCGGGTGGGGGCGATGCCGAACCCGCAGTTCCCCATGATCACCGTCGTCACGCCGTGCCACGAGGACGGGGTGAGGTCGCGGTCCCACAGGACCTGGGCGTCGTAGTGGGTGTGGGGGTCGATGAAGCCGGGGGCGAGGACGAGGCCGTCGAGGTCGATGGTTTCGGTTGCTTCCAGGTCGAGCTCGGGGCCGATCGCGACGAGGCGGCCGTCGTGGACGGCGACCGCACCCCGGTGCGCCGGCGCCCCCGTCCCGTCGACGATGGTGGCGTTGTGCAACACGAGATCGACCTGATCCGACACCGGACCCCCTTCGGTTCGAGGAGAGCGGTCCCGTCGACCGCTCTCCGGCACCGACCCGACCCGGGTCGACCCGTCCCGATCATGGTCGACGACCGGGGGCCGTGCGTCGACGTGGGCGCGATCGTCGTCGTGGTCACCCCCGTGGACCGTGGCTGGGGCCGTCCAAACGGGTGCCCCGGGCGCCGTCCGCTGGTCAGGACACCGGTGACTGCGGTATCATTTCACTCTCCGGAGTAGAGAGGTGACGTTCCGTGATGGATGCGTCGATCGGCGATGCGGGGTCCACCGGCGGGGTGGGCGGGAGCGGCCCGGTCCGGCGCGCCTCGTCACCCCTCACCCTCGACCTGCGGGTCTCCGAGGCCCAGTGGACCCAGCGCCAGCTCCAGGCCCGGATCCGACACGCCCGCCGTCAGCTGGCTCTGGCCGAGGCGGCTCGCCGCGATCGGCCCGACCCCGAGCCGGCCGCAGCACCCGACACGCCGGCCGAGCCCCCCTCCTTCGGCGAGCCGCTGGTCGCGTCATCGGAACTGATCGCCAGGGAATGGGCAGAGACGTCGACGGCGGCCCAGGCCATCGTCGACGCCGCCGATGCCGAGATCCGCCGACTCACCGAGATCGCCGCCGCCGAGGCCCGGGTGCTCGAGGTCGAGGCCGACCGGTTGCGCTCGCTCCCGATCAGTGCCCCTGACATCGCGCCGTCGTCACCACCCGCCGGCGGCTGACCCGTGGAACCCACCGCCGCCTCTCCGGTCCATCTCGGTGTCGCCAAGGGCGTCCCCGACGAGGCGCTCCAGCGCCTCCGCTCCGAGATCGCCCGCCTCGAGGACGAACTGGCCGAGATCGAACGGGCCACCGTCGAGGTGACGACCTCGGGATCGGCACCGGCCCAGCCCGAGGAGCACCGTCTGTCCGAGCATCTGGCCACCGAGGTCGGCGTCGAGACCGTCGCCCGTGAGCGTGCCGAGATGCAGCGCTTCCTCGAGGCCGCCGACGATGTCGCACGGGCCCGCCTGACCGAGGCCCGCAACGAGGCCGACGCCGTGCTCAGCGCCGCCCGCGACGGTGTCACCCGGGCGGCCGAGGAGCGGGCGGCCGCCGTCGCGCAGACCCTCGACAACGCCGCGGCGCCGGTCGTCGACGTCGAGCCCACGTCAGACGCCCCCACGTCAGACGCCCCCACGTCAGACGCCGCACGTCAGACGCCCCACGTCAGACGTCCCCACGTCAGAGATCACGATGGCGGACAGCGTGGTGTCCGACAGCCCGCTCTCGGACACCACCGCCCCGACCGACAGCGAGGTGGAGGACATCACGGCGGCCGGGGGCACCGGCCCAACCCCGTTCTGGCCCGGGCCACGCACACGTGGTGCCCGGATCCTCTCCGCGCTGCTCTGGATCGTCGGCACCGCTCTGGTCGTACTGGCGCTGGCCTTCGCCATCGTCGTCGTGCTCGCCATCCTCAACTGAGGGCGAGCGTCCGCAGCTCCTCGAACGTGGCCTCGATGCCCGCCACCAGTACGTCGGCGTCCGGGCAGGCGTCCGGGTCGACGGTGATGCCCAGGTCGAGGTGGCCGTCGTAGGACAGGATGGCGATGCCCACGGTCGTGTTGCCCCCGAGGGGGACGTAGGGCAGGCACTCCGTCATCCGGGCGCCCATCAGGTAGAGCGGGACCTGCGCGCCGGGGACGTTGGTGATCACGAGGTTGACGAGGGGCTGGCGGTTCACGGTGGCGTCGCTCAGCACCGACAGCACGCCCGGCGGGAGCCAGTCGGCCGAGCCGAGGAGCGCGGCGACGAGCTCGGTCTCGTGGCTGCCCTTGTGGTCGGCCATCTGGGTGGCCAGCGCCTCGAGGCACGCGGTGGGGTCGGCCAGGTCGACGGGGAGCGACGCCAGGATGGCGCTGACCCGGTTGCCCAGGCCGAGGCGCTCGTCGGTGCTCCGGGTCGACACCGGCACCAGCGCCACGAGGTGATCGAGGTGGGCCAGTTCACCCCGGCCGGCCATCAGTTCGTGCAGCCCTCCTGTGACGGCGGCCAGCACCACGTCGTTCACCTTGGTTCGCGTGGCGTGAGCCACGTGCTTCACCTCTGCCAGCGACAAGCGGATCGGCCGGTAGTCGCGGCGTCGGGCCGACGGCGGCGTTCAGTGAACACGTCGGTGCCGGGCGTTCGCGGCGGAGGGCGTCGGCGGCGCTGCGCACCACGTCGACCAAATCGGTCGGACGGCGGGCGAGCCCCGTCAGACCACGGGCGGCGTCGACGGGGAGGTGGGCGAGCGCCCCGAGGGCCTCGGTCACCTGGTGAAGGGCGTCGGGCCCGGGTTCGGGTGTCCAGGTGACGGCGTCGAGAGGCGGAGTCTCGCGGTCGGGATCCAGCATGGCCACGAGCGACTCCGATCCCGACACGCCGTCCACCAGCGCATGGTGGGCCCGGTCGACCAGCACCACGTTGCCGTCGGCCAGCCCGTCGAGGAACGTCAGGTCCCACAGGGGTCGGCGCCGGTCGAGGGTCTCGGCCTGGATGGCCATCGCTGCGGTCAGCACGGCGGCATCGTCGCCGGGGGCGGGCACGGTGCGGGCGTGGACGTGGTGGGCGATGTCGAAGTCCTCGTCGTCGATCCACAGCGGGAGCGTGGCCCGCAACGGTGTGTCCTGCAGGCGTCGGCGGAAGCGGGGGATGGCCACCAGGTGGGCCTCGATCACCCGGCGCACGTCGTCGATGCGCAGCCGTCCCGCCGCGTCGAGGAGAGGACCGCCCTCGAACCGGGCGATCCCCCCGATGTGCAACGGGATCCCGGGTCGTTCGGCGGCCAGGAAGCTGGTGTCGAGGGCGCTGAGGTGCTCGCTCATCGCTCCCCATGATCCGCTCGGCCCTCGGTTCGGGCCAGGGTCATGGGTCCTCTCCGGCTCTCGTCCGGCCCAGCGGACGCAGGCGGCGAGTGGCCCGCTTGGCAGCCTCTGTTAGGTATGCCTAACATCTGGGCGTGCCGGTGATCGCCCCCCACGCTCCGACGGTGGCCGCCCGGTGACGCCACCAGTGGCCGGCGCCCTCGTGCCGGCGTCGACCGCCGGCGTCGCCCAGACCGGGCCGGCACCGCGACGGGCCGTCGGCTTCGCTTCCCGGTTGGCCGAGCACGGCGATCTCCCCGCGCTCGTCGATCACGACGGACGCCAGGTGAGCTATGCGGAACTGGCGGCTCGCGTGGACGAGGCCTCTGCCGCGGCTCGGACCGATCCGCCGCCTCGTGATGGTCGAGGGGGGCAACTCCGTCGAGGCCGTCGTCGGCTACCTCGGTGCCCTCGGCGGGGGCCATGTCGTCCTCCTCGTGCCCCCGGGCGGTGCCAACGGTCAACGTTGGCGCACGTCCTACGCCCCCGATGTCCTCGCCACCGCCGAGCGGGGATGGTCCTACGACGTCGTGCGTGACGGTGCGGCGCACGATCTGCATCCTGATCTCGCCCTGCTGCTCACCACCTCCGGCAGCACCGGGTCACCCAAGCTCGTCCGGTTGTCGCACGAGAACGTCGAGGCCAACGCTTCCGCCATCGCCGAGTACCTGGGCCTGCACCCCGCCGACCGTGGGATCACGTCGTTGCCGCTGCACTACTGCTACGGGCTCTCGGTGCTCCACAGCCATCTCGTCGCAGGTGCATCGGTCGCCCTGACCGACCTCTCGGTCACCGATCCGTGCTTCTGGGTCCGTGTGCGCGACACCAGGGTCACCGGTCTGGCCGGCGTGCCCTACACGTTCGGTCTCCTCGATCGGGTCGGGTTCGCCGACATGACGCTGCCCCACCTCCGCTACGTGACCCAGGCCGGCGGCCGTATGGCTCCGGATCGCGTCAGGCACTGGGCCGAGACCGGGCGCCGTCAGGGCTGGGACCTCTACGTGATGTACGGCCAGACCGAGGCCACCGCCCGCATGGCCTACCTTCCGCCCGACCAGGCCGTGGTCCGCCCGGATGCAGTGGGGCGCCCGGTGGCCGGAGGGACCTTCACCATCGACCCCGTGGACGACGGGTCCAGCGACGGGCCGGGGGAGGTGGTCTACCGCGGACCGAACGTGATGCTCGGCTACGCCGAAACCCCCGCCGACCTGGCCCTCGGGCGCACGGTCGCCGAGCTGCGCACCGGTGATCTCGGCCGCATCGACGACGACGGCCACCTGCACGTCGTCGGGCGGGCGAGCCGGTTCCTCAAGCTCTTCGGACTGCGCGTCGATCTCGACGCCGCCGAGCGGATCCTGGCCGACAGCGGCATCGACGCTGTCTGCACGGGCACCGACGAGGTCCTGGTCGTCGGCGTCGAGGAGTCCCGGGCCACGACCGCCCGCGTCGACGTCGTTCGCATCCGCACGCTGGCGGTGGCGGCGCTCGGCCTCCCGGCCGGCGCGGTGCACGTCTGGGTCACGTCGAGCCTCCCCCGCCTCAGGTCGGGCAAGCCGGACGTCGTCGGTGTCCACGACGCCGCGCTGGCCGAACGGGCCGGCGGCCCCTCCGGTCGCGCATCGCACGATCCGAAGCCGGCCACGGTGGCCCACGTCCTCGCCGACGCCCTCGACCGACGCCCCGACGAGGTGCCCGCCGACGCCACCTTCGTGTCGCTCGGCGGGGACTCGCTCTCCTACGTCGAGGTGTCGGTCATGCTCGACACGCTGCTCGTGCGGGTACCCGACGACTGGCACCTCACGACGGTCGGCGCTCTCCAGGCGCTCGCGGCCGAGCCGACCGGGCACTCGCGGGGTGCATCCACGCCAGCCGTCGGAGGCTCGACCGCCCGTCGTGCGCCCCGTCGTCGGGTCGCCGCCATGGAGACCGGGCTGGTCCTGCGCGCCGCCGCCATCACCCTCATCGTCGGCACCCACAGCGGGGTGTTCATGCTCCAGGGCGGCGCCCACGTGCTGCTGGCCGTGGCCGGGTTCAACTTCGCCCGCTTCCGGCTCCTCGCCAGCGACACTGCCGAGCACCTTCGGGGAGCGGCGACGAGCATCGCCCGCATCGCCGTGCCGACGGCGCTGTGGTTGGCCTTCCAGTTCACCTACGCCGAGCCGTTCACGGCCTCGCGCGTGCTCTTGGCCAACAACTACTTCGGCACCGGGCTCTGGGAGTACTGGTACCTCGAGGCGCTGCTGCAGGTCCTCGTCGTGCTGGGGCTGGTCTTCGCCGTGCCGTCGGTACGCGCCTTCGAGCGGCGCCATCCGTTCGGCGTGGCCCTGGGTGTCCTGGCGGCCGCCACCGCCGTGCGTCACGACACCCTCGGTCTCGTGCCCGAGCACCACGCCATGTACCTGACCCACACCATCGTGTGGTGTTTCGCCGTTGGCTGGGCCGCGCAGCGGGCCTGTTCACGCCGGCAACGGGTCTTCGTCACCGTCCTCGCCCTCGTCGCGACGTTCGACTTCTTCGATTCGTCGACGCGGGGGTTCGTGGTCGCGGTCGGGCTCCTGGCGTTGATCTGGCTGTCCCGTTTCCCGGTTCCGCGGTGGCTCCGCTCCTCGGTGGCCGGTCTCGCCGCCGCATCGCTGTGGATCTACCTCACGCAGTGGGCGGTCCTGGTACCGCTGGCCGGAACGATCCCCCCCGTGGGTGTGGCCGCGGTGGCGTTGCTCCTCGGTGTGGGGGCCACTGCGCTGGCCGGTCGCGTGGAAGGCGCCCTCGTCGACCGGTGGCGTCACCGCGACCGCGGTACCGATCGACCGGTGCCGTCTCCGGTCGGACCCTCGCTCAGCTGACCTCGGCCGCGGCGGCCGCGAACTGCGCCATGTACAGCGCGGCGTAGGCCCCACCCGCGCCAGCAACTCGTCGTGGTTCCCCTGTTCGACGATGTGCCCGTCCTCCATCACCAGGATGATGTCGGCGTCCCGGATGGTCGAGAGCCGGTGGGCGATCACGAAGCTCGTGCGGTCGGAGCGCAGCGCGGCCATGGCGTGCTGGATCAGCACCTCGGTGCGGGTGTCGACGGAGCTGGTGGCCTCGTCGAGGATGAGGATCGCCGGCTCGGCCAGGAACGCCCGGGCGATGGTCAGAAGCTGCTTCTCCCCGGCGCTCACCGCGGTGCCGTCATCGTCGAGGATCGTGTCGTACCCGTCGGGAAGGGAATGCACGAAACGGTCGACGTACGTCGCCTTCGCCGCCTCCTGGATCTCATCCTCGGTGGCATCGGGGCGCCCGTAGGCGATGTTCTCGCGGATGCTTCCCCCGAACAGCCACGTGTCCTGCAACACCATTCCCATCATCGAACGCAGGTCCCGCCGGCGCATCGTGGCGATGTCCCGGCCATCGACGGTGATGCGGCCCGAGTCGAGCTCGTAGAAGCGCATCAACAGGTTGACGAGGGTGGTCTTGCCGGCGCCGGTGGGGCCCACGATGGCGATCGTCTGGCCGGGTTCGGCGACCAGGGAGAGGTCGGTGACGAGAGCGCGGTCGGGGTCGTAGGAGAACGTGACGTCCTCGAAGGCCACCCGCCCTCGCACTGGCCCCTGGAGCGGGGCGTGGTCGTCATCGGGGAGCTGCTCCTCGGTGTCGAGGAGGTCGAAGACCCGTTCGGCCGAGGCGATGCCGGACTGGAAGACGTTGAACATCGACGCCACCTGGGTGAGCGGCATCGTGAACTGCCGTGAGTACTGGATGAAGGCCTGTACGTCGCCGAGGCTCATCTGCCCCGATGCCACCCGAAGCCCGCCGAGCACGGCGATGACCACGAAGTTGAGGTTTCCGAGCAGGAACATGAGCGGCTGGATGATGCCCGACACGAACTGGGCGCCGAAGCTGGCCTTGAAGAGCTTCTCGTTGTCGGTGCGGAATCGGGCTTCGACCTCGGGGGCCTGGCCGAAGGCCTTCACGATGGCGTGTCCGGTGATGGCCTCCTCGACCAGGGCGTTGAGCGAGCCGGTGTGGGTCCATTGGGCCACGAATCGCTTCTTCGACTGCCGGGCCACCAGCTTCACCATGAGCAACGACGCCGGGATCGTGATCAGCGCCACCAGCGACAGGATCGGCGAGATGAGGAACATCATCGTGACCACGCCGATGAGGGTGAGGGTGGACGTGAGCATCTGGCTGAGCGTCTGCTGGAGGCTCTGGGCGATGTTGTCGATGTCGTTCGTGACCCGGCTCAGGAGATCACCACGGGGCGTGCGGTCCACGTAGCTGAGTGGGAGCCGGTCGAGCTTCTCCTCCACGTCGGTGCGCAGCTCGTGCATCGCACCCTGCACGGCGCCGGCGAGCAGCCAGGCCTGGAGGTAGGTGAGCCCCGACGCACCGAGGTACAGGCCGAGGGCCAACAGCAGCCAGCGGTGCAGTGCGGTGAAGTCGATGCCTTCGGCGGGGTTGGTGACCCCTGCATAGAGGACGTTGGTGGCGTTGCCGAGCACCTTGGGGCCGACCACCTGCATGCCGACAGCCACGACGGCGAGGGCGATGATGAGGAACAGGCTCCCCTTCTGGCGTCGCAGCCGGCCGAGCATGCGTCGCCAGGTCGCCCGGAAGTCGCGGGACTGCTCGACCGGGATGCCGGGACCGCCGAAGCGGCCCACGCCGCCCATGCTGGTCGTCGGGGGCTTCGGCGGGGCGTCGTCGCCGTCTTCGTCGGTTCGGCCCAGGGGCGACTCGGGGCGGGTGGGGGCGCTCACGTGGGTGCTCCCGCCTTGGTCTGGGAGGCCACGATCTCGGCGTAGGTGGGACACGCGACCAGCAGGTCGTCGTGGTGGCCGAGTCCGACCACGCGGCCGTCCTCGAGGACCAGGATCTGGTCGGCGTCGGCGATGGTCGACACCCGCTGTGCCACGACGATGACCGTGTCGCCTTCGGTCCACGGCTTCAGGGCGGCACGCAGACGGGCGTCGGTGGCGAGGTCGAGCGCCGAGAAGGAGTCGTCGAAGAGGTAGATCTCGGGCCGTCGCACGAGGGCCCGGGCGATGGCCAGGCGTTGGCGCTGCCCGCCGGAGACGTTGCCCCCGCCCTGGGCGATGCGGGCGTCGAGCCCGCCGGGCATGGCGGCCACGAACTCGTCGGCCTGGGCGACGCGCAACGCCGCCCAGAGCTCGTCGTCGGTGGCGTCGCTTCGGCCGTAGCGCAGGTTGGTGGCGACGGTGCCGGTGAACAGGTACGGCTTCTGGGGCACGATCCCGACCCGGTTCCACAGGGCCTGAGGCTCGAGGTCGCGCACGTCGACGCCGTCGACGAGCACCGATCCGGAGGTGGCGTCGAAGAGCCGGGGGACGAGGTTCAACAGCGTGGTCTTGCCTGATCCGGTGCTGCCGATGATGGCGGTCGTCTGCCCGGCGAGCGACGTGAACGAGATGTCGGCGAGCACCGGGGCCTCGGCGCCGGGGTAGGCGAAGCCGACGTTCCGGAACTCGAGCGAGCCGCTCGTGGTCAGGTCGCTGACGGCGTCGTGGGAGATCACGACGGAGGTGTCGGTGTCGAGCACCTCCACGATGCGGTCGGCGCTCACGGCGGCCCGGGGCGCCATCATCGCCACGAACGTGGCCATCATGATCGACATCAAGATGATCGTGAAGTAGCTGATGAAGGCGACCATCGTGCCGATCGTCAGCTCGCCCTCCGACACCAGGTTCGACCCGAACCAGATCACCCCGACGCTCGAGGCGTTCACCACCAGGAGCACGACCGGGAACAGCAGGGCCATCAGACGCCCGGCGGTGAGGGAGGTGTCGGTGAGGTCGCGGTTCACCTTCTCGAACCGCACCGCCTCCTCGGGTTGACGCACGAAGGCCCGCACCACCCGCATGCCGGTGATCTGCTCGCGCAGCACCTTGTTGACGCTGTCGATGCGCTCCTGCATCAGCCGGAACTGCGGGACCATCCGTCGGATGATCAGGGTGAGCACGACCATGAGGGTCGGGATGCTCACGACGAGCAGCAGCGACAGTTGGACATCGGCGTTGACGGCCATGATGATCCCGCCGGTCGCCGTGATCGGCGCGGCGATGGCCATCGTCGTCCCCATCACCACCAGCATCTGCACCTGTTGCACGTCGTTCGTGATGCGAGTGATCAGCGACGGCGTGCCCAGCAGGTTGACCTCCTGCTGGGAGAACGACGTCACCTGGTGGAAGAGGTCGCTGCGCACGTCACGCCCGAACGCCATGGCCGTCTTGGCGCCGAAGTACACCGCCGTGATCGACAGCGCCATCTGCGCCAGGGTCACCGCCAGCATCAGCGCCCCGGTGCGCCAGATGTAGGCGGTGTCGCCGGTGAGCACGCCGTTGTCGATGATCTTGGCGTTCAGGTTGGGCAGGTAGAGGTTGGCCGCGGCCTGCCCCGACTGGAGGACGAGGACGGCGAGCAGGAGCCTGCGGTAGGGCCGCAGGTGCGTGCGCAGGAGGCGGAGGAGCAAGGAGCGATCTCGTGGTGGTCGTGGCCTGGGGGCGGCCGGAATTACGAAACGATGTAGTTTCGATTATGTCGCATCCGCAAGGTGAATGCGCCACTCGCGACGGTCGGGAGCGCCGCTCGCCCCTGGAGCCGGGGCGGCTGACCGCCGGCCCGAGAGCGCTGGTCGCCGACGGGGGGGGATCAGCCGGGCAGGTAGTCGTCGAGGCGGGCGATCTGGAGTCCGGCCGCATCGGCCTGACGCTTGAGCTCCTGGAGGCTGACGAGGAGGTCGTCGGTGAAGTGGGTGACGATGACGTCCCCCGGCTTCAACGGCGGCTCCTGCAGCGTGACCACACCGTCGGCGAGGGTGCCCGTCCACTGCACCGTGGCCCGCAGGCCGCAGCTGGCGGCCTGCTCACGCACGCCTCGGTCGTACCGGCCGAAGGGCGCTCGGAACAGCCCGCCACTCGTGCCGTAGGTCTCGTCGAGCAGGTCGACCATGCCGCAGATCTCGATGCGCTGCTGCTCGGGGTTCAGCGAGGGCAGCCTCAGGTGCCCCAGCGTGTGGGTGTTGACGGTGTTGCCGAGTGCCATCAGTTCACCGAAGAACCCGGGATCGGCGCGGACCGGCCCCTCGTTCAGGAACATGGTGATCGGCATCCCGGTGGTCGTGAGGTAGTCGAGCACCTGGGGGTCGCGGACCGTGCCGTCGTCGACGGTCACGAAGATCACCGGATCGGTGGTGTCGATCCCGAAGACCTCGGGGGCGGCGCCGTCGACGGCCGCCACCGGGGCGATCGGGGTGCTGGGCGCCGGCATGGCTGCCGGTGTGGGGGGCGGCGCAACAGTGGTCGTCGTCTCGGGAGGGACCGTGGTGGTCTCGAGCAGGGATTCGGTCACCGGCGCATCCGTCGTGACCGTGGCCGACTCGGCGGTGGCGGGACCGTCGGTCGGGTCGGCCAGGGCGAACGCCCCGAGGCCGACGAGCAGGACGAAGACGGCGATCAACGGCCACGCCCGCCACGTGGGGCGTTCCGTGGGCGCGTTCGGAGGAGGCTCCGGCGAAGCGCCCTCTGCGTCCATCACCAGTCCTCGCCGTCAGGTCGTCGGGGTCCGTCCCACTCCGTGTCCTTCCGGGCACGAACGACCTCTCGAGGATAGTCCCTGGTGAGACGAGTGCGGCAGCGCCCGGGCGGGCGCTCGTTCGCACGGTCAGCCCGTGGTTCGGGTCCTCGGTGCCTCTTCGGCGACGGGAGGGGCATCATCGGTGACCGCGCTGGGGAGCCCCCGGGTCGACGCCAGCGAGATCAGCGCGAGCACGGCGGCGGCCAGCAGGCCCGCTTTCAGCGACCGGAGCTGGGCGTCTTCGTAGTCGTCGACGATGGCTGTGACCGTCGGCCCGTCGAGCCCCGCGTCCTGGGCGGCCGCGCCGATCCGCTCCGACGCGACGAAGTCGACGCCCGATCCTGCGGCCACGGTGACCTGCGCCGCGACCTCGCTGCTGATGCGCTCGTCCCCCTCGACCTTGGCGAGGAAGGTGCCGGTGAGACCGCTGAGCACGATGGCCCCGACGAGCGCCACGCCGAGCGACGATCCGAGCTGTTGGCCGGTGTACTGCAGACCGCCGGCCTCTCCTCGACCCGAGGCGTCCACCGACGACTGCACCACGTTGCCGAGCTGGGAGACGATCAGCCCCATCCCGACGCCGAGCACCCCCATCGAGAGGGCGAAGCCGGCCTCGCCGAGGTCGGGCTGGATGGTGGTCAGCAGCGCCACGATGCCGATGACGGTCGTCCAGAGCCCGAGCCGCACGAGCGTGCGCACCGGTAGGCGGCTCGAGAGGCGCGACCCGACGGCGGAGGCGAGGAACATCGTGATGGAGACCGGGATCATCTTGATGCCGGTCTCGAGGGCGTCGAGGCCGAGGACGAGCTGCAGGTAGAGCGGGATGGTGAAGAAGACTCCCATGAGGATCAGGTTCTGGGTGAAGAGGCCGCCGAGCCCGGATCGCAGCGCGGGGATCTTCAGGAGCCCCAGGTGGACGAGGGGATCGCGACCGGTGGCCTCGCGGTGGCCCTCCCAGCGCACGAACGCCCAGAGGACGACGGCACCGAGCAGGACCACGTACGGCGTCAGCGCGAAGCCGAGGGGCTCGACGGGGGAGTTCTTGGGTTCGAGCCATCCCCAGACGCTCGACTGGAGCACTCCGAGCACCACCGTTCCGAGTCCGACCGCCGACAACACGGTGCCCACGACGTCGAGCTTCGGGCGGGGACCGCTCCGGACGGCGTCGCGGACCTTGGGGGTCATGGCCAGGATGAAGAGCACGAGCACGACTTCCCCGACGAACACCACCCGCCACGTCAACTCGGTCGTGGCCCATCCCCCGACGATCGGGCCGACGGCGATGCCGGCTCCGGCCACTCCACCGATCACGGCGTAGGCGGCCTTGCGGTCGCGGCCCTCGTAGTTGCCGGCGATGAGTGCCGCCATCGCCGGTAGCACCATCGCCGCTCCGAGCCCCTCGAGCACCGACCATCCGAGCCCCAGGACGAGCACCGTCGGTGCGACGGCGGTGAGAGCCGATCCACAGCCGTAGACGACGAGGCCGATGGCGAACGTCCGGCGCCGCCCGATGATGTCGCCGATCTTGCCCCCGGTGAGCATGAACATGGCCATCACGAGGCAGTAGAGCGTGATGACGCCCTGGATGGTGGAGACCGTGGTGTCGAAGTCGTCGACGAGCTGGCTGATCGACACGTTCATCACCGACTGGTCGAGGACCATCACGAACTGCGCCGTTGCCAGAGCCACCAGTGGCCACCATCGCTTCATGACGTTCTCGCTCTCCACCGGCGGCTGCGGGGTCGATCCTCTCAGGTCCCGGCCACGGGTCCCGTGACCCGTATCAGCTCGACGGGTACCCCGGAGGCATGGGGCATGCCGGTCATCGGGTCGACGTCGACGGTGGTGCTGATGAGATGGCTCACGAGCAGCTCGGTGCGGCCGTGGGTCATCGATACCGTGCCCCGGGCGGTCCCGTCGTCGGCCTGCGCCGTTCCGACGACCGTGCCGTGCTCGGTGCGGACCTGCACGGCGTCGCCGTCGCCGGCCCCGGCGTCGAGGAGATCGAGAGGATGCGCCACCACCCGTGCCTCGTCGGTCGGCCCGTAGGCGGTGGCATTCACCTCGCGGACCTGGCGCCGGGGGATCAGCCTGAGTCCGGACGTGTCGTCGGTGTCCGGCAGTGCCCGAAGGCGATCGACGAGCGCGTCGGGAGCGAGGCGCCACCGACCCTCGAAGAGCACCCGGTCGTGGATCCACCCGTCGGCGGGTCGGCTCGTGGTGCCGTGCGGGCCGTTGGCCACGATCTCGTCGAAGGGGACCCGTGCGCCCCGGGCCAGGCCCCCCAACACGTCGAGGTCGTCGAGGGCATCGGGGTCGCGGTCACCGCCGAGCGCATCGACACCCAGGCGACCGGCGAGGTGGCCGAGCACCCACCACACGGGCCGCCGCTCGGCCGCCGGTGACACCACGGCCGGGGTGAAGGCGGTGCCGTTGCGGAACGACACGTTCTCGAGCATCGAGAGATCGGCGCGTTCGAGTTGGGCCGTGACCGGGAGCACGTGGCTGGCCATCTCGGTGAGTGGGCTTGCGGCCACGTCGAGGACGGCCAGCGTGTCGAGCGACGCGAGCGCGTCGCGGGTGCCGGTCGGATCGGGGAAGGCCGTGAGGGGGCTCCCGCCGATCACCACCAGTGCTCTGAGGTGCCCGGCGCGGATCTCGTCGGCCATGGCCACGCACGGGTACTGGCCCGCCCAGCCCGACAGCTCCGGACGGCTGGACGGGCCGGGAGGTGCCGGCGCGGCGCGGTCAGGAGCCTCCAGCCGCTCGTCGAGGGGGAACAGCATCCCGTCGTTGGCGCGCATCGCTCCGCCCCGGTCGAGGGATCCGGTGACGATGAGCAGCGCCCAGCGGAGCCATTCGGCGATCAGCCCGTGGGCACCCATCATCACCCCGGTCCCGGCCATCGCGGCCACACCACCGGTCGCGGCACGAACGACGGTGAGCAGCGACTCCAGATCGTCGCGACCGAGGCCCGTCCCGGCGGACACCCGGCCGAGGGCGAAGGGGTCGACGGCTCGGCGAAGCGCCTCGACGTCCTCCGGTCGACAGGCTCGGTCGAGTTCGGTGACGTCGGCACCGTTGTCGAGCAGCTCCCTGACGAGCCAGGCCAGGACGAGGTGATCGGTGCCGGCCCGTAGCGGGAGGTGGCGATCGGACAGCACGGCGGTCTCCGTGCGGCGCGGGTCGAGTGTCCAGACCTGCCCGCCCCCTCGTCGGAAGTCACGCAGGCGCGTGACCGGATCGGCCAGGGTCGTGCCGTATCCGTGGGAGACCACCGGATTGCTCCCGAAGAGCACCAGCAGCCGGGATCGGTCGGGTTCCCAGACGGGGTTCAGTTGGCTGGAGCCCCCGACCAGTTCCGCCGTGAGCAGTGCCGGGGCGTTGTCGATCGTGACCGGGGTGTAGCGCTGAGGCGTCCGCAGCATCGCGATCAGCCGCTCGGCGGTGAGCCAGCCGGCGATGTCGTAGGCCAGGCCCGTGCCCAGGTAGAACCCCACGGCCCCGGCACCGTGGGCCTCGATCACCCGGCCGAGCGAGGTGGCGAGGTCATCCAGCGCGTCCGGCCACGACATCGGAGTGCCGGCGACGGAGGGATGGTCGAGCCGGTCGGGACGATGGTGGAAGCGGGGCAGCGCTCGCCCTTTCGGGCACGTGTAGCCCCTCGAGACGGGATGGTCGGGGTCGCCACGGACCTGCACGACCCGCTCGCCCTCGGTGGTGACGAGGATCCCGCACGCGGCGGCACAGATCCGACAGAAGCTCTGGTGCACCACGAGGCCGAGGCTAGGTCCCGTGTCGTCCAGGCTGCCGCCACGACGCCTTAGCCTGCGTGGCCCGGGCGTCGCGACCGCGTCGCCCGCCGAGAACGCCGGGGGTTGCGTCGTGGGTGCCGTCATCGTCAACATGGGCCGCTTCACCGAGGCGTTCGTCCCGATGCTGCAGGCGCGTCTGCCCGACGAGCGGGTGGTGGGTTGGCCCGCGGCTCCGGACGATGTCGCCGACGCCGACGTCCTCGCCACCCTGGCCATCGCCGGTGAGACAGAGGTGGTCTCGCCCCTGCTGCCGTCGGTGCAGTGGGTGCACGTACTCGGCGCCGGCATCGACGGCTTCCCTCTCGATGCCCTCGGTGGCCGGGTGCTCACGTGCTCGAAGGGGGCCACGTCCACGGCCATCGCCGAGTACGTGCTCGCCGTGATGTTGGCCTACGAGAAGCGCTTGCCCGAGGAGTGGATCACCGAGCCTCCCGACGCCTGGAACGTTCCGAATCGAGGTCAGCTCGGCGCCCTCGAAGATCGGACGCTGGCCCTGGTGGGCATCGGCGCCATCGGCGAGGCCGTGGCTCGCCGGGCGCTGGCGTTCGACATGCGCGTGGTCGCTCATCGCCGCTCTGCCTCTGCGATGCCGTTGGCCGGGATCGAGCGCGCCGACTCGTTGGAGGCCGCCTTCGCCTCGGCCGACCACATCGTGGTCACGGCGCCGTCCACCCCGGCCACGTACCATCTGGTCGACGAGACGTCGCTGGGGTGGGTGAAGCCGGGCGTGCATCTCGTCAACGTGGCCCGTGGTGAGCTCGTCGACTCCGTTGCGCTCCTGGTGGCCCTCGACGAGGGCCGGGTCGCTCGTGCGTCGCTCGATGTCGCCGAGGGCGAGCCTCTCGCCGCCGGTGACCCGCTGTTCGCCCACCCTGGGGTGCGTCTCACCCCGCACATCTCGAACAGCTCGCCGGCCACGGCGCAGCGCACCGTCGACATGTTCGTCGCCAACCTCACCCGTTGGCGCGCGGGCGAGTCGTTGTCGGGGGTCGTCGATCCCGTGCTGGGGTACTGACCGGCACGCGCAACGGCCCGGGGCACAAGCCCCGGGCCGTTGACGTTCGTTCGGGTACTGCGGGTGTGTCGTGGGTCAGCCGGTGAAGGCCGGGGCCGCAGTCACGGCTGCCGCGGCCGGGGCCTGGGTGGTGGTCGTGGTGGGCTCGACCGGCTCGGGCGGGGCGATGGGCTGGTTGCCGACCACGTACACGTTGACGGCGTGGCACCTGTCCACAGAGATGTCGGCGGGGCCGACGATCGGCGTGCCGCCGAGGGTGACCTCGACGCTGTAGGTGCCGTTGGGAAGGTCGGCGAAGAGCGAGTCGCCGAAGGACAGCTCGCCGGCGGTGGTGCCGTCGACGCTGACGGCCACCGTGCCGGCGTTGGCGGCGTGGATCGCGCCCAGGCGGGCGTCGCTGATGGCCCCATTGCCCTGCGGGTCATTCTCCGGCAGGTCATCGGGTCCCGCGAGGCACCTCTCGGGGGTGGAGACGTCGAGCACCACCGGGAGGAGTGACGGAGCCGCGTCCGGTCCGGCGGTGGCGACGAGCGACACGGCAGGTTCCGAGGGAACGGTGACGGCCTGGGTGATGGCCGGGGTGCCGGTGCCGCACGGCACATCGGCGCCCACGGTGACGGTGATGTTGATGGCCGCACCCCAGGGGAGTGGGACAGGTCCGGCGATGTCACCGAACTGGAAGTCGGTGAGGAGCTGGTCGGGTCCGGCGCAGACCGTGACCGCGGTGCCGCCGTCGGTCTGTGCGGTCTGGCCGTCGAGGTTGAGTCCGTGGACGACGTAGACCAGAGCGGTCCCCTCTTCGAGGGGCAGCGGGAGCTCGAGGTCCTGGATGAGCGGGACGACCGGGGTGGCGGTGGCCTGGGCCCCGGCGGAGCCGGTGGTCACGACGGCGGCCGTGGCGAGGAGGGTGAGGGCTGCGAGGAACCCGAGGACGCGTTTCATTGGGTGGAGGCCTTTTCGTTGGGGGTGACGTGTCGCAATGACGCTAGTGGAGGAGTGTGGCAGATGCCACTGTTCGTGGTCCTGGCCCGCGAGCCGGGCGCGTTCTCAGGGTCCCGGGACGCGCCACGGCCCGGGGCACAAGCCCCGGGCCGTTGACGTTCGTTCGGGTACTGCGGGTGTGTCGTGGGTCAGCCGGTGAAGGCCGGGGCCGCAGTCACGGCAGCGGCGGCAGGAGCCTGGGTGGTGGTCGTGGTGGGCTCGACCGGCTCGGGCGGGGCGATGGGCTGGTTGCCGACCACGTACACCACGGTCAGCGTGCAATCCGGGACGTCGATGTCGGCGGGGCCGACGATCGGGGTGCCGCCGAGGGTGACCTCGACGGAGTAGGTGTCGGGAGGTAGGCCGGCGAACAGCGACTCACCGAACACCGGCTCGCCGGCGGTGGTGCCGTCGACGCTCACGGCCACCTGGCCGGCGGCCGCGGCGTGCACCGCTCCCAGGCGGGACGCCGGCTCCTCTGCGCCTTGCGGGGTGGAGACGCCGTTCGGCTCCCCTACCACTGGTTCATCGACCGGGTTGCACTGGTCGGGCGTGGAGACGTCGAGCACGACGGGGAGGAGTGACGGAGCCGCGTCCGGTCCGGCGGTGGCGACCAGTGAGACGGCGTCCACTGCCGGGACGGTGACGTCCTGGCTGATCACCGGCGTGGCCGAGCCGCAGGGCACGTCGGCGCCGACGTAGACCGCGATGGGGACCACGGCATCCCACTCGAGAGCCAACGGCGGGGTGATCTCGCCGAACTGGAAGTCGGTGAGGAGTTGGTCGGGTCCGGCGCAGACGGTGACGGCGGTGCCGCCGTCGGTCTGGGCCGATTGGCCGTCGAGGTTGAGGCCGTGCACCACGTAGACCTGTGCGAACCCCTTCGTGGGGCCCGTCGTGAGGTCGATGTCCTGGATGAGCGGGACGACCGGCGTGGCCGTGGCCTGGGCAC
This sequence comes from uncultured Iamiaceae bacterium, assembly GCA_963767615.1. Taxonomy (GTDB): domain Bacteria; phylum Actinomycetota; class Acidimicrobiia; order Acidimicrobiales; family Acidimicrobilacustridaceae; genus Rhabdothermincola_A. The sequence goes on along the minus strand of CAVYED010000002.1, from coordinate 479,311 downwards.
CGGCGGAGCCCGTGGTCACGACGGCGGCGGTGACGAGGAGGGTGAGGGCTGCGAGGAACCCGAGGACGCGTTTCATGTGGGGCCTTTCCCGTGTGGGATCAGGGGGAACTGAGACCGAGATGCTACCGCAACGCTCGGGGCGATGTCACGCTTCGTGGTGGCGCTCTCACATCGATGGGCCGTCGGGCGGTTCGAGAAGGGTCGATCGTCGATGGCCGCGGTCGGTCGGGCGTGCGACGATTGTCGTGTTGTCCAGCTGCGTGGAGGTATCCGTTCATGTCCGACGCCGTCGAGGTCACCGGCCTGGTGAAGACCTTCGGTCCGACGCGGGCGCTCGACGGCCTCGACCTGAGCGTCGCCCCCGGGGAGGTCCACGGCTTCCTCGGCCCGAACGGCTCCGGCAAGACGGTGACCATCCGTGTGCTGCTCGGTCTGCTCCGCGCCGATGCCGGCTCGGCCAGGCTGCTGGGCGGGGACCCGTGGCACGACGCCGTCGACCTGCATCGCCGCCTCGCCTACGTCCCGGGCGACGTGAACCTCTGGCCCAACCTCTCCGGTGGCGAGGTCATCGATCTCATCAGCCGCCTGCGCGGCGGTGTCGATCGCCGCAAGCGGGATGACCTCGTCGAACGCCTCGAGCTCGACCCCCGCAAGAAGAGCCGGACCTATTCGAAGGGCAACCGTCAGAAGGTGGCACTCGTGGCCGGGCTGGCCTCGGACGCCGAGTTGCTCCTGCTCGACGAACCCACGTCGGGTCTCGATCCGCTGATGGAGGCCGTCTTCCAGGACTGCATCCTCGAGGCCAAGGCCGAAGGCCGCACGGTGCTGTTGTCGAGCCACATCCTCGCCGAGGTCGAGAAGCTCTGTGACCGGGTGACGATCATCCGTGAAGGGCGCACCGTCGAGCGGGGCACGCTCTCGGACCTGCGCCACCTCACCCGCACGACCATCGACGTGCGCACGCACCGACCGGTCGAGGGCTTCGAGGCGCTCCCCGGCGTCCACGACCTTGCCGTCGACGGCCTCGACGCCTCCTTCGAGGTCGACGGGCCCGCCCTCGACGATGTCATCCGACATCTGGCGACGTTCGGGATCCATTCCCTGGTGAGCCAGCCTCCTACGCTCGAGGAGCTGTTCCTGCGCCACTACGGCGTCGAAGGGACGGTGGGATCCGGGAGGTCAGGCGACCGCGAGTCGTCGGCCGCGTCCGGTTCACCGGCGTCCGTCGCCCCCGTCGGGGATGGTGAGTCGTGACCTCGACGGTCGCCCCTCCTGTCGTCGGGGTGCCGGCGGTCGTGGAGTCCGTGCCCCCGGTGCCCAGTCGGCCGTTGACCGGGACGGTCCGCCTCTTCCTGCTCGTCCTTCGTCGTGATCGGGTCCGACTGGTGCTCTGGGTCGGCGGGATCGTCGCCCTCGTGCTGATCTCCGCGGGGAGCGTCAGTGGCCTCTACGAGACTCCGGAGGAGCTCGCCGGCTACGCCGCGATCGTCAACGACAACGCGGCGATGATCGTGCAGGCCGGTCCCGGCTACGGCCTCGAGAGCCCCACTGTCGGGGCGGTGTTCATGAACGAGACCTCGGTGTGGACGATCATCGGTGTGGCGCTCATGAGCATCTTCATGGTCACTCGCCACACGCGGGCCGAGGAGGAGAGTGAGCGGGCCGAGCTCGTGCGGTCCGCGCCCGTGGGCCGGCAGGCGGGGGCTACCGCAGCCGTGGCCGGGGTGGCCCTCGCCAACGTGGCCGTGGCCGCTGGTGTCGCAGTCGGCCTCGTGCTCTACGGGTACGACGGAGTCGGGAGCGCTGCGTTCGCCTCCTCGTTGGTCGGCGCCGGGATGGTCTTCGCCGCCATCACCCTGGTCACGGCCCAGGTGGCCTCGTCCTCTCGGGCGGCCACGGGTCTGGCCGTGGTCGTGCTGGGGGTGTCGTTCGTGGTTCGCGCCGTCGGTGACGTCACCGAGAACGGCATGTCCTGGTTGTCGCCCATCGGGTGGGCGCAGGGGATCAGGGCGTATGCCGGCGAGCGATGGTGGGTGCTGTTGCTCTGCGCCGCCGTCACCGTCGGGCTGTTCGTCCTCGCCGGTGTTCTGGCCGGGCACCGAGACTTCGGCAGCGGGCTGTTCACCGAACGTGCGGGCCGGGCGGACGCGAAGCCTGCGTTGGCGTCACCGCTGGCGTTGGCTGTGCGCCTCCAACGCGCCTCGATCCTGGGCTGGGCCGTGGGCGTTGCCGTCCTGGGCTTCTTCTACGGCGTCGTCGCCGACCAGGCCGAGCGGATGCTCGAGGAGAGCCCCGAGATCGCCGACTACCTCGCCCTGGTCGGTCAGGCGTCGATCACCGACGTCTTCCTGGCCACGTCGGTCCTGATGTCGGGGCTGCTCGCCTCGGGGTTCGTGGTCGCCTCGGTGTTGCGCCTCCGCACCGAGGAGACGGCCGGTCGTGCCGACCCCATCCTGGCCACGGCGAGTTCACGGACGTCGTGGGTCACCAGCCATCTCGTGGTGGCGCTCGTCGGGGCCGTCGTGGTGCTGCTCGCCGGCGGGGTGGCCACCGGTCTCGGTGCCGCGGCGTCGATCGGTGACGGCGGGCTCGTCTCCGAGCTGCTCGCCGCGGCACTCGTCGCCTCACCTGCGGTCACCGCGGTGGGTGCCTTCGCCTTCGCCCTCTATGCCTTCCTGCCTCGATGGTCGCTGCTGGCGTGGATCGCCGTGGTCGTCGTCGTGGTCGTCGGACTCCTCGGACCCGTGTTGAACCTGCCGCAGTGGGTGATGGACGTCTCGTCGTTCGAGCACGTGCCGGCCTTGCCCGCCGAGTCGTTCTCGGCGTTGCCGGTGGTGGTCCTGGCGGTGGTCACGTGTGTGGTGGTCGTCGTCGGCTTGGTGGGCTTCCGGCGTCGCGACGTCGACGCGACCTGACTCTCTCGCCCCGTCCCCGTCGTGGCGATCCTCGCTCAGACCGTGTTCGAGATGCGTGCCAGGCCATCGAGGATGACGTCCAGGCCGATGTCGAACTCGTCGGCGAAGGCGTAGCCGGGCTGCATCACGTGGTCGGTGGCCATCTCGGTGAGGTGGGGATAGGCGTCGGGGGGCATCTGCGCCACGATCGCTTCGGTCACCTCGGTCGTCTCCTCCGGCGTGGTGAAGGGCAACGTCGTCTCCTGGAGGGCGAACCCGTAGACGTAGCTGTCGAGCAACGCGGCGGCGTGGGCGGCTGCGGGCAGCGAGAAGCCGTTGCTGCGGAGGTTGCCGAGCACGGTGTCGTGGTGGCGAAGGGTGGCGGGGCCCGGCGTGGTGCGCGATTCCATCAGACCGATCGACCATGGATGGCGCACGAGGGCGGCCCGCGCCGAGCGACACCGCCCCTCCATGGCCAGCCTCCAGTCATCACCCTCTGCGGGGAGGGCGATCTCGGCGAAGACGGCGTCGACCATGGCGTCGAGGACGTCGTCCTTGTTGGCGACATGGTTGTAGAGCGACATGGCCTCGACCCCGAGCTGCTGGCCGAGACGGCGCATCGTGAGCCCGGCGATCCCGTCGAGGTCGGCCAGCGCCACGGCGGCGGCGACGACGCGTTGCCGGCTGAGCGGCGGTCGGGCGTCCGGCGTCTTGGTCGTCACGCGTGCTCCTGGTCGTCCGAACCCGGCGGGGGCCTTGACGGATGGTGCCTCCTCTGGTCAACTTACATTGTAAGTCCAGCGAGGAGCGGCCCGTGACCCCCAACCCGATGACACCCGACACCCCGACGACCGGACCTCAGGGCGCGGCGGCGTCCTCGACCATGACGGCGATCGTCCAGGACCGTTTCGGGAGCGATCCCGTGCAGGTCCTTCGCCTCGGCCGGGTCCCGCGGCCCGAGCTCACCCCCGATCGGGTGATCGTGAAGGTTCGGGCGGCCGCCGTCGATCGCGGCACCGTCCACCTCCTGTCGGGGCGTCCGTATCTCGTCCGCCTCGCCGGCTACGGCCTGCGTCGCCCCAAGAATCCCGTGCCCGGTCTCGACGTCGCCGGCACGATCGAGGCCGTCGGCGCCGACGTCACCGGCCTCGCCCCGGGCGACGAGGTGTACGGCACCTGTGAGGGGTCCTTCGCCGAGTTCGCCCGCACGAAGCCCGATCGGCTCGCCCCGAAGCCGGCGAACCTCTCCTTCGAGGAGGCGGCGGCGATCCCGGTCTCGGGGCTCACCGCCCTCCAGGGCCTGCGTGACAAGGCCCACGTCGAGGAAGGTGAACGCGTGCTCATCACCGGGGCGTCCGGCGGGGTGGGGTCCTACGCCGTACAGATCGCCAAGGCGCGCGGCGCCGAGGTCACCGGTGTGTGCAGTGCCACGAAGGCGGACCTCGTGCGCAGCCTGGGCGCCGATCGCGTCGTCGACTACACGGCGCAGGACGTCACCTCCGGCGACGAACGCTTCGACGTGATCCTGGACATCGGTGGGAACACGCCGGTGTCACGCCTGCGCAAGGTGCTCACCCCGGAGGGTCGTCTGGTGATCGTCGGTGGGGAGAACGGCGGCCGTTGGACCGGTGGGGTGCAACGGCAGGTCGGCGCCGCACTCCTGTCGCCCTTCGTGTCCCAGACCCTCACGATGTTCGTCTCCTCGGAGAACAGCGCCGACCTCGCCGCCCTCACCGAGCTCGTCGAGGCGGGCGACGTGGCCCCCACCGTCGAGCGGGTGTACCCGCTGGCGGATGCCGCGACGGCGCTCCGGCACGTCGCCGCCGGCCGAACACGGGGCAAGGTCGCGATCTCCGTCTGAGCGCTCCGGTGCCGGATCGCATCGGACCGGTCCGACGATAACGTCCGCTGCCGGGCCTGTCGTGGGGCCCGGGGAGGCGAGGTCACATGGGCCCGGATGCGTTGCTGGTCGACCGTCGGATCGACCGCCGAGGGCATTCCGGCGTCGTGGCGATGGTCGTCGTCGCCGTCGAGCGGGGATGCGACCGTGGCTGACGCCCCGATCGTCGAAGCGGACGACATCCATCTGGCCTTCGGTGAGGTGAAGGCGCTGAACGGGGTCAGTCTCTGCATCGAGCGGGGCACGGTCTACGGCCTCCTCGGGGCCAACGGCGCCGGCAAGACGACGCTGATCAACGTGCTCTCCACCCTCTTGATCCCCGACCGGGGCCGGGCCACGGTCGGCGGTGACGACGTGGTGACCCGGTCGCGGGCGGTGCGCCGCCGAATCGGCCTCGCCGGCCAGTTCGCCGCCGTCGACGACTACCTCACCGGCCGCGAGACGGTGGCCATGATCGGCGAGCTCTACGGGTTGAGCCGGGCCGAGGCGGGCCGGCGGGCCGCCGACGTGCTCGAGCGGTTCAACCTCGCCGACGCCGCCGACCGACGGGCGGCCGGCTACTCCGGGGGGATGCGGCGGCGTCTCGACCTCGCCGCCTCGCTCGTCGGCCGACCGGAGATCCTCTACCTCGACGAACCCACCACCGGCATCGATCCCGGCAGCCGGCTCGACATCTGGCGACTCGTGCGCGAGCTGGTGGCCGACGGCACCACCGTGCTGCTCACGACCCAGTACCTCGAGGAGGCCGACGAACTGGCCGACCTCATCGGGGTGATCGACCAGGGCAGACTCGTCTCGGAGGGAACCGCCGACGAGCTCAAGGACGCCCTCGGCGACAACCGGATCCACCTCCGGGTCCGCGACGGCGACCTCGACACGGTGCGTCGGATCACCGCCGGCTTCCCCGATCGCAGGGAGAGCGCGGGGGGCGAGTTCACCTTCCCTGCCACCGAGGGCACCGGCTCGTTGATGGCCATGGTCCGCACCCTCGACGCCGAGGGCATCGAACCGCTCGGTCTCAGCTTCGAGCGTCCGAGCCTCGACGAGGTGTTCCTCTCTCTCACCGGCGCCGACGACACCAGGGAGGAGGCCCGATGACCGTCACTGCCGTCGACCGAGCCGATGCCGCCGGCGATGACGTGAGGCCGGGGCGCCTGGCACGTGACACCTGGGTCATGACCCGCCGCAACCTGCTCCGCTACGTGCGGCTGCCCCAGCTGTTGGCCTTCTCCGTGATCCAGCCGATCATGTTCCTCCTGCTGTTCACCTACGTGTTCGGTGGCGCCATCGGACGTGAGCTCCCGCCGGCCGCGGCCGGGGAGTACGTCAACTTCCTGTTGCCCGGACTCCTCGTGCAGATCTCGCTGTTCGGGGCCACGCAGACGGCGGTCGGACTCACCGACGACCTGTCGAGGGGTGTGGTCGACCGCTTCCGTTCGCTACCCATGGCTCGGTCCGCGGTGCTCACGGGGCGGACAGCCGCCGACCTCCTACGCAACGCCGTTGTGCTGTCGTTGATGTTCGTCGTGGCGTTCGTCATCGGCTTCCGATACCAGACCTCCTTCGCCGGCTTCCTGGCCGGCGTGGGCATCGTGCTGCTGTTCGCCTATGCCATGTCGTGGGTGATGGCGGGGATCGGACTGAAGGTCGTGAACCCCGAGGCGACCCAGACCGCGGTGTTCCTGATCGTGTTCCCGTTCGTGTTCGCCAGTGCGGTGTTCGTGCCGGTCGAGACGATGCCCAGCTGGCTCCAGCCCTTCGCCGAGCACCAACCGGTGACGGTGATGGTCGAGGCGGCCCGCGGCCTGATGTTGGGTTCGGGCGCCCTGCCTCCCGGCAAGACCGTGGCCGGCGCCGTCGGGTTGGCCATCGTGTGGTGCATCGGCATCACGGTCGTGTCCGCCCCGTGGGCCGTGCGCCTCTACCGTCGTTCCACCCGGACCTGAGCCGTCGCCGGGCGGGGCCCTCGCTGTGGAGCGGGTGACGGGAATCGAACCCGCGTTCTCAGCTTGGGAAGCTGATGTTCTGCCTCTGAACTACACCCGCCGGCGCCCACCGGAGCGGTCGACGACCTGGCTGACTGTAGACGAACGCTCCGACGACCGACCACTGACGCTCAACCTAGAGTGGCGCCGACCGCGACAGCCCGGGGGGCCGATCAACGATGACCATGACCCTGCAGGAGATCTCCGACCGCATGGAGATCCAGGACCTCCTGGTGGCGTACACCTACGCCATCGACAGCCGCGATTTCGAGGCCCTCGACGAGGTCTTCACGCCCGATGCCTGGATCGACTACACGGTGATGGGCGGCCCCGCCGGCAACCTCGTCGACACCAAGAAGTTCCTGTCCGAGACCATGGGGATGTTCCGCTCCTTCCAGCACATGGTGGCGACCAGCAAGATCGAGATCGACGGCGACGTGGCCCATGTGAAGACGATCTGCCACAACCCCATGGTCATGCCCATCGGTGAGGACGAGGTGCAGGTCTTCACCTGCGGTCTCTGGTACGTCGACGAGATGGTGCGCACTCCCGACGGCTGGCGCATCGCCAAGCGGGTCGAGGAGAAGTCCTACATCCACAACATGCCCGGGATGGGCGACTCCTGATCGTCCCGCCGCCGTCCGACCGGCGGTGACCGTGTCGACCGCCGACGTCCGCGACCGGATCCGCCTCACCGGCCCGCTCGACCTCGACGACACTCTCGGCCCGATGCGCCGCGGGCGAGGCGACCCCACCCTGCGCCTCACCGCAACCGGACTCTGGCGGGCCACGAACAGTCCGGACGGCCCGGCCACGCTTCATCTCGGAGCAGACCCCACGGAGGCGGTGCTCGAGGCCGAGGCGTGGGGACCGGGGGCGGCGTGGGTCGTCGAACACGTCGCGGAGCTGGTGGGTGAGGACGACGACGTCGGCGGTTTCGCCGCTCACATCGAGACGCTCGACGCTCCCGGGGCCGACTTCGTGCGTGCCGCGCACCGCCGGCACGAAGGGCTGCGCATGCCTCGTTCGCGGGCGCTCACCGAGACCCTCGTCCCCACGGTCATCGAACAGAAGGTCGTCGGGAAGGACGCGTGGGCGTCGTACCGGTCCCTGGTCGAGCGGCACGGTGGGCCGGCGCCGGGCCCGGGCGAACCTGCGTTGCGGCTCCCCCCGGCATCGGCGGAGCTCGTCACCTTGCCGAGCTGGGAGTACCACCGAGCCGGCGTGGAGCGGAAGCGGGCCGACACGGTGCGTCGCATCGCGGCCGTGCAGCACCGTCTCGACGAGGTGGTCGACGACGTCGGCTCCTCCGCGGCCCGCATGAAGGCCATTCCCGGCGTGGGCGCGTGGACGATCGCCGAGGTGTCCCGGATCGCCCTGGGCGACGCCGATGCCGTCAGCATCGGCGACTTCCACCTCCCCCATCAGGTCAGCTGGTGCTTCCTCGGTGAGCGACGGGGCGACGACGTCGTGATGCTGGAACTCCTCGAGCCCTACCGGCCCCATCGGGGCCGGGTGCTCCGGCTCATCGGCCTGAGTGGGCAGGGCCCGTCCCGTCGCGGGCCCCGGATGGCTCGTCGGTCGATCCGCCGCCTGTAGCGGTACGTCCCCACGGGTCTCGGTGCATCGAGGTTGCCGGCGGCAGTGGTCACTGGTTGACTTCACATTCCGCGACGCGAGCGTCGCGTAAGTTCAGCTGTTCGAGGAGTCCCGTGAGCACCTACGCCGAACGCATCCAGGAGAGGGCGTTCGAGCGCCGGTGGCTCATCCTCGTGGTGCTGTGCTTCAGCCTGCTCGTCATCGTCCTCGACAACTCGATCCTCAACGTGGCCCTGCCCACCATCCAGGAGGACCTGGACGCCACGTCGGCCGACCTCCAGTGGATCGTCGACTCCTACACCCTCGTGTTCGCCGGCCTCCTGCTCACCGCCGGCAGCCTGGGTGACCGCTTCGGTCGGCGCGGTGCCTTGCAGATCGGCCTCGTCATCTTCGGGCTCGGGTCACTGGCCGCCGCCATGGCCACGTCGTCGGGCCAGCTCATCGCCACCCGGGCCTTCATGGGCATCGGCGGGGCGTTCATCATGCCCGCCACCCTCTCGATCATCACCAATCTCTTCCCCGCCGGCGAGCGGGGCAAGGCCATCGGGGCCTGGGCCGGCGTCGCCGGGCTCGGCGGGGCCCTCGGCCCGCTCACCGGTGGATTCCTCGTCGAGCACTTCTACTGGGGTTCGGTGTTCCTCGTGAACGTCCCCATCGTCGTCGTCGGTCTCGTCGCCGGGTTCGTCCTCATCCCCACGTCGAAGGACCTGTCCCACCCGCGTCTCGACCCCTTCGGCGCCTTCTTGTCGATCGCCGGGCTCACCGGTGTCCTCTACGCCATCATCGAGGGTCCGGCCAAGGGCTGGACGAGTCCGGAGATCGTCGTCCCCGGAACCCTCGGCGTCGGGTTGCTCCTCGTGTTCGCCTGGTGGGAGTCGTTCACCGACCACCCCATGCTCGACGTCTCGTTCTTCAAGAAGCCCCGGTTCACCGCGGCCTCGGCGTCGATCACCCTCGTCTTCTTCGCCATGTTCGGTTCGCTGTTCCTTCTCACCCAGTACTTCCAGTTCGTGCTCGGGTACAGCCCGCTCGAGACCGGCGTGCGGATGATCCCGTTCGCCTTCACGATGATGGTCGTCTCGCCGCTGAGCCCGAAGCTCGTCGATCGCATCGGCACCAAGTTCACCGTGGCCCTGGGCCTCGGCTTCGTGACCGTGGGGCTCTTGTCGATGATCGGGCTCCAGGCCGACACGCCCTACGCCAACATCTTCTGGCGCCTCATGCTCATGTCGTTCGGCATGGGTCTCACGATGGCCCCCGCCACCGAATCGGTGATGGGCTCGCTGCCCTTGTTCAAGGCCGGCGTCGGGTCGGCCGTGAACGACACCACCCGGCAGGTCGGCGGCGCTCTCGGGGTGGCCATCGTCGGTTCGGTCCTCTCCTCCACCTTCGGCGCCCGCTTGAGCGACTTCTTCGCCGGGGTGCCGGTACCAGCTGAAGCTGCGGCGGCGGCCGAGAACTCCATCGGCGCCGCCTTCGGCGTGGCCGACCAACTGCGTTCCGCCGGGTTCGCCGACCTCGCCGGACAGCTCGTCGAGGTGGCCCGCCTCTCGTTCGTGGACGCCGTGCACTACGGGGTCGCCGTCGCCGCGCTGGCCACGGGCTTCGGCGTCGTGGTGGCGTTGGCGTTCCTTCCCGCCCGAGCCGCCGATGCCGACACCGAGATCCAGGCCGAGGAGTTCGACGTCGAGCACGCCGGCGAGGGTTACGTGGCGTTCGACGGCTCCGCCCGCTCGGTCGACGAGCCGGTGGCCGACGCATGACCGCCGAGAGCATCACCAGCGACCTGTCCGCGATCGACGGCTCGACCCTCGGGCGACCTCGCAGCGGCGAGGCCGACGCCGCCATCGCCACGGCCGCAGTGGAGCTCTTCGCCGAGCGCGGCTTCGAAGGGGTCTCCATCGAGGCCGTCGCCGCCCGCGCCGGCGTGGCCAGGTCGACGGTGTACCGCCGCTACTCGGGGAAGGCCGAGATGTTGGCCTCGGCCCTGCGCCTGCTCACCCAGGAGATCTCGGACGTCCCCGACACCGGGTCGTTGGTCGACGACCTCCACGCCGTCGTCACCCGACTCGACCGGGTCATCCTGTGCAGCTCCGTAGGAAGGGCCATCCCCGCCACCCTCGTCGCCGCCGAACGCCACGACGAGTTCGCGCGGCTGCACCGTGCCTTCGTCCTCGACAAGCGTGAGCTGAGCCTGGCCGTCGTCCGCCGCGGCATCGCCCGGGGTGAGGTCGCTGCCGACACCGATCCCGAGGCCATGATCGACGTCGTCGTCGGGCCGCTGTTCTACCGACGCCTCATCAGCCGCGGCCCCGTCGACGACGCCTGGCGCCGTGCCCTCGTCGAACGGGCGGTCCGCGCCTTCGCCCCCTGAGCAGGTGCCGACCGCAGCCGGCGGTGGGGGCCGCCGGGTCGTGGTCGGGCGGAGCACTAGCCTCACCGCTCGTGATCCTCTCCGACCGCACCATCCGCGAGGAGCTCGCGGCAGGACGCATCGAGATCGACCCGTTCGACCCTTCGTGCATCCAGCCCTCCTCCGTCGACCTGCACATCGACCGCTACTTCCGGGTCTTCCGCAACCACACGATGGGCTACATCGACGTGAAGCAGAACCTCGAGGAACTCACCGAGCTCGTCGAGATCGGCGAGGACGACGTGTTCATCCTCCACCCCGGCGAGTTCGTCCTGGGCTCGACCAGCGAGCGGGTCCGTCTGCCGGCCGACCTCGTCGCCCGCCTGGAGGGCAAGTCCAGCCTCGGTCGCCTCGGCCTGCTCATCCACTCCACGGCCGGTTTCGTCGATGCGGGTTGGGACGGTCAGCTCACCCTCGAGCTGTCCAACGTGGCCACGCTGCCCATCACCCTCTACCCGGGCATGAAGATCGGTCAGATCAGCTTCCTGCGGATGTCGACCGAGGCCGACAACCCCTACGGTTCCGCCGCGGTCGGCTCGAAGTACCAGGGCCAGGTGGGGCCGCGGCCCAGTCGCTACTGGGAGAACTTCACCGACTCCTGATCGCCCCGAGGGTCGCCGCGTTCAGCGAGGCGGTTTGACGCCGGGTAGGCCGAGCTGGCGCTTGCGGTGGTCCTCACGTTGGTGCTCGGGCCGGGCGACCGCCTCGGCGATCACCGCCTGCAGATCGGCGCCGGCGAAGGGGCGCACGAGGTAGCCGTCGACGCCCGTCATCCACGCCTGGGCGCGGGTGTCGTCGTCCCAGCTGCACACCACGACCGGCACGTGCCCGGGCGTGCCGGGGAGCCGGCGGATGTCGGCGAGGGCGCGCAGGCTGCTCGTCCCGTGGCGCAGCTCGAGGTCGAGGAGGACGGCGGCGAACGGCGGCTCGGCGTCCTCGATGTCGACGAGCGCGGATTCCGGCGACTGCGCCACCTGGGCGCGGAAGCCGCCGCCGGTGACGAGCCGGGCCAGCAGCTGGGCGGCGTCGGCGTTGTCGGCGACGACGAGGACCGCCCCGGGCTCGTCAGTCGTCGACCGCTCCGGCACTGATCTGGTTCCCCTCACGTTCGCCCTGCTCGATGGCCTCGAGGATGTGCATGGAGATGTCGGCCACCCGCACCTCGTCCTCCTCGAGCCCCTGACCCTTCACCCCGTCGTCGATCATGATGTAGCAGAACGGGCAGGCCACGGCGATCTTCCCCGCGCCGGTGGCGACGAGCTCCTGGGAGCGCTCGACGTTGACCTGCTTGCCGGTGTGCTCCTCCATCCACATGCGTGCCCCGCCTGCGCCGCAGCACATCCCCTTGGTGCCGTTGCGTTCGGCTTCGACGATCTCGATCCCGGCGAGTGATCCGATCACGTTGCGCGGTGCCATGTAGACGTCGTTGTGGCGGCCGAGATAGCACGAGTCGTGGTACACCACGCGCTCGTCGAGGCGGGCGCTCGACAGGTCGAGCTTGCCCTGATCGATCAGCCATTCGATGAACTGGCTGTGGTGCACGACCTCGTAGTGCCCGCCCAGCTGGGGGTACTCGTTGGCCAGGGTGTTGAAGCAGTGCGGGCACTGCGTGACGATCTTCTTCACGCCCATGCCGTTGAGCGTCTCGACGTTCTGCATGGCCAGCATCTGGAAGATGTACTCGTTGCCCGACCGACGGGCGGGGTCACCGGTGCACATCTCCGACGGGCCCAGGATGGCGAAGGACACGCCGGCGCGTTGCATGAGCTGCGCCATGGCCTGGGTGACCTTCTTGTTCTTGTCGTCGAACGAGCCCGCGCAGCCGACCCAGTAGAGGTAGTCGGCCTCGAGGGGGCTGGTGCCGTCGAGGATCTCGATGCCCTCGATCTTGTCGGCCCAGTCGGCCCGTTCGTTCTGGCTCATCCCCCACGGGTTGCCGGAGTTCTCCATCGACCGGTAGGCGTTGCCCAGCTCGGTCGGGAAGTTCGATTCCATCAGCGACAGATAGCGGCGCATGTCGAGGATCTTGTCGAGGATCTCGATGTTCACCGGGCAGTTCTCGTCGCACGCCTTGCAGGTGGTGCAGGCCCAGACCTCTTCGGGAGTGATGCGCTCGAAGACGGAGTTGGCCGAGATGACGATGTCGGGATCGACGCCGATCGGCGGGGAGACCTGCGGCGAGCCGGTCGCGGCCATCACCTCACCGGTCTTGAGGACGATCTCACGGGGATCGAGGGGCTTGCCCGTGCTCTGCGCCGGGCAGACGGCGGTGCACCGACCGCACATCGTGCAGGCGTCCGTGTCGAGGAGCTGCTTCCAGGTGAAGTCCTCGATGGTGGAGGCGCCGAAGCTCTCGAGCTCGGTCTCCATCAGGTTGGGCATCGGCTTCATCGCGCCCTTGGGGCGGTCACGGTCCTTGAGGTACATGTTCAACGGCGACGTGAACATGTGACGCAGCATCGTCACGGGGAGGATGACCAGGAAGGCCATGAACGTGACCACGTGAGCGATCCACCAGAACTGGTGCCAGCCGGCGAGGCTGCTGCCCCCGTCGACGAGCAGGGCGATCGGGTAGCCCACGAACGACCACTTCTCGAACCCCGGGGTTCCTTCGTCGGCGATGCGGAAGCCCTCGGCCATGAAGCCGGTGATGGTCAGGGACAGGAACACGCCGAGGATCACGACGTGTTCGGGCTTGGACTTGATGCGGATGCGATAGGGGCGCTGCACGTAGCGGCGCACGATGGCCCACATCACGCCGATGAAGAGGGCCAGGCCTGCGGCGTCGCCGATGAACGAGTACCCCTGGTACACCCGCCCGGTGAGGAACTTCAGGTTCTCGGGGAGCTGGTGGTTGATCTCCAACACGGTGGTGACGGCCAGCAGGACGAGGAACGAGAAGTAGATGAGCGAGTGCATGATGCCGGCGGCGGGGTCGCGCATCAGGGTCTGCATGTAGACCCCGGCGCGGAAGTCGCCGAGGCGTCGCTTGACGTTCTTGGACGTGGTGGCCCGGTTGTCGGGCTTGCCGCGGGTCCAGTTCGTCACCCGCTGGCTGAACATGACGGCGCCGTAGATCAGCAGTGCCGGGATGATCGTGTAGAAGGCGACCTTCAGATACCACGGGATCCCGCCGAACACCTCACGGGTGACGGGGTTGTCCTCGGTGTGGCTGAACACCCCCGAGGCGATGCCCGAAACGGCGGTGACGACGGCGATGCCGAGACCGAGGAGTAGAACCAGTTGGGGTGCCGTGAGGCGCTTCTTCGTGGCGTCCATACAGTCGCCAAACGTACTCGCGGGTGGCGACCCGCTCGCATTTGGGGGCGGTCAGCCGTTGGCGCGCTCGTCGAGTTCGACGTAGCGCTGGGCCAGCTCGTGCAGCACACGGTTGGCGAAGCCGGGGATCTCGTCGAGAAGGGCGGCGAACTCCCTCTGACCGATGACGAGGAGGTTGACCGGGCCGTCGGCGGTCACGGTGGCGGTGCGAGGCCCGCCGGTGAGGGGGGCCAACTCGCCCACGACGTCGCCCGGGCCGAGGGTGGCGACGGCGGCACCGTTGCGCGACACCTCGGCGGCGCCCTCGATGATGATGAAGCACTCGTGGCCGGGCTCGCCCTCACGGGCCAGCACTCGGCCATCCGGTGCGGAGACCTCCATCGTGGCCTGCGCCACTTGCTGGAGCTCCTTCTTCGAACAGTGGGCGAACATCGGCACCTGAGCCAGGTGGGTGAGCCATGCGTCTCGAGCCATGGTGGTCAGCTTACGGAGGCGGACGTGGGCCTGCGCTCCGGTCGAGGCGCGGCAACCCATCGGATGGTGTGGCATCGGTCTCTTCACCGACGGGAAACGTCCTCGAAACAGCGCTTTCCTACGGTCGAGGGGGTGGATGTCGTACTCCTGCGCTGGCCCCAGGAACAGGATCGTCGTGCGTCGCTGGTCGAGCAGGGCCGGCCTCGGCTCCTGCTGCTCGACCAGGACACCGCTCCGCCCGCGCTTCTCGACTGTCTCGAGGACTGGGTCCGGATGCCGGTCAGCAACGACGACCTCGAGGCGCGCTCGTGTGCGGTGCTCGTGCGCCTCGCCGCCCACCAGCCCGATCGACCGGTGCTCGATCCCGATGGCGTCCTGCGCAGCGGCGGGGCGTGGGTGTCGCTCCCCCCGGTCGAGGCCCGCTTGATGGGCGCGCTGCTCGACCGCTTCGGTGCGGTCGTGAGTCGCGACCAGCTGGCCCGCGCCGGTTGGCCGCAGGGTGCGCCGGGGCGCAACGCCCTCGACGTGCACATGCTGCGCGTGCGGCGGCGCATCGCCTCCCTGGCTCTGGTGATCAAGACGGTCCGCTCGAGGGGCTATCTGTTGGAGCAGGTGCGTGAGGACCCCGGTGTGGGCTCGACCGGGCGGGCGGCGCCGGTCGACGCCTCCACCTCCGAGGTCCGATCGGCCTGACGTCGGTCGGTCACCGATCCGGAAACATGCCGGACACACAAGTGACGGCCGGACGTAACAGAGGGGAGATTGTCCGGAAATCCCGCTCTCGTAGGGTCAGGAACTGTTCAGACGGAGGTCATGGCCGTCGTGTGCCACCGCATGCGGATGCCGTCCCCGTCACCCCGAGGAACAACCCGAAAGGAACGAAGTATGCGTATGAAGATGCTCCTGGGAGGGGGTCTCGTAGCGGCAGTGCTGTTGCTCGGTGCCCTCCCTGCCATCGCACAAGACGGAGGCGCCTCAGTCGACGTCACCGTCGTCGAGGTCGAACTGACCGATCGGTTCACCGGTACCGCCGCCGACGTCGCACAGACGGTGATCCTCGACAACATCTTCATCTTCATCGCCGGCGTGCTGGTGTTCTTCATGCAGGCCGGTTTCGCCCTGCTGGCGGCGGGTCTCACCCGGGCCAAGAACTCGGCCAACATGATGATGAAGAGCCTCATGGACGCCGCACTCGGCGTGCTCGTCTTCGCACTGGTCGGGTGGGGCCTCGCCTATCCCGGTGGCGACGGAGGAGGCTGGTTCGGCTTCGCCGGCTGGGGCATACCGGGGTTGATGGATCCGCTCCCGGATCTTGCCGCCCTCGGGCCTGACTTCTACCCGCTCAGCGTTTCCACCGACTTCTTCTTCCAGGCCGCCTTCGCCGCCACCGCCGCCACCATCGTGGCCGGGGCCGTGGCGGAGCGGACGAAGTTCGTCGCCTATCTCGTCTACACCGTCCTCATCACCGGCCTGATCTACCCGGTCGTGGTGAGCTGGCAGTGGGGCGGCGGCTGGCTGGCCGAGCGTGGATTCATCGACTTCGCCGGCTCCGGTCTGGTCCACCTCACGGGTGGTGTGGCGGCGCTCATGGGCGCCATCATCCTCGGGCCCCGCATCGGCAAGTTCGGTGGCGACGGCAAGCCCCGTGCCATCCCGGCGCACTCGATCCCCCTGGCCCTGACCGGTGTGATGATCCTGTTCATCGGGTTCTTCGGGTTCAACCCCGGCTCGGCTCTCCAGGCCGACATGTCGGTGCCGATCATCGCCGTGCTCACGCTGTTCGCGGCGTGCGCCGGTGCCACCGGCGCCCTCATCTCCGGGTGGCTGCTGCTGAAGAAGCCTGATGTCTCGATGGCCGGCAACGGGCTCCTCGCGGGTCTGGTCGCCATCTGTGCCGGCGTCGGCAACATGGATGTGGTCCCCGTCCTGGTGACCGGGTTCATCGCCGGGCTGATCGTGGTCCCTGCGGTGCTCGTCATCGAGCGGGTGTTCAAGGTGGACGATCCGGTGGGTGCGGTCTCCGTGCACGCGGTGTCCGGCTTGTGGGGCCTCATCGCCACCGGCCTGTTCGCCATCGACGAGGGTGTCTTCGACGGGGGTGGCGGCAGCCTTCTGGGCACCCAGGCCCTCGGGGCGTTGGCCATCATCGCGTGGGTGGTCATCACGACTGGCATCCTCTTCGGTGTCCTCAAGGCGATCGGTATCCTCCGGGTCAGTCCCGCCGAGGAGCTCGAGGGCCTCGACATCACCGAGCACGGCGCGCCGGGTTATTCCGACGACGTCCTGGCCGGCATGGGCGAGGAACTCCTCGCTTCCACCAAGGGTTAGGAGATCGACCTCATGGCAACCATCATCACTGCAGTCATCCGTCCCCACTCCCTCGACACCGTCAAGGACGCCCTCAAGGCGGCCGGTGTCTCCGGGATGACCATCACCGAGGTGAAGGGCTTCGGCCGCCAAGGTGGGCACACCGAGACCTATCGGGGTGCGGAGTACACCGTGGACTTCCTGCCGAAGATCAAGCTGGAGGCCATCGTCGCCGACGGTGACGTCGCCGGCGTGACCCAAGCCATCGCCGATGCCGCCCAGACGGGCAACATCGGTGACGGCAAGGTCTGGACCCTCCCGGTCGGTTCGCTCATGCGGATCCGCACCGGTGAGCTCGGGGACGACGCCGTCTGACCCGGGTTCGACGCAGGACCTGAACCAGGAGAGGGGCCCGGCCGTTCGGCCGGGCCCCTCTCTCGCGTACGGCCGCGTGTGAACGACGTCAGCTTCCTGTCAGCAAGAGGTCCCCCGCCCGTCACACGTGGCGAACGAGGCCATCGCCGCCCCGCCGGGATCGACGGATCGGGGACGGCAGGATCCGGACGTCGCCGGTCGGCTCGATCATGTAGATCCGTACCGGCGAGCTCGGCGACGACGCCGTGTGAATGAGGCGCTCGCGTCAGACCGGTCAGCCCGCCTGGCGGGCCACGGCCTCGGCCGCGGCCCTTGCCGCTTCGGCGTCGCCGAGGTAGCGCTCGACGAGGGGCAACGCGGCCAGGGGCATCATGTCGTCGCCCAACTCGTAGAGGATCGGTACGCCGGTCGGGAGGTTGACCTCGGCGATGTCGGCATCGGAGATGCCGTCGAGGTGCTTGATGAGGGCCCGGAGGCTGTTCCCGTGGGCGACGACGAGCACCGTGTTCCCGGCGCGCAGGTCGGGGACGATGCCGTCGTACCAGTAGGGCAGCATGCGGGCCACGACGTCGGCCAGGCATTCCGACGCCGGCAACACGTCGGGAGGGAGCCCGGCGTAGCGGGGATCGAAGCGGGGATGGCGCGGGTCGTCGAGAGCGAGCTTCGGCGGCGGGGTGTCGTAGCTGCGCCGCCATTCGAACACCTGGTCCTTGCCGTGCTCCTCGGTGGCCTTCTTCTTGTCCATCCCCTGCAGTGCCCCGTAGTGGCGTTCGTTGAGGCGCCACGAGCGACGCACCGGTATCCAGAGCCGGTCGAGCTCGTCGAGGGCGAGGTTCGCGGTGCGGATGGCCCGTACCTGCAGCGACGTGTGGGCCACGTCCGGGGCGACGTCGGCGGCGGCCATCGCCGGACCGGCGGCGACGGCCTCGGTACGCCCCTGGTCGGTGAGGTCGGCGTCGTACCAGCCGGTGAAGAGGTTCTCGAGGTTCCAGGTGCTCTGGCCGTGTCGGAGCAGGACGAGTCGGGTGGTCATGGTCTCAGTCTGCCCCACGCGTCCTGTCCCGATCGTCGACGCACCGGCCGCGGTCGGCACCCGGAATCTTCCCGATCGGGGAATGAGGAGCCCCGTGGAGAAGTTGGTACGATCACACTCAACTTTCCTGGTGGTGTCGTGTGACTTCGGTCCGTGGTGCTCCAGGATCGCTCGAATCCCCTGTCATCCAACTCCAGGAGCACATGTCATGCCCAAGGCTGTCGGTATCGACCTCGGTACCACCAACTCGGTCGTCGCCGTCCTCGAGGGTGGCGACCCCGTCGTCATCCCCAACGCCGAGGGGAGTCGCACCACGCCCTCGGTGGTGGCCTTCGCCAAGAACGGCGAGGTCCTCGTGGGCGAGGTGGCCAAGCGTCAGGCCATCACCAACCCCGACCGCACCATCCGCTCCGTCAAGCGGCACATGGGCACGAACTGGAAGCTCGACATCGACGGCAAGGACTACACGGCCCAGGAGATCTCGGCGCGCACGCTCATGAAGCTCAAGCGCGATGCCGAGGCCTACCTCGGCGACACGGTCACCCAGGCCGTGATCACCGTGCCCGCCTACTTCGACGACGCCCAGCGCACCGCCACCAAGGAGGCCGGGCAGATCGCCGGCCTCGAGGTGCTGCGCATCATCAACGAGCCCACGGCGGCGGCGCTCGCCTACGGGCTCGACAAGGACGCCTCCGATCAGACCATCCTCGTGTTCGACCTCGGCGGCGGCACCTTCGACGTCTCGGTGCTCGAGATCGGCGACGGCGTGTTCGAGGTCAAGTCCACTCACGGCGACACCCACCTCGGTGGCGACGACTGGGACCAGCGCATCATCGACTGGCTCGTCGAGAGCTTCAAGACCGCCCACGGCGTCGACCTGTCCAAGGACAACATGGCCGTCCAGCGCCTCAAGGAAGCGGCCGAGAAGGCCAAGGTCGAGCTGTCGCAGGTGCAGCAGACCCAGATCAACCTCCCCTTCATCACCGCCACCCAGGACGGCCCCCTCCATCTCGACGAGCAGCTCACCCGGGCCAAGTTCCAGGAGCTCACCGCCGATCTGCTCGATCGCTGTCGCAAGCCCTTCGAGCAGGCCATCAAGGACGCCGGTCTCACCCAGGGCGACATCGAGCACGTCGTCCTCGTCGGCGGCTCCACCCGCATGCCCGCGGTCGTCGACCTCGTCAAGGAGATGACGGGCAACGAGCCCCACAAGGGCGTGAACCCCGACGAGGTGGTCGCCGTCGGCGCCGCCGTCCAGGCGGGTGTCCTCAAGGGCGAGGTCAAGGACGTCCTCCTCCTCGACGTCACTCCCCTGTCGCTGGGCATCGAGACCAAGGGCGGCGTCATGACCCGGCTGATCGAGCGCAACACCACCATCCCGACACGGCGAACCGAGGTCTTCACCACGGCCGAGGACAACCAGCCGTCGGTCGAGATCCACGTGCTGCAGGGCGAGCGGGAGATGGCGAACTACAACAAGACGCTCGGCAAGTTCCAGCTCGTCGACCTGCCGCCCGCGCCTCGAGGCGTGCCCCAGATCGAGGTCACCTTCGACATCGACGCCAACGGCATCGTCCACGTCTCGGCCAAGGACCGCGCCACCAACAAGGAGCAGTCGATGACCATCACCGGTCAGTCGTCGCTCTCCAAGGACGCCATCGACCAGATGGTGAAGGACGCCGAGGCCCACGCCGAGGAGGACCGGCAGCGCCGCGAAGAGGCCGAGGTGCGCAACTCGGCCGACACGCTCGTGTACCAGACCGAGAAGCTCTTGAAGGACCAGGGCGACAAGATCTCGGCCGAGGAGAAGGCCAACGTCGAGTCCAAGCTCGGCGACCTGAAGACGGCCGTCTCCGGTTCGGACCTGGAAGCCATGAAGACCGCCACCGAAGCGCTGATGGCGGCCAGCCAGGAGTTCACCCAGAAGCTGTACCAGCAGGCCGCGGCCGAGGAGTCCGCCGCCGGCGGTTCCGCCGGCCCGGGTGCGTCGGCTCCTGACGACGACGACGTGGTGGATGCCGAGATCGTCGACGACGAGGGTCAGTGAGCGCCGCGGACGAGGGGGTGGCGGGGTCCGACCCCGCCACCGACCCGACCACGACCGACGACGAGCTCCTCGAGGCTGCTGCGGTGGCCGAGGGCGGGTTCGGCGACGCCCCCGCCGATGACGAGCGCGCCGCCGACGTCGACCCTCTCGCGGTCGTCGCCGAACGAGACGAGTACCGCGATGCATTGCTGCGGCTCAAGGCCGAGTTCGACAACTACCGCAAGCGTGCGGCGCGTGAAGACGCCGAGGTGCGCGAGCGCGCCGCCACGGCGTTGGTCGACAAGTTGCTGGTCGTCCTGGACGCCTGCGACGCTGCCGTCGGCCACGGTGCCGCCGACGTCGAACCGATCGCCAAGATGCTGCTCGAGGTCCTCGAGCGCGACGGACTCGAGCGCATGGCCCCGGAGGGCTCACCCTTCGACCCCACGCATCACGAGGCGGTCCTCCACGAATCGGGCGACGGTGGGGAGTCGGTCGTGGTCGAGGTGCTGCGCACCGGGTACGCCTGGAAGGGCCGGGTCCTGCGCCCGGCGATGGTCAAGGTACGCGGATGACCCGGGTCCCCCGAGCCGGTCACGACGTCGCCGAGGGCGACGGGAAGGGACGACGGTGACCAGCTGTGGCCCCGCAACGTGAATGGTTCGACAAGGACTACTACAAGGTGTTGGGCGTCTCGGAGACGGCGACGGCCAAGGAGATCACGAGCGCCTACCGCAAGCTCGCCCGCGAGCTGCATCCTGACGCGAACCCCGGCGACACCGTCGCCGAGGACCGGTTCAAGGAGGTGTCGGCGGCCTACGAGGTCATCGGCGACGAGGCGAAGCGCAAGGAGTACGACGAGGTCCGCACCCTGGGCCCCACCGGTGGGTTCACCGGCGGGGGTGGGGCCGGTGGGTTCCCCGGCGGATTCGGTGGCAGCGGCGGCGCCAACTTCGAGGCGGGCGACCTCGGAGACCTTCTCGGCGGCCTCTTCGGCCGCCGGGGGCGCGGAGGGGCAGCGGGTTCGCGTGGCGCCGGTCCCCAGCGTGGCGCCGACCTCGAGGCCGAGCTCCACCTGCCGTTCCGTGAGGCCGTCTCGGGTGTCACGACCACGCTGCACCTCACGTCTGATGCGGCCTGCTCGACGTGCCACGGCACCGGTGCCAAGCCGGGCACCGTCCCGAGCGAGTGCGGGGCCTGTCACGGGCGAGGTGTCCTCGACGACAACCAGGGTCTCTTCTCCTTCTCGACCCCGTGTGCGGTGTGCGGGGGGAGCGGGACCGTGATCGTCGATCCCTGCGACGCCTGCCGTGGCAGCGGGGTCGAGCGCCGCGCACGTGAGGTGAAGGTCCGCATCCCCGCCGGCGTCGACGACGGTCAGCGCATCCGGCTCAAGGGCCGCGGAGGAGCGGGCCGCCACGGAGGTCCGCCTGGCGATCTCTTCGTGCTCGTCCACGTCGGCGCCGACCCGGTGTTCGGGCGGGACGGTGTCAACCTCACCCTCGTGGCTCCGGTCACGTTCGCCGAAGCCGCACTGGGAAGTCGACTCACCGTCCCGACGCTCGACGGCTCCACCGTCACCCTCAAGCTCCCCGAGGGAACTCCGTCGGGCAAGGTGCTGCGGGTCAAGGGCCGCGGGGTGACCACGAAGAAGTCGGCCGGTGACCTGCTGGTCACCATCCAGGTAGCGGTACCGACATCCCTCACCGACGAGCAGCGTCACGCCGTCGAAGCGCTCGCCGATGCCTTTCCCGAGTCCCCCCGGGCCCACCTCGGAGTGTGACGACCGTGTCCGACGCTCGGCCTCGTCCCCGCGGCACCCGACCTTCGCGTGCGGTCTACGTCATCTCGGTCGCCGCCGAGATGACAGGGGTCCATCCGCAGACGCTGCGGATCTACGAGCGCAAGGGCCTCGTCGCCCCCGCGCGTACGGGCGGTGGGAGCCGCCGCTACAGCGACGAGGACATCGAGCGCCTGCGCCGCATCCAGCAGCTCACCGAGAGCGGGCTCAACCTCGCCGGGGTGAAGCGGGTCCTCGAGCTCGAAGTCGAGCTCGAGCGGCTCCGGGCCGAGCTCGACCGAGTGCTCGCCGACGCCGATCGGGCGGTCGAGCGCACTCACAAGCACTACCGGCGCGACCTCGTTCCGGTGCGTCAGTCGCTGGCCCGGTTCGGCGAGGGTCGACGGCTCTTCGACCGGGACTGACCCAACCTCGGTCTCTCGTCTGTGGCGACGGGCGGTCAGCAGTACGGGTGGGCGAGGGTGAGGGCGAAGTCTCCGTCAGGGTCGAGCCACTGCTCGTCCACGACGAGTCCCGCCTCCCAGAGCTCGTCGACGACCTGATCGGTCGTGAACTTGGCGCTGATCTCGGTGCGGAGCCACTCGCCGGGCCCGAAGTTCACCCGGAGGTCGTCGAGGCCGTGGAGCACGACGGTCTGTTCCTCGGTGGCGACGAGGCGCATCTCGATCCATCGGTTCTCGTCGTCCCAGTGCGCCTGGTGCGAGAACGACGTCGGGTCGAAGTCGGCCCCGAGCTCGCGGTTGAGCACGTTGAGCGCGTTGAGGTTGAACGCGGCCGTGACCCCGGCACGGTCGTCGTAGGCGGCCTCGAGCCGAGCAGGGTCCTTCACGAGGTCGGTCCCGAGGAGGAACGCGTCGCCGAAGTTCAGCGTGGCGTCGATGTCGAAGAAGAACCGTGAGCGCTGCGCGGGCGTGAGGTTGCCCACCGTGGACCCGAGGAAGGCGATCAGGCGGCGCCCCTCGCTCGGGAGCTGGCCCAGGTGACGGTGGAAATCGCCGACGACCGGGTGAACGTCCAGTTGAGGGCGGGCCGCCGCCGTGGCTTCGGCCGAGGATCGCAGGATTCCTTCGCTGCAGTCGAAGGGGACGAACCCCCGCAGCGTGCCGTGGTCGGTGAAGGCGTCCAGGAGGAGCTGGGTCTTCTCCGAGGTGCCCGAGCCGAGCTCGATCAGCGTGTCGACACCGGTCCGGCGGGCGATGTCGGCGGCGTTGGTCTCGAGGATCCGACGCTCGGCCCGGGTCGGGTAGTACTCGTCGAGCCGGGTGATCTCGTCGAAGAGCTCCGAGCCGGTGTCGTCGTAGAACCACACGGGTGGGATGGTCGGCGGCTTCTGCCGCAGCCCGCTGCGGGTCTGCTCGGCGAGCTGGGTGGCCCAGTCGTCCGGATCGAGGTGCACGTCGATGACGAGCTGGTCGTGATCAGGCATCGGCGGCCAGACGGACGCTGGTGAAGGGCCATCGTGCGGCTGGCGGGAAGAAGTTGCGGTAGGTGGGTCGCGGCGTGGCCGTCGGGGGTGACGCACGCGCCGCCTCGCAGGACGTGTTGGTCGACCATGAACTTGCCGTTGTACTCGCCGACGGCGCCGTCGGCGACTCGGAAGCCGGGGATAGGCGCTGTAGGCGCTGGCGGTCCACTGCCATCCGACGGAGTAGACGCTCATCGGGTCGGCGTCGACGGGAGTCGGCCGAGGGGTGGATCGGACCAGCGTCGACCGGCGGCGGACGGGGATGTCGCCGAGTGGCCGCTTCCCACTCGAACTCGGTGGGGAGCCGTGGCCCCGGCCCAGCGGGCGTAGGCGTCGGCCTCGTAGTAGCTGACGTGGCTGACCGGCTCGCCGGGATCGACGTCGGTCGGCCGCCGAGCGTGAAGACGCTGCCATGCGTGCGCTGGTCGACGTCCCAGTAGAGCGGTGCGTTCCAGCCTTCGGCGTTGACGGTGGCCCAGCCGTCGGACAACCAGAACTCGGCCCGGCGGTAGCCGCCGTCGGCGATGAAGTCGGCCCACTCGCCGCAGGTGACCAGGCGATCGGCGATCCGGAAGGGTTCGAGGCGCACGGTGTGGCGAGGGCCCTCGTTGTCGAACGAGAAGCCGTCGCGTGTCGGCCCCGATCTCGACCATGCCGCCGCCGTGCTCGATCCAGCCGGTGGGGCGGCCGACCACGATCCGTTTCGACTTCCGGGGTCGTAGGCGGGTTGCGTCGGGTTCTGGAACAAGAGGTGCTTGGCGTCCATGAGCAGGAGCTCTTGGTGTTGCTGTTCGTGGTGCAGTCCGAGCTCGACGAGGTCGGCGACGGTGGGATCGAGGTCGTCGAGGCGGTCGAGCAGTTCGTGCATCGCCGAGTCGACCTGGCGGCGGTAGTGCGTGACCTCGTCGACGGTCGGGTCGGGTGATCAGCCCACGGCGCGGGCGGGCGTGTCGGGCGCCCGCCGCCTCGTAGTAGCTGTTGAAGAGGTAGGCGTAGCTCGGGTCGACGGGCGTGTGGTCGCGGTGGTGGGGACCCAGGAGGAACGTCTCGAAGAACCAGGTGGTGTGGGCGCGGTGCCACTTGGTCGGGCTGCAGTCGGGCATGGACTGCACGACCTGATCCTCGGGGCCGAGCGGATCGGCGAGGCACTCGGTGTGGTCGCGCACCGCGCCGTACACGGTCGGATCGGCGCGGACCGAAGTGGGTTGGCGATCCTGCTCGGTGCGCATGGTCCGGACCCCCGCGGCGCTCGGCGTCGGCGACAAACTATCGACCCGGGAAGGTTTCGCCACCCGCGAGAGTTGATACAATCGCCATCAGGTTTTCTGATAGTCAGGCTGGGTGGCCCGGCCCGCACTCCGATCTACGACGAGGAGCACCGTCGACCATGGCCCTTGACCCGAACCGCTGGACCCTGAAGACCCAGGACGCCGTGAACGTCGCCATCGAGACCGCCCGGTCGGCCAGCAACCCCGAGGTCACCCCCGATCACCTTCTTCTCGCGCTCCTGGGTCAGGAGGAAGGGATCGTCCTGCCGGTGCTGCAGAAGGTGGGCGTGGCCCCGGCCCAGTTGAAGCACCGTGTCGAAGAAGAGCTGGCGACGTTGCCGAAGGCCTACGGCGGGGACTCCCGCGTCGGCCGCGAGTTCACCGCGCTCATCGACCGGGCCGACGAGTTCCGTGCCGAGCTGACCGACGAGTACCTGTCGACCGAGCATCTGCTCGCTGGCGCTGGCCGACCGGCTCGGCGTCGATCGCGAGACCCTGCTCACCGCGCTGGCCGACGTGCGGGGCAGCCACCGTGTCACCAGCCAGAACCCCGAGGACAGTACCAGGCCCTCGAGAAGTACGGCCGCGACCTCACCGAGGCCGCCCGCGAGGGCAAGCTCGATCCGGTCATCGGTCGTGACGACGAGATCCGCCGGGTCATCCAGGTCCTGTCGCGCCGCACCAAGAACAACCCCGTCCTCATCGGCGAGCCGGGCGTCGGCAAGACGGCCATCGTCGAGGGCCTGGCGCGGCGGATCGTCGAGGGCGACGTACCGGAGAGCCTCAAGAACAAGCGCGTCATCTCCCTCGACCTCGGCTCGATGGTGGCCGGGGCGAAGTACCGCGGCGAGTTCGAGGAGCGCCTCAAGGCGGTGCTCAAGGAGATCACCGACGCCGAAGGCGAGGTCATCACCTTCATCGACGAGATGCACACCGTCGTCGGCGCCGGCGCCGCCGAGGGCTCGATGGACGCCAGCAACATGCTCAAGCCGCTGCTGGCGCGGGGCGAGCTCCGGATGATCGGGGCCACCACCCTCGACGAGTACCGCAAGCACATCGAGAAGGACCCGGCCCTCGAGCGTCGCTTCCAGCAGGTCTTCGTCGACCAGCCATCGGTCGAGGACACCATCGCCATCCTCCGTGGTCTCAAGGAGCGCTACGAGGTCCACCACGGTGTTCGCATCCAGGACGCCGCCCTCGTTGCCGCCGCCGTGCTGTCCGACCGCTACCTCACCGGCCGCTTCCTGCCCGACAAGGCCATCGACCTCGTCGACGAGGCCGCGTCGAAGCTGCGCATCGAGATCGACTCGATGCCGACGGAGATCGACGTGGTCGAGCGTCGTATCCGCCAGCTCGAGATCGAGCGGGTGGCGCTGGCCAAGGAGACCGACGTCGCCTCGGCCGACCGGCTCGAGGGCCTCGACGACGAGTTGGCCGACCTGAACGAGCAGATCGTCGGCATGAAGGCGCACTGGCAGTCCGAGAAGGACGCCATCGACCGCATCCGGGCACTCAAGGAGCAGCTCGAGACCAAGCGCCTCGACCTCGAACGCGAGGCCGACCTCGAGAAGGCGGCCGAGATCCGCTACGGCCAGCTCCCCGACGTCGAGCGACAGGTGGCCCTACGCGTCGGCTGCGCTCGACGAGCTGCAGTCCGACCAGAAGATGCTCAAGGAAGAGGTCGACGAGGAGGACATCGCCGAGGTCGTCGGCAAGTGGACCGGTGTACCCGTCAGCCGGCTCATGGAGGGCGAGATGGCCAAGCTGGTCCGCCTCGAGGACGTCCTCCACGACCGGGTCGTCGGTCAGGACGAAGCCGTCGTCGCGGTGGCCAACGCCATCCGCCGAAGTCGCGCCGGGCTCTCCGACCCGAACCGTCCGATCGGCTCGTTCCTCTTCCTCGGCCCCACGGGTGTGGGCAAGACCGAACTGGCGCGATCGCTCGCCGACTTCCTGTTCGACGACGAGCGGGCCATGGTGCGCATCGACATGAGTGAGTACATGGAGAAGCACTCCGTGAGCCGGCTCATCGGTGCTCCGCCCGGCTACGTGGGCTACGACGAGGGCGGCCAGCTCACCGAGGCCGTGCGGCGGCGACCGTACTCGGTCGTGCTGCTCGACGAGATCGAGAAGGCCCATCCCGACGTGTTCAACGTGTTGCTCCAACTGCTCGACGACGGCCGTCTCACCGACGGCCAGGGTCGGACGGTCGACTTCACCAACGTCGTGCTGATCATGACGTCGAACCTGCCGGGTGATCCTCGTGACTTCTTCAAGCCCGAGTTCATCAACCGCATCGACGACATCGTGCGGTTCCGGGCGCTGACCGAAGAGGATCTGATCCGCATCGTCGTGATCCAGCTCCAGTCGTTGACGAGCCGGTTGGCCCAGCGTCGGATCCGTCTGGAGGTGACCGCCGCCGCCGAGCTGGCGCTCGCCGCCGAGGGATTCGACCCGGCCTACGGCGCGCGGCCCCTGAAGCGGGTCATCCAGCGCGAGATCGGTGATCCCTTGGCCCTGGCCCTGCTCGAGGGCACCTACGGCGAGGGCGACACCGTCGTGGTCGACGCCACCGACGACGGGACCGTCGTCCTCCGGTGACGTCCGGGTCGACCGCACGGTAGAGCATCGCAGGCTCACCGATCGTGTTCAGTTCACCGATGCGTTCCGCGGTGGCGTCGGTGGAACTCCCCTCTCGTCTCTCTGACCGACCGGCGGGCGCGAGTCCGAGCTTCGGGGCCCATAGATAGTCTGTCGCCCGTGTCAGAGGGTGCCGTACCGGCCGATCTCAACCTCGGCCCGTCGAGCCCGACCACCTCCGGCCCCACGACTCCGCGCCATCCGAGCGCCGAGGCGACGTCGGCCGGGAGTCGCATCCATCTCCCAGGGCTCGACGTGCTTCGAGGCCTGGCGGTCGCCCTGGTGGTGGTCTTCCACTTCTGGCCCGAGGTCCTGCCGGGGGGGTTCCTCGGCGTCTCGTTGTTCTTCACCCTCTCCGGCTACCTCATCACCGGTCTCCTGGTCGACGAGCACGCCCGAACCGGCACTGTCGACCTCCGTAGGTTCTGGGGCCGCCGCTTCCGCCGACTCATGCCGGCTGCGCTCGCCGTCCTCGGCATCGTGGCGGTGGCTGCGCTGTGGTTGCCGTCGCCGACCGACATGGGTGTGCAGATCGTGGCCGCCGTCGGCTACGTCTACAACTGGTTCCTCATCGCAACGGGCGGTGACTACGGAGCCCTGTTCGCTCAGCCCTCGCCCGTCGAGCACTTCTGGTCACTGGCCATCGAGGAGCAGTTCTACGTGGTCTTCCCGGTGGTCGCGCTCGTGGCGCTGCGGGGGGGACGGCGGGTGTTCACGATCGTGATCGCAGTCGCGCTCGCAGCCTCGTTGGCCCTCGGGCTCTCGCAGGCGGTCGATCCGGCAACCGCCTACCTCTCGACGCTGACCCGTGCCGCGGAGATCCTGATCGGCGCCCTGGTCGCCCTCGTCCTCCCGTTGTCACGAGTCGCCGAGCTGGCTCGGTCCCGATTCCGCACGCTGCTCGGACTCGTCGCGATCCTCGCCGTCGGAGTCATCATCGGGGCCTCCCGGCTCGTCGACTATTCGACGGTGACGGGCGTGCCCTTGTTCCTCCCGGTCACGGCCGTCGTGTCGTGCGTGGCGATCGTCGCCTCCGGCGCCACGCTCGGCTCGGTGAGGGGTGCGTGGGCCGTCGGCTCGTGGCTCGGCGTTCGTTCGTACGGGATCTACCTCATCCACTGGCCCCTCGAGGTGTGGCTCGACACGCCTGCCCTGGTGAAGCTGGTGCTCACCCTCGTGCTGGCCGAGCTGTCGTTTCGGATCGTCGAGACGCCTGTGCGGCTCCGTCGGGCCCTGGCGGCACCACGCCGTGCGTTGGTTGTGGGCGTGGTCGCCGCGTTCGGCGTGATCGTCATGGGGATCGTCCCGACCGAAGTCGGTCGTGCCCGGGAGACCGCCGCCGCGGAGGTGCCCGCGGCGGTGCCGCTCGACAGCTCCACGACCGTGGCATCGCCCAGCACGTCCGACGTGGGTCCGGTCCCCGTCCCGGCTCCGGCCGCCGTCGCGGCTCCGGACGGATTGGCCAGCCCGCCCGCGCCCCGTGATCCGTCACAGCCGGTGACCGTGTGGTTGATCGGCGACAGCCAGATCGACGTCCTGATCGACTGGTTGAGCGGGCGTCGGAACCCGGCTCAGGACTTCTACCGGGACGACTCCGCCAAGACCGTCGCCTACGCCCACCGGAACGGTGACCACCGGTACCAGCTCGTGGACCTGGCGGTGCCGGCGTGCGAGGGCGGCGCAGGGGTGGCGAAGGTGTGGATGGGCTACGGCGAGGGTCGGCCCGTCGACCAGGGCGAGGAGTGTCGTGACTGGCAGGGCCGCTGGACACAGGCCCTGGCCATGTCGGGACCGCCGGACGTCGTGATCTGGGCGGTGGGTGGGTCGGCCACGTGGGTTCGCCGATCGCTCGATGCGGATCCCGCGCGGCCGCTGACGCCCGTCGATCCCGAGTGGCAGGCGTGGTGGCGTGGGTCCGAGAGCGAGCGACTGCGATGGCTCACAGCCCACGTCCCGGCCGGCACCCCGGTGCTGTGGGCCACGCCGGCATTGCCGAACCGGGACGAGTACCCACGACGGACGGGCCCCGATGACGCCACATGGCAGCGCATCGTCGCCAGCACGGCCGTGGTCGCCGACCTGCAGCGTGAGATCGCTTCCGGCGTCCCTGGGGTGCGAGTGCTCGACTACGGCAGCTGGGTTGGGTCCGCGGGGCCGGATGGTGGCCCCCTCGCCGGCACGCTCGACGGATTGCACTGGGATCGTGCCACCGGCCTCGGTGAGGTGTGGCCCTGGTTACGTGGCCAGGTCGACGAAGCCGTCGGCCTGGCGCCGCGCACGTGGTGAACGGCCGACGACGTCGGCGCCCTCGACCCGCCTACCATCGATCGTGGCGGATCGGCTCATGGGTGAGGAGGTGTGACACATGACGATCACCGGCGAGGTGGAGGTCGGTGGCCCCGACCCGTCGTCGCCTGCGGGCTCGAGTGCGCCGCCGGTCGCCGGTCCGGATCGCCGAGGCGGGCTGCCCACCCACTTCCCTCACATGCCCGCCCTCGACGGACTTCGCGGGGTCGCGGTCCTGCTCGTCCTCGCGTACCATTTCGGCGCCGACTGGCTGCCCGGCGGGTTCTTCGGGGTCGACGTCTTCTTCGTGTTGTCGGGCTACCTGATCACTTCGTTGCTGCTCACCGAGTGGGGTCGTCACGCCAGGATCGGCCTCCTGGCCTTCTGGATCCGGCGGGCTCGTCGGCTCCTCCCCGCGCTGTTCATCGTGCTCGTCGTCGTGGCCGTGTGGGCGGCGATCGCCCTTCCGGCCGACCAACTCGACGGTGTGCGCAGCGACTCCCTGTGGTCGCTGTTCTATGCCGCCAACTGGCACTTCATCTTCTCGGAGCAGTCGTACTTCACGGCCGTGTCGATGGCTTCGCCCCTGCGTCACATGTGGTCGCTGGCGATCGAGGAGCAGTTCTACCTGTTGTGGCCGCTGCTCTTCGTGGCGTCCCTGCGGCTCGGGCGAGGCCGGGTCCGTTGGCTCGTCGGGCTCTGCGTCGTCGGAGCCATCGCCTCGATCGTGGCGATGGCTCTGCTGGCCGGGGGCGGCGATCTGTCACGGGCCTACTACGGGACCGGCAGCCGGGCCCACGGCCTCCTCCTCGGCGCGCTCGTGGCGGTCGGACTCGCCCGGCTGGCGGACCGGCCGTCGCTCCGTCTCCGCCGTGCGCAACCACTCCGAGCTCCCGGCGTCCTCCAGATCGTGGGGTTGGGGTCGCTCGCGGCGCTGGTCGCGATGGCGATGTTCGTCACCGACCGCACCGCCTGGCTCTACCCGTGGGGCTTCCTCGTCGTCGAAGTCGCCGTGCTGGGGGTCATCCTCACGCTCGCCCTCACCAACCGAAGTGTCGTTTCCCAGCTGCTCTCTCTTCGCCCGCTGTGCTACGTCGGCGCCATCTCCTACGGGTTGTACCTGTGGCACTGGCCCGTCCTGGTGTTCATCCACGAAGGGAACACCGAGCTCCAGGGCTTCGCCCTGTTCGCGGTGCGGGCCGGCGTCACCGTCGGCGCCACCCTGGCGTCGTACTACCTCCTCGAGCAGCCCATTCGGCACGGCAAGTGGCTCCATGGCTGGGTCGGCCTGGCCACCGTCCCTGTGGCGGTCGTGCTGGTCGCAGGCACGATCCTCGTCAGCACCCGCGGTGCGGTACCTCCGCCGCAGTACCTGGTCGCCTCCCCGGATGCCGTGCTGTCGATCGGCGACGAGGTCCAGGACGTGCCGACCACGGCCGAGCCGCCGGTGACGACCGTGCCTGATGTGCCCGCGCCTCGAGACATCGGCAAGGTCCTCTTGCTCGGCGATTCAGTGGCGGCGTCGCTCGCTCCCCAATTGGCGACCGCGGCCAGAGACGCCGGCATCCCGTTCGCCGCCGAGGCCCGGCCCGGATGCAGCCTGGTCGGCGGTCTCCCGGTCGACGATGACGGCATCCCCTTCAGCTGGTCCCAGCCCTGCGAGGACGGCCTGCCGGCTGCCGTCGATGGTGTGGCGGCCCGCTCGGGGGCCGGAACCGTGCTGTGGATGAGCTCGTGGGAGACCGCTGACCGTCTGGTCGACGGATCGGTCTACCGGTTCGCCACGCCCGAGGCGGATGCCATGCTCATGGAACAGATCGACCAGACCAGAGCGATGGTCCTCCGAGGCACCGACTCGGTGCTCACGTTCGTCCTACAGGCCCCCAACGCCGAGCGATCGGATCTCGGTTCGGGCGATGCGGACCTGGCTCGCAAAGCCGTGCACCTCAACGAGCTGTTGCGACGCTACGCCGCCGAGCACCCGGTCGACACCCGAGTGCTCGATCTCAACCCGATGATGTGCCCGACGGGCCCCCCGTGTCCCGAGGTCGTCGACGACATCCGTCCACGACCGCGCGACGGGGCGCACTACTCCGATGCCGGCGGAGCCTGGCTCTCGCCACGCCTGCTCGAGCTGCTGGCCGTGGCCGCGGGCTGACCGGGCTGGTCGTCCGCCGAGCCAGGGGATCCTCGGGCCCGGAACCACCGGACGAGGGCGTCGATCGTCACCGCAGCGAGAAGTGCGATGGCTCCCTCGGCGATGGCTCGGTAGCGGGCCTGGCCGAAGAACATCGTGACGATCACCATCACGATGATCGGTGGTGCGACGAGCGGCATCACGGGGATCCGCCTTCGGCGCAGCAGCACGGCACCGGCGATGGCGGCGGCCGCCATCGGGTACCAGATCACGCCGCCCGCCTTCGGCACCCAGTCGGTCTCCCGTTCGTTGAACTCGTCGAGTTCGGCCTGTTGCACCGGGTTCCAGAGACCGGTGATCCGGCCCCATCGGGCCAGGACCACGATCGGCAGGCGGCGTTTCTGGTTGGACAGGTAGTCGAGCGCCTCCCGGCGCAGGATCTCGCCTCGCGCGGTCTGGTCACCCGTGGCCTCGTCGAACCCGTTCTTGGCCAGGTAGTCGAGTGAGCACTGGAGACTCCAGTAGCCGGTGGTCGGCCCGTAGAACGTGTAGTCGCAGGTGGAGGTGGCCAGCGTGATCTCGAAGCCGTTCGACAACAACACCGGCTGGTCGAAACGGGTGAGGTTGAACGCGACCCAGGGGCTCAGGACCATCACGCAGGCCGCACCTGCGGCGGCGAGCCAGCCGATCCGCTTGGCCCAACTCACGGTGCGCACGAGGAGGCAGAGCGGGACGACGACCAGGACGCTCAGCAGGATCAGCTCGGCCCGCGACAGAGCCGCGAGCCCCACGGCGGCGCCGAGGACGGCTCCGGAGTAGAGGTTCGGGGACCGCCAGAACCGGTAGGCCAACCACACCGTGAGGGCCACGGCGAAGATGGCCATGGTCTCGGACAGCAGCAGACCGTCCCACCGCCAAACGTTGGGATAGAAGGCGACGAGAACTGCGCCGATGAGCCCGATCCGCGCCCCTCCGAACTGGCGTCCGGCGAGCCCGGACACGAAGACCGTGGCGCTGCCGAGCACGGCTGACGCCAGCAGGTGGGGGGTGACCCCGGTGCCGCCCAACCAGGACACCCCGGCCAGGAACAAGAGGTACGCAGGGGGGTGGTCTGCGGCCTGATTGACGGTGTCCTTGAGGTAGTACGCGAAGGGGTTGATCCACCCCTTCCCCTCGGCGATGAGAATGGAGCCGTTGTGGTAGAAGTAGCCGTCGCCCCAGACGACCATGTCGCGGCGCCACACCCAGATGTAGACGACGCGCCAGGCCAGGCCGGCGCCGGTGATGAGCACCAGCCACGTGTAGAAGCGTCGATCGCGTGGGGCGATCGGCGGACACCGATCTTCGGGCGGGGCAGGCTCCGCCTGGGGGGTGGGCTGTTGTGGCGCGTCGAGGACGTCACTCATCGACGCCACCCCCGGGCCCGGTTCCGATCGGAGCGGTCGAGTGGTGGACGGCGTCCGGGTCGCCTTCGTCGGGGGTTGTCGTGGGCTGGCTTCCGAGGCGTGATCTCACCGCCGTCCAGAGTGCCGCGATCCCGACCGCCGCGAGAACGCTCAGTGCCCCTTCGGACAGGGCTCGGTAGCGAGGCTGTCCGAACGTGATCGTGGCCGTGACGAAGACCGTGACGAACGGAGCGACGAGGGGGTAGACGACCTTGCCTCGACGGTGCAGCAGGATCCCGCCAGCGACCGCGAACGGCAGCAGTACGAGGAAGCTGATCGCACCCCAGCGAGCGACCCAATCGGTGCGGCCGGCGTCGAAGGCGTCCAGGTCGATGCCCTGCTGGAAATTCCAGATCCCGAGCGCCCGACCCCACCGCGCCACGAGAACGGTGGGCACGCGATCGAGATTCTCCCCGATGAAGTCCAGCGACTCCCGGCGCAGCAGTTGTCCGCGCTCCGACTCGTCGCTGTTGAGCGGCGTGAGTCCGGCCGGCTCCAGGTAGCCAAAGACGCATTCGAGGCTCCAGTAACCGGTGAGCTCGCCGTAGTACGTCTTGTCACAGCTGACGGTGGACAATGTGATCTCGAAGCCGGATGACAGGTACACCGGCTCGTCGAATCGCGTCATGTTGAACACGACCCATGGGGCCATGACGGCGACGCAGGCCGCTCCGGACGCGGCCAACCAGCCGATGCGGGCGCGCCAGGACGTGAGATGGGAGCGGCGGAGGACCAACGGAACGACGATGAGGAGGGCAAGGAGGCCCAGTTCTGCCCTGGACAGTGTGGCCAGGCCCACGGCGGCGCCGAGGAGCACGATCCCGAGCAGGGTCGGATGGTCGACGAAGCGGTAGGCGAGCCAGACGGACAGCATGACCGCGAACAGGGCCATGGGTTCGGACAGGAGCATGCCGTCCCACGAGAAGGTGTTCGGGTAGAAGGCCACGATCACCGCGGCGAGAATCCCGACCCCTTTGCCGGCCACTCTTCGCCCGATCAGTCCGGCCAGCACCACCGTGGCGGTTCCGATGAACGCCGTGGCCAACATGTGGCCGACCGGAGAGCGGATCCCGAGAAGGGAGAACAGGAAGAGATACACGGTGTAGACGGGCGGGTGATCCGCGGCCTGCTGGTTGAGCCCGTCGATCAGCAACCGGAACGGGTTGATGAATCCGTAGCCGTCGGCGAGGAGGTTCGCCCCGTAGTGGTAGAAGTACGCGTCACCCCAGACCGGGTGGTCCCGTCGCCAGTGCAGGATGTAGATCGCCCGCCACGCCAGGCCCAGGAGCGCGACTCCGCCGAGGGCGAGGGCCCATCGGCGGTCGGGCCGGGTGGCAGGCTCAGGCCCGGTTGCCGGCTCGGTTCGAGTACTCGTCAACGCAGCTCCTCTTACCGGCGTGCGGTTCCTGCGGACCGCCCCGGATCAGGGCGATCGTAGTCGTGGGCACCGTGCACCTCCGTTGATGACCGAACCCCTGCCGGCGGTCGTTCAGCCAGGTGGAGGCAACGGTCGGTTCCACCAGTCCGGACCCAGGATGGCCGGGCCGAGGAAGCGCTGGGCCACCTCGGCGGCGGTCTCCCGACTGAAGTGCATCCCGTCGGGCCGCAGGCGTTGCTGTTCGCCGGTTGCCTCGAACCATCCGGCCAGGTCGACGACCATCACGCGGCCTGGTCGGAGCGACGGCAACTCCCCGATCAACTCGTTGATGCGAGCCATTCGCGGGGCCACGGCGTCGTAGGCCGGGTCGGGAAGGCGTCCCTCGCGTCCCTCTGTCGGGATGGGGCCCTGGAGCCAGACCACCATGGCTCCGTTGGCACTGAGGATGTCGATGGCCTCGAGCATTCGCTGCTGAAGGGCAGCGTCGTACACCGGGTCCCCCGGGCCTCGCCAGGTCGGGTCGTCGCCGAGGCGACGATCCTGGACGTCCCACGCACCGGTCTGGACGACCACGGTGCTCGGCGCCCCGTCGGCGACGGCTCGGGCCCAGGTGGTGGGCCATTCCGGACATCCCGGTGGCCCCTCGATGGTCCGGTCGCCGAGGCGCATCGCGTCGCCTCCCATGAGACTGCACCCGAGAGTGGCGCCACCGGGGACGGCCAGCCCCCGGTCGGTGAGCGCCAACCAGTCGGTGAACCCGTAGCCGGTCATCAGGCCCGTGGAGTCACCGAAGTAGGCGACCCGTGCGGAGGGTGGGCCGACTTCGGGGGCCCAGGTGGTGGGCGGCGGTGGCGCAGCCGGAGTGTTCATCGTTTCGTTCGCCGACGTGAGGTCGATCACGGGCGGGGGCGTGTCGGCCTTGACCAGAAATGATGCGACAACGAGTACCGCGATGGCCGGGGTGGCCAGCTTCCAGGGTCGGGTGCGTAGCAGCGGCCGACCGATGCGGACGGGTCGCTCCAGCCAGCGGGATGAGGCTTCGGCCAACCCCAACGCGATGGCGGACCCGATGAGGAAGACCGGCCAGCGATCGAGATCGGTGCCCTGGCGAAGCCACAGGAACACGGGCCAGTGGTACAGGTACACGCCGTAGGAGATGCGGCCGAGGTGGACCAGCGGTCGGGTCGCGAGCACCGCGGCCACAGGGCCGATCGACAGCGACGCGGCCAGGACGGTCATGGTCGAGGCGAGGGCGTAGACGGCGAGTCCGCCCCGGTACAGGGCTTCGTCGGTCTGGGGGACCATCACCCAGGCGACGATGGCGCCGATGAGGGTGATCGTGCCGGCGGCGGCCACGAGGCGCTGGCGTGATCCTGATCGTCCGAGAGCTCCGCTGGTGGCGGCGGTGTGCACTGCGACGGCGAGAAGGCAGCCGACCAGGACCTCGAAAGCTCGCGTCAGCGTGCCCATGTAGATGTGTTCCTGGTCGAAGCCGGCGAACAGGGTGACGCACAGCGAACCGAGTGCGAGGACGATGAGGACGCCACCGAGGAGCCGCCGATCGCCTGCTTGGTCGTCGGCGTGACGATCGGAGATGCCCGTGCGGCGAGCGACCCACCAGACCCCGGCCACCACGAGCGGGAACAGCAGGTAGAACTGCTCCTCGACGGCGAGGCTCCAGAAGTGCAGGAGCGGTGACGGGGCGGCGAAGAGGTCGGCGTAGGACTGGTCGGAGAGCAGGAATCGCCAGTTGGCGACATAGGCCAGGGCACCGAGGACGTCGCCGGGCAGGTTGACTCGCTGCGTGTTGTCCCCGACCGCGAGGGCCATGGCGATGGCCAGTCCGACGGCCATCAGCGACGCGGGGAGCAGCCGGCGGAACCGACGGCGCCAGAACGAGGCCAGTGCGATCCGTCCTGTCGCGACACGCTCGTCGAGGGCCAGTGTGGTGATCAGGAAGCCCGACAGGGTGAAGAAGGTCGACACCCCGAGGAAGCCGCCCTTGGCCCACACGAACTCGCCGTGGTAGACGAGGACCGCAGCGACGGCGAGGCCGCGCAATCCGTCGAGGCCCGGGCGGTAGCCGAGTCCCTGGCGACCGGGAGCGGGGATCTCCGCTGCACCCGCGGGAGCAACCTGCGTGCCGCTGAGCAGATTCGCCACGTTGCGTTCTTAGCAGAGAGCGGCCTCCGGTCCGTCGCGGCGGAACTCCGGTCCGTGCCGAGGGGTACGGTTGTCGGTTCGTCCCGCACGGTGTCGGTCGCTTCGTTGCGATGTCACCGCTCCTGCGGGCAGAGACCAAGGAGTTCGCCGTGCCAGCCACCGTCGTCGTGGGCACCCAGTGGGGTGACGAGGGGAAGGGGAAGTTCACCGACCTCGTGGCCAAGGAGATGCACCTGGTGGTGCGCTACCAGGGCGGTCACAACGCGGGGCACACGATCGTCGTGGATGGTGAGAGCTTCGCGCTGCAGTTGGTGCCGAGCGGGATCCTCTACGACCACATCGTGCCGGTGATCGGCAATGGCGTGGTCGTCGATCCGAGGGTGCTGCTCGCCGAACTCGACGTGTCGGCCGTCAAAGGCGTCGACACCAGTCGGCTGCAGGTGAGCGGCAACGCGCACCTGATCTTTCCGTACCACCAAGAGCTCGACAAGCTCACCGAACGTCACCTCGGTCGCAACAAGGTCGGCACCACGAAGCGGGGCATCGGCCCCGCGTACGCAGACAAGGCCACCCGGGTGGGCCTGCGGGTCCAGGACCTGTTGGACCCGAAGATCTTCCGCCAGAAGCTCGATGGAGTGTTGAAGGAGAAGAACGCCATCCTGGCGAAGGTCTTCAATCAGCTCCCGCTGTCCGCCGACGAGATCGCCGAGGTGTACCTGGGTGAGTGTGCGCCCCGCCTGGCCCCGATGATCGCCGACACCGTCAACCTGGTCCACGAGTCACTCGAAGCGGGTCAGCAGATCCTGCTCGAGGGCGCCCAGGCGACGTTCCTCGACCTCGATCACGGCACCTACCCGTTCGTGACGTCGTCGAACCCGGTGGCGGGCGGCGCCTGCACCGGGGCGGGTGTCGGGCCCGCGGTACATCGATCGGGTGATCGGCATCGCGAAGGCCTACGTCACCCGGGTCGGTGCGGGGCCCTTCCCCACGGAGCTGCACGACGAGATCGGCGATCTCCTCGTCGAGCGAGGCCACGAGTACGGCACCAACACCGGGCGCCGTCGTCGCACCGGGTGGTTCGACGCAGTGATGCTGCGCCACGCCGTGCGCCTGAACTCGCTGTCGGAGCTCGCTGTCACCAAGCTGGACGTGCTCGACGCCCTCGACACCGTCAAGGTCTGTGTGGCCTATGAGGTGGACGGCGAGCGCCACGAGCACCTGCCGTACCATCAGTCGGTGCTGCACAAGGCCCGTCCGGTCTACGCCGAGTTTCCCGGTTGGAAGACCGACCTCACGGCGGTCACGCGGCGCGAGCACCTGCCGCCCGAGGCGTCGGCCTACATGGCCTTCCTCCAGGAACAGGTCGGTGTGCCGATCTCCCTGGTCGGTGTCGGGCCCGGGCGCGAGCAGTTCCTCCACTTCGAGGGCTGATGGTGTCGGTGCCTGTTGCTCGGAGCCTGAGGAGGCGCGCGTGAGGGTCTGTGTCGTCGGCTCGGGCGGTCGTGAACACGCTCTGGCAGAGGTTCTGGCCCGTCACCACGAGGTCGTGGTCACACCGGGTAACCCCGGCATCCCCGGGTCGGTCCCTGCTCCCCCCGAGGAGATCGACGCCGATCTCTTCGTGATCGGCCCGGAAGCGCCGTTGGTCGACGGGTTGGCCGATCGCCTCCGCCGCATGGGTCACCTCGTCTTCGGGCCCGGCGCCGACGGTGCTCGCCTCGAGGGGTCGAAGGCGTGGATGAAGGAGTTGCTCGTCGACGCCGGTGTACCGACGGCCGCCCACGGCACGTTCACCGACGAGGCCGACGCGATCGCGTTCCTGAGCACCATGTCGCCGCCGTACGTCGTGAAGACCGATGGCCTCGCCGCGGGCAAGGGGGTGCTCGTGACGTCCTCGATCGACGAGGCCTGCGCTGCCGTGGTCGACTACCTGTCGGGGGCCGCGTTCGGGTCGGCCGGTCAGACGGTCGTCATCGAAGAGGGACTCTCCGGACCGGAGATCTCCGTGTTGGCGGTGTGTGACGGTACCCGGGCCGTCGCGCTCGCCCCGGCGCAGGACTTCAAGCGCCTGGGGGACGGTGACACCGGACCGAACACCGGAGGGATGGGCGCCTACTCGCCGGTCCCTTTCGCCACTGAGGCCGTGGTCGAGATGGTGATGCGAGATGCAGTGGCGCCGACGCTCGAGGCACTCCGTCGACGTGGGATCGACTACCGCGGGGTGCTCTATGCGGGGGTGATGCTCACCGCCGAGGGACCGAAGATCCTCGAGTACAACGTCCGTTTCGGTGATCCGGAGACCCAGGTCGTGCTGCCACGGCTGACGAGCGACCTCGGTGTGCTCCTCGCTGACGCAGCGTCGGGGCGACTCGCCTCTGTTCCGACGTTCGACGACGGTGCGGCGGTCACCGTGGTGTGTGCGGCCGAGGGCTACCCACGTGACGTGCGCACGGGCGATCCCATCGGTGGGCTGGCTCGGGCGATGGCGGTCGAGGGGGTGACCGTCTTCTGCGCAGGTGTGGCGGGGGGCTCGGCCGAGGATCTGCACACTGCAGGAGGTCGGGTCCTGGCCGTGACCGGACAGGGGGTCGACCTCACCGAGGCGCGCCGACGGGCCTACGACGCCGTGTCGTCGCTCGAGTGGCGGGGCATGCGCTTTCGCCGCGACATCGCCGCGGGTTGAGGTACCGCAGCGACCGACACGGCGACGGCTCCCACGACCCTGAGCGCGGTCGCCCCTCGCGTACACTTTCCAGGTTCCGGCTCCGACGGGACTCTGCTCAGAATCCTGGGAGACCATCCTGCGCCCGACGCTCGCCGTAATCCCGGCGCTCAACGAGGAGTCGACGGTGGCCACCGTCGTCCGCTCCGTCAACGCGGCTCTGGACGCCGACGTGGTGGTCATCGACGACGGATCGACCGATGCCACCGCAGCGATGGCCCGTGACGCGGGGGCCATGGTGCTCTCGCACCCGTTCAACCTCGGTGTGGGCGCCGCCCTGCGGACCGGATTCCGGTTCGCCGCCGAGCGCAGGTACGACGCCGTCGTCCAGGTCGACGCCGACGGGCAGCACGAGGTCGACGATGCCGGCCGCCTCGTCGCCGAAGTCCGCCGCAGGGGCGGTGACCTCGTGGTGGGCTCCCGCTTCGCAGGTTCCGGCGCCTACGCCGTGTCCGGAGTCCGTCGTTCGATGATGAAGGTTCTGGCGCGACTCATGTCTCGCCGGGTCGGGGTGGCCCTGACCGACACCACGAGCGGTTTTCGGGCCTTCAGCGCCCGGGCCGTCTCGGAATTCTCCGTGGCCTATCCGTCCGCCTACCTGTCGGACACCGTCGAGGCCCTGTTGCTGGCCCACGACTGGGGTCTCGAGATCCGCGAGATCCCGGTTCAGATGCACGAGAGGCAGGGAGGAGCCCCTTCGGCCAACGGCGTGCGCAGCGCCTATCACCTCGGTCGACTCTTCCTCGTCATCGCGTTGCACCGGGTACGGCGTCCGTTGACGCGACGGGGGTCCGAGCCATGAGCCGGCTCGAGATCGTCGTGATGATCAGTGCCGTGCTCCTGCTCGTCACGATCGTCGAGATCGTCCGTCGACGTCGGCTGTCGGAGAACTGGGCGATGTTCTGGGTGGGAGTCGCCTGCGTCGTGTTCCTGGTCGGGTTGATCCGCCCGCTGATCGACCGCTTCGCAGAGGCGCTCGGCATCGCCTTCGGGACGTCGTTGGTGTTCAGCGTCGGGATCGTCTTCCTGTTGTTCGTCTCGATCTCGTTGTCGATGCACGTCTCTCGCCTCGAGGACAAGGTCGAAACGCTGGCCCAGGAGGTCGCGCTCCTACGTGGGGCCGGCGAGGTCCCTTCA
Organism: uncultured Iamiaceae bacterium; assembly: GCA_963767615.1. GTDB lineage: Bacteria > Actinomycetota > Acidimicrobiia > Acidimicrobiales > Acidimicrobilacustridaceae > Rhabdothermincola_A. The sequence continues at coordinate 438,584 of CAVYED010000002.1, read as the reverse complement.
GATCTGGCCGAGCCCCGTCGCGGGTCGATCGTGGCTGAACCGCCCCGGCCACCCGCTGCGCCCGACGAGGTGGCCGAACCCCCGACCGCCTGAGCATGATGGGAACCCGTCCTGTCGGTTCGACCCGTGGGCTCTCGAGCCGACCGGCGCGAGTCAGAACGTTTCGATGCTGCTCTCGCGCCGCTCGGCTTCGCCGTGGTGGAGCCACGTGCTGCGTGGTTCGCCGGACACCGACGAGTTCTCGACGGCCACCGGGGGCTCCGGGACCGACCACTCGACCTGTGTCGGAGGGGGAGGCAGGGCCTGCAGCGCGGCGGCGGCCTTGGCCTCCTTCTCACGACGTCGGATCTCACGACGGGACACTCTCGGTGCCTTGGCGCCCCTGACCCGAACGCCCGACGCCGCCAGGGCACAGCTCATGCAGAACGGCGGCTGGTTGTCGCCGAAGGCATAGAGCAGGCACTCGGCGCAGAACGGCTCGTCGCAGGTCCGGCATCGATCCACGGCGTGGTCGAACTGGTGTCGCACGCACGACGAGGCGAATCCGGATGGGCGGTTCGGGATGGTCGGTGAGGTCATCGGCGCAGCGCGTCCCCGCAGGTCGTGAAACAGACCCTCTCTCAACGGCCGATCGGGCCGTGTGCTTTACCCTTTGGTCGAGACGAGGGCGCAGGATGAGCCGCGCGACCTAGTGAGACCCGCTCCGCGACCCTCGAGAACTGCCGTCCAGGAGCCCGATGCCTACTCCCGTCCCGAACGTCCTCGCAGCCCGCTACGCCAGCGCGGAGATGGCCGACCTGTGGTCTCCCGAGCGCAAGGTCGTGTTGGAGCGCGAGCTGTGGCTGGCGGTGCTCGAGGCGCAGGCCGATCTCGGCGTCGACCTGCCGGACGGGGTCATCGACGCCTACCGGTCCGTGATCGACGTGGTCGACCTGGCATCGATCGAGAGGCGCGAACGGGTCACGCGCCACGACGTGAAGGCCCGGATCGACGAGTTCTGTGCGCTCGCCGGGTACGAGCAGATCCACAAGGCGATGACGTCCCGTGATCTCACGGAGAACGTCGAGCAGCTCCAGGTGCGGCGCGCCCTGCAGGTCGTGCGCTCCCGCATGGTGGCCGCGCTCGCCCGGTTGGCGGAGCGGGCGAGCGCGGAAGCGCTCGTGGTCGTCACCGGGCGCACGCACAACGTTCCCGCCCAGGCGACCACGATGGGCAAGCGGTTCGCCAACGCCGCCGAGGAACTGCTGCAGGCGCTGGCCCGGATCGACGACCTGCTCGTGCGGTACCCGCTACGGGGCATCAAGGGGCCTGTGGGCACCCAGCAGGACATGCTGGACCTCTTCGACGCCGATCACGAGCGGCTCGTTGCCCTCGAGCAACGGGTCGCCCGGCACCTCGGCTTCTCGACCGTTCTGACCAGCGTCGGTCAGGTCTACCCCCGATCACTCGACCTCGACGTCGTCGCCGCACTCGTCCAGGTGGCGTCCGGCCCGGCCAGCTTCGCGTTGACCCTCCGTCTCATGGCCGGCCAGGAACTGGCCACCGAGGGCTTCCGGCCGGGTCAGGTCGGTTCGTCGGCCATGCCGCACAAGATGAACAGCCGCAGTTGCGAGCGCATCGGGGGTTTCCTCGCGATCCTGCGCGGGCACCTGACCATGGTCGGGGCCCTCGCCGGTGACCAGTGGAACGAAGGCGATGTCAGCTGTTCGGTCGTTCGCCGGGTGGCTCTGCCCGATGCGTTCCTGGCCGTCGACGGGCTGTTCGAGACGTTCCTCACCGTGCTCGACGATTTCGGGGACTACCCGGCTGTCATCGGACGCGAACTGGACCGCTACCTCCCGTTCCTCGCCACGTCGAAGGTGCTCGTCGCAGCGGTGCGTCACGGGGTCGGCCGTGAACAGGCGCACGAAGTCATCAAGGAGCACGCGGTGGGGGCAGCCCTCCGGCTCCGCGAGGGAGCCGAGGAGAACGACCTGCTCGAGCGCCTCGCCGCAGACACACGACTCGGCCTCGCCCCGAGCGAGTTGGCCGACGTGCTGTCCGAACCGCTCGACTTCGTCGGGGCCGCGCCGGAGCAGGTCCGCTCGGTGGTGGCGAGGATCGAACGCGTGGTGGCATCCGATCCCGGTGCAGCCGCCTACCGTCCGGGCGCCATCCTCTGAACGGCCCGGGAGGCCCCGTGAGCTCGCCTGATCTACCGCACCTCTACTCGGGCAAGGTCCGCGACATCTACGCCCTCGGTGACGACCGGCTCCTGCTCGTCACGTCCGATCGGTTGTCGGCGTTCGATGTGGTCATGGCCGAGCCCATCGCCGGCAAGGGCCGCGTCCTGACTGCGATGTCCGCCTTCTGGTTCGAGCAGCTGGACGATGTCGTGGGCAACCACCTGATCTCGACCAGCCTCGATGACCTGCCGGTCGAGGCCCGGCGGCCCGAATGGGCGGGGCGGATCATGGTCTGCCGGCGCGCCGAGATGTTGCCGGTCGAGTGCATCGTCCGCGGCTACCTGACCGGGTCGGCATGGAAGGAGTACACCGCCTCAGGAACGATGCACGGCGAGGCGCTGCCCGCAGGACTGCGCGAGGCGGCGCAACTCCCGGAGCCCACCTTCACCCCCTCCACCAAGGCCGACGAGGGTCACGACATGAACATCTCGTTCACTGCGGCCTGCGAGCTCGTCGGTTCCGACGTCATGGAGGAGGCTCGTCGGGTCTCGATCGAGCTCTACACCCGGGGGGCGGCCTGGGCGGCGGCGCGGGGCATCCTGATCGCCGACACGAAGTTCGAACTGGGAACGATCGACGGGCGCCTGGTCCTGGCCGACGAGGTCCTGACACCCGACTCTTCGAGGTTCTGGCCCGCGGACGCATGGCATCCCGGTTCGACGCCACCGTCGTTCGACAAGCAACCGGTGCGCGACTTCCTCGACGGACTGGCGTGGGACAAGCAGCCCCCGCCGCCCCCGTTGCCGCCCGAGGTCGTGAGAGCCACCTCCGATCGGTACGTCAGGGCGTACGAGATGATCACGGGTCGACGTCTGTCCGATTGGCCGGGCTGAGCGGGATAGGTTCGTGTCGATGATCTTCTCGGTGCACGTCGAGGTCCGGCTCCGCCCCGGTATCGCCGATCCGCAGGGTTCCACCGTCGAACGCGCCGCTTCCGACGCTGGGCTTCGACGGTGTCGCGGGGTGCGAGTGGGCAAGAGCATCCGCTTCACGATCGAGGCGGCCGACGAGGCGGCGGCCCGCGCCGAGGTCGACGACATCTGCCATCGCTTCCTCACCAACCCGGTGATCGAGGACGCCGTGATCGATGTGCGTCCCGAAGCCCCCGCCGGAGCGTCGACGTGAGTCGACGGGTCGGGGTCGTGCTGTTCCCCGGCTCGAACTGCGAGCAGGACATGGTCGAGGCCATCGCCCTCGTGGGGGGGATCCCCGAGGTGCTCTGGCACGGCGACCCCACCGTGAAGGGTGTCGACGCCGTGGTCGTGCCGGGCGGTTTCGCCCACGGCGACTACCTCCGCCCCGGGGCGATCGCCCGCTTCTCGCCCGTCATGGCGCGCCGTGGCCGACTTGGCCCGCTCCGGTGGACCCGTCGTCGGCGTCTGCAACGGTTTCCAGGTGCTCACCGAGGCGGGGCTGCTCCCGGGTGCTCTGCAGAAGAACCGGGGTCTGAAGTTCCTGTGCACGACGGTGGAGCTGCGGGTGGAGCGCAACACGACCGCGCTGACGAGCCAGCTCGACGTGGGCGACGTGGCGCGAATTCCGATCAACCATTTCGAGGGGAACTACACCTGTGACCCCGAGACGCTCGCCCAGCTGAAGGCGGAAGACCGGATCGTGCTCCGCTACGTCGACAACCCGAATGGTTCGGTCGACGACATCGCCGGAATCTGCAACGCCGAGGGCAACGTCGTCGGCTTGATGCCCCACCCCGAACGGGCATCGAGTGCCCTTCTGGGCACCGATGACGGCGTGCCGATGCTGCGTTCGCTCGTGGGCTGAGCGACGCCGCGTGGCTCAGCTCGACCGGCTGATGCCGGCGGCCTTGAGGGTGGCGGCCGCGACGCCGAGCTCCCGCCAGGCGGCTGTAGCTGATGCCCTTGCGCTCGCCGTAGGCCCGGGCCGAATCGACGAAGCCGGCCTCGAGGGAGGTGAGGTCGACGGTCTCCTCGGCAGCGGCCAGTTCGGCTTCGAGATCCATGCGTTCCTGGATGAGATTCAGCCGCTGGTCAGCGGATCGGCCTCCGGGATCTCCTTCTCGATCCGATGCAGCCGCTTCTGCATCGATTCCGGGGTGCGCTTTCGGCCACGCTTGGGCTTGTGAGCCTCGAACGCCTCGAGATAGGTCCGGACTGCTCGTCCCTGGTTCCGGCCCTCGGCGAGGGCTGCTTTGTGCTCATCCGACATGGGCCGGGATGTCCGCTTGGTGGCTGCCATGTGCGCTACTGAAGCACAGGATGTTCGACAGGTGCAATTGAACCATTGGAGGCAGAAATCGACGGGGCGCCATTTCGGCAATGCCGTGCAGGTTCGGATTTCGGCTCCGATGTCGGTCCGTCTCGTCACCGTGCAGGTGACGGGTAGCGTCGCCGGCATGGACGACGGCGCCGACGAGGGCATCCATCGGGCACTCGGTCTGACCGACGAGGAGGACGGTGAGATCGAGCGCATCCTCGGGCGGGCCCCCAACCATCTCGAGCTGGCGATGTACGCCGTGATGTGGTCCGAGCACTGCTCCTACAAGTCGTCGCGGATCCACCTCAAGCGGCTGCCGACCGAGGCCCCGCTGGGTGCTCGTCGGGCCCGGGCGAGAACGCCGGCGTGCGTCGACGTGGGCGACGGCATCGCCGCCGCCATCCGGATCGAGAGCCACAACCACCCGTCGGCCATCGAGCCCTACCAGGGCGCGGCCACCGGCGTGGGCGGCATCCTGCGCGACATCTTCACCATGGGCGCCCGTCCGATCGCGCTCGATGGACCCGCTGCGCTTCGGTCCGCTCGACGACCCCCGCAGCCGTTGGATCGCCGAAGGCGTGGTCAGCGGCATCTCGGGCTACGGCAACTCGGTCGGCGTGCCGACCGTCGGCGGCGAGACGGTGTTCGACGAGACCTACCGCGGCAACCCGCTCGTCAACGTGCTCTGCCTCGGCGTGCTGCCCACCGAGCGGCTGGTGCTCGGCCAGGCCACCGGCGTCGGCAACCTCGCCGTGCTGCTCGGATCGACCACCGGTCGCGACGGCATCGGCGGTGTCAGCGTGCTGGCCTCGGCCGGGTTCTCCGACGAGGACGACGATGCCGACAAGCGGCCCAGCGTGCAGGTCGGCGACCCCTTCGAGGAGAAGCGGCTCATCGAGGCCTGCCTCGAGCTGCTCGACGCCGGGCTCGTGGTCGGCATCCAGGACCTCGGCGGCGCCGGCCTGTCCTGTGCCACGAGCGAGACCGCCAGCCGCGGCGGCATGGGCATGGACGTCGACGTCACCGCCGTTCCCCGCCGGGAGGAGGGCATGGAGCCGTTCGAGGTCATGACCAGAGAGCCAGGAGCGCATGCTGGCCATCGTCGAGCCCGCCGACCTCGACCAGGTGCTCGCCATCTGCGCGCCGCTGGGAGGTCCGATCGACCGTGATCGGCCGGGTCACCCGGGACCGGCCACGGGCGATTCCGATGGTGGGCGCCTTCGGATCCTCGACGGTTTCGACGGCGAGGTCCTCGCCGACGTCCCTGCGGCGTCGCTGCACGAGGATGCGCCGCTCTACGACCGGCCCTGCGTCAGTCCCGCGGCGTTCGACGAGTCAACCCGCCTGTCGAGCGCCGACGCAGGGCCCATGCCCGAGAGCGCCGATGCAGGGTCGGAGCTCCTCGAGTTGCTGGCCGACACGTCATGGGTGTCCTCCCAGTACGACCACCAGCTCTTCCTGAACACCGTCGAGGGCCCCGGCGGCGACGCCACCGTGCTGCGGCTCAAGCACCCGTCGACCGGCGAGGACACCGGCCGGGGCCTGGCGCTCACCACCGACGGCAACCACCGCTGGTGCGCCGTCGATCCCCGGCAGGGCACCGCTCTCACCGTGGCCGAGTCGGTGCATGAACCTGGCCTGTGTCGGCGCCCGCCCGCTCGCCCTCGTGAACTGCCTGAACTTCGGCAACCCCGAGCATCCCGAGGTGATGTGGCAGCTCTCCGAGGCCATCGACGGCATGGCCGAGGCCTGCCGGGCCTTCGACATCCCCGTCGTCGGCGGCAACGTCAGCCTCTACAACGAGTCGCTGGGCCCGACATCGACCCCACGCCGGTCGTCGGTCTCCTCGGGCTGATCGACGCCTCGACCGGCGGCCGCCCGGTGTGCGCCTGGTCGACGGCGGTCGGCTCGTGCTCATCGGTGTCACCCAACCGGAGCTGTCCGGATCGAGGTGGGCCCGCGGCCCGGGGCCAGCGCGGCGGGCGGCTGCCCGCCCTCGACACCGATCACCACCTCGCCGTCGCGTCGGTCGTGCGCACGCTCGTGGCCGGCGGTCTGCTCGAGGGTGCGCACGACGTCTCGGCCGGTGGCCTCGGCCTGACGCTGGCCGAGATGGCGGTGCGGTCAGGCCTCGGCGTCAACGTGGCCCGCATCCCCGACCCCGCCGAGCTGTTCAGCGAGAGCCCGTCGCGTGTGGTGGTCTGCGTTCAGCCCGACAACGTCACCGCCGTGCTCAACACCTGCGAACAGGCTGGCGTGCCGACCGCCCGCATCGGGGTGGCCGGAGGCGAACGGATCACGGTGAAGGGCCTGCTCGACATGGCGCTCGCCGATGCGACGCAGCGGCTGGGAGCGTCGTCTCCCCGACGCGCTCGGCGCCGGAACGGTGCAGGCGTGACGCCTCGCCCACGTGGCCGCGGGGCGTGCGCGGCCGACCGCTACGCTGACGTCGTGAGCCCCGAGGGATCGAGCAGTCGTCCGTCGCCTGGCGTGCCCGAGGACAGGATCGACGACGACACCCCCAAGGAGGCCTGCGGGGTGTTCGGGGTCTACGCCCCGGGCCAACCCGTCTCCCACCTGACCTACCTCGGCCTCTACGCCCTGCAGCACCGGGGCCAGGAAGCCGCCGGCATGGCCGTGAGCGACGGGGACACCATCACCGTGGTGAAGGACATGGGCCTGGTGTCCAACGCCTTCGACGACCGCACGCTGGCCGCGCTCAACGGGCACCTGGCCATCGGCCACACCCGCTACTCCACCACCGGTTCGAGCACCTGGCGCAACGCCCAGCCCGTCTACCGCGACATCGGCGACCACCAGTTGCGCTCGGCCACAACGGGAACCTGGTCAACACCGAGGAGCTGGCCGCGGAGGCCGGGATGCTGCCCGGCACGGTGGCCAGCGACAGCGACCTCGTGGCCGAGCTGTTCGCCGACGAGTTGGGCAAGAACCCGGAGTCGAGCGCCGACGGACGAGCCCTCGAACGGGCGCTGCTGCGCCTTGGCGCCGCGCCTGAAGGGCGCGTTCTCGTTCGTGGCCATGGACGAAGGCCACGTCATCGGCGCTGCGCGATCCCAACGGCTTCCGGCCCCTGTGCCTCGGCAAGCTCGATCAGGGCTGGGTGCTGGCCTCGGAGAGCCCGGCGCTCGACGTCGTCGGTGCCCATCTTCGTCCGCGAGCTCGAGCCGGGCGAGATGGTCGTCATCGATGCCACCGGCCACCGCTCGGTGCGGGCCTTCCCCGCCGAGGCGATCGACCCCAACCTCTGCCTGTTCGAGTTCGTCTACTTCGCCCGCCCCGACGCCGCTCTACGGCCAGAGCGTGCACCAGGCCCGGGTTCGCATGGGCGAGCAACTGGCCGAACAGGCGCCGGTCGACGCCGACCTGGTGATGGGCGTCCCCGAGTCGGGCATCCCCGCCGCCGAGGGCTTCGCCCGCCAGTCGGGCATCCCCTACGGCCAGGGGCTGGTCAAGAACCGCTACATCGGTCGGACCTTCATCGCCCCCAACCAGGAGATGCGGGCGCTCGGCGTGCGGATGAAGCTCAACCCGCTGCGCGACAACATCGCCGGGCAAGCGGCTCGTCGTGGTCGACGACTCGATCGTGCGGGGCACCACCACCCGGGCCATGGTCTCCATGCTGCGGGAGGCCGGGGCGGCCGAGGTGCACCTGCGGATCTCGTCGCCGCCCTACAGCTGGCCGTGCTTCTACGGCATGGACACCGGGCGCCCGGTCGGAGCTGCTGGCCGCCAACCTGAGCGTCGACGAGATCCGCGAGTACCTCGAACGTCGACTCGCTCGCCTACCTCGACGCTCGATCGTCTGGTCGTCGGCCACCGGCGCGGTCGGGCGCCGGCTTCTGCGACGCCTGCCTCACCGGCGACTACCCGGTCGAGGTGCCGGTGAACCTGAGCAAGGGCGTGCTCGAATCCGACCGGGCGCGGCGACACCGTTCCCGAGTCCGCGTTCGACGGCTTGCTCGCCGGCGAGGCCACGCTGCCCGCGTCGCCGCGCCCGAGCCGAACCTGGCGGCACCGTCGACCCCGCCCGGGCCCCTGGCGAGCACGGTGGCTGAGTCGGAGGGCGCCGCCGGGGAGACCTACGCCGGCGCCGGTGTCGACATCGACGCCGGCGAGGAGGCCGTCGAGCGCATCAAGGCACAAGGTGCGCTCCACGTTCCGGCCCGAGGTCATCGGCGACATCGGCGGCTTCGGCGGGCTGTTCGCCCTCGACTGTCGACGGCTACCGCAGCCGGTGCTGGTGTCGTCCACCGACGGCGTCGGCACCAAGGCCCTGGTGGCCCAGGCCACCGGTCGCTTCACCACCATCGGCATCGACCTGGTCGCCATGTGCGTCGACGACCTGGTCTGCCAGGGCGCCGAGCCGCTGTTCTTCCTCGACTACATCGCGGTCGGCCGCCTCGACCCCGATCACATCGAGCAGCTCGTCGAAGGGGTGGCCGAGGGCTGCCGCCAGGCCGGGTGCGCCCTGATCGGCGGCGAGATGGCCGAGCATCCCGGGGCCATGGACGCCGGTGAGTTCGACCTCGTCGGCTTCGCCGTCGGGGTCGCCGACCGTGACCGCCTGGTCACGGGCGGCAACGTGGCCGCAGGCGACGTGCTGATCGGCCTGCCGTCGCCGAACCTGCGCTCCAACGGCTACTCGCTCGCCCGCCGGGTGCTGCTCGAACGCGCCGGCCTGCCCCTCGACGGTCCGGCCTTCGACGGCGCAGCGCACACCCTCGCCGACGAGCTGCTTGCCCCGTCGGTGATCTATGCGCCGGCCGTCACGGCCTTGCTCGACCGCGGTCGACGTGCGGGCCGTGGCCCACATCACCGGGGGGGGTCTGCCCGGCAACCTCTCGCGGGTGCTGCCCGAAGGGCGTCGATGCCGAGATCGAGCGATCGAGCTGGGAGGTCCCTCGCATCTTCGGCGAGATCCAGCGCCTCGGCGATGTCCGCGACGACGAGATGGCCAAGGTGTTCAACCTCGGCATCGGCATGATCGTGGTGGTGCCGGAGGCGGACGCCACGCGGCCCTCGACCTGGTGCGCACCAACGGGCATCGCGCCGCCGTGGTGGGGCGGGTCGTCGCCGGTCACGGCGAGACGCGGCTGATCTGACGGTGGACGGGTCGATCGAGGGGAACGAGGCGCCCGACGCCAAGGCAGCGCTGGTCCAGCACCTCCTGCGCCACTCGGTGCGCACCGGCGAGTTCACCCTCAAGTCGGGACGCAGGAGCAGTTGGTTCATCGACTCCAAGCAGACGGCATGTCGCCCCGACGGCCTGTTGCTGATGGCCGACGTCGCCCTTCCGCTCATCCCCGCAGACGTCGACGCCCTCGGTGGGCTCACGGTCGGCGCGGACCCCGTGGCCTACGGCCTGAGCCGCGGTGGCCGCCACTCGGGGGCGACCGCTGAAGTCGTTCACGATCCGCAAGGAGGCCAAGGACCACGGTGTCGCCGGCCGCCTCGCCGGCCCGCTGGAAGCCGGCGACAAGGTGGTCATCACCGAGGACACGGTCACCAGGGGGACCTCGTCGATCGAGGCGCTACGGGTCGTTCGCGAGCTCGGAGCCGAGCCGGTGATGGTGCTCGTGTTGGTGGATCGTGGCGGTACCTGCGCGGCCATGGCCGAGGCCGAGGGCGTCGAGTTCCGGGCTCTGGTGACGGCACCCGAACTGGGTTTCGCCTACGAAGGCACCTGACTCGAACCCGAACGGCCCCGGACGTCCGATCGGCTTCGACCGTCGGGGGCCCGACCGGTAGCGTCGAGTCCTTATGGCTGACACTCCCACCGCTGCGTTCTCCGTCCTGCTCCGCGTCCGCTTCGCCAACGAGCCCGGTGCGCTGGGTCGTCTGGCCGCCGCAGTGGGCTCGGTCGGGGGCAACATCGTGGCCATCGGTGGTTTCGAGGCCAGGCGCTCCTTCCTCGAGGAAGACGTCGTCGTCGACTGCACGAGCGAAGCGCACCAACAGGAGGTCCTGGCCGCGGCCTCCGATCTCGAAGGCGTCGAAGTCCTGTCGTGGGAGGATCGCACCTTCGCCCTGCACGACGGCGGCAAGATCGAGGTCACGAGCCGCATCGCCGTGCGCGATCGCGACGACCTCTCGATGGCCTACACCCCGGGCGTGGCTCGCGTCTGCAGGGCCATCGAGGCCGAGCCGTCGAGGGCCCACGAGCTCACCATCCGCAAGAACACCGTGGCCATCGTCGAGCGACGGCACCGCAGTGCTCGGACTCGGCGACATCGGCCCGCTCGGCGCCATGCCGGTCATGGAGGGCAAGGCGCTGCTGTTCAAGGAGTTCGCCGGCATCGACGGCTTCCCGTTCTGCCTCGACACATCGAGCGCCGACGAGATCGTCGAGACCGTGCAGCGCATCGCCCCGACCTTCGGTGGCATCAACCTCGAGGACATCGCTGCGCCCGCCTGCTTCGAGGTCGAGGAGCGCCTCAAGGAACTGCTCGACATCCCCGTCTTCCACGACGATCAGCACGGCACCGCGGTGGTGGTCCTGGCCGCTCTCGAGAACGCCCTCAAGATCGTCGACAAGAAGATGATCGATCTCCGCGTCGTCATCGCTGGTGTCGGCGCCGCGGGTGTGGCCATCTCGAAGATCCTGATGGAGGCCGGCGTGCCGTGGATCGTGGGCTGCGACCGTCAGGGCGCCGTCTACGAGGGGCGGGGCGGGCTCAACGTGGCCAAGGAGTGGTTCGCGGAGCACACCAACCCCGACAAGGTCACCGGCAGCCTCACCGCCTGCATGCCCGGCGTCGACCTCTTCATCGGGGTCAGCGGGCCCGGACTCATCACCGCCGCCGACGTGGAAGGGATGGCCAACGACCCGATCGTGTTCGCCATGGCCAACCCCGATCCCGAGATCCGGCCCGAGGAGATCCGCCACGTGGGTGGGGTGATCGCCACCGGCCGCAGCGACTTCCCCAATCAGATCAACAACGTGCTGTGCTTCCCGGGCATCTTCCGGGGCGCGCTCGATGCGGGGGCCACGACCATCACCGAGGGGATGAAGGTGGCGGCAGCCGGGGCCATCGCCGCGTGCGTGGCGCCGTCGGAGCTGGCCCCCGACTTCGTCATCCCCTCGGTGTTCGACCGGAACGTGGCCCCCGCGGTCGCGGCTGCCGCGGCCGAGGCGGCGGTGCGCGACGGCGTCGTGCGTTCCTGATCCGTTCGGATGGGGGTTCTCGACACTCCGCGCCCTGAGCCACGATCAGTTTCGGCCTCGGGGGAGTGGTCCCGGTTCGGCGATGGTGTGACAGAGTGACCGGTCCCGGGCGACGACACGGTCGCCCGCGTTGTTTCCAGGGGGGAACCGTGCCGCTCGATCCTCAGGCCCAGGTCGTCATCGACCTCATGCGCGACGTCGGTTTCACGTTTTCCGGCAAGACGGCCGAGGAGCTGCGCGCCCTCGCCGACACGCCGGTGCCGAGCCCGATCGAGCTACCGAGCGTGAGCGACCGCGCCATCCCCGGTCCCGCCGGAGAGATCCCGATCCGCGTCTACCGGCCGAATGACGATCCGTCGCTGCCCGTCACCGTGTTCTTCCACGGCGGCGGCTGGGTGCTCGGGACGCTCGACACCCACGACCACACCTGTCGGGTCCTGGCCACCAAGGCCGAGTGCGTGGTCGTGGCCGTCGACTACCGCTTGGCGCCTGAAGCGAAGTTCCCTGCTGCGGCCGACGACGCCGTGGCGGCGCTCGAGTGGGTGGTCGACAACGCCCACGAGCTCGGCGTCGACGTCAACCGGGTGGCCGTGGCGGGCGACAGCGCCGGCGGGAACCTCGCTGCGGTGGTGGCGGTGCACGCCCGTGACAGCGACCGGATCGAGCTTGTCCACCAGGTGTTGATCTATCCGGTCACCGACGGCACGTGCGATCGACCCTCGTGGGAGGAGAACGGCGAGGGGTACTTCCTCACCACCGAGGGGATGGAGTTCTTCCACGACCAGTACGCCAACGATGACGCCGATCGCTCCGATCCGCGGTACTCGCCGATCTACGCCGACGTGGCAGGGGTGGCTCCGGCCACCGTCGTGACCGCCGAGTTCGATCCGCTGCGCGATCAGGGTCGAGCCTTCGCCGAGACGCTCACCGATTCGGGGGTCGAGGTCGAGTACCACGAGTTCGACGGCATGTTCCATGGCTTCTTCGGCATGGACGCGGGCGTCGACGCCGCCGGTGTGGCCCAGGACCGCGTCGCCGAGGCGCTCCGCCAGGCCTTCGCCGTCACCTGACACCGCGTCGGGGGTTGGCTGACGACCCCGGTATCGGTGCGCGTGGGCGTCGGCGGGGGGGCCGGATGGTGGGGTGACCCGGCTCGGAACGCGACGAAACCCCTGCGGAGCAGGGGTTTCGTCAGGTGGTCGGGACCGGCGTCGATCCGGTGACCTATCGCTTTTCAGGCGATCGCTCTGCCGACTGAGCTACCCGACCCGGCGTTGCCGTCCCTCACGGGGCGGCAACTGGCGGTCCCGACGGGATTTGAACCCGCGACCTCCGGCTTGACAGGCCGGCGTGCACTCCAAACTGCACCACGGGACCACTGTTGCGTCCTGCCGAGGCAGGAGGATGTTGCGCCCTGCAGCACAGGGGTTGTGACGTACCCCCAACGGGATTCGAACCCGTGTTACCGCCTTGAAAGGGCGGCGTCCTAGGCCACTGGACGATGGGGGCTCTCAGCCGTGAGGGCTCGGTCACCATAGCAGCACGCCTGTGGGGCTCCGCCAGACGATGGCCGCTGCCGCAGGCGACCCGGACGCCGCCCGCCCGCCAGGATGCCGGGCCTCGTCGCTACCGTGGCCCCATGATGCCGACCAGCCCGCCGACGGGCCCCGTGCTCGGTGGCCCGGCTGCGGCGTCACCACCCGAACCGCCCCGGGGCCGCTCTCCGGTACTCGTCGGGCTGGCCGCGACGGTCGTCGTCGTCCTCCTCGTGGTGACCGCCGGGTGGGCGCTGGTCGCCACCGCGTCGTCGACCCCGGTCGCGACGGGGCCCCAGGCCGGGATGGAATCGTCGGACCCGGGGGTGCCGTCGAGCTCCGCCGATGCCTGGGATCCACGCCTCGAGCCGCTGGCCGACTTCGTCGCATCGACACGGGGTCGCCCGTTCCTGCAGCCGGTGCCGGTGCGCTTCCTCAGCGACGCCGACTTCAGAGAGGCCATCGTCGGTGCGAGCGAAGAGCCCACCGAGGAGCGGTCCGAGTCGCTCGACATCTCCACCGCGCAGTTGCGGGCCCTCGACCTCATCGGCCGCGACGTGGATCTGGCCGCCGAGGCCGACCAGCTCGTCGGTGAGGGCACGCTGGCCTACTACGACAGTGAGGCCGATGCCATCACCATCAGGGGCGAGGAGCTCGACCCCATGACCGAGGTCAGCGTCGTGCACGAACTCACCCATGCCTGGCAGGACCAGTACTTCGACCTCGATCGCATCGATGGCGACGACGACGTGCTCGCAGCCACGTTGCGTACGGTCGTCGAGGGTGACGCCACGGTGGTCGAGGACCGCTACATCGAGACCTTCTCCGACGCCGAGCGCCAGGAGTACGAGCGTCGTCTCGAGGACGTGACGGGCGCGGTCACCGACGGTCTGGCCGACGTGCCCGACGTGCTCCAGTCGATCTTCGTGAGCCCGTACGTGATCGGGCCGGGCCTGGTGCGGGTGTTCGACGCCGAGGGCGGCAACCCGACCGTCGACGAAGCCCTCGTCGACCCGCCGGCGAGTGAGATGGAGACGCTCCAGCCCGAGCGCTACCTGGCCGGTGACACCCCGGTGACGGTGTCGGCGCCGGCTCTCTTCTCGGGGCAGGAGGAGCTCGACACGGCCCCGTTCGGCGCCCTCTCGTTGCTCGTCACCCTGGCCCAACGCCTCGAACCGCAGCGCTCGCTGGCCGTCGTCGACGGCTGGGCCGGGGACTCGGCGCTCACCTATCGCGAAGGAGACCGCCGCTGTGTGGCGGTGGCGGTGGCCGGCGTCGACCCCGGGTCGACCGACGCCTTCGCCGGCGCGTTCGGGGACTGGGCGTCCGCCGGTCCCGCGGGGGCAGCCTCGGTCGAACGCAGCGGTGACACGGCCACGTTGCGCTCCTGCGAGGTGGACCAGGCCCCGGTCGAGGTCGGGCAGCCGGCCAGGCTGGCGCTGCAGTACGTCGCCCTGCGCCTCGACGTGTTCCGCCAGGTGCTCGAACAGCCCCGGACCACACCCGAGCAGGCGGCCTGCTTCGCCGAGCTGATCGTCGCCCAGGTCCCTCCGACAGAGTTGATCGACCCGTCCGGCGTCACCCCCGATGTCGCGCGACGTCGCGGCACCCAGGCGGCCATCGAGTGCCTCAACTGATGCTTCGCTGACGTGGTCGGTGCCCCACCGACGCCGCGGACGACTCGTCCGTTTGACGTCAGAGCGTCGACGACAGGGCGACCACGATCTCCTCGAGGAGGCCTCCGAGGAAGTGGTACACGATCGCGGTCGGTGTGGTGGGGTCGTCGGGGTCGAGGGGCTCGGGCTCGTCCTCGCCGACATCGAGGATCGTGCCCAGGACCAACCGGACGGCGTTGATGGCGGTCATCCAACGCTCGAGGCCGGACCGATCGAGCTCGCGGGTCGAGGCGCCGTCGATCACGGCGCGCAAGTCGCTCAGCCGCTTGGCCCGTAGGTCGGTGTCCACCAGTTCCCGGTAGCCCGCCTCGAGCTCGGGGTCGCCGGCGTGGGCCACGGGGAAGAGGCGACGGAGGTTCTCGTTGGTCGCTTCTCCCTCGAGGACGTCGGCCAGCTGACCGCACACGTCGGCGAGGACCTTGCGTTCCACGTCGTCGAGGCGGATCACGAAGCGGTCGGGGCCCTCCGCTCGGATCTTGCGTCGCGAGAAGGGACCCATCAGTCCTGCTGCATGGTGGCCCAGAGGCCGTGCTCGTGGAGGCGGAAGACGTCGAGCTCGGCCTTCTCCTGGCTGCCCGACGACACGACCGCGCGGCCCTTCTCGTGCACGTCGAGCATCAGCGACTCCGCCTTCTGGCGGCTGTAGCCGAAGAGCTTCTGGAGCACGAAGGTCACGTAGCTCATCAGGTTGATCGGGTCGTTCCAGACGATCACCACCCACGGCGAGTCGAGGTCCGGTGCCTCATCGGTGCGGGGCTCCTCGACCTCCGTCGGCGTCGCCGTCGGACCCGGGGCCATCAGCCGAGGCGCGTGAAGGGGTGTCATCGGGGTCGATCTTCCCCCACATCGTGGGGTCGACGACACCCCGTCAGACCCTGGCGACCGGTTTGCCGTCCGGCGCCCGTCGTCCCGGAGCCCGATCCGTGGCGACGGCGCCGTCGAGCGGGTGCGCAGTGAGCCCGAGCTGGAACCGGAGGACCGCCACCCACACGGCGATGCTCCCGGCGATGTGGAAGAGCACGAGCCATGGTGGGACGCCGGTGAAGTACTGGGCGTACCCGACCACACCCTGGAACACGATGGCCGCCACGAGCACCTTGGCCCGGCGGTCGACGCCGAGCGGGACACCCGAGCGACGCAGCTCCCAGAGCGTCCAGACGGCCAGGCCCAGGAACACCCACATCAACACGCTGTGGGTGCGAGCCACCTCCATGAGCTCGAAGGGCAACCGCTCCACCGTCTCGTCGCCGCCGTGCGGACCCGTACCGGTGACGATGGTCCCGGAGAGGATCACGACGGCGCCGGTGGCGACGAGCGCCCGGCCGAGCATCCGGATCCGCGGTGGGACCAGGGGCAGGCCCGGCGAACCGTCGTGACCGGCCCGTTCGTACAGCACGACCGCATTCCACATCAGCACCATCGACAGCACGAAGTGCCCGATGACGAACGGCGGGGCCAGGTGGAAGAGCACGGTGAGGCCGCCGAGGACGATCTGGGCCAGCACCCCGGCGACGAGCCCCAGCGACCAGAGGGTGAGGTCCCGGCGTCGTGGAACCCGGACCAGCGAGCCGAGGACGGCGAGCATCACCGCCACGGACACGAGCCCCGTGATGAGCCGATTGACGAACTCGATCATGGCGTTGACCTCGAGAGGGGCCACGAACTGGTCCTGCTCGCACGTCGGCCAGTCGGAGCAGCCGAGACCGGATCCGGTGAGGCGAACGCCCGCACCGGTGACGATGATGAACGCGAGGGCGAGGGCGGCGAAGAGCGTGATGCGCCGGTAGGCCAGGGGTGAGAGACGTGGCGACCGCACGTCGCCGATCGTAGGAGAGGGCTGTGCGGCCGCCCAATCAGCGCCACTGCCGAGACCACCGGGTGCTGCGGGCCGGACGCGCCACGATTGTCGGCACTCGAGGAGGGACGCCTAGCATCGCCGCGCAATGAAGACCGTGGCGCGACCGCCGATCTCGACGCGTCTCCGTGGCTACGTGGCGTTGACCAAGCCGCGGATCATCGAGCTGTTGTTGATCACGACCGTCCCGACGATGGTCGTCGCCGAGCGGGGGCTCCCCTCGTTGTGGCTGATGGTCGCCACCGTCATCGGCGGCACACTCGCCGCCGGCGGGGCCAACGCCATCAACATGTACGTCGACCGCGACATCGATGCGGTGATGAAGCGCACGCAGAACCGTCCGCTCGTCACGGGTGTGTTGTCCCCGCGGTCGGCTCTCGTCTTCGCCGTCGGGCTCGAGGTGGTGGCCTTCGCCTGGCTGTGGGCGTTCGTCAACCTCCTGAGCGCGGTGCTGGCCGTGGCGGCGTGCCTGTTCTACGTGTTCGTGTACACCCTCTGGCTGAAGCGGTCGTCGACCAGCAACATCGTCATCGGCGGTGCCGCGGGTGCTGCTCCCGTGCTCATCGGGTGGTCGGCCGTGACCGACTCCCTGGCGTGGCCACCCGTGTTGTTGTTCGCGATCATCTTCTTCTGGACGCCGCCGCACTTCTGGGCGTTGGCCATCCGGTACAAGGACGACTATGCCGCCGCCGACGTGCCGATGCTCCCGTCGGTGACCACGCTGCACGCCACGTCGGTGCGGATCCTCGTCTACACGGTCTGGCTCTGGTTCCTCACGCTGGCCTTCGTCCCCGTCGGGGAGATGGGCTGGATCTATGCCGTTTCGGCCTTCGTCCTCGGCGCAGCCTTCACCGCGTTCGCCGTGCAGCTGCTGCGCACCGGTTCCACCGCGGTGGCGATGCGACTCTTCACCTATTCGATCACCTACGTCACGCTGCTCTTCGGTTCGATGGCGCTCGACGAGCTCGTCCGCTCGGGGCTCTGAGCCCAGGACGTGACGGTTTTCGATGGGCCCGAGCGGCATGTGTAGAGTCCTTCGCCGTAGGGCGTCCCCGGGCGTCCGATCGTTGATTGCCGGTTCTCGGACCGGCCCGAGTTCGGTTGCTCGAGCGAGGTCCCAGGAGCCATGGCGATAACGGAGACGAGACCCGAGGCTGCGACGGAGGTCGATGCCGAGGTCCTCACCACGTCGCCGAACACTGTTTTCGGCAGCGGCGATCACGTCACGCTCGGGCGTCTGTGGATCGGCGCTGCGCTGCTGTTCGGCGTCGCGGGTTGGGTGGTCACCGCTCTCGTCGGCGTCAACGAGGTCGGCGACGACCTGTTCACCACGCAGGCGGCCTCGACGATGTTCACACTCGGTCGCCTCGGGCTCGTGGTGCTGGTGGTCGTGCCGCTGCTGCTCGGCATCCTCACCCTCGTCGTGCCGCTTCAGGTGGGCGCCAACACCGTCGCCTTCCCACGTGCCGCGTCCCTGGCCTTCTGGACGTGGTTGCTCGCGGGCGGCGTCCTGATCGTGGCCAACGCCATCGACGGCGGGTTCGGCGGCGGGCGTCGCGAAGCCGTCGACCTCATGTTGGTGTCGTTGCTCGGCGTGGTCGCGGCGATCGTGCTGGGCACGATCTGTGTGATCACGACCGCCATCACGCTTCGGACCCCCGGCATGTCGCTCGATCGCGTGCCCGTCACCACCTGGGCCGGCCTGGTCGGCGGTTCGATGTGGGTGCTGAGCCTCCCGGTCCTGGCCGCCAACCTCGTGCTGGTCTACGTCGATCACCGCTATGGCCGCCCGAGCGACTTCGGCGTGGGCTCCAACCAGTTCGCCCAGATCTCGTGGGTGGTGGGTCAGCCGCAGATCTACGCCTTCATCGTCCCGGGCCTCGGCATCGTCACCGACCTCTTCACCACCCTCGGGGGCACCCGTCAGGCCCACCGTGGTTTCGTCCTCTTCGGTATCGGGGCGTTCGCCGCCCTGAGCTTCGGGGCGTTCGCTCAGCCGTACTTCTACCCCGACGTGGCCGACCACGCCGTCTGGGCGGGGTTCTCCATCCTCATCGTCCTGCCGACACTGCTCCTCGTGGGTGCGTGGGCCAGCACCCTGCGGGCCGGCCGTCCACCCGCCAAGGCGGCCGTGGCCCTCGGCGGGTTGTTCGTGCTCGCTCTCCTGCTCGCCGTCGTCGCGGGTGCGGTCTACGCCATCACCCCTCTCGAGCTCCGGGAATCGGGGGCCTATGCCGCCGGGCACTTCGCTCTCGTCATGGCCGCCGGCATCATCGCCGGCGTGGCCGGGCTCTACTACTGGTCGCCGAAGATCCGAGGCCGGTTCGCCAACGAGGGCATCGCCAAGTTGTCCGTGCTGGTGTTCCTGGGCGGGGCCTTCCTCGCTGGGCTCCCGCTGCTCGTCCTCGGTTTCGCCAACCGCTTCGACTCTCTCGCCGATGCCGCCGATGCCCTCAACGGGATCGGTGCCGCCGGGGCCGCGCTCATGGCCCTTGCCGTGGTGGCCGCGGCCGCTGCCCTGCTCATCGGGCAGAAGGGCGACGTCCCCGCTGATGACTCCTGGGGAACCGGTCAGAGCCTCGAGTGGGCGACGTCGTCGCCGCCCGTGTCCGGCAACTTCGGCGAGCTCGGGACCGTCGAGTCACCCGAACCGCTCCTCGACGCGGCCGCCACGGCCGAGGAGGTCTGAGCATGGCCACCGCCACCCGTTCGTTCCCTCCGGCGCCGCCGGTGCAGCGCCCCAGGGTGCTCATGGTGGGCACGGCCTTCACCGTCGCCGCGGCGGCGATGGCGTTGATGGCGTTGATGGCCATCTACCTGACCGAGCGGGCCTCGGTCCTCGCCACCGGCGACACCTGGTTGCCCGAGGGGGTCTCGATCCCTCTCGACCAGCCCAACATCATGTTGGCCACGCTGCTGATGGGCGTGATCTCCGTGCAGTGGGCGGTCTACGCCATCGCCCGTGACGACCGGGTCAACGCCTACCTGGCCCTCGCTCTGACCTTCATCTTCGGGATCATGGTCGTCGTCATGACGACCTACCTCTACACGCTCATGGGTCTCGACGTCGCCGCCAACCCCCAGTCGGTGCTGATCTACAGCATCACCGCCGGACACCTGATCTTCCTGATCGGCACCATGGTCTTCCTCGCCCTCATGTCCATCCGGGCGCTGGGTGGGCAGTTCACCAGCCGCCAGCACGACGGCATCTCCGCCGCTGCGCTGGCCTGGGACGTGCAGACCGCAGTGTTCTTCGTCATCTGGCTCGCCATCTACATCACCAAGTAGGCCGACCGTGCTCCGATCCCGCGCCTTCACCCCCGCCTTCCGCTTCTTCTCCGGCCTCGCCGTCCTGGCGTTGGTCGCGGCCTTCGTGGCCGGGTTCTCGAGCGAGGCCCAGGAACCCATCGACCGGGTGCTCGGCCCGCTCTCGCTCGGGTGGAAGGGCAGTGTCGGCAACCACCTCGCCTACACCGTCCTCTTGAGCCTGTTCGCCATCTCGGCGGGCCTGGCCGGGTTGCTGGTGGCCTTCCGCGACGCCGATCCCGAGGCCGAGGCCCAGGTCGTGCACACCGACAGCGTGCCCCTCACCCGGGCTCCCGCCGGCATGAACTACCTCCCCGCCTTCGCCGCCGTCGGGCTGATCGTCGTCCTCATCGGGACGGCCACGGCCAGCACGGGCCTGGCGCTCGGCGGGGTCGCCTTCCTCGTCATCATCGGCTTCACGTGGACGTTGCGCACCTGGGCCGAGCGGGCCACGGGCGACGACGCCACCAACGCCGAGCTCTACCATCGCATCATCGACCCCCTGCGGGTGCCGGTCGTCGCCATCATCACGATCGGCGTGGTGGTCATCGGCGTGTCGCGGGTGCTGCTGGCCGTCTCCAAGACCGGGTCGGTGATCGTGTTCGCGGGCATCGCCATCGTCATCTTCGGCATCACGGTGCTGCTCGCCTTCGTCCCCCGCTCCGGTCGCTACGTTCTCACGGGCCTGGTGGTCCTCGGCGCCGTCCTCGTGATCGCCGGGGGCATCATCGGTGCGGTGGCCGGCGAGCGCGAGTTCGAGAAGCACGGCTCGGAGTCGACCGAGGAGCCTGCCGCCGGCGAGGCCACCGAGACGGGCATGGCGCCCGAGGTCGTCCACCTCTCATGAGCAGCTCGGTCCGCGCCAACGCCGTCGGTGACGAAAGAGCCACTGCCGAAGTGGCGCGCCGTTGGGGTCATGGGGGACACTTCATTCGGTTCAGCAACGCACGTCACCACGTGAGGGCCAGCCGCCCGAATCCGCACTCCTCGCCGTTGGGCGGGGCCGGCTCCGCCCTCCAGGGAGAGTAGATGTCTCGTCGTTCTGTCGTCGTCAGGGTCCTGCAGATCATCACCCTCGTCGTCGTCACGGTGCTCTTCGTGGCCCTCATCGTCGATGCCTTCCTGAACGAGGGGAAGCCGCTGACCACGCTGAAGCCCGAAGGCCCGTCGGCCCAGCTGATCCAGAACCTCATGGGCCCGGTCTTCTTCGTCGCCCTTCTCGTCGGCCTGGCCGTCTTCGGCGTCATCTTCGCCTCCATCTGGAAGTTCCGTCAGCGCGACTCCGATGATCCCGAGCAGTTCCCCGACCAGGTCCACGGGCGTACGGGCCTCGAGATCGGCTGGACCATCCTCCCTGCGTTGATCCTCGCCGGCGTCGCCGTGGCGACGGTCATCACCATCATCGAGCTCGAGGCCCGCGAGCCCGACGCCATCAAGGTCGAGGTCTACGGCCAGCAGTGGTGGTGGGGCTACAGGTACGACTTGAACGACGACGGTGTCTTCGACATCGACACCGCCACGGAGATGGTGATCCCGGTGGGTCGCCAGGTGGATCTGAAGGTGACCTCGAACGACGTCATCCACTCGTTCTGGATTCCCGGGCTGAACGGCAAGAAGGATGCCGTGCCGGGTCAGCTCAACGACCTGAAGGTCGAGGCCGACGTCGAGGGTGTCTTCCTCGGTCAGTGCACCGAGTTCTGCGGTCTGTCCCACGCCAACATGCGGATGCTCGTGCGCTCGGTGTCGGCCGAGACGTTCGACGAGTGGGCCGACAACCAGGCGCGCGACAAGGCGGCCGAGCCCACCGACCCCGCCGCCGTCGAGGGGAAGGCCGTCTTCACCGCCCTTTGCGCCCAGTGCCACGTGATCAACGGGGTGAACGATGACCCCGATTCGGCCCCGGTGCCGCTCGTCGCCGGTGTGGCCCCGAACCTCACCCACTTCATGACGAGGGGTACGTTCGCCGGCTCGATCTTCAACCTCTATGCGCCGCAGGGCGATCCGGTCGAGGGCGACCCCGAGCTGACCGCGAACCCGGGTGATCCCGGTGACGCTCTGGTCGGGGGGCCCGTCGACACCGAACGTGTCAACCGGGCTGTGCTCGAAGCGTGGCTGCGCAACCCTCCCGCCATGAAGCCTGCGTACGCCCAGGGCGGTCGGGGCATGCCCAACCTCGGCCTCACCGAAGCGCAGATCGATCAGCTTGTGGCCTATCTCGAGACCCTCAACTGACGTGACCACGCCCGCCTCGACGTCGACGCCCGACTCCTTCGCCGCAACCGGAGCACTCCATGGCCATCACTGATGCCGACCCGCTGGCCCTCCCGTCCGGGGAGCGCGAGCCCGATTTCAAGCCCGCGGGCGTGTTCTCCCGCCCGTCGGCCACGACGGGTTGGCGGTCGTGGGTGACGACGGTCGACCACAAGAAGATCGGCATCATGTACGGCGCGACGGCGCTGTTCTTCTTCATCATCGGTGGGGTCGAGGCCCTGCTCATCCGGGCCCAGCTGTGGGCTCCCCGGGGAACGCTGCTCAGCGCGGACCTCTACAACCAGGTCTTCACGATGCACGGCACCACGATGATCTTCCTGGTCGTGATGCCGATCGGCGCCGCGTTCGCGAACTACCTCATGCCGCTCCAGATCGGTGCCCGGGACGTGGCCTTCCCGCGGATCAACGCGCTCAGCTACTGGGTGTTCCTGTTCGCGGGGATCTTCATCAACAGCAGTTGGTTCCTCGGGGGCGGCGCTGACGGTGGTTGGTTCAACTACGCCCCGAACAACGGGGTGATCTTCTCGCCCTCCAACGGCATCGACTACTGGAACCTCGGTCTGATCATCGCCGGCATCGCCTCGCTCGCCGGTGCGGTCAACCTCATCACCACCGTCCTCAACATGCGGGCCCCGGGCATGACGCTCATGCGGATGCCCGTGTTCACCTGGATGACCCTGGTCACCCAGTTCCTGTTGCTGTTCGCCATCCCGGTGCTGACCTCGGCGCAGTTGCTGCTGATGTTGGACCGGTTGTTCGATGCGAACTTCTTCAACGTGGCCAAGGGCGCGAGTCCCCTGCTCTGGGAGCACCTGTTCTGGATCTTCGGTCACCCCGAGGTGTACCTGATGATCCTCCCGGCGTTCGGGTTGGTGTCGGAGATCCTCCCCACCTTCTGCCGCAAGCCCATCTTCGGCTACCCGTTCATCGTCTTCTCCGGTGTCGCCATCGGCTTCATGGGTTTCGGCGTGTGGGCCCACCACATGTTCGTCTCGGGCATCGGGCCCATCTCGGTCACCGGTGTTCTCCCTCACGACGATGTTCATCGCCGTGCCGACCGGCGTGAAGATCCTGAACTGGACGGCCACGATGTGGGGCGGCAAGTTGCAGTTCACCGCGCCGATGCTCTTCTCGATCGGCCTGGTGACCATGTTCACCCTCGGTGGCCTGTCCGGTGTCACCCACGCCATCGCCCCTGCCGACACCCAGCAGACCGACACCTACTACATCGTCGCCCACTTCCACTACGTGCTCTTCGGCGGCGCCTTCTTCGGCTTCATGGGTGGCTTGTACTTCTACTGGCCGAAGGTCTTCGGCTACATGCTGAACGAGACGTTGGGCAAGGCCAACTTCTGGTGGATGCTCCTGGGCTTCAACCTCACCTTTGCGCCCATGCACGTCCTCGGACTCCAGGGGATGAGCCGCCGCATCTACACCTACGACGCCGGCTATGGGTTCGAGTTCTGGAACAAGGTGGCCACGATCGGCTCGTTCATCCTGGCGGGCAGCATCGCCTTGTTCCTCTTCAACATCTTCTACAGCAAGGCCAAGTCGAAGAACCTTGCTCCCGTGAGCCCCGATCCGTGGGACGCACGGACGATCGAGTGGATGACCCCGTCACCCGTGCCGGCCTACAACTACGATCCGATCCCCACCGTCACCCGGGTCGACGAGTTCTGGTACCGCAAGTACGGCGAGACCAAGGACGGCGAACTGGTCCGCATCGCGGACACCGACGACATCGTGCAGAAGCGCTCGGACGGCAAGCACATCCACCTGCCTTCTCCGTCGTACTGGCCGATCGTGGTCGCCTTCGGCATGCCGATCGTCGCCTACGGACTGCTCTACACGCTCTGGCTGGCGCTCATCGGGGGGATCATCGTGGTCGGCGGAATCTTCGGCTGGGCTCTCGAGCCGCCGGACGATCCCGATGCCGCCCACCCCGACGACCACGCACCTGACGATCAGTCGGCCTCCGGCGGCGAGCTCGGAACGAGCGAGGCGGCCGACGAGGTCGCCGACGACGAGGCCATCGCCTCCGACAAGGAGGTCGAACCCGTTGGCTGAGACCGTGACGAGCCACTACACCGTGGCCGAGGCCGACGCCCATGCCCCGGTCGCTCACATCGAGCACGACACCAACACCGGCATCTCCAACACCAAGTTGGCGATGTGGCTGTTCCTGGCGTCGGAGTGCCTCCTGTTCGGCGGCCTGATCACCACCTACCTCCTCTACAGGAACCCGCTCGAGGGTCCGAGCGGAGAGGACCTCTTCGACATCCCGTTCACGTCGGCGTCGTCGTTCGTGCTCCTGATGAGCTCGCTCACGATGGTCCTCGCCGTGTCGGCCATCGAGCGCGCCGATCATCACCGGATGCGGGTCTGGCTCGGCGCCACCGCGCTGCTCGGCGCCACCTTCATCGCCGGCCAGGTCTACGAGTTCACCGCCTTCGTCCGCGAGGGCCTCGGCTTCACCACGAGCCGGTTCAGCTCGGCGTTCTACACGCTCACCGGCTTCCACGGCGTGCACGTCACCATCGGCATCATCATGTTGATGGCGCTGCTGCTGTTGTCCATCCGGGGGAACCTGCCCGAGCACCGGTCCGAGACCGTCGAGGTGGTCGGTCTCTACTGGCACTTCGTCGACATCGTCTGGATCCTGATCTTCGCGATCGTCTACCTCATCCCGTAGGAGCATCGATGAGCACCACAGTCTCACCCCACGATCCGGTCCCCACCGAGGTGCTCGACGGCGCGGTCGCGCCCTACTCACGCGACAAGACCTACGTGTTCACCGCCATCTTCCTGGCCGTGGTCACCGTGCTCGAAGTGCTCGCCGTCGAGGCTCCCGACTTCCCGCTGTGGTCGGGGAACCTGCTCGTGCCCGTGCTGCTCATCTTGATGGCGGTGAAGTTCTTCACCGTGGCCTGGGTGTTCATGCACCTGAAGTTCGACAAGCCCATCCTCACCTGGACGTTCTACTCCGGGCTGATCATCGCCGTCTGCGTCTACATCGCGGTCATGATCATGTTCCGGATCTGGTCGGACGACTCGGCCGTCTGAGCCGGGGTCGTCACGGCTCCCAGCGGAACACCCGCGTCGCCACCAACGGAGCGGCGACCGCCCACACCACGAGCACGACCCACGCCGCTCCAGCCGGGGCGGCGCCGTCGCGCAGCGCGGCCTGCAGCACGGTGCTGAGCGCGGCGGCGGGCAGGAGCTCAGCGATCGTCGCCATCGGAGCCGGGAGCTCGCCGAGGGGGATGATCATGCCACCGGTGAGCAACAGCACCAGGTAGAGGCCGTTCGTGACGGCGAGGTTCACCGTGCCCCGAAGCGTGCCGGCCAGCACCAGCCCGAGGCCTCCGAACGCCAGAGCACCGAGCCCGACGGCGAGCACGGCCAACGTCGCCCGTGCGTCGGGTGCCCAGCCCAGGGCGAGGGCGACGACGCCGATCACCACGACCTGGATGACGAGCAGGGCCAGGACCATCAGGATCTTCGCAGCCACCCACCGACCTCGGCCGAGCGGAGTGGTGCCGAGCCGCTTCAGCACCCCGTACTGGCGCTCGAAGCCGGTGCCGATGCCGAGGCTGACCATGGCACTCGACATGACCGCCAGCGCCAGCACGCCCGGGGTCAGGAAGTCGACGGGCTCGCTCACGCCTTCGGGGAGGGGCAGCACGTCGACGGTGGAGAAGAACACCAGCAGCATCACCGGGATGGCGATGGCCACGAGCAGTTGCTCGCCGTTGCGCAGGTTGAGCCTGAGCTCGCAGCGGGCCTGGGAGACGAGCGCGTTCATCGTCGGCCCCGACGTGGCGGCCTCGGATCCGTTGGACCTGCCGAGGGGCGGTCCGAGGTCAGGCGGAGGAAGACGTCCTCCAGGGAATGCCGGCCCACGCGCAGGTCGGCGAGGGGGAGCTGGCGCTCGGCCAGCCAGGCGGTGAGCGCGGCCACCGCCCCCGGTGTGGCCTCCGTGGCCACGAGGTAGTCCCCCGGTGCGACCTCGGTGACCTCCGCCGCCAAGCGTGTGCTCAGCCCGACGACGTCGAGACCCGGAGGGGCGCCGAAGCGGATCTCCCCGCCCCGTCCACTGGTGGTGAGGGTGGACGGTGACCCCTCGGCCAGCAGCCGTCCGTGATCGATGATCACGACGTGGTCGGCCATGCGCTCGGCCTCGTCGAGATCGTGCGTGGTCACGAGCACGCACACGCCCCGGTCGCGCAGCTCGCCCATCACGTCGCGCACGACCTGTCGGCCCGCGGGGTCGATGCCAGACGTCGGCTCGTCCAGGAAGACCACGTCGGGCCGGCCGATCAGCGCGAGCGCCAACGACAGGCGCTGCTGCTCGCCGCCCGAGAGGCGCCTCCAGGCCGATCGCCGCCGGTCGACGAGACCTACGCGGGCGAGCAACTCCTCGGGGTCGGCGGGCGCCTCGTAGTACGACGCGAAGAGGCGGAGCACCTCCTCGGGTCGGATTCCGGGTGCGACGCCGCCCTGTTGCAGCATCACCCCGATCCGGCCGACGAGGGTCCGGTGGTCGACGACCGGGTCGAGCCCCAGGACCCGGACCGATCCCGCGGTCGGCCGCCGGTAGCCCTCGAGCGTCTCGACGGTGGTCGTCTTCCCGGCGCCGTTGGGCCCGAGGACGGCGGTGATCGCTCCCGCTCGAGCGGTGAAGGAGATCTGGTCCACTGCGGTCAAGCGGCCGTAGCGCACCACGAGCTCGGTCACCTCCACGGCGGGAGGATCGGACTCGGGGGAGGCGGACACGCAGAGCGACGCTACCGGCCGACCGCGGTCGGGATCGCATCCGCGGTGGCGGTCCGAACCTCGCAGGATGGCCGACGTCGCGCCGCTAACGTCGGCCTCCGTGATCGACATCCGGCGGGTCCGCAACGAGTTCGACGTGGTCGAGGCGGCATTGGCCCGCCGCGGCGATGCCACCTCGGACGTCGTCGAACTCCGCGCCCTCGACGAGAGAGCTCGTCAGGTCGGAACCGAGCGCGACGGACTCCGGGCGCAGGTGAACGCGATGTCGAAGCGGGTGGGCGCCTTGCGGCGCGACGGCGACCTGGCCGGCGCCGAGGCGGCCCAGACCGAGAGCCGGCAGCTCGGCGAGCGCGAGAAGGCGTTGGCCGCCGAGGCCGACCGGTTGGCCGACGAGGTCCGCGCCCTGCTCCTGGTCGTACCCAACCTCCCGTCCGACGATGCCCCGGACGGGCGAAGCGACGCCGACAACCCCGTGGTGAGGGTGGTGGAGACCGGCGACGCCGCCGCGGGGTGGGGTGACCACCAGCGGGTGCCGCACTGGGAGATCGGCGCCGAGCTCGGGATCCTCGATCTCGAACGGGCGGTGAAGATGAGCGGCGCGATGTTCACGATGTTCCGCAAGCAAGGAGCCACACTGGCCCGGGCTCTCTGCCAGGTGGCCCTCGATCGCAACAGCGATCTCTACGAGGAGATCCGGCCGCCGAGCCTCGTGTCGTCGGCCACGCTCACGGCCAGCGGGCAGCTCCCCAAGTTCGCCGACGACGCCTATCACGTGGCCCGGGACGATCTCTGGGCGATCCCCACCGCCGAGGTCCCGCTCACCTCGATCGCCCGCGACGAGGTCCTCGCGGAGTCCGACCTTCCCATGCGGTTCATGGCGTACACCCCGTGCTTCCGCCGGGAGGCCGGCTCGGCCGGTCGTGACACCCGGGGGCTGTTGCGGGTCCACGAGTTCGACAAGGTCGAACTCCTCGCCTACGCGACTCCGGCTCAGGCGCCAGCCGTGCTCGACGAGATCCTGGCCCGGGCCGAGGGTCTGATCGCCGACCTCGGACTCACCTACCGACTTCTCGACATCTGCACCGGCGACATGGGCCAGTCACACCACCGCTCTCTCGACCTCGAGGTCTACGCCCCCGGGGTGGATCAGTGGCTCGAGGTCTCGTCGGTGTCCTGGTTCAGCGACTACCAGGCCCGGCGGGCCAACATCCGCTATCGCCCCGAGGGCGCGAAGGGGACCGAGGTGGTCCACACGCTCAACGGTTCGGCGCTGGCCGTGCCCAGGGTGTGGGCGGCGGTCGTCGAGACCCATCGCCAGCCCGATGGTTCGGTGCGCGTGCCCGAACCGTTGTTGCCGTACCTACGCGGCGCCACCGAGATCCGCTGAGCCTGCGTGCTCCGCACCGACGCCGTCCGTCTGGTCGCCGTGGCGGCCGGGGGCGCGATCGGCGCGACGGCGCGATGGGGCATCTCGATCGCCTGGCCCGTGTCGCTCGATCGGTTTCCCACCACGACCCTCGCCATCAACCTGATGGGTTCGTTCCTGCTCGGGCTCGTCGTCGCGGGACTCCTCGAGCGGCGACCGGCGGCGCCCGTGACCCACACGTTCCTCGGAACGGGGCTGCTCGGTGCGTTCACCACCTTCTCGACGCTCACCGTCGAAGCGGTGGTGCTCGTCGACGCGGGTCAGACGTGGCGAGCCGGCGCGTACCTCGCGGTGTCGCTCGTGGCGGGGGTGGTGCTCGCCGCGTTCGGTCTGGCGTTGGGACGGACCTGGTGGGTGGCCCGGTGACCGCCTTCGTCCTCGTCGGGATCGGCGGGGCTCTCGGTGCCGTCTGTCGCCACCTCCTCGACGTCGCCTTCCGCCACCGCGGTGGTGCGATCGGACCGTCCTACGGGGTCCTGGCGGCCAATGTGCTCGGCTCGTTCGCCCTGGGGGCCTTCGTCGGCTGGTCGACCGGGCACACCCCGGACCCCGACCTGCGCCGCTTGGTGGTCTTCGGCTTCCTCGGTGCGTTCACCACCTTCTCGACCCTGATGATGGAGCTCGTCAACCTCGTCGAGGGCCCCGACGATCACCAGGGCGCCGGTCCAGCTCTCGGATGGGCGCTCGTCTCCGTCGTCGGCGGCGTCGGTGCCGCCGCCGTCGGTTGGACCCTCGGGACAGGGCTCTGACACCGGGTGAGCAGCCGACGCTGTGGTGCGGTTGACTCTGGGGCATGACCGAGTCCCTGGACGTGCTGCGCGCCGAGTTGCAGTCCCGTGGCGTCGACGACGCCGACATGGGGGATGAGCCCGTCGGCCAGTTCCGTCGGTGGTTCCAGGTGTGCGTCGACGCAGGGGTGCACGAGCCCGAAGCGATGATCGTGTCGAGTGTCGACGGTGCCGGCCGACCGTCGTCGCGGCACGTGCTGATGCGCGGGGTCGATCGGGGGTTCGTGTTCTTCACCAACTTCACGAGCCAGAAGGGGCGTGAGCTCACCGCACGTCCGGTGGCGGCGATCTGCTTCCCCTGGAACGTGCTGGCCCGTCAGGTACGCGTCGCCGGTGCCGTCGAGCGCGTGTCCGAGGAGGAGGCCGACGAGTACTTCGTATCCCGGCCCCGTGGAAGCCAGATCGGGGCGTGGGCCTCACGTCAGAGCGAGGTGATCCCGAACCGGGCCACCCTCGAGCGATGGGTGGTCGAGACCGACGCCCGCTTCGCCGGCCAGGACGTCCCTCGTCCGCCGCACTGGGGCGGGTTCCGGCTGGTCCCCGAGGAGGTCGAGTTCTGGCAGGGTCGACCGTCGCGCCTGCACGACCGCTTTCGGTACACCCACCGCCCGGACGGATCGTGGCTCAAGGAACGCCTCAGCCCCTGAGCTCCACGTGGCCTACGGCAGGAGGGCCATGACCTCGTCGGCCACGAGGCGCAGGTGGTCGTGGTCACCGATGTCGAGGACCTGGAGGTAGATGCGGTCGGCCCCGGCTTCGGCGTAGGTGGCGATCGTGTCGAGGACCTCCGACGGCGTTCCGGCGGCGCCGTTGGCCCGTAGCTCGTCGGATGCTCGACCGATGGCACCGGACCGCCGCTCGACCTCCTCGTTGTTGCGGCCGCAGCACAGCACCAGCGCGACGGAGAAGACCATGTCCTCCGGCGGACGCCCGATCGCCTCGCACGCATCGCGGACCCGGGTCCGCTGGGTCGTGAACACCTCGACCGGGGCGAAGGGGAGGTTGAACTCGGCGGCGAAGCGGGCCGCGAGCGCAGGTGTGCGGCGCGGTCCGTGGCCGCCCACGATCACCGGAGGTCCGCCCGGTTGCACCGGCTTGGGGAGTGCTGGTGAACCGACGAGCCCATAGTGCTGCCCTTCGAAGGTGAACTGGGCGCCTTCGGGCGTGCCCCACATCCCCGTCACGATCTCGAGCTGTTCCTCGAGGCGGTCGAAACGTTCGGCGAGCGTCGGGAAGGGGATCCCGTAGGCAGTGTGCTCGTCGTCGAACCAGCCGGCTCCCAGGCCGAGTTCCACCCGCCCACCACTCATGTCATCGACCTGGGCGACGGCGACGGCGAGGGGTCCGGGCAGTCGGAACGTGGCGGAGCAGACCAACGTGCCGAGTCGGATCGTGGTCGTCTCGCGGGCGAGACCGGCAAGGGTCACCCAGGTGTCCGTCGGGCCCGGGCGACCGTCGCCGTCACCCATCTTCAGGTAGTGGTCCGAACGGAAGAAGGCGTCGTACCCGCACTCCTCGGCGACCTGTGCGAGCGCGAGCTGTTGCGTGTAGCTGGCTCCCTGCTGGGGCTCGACGAAGATGCGAAGGTCCATGAGTCACCCTCTCGTGTGGTGGTCGGGTTGTGGGCCTGGCCCGTCGGAAGTATCGCGTGGAGGCTCGCCGTCGGGGTCAGGAAGCCGAACGTGAGCCGGATTCGGACACCGACGTGTCCAAGGCACGGGCCGATCTCGCATCGCGCACGGCTCGGATCACCAGGACGACGAGCACGGCGGCCATGATCACGAACCCGAGCAGCAGTCCCAACCGCGTCGGCCCGACGTCGGTGATCCAGGTGCTGACGCTGCCGTTCAGGTCGAACACCCAGCGCGCCGGTCCGCCCGGGTCGAGGTTCCCGTCGAGGACCTGCAACTCGTACCAGCCGTAGTAGGCGACGTAGACGCCTGCCACGATCAGCAGGGCGCCCGACACGCGGTTGACGTAGGGGAGCACGTTGCGCAGCCGTCCCACCATCGACTGGCGGGCCAGTGCGAGGGCCAGCGTCAGCACGGTGAGGACGAGCCCCATGCCGAGCGCGTAGGCGAGGAAGGCCCCCATGCCCACCACGAAGCTCTCGGTGTCGATGGTCGTCACGACCGCCGCGGTGAACAGCGAGATCGTGCAGGAGAGCGACACCACGGCGTAGGACATGCCGAAGAGGAACACCGAGGTGAGCTCCCGTGACTCGGTGCCCTTGTTCATCTTGGGCAGGTTGACCGTGAACGTGCGACCCCGGAGCATGAGGGCCCCGACGACGACGAGTCCGATCCCCAGCACGATCGTCACCCAGGGCAGGCGGGACTGGAGGTTCGACAGCACGGGTTCGAGGGCCAGGCCGAGCAGCGCGAACACGGCCACGAACCCCGCGGTCATGACCGCGCCGACGGTCAGCGCACGCAGGACCGCGGCCGTGACATCCCGCCCATCGGGATCGACCTCGGACTCGAGTCCGAGGAAGTAGGAGAGGTAGGCGGGGAGCATGGCGAAACCGCAGGGGTTGAACGTCGCCACCATCCCGACACCGAATGCGTAGACGAGGGATGCGTTCACGGCTGCTCAGACCGGAAGGTGCTCGTCGATGAGGGCCTGTAGTTCCTCGGCGGTCACGGCTCCGGCATGTACCTCGGTGATGGTGCCGTCGGCGGCGACGAAGACCGTCGTGGGGAGGTTCATCCCGCCGAGCGTGCGTACCAGCTCGCCCTTGGGATCTCGACCCAACGGGTAGGTGACCCCGGTCCGCTCGGCGAGCGGGACACCGAGCTCGGCCGCCTCCTGGACCTGGAGCCCGAGCACGCCGACCCGATCACGGTTGGCTTGGTAGACCTGTTCGATCGCCGGCATCTCGGCCACGCAGGGCCCGCAGTAAGAGGCCCAGAAGTTGATCACCAGGGGCGCGCCGCCCGTCGTCAGCTCGGTGGTGGTCCCGTCGAAGTTGGTCACGGCGAACGCCGGCAGCAACGAACCCACCACGTCTCGACCCCCGCTGAGATCGTTCGGGGCGAAGGCATCGGGTGGGAGCGTGGCCCCCGGTGTGAGCTTCTCGGTCGCGTTCTCCTCATCCGATCGGAAGGCGGTGAACGTCGCGACACCCAACACGACCACCGCGAGCGCGACCGCAGCGATCAGCCCACGCGACACCCTTCGGGGCGGGGGTGTCGGGGGGCGGTCTTCCGGGGGTAGTTCGGTCTTCTCCATGGGCGAGTACGACTCGACGGTAGCGGCCGTCCCGACTGCTACCCACTCGGGGTCCGCGGAGCGCCGACCCGGACTCCCCGCTCCTGTCGGTTCCCGGCAGGCGGCACCGGCGCGAGGCAGCAGCGCCACCCGGGGAATCGGGAGCGGGGAGGTCCATGGGTCCTGGGACCCGGTGCCGTCCGGGGGCGACGGCACCAGGTCCGATCAGGCGCTGCGGAGGTACCCCCGTAGGTGGATCGGCACCGGGATGTCCGGCAGCTGGTCCTCGGGGCGGGGCACCTTGGGGGGACGCCCGGCGCGCCGCTTGGTGGTGAGGATCCGACCGTTCAGGAACAGGTGGCCGCCCCAGACGCCCCATGGCTCGTGGCGGTCGATCGCGCCCTCCAGACACAGCAGCTGGACCGGGCAGCCGGCACAGATGCGCTTCGCCCGGATGACGTCGTGGAGGTCCTCGGAGAAGAACACGCTGGTCAGCGAGTCCTCGAGGTCGCGGCAGGCGGCATCGGCCTGCACGGCAGCGGAGATGTCGTCGATCGGCTCGGCGAGCATCGTCGTGTCCCTTCGTGTGTCGGGTGGGATGGGTGGGATGGGTCAGGGGGGTCGGGCGACGCAGAAAGGCCGCCGGGAGAACCCGGCGGCCTGTCGCTGTCTCGTCGCGGTGAGCGTTACGAGACCGGGATCACGGGCCGCCGGGTGAGGCGCTTGTGGTTCACCGGGAAACCGAAACCGTCGATGTGCCGGTACCAGGAGGCGGCGATGACGGAGGTGGTGGCGACCACGGCGGAGCCGGTGGCAGGCACGACGACAGCCGGCGCGGCACCGATGGTGCGAGCGGAGGTGTCGGTCGTGAACATGGCTGGTACGAAACCACGCCGCGCGGCCCGACGTCAACGAGGTTTCTCTCCCGGCACCGTCGACGGCGTCCGTTCCCCGTCCGATCGGGTGGCGGCGCGCCGGTAGCGTCGCGGTGAGATGAGTGAGCCAGACCCCAACTCGCGCCGTGGATCGCGGGCTCCCGGAGCGGTCGAGATCCTCCCTCTACCCCGCGTGGGTCGGGTGTTCCGGGCGTCGCGTCCCGTCCGGTTGGGCGACGTGGGTACCGATGGGCGCGTCCGTCTCGACGCGTTGGCCCGTTTCGTGCAGGACGTGGCCGGGGACGACAGCGCCGAGGCCGATCTCCCCGACTCGCTCTACTGGGTCGTGCGCCGGTCGGTGATCGAGCAGAGCACGTCGCTCCGCTTCGGCGAGGGGGTCTCGCTGGCGACGTTCTGCTCCGGTCTGGGCAGCCGATGGGCCGAGCGGCGCGTGTCGATGCAGGGGAGCGCGGGCGGGGGTGCCGAGGCGGTCTCGGTCTGGGTGCACGTCGATCCCGTCACCGGCCGACCGGTTCCGCTCGGCGCCGCGTTCGAGGCCCGGTACCGACCGGCCGCGGCCGGGCGCCAGGTCGACGGCCGCCTCCGTCACACCGCACTCGACATCGACGACCCAGGGGTGGTGGTCGTCCCGTGGTTGCCCCGCGTGACCGACCTCGACGTGCTCGACCACGTCACGAACGCCGTGGCGTGGATGGTGGTCGAACAGGCCCTCGCCCACACCCGCCGCGCTCGTCGACGGCAGATCGGGGTCGATGGGTCCACGGCGCACCGAGGTGGAGTACCGGGACCCCGTCGATCGTCGTCTGGTCACCGACGGACCCGCCCCTGTCGTGCTGGCCAGGGCGACGAGCGAGGGTCTCGAGGTGACCGTTCGCGGTGGGGAGGGACCCCGGTCCCCCGTCTTCGTGACGGCCACGGTGACCGATGGTCAGTCCCGTGGAGAGACGACCCTGCCGTAGAGCAGCGGGGCGCCGGTCGATCGGTCGCTCACGATGACGAGGAACGGCCGGTCGATCACGATCCGACGGCTGGGAGGAGTGACGTTCGGCGGCACGTCGGTCGCCCCTGTGGCGGTCGTGGCCGTCGTGCCCGTGGGGCCGGTCGTGGGGGTGGGACGTGTCGTCGAGGTGGCCGGTCGGGACCCCGAGCCCTCGGTTCCCTCCTCGTCGACGGCGAAGAAGGTCTGGTGGGCGACGCCGGAGAGTGACAGGGGCTCCTCGGCGCTGACTCCTGTGAAGTCGGCGAGGAGCGGATCGAAGGCGTCGGTCGCCCCGAGGGTGCGGAGCGGGTCGGTCAGCTCGAGATCGGTGGTGAAGCCGAACCGGGGGAGCGACACGTCGACCACCTCTGTCCGTGCCGACTCGAGGAGGGCGACCAGCGCGGCACCGTCGAGCGCGCGCTCGACGGCGGCGAAGCGTTCCTCGTCGGGGAGGACGATCGTCAGGTCGAGCTCGCCCCCGAGGTAGCCGAGGGTGACCGCCTGCCATCCGGCACCCTCCGCCCACCCCACCCGTGCATCCACCCGTTGCATCATCGGCACCGTCACCTCGCTTCCGTCGAGGCGTCGGAACTCGGTGACGCGGGTGGCGCTCGGCGCGAAGGGCGCCGACCACGGCGCCTTCAGATAGGTGGCGCTCGTGGCCAGGAACCGGGTGAGTGCGTCGAGCGCGCCGCGTGAGAGGAGTTGGGTGATCTGATCGTTCGTCGCCTCGGTCACCCATTCGTTCACGGTGCGCCGGGCCTGTTCCGGATCGGAGCGGAAGTCGGTCTCGCGGATTCCGGCGTCCCAGGTGCGGGCCAGGGTGTCGAGCCATGGGTCCTCGAACGGGGTGTTGCGCTGCGCCCAGAGCGACGAGGCCAATTCGATCGAGATCCGACCGGTCCGACCGGTGGCATCGTTCTCGCGTCGTCCCGACCGATCGGGCAGCTCACTCCAGACGGTGCCGAGGCCCTGGTCGAAGCCCTGTCCGGCATGGAGTACGTCGTCGAGCTGGTCCCGTGTGGTTCCCCTCGCTCCGGCGGCAGCCTGGGCCAGGCCGAGGGCGATCGGGACGGGTGCCAGCACGGCGTTGGTATCGGGCTGGTCCTCGCCGACGGCCCGGAACAGATCGGCGGTGAAGGCCCAGAGCGCCGTGGCGGCCACCGGTGTCACCGCGGCAGGCGCCGAAGTGGCGGGGACGTCGGCGCGGACCTCTTCACCCGAGTCGGCCGAGCAGGCGCCGGCGATGAGCACGAGCAGCGTGAGGCCGACGGCCGCGGCGGCGCGGCCGGCGCACGCTGGAACCATGCGCGTCACGGTAGGGGGTGGCGGATCAGGGTGTGGTGGTGTCCGTGGTGTCCGTGGTGTCCGTGGCGTCGAGTGCAGCGACCGCCGCCGCGAGCAGTCGGGCCGAGCATCCGCCCATGTCGACGGGCGGGGCCAGATCGTCGACCAGGCGATCGACGATGCCGCGGATGGCGGTGGAGGCGACCCCCTCACGCAGCACCACCGGTCGTCCGTCGTCGCCCCCCGAGGAGACCTCCGGCTCCAGCGGTATGGCCCCGATCAGGGGGACCTCGGCTTCGGCGGCGAGGGCTGCTCCCCCTCCGGATCCGAAGAGGGGGTAGGACGTCCCGTGGTCGCATTCGAACGCGCTCATGTTCTCGATCACCCCGAGCACCCGGAGGTAGCTCTTGCGGGCCATCGTGACGGCTCGGCTGGCCACCTTCTGGGCGGCCAGGGCCGGCGTGGTGACGACGACCATCTCGGCCTGGGGGAGCATTCGGGCCAGTCCCATCTGAACGTCACCGGTGCCGGGCGGCATGTCGATGATCAGGTACTGGAGATCATCAGGCCAGGCCACGTCCTCGAGGAAGTGCTGGACGGCGCGGTTGAGGATCAGACCTCGCCACATCAGCGCGTCCGTCTCGTCGTCGACGAGCAGGCCCATCGACACGACCTCGAGGCGCCCGGCACCGAGGTCGAGGCGCTCCGGGATGATCCGGGTGCCCCCGCCCTCGGTGGCTTCGGCGGTGAGGCGACCGTCGAGTCCGAGCATGCGGGGCATGGAGAACCCCCAGATGTCGGCGTCGAGCACGCCCACGACGAAACCACGCGCTGCGAGGCCAGCGGCGAGATTCGCCGAGACCGACGACTTGCCCACCCCGCCCTTCCCCGAGGCGATGGCCAGGACTCGCGTGGTGGCCGGAACGGCGTTGGCGGGCGCGTTCTCCCGCACGTTCCAGCGTGCCTTGGCCATCGCCGCCGACTTCTGCTCGGCGGTCATCTCGCCCCAGTCGATCTTGACCGACGTGACGCCGGGCAGGTCGTTGATGCGCCCCTTGATCTCCGTCTGGAGCTGTGCCCGCAGCGGACAACCCGAGGTGGTGAGGACGATCTGCACGATCACCCGCCCATCGGGCTCGACCTGGGCCCCGCGAGCCATGCCGAGCTCGACGATGTCGGCGCCGAGCTCGGGGTCGATCACCGCCCGCAGGGTGGCGAGGACGTCGTCGGGACTGGGGAGCGTGGCCACGAGATGATTCTAACGGTTTGAACCGTGTAAACTCACCGGCGTGACCGTGGCCGACCACGAACCCGTCCCGAGCGGGCAGGAACCCGATGCCGCCCCGTCGAACGGCGAGCGGAGATCGGACGGTGCCGTGCGCTCCGAGGAGGGTCCCCCCCGCCTCGACGTCCTCAAGGCGCTCGGCGACAACACCCGCTACGCCATCTATCTCGAGGTGGCCCGCTCCCCGCTGCCGCTGGCCACCGCGGAGATCGCCGACATCCTGGGCCTCCACGTGAACACCGTGCGACCCCACCTCGAGCGCATGCGCGACGTGGGCCTCCTGCGCGTCGACACCGAGGCCCGTGGGTCGGTCGGCCGACCTCAGCACCGCTATTCCCTCGCCGCCGACGCACCCGCCCTCGGGCTTGAACCCTCACCGTGGCCCGTGCTGGCGCGCACCCTTCTCGACGCAGCCGCCGCCGGTGGCCTCGACGGCCAGGATCTCGCCGACGCCGGCCGCCGCCAAGGCGAGGCCGACGCCGCACAGTGGCCCGACGGCACCGACTGCCTCGACGCTCTGGTCGTCGAGCAGGCCCGGTTGGGCTTCGACCCCGAGACGGTCGAAGACCCGTCCGGGGCCACCATGGGTTTCGCCCACTGCCCGTTCCGCGACCTCGCCGAGTCGCATCCCGAACTCGTGTGTTCCCTGCACAACGGGCTCGTCGAAGGATTCGTCGCCTCGTGGGACGGCGGCGGCGTCGCCCGTTTCCACCCCCTCGTCGACCGCAATCCGTGTCAGGTCGAGGTCGTCACCGGCTGACGCCGCGATGACCCCGATTCCGCACCGCACCGCTAGCATCCACATTCACCGAAGCTCCGGGAGGACACCTCGTGATCACGCTCACCGACACCGCATCGTCGAAGGTCAAGGAACTCATCGACCAGGAGGGTCAGGACGGCCTGATGCTCCGGGTCGCCGTGAAGCCCGGCGGTTGCAGCGGGTTCAGCTACGAGATGTTCTTCGACACCGAGAAGGACGCCGAGGACATGATCCTCGACGGCAGCGGTGTGCCCGTCGTGGTCGATCCCTCGAGCGCCCAACTGCTCACGGGAGCCACCCTCGACTACAAGGACGGGCTGCAGGGCGCCGGCTTCGCCATCGACAACCCCAACGCCCAGAAGACCTGCGGCTGCGGTCAGTCGTTCAGCTGACCCCGTTGATCACCTGAGTCACGCACGACCGCCTTCGGGCGGTCGTGGCGCGTCCGGCCCGGTTCAGACCGTCGCCGTGTCGAGTGCCCGCGCCAGTTCGACGGTGTCGAAGACGTTGTCGAGGCGGGCGGTGATCGTGCCGTCACCGCGGGCCACGAAGAGGCTGGGTTCGAAGGTCAGCCCGTAGCGATCGATGGCGGCCGTCGTGCCGGCCGCCCCGGGATCGCTCCCGGCGGCCGGATCGAGGTACACCTCGGCGTGCACCACCGCGAGACCGGGCCGGGCCTCGGCCTCGGCGGTCACCATGTCGAGCACCGGCCCACAGACCGCCGTCTGGCAGTAGCGGGGCGTGCTGATCATCAGGGCGACGGGCTCCCCGGCGGCCAGGACGTCGGCGAGGCTGCGGGCGTGGAGGGGGCAGCTCGGGTCTCGAGTGCAGATCGGCGTCACCCCTCGGGCGTCGTCCACCGTCGGTGTGTCGACCGGGACCATCGGCTGTCCGGGCTGCACCAACGCCACCTGGCCGGGTTCTTGGACCTGGAAGCTCTGGGTGGACTCCTGGCCGTCGACGGTCGTGGTGAGGCCCCAGATGCCCGGCTCGTCGAACGTCGTGAACAGTGGGTAGTAGGCGATGGGCGTGCCCTCGGCGTAGCGCTCGAGCCGGACTTCGCCCTTGTCGACCCCTTCGCGGCTCAGTCGGGCGTCGAGCGTCGTCGGGCCGTCGAGTGCCGGTGGTCCCTCGGCGCTGGCGATGGTGAACACCGCCCGTTGAGGTGCGTCGGTCACGAGGTAGTTGCCCTGGTAGTTGAACAGCCCGACGAGTTGGCCACCGTTGGCCGTCAGTTCGAGGGACGGCGCGCCGTCGTCCGAGCTCGATGACCCGCCGCACGCGGCGAGGAGCGTCGGTGCGCCGAGAGCCAGGAGACCTGCGCCCCCGAGCAAGGTGCCGCCCGAAAGGAACGACCGGCGTCCCATTGTCGGCACTGGGGGCGTCACCATCGGAGACGGGCGGGGGGAGGGACGGAGTCGAGCGCCATGCAGGAGCGAACCTATCCTGCGGCCGATGACCGTCCACCGCGCCGACGACCCCACCGCGTCAGGGGTCGAGTTCGTGGTCGACGGTTCCCCGGTGACCGTTCCCGACGACGGGTCCTCGTTGCTCGCCGTGTTGCGCGAGCATCTCGGCGTGGTCGCGGCCAAGGACGGCTGCAGCCCTCAGGGCCAGTGCGGGTGCTGCACGGTCCTGGTCGACGGCGCCCCGCGAGTGGCGTGCGTGACGCCCGCACGACGGGTCGCGGGCCGGGTGATCACCACCGTCGACGGTCTCGGAGTCGGCGACCGGGAGCGTTGGGCCGAGGCGTTCCTGGCCACCGGGGCCAGCCAGTGTGGCTTCTGCACCCCGGGCATCGTCTGTCGCCTCGAGGGGTTGCGAACGAAGACGGCGCAGGCCCCGGTCGACCGGGACTCCCTGGATCGGGCCCTCGCCGCCCATCTCTGCCGGTGCACCGGCTGGCAGACGATCGTGGAGGCCTGGGGGGTCGCGGTGAGCGGCGCCTCGCCGACCGAGGCCGAGCTCGGGCACGACCGTGATCTCGTCGCCGCGGCGCGGCGGGCCGAGATCGAAGGGGGGCAGCCCCAACGGGTCGGTGCCGACATCGCCCTCGGTCGGGGCGGCTTCGCCGACGACGAGGCTCCATCGGATGCGCTGGTGGCCGTACCCGACGGGCGAGGTGGCTGGGCGGTCGGGGAGACCCTCGCCGAGGCTCGTGCTGCGGCGGGGAAGGTCCAGGGGCGTCGGGGTACCCGCGAGACCGTGGCCCCTCTCGAGGTCCCTGACGGGAGGTGGGATCTGACGCTGCGCACGAGTTGGGTGGAACCGGGGTACCTGGAGACCGATGCGTCCTGGTGCCGCCCGGGCGGTGAGCCGGCGAGCCCGCTGGCCAACGGCGGCGCGTTCGGGGCCAAGCACCGCTCCCCGGCGTCTGCGGCGGCCCGCCAGCTCGCAGATCATCACGGTCGACCCGTCCGGGTCCTGTTGTCCCGTGAGGACTGCGTGCGCATGGGTCCGAAACGACCGCCCGTGGCGGCGGGCATCCGGGTGGACGGGACCGGGGTGATGCGTGTGGTCCGTACGGAGGGCATCGTCGAGGCGATCCACTCGGTTGCCCCGGGACTCGCGGTGGAGCAGGTCGATGTCGTCGGCCCTCCCACGTCGGCCGACATCCGAGCTGCCGGCTGGGCCGAGGCCGCCGTGCTGCTCGCTGCGCTCCACGCCCGCGGCGTTCGTGGTGGCGGATCCCGCGAGGTGAGGGTCACCTCGCCCGGAGGTGCGTCCGCCGAGGCGTCGATCGCCGACGACGACACGATCCGCGTCCGCCTCGAGTGTGGGGAGCTCCTCGACCCCGTCGTGTTGCGGTCCTACGTCATCGGCGCCGCCCACATGGGTCTCGGCTGGGTGAACAGCGAGGGTCTCGCCGTCGACGGCAGCGGGGAGGTGGGAGATCTCACCATTCGTTCCTTCGGCATCCTGAGAGCATCCGACATGCCCCGTGTCGAGGTGGATCTGGTGGCCGCCGATGGTGATCCGGTGAATGGGTCCGACGCCGTGTTCGCGGCTGTGGCCGCGGCATCGTGGGTGGCGAACGACTGCCCGCCCCGATGGCCCGTGAGAGGCTGAGGACATGAGTACTCCCGTGGGCCCCTACTCCCCCATCGTCCGAGCCGGTGACCTCCTGGTCGTGTCGGGTCAGCTGGGTCTGCTCGATGGCGAGATGGTGTCCGGTGGTGTCCAGGCGGAGACGGACCAGGCGATCGCCAACATCGCCAGGCTCCTCGGGTCCGAGGGAGCGGAGCTCGCCGACGTGGTGAAGACCACGGTCTTCCTGCGGCACATGCGCGACTACGGCCTGATGAACGAGGCCTACACGAACGCGTTCGGCGACCATCGACCGGCTCGCTCGGCCTTCGCGGTCGCCGAGCTCCCGATGGTGGCCCTGGTGGAGATCGAGGCCTGGGCGTATCGCCCCTGATCTCGTGGCCGTTCCCTGGTCACGGTCATCTCTGACGTCGACCTTGCCCGCACGCGTGGGTAGCATCACCGTCGTGAGCGTCGCCTTGATCGTCCTCGTGCTGCTGGTGGTGATCCCCGTGGGGTTCCTCATCACGATGTCGGGTGTCGCCGCCCTCCTCGGCTGGATCACCAAGTCCGAGGTCGACGCCGCGTTCGAGGGCACCGAGGACCTCGCCATCAGTCGCGAGGCCTGAACGGGCGGGCCGATCGAGGGTTCCCCGATCGGCTGTTCATCCGAAGGTCATTGCGATGTCGACGACCGTTCGCGAAGAGACCATCGACGCGACGGCGATCACCCGCTAGCGTTTCGCCTCATCATGAGGTGCAGGGAAGGTGTTCCGACCCCGCAGGACAGAAAGGGGTGTCGGAGTGGCCTCCGGTACCGTCAAGTGGTTCAACGCCGAGAAGGGTTACGGCTTCATCTCCCGTGAGGGTGGCCCCGACGTGTTCGTGCACTACAGCGCGATCCAGGGTTCGGGCTATCGCTCTCTCGAGGAGGGTCAAGCCGTCGAGTTCGAGGTGACCAGCGGCCCCAAGGGCGATCAGGCACAGGACGTCCGTCCCATCTGATCCGGGCACGACAACAGAGAGTTCCCGCGTGACGGGTCGCCTCCGGGCGACCCGTTCGTCGTCATCGGCCGTCCCCGGGAGGCGGGCCAGCAGCCCGACCACATCGGCGGCGCTTCGCGCCGCCAGTGTCAGAGGCTCCAGCGGGACTGACCGAAGCGGTAGCCGACGCTGCGCACGGTCTGGATGAGTCCTGCGTGGTGCTCGCCCAGCTTCGCCCGGAGGCGACGGATGTGAACGTCGACGGTGCGTGCGCCGCCGTAGTACTCGTAGCCCCAGACCCGGCTGAGCAGGGTCTCTCGGGTGAAGACCTTGCCCGGGTGAGACGAGAGGAACTTGAGCAGCTCGTACTCCATGTACGTGAGGTCGAGGGGCTTGCCGCCGATGGCGGCCTGGTAGGTCTCGAGGTTGAGGACGAGCTCGCCGTACTCCACGAGCTCGGGGCGTGTGCCCTGGCCGGTTCGCCAGAAGAGGTGCTTCAGCCGGGCTTCGAGCTCCCGCGGGTGGAACGGTGCGAGGCAGAAGTCGTCGAACAGGTCGTCGCGCAGCTCGAGGTCGCCGATCTGGGCGCCGCTCACGAGGAGCAGGGTGGGCTCCAGCGGTACGTCCCTCTTGCGCAGCACCCGGCACAGGGCGAAGGCCCGTTCGCCGTCACCGTGCGCCGAGATGATCGCTCCGGACCACCCGTCCTCGGGTTCGAGCCGCGTCGCGGCAGTCTCGTCGCCGACGGCCTTCCAGGGATAGCCGGCCAGGTCCAGGGCCTGGGCCAGCTCGGGTGGGGCCGGGTCGGGGAACAGCAGGATCGGTTCCATCCGTCACCAGCTGGGCAGGTAGCGATCGAGCTCGAACTGGGTGACCTGGGACTTGTAGTCGAACCACTCGGAGCGCTTGTTGCGCAGGAACCACTCGAAGATGTGCTCGCCGAGGGCCTCGGCGACGAGCTCGGACTCCTCCATCGCGTCGAGCGCTTCCGAGAGCGACTGGGGGAGCGGACGGATCCCTTCGGCCGCCCGTTCGGCCGCGGTCATCTCGAAGACGTTGGCCACCGATTCGGGCGGGAGGTCGTAGCCCTCCTCGATGCCCCTGAGCCCGGCCGCGAGGATCACCGAGTAGGCGAGGTAGGGATTGCAGGCCGGGTCGGGGGCCCGGTACTCGATGCGGGTCGAGGACTGCTTGCCCCGCTTCGTGACCGGGATGCGCACCAGGGCGGACCGGTTGTTGCGGGCCCAGGTGACGTAGACGGGTGCCTCGTAGCCCGCGATGAGCCGCTTGTACGAGTTGACCAACTGGTTGGTGATCGCCGTGATCTCGGGGGCGTGGTGGAGCAGACCGGCGATGAAGCCCCGGCCGACCTTCGACAGCCCGTACGGGTCTCCTGGCTCGTGGAAGGCGTTCTCGTCGCCCTCGAAGAGCGACAGGTGCGTGTGCATCCCGGATCCCTGCAGGCCGGCCACCGGCTTGGGCATGAACGTGGCGTAGGCCTTCTGCTCCAGGGCGATCTCGCGGACGACGAGTCGGAAGGTCATGACGTTGTCGGCCATGGTGAGCGCGTCGGTGTAGCGCAGGTCGATCTCGTGTTGGCTGGGGGCGTCTTCGTGGAAGGAGTACTCGACAGGGATCCCCATGTTCTCGAGTACGAGCAGGGTCCGCTTGCGCAGGTCGCTGGCCATGTCGGCGGTGGTGAGGTCGAAGTACGAACCCGTGTCCAGCGGGTCGAGAGGCGTGTTCGGGTCGCCGTCGGCGAAGTAGAAGAACTCCATCTCGGGGGCGGTCATGAACGAGAAGCCGCGATCGTGAGCCCGATCGAGGTTGCGCTTCAAGACCTGGCGGGGGTCGCCTTCGAA
Organism: uncultured Iamiaceae bacterium; assembly: GCA_963767615.1. Lineage (GTDB taxonomy): Bacteria > Actinomycetota > Acidimicrobiia > Acidimicrobiales > Acidimicrobilacustridaceae > Rhabdothermincola_A. Next base: position 395,018 of record CAVYED010000002.1, on the reverse strand, counting down.
CGGTGCGCCGTCGTGGCTCATGATGTCGCAGAACATGCGCCCGGACACGTCCTCCTCGTGGCCCCAGGGGAGCAACTCGAAGGTGTTCGGATCGGGGCGGGCGAGCACGTCGCTCTCCTGGACCCGACTGAACCCGTCGATGGCCGAACCGTCGAAGTGCATTCCTTCGTCGAAGGCGTTCTCGAGCTCTGCGGGGGAGATGGCGACCGACTTGAGTTGTCCGAGCACGTCGGTGAACCACAGGCGGATGAGGCGGACGCCGCGCTCCTCGACGGTGCGCAGCACGTAGTCCTGCTGGCGTTCCATGGGCGGATCCTCGCACAGCGCTGCAGATCGGGCATAGGGCCGCTTCGCCGTCAGCCGCCCGGTTCATCTAGCGTTCACAAACGGGCAACAGGTCGGTAAAGGCCTGCTGGCAGTCTGCTGCCGTCACCGGCTCTGTGCGTGTGGTGCGCCCGGGCCGTGACGCTGATCTGACGGCCACCCGCCGATTCGAATGTTCGCAACCAAACGTGTGGCGCCCGGGCCGCACCCTCAGGAGGAACCGTGCAGGAACGCACACCCGAAGAAGTGCTCGCGCTGGTCAAGGACGAGGGCTGCGAGTTCGTGGATCTCCGATTCTCGGACCTGCCCGGCATCATGCAGCACGTCACCATCCCGGCTCACGTGCTGAGCGAGGACCACTTCACCGACGGTCACGGTTTCGACGGTTCGTCCGTCCGGGGTTTCCAGGAGATCCAGGAATCCGACATGGTGCTCGTGACCGATCCGAACACCGCGTTCATGGATCCGTTCATGAAGCGCAAGACGATGGTCATCCACTGCTACGTGGCCGACCCGGTGACGGGTGAGAGCTACACCCGGGATCCGCGCTATGTCGCTCAGAAGGCCGAGGCCTACCTGCAGTCGACCGGCATCGCCGACACCGCCTTCTTCGGCCCCGAGGCCGAGTTCTTCGTCTTCGACGACGTGCGATTCGACACGCAGCCCAACGGGTCCTTCTACGAGGTCAACTCGATCGAGGGGGTCTGGAACACCGGTGCCGAGGAGCCCGGTGGCAACCTCTCCTACAAGCCGCGCACCAAGCAGGGCTACTTCCCGGTCCCGCCGATGGACCACTACCAGGACCTGCGCTCCGACATGTCCGTCGCCCTCCACGACGTGGGCATCGAGACCGAGCTCCACCACCACGAGGTGGCCTCGGGCGGTCAGGGCGAGATCGGCATCAAGTTCAACACGTTGCTGGCGATGGCCGACCAGCTCATGACCTTCAAGTACATCCTGAAGGGCGTCGCCTGGCAGGCCGGCAAGTCGCTGACGTTCATGCCGAAGCCGATCTTCGAGGACAACGGCTCGGGCATGCACACCCACCAGTCCCTCTGGAAGGGCGGCGAGCCGTTGTTCTTCGACGAGGCCGGCTACGCGGGCCTGTCCGACACCGCCCGCTGGTACATCGGTGGGCTCCTGCACCACGCCCACGCGGTGATCGCCTTCACGAACCCCACCACCAACAGCTTCAAGCGTCTGGTGCCGGGCTACGAGGCGCCCGTGAACCTGGTCTACAGCCAGCGCAACCGCTCGGCGTCGTGCCGCATCCCGCTGGCCTCGCAGAGCCCGAAGGCCAAGCGCATCGAGTTCCGCTGCCCCGACTCCACGTCGAACCCGTACCTGGCCTTCTCGGCCATGATGCTGGCCGGCCTCGACGGGATCCAGAACCGCATCGAGCCGCCGACGCCGGTCGACAAGGACCTCTACGACCTGCCGCCCGAGGAGCTGGCCCTGGTGCCGCAGGTGCCGGCCACGCTCGAGGCGGCCCTCGACGCCCTGGAGGCCGACAACGACTTCCTGAAGGCCGGCGGCGTGTTCACCGACGATCTCATCGAGACCTGGGTCGGGTACAAGCGGACGAACGAGATCGACGCCATCCGCCTGCGTCCGCACCCCTACGAGTTCGCCATGTACTACGACATCTAGGTCGAGGGTTCGGTCCGTCCGCAGGTCAGGGGTCGTTTCGGGTCTCTGATCTGCGGAAGCGGCCGTCCGGGGCGTGGCGGCGCGTACTCGCGAATCCGCCCCTGTTCTCAGAATCTCGCGGACTCCTCGGGGACTCCGGTGGCCGTCCGCTCCTCGCCCGAGGCAGAGCTGGCGAGGTCCTGTCGGTCGGGCGGCGTTTCGGGACGCCGTCGGGCGGGCCACGGTCGCCAGCGAGAGGCCGCAGGCTCGATCGGCGCCACGGTTCGGCAGCGTTCCTCGATCGACGGAGCCCGAACGGGCGCGAGACGACGGGGCGACTCGGCCTCGTTCGGTCGGACCCGTTCGAGCGGGCGGTGGCCCGGCGGGTGAGCGCTTTCTAACGTCGATGTCATACTGTGGTGGGACGTCACCGGTCGGTCGTCAGGGAACTGGCCGAGACGCGATCGTGAGGGCGATGATGGGGCGCGAGGAAGCGGTTTCCGGCTACGACCCGGGTGCGGTGAAGGCCAAGTACCTGGCCGAGCGGGACAAGAGGCTCGTGCCGGGCCGGTCCGACATCCGGGACCTCGCCCGCGATGAGCACTTCGCCGGCTATCGGCGCGACCCGTTCACCCCGTACATCGATCGTGAGCCCGTCGTCGACGACGTGGACGTCGTGATCGTGGGCGGCGGCATCGCAGGCCTCCTCGCCGGAGCCGAGCTGCGCCGGCAGGGCATCGAGCGGATCCGCATCGTCGATCAGGCCGGCGGTGTGGGGGGCACGTGGTACTGGAACCGGTACCCGGGCGTCATGTGCGACATCGAGTCCTACATCTACCTCCCGATGTTGGAGGAGCTCGACTACATCCCCACGGAGCGCTACGCCTCCGGTCAGGAGATCCTGCGTCACCTCGAAGCCATCGCCGATCGGTTCGATCTCGTGTCCGACGGGCTCTTCCACACCGGCGTCACCCGCGCCGAGTGGGATGAGGCACTGGCCCGCTGGCGCGTCCACACCGACCGCGGCGACGAGTTGCGCTGTCGCTACTACGTCATCGCCGTCGGCATCCTGAACCTGCTCAAGCTGCCGACCATCGCCGGCATGGAGACCTTCGCCGGGCCGTCGTTCCACACCGCCCGGTGGGACTACGAGGTCACCGGTGGGGCCCCGGGGCAGCCGCTCACGAAGTTGGGGGACAAGGCGGTGGCGCTCCTCGGCACCGGTGCCACCGGCATCCAGTGCGTGGCCCCGCTGGCCGATGCGGCGGAGAGGGTGTACGTGTTCCAGCGCACACCCTCGGCCATCGGCGAGCGGGGGAACCGGCCGACCCCGCCCGACTTCGCCCAGAAGCTGGTGCCGGGGTGGCAGCAGGCCCGGATGGACAACTTCCAGGCGATCATGCTGGGCCGCGTGGTCGACGAGGACCAGGTCGACGACGGCTGGACCCACCACTACGCCGCCGTCAACAACGTTCCGATGCGGGACGGCATGACGACCCAGGAGTACGTCCGCTCGGTCGAGGAGCTCGACTACTCGATCATGGAGGAGCACCGCCACCGGGTCGATGAGCTCGTGCGCGACACCGCCACCGCGGAGGCACTGAAGCCGTACTACCGCTACATCTGCAAGCGCCCGTGCTTCCACGACGAGTACCTGCCTGCGCTGAACCGTCCGAACGTCACGGTGGTGGACTGCCCCTCGGGCATCGAGCGGGTCACCGAGGAGGGCCTGGTGGTCGACGGAGAGCTCTACGAGGTCGACTGCATCATCTACGGGACCGGTTTCGAGGCCGAGGTCACCCCGCTGTTCCGTCGGGCCGGCCACGACATCATCGGACGTGACGGTCTGAGCCTCGCCGAGAAGTGGGGCGACGGTGCCGCCAGCCTCTTCGGGATGATGAGCCGCGGCTTCCCGAACTTCTTCGCCATGCCGGCCCCCGGACAACAGGCGGTCGTCACCGTGAACTACACCCAGCTCGCCGTGCTCGGCGCCGAGTTCGTCGGTGGGTGCATCGGACTCCTCGAGCGCAAGGGCGTGAGGGTCTTCGACGTGAGCGCCGATGCCGAGGACGACTGGGTGCACCAGGTCGTCAGCTCGTTCACCGACGCCAGCAGCGTGCTGTCCCAGTGCACGCCCTCGCGGATCAACTTCGAGGGCAGTCCCGAATCCATGAACCCCCGCAACGGCAACTTCGGGCGTCGCCTCGGCGACTACTTCGGCTACAGGGAGCTGCTCGAGCGGTGGCTGGAGAAGGGCGAGTGTGAGGGACTCGAGCTGGACGTGCCCGCCGAGACGTCGTCCTGAGGGGTCGCGCCGTCGGATGACGCGAGGCCGTCGCGGAAAGGTCGGGGAGACGGCCTCACGAGACGGAGGCCCACGACGTTGGCAAGGTGTGGCCGTGGAACCCTTCGAGAGCGTGGTGAACCAGCACGGGTCGGTCGTGCTGCGGGTGTGCCGCGCCGTTCTGGGAGCCGATCACGGTGCCGCCGAGGATGCATGGTCCGAGACCTTCCTCTCGGCCCTGCGGGCCTATCCGGACCTGAGGCCGGGAAGTGACGTACGGGCGTGGCTGGTCACGATCGCCCACCGGAAGGCCATCGACCAGACCCGCCGGATCAGACGGGCCCCGACACCCGTCGACGCGGTGCGCGACGCCGTCGTGTCCGACACGCCGGCGACGTCCGACGACGAACTCGTGACCGCGCTGACGGCGCTACCGCCCAAACAGCGGGCCGCCGTGGCCTACCGCTACCTGGGCGACCTGTCCTACGCCGACGTGGCGTCACTCCTCGACTGCAGCCAGGCTGCCGCGCGCCGGAGTGCCGCCGACGGCATCGCCGCGTTGCGGGCCGGCTACGGGGGAGACGCCGGACGATGAACGACCAGACCACCGCTCGCACCATCGTCGAGGACCTCACGTCGACGCTCGCCGGAGACGACCTCACCGGGCTCCGCCGTCGACTCGCGGAGTCGGCCGATCGTGAGGAGCTGCTCGACCTCGCCTGTCGCGTCGTCGAGAGTCCGGTCGGCGACCTGCTCGTCGTCACCAGCACGACCGGTCTGGTGCGGGTGGCCTTCGACCTCGAGGATCACGAGCAGGTCCTGGCGGACCTCGCTGACGAGGTCAGCCCGCGGATCCTGCAGTCCCCGGCCCGTACCGACGAGGTCGCCCGCCAGCTCGACGAGTACTTCGAAGGTCACCGTCGGCAGTTCGACCTGTCGGTCGACCTCCGACTGGCTCGGGGCTTCCGCCGTGAGGTGCTCGTCCGTCTGCGCGACGTCGACTACGGACAGACTGTCTCGTACGGGCAGCTCGCCGCCGCGGCCGGTCGTCCCCGGGCGGCCCGAGCGGTGGGCACCGCGTGTGCCCACAACCCCGTGCCGATCGTGGTCCCGTGCCACCGCGTCATCCGGTCGGGGGGGTTGCTCGGCAACTATCTGGGGAACTACCTCGGTGGGCCCGACGTGAAGGTGGCGCTCCTGGAGCTCGAGGGGGCGGTCTGATCGGGTCCCGATCCGGGTCGGGCGCCGGACCGACGGCGCGGGCTCGGATCTCTCGAGGGGCTCAGGTGCCTCCCATCAGCTCCTTCACCTGGGTCTCGACCGTGGTGCCGGCGAAGAAGTCGGGGTTCGTCCCCGCGAAGAGTCGGGCGACGTTGCCGAACATGAAGTCGGCGAACTGGGACCGATCGACGAGGTCGTGCTCGATCAGCTCCCACGCCTCGGGAAGGACGCCACGGAAGTCGGGGACGTCCCAGTGTCCGATGTCGGACGCGAACATCGCCTGCAGACGGCTGCCGGCCGGGTTCACGCGGTCGTCGAAGGCGAGGGCGTTCATGGGGTCGTCGGCCTCGCAGCCGAAGAAGGCGCGCTCGGTGAAGATCTCGACGATGTCGGCCGTCGAGGACACGCCGCTCGCCGCCCACTCGTCGAGCGTGGCCGGGTCCTCGTCGGGGTCGGACAGAAAGGCCAGGGTGTCGTCGAGTCGCGCGATCCGATCTGTGAACGGGGCGTCCCCGAAGCGCTCGAAGAGGCCTCGCAGCTCGGTGTGATCGAGGGCGGACGGGTCGTAGTGCGAGAGGGCGTCGCGATTGCGCTTCTCGAAGTGTCCGACCGTGTCGGCCAGCAGGTTGCACGCCCACGCCACCCCACCCTCGAGGAATGCCCAGCGCAGCTCGGGGAACCGGGTCATGGCCCCGCCGAAGAAGAGCGAGCGGCAGACGGCTTCGCCGCCGGCGGCGAAGTTCCCGATGTGGTTGGCCACGTAGCTCGACGGCGACGTGCGACTTCCGAAGCCGATGCCGGTCGAGTGGAACGTCGGCGACACCCCGAGCTCGGCGCAGCGACGCCACAACGGGTCGTAGTCGTGCCGGCTGTCGAGCCCGAGTCCGTCGACCCAGCGTGCGGCGCGGTCGTCCGCGGCGTGTCCCGGCGCCGGACGCAGCACCAGGCCGCCGAAGAGGAACCCCTTCAGTCCGAGCGTGCCGGTGGCGTACTCGAGCTCGGCGATCGCCTCGTCGGGGTCGTAGGTCGGGATCACCCCGACGGGCCGCAGGCGATCGGCGTAGGGCCCGTAGGCATCGGCGTAGTACCGGTTGCAGGCCCGGGCGACGGCCCGCCGCAGCTCGTCGTCGTCGACGGCCATCACGGTGAGCCCGACCGTTGGATAGAGCACGCCGACGTCGATCCCCAGCTCGTCGAGGCGTTCGTACAGGAGTCCGGGCAGCATCGCCGTGGCGCGGTCGAGGGTGTTGCGGCTGGGCAGCGCCCACCAACCGGTGCGGGCGAGGGCGTGGGCGCGTTTCGTCTCCTCGTCGAGTGATCGGCGCACTGCCGCCGACCCGGCGAGCGCGTCGAAACGGTCGGCCACGGCCCCGCCGGCTTCGTCAGCGACGAGATCACGCAGGAGCGGGAGGAACTCGATGATGTGACCGTCGGCGTCGATCACCGGATGGTCCAGCTCGGCGCGGATCTGTCTGGCGTCCATGTCATCCCCTCACCAGAGGCGCCTCCGTGGTCAGCCTCCGGGGACCGAACCTATCGCCACGGTTCGAGGTGCTCGGGGTCGAGACACACCGGGGGCCGCGGTCCAGCGGGCCGCGGACGCACCACTATCGTCGGAGCTCATGGAAGGCCCCGGGCTCGCAGAGTCGCTCAAGCCGAGAGGCGCGCTCCAATGGGTGCTCGCCGTCGTCGCCGTCGTTTTCCTGGCCGGGGCGCTCGGCTATGCCATCAGGGCCTTCGCCGAGCCCAGTCCGAACGAGCTCTCCGAGACCGACATCGGCTTCCTCCTCGACATGATCGACCATCACGACCAGGCGGTCGAGATGTCGATCATCGCCGTCGATCGGGCGTCGGATCCGCAGGTCCGACGCCTGGCCCAGGAGGTGATCATCTCGCAGCGCTGGGAGCTCGGGATCATGGAATCGGTCCTGGGACGCGCCGGCCTCACCCGTGGCACCGACCCCGAGCGGCTGGCCATGGGCTGGATGGGCATGGCCCCCATGCCGGTGGCGGAGATGCCCGGACTGGCCACCGAGGCACAGATCGAGGAACTGCGCACAGCATCCCCCGACGAGGTGAACGACCTCTTCCTGGAGCTGATGATCGCCCACCACGACGCGGGCGTGGCCATGGCCGAGTACGAGGCCGCCAACGGAAGCAACGCCTACGTGCGCCAGTTCGCCTCGGACATCGCCACCAACCAACGCGACGAGATCGACGAGTACCGACGCGTGCAGGTCCGCCTGGCGGCCGCACCGCCGGCGGCTTGAGGAACCGGGTGGATCAGGTCCGGGTGTCGGGAATGTCGTAGAAGACCCGCTCGACGACCTTCCGGGCGCGCCTCGTCACGCGGCGGTAGTGATCTCGCAGTCGGCCCGGAGAGGTGTCGAGCGAGCGGGCCAACCACAACAGCTCCTCGGTGCCCGACGGCAGGGAGTCACCCGGTCCCGAGTTGACCAGGTACCAGCGGTTGCGGACCTGCTCGCAGAACTCGTAGGCCTCGGCGAGGGTGTCGGCGTCGTCGACGGTGAGCGAGCCGACGTCGGTGAGTGCCCGCAGCGCATCGAGCGTCCCCGGTGCGCGCACCCCGGACTGGAGTTGGAGCATCTGGGCGGTGAACTCGATGTCGGACAGCGACCCTCGGCCCAGCTTGAGGTGGAACGCCGGGTCCTCCCCCGGCGGGATGCGCTCGGTCTCGATCCGCGCCTTCATGCGCCTGATCTCACGCGTCTCGTCGTCGGTGAGTCCCTTCCCCCAGATCCGCGGGTCGAGGAGGGAGAAGAGCTCCTCGGCGAGGTCGACGTCGCCGGCCACGGCTCGTGCCCGCGTCATCGCCTGGCGTTCCCAGGTGAGGGCGTTGGCCCGCCAGTAGCTGTCGAATGCCGCGAGGCTGCGGGCGAGAGGCCCGCTGCGGCCCTCGGGTCGGAGGTCGGCGTCGATGGCGTAGATGCGCTCCGCCGGCGTCGAACCGCCGACGAAACGCATCAACCCTGACGCGAGGCGCTTGGCCTCCTCCGCTCCGGCCGCCCCCACCCCGTCGTGCACGAACACCACGTCGAGGTCGCTGGCGTAGGCGAGCTCGGCGCCACCGAAGCGCCCGAGGCCGAGCACGGAGAAGCGGATCGTGGGTTCGAGGGCCGTCAGCGCGCTCTCCAGCGTCGCCTCCGCCAGCAGCGTCAGATCTGCACCGACCCGACGGACGTCGGCGTGGCCGAGGAGGTCGCGCGCCGCAACACCGAACAGGTGGCGGCGGTTCCAGCGGCGCAGGCTCTCCTGGCGGTCGCCGCGGTCCTCGCGCCACTGGACGGCGTTGTCGGCCGACCGGAGCAACGCCTCCCGAGGGCGGGTCAGGAGCCGGTCCGGCTGATCGAGGCGGGCCACGAGATCCGGGTTGCGCTGCAGCGTCTCTCCGAGAAGGCGGCTGGTGCCGGCGAGCGTGCACAGGTTGCGTGCCGTCGCCGGTGAGTCGCGGAACGACTCCGCCAGGGTTCGACTGCGTCGGTCGTTGTCGAGCAGGTTCCGTACGACGAGCAGACCGAGGTCGGGATCGGGCGCCTGGGAGAGCCAGTCGAGCAGGAGCGGGAGCAGCTGCTGCATCAGTCGGCTCGAACGGTTGAGGCCGCGGGTGAGCTCGCGCACGGCCGCCTGGGTGCGCTTCGCGTCGATGAAGCCGAACGCGGTGAGCCGGGCTGCGGCGGCCTCGGGCGAGAGTGCGGCGTCGGCGGGAGCCGTCTCGGCGAAGGCCTCGAGCAGGGGGCGGAAGTACACCCGTTCGTGGATGACCCTCACGCCGAGCTGGGTGCGCCGCAGCGCGCGGTTGAGCTGCTCGGCGGCTGACGCGTCCGCCTGGTCGCGGTGCCCCATGACCCTGGCCAGGCGATCGAGTGCCGCCGGGTCCTCCGGGATGGCGTGGACCTGTTGCTCGTCGACGAGTTGGACCCTGTGCTCGACCGTGCGTAGGAGCCGGTACGCCTCCGCCATCTCGTCGGCGTCGTCGGCGTCGACGTAGCCCGCGGCCTTGAGCTCGGACAGCGTGGGGAGGGTGGCTGCTCCTCTCAGCGCCGGGTCGAGGTGGCCGTGGACGAGCTGGAGCAGCTGAACGGTGAACTCGATGTCACGGATGCCGCCCGGGCCGCGTTTCAGCTCGCGTCCCGCCATCCCCTGTCGGACGACCTCGGCCTCGGTGCGCTGCTTCATGGCCCGGATCGACCGCAGCGTCTCCGCGTCGACCGGTCGGGCCCACAGCCGTCGTTGGGCAGCGTCGAGCCAGCGCTTGCCCAGTGCGGTGTCGCCGGCGACGGGGCGCGCCTTCAGCAGCGCCTGGAACTCCCACGGCTCGGCCCAGCGGTCCCAGTACGCCTCGTAGGAGTCGATCGTGCGGACCAGTGGTCCGTCGCGTCCTTCGGGACGGAGGTTGGCATCGACCCGGAAGCAGTTGCCGGCGATGTCCATGACCGCTCTGGCCCGCCGCTCGAGTCGGTTGCGACTCCCTTCGCCGGCGAAGACGATGTCGATGTCGCTCGAGTAGTTGAGCTCTTCGCCCCCGAGCTTTCCCATGCCGAGCACGGCGAGGTGGATGCCGTCGGGGCCGTCCCGATCGCTTGCTTCTGCGAGGGCGCAGGCCGAGTCGAGGCACTGGCGGCCGAGCTCGGCCAGGCGGAGACCCACCATGTCGAGGCCGTCGATCCCGACGAGATCCCGCGCCGCGATCCGGAGGAACTCGGAGTTCCGCCACTGCACGAGCGCGCCGACGTCATGGTCGTCGAGGGGCGGTCGAGCCTCGAGATCGGCGAGGACCGTCAAGCTCGTCTCCGGGTCCGCCTCGATGACACGGGTGAGCGACCGGCTGGCCGCGATGACCGCGACGAGCGCCACGGCCGTCGGGTCGTCGATCCCGTCCAACGAGCCGTGGCGGTCCGCCAGGTTGGCCAATGCCGTGCGCACGGCGGCGGGCGCGGCGCTGCGCTCGGCCAGGTCGCTGAGGGCGGAGGGGAGGGTCCCGTTCACGTCGGGAGAGGGTAGGTGGCAATCGCGTCGGGTGGGCAGGGAGCCGCCTCGCCCGTAATGTCGGCGGATGCCATCCGTGCGCCTCGGGCTCGCTCAGATCAACCCCGTGGTGGGTGACCTGTCCGGCAATCTGGCGCTCATCACCGCAGCCATGGCCGATGCAGAGCGCGCCGGTTGCTCGATCGTCGCGCTCCCCGAACTCGCGGTGACCGGTTATCCGCCCGAGGACCTCGTGCTCCGCGACGGGTTCGTGAACGACAACCTCGACGTGCTCGACGTGGTCGTGGCCAGGTCGGGCTCCTGCGTCGCCATCGTGGGTTTCGTCGACGTCGATCGCGACGGTCGGGTCGGTCCGGTTCCGGAGGGTGGGCAGGACCTGGCCGCACGGTACAACGCCGTCGCGGTGTGCGCCGGCGGCCGGTTGCTCGGCGTCTACCGCAAGCGACGGCTGCCCAACTACTCGGTGTTCGACGAGCAACGGTACTTCGTGGCCGGCGACGAGCCCCTCACCTTGTACGAGGTCGCTGAGGTGGCCTTCGGGGTGTCGGTCTGCGAGGACGCATGGGTGGCCGACGGCCCCGTCGCCGATCTGGGCCGGGGTGGCGCCGACCTGGTGGTCAACGTGAACGCGTCGCCGTTCCATCTCGGCAAGCGGACCGCCCGGGCCCGCACGCTGGCGGAGCGTGCCGTCGAGGCAGGCGTGGCGATCGCCTACGTCAACCAGATCGGCGGTCAGGACGAGTTGGTCTTCGACGGCGACTCGATGATCGTGGGCCGCGACGGGACGATCCGGGCCCGTGCTCCCCAGTTCCGCGAGTCGTTGTCGATCGTCGACGTCGACATCGAACCGACCGGGCGTCTCCGACACCTTCCGGTCGTCGCCGCCGGTGTCGGACCCTCTCGTGGGGCTCCGTCGGTCCCTGCCCACGCTGTCGTCGCTAATGCGCTCTCCCCCGACGCCGAGATGTGGGAGGCCCTCGTGCTCGGCACGCGTGATTTCGTGCGCAAGAACGGGTTTCGCGACGTCGTGATCGGCCTCTCCGGGGGGATCGACTCGGCCCTCGTCGCCGCTGTCGCCGTCGACGCGGTCGGACCGCACCATGTCCACGGTGTCCTCATGCCCAGCCGCTACTCGAGTGAGCACTCGGTGGCCGACGCCGAAGCCCTCGCCCGCAATCTGGGGATCGAGCATCGGTCCGTGCCCATCGAACCGGCCCACGCCGCCCTCATGGGCATGCTCCAACCGAGCTTCGAGGACCATCCGCTGGGCCTGACCGAGGAGAACCTCCAGAGCCGTGTGCGGGCCGTGGTGTTGATGGCCCTGTCGAATGCGTTCGGCTGGCTGTTGCTGAACACCGGCAACAAGAGCGAGGCCTCCGTCGGATACTCGACCCTGTACGGCGATTCGGCCGGCGGATTCGCTGTCATCAAGGACGTCGGCAAGCTGGGCGTCTACCGGCTGTGCCGGTACCGCAATGCCGTCGCGGGCGGGGAGGTGATCCCGGAGAACACCATCGGCAAGCCGCCGTCGGCCGAGTTGCGCCCCGATCAGCGTGACGACCAGAGCCTTCCCACCTATGACGTGCTCGACCCGATCCTGGCCGCCTACGTCGAACGGGATCGCAGCCCCGACGAGATCGTGGCCGAGGGCGCCGACCCTGCCCTGGTGGAGCGCATCGTGCGGCTCGTGGATCGAGCCGAGTTCAAGCGGCGGCAGTCCCCTCCGGGCCCGCGGGTCACCACCAAGGGGTTCGGCAAGGATCGACGTCTCCCCATCACCAACCGTTACGAGGGCTGAGCGCCGCCCGACGCACCGGTAGCCTCCGCCCATGGATGCAGCCCAGCCCGTCCCCGGACCGTCGTGGTCGGCGTCGGCACCTGACGGGGAGCTCACGGCCGAGGCCGTGATGGTCCGCATCGGCCGGTACTGCTGGGTCGAGCAGCAGGTCTTCGGGCTGCTGGGAGGGTGGGCTCCGGAGATTCCCGAGCTCGATGTGAAGGCCCTGGTCGCCGAGCAGGCCGAACATGCCGGCTGGCGGGCTCAGCGCTGGTTCGAGCTCCTGCCGACCGCTCCTCCCGGGGCGGATGCTCTCGTCGGCGCTCCGGCCGGTCTGACCGGTCTGGCGCAGGAAGCGCGCGCCGTCGCCGACGGTCCCGGGCGCACGGCGGAGAAGCTCCTCGTCGTGCATCGTGTGCTCCTCCCCCGCTTGGTGGCGGCGTACACCGCGCACCTCGACTGGGCACCCTTCACGAGCCAGGCCTCGGTGCGTCGGATGCTCGGGATCGCGCTCGCCGAGCTGGCCGACGATGTCCGTCACGGGGAGCGCCTCCTCCAGGCAGTCGTGGGTGGCCCCGTCGTGGGGTCCGTCCGGGCGGCGACGGTGGGCCCCGTCGACGAGCTGGTGGCCGCGGTGGGGGGCCTGGTGGGCCCGGGAAGCGTCGGTCGTCGACCTCTCTGAGTGGTCGGGGTCCGCCGGGCCGATCGACCTGGGGACGAAAGCCCAGGGTGGGGGCCCTTGACCGGACCGGTATTGTGCAAAGGCCCACGCAGTTGTCGAACCCCCGGAGCGTTGCGCTCGGTGGTCGTCGGCACCGCTCCGTCGTCGTAGCGAATCCAGAGGTGTGCAGTGCCCAAGGAGCGAGTCGAACGCGACGAGGAAGACCTCGTCCGTCTCTACCTCACCGACATCGGCCAGTACCCCCTGCTCACCAAGGACGACGAGGTGCGCCTGGCCCAGGCCATCGAGGCCGGCGCGGCCGGTCGCCTCGAGTTCGACGCCGGCGGTGATCTCACCGCGGCGCGCAAGCGCGAGCTGCGGCGCACCATCCGTCAGGGTGAGGATGCCGAGCGCACCTTCGTGCAGTCGAATCTCCGCCTCGTCGTCTCGATCGCCAAGAAGTACCAGGCATCGGGCCTGCCGCTGCTCGATCTCATCCAGGAGGGCAACCTCGGCCTCATGCACGCCGTCGAGAAGTTCGACTGGCGCAAGGGCTTCAAGTTCTCCACCTACGCGACGTGGTGGATCCGCCAGGCCATCACCCGTGGCATCGCCAACACCGGCCGCACCATCCGGCTCCCCGTCCATGCGGGCGACACCCTGGCCCGCCTCCAGAAGGCCCGTGCCCGCCTCGAGCTGAAGCTCGGCCGGCCGGCCACCCTCGCCGAGCTCTCCGCCGAGGTGGAGATGCCCGAGGACAAGGTCACCGAGGCCCTGCGCTTCGCCGCCGAACCTCTCTCGCTGTCCGAGCCGTTGCGTGAGGACGGTGACGCCGAGCTCGGCGACGTCGTCGAGGACCGTTCGGCCGAGTCCCCGTTCGAGGTCGCGGCGACCGCTCTCCTGCCCGAGGAGATCTCGCGCCTGCTCTCACCGCTCGACGAGCGCGAACGCGAGATCCTCAAGCTCCGCTTCGGCCTCGATCGCGGCGAGCCCCGCACGCTCGAAGAAGTCGGCGAGCACTTCAACCTGACCCGTGAGCGGATCCGCCAGATCGAGGCTCGGGCGATGTCGAAGCTCCGCCACCCCTCCTCCGACACCGGCGCACGCGACCTGCTCGCCGTCTGAGGCTGCACCACCGTCGAGCCCACCGCCGATGAACGACCCCTCGGCCGAGGTCGATCCCGACTCCGACCCCCGTCGTGTCGGCGGATGTCTCATCGCGGTGGTGGTCGTGGGTGGACTCATGGCCTTCACCGTCCTCGTGGTGGTGAGCCTGACCGTCTCCGGTGTCATCGGCGGCGACGGTTCGGCGTCGGAACAAGCCGAGAAGCTGGCCGAGATCGAAGCGGAGTACGGCATCGCCACTTCCAGCACGGACCTCGATCACCCGCCCCAGAGGGATCTCCGTCTCGGTCGCTGTGAAGTCGACGGGACCGGCCAGATCGTCTCCGCCGGCAACGTCACCAACTTCACCGACGACCTGGCCAGCTACGAGATCTCGGCGACGTTCCTCGCCGGCTCGGGTTCGAACGTCGGCGAGGAGCTGTCGGCCACGACCGTGACCGTGGTCGACGTTCCCTCCGAGCGCACGGTCGACTGGACCGCGTCGTCGGGCGTGTCTCCTCCGGGTGATTTCACCTGCCGCGTGATCCGCATCGAACGCACCCCCTGACCCGGGGCGGGGACCGCGTGGCTCAGTTCTGCGCGAGGTTCGCCTGTTCGGCACCGATGGTCGTCGACTCGCCGTGGCCGGTGTGCACGACCGTGTCGGCGGGAAGGGCGAAGAGGCGGGTGGTGATGGAGCGCACGATGGTGTCGTGGTCGCTGTAGGAGCGGCCGGTGGCGCCCGGGCCGCCGTTGAACAGCGTGTCGCCGCTGAACAGCACCCCGTGGACCGCGTCGTGGAAGCAGCAGCCCCCGGGGGAGTGGCCGGGGGTGTGCAACACCTCCAGCTCGATCCCGCCGGCGCGCAAGCGGTCACCATCGTGGAGGAGGGCATCGGGCGGACGGTCGGGGTTCACGACCTGCCACAGCATCAGGTCGTCGGGGTGGATCCAGATCGGAGCGTCGAGTCGATCGGCCAGCGTCGTGGCCACGTTGATGTGGTCGTTGTGGCCGTGCGTGGCCAGGATGCCCTTGACCGTTCGCCCGTCGACGGCGGCCACGATCGGCGTCGCGTCGTGGGCGGCGTCGATGACGAACACCTCCCGGTCGTCACCCACGAGCCAGATGTTGTTGTCGACGTCGAAGCTCTGGCCGTCGAGGGTGAAGGTGCCGGACGTGACGACGTGATCGATCATGCGTCCATCACCACGACGGAACGGAGGACCTCGCCCTGCTCCATCCGGTGGAATGCCGCTTCGACGGCGTCGATGGCGATGGTCTCGCTCACGAACCGGTCGAGGTCGAGGCGGCCCTGGAGGTAGAGCTCGACCAGCATCGGGAAGTCGCGGGAGGGGAGGCAGTCGCCGTACCAGCTGGGCTTCAGGCGTCCACCTCGCCCGAAGAAGTCGATCATCGGCAACTCGAGGCGCATCTCGGGATCGGGCACTCCGACCTGCACCACCGTGCCGGCGAGATCGCGGGCGTAGAACGCCTGCTCGAACACCTTGGGATTGCCGACCGCTTCGATGCACACGTCGGCACCGTTGCCGTCGGTGAGCCCCCGGATCGCCTCGACGGCATCAGTGGTCGAGGCATCGACGGTGTGGGTGGCGCCGAAGTGGCCGGCCAGTTCGAGTTTGCGGGCGTCGAGATCGACGGCGATCACCGTGGTGGCCCCGGCCAGTCGAGCGCCGGCGATGGCGGCGTCGCCGACTCCGCCGCAGCCGAACACGGCGACGGAGTCGCCGGGGCCCACCTCGCCGGTGAACATCGCCGCACCGAGGCCGGCCATCACCCCACATCCGAGGAGCCCGGCCGCCTCGGGGCGGGCCGCCGGGTTGACCGGTGTGCACTGGCCCGCGGCCACGAGGGTGAGATCGGCGAACGCACCGATCCCGAGCGCCGGACTCAACTCGGTACCGTCGGCCAACGTCATCTTCTGGGTCGCGTTGTGGGTGGCGAAGCAGTACTGGGGTCGGCCACGCCGACAGGCCCGGCACTGTCCGCAGACGGCTCGCCAGTTGAGCACCACGTAGTCGCCGGCGGCGACCTCGTCGACGTCGGGGCCGACCGACTCGACGATCCCGGCGGCCTCGTGACCGAGCAGGTAGGGGAACTCATCGCCGATGGCGCCGAGCTTGTAGTGCAGGTCCGTGTGGCACACGCCGCAGGCCTGGATCCGCACGAGTGCCTCACCTGGTCCGGGATCGGGCACCAGGATCGTCTCGATGGTCACCGGGGCTCCCTTCTCGAGGGCCACCACCCCTCGTGCCTCGTGCACCATCACCGCTCCTCGCTGTCGTGTCGTCGTGGCGGAGGTGGACGGGAATCGAACCCGCCGTGCAGGGATCGCCTGCACCACCCGCTTTGAAGGCGGGGGCTGCCACCAGGCCAGCAGACACCTCCGTCGGCGACGCTACCGCCGCCCGCTCGCCCTCTGTCGAGGCGCGTCCTGATGCTCGCGGCATGAAGAAGCTTCTCGTGGTCCTGGTCGTGCTCGCTCTCGCCGCCTTCGCGGTCAAGAAGCTGCAGGACGCCTGACCCCTCCGGTGGCCCCGGCGACGGTGCCTTTGACCCATTCCTGAGCTGCGGCGAGCCAGACCCGCGCGCTGCGCGGGTCGACGGCGTTCCGCCGGCGGCCCAGGACCCACCAGGCGATCGAGGCGCCGGCGACGCTGCCGGTGATGATCGACGCGCCCAACGCCACGCGACCGGGCGCCGGTCGAGGGATGCGTTCGCCGAGGGGCACGCCGGTACGGAACTGGCGGACCGGCCATCCCTCGTCGCGGGCGACCCTGGCCAGCGCCCGGTCCGGGTTCACGACCACGGGGTGTCCGACGGCCCTGAGCAGTGGGAGGTCGGTGGCCGAGTCGGAGTACGCAAAGCACTCGTCGAGATCGAGCCCGTCACGGCGGGCGACCGCTTCGACGGCCTCGGCCTTGTACGGCCCGTAGGCGTAGAACTCGACCTCACCGGTGTATCGGCCGTCCGCATCGATGCGAGCCCGGCTGGCGATGGTCTCGTCGACGCCGAGGTACTCGCCCAACGGCGCGACGATCTCCTCGGGCGACGCCGAGATCAGCACCACCCGGTGCCCGGCGGCCTGGTGGCGTCGGATCAGCGTCAATGCCTCGTCGTAGACGATCGGTTCGACCACGTCGGCGAGCGTGTCGGCCACGAGCGAGCGGATCAACGCCTGGTCCCAACCCCGGGTCACCCGCAACGCCGACTCGCGGAACGCTCGCATCCGCTCCTCGTCGGCGCCCAGGTAGTGGAAGACCAGACCGCTCCAGAGCGCACGGAGCATGAGTCGGCGGTTGATCATTCCCGCTCGTCGCAACGGCCCGCCGAAGGCGACCATCGACGGCGTGGCGATCACCGTCTTGTCGAGGTCGAAGAAGGCGGCGGGCATCGGTGATCAGGGTACGGCGGTGGGTGCCGATCGTCAGGGAGTGTGCAGGCACCGTGGCCGGACTGCCATCGCGATCGGACCCTTGACCGCGACCCGGGCCTCTCCTACGGTGCCGTCACCTTCCCCGGGTCGCTGTGCTGGCGGGCGCCGATGATGCGCCCCATGCGCCTGGAGGGTCTCCATGCTCATCTCCTGCTGGTCCGCCAAGGGCGGTTCCGGTACCACCACCGTCGTCGCCGCGTTGGCGAAGATCCTCGCTGCCCGCAACGACGACGGTGCGCTCGTCGTCGACCTGGGTGGAGATCTCCCCTCGGCGCTCGGGGCGCCCGAACCTGTCGGTCCGGGTCTGGCCGAGTGGCTGGCCGCCGGGAGCGCCGTTCCCGCCGACGCCCTGGCTCGCCTCGAGGAACGGCTCGCCCCCGGAGTGCGGCTTCTGCCCCGGGGTCGGGGGCCGATCACCCGACCCGACCGCGCCGAGGTCCTGGCCGAGGTGCTGGCCTGCGACGTGCGCCCGGTCGTCGTCGACGTCGGCACCGTGAGCGCCGAAGGAACGGGAGGTGGGTCCGAGGACGTGTCTCGCCTTCTCGCCGGCGTGGCCTCGATGTCGTTGCTGGTCACCCGGTCGTGCTTCTTGTCGGTGCGCCGTGCGCTCTCCCTTCCTCTTCGACCTTCGGGTGTGATCGTGCTCGTCGAGGACGGTCGGGCGCTGGGTGGGCGTGAGATCGAGGACATCCTCGGTGTGCCCGTGGTGGCCGAGATCCCGGTCGAGGCGGCGGTGGCCCGCGCCGTCGATTCGGGGATGCTCGGAGCCCGCATCCCGCGCAACCTCGAACGGGCCCTGCGCCACGCCGCATGAACGGCTCGACCGAACGTGCTCCCGATCGGCTCCCGGCCGGTTCCGACGCGAGTTCGCTCCTGGGCCGTCTCCATCGGGACCTGCTCGACGCTCCGGTCGACGGGCTGTCGGTGGCACCGGTCGAGCAGCGTGCCCGACTCCGGGCGCTGGCGCGGCGGCACGATCCCCTCCTCGGCGGTGAGGGGGTCGACGCCGTCGTCGACCAGATACGGGCCCGGGTCGACGGGCTGGGGCCGCTCGAGCCCCTGCTGGCCGACCCTGCGGTCGACGAGGTCATGCTCAACGGCGGGGGCGAGGTGTGGGTCGAGCGCAGCGGTCGTCTCGAGTGCACCGGCGTGGTGGTCGACGAGTCCGTGGCCGGATCGCTCATCGAACGGATCGTCGCCCCTCTGGGCCTTCACGTCGACCGGGCCACCCCGATGGTCGACGCCCGTCTGCCCGACGGCTCCCGGGTCAACGCCGTGGTCCGGCCCCTCGCCGTCGACGGTCCCTGCCTCACCATCCGGCGCTTCGGTGCCCGCCTCGTGGGCCTCGACGACGTCGCCGATCCGGGAGTGGTCCATCTGCTCCGGTGGGCGGTCCGGGGTCGTATGAACGTCGTGGTCTCGGGCGGGGCCGGCGCCGGCAAGACCACGTTGCTCAACGCCATCTCCTCGGAGATCGCCGAGCGGGAGCGGGTGGTGACCATCGAGGACGCCGCCGAGCTACGACTTCCCGGTCGTCACGTGGTCCGCCTCGAAGCCCGCCCACCCAGCGCCGAGGGTGTCGGCGAGGTCAGGGTCCGCGATCTGCTGCGCAACGCGTTGCGCATGCGCCCCGATCGCATCGTGGTCGGTGAGGTCCGAGCGGGTGAGGCCCTCGACATGCTCCAGGCGATGAACACGGGCCACGAGGGTTCGTTGTCGACGTGCCACGCGAACTCGCCAGCCGATGCCCTGCGGCGCCTCGAGACGTTGGTCCTGATGGGCGACGTGGCGCTACCCAGTGCCGCCGTGCGAGAACAGCTCCGCTCGGCGATCGACCTGATCGTCCAGATCGCCCGCCTTCCGGACGGGCGGCGGCGGGTGGTCGCCGTGGCCGAGGTCGAAACGTCCGAGGGGGTCGGCGACGCCCTCACGGTCCGGTCGCTGACCGACGGCGACGGTCGGCTGTGCCGCTTTCCGGTCCGCGCCGGTCGGGCGGCCTCGACCCCATCGTGTGATCCGGCATGGCTCGCGGGGCCGTCCGCATGACGCCGGCGCTCACTGGCTTCGTGACGGGCGTCGCGGTCGCCGCCGCCTGCGTTGCCCTCTTGGGGCTGCACGCCCCGATGGCCCACCGGTCCACGGATCGTCGGCTCCGGGTGCTGGCCCGATCGAGCCGAGCCGATGCGCCCGTCGAGCGCGGCCTCGTTCCCCTCGCGTGGGCCCGTCGATCGTTGCGGCGGCGAGCGGCCGGCCTCCGACATCGCGACCCGCGTCGGGCGCGGCGCGCCGATCAGGCCGTTCCTCCTCTTCTCGAGGGGGTGGCCCGTGAGCTGCGCTCGGGGGCATCGTTGGGTGCGGCGGTGGCGGTCGCCGCCGCCGACCTCGATGGTCGCCACCCTGGTGTGGACCCGGGCTCGTCCGACCTCGTCGCCGCGCTCGGACGGGGCGTGTCGGTCCCCGTGGCGGTGGCCCGGTGGCGCGATGCCCTCCCCACCCCGGCTCGTCGGCTCGCCGGTACGGCCATGACCGTCGCCTCCGAGACGGGTGGGGCGACCGCGGCGGTGATCGACGGTGTGGCCGACACCCTTCGGGACCGTGTGGCCCTCGAGCGCGAGGTAGCGGCGCTGTCGTCTCAGGCGCGGGCCTCCGCGGTGCTGCTCGTGGTGGCACCGATCGTGGTCGCGGTCCTCGCCGCGGTCGCCGACGATCGCATCGCCTCATTCCTCTTCGGCTCGCCCGCCGGCTGGGCGTGCATCGTCGTCGGCCTGCTGCTCGACGCCGTCGGCGCCGTGTGGATGCGGATCACGGTCGAGCGAGCCACGTGAGCCCCTCGGCCGTGGTGGTGGGCGTGCTGGTGGTCGCCGCAGTGCTCGCTCCGAGCGCCGGTCGCGAGCTCGACCGTCGCACGCTCGAGCGCCGCCTCCCCAGGCCGGATCGGGCGACGGGCGGGTCCTCCGCCGGTCGTCGAGTCACCGCGCCGCCCGTGGCGCTGATCGTGAGCGGGCTCCGAGGTCTCGGCCGGGGCGTGAGGTGTCTCGCCCGCCGGCCGGAGGACCCGTTGGTCGACCTTGGGGCCGGAACGGCACTCGTCGGTGGAGGGCTCGCCGCGTTGGTGCTCGGCCCGGTGCCCGGTGCTCTCGCTGCGTCGGGCATCGTGGGGGCCTTCGGCGCACTGACCCGCCGTGAGCCGCGACACGCCGAGGATGCCCTGCGGGCGGCGCTGCCCGACGTGGTCGACCTCCTCCGAGTCGCGGTCGGTGCGGGGCTCTCCGTCCACCAGAGCATCGAGGTCGTGGCCGCCTGCGCCCCGGAGCCCGTCGGCGCCGCGCTGCGCGACGTGCGCCGGCAGGTCGCTCTCGGGATGCGTCTCGGGGACGCCCTGGAGGGGCTGTACGCCCTCGGTGATCCGGCCCGACCGCTGGTGTCCGCGCTCATCGGAGCGGCGCGCTACGGATCGCCGCTCTCTCAGGCTCTCGATCGGGTCGTCGTCGACGCCCGCATCCTGCGTCGACGACGCGCCGAAGAGCGGGCCCGTCGTCTGCCCGTGCAGCTCCTGTTCCCTCTGGTGATGTGCGTGCTGCCCGCGTTCGGGCTGCTGGCGGTCGTTCCGCTCCTCGCAGGGTCGCTCCCCTCGGTGCTGTCGGCCTCCTGAGCCGGCGCCTTCGTCCTCGTCACTCCGGTGACCGCTCGGTGCTCGAGCACCCTCTGTTCTGCCGAGAAAGGCGACATCCATGACATCACTCATCGTTCGTGCCCAGGTGGCTCTCCTCACCTCTCTCTCCGGTCGCACCGATGCCCGGGGAGGTGATCGCGGGCAGACCACCGCCGAGTACGCGCTGGTCCTGCTCGGCGCGGCCGGCATCGCCCTGTTGCTGGTGGCCTGGGCCACGAAGTCAGGGGCGGTGGGGAAGTTGTTCGACACCGTGGTGAACGACATCATCGGCAAGGTGCGGTGAACGGGGCGAGGAGGGAGGGCGGACAGGGCACGGTGGAGCTCGCGCTCGCCCTCCCCCTCGTGGCCGCGCTGCTCGTGCTGGTCGTCCAGATCGGGTTGTTGGCCCGCGATCAGCTCCTCGTCGTCCACGCGGCCCGCGAAGCGGCGCGGGCGGCAGCGGTGGCGGAGTCGGCCGGCGATCGCGGTCCGGCGGCGACCCGAGCGGCCGCGGCGTCGGGGGCGTTCGCGCCGGACGCCGCATCGGTGAGCACCGAGATGCTCGACGGTGGCCGCAAGGTCCGAGCCACCGTGCGTCACACCAACCGAACCGATCTCCCCCTGGTCGGGGCCCTGCTGCCCGACGTCGATCTCGAGGCGTCGGCGGTCATGCGCGTGGAACAACCCTGAGTTCTGGTGGTGCGCCGGATCAGTGGTCGAGGATCTGATGCAGCAGAGCCACGGCGTCCGCCTTGTGCAGCGGCTCGTTGCCGTTGCCGCACTTCGGTGACTGGACACACGACGGGCAGCCTTCGGAACATCCGCACTGCTCGATGACCTCCAGCGTCGCCGCCAGGTGGCGGTCGCCGGAGTCGTAGCCGAGCTCCGCGACTCCGGCCCCGCCCGGATACCCGTCGTAGATCACGATCGTGGCCGCGCCCGTCTCGGGCAGGAAGGGGGTGGACACCCCGCCCACGTCCCATCGGTCGCAGATCGCGAACAGGGGCAGGATCCCGATGGCGGCGTGCTCTGCGGCGTGCAGCGCGCCGGGAAGGGTGGAAGGGGTGAGCCCGGCGTCGTTCAGGACCTCGTCGGGTACGACGTACCAGAACGCTCTCGTCTCGAGCTCTCCGGGCGGCAGGTCGAGGTCGTGGACGGCGAGCTGTTCGCCGGTGAAGGCGTCGAATCTCCGGTAGCCGATGACCTGGGAGCTCACTCGGACGGGCCCGAGGGCCAACTCGACGGGACCCAACCGGCGACGACGATCGTGGTCGAGGACCGTGATGTCGGTGGTCGTGCGGGGTTGGGTGTACTCGCCGCCGTCGGACGGCTCGACGAGGGCGACACGGTCGTCCAGATCGAGGTCGGCGACCCGCCAGGACCGGCCCTGGTGCAGGTAGACGGCGCCGGGGTGCACGAGGCGCAGCGCCCGCCCACCGTCGACGGTGCCGACGAGTGTGCCGTCCGGTGTGGCGATGCGGAACTCGTCGCTCCCCGCGCTGCGCAACCCGACGCCACGTGACGGCCAGCCTCGCCGGGCCCACACCGCCGCTGGACCGCGACGGTGATGCGGCGGACGCACCCTGAGGGTGTCGTCGAGGACCAGGTCGCGGACGCCGTCGTCGAGCAGGCCGGGCCACCACTGGTCGTCGATCGGCGTGAGCGGGAGCTCGTAGGCCGCGCAGGCGAGATGGGGGAGGAGCACGTGAGGGTTGGCGGGGTTGATGACCGCCGGCTCGGGAGGACGGGTGAAGAGTTCCGCTGGGTGGTGGACGAACCACTGGTCGAGCTGGTCGTCACCGGCCACGAGCGCGGCGATCGAGGAGCGGGTCTCGCGCCCGGCTCGCCCTGCCTGCTGCCACATCGAAGCGACGGTGCCCGGGAAGCCGTTGAGCACACAGGCGTCGAGGCCCCCGACGTCGATGCCGAGCTCGAGTGCCGTGGTGGCCACCACGCCGCGGAGACGACCGCTGAACAGGCGCTTCTCGATGTCGCGCCGCTCGCTCGCCAGGTAGCCGCCCCGATAGGGCCGGATCCCGTCGGCGAGGTCGGAGCGGACTCGGCGTTTCACATCGGCGGCGACCAGCTCGGTGCCCTTGCGGCTGCGACAGAACGCGATCGTGCGGTGCCCGTCGATGACCAGTGCGCTCATGAGCTCGGCGGTGTCTCGTGCGGACGAGACCGAGCGACTGGTCTGCTCCTGCTCGGCCCCGGGGTTCCACAACAGGAAGAGGCGCTCGCCGGCGGGCGATCCGTCGTCGGTGACCTCCTCGACCGGGAGGCCGCACAGCTCCGAGGCCAGACCTCCGGGATCGCCCACCGTGGCCGAGGTGAAGATGAAGGTGGGGGACGAGCCGTAGTGCGCGCAGATCCGCCGCAGGCGGCGCAGGAGGTGGGCGACGTGGGAGCCGAAGATGCCTCGCATCGAGTGCAGCTCGTCGATGACGACGAAGCGGAGGCGATGGAAGAACGTCGCCCAGCGGGCGTGGTGGGGGAGGAGGCCGACGTGCACCATCTCGGGGTTCGTCAGCACCACGTTGGCGTGGCTCCGGGCCCAGGTGCGGGCCTCGGGCGTGCAGTCCCCGTCGTAGGCAGCGGCGACGAGGCGCGGGACGTCCATGTCGGTGATCGACCGCAGTTGGTCCTGGGCGAGGGCCTTGGTCGGGAACAGCATGAGGGCGGTGCCGGCGCGCAGGCCCTGGCTCACCGCTTCGGCGATGGGGGCCTGGAAGCACAGCGATTTCCCCGACGCCGTCGAGGTGGCCACGGCCACCGACTGCCCCCCCCGGGCGAGGTCGATGGCTCGGGCCTGGTGACTCCAGAACCGATCGACGCCGAGCGCCTCTCGCACCTCGTCCGGGAGGGGCCGTTCGAGCTCCGCCGTGCGTGCCGAGCGGGCGGGGATCCGCTCAACGTGGACGAGGCGCGGGTCCTCGGCGAGCGATGCGACGAACGCATCGGGACCC
Source organism: uncultured Iamiaceae bacterium (assembly GCA_963767615.1). Classification (GTDB taxonomy): domain Bacteria; phylum Actinomycetota; class Acidimicrobiia; order Acidimicrobiales; family Acidimicrobilacustridaceae; genus Rhabdothermincola_A. Next base: position 370,939 of record CAVYED010000002.1, on the reverse strand, counting down.
GGCTCGGCGAGGAGCGCCATCTCCCCATGCTAGGGGAACATCCGTACGAGTGCGGTCCGGCGCCGGGGGTTCGGTGGTTGCCCGGGGACGAGGCCGTGGGGGGCGGGCGTCGTCCCCGGCGGTACGCTCTCCCGGGTCCGACCGGGCTCTGCTCGTCGGGTCGACCCTGGAGCCGCCCGTGCTGTTCGACGTCACCGTCACGCCCGCCGTCTCCGACCCGACGGTCACCGTCGTGGCCGTGGTCGGCGAGCTCGACGTCGCCACCGCACCCCAGCTTCGTCAGCGGCTGGTGAGCCTCGCGTCCCATGGTCCCCATCGACTCGTGATCGACCTCGGGGGCGTCGACTTCCTCGACTCGACCGGCGTCGGTGTGCTGCTCGGTGCCGTACGACGGGCCCGCACCGGCGAAGGCAGCCTGGCGCTGGCCAACGCCGAGCCCCAGGTGGCCAAGGTGTTCGAAGTGACCCGGCTGATCGACATCCTGCCGCTGCACGACTCGGTGGAATCGGCCACGCTCGCGCTGGTCGAGGACTGATCGACCATGGGCGAGATCCGACTCGAGATCCCCGCTCGCCCCGAGTACCTCTCGTTGGCCCGCCAGGTCGTGGCTGCTGCTGCCGCGGTGGAGCCCCGGTTCCGCACCGAACGCATCGACGCCCTCCGCGTGGCTGTCTCTGAGGCCACGACCAATGCCGTGGAGTCCCACGCCGACCTCGAGGCCGACGAGCGCATCCTCATCACCTGTGACCTCGACGAGGAGCGGATACAGGTCGAGGTGATCGACCGCGGCGGCGGTTTCGACCCGGCCGCTGTCCCTCTCGTGCCCGATGCCGAGGATCCCACCCGTCTCGGCTTCGAGCACGGCCTGGGTCTCCCCATCATGCGCGAGCTCACCGACGAGTCAGAGATCGTGCCCTTGGCCGAGGGGACATCGGTCCGCCTCGTCGTGTACCGCTCGGCGGCCGTCGCCGCCGCCGAACGCAGTACCAGGGCAGACACCGACCTCTCGGCTGGCGACGCGGACCCCCCGTCGGAGCCCTCCCCCCCGTCTGGCTAGGCTTCCCGGGTCGACGTCATCAACTGGTCACATTCGGGAAACGGGGACGAGACCGCGGCGCGGTAGACCCGGATCCTGAACCGGTCCTGCCGTCGCACGGTGTGCCGGGAAGTCTGGTCGGCGTCCCCGTCCCCGCGCTCCGCCGAAGGAGGCACACCCTGCTCGCCCTGGTCCTTCTCTACGGCCTCCTGGCGATCGTGGTGTCCGTGGTCGGACGTTCACTCGGTGCCAGGGTGTTCTGGCTCGCCGCGGTCGCTCCACTGGCCACGGTGGTCTACGGCGCCGTCGCCGCGAGCGAGCTCGGCGACGACGGAATCTGGACGGAGTCCTACAGCTGGGTGCCTGCGCTGGGACTCGACCTCGACTTCCGGCTCGACGGCTTCGCCGTGCTCATGCTGTTCGTCATCGGCGTGGTGGGTGTCGCCGTGTTCACCTACGCCGCCAGCTACTTCCACGACGGCCCCCGTGTGACCCGTACCGCAGCCAGCCTCCTGGCGTTCGCGGGGGCGATGGTCGGGCTCGTCGTGTCCGACAACGTGTTCCTCCTCTTCCTCTTCTGGGAGTTGACGTCCGTCACGTCGTTCCTCCTCATCGGCACCAAGGACGAGGAGGCCGGGGCGCGCTCGGCGGCGCTGCACGCCCTGCTCGTGACCGGTGGCGGTGGCCTGGCGATGCTCGGTGGTCTCGATCCTCGTCGGACAGTCCGCCGGGAGCTACGACATCAGCGACTGGGTGGCGTCGCCGCCCAGCGGCACGGTGGTGAGCGTCGGTGTGGGCCTGATCCTCGTCGGCGCGCTGACCAAGTCGGCGCAGGTGCCCTTCCACAGCTGGTTGCCCGGGGCCATGGCCGCGCCGACGCCGATCAGCGCCTTCCTCCACTCGGCCACCATGGTCAAGGCGGGCGTGTTCCTGGTGGCGCGGCTCGCTCCGGCGTTCGCCACGCTCGGGGTCTGGCGGTGGATGGTGCTGGGGGCCGGAGCGGCGTCAGTGCTGCTCGGTGGCTATCGAGCGCTGCGTCAGCACGACCTGAAGCTCGTGTTGGCCTACGGCACCATCAGCCAGCTCGGGCTGTTGATGGTCCTGTTCGGCGCAGGGACCGAGGAGACCACGCTCGCGGGCTGCCTGCTGCTCGTGGCCCATGCGGCGTTCAAGGCTTCGCTGTTCCTGACGGTCGGCGTCATCGATCACCAGACCCACACCCGTGATCTCCGGGTCCTGAGCGGCCTGGGCCGCCGGTGGCCGGTCGTGGCGGGCGCCGCGGCGCTGGCGGCCGCGTCCATGGCCGGCATCCCGCCCCTGTTGGGCTTCATCTCCAAGGAACTGGCGCTGAAGGGGGCGCTGGAGGAGACCATGCCCGCGGGGTCGTTGCTCCTCGTGGTCGTGGTCGTCGGTTCCATGCTCACCGTCGCCTACAGCGCCCGGTTCCTGTGGGGTGCGTTCGGCGCGGCCGACACCAGCCACGGTCTGGAGCGCGAGCTCGTGGGTGAGGGGGCTTCGCACCCGTCCAAGGCGTTCGCCGCCGCCCCGGTGGTCCTGGGAGCCCTGGGGCTGGTCTTCGGGCTGGTGCCCGGCCTTCTCGATGGTTTGATCGGCGGCGCCGTCGACGCGCTCGGGTATCCCGAGGCCAAGGTGTCGCTGCACCTCTGGGCGGGCGTGAACGCGGCCCTCGGGCTCTCGGCGCTCATCATCGCCGGCGGGGCGGCGCTGTTCCTGGCGCGCGTGGCCGTGGAGCGGTGGCAGGCCCGCCTCCCGCACGTCCCGAGCGCGCTCGGCGTCTACGAGGCGAGCCTTCGCGGCGTGCTGAGCGGATCGGGGCGTCTGACCGGGGTGACGCAGAGCGGATCACTGCCCGTCTATCTCGGCGTGATCATCCTGACTGCCGTCGCGCTGCCCATCATCCCCTTGGTGTCGGCGGGAGGGCCGGAGGAGTGGCCCGCCTTCGTCGATTCGCCGCTGCAGATCGTCCTCGGCATCGTCATGGTCGTGGCGGCGTTCGCGGCGACCCGTACCCACCGCCGCTTCGTCGCCGTGCTGTTCCTCGGTGCCGTGGGATACGCCATGGTGGGGATGTTCCTGGTGCAGGGCGCCCCCGATCTCGCCCTCACCCAGGTCCTGGTCGAGACGCTGGGTATCGCCGCATTCGTCCTCGTGCTGCGCCATCTGCCCGAGGGCTTCCCGTCCTCGATGTCCCCGGGCCGCAGACTCGTCCCGGCCGTCATCGGCGCCAGCGTCGCGGTCTTCGTCTTCGTCTTCCTCCTCAGCACCGGGACGCTGCGCGACACGTCGCTGACCCCGGACGGCGCCGCTGATGCCGTCGCCGCAGGGACGGCCTCGGTGAGCGAGGAGTACCTCGCCCGCTCCGAGCCCGACGCGTACGGTCTCAACGTCGTCAACGTGATCCTCGTGGACTTCCGCGGGTTCGACACCATGGGCGAGATCACGCTGCTCGTGGTGGCCAGCCTCGGGGTCATCGGACTGGTCAGGGCCGGTCGACGCAGGACCGGCGCCGACGACGACGCGCTCGAGGAGTCGGTCGCGGCGACTCCCCGCGATCCGATCGAGGAGGAGACCTGATGGCCGCGGGCTCGAGCGGCCGCCCGGAGTCGGGTCCGTTGGACGAGGTGCCGGGCCAGGTGCCGATGCGGCCGTCGTCGCCCATCCTCGACATCGTCGTGCGGGCCGAGTTCCACGTGCTGTTGATCGTGTCGGTGTACCTGTTGTTCGCCGGCCACAACGGTCCCGGCGGGGGGTTCGTCGGCGGGCTCGTGGCCGGCGCGGCCTGCGCCACCCGCTACGTGGCGCGGGGCCCGGCCGAGCTGCGCCGGTCCATCCGGATCCGGCCCACCACCTTGCTGGGGGCGGGTCTCGTCGTGGCGCTGGCGACGGCGTTCCTGGGGCTCGCGAACGGCGGCGGATTCTTCGAGCACCGACTCCTGGAGGTCGAGGTGCCCGTCATCGGGCCGGTGAAGTCGACCACAGCGTTCTTCTTCGACTTCGGGGTCTATCTCGTCGTCCTGGGCACGGTCCTGGTCATCCTCGCCGAGCTCGGTGCCCCGTCGGAGGACGAGCGATGACCATCCTCGTGGCCGGTCTCGTGGCGGTGCTCTACGGCACCGGCGTGTACCTCGTGCTGCAGCGGACCCTGACCCGCGTCATCATCGGTCTCTCGCTCATCAGCCACGGCTGCAACCTGTTGCTCCTCTCGGCCGGTGGAGGATCGGCGATGGCGGCGTTCATCGGACGCATCGGCGGCGACGACGCCGTCGTCGACCCGTTGCCCCAGGCGTTGATCCTGACCGCCATCGTGATCACCTTCGGTCTCACCGTCTTCCTCCTCGCACTGGCCTACCGGAGCTTCCAGCTCACCAGGGACGACGAGGTCGAGGACGACATCGAGGACCGCCGCATCGCCGCTCGGGCCGAGAAGCGGGCCGAGCGATGAGGTTCCTTCTCCCGGCGGCGATCGCCCTCCCGTTGCTGTTCGCTGCCCTGGCCGTGGTGTTCACGCAGTCCCGGCCGCTCCAGCGGGTGTGCAGCATCACCGGCGTCACCCTGGCCCTCGTGGTCTCGATCGTGCTCCTGGTCCTCGTGGAACGCGACGGGATCGCTTCGGTCACCCTGGGCGGCTGGCCCGCCCCAGTCGGCATCAGCCTGGTGGCCGACCTGTTGTCGTGCCTCCTGCTGGTCGTCGGCCTGGCCACGATGCTCGCGGTGCTGGTCTACGCCACGGGACAGCGTGGCGCCGACGAACAGTCGGCGTTCCATCCCGCCTACCTGGTCCTCACCGCCGGCGTGGCCCTCAGCTTCTTGACCGGCGATCTCTTCAACCTCTACGTCGCCATCGAGATCACGTTGACCGCCAGCTACGTGCTGTTGACTCTCGGCGGTCGGCGGGCGCAGGTCCGTCACGGGATGACCTACGTGGTGGTCAACCTGGTGGCGTCGCTGCTGTTCCTCACGGCCATCGGGTTCGTCTACGCCGCCACCGGCACGGTGAACCTGGCCGATCTGTCCTTGAAGATCCCCGGGCTCCCGGATGGGATCCGCATGGCCCTGGGGTTGCTGTTGCTCGTGGTGTTCGGGATCAAGGCGGCAATGTTCCCGCTGTTCAACTGGCTCCCGGACTCGTACCCGACGGCGTGGTCGCCGGTCACCGCGGTCTTCGCGGGGCTGCTCACCAAGGTGGGCGTCTACTGCCTGATCCGGACCCAGACTCTCCTCTTCCCCGAGACCCGGCCCTCGGTGCTGTTGTTGGTCCTGGCCGGGCTCACCATGGTCGTCGGCGTGTTGGGGGCCATCGCCCAGAACGACATGAAACGCATCCTGTCGTTCCACATCGTCAGCCAGATCGGGTACATGTTGTTGGGTCTCGGATTGTTCACCGTGGCCGGCCTCGCCGGTGCGGTGCTCTTCCTCGTGCACCAGATCCCGGTCAAGACGAGCCTCTTCCTCGCCAGTGGTCTGGTGGAGGAGGGCGCCGGCTCGACCGCCCTCAACCGGGTCGGCGGGCTGCTCAGACGGGCGCCCCTGACTGCGGCGTTGTTCGGCCTGGCGGCGTTGAGCCTGGCCGGTATCCCGCCCTTCTCCGGTTTCGTCGGCAAGCTCTCGCTGATCGAGGCCGGCTTCGGGGTCGAGGAGTACGCCATCGCCGGTGTCGCTCTCCTCGTCAGCCTGTTCACGCTGTTCTCGATGGCCAAGATCTGGAACGGCGTCTTCTGGGGGACGCCCGAGGACCCGACCTTGAGGATGAGCGACGGCTCGACGCAGCTGCGCAGCCCCCGGATCATGAACGGAGCCACGATCGCCCTCGTGGGGCTCACGCTGGCCGTCGCCGTGTTCGCCGGGCCGATCTACGACCTGTGCGTGCGCGCCGCCGAGGATCTCCTGGAGCCCACCGCCTACGTGAACGCGGTGCTGGGTCGATGAGGTCGGCATCGGTGTTGCGTCGGCTCCTGAACTCGCTGGTGCTGCTGGCGGTCTGGGTGGCGCTCTGGGGAGAGCCGAGCGTGGGCAACCTGCTCAGCGGCATCGCCGCCATCATCGTGATCAACCTGGTGTTCCCCACCGGCCCCGCTGTCGTGGCCGTCGAGGACGAAGGGACACCGCGGTTCGTCGCAGGGGTCCGGTTCCTCGCCATCTTCGCCTGGGCGCTGATCGTGGCCAACGTCCAGGTCGTGATCGCCGTGCTCCGGCCGCGGTTGCGTATCGCCGAGGGTGTCGTCGCCGTCCCGTTGGTGAGCCGATCGCCCATCATCGCCACGATGGTGGCCAACGCCATCAGCCTCACCCCCGGCACCCTGACCATCGAGATCGGCGGCGGCGGAGCCGGTCGCCCCGGCGGCTCGGCCGGCCGGGCCACTCCCGGCGTGGAGGCCGGTGAGGAGCCCGAGGTTGTGCTCTACGTCCACGCACTCACCCTCGACGACGCCCATACGGTGCGGGCCGACGGCCGGCGCCTCGAGGGTCTCGCTGTCACCGCGTTCGGCAGTGCCACGGACCGCGCCCGGATGAAGGCGGCGACGTCGTGACGGCGGTCGTGGCGATCGCCTACCTGATGATCTCGGTCGGCGCCCTCCTGACCCTCGCCCGCCTCGTGCTCGGGCCTTCCCTCGCCGATCGCATCGTCGCCACCGACCTGCTGCTCGTCCTGCTCACCTGTGGTACCGGCGTGTACGCCTACGACACCGGTGACGGCATCTACCTGATCGTGATGGTCATCGTGGGCGTGCTCGGGTTCCTGGGCACCGTCACCGTCGCCCGATTCATCGAGAAGCGAGGGGCGTGATGGTCCTCGAGGTGATCTCCGCGGTGTTGTTGCTGTCCGGCGCCTTCCTCTGCCTCGTCGCCGGGATCGGTGTCATGCGCCTCCCCGACGTGTTCGCCCGCATGCACGCCGCCACCAAGGCCGCCACCCTCGGGTTGATGCTCATCAGCATCGCCGCCCTCTTCCAGGTGGACGACGCCGGCGAGATCGTGGCCCTCGTCCTCATCGTCGTCGTGCAGTTCCTCACGTCCCCCGTCGCGGCCCACATGGTCGGACGGGCCGCCTACCGCGCCGGCGGGCTGCTCTCGAGCGAGACCGTCCTCGACGAGCTGGCCGGGCGGACCGACACCAGCGCGGCGGAGTGAGGGCGGCGACGCTCAGCGCGTCCGGCTCAGTGCGAGCACGGCCACGTCGTCGATGCCTCCGGGTGAGCGGAGCTCGGCGAGTCGCTCGTCGAGCTCGGTGGGCTCGATCCCGTCGAGGGCCCTGACGACGTCGATCCCACCGGCGGGTACGTCGCTGAGCCCGTCGGTGTAGAGCAGCAGGGTGTCACCGGGGTTCAGCTCGAGGTCGAGCGTGTCGACGTGGGTGACGTCGAAGGCGCCGAGCAGCGAGCCCCGCGCCTCGACCTCCTCGAGGTCGCCGTTGGCCCGCATGATCACCGGTCTGGGGTGACCGGCCACGACGAGGCGGACCGACCGGCCGGTGGAGGTTCCCTCGACGAGGACGGCGGTGCAGAACATGTCCTGGTCGCGCAGGGCGGCGACCGCGCGGTCGATGAGGTGCGCGGTGTGGGCGACGTCCTTCCCGTCGATGGCGGCGGCGCGGAAGGTGTGGCGTGCTGCGGCCGCAGCAGTCGCCGCCGGGACCCCCTTGCCGCAGGCGTCACCCACGATGGCCATCCAGCGGTCGTTGCCCGCGATCACGTCGAGGAAGTCGCCGGCCACCGTGTTGCCCGCGGCGGGGTGGTACCAGCTCCGCACCGACAGCCCGGGGACATCCGGGAGCTCGCCCGGGATCAGCGACTGCTGGAGTTCGTCGGCGACGGAGTGCTCGCGGTCGCGCAGCTTGGCTCGAGCGTAGGCATGGGCGATCGCCGCAGCCGCGACGGCCAGCGACTCCTCGTCCTCGGCATCGAGGTGGCGGTCCGGTCCGAGGTCGGCGACCAGCACGCCCACAGGCCCGGCCGGAGCCGCGAGTCGGGTGGCGATGATCCCGGAGTCGTCGAGGATCGTGCCGCCTTCCTGGAACAGCCCGTCGACCTGTCGGCGCAGGGTCTCGTCAACCGGTTGGTGGCCCGACCACCACTCCTCCCGCGTCCCGCGACCGTCGTCGTCGGTGGTGAGGGTGAGCAACGTTCGCGATGCGCCCAGGGAATCGCGGCACCAGTCGAGTGAGGTCTGGATGACGGCGTCGGGTCCCGTGGCCAGCGCGAGGGAGTTGGCCAGCTGCGAGAGGTGGTCGCTGCGGTAGTTGCGCTCCTCGGCCAGTCGACGGGCGACGTCGCGGCTGCGCACGAGGAGGATCACGATGATCGCCATCGCCACGAAGGCGGCCAGGGCGGCGGCGTCGGCGCCGGAGTCGAGCGCGAGGTTGCGCCGTGGCGGCAGGACTCCCCACACCAGTCCGGCACAGGCTGACGCAAGGGCGAGGACGCCCGCCTTCCAGCCGCCGATCAGGGCGGCGATGATCACCACGAGCAGGTACCAGGCGCCGGCGAAGAACTCGCGGGGGGTGTCGAACACCGAGAGGACCGCGGTGACACCGAAGGCTCCGAGGACGGCGATGGCGTAGCCCGCGGCCTCGCGTGTGCGCTCTGAGCCGGTGTCGTCGGAGAGGAAGCCCATGACGACCGGGCTAGCGCCGTTTCCGGTGCGGTCCGGGGTGGAGTTCGGAAGAGGTGGTCATCGGGACGCGCCGACGTCGGCGGATGTCGGCGCGTCCGGACCCGGATCGAGGTACGGCCGGAGCTCGCGCCGGGCCAGTTGCATGCGGTGCACCTCGTCGGGCCCGTCGGCGAAGCGCAGCGTCCGCAGACCGGCCCACATGGCGGCCAGTGGGAAGTCCTGGGAGACACCTCCACCGCCGTGAGCCTGGATGGCGCGGTCGACGACGCGCAGGGCGGTGTTGGGGGCGACGACCTTGATGGCCGAGATCTCGACGCGGGCGCCCTTGTTGCCCACGGTGTCCATCAGCCAGGCCGCCTTCATGGTGAGCAGGCGAGCCTGTTCGATCTCGATGCGGCTGTCAGCGATCCATTCCTGGATCACGCCCTGTTCGGCCAGCCTCTTGCCGAAGGCGACGCGGCCGGCGACCCGGCGACACATCAGGTCGAGGGCGCGCTCGGCGATGCCGATGCAGCGCATGCAGTGGTGGATCCGACCCGGACCGAGCCGGGCCTGGGCCAGTGCGAACCCGCCGCCCTCCTCGCCCAGGAGGTTCGTGACCGGAACCCTCACGTCGTCGAAGCTCAGCTCGCAGTGACCCTCGCGGTCGTTGTATCCGAACACGAGGAGGTCACGCACGACGGTGAGGCCGGGGGTGTCCATGGGGACCAGGACCATCGACTGCTGGTTGTAGGTCGGGGCTTCCGGGTCGGTCTTGCCCATCACGATGGCCACTCGGCAGAGCGGGTTGGCGGCACCGGAGATCCACCACTTGCGACCGTTGAGGACGTACTCGTCGCCCTCGCGCCGGATGGAGAGCTCGATGTTGCGGGCGTCGCTCGACGCGACATCGGGCTCGGTCATGGCGAAGCACGAGCGGATCTCGCCCGCCAGGAGCGGTACGAGCCACCGTTCCTGCTGCTCGGGCGTGCCGAACATGGACAGGATCTCCATGTTGCCCGTGTCGGGGGCCGCCGAATTGACCGCTTCGGGGCCCAGGGGGCTGCGGCCGGTGATCTCGGCCAACGGGGCGTAGTCGGTGTTCGAGACCGGATCCGGGGTCCACTCCGTCACCCTCGGCAGGAAAAGGTTCCACAGGCCCCGGGTCCGGGCCTCCGCCTTGAGCTCCTCCATGACCGGGGGATGGAAGTGGGGATCGCCGGAGTCGCGCATGGCCGCCGAGAACGTCGGTTCGGCGGGGTAGACGCACTCGTCCATGAAGGCCAGCAGGCGCTCTCGGAGGTCTGCGGCGCGGGGGCTGAGGGCGAAGTCCACGGGGGGACCCTTCGAAGCGAGTGGGCGGGGGCCGGCGCCGATCGAGGCGTCAGTCGGCTCGACCGTAGTCGTCGTCCAGCCTCACGATGTCGTCCTCGCCGAAGTACTCACCGAGCTGGACCTCGACGAAGACGAGTGGTTCGGGGCCTCGGTTGGCGACTCGGTGGGCCGTGGCGGTCGGGATGTCGACGCTCTCGCCGGGTCCGACGTGGAACTCGTCCTCGCCGAGGGTGACGGTGGCCCGGCCCCGGACGACCGTCCAGTGCTCGGCACGGTGATGGTGCAGCTGCAGCGACAACCGCTTCCCCGGATCGACGACGATGCGCTTCACCTTGGCGTCGGGTTGGTCGTCGAGCACGACGTAGTGACCCCAGGGGCGCCGTCCATCGTCGGTCGCCACGGGGTCGTCGAGACCGCCGCCGTCGGCACCTTGGGGATTCGAGGGCATCAGATCAGAGTATGGCCCCGCCTGGCCACTGCCCTGACGGAGATCGCCACAGCCCGCCCGCGGACGCCGTGGAGGGAGAACTTTCGGGATCCCCCTGGGGGATCCCGTGGCCGCCGTCGGGAGGGGGCGCATTGACAGCGGCACGGATGTGCTCCCAACCTTGGCGCCATGGCAGGACCCCTCGTCATCGTCGAGTCACCGGCAAAGGCCAAGAAGATCCAGACCTTCCTCGGCCAGGACGCCGACGTGGCCTCCGCGCCCACGGTGCTGGCCTCGATCGGCCATGTGCGCGACCTCGCTCGGCGCCCGAAGGAGCTCCCTGCCGCCGTCCAGAAGGAACGGTGGGCCCGGCTGGCCATCGACACCGACAACGGCTTCAAGGCCTATTACGTGGTGCCGGAGAACAAGAAGACGGTGATCGCCGAGCTGAGGCGGGCGCTCAAGGACGCCGACTCTCTCTACCTCGCGACGGATGAGGATCGCGAGGGTGAGGCCATCGCCTGGCACCTCCTGGAGGTGCTCAAGCCGCCGCGCGCGATGCCGGTGCACCGGATGGTCTTCCACGAGATCACCGCCCCGGCCATCCGCGACGCCTTCGCCCATCCCCGTGAGCTGAACAACCGGATGGTCGACGCCCAGGAGACGCGACGGCTCCTCGACCGGCTCTACGGCTATGACGTGTCGGAGGTGGCCTGGAAGAAGGTGAACCCCGGCCTGTCGGCCGGCCGGGTGCAGAGCGTGGCCACACGGCTCGTCGTGGAGCGCGAGCGCGAGATCATGGCCTTCGTGCCCGCCGGGTACTGGGATCTCGCGGGCACGTTCGCCGCGTCCGGCGCCTCGGAGCCCACCCCCTTCAGTGCCAAGCTCGTCGCCGTCGACGGGATCCGGCTGGCCTCGGGTGGCGACTTCTCGCTACGCGGCGAGCTCACCAGGGACGACCGCGTCGTGCTCGACGAGGCCGGTGCCCGCACCCTCGTGGCCGAGCTCGAGCCGGCGGAGTTCGCCGTGCGCACGGTGGAGGCCAAGCCCTATCGGAAGCGGCCGTTCGCGCCGTTCATCACCTCCACCCTGCAGCAGAACGCGGGTCGGGCGCTGAAGGTGTCGGCCAAGCAGGTCATGTCGATGGCCCAGCGCCTCTACCAGGACGGCTACATCACCTACATGCGCACCGACTCCACGGCGCTCTCGTCCGCGGCGGTCGATGCCGCCCGCGCCGCCGCAACCGAGCGTTTCGGCGCCGGATCGGTTCCCGCCAACGCTCGCAGCTACGCCAAGAAGGTGGCCAACGCCCAGGAGGCGCACGAGGCCATCCGACCGGCCGGCGATCGGTTCCGCAGCCCCGAGGAGGTCGCTCGGGAGGTGCAACCCGGCGAGGCTCGGCTCTACGAGCTCATCTGGCGGCGCACGGTGGCCAGCCAGATGAACGACGCGATCGGCGAGACCGTCACCGTGCGCCTGGGCGCAGTCACGGGATCGGGGCGCGACGCAGAGTTCTCGGCTGCGGGCACCGTGATCACCGACAGGGGCTGGATGCTCGTCGAGGAGTGGCGCAGCGACGACGACGAGGAGCGGCGTCTCCCGGCTCTGCGGGCCGCGGACCCGCTCGACGCCACCGACCTCACGGCCGATGGCCACTCGACGAAGGCCCCGGCCCGCTTCACCGAGGCCAGCCTCGTGGCCAAGCTCGAGGAGCTCGGCGTCGGGCGACCCTCGACCTACGCCTCGATCATGGAGACCATCCAGAACCGCGGCTACGTGTGGAAGAAGGGCTCCGCACTGGTCCCGAGCTGGACGGCTTTCGCCGTCACCACGATGCTCGAGCAGCACTTCGCCGAACTCGTCGACTACGGCTTCACCCGTGAGCTCGAGGAGGTCCTCGACGCCATCTCCAACGGCGCCGCCGAGATGGTCCCGACCCTCGAGGACTTCTATTTCGGGCCCATGGCCGAAGGGGGCGAACGGGGCGGTGGCCTCCGAGATCTCGTCACCGACCGGCTGCCGGAGATCGATGCAGCCGCCATCAACTCCTTCCCCATCGGCGAGGACCCGAGCGGTGTCACCATCATCGCCAAGCCGGGCCGGTACGGCCCCTACGTGCAGCGTGGTACCGACACGGCCAGCATCCCCGACGATCTCCCGCCGGCCGACCTCGACGTGGCTCGGGCCCTCGAGCTGCTCTCGATGCCCAAGGGAGGCAAGCCCATCGGCATCGATCCCGACACGGGGCTGACGGTCCTGGCGATGAACGGCAAGTTCGGGCCCTACGTGCAGCTCGGCGAGCTCGAGGACGCCCCCGACGGCAAGCCGAAGCGGGCGTCGATCTTCGCGTCCATGGACCCGCACGCGGTCACCCTCGACGAGGCGTTGGAGCTGCTGTCGCTGCCCCGCGTCGTGGGCACGACACCGGAGGGTGAGGTCATCCGGGCCCAGAACGGCAAGTTCGGGCCGTACCTCACCAAGGGCGAGGACACGAAGGAGAGCCGTTCTCTCGCCTCCGAGGAGGAGATCTTCACCGTCGACATGCCTCGGGCCCTCGAGCTCTTCGCCGCCCCGAAGTACGGGGGCAAGCGGGCCCCGAAGCCGCCGCTGGCCGAGCTCGGTCCCGATCCGGTGACGGGTGCGCCGATGGTCGTGAAGGATGGCCGTTTCGGGCCCTACGTGACCGACGGTGAGACCAACGCGTCGTTGCGCGTGGGCGACGAGCCCGCCAGCCTCAGCCCCGAGCGGGGGGCCGAGCTCCTCCAGGCCCGTCGTGACGCGGTGGCCAACGGCGAAGTGGGCAAGAAGCCGGCGAAGAAGTCGGCGAAGAAGCGGGCCACCAAGAAATCGGCGGCCAAGAAGCGCTCGGCGAAGAAGCCGGCGGGCGATGGGGTGAGCGGCACCGTCACGCGCACGGTGACGGGTGCGGCGAAGAAGAAGGCCGCGAAGAAGGCCGCCCCGCAGCGCTGATCGCCCACCTCTGGTGCCGGACGAAGTACCCGGGCCGCCGCGGTCGTTCTTCTAGGGTTGCCCGGTGGCCGTGCCGCGTCCCGAGCCGGGCGCTCCCGATGACCCCGACGAGGGGGACCAGCCCACCGCCGGCGGCGGGGGAGCCGACCGCGGCCTCCTGACGTCCGACCACGAGATCACCGAGTCCGTCTTCCCCCTCGCCCCGAACGACCGTCCCGGATGGCACGTCCGGTTGTTCGGTTCCCACGAGTTCTTCCGGCTGTGGTTGGTCCAGGTCGTCTCGGCGACCGGGGACTGGCTCGGGTTCGCCGCCATCATCGTGCTGGCCACCCGCATCGGCGGAACCGCCGGCGCCGGGGCGGTGTCCTTGGTCATGGCGGCGCGCATCATCCCGGGTTTCTTCTTCGGGCCCGTCGCCGGGGTGCTGGTCGATCGGTGGGACCGCAAGAAGGTGATGGTCACCTGCGACATCGGGCGCGCCGTGGTGCTGGCCTCGTTGTTGTTCGTCGACAACATCCTCGGCCTGGTGCTGGCGTCATTGGCGCTCGAGGTCTTCACGTTGTTGTGGTCGCCGGCGAAGGAGGCCGAGGTCCCCAACCTCGTGCCTCACGACCATCTCACCACCGCCAACTCGCTGTCCCTCGCGGCCGCCTACGGCACCTTTCCCTTCGCCACGGCGCTGTTCGCGCTGCTGGCGGGGGTGTCGGTCTGGCTGAGCGCCATCCCCGTGCTGTCGTTCCTCGACAGCGATCAGGTCGCGCTGGCCTTCGTGGTCGACTCGTTCACGTTCCTGTTCTCGGCCTGGATGATCCACCGCCTCACCTTCGGCCAGGCGCCCCCCCTCGATCCGTCGGTGGCCGAGGCGAGGGCCACGGCGGGTTCGGAGAAGCGGGAGCTGAAGGTGGCCATGCGCCGCACCCTCTCGGAGTTGAAGGAGGGCTGGCGCGAGATCGTCGAGAACCACACGGTCCGGGCCGTGAACCTCGGGCTCGCGTGCGGGCTCATCGGCGGCGGCATGCTCATCCCCCTCGGCGCCGTCTTCTCCTCCGAGGTGCTCGGTGCCGGTGCCGCCGGGTACGGGTTGTTCACCACGGCCCTCGGCTTCGGTGTCGCCGTGGGAGCGGTCGGGGTGTCGCTGCTCCAGCGTCGCCTCCCGGCCGGCAAGGTCTTCACCGGCGCGCTGTTCGCCGCCGGATTCGCGTTGTTCGCCGCAGCGTCGTCGTCGCAGCTCTGGGTGGCCGCCGCGTTCGTCTTCCTGATGGGCGTGTCCGTCGGCCCGGTCTACGTGCTCGGGTTCTCCATGCTCCAGACCTCCGTCCCCGAGGAGATGCGGGGACGGGTCTTCAGCTCGCTCAACACCCTGGTGCGGTTGTGCGTGCTGGTGTCGATGGTGGTCGGCCCGCTGCTTGCCGTCGTCCTGGGGCGGATGTCGACCGCGCTCGTCGGTGGCGAGATCACCATCTTCGGCGTCACCATCCCCGTGCCGGGCGTGCGCCTGGCACTGTGGCTGGCGGCGGTCATCATCATCGGGGCGGGCCTGGCGGCGTGGTCGTCGTTGCGGGCCGGTGAGCGGGTCCTGAGGGCCCGAGCCTCGTCGCATCCGTCGCGGCACACCCCCCTGTGATCCCGACGGCCGCCGAGGGAGGCTCGGTCCCCGGTCGCTTCGTGGCCTTCGAGGGGGGCGAGGCCTGCGGCAAGTCCACGCAGGCTGCGCTGTTGGCCGACGCCCTGGGTGCGGTGCGCACCCATGAACCGGGCGGGACGCCCATCGGAGCCACGCTGCGGGCACTGGCCCTCTCTCCCGATACGGTCGGATTGGACGCCCGGGCCGAGGCGCTGGTGATGGCGGCGGACCGCGCCCAGCACGTCGCCGAGGTCGTGCGCCCGACGCTGGCCGCCGGTCGCCACGTCGTCACCGATCGCTTCGCCGGGTCGTCGATCGCCTATCAGGGGTACGGCCGGGGCCTCCCGCCCGAGGAGATCCGTCGCCTCTCGGAGTTCGCCACCGACGGCGTCTGGCCCGACCTGATCGTGCTCCTGGAAGTGCCGGCGGCGCTGTCGGCCGAACGGCTGGGGGCGGATCTCGATCGCATGGAGTCGGCCGGGGCCGAGTTCCACGCCCGCGTCGCTGCGGGCTTCCGCCGCCAGGCCGACGCCGAGCCGGAGCGTTGGGTCGTGATCGACGGTGCGGCGTCGGTCGACGAGGTCCGTGTGGCCGTGAACGCGGCGGTGCGCGAGCGGCTACAACTGCCCGTGTGAGCGTCGCCGATCCTCCGAGTACCCAGACGGTCGACATCTGGCGAGACGTGGTCGGCCAGGGCGCCGCCGTCGCCGGGCTGCGTGCCGCGGTCGACACGCCGGTCCACGCCTACCTGCTCGTCGGGCCGCACGGCAGCGGCAAGCGGGCGCTGGCGCGCGCCTTCGCCGCGGGGCTGCTGTCCCGTGATCGTGGGGGTGACGACGCCCGCCGTCACGTCGAGTTGGCGCTCGCCGAGGCCCATCCCGATCTGACGGTCTTCGAACGTCGGGGCGCCTCGATCAGCGTCGAGCAGGCCGACGAGATCATCGGGCGGGCGGCCCGGGCGTCGGTGGAGGGCGGCCCCAAGGTCCTGGTGCTCGACGAGTTCCACCTCGTCACCGATGCCGGTCCGAAGCTGCTCAAGTCGATCGAGGAGCCCTCGGCGGGCACGGTGTTCCTGGTTCTCGCCGACCAGCTGACCCCTGACCTGATCACCATCGCCAGCCGGTGCGTGCGGGTCGATCTCGGTCCGGTCCCCGATGCCGCCGTGGCCGAGCGGCTGGTGGCCGAGGGGGTCGACCCGGAGCGGGCGCGTGAGGCGGCGGCCGTGGCCGTCGGTGATCTGGGGCGGGCTCGGTTGCTGGCCGGTGACGAGCGGTTGGCGCTGCGCAGGGCGGCCTGGCACGCCGTGCCCGACCGGCTCGACGGGACCGGTGCCTCTGCGGTGATCGTCGCCGACGAGCTGCTGGCCATGATCCTCGACGCCATGGCACCGATCCTCGCGGCACACGAAGCAGAGCTGGCCGAACTGGAGGAGCGGGTGAAGGCGACCGGCGAGCGCGGGTCGGGCCGGACCCTCATGGGCGAACGGCACAAGCGCGAGGTGCGTCGCTACCGCACCGACGAGGTGCGCGCCGGCCTCACGGAGCTGGCACGGCGGTACCGCGACGAGATGACCGACGCGGTCGACCCGACCCGGGCCATCGCCGCCATCGAGGCGATCGCGTCGCTGGCCGAGGAGCTGGTCCGCAACCCGAACGAGCGCCTGCAACTCATCGCGCTCTTCGTGCGTCTCGGTCGCCTGTCGACTCGCTGAGCGTCTCCTCGGTCGAAGGCATTCGGTGGCGGCGAGCGGCGGCGCTACCATCAGCGGTTCCCGCCCGGGTAGCTCAGACGGCAGAGCAGCTCACTCGTAATGAGCAGGTCAGGAGTTCGATTCTCCTCTCGGGCTCCAAGTGTCGGCCTGCGACATCCGATCGTCGTCGACCCGGTCGCGGTGCGCACGCGGGTCGCGCCGGCCGATCCCCGTACCCCCCCGACGGGTACGATCGGGGTCCGGAGTCCACCGCTGGCCAACCCCCTCCGTCGAGGTGCCCGATGCCCGCAACCCGCCTGCCCCGCGACCGGTCGGCCTTCGGTCCGGCCTGATGGCGCGCGTCGAGCTCATCCGGGCCGAGACCGCACCGCTGCTCACCCGCGAACTGTTCGCCGACGGCGATCCCGGCCCCATCGCGGCGTCGTTGGCCCAGGTCCCGGAGCTGGTCGATGTCGCGCTGCCGTTCCTCGGCGCGGCGTTGGGTCCCAGCTCCATCGCCTTGCGGCCCAAGGAACTGGTCATCCTGCGGACCTCTGCAGTGATGCAGTGCCGCTACTGCGTCGCCGCGCACACCCCGGTGGCCATCGACGCCGGGCTCGACCGCGGCGAGGTGACGGCGTTGCGGGGTGACGGTGACCTGGCCGAAGCCTTCACCGACCCCAAGGATCTGGCGCTGTTGCGCTGGGTCGATGCCGTCGCCACCGGTGTGGGCTCGGTGGACGACGCCGTCGCTGCCGAACTGGCGGCGCACTGGCCCGATCACCACGTGGTCGAGCTCACGTTGCTGGTGGGGGCGACCATGCTGCTCAACCGGTACTGCAGCGCGCTCGAGCTCCCCTCTTCGGACGAGACGCTGCTGCGGCTGGCGCAGGAGGGCTTCGGATGACCGCCGTCGCCGAGGCCATCGACGCCGGTGACCTGCCCGGCCGGGTGTGGATGTACGCCAACTACAACTGCAACCTGGCCTGCACGTACTGCCTCACCGAGTCGGCTCCTGGCGTGCCCAAGCGCACGCTGGCGGCCGACGACATGATCCGCATCGCCACCGAGGCGGCGGAGCTGGGGTTCACCGACATCGGCGTGACCGGTGGTGAGCCGTTCCTGTTGCCGCACCTCCCGACGACCCTCGCGGCCATGGCCGACATCCTGCCCACGTTCGTGCTCAGCAACGGCACGCTGTTCAACGAGACCCGCCTCGCGCAGCTCGACGTGCTCGCCGGCAAGGACATCGCCATCCAGATCTCGCTCGATTCGCCCGACCCCGACGTGAACGACGAGATGAGAGGCCCGGAGAACTTCGCCAAGGTCGTCGACGCCATCCCGAAGCTGCTCGAGCGTGGCATCCGGGTGCGCATCGCCACCACGGGAGACCCCGACCGTCTCAGTGCCGGCGAGCACGCCCGACTGTGCGAGCTGCATCGTTCGCTCGGGGTGTCCGACGACGATCACCTCGTGCGGCCCATCGTGCGGCGCGGGCGCGCCGTCGACTTCGGTCTCGGAACGTCGTTCGAGCCCGAGGAGATCCCCGCCGAGCTGTGCATCACCGCCGATGGGGCCTTCTGGAGTCCCTTCGGGCCGACGGTGTGGAACGGGCGGGTCGACACCGACCTGCTCATCTCGCGTCAGACCGATCCTCTCCGGGTGCCGGCCGAGCTGTTGTTGCGCGTGGTGGAGGGTCGACCCCGGGGCGACGACGTCAAGATCGGCATCAGGTGAGCGTGAGCCCACCCGGTCCGGTCGGACCGATTCCTCCCCACTGATCCCCACGGTTCGCCGCACCGGCGGTGCTCCTCCGCACGCCGCGGTCGATGTCAGCGCAGCGTGCGGCGGGCGACCATCGAGATGATGTCGACCAGGAACGTGATCGCGATCAACGCCAGCACGATCGCCGTCACGGCGGGATAGTCGAAGGCTGCCAGCTCCTGGTTCAGAGCGAAACCGAGCCCTCCCGCAGCGACGAGTCCCACCACGACCGTCTCGCGGATCGTGACCTCCCAGCGGTAGAGGCCGTAGGCCAGGAACGGCGTCGAGAGGCGAGGAGCGCGGTCGTACACGACGACCTTCGTCGACGACAGTCCACTGGCCCGCAGAACCTGGCTCGACCGGTCGTCCTGCTGTTCGGCCATCTCGGCCATGAGCCGGCCCAGGACCCCGAAGTTGTAGACGGCCAGGGCGATGGCACCGGGGAGGACGCCGGGGAAGACGACGAACACCAGGACGAGCGCCCAGACCGGTGGGGGGACCGCCCGGGTGAACAACAACAGGAAACGAAGGGCGGCGGCCCGGATCCTCGACCGGGCCACTCCCGGGGCGCGCCCACCGGATCGCCGTCGGGGTCGGGCGGCCGCGAAGGCGATGAGGAACGCCCCGGTGAAGGCGGCGACGATGGCCAGGATCGACATGGCCAGCGTCTGCGCCGAGAGGGTGAACAGCTCGCCGGTGCCACCGTCGAAGCTGGGCGGCCACGCCTCGGACACGAACCGCTCGGCGTTCACCCGGGTGCGGGTCGACCACAGGGTCGACGGGTCGACGCCGAGCTCGCGCCAGGCCAGCACCAGCGCCACCGCGGTCCCGGCCAGCGAGGCGACGACGGCCCATCGCCGGCCGGACCGGCGTCCCTCCCGGCGACGCAGGGCCGATCCCCACGCGTCGGCCGCCGCCGCGAGGACCACGAGTGCGCCGATGAGCGTCCACATCTCGTTGTAGTTGAGGGACTGGAAGCTCAATCGCAGTTGGAAGCCCAGGCCACCGGCGCCGATGACCCCCAGGACGGCGGCGGCGCGGATGCCGCACTCGAAGCGGTAGAAGCCGTAGGAGGTCAGCGACCGCAGTGCGGCAGGCAGGACGCCGTAGAGGAAGGCGGCGGGCCGGCTGGCCCCCGACGCGCGCAGGGCGAGGAACGGCCCGCGGGGGATCTCGTCGAGGATGTCGGCGTACACCTTGGTCGTGACCGCCCCGAACGGCACGCCGATGGCCAGGATCGCCACGAGCGGGTCGAGCCCGAGGATGGTCACGAGGATCACCGCCCACACCGCCTCGTGGACGGCTCGCAGCGGGACGGCCACGATCCGCACCACGGCCCGGCCCGCCCGGCCCACACCGCCCGGTGAGGCCGAGTCCGACCATGCCGTCGTGGCGAGGATCCCGCCGGCGAGGCCGATCATGACGGCGAGGGCGGTACCGAGCACGGCATAGGCCAGGGTGACGAGGGCGGCGTCCCAGGTGAGTCGCAGGAAGGCCGGGTCGAGCTCGGGCTGCAGCGCCGCCTCGAAGAACCGGCTGAACTGCTCCCAGCCGCCGGGGTTCACGATCTGCTCGCGCCCGATCCCGGTGGCCCAGATCGAGGCCAGCACGGCGAGTCCCGTGAGCGCGAGCATCACCCGCCGGCCGGTGGTCGCGACCCGTCGGTCCGGGCGATCCGGAGCCTCGACGGGGTGATCGGCGATCACCGTGCCCGTCGGCGCCCGCGTCATCAGGTTGGCCTCGACGGCCTCCATGTCCCCACTGGTGCCGAGGGACAGCCGGTCGACGGGGGCGTCGTGGCGATCGGGCGGCGGAGGCGCCGCGGTCATCGATCGGTGAAGTCGTAGAGGTCGGCCAGTCGGGCGGCGTCGACCTCGGCCGGTGCGAGGTCGAACGCGATCCGGCCCGACCGCAGGCCGACCACTCTCGTCACCGACTCCATGGCCAGGTCGATGTCGTGGATGGCGACGAGCACCGCGGCCCCTCCGTCGGCCAACCTGGTCAGCAGCGACAGCACCTCGCGGCTCCAGGCCGGATCGACCGCCGAGACGGGCTCGTCGGCCAGGACGAGATCGGGCCGTTGGACGAGCACGCGGGCGAGGGCGACGCGCTGCTGCTGACCACCCGAGAGGGTGTCGGTGCGGGCTCTCGTGAGGCTGCCGATCCCCAGCTCGTCGAGGGCGTGCTGGACCTCGGCGACGCCGGACGGGCGCATCAGTGACCACAGCGATCGACTGAAGGACCAGGACCCGACGCGTCCCGCGTTCACGTTGTGGACGACCTGGAGGCTGCCGGGAAGCTGTGGCTGCTGCTGCACGGTACCGACGCGGGTCAGGACCCGTCGGCGGACCGAGCGCGCCTGCAGGCGGGCCGAGTCCTCGCCGAGGATCTCGACCCGCCCGGCGTTCGGCAGCAGGGAGCCGTTGGCCAGCGAGATCAGTGTGGATTTCCCCGCCCCGCTGGGTCCGATGAGGGCCACGACCTCGCCGGGCGAGACGCGCAGCGTCACGTCCCGCAGAACCGACTCGTCGCCGTAGCGCAGCGAGACGTCGACCATGTCGAGAGCCGACCGGGGCGAAGCCGAACGGGGTGGAGAGGTCATCGCATCGACGCGATGGACGGTCCGGCGCCCGCGGTGGGTCGGACCGTCCTGGCGTCGCGGTCGCTCATTGGACGAGGCCGGCCTCTCGGCCGATCGCCTCGATCTGGTCGTAGTTCGCCGCTTCGGTCGGGATGAACGCCTCCGCCTTGAACAGGTCGAGGATCTCCGCCTGCGCCGGATCCGATGCATCCAGGCTCAAGATGGCGTCGGTCAGAGCAGCGGTGAAGCCCTCGCCGAACTCGTCGTCGAGATCGGGACGCACGACCCAGTGGTAGTCGTAGTACGGAGGCGTGGTGAAGATCACCTTCACGTTCTCGGTGTTCACCGTTCCGTCTTCGACCGCCTTGTCCCAGACCGCCTTGTTGAGGGCGCCGACCTCGAAGGTGCCCGCGTCGACGACCGCGATCGTCTTGTCGTGTGACCCGGAGAACCCGGCCGTGCCGGCGACGTCGTCGATGCTCACCCCGGCCTGGTCCATGAAGTACTGCGGCATGAGCCGGCCGGAGGTGGACGATTCGCTGCCGAACGTGAGGGTCTTCCCCTCGACGGCCTCCAGGCCCGCCACGTCGGTGAAGGGTTCGATGCCGGCCGAGGTGTTGGCGATGAAGACGCTCTGGAACTCGGCGTCGACGTCACGCTGGGCGATCGGTTCGGCTCCCGGGGTCTGCAGGCGGGCCTGCACACCGGTCAGCCCACCGAACCAGACGGCGTCGAGGTCGCCGATGCGGAAGGCCGAGACCGAGGCCGGGTAGTCGGTGACCGGTACGTACTCGACCTCGACGCCGAGGGTGTCGCCGAGGTACGTGGCCACGTCGCCGTAGAGCCGGCCGAGCAACTCGGGATCCTGGTCGGGGATGGCGCTGATCCGCAGCGGTCGGTCCGAGGAGAACGTGGCCGGCGACCCCTCCGATCCTGCGGTGGTGGCGCTCGACGACTCGCTGCTGCCCGATCCGCAGGCGGAGATGACCACCAGTGCGAGCGCGATGGCGAGGACGAACGGTCCTCGGCGGCGGGTCGTGCGGGGGGTGGTGACGCTGGTGTCCATGATCGACGCGCTTCGCTTTCCTCAGGGGAGTCCGTGAACCTGCGGTCGCAGTCAAGTCGGGCATCGGTGGGCGGTTCCAGCGAATCCGGTGAATGTTCGCGAATGTTGAGGTCGGTGGTCCGGGGGGACGGCGCCGAACACGACGACGCCCAGGTGGCGCCGTTCGTGGGGCCCTGCACGGATGCCGCGTCGGCCACACTCACGGGGTCCAGGCCGCCCGCCGCGGCAGCGAGGCGGTCCGGCTGCTGGACCACGGGGCGGGCACGACGCCGACCTGACCGGCGCGGTCCCGGGGGTCGCTCAGACCGCGGCGAGCTTCGGGCGCACGCCGACCAGGTAGTAGATCGACAGCGCCAGCGCCGCGGGCCCACAGGCGACCAGGGCCACCACCAGCAGGATCACCCACAGCAGCTTGTTCTGGCTGATCTGCTGGAAGGCCGTCTTGGGGCGCCGCAACACGTCGACGATCGCCCAGATCGACACGGCCACGATGCCGATGGCGAGAATGATGAAGAGAAATTCCACCGCCGGAGGCTAGTGGGAGATGCGCGTGCGACCGCCGGCCGTCGTCCGCGGGTCGCGGTGGCTCGCGGTCAGGAGGTCGTCGCCTCGAGGACGAAGATCCGGATGTCGCGGTCACGGATCCGCTCCTGGTACTTCTCGTAGCCGTCGTAGATGCCCGACGACGCGGCCCAGACCCGCGCGCGTTCGTCGTCGGTGGCCGGCCGGGCCGTCGCCGGCACCCGAGCGCCCCGGTACTCGACCGTGGTCCGGGGGTCGGACTCGAGGTTCAACACCCACGCGGGGGTACGGGCCCCTCCGAAGTTCGTGCCGAGCAGGGTCAGGTCGTCACCGAGGGGAACCGAGATCAGAGGGGTCGTGCGGGGCCGGCCGCTCTTCCGCCCCGTCGTGGTGACCATCACGACCGGGAGTCCGGCCAGCATCGCCGGGAGGCCGGCGCCCTCGGGCCGGACGCGGTGCAGCAGGCGATCGAGGGGGGCGAGGGTCTTCGAGAACGCCCATGCGCCCGGCTTGGTCGACCCGATGCGCTGGGTCGTGCGCTGGAACGCGTTGGGCGGCGCGTGCCGGTACCCGAGGGTGCTGGCCAGTCCCATCTGTCGGACACTACCGATCCGGTGCGGCCGCAATCGGCCGAGGGTCTGTCCGCGATCGCTGGTAGAACGGTCCGATGGCCGACCAGGCGACGTTCGCGGACCAGGCGATGGAGTTCATGCCGGCGTTGTACGGCGCCGCCATGCGTATGACCCGCAATCCCTCCGATGCCGAGGACCTCGTCCAGGAGACCTACCTGAAGGCCTACCGCGGCTTCGGTGGCTTCCAGCAGGGCACCAACCTCAAGGCCTGGCTCTACCGGATCCTGACCAACACCTACATCAACCCCTACCGGTCCAAGAAGCGTCGCCCCGACGAGACCGAGCTCGACGAGATCGAGGACCTCTACCTCTACCGGCGTCTCGGCGGACTCGAGGCCGCCCAGGCCGGCCGCAGCGCCGAGGACGAGTTGATGGACTGGTTCACCGACACCGAGGTGAAGGACGCCCTCGAGGCCCTGCCCGAGCAGTTCCGCATGGCCGTGCTGCTGGCCGATGTCGAGGGTTTCTCCTACAAGGAGATCGCCGAGATCCTCGACATCCCGATCGGCACGGTCATGAGTCGGCTGCATCGGGGAAGAAAGGCGCTCCAGAAGGAGTTGTACGAGTTCGCACTGGCTCGTGGCCTCACGAGCCCCCGGGAACCCGCTCGAAGCGGCTCTGCGACGGATGGCGAATGAACATGGCTGATCACGCCCACAACGAGACGTCACCTTGTGAGGAAGCCCTCGCCGAGCTCTACACCTTCCTCGACGGCGAGCTCACCGACGCCAAGCGCTCCGCCATCTCGTCGCACCTCGAGTCCTGCAACCCCTGCGTGGAGATCTTCGACTTCGAGGCCGAGCTGCGCATCGTGGTGAGCACCAAGGCCGTCGAGCAGGTCCCCGATGCGCTCCGTATGCGCGTCAGTGAGACCCTCTCTGCCATGGTCGTCGACGACGGTTCCGCCGAGGATGGTTCGCCCGCATTCTGAGTGCGGGCGTCGGCGGTTCTAGGATCACCTGCCATGGAACTCGCTCTGGGCGTCGTGTGGACCTTCTGGATCTCCGTGGCGCTGGTCCTCGGTGCCGTCCTCCTGGTCGCCGGAATCCTGGCCATGTACGTCATGAAGGTCATCGTCCCCAAGTATCCCAAGCGGTGAGCTGACGATGGCCGGGGCGGTCGATTGGGCTTTCGCGGAGCGCGTCGCCGTGCGCGTCTGCGGAAAGGACCCGTTCGCCTCCTCGTACCACTACGACTCGCTCGCCCCGGACTTCGCCGAGTACACCTCCCGCGCCGAGGAGCTCGTGGCCGTCGAGACCGGCCTGCGCTCGCTCGCCGGTCCGGCCCGCTCCCGGGTGACCGACCGCGAGGGCTGGGTCCGCGCCAACGTGGCGTCGTTCCAACGCCTCCTGCGCCCGCTGCTCGATCGATTCGGGGAGCGGGTGCAGTCCAGCCCGCTGCTGCCGGTCACCTCCCGCTTCGCCGGCGCCGAGCTCGGCCTGATGCTCGGCTGGATGAGCACCCGTGTCCTCGGCCAGTACGACCTCTTGGTGATCGAGGAGGAGAACCCCCTCGATCAGGACCTCGTCTACTACGTCGGTCCCAACGTCCTGGCCCTCGAGAAGCAGTACGGCTTCCCCCCCCGGGAGTTCCGGATGTGGCTGGCGCTGCACGAGGTCACCCACCGTGCCCAGTTCACCGGTGTCCCGTGGCTGCGCGAGCACTTCCTGGGGCTGGTCCATCAGACGCTCGACGCCGTCGAACCGGATCCCGATCGGCTCTTCGGCGCCCTCGACCAGGTCGTCTCCGCCCTGAGGGAGGGCCGCAACCCGCTGTCCGACGGCGGCATGATGACGCTGCTGGCCGGCCCGGAGCAGCGAGCGGTGATCGACCAGGTGGGCGGCCTCATGAGCCTGCTCGAAGGTCATGGTGACGTCACGATGGATCGGGCCGGTGCGGGCCTGGTGCCGAGCGCCGAGCGCTTCGGGAGGGTGCTGCGCCAGCGTCGTGAGGCTGCCGCCGGGCTCACCAAGCTGCTCCAACAGCTCATCGGCCTCGAGGCCAAGCTCGAGCAGTACGCCGAGGGCGAGGCGTTCATCGAGGCGGTCGAGGCACACGGGGGTCCATCGTTGCTCAGCCGGGCGTGGGAAGCGCCCGCACACCTGCCGAGCCGGGCGGAGATCCGAGAGCCGCAGAAGTGGATCGAGCGGATCGGCGCGCTGCTCCCCGCTGCCGGCTGAGCCCCACGTGGCTCCGTCGCCGATCGACGAACTGGTGGGCGACTGCCGATTCCCTCCCGCGGGCACGCCGCTGGCCTGCGGGGTGTCGGGCGGCGCCGACTCGCTCGCGCTGCTGGTGCTCGCGGTCGCCGCAGGATGCGACGTCACCGCCATCCACGTCGATCACGGGCTGCGGGACGCTTCCGCCGAAGAGGCCGAGGTGGTGCGAGAAGCGGCGCACGGCCTCGGGGCGTCGTTCCGGGCCGAGGCCGTGGTCCTGCGGGCCGGCCCGAACCTCGAGGCCCGGGCCCGTGCGGCGCGCCATCGCGTCCTGGGCCCGGAGTGCGCGCTCGGACACACGGCGGACGACCAGGCCGAGACCGTCCTCGTCAATCTGTTGCGCGGGGCGGGCGTCGACGGCCTGGCGGGAATGCGTCCCGGGCCCCGCCATCCGATCCTCGCCCTCCGTCGGGCGGACACCGAGCGGGTGTGCGCCGTGGCGGGGCTCTCGCCCGTGTACGACCCGGGCAACGACGATCCTGCGTTCCTGCGCAACCGGGTGCGCCGGGAGCTCCTGCCCCTCCTGGCCGACCTCGCTGCCCGCGACCTCGTCCCGGTCCTCGCCCGTCAGGCCGATCTGCTCCGGGCGGTCGGCGACCATCTCCGTGACGAGGGCGCCAGCCTCGACGTCGCGGACGTGGCCGGGCTCTCCGCTGCGCCCGAGGTGGTGGCCCGCGTCGCGTTGCGGGAGTGGTTGAGGAGCGTCGACGACGAGCACCATCCCCCCGATGGCGCCACCGTCGACCGGGTCCTCGACGTGGTCTCCGGCCGTGCCCGGGCCACGGACGTCGGGCAGGGCTGGCGGGTCGCCCGCACCGCCGGCCGCCTCCGCCTCGAACCACCGGACGACTCGGGGTCGGGAACGTCGTCGATGGCCTGAGCCTCGGCCTGCGCTACGTTCGCCGTTCGTGTCCTCTCCCGACAGCGGTGTCGTCCCCCAACCCGATGACGACCCTGCGCTCGGGGAGCTGGCGATCAGCCACGATCGGCTGCAGGAACGGATCGGTGAGCTGGGGGCGGAGATCACCGCCGACTACGCCGGGAGACGACCGCTGTTGGTCGGCGTGCTCAAGGGTGCGGTGATGTTCATGGCCGATCTCGCTCGCTGCATCGAGCTCCCGGTCGAGTTGGACTTCATGGCGGTGGCGTCCTACGGGAGCGCCACGAAGACGAGCGGTGTCGTGCGGATCGTCAAGGACCTCGACGCCGACCTGTCGGGTCGAGACGTCATCGTGGTCGAGGACATCGTGGACAGCGGACTGACCCTCAACTACCTGTTGAAGAACCTCATCACCCGCCAGCCCGCGAGCCTCGAGGTCTGCGCCCTCATCGTGAAGGACGATCAGCAGAAGGTCGAACCCAGGCTGCACTACGTGGGGTTCAGGCTCCCGAACACGTTCCTCGTCGGCTACGGGCTCGACGTGGCCGAGCGGTACCGCAATCTGCGCGACGTGCGCACCTATCTGGGCGGGTAGCCCCGGGACGAGCCGGTCCGCCCGCCGGAAAGAGGGCCGGCGTCGCCGGTGGTACGTCGAAGTCACACCACTACGCTCGCCATCACCGTGAGCAGCTCATCGACCTCCAAGAAGCAGCGGTCACGGCGCCGCTGGATCCTGCCGCTCGTCGCCGTCGTCGTCCTCGCGGTCGTCGTCGCAGTGGTCTTCCTGCGCGGCGGGCCGGATCGGACCGACTTCGACCTCGCCGAGTTCGAGCAGAGGATCGCGGCCGGCGACGTGGCCACCGCCGAGATCCAGGACCGCGACAACTCGGTGAAGGGCGAGCTCACCGACGGCACCCGCTACGAGGTGGCCTACCCGAACGACTACGCCGAGGCGCTCACGACCCAGCTCGTCGACGCAGGGGTCGAGGTCGAGACGGACAACCAGGCCGAGTCGCTGCTGACCCAGCTGTTGTTCCAGCTGTTGCCCGTTGTGCTGCTCGTGGGTGCGTTCCTCTGGCTCATCACCAGCATGCAGGGTGGCGGCGGCCCGATGGGTCGCTTCAGCAAGACGAAGGCCCGCAAGGCCGACAAGGACCTGCCCGTCGTCACCTTCGCCGACGTCGCCGGGTGCGACGAGGCCATCGAGGAGCTGGCCGAGATCCGGGACTTCCTCGCCGAGCCCGAGCGCTTCATGGCCATGGGAGCGAAGATCCCGAAGGGCGTGCTGCTGTTCGGGCCGCCGGGCACCGGCAAGACGCTGTTGGCCCGGGCCGTGGCCGGTGAGGCCGGCGCACCGTTCTTCTCGATCTCGGGCTCCGACTTCGTCGAGATGTTCGTCGGTGTGGGCGCCAGTCGGGTCAGGAACCTCTTCGAGCAGGCCAAGGCCGAGGCCCCGGCGATCATCTTCGTCGACGAGATCGACGCTGTCGGCCGTCATCGCGGGGCGGGTCTCGGAGGAGGTCACGACGAGCGCGAGCAGACCCTCAACCAGCTCCTCGTCGAGATGGACGGGTTCGACGTGACCGCCGGCGTCATCATGATCGCGGCCACGAACCGTCCCGACATCCTCGACCCGGCGCTGCTGCGACCGGGCCGATTCGACCGACAGATCGTGGTGGATCAGCCCGACCTCGCTGGTCGTCAGGCGATCCTCGCGGTCCACGCCACGGGCAAGCCGTTGGCCGATGACGTCGAGCTCGCCCTCCTCGCCCGCCGCACTCCCGGCTTCACCGGTGCCGACCTGTCCAACCTGCTCAACGAGGCGGCGCTGCTGGCGGCTCGGCGGGGAGAGACGACCATCTCGATGACGGAGTGCGAGGAGGCCATCGACCGCCTGCTCGCCGGCCCGGAGCGGCGCAGCCGGCGTGATGTCGGATCGCGAGAAGCGCATCATCGCCTACCACGAGGGTGGGCACGCGTTGGTGGGCCACGTGCTGCCCAACACCGACCCGATCCACCGGGTGTCGATCGTGTCGCGCGGACGGGCTCTCGGGTGGACGCTGGCCCTTCCCGTCGAGGACCGGCTCTGGCACACCCGGGCCGAGCTGGTCGACCAGATGGCGATGCTCCTCGGTGGTCGCACCGCCGAGGAGCTCATCTTCGGCGATCCGACCACCGGTGCCTCCGACGACATCAAGCGGGTCACCGAGATCGCTCGCGCCATGGTCACCCAGTACGGCATGAGCGATGCGCTCGGAACCCAGCAGCTCGGGCGTCGCGGCGGGGAGCCGTTCCTCGGTCGTGAGATGGCTGGCGAGCCCGACTACAGCGAGGAGGTGGCCGCCGCGATCGACGCCGAGGTCGCTCGCCTCGTCGGCGAGGCGCGCACCGAGGCGAGGGAGATCCTGACGCTGCATCGGGGCACTCTCGACCGGTTGGCCGATGCCCTCGTCGAACACGAGACCCTGGGGGACCCGGAGCTCGTTGCCATCCTCGCCGAGGCCGATTCCCTGGACGGCGAGACCGCGTCGGGTGCCGCGGCGTCCGCGGTCGGGAATGAAGCGACATCCGGGGGTGCTGATCCGCGTCGAGTGAGCCGGTACCAGGCCGGCCCCGCCTCCCGATGGGAGCCCGAGACATGAGCAACGATCGACTCGTCGACACCTCCGTCTCCGCGCACGACGATCTAGGGTCGTCCACCGTGCCCCCCTTCGACGAGCCCGAGCTGGTCAGGGCGCCCCGTGACGTGACGACCCGCGACACGAGCGGTCCGCTCCCACCCGTCGATCTCCCCCGGATCGAGGCGGCCGTGCGCGAGATCCTCATCGCCATCGGTGAGGACCCCGGTCGGGACGGGCTGTTGAACACGCCTGCCCGGGTCGCCCGCATGTACGCCGAGGTGTTCGCCGGCCTGCGCGAGGAGCCCGACTCCCACCTGAAGGTCGTCTTCGAGGCCGAGCACGACGAGATGGTCATGGTGCGCGACATCGCCCTCACGTCGATGTGCGAGCACCACCTGGTGCCCTTCATCGGCAAGGCCCACGTCGCCTACATCCCCAACGAGGACGGTCGGGTGACCGGGCTGTCGAAGCTCGCCCGCCTCGTCGACTCCTACGCCAAGCGTCCGCAGGTGCAGGAACGGCTCACCGCCCAGATCGCCGACGAGATCGAGCACACGCTGCAGCCACGAGGCGTGCTCGTGGTGGTCGAGGCCGAGCACCTCTGCATGTCGATGCGCGGCGTGCGCAAGCCCGGGTCGTCCACCGTCACGTCGGCCGTGCGGGGTCTCTTCCGCGACAGCACGGCGACCCGCTTCGAAGCCATGCGCTACATCGAGCGATCCTGAACCCACAGCCCACCCCCCGTTCCGGCGACGTACGGCCCTTTCCCCAGGTCATGGGGGTCGTGAACGTCACCCCCGACTCGTTCAGCGACGGTGGTCGGTTCCTCGAGCCCGACGCTGCCATCGCGCACGGGCTGGCTCTGCTGGAGGAGGGTGCGTCCGTGCTCGACGTCGGAGGGGAGAGCACGCGTCCCGGTGCCGCGCCGGTGCCGGTCGACGAGGAACTGCGTCGAGTACTGCCGGTGGTCGAGGAGCTCGCCCGTCACGGCAGGGTCAGCATCGACACCCGCAAGCCCGGGGTGGCGCGGGCCGCGGTCGCCGCAGGGGCCACGCTGATCAACGACATCTCGGCCTCGCTCTGGGAGGTCGCAGCGGAGACCGGGGCGGGCTGGGTGGCGATGCACATGCAGGGCGACCCCACGACCATGCAGGTCGCGCCCCACTACGACGACGTCGTCGACGAGGTCTGCGCCCACCTCGAGCACGTCGCCACCGTGGCCGCCCGGGGCGGAATCGAGGAGATCTGGGTCGATCCCGGGATCGGCTTCGGCAAGACGATGGCCCACAACCTGACCCTGCTGGCCCACCTCGACCGGGTCGTGGACCTCGGCTGGCCGGTCCTGATCGGCACCAGCCGCAAGGCCACCCTGGGGCGCATCCTCGCGACCTCCGACGGGGCCGAGGAGATGGTCCCTCCCGATGATCGGCTGGCCGGATCCATCGCCACCGAGGTGTGGTGCCTGCACCGGGGGGTGGCGATGGTGAGGGCCCATGACGTCATCGCCGCCGTCCAGGCAGTGAAAGTCGTGGCAGCATGAGCGCCGTGGCCAGCAAGGGCAAATGGGCCCAGGGCATCCGCCCCCGCAACTTCCACTGGGTCATCGGTGACCGTCTCGCCATCTGCGAGCGGCCCGGTGGCTATGGCGCGAACCATCGCAAGGTGCGTCGTCAGGAAGAGATCATCTGGATCCGCGAGCAGGGGTTCACCGTCGTCATCTCCACGATCCCGGCCCCCCACAACCTCCACAACTACGACGAGCTCGGCGTCGTGTGGCGTCACCGGCCCTTCGACGACGACGACCGCGCCGCCTACGAGCAGCGCGTCTTCACCGAGCTGCGAGACCTCGTGGCCTCCGGGGAACGGGTTCTGCTGCACAGCGAAGAGCTCGGCGACCGCCTGTGCGGTCTCGTCGCCGGCTACCTCCTCTGGGCGGGCCTCCTCGACTCGCCGCCGGCCACGGTGACGGTCGTGGAACGGCTCACAGGGCGCCAGCTCGGTCCGGTGGGACGGGAGTTGGTCGCCGTGGCCGAGACGCTCCCACCCCCTGCGGCCTGACCGCGGAGCCAGCACCATGCCAACCTCGGATCGGATCGAACTGCGCGGCCTCGTCGCCAGCGGCATCTGCGGCGCGCTGCCCGAGGAACGAGAACGCGTCCAGCCCCTCGAGGTCGACCTCGACGTCGTCGCCGATCTCTCGGCGCCGGGTCGGTCCGACGACCTCGCCGAGACGCTCGACTACGGCGCCATCGCCGCCGCCGTGGAGGGCGTGATCACCACCGAGCGCTTCGTGCTCCTGGAGCGCCTCGCCCAGCGGATCGTCGACGTGGTGATGGACGACCCACGCGCCGCCGCCGTGACGGTGAGCGTTCGCAAGCAGCGCCCGCCGGTACCCCAGGTGCTGGCCACGTCGGGCGTGCGCATCACCCGGACCCGCCCATGACTCGGGCGTTCCTCGGGCTGGGCTCGAACCTGGGGGATCCCGTCACGCTGCTACGCGACGCGGTCGGGTCGCTGGCCGGCGTCGTGGCCGTGTCCCCCCTCTACCGCACCGCACCGATGGGTGGACCCGGTGGGCAGGATGCCTACCTCAACCTCGTGGTCGAACTCGACACCGAACTCTCGGCCCGAGAGCTGCTCGGCGTGTGCCACCGGCTGGAGTCCGCGGCGAATCGGGTCCGGGCCGAGCGTTGGGGTCCGCGCACCCTCGACGTCGACATCGTGTGGATGGAGGGAGACCCGGTCGACGAACCCGACCTCCAGATCCCCCACCCGCGGCATGCGGGTGCGACGGTTCGTGATGGCGCCCCTGGCCGACATCGCCCCCGACGTGGCCGGTCCCGATTGGGAGGACCGGGCCGAGGGTCGAGTCGAACTGGTCGGTCCGCTCGACCTCGAGCCCGCCTGAGGCCGTCCAGGTGCCGTCGCTCCGAGTCGTCGGCCCGGGCCGGGCCGGGGGTGCGCTCTCGCTCGCTCTCGGGGGCCTCGGATGGCACGTGTCGGCTCCGGTGGCTCGCCACGACGATCCGACGGAGGCCGCGGCCGGTGTCGATCTGCTGGTGATCGCCACGCCCGACGCAGCGGTGGGGTCCGTGGCCGCGGCCGTGCGACCCGACGCCACCACCGTCGTCGTTCACCTCGCGGGCTCGCTCGGCCTCGACGTGCTGGAGCCGCATCCACGTCGCGGTGCGCTCCACCCGCTGGTCGCCCTGCCGTCACCGGAAGTGGGCGCGCGTCGACTGGCCGCTGGCGCCTGGTTCGCCGTCGCCGCGGGTGGAACGGACGCGGCGGACGTGGTGAACGCCGTCGTCAGCGACCTCGGCGGCCGCTCGTTCCCCGTCGCCGACGCCGATCGTGCGGCGTACCACGCGGCTGCAGCCATCGCTTCGAACCACCTCGTCGCCCTGTTGGCGCAGGCCGAGCGCGTCGCCGCCTCGGCGGGCGTGCCGCTGGCCGCCTACCTCGATCTCGTCCGGGCGACCGTCGACAACGTGGCCGAGCTCGGTCCCGCCGCCGCTCTGACCGGGCCCGCCGCCCGAGGTGACTGGGTGACCGTCGATCGTCACCGGGCGGCCCTGCCCGCAGACGAGATCGAGGCCTACGACGCCATGGTGCGGGCGGTACGTCGCCTCGTCGACGGCGCCTGATGGTCCCTGTCGGAATTGGCCACGTCGCCGGTCTCGGGAGAGGCTGAGCGGGTGTTGGTGCTCCACACCCGCGACGAGCTTCGTGGTCACCTCGAGCGGGTTCGCGGCGCGGCGCGGTCGGTCGGCCTCGTCCCGACGATGGGGGCGTTGCACGACGGGCACCTCTCGCTGGCGCGGGCCGCGGTCGAGCAGTGCGACGAGGTGGTGCTCACCATCTTCGTGAACCCCCTCCAGTTCGCGGCCGGAGAGGATCTGTCGGCCTATCCCCGGCCGATCGAGCGCGACCTCGCCCTGGCCGAGGCGGCCGGTGTCGATGTCGTCTTCACTCCCTCGACGACAGAGATGTATCCGCCGGGTTCGTCGACCACGGTCCACGTCGCCGGCCTCACCGAGACGCTCGAGGGGGCATCGCGTCCCACCCACTTCGATGGCGTCACGACGATCGTGGCCAAGCTGTTCGCCCTCACCGGGCCCTGCCGGGCCTACTTCGGCGAGAAGGACTTCCAGCAGCTCGCGACCGTGACCCGCATGGCGGACGACCTCGAGATGCCCGTCGACGTCGTTGGTTGCCCCATCGTTCGCGAGCCCGACGGGTTGGCGATGTCGAGCCGCAACGTCTACCTCACGCCGCCCCAGCGCGCCGCCGCTGGTGTCCTGTCGGCGGCGCTCCGTGAGGGGGCGGCACTCGTCCGATCGGGCGAGCGCCGCGGTTCGACGGTCGTCGAGGCGATGATCGCCGTCGTGCACTCGGAGCCCGAGGCCCGACTCGACTACGCAGCCGCCGTCGATCCGTCGAACCTCGAGCCCGTCGATCGACTCGTGCCGGGTGCCGCCCTACGGTTGCTCGTGGCCGCTCGATTTGGGACGACGCGTCTGCTGGATAACCTCTCCGTGGTCGTTCCGTGAGGCGCGACATCTCGAGCCCTTTCCGTACGGCGACTCTCAGAGCGCCGAGACCCCGAGGAGCACCGTGCAGCGCCGAATGATGAAGTCGAAGATCCACCGGGCGCGGGTGACCGACGCCAACCTCCACTACGTCGGGTCGATCACCGTCGACCGAAGGCTGATGGAGCTCGCCGACATCCGCGAGTGGGAGCAGGTGCACGTCGTCGACATCGACAACGGGGCCCGCTTCGAGACCTACGTCATCCCGGGCGGCACCGGCGACATGTGCCTCAACGGTGCCGCGGCCCGGCTCGTGCAGCCCGGCGACCGGATCATCGTGATCAGCTACGCCGACTACGACGACGCCGAGCTCGAGGCCTACGAACCGACCGTGGTCCACGTGGACGCATCGAACCGCCCGGTCGACGAGCGTGCCGCAACGGATCTCGCCGCCCTCGAGGTCGGGGTGCGGGCCTGACCACAGGCCGGTCCGGGCCCGATGGGCCCGATCGATCCCTCGTGGACCAGACTCTCCGGCCGTGAGCGCTCCCGACGCCCGGGTCGAACAACCGGCCGAGGTCGATCTCCTGGTCGTCGGGTCCGGCGTGGCCGGCCTCTCCGCCGCGGTCCGCGCCGCGGACACCCATGGACTGAGCGTCGGGGTGCTCACCAAGGGCACGCTGGAGCAGTCGACGACCCGCTGGGCCCAGGGAGGGGTCGCCGCCGTGCTGGCCGAGGATCCCGACTCGACCGACCTCCACCTCGCCGACACGCTCGCCGCGGGCGCCGGTCTCTGCGACGTCGATGCGGTGCGGGTGCTCGTCGACGAGGGTCCGGGACGTGTCGAGGACCTCATCTCCCTCGGAGCGATGTTCGACCGCGACGCCCACGGCCGCCTCGAGCTGGCCCGCGAGGGGGGCCACACGTTGCCGAGGGTCGTGCATGCCGGTGGCGCAGCGACGGGCGCCGAGATCGAGCGGGCCCTCGTGGAGGCCGTACGCCGCACCGCCGCCGCGGTGTACGAGCACGCGTTCGCGCTCGACCTGATCGTCGAACGCGGCCGCAGTGCTGGCGTGCGGGCCGTGACGGGCCAGGGGGAGCCCGTCGAGCTCCGCGCCCGGCACGTGCTCCTGGCGACGGGTGGCGCCGGTCAGATGTTCTCCGTGACCACGAACCCCATCGAGGCGACGGGCGACGGGGTGGCCATGGCTCTGCGGGCCTCCGTCGCCGTCGCCGATGTCGAGTTCGTGCAGTTCCATCCGACGGCCTTGCACCATCCCCGCATGCCCCGTCCCCTGTTGAGCGAGGCTCTTCGCGGTCATGGGGCACTGTTGCGCGACACCGACGGTGAGCGCTTCGTCGATGAGCTCCTGCCCCGTGACGAGGTCAGCCGGGCCATGACCCGACGGATGCTCGATCTCGGCGTCGACCACTGCTGGCTCGACGCCACCGGGTTGGACGCGTTCGCCCAGCGCTTCCCGACGATCGCGCACGACCTCGCCGACCTCGGCCTCGATCCCTCCGTCGACTGGCTCCCGATCGCCCCGGCCGCCCACTACCTCTGCGGGGGGATCGTGACCGACCTCGACGGAGCCAGCAGCCTGCCCGGCCTGTGGTCGGCCGGCGAGGCTTCGTGCTCCGGCGTGCACGGTGCCAACCGGCTGGCCTCGAACTCGCTGCTCGAGGGCATGGTCTTCGGGGCCAGGGTGGTGGAGGCGGTGGAGCGCGGCGTCGACGGTCCCCGGCCGACCGGCGCGATGCGCGGCGTCCTCCACGAGCCCTCCGGTGACAGCGGTGTGATCGGAGCGGTCACACTGCCCCGTTGGTCCAGGCCGCAGCCCATCGGCGAACCCTGTGGAGGGCCGACGCTCACCGGTGACGACGTCTCCGCCGGTCGCGACCGGCTCCAGCGGGCCATGACGACCGGAGCGGGCGTCCTGCGCTCCGCCCCGTCGCTCGCCGACACGGGCAGCGTCATCGCCGACCTCACGGCATTGGCGCAGCAGGGCACCGGCACCGGCGCATGGGAGCTGTCGAACCTCGCCGTGTGCTGCGCCGCGCTCCTCGCTGCGGCCGAAGCCCGAACCGAGAGCCGGGGTGCCCACACCAGAGCCGATCATCCCGCCGTCGACCCCGCGTTCCGGCATCGTCTCGTGCTGCAATGACGTCGCCGCCGGTGGCCTCGCCGTCCGATCGCAGACGGGATTACCGCTCGGAGGGGCGGGCGAGGCAGGCTGAGGGAATGTCCAGGGCCGTGCACCCGCCGAGGCGGGCCGTCGCCGACGCCGTCGGTCGTGCTCTGGACGAGGATCTCACACCTCTCGGCGATCTCACCTCGGCCTTGCTCCCCGACGACCTCGCCGCTCGCGCGTCCTTCGTGGCCCGCGAAGGGGGTGTCGTCGCCGGCTGCGCCTGTGCCACCGAGGCGTTCGCCCAGCTCGATGCCACCGTGACGCTCTCCTGGGACGTGGACGACGGCGACGCGGTCCGGCCGGGTCAGGTCCTCGCGACGGTCAGCGGAGCCCTGGCGCCCATCCTCACGGCGGAGCGCACCGCGCTGAACTTCCTGGGCCACCTCTCGGGCATCGCCACCCGGACCCGCGCCTTCGTCGACGCTGCGGCGTCCGGCGGCGACGCGCGCATCTGGGACACCCGCAAGACCACGCCCGGGCTGCGGAGCCTCGAGAAGGCGGCCGTGCGCGCCGGGGGCGGGGCCAACCATCGCGGCAACCTCTCCGATTGGGTCCTGCTCAAGGACAACCACATCGCCCTCTTCGGGATCACCGACGCGGTCGCCCGGGCGCGGACGCTCTGGCCGGCGCGGACGGTGCACGTCGAGTGCGATCGCCTCGACCAGGTGCACGAGGCCCTGCGGGTCGGCGCGGACGCCCTCCTGCTCGACAACATGAGCACCGACGAGGTGCGAGCCTGCGTGGCGGCCTGTGCCGAGGCGCCGCGCCGCCCCCTGCTCGAGGTCTCCGGCGGGGTGACGCTCGACGTCGTCGCGTCCTACGCCGCCACCGGGGTCGACTGCATCTCCGTCGGAAGTCTCACCAACGCCGCACCGGTGCTCGACATCGGGCTCGACATCGTTCCGGTCTGAGAAGAGGAAGGTCCCGTGCTCCTCGTCGTCGACGCCGGAAACACCCAGACCGTCGTCGGGCTCTACGAGTCCGACGGCCCGACGTCGTCGGGCCGTCGACCGGGCGAGGGCCTGCTCGACCACTGGCGCATCTCCACGGCAGCGCAGCGCACCTCCGACGAGGTCGCGGTGCTGTTCCAGGGCTTTCTCGCTCTCCGCGACCTCACCCTCCACGACATCGACGGCATCGCCGTGTCGTCCGGCGTCCCGAGGGTGACCGCGGCGCTGCGCGAGCTCAGCGACCGCTACCTCGACTTCGATCCCGTCGTGATCGAGCCGGGTGTGCGGACCGGCATCGCCATCGTCTACGAGAACCCGAAGGAGGTCGGGGCCGACCGGATCGCCAACGCCGTCGGTGCGCTCGATCTCTACGGGGGTCCGACGATCATCGCCGATTTCGGGACGGCCACCACCTGCGATGCGGTCTCGGCCAACGGTGAGTACCTCGGGGGGGCCATCGCTCCCGGCATCGAGATCTCGATGGACGCCTTGGTCGGTCGTGCCGCGGCGCTGCGTGCGGTCGAGTTGAAGGCCCCTCGCAACGTCCTCGGGAAGTCGACCGTCGAGTCGATCCAGTCCGGTGCGGTCTTCGGCTTCGCCGCTCAGGTCGACGGGCTGTGCGCCCGGATCGAGGACGAGCTGGGGGAGTGCTCCGTGGTGGCGACGGGCGGGCTCGCCGAGTTGATCACCCCGTTCTCGTCCCGCATCCAGTACACCGAGCCGTGGCTCACCCTGCACGGGTTGCGCCTCGTGCACGAGAAGAACGTCTAGGCCGGGAGGTCGATCCATGCGCGTCGCCATCACGGGAATGGGGGGAGAGCTCGGCACCCGGGTCGCGACCCTTCTCGAGCAGCACGACGAGTTCACCGAGATCATGGGTGTCGACATCGAACCGCCCCGGCGCCATCTCGACCGGACCGACTTCCACCGGGTCGACCCCCGGAACCGGACCCGGATGCTCGACGTCATCGGTGACTTCGCTCCCCAACTGCTCGTGCACGTCGGGGTCTACGAGCCCAACGCCCGGTCCAGCCCCCGTTCGGCCGCCACCCGGACCATCGCCGGTACGGTCGCCGCCCTCGACGCCGCCCGAGCCGGCGGTGCCCTCGAGCGTGTCGTGATGCGGTCGGGCATCGAGGTCTACGGCCGGGGACCCGACACGCCTGTGCGCCCCGACGAGTCGGTACGCCCCGAT
Organism: uncultured Iamiaceae bacterium; assembly: GCA_963767615.1. Classification (GTDB taxonomy): domain Bacteria; phylum Actinomycetota; class Acidimicrobiia; order Acidimicrobiales; family Acidimicrobilacustridaceae; genus Rhabdothermincola_A. The sequence goes on along the minus strand of CAVYED010000002.1, from coordinate 333,092 downwards.
CCCACGTCGCCGTTCGGACAGTCGCTGTTGCACGCGGAGCGGGTCGTGCTCACGGGAGCGGCCCGGGTCGATGCCACCGTGGCCCTGCTGCGATTCGCGCCGGTGATCGGCCCGCACTTCCCCAGCCCGCTGGTGAGGTTGCTGCGTCTCCCGGCCGTGCCGGTGCCCGCTTTCGGTGGCGGCGAGTTCTGCGTCCTGCACCGAGAAGACGCGGCTCGGTCCTTCGTGGCCGCGGCGTTGCGGCCCGACACCGACGGACCGGTGAACGTGGTGGCCCCGGGTTCGGTGAGCGTGTGGGATGCCGTGCGCATGGGAGCGAGGCTGCCGGTCCCGGTCTGCGGTCCTGGCTGGAACGGGGCGCGGATGGTCACCGAGCTGTCGGGGGCGCCCTTGCCCGATCACGTCCTCGAGCTGCTGGTCAAAGGCCGTCTCGCCGACGGAGACCGCCTCGAGGAACTGCTCGGGATCATCCCTGAGCACACCACCCGGGACTGCGTGCGCCACGTCCACGAGTGGGCCGACATCACCTGGACCCGCCGCTCCCGACCCGCCCCGCCCGAGTCGTCGGCTCCGGCCGCCTGACGCGGGTCCCTACACTCGGCTCGTGCCCATCGTCGAGGCCCCTGACGGGACCCGGATCAACTACGACACGTTCGGGAACGCCGACGGACCTCCGGTGCTCCTCGTGCAGGGCCTCGGCGCCGACAGTCGGGGTTGGATCCGTCAACGGGGGATGCTGGCGAGGCGGTACCGCGGCATCGTCTTCGACAACCGGGGCGTCGGGCGCTCCGACGTGCCCCCGGGCCCCTACGACCTCGAGGTGATGGCCGCTGACGCCATCGCGGTCCTGGACGACCTCGGGGTGGAGTCGGCTCACGTGATGGGCGCGTCGATGGGCGGGATCATCGCCCAGATCCTCGGCGTGCGTTACCAGTCACGGGTCCGCTCGTTGACACTGGCGTGCACGGGTTGTCGCCACCTCCCCTGGCGGCGCGAGCTGTTGGCCGAATGGGAGGAGACGGCGCGCACCAAGGGGATGCGCGCCCTCGTCGACCTCGCCGCCCGTTGGCTCATGGGGCCCCGGTCGCGCTTCCGGCTCTGGCCGGTGGTCGGCGTGCTCGGTCCGCTCGCGCTCAACGTCACCCCCGGCGCCTTCTGTGCCCAGGTCGACGCCATCCTCGCCCTCGACGACAAGCTCCGCTTCGAGCTTGATGCGATCGACGTCCCCACGCTGGTCATCGTGGGGAGCCAGGACATCCTGACGCCGATCGGCGACAGCGAACTGCTCCACGAGCTGATCCCCGGCTCCGAGCTGGTGATCATCACGGGCGGTGCCCACGGATTCATGGTCGAGAGCGCTGGACGCTTCAACGGCGCCGTGCGGGACTTCCTCGATCGCACCTCCGCCGCCGACCCCGAGGGTCGGGACTCAGCGCGATCGGCCGTCGTTCGCTCAGGCGGCGGCGCGGACGCTGGCCAGCAGGTGCTCGGCGGCCCGCTCGAGTGCGGTGACCGCCTCGTTGCCGGCGTAGGGCGCCAGAGCGACCTGACCCCGCTCAACGAACTGGCGCGCGGTCTCGAGCGACGACTCGACGGCGGGGCCGCCGCGCAGGAGGTCACGAGCGGCGGTGAGCGCGGCGGGGTCGTCGACGGGCTCGAGGCTCCCGTCCACCGGCCGGAGGGCGGTGAGCAGGGAGGTCAGCTCGGCGGCCGGGCGGCCTCCGGCAGCCAGCGTGCGGATCACCGGGAGGGTGTAGGTGCCCTCGACGAGGTCGTGTCCGGCAGGCTTGCCGAGCTCTTCGTCGGTCGAGGTGACGTCGAGCAGGTCGTCGACGATCTGGAAGGCCATGCCGAAGCTGCGCCCGAACACCGTCAGGGCCTCGACCTGGTCGCGGGGCAGGTCGGCGACCAGCCCACCGATGCGACAGGAGGTGCCGAGCAGCGAGGCCGTCTTGCCGTCGATCGAGGAGAGGTAGGCCTCTTCGCTCCGGGTGAGGGAGTAGGCGTCCTGGAGCTCCAGGACCTGGCCTTCGCAGAGGCGCCCGATGGTCGCGGCCAGAAGGCCGGCGACCTCGGTGCCGAGCGAGGCTGCGATCTCGGAGGCCCTGGCCAACAGGTAGTCGCCGGCGAGGATGGCCTTGAGGTTGCCCCAGCGAGCGTTGACGCTCGGCACGGTGCGTCGGGTCTCGGCGTCGTCCATCACGTCGTCGTGGTAGAGCGAGCCGAGGTGCACGAGCTCCACCGAGACCGCTCCCAGCACGACCTCCGGGGTGGCCGAGGCCATCTCGCGCTGCGCCGTCGCGGCCGACGTGACGGCGAACGCGGGACGTACGCGCTTGCCTCCGGCGACGATCAGGTGGCTGGCGACCTCGGTGAGGAAGGGATCCTCGGCGACGACGGAGGCCCTCAGGGCTTCCTCCACCCGGCCCAGGTCGACCTGGAGTACCGGAAGCTCGAGGAGGGGGGAGGCGGGGGCCACGACGAGAACGATAGGCGGGCGATGGCGTTGCACCTCAACCCGGGAGCGGGATCGGCGAGTCGTGGTCACCGGTCGAGACGCGCCGACGCACCACCGGTTCCCGTTCGAGGCGTGCCGATCCGGTGTCGTGGGGGCCGATCGGGTGGAGCGAGGAGGGCTCGATGCACCTGGGTATGCTCGACCCACGATTCCCCCGTTCCGGGGGAGCCATTCCCGCCAAGGGAGGCAGTGGCAGTGTTCGAACGTTTCACCGACCGAGCCCGCCGTGTGGTCGTCCTCGCCCAAGAGGAAGCGCGGCTGCTGAACCACAACTACATCGGTACCGAGCACATCCTGCTCGGGCTGATCCACGAGGGCGAGGGTGTCGCCGCGAAGGCGCTCGAGTCCCTCGGAATCTCCCTCGAGGCGGTGCGCAGCCAGGTCGAGGAGATCATCGGCCAGGGCGGTTCGTCGCCGAGCGGGCACATCCCGTTCACCCCGAGGGCCAAGAAGGTCCTGGAGCTGTCTCTGCGTGAAGCCCTCCAGCTGGGTCACAACTACATCGGTACCGAGCACATCCTGCTCGGTCTCATCCGTGAGGGCGAGGGCGTGGCCGCGCAGGTGCTGGTCAAGCTCGGCGCCGACCTCTCCCGCGTGCGCCAGCAGGTCATCCAGCTCCTCTCCGGTTACTCCGGGCCTGGTGCCCAGGGCGGCGGCGGCGAGAAGGCCGGTGCCACCGCCGGCGGATCCGGTGAGGCCACCCCGTCGGGTTCGCTCGTGCTCGACCAGTTCGGCCGCAACCTGACACAACTCGCCCGCGAGAAGAAGCTCGACCCGGTCATCGGTCGCGAGCGCGAAACCGAGCGGGTCATGCAGGTCCTGAGCCGGCGAACGAAGAACAACCCCGTACTGATCGGAGAACCCGGCGTCGGCAAGACCGCGATCGTCGAGGGGCTGGCCCAGTCCATCGCCGCCGACTCCGTCCCGGAGACCCTGCACAACAAGCAGCTCTACACCCTCGATCTCGGCGCCCTGGTCGCCGGCTCGCGCTACCGCGGTGATTTCGAGGAGCGGCTCAAGAAGGTCCTCAAGGAGATCAAGACCCGCGGTGACATCATCCTGTTCATCGACGAGCTGCACACCCTCGTCGGGGCCGGTGCCGCTGAAGGCGCGATCGACGCGGCCAGCATCCTGAAGCCGATGCTGGCCCGTGGCGAGCTCCAGACCATCGGCGCCACCACGCTCGACGAGTACCGCAAGCACCTCGAGAAGGACGCCGCCCTCGAGCGTCGGTTCCAGCCGATCAAGGTGGAAGAGCCCTCGGTGGCCCACACCATCGAGATCCTCAAGGGCCTGCGGGACCGCTACGAGTCCCACCACCGGGTCACCATCACCGACCAGGCCCTCGTGGCCTCGGCCAACCTGGCCGACCGGTACATCTCCGACCGGCACCTCCCCGACAAGGCCATCGACCTCATCGACGAGGCCGGTTCGCGCCTGCGCATCAAGCGCATGGAGACGCCGCCGGACTTCAAGGAGCTCGAGAACCAGATCGCCCAGGTCGTCCAGGAGAAGAAGGAAGCCGTCGAGGCCCAGCGCTTCGAAGAGGCCGGTCGCCTCCGAGACCGTGAGAAGGAGCTTCTCGCCGAGAAGGAGACCAAGGAGCGCGAGATGCGCGACGCCGGGATCGACCTCTTCGACGAGGTCGACGAAGAGGCGATCGCCGAGGTCCTCTCGATCTGGACCGGCATCCCCGTGTACAAGCTGACCGAGGAGGAGACGGCCAAGCTCCTGCGCATGGAGGATGAGCTCCACAAGCGGGTGATCGGCCAGGAGAGCGCCATCAAGGCGGTCAGCCAGGCCATCCGCCGCACCCGTGCCGGCCTCAAGGACCCGAAGCGCCCCAGTGGCTCGTTCATCTTCCTGGGCCCGTCGGGCGTGGGCAAGACCGAGCTGGCCAAGACGCTGGCCGAGTTCCTCTTCGGCGACGAGAACTCGCTCATCGCCCTCGACATGAGCGAGTACATGGAGAAGCACACCGTCAGCCGTCTCGTGGGTTCGCCCCCCGGGTACGTCGGCTACGAAGAGGGCGGCCAGCTCACCGAGGCCGTGCGGCGCAAGCCCTTCTCCGTGGTCCTGTTCGACGAGATCGAGAAGGCCCACCCCGACGTCTTCAACACCCTGCTGCAGATCCTCGAGGAAGGCCGGCTCACCGACAGCCAGGGCCGATCGGTCGATTTCCGCAACACGGTGCTGATCATGACGTCGAACCTCGGCACCCAGGACCTGCGCAAGGCCAACGTCGGCTTCGGCAAGTCCGACGAGGCCATCAGCTACGAGCGGATGAAGGAGAAGGTCAACGAAGCGCTCAAGCAGCACTTCCGGCCCGAGTTCCTCAACCGCATCGACGACACGATCGTGTTCCACGAGCTCACCAAGCCCGAGGTCACCACGATCGTGGACCTGATGATCAGGCGGGTCACGGTGCAACTCGAGGCACAGGGCATCGGCCTCGAGCTCACCGACGCGGCCAAGCTCCTGCTGGCCGACAGAGGCTATGACCCCACTCTCGGCGCCCGCCCGTTGCGCCGGGCCATCCAGCGCCTCGTCGAGGACCCGCTGTCCGAGCGACTGCTCATGAAGGGCTTCCGGGCCGGCGAGAACATCATCGTCGACGCCGAACCCGACCCGGAGACGGGCGAGCTGGTCATGGTGTTCAACGCTGTCGAGGGCTTCCAGCCCCCGCCGATGGAGCTGGCCGAGACCGGTCCGGCCGAGTGACGCGCTGACCCCGCTCCACCTGACGTCGACGTACGAGCCCGGGCTGATCGCCCGGGCTCGTCCGCGTCCCCCGCTGCTCGTCGTCGTGGTGGTCGCGGTGCTGGTGGTCGTGGCCGGGTGCCAGATGCAGGTCGACACCACCGTGGTCATCGCCGAGGACGGCTCGGGTCGTGTCACTCAGGCCGTCGGTCTCGACGATGCGGCTCTCGCCCGGATCGGTGATCTCGACCAGCAGGTGGCGGTGGCCGATCTCGAGGCCGCGGGATGGACCGTCGACGCCCCGGTGAAGGAGGGCGAGCTCACCTGGGTACGGGCTCACCGAGATGTGCAGGACACCACCGAGCTGGCTGTGGTGGTCAGCCAACTGAACGGCCCGGGCGGCCCGTTCCTCGACCTGGCCACCGGTCGAGCGCGACACGTTCCTCGAGCGGGTCACCGAGTTCAACGCCACCTACGACCTCACCGGCGGTGCCGCGTTGTTCAGCGACCCCGACCTCGATGCCGTCGAGGGCAACCCCTGGGGTGCCCTCCTGGCCGAGATCGAAGCCGAGGAGGGCACGCCGATCGGTGAGATGGTCGACTTCTCACTGACGGTCCAGCTGCCGGGGGGCTTCAGTGAGACGTGGACCCCGAGCTTCGCCGACCCTGCCCCGACGGCGGTGGCGGCCAGGAGCACCCAGAGCAAGGTGATCGAGCGTCTCGCGCAGGGCGCCGCGCTGTTCCTGGTGATCGTCACGGTTCTCTTCGGCTGGTGGGCCTGGGCCACCCGGCGGCGGCGCTCGCGCCGGGTCATCAGCAGCGGACGGCTGCCCCGGCGCTGAGCCGGGCGGTCGGCAGGGGTGGGCGACGGGCGCGGGCGATACGGTGCCGCATCGTCGTGGTGCACGGCTCGGGAGGCGGCGTGGACGGGGAGGAACCGGCAACGACCTCGTCGGTGGTTCCGGTGGCGGGGAGCCGCCTGGCGCGTGTCGCCACGGCCGAGCTGTTCGTCCTGGGGGCCGTGATCGGGATCATCGTCCGGGTGTGGATGGCCGGCGAGGGTCCTCCCGCGCTGTGGCAGGACTCCTACGACTACCTCGCCGCGGGCTCTCACCCGCTGTGGAGCACCGATCTGTGGGGCGGCGCCCGCCCCGGCCTGGTCTCGCTGCTGATCGATCGCCTGGGTGGGGAGGCGAACGTCAACTACGTCGTGTTCCAGGTCCTGCTGGCGTCGATCTGCTGGGCCGCGTCGGCGGCACAGGTGGCAGCGGTGATGCCCACCGTGGCCCGCCGCTGGGTGGCGTTCGGGGTCGTGGTGGCGTTCTCCTTCGTGCGGCCCGTCTCCATCTGGGACCGGTCGGTCCTGTCCGAGTCGCTGGGCCTGTCGCTGCTCGCCGGGGCCGTCGCCGCCGGGCTCTGGCTGCTGCGCCGCCCGGGGTACGGCCGTCTGGGCGTGTTCCTCGGCGTCGCTGCAGCGTGGGGGGTCACCCGGGACACGAACGTCGTCGTGGTCGCGCTCGTCGCTGGCGCCCTCGTGGTCGCGTGGGCGGCCGGCCACCGCCCGTCGAGCGAGGAGGGGTTGGAGGGACCGGCCGACGGCTCGGGGTCACGAGGATGGCTCCTCGTCGGCGCCGGCGTGCTCGTCGCCGTGCTGGCGCTGTCGAGCTGGTCGTCGAGCGCCGGCGCCCGCCACGTCGTTCCCCTGTCCCACGTGTTCGCCGTGCGGGTCCTGCCCTTCGAGGATCGCCTGGCGTGGTTCACGGAGCAGGGCATGCCCGGTCTCGGCCTCGCCCTCCCGACGCAGACGTCCGACCCGGACCGACCCGTCGTCGTCCCCGTCGACCTGGACGCGCCGCGGTTCGAGGCGTGGCGCTCGTGGCTCGAGACCGACGGTCGAGCGGCGCTTTTGCGCTACGCCGTCACCCACCCCGACTTCGTGGTCAGCGAGCCGCTCCAGGATCCGGAGCGGACCTTCAACAACGGCGACGGCGACGTGGCGAACACGTACGCGCCGCAGGGGTCTCGCAGCATCCCCGGGCTCACCGCGCTGTTGTGGCTGCCGACCCTCCCCACGGTGGCGATCGCGCTGGGCGTCGGCGTCTTCCATGCTCGGCGCCGCGTCCGAGCCTCGCCATTGGCGGTCGTGGCCGCGACGTGCGTCGTGTCGTCTGCACCGCTCGCGCTGGTGGCGTGGCACGCCGACGGGATGGAGACGGCCCGGCATCTCCTGTCGGCGGCCGTGCTCCTCCGCCTCGGCGCCGTGCTGGCCGTGCTGTCGCTCGTGGAGGTGGTGTCGGTGCCCGCGCCGGCGGCGGAGGAGGCTGTCCCACCGGGTGCGTAGGGTGCGGCCCATGGCCAAGGCCCGTTCGGTGTTCCGATGTCAGGAGTGCGGCGGCACCGCCCCCAAATGGGCGGGTCGGTGCCCGTCGTGCGAGGCCTGGAACTCCCTGGTCGAGGAACGGGACCTGCCTGCCTCGGTCTCGGTCGCCGGTCTCGGTGCCCCATTGGGGCCGCCGGTCTCGATCGCGGAGGTCGACGTCGATCAGTGGCAGCCCCGGCCCACGGGCATCCCCGAGCTGGACCGCGTGCTGGGCGGCGGCCTCGTGCCCGGGTCGGTCACCCTCCTCGGCGGCGAGCCCGGCATCGGGAAGTCCACCCTGCTCCTCCAGGCCATGGCCTCGGTGGCCACCGACGGGACGCGGGTGCTCTACGTCTCGGCCGAGGAGTCCACGCAGCAGGTGCGCGTGCGCGCCGAGCGTCTCGGGGCGCTCACCCCGTCGCTGTATCTCGCCGCCGAGACGGCCCTGCCCCATGTCCTGGCCTTCGTCGAAGAGGTGCGACCCGAGTTGCTGGTCGTCGACTCCATCCAGACCGTCCTCGACCCCGAGCTCAGTTCGGCGGCGGGTTCGGTCGCTCAGGTCCGGGAGTGCGCGGCTCGACTGGTGAGCCAGGCCAAGGCCCGGGGTCTGGCCACGGTGCTCGTCGGCCACGTGACCAAGGACGGCGGCCTGGCCGGGCCACGGGTGCTCGAGCACGTGGTCGACACGGTGCTGGCCTTCGAGGGCGAGCGCCATCATGCGCTGCGGCTCCTGCGGGCCGCCAAACACCGATTCGGTGCCACGGACCAGCTCGGCCTGTTCGAGATGACCGGTGACGGTCTCGTGGGCGTTCCCGATCCCAGCCGGCTGTTCCTGGCCGACCGCCGCAAGGGTGTGTCGGGGTCGGTCGTGGTCCCCACCATGGACGGTCACCGTCCCTTGCTCGTCGAGCTCCAGGCGTTGGTGGCGTCGAGCACGTTGCCCAGTCCGCGTCGTTCCGCTCAGGGGCTCGACGGTGGCCGGTTGGCGTTGCTGCTGGCTGTGCTGGCCGAGCGGGCCGGGCTGCGCTTCGGTGAGTCCGACGTCTACGCCCTCGCCGTCGGCGGGGTGAAGGTCACCGAGCCGGGCGCCGACCTCGGGCTCTGCCTCGCTCTGGCCTCCGCTCTCACCGGTCACGCCCTGCCCGCCGATCTGGTGGTCTGCGGAGAGGTCGGTCTGGGGGGCGAGCTACGGCAGGTGTCGCAGTGCGAGCGGCGGGTGGCCGAGGCGGCCCGTCTCGGGTTCTCCCGGGCCCTCGTGCCCCGGCTGTCGCCCTCCATGCCCGATCACATCGAAGTGGTGCGGGTCGACACCCTGGCCGACGCAGTGGCTGCGGTCGGTCTCGCTGACGCCGGCGATGGTGCGGGGTCGGCACGGGTCGGCGGACGAGGTCCGTCACGGCGGCCCGTGCCCGCCGCGGGCCCGCCCGATCCTGTCGCCGAGGAGTTCTTCGGGTCCTCCGACCCCGGCGACGCGCCGTTCTGAGGTTCGGTGGCTGTTCCTGACGCGAATCTGTCAGGCCGTCGGCCGCCCACCGGGAGCGCCTAGGATCCGACGATGTCACGGCGACGCAGCGAGGCGATGCTCTCCGCACTCGGCGCGGTCGCGCCGGGCAAGCCGCTGCGCGAAGGTCTCGACCGGATCCTCCAGTCGGGGATGGGTGCGCTCATCGTGGTCGGTGACGGGCCCGAGGTGTTGAACATCTGCTCAGGCGGCTTCCTGCTCGATGCGGCCTTCAGCCCGCAGCGTCTGTCGGAGCTGGCCAAGATGGACGGCGCCATCGTGCTGGCGCCCGATGCCAGCCGGATCGCCCGGGCCAATGTGCACCTCGTGCCCAACCCCAACGTGCCCACGTCGGAGACCGGCACCCGTCACCGCACGGCCGAGCGCGTCGCCCGTTCGATCACCCTGCCGGTCATCTCCGTCTCCGAGGACATGTCGATCATCGCGGTGTACTACGGCGACGAGAAGCAGCAGCTCATCCCCGTACCCCGCCTCCTCGATCGCGGGACTCAGGCCCTGCGTACCCTCGAGCGCTACAAGGACCGCCTCGTGGAGGTGTCCCAGAACCTGGCCGCCCTCGAGGTCGAGAACCTCGTGACCCTGCGCGACGTGGTCATCCTCCTGCAACGTACCGAGATGGTGCTGCGCATCGCCGAGGAGATCGAGTTCGACATCGTCGAGCTCGGGGTCGACGGCCGACTCATCCGCCTCCAGCTCGAGGAGGTGCTCGCCGGCGTCGAGGACGAACGCCGTCTCGTCGTGGCCGACTACCTCCACGAGGAGAACGACTGGCATCTCGAGGAAGCCATGGACGGACTCGCCCGTCTCGACACCGAGCGGCTCCTCGACATGAAGGCCGTGGCCGAGGTGCTCCACCTCCCCTCGGGAGCCACCGCCGATCTCGACGATCCCGTCGAGCCGAAGGGCCACCGGTTGCTCGCCCGCATTCCGCGCCTGCCGGAAGGGGTCATCGACCGCATCGTCGAGCGGTTCGGCAACCTCTCCACCATCATGCGGGCCACCATCGCCGACCTCGAGGAGGTCGACGGCGTGGGAGAGCTGCGGGCCCGGGCCATCAAAGAGGGCCTGTCCCGCCTGGCCGAGGCCAGCATCCTCGATCACTACAGCTGAGCGGGCCTGGCAGGATCGTGGCCATGCGCACCACTCTGCCCTCAGGAACCTCCGCCGCACTGGCCGCACCGGCGGGCCCGCCGCCGGACCGAGGTCTGGTGGTCATCCCCGACATCATGGGGCTACGACCCCTCTTCGACGACATGGTCGACCGATTGAGCGCCGAGACCGGTTGGACGGTCTGTGCCGCCGAGCCCTTCCCCGGGCACGAGGACTGGACGATCGAGCAGCGCATGAACGGCGGCGTGGCGGAGATCGGCGCCGAGCGGGTGCGGAGCGACCTGTTCGCCGCTGCCGGGGCGACCGGCGCGGCGACGGTGGGGGTGCTCGGGTTCTGCATGGGTGGGATGTGGACGCTGGTGGCCGCAGGGGCCGGTCGATTCCATCGCGCCGTGGCCTTCTACGGCATGATCCGCCTCCCCGAGCCCTGGCGGGGGGAGGCGATGGTCGAGCCGCTCGAGGCGCTGGCGGCGCCGCAGCGTTGTCCCACGATGGCCGTCATCGGGACGGTCGATCCCTACACCCCGGCGGCCGACGTGGCCGATGCCGAGGCCCTCGGCGTCGAGATCGTGCGCTACGAGGGCGCCGACCACGGGTTCGTCCACGACCCCTCCCGACCTGCGCACCGGCCTGACGACGCGGCCGACGCGTGGCGCCGGGCGTTGGCCTTCCTCTCGGCCTGATCGCCCGTCGCCGCTCGGGCCTCGCGGCGCCTCGCGGAATCAGGGTTCGAGGACGACCTTGATGGCGCCCGAGGCGCGGTCGCTCGCGACGCGGAAGGCCTCGGGTGCGTCGTCGAGACCGAAGCGGTGGGTGATCACCGTGGCGGCGATCTCGGGTTTCGTGGCCAGCAGCGCCGCGACCTCGTCGACCTCGCGGCGACTGGCGTGCCCGTGGCCGTCGTGGCTCCCGTAGGCCATGGCTCCGATCCAGGAGAGCTCCTTGGTGAGCGTCACCGTGCCGGGTGCGGGGAGGAGGCCGTGGTACACGCCGAGCAGCACGATCCGCCCGCCCGGCCGGGCCCACCCGGCACAGGCGGCCAACCCCGACTCCGAGCCGGCGGCCTCGATGACCACGTCGTAGTGGCCGGCGGGTGTCCCGGCCCCGAGGCGCTCGGCGGCCCGCCGTTGGTGGTCGTGGCGGGCGTCGAGATCGACCTCCATGCCGCTATGGCGGAGGGCGGCGACGGCGAGCAGCCCGATCGACCCGCCCCCGACGACGACGACCCGCTCACCGGCCTCTATCCGCCCCCGCCGGACCCCGTGCCAGGCGACTGCAGCAGGTTCGACGAGGCAGGCATCGTGCACCGACAGGCCGTCGGGCAGGGCGACGAGCGACGAGCGGGGCACGGCCACCCGGTCGGCGAGCCCACCGTCGACGAAGATGCCGACGTTGGCGTGCGCGCCGGTGCAGCGCTGCGTGTGCCCGGCGCGGCACTCGTCGCAGGCGCCGCACGAGATCACCGGTTCCACCGCGCAGGCGGCGCCGTCCACGGTCCCGGCGAACTCGTGACCGAGCGTGAAGCCGTCGAACCCGGCCGCCACGAAGCCGAGGTCGGTGCCGCAGATGCTGGACGCGACGACGTCCATGACGACGACAGGGTCGTCGGCGGAGGCGACGGGGAAGCCCGGGGTCGAGGAATCGGGTTCGGGCACGTCGACGACGCGCGGCTCGTTTTCCTCGATGCGTACGGCGCGCATCGGGCCCTCAGCTCTCGTGCACGAGCGTCACCCGCACGGCATCGTCGTCGGGATTGCGTCGTTCGAGCAGCTCCATCGCGGCGGTGATGCCGTCGAGGCCCACGGTGATCCCGGCCATCTCCTCGGCGTGGGCGTCGCCCTGACGCAGCAGCCCCACGGCCTCGGCCATCGTGTCGGGCGTGAACCCCGAGCCGCCGATCACCGTGAGGCTTTTCATCACGATGTGGTCGGTGACGAGGTCGGGTACGGCGGCGTAGTGCTTGAGCCCGGCCAGCAGCACGGTGCCTCCGTAGCGCACCAGGTCGAGGGCCTGGGGCACGGCACGGACCGAGTTGGAGACGTCGAACACGACATCGGCCCCCCAGCCGCCGGTCAGCTCCTTGACGCCGGCGGCGACGTCGTCGCGTCCCACCACCAGGGTGGCGTCGGCTCCCATGGCCCGGGCGGCGGCGAGGCGCAGGTCGTCGCTGTCGGTGCCGGTCACCACCACCGTGCCGGCCCCCGCCGCCTTGGCCGCGGCCACGACGGCCAGGCCCTGATGGCCCGGACCCTGCACCACGACCGAGTTGCCGTCACGGAGCCCGGACCGACCCACCCAGTTGACTGCGTTGGCCAGCGGTTCGAAGACGGTGAACGGCGCCGCGGGCCCCTCACCGGGAAGTCGGTGCAGACGAGTGCGGGGCAGGATCTCCATGTACTCGCCGTAGCCGCCCCAGAGGCCCAGCTCGCCGTCGCCGCGCATGTCGCTGTAGCCGTAGACCCGCAGGGACCGGCCGGGCAGGATCTCGTCGACCCCGACGCGGTCGCCCTCGGCGACGCCGAGCTCGGCATCGGTGGCCAGAGCGACGACCCGGCCGACGGTCTCGTGCCCGGGGACGACGGGGAAGACGCTGGCTCCGGGGACCAGTTCGACCCCGTGGAACTGCGCGGCGTCGCTCCCGCAGAGGCCGACGGCCTCGACCTTGAGCACGGCCCCCCCGGGCGGCGGCGCGGGTACGGTGAACTCGCGCACCTCGACCCGTCCATCACCGGTGAAGACCGCCGCCCGGCACGTGTCGGTCATGTCTGCCTCCCCGCCCGACCCCCGGGCTGGCCGAACGGTATCAGGGGCTCGACTGCTACCGTTCGGCTCCATGGCCGCACCGGTGGGGCTCGACCGTCAGGCCGTCGTGGACGCCGCCGTGGCCCTCGTCGACGGTGCGGGCCGGGTGGACGCCGTCAGCCTCCGGCGGGTGGCCGAGAGCCTCGGCGTACGCACCCAGTCGCTCTACGCCCACGTCGACGGCCTCGCCGACCTACGCCGTGCCATCGCCGTCGTGGCACTGGAACAGCTCGCCGGTGCGCTGTCCGACGCGGCCATCGGGCGATCCGGATCGGACGCCGTGGCGGGGATCGTGCGGGCCTACGCCGGCTTCGCCCAGGCACGACCGGGTCTGTACGACGCCACCCTCGTGCCCCCGGGCGACGATCCGGCGCTCGGGGCGGCCATGGCGGCGGTCGGACGGCCCCTCAACCTGGTCTTTCGTTCCTACGGCCTCGACGACACCGCAGCGTTGCAGTGGTACCGCATCGTGTTCGCGTCGATCCACGGGTTCTCGCTGATGCGACGCGACGGCCTGCTCACGATGCCGGTCGACCCCGAGGACACGCTCGAGGGGCTGATCGCGATGTTCGTGCGCGAGCTGTCGCTGGCCGCCGCGGAGTCCGGGCCTACGACGAGGGACGCTGCAGCTCGAACCTGACCGCCTCGACGCCGGGTCCGAGCGGCTGGCCGTCGCGCCTCAGTACGGTGAGGTCGCCGATCAGCGCGTCGACCACGTGCGGCGCGAGAGGCCAGGGCCGGTCCCTGCCGGTGGGGTCACCGACGAGGGCGATGGCCAGGAGGGTGCCGCCGGGGGCGACGAAGCCGCGGATGGTCCGGGCCGCGTCGACCTCGAGATGGAGTGGGATGGACTGCACGGTGAAGACCTCGACCACGAGGTCGAACGCCCCCGCCCACGCTGTGGGAGCATCGAACAGGTCGGCGACGTGCCACTCGACGGGGGCATCGGGGTGGCGGCGGCGGGCCCATTCGACCGCGGTGGGGGCGGCATCGAACGCGGTGACCGCGAACCCCTTCTCGGCCAGGGCGGCGGCGTCGTCACCCAGGCCGGCGGCCACGACGAGCGCCGTCGCACCGTGTCCGTCGCCGACCCCTCGACGCCAGTCGTCGAAGAGAGGCCGTGACGCCGCGTGCTCCTGCCAGGGGATCGCGGTGTCGTCACCCTCGGCGCTTGCGTAGACGGCGTCGAAGAACTCGCCGTCCCCGCCCACCGTCAGCCCAGCGCAGGCGTCGGCGTGAAGGTCACGGGCAGGTGCTTGATGCCGTCGATCAGGTTCATGCGCAGGCGCGAGGGCGGGCCGGAGAGCTCGATGTCGGGAACCCGGCGGGCCAGCTCCTGGAACATCACCTTGATCTCGAGGCGGGCCAGGTTGGCGCCGAGGCAGAAGTGGGGGCCCCCGGCACCGAAGGCCACGTGGTGGTTGGGGTCGCGGGCGATGTCGAACTCATCCGCGGTGGGTCCGAACTCGTCCTCGTCGCGATTGGCCGACGGGTACCAGAGCACGACCTTCTCACCGGCGGCGATGGCCTGTCCGCCGAGCACGGTGTCGGCGGTGGCGGTGCGACGGAAGAAGTTGACCGGGCTGGTCCAGCGCAGGATCTCCTCGACCATGGTGTCGGCCAGCTCGGGGTGGGCGATCCAGCGGTCCCACTGGTCGCGGTGCTCCATGAAGGCGATCATGCCCTTGGAGATGGCGTTGCGGGTGGTCTCGTTGCCCGCCACGACGAGCAGGGCGAAGAAGAGGTCGCGCTCGAGGTCGGTGAGCTCGACGGTGCTTCCGTCCTCCATCGTGACCCGGGCGTCGGTGAGCTTGGTCCACACGTCGTCGCCGGGGTTGGCCCGCTTGTCGTCGCTCATCTCGTTGGCGTAGATCGCCATCTCCATGATGACGTTGGCGTAGTCCGAGCCCATCTCCTCCGCCGGGGCCCCCGAGCCGTACTCGCTGTCCTGGCTGCCGATCATCCGGTTGCTCCAGTCGAACAGCCGGCTGCGGTCCTCGGCCGGGACGCCGATGATCTCGGCGATGGCGAGCAGCGGGAGCTCGGCCGACACGTCGACGACGAAGTCGCACGTGCCGGCGGGGGTGACGCGGTCGAGCACGGCGTTGGTCTTCTGGCGCAGCGCCTCCTCGAGGCGGCGGATCATGCGGGGCGTGAAACCAGAGTTCACGAGCTTGCGGTAGCGCGTGTGCTGCGGCGGGTCGGTGCTCACCATCATGAGGCCGGGGCCGAGCTCGGGCGGCTGGTCGGTGAGGGCGATGCCGCCGGCGCCGTCACGGCCGGGGCCGGTCTGGTGGCTGTAGAGCAGGCCGGCCTTGTGCACCTCGGTGACGTGGCGGTGCGAGGTGACCACCCAGAAGTCCTCGCCGTCGCTGCCCTCGCTGCCGGGGTGGCGGTAGACGGGCGCCTCGCGGCGGAGCCGGTCGAACCACTCCGCGGGATAGCGCTCGGCGAACACGTCGAGGTCGGTCACGTCGATGTCGTCGAACGTCGGCGACGCCTCGGTGGTCAGGTCCGTCATGGTCGGCTCCTCATGTGGGGGTGCTTCGTGCCCCTCATCCTCGCGGTTCGTAGCGCACGATGCTGAACGGCCAGCTGGAAGTAGGGTTTCCTGGGTGGTTCACCGCCGCGTGGGACGTCGCCGACGGGGGCTTCACCCGACCAGCAGCACCGCGATGGCCACGATGGTGATCATCACGAGCGCGGCGAACATCGCCACCATGGACCGCTCACCTCGATCGAGGAAGTAGCCGGGGCTCTGGATGCCGGCGTACAAGAGCAGGCCCAGACCGACGAGGGCCAGACCGGTGGAACCGCCGGCCAGCATCACGATCCCGCCGGTCACGAGCACCGCCGCAGTGACCACCTCCGCCACCACGTGCAACGTGATCTCCGGTCGGGAGCGGTCCGGGCGCGACAGCACCCCGTTGCGGAGCTCGACGCCCCACCACACCACCATCGACACCCCCACGAGGAGGCAGTAGACGGCGACGAGAGTGTCCATGGCCGCCATGGTCCGTCGGCCGCCCGCCGGGGGCAAGTGCTGTGCCACGCTCGTGCCCGTGATCATCGTGGCCGGATGCCTCACCGTCGATCCGTCCGATCGCGACTCCTACCTGTCCGGCTGCCGTGACGTCATCGTCGCGGCTCGCGCCGCCGACGGATGTGTGGCCTTCCACCTCGCGGCCGATCCCGTCGAGCCGGATCGGATCAACGTCTTCGAGCAGTGGACGTCAGTGGAGGCGGTCGAGGCGTTCCGGGGTTCGGGTCCGATCGACGAGCAGTGGGCGCTGGTGCGCACCACCGAGGTCTTCGAGCACGAGGTCGCCTCCACGATCCGGCTCTGACGCCCAGTCGTGACGCCATCCGGCTCAGGCGTGGATGAAGCGCAGCTGGCGGCTCTGGGCCATCAGGATGCCACCGGCGTCCCAGATCTCGACGTCTTCGTCGACGAACCCCCCGGCGGAGGCCCTGGTGGTCAGCACCACCAGCAGTGGTGAGCCCGGGGGGAGGTCGGCGCGGGCAGCGAGCAGCGGGCGTGATAGGTGAGGTCCACCGACTGGGCCACCGCTCCGCCTTCCCACACGTGGTACGCCGCCGGTGGCCAGAGGTCGGCCAGCAGGCCCAGCCATCGGTGGTCGATGAGCTCGGGCGTGCGGGGACGCACCCAGCCCCCGACCCGGGCACCGTTGCTCCCGGTGATCTCCCGGATGCGGGGGTACAGCCACACCCGGTCCATCGTGGGCACGGGAAGGGTGGGGTCGACCGGTTCCTCGTCCGGGTCGAACGGCGCCACGTCGGGCGCCGTCGCCGCGAGGAACTCGTGGACGGGGCGGCGTCGGGCGAACGAGCCGAGCGCCACCCCGGCCAGGCGCCCACCCGACCACATGTGGCACGTCGCGTTGGCCATGGTGCGACCCCGGCGTTCGACGGTGACCTCGGCCCGGAAGGGTCCGTCGACGAACGGCTTGAGGTACTGCACGGTGAGGTGCTGGGGCTCCATGCCGTCCAGGCCGAGCTCGGCGTCCATCGCCGTCTTGGCCAGCGCCAGCACGTAGCCGCCGTGCTGGGCTTCCCATCCCCACCACACGCGGCTGCAGTCGCGCTCGTAGGCGCCGTCGCCGAGCGAGGTGAGCTGACATTCCCGGTCGAGCAGCGCCGTCATCGTCGTTGCCTACCACGCCGCGCCGATGCCACGACAGAGTGTCGAGTGTGCATTCAGGCTTCGCGGGGGTCGTCGATGGTGACGGACTGCAGCCCAGGAGCTGCGGATTGCATCATCTGCAGGGCCACGCCCTCGAGCATGGTCTTCGGCAGCACGCATTCCGCGCAGCCGGCCTCGACCAGGAGCAGCCGGAGGTGGGCGGTGCCGGCGTCGTCGACGCTCGACCAGCTCGATGTCGGCGCCGTCGAGGCGCAGGAGATCGCGCACCGGACCCAGTGCGATGGCGACGGCGTCGGTCATCGGGCGCCGCCATCGTCGGTGCCCGCCGCGGGCCGGTTCGCCGGGCGGGTGCGTGACAGGTGGGCACCGGCGTCGGCCAGGATCAGCTGGCCCGTGATGCACCGGGCCAGGTCGCTCACGAGGAACACGGCGAGCCGGCCCAGCTCGTCGGCCTCGGTCATGCGCCGCAGCGGCGTCGACTCGACCAGGGCGGCGACGTGCTCGTCGTCGAAGGCCTCGCGCACGGTCTCGGTGAGGGTGGTGCCTGGGGCGATGGCCAGCACCCGGATGCCATGGGGGCCGAGCTCGACGGCCATGGTCTGGGTGAGGTGGTTGATGCCGGCCTTCGCCGCGGCGTAGGCGGCCATGAACGGTGCCGGCCGGGTGGTCTCGCCCGAGCTCACGTTGAGGATGACGCCGCCGCGGCCGGCGGCGATCATGGCGCGCGCCTCGGCCGCGCCGGCCAGTGCGGTGATCACGAGGTTCTGGTCGAGCAGGTCGCGCCAGTGCTCGCCGCCGAGGGTCTCGACGGGGCCGGGGCGCTGCGAGCCGTACATCCCCACGTTGTTGACGGCGATGTCGAGGCCGCCGCCGAACCGGGCCACGACCTCGGTGGTCATGGCGTCGAGGGCGGCGTCGTCGCGAGCGTCGGCCAAGACGGTGAAGGCCTGCCCACCCCCGGCCTCGATGCGGCCCACCGTGGCGTCGGCCTGTGGGCCCCGCACGTCGTGCACGGCCACGCGGGCGCCCGCCCGCCCGAGCCAGACGGCGATCTCGGCGCCGATCCCGGCACCGGCGCCCGTGACGAGCGCAGTCCGACCGGTCAGGTCGATCGTGACGCTCACCGGTCAGCCCCGTGCGGTGGTGAACAGGGCGATGAGGTCGTCGGTGGCGGCCTCGGCCCACGCCTGCAGCGTGGGGGCGTCGGTGCCGCCGATGGGATGGGGCAGCACGAGCAGCCGGGTGTGGGGTTGGCCGAAGCTGGCCGACAGCGTGGTGGCGACCGGCTCGAACTGGGTGGTGGTCGCCACCACGGCGGGCCGCCCGGCTTTCTCGAGCTCGATGGCATCGGTGACCGAGTAGGCGGTGCAGCTCCCGCAGTCGGCGGCACCGGTGATCACGAGGTCGGCCTCGGCCACGACGCGGGCGAAGATGTCGGCGTCGCAGCGGATCGCGGCGTTGGCCGATTCGCCTCGGGGCCCCTTCTTGGTGACGAGGCTGACGGTGGCGCCGGTGCGTCGGGCCAGCGCCTCGGCCGCGGCGGTCATCACGACGTCGGCGTTGGGCTTGCCGTTGTCGAGCACGGCGATGCGCAGACCGGCCAGTGAGGCGGGCGAGGGGGCCATCGTGGCGGCGGGCGGTCCGGGCTCGGAGTCGGGCAGGTAGACGGAGACGCTCATCGGTTCAACCTTCCAGGGCCAGTGTGGCGCTGCGGGTGACGCCCCACGACGGTACGACGAGGGAGTGCTTGCCCGGTCCGCCGGCCACGAGGACCCGAATGTTGTCGGCGTCGCCGGTCATGGGCATCGGGTGGTCATCGGTGCAGATGTGCATCCACTCCTGCCACGCCCGTTCCTGGAAGTGCCGCTTCAGCAGCGACAACGGGAGGCGGGCGTGGTCGAACAGGTACGACGACACGTCGCGGCGCGTGAGCCCCCGCTCGGCGATGCTGCGGGCGTGCTCGGGGCCGAGCACGACGAAGTACTCGGCCTGGCTGATCGGCGCGTTGTTCTGTGCCAGCGAGGTCATGGCCGACGCGATCTTGTCGAGGATGAGCGCAGGGTCGCCCGCGGCCTCGGCATCGTGGACGTTGTGCGGGCCTTCGCCGCAGTGCACGGTGACGGCGCTGGGGGCATCGACGCCGCGGCTGCGGGCGTAGCTCTCCCAGGGGCTCTCGGCCAGGTTCTCGGCCGCGGAGAACGTGTACTTCGCCGGTTGACCATGTGTGGCGGCGTCGCCGAAGCCGGGGGTGGCGCCACCCACGTTCATGAGGGTCAGTCGGACGGCCCGGCCGACGGTGGCGTTGGCCCGGTTTCCGGGACCGAAGGCGCCGACGCCGCCGTTGAAGCCGCCCTGCTCGGCGATCTCACCGTGGACCAGGATCATCGGCGCCACCAGATGGGTCGTGGCGTTGACGCCGCGGAGGTTCACCTCGGGGCGGGCCAGCGCCCGCAGTGCCGTGAGCACCACGGGGAAGACCTCGGGTGGGCACCCGGCCATGACGGCGTTGATGGCCACGACCCGGCGGGTGACGATGCCGGCGCGGGGCTCGAGCGTGAAGAGCACCTCGTCGTGGTCGCCGGTGGCGTGGGCCAGCATGGCGTCGACTCGTTCGGCGGTGGGGGGCACGACGGGGAGGCCGTCGCCGAGCCCCCGGGCGGCGAGCAGGTCGAACATGGCCTCGGGGCTGGCGTCGGCCAGCTCCACCATCTCCGGCCGGTACTCCTGGTGGTCGACGATGGCCATCCCGATGCTCCTCACCCGCAAGTCGAACAGCATCAGACTCTAGACTGATGGGTGTCCATCGACAAGGGGAGTACCGTGACCGAGGAGCGAGAGGCGGTGACCCGGATCGTGGCGGGTGAGGCCGTGGTCGATGCCCACACCCACGTGGCCTGCCCCGATCGCTCGCGGTTCCCGGTGCGGCCGTCCGTCGGTGCGGGGAGCGAGTGGTACTCGGGCGACGCCGTGTCCGGCGAGGCGCTCCTGGCGGAGATGGACGGTGCCGGCGTCGGCCGGGCCGTGGTCGTGCAGGGCATCGGCGCCTACGGCCACGACTGCTCGTGTGCCGCAGCGACGGTGGCGGAGCACCCCGACCGGTTCGCCCTGGTCGTCTCGGTCGACATGGACGGCCCTGATCCGTCCGACGACCTCATGGCCCTCGTCGATGCGTTGGCCGCCGGTCGCTCACCGGGCGCCTCGGGTGTCGAGTTGGCCGGACCGGTCCGCCCGGTCGGGGTGCGCCTCTTCGGGGTGGGTGCGGCGACGACCGACTGGTTGCACGATGCCCGAGCGGCGGAGGTGTGGCGGAGTGCCGGCCACCTCGGCCTCACCGTCGTGCCGTGCGTGTTCTCGCCCGTGCTCGATGCCGTGGCCGAGGTGGCGGCATCGCATCCCGACGTGCCTGTCGCCGTCGATCACTGCGGCTTCCCCGACATGGCCGGTGCCGACGGTTGGCCGCAGCTCTTGCGCCTCGCCGGCCTGGCCGCCGTGGGGCTCAAGGTGTCGAGCCACGTGCTCGAAGCAGGCGAACGCGACGACGGCGACCCTGCGGTCGTGGTCGACCGACTCGTCGAGGCCTTCGGGGCCGAGCGGCTGTGTTGGGGCTCCGACCACCCCCAGAATCAGGCGCTCGACTACGCCGGCAAGCTCGCCCTCGCCCGTCACGCCGCCCGTCATCTCGACGCCGACCAGTCCGCGGCGTTCTTCGGGGCCAACGCCCACAGGTTGTGGTTCGGGGTGTGACCCCCTTCACAGCGGCTCCGATCCGGGGCAGGCTGTGGCGACATCCACCTGGAGGTGCCCATGACGGTGCTCCGTTCCATTCCCGCCCCCGCCGAGGCACTCCTCGGCTCCAGCGCCCTGGCCCACGTGGTCACCCGCAACGCCGACGGGACGCCGCAGGTCTCGGTGGTGTGGTGTGGCGTCCGCGACGACCGGGTCTACTTCTGCGCCGAGGAGGCGACGGCGAAGGTCCGCAACCTCCGGCGCAACCCTGCGGTGGTGTTGTCCATCGAGGACGAGGCCCGCAACGCCGCGGGTACCCAGCAGCACCTGTTGGTCTACGGGGCGGCCACGGTCCTGGAGGGCACGGCGGACAAGGATCTCTGCGACGAGCTGTGCCGCACCTACGTCGGCCGGGCGGACCACCCGCTCAATCTCAGCCGCTCGGCGACCGCGGTGACGGTGGCCGTCGACGTCGCGCGCATCGGCGGCAACGGCCCGTGGACCGCGTCCGGCTGACGGACGGTGCTGCTCTCCGGCGTCGAACAGCTCCCACGATCGCTCGGTGGCGAAACCTCCGACGGCCGGCTGCCCGCAAGCGTCGGAGCTCCACTCGGAGCGCTGGTGGGGTTCGCCGTCGCATCCGGCCACGTTCGTCGACCACGACCTCAGCCCCGGGGAGCCGGCCGACCAACGACCGGTCGACGGTGCCGGTCACCGACGGGCGGAGTGGGCACGTCCCACGATCGGTCAGAGCGGCGGGCACCCGACGCGCCGGTGTGTGGGGGGCTCCCGATGGTCCCTTCCCCCGCGCAGGGATCCTCGGCGTCGCCGGGGCCGGGAAGGAGCGGCCGGTCAGCTGCGAGGGATCAGGGCGAGTTGGCGGGACTGGGCCACCAGGCGACCGGTGGCGTCCCACACCTCACCGTCGGCCTCGAGGAAGCCGCCGCTGATGAAGTGCGAGGAGAACGAGCAGCGCAGCCATCCCGGCGCCGGTCGGGCCCGCACGTGGGCCGTCAGCTCGACGGTGGGCGCCCAGGCGATGGGGAGGTTCGTGTTGAACACCGTGGGTGGGAAGGCGTCGACGGCGCAGAGCAGCGCCACGGTGTCGCAGGGCTCCCCGTCGCGGAGGCGGAACCAGCCTCGCATCCGGGCCCGCCCGGAGCTCTGCCCGGCTGCGAACCCCGAGTCGTCGGGGTGGAGGCGCAGCTCGACCTGCCCGACGAACGGGGGCGGGAACGTGTCCGTGGGTCGCAGCTCGGTGCACTCTTCGGGCGGTGGGATGTCCGGCGGGGTGCGGTCCACCAGCTCGGGGCCGTCGTTCTCGTCCTCGCCGAGGTCACCGAACGTCCCCACACAGGTGAGGAGGGATCGGCCTCCGGCACCGAGGGTGGCCTGTCCCGTGCCGAAGCGGCGGCCCTGCTTGGCGACGTCGACGGTCACCGTGGCCGGCCCCGGTTGCGCGGGGGCCAGGTAGTGCGCCGTGATCGTCACCGGGTCCGGTCGACCGAGCGCCCGTCCCAACGCCCGACCGGCGATGGCCAGCAGGTAGCCGCCGTTGGCGTTGCCGACGATGTCCCAGCCCGCCTCGATGGCGGCGGACCAGGAGCTCGTCGGCCCGGTCTCGTCCGCCGGTCCCGTCGGGTCGAGGGGCGACACCGCCGATGCACGAGCGAACGGCCCAGGCTCCCGTTCGGAGTCGGTCGTCATGGGCGGGATCGCAGCTGGCCGGGCGTCGGGCCGGCTCAGGCCTCGATGGCCACCAGGTTGTCGAAGCGGATCAGCGGGAGCTCGCGGTCGGTGCGGGTCTGGTAGTCCCGGTAGTGGTCGCGGTCGGCGATGAGCAGCGGCCAGATGCGGGCTCGTTCCTCGCCCTCGAGGATCTCCGCGTCGCACTCGTAGAACCCGCCGCGCACCCGGATCTTCACCTTCGGGTTGGCGTCGCGGTCCATGAGGTTGAGGCACCACGCGGGGTGCGAGGGCGCCCCCGCGTACGAGCCGACCACGACGCGTCGTCCCTCGGGGTCGAACCAGAAGGGAAGCGTCACCTTGTGCTCGTTGCCGGACTTGCGCCCGATGGTGTGCAGGATCACGTGGTCCATGCCGGCGATGACCCAGGCCGACTCCTCGTCGGTCGTCTCCAACCACGCCGTGTGCTGGCGGGAGATGCCCGGGATCTCGTCTCGCGAGGGCTCGTCGAAGGCCTCGTTCTTCTGGTCGGTCGGGACGTCGCTCATGGGGGCGCACTGTAGGCGAGGCGTCCCCGACGCCGTCCGGCCGGGAGCACCGCCCCAGCGGTGCAGTAGAAACAACGGGTGCGGTGTCGACGAACGGCGCGGCACCGGAAGGGGAGCAGACGATGAAGGTCGACCTGGGGATCGCCATGAGCGGCCCGGAGGGCACCACCGAACGGGCCCGGGAGCTGGTGTCCACCGGGGCGGCCGGCCTCTTCAGCTTCGAGAACGCCCACGACCTGTTCTTCCCCCTGGTCATGGCCAGCCAGGTCGTCGACCTCGACCTCATGACCAACGTGGCCATGGCCTTCCCCCGCAGCCCGCTGCACCTGACCTACGCCGCCCACGACCTGCAGTTGCTCAGCGAGGGCCGCTTCCGTCTGGGGCTGGGTTCGCAGATCAAGCCCCACATCGAGAAGCGGTACGGCTCCACCTGGGGCAAGCCGGTGGCCAAGATGCGCGAGTGGGTCCAGGCCATCAACATGATGTTCGACCACTTCGAGGGCAAGGGCCCGTTCGACTTCACGGGTGAGTACACGCGCCACACCCTGATGACCCCCAACTTCAACCCGGGGCCGAACCCGTACGGCCGCCCCCCGGTGCTCATCGGGGCGCTGGGCCCGAAGATGTGCGAGATGACCGCCGAGGTGGCCGACGGCATCCTGGTCATGCCCTTCAACAGCGCCCGCCACATGCGTGAGCGCACCGTTCCCGCCCTGCAGGCCGGGCTGCGCACCGCCGGGCGCAGCGGTGAGGACTTCGAGGTCATCGCCGAGGTCATCGTGGCCACCGGCCGCACCGACGAGGAGCTCGCCGCAGCGGCGGCCGGCGTGAAGTACCTGCTCGGCTTCTACGGCTCCACGCCTTCCTACAAGCCGGTGCTCGATGTCGAGGGTCGCGGCGATCTCCAGCCCGAGCTCAACGCCCTGTCGAAGCAGGGCGACTGGGTCGGGATGGCCGGGAGGATCGACGACGACCTGATGAGCAGCATCGCCGCCTTCGGCACGCCGACGCAGGTGGCGGACGAGATCGTCGAGCGGTTCGGGCCGTACGCCTCCCGGGTGTGCGTCTACTTCCCCGGCTATCCGATCGAGGACGAGACGATCGCCGAGCTGATCTCGGCGATCGCCGCGGCGTCGGCTGCCGCCGGGTACGCCGGCGAGGTGCGGGTGTGAGCGCCGTCGACACCGGCACCGACGACCTGCTGGTCGAGCTGCGTGACGACGGTGTCGCCGTCGCCACGCTCAACCGCCCGGACACCCGCAACGCGTTCAGCGGGGCCATGGGCAATGCCCTGGGCGACCTCTACCGGCGGGCCGACACCGACGACGCCATCCGCGTGGTGGTGCTCACCGGCACACCACCCGCGTTCTGCGCCGGCGCCGACTTCAGCTCGGGCAGCGACGTGTTCGAGCGCAGCGATGCCCCGGCCTTCAGTGCCTGCCCGGTCACCCCGACGGCCTGGCAGATCCGCAAGCCGGTGATCGCCGCCGTGAACGGCCACGCCATCGGCATCGGGTTCACCCTCACCCTGCACTGCGACCTGCGGGTCATGGCCGTCGACGCCAAGTACGGGGTGGTGCAGGTGCGACGAGGCGTCATGCCCGACGCGTTCAGCCACTGGACCCTGCCGCGCATCGCCGGCATGGGCAACGCCGCCGACGTGTTGTTGACGGGTCGGACCTTCCTCGGTTCGGAGGCCAAGGAGCTCGGGGTGGCCAACCGAGTGCTGCCCAACGACGAGGTGCTGCCGGCGGCCCTCGAGATCGCCCACGACATGGCGGTCAACACCGCTCCGGTGTCGGTGGCGGTGGCCAAGCGGCTCATGTGGGGCTCGTTCGGCCTCGATCCGGCCCAGGTCGACCATGCGGAGACCGAGCTGCACCACCACCTCATGGGAGAAGCCGACGCCCGAGAGGGCGTGCACGCCTTCCTCGAGCGTCGCGAGCCCGAGTGGTCGCTCACCGTGAACGACAACTGGCCGGCTGAGTGGCCCGCCCCGGAGGATGTGCTGTGAGTGACCGAGCCCCCACCACGACGACCGCCGACGTCCTACGTGACGTCGATCTCTCCGGACGCACCGCCCTGGTGACCGGAGCCACGACCGGCCTCGGTCTGGAGACGGCCCGAGCACTTGCGTCGGCCGGCGCCCACGTGGTGCTCACGGCCCGTACCCCCGAGAAGGGCGTGGCGGCCGTCGCCACCGTCGTCGGCGCGGTATCCGACGCGTCGGTGGAGTTCGGCGTCCTCGAGCTCGGCTCGCTCGACAGCATCCGGTCGTTCAGCGAAGAGCTCTCCGGGCGCCTCGATCGCCTCGACGTCCTCGTCGCCAACGCCGGCATCATGATGGTCCCCTTCGGCCACACCGACGACGGCTTCGAGCTGCAGTTCGGCACCAACCACCTCGGCCACTTCCTGCTGATCGGTCGGCTGATGCCGCTGCTCGCGGCCGGCGCCCCGGCGAGGGTCGTCGTGCTCAGCTCGGCGGGGCACTTCGCGGCCGGCGTCGACCTCGACGACCCGAACTACGAGCGTCGTGACTACGCGAAGATGGATGCCTACGGCCAGTCCAAGTCGGCCAACGTGCTCTTCGCCGCCGAGCTCGACCGGCGCTACGGCCCCGTCGGAATCCACGCCTACTCGGTTCATCCGGGCATGGTGGCCACAGAGCTCGGCCGGCACTTCACCCGCGACGACATGGCCGAGCTGGCCGGCCGGGCGTCCACGGCGGGCACGAAGCTGCCGCCACTCGTGCAGGTCGACGTCGGCGCCGCCACCTCGGTCTGGGCGGCGACCGCGCCGGAGCTCGACGAGCTCGGCGGTTCGTACACGGCGAACACCGCGGTGGCCACACCGGCACCGCACGCGACGGACCCTGCCACGGCGTCGGCGTTGTGGGCGCTCTCCGAGGACCTCGTGGGTGAGGCCTACCCGAGCGTCAGCGCGCTCGGCGGCTGAGCTGCTCGCGGTTGGTGATGCGGTAGCGCCGTTCGGACTGCTCGATCCAGCCGAGGCGCACGAAGCTGGCGATGGCCTTGTTGACCCGCTCGCGCGATGCGCCGACCATGCCTGCCAGCTCCTCCTGGGTGATCGGCAGCGAGAACTCGTCGGCTTCGCCGGCCAGCTCGAGGAGCCGCTTGGCCGTGCGGCCCGTGACGTCGAGGAACACGGAGTCGGCCAACTGGGAGTCGGTGTTGCGTAGCCGTGTGGCCAGCAGGGCCACGACGTTCCACAGCAGCTCGGGGCGCTGCTCGTAGATGGACCGCAGCGGGGCGTAGGGGATGGCGGTGCACGCCGACGCCTCGAGGGCCCGTGCCTCGGCCGAGCGGGCCATCCGGTCGAACAGGGGCATCTCTCCGAAGAGGTCGCCCCGTTCCATCAGGGCCATCACGGACTCGCGACCGTCGTCGGATCGGTTGGCGATGGCGATCCGTCCCGACTCGACCACGAAGAGCTCCTCGGCCACGTCGCCCTCGGTGAAGACGACGTCACCCCGGTTGTAGGTTCGGGACTCGGCCGCCGCCACCAGGTCGTCGAAGGCGGCGCCCTCGAACCCTTCGAAGAACTCCACGTCGCTCAACAACCGAGGTTCCACCACGGCGGGCACCCTACCCGGCAGGGCCTCGGCGTGTGACCTGTGTCCCACCCGAGACGCTCGGGCGTCCCCGATCCTCCGGTCCCCCGACGCGAGACTGGTGGTGCTCACGGGGCATCCCCGTGAGCCGGTCCGAGGAGCACGATGGCGTTCGAGTTCGAGGCGAGGGCAGGGCACCTCGGGGGCGCAGCGAGCGATCGCGGGGTCGGGGCCTGAGCGCCGGGCCGGCCGATGGTCCGGTGTGGGCCATCGTGCTCGCAGCCGGGCGCGGAAGTCGCTTCGGGGGGCCACAGCCCAAGCAGTACGCGCTCATCGGCGACGAGCGGGTGCTGGATCGATCGTTGGCCACCGCTCGGGCGGCGGCCGACCACATCGTCGTCGTCCTCGCGGACGGCGAGGACGACGAAGCTGAGGCTCTCGTCGACGCAGGCGCGGCCGACGTCGCCGTGGTGGGGGGTGACGAGCGGGCCGATTCGGTCAGGGCCGGTCTCGCCGTCGTCGACGCCGACGCCGCTGTCGTGGTCGTGCACGACGCCGCTCGCCCGTTGGCCTCGGCCGCGCTTCACCGCCGGGTGGTCCGGGCCGTGCACGCCGGAGCCGACGCCGTCATTCCCGGTGTCGCGGTCACCGACACCATCAAGCGCACCGCTCCCGCCCCCTCCGGCCTCGGCGCCGAAGGAGAGCGGGTCGTCGTCGAGACCCTCGACCGGTCCGAGCTGGTGGCCGTGCAGACCCCACAGGCCTTCCGCCCCGACGTCCTGCGCCGCGCCCACAGCTCGGGAGCGATGGCCACCGACGACGCCGGCGTGGTCGAAGCGGTGGGCGGCACCGTGCTGGTGGTGGCCGGGGAGACCACCAACATCAAGATCACCGGTCCTCACGACCTCACTCTGGCCATCGCGCTCCTCGACCTCCTGGTCGTGCCGTAGGTTGAGGCCATGACGGTCAGGGTCGGTCAGGGCTTCGACGTCCACGCCTTCACCGACGACCCGCAGCGGGTGCTCGTGCTGGGCGGGGCCCACTTCGACGGCGAGCGCGGCCTGCTCGGTCACAGTGACGCCGATGCCGTGGCCCACGCCTGCGCGGACGCGTTGCTCGGCGCGGCCGGGCTCGGTGACCTCGGTCAGCACTTCCCCGACACAGATCCCACCTGGGCCGGTGCCGACAGCGTGGTGCTGCTGCGCGAAGTGGCCTCGCGTGTGCGGGCGGCGGGCTTCGAACCGGGAAACGTCGACTGTGCAGTGGTGTGCGAGCGACCGAAGCTGGCCCCGAGGAGGGACGAGATGCAACGCAACCTCTCGGCGGCGGTGGGGGCGCCCGTCACCGTGAAGGGCAATCGGGCCGAAGGCCTCGGCGCCATCGGGCGGGTCGAGGGCATCGCCTGCTTCGCCGTCGCCGTGGTCAGCACGCAGGACGGCGAGAGGTGACGCCACCGGCGAAGGGTGCGCCGAAGGGCGGCCGGGGCGCGCCGAAGGGCGGCCGGGGCGGCAAGGGCTCCCCGCCGCCGAGGAAGCCCTCGGGCGGGAAGCGAGCAGCCAAGCCGCTGTCACCTGCGGCGCAGAAGGCGGTCGAGGCCAAGCGGGTGAAGCACGCAGCAGCATCGGTGCGCAAGGCCGATCGGCCCGGTTCGCAGACCCGTCGGCCCGGGCCCGCCGCTCGCGAGCCCGTCCGGCGCTCCAATCGCGACAACGGCCTCGGCGGCGATCAGGTCGAGGGTCGTCAGGCGGTGCGCGAACTGCTCCTCGCCGGTCGCCGCCGGGTGCGGGAGATCCTCGTGGCCGAGGACCAGGACGACAACGAGGTGCTGCAGGACATCGTCGACCTCGCTCTCGACCTCAAGGTGCCCGTGCGTGAGGTCACCCGGACCCGTCTCTTCTCCGAGGCCCGCACCGAAGCGCCACAGGGTGTCGTGGCCAAGGCCCAGTCGCTGGCCGAGGTCGACATCGACGACCTGGCCCGACGCAAGGGCGCCTCCGGCGCCCCCCCGTTCCTGCTGGCCGTCGACGGGGTCACCGATCCCGGTAATCTCGGCGCGCTGCTGCGCTCGGCGGAGTGCGCCGGCGTCACCGGCGTCGTGTTGCCCAAGCACCGAGCCGTGCACGTCACGCCCACCGTCACGAAGGCCGCGGCCGGTGCGGTCGAGTACCTGCCGATGACCCTCGTCGGAGGCCTGCCCAACACCCTGCGCCACCTCCGGGCTCTCGGGGTGTGGGTGATCGGCCTCGACGCCGGCGGTGACACCGACCTGTTCGACCTCGAGGTGGCCGACCAGCCGGTGTGCCTCGTGCTCGGCGCCGAGGGCAAGGGCCTCTCGCGGCTCGTGCGTGAGCGGTGCGATGCCGTGGCCGGCATCCCGTTGCTGGGACAGCTCGGGTCGCTCAACGTGTCGTCCGCGGGTGCCCTCGCCTGCTTCGAGGTCACCCGTCGCCGGTTGGCCGCAGGTCGATCGTGAGATCGCCTCGGCTCCGGCTCTGGGCACCCGTGCTGATCCTCGTGGTGCTCGGGGTGACGGCCGGGTGCTCCGGCGACGGCACGGACGAAGGCGCGCCGGTGAACTCGACCACCACGTTGCTGCCGTCGAGCACCGGCGATCGTTGCGACGACCCGACCGGGGATCTCGACGTCCCCGCCGGCGTTCCCGCCGAGGCGCAGCCGTTGCTGGCGGGGGTGGATCTGGTCTCGGGTGACGCGACCGTCGATGGTGACGTTCTCGCTGTCCGGTTCGAGACGGCCGGTCCGGTGGCCACCGTCCCGACGCCGACGTTCGTCGTCGCCCAGGGCGATCCGCTCCAGCCCTTCAGCTTCGAGATCCGCCTCACCCGGGAGCTCGACGCGTGGGACGTCACGCTGATCACCTGGCCCGATGCCCGGGAGAAGCGGCAGGCGCTCTCCACCCCGGTTTCCGCCGACGGGACCACCGTGGCGGTGGACGTGCCCCTCGATGCGCTGCCCCCCATCGCCCTGTCGCTGCAGTTCGGGGCCGCGTCGGAGGTCTCGCCCGGTGTGTTCGTCATCGACGACTGCAGCAGCCTCAGCGTCGGCTGATCATCGGCTGAGGTGGGGCGTCGTCTGCGCCGAGACGGCCCCGTCGCTACGGTGTCGTCGCGTCTGCGCCGACCGCGCGTGGACCAGGGAGGATGTGCCGTGGGGGGAGTCGTCTCGGCGCTCGACGTGAGTCCCGCGGCGGGGCGTCTCGGGGCCGTGGTGCGCGGCATCGATCTTCGTCGACCACTCGACGACGCCACCCGGGCCGAGTTCGTGGCCCTGCTCGACCGCCATCTCGTGCTCGTCGTCCCCGACCAGGACATCGACGACGAGCAGCAGTTGGCCTTCGCGCTGCAGTTCGGCGGCCCCTACGTCCACCCCCTCGGTCGTGGCTCGGGCGCGGCGCCCCGCTGCGAGCACATCGTCGACGACGTCGACCATCCGCCTTATCAGGACGAGTGGCACACCGACGTCAGCTGGGACGACGCGCCTCCCGTCTACGGCACCCTGCGCGCCGTCGACCTCCCGAGCCGGGGCGGCGACACGATCTGGTCGAACATGTACGCCGCCCACGACCGGCTCTCGGCGGTGATGCAGCAGATGATCGAGCCGCTCACCGCCGTCCACACGATGGGCGCCGGTAGGGCGTTCGTGGCCAAGGCCGGCGCCGAGCTGGTGGCCAGGGTGCGTGAGCAGTTCCCCGGGACCGAGCATCCTGTCGTCGCGGTCCACCCGGCGACCGGCGGGCGGTACCTCAACGTGAACCTCGGGTTCACCGAGTCGATCGTCGGCCTGCATCCCGAGGAGAGCGCCGCCCTCCTCGGTCTCCTGACCGCGCAGGCGGCGGAGCCGAACATCCAGTTCCGTCACCACTGGTCCCTGGGTGACGTGGTGATCTGGGACGAGCGTTGCACCCAGCACTTCGCCGTGGCCGACTACATGCCCGAGCGGCGCGAGATGGGCCGGGTCGCGGTCCGATGACCGGTCCCACGCGCTGGAGCGTCGGCGCCGCGACGATCACGAAGGTCGTCGAACTCGAGCAGCCGTTGCCGCTCGTCGGTCTGCTGCCGTCGGCCACACCCGAAGCCCTACGCGCCCACGCGGGGTGGCTCTCTCCGCACTTCATCGACGACGACGGCTCTGCGGTGCTGTCGATCCACGCTCTCGTGGTGGAGAGCGAAGGCCGACGCATCCTCGTCGACACCTGCGTCGGTGACCGGCCCATTCCCGGTATGGAGGGACTGAGCGGCCCGGCGGACTTCCCCGACCGCCTGGCCGCCGCCGGGTACCCGGTCGCCAGCATCGATGTGGTGTGCTGCACGCACCTGCACTTCGATCACGTGGGCTGGAACACACGCCTCGACGGCGACCGCTGGGTGCCGACCTTCCCCAATGCCCGCTACCTGTTCGGTCGCGTCGAGTACGAGCACTGGACGGCCGAGCCGGGCGGGTACGCCCTGAACCTCGACGACACCGTCGCGCCGGTGGTCGCGGCGGGTCTGGCCGACCTCGTCGACGACGATCACGGGCTCACCGGGGAGGTCCGCCTCGTGCCCTCGCCCGGCCATTCGCCCGGGCACGTGTCGGTGCTCATCGAGTCGCAGGGGCAGCGGGCTCTCATCACCGGTGACGCCACCCATCATCCGGTGCAGTGGGCCGAGCCCGAGTGGGGCATGGCCGGGGACTGGGACGCGATCGGTTCGGCGTCGTCGCGCCGGGCCCTCCGTGCCGACCACTGTGGGCGGCGCACCCTGGTCGTCGGCACCCACTACGCGTCGCCGACGGCCGGGTGGATCGTCGGTGACGACGAGACGGGCTACCGCTTCGAGGTCTGAGCGCCGGCTGTGTCATCACCCCGCCACGGGAGGTTGGCCGCGATCCACTCGGTGCCGAAGGCCAGCAGATCGTGCCCGTCGAGCACGTGGGAGTCGGCGCCGCCGACCCGACCGACGAGGGCTCGACCCGTCGCCAGGTACTCGCCGAGGATCACGGCGAAGTAGTCCTCCTCGGGCTGGTCCTCCTCGGGCACGATGCCGTCCTCGTCGTCGAGGGCGTCGACGTGGGTGATCCGCGGGCCGCGGGGTCCGAGCACCCGCCGATACCGGCGCACGCGTAGTTTGTCGGGAACGTCGGCGAGGTACTCGGCGTGGTGCAACAGCGTGGTGGTGTCGGGGTCGGCACCCATCCGCAGCACCTTGCCCCCGAGGTGGACGAGCCGGGCCAGCGGTGATCCGGGGCCGTAGTAGTCGTGCCACGGAGCATCGGCCAGCAACTCCGCCGCCCGGCCACCCCGGGCCGCGAAGCGACCCTCGGGATTGTCGTTGACCAGCGTCCCGGGATGGCAGCGCATGACCTCGGCCAGCACGCCGACGTCGGCCAGGGCCGGTGTCGTGAGGGGGTCGAACGGTTCGGCGTCGGCCAGCAGGCCGGGACGGTCCGCCTCGGGATGCTTGTTCACCCAGTCCCAGTCGTCGCGTGCTCCCAGGATCATCATGAGCGCGCCGGTCGGTCCGACGGCTCCGTCGAGTGCGGCGATCACGCCGGCCGCGCCGTCCTCGACCGGACCGATGGCCCGTAGTGAGGCATGGACCATCACGACGTCACCGTCGGCGATCCCGAGGCGACGCAGGTCGTCGACCAGAGATGCCGGGGTGAGGGGCGCCGAGCCGGTGTCGACCATCACGGCAGTGTGATCGCCGGCGGGCTCAGTGCCCCACCAGATCCGCCAGCAGCGCCAGGGTCCGGTCGTGGCCGGCGGTGCGTTCCTCGGCCGTGGCCCCGACCCCGAAGGTCATGGCCGCCAGGTCGGTGACGCCGGCCTCCTCGTACGAGGCGATGCGTGCCGCCACCTGCTCCTCGGTGCCGACGATGGCGACCTGCTCGGGCGCCCCGGTTTCGCCGAGGGCCAGGACACGGGCGTAGGTCGGGATCTCGCGGTACATGGCGTACCGCTTGGCGGCGACCGCGATGCCCTCGTCGCGGTCCGAGCAGACCGTGACGGGCAGGCCGGCGATCACCCGAGGGGTCGGTCGGCCGACGCCGGCGGCGGCGGCGGAGAGTCGGGGCAGCACGTGGGTGGCGTGGGTGTGCTCGTCGCACATCCACGTGATGGTGCCGGCAGCGCGTTCGCCGGCGAGGCGAAGCATGAGCGGCGCGAGTGCGGCGAGGAACACCGGCACCGGGGTGGCGCCGGGGACGTCGAGCAGGGACTCGACGGGGTAGAGCTCGCCCTCGTGGTGCACCCGTCCCCCCAGTGGCCCGGCACCGCCGGCGTTGGCTTCGAGCTGTGCCGCGTTGCAGGCGTCGAGGACCTCGACGTACTCGCGCACGTGGTGGATGACCCCCTCGTAGCTCGCGCCGTACCAGCCCTCGGCGACGCTCCTGTGGCTCGGGCCGATGCCGAGCGCCAGTCGTCCGTTGCAGGCCGCCTGGGTGCTCAGCGTGTGCTGTGCCATCCCGTAGGGGTGGTGTGACCAGGTGGGGACGACCGCCGTGCCCAACTCGATGCGCTCCGTGACCCGTCCGGCCAGGGCCAGCACGGTGAGGGCGTCGAGGGCCCAGGGGATGTGGGGCACCCAGCCGGTGGCCAGCCCGTGTTCCTCGGCCCACACGACGCGGGCGATCACGTCGTCGAGGGTCGAGCCGCCCGGTCCGGTCTCGGAGATGAACAGTCCGATGCGCATCACCGGGATCAGGCCTCCTGGATGGCCCGCCACACCCGCTCGGGGGTGAGGGGCATGTCGAGGTGGCGCACCCCGAGGTGGGCCAGGGCGTCGACGACGGCGTTCTGCACCGCGGGTGTCGATCCGATGGTGCCCGACTCGCCGATCCCCTTCGCCCCCAGCGGGTTCATGGGCGTCGGGGTCTCCATCGGCACCCGTTCGAACATCGGCAGCTCGGCGGCCGACGGCATGGCGTAGTCGATGAGGGTGGCGGTGAGCGGGTTGCCGTCGTCGTCGAAGCGCACCTCCTCGAACAGCGCCTGAGCCACGCCCTGGGCCAGACCGCCGTGGACCTGGCCGTC
Organism: uncultured Iamiaceae bacterium; assembly: GCA_963767615.1. Classification (GTDB taxonomy): domain Bacteria; phylum Actinomycetota; class Acidimicrobiia; order Acidimicrobiales; family Acidimicrobilacustridaceae; genus Rhabdothermincola_A. The sequence continues at coordinate 299,355 of CAVYED010000002.1, read as the reverse complement.
GACCACGACGGGGTTCAGGATGGTTCCGGCGTCGTCGCAGGCGACCATGCGCACGAGGGTGACCTCGCCGGTGTCACGGTCGATCTCCACGACCGCCACGTGGGCCCCGAACGGGAACGTGGGGCCGGCGGCGGTGAAGTCGGAGACGGCGAGGAGCGGACCGAGGGGACCGTCGCCGGTGTCGGGATGGGCGGTGGCGGCCACTGCCGTCCAGTCGACGGTGACGGCGGGCGATCCGACGACGTGGAAGACGCCGCGGTCGGGGTCGATGACGACATCGGTCGCCGCCGCTTCGAGGAGATCGGCGGCGCGCTCGCGGGCCAACGCCACCAGCTTGTGCGCGGCGTCGTCGACCGCCGCGCCGGCCAGTTGGGCGGACCGTGACCCGCCGGTCACCTCGCCACGGGGGACGACGTCGGTGTCGCCGTAGACGACCTCGATGCGGTCGAGCGGCAGCCCCGTGCGCTCGGCGACGAGCATCGCCCACGAGGTCACGTGACCCTGTCCGTAGGGATTGGAGCCGGTGACCACCAGGGCGGTGCCGTCGGGGCGCAGTTCGATCGAGCCGAACTCGTCGCCGCCCGACATGGCGGTGATCTCGACGTAGCAGCCGAGGCCGATGCCCATGAGCTTCGGGTCGCCGTCGGCGCGACGCCGGGCCTGCTCGGCGCGCAGTTCGGGGTAACCGGCGGCCTCGAGCGCACGGTCGAGGGCGCCGACGTAGTCGCCGCTGTCGTAGACGGTGCCCGTGGGGGTCTGGTAGGGGAAGGCGTCGGCGGGCACGAGATTGGTGCGGCGCACGTCGGCCGGATCGAGGCCGGCCTCTGCAGCGAAGAGGTCGACGGCGCGCTCGAGTGCGGCCGCCGCTTCGGGGCGACCTGCGCCGCGGTAGGCCCCAGTGGGCGTGGTGGTCGTGACCACCGAGCGCGAGCTCATCTCGACGGACGCGATGTCGTACACGCCGGTGGCCATGACCCGCGTGGCGAAGGGCAGCACCGCGCCCATGTTGGGGTAGCCGCCTCCGTCCTGGAGGACCTCGATCCGATAGGCCTGGAAGCGTCCGTCCGCTGTGCCCCCGAGAGTGACGCGCTGGACCTGACCGCGGCCGTGGGCCATGCCGACGAGGTTCTCCGAGCGGGTCTCGCTCCAGCGCACCGGTCGGTCGAGGCGTCGGGACAGTTCGCCGAGTAGGAGGGCCTCGGGGGCGGCCTGGGCCTTGGCCCCGAACCCTCCGCCCACGTCGGGGCAGATGACCCGCACGTTCGCCGGGTCGAGCCCGTACAGCTCGGCCACGGCAGTGCGGATGGGGTGCGGACCCTGACAGCCGATCTCGAGCACGAGCCGGCCGTCGTCGTCCCACCACGCGAGGGCGTTGCGGGCCTCGATCGGCGCGGGCGCCACCCGTTGGTTGACGGTGCGGGCGTTGACCACGACGTCGCAGGCGGCGAACGAGACCGGGTCGCCACGGTGGGAGATGGTCATGGCCACGTTCGTCCCGGCCGCCGGGAACAGCAGCGGCGCCCCCTCCGCCGCGGCCTGCTCCATGTCGACCAGCGCATCGAGGGGCTCGACGTCGACGATCACCGCTTCGGCGGCGTCGATCGCCGCGGCGCGGGTCTCGGCCACGACGGCCACCACCGGCTCGCCGACGAAGCGGACGGTGTCCGATGCCAGGATCGGGCGGGCCATGTCCTGGTTGACCATCCCGATCGGCAGCAGCGGGGGCAGTTCGAGGTCGGCGGCGGTGACGACGGCCAGCACTCCGGCAGCGGCGGCGGCATCGGTCGTGTCGATCTCGACGATGCGGCCGTGGGCGATGGTGGAGCGGACGAAGACGACGTGGGCGGCACCGGCCGCGGGGACGTCGTCGACGTAGGTGCCGCCTGCGGTGAGCAGCGCCGGGTCCTCACGGCGCAGCACACGATGTCCGAGGATGCTCATCGTTCGGACCGTACTGCCCTGCGACGACCGCTGCCGGGGCCGGCTCGGCTCGCCCTACCGGAGTGGCTCGAACGTACGCGAGGCGATGAACTCCGGTCGAGGTGCCGGCGCCGCGAACGGTTCGACCAACGCGTTCTCGACGCTGTTGTAGACGAAGAAGACGTTGGTGCGGGCCTGCGGGCTGATGTTGCCGTTCGAGCCGTGCATGGTGTTGCTGTCGAAGACCACCGCGGAGCCGGGCTCTCCCGTCACCGTCTCGATGCCGCCGGCCTCGACCAGGCCGGCCAATGCCTCGTCACTCGGGACGCCGTACTCCTGCGCTCGCAGCGAGGACCGGTAGTGGTCGTCGGGGGTCTCTCCGGCGCAGCCGACGAAGTGGCGGTGTGAGCCCGGGATCACCAGCAGGCTCCCGTTCCATACCTCGTTGGGGGTGAGCGAGAGCGACAGGCTCAGGGCCCGCATCCGGGGCATCCCGTCCTCGGCGTGCCAGGTCTCGAAGTCGGAGTGCCAGTAGAACTCGCGGCCCCGGAAGCCGGGCTTGAGGTTCAGGCGGCTCTGGTGGAGGTACACGTCCGACCCGAGGATCTGGGTGGCCATCCCCAGCAGCCGGGGGTCCGCGGCGAGGTCGGCGAAGACGTCGCTGCGTCGATGGACCTCGAAGATCGAGCGGACGTTGTCACTCCCGCGCTCGGTGATGATGCGCTCGTCGCCGGGTTCGGCGGCGGTGAGCAAGCGGTCGACCTCGCGGCGGAGCCTCACCAGGTCGTCGTCGCCGACGAGCTCTTCGAGCGAGAGGTACCCGTCCCGTTCATAGGCGGCGAGATCACTGGAGGTCAGCGGACCGGCGGCGCCGTCGCCCCAGACCACCGGATCGGTTCGGGGGGTCACCACCGGATCGGTCGAGACCCGGGTCGGGTAGGGCATGGGGAGCGTGGCGGTGCTCACGAGACCGCCTCGGTGCTCGCGGTCTCGCCGTCGACGAGGAGCGGATAGGCGCCGTCGGCGTCGTGGACCTCCCGGCCGGTGCAGGGCGGGTTGAACACGCATACCGCACGGAAGTCGGTGTGGACGGTGAGGCGGTGACGTTCGTGGCCGTCGAGGAGGTACATCGTGCCGGGCTCGATGCGGTGACGTGCTCCGGTCTCGAGGTCGTCGAGGTCGGCGGTGCCTTCGATGCAGTACACGGCCTCGACGTGGTTGCGGTACCACATCTCGGTCACGGTCCCGGCGTGCAGGACGGTGTCGTGCAGCGAGAACCCGACGCCTTCGGCGGACAGCACGAGGCGGCGGCTGCTCCAGGTCTCGGCGGCCACGTCACGTTCGGTGCCGACGATCGAGGAGAGCGAGCGGACGATCATGCCGACAACGAGGAGCTGGTGTGGCCCGCGCGTGGTCTTCGTGGCCTGGGCCACCGACGCCGTGAGGAGGTCGAGACCTTCGGACAGCTGCTCGTCGGTGATGGTGAGCGGCGCCATGAGCTTCACGACCTCTCCCTCGGGGCCCGAGGTCTCGAGCAGCAGACCGTTGTCGAAGGCGGCGCGGCACACACCGTCGGCGACCGCCGGATCGTCGAAGACCAGGCCCTGGGCGAAGCCCCGACCACGGGTGTCGGCGCCGGGGGTGGTGCCGGCGATGCTGAGCAGCGTGCCCTCCATCACGGTGGTCTTGCGGGCCACGTCGTCGGTCAGCGTCGAGTCGGACCAGAACTCGCGGAGCGCGGCGGTGGCGGTGACGAAGGCCGGGTTGTGGCCGCGGAACGTGCCGTTGTGCTCTCCCGGCTCCCATACGTCGATCTCGGGCTTGAGGAGGGTGAGGGCCATCGGGAGGCCGTAGCCGCTGATCGACTTCGACAGGCACACGATGTCGGGCACGATGCCGGCGGGCTCGAAGCTGAAGAACGGCCCGGTGCGCCCGCAGCCCATCTGGATGTCGTCGACGATCAGGAGGATGTCGTTCTCCTGGCACAGTTGGGACAGGCGACGCAGCCAGTCGAAGCTGGCGACGTTGATGCCACCTTCGCCCTGGACGGTCTCGACGATGACCGCGGCGGGCAGGTCGAGCCCCGACCCGCTGTCGGCGAGCAGGCTCTCGAAGTAGTCGAGCCCGCTGCCTTCTTCCATGTAGTTGCAGAACGGCATCGGCGTGGTGTGGGCCAGCGGGATGCCGGCGCCGTTGCGCTTCATCGAGTTGCCGGTGACCGCCAGGGAGCCCAGCGTCATGCCGTGGAAGGCGTTGGTGAAGCTCACGACCTGCTCGCGGCCCTTCACCTTTCGGGCCAACTTGAGTGCGGCCTCGACGGCGTTCGTGCCGGTCGGTCCGGGGAACTGGACCCGGTAGTCGAGTCCTCTCGGCGCGAGGAGGAGCTCGTCGAAGGCGGCCAGGAACTCTCCCTTCGCCTTCGTGAACATGTCGAGGCTGTGCACCACCCCGTCGTCGGTGAGGTACTCGATGAGGGCCTTCTTGAGCACCGGGTGGTTGTGCCCGTAGTTGAGCGCCCCCGCTCCGCTGAAGAAGTCGAGGTAGCGACGCGAGTCGGTGTTCCAGATCTCGGCACCCAGGGCCCGGTCGAACACGGTGGGCCACGACCGGCAGTAGCTGCGGACCTCGGACTCGTGGGCTTCGATGACGTTCATGCGGTGGTGCCTCCTCGTCCCAGGGCGGTGCGTCGCGCCGGATGGCGCGCCGACACGTGTCGCGGTCTCGGTGTGGACACCGGACCGGAGACCCCCGCCGATCGGATGAGCCCGCTCGGAAGGTGTCAGAGGAGCCCGCAACCCCCGGAAGCCCACCACCTCACCCGTCGACACGTTGCCGACGGAGAACAGCAGACTCCTGGAGACCGCACGTGCCACGCTGGAGGTGGCATCGAGCCGTGTGCCCTGGGGCACTGGTTGTGTGTGGTGAGATCCACCGTACCGTCCCCGCACTGCGCGGACAACGATCGGGTGACCGGTCCCGGGCGGTGGCCCGCGTCAGCGGAGGTTCACGCGCACGAGATCCTCGGGTTCGTGGTCGTCGGGAAGGCTCCCGGGCCCGAACAGGGGGCTGATCTCCGACGGGCCTCCGTGGTCCATGGCCAGACCGTCGAAGAGAGCCAGCGACGCCCCGTTCGACGCCGTGACCGTGGCCTCGATCGCCGTCAGGTCCGGCATCCGATCGACGAGCGCATCGAGCAGGCGGCGGCCCAGGCCCTGACGACGGTGATCGGGTCTCACCGCGACCTGCCAGACGAACAGGGTGGACGGTTCGCTCGGGCGGCGGTACCCGGTGCAGAAGGCCACCACCTCACCGTCGTGGCGGGCCACGGCTGAGGTGTCGGCGAAGTCGTGGGCCCAGAGCACGTAGGCGTAGGCCGAGTTCACGTCCAGGCCGTCGGCGGCGATGGCGGCGCGCCACATGCCGAGCCCGTCGGCCGTCGTCGGTGCGTCGATCACGATCACCTCGCCGACGGTAGCGGTCGGCCCGGATCGGCCGCAGCGGCGCGACCGCCACGGCGAGCGCCCGACGGTGTGCGTGGTGTGCCGTCGTAGGATCGTTCCGCCGCCGCCTCGGTCGAGGGGGTGCCGCGCCCGAGTAGCTCAGTTGGTCAGAGCACCTGTCTTGTAAACAGGATGTCCAGGGTTCGAATCCCTGCTCGGGCTCCATGTCGTGAGCGCCGACGGGGGTCTCGGGGTCGTCGCCTCGTCAGTGGTGGCACCGGCCCGCCGTCACCTCCTGACGACGGTGGAGGCGGCTCTTCGTGGACGACCCGAACCTCGCCGACCTGGACCTCGACCGTTTCGTCGAGCTCACACCCCGGCGAGACATCTACGTCCTCTACCGGGCTCGTCGAGCTCGGCGCAGCCGCACCTCGTCACGCTGAGCCTGGTCGCCCCTCACCGGTCGCGTCCGGTTCGGCTCGGACGCTGTGGGGCAGGACCTCCGGGCGAAGGATCAGGCGGGGGCCCCGGTCCCAGGTCAGGTAGTTCCAGGCCCAGTTGGTGAGCACGGACACCCGGTTGCGGGCTCCCACCAGGTAGACGAGGTGCAGGCCCAGCCAGGCCAGCCACGCGAGAGGGCCGTCGAGCCGTAGGGGGCGTCCCCATGGTGTCGTCGGCAGTTCGGCCACGGCGGCGCGCCGACCGATCGTGGCCATCGTGCCCTTGTCGCGGTAGCGGAAGGAGGCGCGGGGGGTGCGGCGGAGGTCGGCCAGGATCTGTTCGGCGGCGTGCTCGCCGCCCTGGATCGCGACCTGGGCCAGCTGGGGCAGACGCCCACCGCGGCCGTCGTCGATGTCGGCGATGTCGCCGATGGCGAAGGCCTCGCGGTGACCGGTGATCGAGAGGTCGGCGTCGACGGGGATGCGACCACCCCGGCCCTGGGTCACGCCGAGGGTGTCGGCGAGCCGGCCGGCCCTGACGCCGGCGGCCCACACGACGAGCCGCGTGGGCACCACCTCCCCACTCGACAGCTCGACGTGGTCGATGGCGATCCGCCGCACGGCGGTGCCCAGGCGGACCTCCACGCCCCGGCGGGTGAGCGTCTTTCGGGCGTAGCGCTGCGAGGCTGCCGAGAACGGCGTGAGGAGCTGGTCGGCCTGCTCGATGAGCAGGACCCGGGCCCGGTGGACGTCGAGGTCGTGGAAGTCCTGTTCGAGGACCTTCTCGAACAGCTCGACGAGGGCGCCCGAGACCTCGACGCCGGTCGGTCCCCCGCCCACGACCACGAAGTTGAGGACTCCGTCGTCGACCAGGGTCGGGTCGCTGTCGGCGGCCTCGAAGAGCGTGAGCATGTGGTTGCGCACCCTGATGGCGTCCTCGAGCGTGTACAGGGGAAAGCCGTGCTCGGATGCCCCGTTGACGTCGAAGTAGTTGGTCGTCGAACCGGCGGCGATGATGAGGTGGTCGAAGGCGATGGGCGGCTCGTCGACGACCTCGACGTGCTTCGCCTCCCAGTCGACGCCCGTCACCATCGACTTGCGGAACAGCGCGCGCTGCCGCCGTCGGAACAGTCCCCGCACCGGGTAGCCCACGTCGGCGGGGTTCAGCCCCGCCGTGGCCACCTGGTACAGCAGGGGGAGGAACGTGTGGAAGTTGTGGCGGTCGACGATGGTGATGTCGACGTCCTCGCGTTCGAGTCGCTTGGCCGCAGCCAGGCCACCGAACCCGGCACCGACGATCACGACCTGAGGATTGGCCACGGGTCCATCCTGCCGGGTCGTCGTCGCGTTGCCCACCGGGTTGTCCCCGTCGGCTCACCGGTGTCCGTCCGGGCGACGCTCGCCACCGGTCCCTCGCTCCGGATCGGATCACCCCGTTCGACCGGTCACGTCCCGGGGCCCTGGTGTCACATCGCCCGGAGGAGGTCGGGCGCCGTCGCGGCGGTGGTGACGCTCAGGTCTCGGGCTGGCAGCGCGGGCACCAGTAGGTGCTGCGGGCCTGGGGGCCGGTGACAGCACGGCGGATCGGCGTGTCGCAGCGCCGGCAGGGCTCGCCCCGGCGGCCGTACACGGCCAATGAGCCGGGCGGACCCGACACGGTGGTGCGGGCCGACGTCGTGAGGTTCTGCCGCAACAACCGTGCCGCGGTGGCTACCAGGTCGACGCGTCGCGCGGTCGGGATCGCACCGATCGGCGTGAGGGGGTGCAGCCCGTGGGCGAAGGCGACCTCGCTCTTGTAGACGTTCCCCACTCCCGCGCAGATCCGCTGGTCGAGCAGCACCTCTGCCAGCTCCGTCGCGGGATCGAGCCGTTCCATGCGGTCAACCGCCTCGGTGAGGTCGGCGTCCGGTCGGCACAGGTCCGGACCGAGGTGATCGGTGCGCGGCGCGCGCACCAGCTCCACGACGGGAGCCGAGAAGCACACGGCGATCCATCCCCTCGGATCGTCGGCATCGGCGTCGACCTCGATCAGGGCGCGTACGAGGTGCGATGGCCGCTGCCAGCGCTCGCCCGGTCGGTAGAGGTGCCAGCTCCCGGTCATGCGCATGTGGCTCTGCAGCACCCAGCCGTCGTCGAAGTGCACGAGCAGGTGCTTGCCTCGGGCCTCGACCGCCTCGATCACCGTGCCGGGTGGCGGGCACGGATGCGCCGAACGGGTCGCTTCGACACGTACGACGGTCCGCCCCAGCAGCGCCGGCCGCAGTCGAGCGGCCGTGCGGTGGATGGTGTCGCCCTCGGGCACGGTGACCGCGCCTCAGCGCCCGCGGAGGGTGAGCCCCCGGTAGCCGTCGGCGAAGCCGGCCGTGCGCAGCACGTCGGCGAGGGGCGATTCGACGGCCGGAGCGCCGTCGATCCTGGTGATCTCGAGGCGGCGCAGCCTTCCGTCTTCCACGAGCGAGGCCAGCGCCTCGGCCCAGTGGGCGTGGCGCTGCGCCGCCGGGAACGACGCCAGGCTGCGCCCGCCGCGTTCGACGAAGACCGCGGCCTCGCCCCCCAACAGCACCACGAATGCACCGGCGGCCCGGGCGGGGCGCCCGGACGATTCGGGCCAGGGGAGCGTGGCCCCGAACGGTTGGGCGGGGTCGGTGGCGGCCAGCACGATCGGCGCGTCCTCGCTGTTCTCTCGGGCCGCGCGCAGGCGGTCGACGGCGCCGGGGAGCGCGAACTGCGCCGCACCCAGGCCGGCCACGAAGTACCCGCGGCGCACCTGACCTCGCTCCTCGAGTGCCTTGAGCACGGGGTAGACCGCGGCGAAGCCACCCTCGACGCCCTCGCCCAGCACGGCTTCACGGGTGAGGATGCCGTGGCGTTCGAGGAGCTGGAGGGCGGTGGCGTGGGCCACCTCGGTCGGGCCGGGTACGGGGGCGAGCAGTGGCTCGACCAACGACCACCGCCCGGCCGCCGCCGGGGGTCCGAGCCGGTTCAGCGACCCCACCGACGGTCGGCCGAGGTTCGGGCGGCGGCTCGTCACCCGCCTTCCCGAGGCCCGTCCGCCTCGTCGGGCCGCAGCACCGCCTGCGGCCTTGCGTCGCCCGCCGGAGGCCACCATCGCCCGCAGCGGAGCCAGGGAGTCGTTCGTGACCAGGCCGGCCCACGCCAGCTCCCACAGGGCGGCGAGCACGGTTGCGTCGTCATAGGGCTGGTCGGCGGCCTGGCTGGCGGCCACCAGCTCGGGCCAGAACGATGCGCCCCGCCGCGCCAGGTGCTCGTGGAGCGCGGCGCGCACGCCGTGCGCAGCATCGACGGGAGCGGCTCCGTCGGCGACCGGGCCGACCAGCCCAGCGACCGCATCCGGGTCGGGAAGGGGAACCAGCAGGCCGGCCTGGTCGCGGAAGAGCAGACGTACCCGGCCATCGCCGGTCCCCACGGCGCCCGCGCCGACCCACACCACGTCACCCGCCGTCATGAGCGCATCGAGGTCGGCGGGCCGGTACCCGAGGACGCGTGCGGCCAGCACGTCGGGTTCCAGGACCGACGCCGGGATCGGCGCACCCTGCAGGACCCCGAGCGCTTCGACCAGGGCGTCGAGGCCCCGGCGCGTGGGCCCCACGTTCTGCCATGCGGGAAGGAAGCGGGCCAGCGCGTCGCCCTCGACCGGTTCGACCTCGTGGCGCAGGGCGGCCAGCGAGCGTCGGCGGAGCTGGCGCAGCACGTCGTCGTCGACCCACTCCCGCTCGATGCCGTCGGGGCGGAACTCGCCGCGCACCACCCGCCCCTCGGCCTCGAGTCGTTCGAGCACGGCCAGCACTCGGTCGGTCGAGGCGCCGTACCGGCCGGCCGCCTGGGTGGTCACGAAGGGCCCGTGGGTCCGGGCGAAGCGGGCGACCAGGTCACCCAGGGGATCGGGGACGGGGTCGGTGAAGGCGGCGGGGAGCCCGGGCGGCAGCGCCACCCCGAGCGCATCGCGGAGGCGGGCGGCGTCCTCGGCCGCAGCCATGCGCTCCTCGTCGCCGACAGCCACCACGATCGCCCGCCGCGTCGCCACCAGCTCGTCGAGCCAGTCGGCCACGGTAGCCTCGCCGCGACCGTCGGCCGGCTCGCACCGGGCTTCTATCTCCCACCGTGACAACGGTCCGAGCAGGCGCAGGAGGTCGTGGGCCTCGTCGAGGTCCCGGGCCCGTCGGCCGTCGGTGAGTCTCTGCAGCTCGAGCTCGAGGTCGGCGAGGACCGAGGGGTCGAGCAGGTCGCGCAGCTCCTCGGCGCCGAGCAGCTCGCGCAGCAGATCACGATCGAGGGCCAGTGCAGCCGCCCGACGTTCGGCCAGCGGCGCGTCGCCGCCGTACATGTACACCGCGATCCAACCGAAGAGGAGCGACTGGGCGAACGGCGACGCTCTGGGCGTGTCGACCGCGACGACCATCACCTTCCGTGACCGCAGGTCGGTGAGCACCTCGCGCAGGGCGGGCAGGTCGAAGACGTCGTTGAGGCACTCGCGGGTCGTCTCGAGCAGGATCGGGAAGTCGGGGTAGCGGGCGGCGACGGTGAGCAGGTCGGCGGCGCGCTGGCGTTGTTGCCACAGCGGCGTGCGCCGGTCGGGACGACGGCGCGGCAACAGCAGCGCCCGGGCCGCGCACTCGCGGAAGCGCCCGGCGAACATGGCCGTCTGCGGGAGCTGGGCGATGACCGCCTCGTCGATCTCGCCGGGGTCGATCGACAGCTCTTCCACCGGAAAGGCGTCGATCGCCTCGGGGAGTCGCATCACGATGCCGTCGTCGCTCCAGATCAGCTCGACCTCGACACCCCATCGCTCGGCCAGCCGGGCCTGCAGGGCCATGCCCCAGGGCGCGTGGACCTGCGCCCCGAACGGGGTGTGCACGCACACCCGCCAGTCGCCGATCTCGTCGCGGAAGCGTTCGACGACGATGGTGCGGTCGTCGGGCACGACGCCGTCACAGGCGTCGGCCTGCTCGTCGAGGTAGGCCACGAGGTTGGCCGCGGCCAGTTCGTCGAGGCGGTGGCGGGTGCGCAGCCGCTCCCTCGCCTCGTCGGGGGGCAGGCCCCTGATCGTGCGCACGAACTCGCCGAGAGCCCGGCCCAGCTCGAGGGGCCGACCGGGTCCGTCGCCGTGCCAGAACGGCATCTTGCCCGGTTGACCGGGGGCCGGGCTGACCACGACCCGTTCGTGGGTGATGTCCTCGATCCGCCACGTGGAGGCGCCCAGGAGGAAGGTCTCACCGGGGCGGCTCTCGTAGACCATCTCCTCGTCGAGCTCCCCGACGCGGGTCCCGTCGGGGAGGAACACACCGAAGAGGCCGCGGTCGACGATGGTGCCGCCGCTGGTGACGGCGAGTCGTTGCGCCCCGGCCCGGGCGCGCACGACCCCGTCGATCCGGTCCCAGACGATCCGGGGTCGGAGCTCACCGAACTCCTCGCTGGGGTACCGGCCGGCCAGGAGATCGAGCACGTTGGCGAGGACGTCGTCACCCAGCTCCGCATAGTTGGCCGACGAACGGATCACCCGGGCGAGATCGTCCACGGTCCAGTCCTCCATGGCCACCATGGCCACGATCTGCTGGGCCAGCACGTCGAGGGGGCTGCGCGGGTACCGGGTGTGCTCGATCAGCCCTTGTTGCATGCGGTCGACCACGACGGCGGTCTCGAGCAGGTCGTTGCGGTGCTTGGGGAAGAACGTGCCCCGGCTCGGCTCGCCCACCTGGTGGCCGGCGCGACCCACCCGCTGCAGCCCCCGACTCACCGCGCCGGGCGATTCGACCTGTACGACCTGGTCGACCGCGCCCATGTCGATGCCCAGCTCCAGCGAGCTGGTGGCGACCAACCCCTTCAGCTCTCCCCGCTTCAGCCGGTCCTCGATGAGCAGGCGCCGTTCGCGGCTGAGCGAACCGTGATGCGCCATCACCAGCTCCTCGCCTGCGGCTGCGCCTGAGCCCTGGTTCTCGCCGGCGCGGTCCTCACCTTCGAAGTGGAGCTCGTTGAGGCGTGTGGCGAGCCGCTCGGCCAGCCGGCGGGCGTTGACGAAGATGATCGTGCTGCGGTGCTGTTCGACCAGATCGAGCAGTCGGGGGTGCATCGAGGGCCAGATGCTGCGCCGCACGGGGCCCGCGGCCGCGGGGCCGCTGACGGGTTCGTCGATCTCCTCGCCCAGGGCGCCCATGTCCTCGATGGGGACGACGACGTCGATCTCCAGCGGCTTGCGGACCCCGGCGTCGACGATGGTGACGGGTCGGGCTCGGCCCGACGCGCCGTCCTGTCCGCCCAGGAAGCGGGCGATCTCGTCGAGCGGGCGTTGCGTGGCCGAGAGGCCGATGCGTTGGACCGGGTGGTCGGTGACCGCATCGAGGCGTTCGAGCGTGAGGGAGAGGTGGGCGCCGCGCTTGGTGGGGGCCACGGCGTGGATCTCGTCGATGATCACGGCCTCGACGCCGCGCAGCGTCTCGCGGGCCTGGGAGGTGAGCATGAGGTAGAGGGACTCGGGGGTCGTGATGAGCAGGTCGGCGGGGTGGCGCAGCATGCGCCGCCGCTCGTCGGCCGGCGTGTCGCCGGTGCGCATGGCCACGGTCGGGGCGGTGAAGGGCACCCCGAGTCGCTCTGCGGCCAGGGCGATGCCGGCGAGGGGGCTGCGGAGGTTCTTCTCGACGTCGACGGCCAGAGCTCGCAGTGGCGACACGTAGAGCAGGCGCGTCCGTCGCTCCCGGTCCTGGGGGACGGGTGCGGTGACGAGTCGGTCGAGCCCCCAGAGGAAGGCGGCGAGCGTCTTGCCGGAGCCGGTGGGCGCGAGCACCAGGGTGTGGTCGCCTCCGGCGATGGCCGGCCAGCCCTGGGCCTGTGGTGGGGTGGGGGTCGCGAAGGTGGTCGAGAACCAGGCGCGGACGGGTTCGGAGAACGGTTCGAGGGATGGGTCCGACGCCACCCGCTCACGCTACCGAGCAGGCGCGACAGCCGTTCTCCCGTCGGAGGGCGGCGCCCCGTCTTCGGGCTTCCCGCCGAGGCACGGCGACCATGCGCCTCGTAGACTTCGCGGTCATGGCTGCCCCCGCGACCCGAGAGTGGCACCCGGCGTTCGAGGAGTACTGCGAGACGATCTTCGAGCTACGCGAGGACGCCCTCGACGTCATCCAGGCCCGGGTGGCCGAACGACTCGACGTCTCACGTCCCGCCGTCTCGGAGATGATCCGCAGGATGGAGAAGGCCGGACTCGTCACCGTCGACTCGGGAGCCATCAAGCTCACCCTCAACGGCACCGAGTTGGCCGAGTCGGTGGTGCGCCGACACCGCCTGGCCGAACGGTTCCTCACCGACATCCTGGGCCTGTCGTGGGCCGATGCCCACGTCGAGGCCGGACGATGGGAGCACGTCATCTCCCCGACGGTCGAGGTGGCCATGACCCGGGTCCTCGGCGACCCGACCACCTGCCCGCACGGCAACCCCATCCCGGGAACCGCGTACGCGGCACCCGACGCGGTGAGCCTCGACAGCCTGAGCGTGGGCACCGAGTTCACCGTGTCGCGGATCCCCGAAGAGCTCGAGTTCGCCCCCGGCGTGCTCGACTTCCTCGAGTCGTCGTCGCTGCTCCCCGGTCACGAGGGTGTGGTCACCGCGGCCTCGCCCGACGGCACCACCACCGTCGAGATCGCCGGCGCCCACGTGGGCATCGGCGCCTTCGCCAGTGGGCGCATCCTCGTCACCGCCCGCTGAGGTCCGGGCGACCGGATCCGGTGCCCGGAGGCCCGGCGGTGTCCCGGCGATCCGTCAGTCGATCAGCGATGCCGGTAGCGGGGCCTCGTGCACGACGGCGAGGCGCTTCGTCGCCCGGGTCAGGGCCACGTAGAGCGCCCGTTCGCCCTGGGCCTCCTCGTCGACGATACGGGCCGGCTCGACGACCACTGCGGCGTCGACCTCGAGGCCCTTGACCAGGCCCACCTCCACCACGGTGACCTGCTGTTCGAGGCCGCTACGGGTGGCGCGACCGAAGGGCACCTCGGCGGCGGCCAGTCCGGCGCACACCGGGTCGACCATCGACGCGGGGCAGATGACCGCCACCTGGCCGGGATCGACTGCCCGGCGCTCGGCCAAGGTCGCAGCCACGGCGCCCGTGACGAGGTCGCCCGGCGGTGCGGGGATGATCACCGGCTCCGCGCCGTCCTCGCGGACAGACCGGGGTGGGGTGATCTCGGGCGCGGCATGACGCAGCACACGGGCTGCGAGCGCCATGATCGGTGCCGGCAGCCGGTAGCCGAGGGTGAGCTCGGCGCGACGAGGCGGGCGCCGGTCGGGGAGCCGTTCGAGGATCTCGTCCCACGAGGCGTGCGCCCACTGGCCCGTCGCCTGGGCGATGTCGCCCACGATGGTCATCGAGCCGTTGAGGGATCGCCGTTCGAGCATCCGCAACTGCATGGGGGAGAGGTCCTGGGCCTCGTCGACCACGATGTGGCCGTAGGTCCGGATCTCGTCGTCGCCCGATGCGGTCGCCCCCGCCGATCGGCCCCGACGGGGCTTCGGTCCGAGGATGGCCCGGGCCTCGTCGAGCAGCGGTGCGTCGTCGGTCGTCCACGTGACCCCGTCCACCACTTCGGAGCGAGGGCGGCGCAGAGCACGCCATTCGTCGTCGGTCATCAGGCCGCGACCGGCGTGGCGCAGCAGTGCCGGGGCCCCGTAGAGGTCGTGGAGGAGCTGGGCCGGGGTGAGCACCGGCCACATCCACTCCAGCGCTTCGCGGACCGACGGATCCTGCCGGAGCCGGTCCCGAACCTCCGACGCCGCCAGCTCGCCGTGCCCCGACAGGGCCAGCTCGGCGAAGACCTCTGTCTCGACGAAGCGCCGCCCGCCGTTGTGCCGTCGGTACCGTCGGCGGGCCTCGCTCACGATTCGCGCACTTCGATCGCGGCTCAGGGTGAGACGTTGGAGGCCGTAGCCGACGTGCAGATCGGTGCGCAGCGGTCGTTCGCGGTCCGTGACCGCCCGGGCCAGGAACTTCGTCATCCGCGGGTCTCCCTTGACCCTTGCGGTGAGACCCCGGTCGTAGCCCTGGATGCGGCCCTCGGGGACGAGGTCGGCGAGCACGGCGAGCTCGATGCCCGCTTCGCCCAGTGAGGGAAGGACCTGTTCGATGTAGCCCAGGAAGAGGCGGTTCGGCCCGATCACCAGCACGCCCTGGCCCTCCAGCGGGAACCGGTGCGTGTAGAGGAGATAGGCGGCGCGGTGCAGTGCCACCACCGTCTTGCCGGTACCCGGACCGCCCTGGACGACGAGGACGCCGGGTAGCGCGCCGCGGATGATCTCGTCCTGCTCGCCCTGGATCGTGGCCACGATGTCGCCGAGCCGGCCGGTGCGGGCCGTCTCGAGGGCGGAGAACAGCGCCCCCTGGCCGGTGATCTCGGGCCGGTCGGCGTCGGGACGCTCGGCGGCGATGCCGTACTGCTCGAGCGCGTCGCCGAAGAGCTCGTCCTCGATGCCGAGGAGGGTGCGGCCCCGCGTGGCGAAGTGCCGGCGCCGCGACAGCCCCATGGGCTGGCGACCCGTGGCCCGGTAGAAGGGCTCGGCCACCGGGGCCCTCCAGTCGACGATGACGGGCTCCTGGTCCTCGTCGCTGACGGCGATGCGTCCGATGTAGAAGCTCTCGATCGACGGCCGCGGTGCTTCCTCGTCGCCGTTGCCTCCGTGACCGTTGTCGAGGCCCTCGTCGTCGAGCGGTCGGTCGATCCGGCCGAAGCACAGCGCGGCGTCGCCGAGCTGCAGTTGCTGGAGCCGGTTGACGACCGTGTCGATGATGACTTCACGCTCGTAGCGGGCCTGCTCGGTGCCACCACGACCGACCTCGACCATCGACGTGAGCCGGGTTGCGGCCTCACGGCTGGCCTCGAGGCAGGCGTGGGCCCGGTCGAGGTAGGCCTGCTCGGCTGCCAGATCAGGGTGGTTGGCCATGGGCACCGTCGGGCCGGCGGGAGCCGGCGGAGTCGTGGGCCGGGGGCGCAACGGCCTCCCGGGGGATCGGCCATGCTACCCGCGGGGTGCGGACGCGACGCACCGGGTGGCGTGCTGGCCGACCACGGATGGGGTGGGGTGCCGGCAGTAGGTTGACCCGGTGCCCACCGACGCCCTCCCGCCGTTCCTGCGTGCCTGCCGCGGCCTGCCGGGCGGTCCGGCCGACCGCGTACCGGTGTGGTTCATGCGCCAGGCCGGTCGCTCCCTCCCCGAGTACCGCGCCGTACGGGGGGAGGGGAGCATCCTCGACGCCATCGCCGACCCGGAGCTCTCGGCCGAGATCACTCTCCAGCCCGTCCGCCGCTACGGCGTCGACGCCGCGATCCTCTACTCCGACATCGTCGTCCCCGTGCACGCCATCGGCTTCGGGGTCGACGTGGCCCCCGGCGTGGGTCCTGTCGTGGAGCGCCCGTTCCGGTCCGCCGCCGACCTCGACCGGCTGCGACCCCTCGATCCCGAGGCCGACACCCCGTACGTGTTGGAGACGGTCAGGATCCTGCGGCGCGAACTGTCGGTGCCGCTCATCGGGTTCGCCGGCGCCCCGTTCACCGTGGCCAGCTACCTCATCGAGGGTCGACCGTCGCGCACCTACGGTCTCACCAAGGCCCTCATGCACGGCGACCCGACCTTGTGGCACGCCCTCATGGACCGCCTCGTCGACCTCGCGGTCGCCTCCCTGCGGTCGCAGGTCGACAACGGCGCCAACGCCCTGCAGGTCTTCGACAGCTGGGCCGGGGCGCTCAGCCCGCCCGTGTACCAGCAGTTCGTGCTGCCCCACAGCCAGCGCCTCTTCGCCGAGGTGGCCGACCTCGACGTGCCCCGGATCCACTTCGGGGTCGGGACCGGGGAGCTCCTCGGCCTGATGGCGGCCGCGGGCGCCGACGTCGTCGGCGTCGACTGGCGGGTGCCCATCGACGCCGCCCGCACGCGCGTGCCCGCGGGTGTTGCGCTCCAGGGCAACCTCGACCCGGCGCTCTGCCTGGCTCCCTGGGAGGCGGTAGCGGAGGGAACCCGTGACGTGCTCACCCGCAATGACGGGCATCCGGGCCACATCTTCAACCTCGGTCACGGCGTGCTCCCCGAGCTCGATCCCGAGGTGCTCGAGCGGGTCGTCGGGCTCGTGCACACCGAAGGGCGTTGTGACGGTCCGGGGGTCGCGGCGGACGGACACACGGAGGACGACCGATGACCGAGGCTCCTCAGGGCCTGCTCGTCATGGCCTACGGCACCCCACGCACCCCTGACGACGTCGAGGCCTACTACACCCACATCCGCCGCGGCCGTCCGCCCACTGCGGAGCTGTTGGCCGAGTTGAAGGGTCGCTACGACGCCATCGGGGGCATCTCACCGCTCGCCGCTCTCACCGAGGCCCAGCGATCGGCGCTGGCCACGGCGCTCGACGAGCGCCAACCGGGTCGTTGGGTCGTCGCCCTCGGCCAGAAGCACGCCGCGCCCTTCATCGAGGACGGCATCGCCGAGCTGGCCGCGGCCGGCGTGCGCGACGTCGTCGGGCTGGTCCTGGCCCCGCACTACTCGGGCTTCAGCGTGGGTCAGTACCAACAGCGCGCGCTGGCGAGGCGGCGGCCGAGCACGGGCTCACCCTGCACCGCATCGACCACTGGCACACCGAACCGGCCTACGTCGATTTTCTCGCCGCGGCCGTGCGGGACGCACGTACGACGCTGCCGGCGCGCCACAAGGTGCTGTTCACGGCGCATTCGCTCCCCGAGCGGGTCCTCGCCGACGATCCCTATCCCGAGCTCCTCCGCGAGAGCGCAGCCATGGTGGCCGGCGAGGTCGGCCTGTCGCCGTGGCCGGAGTGGGCGCTGGCCTGGCAGAGCGCCGGTCGCACCCCCGAGCCCTGGCGCGGTCCGGACGTTCTCGAGGTCATCCGCGAGCTGGCCGCCACGGGTGCCACCGACGGCGTGCTGGTGTGCGCGCAGGGCTTCACCGCCGATCACCTCGAAGTGCTCTACGACCTCGACATCGAAGCGGCCGGGGTGGCGGGCGAGCTCGGGCTGGACTTCGCCCGGACCCGGTCGCTCAACGCCGACCCCTCGGTGATGGGGGCGCTGGCCGATCGGGTCATCGAGGCGTCGAACGGAGCAGCGACGGCGTGACGGCCCATCCCACCCGGCGGGTGGTCGTCGTCGGTGCGGGCCTCACAGGCCTCACCACGGCCCACTCGGTCGCCACCCGCCATCCCGGGTGGAGTGTCATCGTGCTCGAAGCCGCTGATCGGGTGGGCGGGAAGATCCTGACCACACCGTTCGCGGGACGACCGGTCGACTGCGGTGCCGATGCCTTCCTGGCCCGTGTCCCCGAAGCCGTCGAGCTCTGCGAAGAGCTCGGTCTCGGGCCTCTCCTGACCTCACCGGCGCAGCGGTCCGCCCTGGTCTTCGCCGGTGGTGAGTTGCGGCGGCTGCCGGCAGGGCTCGTGCTCGGGGTGCCGACCGATCTGGAGGCGTTGTCCGCGTCGGGGATCGTCAGCCCCGCGGCCGTCGAGCGCGCCCGCCGCGATCTGGCCACCACCCAGTGGTTGCCCGACGAACCATCTGGCCAGCCCGACAGCGACGGCGACGAGTCGGTCGGGTCGTTGGTGCGGCGGCGACTCGGCGACGAGGTCTTCGAACGGCTCGTGGCCCCGCTGCTGTCGGGCGTCAACGCGGGTGATGCCGATCGACTCAGCGTCGCTGCCGGCGCGGCGCAGCTCGGCGCCGCCGCCCGCACCGATCCGAGCCTCGTGGCGGGTCTGCGGTCCCAAGCGGCGGCCGCCCGAGCTGCGGGTGCCGATCCCGATGCGCCCGTGTTCCGGGGCATCCCCATCGGCACCCAGGCTCTGACCGACCTCCTGCTGTCCCGCCTCGTCGCCGCGGGCGTGGCGGTGCACCGCTCGTGTCCCGCCGGGTCCATCGTGCGAGGTGCCGACGGCCGCTGGACGGTTCACACGCCCGCCGGCCCTGTCGACGCCGACGCCGTCGTCGTCACCACCCCTGCGTTCGTGGCCGCGGAGCTCCTCGCCCCGCACGCACCGGGCGCTGCCGAGGGACTGGCCGCGCTCGAGTACGCGTCGGTGGCCATGGTCGCGATGGCGGTCCGTCGTGACGCCCTCGGCCGTGAGCTCGACGCCTCGGGCTTCCTCGTTTCGGGTGGCGAGGCGTTGGGTGCGCTCACGGCGTGCTCGTGGGCCTCGGCGAAATGGGCGCACCTCGCCGACCCGGACGTGGCGGTGTTGCGGCTCTCGGCCGGTCGTCACGGTGACACCGCCGCGCTCGAGCTCGACGACGCCGACCTCGTTCGGGTGCTGGGCGACGACCTGGATCGAACGATGGGGCTGGCAGAGGCGCCGATGCAGGTCCGGGTCACACGATGGACCGACGCGCTCCCGCAGTTCCGCCCCGGGCACCTCGGGCGCCTCCGGGCCTGGCGCCAGGAGCTGGCCGACGAGGCACCCGGGTTGGTGTTGGCCGGCGCGGCCTGCGACGGCCTGGGCCTGCCCGCCTGTGTTCGTCAGGGGCGCGCCGCCGCTGCGCAGGCGGTCGCCGTGGGGCCGTCCGCGACATGAACGGTGGGTGGGCGGCGAGGTTGCGTCGAAAGGCCCAGGTCAGGGGAGGATTCGGTCGATGGCGTTGCGATGTTGACGCTCTTCTGTAAAGATTCCGCAACAATGCGATCTGAACAGACCCCCCGGGCGCCCCGACGCCGCCGAATCGTGCTGTCCGCAGTCGTCGTCTCCGGCCTGCTGGCCGTGCCCCTCGCGTCCGCCCTGCCCGCCGGCGCCCAGTCGATCGAGTCGAAGCGCGCCGAAGCGGCCGCCGTGGCCTCCGAGCTGGCGAGCCTCGACCGCGAGCTGATGGACATCAACGCCCGTTACGAGGCGTCGCGCTACGAGCTCTCCCAGGCCGAGGAGAAGGTCAGCGAGGCCCAGGTTCGTGTCGACCAGACCAACGCCGAGCTCGACCAGCGCCGCGGTGAGATGCGTACCTTCGCCGTGAAGGCGTACCAGAGCGGCAACGACAGCCCCGAGCTGAATGCCCTTCTCACCGCCGACGGAGATACTGCGCCGGCCAAGAAGTCCTACATCGAGGTCACCAACGGCAACCGCCAGGATCTCGTCGACAGCCTCAGCGCCATGCAGCGTCAGGCCGAGGACGAGACGAAGCGCCTCCAGCAGGCCCAGGCCGAGGCCGAACGCGTCAGCGACGAGATGGCCTCCACCCGCGCCGAGGCTCAGCAGGCCACCGAAGCCCAGCGCAGCGTGAACGAGCGTGTGCAGGGCGAGCTGGCCACGCTGGTCCGTGAAGAAGAGGCCCGGCGAGCTGCTGCGGCTGCCGCGGCAGCGGCCGAGCGCGCCGCCGCCGAGAGCGCAGCGCGTGCCGCCGCCACGCCGGCACCCTCCTCCTCGTCCTCGTCCTCGTCGCAGTCGACGGCTCCCGCTCCTCGCTCCACCGGTGGCGGTGGCAACAGCAGCCCGGCACCGGCCCCAGAATCCTCCGGACCGGCCCCGAGCATGCGCGGTGGCCTGGCCGGCGCCATCGATGCCGCTCTGAGCAAGGTCGGCTCGCGGTACGTCTGGGGTTCCGCCGGACCGAACACCTTCGACTGCTCCGGCCTCATGGTCTGGGCCTTCCAGCAGGTCGGCATCTCCCTGCCGCACTACAGCGGAGCACAGTACGCATCGACCACCCGGATCTCCCGGTCGCAGCTCCAGCCCGGCGATCTCGTCTTCTGGGGCTCGGGTGGCTCCGAGCACGTGGCGCTCTACATGGGTGGCAACCAGATCGTGCATGCCTTCAGCTCGCGTGCCGCCACCGGCGTCACGGCGCTCGACGGTTGGTGGAAGACCCCGTCGGGCTACGGCCGCATCTGAGCGACCCTCTGCCCCTCGCTCCCGATCTCGTCCTGCACGGCCCGCCCTCCCCAGGGCGGGCCGTTCTGCTGCTGCCGGGCTACGGCGACACGAGCGCCGTCTTCACCGACCATCTCGACCTGATCGATCCGGGCGGCGCGTGGCTGGTGGCCGTGGCCGAGCCCTTCGCCGACGGGGATCACGGGCCGATGTGGTACCAGGTCGACGACGACGGCCCCGATCCCGAAGGGGTGGCTCGAGCGGCCGCGGCCATCGATGCCGCCCTCGACCAGGTGGCCGGTGCGGCGGGGATCGATCGTTCGGCGGTCGTGCTCGGCGGTCATTCCCAGGGCGGGGCGGCTGCGTTGGCCACCAGCCTCGATCCTGCACTGGGATCTCCCCCCGCGGCGATCGCCGCCCTGGCGGCGTACCTTCCCCATCGGGAGGGCGGGCTCGATGGTTCACGGGTCGAAGGTCGTTCCGTTCTCCTCGTCCACGGCACCGACGACCGCGCTGTCGAACCGATCCGGGGTCGCGGAGCCGCACGGGCCCTGGAACGTTGGGGGGCTCGGGTGGACTGGCACGACGTCCTCGGAGGCCACCGACTCGGCGCCCACCTCCTCGAACCCCTGGCCCGGTGGCTGGCCCGGATGGCCGAGGTGGGTGGTTCACCCCAGGGTTGAGCAGCGGTCAGCGCAGGGCCCAGGGGCGGGGGAAGCGGTGCCCGGGTCGCCAGCGATCGAGGCGCACCTCGGCTTCGTCCTCGAGTTGGGCCGACTGGCCCCGATTGCTGACCGCCCACGCGGTCGTCCAGAGCTCGTAGGCCTGCACGAGGACCTCGAAGCCGGGCCAACCACTGGCCTCCAACCCATAGCCGGCCAAGAACTCGTCGAGGACGCGTGGTGGCGCTCCGTATCGGCGTACGGCGACCACCTGCGGCACGATGTCGGCGCACACCGGACCCACCCCGGACATCTCGAGGTCGACGAGCACCGGCCCTGTCGAGGTCTGCAGCACGTTGTGGCGATGCAGGTCGCCGTGGACGACCGCCATCCCGAGGGGATCGTCCTCCGGCGCAGGCCATGCCGCGGCCAGCCGGTCGGTGCGGTCCCGGAGCAGGGCGAGGTCGTCCGGCGAGGTGTGGCCGAGCTCCTGGGCCCGGTCGAGCTCGCCCCTCACCGCCGTGAGCAGGTCGAAGTCGGGCACCTCGCTGACTCCCCCGCGGGTGCCGTCGTGCAACGATCGGGCCAGGCGGCCGAGTTCGCGCGGTGTCACCTCTCCTCCCACGACCCTCAACCAGTGCCACATCGTGACGGCACCGGCTTCGGTGATCACCGGCTGGTCGTAGGGCTCGCTGACGGTGATCGCGGCGACGCCGACATCGGCGAGGAGCTCAGAGACGATGACCTGCCGGCGGGCGGATTCCTCCCGGTCGGGGGCATCGACGCGCCCGAGCACCTGCGCCGAGGGGAGTCCCACGATGACCGCGGAGCCGGAACGGAAGATGCCGGCGCCCCGGTCGCCCATTCCGCTCGTGCGAGCCACCTCGACGACGGCCGCCAGTGCGGCCCGCTCACGTTCGTCGCCGGGCGCACGGAGCGTGGCCATGGCGTCCGGGTCGAGGGGGGAAGCGCTACCGGGCACGCCGTCATCCTGGCATGTCCGGTCGTCGGTACCGAAGGTGGGCCGGCCCGATCTGACCGCGGCGGGTCGATGCGGCAAGGATCTCGGGAGGGCCGCCGGCCCCTGGAGGCCCTCATGTCCATCGAGTCCCAGCCGATCGAGGAGCCCGAGCAGCCGAGCGCTGGCCCGCTGCGGCGGTGGGCGCCCGCCCTGGTGGTGCTCGGCGGCATCGCGCTGGTCGTGGTGATGGCCATCGCCCGGCCTTTCGGTTCCCAGCCCCCCGACATCTCCGTCGAGGGCGCCTACGTCGGCGCCGGCACCGATCCTGCGGGCGGCTACCTGGTGCTGGTCAACGACGGCGGAGGCGACGACCTCGTCGGTGTCGACGTCGCCGGCGCCACGGTCACCCTGCAACGCCGGGTCGTGGATCCCACCACCGGCGTCTCGGAGCTCAGCGAGAGGGAATCGCTCAGGCTCCCGGGCTACGAGACGGTCCGCCTCCAGCCCGGTGGTGATCAACTCCTGTTGACCGGGCTCACGCCGGTCGCCGGGACCACCCTCTCGATGCAGTTGCGGTTCAGGGTCGGCGAGCCGATGACCGTCGAGGCCGAGGTCCTCACCTACGACGAGATCGGCGTGCTGCTGTTGCCACCCCGACTGGACGTGCCCACCGCTCCCTGAGGCCCGTCATCGCGCCGGTGACCCGGAGCGGCGTGCCCGCGGCGGCAATGATGGTCGGCCGTGCCCCCCCTGCCCGCTCCCTCCGATCGCGTCAGGGGTGTGCTGTCGGCGTTGGCCGGTGGATGCCTGTTGGCGCTGTCGGTGCCCCCGTGGGGCTGGTGGCCTCTGGCCTTCGGCGGCGTGGCCCTCTGGGATCGGGCGCTGGCCGGCCGCAGGGCGCGGTCGCGGTTCGGGCGTTCCTTCCTGTTCGGCCTGGCGTGGCTGGCGCCGGCGTTGCTGTGGATGTGGGACCTCACGAGCCCGGGGTACGTGGTGGCCGTGCTCTGGTTCGCCGCGTACGTGGGTGTGGCCGGGACCCTCGTGCCGGGCACCAGCACCCGACCGTGGGTGAGGTGGCTGGCCCTGCCGGGAGCGCTCGTCCTGTGTGAGGCCGCCCGCTGGGCCTTCCCGTTCGAGGGAGTTCCCCTGGCCACGGTGGCCATGAGCCAGGCCGATGCACCGCTCGCTCAGGTGGCCCGGGTGGGCAGCGCCATCGGGGTGGTGCTGATGGTCGGAATCGGCGGCGTGGCTCTGTCCGCGGCGTGGGACCGGCGCTGGCGGGTCGCCGGGTTGGCGTTGGCGGTCGTGGTGCTGGGTTGGGCGATGTCGATGTCGGCGCCGAAGGGCGCCGACGTGGCCGACCTCACGGTGGCGATCGTCCAGGGTGGGGGACCGCAGGGCACCCGGGCGTCCGACACCGATCCCGACGAGGTCTTCGACCGCCACATCGAGGCCAGCGACGAAGTGGAGACGCCGGTCGACCTCGTGCTCTGGCCCGAGAACGTGGTGGCCGTGGAAGGTCCGCTCACGGCGAGTCGGGAGCACCGCGAGCTGGCCGCGCTCGCCCGCCGGCTCGACACAACCGTCGTGGTCGGTGTCACCGAAGGGATCGACAAGGAGCGCTTCACCAATTTCGCCGTCGTCTACGACGCCGACGGGGATCTCGGCGACCGTTTCGACAAGGTCCTCCGGGTGCCCTTCGGCGAGTACGTGCCCTTCAGGCCGCTGATCGAACGCGTCGCCGGCTCTGCCGCGCTCAGTGCCCGCGATGCCATCATCGGCACGGCGCCGGCGGTGCTGCGGACGGACGCGGGGACGTTCGGGGTGGCGATCTCGTGGGAGGTCTTCTTCACCCAGCGTGTGCGCGAGGGTGTGCAGGAGGGCGGTGAGGTCGTCCTCAACCCCACGAACGGATCGTCGTACTGGCTCACCCAGGTCCAGAGCCAACAGGTGGCCTCGAGCCGACTCCGCGCCATCGAGACGGGGCGATGGGTCCTGCAGGCGGCGCCCACCGGTTTCAGCGCCGTCGTCGATCCCGACGGTGACGTGATCGCCCGAACCGGGGTCAGCGAACGGGCGGTGATCCAGGAGACCGTCACCCGGCGCGACGGTCGCACGATCGCCACGGTCGTCGGTCCCCTGCCGGTCGTCGCCCTCGCTGCGCTCCTGATGATCGGGGGGTGGGTGGCGGCCGCACGCGGCCGACACTTCGACCGCGGCAGAAGCGGCCGGCCGGTCAGGTCTCCACCAGGAGCGTGACCGGGCCGTCGTTGACCAGCTCCACCCGCATGTCGGCGCCGAACTGGCCCGTGGCCACCGTCGCCCCGAGGGCCCGCAGCTCGGCGACGACGGCGTCGACCAGGGGTTCGGCCAGATCGCCGGGCGCGGCCCTGCTCCATCCGGGCCGGCGTCCCCTCGACGTGTCGCCGTAGAGCGTGAACTGCGACACCACCAGGACCTCGGCGCCGATCTCCTCCGCCGACCGATCCATGCGACCCCCATCGTCCGGGAAGATCCGCAGGCGCCACAGCTTTGCCGCCAGTGAGCGCGCCGCTCCGGCGGTGTCGTCGTGGGTCACCCCGATCAGGACGCACAGACCGGTCCCGATCCGGGCCACCTCCGTGCCCTCGACGCCCACCGCCGCCCGCGTGACCCGCTGCACCACTGCTCGCACGCTCGGCAGTCTGTCAGTGCCGGCGTCGTGAGCTTGACCGTCCGCGAGGGCCAAACGAGACTTGACCGCTCATGTCCGTCCGTCCTGCGTCACCGTCATCCCCCGGAGAGCCCAGGCGATCGGTGGCCACCGCTGCCGATGGCGACCTGGCACTACGCATCGCGTTCCTCGGCTACCGGGGAAAGCCGCACGTGGGCGGACAGGGCGTGTACACCCGGCACCTGACCAAGGCGCTGGCCGATCTCGGTCACGAGGTCGAGGTCCTCGGCGGCCAGCCGTTCCCGTCCTCGACGAGCGGGTCCCGCTCGTCGAGCTCCCCAGCCTCGACATCTACAACGACCAGTTCCCGATGCGTCTCCCCGGGCCCTGGGAGGTCAAGACCTGGGGCGATCTCGTGGAGGTGGCGTCGTTCATGGGCGGCAGCTTCCCGGAGCCGCTGGCGTTCAGCATCCGGGCCTGGCAGCACCTGCGTCCCGCGTCGACGACTTCGACCTGGTCCAGGACAACCAGTCCCTCGGCTACGGCCTGCTCGGCATCGAGCGCGCCGGCCTGCCCGTGCTGGCCACGATCCACCACCCCATCACCGTCGACCGACGCCTCGAGATGGAGTACGCCGAGACCCCGTGGAAGCGGTTCTCCAAGGCGCGGTGGTACGGGTTCACCAAGATGCAGACCCGGGTCGCCAACCGGATGCCCCGCCTCATCACCGTGTCGAAGAACTCGCTCGCCGACATCCACGCCGATCACGACGTGCCCCTCGATCGGCTCCACGTCGTCCCGGTCGGCGTCGACCAGGAGCTCTTCCGCCCCCTCCCCGGTGTGCCGCGGGTCCCCGGGCGGCTCATCACCACCGCGAGCGCCGACGTGACCATGAAGGGCCTGCGCTACCTCCTCGAGGCGTTGGCCAAGCTGCGGACCGAGCGGCCCGTCGAACTCGTCGTGATCGGGCGGCTCAAGGAGGGCGGCCCCTCGGCCCGGATCATCGACGAGCTCGGCCTGCGTGACGCCGTCACCTTCATCACCGGCGTCCCGGAGCAGCGCATCATCGAGCTGTACTCCGAGTCCGAGGTCGCCGTCGTGCCGTCGCTGTACGAAGGGTTCTCGCTCCCCGCCATCGAGGCCATGGCCTGTGGCGTGCCCCTCGTGGCCACCACCGGCGGCGCTCTGCCCGAGGTGGTGGGCGCCGACGACGAGACCGCGCTCCTCGTCCCCCCGGGCGACCCGGAGGCCCTGGCCGCAACCATCGGGGTCGCCCTCGACGACGCCGAGCTCCGCGACCGCATCGGCGCCGCCGGTCGCCAACGGGTCATCGAGCGATGGACCTGGCGGCACACCGCGGTGGGCACCGTCGAGCACTACCGGGCCCTTCTTGCCGAGACCGCGCACGTCCAGATGCGTCGCCCCGGTGGGGCGGGCAGCGCCCCCCGGTACCGCCGACCCGGTGTCGGCGCCCCGGCCACCAGCGGGCGGTCCTGATGCTCACCGCCGACTACGACCGACTGGGCCTGCGGCCCGGCGATCGTCTGCTCGACCTCGGGCTGCGGCTTCGGCCGCCACGCCTTCGAGGCGCTGCGCCGTGGCGCACGGGTGGTCGCCTGCGACATGGCCGTCCCCGAGCTCGTCGAGACGGTCGGGGTCTTCGAGGCCATGCAGGACTCCGGCGAGGCGCCGCCACAGATGTCGGCCACCGCGGTGAACGGTGACGCCACCCGTCTGCCCTTCGCCGACGGCTCGTTCGATCGCATCATCGCCTCCGAGGTGATCGAGCACGTCCCCGACGACCTGTCGGCGCTCGACGAGCTCACACGGGTGCTGCGTCCGGGCGGCACGATGGCCGTGACCGTCCCTGCGTGGTTCCCCGAGAAGGTCTGCTGGGCGCTGTCCGACGAGTACCACGCACCGTTCGTCGAGGGCGGCCACGTGCGGATCTACACCGAGGGCGAGCTGCGCCGGAAGATGCAGGGTGCCGGCCTCGAACCCGGTGGCGCCCACCTGGCCCATGCCCTGCACTCGCCCTACTGGTGGCTGCGGTGCGCGGTCGGCCCCACCAACGACACCAATCCGCTCGTGCGGGCCTACCCCCGGCTGCTCGAGTGGGACATCGTCGCCGCCCCGCCGTCACCAGGTCACCGAGCGGGTGCTCAACCCGGTGCTCGGCAAGTCGCTCGTCGTCTACGCCACCAAGCCCGTGCGGAGCCTCGCCCATGTCTGAGCACGCCGTTCCCGAGGTCCCCGGGATGCTCACCGCGACCCAGGCCCGGGCCACCGGCGAAGCCATCGCCGACTGGCAGCTCCCCAACGGCATGATCCCCTGGTTCCCGGGCGGCCATGCCGACCCGTGGAACCACGTCGAGGCGGCCATGGCCCTCGATCTCGTGGGTCTGCGCGCCGAGGCCGAGCGGGCCTACCAGTGGCTCGTCGACATCCAGCGCCCAGACGGCTCCTGGCACCAGTACTACCTGGCCGACGGCATCGAGCAGGACAAGCTCGACGCCAACACCATCGCCTACCCGCCGCCGGGGTCTGGCACCACTGGCTCCTGCACGCCGACCGGGGCTTCGTCGAGGCGATGTGGCCGACCGTCGAGGCGGGCCATCGACTTCGTGCTCGACCTCCAGACGCCGCGCGGCGAGATCCTCTGGGCCCGCCACGCCGACGGCACCCCGTGGTCGTTCGCCCTGCTGACCGGCTCGTCCAGCATCTGCCACAGCCTGCGCTGCGCCGTGGCCATCGCCGAGCTCCTCGGTCACGAGCGCCCCGACTGGGAGCTCAGCGCGGCCCGGCTGGCCGACGTCATCCGTCGGCACTGCGCCGGCGACGCTCCCGACGCCTTCGCGCCGAAGCACCGCTGGGCCATGGACTGGTACTACCCGGTCCTGGCCGGGGTGCTGCATCCCGACGACGCCCGGGCCCGGCTCGACGCCCGTCGGGACACCTTCGTGATGGACGGCCAGGGCGTGCGCTGCGTGAGCGACCGTCCGTGGGTCACCGCGGCCGAGACCTGTGAGTGCCTGATGGCCGAGCTGTCGCTCGGGCACGCCGAACAGGCGCTCCAGCTGTTCTCGTGGGCCCAGGCCCTGCGCGACGACGACGGCCACTACTTCACCGGCATCGTGCAGCCCGACGGCGTGCACTTCCCCGCCGACGAGCGCTCCACCTACACCGATGCCGTCGGTCGTGCTCGCCGCCGACGCACTCAGCCGCACCAGTCCGGCCTGGGCGCTCTTCGTCGACCACGACGCGCTCCCGGCCCTGGTGACGCTCGACGACGAGTCCGTGGCCGACCCCACGGACTGACGGGCGACGTCCTCGCGGTTCAGGCCGACCGGCGCAGCACCCGGAGCGACCCTGTGGCCGACACGTCGGTGAACTCCCCCGACTCGAGCGCCCGGCAGTAGATCTCGAACGGTGGTCGACCGCCGTCGGCCGGGTCGGGGAAGACGTCGTGGATGGCCAGCAGGCCCCCCGGCTCGACCCATGGGGTCCAGATCTCGAAGTCGCGATGGGCCGGTTCGGCGCCGTGGCCGCCGTCGATGAAGAGCAGCGACAAGGGGATGCGCCAGTGCCGACCCACGGTGGGGGAGTCGCCGACGAGGGCGATGACGCTGTCCTCGAGACCGGCGTCGTGGACGGTCCGACGGAATCGGGGCAACGTGTCGATGCGACCGACCTCCGGGTCGACCAGGTCGGGCTCGTGCCATTCCCAGCCCGGTTGGTTCTCCTCGGATCCCCGATGGTGGTCGAGGGCGAAGAGCACCGTACCCCGCACCTGGGCCGCCGCACCGAGGTAGACGGCCGACTTCCCGCAGTAGCTGCCGATCTCGAGCATCGGCGAGCCGCCCTCGGCCACCGTGGAGGCGGCGCGGTGGAGGGCCAGGCCCTCGTCGGTGGGCATGAAGCCCCGGGCGGACTCCGCCACGTCGCGTCGGTGCTGGTCCATGGCCAAGGGGCGCGAGCCCCCGCTCAGTCCTCGTCGGGGGTGTCGTCCTCGTAGATCTCGACGTGGAAGAGCTTGTCGAGGAGGAAGAAGCGCAGCACCCACAGCACGCCGAAGGCCGAGAGCTGGGCGAACAGGATGGCGAGGCGGTTGGTGGTGTGGTTGTCGACGTAGGAGATGAGCGCCGTGGACATGATGAGACCGGCGAACGTGAACGACCAGAAGGGGAGGGTCTCCTTCTTCCAGTGGCTGCGGCCACGCTTGCCCCAGACCCACGCCCGACTCATGTAGTAGGCGGGGATGGCGCCGATGGCCACGGCGACGAGGTTGGCCACGGTCGGCCGGAGCCAGCGCTGGAGCACGAACAGCAGCCCCGCTCCGACGATCACATTGACCACCGACACCATCACGTAGCGCGGGCCCTTGGTCTTGATCTTGGAGAAGATGACGCCGAGGAGGCCTCCGGGCAACGGGCCGGGGCTGTCGGGGCTCGTTTCGGCCGGATGGGTCTTCACGGGGGGCACACCAACTCTGCGTGACGGGGAACTCCGAGCGTATCTTCCCGGCTCTCGCAGGGCACAGACGGTGGCCGTCCCTGCGGCTGTTCGGCACCGGACCGGCGGTACCCTGCGATCCGCCATGTCCCCCCACCGCCGCAATCCGACGTCGCTGTCCACGGGCCGTCCACGACGGCGTCGTCCGGCTCTCCTCGCGGCCGGAGTGGCCGTCACCACCGCTCTCCTCGTCACGGCGTGCGGCGGCTCCGACACCGACTCCGCACGGCCGTCGACCGGATCGGAGACCACCACGACCGTCTCGGGGCCGGCGCCCGGGTCGGATCCCGGCGCCATCGACGCTCGCATCTCGCTCGTCCCCGTCGCCGACGGTCTCGATCAGCCCACCGCCATGGCCCCCCGTCCCGATGGCGGCGAGCTCTGGGTCACCGAGCAGGACGGTGCGGTGCGACGCGTGACCCGCACGGCGAGCGTCGACCCTGCCACCGGGTCACCTGGGCCGGTGCGCTACGTCGCCGACCCGGAGCCCGTTCTCGACCTGGGTGACCTGACGCAGGGCCGGGGTGAGCAGGGCCTGCTCGGCATCGCCTTCGATGCCACCGGCGACGCCGTGTACCTGTACCACACCCTGCCCAGCGGGGACGTGGTCGTCGCCGAGTACGCCGTCGTCACGACGGGCGACGGCGTCGGCATCGACGCCGGCTCTCGGCGGGTGCTGCTGACGATCCCCCACCGCGACTTCTCCAACCACAACGGCGGCCAACTCGCCCTGGGCCCCGACGGCTTCCTCTACGCCGGTGTCGGCGACGGCGGAGGGTCGGGCGATCCGGGCGACAACGGCCAGGACACCGACGAGCTGCTGGGCAAGATCCTCCGCATCGATCCTTCGGCGCCGAGCGGCGGGGTCGCGTATGCCGTTCCCGCGTCCAACCCGTTCATCGCCGGCGGCGGGGCGCCCGAGATCTTCCTCTACGGCGTCCGCAACCCGTGGCGGTTCAGCTTCGATCTGGCCACAGGTGACCTGTGGGTGGCCGACGTGGGCCAGAACGAGATCGAGGAGGTGAACTGGCTGCCGGCCGCAGCGGGCGCGGGGCTCGGCACCAACCTCGGGTGGAACTGGCGCGAGGGCGACCGCGCCTTCCGTGACGGCACCCCGCCCGACGGCCTGGTGGACCCGGTGCACGTGTACGACCACGACGGAGGGAACTGCTCCGTCACGGGCGGCTACGTCTACCGGGGTGGAGCCGTTCCTGCATTGCAGGGCGTCTACCTCTACGGTGACTACTGCGTGGGTGAGATCCGAGGCCTCCTGGTTCGCGACGGTGTTCTCGTCGACGAGCGGTCGCTCGGCGTCAGCGTGCCCGAGAACTCTCTCGTGAGCTTCGGCCAGGGCGTCGACGGGGAGCTCTACGTCCTGTCCGCAGAGGGAACGCTGTTCAAGGTGGAGAAGGCCTGATCGTGGCCGACACCGCCGCACCGGGCCCGATGGCCGAACCGTCGAGGGCGGGGTCGAACCTGGCCGGGTGGCGTCGCCGGAACCTCCGTGACGGGGGCGTGCTGGTCTGGTGGCGCGAACTGTTGATCGTCGGCGCCGTCTACCTGGTCTACGAGTCGGTCCGCAACGTCTCCAAGTCCAGCGCCGCGGCCGCCTACGACAACGCCATGCGGATCATCGACTGGCAGCAGAGCGTCTGGCTCTGGCACGAGCTGAGCATGCAGGACTGGGCCCTGAGCTACGAGCCGCTCGTCATCGCGGCCAACTACTACTACGGCGCGGCCTACATGGTCGTCACGCTCTTCGGGCTGTTGTTCCTGTACCGCCGCTTCCCCGACGACTACCCCCTCTGGCGCAACACCCTGCTGATCGGCACCCTGCTCGGTCTGATCGGCTTCGCGACGTTCCCCCTCATGCCACCTCGACTGCTCGACAGTCTCGGTGACGGTCAGGGGTTCGGTTTCGTCGACACCCTGGTGAGCTATCCGACGCTGTGGTCGTTCGAGTCGCCGACGATGCAGGCCATCTCCAACCAGTTCGCGGCCATGCCGTCGCTGCACTGCGGATGGGCGTTCTGGGGGATGTGGGTCTTCCTGCCCCGCGTGCGTTCCTGGTGGGCCAAGGCGCTCGCCGTCCTGTACCCGGTGGCGACGGTCTACGTCGTGGTGATCACCGGGAACCACTACCTGTTCGATGCGGTCGGTGGTCTGGTGATCTTCCTGATCGGCTACGCCGCAGCACGCGTGATCACCCGCGCCGGCCGACGCCCGGTGCCCGGGGACGGGGCCGTCAGCCCGTCAGCTCCATAGCCGTGCGGTAGGCGGCGACGTTGCGCGCGACGACGACCGACCAGTCGACGGGTGACGGGGTGCTCCGGTTGTGGGCCGAGATGGTCCGCCGCAGATCGGCGTCGCGGACGATGCGGTTCAGCTGGTGCACCATGTCGGCGTCGCTGGCTGCCAGCAGGCCTTCCTTCTCGTGGGTCACGAACTCGCTGATCCCGGTGTGGGCCTTGGCCACCACCGGGAGGCCGGCGCAGCGGGCTTCGAGGGCGGCGATGCCGAACGATTCCAGGTTGGCCGGAGCCACGAACACGTCGCTGCGGGCGAAGTAGTCACGGATCTCGTCGCGGGTGCGTCGACCGACGAGGTCGACGGTCTCGGAGAGGTCGTTCGTTCGGAGGTACTTCTCGAGTTGGGGGCGCTCCGGACCGTCGCCGATGATCACCACCCGCAGCTGCAGGTCCGAGGGGACCGCATCGCGGACCCGGCGCACCATCTTGAGCATCTGGAGGGGGCGCTTCCGGGGAGCCAGGCGCATGACCGAGATCAGTGTGACGATGGAGGGGTCGTGCTCGACGGGCTCGATGCGCCACGCCTCGTCGTCGATGCCGTTCGGGAGCACGACGACGGGACGACCGGGCCCGGCGATCCGCCGGATCGGTTCCGCGGCGACGTCGCTCACCGCCGACAGCACCACCGGCCACTGCGACCAGTGTCCGAGGCGGTCGAGCCCCGCGAAGGCCGGTGCGGCGTAGCTCCACATGCAGTGGACCGTGATCACAGTGGGGAGTCCGATGGCCTGGGCCCGCCGTGCGGCCAGGTAGGCCATCGGCGAAGCCAGGCCTCCGTGGAAGTGGGCGACGTCGACCCCCTCCTCGATCAGGAGGTCGGTGGCCAGACGGAACGTCGACGGCAGGAAGGGCACGTCGAAGGGCAGGAGGGGCACGTCCATGCGCCGTACCCGGACGCCGTCGACCACGGCCGGGCCGGCGGTGGGCGTGACCGCCACGACCTCGTGCCCTGCGGCACGCAGGTTGCGGGCCAGGTCGTGGGCCTGCATCTCGATGCCCCCGAGGCGGGGCACGTAGCAATCCGAGACGATGCCGATACGCAGCGGGCGCCGGTCCCGGCTCGAGCTCTCTTCGGGGTCGTCCCGGTCCGGCATGCGTCAGACCTCCCTGATCAGGACCACGCGCCGCCACGGTAGCGGCCGGGGGAGGACGGCAACCCCCGGTCCCGCCTCGCCCGGGGTCCGCGGGCCGGACTGCCAGAATGCACGGGTGACCCGGCGGACCATCGTGGTGTTCCACGCTCATCCCGACGACGAGGCGCTCCTCACGGCGGGCACGTTGGCCCGGGCCGCGGCGGAGGGCCATCGTGTCGTGTTGGTGCTGGCAACCAGGGGCGAGAGCGGCGACGTGGGTGCCGACCTGTTGGTCGATGGCGAGGACCTCGGGGGGCGTCGGACGGCCGAGGCCGAGGCGTCGGCGTCGGCGCTGGGCGTGGCCCGCCTCGAGTTCCTCGGCTACGCCGATTCCGGCCTCCACGAGGATGCAGAGGGCCACTGGCCGTCGGGTTCGCTGTGCGCCGCCGATCCCGATGAGGTGGTCCAGCGCCTGGCGGACCTCCTGCGCGAGGAGCGGGCCGACCTCCTGGTGGCCGACGACCGCAACGGCGGGTACGGGCACCCCGATCACCGGCGGGTGCACGAGGTGGCCGCCGAGGCCGCACGGGTGGTCGGCGTGGCCTTCTTCGAGGCGACGGTCGATCGGGAGTTCCTGGCCGGCGGTGTGGCTCTGGCCGAGTCCATGGGCCTCACCGTCCCGGAGGGCTTCGTGCCACCGGACGTGTCCGAGTGGTACACGCCGGCGGCGGAGATCACGCACGCCATCGACGTCACCGGGATGCTCGAGGCCAAGCGCGCATCCATGCGCGCCCACGCCAGCCAGGCGACGGGGGCACCCGACACCGTGCGCACGCTCGCGGTGTTCCTCGACCTCCCCGACGACGTTTTCTCGTTGGCGTTCGGGACCGAGTGGTTCACTCGGCGGGGAGCCCCCACCGAGCCGCGCGCCGGTGACCTGTTCGCCGACCTCGCCGCCGGGCCTCCGTGACCGAGCAGGTCGAGCCCGAGGTCGTGGGACCGGGTGACCCGGACGACGACGGCACCGACGTGCGATCCGTCGTCGAACACGAGCTGCACCGCAAGACCCCCTGGCGGAGGGTGCTCGAGGCCTCGCTCTCGCTCGCCGTCGTCGGGCTGCTCTTCGCGTTCGTGTTGCCGGCGGTCTCCGACGCCCACTACTCCGAGATCTGGAATGAGATCCAGAAGCTCGACGCCACTCAGGTCGTCGGGCTCTCGTCGTTGTGGATGTTCAGCATGGTCCTCTACACCGGGGTGCTCACGACGACGCTTCCCGGCCTGACCCACCCCCAGGCCCTCACCGTCAACTTCGCCGGGAGCGCCGTGTCGAACGTGGTGCCGTTCGGTGGCGCGGTGGGTGTGGGCGCCACCTACGGCATCGAGATGTCATGGGGGTTCCGGGTCGGCGCCATCACGTTGTCGATCCTCGTGTCCGGTGTCTGGAACGTCCTCACCAAGCTCGGCCTCCCCGTGCTCGCGCTGCTCTTCCTCCTGCTGAAGGGTGAGTCGACGGCGGAGCTCCTGGTGCCCACCCTGCTCGGTCTGGTCGTGCTCACGGTCGCCGTGGTGGTCCTGTCGCTGGTGTTGCGCAGCGAGCCCCTCGCCGTCCGGGTCGGTGCCGTGGCCCAGCGCATCGTCACCCGTCTCGCGCGCTGGGTACGCCGTTCATCCGTGCCCGACGTGGCCGGATCCGTGCTCGCCTTCCGTCACAACAGCATCGGCCTGCTGCGCACCCGTTGGTGGAAGGTGACGTTGTGGATGACGGGCTACAACCTCGGGCAGTTCCTGTTGCTCCTGGCCTGCGTCCGGGCCATCGGCATCGGGACCGAGGAGTTGGGGTGGGTGGAGGTCTTCGCCGCTTTCGCCTTCGCTCGCTTGTTGGAGACCATCCCGCTCACGCCCAGCGGCGTCGGTTTCGTCGAGGCCGGAGCGGTGGCGGCGCTGATCGGGTTCGGAGGTACGGACGCCGCTGCGGTCGCCGCGGTGTTCCTCTTCCGGGGTTTCACCTACCTGGCCGAGATCCCTCTCGGTCTGGTCGGGTGGGGGGTCTGGGCGACGAGGCGTTCCTGGCGCCGTCCGGTCCGTAATCGCGACCCTCTGACCGAGGGCGTCGAGGTGGCCTGAGTCGCCTGATCAGCCGTCGGCGCGCGGCAGGGTCGCGGTCACCGCCGCCCGCAGCGCGTCGAGGGCCTCTCGGCGTTGCGCGCCGCGGCCGAGGAAGAGGTCGGGTACGACGACCTCGGCGGCCCCGGCGCGCTCCCATCGCAGCACGAGCTCCGCGAAGGCCTCGGGTGGACCGGCGAAGGCCGCACGCGGTGCGAGCCCATCGACGAAGCGCCTCGCCGTCGTCGGGTCGTCGGTCAGCATCACCATCGCCTGCACGCTGCGTTCGATGCTCGCCGGATCGCGCCCGGCGTCCTCGCAGCGTCGTTCGAGCAGCGCCGATCGATCGGCCAGGGCGTCGGGCAGGGTCCAGAGGTTCCAGATGTCGGCGTGGCGGGCCACCACGCCCATCATGCGATCGCCCTTCGCCCCGACCAGCAGCGGAAGCCGGACCTGGACGGGCTTGGGCTCGGCGCGGGCGTCGGTGAGCCGGACGGTCTCGCCGGTGAAGGTGGTGGCCGTCTCGGTGAGAAGTCCCCGGACGGCGCTGCAGGTCTCGTCCAGGAGGCGGACGCGCTCGCCGGGGGAGGGCAGGTCGATGCCGTACTGCTGGTGTTCG
Source organism: uncultured Iamiaceae bacterium (assembly GCA_963767615.1). GTDB lineage: Bacteria > Actinomycetota > Acidimicrobiia > Acidimicrobiales > Acidimicrobilacustridaceae > Rhabdothermincola_A. Next base: position 263,815 of record CAVYED010000002.1, on the reverse strand, counting down.
TTGACCTGCCATCCGGCACCGAGGCCCAGCACCAGTCGCCCGCCGCTCACGTGATCGACCGTGGCTGCCCACTTGGCCACCACCGCCGGGTGGCGGTAGGTCGCCGCCAGCACGAGGGGGCCGACCCTGACGTGGGTCGTGCGGGCGGCCAGGGCGCTGACGGCCGCCGTCGATTCCCACGTCGGTCCGTCGGCGGCGCCGAACTGGCGCCCGTCACCCATGAAGTGGTCGGCCACGTAGATTCCGTGCCAACCGGTGGTGTCGGCGTGGTCGGCGACGTCGAGGAGGTCGGACCAGGATTGCTGGGCCAGCGGCCAGACGGCGAGACGCATCGGCTTAGTCTGGCCGGATGGACGATCTCTTCGATCAGGACTCGATCCTGCTCACCGACAAGGTGGCCCTCGTCACCGGAGCCGCAGCCGGGATCGGGGCGGCGACGGCCCGGCTCTTCGCACGCTGCGGGGCGTCGCTGTCGTTGTGCGATCGGGACGCCGAGGGGCTGGCGGCGACGGCTGCCGCGGCCGAGGCCTCCGGCGCGGAGGTCCACACCGCCGTCCTCGACGTCCGCGACCCGGTGGCGGTCGACGCCTACGTGGCCGCCGCCGTGGAACGCTTCGGGCGGGTCGACGTGTTGGTGAACAACGCGGGGGGCACGTTCGTGAGCCCGTTCCTGGACGTGTCGGCCAAGGGCGAGGCCTCGCTCATCGCCGAGAACTTCACCCAGGTCTCGCACTTCATCCGCGGGTGGTCCCCCACATGCCCGATGCCGGGTCGATCATCAACCTCACGTCCGTCGAAGCCCACCAGGCCGGTCCCGGCTTCGCCGTGTACGCGGCCATGAAGACGGCGGTGGCCAGCCTGTCCAAGTCGCTGGCGCTCGAGTTCGGCGCCCGTCGCATCCGGGTCAACTGCATCGCCTCGGACGCTCAGCCCAGCGGCGGAGAGAAGGAGGCTCGGGCGGCCATGCTGGCCAGCGATCCCGAGTTCCTGCCCGCCTACCTGCCGCCGCTGGGATTCTTCGGGACCCCCGAGGACTCGGCGGCGACGGCGTTGTTCCTGGCCAGCGATCTGTCCCGCCTCGTCACCGGATCCACGGTGCACGTCGATGGCGGCACCTGGGCGGCCGGTGGCTGGCAGCGTCGTGACGTGGAGTCCGGATCGTGACGGACGTCTGGGGTCTCGCGGGCACGTCGGTCGTGGTCGTCGGAGCCGGGGGAGGGGGTATCGGCACCGCCATCGCCCGCCATCTCGGCCGGGCCGGGGCAGGGATCGTGGCCGTCGATGTCGACGCCGACAAGTTGCGCATCGCCACCGATCAGCTCACTGCTGACGGCGTGGATCACGTCGCCCTCGTGGCCGACGGCAAGGACCGTGATGCCGTCGCGGCCGCCGTCGCCCGCGCCGACGAGCTGGGTCCGCTGCACGGCGGCGTGCAGGCGGCCGGCGGGATGTGGCCCGATCAGTGGTCGCCGTTCGCCAGCGCCGATCCGGCGTTCGACGACGTGATGGATCTGAACTTCGGCGTCACCGTGAACGCGGCCCGGGCCATCGGGACCCGCTTGATCGAACTCGGTCGCGGTGGCGCCATCGTGAACATCGCCACGGTCTCGGCGCTCAACGCCATGCCCTACGGCGCGGCCTACGCGGCGGCGAAGGCCGCCGTCCTCTCGCTCACGCGCACCCTGGCCGTCGAGTGGGGTCGAAACGGCATCCGGGTCAACGCCGTCGCGCCCGGGTCGATCGCCACGCCCAAGAGCGCGTCGGCCCGCGCTCCGGGCGACACCGACGGCGACGACCTGCTGGTGATCCCGATGCGGCGTCGGGGTACGTCGGACGACATCGCCGCCGCCACCCTCTTCCTCATGTCGCCGCTGGCCGGGTACGTGACGGGTCAGGTGCTGGCCGTCGACGGCGGGACGTCGGTGCGTCCGACGGTGAACGACGCCGACGAGCTCCCGGTGTTCGTGCACAACCAGGAGCTGCGGGCCCGCCTCAAGGGCTGAACCGGATCAGACCCGCAGGATGTTGACGTCTCCGTGGGGCCGGAGCTGGACCTTGGTGTCGACCCACTCGCCCTCCTCGAGGGCGGGGAGCAGCTCGGGATCACGCGACATCGCGTAGGCACGCGTGCCGTCGGCCAGGGTGCACACGGCCACGGCGTGGGTCGGTCCGTCGGCGTCGTGCACGACGGTGTAGGCGGCGATCGTGGCGACGCCGTCGGCGTGGGCGACCACCGGGACCGGCGGGTGCTCGGCGGCCACCCGATCGACGAGATCAGGGGCCGGGAGGCGGACGGCGCCCGGCTCGGTGGCATAGACGGCGAACACGTGCTTGGTCATGTGCATCCCCACGCCGCTCACGACACCGATCCCTCCCCCGTCGGCGCGCAGCGTGTCGACCATGGTGGCGACCGAGTGCCCGGTGTAGTTCGAGCTGGGCCCGCCGAACGAGGGCAGACCGCCGAGCAGGGTCGGCGCCAGGGGCCCGTCGGCGGACAGGCCGAGCGCGTCGAGGGCGAAGCCGACCGCACTGGTGAAGCAGCCGTAGAGGTCGAGACGGGTGATGTCGGCGCTGGAGACGCCGGCGCAGGCCAGGGCCTCGGTCGAGGCGGCCCGCATCGCCGGTGAGCCGCCCATCTCCGGGTGCCCGGCCACGGTGACGGCGTCTCGGGCGAACGCCCATCCCCGCAGGTAGACGCGACGCTCCCCGGGCACGCCGAGGCGGTCGGCCTCGGCGTGGGTGGTGATCAGCGTCGCCGAGGCCATGTCGACGTCGGGAAAGGCGGTCATGAGCTTGGTGTACGGCCAGGCCACGACCCGGTTCCGGGGGGTGGCGGCGATGATCTGTTCCCCGGTGCGGGCCTCGGGGAACCAGGCGCCGGGGTGGTTGGCCGCCACCTCGCTCATGCGGGCCAGCAGCTCGCCGAGCTGTCGTCGGTAGGTGACGGGGTCGATGCCGTGGGCGGCGCGCCGACCGCTCTCGAACATGGCGAAGGTGAGCCAGGCGGGCATGATGCCGTGGGCGGCGTCGGTCGGCAGGAACCAGTCCTCGAAGCGCACCGGGAACTCGGGCGCGGGATGGGGGAACGAGAACGGCAACGGCTCGCCGGCCCTCTGCAGGCGCTTCTTGGTGGCGAGGGCCTCGCCGCCGGCCACCAGGGCCACCGTCGACTCGCCGGCGACCAGCCGTTCGGCGGCGGCGTCGAGCATGCGTTGGTGCGATGTTCCGGCGAGGATCGAGAGCGTCCGGTGCCCGGGACCGATGCCGAGTCGATCGGCCAGCCGCTGGGGCGGATCGTCGTAGTCCCAGGTGGCGCAGTGCACGACCGACACATCGTCGACCTCGTCGAGGACGGTGGCCGCCGTGGTGTCGGCATCGGCGGCCGCGGCCATCTCGGCCCACATCTCGAGGGGTTCGGGAGCGGGTCCGTCACGCCACGTCCTCTGGGCGACGCCGATGATGCAGGGGGAGCGAGGATCGGGGGTCACCGGCCAATGATACGTAGAACAATTCACGATTTCTACATCGGTCCTGGTGGCAGACCTCGGGTCAGGCCCGGACGCCGTCGAGCAGAACGGCGAGGTAGGTGTCGGCGATCGTGGCCCCTGCGGTGCGGCCGCCATCGCTGAGGTACTGCACCGCGGCCCAGGCCGCGCCCTTGATGAACACCCACACCAGGACGGGGTCGACATCGGCGCGGAACACACCTGCGTCGATGCCCTCGCGGAGCACGCCCACCCAGAGGCGTTCGACGTGCGACGCCGTCTGCTGCAGGTAGGCGAACCGTGGGATCTGTTGCAGGTAGTAGTTGTCGTTGTGGCTGAGCGTGATGGCGGCGCGATTCTCGGTCAGTCCCTCGAAGAGGGTGTGCACGAGCGCCCGCAACGTCTCCTCGGGACCGGAGCCCGCGGCGATGACCTCCTCGTACTCCGCGACGAGTCCGGCCAGGAAGGTCGAGAGGATCTCGTCGACCATGGCCTCCTTCGAATCGAAGTGGTGATAGAGGCTGCCGGCGAGGATCCCCGAGGCGTCGGCGATCTCGCGCACGGTCGTGTTCACGTAGCCCTTGCGGGCGAAGATCTCCGCGGCGACCGCCAGGATCTCGGCCCGGCGTTCGGAGGTCGTGTCGTCACCTGTCGACGCGCCGGCACCCCGCCCGCGGCCCGCGGTCGCCTCCGTCGAACTCCCCACCGCTGCAGCCTAGGACGACGCGACCGTCACAGGGCGGTGAAACGACCACCGCTGACCACCAGGGTCTGGCCGGTGACGTAGCGGGCGGCGTCGCTGCAGAGGAAGACCGTCGGTGGGCCGATGTCGGCCGCAGGGTCACCGAACCAGCCGAGGGGGATCAGCGCCCGCAGGCGGTCCCGCATCGACGGGTCCACCTCGAAGCGGTTCGCCAGCGCCGGCGTGACGGCCAACGGCGCCACGCCGTTGACCCGGATGCCGTCGGGCCCCCATTCCCGGGCCAGGGCCTTGACGAAACCCCGCTGTCCGGCCTTCACCGCGCTGTAGAAGCCCAGGGGCCCGGACGCGTCGATGCCGGCCGGCGACACCATGATCACGTAGCTGCCGTGCGATGACGCAAGGTGCGGGTGAGCGGCCACCGCCAGCCGGTACGAGGCGGTCAGGGCCACCGAGGCGTGCTCCTCCCAGAGATCGAGGTCAGCGGTCTCGAGCTCCACCGGTTCGCTCGAGCGGTTGCTGGTGGCGTTGTGCACGACGGCATCGAGGCGTCCGTGCGCAGCGGCGAGATCGTCGACCGACGCACGGACGAGCACCGGATCGGTGACGTCGCCGCGCAACACGATCGCCGGTGGGCCCCCCGACGCCGCGATCTCCTCGGCGACGGCTTCGCCGGTCTCGGGGCGACGCACGCCGAGGCCGACCACCGCGCCGGCGGCGGCTGCGGCCAGGGCCACACCGCGTCCGACTCCGGCCGCAGCGCCGGTGACGAGCACGACGCGGCCGTCCAGGAGGCCTTCGATGCCGAGATCGGTCGGGCTCGGCGGTTGGTCGGGCGTGGGAACGCTCACGGCAGCATCACCGTGCCGCCGTCGGCGCCGAGCGTGGCACCGGTGAGCGCCCGCCCGTCGGGACCCGAGAGCAGCGCCACCAGTGCGGCGGCGTCGTCGAGGGCGTCGCGATCGGGCATCGAGGCCAGCCCGAGGGAGGGCACGGCGGCACCGTCAGGGGTGGCGTCACCCAGGAAGTCGGCGAGGGGGACGAGTACGACGTTGGCCGTGATGCCCTGGGCTCCCCACCGCCGGGCGGCCACCTTGGTCATCACGCGGATGGCTTCGACGGCGGTGCACATGGGCACGAGCCCCGGGACGCCGATCGTGGCCACGGACGGCAGCACGACGACGACGTGGCCTCCGTCGGGCAGATGACGATGGGCCTCCTGGAGCACCTGCAGTGCGACTCGGATCGATCGTTCGCCGGCGGCGTCCCATGAGGTGTCGTCGAGCTCGACGAGCGGGCGGGCGACCGCCGCCGCCGGGTCCAGGTGGGCCAGGACCACGACGGCGGGGACGCCCAGGCGGGTCGCCGCGAGGTCGATCGCCGCGGCTGGGCTCACGGCGGTGCAGGGGTCGACGTGGGCGACCTCGGAGCCGCGTGCGCCCAGGCGATCGACCAGACCGCGGGCGGCGGCACCGGATCCGACGACGAGGACGCTGGGGGGCCCGTCGGCGAGCGGGGGCGAGGATGTGGACATGCCCGGAGTGTCCCAGGTCCGGGCGTCGTCGGGCCACGTGACCCGGCTCGTCCGGCAACCAAATGTGCGTTAGGGCATGCTGCTCTACACTGCGCCGGTGGACCTCCAGCAACAGCGTCGAACGCTGTGGTCGACGCTCATGGGCGTCTTCGTCACCGCGTGGCCGTCGGTCATCCTGATCGCTGCGCTACCGACCATCGCCGACTCCCTCGGCACCGACGCGTCCACGCTGGCCTGGGTCATCACCCTGCCGCTCCTGGTCTCGTCGGTCCTGTTGCCCACGTTCGGGCGGCTGGGCGACCTCTACGGACACCGCCTGGTCTTCCTGTGGGGCCTCGGGCTGAGCATCGTGACCGCCGGCCTCACGGCGCTGGCGTGGGACGCCTGGTCGTTGATCCTGTTCCGCACGTTGAGCCAGACCGCCGGCGTGGCCACGATCCCGACGGCGATCGCGTTGATCATGGCCGCCTTCGAGCCGAAGGACCGACCACGGGCCCTCGGGGCGTGGTCGGGGGTGACGGCCTTCTCGCCCGCACTGGGGCTCATGTTCGGCGGGCCGCTCGTCGCGCTCCTCGGCTGGCGCGGCGTGTTCGTGATGCAGATGGTGCTCGCCGCTGCCTTCTTCCCGATGTGTCGGAAGTGGCTGCAGGAGACGTTGCTGGCCGAGCGGGTGGGCTTCGACGTCGTCGGTGGCATCAGCCTGATGATCGCCAGCGGCTCGGTGCTCTTCTTCTTCGATCGCGCCAGCGCCTGGGGCTGGTCCCACCCGTCGATCTTCGTCGCCGCGGCGGTCCTCCCCGTGTCGCTGATGGTCTTCGTGAGGGCCGAACGGCGGGCCAGCGACCCCTTGCTGCCTCCGGGGCTGTTCCGGTCGCGCCGCTTCACCGCGCCGGTGACTGCCGAGGTCCTGTCGATCGTCGCCGGCAACGGGGCGTTCTTCGCCGCGCCGTTGCTGCTCACCGAGGTCTTCGACACGTCCGTCGTCTCGACCTCCTTCCTGATGCTGCCCCTCCCGCTGGGCATGGCCGTCGGCTCACCGGTCGGAGGGCGGGTGGCCGTGCGGATCGGAGAACGCAACGGCGGCACCATCGGCGCCGTAGCCATGACCGTGGCCATGGGCTTCTTCCTCGTCGGGTTCGTGCAGGAGAGCCTGTGGGTGTTCGTCGTCGGCCTGGTGGTCATGGGCCTCGCCCACGGGATGATGCGCCCGGCCACGGCCTCGGCCGCCGGCAACGCACTTCAGCCCGAGTTCTTCGGTGTCGGGATGGCGACCATGCGCATGACCTCGCAGCTCGGTGGGGCGGCCGGCATCTCGATCGCGGTGACCGCCACCGCGCTCGGCGGCTTCGGCTGGTACTACGCGGTGGCCTCGGTCATCTCCTTCGCCTCGGTGATCGCGGTCCGCTTCGTGCTCTCCCAGCGCCACCCCGTCACCGCGGCCGAGCGCACCGTGGCCGAGGAACTGATCGAGACCGAGGCCGCGCTCACGATCAGCCCCTCTCTCGAGGGGTGATCCGGTCGGGTCCTACGATCGACGCCATCGACGTGCTGATGGTGTGCTCGGGCAACACGTGCCGCTCGCCCATGGCGATGGCCCTCCTCGGCCATCACCTGGCGGAGCGGGGTGTCGAGGCGCGTGTTCACTCCGCCGGCACGCTCGGTTGGGGTGGGCCGGCGACGGCGAACTCGGTGGCGGTGATGGCCGAGCGGGGACTCGACCTCTCCGGGCACGAGAGCCGGCGCATCGACGCCGGACTGGTGGTGGGCGCCGACCTCGTCCTGGGGATGACGCGTGACCACGTCACCGGCGTGCTCATCCACGACCCGACGGCCGTCGACCGGACCTTCGTGATCGGCGAGGTCGTGCGACTCGGCACGCAGGTCGGCGCCAGGCGGGTCGGACAGGCGGCGCGCCACTGGACCGATGCCGTGGCGGCGGGGCGTCCCGGGGGGCGGCGTTCGGGCCGTGTGGGTGACGAGATCGCCGACCCGGTGGGCGAGCCCCTCGACGTCTACCGTCGCACCGCCGACCGCCTCGACGAGCTCACCTCGGTGTTGGCGGCGCTGCTGGCCCCGGCGGCCGCCTCCGATCTCGCCGGCTGAGCCCTCCGCGCTCCCGTCGGCTGGTCCCGACGGTTCAGGCGTCGGGTGGGGCGCCCACGGGCCAACCTTCGGGTACGTCGATCTCGTGGGGCAGGGGTGGCATCCAGCCGTCGGATTCGGTCCACTGCCGGACCACCTTCGCCGGTGCGCCGGCGATGACGCTGTAGGGCGGGATGTCCCCGCGCACGACCGATCCGCCGGCGACGGTGACGTGGCGGCCGATGGTGGTTCCCGGGAGCACGATGACGCCGGTGCCGAGCCAGCAGCCCTCGCCGATGCGCACGTCGGCCTGCTCCGGCCACTGTTGTCCGATCGGGAGCCACAGGTCGGTGTAGGTGTGGTTGTGGTCGGTGATGTAGACGTTCGGCGCGATGGTGACGTCGTCCTCGAGCACGATCGAGGAGAGCCCGACCAGGAACCCCCCGCGCCCGATCGAGCACCGGTCACCCACGGTGATGACCGGATCGCAGGTTGCCGGGAAGGTCTGGGCCGGGAAGCCGCAGGCGAGGGAGACCTCCGCACCGATGGCGCAGCGCCGGCCGATGCGGATGGCCTGGGGTCCGATCACGTCACCCGGCGGGAAGGCGATCGAGCTCCCTTCGCCGAAGGCTCCGAAGCGCCGGGCCGTCGGCGAGCCGGCGCGGATCTTCCCGGCGCGGCGGAGTTGGCGCCATGCGCCCTGGATCATCCCGGTGGCCAGGTCGCGGGCGGGGCGGGCGAAGGACTCGGGAACGGGCACCGCGAGACCGTAGCGAAGCCGCCGATGGTGGACCTCCCGTGTGCCAGGGTGAGGTCATGGCTGACCACCCCCTCGCTGCCGCCGGTCCGATCGAGTCGCTGTCGGCGGTCACGCTGGCGACGGCCGACATGGCCGGGTCCGTGGGCTTCTACGACGCAATGGGTTTCGAGCTCGCCTACGGCGGGGCCGACGCCGACTTCACCAGCTTCAGGGTGGGACCGTCGAGCTATCTGAACCTCCAGCTCGACCCGCAGTGGGTGGCACCCTCGCATGTCTGGGGGCGGTTCATCGTGTGGGTCGACGACGTCGACGCCGCGCACGCCCGTGCGGTGGCCGCCGGGTACCAGCCGGCCATGGCGCCGTCCGACGCGCCCTGGGGTGAGCGCTACTTCCACGTGTCCGATCCCGCCGGGCACGAGTTGAGCATCGCCCGACCTCTCTGATGGCCACTTGTGACCTTCGATCCTTCACCGGCGCCGATCGCCGTCGTACGGTTGAAGCGGCCCCCTAGGGGGATCATGGGCCCAGGTGTCCGGGGAGGGGCAGTGCGATGAGAGTCGGTCTGGTGCTCGGCGGCGGGGGCGTCGTCGGTCTCGCCTATCACGCGGCGGCGCTGGTCGCACTGGAGCGCGAGCTCGGCTGGGATCCCCGTACGGCCGACGTCGTCGTGGGTACTTCTGCGGGGTCCTTGATCGGGGCGATGCTGCGCCGGGGTGTGCCCGCGGCCGACCTCTCCGCCGTGACGGTCGGAGGGACGCCGGTCGAGCTACCGGCGCACGTGGTCGACGAGTTGGCGGAGCGCCCCGAGTTCCCGCCGTTCGACGTCCGCTCCTACCTGCGGCGGCCCCGTGCGCCCAACATGAGCCTCTTCACGAGTTGGAGTCGACGACCGTGGCGGGTCGACCCGCTGGGGGCTCTGATGACGTTGGTGCCCGACGGCGCTCTCGACCTCGCCGAGTACACCGGCGCCATCCGCCCGATCCTGGCCGACGAGTGGCCCCACGAGCAGCTCTGGATCACCGCTGTGCGCCAGTCCGATCTGCGTCGTCTCGCCTTCGGTCGTGACCTTTGGCCGTCGTTGGCCGATGCCGTGCACGCCTCGTGTTCGATCCCCGGCTACTTCCGCCCCGTGCGCATCCAGGGGCACCGCTACGTCGACGGCGGGGTGCGTTCACCCACCAATGCCGACGTGCTCGAACGCCAGGAGGACCTCGACCTGGTGATCGTGGTGTCGCCGATGTCGGGCCACGACCTCGGGTCGCTCGGTCGTCTCGACCGCGAGGGTGTGGTGCGCCGCTATGCCAAGGGCAAGCTCGACGGCGAGGTCGAGCGCCTCCACAAGGCCGGCATCCCGGTCGTCACGATCGAGCCGGGTCCCGAGGTCGTGGCGGCGGCCGGGCTCGACTTCATGAGCGACGAGCGGGCCGAGGAGATCGCCGAGGCCACTGCGGTCGACACCGCCGAGCAGGTGGCGCGGCCCTTCGTGCGCACGTTGCTGGCCGGCCTGTCGGCCCGGGCCGGCTCCTGAGCACGGGTCAGCTGCTGCAGGAGAGCTGCGAGCAGCCCACCCGGTCGCGCGCCCACTCGGGACGACGCTCGGCGAACCGCTCCTTGCCCGGTTGGTCGTCGTAGGGTCGGCGCAGCACGTCGAGCAGTTCGTCCAACTCGCCCGTGTCGCCCTGCTCGGCGGCGTCGATGGCCTGTTGGGCCAGGTAGTTCCGCGGGACGAAGAGCGGGTTCAGCGCATCCATACGTCGTCGTCGTTCGGTGTCGTCGAGCCCTCCCGAGACGACCCGGCGACTCCAGTCGCGCAGCCAGCCGACCATGGCCTCGGCGGCGTCGCCGACCATCTCCTCGGGGCGGTACCACGCCGCAGCGAGCGGGGCGAGGAGGTCGCGATCGGAGATTCGCCCGTCGGGGTCGACGGGCACGTCGGCGAGGTCGCGGTGGAAGCGCACCTGATCGATCTCGGTGTGGCCGAGGGTGGCGAACAGCGCCGTGATCAGGTCGTCGTCGCCGTCGCGTGGTTGGCCCCATCCGAGTCGGGCGACGGCCATCTCGCGGAATCCCCGGGTGTAGTCCCGCGCGTAGGCGTCGATGGCGTCCTGCAGCGGGTCGGGGTCGTCGGTGACGCCCATGAGGGCGTTGGCCAGTTGGAGCAGGTTCCAGTGCACGACCTCGGGCTGCGCGCCGTAGCGGTAGCGGCGCATCCCGGCGTCGGTGGTGTTCGGCGTCCAGCCCGGGTCGAAGTCCTCGAGCCATCCGTAGGGGCCGTAGTCGATCGTGAGCCCGAGGATCGACATGTTGTCGGTGTTGAGCACGCCGTGGACGAAGCCGACCCGCATCCAGTCGACCACCATGGTCGCAGTCCGTCGGCACACCTCGGCGAACAGCGCGGGGACGTAGCTCTCGGGCTCTGGTCCCCATGCGTCGGCCAGGTCGCCGAAGTCGTGGCGGACCGTGTGCTCGACGAGCTGGGCGAGCAGGGCGCGGTCGTCACGAGAGGCGGGGAGCTGGAAGGAGCCGAAGCGGGTGAACGACGGCGCCACCCGGCACACCACGGCGCCGGGCTCGGGCGCGGGGCGGCCGTCGTAGAGCATGTCGCGCACCACGTCCTCGCCGGTGGCCACGAGGGACAGCGCTCGGGTCGTCGGCACCCCGAGGTGGGCCATGGCCTCGCTGCACAGGTACTCGCGCAGCGACGAGCGCAGCACCGCGCGCCCATCCGCCGTGCGGGAGTAGGGCGTGGGTCCGGCTCCCTTGAGTTGCAGCATCTGGTGGCCGCCGTCGCGGTCGCTCACCTCGCCGAGAGCGATGGCCCGACCGTCGCCGAGCTGGCCGGCCCAGCTGCCGAACTGGTGCCCGGCGTAGGCCATGGCGAACGGGTCGGCCCCACGGGGAACGCGTGAACCGGAGAACACCTCGGCGAAGTCGGCGCTGGGGCACACCGCCGGGTCGAGGCCCAGGAGGTCGGCCACCTCACGCGACCAGGCCAGCGTGCGGGGCGCGGCGACAGGCGTCGGAGCCACCCGCGAGTACGCCGCACCGTGGACCTGGCGGCGGTGGTTGCCCGGTTCCGGGTCGGCCGGCAGTCCGTCGGTGAAGCGGTTGTCGAACGGCAGGTGGTCGAGATCGGTGACCAGCGCGATCGAGGACGACGACGGCGGGGCGACGGACATGCTGGTCACGGTATCGGCGTCCCGTGTTGCCCCGGAGGCGTCCGCTCGGTCGTCGGCCCTACTGGCTCCAGCGCGCGCCCGGCCGCTGCTCAGCGGCTCCGAGGGCGTCCCGAGGCGTCAGGGTCCCCGGCGGCGACGCGCAGTCGCTGCAGTGCCACCGTCATCGCATCGAGGTCGGCGCCGCCGAGGGGGAGGGCGGCGAAGACCTGTTCGTTGAGGGCGCCCGCGGCGCGCCGGGCCAGCGTCCGTCCCTCCGGCGTGATGCGGGCCAGCACGGCGCGACGGTCGGTGGGGTGCGGGACGCGGCGGACCGATTCGTGCTGCTCGAGCCGGTCGACGGCGTTGGTCACGCTCGTGGGGTGCACCTGGAGGCGAGCGCCGATCTTGCCCAACGGGAGCTCGCCCTTCTCCGTGAACGACAGCAGCGTGAGGACCTCGAAGCGGGCGAAGGTGAGGTTGAACGGTTCGAGCACGTCGTCGACGGCGGCCAGCAGCAGCTGGTGCACCCGCATCACCGCCGTCACCACCTCCATCCCACCGGCGGCGTCGCCCCAGCCTCTGGTCTCCCACTGACGGCGGGCTTCGGCGATGGGGTCGAAGCCCAGCGCACCGGCGCGTTCTCGGGTGTCGCCCGTCGGTCGGCGTGGTGCCATCAGACGTTGCGGCGGTAGCGCCCGCCCACCTCGAACAGAGCGTCGCTGATCTCACCGAGGCTGCAGCAGCGCACGGCGTCCATCAGCGCGGCGAAGACGTTTCCGCCGTCGAGGGCCGCTTGCTGCACCCGGGCGAGCGCGGCCGGGCGCTCCTCGGCGTGCCGGTCGCGGAACTCGGCGAGGCGGTCGAGCTGGCGTCGTTTCTCCTCCTCGGTTGATCGGGCCAGCTCGTGGACCGCCGGTACGGCGTCGCCAGTGGTGTCACGGGTGAACGTGTTGACACCCACGATCGGCAGCGACCCGTCGTGCTTCATCTGCTCGTAGAGCATCGACTCGTCCTGGATGCGGCCGCGTTGGTAGCCGAGTTCCATCGCGCCGAGCACGCCCCCGCGTTCGCTGATGCGTTCGAACTCCGCGAGCACGGCCTCCTCGACGAGGTCCGTGAGCTCCTCGATGATGTACGAGCCCTGGCTCGAGTTCTCGTTGCGGGCCAGTCCCCATTCCCGGTTGATGATGAGCTGGATGGCCATGGCCCGACGCACCGACTGTTCGGTGGGGGTGGTGACCGCCTCGTCGAAGGCATTGGTGTGCAGGCTGTTGCAGTTGTCGTAGATGGCGATCAGTGCCTGCAGGGTGGTGCGGATGTCGTTGAAGTCCATCTCCTGTGCGTGCAGCGACCGTCCGGAGGTCTGGACGTGGTACTTGAGCTTCTGTGAGCGCTCCGACGCCCCGTAGCGGTCCCGCATCGCCACTGCCCAGATGCGCCGGGCGACGCGGCCGAGCACGGTGTACTCGGGGTCCATGCCGTTGCTGAAGAAGAACGAGAGGTTGGGGGCGAAGGCGTCGACGGGCATGCCCCGGGCGAGGTACGACTCGACGTAGGTGAAGCCGTTGGCGAGCGTGAAGGCCAGTTGGGAGATGGGGTTCGCGCCTGCTTCGGCGATGTGGTAGCCCGAGATCGACACGGAGTAGAAGTTCCGGACCTCGTTGGCCACGAACCACTCCTGCACGTCGGCCATCAGTCGCAGGGCGAACTCGGTCGACAGGATGCAGGTGTTCTGACCCTGGTCCTCCTTCAGCACGTCGGCCTGGACGGTGCCGCGGACCGTCTGCAGGGCTGCAGCCCGGATCTCGGCCGCCTCGCCGGCCGTGGGACGTCGGTCGTGGGCGGCGGTGAAGAGATCGAGTTGCTGGTCGATGACCGCGTTCAGGAACATGGCCAGGATGGTGGGCGCGGGGCCGTTGATGGTCATCGAGACCGAGGTCGTCGGGTTGCACAGGTCGAAGCCGTCGTAGAGGACCTTGATGTCGTCGAGGGTGCAGATCGACACGCCGGCGTTGCCGACCTTCCCGTAGATGTCGGGTCGTTCCGCAGGGTCGTGGCCGTAGAGGGTGACCGAGTCGAACGCGGTCGAGAGCCGCGTGGCCTCCATGTCGGCCGACAGCATGTGGAAGCGCCGGTTGGTGCGGAAGGCATCCCCCTCTCCGGCGAACATCCGGGTCGGGTCCTCGCCCCCGCGCTTCAGCGGGAACACCCCCGCGGTGAACGGGAAGGACCCGGGGAGGTTCTCCGAACGCAGGAACGTGACCAGGTCGCCGTCGTCGGCGAAGGTCGGGACGGCGACACGCGGGATGGGCGTTCCTGACATCGATGGGCGCACGAGGTCGCCGTGTCGGTGCTCGTTCACCACCGTGGGCCACCGATCGAGGTCGGCCTGGAGGTCCCTCGGCACTTCCCGACGGGCCGCGTCGGCCGCGGCCGGCAACTCTCCGGCGTCGGAGCCCGAAGCCGCGAGTCGCTCTCGCGCCCACTCGAGGCGTTGTGCCGAGCGGGCGACGCCGGCCAGCCGTGTGGTCTCGACGTGGTGATCGCGGACGGTCGAGGCGATCTCGGCCAGGTAGCGCACGCGTTCGGGGGGCACCACCACCGTGCCGGCCGAGGACGCCCGGACGTCGACGGGGGCGAGCCGGCCCCCGCTCACCGCGAGTCCGTGCTCGACCAGAGCGTCGCGGAGGTGCTGATAGAGCGCGGTGGTCCCGTCGTCGTTGAACTGCGAGGCGATCGTGCCGAAGACCGGGAGCTCCTCGACATCGACGCCGAAGAGCTCACGATCCCGTGCGTACTGACGGCGCACGTCGCGGAGTGCGTCCTCGCCCCCTCGCCGGTCGAACTTGTTGATGGCCACCACGTCGGCCAGATCGAGCATGTCGATCTTCTCGAGCTGGCTGGCTGCGCCGAACTCGGGGGTCATCACGTAGAGCGCGGTGTCGACGTGACCCATGATCCCGGCGTCGCCCTGGCCGATGCCGGGCGTCTCGATGATGGTCAGGTCGAACCCGGCCGCGCGACAGGCCACCACGACGTCGTCGAGGTGCTCGGGCACCTCCGAGGAGCCCGAGCGGGTGGCGAGCGACCGGAAGTACACGGTCTCGCCGTCGAGGGCGTTCATCCGGATCCGGTCGCCGAGCAGGGCACCGCCGGTGCGTCGCCGGGTGGGGTCGACGGCGAGCACGGCGATGCGCAGCCGGTCGGCCTGGTCGAGGCGGAACCGTCGGAGCAGCTCGTCGGTGAGCGACGACTTCCCGGACCCGCCCGTTCCGGTGACACCGAGGACGGGCATCGTCCGCGACGAGGCCATTCGGGCCATCTCGGCGCGGCCGCCCGAGTCGACCGCACCCAGCTCGAGGGCGGTGATCACCCGCGCCAGGCTCAGCGTGTCGCCGCCGGACAGCGCCTCGATGGAGACCTTCGGTCCGACGGAGAGGGGATCGACGTCGGATTCGGCGACGATCCGGTTGACCATCCGGGCGAGACCCCAGCGGGCGCCGTCCTCGGGCGAGAAGATGCGGGCGACGCCGTAGCCCTGCAGCTCGGCGATCTCGCTGGGGATGATCACGCCGCCTCCGCCTCCGTAGACCCGGATGTGTCCGGCGCCGCGTTGGCGGAGGAGGTCGACGAGGTAGCGGAAGAACTCGATGTGGCCACCCTGGTAGGAGCTCACGGCCACGGCCTGCACGTCTTCCTGGACCGCAGCGTCGACGATCTCGCCGACCGAGCGGTTGTGGCCGAGGTGGATGACCTCCGCTCCTTGGGACTGGAGGATCCGGCGCATGACGTTGATGGCGGCGTCGTGGCCGTCGAAGAGCGAGGTGGCCGTGACCACCCTGAGCGGATGGGCGAGGCGGTGGAGGTCGGGTCCCGCGTCCTGCGCCGTCGATGTCATTGGACGCACGATACTCGTATGTCCAACTAGTTCACGGGACGAAGGATGTCGTGGTTCCGAAGGGGCCGGTCAGGTCAGAGGACGATGTCGAAGCGGTAGACGTTCGTCGCTCGCGGTTCGAATCCCAGCCGTTGGTACAACCGGTTGGCCGCCTCTCGACTGGGCCGTGACGTGAGGTCGACGGTGCGGGCCCCCAGGCTGCGGGCGACCTCCAGGGCGTGACGGTTCAGGGCCGCGCCCACTCCCCGCCCGCGTACGTCCTCGTCGACGACGACGTCCTCGATCCAGGCGCGGATCCCGGTGGGGATCCGGAACCAGGCCAGGGTCAGGCTGCCCACGATGCGGTCGTCGGCGTCGTGGTCCACGGCGATCAGCACCACGCTCGATTCGGCCTCGACCATCGCCTCGAGCGCGTCGGCGGATGGAGGCGGGTTCGACCTGGACAGTTGGGGGATGAGTCGGGCGAACGCGTCCACGAGCTCCGGCGTCACGTGGGTCGCCTCGATGATCTCGATGGCAGTCACGCGCTGACCGTACCCGGCCACGGCGGTTCCGGAGGCAGGCCGGTCCGGGTCCGGAGGCCGCTCCGATAGCCTCCGAGTCGATGGCCGATCGACCCGGTGGGGCACCGGAGCCCCACGAGCACCTCCGTTGGGACGAGCGTCCCGAGCTGCGCCGACCGGTGATGCTGGTGGCCTTCGGGGGCTGGAGCGACGCCGGCGACGCAGCCACGACCGCGGTGCAGTTCCTCAGCGACCATTGGTCGGCCCGACCCTTCGCTTCGATCGACCCCGAGGTCTTCTTCGACTTCACCGACACCCGTCCGACCGTCCGTTTCGACGACCACGGAGCCCGCACGATCGACTGGCCCGAGAACGTCTTCGCCGCCGCAGGGGTTCCCGGTGCAGATCTCGACGTCATCACCCTGGCCGGCGTCGAGCCCCAGTTGCGTTGGCGGACGTTCTGCGACCACGTGATCGGCGTGGCCCGGGCCTACGACGTGCGCATGGTCATCACCTTCGGCGCGTTGCTGGCCGAGGTCCCGCATTCCCGGCCCGTCTCGGTGTTCGGCACCGCCTACGACGAGGAACTGGTCGGAGAGCTCGACCTGGTGCCCTCCCGCTACGAGGGGCCCACCGGGATGACCGGCGTCCTGCACACGGCCTGTCACGCCGCCGGGTTGCGCTCCGCCGGTCTGTGGGCGGCCGTGCCCACCTACGTTCCCTCGGCACCGTCGCCCAAGGCCGCGCTGGCGCTGGTCGAGCGGGCGGCGAAGCTGCTCGACGTGTCGGTGCCGGCGCCGGAGCTCGAGTTGGCGACGACGACCTACGAACAGCAGGTGTCGGAGCTCGTGGGTGAGGACGACGAGACGATCGAGTACGTGGCCCAGCTCGAGCAGCGCTACGACACCGAACCCGACTCGATCAACGACGGCGAGAGCCTGGTCGACGAGGTCGAGAAGTTCCTCCGCGACCTCGACTGATCGCCGAGCGTCACTCCGGGCAGGGTCACACGTCGTGCATGCCCCGCCAGGTGGGCGAGCGGGGTCGGTCGTAGTGCACGTCGACGTCGCCTCCGCCCAGCGCCTGGCGGGCGATCTCACCCCACTGGTCGACGCCGACGGTGTGCGGCGGCAGCGCGTCGAGCGAGAACCAGCCCACGTCGCGGCACTCGAGTGGATGGGCCGCGAGCTCACCGCCGACGGCACGGCAGTGGAAGACCAGGGAGTAGAGGGGGATCCTGGTGAAGCCCTGTCGTAGTCCGTCGAGTACGGCGATCAGGCGCACCACCTCGCACTCGATGCCCGTCTCCTCGGCGACCTCCTTCACCGCGACCTCCGACGCGGAGTAGCCGATGTCGGCCCACCCCGTCGGGTACAGCCAGACCCCCGAGTCGGCGCGTTGGATCAACAGGATCTCGCCGTCGTCGTTGCCCACGACGGCCCCGACGGCCACCTTGGGTGTCTGGTAGCCGGGGACGCCATGGCCGACCGAGCTCATCCACTCGTGGACGAGCGCGTCGGCGTCGTAGGCGCTGCCCGCGGCCACCCGCATGTCGGCGGCCACCGCCAGCACTTCTTCGAAGCGCTCCCGTTCGTAGAGGCTCTCGGTGAACCCGAGTCCGGTGCGGGCCACGCCGGCCAGCGCCTCGCTCCACCGGACCAGGTCCTGCGGCGTGACCACCGGCTCGTCGGCCCCTGTGTCGCCCATGGTCCCAGAACCTACCGGCGCACGGGTCAGCCCACGTCGCCGAGGGCGAAGAGCAGCGCCCGTTCCACCTCGTCGAGGTGGACGCGATCGGTGACCTTCCGCCCCTCACCGTCGGTGACGTAGAACGAGTCGACGGCGTCGGTGCCCATCGTCTGGATCTTGGCGGAGGTGATCCCGAGGTCGAGATCGTGCAGCGCCCGCGTGATGCGCCACAGCACACCCATCGCATCGGGCGTGCGCACCTCGACCACGGTGGCCGAACGCGAGAGGTCGTTGTCGACGATGACCTCGGGCTTGACGATGAGGCCGGGGAGCCGTCGGGGCCGCGAGTAGACCCGGGCCCGTTCGGCCAGGCGAGCCTCGAGGGCCAGCCGGCCGTCGAGCGCCCGTTCGATGTCGCGGACGACACGGTCCCAGACGACGGAGGTCCCGAACCCGGGTTCCACCCGGAAGGCCTCGAGCGCCATGCCCGCCTCGTCGGTGTGCACCGCCGCTTCGAGGACCTGCAAGCCGTGCAGCGAGAGCACCCCGGCGACGCGGGCGAACATGCCGGGTCGATCGGGGAAGACGACGGTGAGGCGGTCGTCGACCCCTTCGATGATGCGGCGGCGCTGGGCCAGGAGGGCCAGGTGCTGAGGGTTGGGGAAGGCGGCCGACGGCACCTCGGACAGCTCCCCGCCGCCCAGCACGTGGGCGGTGCGCGACACGAGCACCCCCACCAGCTCCTCCTTCCACGACCCCCAGGCCGCCGGACCCGTGGCGAGGGAATCGGCCTCGGTCAACGCGTCGAGGAGTCGCAGCGTGGTGAGATCGCCGGCGGCTTCGGCAACGTGAGCGATGGTGTCGTCGTCGGAGAGGTCGCGACGGGTGGCCACATCGGGGAGCAGGAGGTGGTGGCGGACCATCTGTTGGAGGATCTCGGTCTCGCGCTCGGTGAAGCCCATGCGGGGGCCCATCACCGCGACCTTCTCGATCCCGACGTCGACGTGATCGCCCGGGTAGCCCTTCCCGATGTCGTGCAGGAGGGCGCCGACGACGAGGAGGTCGGACCGGTCGACCCTGTCGACCACCGCAGCGGCGTTGGCCGCGGCTTCGGCGAGATGCCGATCGACCGTGAAGCGGTGATAGGCGTTGCGCTGCGGCTTGCAGCGCACGTTCGCCCACTCGGGGATGATCGGTTCCCACAGGCCACGTTGGTCGAGCGTCTCGACGACGTCGACGGCAGCGCGGCCGGCGAGGAAGAGGTCGACGAAGAGGCGGCGGGCCTCCTCGGACCACGGCGTCGGGATGGGCGGCGCCTCGGCCAGTCGATTGAGGGTGCGACGATCGATCCTGGCCTCGTTGCGGGCGGCGGCCACGGCGACGCGCAACACGAGGAGCGGCTCGCTGGCCGGTTCCGCCCCGAGGGCGAGTTGCACGGTGCCTTCGCGCAGGATCACGCCGGGGGCCACGTCGCGGTCGCGGAACAACCGGCGCCGGAACATTCCTTCGAGCGAGGAGCTGACCCGGGCCCAGAGGTCGTCGCTCACCCAGGCGATGGCGCGGGCGGCGGTGGAGAGCGACCGCATCATGGCGTCGGCGTCGGGGTACCCGAGCGCCGTGGCGACGGCGTCCTGTTCCTCGAGCAGGAGACGGTCACCGGCTCGACCCGTGCGGCGGTGCAGCTCGACGCGCGCGGCCAGCAGCGGAAGGTACGCGGACTCGATCTCGGCCGAGTCGTCGTCGAGGAGGGTGGCCTGGGCCTTCTCCGCCCACCGGATGGCGTGGACGTCGCGCAGGCCGCCCCGGCCGTCCTTGAGATCGGGTTCGAGGAGGAAGGCCACCTCGCCCGCCTCGGCGTGGCGGTCGGCGACGCGCTGGTTCAGCTCGGCCAGCCACCGCCGGCTGCGCTTCTGCCAGAGGGCGAGGCTCTTCTCGGCCAGCTCGTCGGTCAGGGCGGCGTCGCCGGCGACGTGGCGCACGCTCAGCACCGACGTCGCCGTGTCGAGGTCGTCGGCGGCGAGGCCCAGGGTCTCCTTCACGGTGCGCACGGCATGGCCGAGCTTCAGGTTCTCGTCCCAGATCGGGTACCAGATCTGCTGGGCGATGGTTTCGACCTCGACCCCTGCCGCGTGGACGAGGTAGACGTCGATGTCGCTCCCGGGGGCCAACTCGGCGCGTCCGTACCCGCCCACCGCCACGAGGGCCGCGCCCGACGCCGGGGCGTCGGCCTGGCCCCACAGGGCCTGCAGCCACTCGTCGATGGCGGCGGACAGCGCCCGGCAGAGCTCCACCCCGCACAGATCGGGGTCATCGAGGACGGCTTGGCGGTCGAGGCGGGGGGTCACAGCGCTCCGGGGGAGGTTCGGACGGTGGCGGAGGGCCTCCGCCGGGCTGGGGTGTTCAGATGGCGTCGGAGCCGAGCTCGCCGGTCCGGATGCGCACGATCTGGTCGACCGTCGTGACCCACACCTTTCCATCCCCGATGTTGTCGGTTCGGGCATTGCGACAGATCGTCTCGACGACGAGGTCGACCTGGTCGTCGTTCACGACCGTCTCGATCTTCACCTTCGGCAGCAGGTCGACCACGTACTCCGCCCCCCGGTAGATCTCCGTCTTGCCACCCTGGCGGCCGGCTCCCTTGACCTCCTCGATGGTGAGACCGGTGACCCCGACGGCTTTCATGGCCGCTTTCACGTCGTCGAGCTTGTTGGGCTTGACGATGGCGGTGATCAGCTTCATGGGGTGAGTCTCCTCCTCCTGGCCGCGTGAGGCGAGCGGCTCGTCAGTCGGCCCGACGCGCCGCGGTGTTCACGGGGTCCCAGACGGGCGAGAACGGCGGTGCGTAGGCGAGATCGAGATTGACCAGGTCGTCGACGGTGAGGCCGGCCCACAGGGCGGTGGCGATGGTGTCGATGCGCTTGCCGGAGCCGGGTGCGCCGACGATCTGCCCACCGAGGAGGCGACGGCTGGTGCGCTCGTGGACGAGCTTCACCGTGATCGGACCGGAGCCGGGGTAGTAGTGGGCGAGGGTCCGCGACTCGGCGACCGTCGCGACAGCTTCGAGCCCGTTGTCGGCTGCTTCGGCTTCGGTGAGGCCCGTGCGGGCGATCTCGGTGTCGCACAGCTTGGTGATGGCCGTTCCGAGGACGCCGGGGAAGGTGGCGTCGCCTCCGCCGAGGTTGGTGCCGGCCACCCTGGCCTGCTTGTTGGCCACGGTGCCGAGGGCGATCCACGTCGGTCGCCCGGTCACCCGCTGGATCGACTCGCAGCAGTCCCCGGCGGCATAGACGCCGGGGGAGGCCTGCTGGTGGTCGTCGACCACCAGAGCGCCCCGGACCCCGGTGGCCAGCCCGGCCGCTGCTCCCAGTTCGCCGTTGGGGGTGACGCCCATGCCCAGTACGACGAGGTCGGCGGGGACCTCCCCCTCTTCGGTGATCACGTGGCCGGCTTCGATGGCGGTGATGTGGTGTTCCAGTCGGAGCTCGATGCCGAGTCGCTCGGCCTCGGTGGCCACCAGGGCGGCGATGTCGGCGTCGAGGTTGCGCAGCAGCTGTGCCGCGATGTCGAAGACGGTGACCCGGGCGCCGCGGGCCAGGAACGCCTCGGCCATCTCCAGGCCGATGTAGCCCCCGCCCACCACCGCCACCGGCCGGCCCTCGATGTCGGCGGCAGCTGCCGCCAGTCCGCTGGCGTCGCCCAGGGTGTGGGCCATGTGCACGTGGGGGAGGTCGACCCCGGGCCACGGGGGGCGCACCGGTCGGGCACCGGCGCCGTACATGAGTTGGTCGAACCCGAGGCTGATCGTGTCGCCGTTCTCGAGATCCCGTGCCTCCACGGTGCGGGCGTCGAGATCGATGGCCACCGCTTCGTGGCGGAGGCGGACGTCGATGTTCTGGCGGCTCCGGAAGGCCTCGGGCGAGCGGGCCACCAGCGATTCCACATCGGGGACGTCACCCCCGACGTGGTACGGGATCCCGCAGGCGGCGTAGCTGGTGCGCACGCCCTTCTCGAACACCACGATCTCGAGGTCGGGCCGGGCCCGTCGCGCCCCCGACGCCGCCGCCATCCCTCCGGCATCGCCCCCGATGACCACCAGTCGTTCGCTCATGTCCCGACCGTAACGCTCGTTGTGGTGGCGCCGGGAACGCGGATGCCAGACTCGGGCATGGCCGTGCGCGACGACTGCCGTCACTACTCGAGTCGGAGCACCGGCACCGGCGACCTCGTTCAACGCTGCCGGCTGGGCGTGAACCTCGAGGCACCGTTCGCCTGCCCGGACGACTGCGTCTTCCTCGAAGCTCGCGCCGTCAGCGAGACCGGCTGGAAGGTCGCCGACGACGAAGACGACCCGACCTGACCGGGTCTGACCACCGTCGGAACGTGGCGGTCGGGGCGTCCTGTCAGCGCTGGCCGTCGGCGCGGCGGCGGGCGAGGTGGATGTGGGCCTTCGCCGCGCCCCACACCAGGCCGGGCTCGTGCAGGTCGGGATCGAGGTCGGCGAACGTCGCCGGGGTGAGGTCGTAGTCGTCGAGCGGGAACTGGCGGCGGGCGGTGGCGTCTCGGTCGACGGGTGCCACCCCGGCCCGCCGGAGGACCTCGGTGGGATAGCGGGCGGCGGGGCGCACGATCGAGAGGGGGTTGGTGGTCTGCTCGTCGATGTCGAGGGTGAGGAGAGCCCGCACCGCTGGTCCGACATCGGCGGCCGCCGCCGTACCGGCTCGCTCGGCCTCGGCCAGTACCGCGGGCGGAGCGTCGGTCCCCAGCCCTTCGCGGTGACGAGCCTCGACGGTGCGGACCACCCAGGCCGGCAGAGCGGCCTCGATGCCGTCGGCCAGGGCGGTGGCGTAGCGGGCGAGGGCGGCGAGGTCTTCGGCCGACGGGTTCCCCGGGTTGGCATCGGACTCCATCGCCTTCCATGCTGGCCGACGTGGCTCGTCCCCGACGCATCGAACCCGGTCCCGGCCAGGAGTCGGTCTGGGACTACCCCCGTCCGCCTCGCGTCGACCCCACCGACAGTCACGTGGTCGTCGAGTTCGCCGGTCGTGTGATCGCCGACACCCACCGGCCCGTGCGGGTGCTCGAGACGAGTCAGGCCCCGGGCTTCTACCTGCCCGCCGACGACGTCGACCTGAGCGCACTGGTGCCGTCGGCGCGTCGTTCGACCTGTGAGTGGAAGGGCGTGGCGTCGTACTTCGCGGTCCGGGTCGGTGACCGGTTCGCTGCCGACGCGGCCTGGAGCTACCCCGAGCCATGGGCGGGCTTCGAGCCCATCGCCGGGCACTTCGCCTTCTACGCCCAGCACATGGACGCCTGCCTTGTCGATGGTGAGGCGGTGCAGGCCAACGACGGTGACTTCTACGGGGGCTGGGTCACGTCGAAGGTGGTCGGACCGTTCAAGGGCGGCCCGGGCTCCTGGGGCTGGTGACGTCCTCGACGTTCAGTCGGACAGGGCCTGGTTGAGGTTGCCGGAGCGCAGGCCGTCGAGGTCGAGGGTGACGTACCGGTAGCCCGCTCGGGTG
This sequence comes from uncultured Iamiaceae bacterium, assembly GCA_963767615.1. GTDB lineage: Bacteria > Actinomycetota > Acidimicrobiia > Acidimicrobiales > Acidimicrobilacustridaceae > Rhabdothermincola_A. The sequence goes on along the minus strand of CAVYED010000002.1, from coordinate 240,487 downwards.
ACGGCCCCGACGACCGCGCCGCGTCGTTCGACGACCAGGGCGAGGGTGTCGACCGGCACCTCGATGCGAGCCGTGTCGTCGTAGTGGCGCACCCGCAGCTCGGCGAACCCGAGGGCCCGTAGCGCGGCCTCGGCCCGCTCGACCCGGCTGAGCACGTCGACGGTCACGTTGGTGCCGTAGGGCACCCGCGAGGCCAGGCAGGCGGCCGCGGGCTTGTCCCAGGTGCGTAGGCCGAGGTGTCGCGAGGCCTTGCGGACCATGGCCTTGGTGAAGCCGGCGTCGACGAGGGGGAACACGGCGCCGGCCTCGGCGGCGGCACGCTGTCCGGGGCGGTGGTCACCGAGGTCGTCGAGGTTCACGCCCAGCACGACGGTGGCCCTTTCGGCCGAGGCCATCGGCCCGACCGCGTCCATCAACGCCGACTTGCAGTGGAAGCAGCGGTCGCCGTCGTTGGTCCGGTAGGCGGCGTCGGCCATCTCGTCGGTCTCGACCTCCTGCCAGCGCAGGCCCCACTCGGTGGCCAGGGCGGCGCAGTCGTCGTGCTCGTCGCCGGCCAGCGACGGCGACACCGCGGTGACGACGAGGCAGCTTCCGGCGCCGAGAGTGGTGTGGGCGACGTGGGCCAGCAGTGCCGAGTCGGCCCCGCCGCTGAAGGCCACGACCACCCGGTCGAGAGCCGTCAGCTCGTGCCGCAGGCGATCGAGCGCCGCGTCGACGTCGGTGCCGACGTCGACGGTGAGCTCAGTCGACACCGAGACGGGCGAGGACCTCGCCGACCGGCGCCACCATGCCGGTGTAGAAGGGCCCGAACTCGGCGTAGACCGCCGAAGCGGTGTCGAAGCGCATGGTGTAGACGACCTCCTTGAGGTCGTCGGGGTTGGTGGCGAAGAGGGTGACCCCCCATTCGTAGTCGTCGAGCCCCGCGGAACCGGTGACGACCTGGAGCACCCGACCGGCGAACGTGCGCCCCGACGCGCCGTGCTCGTACATGAGTTCCTTGCGCTCGTCGTAGGGGAGCGTGAACCAGTTGGCGTCACCGTCGCGCTTCTTCGACATCGGGTAGAAGCACCACGCCGGCTTGGCCTCCGGCGGGAGGTCCGGGTGCAGTCGGGCCTGGCGCATGGGCTCGGGCACGCCCTGGGCGTACTCGCTGAGCTCCGTGAGCGACACGTAGGAGTCGATCACGTCGAGTCCGGCGCTCTGGAGCGCGGCCTGGAGCTCGCGCAGGCGCCAGAGGTCGGGGCCGAGGGCCATGAACGCGATGTCGGCCTTGTGGCCGAGGACGGCGACCGTGACCACCTGGTCGCCGCCGGCCTGGGCCTTCTCGACGGCGGCGACGATGGCGTCGGCCTCGGCCAGCGGCGACACCTGGCAGAAGAGGTGCACCACCCCGAGACCGACCGATGGACCAACCGGTTCGCTCATGCCCGCCAGTGTAGGAGTGGCCGTGCGAGACCCGATCCGGGGATCTGCGGGGCGGAGGGGGCTCCCCGGTTGCCGTGCCGGCTCCTGCGGTGGCCGGGCCTGGCGTCACCGGTTGGTCCGTGTCGGCCTCAGCCCTCGGCAGCGGCGAGCGTGACGACGGCGTTGTAGTCGGGCACCTGCGACCCCTGGTCGCGGTGCTCGGCCCCCCCGGCGATGAGCACGTTGCCCTCCGGCCAGTGCACCTGGAGGGTACGGCTGGGCAGCCGGGCCAGGCGAAGGTGACCGGTGTACTCGCCGGACTCCGAGCGCAGCACCACACGGTCGCCCCCGGCCAGCCCCAGGACGGCGGCGTCGGCCTCGTCGATGTAGACGGCATCCCTCGCCGCTCCGGTGAGTGGATCGCGCTCGCCGAAGACCATCGAGTTGAACTGCTTGCCCCGGCGGGTGGCCACGGTGAACGAGCCTTCGGGGAGGTGGTGCGACGGCGGCGTCAGCGGCGTGAACCGCCCCCGGCCCGACGGGGTGGGGAACTCCCCGCCCGGTGCCAGGTGGCGCCCGCCCCACTGCACGGCATCGCCCGTGGCCGCCAGGTCCTCGATGCCGGCGTAGGCGGGCACCACCCGGGCGATCTCGGTGCGCAGCGCCTGGTTGTCGACCCAGTCGAAGAACGGCCCGAGGTCGGGGTCGACGCGTCGGGCGACTTCGGCGAACAGGCGCCACTCGCTGCGGGCCAGCCCGACCTGGCGGGGGATCTCGGGGGAGAAGGCGATGCGACGCTCGGTGGTCGTCTCGGTGCCTCCGCCCTCCTGCTCGTAGCGGGTGGCCACGGGCAACAGGATCACGTCCTCGCCGGGCACCAGCATCTGGGAGCTCACCACGATGTCCTGGTGCACTCGTAGCGGCACCGAGGCCAGCGCCGCCTCGACCCGGGCCGGGTCGGGGAGCACGTCGAGGAAGTTGCCCCCCGACATCCACAACACGTCGAGCTCGCCCTGCTCGGCGGCCTCGGGCATCTCCGCCGCGGTGAGCCCGGGGTGGGCGGGCACGGGGAAGCCCCACGCTTCGGCCAGGGCGGCAGCCGACTCTTCGGTCGGAGTCACACCGCCCGGCAGGGCGGTGGCGTAGGCGCCCATCTCCGCGCCTCCCTGCACCCCGGAGTGACCGCGGATGGGCATGAGCCCGGCACCGTCGCGGCCCACGTTGCCCCGGGCCAGCCCGAGGTTCACGATGGCTTCGACGCCCTGCTGAGCCTCGCGGTGCTGGGTGATGCCCATCGACCACAGCAGCACCGCGGCGTCGGCCTCGGCGTAGAGGTCGACGAAGGCCTCCACCTGGGCCCGGGTGAGTCCGGCGTCGGTCAACAGCGCGTCGAGCGATTGGCCCTCCAGGGCGGCGATCAGCTCGTCCCATCCCTCGGTGTGGGCGTCGATGAAGGCGCGGTCCACGCCGCCGCGTTCGATCAACAGCTTCAGCGCGGCGTTGGCGAAGGCGATGTCGCCGCCGGGACGCACCGGCACGTGCAGGTCGCACATCTTGGTGCCGAAGATGGCCGACTCGGTGTTCGACGGCACCCAGTACCGCTCCAGCCCGGGTTCGAGGTACGGGTTGACCACCACGACCTTGCAGCCGCGCTTGCGGGCCAGGAACAGGTACTTCATGAACACCGGCTGGTTGTTCGCCGGGTTGGCTCCCCAGATGACGACCAGGTCGCTCTCGATCACGTCCTGCAACGAACAGGTGGAGGCAGCCACCCCGATGGCGCCCTTCAGGGCCGTGGTCGACGGGGCGTGGCAGACCCGGGCGGCCGAGTCGACGTTGGCGATGCCGAGGGCGCGGGCGGCCTTGCCGGCCACGTAGTAGGTCTCGTTGGTGATGCCCCGGCTGGTGAGGAACATCGCCGTGCGGTCGGGGTCGGCTCGCCGGATGCCGTTCGCCAGGGCGTCGAGGGCCTCGTTCCAGTTGATGCGGGTGAAGCCCGGCTCACCCGCCCGACGACGCATCGGGTGCCCCAGCCGGCCGAGTTGGCGCAGCTCGGCACCGTCGAGGCTGCGCAGCGCCTCGGCGTCCGCGAGCCGTGCCGGATCGAGCGCAGGGGCACCGTTCACCTCCAGCAGCCGGAGCCGCGTGGTGCACAGGTGGATGCCCTCGATGGTCCAGTCGTGCAGGCCGGCCACGCCGAGGGCGCAGCCGTCGCACACCCCCTGGGTGAGCACCTTCCAGGCGTAGGTGGGGTTGCCCCGGTTGTCCCACGCGATGCGCGGCCATGTCGCCGAAGTGGTTGGGCTTCTGCAGTCCGATGCCGTTGGGGCGCAGTCCGACCCACAGCTCGGGGTTCACGGGCAGGCGGTCGGTGAGGCGGGCCACCACCCGACGGGTACGGGTGGGTGGGTCACTGGGGTCGGGCACGGACGCTCCGGGGTCGGTCAGGCGGTGGGCGGCACCGGGCCGCCGTCGAGGGGCGCGTAGAGGTTGCCACCCCCGTCGTGGGCGAAGCCCATCAGGACCAGCCCGGCTCGGCGGGACGTCTCCACGGCCAGGGCCGAAGGGCCGCTCACCGCCACCATCGCCGCGAACCCTGCGGCCCACGCCTTCTGCACCAGCTCGAACGAGGCCCGTCCGCTGACGGCCAGCCCCAGCCCGGTGGCCGGGAGGGCGGCGTCGAGCAGCAGGCGCCCCACGACCTTGTCGACGGCGTTGTGGCGCCCGATGTCCTCGCGCACCACGAGCATCGTGCCGTCGACGTCGAAGGCGCCGGCGGCGTGCACCGCGCCGGTGGCGTCGAACAGTCCCTGCGCGGTGCGCAGCGCCTCGGGCGCCGCGGCCAGGACGTCGAGCGGTGGGCCGTCGATGGCGGGAAGCGGGTCGAGGCGGTCGGCCAGCTCGTCGATCGACGTCGATCCGCACAACCCGCACGACGACGTCGCCGGCCCCAGGCGAGGTGTGGGCGTGGGGGCACGACCGCCCGTGTCGACCGACACGACGTTGAACTCGGTGTCGACGGCCGAGCCGGTGCCGCAGTACCGGCACGTGAGCACCGGGGCCCCGCCCAGCAGCCCCTCGGTGAAGCAGAAGCCGACGGCCAGCTCGAAGTCGTGGCCCGGCGTGCGCATCGTCGTGGCCACCAACGTGTCGTCGAGGTGCAGGGCCAGGGGCTCCTCGACGATCACCTCGTCGGGCCCGCGGCGCAGCGCTTCGCCGTCGTAGCGCCGACTCATCACACGGTCGCTGCGGCCCCTCGACATGGACGTCACCGTACCGACCCGTCGGGCGCGCCCCGCTGCCGGGAGCCTCGCGGCGGTGGGGGTAGCGTCGCCCCATGGCGCCACCGCCCCTGCATCAGTCGTTGGCCGCGCTGGCCTTCCTGCTCGGGCAGTGGGAGGGGCCGGGCGCCGGGAGCTATCCCACCATCGACGACTTCACGTACGTCGAGCACCTCTCGTTCGGTCATGTGGGCAAGCCCTTCCTGAGCTACGCCCAGCGGAGCTGGGACCCGACCACGCGTGCGGGGATGCACGTCGAGTCGGGGTACCTGCGCCCTGTCGGCGCCGCCGGCGTCGAGATGGTCGTGAGCCAGCCCACCGGCATCACCGAGGTCCTCGAGGGCACCGTGGAGGACGGCACCGTGACGTTGCGCACCGTCGAGGTCGGGCGCACCGCCACCGCCAAGGAGGTGCGCACCGTGACCCGGGAGCTCTCCCTCGACGGCGTCGACCTCCGCATCGGGTTGGCCATGGCCGCCGTGGGCCGGCCCCTCACCCACCATCTCGCCTCACGCCTGTCGCCGGTCTCCGACTGATCGATCCCGGGACGCGGAACGGGGCGCCGCGAGGGCGCCCCGTTCTCGGTGCATCGTGCGATCCCGGAGGGGATCGGTGAATCAGAAGTCCTCCATGCCTCCGGGCATTCCGCCGCCGGCCTCTTCGGGCTTGTCGGCGATGACTGCTTCGGTGGTGAGGAACAGTGCGGCGATCGAGCCCGCGTTCTGCAGCGCCGAGCGGGTCACCTTGGCCGCATCGATGATGCCGGCCTTCACGAGGTCCTCGTACTCGCCGGTGGCGGCGTTGAGGCCTTCGCTGGCCGTGTCGAGGTGACGCACCCGCTCGACCACGACGCCGCCCTCCAGGCCGGCGTTGGTGGCGATCTGCTTGATCGGCTCCTCCAGGGCGTGGGCCACGATGCGCGCTCCGGTGGCCTCGTCGTGGCGGAGGTCCTTCAGCCAGGTCGAGGACCTTGGCCTGGGCCCGCAGCAGGGTGACCCCACCGCCGGCGACGACGCCTTCCTCGATCGCGGCCTTGGTGGTGCTGACCGCGTCCTCGATGCGGTGCTTCTTCTCCTTGAGCTCCACCTCGGTGGCGGCACCGACCTTGAGCACGGCCACGCCCCCGGACAGCTTGGCGAGGCGCTCCTGGAGCTTCTCGCGGTCGTAGTCGGAGTCGGTGTTGTCGATCTCGGCCTTGATCTGGGCGATGCGGCCCTCGATGTCGCTCTCGGCGCCGCTGCCCTCGACGAGGGTGGTCTCGTCCTTGGTCACGACGATCTTGCGGGCCTGACCGAGCAGGTCGAGGGTGGCGTTCTCGAGCTTGAGGCCGACCTCTTCGGAGATGACCTGGCCGCCGGTGAGGATGGCCATGTCCTGCAGCATCGCCTTGCGGCGGTCACCGAAGCCGGGGGCCTTGATGGCCACCGAGTTGAAGGTGCCGCGGATCTTGTTGACGACCAGGGTGGCCAGGGCTTCGCCCTCGACGTCCTCGGCGATGATCACGAGCGGCTTGCCCGCCTGCATGACCTTCTCGAGCACCGGCACCATGTCGCGCACGGCGGTGATCTTCGAGCCCACGAGCAGGATGTAGGGGTCCTCGAGGACCGCTTCCATCCGCTCGGTGTCGGTGACGAAGTACGGCGAGATGTAGCCCTTGTCGAAGCGCATGCCCTCGACGAGGTCCATCTCCATCCCGAAGGTGTTCGACTCCTCGACGGTGATGACGCCGTCCTTGCCCACCTTGTCGATGGCCTCGGCGATCATCGCGCCGATCTCGGGGTCGGCGGCGGAGATGCCGGCGACCTGGGCGATCTGGCTCTTGTCCTCGACGTCGGCGGACACCGACTTGATGCCCTCGACGGCGGCGGCGACGCCGTCCTCGATGCCCTTCTTGAGCGACATGGGGTTGGCGCCGGCAGCGACGTTGCGCAGGCCTTCGCGGACCATCGACCAGGCCAGCACCGTGGCGGTGGTGGTGCCGTCACCGGCGACGTCGTCGGTCTTCTTGGCGACCTCCTTGACGAGCTCGGCGCCGATCCTCTCGAGGGGATCCTCGAGATCGATCTCCTTGGCGATCGAGACACCGTCGTTGGTGATCGTGGGGGCGCCCCACTTCTTGTCGAGCACCACGTTGCGGCCCTTCGGGCCGAGGGTGACACGGACGGCATCGGCGAGCTGGTTCATGCCTCGCTCGAGCGCCCGTCGTGCTTCTTCGTCGAACTGGATGGTCTTGGCCATGTGGGTGGTTCCCTCCGTGGGGTGTTAGCACTCTCGGTCGGAGACTGCTAACAGCAAACCACCAGGCCGCCCGATCTGCAACCCGGGCGGCGCGATGCCTCGGGGTCACCCCCCGGCGACGGCCTGCATGATGGAGACGGTCACGCCGTCGGGCACCGGCGTGGCCAGTCCGTCGAGGAAACGAACGTCGTCGTCGTCCACGAAGATGTTGACGTAGCGCACCAGGGCGCCTTCGTCGTCGAGCAGCTTGGCCGAGAAGCCCGGGTGGGCCGCGGTCGAGGTCGCTCAGCACCTCGGACACCGTGGCGCCCTCCACGGCGACCTGCGACTGGCCACCGGTCATGGTGCGAAAGACGGGGGGCACGCGGACGGTGACGCTCATGGGGCTTCCTTAGGTTCTGGATCGGGCGGTTCTGGATCGGGCGGTTCTGGACGGGGTGGGTCTCGGCGGGCGAGCTCCGGTGGGGCGGTTCCAACAGCGGCACCGGGTCGCGGCGGCCGGCACGAGCAGACGTGGATGGTACCGGCCATGGGATCATGTGCCCCGTGACCGCCGGCCTGCGAACCCATCATGCATCCGAGTTCGTCGTCGCCGACCTGGCGGCGACCAAGGGTGACACCACGGTGTCGGTGTGCCTGCCGGCCCGCAACGAGGAGTCGACGGTCGGGGCCATCGTCGACACGATCCGGGCGGTTCTCGTCGACGACGTGGCGCTGGTCGACGAGATCGTGGTGGTCGACGACCACAGCAGCGACCGCACCGCGGCGCAGGCCACGGCGGCGGGCGCCCGCGTGGTCGACGCCGCCGACGTGTTGGCCGAGCACGGACGCGGCCACGGCAAGGGCGAGGCGCTCTGGAAGTCGTTGTACGCCTCCACCGGCGACGTCGTGGTGTGGTGCGACGCCGACGTGCAGGACTTCGACCCCCGCTTCGTCACCGGTCTGCTGGGGCCGCTGCTCACCGACTCGTCGCTGGCCTTCGTGAAGGGCTTCTACGAGCGTCCGGTCGACGGGCACGTGCGCGGCGGGGGCCGGGTCACCGAGCTCGTCGCCCGGCCCTTGCTCACCCTCCTGTTCCCCGAGTTGGCCGGGGTGATCCAGCCGCTCTCGGGGGAGTACGGCGGGCGGCGAGAGGTGCTCGAGCAGGTGCCCTTCGTCGAGGGCTACGGCGTCGACATCGCGCTGCTCATCGACATCGCCGCCCGGTTCGGGATCGAGCGCCTGGCCCAGGTCGACCTCGGTCAGCGCATCCATCGCAACCGGCCGTTGGACGAGCTGTCGCCCATGGCCGCGCAAGTCCTCCAGGCCGCGCTGCGCCGAGCCGCACCCGGCCTCGTTCCCGATCGGGCCGTGCTCAGCCCCCCTGAGCTCGATGCCGTGGAGATCGCCTATCGAGAGCGACCGGCGCTGGTGTCGGTGGCCGACTACGTGGCTCGGCGCGGTGCGGACTGAGCCGTCGCCGTGCAGTGCGCGACGGCCATCTCGGCGGCTGCGCCGCACGGGTCGCCGTGGGCCCGTTCCCGGCCCACCTGCTCCGTGAGCGACACCACCGTCAGATGGTCGGGGAGCGGAGGCGGCGGGTCGAGGATCTCGCCGACGATGGCCAGCACCGCGACCCCGGCGCTCCGCCGCAGCCGTGCACACGCCGCCGACCACCTTTCCGGCGAACGACTCCGCGTCGAGGAAGCCTTCGCCGGTGACGACCAGATCGATCCCGTCGAGGTGTTCGTCGAGGTCGAGCTCCTCGGCCACCAGCTCGAATCCCGACATCAGCTCGGCGCCCACCGTCGCCAACCCGCCGGCCAACCCTCCGGCGGCACCCGCCCCGGGCAGGGCCTCCACGTCGACCCCGGTGTCCGCCCGGTAGACCTGGGCCAGGCGTTCGAGACGCCGCGTGAGCAGCTTCACCTGAGCCGGAGTCGCACCCTTCTGCGGCCCGAAGACCTCTGCCGCCTCCACGAACGGCGTGGTCACATCGCAGCCCACGAGCAGCTCCACGCCTTTCAGCCGCTGCGGCGGGTGCAGCGCGTGAAGGGCGCCGAGACCCCCGTCGGTGGTCGCCGATCCGCCCACCCCCACGAGCACGCGGGTGGCACCCGATTCCACGGCGAGGCCGATCAACTCGCCCGTGCCGAACGTGGTGGCTTCGATCGGGTCGTTGCCGTCGGCCCCGCCGGCGAGTTCGAGCCCCGATGCCTGCGCCATCTCGATGACGGCCACTCGTTTGTGCAGTCGCCACCGCGCCTCGACCGGTTGGCCTCGCGGTCCCCGGACAGTGGACGTGCGGTTCGCGCCGCCGAGCGCATCGAGGAACCCCTCGCCGCCGTCGGCCAGCGGCAGCGCGGTGGCGTCGTGCCCCGCGGCGCCCAGGGCGTCGGCGATGGCGAGGGCCATGGCGCGCGCCGTCGCCGTGCCCCTGAACTTGTCGGGCGCCACCAGGACTCGCATCGCCCCATGATGGTGCGCTCGGGTGGGGCGGGTCGCCCCGGCGAGGCCCGGTGGTCATGGAGGTAGAACAGTGGGATGACCCAACGACCTGTGGTGATCGTGTCGAACCGGGGGCCGCTGTCGTTCCGGGTGGCCGACGATGGAGAGCTCGCCGCCACTCGGGGCGCCGGAGGGCTGGTCTCGGGTCTGGCGCCTCTCGTCGCGGGGACCGATGCGACATGGATCGCCGCGGCGATCACCGTGGGCGACCGCCGGGCCGCCGAGCGGGGCACGATCGAGGCCGAGGGCTTTCGGGTCCGGACCCTCGCCATCGACCCCGCGGTCTACCGGATGGCCTACGACGTGGTCTGCAACGCCACCCTCTGGTTCCTGCACCACGGCCTCTTCGAGCTCGCCCGCCGGCCCCGTTTCGACACCCGTTTCCGCACTGCGTGGGACGCCTACCGAGAGGTCAACCGCGCCTTCGCCGACGTCGTGGCCCAGGATGCTCCCGACGGGGCGGCCGTGCTGATCCAGGACTACCACCTGGCTCTCGTGCCCGCGATGCTGCGTCAGGCGCGACCTGACCTGCGTACCGTGCACTTCAGCCACACGCCGTTCGCCAACCCCGATCTCTGGCGGGTGCTACCGGGCGACCTCGGCGCCGAGCTCCTCGCCGGTATGGCTGCGTCCGACGCCTGCGGTTTCCACAGCGGGCGCTGGTCCGACGCCTTCGCCGCCTGCTGCGTCGAGCACCTCGGCACGACACCCACGACGTTCGTCTCACCGCTCGCCCCGGATCCCGACGACATGGCCGCCGCCGCCGCCTCGGACGCGTGCGCCCGCGAGCTCGCCGAGCTCGATGCCGCCGTCGGCGACCGGGCCTTCGTCGTGCGCGTCGACCGGATCGAGCTCTCGAAGAACCTTCTGCGCGGGTTCGCCGCCTTCGAGGACATGCTCGAACGCCATCCCGAGTGGCGCCAACGCGTGGTGTTCGGTGCCTACTGCTATCCCTCGCGTGAGGGCTTGCCCGAGTACCTGGCCTACCGCCAGGAGGTGGAGACCGTCGTGCGCGCGATCAACGAACGGTGGTCCACCCCGTCGTGGACGCCCATCCTCTTCGACCCGTCCGACAACTTCCCCCGATCGGTCGCCGCCCTGCGTCGCGCCGACGTGTTCCTCGTGAACCCCATCAGGGACGGGCTGAACCTCGTGGCCATGGAGGGGCCGATGGTCAACGAACGTGACGCCGTGCTGCTGCTCAGCCCCGAGGCCGGGAGCTGGGACCAGATGGCCGATGTCGCCCGCGCGGTGCACCCCTACGACGTGAGCGGCACCGCCGACGCGCTTGCTCGGGCGCTCGCCGCGGAACCGGCCGAGCGGGCCGCACACGCCGCCGCCACGCGGGCGGTGGCCGTGGCCCGCACGCCGGCCACATGGCTCGCCGAGCAGCTCCGCGCCGCCGGCTGAGCGGCCTGGGTCAGCCGAGGCGTTCGAGCAGGGTCGCGAACAGCCCCAGGACGGCGCCAGGCCCGTCGACCATGAGATCGGCGGCGGCCACCAACCGCGGATCCTGCTCGGTGGAGTGCACGGCCACCTTCACCGTGTGCACCCCGGACGCTGCGAGTGCGTCGAGGGCCGCGAACCCGGGTAGGTCGCCGACGTCGTCGCCGACGAAGGCCACGGAATCCAGTCCCTCGGCGAGCGCCAGCACGGCGGTGCCCTTGTCGGCTTCGATCGGAGGGTGCAGCTCGACCGACATCCGCGCCGCATGGCAGCGCAGGCCGCTGCGCACTGCTTCCCCGTCGGCCCACTTCTCCGCGGCGCCTCCCAGCTCCGGTCGCTCGCGGTAGTGCAGCGTCACCGAGAGGCCTTTGGGCTCGACCCGCACACCGTCGGGGAGCTCGGCGCGGGCCCGCTCGACGGTGTCGTCGATCACCGGGGCCCAGGCCGCGGCCTCGGCGTGATCGACGCGTCGCCCTCCGACCAGGCGCTGCAGCCCGTAGAGCCCGGAGAGCTCGACGTTCGGACCGAAGAACCGACCGAGGACCTCGACCGGGCGCCCGGAGACGACGGCGACACGGCCGATCCGTCCCGCGAGCGCTTCCAGCGTCTCGGGCGCACCGCTGAGCGGTCTCGATGCCGCGGGGTCGTCGACGATGGGCGCCAGCGTGCCGTCGAAGTCCGTGAAGATCCCCGCGGTCCGGGGGTCACGGAGGAACGGGTGGAAGAGGTCGGCCGTGCCAGGCGCCTGATCCACCCGGGTCAGGCCTTGTCCGGCCCCAGCACCACGAGGACCTGGGCGCCTTCCATGTCGACCGGGGCCTGGGCGGGAAGCACTCTGATCGCGGCGGGGTCGGTACCGATCAACGTGGCCATCGCCCGGGCTTCGGCCTGCCATCCGTCGGCGTAGTAGACGAGGGTCGTCGTCACCGGCGAGGCGTCGGAGGTGCCCACGGTCGTGTAGCCCTCACCCTCGAGGGTGGTCTTCAGCGCGCCAGCCGCCCCGGCGACTCCGGCACCGTTGGCCACCATGACGGGAACCTCGGCCGCCGGCCGCGCGACCGGTTCGAGCGTCGTCGGGGGTGCTTCGGTGGTGGCGGTCGCCTCGGTCGAGTCGTCGGTGGTGACCAGTGCTCCCTCCTGGTCGTAGCCCCGCACCAGCAGCACGACGCCGACGAGGATCGCCGCGCCGATGAGCAGGGCGCCGATCAGGTTGTCTCGAGCCGGCCCGGAGGCGGTGCGGCCCGGGGTGTCGCTCACTGCCCCTGCTGCTCCGTGCTCTCGCTCGACGCAACCTGGCGCTCGCGGCGTCGGCGGTCACGGAGGCGTCGCAGGCGGCGAACCCCGAGGGGGTCGTAGTCGTAGGCCTCGGGGCTCTCGAGGAGCTCGCCGAGGATCTCGTAGTAGCGCGCCGCCGAGAGCTCGAAGCGCTCCTGGACCTGCGTCTCCTTGGGTCCGGTCTCGTGCCACCAGGAGCGCTCGAAGTCGAGGATGGCGCGATCCCGATCGGTGAGTTCCATCCGCTGAGCTTCGCCGCCACGCCCGGCGATTACAAGGACCCGCGCCGGGCCCGGCCTCGATGCCGGCCGCGGCGGTGCGTCGGTCGTCGGTCCGGTGGTCAGCCCCGACCCATGACGCGTGAGACCTGGATCTCGATGACCACGCGGTCGGTGCGCTCCTTCGGCGGCCGGTAGCGCTCGGTGTAGCGGCGCACGGCATCGGTGACCGGCCCGGGCTCGCCGGTCACCGTGGCCGATCCCTCGAGGGTCAGCCAACGACCTCCGTCGACTTGGCAGACGGCGGCCGGTCCGGCCCACCGTTCGGACACGTTGCGGGCCTTGCGGCTCCCGGCCCAGGTGATGACACGGGCCACTCCCGCAACCGCATCCCACGTGAAGCCCACCGCCACCACGTGGGGCGTGCCGTCGGGGCGCAGGGTCGTCAGCGTGGCGAGGTGCCGTTCGGCGAGGAAGGCGGTCACCTCATCGGGCAGGTGGGCGGGATCGAGGGCCATGAGGGCTCCTGGCTACTCGGTGGCGATCGCGGTCAGGATGTTGAGGCGGGCGGCGCGGAACGCGGGGTAGAGGGCGGCGCCCACCCCGGCCAGTGCGGCGACGAGCACCATGATCACCAGCTGGCCCGTCGGGATGCTGAACGTCGTGATGCCCTCGTCCTCCAAGGCCTGCACCAGCGCCCAACCGAAGACCAGGCCGATCAACAGGCCGGTGAGCGTGCCGATCAACGAGATGATGACCGACTCCCACCGCACGCTGGCGCGGACCTGGCTGCGGCTCATGCCCACGGCACGCAGCAGGCCCAGTTCGCGCGTGCGCTCGTAGACCGACAGCAGCAGGGTGTTGATGACCCCCACGATGGCGATCACCAGGGCCAGCGCCAACAGCACGTAGACGATGATCAGGAACTGGTTGGCCTGATCGGTCTGGCTCTGCTTGAACTCGGTGAGGTCCTGCAACTCGGCGCCCGGGAACGGGGCCACGACGGCGTCCAGGGCGGGGCGGGCTTCGGCGATGCCCGCGGTGCTGGTGTCGACCAGCTTCACGTAGACCGCCTGGTCGGTCTGTTGTTGCGGTGGGAAGAACTGACCGTAGAGGTCCTGCGTGATGATCCAGCCGGCGCCCTGCAAGGGGAACTGGGTGTCGTAGATGGACTGGACCTCGAGGGTCGTCTCCCCGCCTTGGAGGAAGGTGGCATCCACGGTGGAGCCGATGGTCAGGCCCTTGTCCTCGGCCTGCGTCTCGGTGATGGCGACGCCGTTGCCGGACAGACCCGTGAAGCTCCCCTCGACGTCGGTGAAGTCGATCACCTGGGTGAGGTCGGTGGGCGCCACCGCCAGCACGATCTGGGCGTCGCCGTCGATCGTGCCGAAGCCTCCCCGGATGCTCGCCGCCGTCTCGACCTCGGGCAGCGCCCGGACCTGTTCGGCGACGGCCGGGGGGAGGGCGGTGGGCCCGAATCCGGAGGTGTTGACGACGTACTGGCCCTGGACCGAGTTGTCGATCGCGTCGGTGGTGGAGGCCTTCAGCGAATCGGCGGTCACGGCGATGAAGACCACGAGCCCCACGCCGATCATGAGCGCCGACGCGGTGCTGGCGGTGCGCCGGGGGTTGCGGATGGCGTTCTCCTGCGCCAGCCGCCCGGTGACGCCGCGGAGGCGGGGGAGGGGGGCGCCGAGGATCCGCGACATCCGCGGGGCGGTCACCGGTCCGAGCACGGCGAAGCCGATGAACACGGCGGCGGCGCCGGCGCCGATCGTCTGCAGGCCGTTGTCGGTGTCGCCGAAGAGGCCGAGGTAGAGCAACCCGCCGCCGAGCAGGACGATGGCGAGGCCGAGAGCGAGACGCACACGGGACCGTGCGCTGGTGTCGACGGACACGTCGCGCATCGCCGCCACCGGGGCCACCGTGGCCGCCTTGCGGGCGGGGAAGACCGCCGACACGAGGGTGATCAGCGTGCCGACCAGCATCGACGAGATGACCGCCATCGGCGGCACGATGAGCGGGGTGTCGGGGGCGGCGAAGCCGATGCTGCGCAGCAGGGCGTTGAGGCCGATGGCCAGCAGGATGCCGAGCCCCACGCCGATGGCGGAGGCGACCACGCCGACGGTGAGGGCTTCGAGCATGACCGATTGCAGGACCTGGCGGCGGCTGGCCCCGATGGCCCGCAGCAGGGCCAGTTCCTTGGTGCGTTGGGCGACGATGATCGAGAAGGTGTTGTAGATGATGAACGAGCCCACGAAGAGCGCGATCAGGGCGAAGGTCAACAGGAACGTGTTGAAGATCGAGATCAGCTGTTGGAAGGCCGTCTGGCTCTCCTCGGTGAACTCGTCACCGGTGATCGCCTCGGTGTCCGCCGGCAGCACCTGGGCGACGCGTTCGGTCGAGCTCGTCCTGGGAGACGCCGTCCTCACCGGCGACGGAGATCCAGTCCAGCTTCCCGGGCTCCTGGAGCAGCTCCTGGAGGGTGGCGGTGTCGAAGAGCGCCGTCTGGGCGCCGCCCCAGGTCTCGAGCTCGCCGAACATGGCGATCCCCACGAGCTCGAACGACCGGGTGCCCTGTTGGTCGGCGACGTCGACCCGATCGCCGATCACGAAGTCGCCGTCCTTGGCCGACTTGGCGTCGAGCACGATCTGGTCGGGCCCGTCGGGGGCGCGCCCTCCACGGTCCACCCGTTGAGAGCGGGCGACGTCGAGCCAGTTCAGACCGAAGTTGGGAGCGCCGGTGGCCGGCGCCAGCGGCTCGCCGGTCTTGTCGAGGACGCGGATCTGACCGAGCAACTGGCCCTCGGCGGCGGCGGCACCCGGGACGGCGGCGATCTGGGGGACCAGTGATTCGTCGATCTTGGCCCGCTCGTCGCCGAAGGGCGTCTCGACCTGCGTGGTGGACCGGGCCACCGTGTCGATCTGGGCATAGACGTCCGCGAAGACCTTGTCGAAGCTGGCGCTGACGCTTCCGGTGAGGACCTGGGTGCCGCACATGAAGGCCACGCCGAGGAAGACCGCCACTGCGGTCGCGACGAGCCGGACCTTGTGCGCGGCGAGGCCGCGCAGGGTGAGCTTGAGCATCAGGCCGAGTGGTCGGGGGAGAGGTCCTCGCCGAGGCTGCGCATGTGGGCCAGGACCAGGTCGGTGGTCGGGCCGGTGAGGTCGTCGACCACCTTGCCGTCGGCGAGGAAGACCACTCGGTCGGCGTGGGAGGCGGCAACGGGGTCGTGGGTGACCATGACGATGGACTGGTCGAAGTCGTCCACGGCCGCACGCATGAACGCCAGGATCTCGGTGCCGCTCTTGGAGTCGAGGTTCCCCGTCGGCTCGTCGGCGAAGATGATCTGGGGCTGGCTGGCCAGCGCCCGGGCCACGGCCACGCGCTGTTGCTGGCCACCGGAGAGCTCGCTCGGGCGGTGTCCGACCCGGTCACCCAGGTTCACCGCCCCGATGACGGTGTCGTACCAGGCCTTGTCGACCTTGCGGCCGGCCAGGTCCAGCGGGAGGGTGATGTTCTCCGCCGCGGTCAGCGTGGGGACCAGGTTGAAGGCCTGGAAGACGAAGCCGATCGTGTCGCGACGCAGCGTCGTGAGCTGCTTCTCGTTGAGCTTGCTCAGGTCGACGTCGCCGATGAACACCTGTCCGGCGGTCAAGGTGTCGAGCCCGGCGATGCAGTGCATGAGGGTGGACTTACCCGAACCCGACGGTCCCATGATGGCGGTGAACCGGGCCCTCTCGAATTCGACGGTGATGTCGTCGAGGGCCCGCACCTCGGTGTCGCCGGAGCCGTAGACCTTGCTGGCGTGCAGGGTGCGAGCGGCGAGCCCGCGCTCGGTCGGAGGGGGTGCGGGGGGAGAGGTCTCGGTGGCAGTCACGGCGAAGATCCTAAAGGGAGTCGGTGTCGACTCGGTGGGGCGGACCGCGGTGGATCGACGGGAGGCGCCGCCCCGCGGCGGCGCCTCCCGTCGTGCTCGTCATCGGACCGGGTGGCGTCGCTCGCTCACTTGTCGGGCTGCGGGGTGACGCGGAGGTAGGGCTTCAGGGTGGTGAAGCCCTTCGGGAACAGACCCTTCGCCTCCTCGTCCGAGAGAGCAGCACCGACGATGACGTCCTCGCCGTCGGTCCAGTTGGCCGGAGTGGCGACCTTGTAGCCGTCGGTGAGCTGGAGCGAGTCGATCACGCGGAGCAGCTCGTCGAAGTTACGCCCGGTGCTGGCCGGGTAGGTGAGGGTGAGCCTGACCTTGTTGGCGGGATCGATCACGAACACCGAGCGCACCGTGAGGGTGTCGTTGGCGTTCGGGTGGATCATGTCGTACAGGTCGGCGACGGTGCGATCGGGATCGGCGATCACGGGGAAGTTCACGGCCTGTCCCTGCGTCTCCTCGATGTCGCCCTCCCACCGTTTGTGCGAGTCGACCGGATCGACAGAGAGGCCGATGGCCTTGACGTTGCGGGCGTCGAACTCGGGCTTGAGCTTGGCGACGGTGCCCAGCTCGGTGGTGCACACGGGCGTGAAGTCCTTGGGGTGGGAGAAGAGCACCGCCCAGCTGTCGCCCTTCCAGTCGTGGAAGGAGAGCTTCCCCTGGGTGGTGTCGGCGGTGAAGTCGGGCGCGGTGTCGCCGAGGCGAATGGCCATGGTGAAAGCCTCCAGTGGCTGGTGGTGGATCGTGGAGGGCACTCTAGGGACGGGCGACCGGAAAAGTCGACCCTTCCGGTCAGGTTTCGGCGTCGGCGCGGACGTCGGTGCCCGGTGGGCTCGTCATCGCCGTCGACGACGATGACCGTGGTCGGGCGCACGACGTCGGGCTCGACGAAGATCCGCGTCGCCGTGGGCACGACCCGGCGCACCGCGGCCTCGGCCTCGTCCACGATCTCGGCCAGCGAGTGCACGCTCTGGGCCAGCATCGAGCTCGACGTCGTGATCAGGAAGCCCTCGAGCTCGGCGATGGCGATGCCGAGGTTGGCCCAGAGCGCGGCCAGGATGGCGCGGGTCGAGCCGCCGGAGGACATCGACAGTTCCTCGCGCCTCGACGGGGCCGACCGGCCGGACGCGCCCGATCGCCCGCCCGGACGGGACCCTCAGGCCCCCGTGCCGTGGGAGGAGTTGCGGGCCCGGGAGGCCTCGATCTCGGCCCAGGCCGCGGCCCGGTTCTCCCACGTGCCGGTCACCGAGAACTTGCCGGGTTCGAGCATCTTGTAGACGTCGAAGAAGTGCGTGATCTCCGCCAGGATCTCGGCGGGCAGGTCGTCGACGTCGTGGATGTCCTTCCAGCGCGGTTCGTTCGGTTCGACGCAGATGACCTTCGCGTCGGGTCCGGCCTCGTCCTCCATCCACATCAGCCCGACGGGCTTGCACACGATGTAGCAGCCCGGGAACGTCGGATCCTCGGTGAGCACCAGCACGTCGAGCGGGTCGCCGTCCTCCGAGAGCGTGTCGGGGATGAACCCGTACTCGGTGGGATAGGTGGTGGCGGCGAACAGGCGACGGTCGAGGCGGATGCGACCGGTCGCGTGATCGACCTCGTACTTGTTGCGGCTGCCCCGGGGGATCTCGATCAGTACCTCGATGGTCTCTTCCATGGTGCCCATCGTGACACCGGGTCCGGCGCGCTCCCCGCACGCGGACGCCGACCCGTGAGATCGGACGGGCGCCGGTCGGTGTGTTTGACTCCATTGCCGTGACCATCCGCAGACTCAGCACCGCTGACGCCTTCGTCGTGACCGATCTGCCCGACGACGTCCCCGCCGCCGGCGTCGTGCGCAGCGCCCCGAAGGTGCTGGTCGACGGCGCCACGTGGTTGGCCCGCAGCCAGACCTACCAGTTCGCGGCCTTCGGCCGCCGTGCGGGTGGGGCTTCGGCGGCGGTGAACGCCCGGCCGGAGGATCGCGAGGAGGCCGTGGCGGCGTTCCTGGCGGAGCTGGCACCCGACCTCGGGTCGGGGGCCCTGCTGCTCGAGCCGGCGAAGGGGCTCTCGGCCGCCCACGGTGAGGCGCTGCGGGCCACCGATCCGCGGCCCCCCGTGTGGTGGGAGCACCGTCACGAGCTGCGCGGCGCCGGTGTCGCCGCGGCCTTGGCCAGCGTGCTCCCCGCCGAGGGCGCCACCGTGACCATCGAGGGGTTCGACGACGCCGGGCCGGCCCTCGTCGCCGCCCTCGCCGAGCGAGGTGCGGTCGTCGTGGCCGTGGCCACCGCCTCGGGCACGGCGGTGCACCCCGAAGGCCTGGCCGCTGATCAGGTCGCCGAGGCGTGGGCGGCCCACGGCCCGGGATTCGTGGCCGAGATCGGCGTCGACCCGGCGTCACCCGGTGACGTGCTGTCCGTGGCCGCCGATGCGCTGGTGGTGGGATCCAAGGCCGGGGTCGTCGACCACGGCGTGGCCGCCGAGCTGCGGGTGCGCGCGGTCGTGCCCGGCGGTGCGCTGCCGGTCACGGCCAAGGCGTTGGCCACGCTGCGCCGTGCCGGTGTCGTGGTGCTCCCCGACTTCGTGACCACGGCCGGTCCCCTGTTCGCCTGGCCCACCGAGGGGCCCGTCCCTGACCTCGACACGGCCCGCAACGCGGCCGTCGCCGAGATCCCCGCGGCGTTGACCGCGGTCGTCGATCACCCGTCGGGCCCCCTCCTCGGCGCCTGTGAGCTGGCGGAGCGGTTTCTCGCCACCTGGACCGACACCGTCCCCTTCGGTCGTCCCATCGCCTGAGCCGCTCCGGTCACCTCCGACCGGTCGATCACCCGCCACTACCCTTGCCGGGTGCGCCGAGTCGGGCTGATCGTGGTGGTCACGATGGTCGCGCTCGGGGTCGTCGTCGCCGCCGACGTCGCCCCGGCCTCGGCGTGCAGCTGTGCGGGTCTCACCGCTGACGAGGCCTTCGCCCGCGCCGACGCCGTCTTCGTCGGCGACTGGGTCGAGACCCTGCCGGGCGGCGTCGTGCCGCCGCCTTCCTCCGACGACCCCCAACGGCTGGTCTTCGAGGTCTCCGGTGTCTACAAGGGGGAGGTCTACGCCCGCCAGAGCGTCGTGACCGCCGTCGACGGGGCCAGCTGCGGGCTCGAGCTCCAGGGCGACGGGCCCTTCCTGGTCTTCGGGCGAACCACGGCGTCGACGTTCGAGCCCGGCCTCGAAGACGGTGAGTTGGCGGCCGACCTGTGCGGCGGTTCCCGGGCGCTCGCCGACTCGGCGGTCCCGGCTTCGTTCGGTGTGCCGGCCGCGCCGCTCGAGGGATCCTCCCCCATCGGGGGGAGCGACGGCGTCGGAGCCATCGTGGCGATGGTCGTCGGGGGCGCGCTGGCGGGTGCCGCCGTCCTCGGCGTGCGGGCGCTGCGAGCTCGCCGATCCGAGCCGCCGCCGGTACCGCCGGCCTGAGCGCCGGCGTCGTGGCCCCGATGGCGTGATCGGCCGATCCTTTCTCTACAGTCGACCGGTGATGGGCGACGACCTCGGTGTGGTGTGGTTCCGCCGCGACCTGCGCCTGGACGACAACCCGGCCTGGGCGGCGGCCACCGCCCGCCACGACCGAGTCCTGGCGCTGTACGTGCTCGACCGGCTCCTGCTCGACACCGCCGGGGTGCTGCGCCGCCGACGCTTCCTGCACGACCTCGCCGCCCTCGACATCCGTCTGCCGCGAGACGGGGGGATCGTTGCGGGTCACGACCGGCGATGCCGGCGCGGTGGTGCCTGCAGTCGCGCGTGATCTCGGCGCGGTGGCGGTCCACGCCAATGCCGATGTGACTCCCTATGCCGCCGCCCGGGATCGCCACGTCGCCGCGCAGCTGTCCGGAGAAGGGGTCGAGGTCCGGTGGCACTGGGGCACGCTCGTGCACGAGCCCGGTTCGGTGCGCACGCAGGCCGGCACGCTGTCCCAGGTGTTCACGCCCTTTCACAAGGTCTGGGACGTCACGCCGTGGGAGCCGTGGCCCTCGCCGGGTGACGCGAGCATCGTCCACAGCCCCGACGAGGCGTGCCCCGAGCCCGACGGCCACTATCCGTTGATCGGCGGCGAGGAGGGGGATGCATCCCGGGCCGGTGAGGCGGGGGCCCAGGCCCGGCTGGGCTGGTTCCTCGAGCGCGTGGACGGCTACCGCGAGCAGCGCGACCGCCCCGACGTCGTCGGGAGCTCGCAGCTCTCACCCGACCTGCGCTTCGGCACCATCTCCCCCCGGACCGTGATCGACGTGGTGGGGGTCGACACTCCCGGTCGGGCCGCGCTGGTCCGCCAGTTGGCCTGGCGGGACTGGTACGCCCACACCCTGGCCGAACGCCCCGAGATGGTCGATCGGCCGCTGAGGCCCGCCTTCGCCGCGCTGGCGTGGCGCGACGACGACGAGGGACTCGCGGCGTGGAAGGAGGGGCGCACGGGTGTCCCCATGGTCGACGCAGGGATGCGTCAACTGCGTTCGTCGGGCTGGATGCACAACCGCGTGCGCATGGTCGTCGGGTCGTTCCTCACCAAGAACCTCCTGGTCGACTGGCGCCTCGGTGAGCGCTGGTTCCGCCATCACCTGACCGACGGCGACGTGGCCCAGAACGTCGGCAACTGGCAATGGGTGGCGGGTACCGGGCCCGACGCCTCGCCCTTCCACCGGGTCTTCAACCCGGTGTTGCAGGGAAAGAAGTTCGACCCCACGGGGGCCTATGTGCGCCGATGGGTCCCGGAGCTGGCCGGCCTCCCCGATGACCTCCTGCATGCGCCGTGGGAGGCGGGACCGCTCGAGCTCGCCGCCGCCGGTGTCGAGTTGGGTTCGACCTACCCGTTGCCCATCGTCGATCTGAAGCAGAGCCGCGAGCGGGCGCTCGCCGCCTACGAGGACGTCCGCCGCACCTGAGGCGGCGGGCGGTCAGCTGGCCTTGGCCGCTTCCTGCACGGCGCGCCGGCTGATCGAGCGGGGGGCGTGACCCGCGGCGGCGCGCTCTTCTTCGTTCTCGCCGCCCCAGAAGCCGTTCTCGCGGTTCTGGCGGGCCATGTCCCGACAGGGGACGAGCACGGGACAGGTGGCGCACAGGCGCCGCGCCGTCGCTTCACGTCGGATCCGTCGTTCGGGTCGTTCCCCCGCGATCCCGAAGAACAGGTTGGTCCGCCCCTTGCACGCCGCTTCGTCCATCCACTCTGCGCGCTCGGCAAGGATGGTCAACGTCTCCATGACGCCTCCGGGTTCGAGGGGCGCGAGCGGCGCCCGAGGTGGGGGGTTGTGCTCTGGAACCGAATTTAGCGCTAAATCATTCCGTTGCCCCGGCGGGGCCGTGACGGTGCCGTGACGATCCGACCCGAAGGGTCGTTCCGACCGGGTCGGTAACCTCGGCGCGTGACCGTCTACCTGGTCGGGGCCGGCCCCGGAGACCCTGGCCTGCTCACCGTTCGCGGTGCCGAGGTTCTCGCCATCGCCGACGTCGTCGTGTACGACCGGCTCTCGGTGGCGGCTCTGCTCGATCTCGCCCCTGCCGACGCCGAACGCATCAGCGTGGCCAAGTCCGCCGGTCGGACGGTGATGCCCCAGCCCGAGATCGACGCGCTGCTCGTGGAGCGAGGGCGGGCTGGTCAGCAGGTCGTGCGCCTCAAGGGCGGCGACCCGTTCGTGTTCGCCCGTGGGGGAGAGGAGGCACTGGCCCTGGAACGCGCCGGTGTCCCCTACGAGATCGTCCCCGGCGTCACCTCGGCCATCGCCGTTCCGGCCTACGCCGGAATTCCCGTGACCCTGCGGCACTCCTCGACGTCGTTCACCGTGGTGACAGGCCATGAGGACCCCGACAAGGGCGGCGAACTCGACTGGGAGGCCATCGCACGTGTCGGCGGCACCATCGTCATCCTCATGGGCGTCGGTCGCCTGCCGAAGATCACGCGCCGCCTGATCGACGGGGGCCTGTCGCCCGAGATCCCCGCGGCCGCGGTGCGATGGGGCACCCGGCCCGAGCAGCACACGGTGCGCTCCACGCTCGGGGCCATCGCCGGCGAGGACCTCGCCGCGCCGAGCACGATCGTGATCGGCGCCGTCGCCGCCACCGCGCTGTCATGGTTCGAGTCCCGCCCACTGTTCGGCCGCACCGTCGTCGTCACCCGCCCACGTCACCAGGCATCGACGCTGGCCCGTCGGTTGCGCGACCTGGGGGCCCAGCCCCTCGAGGTCCCCACCATCGACACCATCGATCCCGCCGACGGCGGAGTCGCGCTCCGCGACGCTGCCGCGCGCATCGCACGAGCACGACTGGGTGGTCCTCACCTCGGCCAACGGCGTCAACCGCTTCTGCGACGTACTTCGCGACGGGCGTGACCTGGCGGGGGTGAAGCTGGCCGCGATCGGTCCCGGCACCGCCGAGGCCCTCTCCTCCCGCAACCTCGTCGCCGACCTCGTGCCCGAGCGCTTCGTGGCCGAGTCGCTGCTCGAGGCCTTCCCGCTTCCCTCGGGTGACGGCGGCCGGGTGCTGCTGGCGCAGGCCGAGGTCGCCCGTGAGGTGCTCCCCGACGGCCTCCGGTCACTCGGCTGGGAGGTCGAGGTCGTCCCCGCCTATCGCACCGTGCCCGCCGAAGTCAGCGTCGAAGGGCGCACCGCCGTGGCCGGCGCCGACATCGTCACGTTCACCTCTGCCAGCACCGTCGAGCGCTTCCTCGACGCGTACGGTGCCGAGGCCGTGCCGCCGATCGTGGCGTGCATCGGCCCCGTCACCGCCGACGCCGCCCGCCAGCACGACCTGCGGGTGGATGTCGTGGCCGACGTCCACAGCATCGACGGGTTGCTCGACGCCCTCGTGGACCACGTCGCCGGGTCGTCGCCCCGCCCCACCCGGCGACGCTCGACGCGTGGTCGGCGTCGGGGAGGTGGCACGACCCGCGGTGCCTAGGCTGACCCGGTGAGCTTCCCTCAACGGCGCATGCGTCGTCTGCGCCGCACGCCGGCGCTGCGTCGCCTCGTCGCCGAGACCACGCTGACCGTCGACGATCTCGTCGCTCCGCTCTTCGTCCGTGAGGGCATCGACGAGCCCGTGTCGATCGAGTCGCTGCCCGGGGTCGTGCAGCACAGTCGAACCTCGGTGCGCGCCGAGGTCGAGCGCCTCGTCGACCTGGGCGTCCCGGCGGTGATGCTCTTCGGGGTGCCGGCGGCGAAGGACGCCGAGGGATCGGGAGCCTGGGATCCCGCCGGGGTCGTCCAGACGGCCCTCCGGGACCTGCGCGCCGGGGTCGGCGACGACATCGTGCTGATGGCCGACCTCTGCCTCGACGAGTACACCGAGCACGGCCACTGCGGCCTGCTCACCCCGGACGGAGAGGTGGACAATGACGCCACCCTCGACCTCTACGCCCGGGTCGCGGTCGCCCAGGCCGAGGCCGGTGTCGACGTCTGTGCCCCGTCCGGGATGATGGACGGCCAGGTGCTGGCCATCCGCGACGCCCTCGACGATGACGAGTTCACGGGCGTGTCGATCCTGGCCTACGCCGCCAAGTACGCCTCCCCGTCCTACGGCCCGTTCCGCGACGCCGTCGACGTGACGATCGCGGACGGTGGGGATCGCTCCGCCTACCAGCAGGATCCCCGCAACGGGCGCGAGTCGCTCGAGGAGATCCGCCTCGACCTGGCCGAGGGCGCCGACATGGTGATGGTGAAGCCGGCGCTCGCCTACCTCGATGTGCTGGCCCGGGCCCGGGCCGAGTGCGACGTGCCGTTGGCGGCGTACCACGTGTCGGGTGAGTACGCGATGGTCCACGCCGCCGCGAACGGGGATGGATCGACGGCCCCGCGGTGATGCTCGAGCACCTCACCGCCGTCAAGCGGGCCGGCGCCGACATGATCCTCACCTACGCCGCGGCCGACACCGCTGCCGCCCTGGGTCGACGCTGATGCCGGAGCCACTCCCCAGCACCAACGAGGGACTGTTCGCCCGTGGTCAGGACGTCATTCCCGGTGGGGTCAACTCGCCCGTTCGGGCCTTCCGCAGCGTCGGGGGCACGCCGTACTTCGTGGCCCGAGGACACGGCGCACGGGTGACCGACGTCGAGGGGACGACCTTCCTGGACCTCGTGCAGAGCTATGGCGCCGTGATCGCCGGACACGCCCATCCGAAGGTGGTGGAGGCCATCGTCGCCGCGGCGGCCGACGGCACGTCGTTCGGGGCACCCACCCCTCGTGAGGTCGAGCTGGCCGAAGCCATCGCCGAGCGCGTGCCGTCGTGCGAGAAGGTGCGGATGGTCAACAGCGGCACCGAGGCCACCATGAGCGCCATCCGGGTGGCTCGTGGCGCGACGGAACGACCCAAGCTGTTGAAGTTCGCCGGGAACTACCACGGCCACAGCGACGGCCTGCTGGTGTCGGGGGGTACGGCCATGGCGTCGCTCGGGCTGCCGGCATCGGCCGGGGTCACCGACAACGCCGTCGCCGACACCGTGGTCGCTCCCTACAACGTCGTGCCCACCCTCGACGAGTCCTTCGCCGCCGTGATCGTCGAGCCGGTGGCTGCCAACATGGGGCTCGTCGCGCCCGTCCCCGGCTTCCTCGAGGGGCTGCGTTCCGAATGTGACCGGGTGGGTGCGCTGCTCATCTTCGACGAGGTCATCACCGGGTTCCGCGTCGCCCGCGGAGGCGCGCAGGCCCGTCTCGGCGTGCGGCCCGATCTCACCGCGTTCGGCAAGATCATCGGCGGGGGGCTGCCGGTCGGTGCGTTCGGCGGGCGGGCCGAGATCATGGACGTCCTGGCCCCGCTGGGGCCCGTCTACCAGGCCGGCACGCTGTCGGGTAACCCACTCGCCACCGCCGCCGGCCTGGCCGCGCTCGACCTCCTCGACGACGACGCCTACGACCTGATCGAGTCCCGGGCCGACTGCCTGGCCGGTGCCTTCGCGTCGGCCCTGACCGCCGCGGGAATCACCGCTCAGGTGCCGCGGTTCGGTCCCCTGCTCGGGTTGCGTTTCGCCGACGAGCCCGCGAGGGACTACGTGTCGGCCTGCCTGACCGACGAGAAGGTCTACGCCGCCTTCTTCCACGCCATGCTCGACCGCGGGGTGGCCATGGCACCCGGGGCCTACGAGGTCATGTTCCCCGGCCTGGCCCACGACGACGACGTGCTCGACGCCATCGCCGAGGCCGCGACCTCTGCGGCCATGGACGCGGCGACCGTCCATCCCTGATCGCCCGGCTCCCGGAGGCCTCATGCCCGCACTGCACGACACCGATGCTCTGGTGCTGTTCGGTGCCACCGGCGATCTGGCGCGCAAGAAGATCTTCCCGGCCCTCGGCTCGCTGGCCTCTCGTGGACTGCTCGACATGCCCGTGGTCGGCGTGGCCACCTCCCCGTGGTCCGATGCCGACCTTCGCCAACGGGCGCGCGACTCGCTGCAGGAGCACGGCGTCATCGACCCGGAGAGCTGGCCGGGGTTCGAGGAGCACCTCTGCTACGTGAGCGGGGACTACCGCGAGGCCGACACCTACACGCGGCTGCGTGAGCGGCTCGCCGGTGCCGAGCACCCTCTGTTCTTCCTGGCCATCCCCCCGGCCCTGTTCGACGACGTGGTCCAGGGCCTTGCTCGCGGCCGGTCTCACCGAGGGCGCCAAGGTCGTGGTCGAGAAGCCCTTCGGGCGTGACCGCGAGTCGTCCCAGGCGCTCAACGCCGTGCTGCGGGGGGCGTTCCCGGAGGAGTCGGTCTTCCGGATCGACCACTTCCTCGGCAAGGACGCCATCGAGAACCTGCTGGTGTTCCGCTTCGCCAACTCGCTGCTCGAGCCTGTGTGGAACCGCAACTTCATCTCGAGCGTCCAGATCACCATGGCCGAGGACTTCGGCACGTCCGGGCGGGCCAAGTTCTACGACACCGCCGGCGTGGTGCGCGACGTGGTGCAGAACCATCTCCTCGAGATCGTCGCCCTCCTGGCCATGGAGCCCCCGGTGGCCGCCGATGCCGACGCGCTGCGCGACGAGAAGGTGAAGGTGTTCCGTCAGATCCGGGCGTTCGACCCGACCCGCGTCGTGCGCGGACAGTACCGCTCCTACGTCGACGAACCCGGAGTGGTCCCGGGCTCGGACACCGAGACCTTCGTGGCTCTGCGCTTCGAGATCGAGTCGTGGCGGTGGTCAGGAGTGCCGTGGCTGATCCGCGCCGGGAAGAACCTCCCGGTCAGCGCGACCGAGGCCATCGTCGAGTTCACGACACCCCCACGGATGTTGTTCGCCCCCGAGGGTGCACCGGCCCCGCACCCGAACCACCTTCGATTCCGCCTGGGGGCCCAGGCCGGCATCCTCATGCAGCTCCACACCAAGGTCCCCGGCGACCGTCTGGTGAGCAGGCCCGTCGACCTGAAGGTCACCCACGACGAGTTGGTGGGCGCCTCGGCCCAGCCCTACGAGCGACTCCTCGAGGATGCCATGGACGGCGACGCCCGCCGCTTCGGTCGCCACGACAGCGTCGACGAGCAATGGCGCATCGTGCAGCGCGTCCTCGACGAGCCGCCGGCCGCTCGGCTCTACTACCCCGGCACCTGGGGCCCCCCGGAGGCCGAGGCCGTTGCCGCCGAGTTCGGCGGCTGGCACGAACCGCTGTGATGTCTGGCCTCGGGTCGGCAAGCCTGCCCTCGGCGGTGCGACGCCGAGCCACACCGTGATCGACGAGACGGAGCCGAGGAGAGCGCAATAGGTTCGGCGGCATGACCGCCAGCGAACACATCCGCCGGGCCAACGACGCAACGCGGCTGGCTCTGCCCTTCCACGACCGCCAGGACTTCGACGACGCGCAGCGGGGATTCGTCACCGCGCTCGACGAGCCCGTCGTGCGGGGCACCGATGGACGGGTGGTGTGGGATCTCACGCAGTACGGCGACGTGTCCGGTGACGCTCCGCCGTCGGTGAACCCGAGCCTGTGGCGCCAGGCTCAGCTCGACCTCATGCACGGCCTCTTCGAGATCGCACCCGGCTTCTTCCAGGTCCGCGGCCTCGACCTGTCCAACATGACGATCATCGAGGGCGTCGAGGGCGTCGTGCTCATCGATCCGCTGATCTCCACGGAGACGGCGGCGGCGGCCCTGGCGCTGTACCGGTCGGTGCGCGGTGACCGTCCGGTCACGGCGATGATCTACACGCACAGCCACGTCGACCACTTCGGCGGGGCCCGGGGCGTGCTGCCCGACGGCGAGCCGGGCGACATCCCGATCGTCGCCCCCGAGGGCTTCACCGCCCACGCGGTCAGCGAGAACCTCACCGTGGGCCCGGCCATGGCCCGCCGCGCGGGCTACATGTACGGCGCGGCCCTCGACAAGGGCCCGCTGGGGCAGATCACCAGCGGACTCGGGCCCTACAACTCGACCGGCACGATCTCGCTGGTCCCACCGACCGTCGACATCACCCGCACAGGTGAGGAGATGGTCCTCGACGGGGTCCGCATCGTGTTCCAGATGACGCCGGGCACCGAGGCGCCGGCCGAGATGAACTTCCACTTCCCGGACCACCGGCTGTTGTGCATGGCCGAGAACGCCACGCACAACCTCCACAACACGCTCACCCTGCGCGGCGCGCTCGTGCGCGACCCTCATGCGTGGGCCCACTTCCTCGACGAGAGCATCGAGCTCTTCGGTGCCGACACCGACATGTTGTTCGCTTCGCACCACTGGCCGACCTGGGGCCGCGACCGGGCCGTGCGCTTCCTGTGCGAGCAGCGCGACCTCTACGGGTACCTCCACGACCAGAGCGTGCGACTGATGAACAGAGGCCTCACCGGAGCCGAGATCGCCGAGGTGATGGAGCTCCCGCCGGCGTTGGCCGAGCGGTGGCACACCCGGGGCTACTACGGCTCGCTGAGCCACAACGCCAAGGCCGTCTACCAGCGCTACATGGGCTGGTACGACGCCAACCCGGCCCACCTGTGGCCGCACCCGCCCGAGGCTGCCGCCGTGCGCTACGTCGAGGCGATGGGAGGGGCCGACGCGGTGCTCGAACGCGCCCGGGTGTCGTTCTCCGAGGGCGACTACCGGTGGGCGGCCGAGGTGGTGAACCACGTGGTCTTCGCCGATCCCGACAACGCCGATGCCCGGGAACTGCAGGCGGCCACCTTCGAGCAGCTGGCGTACGGGGCCGAGAACGCAACATGGCGCAATGTGTTCCTGATGGGTGCTCGCGAGTTGCGCGACGGTCCGTTGCCCTCGCCGGCCGTCTTCCCACCCGACATGCTGAGTCGCCTCACCATCTCGCAGATGATCGACACGATGGCGGTCCGGATCGACGGTCCGGCGGCATGGGACGTCGATCTACGGGTCAACCTCACCCTGGGCGACCCGGGCCAGCGCTACCTCCTCAGGCTCGGCAACGGCGTGCTCACCCACGTCGTCGGGCGCCACGACCCCGACGCCGACGCCACGATCACGATGCCGCAGGATCAGTTCCTCGTCGTGATGCTCGGCCTCGTGTCGCTGAGTGATCTCGTGGCGTCGGGTGTGGCCGAGGTGGAGGGCGACGTGGACGTGATCGATCGCCTGCGGGAGCTGGTGGACCGCGGCGATCCGCTGTTCGGGATCGTGACGCCCTAGTTCGTCGGGGTCGGCCCTCAGCGAGGCGCGTGGACCCGACGGCCGAGTGGCGCTAGGGGTTCGTGGAGCCGTCGGTGCGGTACGCCGGCGCCACGGTGAGCTCACCGTCGGGTCCGATGAGGAGTTCGCCCTCCGGGGTGACCAGGTTCCCCTCGGCGTCGAGCAACGGTGCCTCGTCACGGAGCAGATTGCCGTCGGCGTCGACGTCCGCCGGATCGGCCGCTTCGCCGCTGAGGACCTCGTGCTCGTAGCGCACGACGGCCAGGAGCTCCTCTTGGGTCAGTACGTCCTGGAAGGCGGGCATCGGGTTGCCGTTGTAGCTGAGCGTGAGGTGCGGTCCACCCTCTCGGGCCGGGTCGCCGTAGGGCGTGCCGCCCGGGCCGATGCCGGTGCTGCCGCGCCAGACGAAGTCGAGCTGGCCGATGATGTCGGGGAAGGTCTTCACGACCTCGCCGCCGGTGAAGGCCCGGCCGACGCCGCCGCCCCCACCGGCCCCGTGGCAGCTCGCGCACCGTGCCGCGTAGATCTCGGCGCCGAGTTCGAGCTGGGTCGGCTCCCCGGTGTCGGCCGGCGAGAGACCGCCGACGTAGATGATCGCCCACACGGGCAGGAAGGCCAGCATCGGCATGGCCCAGAACGGGATCTTCCTGCGCGTCAGTGCAGCTTGTACGTAAGGGGGAGGAGGTTCGGGTGCCGCCACCTCGGCGGGCACCGCTGCGGCCGGACGTGCTGCTGCACCGGCTGCGGGCGCCGCCGTCACACCGGTGCCCGGGGTGGGCTCGTCGGCGGGTGTGGGGGCCGCTGCGGGCGGCGACCCTCCGTCGCCACCGGCTCCGCCGCCGCCGAGTCCGAGGGCGGAGCGGCGGTCTTGGGAGCGCTTGAGCAGGTGCTCGGGAACTTCGGTCACAGCTCCTCCGAGGGCGGCGGTGGGTCAGGTGTTCGGTCGTGTGACCGTGCGTCGCTCACCCTAAACGATCGGCGAGTGCGGGCACCAAGTACGCGCGCCGCTCGGCGGAGCGGGGCAGAGGTCGCCCCGGATGTGCTCCGCCGCCGGAGCGGGTGGTAGACAATCGTCGTCGGTCGAGGTCCGTCGAGGCCACGGCCCCAGTTCCCGCACATGTTTGTGATCCAGTTCACGAAGGAGGTCCGAGCCGGGTGGTCGCGTTTGTCCTTTCGTTGATCATCAGCGTGATCGGTGTGGCGGTGATCTTCCCGTACCGCAAGCGTCGCCCCGTCGGGACGATGCTCACGTGGGGCGAGGCCATGGTCTCGGCCACGTACGTGTTCTTCCTCTTCTTCTGGGTGTACGGCGTCGTTCCCCACCTCTGGCTCACCTGGGCCGACAACGAGCTCGGGTGGCGGCCCGACAAGCTGCTCCTCGGGCCGGCAGAGATCCTCAAGCCGCAGAGCATGGGCGGCTGGAACCCCATCACGCTCAACTACCTGGTTCTCCGCGACCTCATCGCCGTGGGCATCTACGTGGTGTTCCTTGGCATCAACATCTGGCTCTGGTCGGTATGGCAGAACCGGGGCAAGAAGGCCGCCGCCGAGGCCGCCGTCCCGGCCGTCGTCGAGTCCGATTTCGGCCGCCCGCTGGTGCGGAAGGCCTGAACCATGGCTCGCACCGACGCCAACCCACCCCTGCCGGAGTTCCGCGACGACTACGTCCTCCAGGAGGTCGATGCGCGTGGCTCTCGAAGGCGGTCAAGCCCAAGCAGTTCATCCACATCGACCAGTCCGAGTGCATCGCCTGCGAGGGCTGTGTCGACATCTGCCCGTGGAAGTGCATCCACATGCACCACCGACGCCATCGCCGAGACCTTCGGCACCGAGCTCCCCGGCGACGACCCCAGCGACCATTCATCTTCACGATCGACGACGACGTCTGCACCCGCTGTGCGCTGTGCGTCGACCGTTGCCCCACCGGCGTGATCATCCTCGGCAAGATCGGCGACGCCACCGCCGACGGCGACCCCCACCAGCGCACCACCACCTACGGCTACGGCTACGGCATGCGCCTCGGCTGACCGCCGCCCCTTCGACACTCCCCGCCCGCCACCCCACCTTCGGTCACGAGAACAACGGAGCAAGACCCTTGGCCAAGACCATGGAGAGCCCGGCGACAAGAAGACGCCAGGGCAACGACTCAGCGACATCGTCGACAAGATCAGGGCTCTCAGGCCTGGAACTCGATCTTCCGGCCGGGTTCGGTGTTCCGCAAGGGCTACACCGACAGCCCCCGGAACCGCTCCTACGTGATCATGAACAGCGTGCTCTACCACCTGCACCCGGTGAAGGTGAAGCGCCACGCGGTCAAGGTGAGCTACACGCTGTGCCTCGGCGGGCTCAGCTTCTTCCTGTTCATCCTGCTCACGGTCACCGGCATCTTCTTGATGTTCTTCTACCGGCCCACCGCGGCGCAGGCCTGGAACGACATCTACACCCTGCAGACCTCGGTGACCTTCGGCCTGCTGGTGCGCAACATGCACCGATGGGCGCGCCCACCTCATGGTGCTCTCGGTCTTCCTGCACATGGCCCGGGTCTTCTACCACGGCGCCTACAAGCCGCCCCGCGAGTTCAACTGGGTCATCGGCGTGATCCTGCTCACCCTCACCCTGCTGCTCTCCTTCACCGGCTACCTGCTGCCCTGGGACCAGCTGGCGCTCTGGGCCGTGACCGTGGGAACGAACATGATGGGCTACACGCCGGTGTTCGGCGACCAGGTCCGTTTCGTCTTGCTCGGCGGCAAGAGTGATCGGCACCGACACCTTGCTGCGCTGGTACGTGCTGCACGTGCTCTTCCTCCCCTTCGTCACCGTGATCTTCATGGCCATCCACTTCTGGAGAGTGCGCAAGGACGGCGGCATCTCCGGCCCGCTTGTGATCGGAGCACCAGGAGCAGACATGACCGAGATCCCAGAACATCTCCGCAAGCGAGCCGAAGAGGCCCGGGCAAGGCCGCCGAGCAGGCTGCCGCGCCCCCGGCCCGCCGCCGAGCCCCTGCGGCCGACGCAGCGAAGCCGCCGCGCCGACCGGCGAGGCGAGCAAGATCCCCGCGCACCTGCTCGAGCGGTCGAAGTCGGCCAAGCGAAGAAGGCCGGAGCCGGCGCTGACCACGGCCGAGGCGCCGGCCGCCGGCGGCGTGGCGACGGCGGTGGCCGAGCCGCCCCGCCTCCGCTCACCAGCGGTCCCGGCGGCCACACCCAGCGTCTGCTCACCGTCGTCAAGTCCGGGTCGATCCAGGACATCAAGACGACACCCGTCGACAAGGTCCACACCTGGCCCCACCTGTTCGTCGTCGAGTTCGTGGCCGCCCTGGCCTCCTCGGCCTTCACGCTGATCTTCTCGATCTTCGTCAACGCTCCGCTGCTGGAGCTGGCCAACGTCAACCAGACGCCGAACCCCTCGAAGGCGCCGTGGTACTTCCTGGGCCTCCAGGAACTGCTCACCATGTTCCACCCGATGGTCGCCGGCGTGACCATTCCCGGCATCGGCATCTTCATCTTGATCATGGCCCCGTACATCGACAAGAACCCGTCCAACAAGCCCGAGGACCGCAAGTTCGCCGTCTCCCTGTTCACCATGTTCATGATGTTCTGGGCCGTGCTCGTGATCATCGGATCGTTCTTCCGTGGCCCCGGCTTCAACTTCGTGTTCCCGTGGACCGACGGACTGTTCTTCGAGCTCTGATGGTGCGAACGAGGACGCAATCATGACATCCTCTGGTGGTCGTCATTCCCGTCGTGGTGGTGTTGGCGGGCGTTGGTCGTGTTCGCGGCGTTGCGGCGCCGCGACACCGGCGACGCGATCGGTGCAGTTGTCGCGTCGAGACCGTCGCCGGACGCCGGTGAGCCGGTGGTGCTCGACGATGCCGAGCCGGTGGCCGGTGTCGGGCCGCAGGTCGAGGCCCAAGCGGCGTTGGCGCGCCGCCCCCAGGAGCTGGTCACCGTCGGCGGCCGATCTGGCCGATACGTGCCCGCCGGACCCCGAGACGTTGGGTGTCGCCCGCCGTCAGTTCTTCAACCGGGCGCATCATGGCGTTGTTCGGCCTGGGCCTCACCGGCTTCGGTGCCGCCTGCTCGCGTTCCTGTGGCCCCAGGCGCCAGGGCGGGTTCGGTTCCACGATCAACGTCGGTTCGATCCCCGACATGAAGGCCGCGATCGAGTCCGGTGGCGGGTTCTTCTACCTGCCGAAGGGCGCATGTGGATCACCGAGTACCCCGCCGCCGCCTTCGAGAAGGCCCGCAGCGTGCTACCCGCCGTCGAGGATGGGCGGTCTCGAGGCCGGCGTCATCGCGCTCTACCAGAAGTGCCCGCACCTGGGTTGCCGGGTCCCGGAGTGCAAGACCTCACAGTGGTTCGAGTGCCCCTGCCACGGCTCGCAGTACAACCGGGTCGGTGAGAAGAAGGGCGGTCCCGCCCCCCGCGGCATGGACCGCTTCCCCATGGAGGTCACCGCTGCGCGTGTTGACCGTCGACACCGGACAACGTCATCCAGGGCCCCCCCATCGGCACCAACACCACCGGCCAAGAGGCCGAAGGCCCCAACTGCATCGGCGGAGGAAGCCACTGATGCCCCTCTCATCCGCCGTGGTGCTCGCCGACGTCCAGCGACCATCGGCCTCATCATCGCCATCGTCATCATCGTCGGGTTCGCCGTCGCGGTCCTCGTCAACATGCGCAAGGCCAAGCCCGAGCTCGGATCCGAGCTCGAGCTGGCGGCCAACCGCAAGCACTACCTCGACGACGAAGAGCTCGAGGCCAAGAAGCTCGATCGCACGCTCGGCTTCGGCCTCGTCGTCCTCGGCGTGATCGGCATCGCCCTGCCGCTCTACTGGCTCGCCGAACCGGGTCGCCAGAGACGGCGCCGTCGACACCTTCGAGGAGACCTTCGTCGCACGGGGCGAGGCCCTCTACAACGAGGGAGCCAACTGCGCGGCGTGCCACGGGCCCAACGGCGTCGGCGGCGTCGCCTCGTTCACCGTCACCACCGACGGCCAGTTCGTGGCCACGGTGAGCTGGAAGTCGCCGGCGCTCGACACGGTCCTGTTCCGCTACACCCGCGAAGAGGTCAAGTCGATCCTGATCTACGGCCGCGGCTTCTCGCCCATGCCGGCGTGGGGTGCCGAAGGCGGCGGTCCGCTCACCGATCAGCAGCTCGACAACATCATCGACTACCTCTTCAGCATCCAGCTCCCCGCCGAAGAGGCGGCCCAGCTCCGCGACGAGCAGATCGAGAAGGTCTGTGCACCCGACGCCGCCGGGCGTTGCACCATCCCCGATCCCGGGAGTCCCGGCGGTACCCGCACCTACGCCACCCTCGGCGAGGCGATCTTCAACCTCGGGCTCTACGACGGCTTCGCCGGCGGGGCCTATTCGTGCGGTCGATGCCACACGAAGGGCTGGTCCTACGGTGAGCCGGAGGTCTCCGGCGGCGGGGCGATGGGCCCGAGCCTCCGAGACGGCGCCACGATCCGACAGTTCCCGACCCCCGAGTCGCAGGTGGAGTTCGTCACGAACTACCAGCCCTTCGGCAAGACCTACGGCGTGAACGGCCTCTCCGAAGGCGCCATGCCCGGGTTCGGCGCCAATCCCAACGTGTCCGATCCGGAGACAGCCGTGCTGAGCCCTGACCAGTACATGTTCACCCAGGCCCAGATCGAGGCCGTGGTCGCCTACGAGCGGAGCCTGTGATGATCGCCGCCGTCCAACTCTTCGCCGGCCTGGCCTGGGATCCCGGGGTCCGGGGCATCCTCATCGTGGCCGTGGCCGTGGCCGTGCTCATGGGCTCGGTCTATCTCCTGCTGAGCACCAACATCGGTGCCCGGCTGGGTCTGCTCGTCGCCCTCACCGGGCTGTTCGGATGGATGGTCATCCTCACCCTCATCTGGTGGCTCCAGCCGCCGGCGATCGGTCCGCGGGGTGACGCCAACACCTGGGAGCCCGTCGAGGTCTTCGTGGAGGGCGGAGAGGTACCGCGGACCGCGGAGGCGGGGGAGCTGCCCGTCCCGGACGAGATCCCCTCGACCGAGCAGATCCTCGCCGACAACCCCGAGTTGGCCGAGGAGTACCCCAACGGCTTCGTGCTCTCCGACCTCGCCGCCAACAACCCCGAGATCCTCGAGCAGTACGCCAGCAAGGAAGCCCTGAACGATTGGCGGGTCATCCCGTCCAGCGAGGCGGGCGAAGCGCAGGCCACCGCCGACGTCGTGCTGGCAGAAGCCGGGATCTTCGGCGGGCCGACCGAGTACAAGAAGCTCGACGTCTACTCCTTCGGCGGAAAGCCAACGCGAGCGGAGGAGTGCCCCGACGACGGTGCCCTCTGTCGGGCCTGGTACCGGGTCCGCACCCCGTTCATGACCAACCCCGAGCACTACGCCGTGGTGCAGGTGCAGGCCGTCATCGACCAACCCACGGTCCCGGGTGAGGCGCCGCCGTTGCCGAAGGTGGACGAGAGCCAGCCGGTCATCTCGGTGCTCATGGTGCGTGAGCTCGGCACGGTCCGGCTGATCCCGTTCCTCTACTTCGTGATCTCACTCGCCTTGTTCATCCTCTTCGCCTGGGTCCTGCACAACCGCGACAAGACCCTGCAGAAGAACAAGGCGGCCGCCGAGGCCCTCGAGGGAAGCACCTGACCGATGGCCCAGTACCTCCCGATCTTCCTGCTCCTCTGCCTCGCCCTCGTGTTCGCCGGGCTGAGCAGGTTCGCGTCGAGGCTGCTGGCTCCCCGCCGACCGTCCCTGCCGAAGTCGGCGCCCTACGAGTGCGGGATCGTCCCGGGCAAGGAACCACCGGAACGATTCCCGGTGAAGTTCTTCCTCGTGGCCATGATCTTCATCGTCTTCGACATCGAGATCATCTTCCTCTTCCCCTATGCCGTCGTCTATCGCGAGCTCGGCGGCTACGGCATCGCCGCCATCGTGATCTTCGTCGCCGCGGTGTTCGAGTCGTTCGTGTACCTGATCGGCAACGGCGCCCTCGACTGGGGCCCGGTCAAGCGGTTGCGCGAGGCCGCCGTCGTGTCTCCGGCCCGCACCATCGCCACCACGGTGAAGCGCGTGGGTACCGAGGGCCGCGAGCCCGTCGGCGCCACCCGCACCGAGGCCGCCTGATGTCCAGCGAGACCCGCCCGGTCGGAGGCCTGCTCGACTCGGGCCTCGAGGGGCTGCAGCACAACTTCCTCACCGGCACCCTCGAGGAGTTCGTCAAGTGGTCGCGGGCCCGTTCGGTCATGCCGGCCACGTTCGGCCTGGCCTGCTGCGCCATCGAGATGATGGCGGCGGGCGGTCCCCACTACGACCTCGCCCGCTACGGCATGGAGGTCTTCCGGGCCTCTCCCCGGCAGGCCGACCTCATGATCGTCGCCGGGCGGGTCTCCCAGAAGATGGCTCCGGTCCTGCGCCAGATCTACGACCAGATGATGGAGCCCAAGTGGGTCATCTCGATGGGGGTCTGCGCGTCGAGCGGCGGGATGTTCAACAACTACGCCATCGTGCAGGGCGTCGACCAGATCGTGCCCGTCGACGTCTACGCCCCGGGTTGCCCCCCGACGCCCGAGACGCTGATGCACGCCATCCTCACCCTGCATTCGAAGATCCGTGCCGGTGAGCTCACCCGGCGGCCGGGGGAGGGTGCCGGCATCGTGATCGAGCAGCACCACGACACCGCGCCCACGCCTGTTTCCCTCGGTCGGAGCTGACCGTGGCCGACGACGCGACCGTCCCCGGTCCGGACGACCCGCAGGGAGAAGCCGACCTCGCACCGGCCCCCCCTCTGCGCCACGGGGTTCCGGTGCTGCACTCCCACGGCCAGGAGGTGCTCTTCGCCACCCGCGACCAGTACCTCGGGCTCGTCGAGGCGCTCCACGACGAGGGTTTCCACATGTGCGTGGACCTCACCGGGGTCGACTACCTCACCCATCCCGGACGGCCCGGTCTGCCCGAATCGGTGCCGGCCGAGCGCTTCGAGGTGGTGGTGCAGCTCATCTCGCACCGCCACCGCGAGCGCATCCGGATCCGGGTGCAGGTGCCCGAGTCCGATCCGGTGCTGCCGACGCTGTTCGGCCTCTACGCCGGCACCGAGGCGATGGAACGAGAGACGTTCGACATGTTCGGGATCTCCTTCGACGGCCACCCGGACCTCACCCGCATCCTGATGCCGGAGGACTGGGTGGGTCACCCGTTGCGCAAGGACTACGACCCCGGACGCATCCCCGTGCAGTTCAAGGCTGCTCCGGCCAACCGGTGATCAAGGTGGTGCCCCCCCGATGACCACGCTCGACCACGCCCCGCCCGCCAACGTCGCACAGACGGCCGAAGGCGGCCAGGAGATGACCGGCCGCGCCGTGCTCGACGCCGCGGAACGCCTGCGCGAGGTGGGAGCCGTGCTGCGCCTCTCCGAGGCCGAGGCGGCGGTCGTCGAGGCGGAAGGTGCTCCCGATGACCAGACGATGCTCATCAACATGGGCCCGCAGCACCCGAGCACCCACGGTGTGCTGCGGCTGATGCTCGAGTTGAAGGGCGAGACCGTTCAGCGCTGCAAGCCCATCATCGGGTACCTGCACACCGGCATGGAGCGAACCGGTGAGGAGCTCACCTACCTCCAGGGGCCGACCAACGTCACCCGGATGGACTACGCCGCGCCGTTGTTCACCGAGCTGGCGTTCTCCCTCACCGTCGAGAAGCTCCTCGACATCGAGGTCCCGCCGCGCGCGGTCTGGATACGGATGCTGATGACGGAGATGAACCGCATCTCCTCACACCTGCTGTTCATGGCCACCAACGGCATGGACCTGGGCGCGGTCTCGATGATGCTCTACGGGTGGCGTGAGCGTGAAGAGGCGCTGCGCTTCCTGCAGGAGGTCACGGGCCTGCGCATGAACCACAACTACATCCGCCCCGGCGGTGTCGCCGCCGATCTCCCCGACGGCTGGCGCGACGGCGTGCTGCGCCTGCTCGACATCCTGCCCGAGCGCCTCGGGGAATACGAGACGCTCATGAACAACCAGCCGATCTGGCGTGAGCGCCTCCAGGGCGTGGGCACGATCAGTGCCGAGGAGTGCATGGCCCTCGGAGTGACGGGACCGATCCTGCGCTCCACCGGCTACGCCTGGGACCTGCGTCGCGACATGCCCTACCTGGCCTTCGACGAGGTCGACTTCGACGTCGTGGTCGGTACCTACGGCGACTGCTACGACCGCTACGCCATCCGACTCGCGGAGATCCGCGAATCGATGGGGATCGTGCGCCAGTGCCTCGAGAAGATGCCGAAGGGCGACTACCGGATCCAGGACAAGAAGGTCACGCCGCCACCTCGGGCGCGGATCGACGAGTCCATGGAAGCGCTCATCCACCACTTCAAGATCTTCACCGAGGGCTTCAAGGTGCCCGAGGGTGAGGCCTACGTCTCCGTCGAGAGCCCCCGAGGCGAGCTCGGGTGCTACATCGTGAGCGACGGCAGTCCGCACCCCTATCGGATGCACGTCCGTGCCCCGAGCTTCGTGAACCTCCAGTCCCTGCCCCACATGATGCACGGCGGGCTCATCGCCGACGGGGTGGCCTGCATCTCCTCGGTCGACCCGATCCTGGGTGAGGTCGATCGCTGATGGCCCGGCTCACCCCCGACAACCTGACGCTGGCTCGGGAGATCATCGGCCGCTACCCGCGGGCCAAGTCGGCGCTCATCCCCCTCCTTCACCTCGCCCAGGAACAGGACGGGCGGGTCACCGACGAGGCCATGGCCCACATCGCGGAGCTGGTCGACGTGACGCCTGCCGAGGTGTTCGGCACCGCCAGCTTCTACGAGATGTTCAAGTTCGAGCCCGTCGGCCGCTACATGGTCAACATCTGCACGAACATCTCCTGTCAGCTCCTGGGCGGCGAGGAGCTGCTCCACCACGCGGAGGAACGTCTCGGCATCGTGCCCGGCCAGACGACGGCCGACGGGTTGTTCACGATCGAGGACGTCGAGTGCATCGCCGCCTGCACGGAGGCCCCCTGTCTCCAGGTCAACTACCGCTACTTCCACAGGATCAGCCACGACGAGTTCGACGCCCTCATCGACGATCTCGCCGCCGGTCGTCGTGAGGACGTCCCCGCGCACGGCACGTTGGCGAAGGTGCGCCAGCGCATCCCGGCCGATCGCCGGGCCGGTGTCGTGACACCGGACGACGACGACGTGCCGGTGTGGATGCCCGGCCCCGAGGAGGCGCAGGCCTGATGGCGGTCACCGACGCACCCAAGATCATCTCCAGCCGGGTCGATCTCGACGACGGTCACACCCTGGCCCGCTACGAGGCGACTGGGGGCTACCAGGCTCTGCGCAAGGCGTTGGCCATGAGCCCGGCGCAGGTGCACGACGAGGTCAAGACGGCGAGTCTGCTCGGACGCGGCGGCGCCGGGTTCCCGGCGGGGGTCAAGTGGGGTCTCACCCCGGCCGACGTGTGGCCGCGGTACCTCGTCGTGAACGGCGACGAGAGCGAGCCGGGCACGTACAAGGACCGCATCCTCATGGAGCGTGATCCCCATCAGCTCCTCGAGGGGATCCTCCTGGCCTGCTACGCGGTCGGCTGCGGGCAGGCGTTCCTCTACGTGCGCGGCGAGATGGCCTTCGCCCAGGAGCGGTTGGCCGCCGCGCTCAACGAGGCCTACGCCGCGGGGTACGTGGGTCGCGAGATCCTCGGCTCCGACTTCTCCGTCGACGTCGTGCTGACCTGGGGTGCCGGGGCCTACATCGTGGGTGAGGAGACAGCCCTCATCGAGAGCCTCGAAGGCAACCGCGGGATGCCCCGCCTCAAGCCGCCGTTCTTCCCCGCGGCCAAGGGCCTCTACATGCAGCCCACGATCGTGAACAACGTCGAGACCCTCTCCAACCTCCCGTGGATCGTCGCCAACGGCGGTGAGGCGTTCGCCGCGCTGGGCGCCGAGGGGTCCAAGGGCACACGGATGTTCGCCGTCTCGGGTCACGTCCGCAACCCGGGGGTGTTCGAGGTGGAGTACGGCGTCACCACGTTCCGCGACCTCATCTACGCGCCCGTCTACGCCGGTGGCATGCGCGGTGACCACACGCTGAAGGCCTTCATCCCCGGCGGTGCCTCGGCGCCGTGGTTCTTCGAGGAGCACCTCGACCTCCCCCTCGAGAAGGTCGCCGTCGACCGGGCGGGCTCGATGCTCGGCTCCGGCGCGATCGTCGTGATGGACGACACGACCGACGCCGTGAAGGCCTGCCTCCGGGTGGTCCGGTTCTTCGCCCGCGAGTCGTGCGGGAAGTGCACGCCGTGCCGGGAGGGCACGACGTGGCTCGAGAACATCCTCCAGCGCATCCACGACGGCTACGGCCGTCCCACCGACCTCGATCTGCTCCTCGACGTGTCCGACAACATCTCCCCGGGTATCGCCTGGCCGCCCAAGCAGACGACGATCTGTCCGCTCGGCCCCTCGGCGGTCTCACCGATCGCCTCGGCGCTGCGCCAGTTCCGGCCCGAGTTCGAAGCAGCCATCGCCCGCGCCGAACAGCAGCGCCTGTCGGTCGCCGTCGACCTCCCGAGGACCACCGCCCATGCCTGATGCGGACGCACCCCCCGTCGACGGCGTGGCCGTCGAGATCGACGGCCACGAGGTCGTGGCCCGCACGGGCGAGCTGCTCATCGACGCTGCCGAACGTCACGGCGTCTACATCCCGCGCTTCTGCTACCACGAGCGGATGAAGCCGGTCGGCATGTGCCGGATGTGCATCGTCGAGGTGGACACCGGACGCGGCCCCGCTCTCCAGCCGAGCTGCATGCTCGAGTGCACGCCCGGGATGAAGGTCGACACCGAGTCCGAGACCGTCAAGAAGGTGCAGGACGGGATCCTCGAGTTCCTCCTGATCAACCATCCCCTCGACTGCCCGGTGTGCGACAAGGGCGGCGAGTGCCCCCTCCAGGATCAGACCATGGCCTACGGCCCGGGGGAGAGCCGCTTCGTCGAGGAGAAGCGCCACAAGGAGAAGCCCATCCCGATCAGCGACCTCGTGTTGCTCGACCGAGAGCGCTGCATCCTGTGCGATCGCTGCACCCGTTTCGCGAAGGAGGTGGCCGGAGACCCGCTCATCCACTTCATCCACCGTGGCAACAACACCGAGGTGAACACGTTCCCCGACGAGCCGTTCTCGTCGTACTTCAGCGGCAACACGGTCCAGATCTGCCCCGTCGGGGCGCTCACCGCGACCAGCTACCGCTTCAAGGCTCGGCCGTGGGACCTCGAGAAGACCGAGTCGACCTGCACGGGGTGTTCCGTGGGGTGCCGGATCTCCGTCGAGTCGTCACGGGACCGTCTCCTGCGCTTCTCCGGGGTCGACGTGGATCCGGTGAACTGGGGCTGGCTCTGCGACAAGGGACGCTTCGGTTTCGAAGCGATCGATGCCGAAGGCCGCCTCGGCGACCCGGTCGTTCGTGAGGGCGATGCGTTGCGCCCGGCCCGCTGGTCCGAGGCGATCGACCGAGCCGCGGCGGCACTGCGCCAGGCCAGCGGACCCGGTGCCATCGGGGTGATCGGCGGCGCGCGTCTCACGAACGAGGACGCCTACGCCTGGGCCAGGCTGGCCAAGGGCGTGCTGGCCACCGACAACGTCGACGCACAGCTGGGTGACGGACTGCCCGCTGACGTCGTGCTCGGGCTCCCCAAGGCCACGATCGACGAGGTGTGTGCGCCCGGCGGCACCGTGATCGTGCTGGCGCCGGACGTGAAGGAGGAGCTTCCCGTGCTCTTCCTCCGGCTGCGTCACGCCCTCGTCGAGGATCGTGTCCGCGTCATCGAGCTCGGGGCCCGCTCGGGTGGGCTGTCCGATCTGTCGACGGCCTCGCTGGCCTATCGGCCGGGCGAGGCGGCCGAGTTGGCTCGGGCGCTCGTCGCCCCCGCCGATGCGACGCGCGAGGTCGCGGGGGTCACCCCCGACGCCGTGAACGCGGCGCGCGCCCTGCTCGCCGCGGCCGACGGACCGGTCACCGTCGTGCTCGGTCGGCCCTCGGTCGCCGAGTCGTCCGACACCATCGTCGAGGCGGCCGGCGCGCTCCTCGACGGTCTTCCGGGCGTGCGTTTCCTGTCGGCGCTGCGGCGCGGCAACGTGCACGGCGCACTCGACATGGGGCTGGCACCCGGTCTGCTCCCCGGTCGGGTCACCCTCGACGACGGTCGTGACTGGTTCACCGCGCGGTGGGGTGCGGTGCCCACCACCAAGGGGCTCGACACGCAGGGGATCCTCGAGGCGGCCGCGGATGGCCGCATCGACGTGCTCGTCCTGCTCGGCGCCGATCCGGCGGTCGACTTCCCCGACCACGATCTGGCCGAGCGGGCGCTCAGCGGTGCTCGCACGGTCATCGCGGTCGACACGTTCCTGACGGAGTCGTCTCGACGGGCCGACGTGGTCCTCGCTGCCGCCGGTTTCGCCGAGAAGGCCGGTACCACCACCAACCTCGAGGGCCGGGTCAGCGCACTCACCCAGCGGGTGACACCGCCGGGCACCGCGCGAGCTGACTGGATGATCGCCGCTGAGCTGGCCTTCCGCCTGGGTGCCGATCTGGGCCTCGAGTCCGTCGAAGGGGTCTGGGACCAGATCGAACAGGTCGCGTCGTCGCATCACGGGCTCACGCGTGAGCTGTTGCTCGCTCACGCCAGCGCCGACGGCATCGTCGTTCCCGTCGAGGCCGCGGCGCCCGACGTCGAGGACACGGCGTCCGACGGCGAGTCGGTCGCCGACGCCGACTCCGGGGACGCCCCCGCCCCGGAGCTCTCTGCGTCCGACGAGGGCGAAGGTGAGGGTGAGGGCGAGGGCTCCGACGATGCCGGGGGCGACGGTGCCCCGACCCTGATGCGGCCCGAGGTCCTGCACCACGTGCCGGTGCCGCGCACGAGCCCGCCCCCGGTCGACGCCTACTCGCTCCGTCTGGTGGCGACGCGCAAGCTCTACGACCTCGGCACCCAGGTCCAGGCCGCTCCGTCGTTGGCGGAGCTGCGGCCCGGAACCGTGGTTCGGATCAACCCCTACGACTTCGACCGCCTCGGCGTCGGTGTCGGGGATCGCGTGGTGCTGCGATCCGCCCGCCAGACCTTCACCCTGCCGGTGACCCGTGATGCCGGGGTGCCCCGCGGTGCCGCCGCGTTGGTCGTCAACCAGCCGGACGTGCGCGTCACCGACCTGATCGACGCCCACGAGCGCGTCACGGAGTTGCGCATCGAGACCGCCCCGTGAGCGGCCGCCACCTCCACCCGCACGGCGGTGACCGAGTGGAGTTGCGCGGCCGTCGCCCCGCGCGATGGGCTGGGGTCATCGAGCCGGGCCCCGGAGGCCGGACGTTGGCGGGATCCGACACGATGAGCGACGAAGGAGGAGAGCACGATGCTGGGCGGTGACCCTCTTCTGACCGGTGAGATCGACCCCACGGTCGTGCTCATCGTGCTCATCAAGGTTCTCGTCGTCTTCGTGTTCCTGCTCCTCGCGACGATGCTCATGGTCTGGTTCGAGCGCAAGGTCGTCGGCGACATGCAGAACCGGGTCGGCCCCAACCTGGCCGGCCCGTTCGGCATCCTCCAGACGCTCGCCGACGGCACCAAGTTCTTCTTCAAGGAGGATCTGATCCCCGATCGGGCCGAGCGGCGGGTGTTCATCCTGGCCCCGCTGTTGTCCGTGGTCCCCGCCTTCTTGTTGTTCTCGATCATCCCGGTCGGCGGTGATTTCTCCGACGGCGGGAACGGCACGGTCGAGATCCTCGGCCGTGAGACGTTCATGCAGCTGGCCGATCCGCCCATCGGCATCCTCTTCGTGTTGGCGATGTCGTCCATCGCCGTCTACGGCGTGATGCTGGCCGGCTGGTCGTCGGGCTCCAAGTATCCGCTGCTCGGTTCGGTGCGGGCCTCCGCTCAGATGGTTTCCTACGAGGCCGCCCTCGGGCTCTCCGTGGTGGCCGTCGTGCTGGTGAGCGGTTCGCTGAGCACGCACGAGATCGTGCGGAGCCAGTCCGAGGCCGGTCTGGGTTTCCTGCCCAACTGGAACCTGCTCCTGACCGGCGTGGTCCCGTTCATCGTGTTCCTC
Source organism: uncultured Iamiaceae bacterium (assembly GCA_963767615.1). GTDB lineage: Bacteria > Actinomycetota > Acidimicrobiia > Acidimicrobiales > Acidimicrobilacustridaceae > Rhabdothermincola_A. The sequence goes on along the minus strand of CAVYED010000002.1, from coordinate 196,576 downwards.
ATCGCCAGCCAGGCCGAACTCAACCGTCCGCCGTTCGATCTGGTGGAGGCCGAGCAGGAGCTGGTCGGTGGGTTCCACACCGAGTACAGCTCCATCAGGTTCGCCCTCTTCTTCCTCGCCGAGTTCATGAACAGCATCACGATGGCCGCCATCATCGTGACCCTGTTCCTCGGCGGTCCCGCCGGCCCGGCGATCCTCGGCCCGCCCTGGCTGTGGGGGGTCTTCTGGTTCTTCGCCAAGGTGATCCTGTTCCTCTTCGCCTTCGTGTGGGTCCGGGCCACGCTCCCGCGGGTGCGCTACGACCAGCTCATGGACCTGGGCTGGAAGGTGCTCATCCCCCTCTCGCTCGGTTGGGTGCTGTTGCTGGCCATCATCGGCGTGGCCGGCGATGAGGACTGGAACCCCTTCGCCGTCGCCATCGGGAGCGCCACGCTCTTCCTGGTGGGCTGGGGCCTGCTGCGGCTGGCCAAGTCGACCTCGAAGGCCCGTCGACTCGAGGGGGCGATCGACTGATGGGCTACCTCGGAGGGTTCCTCGTCAGCCTGCGCCAGATCGGACGCAAACAGCGCGTCACCACGGAGTACCCGAAGGAGAAGGCACCCAAACCGATCCGGGTGCACGGGCGCCACGTCCTGAACCGCTACGAGGACGGGATGGAGAAGTGCATCGGGTGCGAGCTGTGCGCCGGCGTGTGTCCCGCACGGTGCATCTACGTGCGCGGGGCCGACAACCCGCCCGACGACCCGGTGTCGCCCGGGGAGCGCTACGGCTACGTCTACGAGATCAACTACCTGCGCTGCATCCACTGCGACCTCTGTGTCGAGGCCTGCCCCACCGAGGCCATCACCGAGACGAAGATGTTCGAGTTCTCCTTCACGAACCGTTCCGATGCGATCTACACCAAGGAAGAGCTGGTGGTGGGCGACGACGGTCGCCCGAAGCACCTTCCCTGGGAGGACTGGCGTCCGGGGGAGGACGAGCACACGTCGGCGTGGATGCGCGCCACCTCGCCCTCCGGCGACGCCCGCTTCGAGGGAACCGTCGGTTGGTCGGGCGAGCTCGGCTACGGCGTGCGCTCCGCCGAGGACGCCCAGGACGTCAAGGACGCGATGACCACGACCATGGACTTCGTCGACGAGGGCCACGACGAGGACCACCACGACGACGACGGTCACGGCGGGGGGCACTAGCCGATGGAGACGTTCGTGTTCATCGTCTGTGCGGTGATCGTGCTCGCCGGCGGCCTCGGGGTCGTCGTCTCGCGCAACCCCGTGCACTCCGCGCTCAGCCTCGTGGCCACGCTGTTCGGGATCGCCGTGCTCTTCCTCAACCAGGATGCGCAGCTCCTCGCCGCGGTCCAGGTGATCGTCTACACCGGCGCCATCGTGGTGCTCATCCTCTTCGTCCTGATGCTCCTCGGCGTCGACCAGGACGAGGACCTCACGACCGAGCCGCTCGTCGGGCAACGGGCGCTGGCCGCCCTCGCCGGGGTCGTCCTCGTGGGAGCGGTGCTCGCCGTCTACGTGATCAGCGGGGCCGACGCCGTGACCGGTGCCCGCTCGGTGACCGCACCGCTGGCCGAGGGCGCGGGCAACATCGCCCAGATCGGCCGTGAGCTGTTCACCACCTACGTCTTCGCCCTGGAGATGACGGCGGCGCTGCTCACCATCGCCGTCGTCGGCGCGGTCGTGCTCTCGACCCGCCCGAAGGACCCCGAGCCGATCCCCGAGCCCGAGTCGACGACCGACCAGGGCGACGAACCCCTCACCATCTCGCCCGAGGGGGACGAGCACTGATGCAGAACCTCGACGTCGCCTACCTGGTGCTGTCCGCCGTTCTCTTCGGCATCGGCGCCGTGGGGCTGCTCGTCCGGCGCAACCCGCTGGTCATGATCATGTGCGTCGAGCTGATGCTCAACGCCGTCAACCTGTCCTTCGTCACGTTCGGGAGCATGTTGAACGACATCACCGGCCAGATGATCGTGCTCTTCGTCCTCGTGGTCGCGGCGGCCGAGGTCGTCGTCGGCCTGGGCCTGGTCGTGGCCGTCGTGCGGCGCAAGCCCGGCGCCACCGCCGACGACATCACGCTGCTGAGGGGCTGAGCGAAACCATGGTCGAACTGCTCTGGCTGGTCCCTGCCCTTCCGCTCGCCGGGTTCCTCGTGCTGCTGTTCTTCGGCCGTCGCATCGGCGAGCCCCTGGCGGGGTGGCTGGCCACGGCCACGGTGTCGCTCTCGTTCCTGGTCGCCGTCGTCGTCTTCTTCGGGTTGCGCACGATGCCCGACAAGACCTACGAGGTCTCGTTCTTCACCTGGATCCCCGCCGGTGAGTTCAGTGTGGACTTCGGCTTCCTGCTCGATCCGCTCTCGATGACCATGGTCCTGTTCGTGACCGGCATCGCCGCGCTGATCCACATGTACTCCATCGGTTACATGCACGGTGACCGCGACTTCTCCCGGTTCTTCACCTACCTGAACCTGTTCGTCTTCTCGATGCTCATGCTCGTGCTGGGCGACAACCTGGTGCTCACCTTCCTCGGTTGGGAAGGCGTGGGGGCGTGCTCGTACTTCCTCATCTCGTTCTGGTTCGGCAAGGAGGCCAACGCCTCGGCCGGCAAGAAGGCCTTCATCACCAACCGCATCGGTGACTGGGGCTTCATGGTCGGCACCTTCGCCGCCTTCTTCGCCTTCGGGACCGTCAAGTACACCGAGATGCTCCCGCTCGCCCCCGGGCTGGCCGTCGGCGCAGCCACCTTCATCGCCGTCATGTTGCTCGTCGGCGCCACCGGCAAGTCGGCCCAGATCCCGCTGTTCGTCTGGCTGCCCGACGCCATGGCCGGCCCGACGCCGGTGTCGGCGCTCATCCACGCGGCCACGATGGTCACCGCCGGGGTGTACCTCCTGGTCCGGGTGAACCCGATCCTGGCCGCCTCGGCCGACTGGTTGTTGCCTCTCATCGCCTGGCTCGGTGTGCTGACCGCCCTGCTCGCCGCCACGATCGCCATCGCCCAGACCGACATCAAGAAGGTCCTGGCCTACTCCACGGTGAGCCAGCTCGGGTACATGTTCCTCGCCGTCGGCACGGGTGCCTACGCCGCCGCCATCTTCCACATGATCACCCACGCCTTCTTCAAGGCCCTCATGTTCCTGGGGGCCGGCTCGGTGATCCACGGCATGGACGACGAACAGGACATGCGGCGGATGGGCGCGTTGCGCAAGGTGATGCCCATCACCGCGGGCACCTTCCTCGTCGGCGCGCTGGCCATCTCGGGCGTGCCGCCCTTCTCCGGGTTCTGGTCGAAGGACGAGATCCTCTCCTTCGCCCTCCACGACAACGCTGCGCTCTACGCCATCGGTCTGTTCACCGCCGGCCTGACCGCGTTCTACATCTTCCGCCTCGTCTTCATGACCTTCTACGGCGACGCCCGGTGGGGCGCGTCGCTCGAGGCCGAGGCCGAGGCCAAGGCGGCGCATGCCGTGGCGCCCGACGACGCCGGCGATGCCGCGGTGGAGGCCGCGGGTGACACCGAACCGGCTCCCGGCGACACGGCGGTGCTGACCCACGACGACGAGCACGTCCCCCACCCGCACGAGTCGCCGTGGGTCATGACCGTCCCGTTGGTCGTGCTGGCCATCGGTGCGGCGTTCGCCGGGGTGCTGAACCTGCCCTTCTCGTCCTCGACGGAGTTCCTCACCAACTGGCTCGAGCCGGTCATCGGGGCCAACGAGACGGTGTTCGATCTCAGCACCGCCAAGTTGGTCGCCGAGCTCACGGTGTCGACCATCGTCGCCCTCCTCGGCATCTCCATCGCCTACTTCGTGTACCTGCGCCACAAGGTCGATCCCCGGCGGATCGAGCTCCCGCTGTTCGCCCACGGCTGGTACATCGACAGCTCGATCACGGCCTTCACCGGGGGAGCGGGCCGGCGACTCTTCGAGCTCGTGGCCCTCTTCGACCGGGTCGTCATCGACGGCGCGGTCAACGGCGTCGGACGGGCCACACGCGGCGGCGCCGCCAGGCTCCGGAGCCTCCAGAGCGGCTACGTCCGCGCCTACGCCCTGATGATCGCGGTGGGCGCCGTGCTCGTCGTGGCCTTCATCCTCACGCAGGTGACGTTCTAGTGCTGACCCCCACCGTCCTCGCGGCCGAGTCCGTGAGCTTCCCGATCCTGCCGGCGCTGATCTTCGTGCCGTTCGTGGGTGCACTGCTCATCGCCCTGATCCCACGCACCCGACCCGAGCTCCACCGTCAGATCGCCATCGTCACGGCCCTGCTCACCGGCATCCTGAGCGTGGCGATGCTCGTGCAGTTCAAGACCGAGGATCCGGGGTTCCAGTTCGTGGTCACCCAGTCGTGGGTGCCGTCGCTCGACATCAAGTTCTTCCTCGGCGTCGACGGCATCTCGCTGTTCCTGGTGGTGCTCACGGGCTTCCTGTTCCCCATCGCGCTGTTCGCGGCCAAGCCCGACCACGACGAGAAGGGCTACTACGCCTGGCTCACCGTGCTCATGGGCGGCTGCATGGGTGCGTTCATGGCGCTCGACCTCTTCCTCTTCTTCATGATGTTCGAGATCACCCTCGTGCCGCTCTACATGCTGATCGGCAAGTGGGGCCACGGCCGTCGGGTCTACGCCGCCACCAAGTTCTTCCTCTACACGATGCTCGGCTCGGCGTTCATGCTCGTGTCGATCGTGGCCCTGGCCGTGTTGGCCAAGGCCGGTGACGGCGGCACGATCAGCTTCGACTTCACCAAGATCATCGCGAGCGACTCGCTGGCACAGAACACGGGGCGCTGGCTGTTCCTCGGCATGGCCATCGCCTTCGCCGTGAAGGTGCCCGCGTTCCCGTTCCACACGTGGCTTCCCGATGCGCACACCGAGGCCCCCACGGCGGGTTCGATCGATCTCGCCGGCATCCTCCTCAAGCTCGGCACGTACGGGTTCCTCCGCTTCGGCCTCGAGCTCTTCCCGGAGGCCACCGTCTGGTTCGCACCGGCGATGCTCACCATCGCCACCATCGGTGTCGTCTACGGCGGCATCGTCGCGGCCATGCAGCGCAACCTGAAGCGCCTCGTGGCCTACTCCTCGGTCGCACACATGGGCTTCGCGCTCATGGGCATCTTCGCCCTCAACGTCGAGGGCATCGAGGGCTCGGTGCTCCAGATGGTCAACCACGGCATCAGCACCGGAGCCCTGTTCATCCTCCTGGGCTTCCTCTACAAGCGTCGCCACACCTACGAGATCGCGAAGCTGAAGGGCATCGCCAAGGTGGCGCCGGTCTTCGCCGGCATCTTCACCGTCGTGATGCTGTCGTCGATCGGCCTGCCGGGCCTCAACGGGTTCGTCGGCGAGTTCCTCGTGCTCCTGGGCACGTTCATCGCCCATCGCTGGTGGGCCGTCGTCGCCGCCACCGGCGTGATCATCGCCGCGCTCTACCTCCTCTGGGCCTACCAGCGGGTCTTCCAGGGCGAACCCGACGAGGAGAACCGCTCCTTCCCCGACCTCAAGCTGTCCGAACGGCTCGTGATGGTGCCGCTGCTCGTCCTGATCGTCTTCCTCGGCGTCTACCCCAAGCCCGTCATCGATCGCATCGAGCCCTCCGTGCAACGCGTCGTCGCCCGCCTCGAGGCGCAGGTCGAACGCTACGACCAACCGGTCACACTCGACGGTCGTGACCTGGATCGGGAGGCCATCGAAGCAGCCGTCGAGGAAGAGGGCGAGCACTCCGAGGAGAAGCCGGTCGAGGGCTCAGAGGAGACGCCGAGCGAGACCTCCGACGAAGAGGCAGCGCCGGCCGGAGGTGGATCCCGATGAGCGCGCTCACGTCGATCCTCGCCCAGGCCGGTGACCCGCTGATCGCCCCGACACCCGACCAGGGTGTGGTCCAGGTGGTCGGCCCCTCGGTCGACTGGTGGGGCCTGTTGCCGCTGATCATCCTGCTGGTGGGCGCGCTGCTCCTGCTGACGGTGACGTCGGTGCTGCGGGGTCGCACCCCTCGTTCGTTCTACGCCCTGTGGACGGTCACGGTGGCCAGCGCCGCCGCCATCAGCGCCATCCCCCTGTGGGGCCGCGTCCAGGGTTGGGACACGGTTCTGTGGTGGGACAACACCCCCGACCAGTTCGGCCCGTTCAGCACCATGGGCGGCATGGTCGGCATCGACGGCTTCGGCATCTTCCTGGTCATCGTCATCTGCCTCGCCGTCGCCCTCACCGCGCTCCTCGCCGACGCGTACCTGCGCCGCGAGGGCCTCGAGGGGCCCTCGCTCTACGTGTTGTTGCTGCTCTCCGCGTCGGGTGGCGTGATGATGGCCATCGCCGACGACCTGCTCATCGTCTTCCTCGGGCTGGAGACCCTCTCCATCGCTGTCTACGTCCTCGCCGCGATGCACTTGAAGCGGGCTCAGTCACAGGAGGCCGGACTCAAGTACTTCGTGCTCGGCTCGTTCTCGTCGGCGTTCCTGCTCTATGGCATCGCCATGATCTACGGGGCGACGGGGTCGACCAACCTCATCGAGATCAAGAACTTCATGGCCGAGGTCATCCCGGTGCAGAACGGCCTGTTGCTGCTCGGCCTGGCGTTCATCCTGGTCGGACTGGCCTTCAAGGTCTCCGCCGTGCCGTTCCACGCCTGGAGCCCCGACGTCTACGACGGTTCGCCCACCCCGGTCGTCGCCTTCATGGCCTCGGGCGTGAAGGTCGCCGCCTTCGCGGGCATGGTGCGCGTCTTCGTCCTCACCTTCGAGAACTACGGGTCCACGTGGAAGCCGCTCGTGTACGCCCTGGCCGTGTTGTCGATGGTCGTCGGCGCCGCCCTCGCCATCGTCCAGAGCGACGTGAAGCGCATGCTGGCCTTCTCCTCCATCAGCCACGCCGGCTTCATCCTGATGGCGGTCCAGGCGGCATCGGACCAGGGCAACTCCGCCGTCCTCTTCTACCTCGCCGTCTACACCTTCATGGTGATCGGCTCGTTCAGCATCGTGACCCTCGTGGGACGCCAGGGGGACGGACGGCACTCGCTGCGCGACTATCGGGGGCTGGCCCGCACCGATCCCTTGCTGGCGGCGGCGTTCACGGTCTTCCTCTTCGCCCAGGCCGGTGTGCCGTTCACGGCAGGGTTCTTCGCCAAGTTCTACGCCGTCATCGCCGCGGTCGACGCCAGTTCGACCCCCTTGGCCATCGTGGCCATGGTGTCGGCCGTCATCGCCGCCTTCTTGTACCTGCGTCTCGTCGTCGCCATGTTCATGTCGGGGGCCGACGACGGCGACGACGGCACTGCCCCGGCGCGTACCACTCGCATCCCGATCCCCGCGGGTGCGGGCCTCGTGATCGCCATCTGCCTCGCCGTGACGATCGGCTACGGGTTGATCCCCGGTGCGCTCGTCTCGCCGGCACGCGAGGGGCAGCCCGCTCTCGTCCAGGTCGACGAGCCCTCCGCCACGGCCGCTCCGTCAGCGTCGCTCGGACCCTGATCGCGGGCGCTTCCCCGTGGCCCCTGCCGGCTCGATTGTCGCCGTCCGAACGTCACCGAAAACGCCCATCACGCCCTCCGGGAGAGGATTTCCTGCCGTGTGCAGCCGTTCACTAGGCTCAGCCGCCGATGTCTGAGTACTCCGATTTCGTGCGGCAGTACCTGACCGTCGCCATCTTCGCCGGCGTCGGGATGGGCCTGGCTCTCGCCCTCCTGGGCGTCGGCAAGATCCTGCGACCGAGCCGGCCGCAGGAGCAGAAGTACCTCACCTACGAGTCCGGGGTCGACGCCGTGGGTTCGGGGTGGTCGCAGAGCCACGTCCGCTACTACATCCTGGCGCTCATGTTCGTGGTGTTCGACGTCGAAGCGGTGTTCGTCTTCCCGTGGGCCACCCGGGTCGACGTCTACGGTTGGTTCGGCATCGCGGCCATGGGCACGGTCATCGTGATCCTCGGGCTCGGCCTCGTGCATGCCTGGCGCAAGAAGGTGATCCAGTGGGCCTAGTCGAGAGCGGGCGGATGCCGAACTCGGTGTCCAAGCTGTTGAACCTCAGTCGCAAGTACTCGATCTGGGCCTACCAGTGGGGCCTCGCCTGCTGTGCCATCGAGATGGGCGCCGCCTTCGCGTCCCGCGCTACGACGTGATGCGTCTCGGCGTCATCCCGTTCCCCGCCACACCACGTCAGGCTGATCTCGTGGTGATCGCCGGCACCGTGACCGACAAGCTGTCGCCGGCGGTGCTGCGCCTCTACGAGCAGATGCCCGACCCGAAGTACGTCATCTCGATGGGCTCGTGCTCGAACTGCGGTGGGCCCTACTGGGACAGCTACTCGGTCACGAAGGGTGTCGACCAGTTGATCCCTGTCGATGTCTACGTCCCCGGGTGCCCACCGCGCCCCGAAGCCCTGCTCGAGGGCATCGTGTTGCTCCAGGAGCGCATCGCCAACGAGGACATGACCGCACGATGGAAGGGTGATCCGATTGTCGTCGGCTGACACCACCGTCGACGTCGAGGACGCCCCCGACGCACCCGTCGTCGACGAGCGACGCGAGGCGTTGCTCGTCACGCTGAGCGACGAGCTCGGCGACGCCGTCGTCGGGTCGCACATCCGGCCCCTCGACGACCTCTGGGTACGGGTGGACCGCGAGGCATGGCCCACCGCCGCCCAGACCCTGAAGGCGATGGGGTTCACCTTCTTCGACTACCTGTCCGCCATCGACTGGCTCCCGTCACCCTTCGGCCGTGACATGGACGCCCAGGAGGACCTCGTCGTCAGCGGTGTCGAGGCCAAGGACCCGGGACCGATCGAGCAGGGCTACGCCGGAGGCGAGACCCGCTTCCAGGTGATCGGGCGCCTCTACTCGATCGGCGCCGGGATGGGCGTGCACCTGAAGGCCGATCTCCCTGACGACGATCTCCGCGTCGGCAGCTGGACCCCGCACTTCCGAGGGGCCAACTGGCACGAGCGCGAGTGCTACGAGATGTTCGGTGTCGAGTTCACCGGTCATCCCAACCTGGTGAAGCTCTACCTGCCGGACGACTTCCACGGCAACCCGTTGCGCAAGGACTTCCCGCTCCTGAGCCGACGTGTCCGCCCGTGGCCCGGGATCGTCGACGTGGAGCCGATGCCCGGCGGCGACGACGACGAGGAGGGGAGCGCCGAATGACCGCCATCAGCGAACGCGACCAGATGGCCTACATCGCCGCCCGCGCCGCCGACGCCCGCGTCAACATCGACCTCGAGACCGAGGGGATGACGCTCAACCTGGGGCCGCAGCACCCGGCCACCCACGGCACCCTGCGCATCGTGGCCAAGCTCGACGGCGAGCAGATCCTCTCCGCCGAGCCCATTCCGGGGTACATGCACCGCGGCTACGAGAAGCTCACCGAGGTCCGCACCTATCCGCAGGTCACGGCGCTGGTCAACCGCATCGACTGGCTGGGGAGCTTCGCCAACGAGGTCCCGTTCATCCTCGCGGCGGAGAAGCTGATGGAGGTCGAGGCGCCGCCCCGAGCTCGTCACATCCGCACGATCCTCTTCGAGTTGGCGCGCATCGCCAACATCTCGCTGTTCCTCGGCGACTTCGGCCTCCAACTCGGTGCGCTGACGATGGGCTTCTACGCCTTCCGCGACCGAGAGCACGTGCTGAACCAGATCGAGTCGGCCACCGGAGGCCGCTTCCATCCGAACTTCGATCGCATCGGTGGTCTGAAGGACGACCTCCCCAAGGGCTGGATCGCCGACACCAAGCGGGCGATGGTCAAGCTCCGGGCGCTCTGCGACGAGACCGAGGCCCTGATGGTCGGCAACGAGATCTTCCAGGCCCGCACCCGCGGCATCGGCGTGATCCCGGCCGACATCGCCCAGTCCTACGGGCTCTCCGGGGCCAACCTGCGCGGCTCCGGGGTCGACTGGGACCTCCGTCGTGACGCCTGCCCCCCGGGACTCGCCTACGACGAGGTCGACTGGAAGGTCTGGACCCATCCCGACGGCGACTGCTTCTCGCGCACGTGGGTGCGCCTCCAGGAGACCCGCGAAGCCACGCTGATCGTCGATCAGCTCCTCGACACGATCCCGTCGGGCCCGGTCATGGCCAAGGTGCCGCGCATCATCAAGGTCCCCGAGGGCGAGGCCTACGTCGAGACCGAGAACCCGCTCGGGGCGATGGGCTACTACGTGGTCTCCAAGGGCGACCTCGTGCCGTTCCGCGTGAAGATCCGCACGCCCTCGTTCAACAACATCTCGATCGTGCCGTGGGTGGCCAAGGGCGTCTACGTGCCCGACCTCGTCGCCATCCTCGGCAGCCTCTACTTCATCCTCGGTGACATCGACCGATGATCTCGATCCTCGCTTCGTTCGACCCGCCCTACTGGCTGTCGACGCTCATGAAGGTCGTCGTCGTCAGCGTCGTGGTGCCCACCACCGCCCTCATCCTCGGGATGGTCTTCCTGTTCAAGGTCATGAGCTGGATGCAGAGCCGGATGGGGCCGCAGGAGGCCGGTCCCCGCGGGCTGCTCCAACTCGTCGCCGACGGCGCGAAGTTCCTCCAGAAGGAGGATCTCATCCCCGACGGTGCCGACCGGTTCGTGTTCAAGGCCGCTCCCGTCGTGGTGCTGGTCTCGACGTTCCTGCTCTACGTGGCCATCCCCGCCTCGCCGAGCCTCGTCGTCGAGGACCTCGACCTCGGCATCTACTTCGTGCTCGCCGTGGCCTCGTTGTCGGTGATCGGCGTGCTCATGGCCGGGTGGTCCTCGGCCAACAAGTACTCCCTGATCGGTGCCCTGCGAGCCGCCGGGCAGCTGATCGCCTACGAACTGCCGCTCGTGCTGGCCGTGGTGGGTGTCGTCATCCAGGCGGGAACCCTCAGCATGAACGGCATCGTCGAAGCGCAGAGCTCGGGCGAGATCTTCGGCTGGAGTGGCATCGGCAACCCTTACATCCTCACCCAGTTCGTCGCCTTCGTGATCTTCATCGCTGCGGTCCAGGCCGAGCTCACCCAACCCCCGTTCGACATGCCCGTCGCCGAGTCCGAGATCGTCGGCGGCTACCAGGTCGAGTACTCCGGTTTCCGGTTCCTCCTGTTCTTCCTCGCCGAGTTCGCCACGGCCTTCGCCTTCGCGGCCATCGCCTCCGTGCTCTTCCTCGGCGGGTGGGCGGTGCCCTGGCTCGACAACGGCAGCGACCTCTACTGGGTGCTCGGGCCGATCGTGCTCTTCGCCAAGGTCATGTTGGTGTCGTTCCTGATCTTCTGGGTGCGCTTCACCTACCCGCGTTTCCGTGAGGATCAGCTCCAGGCGTTCGCCTGGAAGGTCCTGATCCCGATCGCCCTGGTCAACCTGATGGTCACCGGTGTGCTGAAGGTGGTGTTCTGATGGCCAAGGTCCCCGGTCTCATCAAAGGGCTCGGTGTCACGTTCGGCGAGATGGTCACGACGCTGAAAGACGGCCCGCAGACCACGCAGTACCCCCATGAGAAGGAGGAGCCGGCGCCTCGGGCACGCGGCGTCATCACCCTCAAGGAGGACAACTGCACGGCGTGCATGCTGTGCGCACGCGAATGTCCGGACTGGTGCATCTTCATCGAGGCCCACAAGTACCTCGCGCCGCCCCGTCGTGAGGGGGGCAAGCCTCGCCAGAAGAACGAGCTCGACCGCTTCGACATCGACTTCTCGTTGTGCATGTACTGCGGGATCTGCGTCGAGGTCTGTCCGTTCGATGCCCTCTTCTGGAGTCCCGAGTACGAGTACTCCGAGGTCCGCATCGCCGATCTCCTCCACGACAAGACCCGGCTGGGCCAGTGGATGCAGACCGTGCCCGAGTTCCCCGAGTACGAGGCGGGTTCGGAGGCCAAGGTCAAGAAGGTGCCCCGCTAGTGGTGTTGGCTCTCCTCGTCGCCCAGAACATCGCGTTCTACGTGATCGCCGCGCTGATGGTGTTCGGCGCCGTCCGCGTCGTCACGTGCAAGAACCTGGTGCATGCCGCCTTGTGGCTGGTCCTGGTGCTCTCCGGTGTGGCGGCGCAGTACATCCTCCTGGCGGCGGAGTTCGTCGCCGTCACCCAGGTCCTCGTGTACCTCGGTGCGGTGATCGTCCTGTTCCTGTTCGGCATCATGCTCACCAGGGCCCGGACCGGCCTCGACACCGACCTCGACAACCCCACGCCGGCCAAGGTCACCGCAGGTGTCATCGGTGTCGTCCTGCTCGGGGTGCTCGGCTACGCCCTCTGGGACGGTTTCCGCGATCGGGAGTTCGGCCAGATCGCCGTGCAGCGCACCGCCCAGGTGAGCGACTCGATCTTCTCGACCTTCCTGCTCCCGTTCCTGGTGATCTCGGTGCTCCTGCTGGTCGCCCTCATCGGAGCCATCGTGCTCGCAAGGCGGGACTGACCATGTACGTCGTCCAGTTCCTCTTCCTCGGCGCGATCCTCTTCTGCATCGGCGTCTACGGCGTCCTGTCCCGCCGCAACGGCGTGATGATCCTCATGTCGATCGAGCTCATCCTCAACGCCGTGAACATCAACCTCGTCGCCTTCGGCGCCATGTGGCACGCCGGCGACGTCGCCAACATGTCCGGGCAGGTCTTCGCGCTCTTCGTCATCGCCATCGCTGCCGCCGAGGTGGGCGTGGGTCTGGCCATCGTGTTGATGATCTACCGGAACCGCCAGAGCATCGATGTCTCCGAGCTGGATCTGTTGAAGGGCTGACGTCGCCGTGATTCCGTATCTCCTGGACAAGGTCTGGATCATCCCCGCCCTGATGGGCGTGTCCTTCCTGGCCATCCTCTTCTTCGGCAAGCGCCTCGGCCATCGGGCCACCTCCGGCATCGGCATCGTCGCCGTCGGCCTGTGCTTCGTGCTGTCGCTCCTCGTGGCCGGCCAGTGGATCGATCGGGTGAACCACCCGCCCGAGACGGGGGAAGCGACCGAGGAGGTGCAGCCGGGCGGTGAGGAGGAGGCGCTCCTCCCGGTCGCGGCCGAAACGACCGCCACCGGCACCGGCGAGATCGCTTCGGGAGCCACGGAGCTCGCGGCCACCGAAGGCGAGGGTGGTGAGGAGGAATCGGTTCCCCCCGTCGTGACCTCGGTCCCCTGGTTCACCTTCGGCGGGGTCGAGTTCGACGCCGGCACGCTGGTCGACGGGCTCACGGGGGTGATGCTCGTCACGGTCACGCTGATCTCACTGCTCGTGCACATCTACTCCACGGAGTACCTGCGTGGCGACATCCGCTACACGCACTACTACGCCTTCTTGTCGCTGTTCACGGCGTCGATGCTCTTCTACGTCATCAGCTCCAACACCCTGCAGATGCTGGTGGGCTGGGAGTTGGTCGGTCTCTGTTCGTTCGCGCTCATCGGGCACTGGTGGGAGGAGAAGAAGAACAGCGATGCCGCCCTGAAGGCCTTCTTCACCAACCGCGTCGGTGACGTCGGGCTGATCCTCGGCGTCATCATCACCTTCTTCGCCGCCGGTGGTTCGAGCTTCGGCATCCTGCACCTCAACGAGTACGCCCTCTCCGGCTCGGCCAACACGGTGTTGTTGTTGGTGGGCTGCCTGTGCCTCTTCGGCGGCGTCACCTCGAAGTCCGGCCAGTTCCCGCTGCACACCTGGTTGCCCGACGCCATGGCCGGTCCCACACCGGTCTCCGCGCTGATCCATGCCGCCACCATGGTCGTCGCCGGTGTGTACCTGATCGCCCGGCTCTTCCCGGTGTTCTGGTCCGGGCTGTCGATCGGCTCGAGCTCGCTGCACTACGTGGCCCTGATCGGTGGCATCACCACGATCATCGGTGGGGCGCTGGCCTTCGTGCAGTACGACATCAAGAAGGTCCTCGCGTACTCGACCATCTCCCAGCTCGGCTACATGGTGATGGCGTTGGGTGTCGGAGCCTGGACGGCCGGTGTGTTCCACCTCTTCACCCACGCCATCTTCAAGGCCTGCCTGTTCCTCGGTGCCGGGTCCGTGAGCCACGCCGCCCACCACACCTTCGACATGCGCAAGATGGGTGGTCTCCACAAACACATGAAGACCACGCACGCCACGTTCGTGATCGCCAGCCTGGCCCTCATCGGCATCTTCCCCTTCGCCGGGTTCTGGTCGAAGGACGAGATCCTCGCCGGAGCGAACGCGGGTCAGGAGAACGCCTACACCCTGATGCTGATCATGGGCCTGGTCACGGCTTTCCTGACCGCGGCCTACATGGGGCGGGCCTACTGGATGACCTTCCGGGGCGACTACCGGGGCCATGGCACCCCCCACGAGTCGCCGAGGGTGATGACGGTTCCCCTCGGCATCCTGGCCGGTCTCGCCGTCGTCATCGGCTTCCTGAACTTCCCGAAGTCGTTCTTCGGGCTGAAGCTGCCCGAGGGTGCGGTCATCCGGTTCGAGCACTACGTCGAGCCGACCTTCGCCTTCCCCCCGATCTCCCACGCCTCGTTCACACCGTGGATCGCCGTGTTGTCGACGGTGCTCGGTGTCACCGGCCTCTACGTGGCCTACGCGTACTACGCGAAGAACCTCGGACCGCACGGCCTCACCAGTCGCAACCGATGGGCCGCCGGGGGCTACACGTTCCTCGAGAACAAGTACTACCTGGACCACCTCTACACCGACGTGATCGCCGGCGGGGTCAAGGGACCGATCGCCCGCTGGTGCGACTGGCTCAACCAGAACGTGATCGACGGTGTCGTCAACGGCCTCGCCCGGTTCTTCCGGAAGGCCTCCGGCATCGTGTACCGCAGCATCGACCAGTTCGCCGTCGACGGTGTGGTCAACGGCTCCGGCTCGGTGTCCACCGAGTCCGGTCAGATCCTGCGGCGTCTGCAGACCGGCAAGGTCCAGCAGTACGGCGCCATCCTCTTCGCTGGTGCCACCGTCCTGGCCGGCGTGTTCGTGTTCGTCCTCCGATAAGCAGGGAAACTCCACTCCGATGAACGACTTCTTGAACGACTGGGGCCTCAGCCTGGCGGTGTTCCTACCGCTCGTCGGCGTGGCCGTGATGTTCTGCATCCCGAAGAAGGAGGAGGAGCTCCACAAGATCGTGGCGCTCGTCACCAGCCTCGTGGTCGCAGGTGTGGGTATCGCTCTCTTCACCGACTTCGACTACAGCGACGGTGGTCTGCAGTTCGTCGTCGACAAGGCGTGGATCCCGGTCATCAACAGCCGCTACATCGTCGGTATGGACGGGATCTCGCTCCCGCTCATCGCGCTCACGATGCTCGTCGTGCCGCTGTGCATCATCTACTCGTGGAATCACTTCCCGGAGCCGAAGAACCCGAAGGCCTTCCTCATCCTGATCCTCATCCTCGAGACCGGGATGATCGGGACGTTCGTGGCCCAGGACCTCATCTTGTTCTTCGTCTTCTTCGAGGTCGTCCTGCTCCCGATGTACTTCATGATCGGTGTCTGGGGCGGAGAGAAGCGTCAGTACGCCTCGATGAAGTTCTTCCTCTACACGTTGTTCGGCTCGGCGCTGATGATCGTCAGCTTCCTCGCCCTCTACTTCCTGTCCGACGAGGTCATGGTCGACGGGAAGATGATGCACTCCTTCTCGATGATCCTGCTGCCGGAGTTGGCCCAGGGAATCTCGATCGGCGCCGCCCTCTGGATCTTCGGCGGCATGTTCATGGGCTTCGGGATCAAGGTGCCCATCTTCCCGTTCCACTCCTGGTTGCCCGACGCTCACACCCAGGCCCCGACCGTCGGCTCGGTCATCCTGGCCGCGGTGCTGCTCAAGCTGGGCACGTACGGATTCGTCCGCATCGCGCTGCCGATCCTGCCCGAGGCGGCCGAGCGCTGGGCTCCGTTCATCGGGTTGCTGGCGGTGATCGGCATCATCTACGGAGCGTTGTGTTGTCTTGCCCAGACCGACATGAAGCGGCTCATCGCCTTCTCGTCGGTGGCCCACATGGGCTTCGTCATGCTGGGCATCGCCACCCTCACCGACATCGGCATCAACGCCGCCATCTTCGGGATGGTCGCCCACGGCCTCATCACCGGGATGCTCTTCTTCGTGGCCGGCTCGGCCAAGGACCGGTACCACACGCTCGACATCGGCCGCCTCGGCGGCATGCTCAAGCAGGCCCCCCGCATGGGCTGGATCCTCGGCCTCTCCGCCATGGCCTCGCTCGGGCTCCCCGGTCTGGCCGGGTTCTGGGGCGAGTTCCCGGCGATCCTGGCCGCCTACAACCCCGGTGCGGACCTGAACGTCGCGCTCTTCCGGGTGTACATGGTCGTCGCCGCTCTCGGCACCGTTCTCGCCGCGGCCTACCTGCTGTGGATGTATCAGCGGGTTGCGTTCGGCACCCCGTCCGAGGAGTTCGCGGATGATCCCAACATCAAGGACATGGGCTTCACCGAGTACGTCGCCTGGACCCCGTTCGTCCTGCTGATCGTCGTGCTCGGCGTCTTCCCCAACCTGATCTTCAAGGTCACCGACCCGGCCGTCGTCGTCACGATGCGCGCCTTCGGAGTCTGACGCGTGCTCGCCCAGCTGGCCACCTTCGCCTGGGAAGCCCCCGCGATCGACTTCCACGCGCTCGCTCCCGAGATCATCGTGGTCGTCACGCTGTGCGTCGTCCTGCTGGTCGACGCCTTCACCGGCGATGACGCCCGCTGGACGGCCTCCTCGTTGTCCGGCATCGGCCTGCTGCTGGCCCTCATCCCCATTGCCACGCTCGCCTACGACGGCACCGACCGGGTCATGTTCGGCGGGGCCTATGTCGTCGACGACTTCGCACTCATCCTCAAGGCGCTGTTCCTGGTCTCGGCCTATCTCGTGATCCTGTTGTCCACGAACTACATCGCCGAGGGCGACTACTGGGAAGGGGAGTACTACCTGCTCGTCCTGGGGTCGGTGTTCGGCATGGTGGTCATGGCGTCGAGCCGCGACCTCATCAGCATGTTCGTGGCTCTCGAGATGCTGTCGATACCGGCCTACATGCTGGCCTCGTGGCGCAAGCGTGACGTCAAGGGCAACGAGGCGGGTCTGAAGTACTACCTGATGGGCGTGTTCGCCTCCGCCATCCTGCTCTACGGGATGTCGTTGCTCTACGGGCTCACCGGCTCGACCCTGCTCTCCGACATCGGCGCGGTCGTGGATGGCTCGCCGACCACCGCACCGCTCGTCACGCTGGCCATCGTGTTCGTGATCATCGGCTTCGCCTTCAAGGTGTCGGCCGTGCCGTTCCACTCGTGGGCGCCCGACACCTACGAGGGCGCACCGACCCCGGTGACGGCGTTCTTCGCCGTGGCCACCAAAGCGGCGGGGTTCGTGGCTCTGCTCTCGCTGATCTTCGTCGGCTTCTACGGTCGAGAGGACGTCTACGGCCCGCTCATCTGGGTGCTCGCCGTGGTCACGATGACCGTGGGCAACCTCACTGCGCTGCGCCAGACCAACGTGGTGCGGATGTTGGCCTACTCCGG
Organism: uncultured Iamiaceae bacterium; assembly: GCA_963767615.1. Lineage (GTDB taxonomy): Bacteria > Actinomycetota > Acidimicrobiia > Acidimicrobiales > Acidimicrobilacustridaceae > Rhabdothermincola_A. The sequence goes on along the minus strand of CAVYED010000002.1, from coordinate 179,193 downwards.
CATCGCGCAGGCGGGGTACATCCTCGCTCCGCTCGCCGTGGCCGGGGTGAACGGTGACGTGGGCTCCCAGTCGCTACAGGCGATCGTGGTGTACCTGCTCATCTACGCCAGCATGAACCTGGGTGCCTTCGCCGTGGTCATCGCGGTGGCTCGCAAGACCCGCTCGGCCGAACTGTCGAGCTTCGGTGGGCTGTTCTCCTACGCCCCCGGTCTGACCGTCGCGATGACGTTGTTCCTCTTCGCTCTGGCGGGCATCCCGCCCGCGGCCGGCTGGTTCGGGAAGCTGGAGATCTTCAGCTCCCTCGTGAGCGCCGACAACCTCGCCGGCTACTCCCTCGCCGTCTTCGTGGCCGTCAACTCGGTCATCGCCTTCGCCTACTACGGACGGCTGATGCGCATCATGTGGATGGACGAGGCCCCCGACGGGGACCGCACCCCGATCCGCGTGCCGGCGTCGCTGGGTGCAGCTGTGGTCATCAGTGCGGCGCTCACCCTCGTCATCGGCGTCTTCCCGGCCGCGTTCACCCGCTTCACCGAGTCGGTCTCGCTTCTCGGCCTCGGCGGCTGAGCCACCGGACCGTGGCCCCCACGGTCGAGCCACTCTCCGGCCGCCTCCGGCGCCGCATCGCCGGGGAGGGCCCCATGGCCTTCTCGGCGTTCATGGACGCGGCCCTCTACGACGCGGATGGCGGCTTCTACGCCTCCGGCGGGACGGCGGGACGCCGTGGGGATTTCCTGACCAGCGTGGAGGTCGGGCCGTTGTTCGGTGCCGTGCTCGCCCGGGCGCTCGACGCCTGGTGGACCGATCTCGGTCGGCCGGATCCGTTCGTCCTCATCGACGCGGGTGCCGGGCCGGGCACGTTGGCGCGCACCGTGGCCCGAGCCGGTGCCGAGTGTGCGCCCTCGTTGCTGCATGTCCTGGTGGAGCGATCCGCCGAGCAGCGGCGTGGCCACGGGGCTCATCTCCCCGGGTGGGTGGGCGACCTCGACGACGAGACCGTCGACACCCTGGTGGCCGAGGCGCGTCACGGTGGGGGACCGGTGGCCGTCTCGACCGGATCGCTGCCGCGGGTTGCCGTCGACGGTGTCGTCGTGGCGAACGAGCTGCTGGACAACATCCCCTTCGACATCGTGCGTCGGTCGGCCGACGGGCGGATCGAGGAGCTGCGCGTGGGTCACGACCGGACCGAGGGGTTCGTACCCGTCGTCGTCGAGGCACATCTCCCGGCGGCGGAGGGGACGCTTCGCGGGATCACCACGAGTGCATGGGTTCCCCACCAGGCGTTGGCGGCCGAGTGGGTCGGCTCGGCGCTCTCGACGTTGCGCAACGGGCATGTCGTCGTGTTCGACTACGTCGCCGACGACGCGCAGTTGAGTGGCACCGACGATCTCGGTTGGCTCCGAACCTTTCGTGGTCACGATCGTGGGGGGCATCCACTCGACGACCCCGGGACCCAGGACATCACCGCCGACGTGGCCGTCGACCAGCTGAGCCGGAGACAGCCCGGGGTCGAGGTCATGACGCAGGCGGACTTCCTCCGCGCCCATGGAATCGACGCGCTCGTCGACGAGGGTCGCCGGGTGTGGAACGAGCGGGCCCACCTCGGCGACCTCGAGGCGATCCGGGCTCGCAGCCGGGTGGGGGAGGCCGAGGCGCTCCTCGACCCCGCCGGGCTGGGCGGCTTCCGTGTGCTGCGCTGGGCCGTCCACTGAAGGCCCCGCGCCTGCCCCGCGCCGATTCGACGACGCGCCACTAGTGTCCCGAACCGGGCGACGATGCCGGGAGGGTGCACGCGGACATGAGCGATTCGACGATCGAGGACTACTACCTGGAGGAGCGACGGTTCCCCCCGCCGGCGGCGTTCGCCGCGCAGGCGCTGGTCTCGGACGACCGTCTGCATCGCGAGGCCGAGGCCGACCTCGAGGGGTTCTGGGCCCGTCAGGCCCGTGAGCTGTTGACCTGGTCGACGGACTTCTCGACGGTGCTCGAATGGGAGCTGCCCGACGCCCGATGGTTCGTGGGCGGTGAGCTGAACGTCTCGGTCAACTGCCTGGACCGCCACGTCGATGCCGGCCTCGGCGATCGGGTCGCCTACCACTGGGAGGGTGAGCCCGGCGACACCCGGACGATCACCTACGCGGACCTGCTCGGCGAGGTGCAACGGGTGGCCAACGTCCTGCGCTCGTTCGGCGTCGGTCGAGGTGATCGGGTGGCCATCTACATGCCGATGATCCCCGAGCTCCCGGTGGCCATGTTGGCCTGCACGCGGATCGGTGCCGCTCATTCGGTGATCTTCGGCGGCTTCTCGCCCGACTCCATCGTCGACCGGGTGAACGACGGAGGGTGCACGGTCGTGGTCACGGCCGATGGCGGGTACCGCAAGGGCTCCGCATCGGCGCTCAAGCCCAACGTCGACATCGCCCTCGAGAAGTGCCCGACGGTCACCGACGTCCTGGTCGTCCGGCGTACCGGTGACGACGTCACCATGGTCGACGGACGTGATCACTGGTACCACGAGGCCATCGAGGTCGCGGCGCCGGACTGCGAGCCCGTCGCGGTCGGGAGCGAGGACCTCCTGTACCTGCTCTACACGTCGGGGACGACGGCCAAGCCCAAGGGCATCATGCACACCACCGGTGGCTATCTCACCCAGGCCGCCTTCACCCATCGATACGTCTTCGACCTTCGTCCGGACACCGACGTCTACTGGTGTGCGGCTGACATCGGCTGGGTCACCGGCCACAGCTACATCGTGTACGGCCCCCTGGCCAACGCCGCCACGTCGGTCATCTACGAGGGCACTCCCGACACCCCCGGCAAGGATCGGCTGTGGTCGATCGTCGAGCGCTACGGCGTCACGCAGCTGTACACCGCACCGACGGCGATCCGGATGTTCATGAAGTGGGGTGAGCAGGAGGTCGGGGGCCACGATCTCTCGTCGCTGCGCGTGCTCGGCAGCGTGGGGGAGCCGATCAATCCCGAGGCGTGGATGTGGTACCACACCCACATCGGTGGTGGCCGGTGCCCGGTGGTCGACACCTGGTGGCAGACCGAGACCGGCGGGCAGATGATCTCTCCCCTGCCCGGTGTGACGACCCTCAAGCCCGGCTCGGCCACGTTTCCGTTGCCGGGCATCAGCGTGGGGGTCGTCGACGATCACGGCGAGCCGGTGCAGAAGGGGGGCGGCTATCTCACCATCGACCGGCCTTGGCCCGGCATGCTCCGCGGCATCTGGGGGGATCATGACCGGTTCGTCGAGACCTACTGGAGCCGCTTCCCCGGCCGCTACTTCGCCGGCGACGGCTGCAAGGTCGACGACGACGGCTACTTCTGGCTCCTGGGGCGGGTCGACGACGTGATGAACGTGTCGGGCCATCGGGTGTCCACCACCGAGGTCGAGAGCGCGCTCGTCGACCACGACGCGGTGGCCGAGGCGGCGGTGGTGGGGGCCAGCGACTCCGTCAGCGGTCAGGCGATCGTGGCCTATGTCATCCTTCGCGGTTGGGCCGACGAGAGCGAGACCCTCGTTGAGGACATCCGCCAGCACGTCGCGGTCAAGATCGGACCGACGGCGCGACCGAAGCGGGTCATCGTGGTGCCCGATCTCCCCAAGACCCGGAGTGGCAAGATCATGCGACGCCTCCTGCGTGACGTCGCCGAGGGTCGGGATCTGGGTGACACCACGACGTTGGCCGACGCCACGGTGGTCGACGCCATCCGCGCCGCGGCCCGGTGATGTCACGGCATCCTGAGCCGGTGATCCTTCCCGACCCCGAGAACTGGCAGTGGCGGACCGATCGCGTCGAGCCCGGTCCGGCGGTGGTGTTCGACATGGACGGGGTGCTCTCCGATGCTTCGACCCGGCAGCACTACCTCGATCGTCCGTTCCGTGACTGGGAGGCGTTCTTCGAGGCGTGCGGAGAGGACGAACTGATCGCCGAAGTGGCCCGCCTCCTCGACGTGCTCGATCCCGGGCTACGGGTGGTGCTGCTGACCGCGAGACCGGGCCGCGTACGCCCCCAGACCGTCGGCTGGCTGCATCGCTACCAGTTGCGGTGGGACCTGCTGGTCATGCGCAACTGGGACGACCACGGGTCGAGCCGGGGCTACAAGCAGCGCACCGTCGGCGAGCTCCGCGACTACGGCTTCGACCTCCGCTTGGCCTTCGAGGACGACCGCCGCAACGTCGACATGTTCCACGCCGCCGGCGTCCCCTGCGTCTACATCCACTCCGGCTACTACGACTGAGTTCGACGCGGAACCTCCGGTTCCGGGTCGAGTTGCCGCGGCCGTTCTGTGGGGGCAGCCCCCCCCACGCCCCCAGACGCTTCGGTGTCGGGCGGCGAGGGCGCCGTCAGTCCCGGAAGTTCTCGAACTGGAGGGGGATGCCGAGGTCGGCTTCCTTGAGCGAAGCGATCACCGACTGGAGGTCGTCGCGCTTCTTGCCGGTCACCCGGACCTGATCGCCCTGGGTCTGGGACTGCACGCCCTTGAGCCCGAGGCCCTTGATGGCCTTGTTGACCTCACGGGCCTTCTCCGAACTGATCCCGGCGGACAGCGTCGAGACCTGACGGGCCGTGCCTCCGGCGGCGTCCTCGACCTTGCCGTGCTCGATGCCCTTCAGCGAGACCTTGCGCTTCACGAGCTTCTCCTCCAGCACTTGGCGCAGGGCGTTGAGTCGGTCGGCGCTGGCGGAGCGCATCTCGATCTGGCTGCCGTCGAGCTCGATGGACGAGCCGGTGTTCTTGAAGTCGAACCGGGTCGCGATCTCACGGGCGGCCTGATCGACGGCGTTGCGGACCTCTTGCATGTCCACTTCGGAGACGATGTCGAAACTCGGCATGGCTGTTGTCTACCGCGATCTGGGGTCGACGCGCACCGACCGCCCCGTGGGGCGGCCGGTGGTACCGCATGTGGGCAGCGCGGGCGCTGCTGGTGGGCCGGGATGGATTCGAACCATCGAAGGCAGAACCGACGGGTTTACAGCCCGTTCCCTTTGGCCACTCGGGCACCGACCCAGCCGCAGCACTCTAGCGATGGGCCAGGGTGGTGGAGAAACCGTCACAGCATCCGTTGCATCAGCACCACGTCGAGCCAGTTCCCGAACTTGCGTCCGACCTCGCGCTCGACGCCCACTTCCTCGAAACCCAGCCTGCGGTGCATCTCGATGGAGGCCGAGTGGTGGCCGACGATCCGGGCCATCACGGTGTGGAAACCCTGGCGGGTGGCGACGTCGACGATCTCACCCAGGAGGGCCCGGCCGAGACCGGTGCCGCGGCGGTCGCGGCGGACGTACACCGAGTCCTCGACCGTGGTGCTGTAGGCGGGACGATCCCGGTAGGGCGAGATCGAGGCGAACCCGACGACCTCGCCGTCCTCCTCCGCCACGACGACGGCCAGCGCTCCCGAGCGGGCGACGAGCCATTGCTGCTGCTCCTCGAGCGTGCGCGGGCGGAGATCGAACGTCACCGTCGAGCCGAGGACCTCGGCGTTGTAGATCTCCAGGAGGGCCTCGGCGTCATCGAGGCGGGCCAGGCGCAGCACGGGCGTCACCGTACCGGGGCGCCCTCCACCAGTCCGATCTCGCCAGTGAGCGCCTCGACGCGAGCCCAGTCGGCCACTTCCGTGTCGCCGGTGAGGAAGACGACCTGACGGAACTTCGACGCTTCGAGCAGTTCCTCCAGCAGTGGCGCCTTCGCCGTCCGGGCCAGATCGACGAGGGGGTCGTCGCAGATGAGCGGTAGCGATTCCTCGGTGCTGCGACCGATAGAACGGACTCCGAGGCTGTCCCTGAGGCGGGCGAGGGGCTCGACCGCCCCTTCCTCGACCGGGGGCTGCGACGTCGCCAGCTTGTTGCGGCGAACCTCGCCCTCGCGGAGGCGCTCCGCGGCGTCGCGGACCTCGTCACGATGGGCGATGGCCCATTCAACGGTGATCGCGCCGGCCAGCAGCCCCCATTCGGCCATCGCCGCCCGGTGGGCCGCAGCGGCGTCCGTGACCCGCCGGAGCCGGTCCTCGGTGCCGAGCACCCGCTCCACGCGCGCGAGCTGGAAGGCCATGAACGAGTCCGCACCGGCGGCGTCGAGCGCATCTCGCTCCTCTCGCCGGGCCTGTTCCACCGCGCGCCACTGCCGCGCCGACGATGCCGTCATGGCAACGGCCAGGACGAGCAGGGGGAGGGAGAGCCACCAGCCGACGAGGAGGGCGACGGGCAGCGCCAGCAGCGCAGCGTTCGCGCCGAACAGCAGCCACACCCGCTGGCGGCGTTGTTGCTCGGCCTGCGCGGCCTCGAAGGCCCGGTGACGGGCGTCGACCGCCGCCACCAACTCCGGTTCGAGGTCGTCGGTCTCGTCGCCGACGTCTGCGAGCTCCTGTTCGCGCTCGGCGACCTTGTCGGCCACCTCCCAGAGCCTGGCCTGATCGACGCGGGCCAGGACGGCGATCCGTTCCTCCACCGAGGATCTGCTCTCGAGGTCGCCTGGTCCGAGCACCAGACGCCGTGCCTCTTCGCCGCGGGGGACGCCGCAGCTGGCGGCGAGGTCGGGCCGTCCGCCCGGTCCGGAGAAGGTCGTGGTGACGTCGGTGGCCTCGTCGACGTCCACCACCAGCGCCGGCTGCCCGGGTGGTCGGAAGACCGCCAGGTGTCGTTCGTCGTCGGTGGCGATCTCGAGGTGGAGCCCGGGTCGGCCTGTTCCCATGGCTGTCACCAGTGCTTGCACGAGACTTCGGCGCTCGGCGGGTTCGAGCCCGCTGATCACCGTGAAGCGATCGTGCAGATCGAGCCGGAAGGCCCTTCCATCCGACTCCAGCACCACGCGCGTCAGCCTCACCGTTCGTTTCTCGACCGGTGGCGCCGGGGTCTTGAGGACGGGCCCGGGTGGAGTTGGGGCGGATCCTCGCCTCGTGGCATAGTGGTCGCCCTGTGCCTGGCGCCCGCGCGCCGAGCATGCCCCCTTAGCTCAGTCGGCAGAGCGTTTCCATGGTAAGGAAAAGGTCGACAGTTCGATTCTGTCAGGGGGCTCCCTCCGGCGTGGCTGGCCTCGCCGGGGTCCTGTCGGCGTAGCTCAGACGGTTAGAGCACTCGGCTCATAATCGAGTGGTCGTCGGTTCGAGTCCGACCGCCGACACCATCCCGCCTGGGCCCCCGGTCGGGTTTCCCGCAGTACCTCTGAAAGGCATTCAGGAGAGTTCCGATGGCGCGTGAGAAGTTCGAGCGGACCAAGCCCCATGCGAATGTGGGGACGATGGGTCATATCGATCATGGGAAGACGACGTTGACGGCGGCGATCTCGAAGGTGTTGGCGGAGCAGGATCCGACGAACAACTCGTTCACGGAGTTCGCGAACATCGACAAGGCCCCTGAGGAGCGTGAGCGGGGGATCACGATCAATATCTCGCATGTGGAGTACGAGACGGAGAACCGTCATTACGCGCATGTGGATATGCCGGGTCACGCGGATTACATCAAGAACATGATCACGGGTGCGGCTCAGGTGGATGGGGCGATCCTGGTGGTGTCGGCGGCGGATGGTCCGATGCCTCAGACGCGTGAGCATGTGTTGTTGGCCAAGCAGGTGGGTGTGCCGTCGATCGTGGTGGCGTTGAACAAGGTCGACATGGTCGATGACGAAGAGTTGTTGGATCTCGTGGAGCTCGAGGTTCGCGAGTTGTTGAGCGAGTACGAGTTCCCTGGTGATGATGTGCCGGTGGTGAAGGTGTCGGCGTTGAAGGCCCTGGAGGGTGACGACGCGGCGAAGGCGCAGATCATGGAGTTGATGGCGGCGGTGGATGAGTTCATCCCGCAGCCCGAGCGTGAGACCGACAAGCCGTTCTTGATGCCGATCGAGGATGTGTTCACGATCACGGGTCGTGGGACGGTGGTGACGGGCCGGGTGGAGCAGGGTCGGATCAACACCGGTGACGAGATCGAGATCGTCGGGATCCGTCCGACGGAGAAGACGACGTGCACGGGTGTGGAGATGTTCCGCAAGTTGCTCGACGAGGGTCAGGCGGGTGACAACATCGGGGCGTTGTTGCGGGGTACGAAGCGTGAGGACGTCGAGCGGGGTCAGGTGCTCGCGAAGCCGGGTTCGATCACGCCGCACACCGAGTTCGAGGCGCAGACCTATGTGTTGACCAAGGACGAGGGTGGGCGTCACAAGCCGTTCTTCGCGAACTATCGGCCGCAGTTCTTCTTCCGGACCACGGATGTGACGGGTCAGATCTCGTTGCCGGAGGGTACGGAGATGTGCATGCCGGGTGACAACACGACGATGACGGTGGAGCTGATCCATCCGATCGCCATGGAAGAGGGTTTGCGTTTCGCCATCCGTGAGGGTGGCCGTACCGTGGGCGCCGGCCGCGTCACCAAGATCATCAAGTGACCCCGGGCGGTCGCGTCGGCGCGAACCGCACAGGTCCCCTCTACACTCGCCCCGGCCCTGGAGGGCCGTCGCCATCGGGTCGTGTACCCGATCAGGAGTCATCATGGCCAAGAACGAAAAGCGCGTGCAGGTCACCTTGGAGTGCCAGGTCTGCAAGCGTCGCAACTACATCACGACCAAGAACAAGGTCAACGATCGCGAGCGGATCGAGCTCAAGAAGTACTGCCGGTGGGATCGGACGCACACCGCCCACAAGGAGACGCGCTGACGCTGCCGCACGAGCGACCTGACATCGTCGCTCCGCGCCCCGCACCCGCCCCGACCGAGGTCCGCCGGTTCGGGACCTCCCCCTCGTCGGACGTCCCCGCGCTCGTCGAAGCCGCTCGCCGCGGCGATCGCCGTGCCTTCGATGCCCTGGTGCGATCCACCTACGTCGACACCTACACGCTCGCTCACCGTCTGACGGGTGACGCCGACGACGCCCGTGATGTCGTGCAGGAGACCTACCTGAGGGCCTTCCGGGCCATCGGCGGGTTCCGGGGTGATGCCAAGTTCACGACCTGGCTCTACCGGATCACCGCGAACTGCGCGTCCACGCACCTGGGTCGCCGGCGGCGTCACCACCACGACGAGCTCACCGACGACATGGCCGTGGGCGACGGACACCCCAGCCGGGATCCGGTCGGCCGGGCCGAGAACGGGCTGCTCCGCGACCGGCTTCAGGCCGCCCTCCAGTCGCTGCCCCCCCGCCTGCGGGCGGTCATCGTGCTGCGCGACGTCTACGACCTCCCGCACGAAGCCATCGCCACCGAGCTCGGCATCACCGAGTCGGCGGCCAAGGTGCGCCTGCACCGGGCCCGGCGCAAGCTCCGTGACGTGCTGGTGCACGACCTGATCGACGACGAGGACCGCCATGCGCTGTGAACGCCTCGCGTCCCAGCTCCCCGGGGTGGTCGACGGGGGTGTGGCGCTCGACGAGCAGCGTCGGGAGCACCTCGCCCAGTGCCTTCGCTGCCAGGCCGAGGTGGCTCGCTACCGCCGCCTCCGTCGCGAGCTGGCGGCGACCGCGATCCACCCGATCTCCCCTCCCGACGGGCTGCTCGACGCCCTGGCCGGCGGCTACGCCGAACGGCCCGCCCCTGTCACCGCCCACGAGCACCGTCGCCGCGCCGCCTACATCGGCGGACTGGCGGCGACCGCCGCGGGCGTGGGCGGCGCGCTGGTGCTGGCCGCACGGAGCCGGCGCCTCGCTGGTTGAGCCACGGGAGGAATTCGCCCCCGTCGGGAGCGGGGCCTAGGCTGACCGGGACCGGTCTGCCGGGGTCGGCCTCCGCGAGGTGCCTGCTACCCTGACCTGCCCGGGTAGGTAACCGAGGGCAGTAGCTCAACTGGTAGAGCACCGGTCTCCAAAACCGGCGGTTGGGGGTTCGAGTCCCTCCTGCCCTGCTCTGTACGTCCCCCAATCCCCCGTCCGTGGGAAGTCTCCCAAGTGGCTTTGAACCGTGAACAGAAGCGCAGGCTCCAGCGTCAGGGCGAACTCGGCCCCGACGGCGAACCGCTGCGCACCAAGCGCGGCCCGCAGGCGGCGCGCCAGAAGGAACAACGCACCGGGCCCCGCCAGTTCGCCCACGAGGTTCGTGCCGAGCTGCGCAAGGTGGCCTGGCCCACCCGCTCCGAGACCCTCAACTACTCCCTGATCACCCTGATCACCCTCGTGATCTTCACCCTGTTCATCTTCGGGATCGACTGGGTGTTCTCCGAACTCGTACTCCGACTGTTCAACGCGAAATGACCTCCGTGACCGACGACACCCCCATCTCCTCCGACGCTGACACCGCTTCCGACACCGCGGTCGACACCGACGCCGTGGCCGAGGAGGCCACGGCCGAGCTCGCCGACGCCGAGGTCCTCGACGCCGACGACCTCCTCGAGGCCGAGCGGCCCAAGCCGCAGAGTCCCTATGACCGGCCTGGTATGTGGTTCGTGGTGCACACGCAGTCCGGCTACGAGAAGAAGGTCAAGCAGAACCTCGAGGCCCGCATCTCCTCGATGAACATGGAGGAGACCATCCACGAGGTGGTCATCCCCATGGAAGACGTCGTGGAGTTCAAGAACGGCAAGAAGCAGGTCGTGCAGAAGAAGGTGTTCCCCGGCTATCTGCTCGTTCGTTGCGAGCTCGACGACGACTCCTGGTACGTCGTGCGCAACACCCCCGGCGTCACCGGCTTCGTCGGGCAAGGAGCCAAGCCGTCCCCGCTGAAGCGCAAGGACGTCGAGAGCTTCCTGCAGGTCAAGGTCGAGGGCGAGGAAGCTGCGCCGAAGCGGGGCAAGCCCCGCATGGAATACGAGATGGGCGAGACCGTCCGCGTGAAGGAAGGGCCCTTCGCCGACTTCTCCGGCGAGATCGTCGAGATCAACGAGGACCAACTGAAGGTCAAGGTGCTCGTCAACATCTTCGGGCGTGAGACGCCCGTCGAGCTCGAGTTCACCCAGATCGCCAAGCTCTAGGCGACCGGCACCGCCTCCCTCTGCGGAGTTGTCAACGGCGGCGCCAACCGCCACCATGAACCACCGCGATCGGCGATCCAGCGCCGTGCGCCGACGAAGGAACAAGCAAGGACATCATGGCCAAGAAGAAGGCGACGGCTGTCGTCAAGATCCAGATCCCCGCCGGAGCGGCCAACCCCGCGCCCCCGGTCGGTACGGCTCTGGGCCCGCACGGCGTGGCGATCATGGACTTCTGCAAGGAGTACAACGCCAAGACCGAGGCCCAGCAGGGCACGATCGTTCCCGTCGAGATCACGATCTACGAGGATCGTTCGTTCTCGTTCATCCTGAAGACCCCGCCGACGTCGGTGCTGATCAAGCAGGCCGCCGATCTCGACAAGGGTTCGCAGAACCCTTCGAAGGAGACGGCAGGGTCGATCACCGATGCCCAGGTGACCGAGATCGCCCAGATCAAGATGCCCGACCTCAACGCCAACGACCTCGAAGCGGCCAAGCTGCAGGTCGCCGGTACCGCCCGTTCGATGGGCATCGACGTCGTCTGAGTCCACCGGCCCGTCTCCGGGCCACCCACCGTTCCGGGATCACCTCGCCCGGACGGCCGCCGCACCCGTCGAGGGTGCCTGACCCGAGGGAGCCGTCATGGCGAAGCATGGAAAGAAGTACAGCGACGCGGTCCGCCGCTTCGATCGCGATCAGCTCCACGCCTCACCCGAGGCCGTCGATCTGGTGAAGAGCCTGGCCCCGGCCACGTTCGACGAGACCGTCGAGCTGTCCGTGCGCCTTGGGGTCGATCCCCGCAAGGCCGATCAGATGGTGCGGGGCACCGTGGGCCTGCCCTCGGGTACCGGTACGGACGTGCGCATCGCCGTCTTCGCCGCCGGTGATGCCGCCACCGCCGCTCGCGAGGCCGGCGCCGACATCGTCGGGGCCGATGATCTGATCGCCGAGGTCGAGGGAGGAATGCTCGACTTCGACGTCGCGATCGCCACGCCCGATCTCATGCCTCAGGTCGGCAAGCTCGGTCGGGCGCTCGGCCCGCGTGGGCTGATGCCGAACCCGAAGACGGGCACCGTCACCCCCGATGTGGGCAAGGCCGTCGCCGACTTCAAGGGCGGCAAGGTCGAGTACCGCACCGATCGCAACGGCAACGTCCACGTCCCGATCGGCAAGGTCAGCTTCGGTCGCGACGACCTCACGGCGAACCTGCGGGCCGTGCTCGAGGAGCTCGAGAAGGCCAAGCCCGCCACGGCCAAGGGTCGGTATTTCCGTCGGGTGAGCCTCTCGTCCACGATGGGCCCTGGCATCAAGATCGACTCTGCACGCATGCTCGACGAGGACGTCGTCCCCGCCTGACCTGCGGTCCGGTTGGCCCAGCGGGGCCGGCACCGGTAGCCTCACCGCTCGGCCTTCGGGCCAGAACCGAATCCTGCTCGCCGCAGACCTCCGGTCGCCCTTCGGGGCGCAATCGGCTCACCGCCGCCCGGACGAGGCGCTCGCTCTCCTCTCACGGGGTGTTCGCGCGTCGCCGCTGCGAACACCCCGTCGTCGTTCCCGGCGACACCCCGGTGCCACGTACCGGTCCCCGCCTGCGGTTCCGCAGGTTCCACAGCGCTTCCGGCGCCCGAAGAAGTGAAAGGAGGTGCGATGGAGAACCCGAGACCAGAGAAGGTCGAGGTGGTCGAGGCCGTGAAGGCCCAGCTCTCCGGCGCCGCCGCCGCCGTGCTGACCGAGTACCGCGGGATCAACGTCAGCGAGCTCGCTGCCCTGCGTCGCTCGCTGCGCGAGGTCGGCGGCGAGTACCGGGTCTACAAGAACACCCTCGTGCGCATCGCCACCCGTGAGCTCGGACTCGAGCTCGAGGACATGTTGACCGGACCCACGGCGATCGCCTTCGCGCCGACCGGCACCGGTGATCCGGTGGCCGTGGCCAAGGCGCTGCGGGAGTTCACCAAGGGCAACCCCAGCCTCGTGGTGAAGGGCGGCATCCTCGGCGAGACACTGCTCGACGCCGCTGGGGTGAAGGCCCTGGCCGACGTGGCTCCCCGTGAGGAGCTCCTGGCCAAGTTGGCCGGGCTCATGGCCGCACCGATGCAGAGCTTCGCCGGCCTCCTGCAGGCCGTTCCCCGCGACTTCGCCTACGGGCTGGCCGCGCTCATCGAGCAGGGTGGCGCTCCCGGCGCCCCCGAACCGCCCCGGTCGTCGACACGCCCGAGGCCAGCACCGAGACCGTCGACGCCCCCGCCGACGAGACCGAGGTCGACGCTTCGTCGCCGACCGACGAGACCCCCGCCGAGGCACCCGCCGCGGCCGACGACCCTGCCGAGGCACCCGCCGCGGCGGACACACCTGCCCCGGCCGAGGCCGGCGACGACACCCAGGAGAGCTGAATCATGGCCACCAAGGAAGACATCCTCGACGCCATCGCCAACATGAGCGTGCTCGAGCTGAGCGAACTGCTCAAGGAGTTCGAAGAGAAGTTCGGCGTCACCGCGGCCGCGCCCGTGGCTGCGGTCGCCGCGGCACCGGCCGGAGGCGGCGGCGGCGAGGCCGCAGCGGAGGAGAAGGACGAGTTCGACGTCGTCCTCACCGCCGCCGGCGACAAGAAGATCCAGGTCATCAAGGAGGTGCGCTCGCTCACCAGTCTCGGCCTGAAGGAGGCCAAGGACCTGGTCGACGGCGCGCCGAGCACGGTGCTCGAGAAGGCCACCAAGGAAGACGCCGACAAGGCCAAGGAGGCCCTCGAGGCCGCCGGAGGCTCGGTCGAGCTCAAGTAGGACCGATGCGTCCGGTGACGTGAACCGTCGCCGGTGCCGCAGGGATGCTGGCGCTTCCCCTCACTGCCTGGGCCACAGGCGGTGCACGGGGAGGCGCCAGTGCCGTTTTGATCGGTTGATCGCCGAGATCGGCGACAGCTGCCCGCCCCGGCACTCGGCTGTCGACGGTCCCGTTCCCGACGAACGGGCGGGCCGACCCGAGGTCAGCGCGGTGCATCCTTGACGTTTTCGGGCGAATCGGCTTAGGGTTCTGCCCAATCTGACCGGGGTAGAAGTGGATGATCCCCCGAGTGAGCGCCCGGATCCGCAACGCGGATCTCCCGGGTTGCTCTTTCTTTCGCGTCCGCTCTATGCTGACGCGTTGCCGTGCTCGCCCGCTGCACCGCTGTCGCCGTCACCGACGAACCTGTCGTGATCGCCACGCGCCCGCAGGGTGGCCGGTGTCACGCCCGCCTCTACCGAGGAGTCATCCTTGCCTGCTCGCTCGTCCGTCCGGGAACGGTATTCGTTCGCCAACCTCGATGAGGTCCTGGCGCTCCCGGATCTGATCGCCATCCAGCGGGAATCGTTCGAATGGTTCCTGCACCAGGGTCTGGCCGAGACCTTCCGCGACATCAGCCCGATCAAGGACTTCACCGAGACGCTCCAACTCGAGTTGGAGTTCGATCCCGAGGACGAGGATCTGCGTCCCCCGCCGAAGTTCTCGGTGGAGGAGTGCAAGGAGAAGGACATGACCTTCTCCGCTCCGATCTTCGTGCGGGCCCGCTTCATGAACGCCTCGACCGGCGAGATCAAGGAGCAGACCGTGTTCATGGGGGACTTCCCCATGATGACGGACAAGGGCACGTTCGTGATCAACGGCACCGAGCGGGTCGTCGTGTCCCAGCTCGTGCGGTCGCCGGGCGTCATCTTCCAGCCGGGTGAGCGCTATCGGCTCCGCAACCTGAGCAAGCACCAGCTCGTCACCGGCACGATCCACCCCTACCGCGGCGAGTGGATCGAGTTCGACGTCGAGCAGAAGCCGGGCAAGGACGTCACCGCCGGCGCACGCGTGGCCCGCAAGCGTCGCCTCAGCCTCTTCGTGCTGCTCCGCGCCCTCGGCTACGACGAGGAGAACTATCCGGGCTTCCTCGATCGCTTCGTGCGCCACTTCGACTTCCTCGAGGGCCAGTGGGAGAAGGATCGCGAGCTCGCCCCAACCCAGGACGAGGCCCTCGTCGAGATCTACAAGCGGGCCCGCCCGGGTGAGCCGCCGTCCGTCGAGTCGGCCAAGGCCTACTTCCGCAACGCCTTCTTCGAGAACCGCCGCTACGACCTCTCACGGGTCGGCCGCTACAAGCTCAACCGCAAGCTCGGCCCCGAGCTCGATCGCCTCGAGGACCTCTTCGGCATCCAGCTCGACAAGCCCGAGCTCGACCAGCCGGTGCTCACCCCGGCCGAGGTCCTCGCCGCCACCACCTACCTGCTGAACCTCGTCAACGCCGAGCCGGGCTACCGCCTCGACGACCAGGACCACTTCGCCAACCGCCGCATCCGGTCGGTCGGCGAGCTGATCCAGAACCAGGTCCGCATCGGTCTGTCCCGCATGGAGCGGGTCGTCCGCGAGCGCATGACCACCCAGGACGTCGAAGCCATCACCCCCCAGACCCTGATCAACATCCGCCCCGTCGTGGCGGCGATCAAGGAGTTCTTCGGCACCTCGCAGCTGTCGCAGTTCATGGACCAGGTGAACCCTCTGTCGGGCCTCACCCACCGCCGGCGCCTGTCGGCGCTCGGCCCGGGCGGGCTCTCGCGTGAGCGGGCCGGCTTCGAGGTCCGTGACGTGCACTTCAGCCACTACGGCCGCATGTGCCCCATCGAGACCCCCGAGGGACCGAACATCGGCCTGATCGGCGCCCTGGCCACCTTCGCCCGGGTCAACGAGTTCGGCTTCATCGAGTCGCCGTACCGCAAGGTCATCGACGGTCGCGTCACCGACGAGATCGTCTACCTGGCTGCCGACGAGGAAGAGGAGTACGTGGTCGCCCAGGCCAACGCTCCGCTCAACCCGAACGGAACGTTCAGGGCCGACCGGGTGCTCGTGCGGCGTTCGCCTCAGGCCGCCACCCTCGGCGACCTCAAGCTGCAGCTCGAACGCGACGTGTTCTTCGGCGCCACCACCGAGATCTCCTCGGTGCCGCCGAAGGAAGTCCAGCTGATGGACGTCTCGCCGAAGCAGATCGTCTCCGTGGCCACCGCCCTGATCCCCTTCCTCGAGCACGATGACGCCAACCGTGCCCTCATGGGCGCCAACATGCAGCGCCAGGCCGTTCCGTTGCTGCGGGCCGAGGCTCCGTACATCGGCACCGGGATCGAGTCGCGGGCGGCCCGCGACGCGGCCGACATGATCATCGCCGATGACGACGGCGTCATCAGCGAGGTCGACGGCAACGTCATCGTCGCCGAGTACAAGTCGCAGGGCCGCAAGGTCTACCGACTGCTCAAGTTCGAACGCTCGAACCAGGACACGTGCATCAACCAGAAGCCCATCGTCGTCGAGGGCCAGAAGGTGTCGAAGGGGGATGTGCTCGCCCACGGCCCTTCGACCGACAACGGCGAGCTGGCACTGGGCAAGAACCTCGTCGTGGCCTTCATGCCGTGGGAGGGCTACAACTTCGAGGACGCCATCATCCTCTCGGAGCGCCTGGTCAAGGACGACGTGCTGACGTCGATCCACATCCACGAGCACGAGATCGACGCCCGTGACACGAAGCTCGGTCCGGAGGAGATCACCCGGGACATCCCGAACCTCTCCGAGGAGATCCTCGCCGACCTCGACGAGCGCGGCATCATCCGCGTGGGCGCCGAGGTCGGTCCGGGCGACGTGCTGGTGGGCAAGGTCACCCCCAAGGGCGAGACCGAGCTCACACCGGAGGAGCGGCTCCTGCGAGCCATCTTCGGCGAGAAGGCCCGCGAGGTGCGCGACACCTCGTTGAAGGTGCCTCACGGCGAGACCGGCAAGGTCATCGACGTCAAGGTCTTCAGTCGCGACGAGAGCCACGAGCTGCCCCCCGGCGTCAACCAGCTCGTGCGGGTCTACGTGGGCCAGAAGCGCAAGATCAGCGTGGGCGACAAGCTCGCCGGTCGCCACGGCAACAAGGGCGTCATCTCCAAGATCCTCCCGATCGAGGACATGCCCTTCATGTCCGACGGCACCCCCGTCGACATCGTGCTCAACCCCCTCGGTGTGCCCAGCCGCATGAACGTCGGCCAGGTCCTCGAGGCGCACCTCGGCTACGCCGCCCGCTACGGCTGGGCCGTCGACGGCACGACGGTCGGTGACGAGCCCACACGTGGCACCGAGAGCAAGACGCGGCCCACCACGCCGCCGTCCACGCTCATCGCCACACCGGTGTTCGACGGCGCGCACTGGGACGAGCTCGAGGGCGCCGGGAAGCACCCGACGATCCAGAAGATCTTCCAGAACCTGCAGCCCGAGGCCACCGATCCCCGCTACGGCGACAACGGCCGCCTCATGCAGGACAACGGCAAGACCACCCTCTACAACGGCCGCACGGGTGAGCCCTACGACAACCCGATCACCGTCGGGGTCGTCTACATCCTGAAGCTCGCCCACCTGGTGGACGACAAGATCCACGCCCGGTCCACCGGCCCGTACTCCATGATCACCCAGCAGCCGCTGGGCGGGAAGGCGCAGTTCGGTGGCCAGCGCTTCGGCGAGATGGAGGTCTGGGCCCTCGAGGCCTACGGCGCCGCCTACTGCCTCCAGGAACTGCTGACCATCAAGTCCGACGACGTCCTCGGCCGGGTCAAGGTCTACGAGGCCATCGTGAAGGGCGAGAACATCCCCGAGCCCGGCATCCCCGAGAGCTTCAAGGTGCTCATCAAGGAGATGCAGGCCCTGTGCCTCAACGTCGAGGTCCTCTCCACCACCGGTGAGGAGATCGAGATGCGTGAGCTCGACGAGGACATCTTCCGCACCGCCGAGGAGCTCGGCATCGACATCTCACGCCCCGAGCGGGGCAGTGACGAAGAAGACGCCCGCCGCCAGGCGGAGAGGAGCTGAGGGAATGCCCATGCTCGACGTGAACAACTTCGATCAACTCCGGATCGGTCTGGCCACCGCCGACTCCATCCGCACGTGGTCCAACGGTGAGGTCAAGAAGCCGGAGACCATCAACTACCGCACCCTCAAGCCGGAGAAGGACGGGCTCTTCTGCGAGAAGATCTTCGGTCCGACCAAGGACTGGGAGTGCTACTGCGGCAAGTACAAGCGTGTGCGCTTCAAGGGCATCATCTGCGAGCGCTGCGGCGTCGAGGTCACCCGCTCCAAGGTCCGGCGCGAGCGCATGGGTCACATCGAGCTCGCCGCTCCCGTCGTGCACATCTGGTACCTCCGCGGCACCCGTTCGTGGCTGGCTTACCTGCTCATGGGCACCGAGGCCCGTGAGGAGTTGAAGGCCAAGCAGCTCGAGAAGGTCATCTACTTCGCCGCCAACCTCGTCACCTGGGTCGACGACGACCGTCGCCACGACGAGCTGGCGAACCTCGAGGCCGAGATGCTCGCCGAGCGCGACGTCATCGAAAGGAGCGTGAGGTCGAGCTGGCCAAGCGATTCGAGGCGCTCGAGACCGAGCTCGCCGAGCTCGAGGCCGAGGGAGCCAAGGACTCCGACGTCAAGGCTCGCCAGCGCGCCAGCGAGAAGGACCTCCAGGCGATCCGCGAGCGCTATGAGCTGGAGCTCGACCTCGTCACCCGGGCCTTCGAGGAGTTCAAGGACCTCTTCCCCCGCAAGATCATCGAGGACGAGATGCTGTGGCGTGAGCTGCAGGATCGCTACGGCGACTACTTCGAGGGCGGCATGGGCGCCGACGCCATCGCCCGTCTCGTCGACCGCATCGACCTCGATGCCGACGAGGTCATCCTGCGCACCCAGATCGACCCGCCCGAGGGCCAGAAGCCGCTCTCGGCGCAGCGCAAGCAGAAGGCCATCAAGCGCCTGAAGATCGTGTCGGCGTTCAACCGTCGTGACGACAACGGGCGACGGGTCAACGACCCGCGGGCCATGATCCTCGACGTGGTCCCGGTGATCCCGCCGGAGCTGCGCCCGATGGTGCAGCTCGACGGCGGTCGCTTCGCCACCTCCGACCTCAACGACCTGTACCGACGGGTCATCAACCGGAACAACCGTCTGAAGCGCCTCCTCGATCTCGGGGCCCCCGAGATCATCGTGAACAACGAGAAGCGCATGCTCCAGGAGGCCGTCGACGCGCTCTTCGACAACGGCCGTCGTGGTCGCCCGGTCACCGGTCCGGGCAACCGGCCGCTCAAGTCGCTGTCCGACATGCTCAAGGGCAAGCAGGGCCGGTTCCGTCAGAACCTGCTCGGAAAGCGCGTCGACTACTCGGGCCGTTCGGTCATCGTGGTCGGGCCCACCCTGAAGCTCCACCAGTGCGGGCTGCCCAAGCTCATGGCCCTCGAGCTCTTCAAGCCCTTCGTCATGAAGAAGCTCGTCGATTCCGAGGTCGCCCAGAACATCAAGTCCGCCAAGCGCATGGTGGAGCGCCGTCGCCCGCAGGTCTGGGACGTGCTCGAGGAGGTCATCAAGGAGCATCCGGTGCTGCTGAACCGGGCACCGACCCTCCACCGCCTCGGCATCCAGGCGTTCGAGCCGGTCCTCGTCGAGGGCAAGGCCATCCAGATCCACCCCCTGGTCTGCCACGCCTTCAACGCCGACTTCGACGGCGACCAGATGGCGGTGCACCTCCCGCTGTCGGCCGAGGCGCAGGCCGAGGCCCGTGTGCTCATGCTGTCGGCCAACAACATCTTGTCGCCGGCCGACGGACGCGCGCTGGTGACGCCGACCCAGGACCTCATCATCGGGGCCTACTACCTGACCGAGCAGCTCGACGACGTCGCCGGCACCGGCCGGGTGTTCCGTCAGCTCGAGGAGATCGAGCGCGCCTACGAGTCGGGGGACGTGTCGTTGCACGCCACCATCGAGTTGCGCACTCCCGACCACGTCACCGGCACCACCGACGAGGGCCGCACCACCTACCGCCACACGACACCGGGCCGCGTGTTCTTCAACACCGCGCTGCCCGAGGGCTTCGAGTTCCAGAACGTACGCGTCGACAAGAAGATCATGGGCCGCATCGTCGACGAGCTGGCGCACGACTACCCGAAGGCCGAGGTCGCCGGTTCGCTCGACCGCATGAAGGACCTCTGCTATCGCTACGCCTCCAAGTCCGGTCTCACCATCTCGATCGAGGACGTCCGCACGCCGAGCGAGAAGCAGGAGATCCTCGACAAGCACGAGAAGGAGGCCGACAAGGTCGAGGTGCAGTTCCGCCGGGGCATCATCACCGACGGTGAGCGTCGTCAGAAGGAAGTCGAGATCTGGACCACCGCCACCGACGAGGTGAAGGTGAAGATGGAGGAGGCGCTGACGGCCACGAAGTTCAACCCCATCGAGATGATGGTGGGTTCCGGGGCCCGAGGAAACATGATGCAGGTCCGCCAGATCGCCGGTATGCGCGGTCTCGTGGCCAACCCCCGCGGCGACATGATCCCTCGTCCGATCAAGTCGAACTTCCGTGAGGGCCTGTCGATGCTGGAGTACTTCATCGCCACTCCGGGCGCCCGCAAGGGTCTCGTCGACACGGCGCTGCGCACCGCCGACTCCGGCTACCTGACCCGTCGGCTGGTCGACGTGGCCCAGGAGCTCATCATCAACGAGGAGGACCCCTTCGCGACAGGCGGGCCGGTGCGCGGGATCTGGCTCGAGGACATCGGACCCGACGCCCCCGGTCGGCGGGCGTGGCTCGAGACCCGTCTCTTCAGCCGTACCCTCGCCGACGACGTCGAGCTCTCCGACGGCACGGTGATGCCGAGGGGCACGCTCGTCGGCGCCGACGAGATGGCGACGCTCCGCGACGACCCCAAGGTCACGCGGGTCCGCGTCCTCTCCCCGCTCACCGACGACTCCGAGCGTGGCATCTCCGCCGCTTCCTACGGGTTGTCGCTGGCCACCGGAAAGCTCATCGAGGTGGGCGAGGCCGTGGGGGTCATCGCGGCCCAGTCCATCGGTGAGCCTGGCACCCAGCTGACCATGCGGACCTTCCACACCGGTGGTGTGGCCGGTGCCGGCGGCGACATCGCCGGCGGTCTACCCCGTGTCGTCGAGCTGTTCGAGGCTCGCAGCCCGAAGGGCAAGGCCACGCTCTCGCGCACCTCCGGCGTCGTGCGCATCGCCGACGACGAAGGCAAGGGCCGTGTGATCACGGTGGTCACCGACGACGGGACCGAGGAGTCCTACACCGTCCCCAGCCTGTCGCGGCTCGAGGTCACCGACGGCCAGGAGATCCGGGCCGGTGATCCCATCGTCGACGGCCCCCGCGACCCCAAGGAACTGCTCGAGATCAAGGGCATCCAGGAGACCCAGCAGTACCTCGTCACCGAGGTCCAGAAGGTCTACCGCGACCAGGGCGTGCCCATCCATGACAAGCACATCGAGCTGATCGTGCGCCAGATGACGCGCAAGATCGCCGTGCAGGAACCGGGTGACTCCGACTTCCTCCCCGGCGAGCGGGTCGACCAGAAGGTCTACCGCGACGTCAACCGGGCGCTCGTGCTCGAGAGCCAGGTCCCCGCTGAGGGTCGCCCCGAGATGATGGGCATCACCAAGGCGTCGCTCTCCACGGACTCGTGGCTGTCGGCGGCGTCGTTCCAGGAGACCACCCGGGTGCTCACCGAGGCCGCCATCGAGTCGCGGAGCGACTCGCTGGTCGGCCTCAAGGAGAACATCATCATCGGCAAGCTCATCCCGGCCGGTACCGGCATGCCCGCCTATCGCGAGATCACCGCTTCGGCGCCGGACTACCAGCCGATGGAGTTCTACTCCTCGGCGCCCGACGACGAGGCCGACATCGCCGAATGGCTGGCCAGCCGCAGCGGCGCCGACGCCGCCGACCTGGTCGCCGGTCAGGGCGATCTCGCGTCCGGCGGTGGCGAGGTGCCTGACGCCCAGGTCATCGATCTGGTCACGGGCGAAGAGTCCGCCGGCTGATCCCACCGCGGCGGTCCTCCCGGACCGCCGCCCCCGGCTTCCGGCGTCTTGCCGGAATCGGTCCCGTCCCCCTAGCATTGTCCCTCGGCTCTGGCGCGGTTCCACGCGCCGACCATGAACTCCACCGTTTCCGCGTCCGACCTGCGTCGGCGTCGGACGCGTCACACGTCACGAATCCACGAAAGGTCCGTCGTGCCCACGATCCAGCAGCTGGTCCGCAAGGGGCGCCAGTCGAAGCCCGCCAAGGCCAAGACGCCCGCCCTGAAGGGCGCTCCGCAGCGGCGGGGCGTGTGCACCCGTGTGTACACCACCACTCCCAAGAAGCCGAACTCCGCCCTGCGCAAGGTCGCCCGTGTGCGCCTCACCAGCGGGATCGAGGTCACGGCCTACATCCCGGGTGAGGGTCACAACCTCCAGGAGCACTCGATCGTCCTGGTGCGTGGCGGGCGCGTGAAGGACCTGCCCGGTGTCCGCTACAAGATCATCCGCGGCACCCTCGACACCTCGGGTGTACGTGATCGCAAGCAGGCCCGTAGCCGCTACGGCGCCAAGAAGGAGAGCTGACGTGCCCCGCAAGGGTCCCGCCCCCCGCCGTGAGCTGATGCCGGATCCGATCTATCGGTCGGTGGTCGTCACCCAGCTCGTGAACAAGGTCCTCCAGCGTGGGAAGCGTTCCACGGCCGAGAAGATCGTCTACGACGCCCTCGACATCATCGAGGTCAAGACGGGCGCCGAGCCGATCTCCACCCTCAAGCGAGCGGTCGATGGCGTCAAGCCCCAGCTCGAGGTGCGCAGTCGCCGCGTCGGCGGTGCCACGTATCAGGTGCCCGTCGAGGTCCGTCCCCGTCGGTCCAACACCCTCGCCATCCGCTGGATCGTCGGCTATGCCCGCCAGCGTCGCGAGCGCACCATGGCCGAGCGCCTCGCCAACGAGCTGCTCGATGCCAGCAACGGTGTCGGCGCTGCTGTGAAGCGCCGCGAGGACATCCACAAGATGGCCGACTCGAACAAGGCCTTCGCCCACTACCGCTGGTAGGCCTGCCCGGCGTCCCGCCGGTCCGATGCGGAGCCCCGACACCTCGTCGGGTCACCCGCGGAGCCCGTCCAGCCGCTCTCCCGCCCGCCCGACGCCCGCCGCACCTACGACACAGGAACGAACACGACGATGGCCGCCCGCAGCTTCCCCCTCGAGCGAACCCGCAACATCGGGATCATGGCTCACATCGATGCCGGCAAGACCACCACGACCGAGCGCATCCTCTATTACACCGGCAAGAACTACAAGATCGGTGAGGTCCACGACGGTGGCGCCACGATGGACTGGATGGTCCAGGAGCAGGAGCGCGGCATCACCATCACGTCAGCCGCGACCACCTGCCACTGGAACGACCATCGCATCAACATCATCGACACCCCCGGCCACGTCGACTTCACCGTCGAGGTCGAGCGTTCCCTGCGGGTGCTCGACGGTGCGGTGGCCGTGTTCGACGGCGTCGCCGGCGTCGAGCCCCAGACCGAGACCGTGTGGCGCCAGGCCAACAAGTACAACGTCCCGCGGCTGTGCTTCGTCAACAAGATGGACCGTCTCGGTGCGGACTTCTTCCGCGTCCTCGAGACCATCAAGGACCGGCTCGACTGCACCACCGCGGTGCTGCAGCTCCCGATCGGCGCCGAGGGGCACTACAAGGGCGTGATCGACCTCGTGACCATGGATGCCATCGTCTGGCTCGACGAGGAACTGGGCGCCAAGTGGGAGGTCCAGGAGATCCCCGCCGACCTGCGCGACGACGCCGAGGCCTACCGTGCCGAGCTGCTCGAGACCGTGGCCACGGTCGACGAGGACCTGCTCGAGAAGTTCGTGAGCGAGGAGGAGATCGGCGTGGACGAGCTCCGCGCCGCCATCCGCAAGGCCACGCTCTCCGGCGAGGTCGTCCCGATCCTCAACGGCACCGCCTTCAAGAACAAGGGCGTCCAGCCGCTGCTCGACGCCGTGGTGTGGTATCTGCCGTCGCCGCTCGACCTGCCCCCGGTCGAGGGCACGAACATCAAGGGCGACACCGATCTCGAGCGCAAGGCCACCGACGACGAGCCCTTCTCGGCTCTCGCCTTCAAGATCATGACCGACCCCCATGTGGGCAAGCTCACGTACTTCCGGGTCTACAGCGGGCACCTCGACAAGGGTGGGCAGGTGCTCAACGCCCGCACCCAGAACAAGGAGCGGATCGGCCGCATCCTCGAGATGCACGCCAACGACCGCGAGGACCGCGACGAGGTCTTCGCCGGCGACATCGTGGCCGGCATCGGCTTCAAGAACACCAAGACGGGCGACACGCTCTGCGATCCGGCCAATCCCATCGTCCTCGAGGAGCTCGTGTTCCCCGAGCCCGTGATCCACGTGGCCGTCGAGCCGAAGACGAAGGTCGACCAGGACAAGATGTCGAAGGCCCTCTACTCCCTCTCGGAGGAGGACCCGACCTTCCAGGTCCGCACCGACGAGGAGACCGGCGAGACCGTCATCTCCGGCATGGGTGAGCTGCACCTCGAGGTGCTGGTCGACCGGATGCTGCGTGAGTTCAAGGTCGACGCGACGGTCGGCAAGCCGCAGGTGGCGTATCGGGAGACGATCAGCACCAAGGTCGAGAAGTCGACCTACACCCACAAGAAGCAGACCGGTGGTTCCGGCCAGTTCGCAGAGGTGACGATCTCCCTCGAGACCACGGGTCCCGGTGGTGGCTACGAGTTCGTCGACCAGATCAGCGGCGGTCGCATCCCCAAGGAGTACATCCCCTCGATCGACGCCGGCATCCAGCAGGCCATGACGTCGGGCGTGCTCGCCGGCTACCAGACCGTCGACGTGCGGGCCATCCTCACCGACGGCAAGTACCACGACGTCGACTCCTCGGAGATGGCCTTCAAGATCGCCGGGACGATGGCCTTCAAGGAGGCCGCCCGCAAGGCCAAGCCGATCCTGCTCGAGCCCATCATGAGCGTCGAGGTGACCACCCCGGACGACTTCATGGGCGACGTGATGGGCGATCTCTCCTCCCGCCGGGGCAAGCTCGGCGGCATGGAGCAGCGCGGCAACAGCCAGATCATCCGAGCCCAGGTGCCTCTGTCGGAGATGTTCGGTTACGCTACCGACCTTCGTTCGCGCACCCAGGGTCGAGCCACCTACACCATGCAGTTCGACTCCTACCAGCAGATGCCGTCGAACGTGCAGGAAGAGATCGTCAGCCGCGTTCGCGGCCAGTGAACCCCCCGGCCTGATCCCAGGCCGGAACACCCAACCCGACCAAGTCGCCCCGGCATGGACACACACAGGAGATACCACGATGGCGCGTGAGAAGTTCGAGCGGACCAAGCCCCATGCGAATGTGGGGACGATGGGTCATATCGATCATGGGAAGACGACGTTGACGGCGGCGATCTCGAAGGTGTTGGCGGAGCAGGATCCGACGAACAATTCGTTCACGGAGTTCGCGAACATCGACAAGGCCCCTGAGGAGCGTGAGCGGGGGATCACGATCAATATCTCGCATGTGGAGTACGAGACGGAGAACCGTCATTACGCGGCATGTGGATATGCCGGGTCACGCGGATTACATCAAGAACATGATCACGGGTGCGGCTCAGGTGGATGGGGCGATCCTGGTGGTGTCGGCGGCGGATGGTCCGATGCCTCAGACGCGTGAGCATGTGTTGTTGGCCAAGCAGGTGGGTGTGCCGTCGATCGTGGTGGCGTTGAACAAGGTCGACATGGTCGATGACGAAGAGTTGTTGGATCTCGTGGAGCTCGAGGTTCGCGAGTTGTTGAGCGAGTACGAGTTCCCTGGTGATGATGTGCCGGTGGTGAAGGTGTCGGCGTTGAAGGCCCTGGAGGGTGACGACGCGGCGAAGGCGCAGATCATGGAGTTGATGGCGGCGGTGGATGAGTTCATCCCGCAGCCCGAGCGTGAGACCGACAAGCCGTTCTTGATGCCGATCGAGGATGTGTTCACGATCACGGGTCGTGGGACGGTGGTGACGGGCCGGGTGGAGCAGGGTCGGATCAACACCGGTGACGAGATCGAGATCGTCGGGATCCGTCCGACGGAGAAGACGACGTGCACGGGTGTGGAGATGTTCCGCAAGTTGCTCGACGAGGGTCAGGCGGGTGACAACATCGGGGCGTTGTTGCGGGGTACGAAGCGTGAGGACGTCGAGCGGGGTCAGGTGCTCGCGAAGCCGGGTTCGATCACGCCGCACACCGAGTTCGAGGCGCAGACCTATGTGTTGACCAAGGACGAGGGTGGGCGTCACAAGCCGTTCTTCGCGAACTATCGGCCGCAGTTCTTCTTCCGGACCACGGATGTGACGGGTCAGATCTCGTTGCCGGAGGGTACGGAGATGTGCATGCCGGGTGACAACACGACGATGACGGTGGAGCTGATCCATCCGATCGCCATGGAAGAGGGTTTGCGTTTCGCCATCCGTGAGGGTGGCCGTACCGTGGGCGCCGGCCGCGTCACCAAGATCATCAAGTGACGAAGGCTGACATGGCTGACAAGCAGAAGATCCGCATCAGGCTCAAGGCCTACGACCACGAGATCGTCGATCAGTCGACGAAGAAGATCGTGGAGACCGTCGTGCGAACCAGCGCGTCGGTGCGTGGCCCGGTGCCTCTCCCGACGGAGAAGCACCGGTACACGGTGATCCGGTCCCCGCACAAGGACAAGGACTCCCGCGAGCACTTCGAGATGCGGATCCACAAGCGTCTGCTGGACATCGTCGATCCCACGCCCAAGACCGTCGACTCGCTCCAGCGCCTCGACCTTCCGGCAGGGGTCGACATCGAGATCAAGATCCAGCAGGTCTGATCGTTCGGCGGGTGACCGTCGACACCAGGACGTGAACGGAGCCCGGGCCCGGCGGCCCGGGCTCCGTCGCGCTCGGCCTACGATCGGCGCCGGCCGCGATCGCGGTCGACGCCACGAGGGGGAGCGCAATGGGTCGCATGGACGGGAAGGTGGCGCTGGTCACCGGTGGGTCGTCGGGGATCGGGGCGGCGTGCGTGCAGCGTTTCCGTGAGGAGGGCGCGTGGGTGCTCTCGGCCGACCTCCAGCCGGCGGTCGACGAGGCCGCCGCCGCGGATGCCTTCGTCATGTGCGACGTGACCGACGAGACGTCGGTGCAGGCGGCGGTCGCTGCTGCGGTGGAGCACAACGGACGGCTCGACACCGTCGTCACCTCGGCCGGTGTGGCCGGAGGGGGACCGGTGCACTGGGTCGACGCCGCGGCGTGGGACCACGTGCTCGGGGTCAACCTGAAGGGCACCTTCTTCACGGCCAAGCACGCCATCACGCAGATGCTCGCCCAGGAGCCGGTCGCCGAGGAGCGCGGGTCCGTGATCACCGTGGCCAGCGTCGAGGGACTCGAGGGAACGGCGGGAGGCAGTGCCTACAACGCCTCGAAGGGCGGTGTCGTCCTGCTCACCAAGAACATGGCCATCGACTACGGCCGCCAGGGCATCCGGGTCAATGCCATCTGCCCTGGGTTCATCGACACGCCGATGTTCCGCTCGTTGGGCGACCCGGAGACCGACGAGATGTTCCTGGAGATCAAGCAGGAGCACAAGCTGCGCCGCTTCGGGCGACCCTCCGAGCTCGCGGCGGTGGCGTTGTTCCTCGCCTCGGCCGATGCGTCGTTCGTGACCGGTCAGGCGATCGCCGTCGACGGCGGGTACACCGCCGGCCGGGACCACGGGGTGACGGCCCGGATGGGTCTGTGAGGGGTGCGCCGTGGCGTCGGCGGTGACTGTCTCGTGACCAGGCGACGGGAGCGACACCGTGGGTGAGGGTCGGGTCGAGGTCCCGACGACGACCGGCCCGGCCGGGCCCACGATGTCGATGAGCTTCGACCTTCGCCATCCCGCCGAGTTCGGGCCGTCCGGGGCGGAGATCTACCGTGCCGCACTCGACATGTGCGCGTGGGCCGACGAGCGGGACTTCACCCACATCGGTGTGGGCGAGCACCACCAGTCGGCCGACGGGTATCTCTCGGCCCCCCTCGTCTTCGCCGCGGCCGTCGGTGGTCGGACACGGCGGATCCGGGTGCGTTGCTCGGTGCTGCTGGCCGTCCTGTACGACCCGGTCCGACTGGCCGAGGAGATCGCCGTCGCCGACCTCTGCCTCGGTGGACGCCTCGACGTGGGCCTGGGGGTCGGTTACGTCGAAGCCGACTTCGAGGCCTTCGCCACGGACTTCCGCACTCGGGGTGCGGCCCTCGACGACTTGATCCCGTTCCTGCGCCGGGCGTGGACCGGCGAACCCTTCGAGTATCGGGGAACGACGGTCCGCGTCACGCCGCGACCGGTTCAGGACCCGATGCCGATCCACGTGGGGGGCGCCTCTCGTCGCGGTGTCGAGCGGGCGGTCTCGCTGGCCGATGGCTACTTCCCGCCCGGGATGCCGGCCGGATGGCGTCGATACCGAAGGTTGTCCGTCGAGGCCGGGCGACCCGACCCGGGGGAGTACCCCC
Source organism: uncultured Iamiaceae bacterium (assembly GCA_963767615.1). Classification (GTDB taxonomy): domain Bacteria; phylum Actinomycetota; class Acidimicrobiia; order Acidimicrobiales; family Acidimicrobilacustridaceae; genus Rhabdothermincola_A. The sequence continues at coordinate 150,942 of CAVYED010000002.1, read as the reverse complement.
CGACCGGCCCCATCTTCCTGTGGGTCACCGATGAGCCGAAGGACCGGGTCTGGGAGCGTCTGGCTCCCCACATCCGACACCAGATCGACTCCTACGCCGCATGGACGGCGGAGGCGTACGGGCGACCCGATGGCCCGTTCGTCCCCTCCCGTGACATCGAGAGCCTCCGTCAGGGCGGCGCGTACGAGGTCCTCGATCCCGACGAGACCATCGAGTTGATCCACCGCCTGGGCCCGGGCGGACGCATCTCACTGAACCCACTGCTGGCCGGTATCGACCCCACCGAGGCCTGGACGATGCTCGGTCTCTTCGAGCACGAGGTCCTCGCCGCACTCTGACCCGGGGTCGGTCGGGTCCCGGGACCCGAGACCGTCGAGCGGGCGTTTGGAATCCCGACCCGTTCCCCGCTATCGTGCTCTCTTCGTGCGTCGGGGTCTCCCCCGGACCGTCGAGCGCACCTCTTCGTCGTAGCAACTGACGTCTGCGTCGGCCCGCCTCGGTGGGTACCCCGCAGCACAACCGAATGGCGCTCCGCCGGGTCCTGCCCGAGCGGAGCGCTCGCGTGAACGCCCCACCTCCGGTGGGGGAAGACGAACGCAGCAGCCCACAGAAGGAATCGTTGCCGGTATGGCCAACAAAGCAGTGGTCGGCGAGAAGGTCGGCATGACCCAGGTCTGGGATGACGACAACCGTGTCGTCCCCGTGACCGTGCTGCGGGTCGAGCCGATGCGCATCGTCCAGATCAAGACCCGCGAGACCGACGGCTACGACGCCGTCCAGGTCACGTTGGGCGAACGCGACAGCCGCAAGCTGAACCAGCCCGAGCGCGGGCACTTCGAGTCGGCAGGTGTCCGCCCCGGCACCCGCCTCCTGGAGCTGCGCCTCGACGACGTCTCCGCCTTCGAGGTCGGCCAGGAGATCACGGTCGACACCCTCGCCGCCGGTGAGCTGGTCGATGTGACCGCCATCAGCAAGGGCAAGGGCTTCGCCGGCGTGATGAAGCGTCACAACTTCTCGGGCCAGAAGGCGTCCCACGGTGCGCATCGCATCCACCGGGCGCCCGGCTCGATCGGCGCCTGCGCCACTCCGGCCCGGGTGTTCAAGGGCACCCGGATGGCCGGGCGCATGGGCGCCGAGAAGGTCACCACGCTGAACCTCCGGGTGGTCTCCTCCGACGCCGAGAAGAACCTGCTCCTCGTCCGCGGTGCCGTTCCGGGCCCCAAGGGCGGCCTCGTCGTGGTGCGCGATGCCGTGAAGGCCGCCACCAAGGGTGGTGCGTGATGCCCAGTCTCGAGCTCAAGACTCCCGCCGGGAAGGCCGCTGGTTCCGTCGACCTCGACGAGGCCACCTTCGGTATCGAGCCCAATGTGGCGGTCATGCACCAGGTCGTGACGGCGCAGCTGGCCGCCCGCCGGTCCGGCACGCAGAGCACCAAGACCCGCGCCGAGGTGCGGGGCGGCGGCGCCAAGCCCTGGAAGCAGAAGGGCACCGGCCGCGCCCGAGCGGGCTCGAGTCGCGGTCCGATCTGGATCGGCGGCGGCGTGGCTCACGGGCCCAAGCCCCGCTCCTACGCCCAGCGGACCCCGAAGAAGATGATCCGGTTGGCCTTGCGCTCGGCGCTGTCCGACCGCGCCGCCGAGGGCAAGGTCCTCGTCGTCGACGACTGGGCGTTCGACGCACCGAGCACGAAGGGTGCGGTCGCCGCACTGTCCGCCCTCGGAGCCGAGGGCCGCGTCCTCGTCGTGCTCTCCCGTGACGACGTGGCCGCCTGGAAGAGCTTCCGCAACCTGCAGTACGTCCACGTGCTCGAGGTGGGCGAGCTGAACACCTACGACGTGCTGGTCAGCGACTGGGTCGTGTTCACCAGCGCCACGCTCCCCACCGCCACACCGGACGCCCAGGCTCCCGCCGAGGGCTCGGCCGATCCCGACGCCGAGGTGGCCTCGTGAAGAATCCCCGCGACGTCATCATCCGGCCCGTGGTGAGCGAGAAGAGCTACGGCCTGCTCGACACCAACGTGTACACCTTCGTCGTCCACCCCGACGCCAGCAAGCCCGAGATCCACGACGCCGTCGAGTCCATCTTCGGTGTCCGCGTGGTCAAGGTGAACACCCTCAACCGTGACGGCAAGCGCAAGCGCAACCGCCGTACCGGAACCTGGGGAGCGCGTCCCGACACCAAGCGGGCCTTCGTGACTCTCGCCGACGGCGACCGCATCGATCTGTTCGAGGGATAGGACATGGCTCTCCGCAAGCGCAAGCCCACCAGTGCCGGTCGACGGTTCCAGACGGTCTCGGACTTCTCCGAGATCACCCGGTCCGAGCCCGAACGCTCCCTGATCGCCGGCAAGTCGAAGACCGGTGGCCGCAACAGCTACGGCCGCAAGACGGCCCGTCACAAGGGCGGCGGTCACAAGCAGCGCTACCGGGTGATCGATTTCCGTCGCAACAAGGACGGTGTCCCGGCCACGGTCGCCGCCATCGAGTACGACCCCAACCGGACCTGTCGCATCGCTCTGCTGCACTACCACGACGGCGAGAAGCGCTACATCCTCGCTCCCAAGGACGTCGCGGTCGGTGACGTCCTCCGCAGTGGCCAGGGATCGGACATCCGGCCCGGGAACGCCCTGCCGTTGCGCTACATCCCCGTCGGCACCGTCGTGCACAACATCGAGCTCAAGCCCGGTGGGGGCGCCAAGATGGCTCGCAGCGCCGGCACCAGCGTGCAGCTGGTGGCCAAGGAGGGCGACCACGCCACCATCCGCCTTCCCAGCACCGAGATGCGCCGGGTCCCGATCGATTGCCGCGCCACGGTCGGCGAGGTCGGCAACGCCGAGCACGAGCTGATCAAGATCGGCAAGGCCGGCCGCAACCGCTGGAAGGGCGTCCGCCCCCAGACGCGTGGCGTGGCCATGAACCCCGTCGACCACCCCCACGGCGGCGGCGAGGGCAAGACATCGGGTGGCCGCCACCCCGTCTCGCCTTGGGGCCAGGCCGAAGGCCGAACACGCGACAAGACCAAGCCGTCCCAGAAGCTCATCGTCCGCCGACGCCGCACCCGCGGCTCGCGCCGATAGAGGAGACACGCTCACCATGCCCCGCAGCCTCAAAAAGGGTCCGTTCGTCGACGACCACCTCCTGAAGAAGGTCGACGAGCTGAACGACAACAACGAGAAGCGTGTGATCAAGACCTGGTCACGCCGTTCGACGGTGATCCCCGAGATGGTCGGGCACACCATCGCCGTCCACGACGGTCGCAAGCACGTGCCGGTGTACATCACCGAATCGATGGTCGGGCACAAGCTCGGCGAGTTCGCACCGACCCGGACCTTCAAGTTCCATGCCGGGCAAGAGAAGAAGGGACGCCGCTGATGGCGTTCGGGGTCAAGACGAACGAGCGCCCCGGTGTGCGCTGCCAGATCCGCCACGTCGGGTCGTCGGCCTACAAGGCCCGTGAGGTCCTGGATCTGATCCGTGGGCTCCCCGTGGCCCGCGCCCTCGAGATCCTCGAGTTCTCCGAGCGTGGCATCGCCCGGACGATCCTGAAGGGTCTCGAGTCGGCCATCGCGAACGCCGAGCACAACAACGCCATCCCGGCCGACGAGCTCTTCGTCTCGGCGTGCTACGCCGACGAGGGCCCGACCGCCAAGCGTTGGCGTCCCCGGGCACGCGGGCGGGCCACCCGGATCCGCAAGCGCTCCTGCCACATCACCATCATCGTGAGCCGTCTCGCCCCCGAGGACCTCGCCGCTCTGCGTGAGCGCGAGGCGGCGACGGGCACCGGCCGCACCGGTCGCGCCGCCGCCGAGGCCCGACGCGAGCGTGTGGCTCGCAGCCGCCAGGCCAAGGCCGAACGCCGGGCCGAAGAGCACGATCACGACCACGATCACGATCACGACCAATCCGCTGTGGTGGACGACGCCGACGGCGCCGAGATCGTCGACGACGTCGAAACCGTCGAGGTCGACACCACGCAGGAGGCGTCGGTACCCGACGTCGAGGTCGAGGACGCCATCGTCGTCGACGAGGCCGCTCCGGCCGACGAGGTCGCCGACGAGGCGACCGAGGCCGAAGGGAAGGACAGCTGATGGGCCAGAAGGTCAACCCCTACGGGTTCCGACTCGGGGTCACCACGGACTGGAAGTCCCGGTGGTTCGCCGACCGCAAGGAGTACGCGGCGAACGTCATCGAGGACTGGCAGATCCGCGACTTCCTCATGACCCAGCTTCCCCATGCGGCCATCAGCCGCATCGAGGTCGAGCGCACCCGCGACCGGTTGAGGGTCGACGTCCACACCGCCCGGCCCGGCATCGTCATCGGCCGACGCGGCGCCGAGGCCGATCGTCTGCGGGCCGGACTCACCAAGATCTCGGGCAACAACAAGGTCCAGCTGAACATCCAGGAGATCAAGCAGCCGGAGCTCGACGCCGCCCTGATCGCCCAGGGTGTCGCCGATCAGCTCGCCGGCCGTGTCGCCTTCCGTCGGGCCATGAAGCGGGCCGTGCAGAACGCGCAGAAGGCCGGAGCCCTCGGCATCCGCGTCCAGTGCTCGGGTCGCCTCGGCGGCTCCGAGATGGCCCGCACCGAGTGGTACCGCGAGGGTCGTGTGCCGCTGCACACGCTGCGCGCCGACATCGACTACGGCTTCCGGGAGGCCAAGACCACCTACGGCCGCATCGGCGTGAAGGTGTGGCTCTACAAGGGCGACATCCTCCCCTACAAGAGCCAGGTCGAGGACAAGGCCACCCGCGAGGCCGCCATGGCCGTCGGCGAGACCGCCGGCGACGCCAAGCCTCGCAAGGTCGTGTCGTCGGCTGCGGCCACCCGCCGCAAGGCCGCCGATGCGGCGCCCGTGTCCGAGGAGCCGAACGCTGCCGAAGGCGAAGAGGCCACGCCGCTGGTGAAGGAAGCCGATCCCGAACTCGAGCGACTTCTCGCCGAGGAAGAGGAGATCGAGCGATCGACCCGCGAGGCGCACGAGACCCCGCACTTCCGCCCCGGGGACGGTGACTGACCATGTTGATGCCGAAGAAGGTCAGGCACCGCAAGACCCAGCGAGGTCGCATGAAGGGCACTGCCAAGGGTGGCACCGAGGTCACCTTCGGCGACTACGGCATCCAGGCTCTCGAGCCGGGATGGATCACCGCCCGCCAGATCGAGGCGGCCCGTATCGCCATGACCCGCCACATCAAGCGTGGCGGCAAGGTGTGGATCAACATCTTCCCGGACAAGCCCGTCACCCAGAAGCCGGCCGAGACCCGGATGGGTTCGGGCAAGGGCAACCCCGAGCACTGGGTCGCCGTCGTGAAGCCCGGTCGCGTGCTGTTCGAGCTGTCGTACAACGACCCCGTCGTGGCGCGCGCCGCCATCGACCGGGCCATCCAGAAGCTGCCGATCAAGGCGCGTTTCGTGGTTCGCGAGGAGGCGCTCTGATGGCCCGGACCAAGGAGTCACTGCGCGACGTCGGCGACGCCGAGCTGTTCGTCAAGCTCGACGAAGCCAAGGAAGAACTGTTCAACCTGCGCTTCCAGAACGTCACCGGCGAGTTGGAGAACTCCTCCCGCCTCGGTGTCGTCCGCAAGCAGATCGCTCGCATCAACACCGAACTGCGTGAGCGTGAGATCGCCGCGGCCGAAGCGCTGGCCGCCAACGAGGAGAACGACTGATGGCTGACGAGAACGCGGCCACCGCCGAGACCCGACCCAACCCGCGCAAGGTGCGTGAGGGCGTGGTCGTCTCGGCCGCCATGGACAAGACGGCGGTCGTCGCCGTCACCGACCGGGTGCGTCACGCCCGGTACAACAAGACCGTCCAGCGCACGTCGAAGCTGTACGTCCACGACGAGGCCAACGACCTCACCGAGGGCGACCGTGTGCGCATCGCCGAGACCCGCCCGCTGTCCAAGCTCAAGCGCTGGCGCCTCGTCGACGTCGTGGAGCGTGCCCGATGATCCAGCAGGAGTCACGACTCCGCGTCGCGGACAACAGCGGCGCCAAGGAGGTGCTGTGCATCAAGGTGCTCGGCGGTTCCCGGCGTCGTTACGCCTCGATCGGCGACGTGTTCGTCGCCACGGTCAAGGACGCCATCCCGGGTGCGGCGGTCAAGAAGGGCGACGTCGTCAAGTGCGTCGTCGTCAGGGTGAAGAAGGAGAAGCGTCGTCCGGACGGCTCCTACATCCGCTTCGACGAGAACGCTGCGGTGCTCATCAACGACACGATGCAGCCGCGAGGCACCCGGATCTTCGGTCCGGTCGGCCGCGAGCTGCGCGACAAGAAGTTCATGCGCATCGTTTCCCTGGCCCCGGAGGTCTTGTGATGAAGATCCGCAAGGGCGACCGCGTGCAGGTCCTGACCGGCAAGGACAGGGGCAAGACGGGCACCGTGACCCGCTCGATCCCCTCGACCGGCCGCGTGATCGTGGACGGCGTCAACATCGCCAAGAAGCACCAGAAGCCGATCAGCCAGACCAACCAGGGCGGCATCATCGACAAGGAGATGCCGTTGCCGGTGGCGAACGTCGCCGTCCTCTGCCCGAGCTGCTCGAAGCCGACCCGTGTCGGGTACCGCTTCGAGCCCGACGGCACCAAGGTCCGGATCTGCCGCAAGTGCGAAGGAGACATCTCGTGAGCACCGACACCGTGACGGTCCCTCGCCTGAAGCAGCGCTACAACGACGAGATCCGCGCCGCCCTCAAGGACGAACTGGGTCTCGAGAACATCATGCAGGTGCCCCGGTTCGACAAGATCGTCATCAACTCGGGCGTGGGCAAGGCGCTCCAGCAGAGCTCGCTGATCGAGGGCGCCGTCCGCGACCTCGAGCAGATCACCGGCCAGAAGGTCGTGGTCACCAAGGCCAAGAAGTCGATCGCCGGCTTCAAGCTCCGCGAAGGCAACGCCGTGGGCGTCAAGGTGACGCTGCGGGGCGACCGCATGTGGGAGTTCTTCGACCGGCTCATCAGCCTGGCCATCCCCCGCATCCGCGACTTCCGCGGGCTGCCGGCGAACTCCTTCGACGGACACGGCAACTACACCTTCGGTGTCCCCGAACAGCTGATGTTCCCGGAGATCGACTACGACAAGATCGACGTCCCCCGCGGCTTCGACATCACCATCGTCACCACAGCCCATACCAATGCCGAGGGCAAGGCCCTGCTCGCTGCCTTCGGCTTCCCGTTCAAGCGTGAGGGGCAGCAGTAATGGCCAAGAAGGCGCTCGTCAACAAGCAGCGGCGCACCCCGAAGTTCAAGGTGCGTGGCTATACGCGTTGCCAGCGATGCGGTCGCCCGCACGCCGTCTATCGCAAGTTCCTGCTGTGCCGCGTGTGTCTGCGCGAGCTCGGCCACGCCGGGGAGATCCCCGGTCTCAAGAAGGCCAGCTGGTGAGGGAGGCGATTCGATGACCATGACCGATCCCATCGCTGACATGCTGACCCGCATCCGCAACGCCAACACGGCGATGCACGATGAGGTCCGTATGCCGTCCTCCAAGGTGAAGGAGGCACTCGCCGCGCTCCTGTTGAAGGAGGGCTACATCGAGGGCTACACCGTCGGCGACGACCCCGGTCGTCCGGGCCGGGTGCTGACCGTCACCATGAAGTACTCGCCCGAACGCAAGCGGGTCATCTCTGGTGTCAAGCGCGTGTCCAAGCCGGGCCTGCGCGTCTACATCAAGGCCGACAAGATCCCCCGGGTCCTCGGTGGCCTGGGTGTGGCTGTCCTGTCCACCAGTCAGGGGCTCATGACCGACCGCGAGGCGCGCAAGCGTCGCGTGGGCGGCGAGATCCTCTGCTTCGTCTGGTAGGAGTCGAGCCCATGTCTCGTATCGGACGAGCTCCGATCCCTGTGCCCGCTGGTGTCGACATCGACATCGCCGGTCCTCACATCACCGTCAAGGGCCCCAAGGGCACCCTCGAACGTGATCTCCCATCGACCATCACCATCCGCGAGGACGAGGGCCAGCTGCTCGTCGAGCGGCCCGACGACGAGCGCCAGAGCCGGGCTCTGCACGGCCTCACCCGTTCGCTGGTGAACAACATGGTCCTCGGCGTGTCCGAGGGCTTCCGCAAGGATCTCGAGATCGTCGGGGTCGGCTACCGCGCCACCCCCAAGGGCGACACCAAGCTCGAGCTCGCCCTCGGTTTCAGCCACCCGGTCACCGTCGAGGCCCCCGACGGCATCACCTTCGAGGTCGCCAGCCCCACCACCATCGGCGTCATCGGCGTCGACAAGGAGGCCGTGGGTCAGGTCGCCGCCAACATTCGAGCCATCCGCAAGCCCGAGCCCTACAAGGGCAAGGGCGTCCGGTACCGCGACGAGCACGTGGTCCGCAAGGCGGGCAAGGCCGGGAAGTAGGAATCATGAGCGACAACGCCAAGCAGAAGCGCGACGCCCGACTGCGCCGCCACCGCCGGGTCCGCAAGCACGTGCGCGGCACCCCCGACCGGCCGCGGCTCGCCGTGTTCCGGTCCAACAGCCACATCAGCGCCCAGGTCATCGACGACGTCAACGGCCGCACGCTGGCTTCGGCCTCGACGGTCGAGGCCACGGTCGCCACCGGCGGCACCGCCGACGTGCCGACGCCGCCACCGAGGTCGGCCGGCTCGTCGCCGAGCGGGCCAAGGCCGCAGGTATCGACAAGGTCGTCTTCGACCGGGGTGGGTTCCTCTACCACGGCCGGGTCGCGGCCGTCGCCGATGCCGCCCGAGAAGCAGGACTGGAGTTCTGATGGCCCCGAACGACTTCGACGACACGCCCCCTGAGGGAGTCCCGCGTCATCAACATCAACCGGGTGGCCAAGGTCGTCAAGGGCGGTCGGCGGTTCTCGTTCACCGCGCTCGTGGTGATCGGCGACGGCGCCGGCCACGTCGGCCTCGGCTACGGCAAGGCCAAGGAGGTGCCCCTCGCCATCCAGAAGGGCACCGAGGAGGCCCGCAAGAACCTCTTCGCCGTCCCGCTCGCCGGCAGCACCATCACCCATCCGGTGCATCGGCCGCATGGGTGCCGGTCGGGTGCTCTCAAGCCGGCGGCGCCCGGTACCGGCGTCATCGCCGGTGGTGCCGCCCGTGCCATCCTCGAAGAGGCGGGCATCCACGACGTGCTCTGCAAGTGCCTCGGCTCGTCCAACCACATCAACGTTGCCCGGGCCACCATCGCCGGCCTGCAGGACCTCAAGCGACCCGACGAGGTCGCCCGCCTCCGTGGTCTCGACCCCGACGAGTTCGTGCCCAAGGGCCTGCTCGAGGCCTACAAGGAGTCCGAGCGCGGCCGCGCATGTCCCCGACGTGGTGGCGTGATGGCGAGCTCAAGGTCACCCAGGTCAAGTCGGCCATCGGTACCAAGCCCAAGCACCGTGGCACGCTGCGGGCCCTCGGGCTGCGGGTATCGGTAAGACCAACACCCTTCCCGACCGTCCCGAGATCCGCGGCATGATCGCCCGGGTCCCGCACCTCATCACGGTCGAAGAGAGTCGCAGGACGGTGGAGGCCTCGTGAAGATCCATGACCTCAAGCCCGCCGAGGGCTCCAATCGTCGCCGCAAGCGCGTCGGTCGTGGTATCGGCGGCAAGGGCGGCAAGACCGCCGGCCGCGGCACCAAGGGCCAGGGCGCCCGCGGGACCATCCCCGCCGGCTTCGAGGGTGGGCAGATGCCGCTGCACATCCGCATGCCGAAGCTGCGGGGGTTCAACAACCCGTTCCGGGTCGAGTACCAGGCGCTCAACCTCGACGTGCTCGATGCCTCCGGTCTCGACGTCGCCGATCCCGAGTCGCTGCTGGCCAAGAGCCTCGTCGGCAAGGGCTCGCTGGTGAAGGTCCTCGGCCGAGGAGAGATCACCCGCGCCGTCACGGTGAAGGCGCACGCCTTCTCGGCCGCCGCCGAGGCGGCGATCATCGCCGCGGGCGGTACTGTCGAGATCCTGCCCCTGCCCTGGGGTGACCGTCGTCCGCCGGTCCAGGGCAACCACCTGACCAACCGCTGAACGGCCCGCCGCACGGCGAGCAGGAGCGATACCGGTGCTCAGCCAACCTGAAGAACATCTTCAAGGTCCAGGACCTGCGCAACAAGATCCTGTTCGCGTTGGCCATGATCGTGCTGTACCGGCTCGGCGCCCACATCCCGGTGCCCGGCATCGACACCGGCGCGTCGCATCGCTCCAGCAGCAGGCCGAGCAGGGCGGGCTCCTGTCGTTCCTGAGCCTCTTCTCCGGTGGTGCGCTGACGCAGTTCGCCGTGTTCGCGCTCGGCATCATGCCGTACATCACCGCCTCGATCATCATGCAGATCCTCGGGGTCGTGATCCCCAGGCTCGAGGAGTGGCAGAACCAGGGCGCGGTCGGTCAGCGCAAGATCACCCAGTGGACCCGATACGTCACGATCGGCATCGCCACCCTGCAGGCCACCGGTCTCGCCTACCTCTTCCACAACGGTGGCGGCGGACTCACAGCTCGTCGGCGACGCTGATCCCCGACTTCACGGCTCCCCGGGTCCTGCTGATCGTGCTCACCCTCGTCACCGGCACGGCGCTGTTGATGTGGATGGGCGAGCTCATCACCCAGCGCGGCATCGGCAACGGCATGTCGCTCCTCATCTTCGCCTCGGTCGTCAGCACCATCCCGGGCCAGCTGGCCCGGGTCCGCGGCCGGCGGGTGGACGGCGCTGATCCTCTTCCTCGCCGGTTACGTCCTCATCCTCGTGGCGATCGTCTTCGTCGAACAGGGCCAGCGCCGCATCCCGGTGCAGTTCGCCAAGCGTGTGGTGGGTCGCCGGATGTACGGCGGCCAGAGCACCTACATCCCGCTCAAGGTCAACCAGTCCGGTGTGATCCCGATCATCTTCGCCAGCTCGGTCCTGTACCTGCCGCAGCTGCTCACCCTCGTCCTCCCGAGCGACGGCTGGGGAGCATCGGTGCAGACCTTCGTCGACGACAACATCGTGCGCCCCAACGCGCCGCTGCACCTCCTGGTGTTCGGCCTGCTGATCATCGGCTTCGCCTACTTCTACACGGCCATCACGTTCGATCCGGTGAAGCAGGCCGACACGTTGCGCAAGCAGGGCGGGTTCATCCCCGGCATCCGGCCCGGCCCCCAGACCGAGCGCTACCTCGCCAAGGTGCTGTCGCGGATCACGCTTCCCGGCGCGCTGTTCATCGCCGCCGTGGCGCTCATCCCCTCGTTCATCCTGACCACCTTCCTGCCCGGGTCGAACAACAACATCAGCTTCTCGCGGCATCACGATCCTGATCTCCGTGGGTGTCGCCCTCGAGACCATGAAGCAGATCGACAGCCAGCTGATGATGCGCAACTACGAAGGATTCCTGAAGTAGTGGCAGTCCGTCTGGTCATCTTCGGCCGCCAGGGCGCCGGCAAGGGGACACAGTCCGCTGTGCTGCCAGAGCACTACGGCGCACCGCACATCTCCACCGGCGACATGCTCCGCGAGGCGGTGAGCAACGCCACGCCGATCGGTCTCGAGGCCAAGTCCTACATGGACGCCGGCCGCCTCGTTCCCGACGAGGTGATGCTCGGTGTCGTCCAGGAGCGTCTCTCCCAGCCCGACGTGGTGGCCGGCGGCTTCCTCCTCGACGGGTTCCCCCGCACGATCGTCCAGGCGGAGGCGCTGATGGGGCTGACCCCGATAGACGCCGCCGTGGACCTCGTCGTCCCTGTCGACGTGGTGATCGAGCGGATCTCGTCCAGGCGGGTCTGTTCGTCGTGTGGACGGATCTACTCCGTCGACGAACCCCCCGCCGAGGGGTGGACCTGTGACACGTGCGGGGCCGAGGTCGTACAACGCGCCGACGACACCCCCGAGGCCGTCTCGAAGCGCCTCGACGCCTACACCACCGAGACCCAGCCCACCATCGAATGGTTCGACGGCAAGGGCGCGCTCGTGACCGTGGACGGTCTCGGCCGACGCGACGAGGTCTCGGCCCGTCTCATCGCCGCGGTCGACGCCGCCCTCGGCTGATCCGTGAGGCGCGACGCCACCGCGCTGCGCCACATGCGCGCCGCCGGGCGGGTGGTGGCCGAGATGCACGCCGAGATCCGTGCGGCCGTTCGCCCCGGTGTGACCACCGCCGACCTCGACGCTGTGGGTCGCGCGGTCCTCGAGCGTCGGGGCGCCGAGTCCAACTTCCTCGGCTACCACGGCTACCCCGCCGTCATCTGTGCGTCGCCCAACGACGTGATCGTGCACGGGATCCCCGGGGCCACGGTGCTCGACGAGGGAGACATCCTGTCCGTCGACTGCGGCGCCATCGTCGAGGGTTGGCACGGCGACGCCGCGTTCACGATGGGGGTGGGCGAGATCTCGTCCGAGGCGGCGCGCCTCATCGAGGTGACCCGCCAGGCGATGGAGGCCGGCATCGCCGCCATGCGGGAGAACTCTCGTCTCGGTGACGTCGGCAGTGCGGTCCAGCGCACCGTCGAGAGCGCCGGCTTCTCGGTCGTGCGGGAGTACGTCGGTCATGGCATCGGGCGGGCGATGCACGAAAAGCCCGAGGTGCCCAATCTGGGCGTTCCGGGCAAGGGGGCGAAGCTCAGGTCGGGGATGACGCTCGCACTCGAGCCGATGGTCAACGCCGGTGACGCCGCCACGTTCCTCACCGAGGACGGATGGACGGTCGTCACGGCCGACGGATCCCTCTCCGCCCATTGGGAGCACACCGTCCTCGTGACCGACGGTGAACCGGAGATCCTCACCTGTCCCTGAGCGACCCTCACGGAGCGCGCCCGGCGATCGCCCGGCTGCGCTACGGTCACCGGAGGCGCCCGGTCCCGGCGCCGTCTTCGTCGTGCCGTTTGGAATCCTGCGCGCGCGCCCCGATAGGATCGTCAGTCGGCCATCCGCGCCCCCCGCCTCAGCGCGCCGGGGAGTGGTCGCGACGAGGAGGATCACGCTGCCGAAGCCCAAAGAAGACGCGATCGTGCTCGAGGGCACGGTCATCGAGCCACTGCCGAACGCCATGTTCCGGGTGGAACTCGAGAACGGCCACAAGGTTTTGGCCCACATCTCGGGGAAGATGCGCATGCACTACATCCGCATCCTGCCCGGCGATCGCGTCCAGGTTGAGCTGACGCCGTACGACCTCACCCGCGGCCGCATCACCTATCGGTACAAGTAGCACCCACGCACCAGCCAAAGCGAGCGTCCGGCCCCCCTGGCCGGACCCGCCGGGGGGAACATGCCCCGGTGACCCTGATCGAAGGATCCAGGCGATGAAAGTCCGACCAAGCGTCAAGAAGATCTGCGAGAAGTGCAAGGTGATCCGCCGTCACGGGCGTGTCCAGGTCATCTGCACGAATCCCCGACACAAGCAACGGCAGGGCTGACATGGCTCGTATCGCCGGCGTCGACGTCCCCCGCGAGAAGCGGCTCGAGATCAGTCTCACCTACATCTTCGGTGTCGGGCGCACGACCGCCCAGCAGATCTGCGATGCCACCGACATCGACCGCTCCACCCGGGTCCGTGATCTCACCGATGAAGAGGTCAATCGGATCCGTGCCTGGATCGACCAGAACCTGAAGGTCGAGGGCGACCTGCGTCGCGATGTCGACCAGGACATCCGCCGCAAGATGGAGATCGGCTGCTACCAGGGCCTGCGCCATCGCCGGGGCCTCCCCGTCCGCGGGCAGCGCACCCACACCAACGCCAGGACCCGCAAGGGCCCCAAGAAGACCGTGGCGGGCAAGAAGAAGGTGGCACGCAAGTAATGGCCAAGCCAGCGCCCGGGGGCCGCCGGCCCCGCAAGAAGGAACGCAAGAACGTCACCTACGGGGTGGCCCACATCAAGAGCTCCTTCAACAACACGATCGTCAGCATCACCGACCAGGAGGGCAACGTCCTGGCCTGGGCCTCGGCCGGGAACGTGGGTTTCAAGGGCTCGCGCAAGAGCACGCCGTTCGCCGCACAGACCGCGGCCGAGCAGTGTGCTCGCCGGGCCATGGAGCACGGTGTGCGCAAGGTCGACGTCCTCGTCAAGGGCCCCGGCTCCGGTCGTGAGACGGCGATCCGCTCCATCCAGAACGCCGGCATCGAGGTCACCGGCATCAAGGACGTCACCCCGGTGCCCCACAACGGGTGCCGCCCGCCCAAGCGTCGGAGGGTCTGACATGGCTCGTTACACCGGCCCCAAGGCCCGCGTCTCGCGGCGTCTGGGAACCAACATCTTCGGTACCAAGGGTGAGACCGTCGCCCTCGACAAGCGCCCGTACCCGCCCGGGGAGCACGGCCGCACCCGCCGCCGTGGCAACCCGTCGGAGTACCTGCTCCAGATGCAGGAGAAGCAGAAGGCACGCTTCACCTACGGTCTCTCCGAGCGCCAGTTCCGCAACCTCTACGAAGAGGCCAACCGTCGCGAAGGCGTGACCGGCGAGAACATGCTCCGGTTCCTCGAGATGCGTCTCGACAACGTCGTGTACCGCGCCGGTTGGGCGGCCACCCGCCCGCAGGCCCGCCAGTTCGTCGGTCACGGTCACGTGAACGTCAACGGCAAGCGCGTCGACATCCCGAGCTACCGGGTCCGCCAGGGCGACGTCATCACCCTGCGCGACAAAGCCCGCGACATGGTCGCCGTGCAGTGGAACCGTGACGTGCTCGACCGCACGCCCCCGGCCTGGCTCGAGTCCGGCGAAGGTGGCCTCACCGCCACCGTGTTGCAGCCGCCCCAGCGGGCACAGATCGACGTGCCCGTCCGCGAGCAGCTCATCGTCGAGCTCTATTCGAAGTAGGCGCCCAACGGGCCGGGTTCTCCCGGTCCGGCGCCGTCCTCATCCGAACGAACCGAGGTAGACACACATGCTGGTCATGCAGCGCCCGAAGGTCGAAGCGCTCGGCGATGCCGACGACGATCGTCAGCTTTTCGCCGTGGGCCCGCTCGAGCCGGGCTTCGGCCACACGCTCGGCAACTCGCTCCGACGCACCCTGCTCTCGTCGATCCCTGGGGCCGCCGTGACACAGGTCCGTTTCGACGAGGCCCTCCACGAGTTCGACACCATCAAGGGTGCGACCGAGGACGTCACGGACATCATCTTGAACCTCAAGGACCTCGTCCTGCTGGTCCACACCGATGAGCCGGTCACCCTCCGGCTCGATGCGCGTGGGCCCGGTGTCGTCACCGCGGCCGACATCGCCGTCACCGCCGACGTCGAGATCCTCAACTCGACGTTGCCGATCGCCACGCTCAACGGCAACGGTCGTCTGGCCATCGACATCACCGTCGAGAAGGGCCGCGGCTACGTCTCGGCCGATCGCAACAAGACGTCGGCAACCATCGGTGTGATCCCGGTGGACTCGATCTTCTCGCCGGTTCGACGGGTCACGTTCTCCGTGGAGCCGACCCGAGTCGAGCACTCCACCGAGTTCGATCGCCTCATCCTCGACGTCGAGACCGACGGGTCCATCACCGCCCGCGAGGCGCTGGCCTCCGCCGGTGCGACGCTGCAGTCGCTCGTCCAACTCGTCGCCGAGATGAGTGACGAGCCCCAGGGCCTCGAGCTGGGCGAGGTGAGCATCGCTGCGACCGGATCGCCCGATCTCGACCTTCCGATCGAGGACCTCGACCTCTCCGAGCGTCCCCGCAACTGCCTCAAGCGGGCGCAGGTCAACAGCGTCGGGGAGCTCCTCGAGAAGACCGAGGACGACCTGCTCGCCATCACCAACTTCGGGCAGAAGTCGCTCGACGAGGTGATCGTCAAGCTCGACGAGCGGGGTCTCTCGCTCAAGCACCGGGACTGATTCGCCATGCCTGCAACCCCACGCAAGTCCCGTCGGTTCGGCGGGAGCGCCTCTCACCAGCGGCTGATGATGGCCAATCTGGCCGCGTCGCTGTTCGCCGCCGAGGGCATCGTGACCACGGAGGCCAAGGCCAAGGCCCTGCGCCCCGTGGCCGAGAAGCTCATCACCAAGGCCAAGAAGGGTGGCCTCCACCGCCACCGTCAGGTCGTCGCCTACCTGGGCGACAAGGAGATGACATCGAAGCTCTTCGAGGACATCGGGCCTCGGTACGAGGAGCGTCCGGGCGGGTACACCCGCATCCTGAAGCTGGGCCCCCGCCAGGGTGACAACGCGCCGATGGCGCGCATCGAGCTGGTCTGATCCACCACTCTTCGCCATGATCGAGTCGGCCGACCTCCCGGGGTCGGTCGAGTCGCGTCCGGCCCCTTCCGAGACGGAGCGGGTGAAGCTCGTGGTGGCCTACGACGGGTCTGCCTTCCACGGGATGGCGGCCAATGCCGGCGTGGCCACGGTGGCGGGTGTGCTCGCCGAGGCGCTCGAGCGCGTCCTGCGCCATCCGGTCGAGCTCTCCGTCGCCGGACGAACCGACAAAGGCGTCCACGCCCACGGCCAGGTCGTCAGCTTCGACGCGGCCGTCGATGCCGCCGGCGTCGCGAGCCTGGCTCGTGCTGTCACCCGTCTGTGCGGACCGCGGATCGTCGTGCGGGAGGCGGAGATCGTCGCACCGGACTTCGACGCGCGCTTCTCCGCCCGCTCGCGCACCTATCGCTACACCGTCCTGAACCGGGGGGTCCCCGATCCGTTCCTGGCTGCGACGGCGTGGTGGATCGCCGCTCCGCTCGACCCGAACGTCCTGCGCCTGGGCTGCGATCCGCTGATCGGAACGCACGACTTCTCGTCGTTCTGTCGGCGCCCGAAGGGGACGGGCGACGAGGTGTCCCTGGTCCGGCGGGTGATCGACGCCCGTTGGCACGACCTCGGTGACGACCTGTTCCGATTCGAGATCACCGCGGGGGCGTTCTGCCACCAGATGGTGCGCAGCATCGTCGGGACCCTGGTCGAGATGGGTCGGGGGCGGCGGCGGGCCGGGGAGATGTCGGGGATCCTGCGTGCCGCCGACCGGGGTGCGGTCACGACCATCGCCCCGCCTCACGGGCTGTGCCTCTGGTCGGTGGCCTACTAGTGCCAGGTCGCACCGGCGACGTCGTCCGGGCGAGTTGCTCATGCCGTCGGGCCCCCGGTACGCTGACCCGCTGCCTTGGTGCGCGCTGTCGTCGTGCGCGCTGCGCCCGGGCCATTCATCGAAAGACCGAACCAGAAGCACGAACCAGAAGCAGAGGCTTGCGCGTGCGCACGTACACCCCCAAGGCCAGTGAGATCCAGCGAGAGTGGCATGTCGTCGACGCCGACGGCATGGTGCTCGGTCGCCTCTCCACCGAGGTCGCCCGCATCCTGCGGGGCAAGCACAAGCCCACCTACACGCCGCATCTCGACACGGGCGACCACGTCATCGTGATCAACGCCGACAAGGTCGTCCTGACCTCCGACAAGGGGTCGAAGGAGATGGTCCACCGCCACTCCGGCTACCCGGGTGGCCTGCGGTCCCAGTCCTACGGGACCCTTCTCGCCAACAAGCCCGAGGAAGCCGTCCGTCGAGCCGTCCGGGGCATGCTCCCGAAGAACCGCCTCGGTCGCCAGCAGATCCGCAAGCTCAAGGTGTACGCCGGTCCGGTGCACCCCCATGCCGCCCAGTCGCCCCAGATCCTCGAGCTGGCTCATGCCAAGGCTCGTCCCTAACCGCCGTCGCGCCGCAAGGACTTCTTGATGTCGAACCCCCTCGTCCAGTCGACCGGTCGCCGCAAGCGGGCCGTGGCCCGCGTGAACGTGCGCACGGGTACCGGCACGATCACGGTGAACAAGCGTCCGGTGGCGGAGTACTTCCCGTCCGAGACCCATCGGATGATCCTCACCGAGCCGCTGCGCCTCACCGAGACCTCCGAGACGTACGACGTCGACTGCCGTATCGACGGTGGTGGCATCTCCGGACAGGCCGGTGCCCTGCGCCACGCCATCGCCCGGGCCCTCATCGACATCGACCCCGAGATGCGCCCCGAGTTGAAGAAGGCCGGATTCCTCACCCGCGACGATCGCAAGAAGGAATCCAAGAAGTACGGGCTCAAGAAGGCCCGCAAGGCTCCGCAGTACTCGAAGCGCTGACCCGCCCGCTCGGGCGCCGGTCCCCATGAGTCTCCGCTTCGGCACCGATGGCGTGCGAGGCCCGGCCGATGAACTCGACGACGGACTCGTTCGGGCGCTCGGCGCAGCGGCCGCAGAGGTCCTCGGCGGCGTGGGCGGCTTCGTCATCGGACGCGACACCCGCCGTTCCGGGCCCCGGATCGAAGCCGCCTTGGCCGCAGGTCTGGTCGGAGGCGGTGCGCGGGCCGAGGTGCTCGGCGAGGCACCCACTCCCGCAGTGGCGTGGGTCTGCGCCGATCGCGGGATCCCCGGTGCGGTGATCTCGGCCAGCCACAACCCCTGGTCCGACAACGGCATCAAGTTCTTCGCCGCCGGCGGCCGCAAGCTCTCCGACGAGACCGAGTTCCTCCTCGAGAGTGCCCTCGACCGCCACGTGGCCGCCGGTGCCCCGTCGGGGTCGGGTGTCCCCGTGGTCGGTGGTGCGCCCACGAACTCCCGGGAGCTCGATCGGTGGGTCGATGCCGTCACGGCGTCCGTCGACGGATCCCTCGACGGTGTGCACGTCGTGGTCGACTGCGCCAACGGGGCCGCCTCCACGGTCGCGCCGGAGGCGCTGCGTCGGCTCGGCGCCCGGGTGACGGTCCTGCACGCCACCCCCGACGGGCGCAACATCAACGACGCCTGCGGTTCCACCCATCCCGAGTCGCTCCAGCGCGCGGTGCTCACCGAGGGGGCCGATCTGGGTATCGCCTTCGACGGTGACGCCGATCGCCTGCTCGCCGTCGACGAGCGGGGCCAGCTCATCGACGGCGATCAGCTGATCGCCCTGTTCGCCGTGGACCGACGCGACCGCGGGCTGCTGGCCGACGACCATGTGGTGGTCACGGTCATGACCAACCTGGGCTTCCGGCTGGCCATGGCGGAGGCCGGTATCGAGGTCGTCGACACCGCGGTGGGCGATCGGTACGTCCTGGAGGCGCTCGCCTCGGGCGGATGGACCCTCGGTGGCGAACAGTCGGGGCACATCGTGTTCGCCGATCTGGCCACCACCGGCGACGGTCTGTTGTCCGCCGTTCAGCTGCTCGATCTGCTCCGGCGGTCGGGTGCGCCGATGTCGACCCTCGCCGGTGCGGTGATGGCCCGGCTGCCACAGGTCCTGGTCAACGTCGCCGTCGCCGTGCGCCGGCCCGACATCGTCGAGGTCATGGCCGACGCGATCGCCGTCGAGGAGGAGCGCCTGGGTCCGACGGGCCGGGTCCTGATCCGGCCGAGCGGCACCGAGCCCCTCGTCCGGGTGATGGTCGAGGCCGAGACCGAGGCCGTCGCCCGAGCCACCGCCGATCGTCTCGCCGACACCGTGCGGGCCGTCACCACCTGAACGACCTGCCCCACCGGGGAATCCGGGGAGCCGTAGACTCGTCCGGTCCCGAGTCCTCGTCCGGCCGGCTCGGGTCGCCGTCTTCGCCGGACCCGAGGAGGTCGCCGGCCCATGTGCGGAATCATCGCCGTCGTCCGTCGCCCGTCCGACCGTCCGATCCCGTCTGCGGCGGAGATCGAGGCGCTCCTCGAGGCGTCGGCACAGGCGCTCGTCGCCGTCCTCGACCGGCCTCTCGTGACCGACGTCGACGTCGTTTCCGTCGCGGCCGAGCGCGCCGGCGCCGCCGACCGGCTGCTGCGGGGCCTGCCCGGCCTCCGGGCGATGCTGGCCTCGTCCGTCCTGCGGGCGTCGATCGAGAACCACTCCCTCGGCCTCGAGGCCCAGGTGCGGCAGTTCGAGCGCCGCCTCGATCTCGAAGGCGCCGCAGTGGCCGGCGAGACCCTCGAGGCGCTCAATGCCGGGCTCATCTCTCTCAAGGACGCGGTGTGGGGCCTGCGGCGTGATCGGTTGCGGGCAGCGCACGAGGTGGAGACGCTGGCCGGTGTCGGTGCGGGGCCTGCGGCCGTGGCCGTCCACTTCTCGGTCCACCAGGCGCTTTCGGCCCTCGACCGCCTCGAGGTGCGCGGGCGTGACTCGGCCGGCGTGCACCTCCTGGTCCGTGACCACGGCCTCGATCTCGATGCGCCGGCCGTGCGGGCCGTGCTGGCCGAACGAGCACGTGATCCGCTCTTCGGGTCCCTCGCCGTGCGCACGCCCGAGGGGCACCTGAGCTTCGTCTACAAGACGGCCGCCGAGATCGGTGAGCTCGGGGACAACACCCGTGATCTCCGCGCCGCCATCGGCGGGGACCCGCTCCTGCGCCAGGCCCTCGGCAACGACGCCGCCGAAGCGGTCGTCCTGGGTCACACCCGGTGGGCGAGCGTCGGGATCGTCAGCCAGCCCAACGCCCATCCCCTCAACTCCGACGAGCTCGACAACGACGCCGGGGCCTACGTCACCGCGGCCCTGAACGGCGATGTCGACAACTTCGCCGATCTCAAGGCGATGGACGGGCTGCTCATCGCCCCCGAGATCACCACCGACGCCAAGGTCATCCCGACGCTCACGAGCCGGTCGCTGGCCGACGGTGACCAGCTCGAGCGAGGCGTTCCGCCGGACCGTGAACCGCCTCGAAGGCTCCGTCGCCATCGCCGCCGGTTTCGCGGCGGAGCCCTCCGATCTCCAGCTGGCGCTGCGGGGGAGCGGTCAGGCGCTCTACATCGGGCTGGCCGAGGACGCCTTCGTCGTGGCCAGTGAGCCCTACGGCGTGGTCGAGGAGACCGACACCTACCTCCGTCTCGACGGTGACGTCCCGGTCGACCCGGCCAACCCGGCCAGCCAGGGCCAGGTCGTCGCTCTCCGCGGGGTCGCCGCAGGGGCCATCGCGGGGATCGAGCGTTGGGCCTATGACGGCACCCGGATCCCCGTCGGGTCCGATGACCTCGCCGTGGCCCAGATCACCACCCGTGACATCGACCGCGGCGACGCGCCGCACTACCTGCTCAAGGAGATCGGTGAGGCGGCCGGCTCGTTCCGCAAGACCCTCCGGGGAAGCTCCTCGACGGTCCCGACGGCCCACGTGTCCAGTTGGGTGACGACGTCGTCCCGCCGGCGGTACGCGCCGGCCTCGCCGACGGGTCGGTCACCCGGTTGTTGGTGATCGGCCAGGGCACCGCCGCGGTCGCCGGCCGGGCCCTCGTCGAGGCGATGGGCACGTTGGCCCCCCGTGCCGAACTGCGTACCGAGGCCATCCTGGCGACGGAGCTCTCGGGATTCGACCTGCGCGACGACATGTCCGACACCGTCGTCGTCGCCGTCAGCCAGTGCGGGACGACGACGGACACCAATCGAACGGTCGACCTCGTGCGGGCACGAGGCGCCATGGTCATCGCCATCGTCAACCGACGCAACAGCGACCTCACCGACAAGTCCGACGGGGTGCTGTACACCTCCGACGGTCGCGACGTGGAGATGAGCGTGGCGTCGACCAAGGCCTTCTACGCGCAGATCGCCGCCGGCTACCTGTTGGCCGCCGACCTCGCCGGTGCCATGGTCGGTCCCGGCGCGACGGAGGCGACGGCCAGGGCGGAACTGCTCGACGGACTGCGGGCCGTGCCCGGGGCCATGGAGCGGGTCATGGACCTGCGCCCGGCCATCGCCGCCGCCGCCCATGACGTCGCGCCGTCGCGTCGCTACTGGGCCATCGTCGGCAACGGCGGCAACCGCATCGCCGCCGAGGAGGTGCGGATCAAGCTCTCCGAGCTCTGCTACAAGTCCATCGCCTGTGACGGCACCGAGGACAAGAAGCACATCGACCTCTCGTCGGAGCCGTTGATCCTGGTGTGCGCCGCTGGCCTGCAGGGCTCGAACGCGGACGACGTGGCCAAGGAGGTGGCGATCTACCGGGCCCACAAGGCTGCGCCCGTCGTCGTCGCCACCGAGGGAGAGGAGCGGTTCTCGGCCGCCCTGCACGTCATCGCCGTCCCGGCGGTCCATCCGAGGCTGGCGTTCGTCCTCTCGGCCATGGTGGGTCACCTGTTCGGCTACGAAGCCGCCCTCGCCATCGACGCCCAGGCCCGTCCCCTGCGTGAGGCGCGCGCCGCGATCGACGCAGTGGCCGCAGCCGGGCGGACGGGCGAGGTGGCCTTCGACGAACTCCAGGCGACGTTCACTCCTCTCGCCGCTCGCTTCTTCGACGGACTGCGCTCCGGGTCCTACGACGGTCACCTCGAGGCGTCGACCGCGGTGCGCCTGGCCTCCACCTGGCGATTCGCCCTCGGGATGGTGCCGCTCGAGGCGTACCAGGTCGAACACGGGAAGGTCGGGACACCGGGCGTGGTGCTCGAAGACCTCAGCGTCGCGCTCAGCCGGGCCATCGAGGAGCTCACCCGACCCATCGACGCCATCAAGCACCAGGCCAAGACCGTGACGGTCGGCATCTCCCGCAGCGACGAGACGCTCCTGCAGGTGCCCCTCGTTCGCGAGGTCATGGCGTCAGGGGCGTCTCGTGACCGGCTGACCTACTCGACGCTCCGTACCCTCAGCGCGCTCGAGCCGATGGTGGCCGAGGTGCGGGGATACACCCGCTACGCCATCGAGGGTCGCGTCGAGGTGAACGACGCCGTCGACGAAGCCACCGTGGTGGTCGTCGACCGGGGTGGGATCGGCCGAGAGCTGCGTAGCCGCACCGAGGAGGATCCTCGCCTGCGGGGCACGAAGCGGTGGGTCGCCGTCGAACGCACGGTGCTGGTGGCCAGGGGCCGCAGCGACGGCCGCACGGTGATCATCGTCCCGGAGGTGAAGGACGGCCAGCCCACCGGGCTCGCCCTCCTCCACGTCGATCTCCGTGGCGACCTGCCCCTCCCCGTGCTGCGGGCGGTTCTGCAGGGCTATCGCAACCGCTACTCGGCGATCAGGAACGCCGTGACCGAGACCGAACCGACGTTCCGCGACGACCTGCTCACCGATCTCGACATCGTCGATCTCATGACCGAGCCGGTCAACGACCTGGCCGATCGCTGGCGCTCGTGAACCGTCGCCCCGCCGCCGGTGCGACGCCGGGTTCGTGGTCGTGATCCTCGGGGTGGGTGTCGACGTCGTCGACCTCGAACGCTTCGCGGCCGTGCTGGCCAGACGCCCCTCGATCGTCGACCGGCTCTTCACGGCGGGCGAGCAGGCCTACGCCGAGCAGGGACAGGACCCCGTCGAGCGCTATGCCGCCCGATTCGCGGCGAAGGAGGCGACGCTGAAGGCCCTCGGCGTCGGCATCGGCACGGTGGGTTGGCGCGACATCGAGGTCATCCGCAGCGATGTCGGCCGCCCCTCGCTCCTGCTCTCGGGTGCTGCTGCCGAGCGGGCTGCGGCTTCGGGTGTCACCGCGATGGACGTGGCGCTGACCCACAGCGATCTCGTCGCCGAGGCTGTCGTGATCGCCCAGGCGGGCCCCGTGGCGGCCGGGTCTCCCCTCGGGGTCGGCGCCGACGTCCGCCTCGATGCCGCTGACCTCCCGATCGCCGGCGGGCTCGTCCCGATCGTCACCCCGGCGGAGATGGGGATCATCGACGCCGACGCACCGGAACCGGTCGAGGTGCTCATCGCACGGGCCGGGTCGGCGGTGGCGAGGGCCGCGGTGGGGATCATGGGTGGAACGTACGGTCGGCGTGTGGTCGTCCTCGAGGGCAAGGGGAACAACGGAAACGACGGTCGTGACGCCGCCCGGCGGTTGCGGGGGCGTGGGGTCCGCGTCCACGAGTTCGACGTCGCTGACGCGCCGTCCCGGCTCCCCCCGGCCGATCTCGTGATCGACGCCGCGTTCGGCACAGGGTTCCGTGGGTCGTTCGCCGCGCCGTCACCGGCCCCGGGAACCGCGGTGCTCGCCGTGGACATACCGTCCGGCATCGACGGGCTCACCGGTGAAGCCAGCGAGCGGGTCCTCTCGGCGGACGCCACCGTGAGCTTCGCGGCCCTCAAGCCGGGCCACGTGCTCGGGGCGGGGGTCGAGGCAGCGGGCCGGTTGACCGTGGCCGACATCGGCCTCGATGTCAGCCGTGCCACCAGCCATCTCGTCGGCGCCGCCGCCGTCGCGGGTTGGCTGGGACAGGTGACCCCTGCGGCGCACAAGTGGCGCAGCGCGGTGTGGATCGTGGCGGGCAGCCCGGGTATGGGCGGGGCGGCCGTGCTGTGCAGCGCAGCTGCCGCCCGCACGGGTGCGGGCTACGTGCGGCTCAGCACGCCGGGTGGACCGGCCGGAGGCACCCCCGTCGAGGCCGTCGTGACCGACCTGCCGACCGAGGCGTGGGCCCAGCACGTGCTCGACGACCTCGACCGGTTCCACGCTCTCGTCGTCGGCAACGGCCTGGGCACGGAGCCGGCAACGGTGTCGGACGTCCGTGCGCTCGTGGCCGGAGCGGCGGCCCGTGGCACGCCCACGGTGGTCGACGCGGACGGGCTCACCGCCCTCGGTCGTGACGTCGCGCGCTTCGTCGGCCCGGCCACCGTCCTCACGCCCCACGACGGCGAGTTCGCCCGCCTGGCCGGACATCCTCCGGGAGCCGACCGACTCGAGGCCGCGCGGCGGCTCGCCGTCGACACGGGTGCGGTGGTGTTGCTCAAGGGCCGGGCCACCGTGATCGCGACCCCTGACGGATCGACCCTGGTCTCGACCACCGGCGACCAGCGCCTCGCCACTGCAGGCACGGGCGACGTCCTGGCCGGGGTCATCGGTGCGTTGCTCGCACAGGGCCTCCAGCCGGGCCACGCTGCCGCCGCCGGTGCGTTCCTGCACGGTCGCGCGGGCGCTCTAGGCTGGCCGAGGGGTCTGGTGGCCGGTGATCTCCCGGACGCCATGCCCGCCGCCCTCGCCGAGGTCGCCGCGCTGCGGCCCTGACCCGGCTCACCGTCCGGAGGACCGATGCTGCGAGACCTGCCCGTGCGTGACGTGATGGTCACCGAGGTGCTGAGCTTCACGCCCGATGAGAACGTGCAGGACGCCATGCGCGAGCTCGTCGTGCAGGACATCGACGGCGGCCCGGTGCTCGATGACGAGGGGAAGGTGATCGGCATGCTGTCGACCGCCGATCTGATCGTCGAGGAGGCCCGGATCGACCTGCCCACGGTGATCACTCTGCTCGGCGGCGTCTTCGAGCTCCCCAAGTCGAAGAAGCGCTACGAGGCCGACCTCGACAAGGCGCTCGGTGCGACGGTGGGCGAGGTCATGACTCGCGAGCTCGGTGCCACCATCGGCGCCGACGACACGTTCGAGACCGCCGCCACGCTCATGCACGAGCACGGCCTCGACCGACTCGCCGTGGTCGACGACGACGACGTGTTGGTGGGGATCATCGCCCGTGGCGACATCGTCCGGGCCATCGTTCTGGATGCCGACGTCGAAGGGTCCGACGCCGACGACGCGGGCTGACGGTGCGGGCCACCCGGGCCGACGTCGATCTCACCGCCGTCGCCCACAACGTCCGTGCCCTGCGGGCCACCGTCGCCCCGGCCCAGCTCTGCGCGGTCGTCAAGGCAGACGGATACGGACATGGAGCGATCGCCGTGGGCCGAGCCGCCCTGCAGGCCGGTGCCGACTGGTTGGCGGTGGCGCTGGTCGAGGAGGCCGTCGTCCTGCGGCGATCCGAGATCGATGCACCCGTGCTGCTCCTCTCCCAACCCCGGCTGGAGGACATCGCTGCAGCAGTGAGGTTCGATCTCCGCATCACCGTGTACACCGACGACGCGGTCGATGAGGTGGTGGCCGCGGCGAAGAAGGAGCGCCGTGTGGCCCGGGTCCATCTGAAGGTCGACACAGGGATGAACCGGGTCGGAGCCCGTCCGGAGGCGGCGCTGGCGCTGGCGCGCCGACTGTCGAGCCACGGGAGCATCGAGTTCGAGGGGGTCTTCACCCACCTCGCCGTGGCCGACGAGCCGGACAACCCGTTCACCGGCCGACAGCTCGACCGCTTCGATGCGGTCGTCGCCGAGCTCGACGAGGCCGACCTGCGACCGCCGATTCTCCACGCCGCCAACACCGCCGCGGGCATCGAACACGCCCGCGGACGCTACGACATGGTCCGTGCCGGCATCGGCGTCTACGGGCTCCCCCCTGCGGCTGCGCTCGCCGATCGGGTCGACCTCCGTCCGGCCATGACGTTGCGGTCGCAGGTGTCCATGGTGAAGCGCGTGCCGGCGGGGGAGGGCATCTCCTATGGGCTGCGCCACGTGTTCGACCGCGAGTCGACGGTCGCCACGGTGCCCGTCGGCTATGCCGACGGCGTGACCCGTCGCCTCGGCGTGAGCGGTGGCGAAGTCCTGGTCGGTGGCCGCCGCCGCCCGATCGTCGGAACGATCACGATGGATCAGTTGATGGTCGACTGTGGCGACGACGCCGTGACGGTCGGCGACGAGGTCGTCCTGATCGGCGAGCAGGGTGACGAGCGGATCCACGCCGAGGAGTGGGCCGAACGGCTCGACACGATCGCCTACGAGGTCGTGTGCGGCATCGGCCCTCGCGTGCCCCGTCGCTACCGCTGAACCCACGGTTCCGCATCGCTCGGTAGCGTCGGGGCGTGCTGAGCGACATCGAGGGGGTCCGCGTCGGTCACGTCACCGATGCCGTGGCTCGCACCGGCTGCACCGTGGTGGTCCTGCCCGAGGGCACGGTGGCTTCCGGCGAGGTGCGCGGTGGGGCGCCGGCCACGCGTGAGTTCGCCTTGCTCGACCCTCAGCGGCTCGTCGACCGGGTCGATGCGGTGGTGCTCAGCGGGGGTTCGGCGTTCGGGCTGGCCGCGGCGGACGGGGTGATGGAAGGCCTGGCTGCCCTCGGTCGGGGTTTTCCGACCGGTGGGGGCCGGGTGCCGATCGTCGTGGGGATGTGCCTGTTCGATCTGCTCGAGGGGGACGGGACCGTTCGGCCCGGTGCCCTCGAGGGCGCGGCCGCGCTCGACGACGCACTGACGGCCGCACCCCCGGCGCCGGGGTCGCAGGGCGGCGGTGTCACCGTCACCGCGCTCGGTCGGATCGGCGCAGGTGCAGGGGCGACGGTGGGGAAGTGGCGCGGGCCGCAGCACGCACGTGCCGGAGGTATCGGGGCCTCGTCCGTCCACCATGGTGGGCTGATCGTCTCGGCGCTGATCGCCGTGAATGCGTTCGGCGACATCGAACCCGGTGAGGGTGGGGCGTCGTCGTCGCTCGACGATGTTCTGGTCCACCCGGGGCCGTTGGGTCCGGGGCGAGGCATCGACGACGCAGACGCCTTCGGCAGCGGGAACACGACGATCGGGGTGGTCGTCACCAACGCCGCCCTCGACAAGGCCGCCTGTCACCTCGTGGCCCAGGGGGCGCACGACGGCTTCGCCCGTGCGCTGTTCCCTCCGCACACGCGCCTCGACGGTGACGCCGTGGTGGCGGCCGCCACCGGCGAGGTCGACGCCGACGTCGACCTCGTGCGACTTCTCACCGTGCGAGTCGTCGACGCGGCCATCCGCGCGGTGGGCACCTGAGGACGCACCCACGGTCGGTAGCATCGGCGGGTGCTCCTCCTGCGTGCGGCGCGGACCGCCCGATGATCTACGCCCGCACGACCTCGGTCGACGCCACGAAGATGCTGGCCGCGGCCCTCGCGGAGTTGGCGCGGCCCGGTGACCTGATCCTCCTCGCCGGTGATCTCGGTGCCGGGAAGACCGCGTTCACGCAGGGCTTCGGGGCTGCGCTCGGGGTCGAGGATCGCATCACCAGCCCGACCTTCACCCTCGTGAACAACTACGCCGGACGCCTGGAGCTCAACCACCTCGACGTCTACCGGCTCGAGGCGTTGGTCGAAGTGCTCGATCTCGGCGTGCCCGAGATGCTCGACGACGGCGGTGTGACCGTCATCGAATGGGGTGACGCCGTCGCCCCGGCTCTCCCGGCCGACTACCTGCAGGTCAGCTTCTCGTTCTGCGACGACGTCGACGATGACCGGATCATCGAGCTCGTGCCCGTCGGGTCACGCTGGCAGGCCCGCACCCGCGCGGTGGCCGCAGCGGTGTCGCCGTGGATCCACGAAGCCGACGCTCCGGGCGTCGGGAAGGACGAGCCGTGCTGATCGCCGGGATCGACACCGCCACCATCCAGGTGAGCGTCGCCGTCGGCGGTCACGAAGGCGTGCTCGCCTCGACGCAGTCGAGCCGTGCCCGCCAGCACGCCGAGGTCCTGACCCCGGCGATCGAGTTCACCTGCCGACAGGCGCGGATCGAGCTCTCGGAGATCAGCGTCGTCGCCGTCGACCTGGGTCCGGGCCTCTTCACCGGGTTGCGCGTCGGTGTGGCGGCGGCGAAGGCGATGGCCCACGCCCTGAACGTGCCCATGATCGGCGTGTCGAGCCTCGACCTGCTGGCCTTCCCGGTCCGCTTCACCTCCCGCCTGATCGTCGCAGCCATCGACGCTCGGCGCGGCGAGCTCTTCTACGCCTTCTACCGACAGGTCCCCGGTGGCATCCAACGTCTGTCCGATCACCGGGTCGGTTCTCCTGACGACCTGGCTTCGGAGCTGTTGGCCGCCAGCGAGGAGTGCCTCCTCGTCGGCGACGGTGCCGTGCGGTACAAGGAGGTCTTCGAGGGCCTCCGCAAGACCGAGATCGTGGAGGAGGGGCTGGCCTATCCGTCGGCGTCGTCGCTGGTGATGCTGGCGCACGCCCGCGCCCTGCGCGAGGACTGGGTGAAGCCCTGGGACCTCCAACCGCTCTACCTGCGTCGTCCGGACGCCGAGATCAACTGGGTCACCCGCCCCTCCGCATGACCATGACCGGACCGTCGGGGAACCCGCCCGTTCACCGTTCGACGCCGGCCGGGTCTGCCCCGGTCGACCACGACCGCGAGCCCGCTGACATCGTGGTGGAGGCCATGCGCCGGCGTCACCTGCGCGGTGTGCTGCGGATCGAGGGCCGCACCTCTACGACCCCCTGGTCGCTCGGGCTCTTCGTGGCCGAGCTCGGCCGGGGCGATCAGCGCGTCTATCTCGTCGCCCGCGACGACGGCCGGGTCATCGGCTACGCCGGCGCGCTGCTCGTGGCGGGCGAGGCTCACGTGACCACCATCGCCGTCGACCCCGATCGTCGTGGTCGCGCCGTCGCCACCCGTCTCCTTCTGGCCCTGATCCGCCGTGGCGTCGAGCTCGGGGTCGGCTCCGTGACCCTCGAGGTCCGGGCGTCCAACGAGCCTGCCCTCGCTCTCTACCGCCGCTTCGGGTTCGTGCCCGCCGGGGTGCGGAAGGGCTACTACTCCAAGCCGCTCGAGGACGCGCTCGTCCTCTGGGCCCACGACGTGGCCGGCGCCGACTACTCGGACCGACTGGCCATGATCGAGGCGGCCCTCCCCATGTCCCGTGACCCGGAAGGACCAGCTTCGTGACCGGCCAACGCATCCTCGGCATCGAGACCAGTTGCGACGAGACCGCAGCCGCCGTCGTCGTCGACGGGCGTGACGTGCTCTCGTCGGTGGTGTCGAGTCAGGTCGACCTCCACGCCCGTTTCGGCGGGGTGGTGCCCGAGATCGCGAGTCGGGCGCACGTGGAGCTGCTGACCCCGGTCGTCGCCCGCGCGCTCGTGGAGGCGGGCATCGACGACGATCACGTCGATGCCGTGGCGGCCACCGTCGGCCCCGGGCTGGTCGGGGCGCTCCTCGTCGGGGTCAGCGCGGCCAAGACGCTGGCGCTCGTGTGGGACGTCCCCTTCGTCGCCGTCAACCACCTCGAGGCCCACCTCTACGCCGCCCTGCTCGAGGAGCCTGGTCTCGAGTTCCCGGTCATCGTGCTGCTCGTCTCTGGCGGGCACACCCTGCTCGTGCTGATGGAAGGGCACGGGCGCTATCAGGTGCTCGGCTCGACCATCGACGACGCCGCCGGCGAGGCCTTCGACAAGGTCGCCCGCTATCTCGGTCTCGGGTATCCGGGTGGCCCGGCCGTGGACCACATCGCCATGGAGGGTGACCCCGAGGCCATCGCCTTCCCCCGGGCCATCCTGGACGAGGGTTACGACTTCTCCTTCTCGGGTCTGAAGACCTCCGTGGTCAACCACGTGCGTCGCAACCCCGACGTGGCCACGGCTGACGTGGCGGCGTCGTTCCAGGAGGCGGTGGTCGACGTGCTCGTCACGAAGGCCCGTCGGGCCGCCCGTGACCATGGGGCCAAGGGCCTCGTGCTCGCGGGTGGCGTCGCGGCCAACTCTCAGCTCCGGGAGCGTGTCATCGACGCCTGCATGGCCGACGGGCTGCATCCGTTCCTGCCCAGCCGGTCGATGTGCACCGACAACGCCGCCATGGTGGCCGCGACCGGCTGGTATCGCCTCCAGTCCGACGGCCCCAGCCCTCTCGACGTCGGTGCGCAGCCCAACCTGCGCCTGCGCTCGACCGCGGGCTGACGCGTCGGGTTGCCCCGCCGGGTATCGGGGCCTATCGTTAGCAGTCGATCAGGGAGAGTGCTAAGCACTTCCCTGCCGCGAGTGCCAGAACCCGCCAACGGAGGCGCCTTCCATGAACCTGAACCCCCTCGAGGACCGCATCGTCGTCCGCCCCGGACAGTCCGAGGAGACCACGGCCAGCGGCCTGGTCATCCCCGACACCGCCAAGGAGAAGCCCCAGCAGGGCGAGGTCCTGGCCGTCGGACCGGGCCGCCGCAGTGAGCAGACCGGCGACGTGATCCCGGTCGACGTCAAGGTCGGTGACACGGTCGTCTACAGCAAGTACGGCGGCACCGAGATCACCGCGGACGGCGAAGACGTCCTCATCCTCAACGCCCGCGACGTTCTCGCCGTCATCAAGTAAGGACTCCTGACATGGCAAAGATCCTGAAGTTCGACGAGGACGCCCGGCGCGCCCTCGAGGCCGGCGTCAACAAGCTGGCCGACGCCGTCAAGGTCACGCTCGGCCCGAAGGGCCGCAACGTCGTCCTCGACAAGAAGTTCGGCGCCCCCACCATCACCAACGACGGCGTGTCCATCGCTCGTGAGGTGGAGCTCGAGGACCCCTTCGAGAACATGGGCGCGCAGCTCGTGAAGGAAGTCGCCACCAAGACCAACGACATCGCGGGTGACGGCACCACCACCGCCACCGTTCTGGCCCAGGCCCTGGTCCGCGAGGGCCTGCGCAACGTGGCCGCCGGCGCCAGCCCCCTGGGGCTCAAGCGGGGCATCGAGGCCGCCGTCGCCTCCGCCGTGGCGAGCGTCCACTCCCAGGCCAAGGAGATCGACGACAAGTCCGAGATCGCGCAGGTCGCCAGCATCTCCGCCGCCGACACGACGATCGGTGAGGTCATCGCCAACGCCATCGACAAGGTGGGCAAGGACGGCGTCGTCACCGTCGAGGAGTCCAACACCTTCGGCATGGACCTCGACTTCGTCGAAGGCATGCAGTTCGACAAGGGCTACCTGTCGCCGTACTTCGTCACCGACGCGGAGCGCCAGGAAGCGGTGCTCGAGAACCCCTACATCCTCTTCGTGAACTCGAAGATCTCGTCGGTGCAGGACCTCCTGCCCCTGCTCGAGAAGGTCATGCAGTCCACCAAGCCGCTGCTGATCGTGTCCGAGGACGTCGACGGCGAAGCTCTCGCCACGCTGGTCGTCAACAAGATTCGCGGCACGTTCAACTCGGTGGCCGTCAAGGCCCCTGGCTTCGGCGAGCGCCGCAAGGCCATGCTGGCCGACATGGCCATCCTCACCGGTGGTCAGGTCATCTCGGAAGAGGTCGGGCTCAAGCTCGATTCGACCACGCTCGACCTGCTCGGTTCAGCCCGCAAGATCATCGTCACCAAGGACGACACCACCATCATCGAGGGTGCCGGTGACGAGGCCGACGTGAACGGCCGGGTCGCGCAGATCAAGCGCGAGATCGACGACACCGACTCCGACTGGGACCGCGAGAAGCTCCAGGAGCGCCTCGCCAAGCTGTCCGGTGGCGTGGCCGTCATCAAGGTCGGCGCCGCCACCGAGGTGGAGCTCAAGGAGAAGAAGCACCGCATCGAGGACGCCCTCAGCGCCACGCGTGCGGCCATCGAGGAAGGCGTGGTCGCCGGCGGCGGCACCGCCCTGCTCCGGGCCCGCGCCGGGCTGGTCGACGTCATCGCCGGGCTCGACGGCGACGAGGCCACCGGGGCCCGCGCCGTGCACCGAGCCCTCGAGGCCCCGGCTCGGCTCATCGCCGACAACGCCGGCCTCGAAGGGGCGGTCATCGTCCAGCAGATCGAGTCCGAGACGGGCAACGTCGGCCTCAACGCCGCCACCGGCGAGATGGTCGACCTCCTCAAGGCCGGTGTCATCGACCCGGCCAAGGTGACTCGCGCCGCGCTGCAGAACGCGGCGTCCATCGCCGCTCTGCTGCTCACCACCGAGGCGCTCGTGGCCGACGAGCCCGAGCCCGCCGGCGACGCGGCCGCTGCGGCCGCCGCCATGGGGGGCATGGGTGGCATGGGAGGCATGGGCGGAATGATGTGACCCGGCCTTGCGCCTGAGTCGCGTCGACACGACGCTCGAGCGATGGGTCGGTCCTCCGGGGCCGGCCCATCGTCGCGCTCGGGCTCACTCCGGGTTCTGGCTCTTGAACTCCTGGAGTCCCGAGGTCGAGCGCTCGCGACGCTCCGAGCCGTAGAGGCTCACCACGCGGGCGACGGTCGTGACGAGGTACACCTGTCCGAGCACGGCCAGTGCAACCGCTCCCGCCCGCCCGCCAGCGTGACGGGAGCGAGGTCGCCGTACCCGACCGCGGTCAGCGTGATGAAGCTGAAGTACTCGAAGTCGCCGGTGCTGGGCTCGACGACGTTGGTGAAGAACTGAGCGTGGTGGACAGAGCCCATGGCCAGGAAGATCATGGTGAACCAGAGCCCGATGATGAGGTAGGCGCTGATCGCCGCGGTGAGCGTGTTGAGGTTGACGCGTCGGTGGCCCAGCGCGGTGCGAACGACCGAGGGGAAGACGACGGCGAAGAGCAGGGCGAACCCCACGGCCTCCACTGCGAGCAGGTGGCGTTCGTCGATGTCGGTCCGGAACCCGATGATCACGCTCGCGACGAGGACCGTGGCAACGAAGGCGATCGTCGCGAGTGCGCTGCGCATGGTGCTCGGCTTCACGCCGGAGCGGTGGAGGGCGACGAAGACGAGTGCAGCGGCGAACGGGAACACGATGATGCCGCCGCCACGGAACAGGCCGGTGAACGGGAACACGATCATCGTGGCGATGCACAGCAGCAGGACGGGAAAGAAGCTGGTCGGGTCGAGGAGGGCATCGCGCCAGGACCCGGACGCAGCCGACGAGCGCTCGGCGGTCACGAGTCGGCAGGGTAGAGGGCGCTGCGCCGCAGGATCGGGACCGTCGACGTGGTCTCCGCGTCTCGCCGCGCGAGCGGAGCGCCGAGTCGGCCTGGGTATCCTCCGGCCATGGACATCCCCGCACCCGACCCGGAGAAGCTGCTCGCCGCCTGGATGGAGTGGGAGCGCGGCGACGAGACCCCCGGCCGCGTGATGGCCAACCTCAAGACGGCGGGGATGCCGGATCTGTTGCGCCAGCTCGTCGACGCCCGCGCCCAGACCTCCTAGCCCCGTGACCGCGCGGGGCGGCCGTCAGCCCATCCCTCGCCCGTCATCGACCGTGGCGGGGCGACCGGCGCCCTGGGCGGACCTTCCCGAGGATCAGCGCCGTCCGTCGCTGGTGGACGTGACGACCGCTCTGGCGACGGCGCCCCCCGCCCAGCCGTCCGATCGCGAAGGTCCGAGTGTGAAGGCGTCGGCCGTGTTGGTGCCGATCTACGAGCTCGCGGGTGAGGCCGTGGTCGTCCTCACCCGCCGGGCCCAGCACATGCGCAGCCACCGCGGTGAGGTCGCCTTCCCGGGTGGGCGCCAGGAGCCGGGTGAGGACCTGTGGTCCACGGCCCTCCGCGAGGCGAACGAGGAGGTGGGCCTGGACGCGGCGACCGTCACCCGGATCGGCGAGCTCGACCATCTCCGGACGGTCACGAGCCACTCGTTCATCGCCCCCTACGTGGCCGTCCTCGACCGGGTTCCCGACCTCGTGCCCTCGCCGGCGGAGGTCGAGCTCGTCCTCCATGTTCCCCTGTCCGAGCTGCTCGCCGACGGCGTCTTCCGTGAGGAGCGGTGGGGCGTGCCCCCGATGGACCGGCCCATCACGTTCTTCGACGTGGTGGGCGACACCATCTGGGGTGCCACGGGCGCCATGTTGCGCAACCTGCTGTGCCTGGTGACCGGCACCTATGACCCGGCGGACCGACCCCTTCCGTGGGGCGCGAGGCCGGGCGAGGCGGATCGGCGCGACCACGCCTGAGCCGCGTCGCGGCATCCCGGGCTACCGTTCGCTCATGCCCCAGTTGATCTTCGAAGGCAACACCCACACCGAGTTGGTGGCCCAGGTCCGCCAGTGGCTCGCATCCATGGACGAGAACCCCGATGGCACCTTGTCGGTGTCCGACGCCATCACCCAGGGTGCCGGGCTCACCAAGGACGCCCTGCGCATCATCGCCACCGCGGCGCCGGCACCCGTGGCCCAGAACGACGTGGTCAAGTCCCTGACCGACATGGGCTACAAGGTCACCGATGCGACCTCGAAGGCCATGGTCGACGGGCTGCAGAGCGTGGAGGCTCTGACGGGCGGGAGCATCGTCGAGCAGGTCTCCGACAAGGGCCGATCCACGCTCTGGTCGATGAACCAGAAGGTGGCCAAGCAGGTCCTGCGCACCCTCGCCGGCAGCTGAGCCGAGGCCGGTTCGGCGGACCGGGGACCGTGAGCGGGAGCGGGTAGGCTCGGGGCTCAGCGGAGTCGGGGCCCGAGCGGGCCTCCCTTCGCCGTTTTCTCCACGACGAGCACAGCGAAGGGACAGCCGAATGGCCGAGGTCGAGATCGGGATGGGCAAGTCGGGGCGCCGGGCCTACGGGTTCGACGACATCGCCATCGTGCCGAGTCGGCGTACCCGTGATCCCGAGGACGTCGACATCTCGTGGGAGATCGACGCCTTCCGCTTCGAGCTTCCTCTCATGGCCTCGGCCATGGACGGCGTGGTCAGCCCGGCGACCGCCATCGAGATCGGCCGTCTCGGTGGTGTCGGCGTGCTGAACCTCGAGGGTCTCTGGACCCGCTACGAGGACCCCGAGCCGCTGTTCGAGGAGATCAGCGAGCTGTCCACCGACAAGGCGACGGCGCGCATGCAGGAGCTCTACGCCGAACCGGTCAAGCCCGAGCTGATCGGTCGCCGGATTCGCGAGATCAAGGACGCCGGCGTCGTCAGCTGTGCCTCGGTCACCCCGCAGCGCACGGCAGCGTTCGCCAAGGAGTTCATCGACGCCGAGCTCGACCTGCTCGTCATCCAGGGCACCGTCGTGTCGGCCGAGCACGTCTCCAAGTCCGTCGAGCCGCTCAACCTCAAGAAGTTCGTCCGCGAGCTCGACATCCCCGTGATCGTCGGAGGCTGCG
This sequence comes from uncultured Iamiaceae bacterium, assembly GCA_963767615.1. Lineage (GTDB taxonomy): Bacteria > Actinomycetota > Acidimicrobiia > Acidimicrobiales > Acidimicrobilacustridaceae > Rhabdothermincola_A. The sequence goes on along the minus strand of CAVYED010000002.1, from coordinate 115,664 downwards.
CCAGCTATCAGGCCGCCCTGCACCTCATGCGCACCGGTGCCGCCGGCGTGCTCGTGGGTGTCGGTCCCGGTCACGCCTGCACCACCCGGGGCGTGCTCGGCATCGGCGTTCCCCAGGCCACCGCCATCGCCGACGCCCGCGCCGCCCGCATGCGCCACCTCGACGAGACCGGCGTCTACTGCCACGTCATCGCCGACGGTGGCATGGGCACCGGTGGCGACATCGCCAAGGCCATCGTGTGCGGCGCCGACGCCGTCATGATCGGCTCGCCCCTGGCCGCCGCCTCCGAGGCTCCGGGCCGGGGCTACCACTGGGGGATGGCCACCTTCCATCCCACCCTGCCCCGCGGCGCCCGGGTCCAGACCGCCATCCGGGGCACGCTCGAGGAGATCCTGGTCGGTCCGGCCCACGAGAACGACGGCCGCATGAACCTGTTCGGGGCGCTGCGCACGTCGATGGCCACCTGTGGCTACGAGACGGTCAAGGAGTTCCAGAAGGCCGAGGTCATGGTCGCACCGGCGCTGCAGACCGAGGGCAAGAACCTCCAGAAGGCCCAGGGCGTCGGGATGGGCCACTGACCCGGATCCGCTCCGCCGGGCGCGCACGTCGTTTCCGGCCGCGGTTCCCGTCTCGCCATTCGTCGTGCGCGTGCGGACACGACAGTCCGATGCGATCCACCGTGCCGGACGGCCCCCCGGCCCGCCGGGTCCATGCGCTCCGCCCTCCGCCCCAGCACTGGATGATCTGATGACCGACTCCGTACGGCCGACCGACGACACCGTCCTGGTCGTCGACTTCGGGGCCCAGTACGCCCAGCTGATCGCCCGCCGGGTGCGCGAGGCGCACGTCTACTCCGAGATCGTGCCCCACGACATCACCGCGGCCGAGGTGGCGGCGCGCGCCCCGTCCGGCATCATCTTCTCCGGCGGGCCGGCCTCGGTCCACGTCGATGGTGCACCGTCGATCGATCCGGGCGTCTACGAGCTCGGCGTGCCGATCCTGGGCATCTGCTACGGCGCCCAGCTGCTGGCCCGCGACCTCGGCGGCGAGGTCGCCCGCACCGGCCGGGGCGAGTACGGCCGCACCGATCTCGACGGTCGACCGGCGACGGCCTGCTCGTTCGGCGCCGACCCAGCCGGCACACCAGTCGGTCTGGATGAGCCACTTCGACTCCATCGCCGTGCCCCCGGCGGGTTCACGGTGACGGCCTGCACCGCCGACGCGCCGGTGGCCGCCTTCGAGGACCGACGACGCGAGGGATCTTCGGCGTGCAGTTCCACCCCGAGGTGGTCCACACCCCCCACGGCCAGGAGGTGCTCGAGCACTTCCTCTACGACGCTGCGGGTGCGGCCCGATCGTGGACGATGAGCTCGATCATCGAGACGTCAGGTCGACGCCATCCGCGCCCAGGTCGGGCGACGGCCGGGTCATCTGCGGGCTGTCCGGCGGCGTCGACTCGGCGGTGGCCGCCGCGCTGGTGCACAAGGCCATCGGCGACCAGCTCACCTGCGTCTTCGTCGACACCGGCCTCATGCGCCAGGGCGAGGGCGAGCAGGTGGTCGAGACCTTCCGGCGTCACCAGGGCATCGAGCTCATCCACGTGCGGGCCGCCGACCGCTTCTTCGAGCGCCTGGCCGGCGTCACCGACCCCGAGGACAAGCGCAAGGCCATCGGCGAGCTGTTCATCCGGGTCTTCGAGGAGGCCGCCGGCGGCATCGACCGACGCCCGCTTCCTCGTGCAGGGCACGCTCTACCCCGACGTCATCGAGTCGGGCACGCCAGGACGCCGCCAAGATCAAGAGCCACCACAACGTCGGCGGCCTGCCCGACGACATGGACTTCGAGCTGGTCGAGCCGCTGCGCGACCTGTTCAAGGACGAGGTCCGCAAGGTCGGCGACCGAGCTCGGGCTGCCCGACGAGATCGTCTGGCGCCAGCCCTTCCCCGGGCCCGGGCCTCGGGGTGCGCATCATCGGCGAGGTCACGCCCGAGAAGGTGGCGATGCTGCAGCGACGCCGACGCCATCGTGCGCGAGGAGATCAGCGCGGCCGGGCTCGAGCGGGAGATCTGGCAGGCCTTCGCCGTGCTGCCCGACATCCGCATCGGTCGGCGTGATGGGCGACGAGCGCACCTACGGCCACCCGATCATCATCCGGGCGGTCACCAGCGAGGACGCCATGACCGCCGACTGGGCCCGGCTGCCCGTACGAGCTGCTCGAGACGCATGTCGAGCCGCATCATCAACGAGGTGGCGGGCGTCAACCGGGTGGCCTACGACATCACGTCGAAGCCGCCCGGCACCATCGAGTGGGAGTGACCTCGTCCGCCGGGGTCCGGCTCCAGCCTGGCGTCGTGCGACGGGAGCTTCTTCTCGGTGCTGAGCGGGGACCTCCCTCGCTCTCGGGACTGGTACGTCAGCCTCTTCGGGTACGAGGTCGAGTTCGACAGCGACTGGTTCGTGCACTTGCAGGTACCGGGTTCGCCGGCGCTGGAGCTCGGACTCATCGCCCGGGACCACGAGATCGTGCCCGATGGCTCGTCCCACTCCGACGGGTGGACTCCTGACCCTCGTGGTCGACGACGTCGATGCCGTGCACCGGCGGGCCGAGGCCGAGGGCGTCGAGATCCTGGAACCGCCCCGTGATCTGTTCTACGGGCAACGTCGGATGCTGCTCCTCGACCCCGACGGGATGGTCGTCGACGTCTCGAGCGAATGTCCTCCCGATCCGGACTGGCTGGCGTCACTGGGAGGCTGATCGGGCCGTCCGGCCTAGGTTGGCCACATGCCCGACGAACCCGATGCCCCTGACGCCGAAGGCCCGAACCGGCCGGACGACGCCGACGAACAGTCCGAACGTGAGCGATGTGCCCGACGTCGTGACGGTGGAGCGGGTGATCCCGGCCGATGCGGTGGCGGTCTTCGCCCTGCTCGCCGACCCGGCCCGCCATCACGACATCGACGGCTCGGGCACGGTGGTGGAGGCCAAGACCGGTTCGGAGCGTCTCGCCCTCGGAAGCCGGTTCGGCATGTCGATGAAGATGGGCATCCCGTACTCGATGGTGTCGGAGGTCGTCGAGTTCGAGGAGGACCGCCGCATCGCCTGGCAGACCCGCGGTCCGGGGTGGATCGGCCAGCACGTCGCCGGGCGGATCTGGCGCTACGAGCTCGAGCCCGTCGACGGCGGGACCCGCGTGCGCGAGAGCTGGGACATCCGTCAGGAGTCGACCCTCTCGAAGCCGCTGGTGCGCCGGGGCGCCGAGCGAACCCGCGCCAACATGGCCGGGACCCTGGCCCGGATCGAGCAGATCCTCACCTGACCTCAGGAGCTGCCGAGAGGGAGGCGGCGGACGGATCCGACCGTCAGCGGGGCACGCTGCTGGGGGGCGGCGGCCGTAGGTCTCGGCGAGGACCGACACCCACGAGTCGTCGTGGTGAGGGTCTTCCGGCACGGTCACGGCCGCACCGCGCCGGCGGAGGTCGGTGACGAAGGTGTCGACCACACGGTCGAGGTCGAGCTCGTCGGTCGGCTCGTCGTCGTCGTGGATCTCGCCCTTCCACGACACGGTGATCCGGACGCGATCGTCCGGGGTCGTGCCCACGACGTCGTCACCGGTACGCATCTCCCACCCTCCGTCGATGCGGTGCAGCAGCGACTCGCGGGTGAGTTCGTCGATGAGCGCATCGTCCTTCTCGCCCACGCGGGCGACCCCGTGGTAGGTCCGCTCGTTGTCGGCCAGGACCGCCACGTTGGCGAACGGCGGCTCGATCACCTCGGAGGGTGCCTCGGGGCCCTCGGGCCAGAAGTGGAAGGCCCCACCGGGGCCGGCGAAGAACCACGAGACCGCTGTGGCGAGCCGCACCCTGAAGTCGTCGAAGAGCCCCGAGTCCATCATCTGGTGGAGCAGCCAGACCGGGTGGTCGTCACGGGTGACGCCGCGGAACGCGGGGACGTCCGTGTGGGGCACGAAGGGCACCGGGCCGGGGACCATCACATTGACGTAGACGGTGGTGGGTCGGACTTCGACGCGGGGACCGAACACCGCTCGGGCCCCGTCGACGAACCTCGGGTTGTCCAGGATCAGCTCAGCGCCCGCTTCGAGCGGCTGGCCCCCGAGGGCGAAGTCACGACGGAACCACGGCGGGACGAACATCGTCGCGCCCGGGTTCCCGCCCGTCGCCCGGACCTCCTTCTCCGACCCGGCGTAGCGGGCGAGGGGCCACCACTCGTCGACGGCCCGGATCGACGACAGGACGGCGTCGGGGTCGTCGAACGCCGGCTGTAGGCGCACGGCGCTGGGTCGCTCGGTCTTGGTGGTCATCGCATCCCCCGGAGTGCTCGACGGCACACGCCGCCCCTGGGCCCGAAGGGTAGCGACCGTCAGCTCCCGCGCAGGCGGGCGACGACAGGGGCCATGGCGTCCATGGCGTCGACACCCATCCCCACGTAGGAGATCCCGAATCGGTCGCGACGTTCGTGGAGCAGGTCCACGACCTGGGACTCTGTCCCGGCGAGCGCGTGGGGCGACGCCAGGGCGTCCGCGGGGGAGATGCCCAGCGCCGGGCCGAGTGCCTCGGCCATGGCGTCACGGTCGTCGGTGATGGCGGCCACGTGGACCCGCACCTGGAGCTCGAGGTCGTCGTAGCGCGGGCCGGCTGCCTCGCGGATCCAGCGGAGCTTCTCGAAGGTGGCCTCGGCGGTGGCGTTCGGTCCCGCGTCGGCGTCGATGACCCCCTTGGCCAGCGAGACGTTGAGGCCGACGATGTCGGCCTCGCGGGCGGCCAGCGAGAGCATCCGGCGACCACCCCCGCCGAGCAACAGCGGAGGCCCGGGCCGTTGGAGGGGGACCGGGTGCCCCTCCAGATCGGTGATGCGGTAGTGCTCCCCGGTGTGGTTCAGCCGCCCCCCGGCCCACAGTCCCCGGATCACCGTGACGGCTTCGGCCAGTCGGGCGATGCGCACGCCCGGCGCGTCGAGCGCGATGCCGGCGCCGGCGTAGTCCGAGGTCATCCATCCCGCGCCGAGGCCCATCTCGAAGCGGCCGCCCGACAGCACGTCGATGGTGGCGGCCTCCTTGGCCATCACCACCGGGTGGCGGTAGTCGTTGCACCACACCAGTCCACCGACGCGCAGCGTGGAAGTGGCCTCGGCAGCGGCGGTCACCGCGGGGGTGATGGCGAACTGCTCGTCGAGGTGGTCGGCCACCGTGAGCGTGTCGAACCCGAGGTCCTCCACCCGCCGGGCCAGCGCCCGCCACGCCTCCCCGTCGGCCGCGGTGCCCGTGAACCCGCCGGGCGGTGCGCTGGCCTGCACCCCGAAGCGGAACGGCTTGGGTCGGGGGAGGGGCATGGCCGCGCTCATGGCCGCACGGTACCGGTGGGACCTACGGTGGGGATCCATGCCCGACGCACTCGTCGACTTCACCGTCACCGCTTTCACCCACTCCGGCACCACCCGCACCGTGTACCGCAGCGGTGAGGGGCCGGCCGTCATCGTGATGGCCGAGATCCCCGGTATCACCCCGGCCGTCGCCGAGTTCGCCCGCAGGGTGCGCGACCTCGGATGCACCGTCGTGCTGCCCGTGCTCTTCGGAGAGCCCGGCGCCGACCCCAGCCCGCTGTCCATCGCGCGCACCATCGCCCCGGCCTGCGTCTCCAAGGAGTTCGCCGCCTTCGCCACCAAGCGCCGTGCCCCCGTCACCGACTGGCTGCGGGCGTTGGCCCGCGACGCCCACGAGAGCTGCGGAGGGCCCGGCGTCGGGGCGGTCGGCATGTGCTTCACCGGCGGGTTCGCGCTGGCGATGATGGCCGACGAGGAGGTCATCGCTCCGGTGCTGTCGCAGCCGTCGCTGCCGATCGGCTTCACCAGGTCGGCCAAGGAGTCGGTGCAGCTCTCCGACGACGACCTCGACCGGGTCAAGGAGCGGGTGGCCGACGGCGTGTGCGTCCTGGGGCTCCGCTTCACCGGCGACATGGCCGTGCCGGCTGAGCGCTTCGAACGGCTCCGCCGAGAGCTCGGTGACGGCTTCGTGGGCGTGGAGATCGACTCGTCGAAAGGCAACCCGTGGGGCATCTCCGGCCGAGCCCACTCGGTGCTCACCGAGGAGCTGGTCGACGAGCCCGGGCATCCCACCCGTGAGGCGCTCGACCAGGTGCTCGAGCTGTTCCGCAGCCGCCTGCTCGTCGGCGGGTAGCGTCGCCGCCATGGCACGGATCGGGCGTCTCGCCGCGGTGACCCTGGCCGCCGTCGGGCTCCTGGTCGCCGGCTGCACCAGCGACGACGGCGACCAGGCGACGACCACGACGGCCGTCGCCGGGACGGCCGCCACCTCTCCGTCCACCACGGCCGCACCCACGACCACGGCCGTACCCACGACGACAGCCGCACCCACGACGACGGCGACGCCGACGACCACCGCTGCGCCCGTGATCCCCGCGACGGTTCCCGGCAGCGCCTGCGTCGAGGGCTCGAGCCGTGACTGCATCGACCCTTTCGGCGACGGCCAGTTCGTCTACCTCATCGGGGGCGGTGACTGCATCGCCGCGATGCCCGATCCGGCCATCTGCGCCGATCTCGACGGCGACGGATACGCCGGCTACCCCGACGCCGGCTGAGTCCGCAACTCTGCGGATCGCCCCTCCGGGGTCGTCGTCGGCCACCGGTAGGGTGCCGCCATGGGCGACGACGACCTTCTCGAGGGCCTCAATCCGGCCCAGTACGAGGCCGTCACCCACACCGAGGGGCCGCTGCTGATCGTCGCCGGGGCCGGATCGGGCAAGACCCGTGTGCTCACCCAGCGCATCGCCCACCTGATCCGGACCTCGGAGTCTCCCCGTTCGAGATCCTGGCCATCACCTTCACCAACAAGGCGGCCGACGAGATGAAGCACCGGGTCGCCGCCCTCGTGGGGCCCGTCGCCGAGAAGATGTGGGTCTCCACGTTCCACTCCGCGTGCGTGCGCATCCTGCGCCGGGACGGCCAGCTGCTCGGCTACCCGTCGTCGTTCACGATCTACGACCAGGCCGATGCCGTCCGGCTCTGCGGCTACGTGCTGCGCGACCTGAACCTCGACGCCGAAGCGCTTCCCGCCGCGGTCGGTGCAGAGCGTCATCTCGCGCGGCCAAGAACGACGGCGTCGGCCCCGCGGAGTACGCCGAGCGGGCCGCCAACATCTTCGAACGCAAGATCGCCGAGGTGTACGTCGAGTACCAGGCCCGGCTGCTGCAAGGCCGGGGCCATGGACTTCGACGACCTCCTCGTCAACGCCGTCGAGCTGCTCCGGCCGCCATCCCGAGGTGCTGGCCCACTACCAGCAGCGGTTCCAGCCACGTCCTGGTCGACGAGTACCAGGACACCAACCGGGTCCAGAACGACCTGGTCCTGCTGCTGGCCGCGGAGAGCGACCGCAACTTGCGTCGTGGGTGACTGCCGACCAGTCGATCTACAAGTTCCGCGGGGCCGACATCCGCAACATCGTCGAGTTCGAGGACGCCTTCCCCGAGGCCACCGTCGTGCTGCTCGAGCAGAACTACCGGTCGACCCAGACCATCCTCGACGCCGCCAACGCCGTCATCGCCAACAACATGGGCCGCAAGCCCAAGGAGCTGTGGACCGAGAGCCGGCACGGGCGAGGCGCATCGTCCGCTACCACGCCGACGACGAGGGCGACGAGGCCCAGTGGGTCGCCCACCAGCTCATCGCACCTCCACGACGGGGGCCATCAGCGGTGGGGCGACTGTGCCGTCTTCTACCGCACCAACGCCCAGAGCCGGGTGGTCGAGGAGTACCTGATGCGCGTCGGCATCCCCTACAAGGTCGTCGGCGGCACCCGGTTCTACGACCGCCGCGAGGTCAAGGACGCGTCTGGCCTATCTGAAGGCCGCTGGCCAACCCGGCCGACGAGGTCAGCGTCAAGCGGGTCCTCAACGTGCCCAAGCGGGGGATCGGCGACTCCACGGTCGGCGAGCTCGACGTCTACGCCCGCAGCCACGGCCTCACCTTCCTCGACGCCCTCGCGCGAGGCGACCGACGCCGGGGTGTCACGGGGCGAGCCGTCAAGGGCATCGCGACGTTCCTGGCGCTCCATCGACGGCTCGCCGCCCTCTCGCCGAGGGCCCGGCGGCCGTGCTCGAGGCGGCGCTGCGGGCGCTCCGGCTACGTGGCCGAGCTCGAGGTCGAGCACTCGATCGAGGCCGAGGGTCGCATCGAGAACCTGGCCGAGCTGGTCGGCTCGGCCCGGGAGTTCGACATCCGTCGACGAGTTCCTCGAGCAGGTGAGCCTGGTGGCCGACACCGACGAGCTCGACCGACGACGAGTCGTCGGTGGTGCTGATGACCCTGCACGCGGCGAAGGGACTCGAGTTCCCCGTCGTGTTCCTCGTCGGGCTCGAGGACGGCGTCTTCCCCCACCTCCGCTCGATCGGCGAGCCCGACGAGCTCGAGGAGGAGCGCCGCCTCGCCTATGTCGGCATCACCCGGGCCCGTGAACGGCTCTACCTCTCCCACGCCTGGGCCCGCAACATCTACGGCGGCACGCAGTACAACCCGCCGAGCCGCTTCCTCGACGAGATCCCCGAGGGGCTGGTCGAGTCGGTGCAGGGCAACCGACGGGCTTCACGGCGGCCGACCCCGGGGGGCTGGGGTGGCTCCGGCTCGCGGAGCGGGGGGCGTTCGTTCGGCTCGAGGCGCAGTGATGACGACGACTGGACCGGATCGGTCATCGGCGGCGGCCAGAGCCATCGTGACCGGGTCGTCGAGGCCGCGCTCAAGCCGGCGCCCCCCACGCCGAGCGGGGCCGATCAGCTGGGTCTGCAGGTCGGCGACGACGTCGAGCACCCCAAGTTCGGCGACGGGGTCATCACCTCGATCGAGGGAACGGGCGACAAGACCGTGGCCCACGTGCACTTCGCCGGTGGTGTGGGCACGAAGCAGTTGCTCCTGGCCTGGGCGCCGCTCACCAAACGCTGAGTTCTCCCCCGTCGACCGGCACCGGTCGACTAGGGCCCCGCGGGTTCGGCCGTGGTGTCGGCGGTGGACGGATCGTCGGGGTTGAGGTCGACGATCACGATCCCGTCATCGGTCACCGTCACCGGATAGGAGAGCTGGCCCTCGCCGTCGGCCGGCACGACGGTGCCGTCGCAGGGGTCGACGAACTCCCCCGTGTCCTGCTGCCATTCGAGGGAGCAGTCCCGGGTCTGACCCGGCCGGCGGGCGTCGAAGGCCGCCCAGTCCTCGGTCTCGGAGGCGCCCGTGTGCTGGAGGTAGATGTCGCGCTGGCCGCTGGACACGTCAGAGAAGAGCAACGGCCCGTCGGCGGCGATCGCCCTCGACAGGCGGGCGGCCGATCCCGCCTCGAAGGTGTCGTCGCCGAGTTGCACCTCGATGGTGTCGGACTCGGTGAGCGACGGGATGGCCACCACGAACAGGCCGAGGACGAGCGCGATCCCGAGCACGATCCCGCCCACGGCCAGCACCATCGCCCGGGGGCTGCGCTTCGGAGTCTGTTGCACCGGGCTCATGTCCACCAGTATCCCCGGCCCCACGCGGCGAACCCACATCCCGGTCGTTGACGGCGGTCGTTTGGGTCGGCCGCGACCATCCTGACTACGTTGTCGCCTCGTGGATCTCCTCGAATATCAAGGCAAGCAGTTCTTCTCCCAGTTCGGCATCCCGATCTCCGAAGGGCGAGCAGTCGACTCCGTCGACGAGGCGCTGGCCGCCGCCGAAGCGGTGGGCTACCCGGTGATGGTGAAGGCCCAGGTGCACGCCGGTGGGCGGGGCAAGGCCGGGGGCGTGAAGTTCGCCCCCGATGCCGACGCGGTGCGCGAGCACGCCGGCAACATCCTCGGTCTCGACATCAAGGGTCACATCACCCGGATCCTCTGGATCGAGCACGCCTCGGACATCGCCGAGGAGTACTACGCCAGCTTCACCCTCGACCGGTCCGCCAAGAAGCACCTCGGCATGCTCTCCGCCGAGGGAGGCGTCGAGATCGAGCAGGTGGCGGTCGACAACCCCGACGCCATCGCCAAGATCTGGATCGATCCCGTCGACGGCCTCACCGAGGACGCGGCACGGGCCTGGGTGCTCGCCGCCGACCTCAACCCCGACGTCACCGACGGTGCGGTCGAGATGCTGCGCAAGCTCTACACCGCCTACACCGAGGGTGACGCCGACCTCGCCGAGATCAACCCGCTCATCGTGAAGACCGACGGCGACGTGCACGCCCTCGACGCCAAGGTCACCCTCGACGCCAACGCCGAGTTCCGCCACGAGTGGGGCGACTACGCCCTCACCCAGGTGCGCGACGTCCGCGAGGAAGCGGCCCACGAGAAGGGCCTGCAGTACGTGGGCCTCGACGGGTACGTGGGCATCATCGCCAACGGCGCCGGGTTGGCCATGAGCACGCTCGACGTCGTCAACCAGGTCGGCGGTGATCCGGCGAACTTCCTCGACATCGGCGGCGGCGCCAACGCCGACGTGATGGCCGGCGCACTGCAGGTCATCAACGACGATCCCAAGGTCAAGAGCATCTTCATCAACATCTTCGGGGGCATCACCCGCGGAGAAGAGGTGGCCAAGGGCATCATCGAGGCGCTCGAGCGCGTCGACATCTCCGCCCCGATCGTCATCCGCCTCGATGGCACCAACGCCGAGGAGGGCCGGGCACTGCTCGAGCCGCACCTGTCCGACAAGCTGCAGAGCCGGCCCACCATGCTCGAGGCGGCCCGCACGGCCGTCGAGCTGGCCGGGAAGAACTGAGGACCGACATGAGCATCTTCGTCGACGAGACCACCAAGGTCGTCTACCAGGGCCTCACCGGCTCCCAGGGCCGCTTCTACGGCCTGCGCAACCGTGACTACGGCACCAACGTCGTCGCCGGCACGAACCCGAAGAAGGCCGGCACCGATGTCGACGGCATCCCGATCTTCGCCTCGGTGGCCGACGCCGTCGCCGAGACCGGCGCCAACGCCAGCTGCATCTTCATCCCGGCTCCAGGCGTCCGGGCGGCTGTCATGGAAGCGGCCGAAGGCGGTGTCGAGTTCATCGTCTGCATCACCGAGGGCGTTCCTGCCCACGACGAGGCCTGGTTCTACAACAAGCTCCAGCGCGACTTCCCCAGCGTCCGCCTCCTCGGGCCGAACTGCCCCGGCATCATCAGCCCCGGCAAGTGCAACATCGGCATCACCGCCGGCGAGATCGCCAAGGCGGGTGGCCCGGTGGGCATCGTCAGCCGCTCGGGCACGCTCACCTACCAGGCTCTCTACGAGCTCAAGCTGCAGGACATCGGCGTCACCACCTGCGTCGGCATCGGTGGCGACCCGGTTCCGGGCACGTCGTTCATCGACTGCCTCGAGGCCTTCGAGGCCGACCCCGACACCAAGGCCGTCATGATGATCGGCGAGATCGGCGGGTCGGCCGAGGAAGAGGCGGCCGAGTTCATCGCCGCCAAGATGACCAAGCCGGTCGTGTCCTACGTCGCCGGCGTCACCGCGCCGGCGGGTAAGAAGATGGGCCACGCCGGGGCCATCGTCTCCGGCGGCAAGGGCACCGCGGCGGCCAAGATGGAGGCCCTCGAGGGCGCCGGGGTGCGGGTCGGCAAGAACCCGACCGAGGCCGGCGAGCTCATGGTCGAGGTCGTCCGCGAGCACGGCTGGGCCTGACCGGACCTGGCTCCCGGGGCACCACCCGGGCCGCGCCGACATAGCGTTGCCCCATGCACGACCTGGTGATCCGTGGGGGACTGGTCGTCGACGGCACCGGCGCCGAGCCTCTGGCCGCCGACGTGGCCATCGATGCCGACACCGTCACCGTCGTCGAGCCGGGCGTCGGCCCGGGTCGCCGTGAGCTCGACGCCGACGGGCGACTCGTCACGCCAGGCTTCATCGACCTCCACACCCACCTCGACGCTCAGCTCGGGTGGGACCCCCTGGGCACCTCGTCGTGCTGGCACGGGGTCACGTCAGTGGTCCTGGGCAACTGCGGGGTGACGTTCGCACCGGTGAACCCGGGCGATCACGGGTACCTGGCCCGGATGATGGAGTCCGTCGAGGACATCCCTGCGGCCTCGATCCTCGAGGGCCTCCCGTTCAGCTGGGAGACCTATGGCGGGTATCTCGATTGGCTGTCGTCCGCGCCGAAGGGCGTCAACGTCGGGGGGATGGTCGGCCACTGTGCCGTGCGCTACCACGCCATGGGCGAGCGCTCCCTCGATCCGGATGCCGATCCGACCGAGGACGAGCTCGCCTGTATGGTGCGATCGATCGACGAGGCCATGGCGGCCGGCGCGCTCGGGTTCTCCACGTCGCGCACCCGTCGACACGTGGCCCCCGACGGACGCAACGTCCCCGGGACGTGGGCCGGCGAGGCGGAGCTGGTGGAGCTGGCCGTGACGGTCGGGCGCCACCGGCGTGGGTTCTTCGGCGCGGCGCCCCGCTTCGACGGTGACGGTCCCGGGCTCGAGCGGGCTCGCTCGGAGGTCTGGCTCATGGCGGCCATGAGCCGGGCCGCCGGTCGGCCGTTCACCTTCAACCTGACCAACACCTTCGCCGACCCCGCGCTGTGGCGGCAGACCCTGGCCTTCGTGACCGAGGCCAACGCCGCCGGCGCCGAACTGCGACCGCAGACGACGTCGCGGGGTATCGGGGTGATCTTCTCCCTCGACCACGTGACGCCGTTCGACCACAGGCCCGGATGGGCGTTCCTGGCGGGCGCCTCGAAAGCCGAGCGGCTCGGCGCGATGCGAGATCCCGTCCGGCGCGCCGAGCTCGTGGACGGCGGCGACGGCCCCGGTGGTCTCGAGCCCTGGCGGGAGTTCTTCGTCCTCACGCCCGACCGGGGCGCCCGCTACGACTGCGTCGCCGCCGACAGCCTCGCGGCGCACGCGGAGCGGGCGGGTACGTCGGCCATCGAGGCCTACGTCGACCTGTGCCTGGCCACCCGGGGTGCCGTCGTCCTCAACTGGCCGGTGCTCAACCAGGACTTCGCCGTCATCGCGGAGATGCTCACCGACCCGCTGATCATGATGGGGCTGGCCGATGCCGGCGCCCACGTCGGTCAGATCCTCGACGCCAGCCAGCCCACCTTCTTCCTCTCCTACTGGGTTCGCGAGCGGGGTCTGGTCGGGATCGGCGAGGGCGTACGGAGGATGACGTCGGACACCGCGGCGTTCGCCGGCCTGGCCGACCGGGGCGTGCTGCGCCCCGGGGCGAAGGCCGACGTCAACGTGCTCGACCTCGACGGATTGCGGCTGCCGTTGCCGACCTTCGCTCGCGATTTCCCGGGTGGCGCGGGCCGGTTCGTCCAGAAGGCCGAGGGCTACGGGTGGACGATCGTGAACGGCGAGGTCTTCATGGTCGACGGCGAGCACACCGGTGCACTGGCCGGGCAACCACTTCGCTCCCGCTGACCGCGTCGAGCCGGAATCGGTCGTTGGATCAGGGGCGGGTGAGGGCCGTCGACGTCGACCGGCGTCGCTGGCGCCAGGCGACCGCCGTCGCGAACGCCGCGCCGGCCACGAGAGCCACGATCGCACCGAGCACCACCCGCACCGGCCACAGGAGCCCTCCGCCGGCGCCGATGACGGCCCACACCATGGCCCCGCCGAAGAACGCCGCTCCGGCGGCGCGCGGGCTCACCCGGGTCGAGCCGCCCACGACGGCGCCGACCCCCAGGGCGACCAGGGGCAGGAGGACGAGGCTGAAGGCACCGAGGCGCAGCGCCCACGCCGCCAGTGGCACCCCGAAGCCGCAGGCCACCCCGATGAGCGCGCAGGTGCCGAGGCCGCGGGTGCGCGCCGGAGCGGGCGCGGGCTGAGGGGCCGGGAGGGCATCCACGATCCCCAGTGTGCCCGCTCGCCGGTCCGGACCGCACGCGGCCGGCTCCGGCGTCGGGCCGGGGCGTCAGGAGAGCTGTCGTCGCAGCGCCATCGTCGCCGTGCCCAGCAGGGCGACGGCGAAGGCGAGGAGCACGAGGACCGGACCGGCGATGCCGTCCAGTCCGGCGCCCTCGAAGATCAGCCGTTGCCAGGCCTGCACCGCCCAGAACTGGGGGATGGCGTGCGCGATGGCCAGCATCGGGGCCGGGAAGACCTCGATCGGCACCATGCAGCCGCCGAGTGCTCCGAGCACGATCCCGATGATCGGGGCCAGGGAGCCGACCTTGTCCTCGTCGCGCCCCAGAGCGCCGATCAACAGCCCTGCGCTGGCGCTCACCGCAGCGAAGACCGCCACCAGTGCTGCCGCCGCGAGCGGATCTCCCCAGTCGACGTCGAAGGCCAGCGCGCCGACGGTCAGGATGAGGGCCGACTCGGCGAGGGCGATGGAGAACCAGCCGACGGCGACCCCCCCCAGCAGGGTGCCGGTGCCGGTTGGCGTCGAGGCGACGCGGCGGAGGACCCCGGCGCGGCGGACGGTCACCAGGTAGGCCCCGCCGCTCAGGGAGGTGATGAACACGAACAGCACGAGGTTCTGGGGGGCCACGAGGCTGAAGCGGCTGAGGTCTCTGCTCTGGCCACCGCCGACCTGCACGGTCTCGACGGGAACGTCGGCCGACGGTCCTTCTCCGAGCGCGGCCTCGAGCGCGTCGTCGAAGCTCTGGCCGCCGTCGAGAGCCACCGCCCGGGCGGCTCCTACCCGCGCACCGAGCTCGTCCAGGGTTCCCGTGACGGCGATCCTCGCCGTGAACGCGTTCTGGTCACCGGATCGGGCGATGAAGCCGATCGTTGCGGGCTCGGGTCCGGCCACGCTGGCCCCGAGCCCGGCAGGGAGGACCAGTGCGGCGGGTACGTCCTGTCGTCGGATGCCTTCCTGGGCGGCTTCGACACTCGGGTAGTCCACGGTGATGAGCCCGTCCGCGGCGTCGAACCCCTCGGCCAGCTCGGTGGCGATCGGGCTCCCGTCGAGGTCCACCACGCCGACACGGATCCGCTCGGGACCTCCGAACGCCGCGCCGATGATGACCATCACGATCACCGGCAGGGCCAACATGAAGAACAACGCCGTTCTGTCGCGTGAGAGCGAACGGAACAGCACCGCCACGAACGCCGCCATTACCCTGAGTCGGTTCACGAGAGCATCAACCTGTGCACCCGGGCCAGACCAACGGAACCGAAGACGACGCCGAACGTCAGCAGGACGAGGATCGTCGGTCCGAGACCGGTCAACGTGGTCGAACCGGACGCCAGGTCCGTGAATCCCCGCAACGCCCATCCGTTCGGCGTGAGCAGCGACGCCTGGCGCAACACACCGGGTAGCTGGCCCGGGCCGAGAAAGTTGCCTCCGATGAGGGCGAGGGCGAACGTGACGACGGCCGTGTACGACTCGGCTTGCTGGGGAGTCCGGGCCAGCGAGGACACCAGCGTGGCGACTCCCGCCACCGCGACCACCGTGGCACCCATCAGCACGAGCACGGCCCCCGGTGGTCCCCAGTCGGCCCCGAAGACCACGGTGGTGACGCCCCAGACCGTGACGAAGCCGGCGAGGGCCAGCGCCGAGACCGAGAGCGTCTTGCCGAAGATGAGCGCGGCCGGACTCGTGGGGCCCGAGAGGATGCGGGCGAGGGTGCCGCCTCGCTTCTCCGCGATCACCGAGCGCGCCGCGAAGCCGACGGTGAAGAACAGGAACAGGATCGACATGGCCGCCCCGTAGTAGGCGGACGGCTCGATGTCCGCGACCTCCCACGGGAAGATCGTCGAGCACGAGGGGCATCGCCTCGGGGCTCGTCCCGTCCGCTCCGCTGACGGCCGGTTCGGTGTCCGCGTCGCTCAGGCGTTGCGTGATCCTGGTCTGGGTGAAGCCGGCCGCGATGGTCGACGCGACCGATGCCGCCACCTCGCCGCCGATGGCGCGCTCGGGGCTTCGAACCACCAGCAGACCGACCGCGTCGGGCTGGTCGACCCGGACGAGAATCCGTCGGGGATGACGATCGCCCCATCGAGGTCGCCGTCGTCCACCGCCGCCTCTGCGGCGGCTCGGTCCTCGACGACTTCGAAGCGCACCGGGCTGGTCTCGTCGGCGGTCGCCGGCGGGGGTTCGAGCAGTCCGGAGGTGAGCGTTCCCGACAGCGCAGACCCGTCGGCGTCGACGACGCCGATCGTGAACGAGGGCGAGGTGGCTCCACCGACCAGAACGCTGAAGACGACGGCGAAGGCCAGCGGTCCGGCGAAGGCGGTGATGAGGGCCGAGCGGTTGCGGAACCGTCGCAGGAGGTCGGTCGTCGCCACGAGCCGGGCGGCACGACTCGAACGCGATCGGGTCGCCCGCATCGCCGGCGCGGGACCGGTGGTCATGACCTGTCCCGTAGCGCCTTGCCCGTCAGGTGCAGGAACACGTCCTCGAGGTCGGGTTCCTGCACCTCGACACCGACGAGGGAGATCCCGCTGCGGTCCGTGAGCCTGACGACGGCGCTCAGGGCGCTCGCCACGTCCTCCACGACCAGCGCCACGGTCGATCCGTCCTCGGCCTCGGCGGTGAGCACCGTGGGCAGGTCCCGAACCTGTTCGGCGAGTGAGCCGGCGTCGCCGAGGATGCGCACCTCCACCCGGGCGTGCCCCTCCACGCGGCCGACCAGCTCGTCGCGGGTCCCCTCGGCCACGAGTCGACCGTCGTCGATGATGCCCACCCGGTCGCAGAGACGCTCCGCTTCTTCCATGTAGTGCGTCGTGTAGAGCACCGCCAGCCCCTCACCCCCGAGCACCTCGATGGATTCCAGGATCTGGTTGCGGCTCTGGGGGTCGACGCCGACGGTGGGCTCGTCGAGGATCAGCAACGCGGGGCGGTGCAACAGGCCGGCGGCGATGTTGGCACGACGCTGCATCCCGCCCGAGTACGTGTCGATGCGCTCTCCGGCCCGCTCGCGCAACCCCACCACGTCGAGGACGTCGGCGATGCGGGCATCCAGCGCCGCGCCCGACAACCCCTGGAGCCGCCCGAAGAAGCGGAGGTTCTCCTCGGCGGTCAGATCGGTGTAGAGGGCGACCTCCTGGGGGACGAGACCGATGGCCGCCTTGCCCGTCGCCTCTCGAGGCCCCCACCGTCTCGCCGGCGACGGTGACCGTCCCCTCGTCCGGAGCGAGGATCCCCGCGACCATCGAGATGGCGGTCGTCTTGCCCGCACCGTTCGGGCCCAGCAGGCCGTAGGTCTCCCCCACACCGATCTCGAACGACAGATCGTCGACTGCGAGACGGTCGCCGTAACGGCGGGTGAGGCCGTCGCAGTGCAGCACCGTGGTGCTCGTCGTGGCCCCCACCCGAGCCACCCTACCCACGACCCGGTGCCCGCCGACCGCCGGCCCGGAGGACGACTGGTAGGTTCGCCCGCCTATGCGACTGGCGGTGCTGGCATCGGGGAGCGGGACCATCCTCGATGCCATCGTGTCCGCCGATCTCCCGGTGGCGTTGGCCGTCGTCGATCGTCGTTGTGGTGCCGAGGACGTGGCCGCCAGCCACGGTGTCCCCTGCGAGATCCTCGAGCGCAAGAGCTACGGGCGCGACTTCGATCGCGACGGCTACACCGCCGAGCTGGTGGGTGTGCTGCGCGGGTGGGACATCGACCTCGTGGCCATGGCCGGATTCGGCACGATCCTGGGGGCCGGTGTGTTCGAGGCCTTCCCCGAGCGCATCATCAACACCCACCCCGCCCTCCTGCCGTCCTTCCCCGGCTGGCACGGGGTGGCCGATGCGTTGGCTTACGGGGTGAAGGTCACCGGTTGCACGGTGCACGTCGCCACCGAGGAGGTCGACGCCGGGCCGATCCTGGCCCAGGAGGCCGTGCCGGTGCTTCCCGACGACACCGTCGAGTCGCTCCACGAGCGCATCAAGGGCGTCGAACGGCGCCTGTACGTCCAGACGATCTCCGAGATCCTCGAGAGGGGGAGTGTCCGGTGAGGGCTCTTCTGTCCGTGTACGACAAGACCGGTGTGGTCGATCTGGCCCGGGGCCTCCACGACCTGGGATGGGACCTGGTGTCGAGCGGCGGTACCGCTCGCGTGATCGCCGAGGCCGGCGTGTCCGTGACCGATGTGGCCGAGCTCACCGGCGTGCCCGCCATCCTCGGGCACCGCGTGGTGACGCTGCACCCCAAGGTCCACGGCGGCATCCTGGCCGACCCCACTGATCCCGAGCACCGGGCCGACATGGCCGAGTACGGCATCGAACCCATCGATCTCGTGGTCGCCAACCTGTATCCGTTCTCCGCCGAGCCGTCGATCGAGCTGATCGACATCGGCGGGCCGGCCATGGTGCGCGCCGCGGCCAAGAACCACGCCTTCGTGGGCATCGTCACCGATCCGAGCCGCTATGGCGGCGTGCTGTCCGAGCTCGCCGAGTCGGGTTCGCTCTCGACGGAGACCCGGGTCGGGCTGGCCCGCGACGCGTTCGCGCACACCGCCGCCTACGACGCCGAGATCGTGGCCTGGTTCGACGCCGGGCAGCCGGCGGCCGCCGACCCGGCCGGGTCGGCGGCTGCCCCGGTCGAGCTGCCGGAGACGCTCTCGCTCACACTGCACCGCGCCCAGGTCCTGCGCTACGGCGAGAACCCGCACCAGGTCGGGGCCCGCTACGCGACCGCAGGGGAGCAGGGCTGGTGGGCCACCGCCGTCCAGCACGGCGGCAAGGAGATGAGCTACCTCAACGTCTACGACACCGAGGCGGCCTGGCGCTTGGTGCACTCCCTCGGGGAGGGCCCGGCCGCCGTCGTCATCAAGCACGCCAACCCCTGTGGCGTCGCCGTGGGCGGCGACATCCTGTCGGCCTACACCCGGGCCCACGACTGTGATCCGGTGTCCGCCTTCGGTGGCATCGTCGCCCTCACCCGACCAGTGACCCTCGACGTGGCCGAGGCCATCGCCCCGGTGTTCACCGAGGTGCTGGTGGCTCCGGGGTACGACGACGACGCCCTCGCCCGCCTCCAGGAGAAGAAGAACCTCCGGCTCCTCACCGCGACGCCTCCCGGGCCGTCCGGCCTGTCGCTGCGACCGGTCGACGGCGGCTACCTCGTGCAGACCCCCGACCCCGTCACCGTCGATCGTGCGGCGTGGTCGGTCGTCACCGCCGCCGTCCCCACCGAGGCGCAGTGGGCCGACCTCGAGCTGGCCTGGCGGGTCGTGGCCAAGGTGACCTCCAACGCCATCGTCCTGGTGAAGGACGGTGCGGCCGTCGGCATCGGATGCGGCCAGCAGAACCGCCGTGACGCCGGCCACCTCGCCGCGGTGAAGGCCGACGGCCGCGCCGAGGGCGGCGCCTACGCCTCGGATGCGTTCTTCCCGTTCCCCGACGGCCTCGACGCCGCCGTCGAAGCCCGCGCGCGTCCTCGTGATCCAACCGGGTGGCTCGGTCCGCGACGCCGAGGTCATCGCCGCCGCCGACGCCCGGGGTCTGGCCATGGTCTTCACCGGGGAGCGCCACTTCCGCCATTGACGCGTTCCGGCCGAGGGGGTTGCTCCGTGGCCGGTGGCGCAGACAGCACGGCCCTGATCCCGAGACGAAGAAGGTGATCGAGATGACGTCGACGAACTGTCCCGTGAACGGTTTCTCCCACGTGCAGTTGCGGGTGAGCGACGTGGCCGCCTCCCGTGACTGGTACACCGCCGTGCTGGGCATGGAGGTCCTGGTCGAGCTCCCCGACACGGTCGCTCTGCGCAACCGTTCGGCCCGCCTCGTCGTCGTCCTCTCCCCGGCGACGGCGCT
Organism: uncultured Iamiaceae bacterium; assembly: GCA_963767615.1. GTDB lineage: Bacteria > Actinomycetota > Acidimicrobiia > Acidimicrobiales > Acidimicrobilacustridaceae > Rhabdothermincola_A. Next base: position 95,981 of record CAVYED010000002.1, on the reverse strand, counting down.
GGACCCGGCCACCTCGCCGCTCGACCACCTCGCCTTCGCCGTGCCCGACGGGCCATCGCTCGAGCGTTGGGCCGATCACCTGGCCGCCGACGGCATCGCTCACGACGGGGTCGTGTCGGAGCTGGGCAAGCCGTCGTTGCCGCTGCGCGACCCGGACGGCAATGCCATCGAGCTGGTGGCCCCCGCTCCTCGCTGACCCTGCCGGGTCAGGGAAGGAAGGACAGCAGGTCATGGCCTGACGCCGCGAGGAGCCGGGCGGCCAGGTCGAGCGGCAGGCCCACCACGTTGCTCGGGCTGCCGTGGATGCCCTTCACGAACATCCCCCCGGCGCCCTGCAGCGCGTAGCCGCCCGCCTTGTCGTAGGGCTCGGGGCCCGAGACCCACCACTCGACCCACTCGGGGGGAGCTCGGCAAGGGTGACGTCGGTGGTGGCGACCCCGGCGAGGACCGATGGCTCGGGGGCCCCGCCCCGGGCGAACCAGACCACGGCGACGCCCGTGTGCACCTGATGGGTGCTCCCGGAGAGCCGGGCCATCAGGTCGACCGCCTCGGCCCGGTCGGCGGGCTTGCCCAGCAGGTCGCCGTCGAGGTCCACGGTGGTGTCGGCGGCGAGCACCACCGCGTCCGGACGGGCCGCCACCAACGCCTTCTCGACGGCCAGCCGCTCGACGTAGCGCGGGCCGTCCTCGCCCGGACGGATCGACTCGTCGATGTCGGACGGCTCGACCTCGAAGCGGACCCCGACCTCCTCCAGCAGCTCCCGGCGGCGGGGCGAGCCCGACGCCAGCACGAGAACGAGGCCCGTGTCACCCACCACTGACGGCCGCGTCGGCGTGACGGTCCGGGACGGTGGTCGCCCCGGCGTCGAGCCAACCGTCGGGCACCACGACCGGGTGCGGACCGGCCTGGGTGCCGCGAGGCCGTCGACCCGCGTCGGGGTCCTGGGCGAGGAGCGGGTCGAGGGCGTCGAGGCGTGACTCCAGCTCGGCGAGGGTCATGTCGGCCATCAGGGTCCGACGCGCCTCGCCGCCGACGGCGAAGCCGGTGAGGTACCAACCGAGGTGCTTGCGCATCTGGGGGACGGCACGATCCGGGCCAACGGCGTCGGCCAACAGGCGGGCGTGACGCTTGGCGACGGCGACGACCTCGCCCAGCAGGGGAGCAGCGGGTGGGCGCTCGCCCCGGAACGCCGCATCCAGCTCGGCGAAGAACCACGGTCGGCCGAGGCAGGCCCGTCCCACCACCACCCCGTCGCAGCCCGTCGTGGCCATCATCGCCAGTGCGTCGCCGGCTGCCCAGATGTCGCCGTTTCCCAGCACCGGGACGGCGCCGTCCACCTTCTCGACGAGCTCGGCGATCGCCGACCACGAAGCCCTCCCCGAGTAGCGCTGCTCGGCCGTGCGGGCATGGAGGGCCACCGCGGCCGCCCCGGCGTCGACGGCCGAGCGCCCCGCGCCGAGGAAGGTGAGCCGCTCGTCGTCGAGGCCCATGCGCATCTTGACGGTGACGGGCACCGCACCGGCGGCCGTCACGGCGGCGGCCACCACCTGTGCGAACAGCCGGGGCCGAGCCGGGAGGGCCGCCCCACCGCCGTGGCGGGTGACCTTCGGTGCCGGGCAGCCGAAGTTGAGATCGACGTGGTCCACGTGGCCATCGCCCACCAGCCGGCGCACCGCTTCGGCCACGACCGCGGGATCGGTGCCGTAGAGCTGGATCGACCGTGGCGACTCGTCGGCGTCGAATGCGGCCAGTTGCCAGGACTTCTCGCCCCCCTCCACCAGACCCCGGGCGTTCACCATCTCGCTCACGAACAGCCCCCCGCCGAACTCCCGGCACAACCGGCGGAACGGCCGGTTGGTGATGCCCGCCATCGGCGCCAGCACGACGGGGACGTCGGGCGCGAGGGGCCCGATCCTGAGCGGGTCGGTGGCGATGGCGGCCGGCGCGGCGGAGGTTGGCATGACGGCCACGAGGGTAGGGTCGGCGGCCATGACAGCGCAGGTCCTGGACGGCGAAGCAGTGGCAGCGGGCATCAAGGCCGACCTCGCGGGACGGGTCGATGCCCTCCGGTCCGCGGGTGTCACTCCCGGGCTCGGCACCGTGTTGGTCGGAGACGACGGTCCGTCGGCCAACTACGTGTCCATGAAGCACCGCGACTGCGAGGCGCTGGGCATCACCTCCCACCACGCCCATCTCCCGGCCGACGCCACCCAGGACGACGTGCTCGAGGTCGTGGCCCGGTTCAACGCCGACCCCGCCGTCGACGCCTACCTCATGCAGTACCCGTTCCCGAAGCACCTCGACTTCGAGGCCGCGCTGCTCGCCGTCGATCCCGCCAAGGACGTCGACGGCCTCCACCCGGTGAACCTCGGCCGCCTGGTGCAGGGTGTCGACGGGCCTCTGCCGTGCACCCCCGCCGGCATCCAGGCGCTGCTCGTCCACCATGATGTGCCCATCGCCGGTCGGCACGTGGTCATCGTGGGGCGTGGCCTCACGATCGGACGCCCCCTGGCCAACCTGTTGACGCTCAAGCGACCCCACGCCAACGCTGCGGTCACCGTCGTGCACACCGGTGTGGCCGATCTCGGTGCCTTCACCCGGCAGGCCGACATCCTCGTGGCCGCCGCCGGATCGCCGGGTCTGGTCACTGCGGACATGGTCGAACCGGGGGCGGCGGTCGTCGCCGCCGGTGTGTCGTTCGAGGGCAAGAAGCTCGTGTCCGACGTGGCCGACGAGGTGGCGGAGGTCGCCGGATGGCTCTCGCCGCGCATCGGTGGGGTGGGCCCGATGACCAGAGCGATGCTGCTGGTCAACACCGTCGAGGCGGCCGAGCGACGGCCCTCCCCGTAGCCTGGAGGCGCCATGACGAAGATCGCCGACCTCCTCGCTGCCGGCCGCACGTGCTCGTTCGAGTTCTTCCCCCCGAAGACCGACGAGGCCGCTCGTGACCTCGAGAAGACGATCGGTGAGCTCGCCGTTCTGCGGCCCTCGTTCGTCTCGGTGACCTACGGCGCCGGCGGCTCGACCCGGGACCGCACCCGCGACGTGGTGATCCACATCGAGCGAGACACGGGGGTCACGGCCATGGCCCATCTGACCTGCGCCGCCCACACCCGCCAGCAGCTCGTCGACCTGCTCGTCGAGTACCGCGAAGCCGGCATCGCGAACATCCTGGCCCTCGCCGGTGACCCACCGCTCGATCGGGACGACCGCCCCGAGGCCGCCGGCCCCGACGAGTTCGAGTACGCCCTCGACCTGGTGCGCCTCGTACGGGAGGTGGGCGACTTCTCGGTCGGGGTCGCCGCCCACCCCGAGGGCCACCCCCGATCGACCGACCTCGCCTCCGATCGCCGCCACCTCGCCGCGAAGCTGGCCGAGGCCGACTTCGGGATCACCCAGTTCTTCTTCGAGGCCGGGCCCTACCTCCGGATGATCGACGAGCTGGCCGCCCTCGGCTGCGACAAGCCGGTGCTCCCCGGCATCATGCCGGTCACCAACGCCACCCAGGTGGCCCGGTTCGCTCAGCTGGCCGGTGCCGAGTTCCCTCCGCATCTGGCCGAACGGTTCGAGGCCGTGGCCTCCGACGGGGATGCCGTTCGGGCTCTCGGTGTGGAGCTGGCCACCGACCTGTGCCGAGAGCTCCTCGATGCCGGCGTGCCGGGTCTCCACTTCTACACGCTGAACCGATCGACGGCGACCCGTGACATCGCCTTGAACCTCGGGTTGCCGGGCGCGGGCTGAGGCCCGCCCGAACCGTCGCCGGGCGGCCGTCGGGCCGGAACGTGGCAGGATGCGGACGGTGCCCCTGGCTGACGGGCACCACTTCACTCGCGCGCGACCGGAAGCTCACATGCCGACACCGCACACCATCATCTACACCTGGACCGACGAGGCCCCGGCGCTGGCCACGGCGTCGCTGCTCCCCGTCATCGAGGCCTTCACCTCCGTCGCCGGCGTCGAGGTCGAGGTTCGTGACATCTCCCTCGCCGCCCGGGTCCTGGCCGCGTTCCCCGAGTCGCTCTCGCCCGAGCAGCGGGTCGCCGACGATCTCGCCGAACTCGGTGGGCTGGTGGCCCGGCCCGAGGCCAACGTCATCAAGCTCCCCAACATCTCGGCGTCCATCCCGCAGCTCAAGTCGACCATCGCCGAGCTCCAGGCCAAGGGCCTGCGCGTGCCCGACTACCCCGACGAACCGGCCACCGAAGCCGAGATCGACATCAAGGCCCGGTACGACAGGATCAAGGGTTCGGCCGTCAACCCTGTGCTCCGCGAGGGCAACTCCGATCGCCGTGCGCCGGCGTCGGTGAAGGCGTTCGCCCGCGGCCATCCCCATTCGATGGGCGTCTGGTCGCCGGACTCCGAGACCCACGTCGCCACGATGTCGCGGGGTGACTTCCGGGCCAACGAGCAGTCGGTGACGATCGCGCGTCCGGGCGCGTTGCGCATCGAACTGACCGACGGCGACGGCGAGGTGACGGTGCTCGCCGATGCGATCGCCGTGGAGAGCGGCGAGGTGGTCGATGCCACCTTCATGAGCGTGCGCGCCCTGCGGGAGTTCCTCGCCGAGCAGATGATCGATGCGCGCCGCCTCGGCGTGCTCTTCTCCATCCACCTGAAGGCCACGATGATGAAGGTCTCGGACCCGATCATCTTCGGCCACGCCGTCACGACGTACTTCGCCGATGTGTTCGCTCGCCACGCCGAGACCTTCGATCGCCTCGGCGTCGACCCCGACGACGGATTGGCTGATCTGCTGGCGCGCATCGCCGAGCTCACCGACACCCAACAGACCGAGATCGAGGCCGACATCGCCAGTGCGATGGCCGTCGGGGCGCACCTCGCCATGGTGGACAGCGACCGCGGCATCACCAACCTCCACGTCCCGAGCGACGTCATCGTCGACGCGTCCATGCCGGCGATGATCCGCACGTCGGGCCAGATGTGGAACGCGGAGGGCGAGCCGCAGGACACGAAGGCCGTGATCCCCGATTCGAGCTACGCCGGCGTGTACGCGGCGGTCATCGACGACTGTCGGGTCAACGGCGCCTTCGATCCGGTCACCATGGGGAGCGTGCCCAACGTCGGCTTGATGGCCCGGAAGGCCGAGGAGTACGGCTCCCACGACAAGACGTTCGAGGTGCCCGCCACGGGCACCGTCCGGGTGCTCGACGAGAGCGGGGCGGTCCTCCTGCAGCACCAGGTGGAGAAGGGCGACATCTGGAGGGCGTGCCAGACCAAGGACGCCCCGATCCGCGACTGGGTGGCGCTGGCCGTGAACCGTGCTCGTGCCACCGGTGCACCGGCCGTCTTCTGGCTCGACGAGACCAGGGCCCACGACGCCCAGGTCATCGCCAAGGTGCGGCGCTACCTCGCGGATCTCGACACCGATGGTCTCGACATCCGGATCCTCCCCCCGGTCGAGGCCACCCGGCTGTCGATCGAGCGGGCCCGGCGGGGCGAGGACACCATCTCGGTGACCGGCAACGTGCTGCGCGACTACCTCACCGACCTCTTCCCCATCATGGAGCTCGGCACCAGCGCCAAGATGCTGTCCATCGTGCCGCTGATGGGTGGCGGCGGACTGTTCGAGACAGGTGCGGGCGGGTCGGCCCCCAAGCACGTCCAGCAGTTCGTGAAGGAGAACCATCTCCGATGGGACTCCCTGGGCGAGTTCCTGGCCCTCGCCGCGTCGCTCGAACACCTCGCCACGGTCGGGCAGAACCCCACGGCGCAGGTCCTGGCCGACACACTCGATCGGGCCACGGGCCGGATCCTCGACGAGGGCCGGTCGCCGTCGCGGAAGGTCCACGAGATCGATGACCGGGGCACGCACTTCTTCCTGGCCCTCTACTGGGCTCGTGAGCTCGCCGGGCAGACGGTCGATCCCGGCCTCGCCGCTCGGTTCCGGGTCGTCGCCGACGAGCTGGGTGCCGCCGAGGCCGCGATCGTGGCGGAGCTGGTGGCGGTGCAGGGCGATCCCGTCGACATCGGGGGCTACTACTTCCCTGATCGGGCGCTCGTCGACGCCGCGATGCGTCCCAGCTCGACCTTCAACGACGTCCTGGAGCGTCTCCGGCTCACCTCCTGACCCTCGGGCCTACGCTGGTCCGGCCATGACCACCCCGCGCCAGCTGTGACCTCTCCGTCGCGGGTGACCGGAGTGCCTCGACGCGGGGCCCGGCTCCTGCGGCGCTACGTGCGCGCCTATCCGTTGGTGTTCCTGGTGTCGATCACCGGGGCGATCGTCTATGCCGCAGCGGCGGTCGGCACCACGGTGGTCCTCGGTCGCGTCACGAACTCCGTCATCGTCCCGTCCTTCGAGGAGGGTCGGGTCGACGGCTCGACCGTGCTCGGGGCCGCAGCAGCCCTCCTGGCCGTCGGCCTGCTCCGCGGGTCGACCATCGTGTTGCGCCGCTACTTCGCCGCCCTGCTCACCTTTCGCACCCAGCGCGACTGGCGGCGCAAGCTCAGCCGGGTCTACCTCGCCGCGCCGCTGCGCTTCCATCGCGACACCCCTACCGGGCAGCTGCTGGCGCACGCCGACAACGACATCATCGCCTCCACCGAGGTCCTGAACGCCCTTCCGTTCAGCCTCGGCGTCCTCACCCTGGTGGTCTTCGCCGTCATCAGCCTGGCCACGGTCGATTTGATGCTCATGGGCGTGGCCGTCCTGCTGTTCCCGGCGCTGGCCCTCGTCAACCGTCTGTACACCTCTCGGGCCGAGGTGCCGATCGGGGTGGTGCAGGAGCGCGTCGGTGAGGTGTCGACGATCGCTCACGAGAGCTTCGACGGTTCACTGGCCGTGAAGACGCTCGGTCGCTCCGACGCCGAGATCGAGCGTCTTGACGCCGCCGCGGACCGCCTGCGCGCCGCTCGCGTCGACGTGGGCCGCATCCGGGCCACGTTCGAGCCCGTCATCGATGCGCTGCCCAACCTGGGCATCGTCGCCCTCCTCGTCATCGGCGCATGGCAGGTCTCACTGGGACGGATCGACGTCGGGCAGGTCGTGCAGGCCACCGCCCTGTTCGGGCTCCTGGCCTTCCCGATGCGCGTCATCGGGTTCTTCCTGCAAGAGCTGCCCCGGGCGGTGGTCACGAGCGAGCGGCTCGATCGGGTCATGGCGACGCCGGCGGAGCCGACCCCCGACCCCGACGAACTGACGGCGCTCCCCGAGGGCCCACTGAGGCTCGAGCTCGAGGGCGTCACGTTCGCCCACGGGGACGACCCACCGGTGCTCGACGACGTGTCGTTGCGCATCGTCGCCGGGGAGGTCGTGGCGCTGGTGGGCGCCACCGGCTCGGGGAAGTCCACCCTGTGCGAGCTGCTCCCGCGCCTGCTCGACCCCGATGCCGGCGTGGTGCGACTGGGTGGCGTCGATCTCCGCACGGCCGATCCGGAGGCGGTGCGAGCGTCGGTGGCCCTCGTCTTCCAGGAGACCTTCCTGTTCGCCGACACCGTCCGCGAGAACGTCACTCTGGGCGAGGCCGTCGACGACCGTGCCCTGGTCGCGGCGGCCTCGGTGGCGCACGCCGAGGGCTTCGTGGAGCGGTTGCCCGCTCGGTGGGACACCGAGCTCGGCGAGCGGGGCGTGACGCTCTCGGGCGGTCAGCGCCAGCGACTGGCGCTGACCCGGGCCCTGTTGCGCCGGCCCCGGGTGCTGGTCCTCGACGACGCCACCAGCGCGGTCGACCCCACCATCGAGGCGGCCATCCTCCACGACCTACGGACCACGCTGGCCTGCACCACCCTCGTCGTGGCCCACCGACTCTCGACCATCGAGCTCGCTGATCGGGTCATCTACCTGGCCGACGGCCGTGTGGTCGGTTCGGGCTCGCACGACGAGCTCGTGGCTCGCGATCCGGCCTACGCGTGGCTCGTGCGGGCCTATGCCGACGAGACGGGCGCATGACCGTCGCTCCCCCCGGTCGGCACGATCGCCCCGACGGCGACGGGCACGACGAACTGCTCGCCCTCGAGCACGCCGAGGGGTTCGACGACTTGACGGGTCAGATGCGCGCCGACCGTGTCGTCGCTCCGGACGCGACCGGCGAGGGCATCCTGGGTGCCGGCGCGATGGCCGTGTTGCGTCGGGGGCTGCGTGAGAGCCCGGAGCTGCGTCGGGGACTGTGGCTCACGGTGTTGTTCGCCGTGCTCTCGGCGGTGGGTCGACTCACCATCCCGGTGCTCGTCCAGCAGGTGGTCGACAAGGGTCTGCTCGCCGACGAGGGCTTCCAGGCCGACGTGGTCTTCGGCATCTGCGGTGTCGGTGCGGCGGTCATCCTGGTCGTGGCCGTACTGAGCCGCTTCACCTACCTGCGACTCGTGGCGGCCGCCGAGGCGATGCTGCGATCACTGAGGGTGCGGGCCTTCGCCCATGTCCATCGTCTCTCGGCGGCCGATCACGACGAGACCCGCCGTGGCGAGCTGACCTCCAGGATCACCAGCGACATCGAGACGATCGCCCGTTTCGCCCAGTACGGCGCGGTGGCGTGGATCGTGAACTCGGTGGTCATCCTGGGCACGTTGGTCGTGATGGCCTTCTACGCCTGGCAGCTCGCCCTGCTGACCGTGCTCATCGCCCTCCCCCTCCTGCCCACGTTCCGGTACATGCAGCGGCGTCAGCTCGTGGCCTACGGGGTCGTGCGCGATCGAGTCTCGGAGACCATGGGCGAGGTGTCCGAGGCCGTCCAGGGGGCCGCTGCGGTGCGGGCCTACGGCCTGCGCCGGCGTTCACTGGCTCGGCTCGACGACGCCACCGATCGCCAGTACCGCGCCGAGATGAGCGCCGCCCGCTGGTTCGCGTTCATGTTCCCGCTCGGGGATGCGTTCGGCGCCGTCACCCTCGCCGCGGTCGTGGGTGTGGGTGTGTGGTGGGGGCCCGAATGGGGGCTGAATGCGGGCGGCTTGCTGGCCTGCCTCTTCCTCGTCCAGCTCATCCTGGGCCCGGTGGGAGAGCTGGGCGAGGTGCTCGACCAGACCCAGACCGCGATCGCGGGGTGGCGGCGGGTGTTCGACCTGCTCGACCAACCGATCGATGTCGTCGACCCCGACCCGGGGTCCCCTCTCCCCGCCGGCGCCCTCGACGTCTCCGTCGAAGCGGTCGGTTTCCGCTACCGCACCGGGCCGCCGGTGCTGCGCGACGTGTCGGTGGCGGTGCCGGCGGGGACGTCGGTGGCCGTCGTGGGCGAGACCGGGTCGGGCAAGACCACCTTCGCCCGGCTGTTGGTCCGTCTGGCCGACCCGACCGCGGGCCGGATCGTGATCGGGGGCGTCGACCTTCGTGAGGTCGCCCCGTCGGCGCGGCACCTGCGCATCCGGCTGGTGCCCCAGGAGGGCTTCGTCTTCGACACCTCGCTCATCGAGAACATCCGCATGGGCCGCTCGGGGGCCACCGATGCCGACGTCGCGGATGCGGTGGCCGACCTGGGTCTGGCCCCGTGGGTGGGGGGCCTCCCGGACGGCCTGCGGACCGAGGTCGGGGAGCGGGGGGAGAACTTGTCGGTGGGGGAGCGCCAGTTGGTGGCGTTGGCTCGCGCTCACCTGGGGGATCCGGGCCTGCTGGTGCTCGACGAGGCGACGAGCGCAGTCGATCCCCGGACCGAGCGGTCGCTGACCACCGCGCTGCAGCGCCTGGCCGAGGGCCGCACGACGTTCAGCGTGGCCCATCGGCTGTCCACCGCCGAAGCCGCTGATCTCGTGCTGGTCTTCGACGCGGGCGTGCTCGTCGAACGCGGCCATCACGACGAGCTCGTGGCCCTCGGTGGGCGTTACGCCGCGCTCTACGAGAGCTGGTTGGGCAACACCGGTCAGACCGCGCCACTCGGACCCGGGTAGGCCCGCGGTTGTAGCGTCCACGCGCATGGCGAGCGACGAGTTCCATGCCCTGGCCGAGCGGATGGCAGCGGCTCCGGCACCACCCCCCGACGAGACGTTGTCCGAGCAGCGCGCCCGGATCGACGCCGCCATGAGCCAGATCCCGCTCGCAGGGGGAACCGTGGCCCTCGAAGGGACGATCGGCGGGGTCCCCGCGATCGAGTGCCGACGAGAGCCGGATTCGAGCGCCGACCGCGGCCCGGGCCCGGTGGTCCTCTACGTGCACGGAGGGGGCTTCCGCATCGCCTCGGCACTCGCCTATCGGGCCTACTCGTCGCACCTGGCCGCGGTGATCGGCGCGCGGATCGTCACCATCGACTACCGGTTGGCCCCCGAGCACCCGTACCCGGCGGCGCTCGAGGACGTGGTGGCCGCGTACCGGGCGTTGCTCGACGAAGGCGTGCCGTCGTCGCGGCTCGTGGTCGCGGGCGATTCCGCCGGGGGAGGCCTGGTGGCCTCGATGGCGTTGATCGCCCGGACCGAAGGCCTCCCTCGCCCGGCGGGTGTGGTCTGTTGCTCGCCGTGGGCCGACCTCACCGTCACTGCGGCGAGCTACGAGACCAACGCCACCACCGACCGCCTCTTCTCCCACGAGTCGGCGGCCGCGGCGGCGGCGATGTACCTCTCCGGCCATGATCCTCTCGACCCTCTGGTGTCTCCGGTCTTCGGTGACTGGGAAGGCGGCCCGCCGATGCTCGTGCAGGTGGGCGACGTGGAGGTGCTGCTCGACGACGCCCTGCGTCTCGCCGCCCGGGCCCACGACGCCGGCGTCGACGTCACGCTCCACGTCGAGCCGGAGATGCCTCACATCTGGCCCATGAGCTACCCGGCCTTCCCCGAAGCCGTGGCTGCGGTGGAGGAGATCGCCGCCTTCGTGCACCGTGTGACGGGGCCGCCTGCGGGCTGAGTGGGTCCTTCAGCCGGTGGCGACCGGGGCCCGGCCTCTCGACTCCCGGGTGATCACGGCGGCGCCGTCCCGGATCGCCTCGGCGACGTCCACGATCTCGGACGCCGATCGCCCCGGGGCGAAACCGGTCGCGGTGAGCGCGGCGACGACCTTGCCGTCGATGTCGAACACCGGGGCGGCCACGACGCCGATGTCGTAGGTGCGATCCCCTTCGAGCCCGTCGACGGCGTAGGGGCCGGCGGCCAGTGCGGCGAGGAGCTCGGTGAGGTCGGAGCGCAGGTCGTGGCGCCCGGGTACGTCGGCCAGGTCCGAGGCGGCGGTGCCGAGGGCCCGCTGGAGTTCGGACGCGGCGGCGACCGTGTAGCCCCTCTGCCGGGTGAGCTCGAGGCTGGCTCGGTGGCGAGCGTCGCGGGCGGGGGACGCGCCGGGGTCGCGGGCCACCCACGCGTCGATCTCGGCCGGGTCACTCCATGCGAGGAAGACCGCACCGAGCGGCGGCACCAGGGGCACCCGTTCACCTTCGCGGAGGTCGGGGCCGTGCGGGGAGGGTGCGCCGGCCCGTGCGAGGAAGATGATCTCGTCGCTCGTGGCGGCACTCACCACGATCTCGGTGCCCAGGCTCCGGGCCAACGCGGGGGCTCGTTCGACGGCTCGACGGATGCCGGCTGAGGTGTCGAGGGCCACGATGCCGGCGGCGACGAGGGCCGGTCCGAGGCCGTAGGTTCGGCTGATCGGATGGCGGCGCACGTAGCCGGCGTCCTCGAGGGTGGCCAGCACGGCGTGGGCCGATCCGAGGCTGATGTCGGTGCGTCGGACGATCTCGGAGAGGGTGAAGGGCTGCCCGGGATGGGCCACGAGCAGGTCGAGGACCTGCAGGGCACGTTGGGCGGCGGGAGCGGGTCGGGCCACGGGACCTCGTTGACGACGTCGGAGCGACGCCCTAGTCTCTACCAGAGCGAAAGCTCTTTCGCAATACCGAAATCGTCGGTCTGTCCGACGTCGGTCGGTCCTCGAGGCCCGCCGACAGCACCCAGGGGGAAGCGTCACCGTGAAGCTCGATCTGCTCTATGAGTTCCAGCCGAAGATCGGGCCATGGCCCGAACCGTTTCCCCACGGTCAGATGAACGCCGAGCAGGCCTGCTACGACGAGGCCATCGAGGAGATCCGCTTCGCCGACACCCTCGGCTTCAACACGGTGTGGTGCGTCGAGCACCACTTCCGCGACGGGCGCTCCGCCTGCCCGAGCAACGAGGTCGTGCTCGGCGCGCTCTCCACCATCACCCAGAACCTCCGCCTGGGCTTCGGGGTGAGCCTGATGCCGCCGGGCTTCCAGCACCCCGCCCGCGTGGCCGAGAAGGTGGCCACGGTCGACGTGCTCAGCCACGGCCGGGTCGAGTGGGGAACCGGCCGTTCCACCCCCATGGAACAGATCGCCTTCGGCGTCCCCGCCAACGACGAGAGCCGTGCCCAGTGGCGCGAGGCCGTCGAGTTCGTCGTCGCCGCGTGGACCAACGAGCGCATCAGCTGGGACAGCGATCTCATCCAGTTCCCGGAGCACGTCCAGACCCCGAAGCCGTACCAGCTGCCGCACCCGCCGCCGTGGCTGGCCGCGGCCAGCGCGCGCCGTCGGCCGTCACGGCCGGCCGCGATGGCTTCGGGCTGCTCTCGTTCGCCCTCCTGCAGCCGGTCGAGGCGATGGCCGAGATCATCAACCAGTACCGGGCCGCGCAGCTCGAGGCCGAGCTCGAGGGTCACCAGCCCCTCACGAAGGTGCGCAACGACCGGGTCGGGGCCTACACCCTCGTGCACTGCACCGACGACATGGACGAGGCCAACGCCTACGGCCTGTGGGACTCCGTCACGTGGTGGTATCGCCACCTCGCCGAGTTCACCCTGGCCTGGGAGGCACCGAACCTCACCCCCGAAGAGCAGGCCCAGGTCTTCCCGCTCCTCGAGGCGTCCATCAAGGGTGAGGTCGACGTCCAGAACTACATCGACCAGGACATGATCGTGGTCGGCACTCCGGAGGAGTGCCTCGAGAAGATCGTGCGCTACGACGAGGCCGGGGTCGATCAGCTCCTGTGCTACGTGCAGTTCGGCAAGCTGCCTCACGAGAAGGTCATGCGCTGCCTGGAGCTCCTCGGCACGCAGGTCATCCCGGAGCTCGAGAAGCGGGGCCACCGCGTCGACGCCCGCGCCGCGCTCGTCTGAGCGCCGCGTCCGACACGGGAGCTGAACCATGGACATGATCTCGGGTCTACGCGCCAAGGCGTCGGGGACCGCACCGGAGGGGCACGGTCACGTCGATCGTCCGGCGCTGGCCGACGAGCTGGTGACCGCGTTCTCGCTCCTCGGTCGCAACGCCGTGGTCACCGGCGCCGCTGGTGGCATCGGCCGTCAGGCCGCCGTGACCTTCGCCCAGGCCGGTGCCGACGTGGTGATCGCCGACGTCGGCGTCGAGGGGCTGGAGGAGACCGAGGCCATGGTTGCCGAGGTCGGCGGTATGGCGACGGTCGTCCCCACCGACGTGGCCGAGCGCGACCAGGTCAACAAGCTCGCCGTCGCCGCGATGAAGGTGGGCGGACGCCTCGACGTGTGGGCCAACGTGGCCGGAGTCATCCGCAACTCCCTCATCGTCGACACCACCCCCGAGGACGTCGAGTTCATCACCCGGGTGAACCTGTTCGGCACCTACTGGGGGATCGCCGCTGCAGGGCGGGCGATGAAGAACGGTGGATCGATCATCAACGTCTCGTCGGCCGGGGGTGACATGCCCGCCCCCACCTTGTCGGTGTACGCCATGACCAAGGCGGCGGTGTCGCACCTCACGAGGTGTGCCGCCATGGAGCTCGGGGAGGCGTCGATCAGGGTGAACGCCATCGCGCCGGGCTTCACCGACACGCCGATGGTGCAACGGAACTGGACCCGGCCCGACGGCACGGTCGACGACGAGGCCCACGACGTGCTGCTCGGGGGGCGAGCGGCGCAGTCGCCTCTGGGCACGACGGGTACCCCGGAGGACCAGTCGTGGGCCATGCTCTATCTGGCCAGCGATGCTTCCAGGTTCGTCACCGGACAGATCCTGCGACCCAATGGTGGGGTGGTGATGTCATGACCGCGTCCGATCCTTCGCCCGTTCCCGACTTCCTGGACCGGCTCCGTGTCGACGGGCGGGGCTTCGTCGTCGCCGGCGCCGGTCAGGGCATGGGCCGCATGACCTGCCATGCCCTCGCACAGGCCGGGGCGGCGCAGGTGGTGTGCGTCGATCTCGAGGCCGATCGTGCCGCCGACATCGCGACCGAGCTCGACGATGCCGCCGGTCGGGCCGTGGCCGTGCCGTGGGTGGGTGACGTCACCTCCCGCGCCGATGCCGCCCGGTTGGCCTCCGATGCCGAGGTCGCACTCGGTCGCATCGACGGCCTGGTCGACATCGTCGGCATGGCGAGGTGGCAGTCGATCCTCGACATGGAGGACGAGACCTTCGATTGGGAGATCGACATCTGCCTGCGGCACGCCTACCTGCTCTCCCAGGAGCTCGGCCGCCGGATGGTCGCATCCGGCGGCGGGACCATGGTGTTCATCGCCTCGGTCAGTGGGCTCACCGCCGCCCCGATGCACGCGGCCTACGGGGCCGCCAAGGCGGCGCTCATGGCCTGGGTGCAGTCGCTGGCGGTCGAGCTCGGCCCCCACGGGGTGCGGGCCAACGCGGTGTCGCCGGGCACGATCCTCAGCCCCCGCATGGATGCGGCGTTCACCGACGAGCAGCGGGCGGCCAACGCCGGCAACTCGCCGCTGGGACGTATGGGGGAGACCGCCGACATCGCCGCGGCCGCGCTTCTTCCTGAGCAGCGATCTGGCCAAGTACGTCTCGGGTCGCACCCTCGTGGTCGACGGCGGCGTCGACGCCAAGTTCCCCTATTCCGTCACCCTCTGACGGATCGGCGCTTTTCGGGCGCCTCAGGCGGCTGACTAGTGTTCGACGGGCATTCCCGTCCGCCCCCACCACCGGGAGAACGATCTCGTGAAGACCCCCGTTCGCGTCGCCGTCACCGGCGCCGCCGGCCAGATCGGCTACAGCCTGCTGTTCCGCATCGCCAGCGGCCAGATGCTCGGCCCCGACCAGCCCGTCATCCTGCAGCTGCTCGAGATCACCCCGGCTCTCGATGCGCTCGCGGCGTGGCGATGGAGCTCGACGACTGCGCCTTCCCGCTGCTCGACGGGCATCGTCCAGACCGACGACCCGAACGTGGCCTTCGACGACGCCGACTACGCGCTGCTCGTCGGGGCCCGCCCCGCGTCGAAGGGCATGGAGCGCAAGGACCTGCTCGAGGCCAACGGCGCCATCTTCACCGTCCAGGGCAAGGCCCTCAACGACAACGCCGCCGCCGACATCCGGGTGCTCGTGGTCGGCAACCCGGCCAACACCAACGCGCTGATCGCCATGAGCAATGCCCCGGACATCGACCCGGGCCGCTTCACGGCGATGACCCGTCTCGACCACAACCGGGCCATGACCCAGCTGGCGGCCAAGACCGGCGCCACCGTTCGTCGACGTCACGAAGATGACCATCTGGGGCAACCACTCGGCCACCCAGTACCCCGACCTCTTCCATGCGGAGGTGAAGGGCCAGAACGCGGCCGCGCTGGTCGACGACCAGGCATGGCTCGAAGGCGAGTTCATCCCCACCGTGCAGCAGCGTGGCGCGGCGATCATCGAGGCCCGCGGGCTCTCCAGCGCGGCGTCGGCGGCCAACGCCGCCATCGACCACATGCGCGACTGGGCGCTCGGTTCACCCGAGGGCGACTGGGTGTCGATGGCCATCCCGTCCGACGGCAGCTACGGCGTGGCCGAGGGCATCATCTCCTCGTTCCCCGTCACCTGCGCCGACGGCGAGTACGCCATCGTGCAGGGCCTCGACATCGACGACTTCTCTCAGGCACGCATCGACGCAACGGTGACCGAGCTGTCCGAGGAGCGGGCGGCGGTCGCCGACCTCGGGCTCATCTGAGGCCCGGTCCGACGTGGCCCCCGAGGGGGCTCACTTCACGAACTTCGACGTGGTGTTGTCGGCCAGGACCTTGCCCTTGGTCTGACACGTCGGGCAGTAGTTGACGGTGTAGTTGGCGTACTCGACCGCCCGGATCGTGTCGCCGCACACCGGGCAGGCCTCGCCGGTGCGGTGGTACACGGAGCCCGGCCGTTCGGCGGACGAGCTCATCGTGTCTCGGGAGCGCTCCACGGCGAGGGCATCGGCGATGCACTCGGCGATGCCCTCGTGCAGCGCGGCGACCTCTTCACCGGTGAGCTTGCCCGTCGGGGCGAACGGCGAGAGCCGGGCGCGGTGGCAGATCTCGTTGGCCAGTCGGCGGCCGAGCCCGGCCACCCGGCGCTGGTCGCGTAGGAAGCCGTGGACCCGCACCGACGGACCCTCGAGCGCGGTGCCGAGCTCGTCGAGCGTGAGCGCGGCTGCGTCGGGTCCGATGCCCAGGATCGGTGCCTGCGTGACGGGATCCCCGGCGACGACCCAGACGCCGGCTCGCTTCTCCTTCGACTGTTCGGTCAACAACAGGGCCCGACCATCGGTGAACGTCCAACGGGCGAGGCCTCCTCGAGGCTTGGCGGACTGCTTCTCGTCGGGGGTCAGTCGACCGCCCTGCATGAGGTGCACCACGAACGCGAGCGTCCCCATGTCCACGAGGAGGTACTTCCCGATACCGCGTCACCCGTCTGATCGAGTCGCCCACCGCCGCCTCGGGGGAGGGGTCCACCGTCTTCAGCGCGGTGAACGTGAGTGCGCTGAACCGCTCGAGCTCGGCGCCGGTGAACGACGCCTCGAGACGTTCGGCGTGGGCCTGTAGCTCGGGGAGCTCGGGCACGGCTCAGGGAGCGCTCGGGCGCAGAGGGCCCAGTGCATCGGTGAGCGAGGCGAGGAGCTCCCGACGGCGCAGCAGCTCGTGCGGATCTCCGCCGAGCTGGAGGCGTCCCTCCATGAATGCCTGCTCCGCGCTGTCGCGGCCTTCGTGGATGCGATGTGCGGTCTCGGTGTCGCAGCGCAGCGTGACGTCGGGACGCCCTGCCGGTCCTGCGATCAGTTCGACGCCCCCGGAGGAGAACACGACGTGCCATGTCGTGGGCCCCGGGTCGGCATCGGTGCGGTTCACGACCTCCTGCTGGAGCACGAACCTGTCCGGTGGGGCGAGTTCCTGGAGCCCGGTGTCGTCAGCGACGGCCGCGGCGGCGGCGGCGAGCCACGCCGGTGAGAGGTACCTGGGCATCACCGTGAGAGTACCGGTGTGGTTCACCGGAACCAGGAGTGCGGAGTCGTCCCTCATCCAGTTTCCGTCGCAATAGTTGGCTGAGTGAAGTTGCTCTGCCTCAGGCGAACACCCATCATGGATCGATGGCATCGAAGCGCGCAGACCGACCGGTGGACCTGAACCTTCGTCTGATGAGGGTGGCCCGGGTCCATCGGACCATGGCGGCTTCTCTTCTGTCGCAGGTCGGGCTCCATCCCGGCCAGGAGGCCCTTCTCATGGAGCTCTGGGACGAGGAGGGCCGTACCCAGGCCGATCTCGCCGAAGCCCTGGGCGTCGAGCCGCCGACCGTCACCAAGATGCTCCAGCGCATGGAGTCCTCGGGCCTGGTCGACCGGCGCCCCGACACGGTCGACGGTCGCGCCATCCGGGTGCATCTCACGCCCAAGGGTCGTCGACTCGAGGGCAAGGTGGACAAGCTCTGGGCCGAGCTGCGCGACCGCACGGTCGCTGGTCTGTCCGACCGTCAGCAGGCGTCGCTGGTCTCGATGCTCGGCCAGCTCGAGAAGAACCTGGCCCGTTCCTAGGAGCGCAGCCGCCT
The DNA here is from genome assembly GCA_963767615.1 of uncultured Iamiaceae bacterium. GTDB lineage: Bacteria > Actinomycetota > Acidimicrobiia > Acidimicrobiales > Acidimicrobilacustridaceae > Rhabdothermincola_A. The sequence continues at coordinate 78,345 of CAVYED010000002.1, read as the reverse complement.
GTCGCCGGCTCGGGTCCCCCGGACGTCCGTCCTGAGGACCGCGGTACCCTCGGACTCGTCCAACGGAGACGGGAGCATCGCATGGGCCTGATGGACAATCTCAAGCAGAGCGCGAACAACATCGCCCAGTCGGTCAACGAGACCGTCGCCAAGGGTCAGTCGTCGATGGATGCGGCGGCTTCGCGCAAGCACGCCGATGCCCTGCTGCGCGATCTCGGAGCACTCGTCTACGCCCGGGACACCGATCGGGCGACGCCGACCGCCGACGCGGACATCGCCCGTCTCACCGCCGATCTGCGTGCCGTCGAAGCCCAGGGCGGGGTGGTGGACCTCGAGCTCAAGGCCGGACCCCCGCCGAACGCCGCGCCACCACCACCTTCGGCGGACGAGGCCCCACCGCCGTCGGGCGCATCCGCTCCGCCCCCGCCCCCCGGGGCCGCGGCGTCGCCTCCCCCACCTGCACCGGCGCCACCCGCAGCGCCGGTCGCGCCACCTCCACCGCCCGGCACGGTGACGCCGCCGCCCCCACCAGGGACTGTCGGAGGCTGAGCGGGCCCCGCCTCAGGCCGGGGTGATCGAGGGGGCGAGTTCGACGGTTCGGCGCGCCGCGGGTTCGCCCACCGGGACACGTCGCTCACCGATGGTCTGGTTGCGCAGCGACCGCCAGGCGAACGCCGAGCCGATCAGTGCTGCCGCGCCACCGACGGCGAGGCTCCAGCGAGCGCCGAAGCTCTGCGCCAACCACCCGATCAGTGGTCCGCCGATCGGTGTGGAGCCGATGAAGGCGACGGTGTAGAGGGCGATCACCCGGCTGCGCATGTGGGGATCGGCGGTGAGCTGCAGGGTCGAGTTGGCCAGCGTGAGGAACAGCACACTGCCTGCGCCGACCAGGGGTAGGACCAGCAGCGCACTGGCGTAGGTCGGCGCCAACGCCAACATCAGCACCACGGTGCCGAAGCCGGCCGCTGCCATACCGAGGCGGCGGTGCGTCGGGGCCGCTCGCGTGGCGAACAGCAGTCCACCCACGATGGCTCCCACGCTCATGGCGCTCTGCAGGAGCCCGAAACCGGCGGCGTCGACGCCGAAGGTGTCGCGTGCCAGCACCGGCAGGCTCACCTGGAACTCGTAGGTGAGGGTGCCGATCACCAACATGAGCAGCAGCGGCACCCTCAACGCCGGTGTGGCCCAGACGTACCGGAATCCTTCGCGTAGTTGGCCCTTGGCCCGCTGGACGGGCGTGCTCTGGGTCAGTTCGTGGCGCCGCATGGCGAGCAGGGCCGCCGTCGGGGCGAGGAAGCTGATGCCGTTGGCCAGGAAGCAGATCGAGAGATCCCACCCCGAGATGACGAGACCGGCGACGGCGGGGCCGAACAGGCGCCCGACGTTCATGGTGATCGTGTTGAGGCTCAGCGCGTTGGTGAGGCGCTCGGGACCCACCACCTCCATGGTGAACGACTGCCGGGCGGGCATGTCGATGGCGCTGACGAGTCCGAGGCTGCCGGCGAGTACGAACACCATCCACATCTGCACCACATCGGTGGCGACGAGCACGCCGAGGGTGATGGCCAGCAGACCGGAGATGGCCTGGGTGACGACGAGGAGACGGCGCTTGTCGACGCGGTCGGCGACGACGCCGGCGTAGGGTCCGACGAGCAGGGTCGGGAGGAACTGCAGGGCCGTGACCAGCCCGAGGACGGCGGCGCTGCCGGTGAGGTTCAGCACCAGCCACGCCTGGGCGATCATCTGCATCCACGTGCCGGTGATCGAGACGACCTGGCCGGCGAACAGGAGTCGGAAGTTGCGCACGGCCAGCGCCGAGAACGTGTCGCGCATGCCCCGTTCGATGCGGGTCACCGGTCGTCCTCCAGGAGGATCTTCTCGAGCGCGGGAAGGGCTCGAAGCACCGTCTCGACCTCCTCGGGCTCGAGGCTGGCGAGGCGACGGGCGAGGTAGACGTTGCGGTCTCGACGGATGCGGGCCAGCTCCCGGTGCGCCTTCGGCGTGGCGCGCACCAGCGCCACCCGGCGATCGCTCTGCGTCGGCGATGCGCTCGACCCAGCCGTCCCCCTCGAGCGTGCCGACGATGCGGCTGATCGTGGGGGGTTGGACGTTCTCGTGGGCGGCCAGGTCGCCGATGGCGACCGGCCCGAGGTGATCGATCGACGCGAGGGCGGAGAGCTGCGAGGGCGTGATGCCGGGAGGGCTCTCCTGACGCAGACGGCGGGCCAGACGGAGCACCGCGAGGCGCAGGCGGCTGGCCGTGGCGTCGTCGAGCGCGGCTGGCGCGGGGCTCACGATGGGGTCGGGCATGGCTCGTCGGTTCGGTCGGGGGAAGATCAATAGCAATGCTATCAGTTAGCAATGCTCATCGAAACGCCGAATCGTGGACGTCGTCACGGGTCCGAGGGCCCCGGACCACCGGCAGCGTGCCGTCCTCGGTTCGACGACCTCCCGCTAGGGTCGCCGCGGTGCTCACCGTGTTCAGCCATGTCGGCGACGGCTCGAGGTTCGGCCTGCCCGCCGAACTCGCCGAGCGTGTCGAGGTCGTCCCGATCCCGGCCGAGGGCGAGCTGCCCGAGGGGCTCACCGGTCGGGTGCTCATCAGCCGTCCGACGCTCGTGCCGAACTTCGCCCATGTCGTCGCCCGAGGCGTCGAGTGGGTCCACCTCATCGGCACGGGCATCGACGACTTCCCCTCGACCTCGTCGGACCCGGGTTGACGCTCACCAACTCGCGGGGGATGAGTGCCATCCCGATCTCGGAGTGGGCCCTGGCGTGCATGCTCGCCTTCGAGAAGCGGCTTCCCGACGCCTGGATCGACGCCCCACCCGCGGTGTGGAACTTCCCCGCGCGACCACTGGGGACGCTCTACGGCCGCCGGGTCGGCCTGCTCGGACTCGGGGGCATCGGCACGGCGCTGGCGGAACGGCTCCTGCCCTTCGGGGCCGAAGTGCGTGCGCTGAGGGGCCGGGACCTGCCGAGCCCGGTTCCCGGTGTCGAGTCTCGTCCCCGACGTCCATCGGTTGGCCGACGGGCTCGATCACCTGGTGATCGTGGCTCCGCTCCGCCGCCACGCGCGGCCTCGTCGACGACGCCGTCCTCGACGCGATGGCCCCCGACTCCCATCTCGTCAACGTCGCCCGGGGGCCCATCGTCGACGAGGCGGCGCTGCGCCGTGCCCTCGATGCGGGTCCTCTCGCCTGCGCCAGCATCGATGCGCCCGACCCCGAACCGCTCCCGGAGGGCCACTGGATGTACCGCCACCCGGGGGTGCGTCTGACGCCCACATCTCGTGGAACTGGAGCGGGGCCGGCGACGGTCTGTTCGAGGCGTTCCGCGAGAACCTGGCCCGGTTCCTGGCCGGTGAGCCTCTCGTCAACGTGATCGATCCCGCGGTCGGCTACTGAGGGTGGGGCCCGACGGGCTGTCCACCGCCGACGAGCGTCCCCATCCCGACCGCGGGTCGCCCGGGTTCCGTGAGTCGTGGCGCTTCGTGGCCGACGGCGAGGTGGACCGGCCCGGTCTCGACATCGAGATCGGTCTGCGCCGCACCGATGCCTGGTTCGCCGCCCGGGTAGACGGACCGCGCGATGTCGTGGTCGCCGTCTCCGACCCGTCGCTGTCGAGACCGCGGGGACCGCACCTCGAGGTACGGGCGCCCGGGCTCTGGGCCGATCACGTCCTCGAGGAGGTAGGACTCCGGTGGAGCCTCGGGGTGGAGGCCTACGGGGTGGCTGTTCCCCGGGGCGACGACCTCGATCTCCTCGACCCCGACCTGCGGGGCGAGCGGACGGCGGTGGGCTGGGAGCTCGAGTGGGAGACCGTCGGCGACCCGGTCTGGGGACTCGGCGAGGTCGCGGCGTGGCGGTCCTACTCCGTCGTCTGCGCCGTGCACGGCGAGGTGTTGGTCGGTGCCGACCGCTACGGGATCGACACCGCCGGCCACCGCACCCACCGATGGGGACCGTGAAGCGCGCCGTCGGTCGGACCTTCCCGGGCATCGCCGACGACCTCGAGATGGCCGTGGTCGTGATCGTGGCGTTCTCGTTGACCACCGGTCGGGTGAGCGGGGGAAGCGCCAGCGTCCCGCTCACATCAGCGGCGCTCCGCGCCGCCAGACATCACTGTCCGAGCAGGCTGCGGTTCTTCAACTTGGCCTTGAGGTAGTCCCGGTTCATCAGGGCGATGAAGTCGATCGGGATCTCCTTGGGGCACGCCTCCTGGCACTCGCCGTAGTTGGTGCAGGAACCGAAGAACATCTCCATGGTCTCGACCATGTCCTCGGTGCGCTTCCAGCGCTCGGCCTGGCCCTGCGGGAGCAGGTTGAGGTGGGCCAGCTTGGCCGAGGTGAACAGCTGGCCGGCGCTGTTGGGGCAGGCCGCCACGCAGGCGCCGCAACCGATGCACGCCGCCGCGTCCATCGCCGTGTCGGCCGCCGGCTTGGGCATCGGGATCTCGTTGGCGTCGGGGGCGGCGCCGGTGTCGGCGGTGATGAAGCCGCCCGACTCGATGATGGCGTCCAAGGCGCTGCGGTCGACCATGAGGTCGCGGATCACGGGGAAGGCCGCCGGCGCGCCACGGCTCGATGGTGACGGTCTCGCCGTCGCGGAACTTGCGCATGTGGAGCTGGCAGGTGGCGGTGCCCTTCTAGGGGCCGTGGGCCTGGCCGTTGATCATCAGCCCGCACGTGCCGCAGATGCCCTCACGGCAGTCGCTGTCGAACGTGATCGGCTCGTGCCCGTCCTCGATGAGGTTCTCGTTGACGACGTCGAGCATCTCGAGGAAGGACATCTCGTCCTTGACGTCGGACGCCTGGTAGGTGGCGAAGTGTCCTGCGTCGTCGGGGCCGTCCTGCCGCCAGACCTTGAGGGTGAGGTTCATGGGTTCTGCTCCAGTCGAGGGGGCGGCGCGCTACTTGTAGCTGCGCTGTGCGGGCTTGACGTACTCGAAGACCAGGGGCTCCTTGTGCAGCTCCTGGGGGGTGCCCCGCTCCTTCCATTCCCACGCCGAGACGAAGGAGAAGTTCTCGTCGTCGCGCTGGGCCTCGCCCTCGTCGGTCTGGTGCTCGACCCGGAAGTGGCCGCCGCACGACTCTTCGCGGGTGAGGGCGTCGCGGCACATCAGCTCGCCCAGCTCGAAGAAGTCGGCCACCCGCCCCACCTTCTCGAGGGACTGGTTCACGCCGGCGGGGTCGCCGAGCACACGGACGTTCTTCTCGAACTCCTCGCGGAGGGCGGGGATCTCGGTGAGGGCCTTCTCCAGGCCGTTCTTGTCGCGGGCCATGCCGCAGTAGTCCCACACGATCTTGCCCAGCTCCCGGTGGTAGTGCTCGGGGCTTGGTGCCACCGATCGACAGCCACCGGTGCATCTCGTCGCGCACGCCCTGCTCCGCGGCGGTGAACACCGGATCGTCGGTGGAGACCGGTGACTGCCCGAGGAGACCGGCCAGGTAGTCGCCGATGGTGTAGGGCGCCACGAAGTAGCCGTCGGCCAGGCCCTGCATCAGCGCCGAGGCGCCGAGGCGGTTGGCGCCGTGGTCGGAGAAGTTGGCTTCGCCGAGGGCGTACAGGCCGGGCACGGTGGTCATGAGGTTGTAGTCGACCCACAGCCCACCCATCGTGTAGTGCGAGGCGGGATAGATGCGCATCGGGACCTTCGAGGGGTTCTCGTCGGTGATCCGCTCGTACATGTCGAACAGGTTCCCGTAGCGCTCGTAGACGGTGTCCTTGCCGAGCCGGTCGATGGCGTCGGAGAAGTCGAGGTACACGCCGTTCTTCAGCGGGCCGACGCCATGACCCTCGTCCACGACGACCTTGGCGGCACGAGACGCGATGTCGCGCGGCGCGAGGTTGCCGAAGGAGGGGTACAGGCGTTCGAGGTAGTAGTCGCGGTCCTCTTCGGGGATCTGGTCGGCGGGGCGGGTCTCGTCGAAGTTCTTGGGCACCCAGATGCGGCCGTCGTTGCGCAGCGACTCCGACATGAGGGTCAGCTTCGACTGGAACGGATCGGATGCCGGGATGCAGGTCGGGTGGATCTGCGTGTAGCAGGGGTTGGCGAACAGCGCGCCCTTCTTGTGGGCCCGCCACGCCGCCGTGGCGTTGCAGTTCATGGCGTTCGTCGACAGGTAGAACGCATTGCCGTAGCCGCCGGTGCACAGCAGCGTGGCGTGACCCGACCAGCTCTTGATGTCACCGGTGGTGAGGTCGCGGGTCACGATGCCGGCGCACACGCCGTCCTTGGTCACCACGTCGAGCAGCTCGGTCTTGGTGTGCATCTCGACGGTACCGAGCGCGACCTGCTGCATCAGTGCCTGATAGGCGCCGAGGAGCAGCTGCTGCCCGGTCTGGCCCCGCGCGTAGAAGGTGCGGCTCACCTGGGCGCCACCGAACGAACGGTTGTCGAGCAGTCCGCCGTACTCACGAGCGAAGGGCACACCCTGGGCCACGCACTGGTCGATGATGTCGACGCTCACCTGGGCGAGGCGGTACACGTTCGACTCGCGGGAGCGGAAGTCGCCGCCCTTCACCGTGTCGTAGAAGAGGCGGTAGATGCTGTCGCCGTCGTTCTTGTAGTTCTTGGCGCCGTTGATCCCGCCCTGGGCGGCGATCGAGTGGGCGCGCCGGGGGGAGTCGTGGAAGGTGAAGCACTTCACCTTGTAGCCGAGCTGGGCCAGCGTGGCCGCGGCGGCCGCGCCGGCGAGGCCGGTGCCGACCACGAGTACGGTGAACTTGCGCTTGTTGGCCGGGTTCACGAGCTTCATGTCGAAGCGGTGGTTGTCCCAGCGATCCTGGACGTCGCCAGCCGGGACCTTCGGGTCGAGGCTGATGGTGGCGGTGCTCACGTGGCCTCCCTTACCCGACGACGCCGGTGAGAACGGCGATCGGGAACGAGATGTTGACCCCGGCGACGATGACCGCGAAGGCCAGTGCGAAGCCGCGGCGCAGCGGATTGTGACGGGGGTTGAACTTGGAGCTCATCGTCCCGAGGGTCTGGAAGATGCTCCAGGACCCGTGGTACAGGTGAACGCCGAGGGCGAGGTTGCACAGGATGTAGATGACGGCGACGGGCCACCGCTCCATGCTGAAGGCCACGTTGGCGTAGGCGGCGCCGTAGGCGTACTCGCTGCTGGCGACGGGAGCCCGGCCCCACGTCAGGTCCATCAGGTGGAAGATGACGAAGAGCAGGATGATGATGCCCGTCCAGCGCATCGAGCGGTTGGCCCAGTTCACGGCGATGTAGTCCCGGCGCGTCTTGTAGCCCACGGGCCGGGCCTTCCGGTTCAGCACCGTCAGGCTGTAGGCGGCGTGCATGTGGAAGGCGAAGGCGGCGATGAGCCCCACCCGCATGATCCACAGGAAGCCGGTCTCCGGTACGAGCGGGTAGGCGATGCGGCGCAGGAACTCGGCGTAGCTGTCGAAGTCCTCGGCGCCGAAGTACATCTTCGTGTTGCCGACCATGTGGGCGAACACGAACCCCATGAGCAGGATGCCGGTGATGGCCATCACCCACTTCTTGCCCACCGCCGACCGGTACAGGTCGATGACGGGGAAGGGGCTGCGCTTCTGGCGCCGGGCGATCGGTTCCGACGTGATGTCGGGTGAGAACGCCGACGGTTCCTTGGTAGCGGTCACGAGCGGGCCTTTCCAACGAGATCCGGTGACGGGTTGCGGTCCGGTTCGCTCGGCGCGGGACGGGCCTGTCGCCTGCGAGCGGGATGAACGCTACTCAGCGGCGCCGCGCGGTGGCGAACCGACGCGGCGAACAAGCGGAAGCCGGCCAGCGTGGTCAACGTTCCACGACCACGCGGTGGTGCTGTCGGTGTCCGTCGATCCCGCCCGGACCCGTCCAGGTCAGATCGAGGACCAGCTCGTTCGCCGTCGTCGGAACCCGGAGGGGAACGGATCCGACGAAGCTCACGCTGTCGCCATCGATCTCGCCGTCCCAGACCTGTCGGATCGTGTCGCGGTCGGCCGCCTCCGACGCGGCTCGCGTCGGCGGGTCCGGCCGGTGCCACCGGGTGGTCGCGGTGACGCGGAGGTGGGGGACGGCTCGGTGGAGGTCGTTGACGACATGGACCTGCAGGTCGTGCCGGGCGCCCGGGCGGAGGCGCTCCGGGGGTCGGTCGACGACGGCGATGACCGGGGCGCACGCTTCGGTCATCGCCGCCCACGCAGGCTTGGGTCGGCGTTCGTGGTCGAGCAGCGCCGCCGTGATGCCCGGCGCCGGGTCGGCGAGCGCGAACGCCGTGAAGCCGCCCGCGGGGCGGTATTTGAGCCGGCGCAGCGCCTCGACGTGGCTGCGGACGACCTCGGCCTGGTGTTCCTGCAACGCCGCCGTCCACGACGTCTCGTCGGGGTGGTCGGCCGGATCGGCGATGCGGCGTGCCTCGTCGACCTCGAGGGCGTGGTCGGCGGCGACCGCCTCCCAGTCGAGATCGGGCCATCGTCCGTATCCCCGGCCGAGGAATCCCGGTGTCGGTCCCGGGGCCTGGGACCCGAACTCGCCCACGAAGCGGGCCAAGCGGGGCCACGCCCGCAGCAGTCGGGGGAGGGTGTCGATGCCACCCCAGCGCCAGCCCGCCCACAGGTGGGTGGAGGTGCCCGAGAGCTGCGGAAGGTGGGGCCAGACCCCGGCATGGGCCAGCACCGGCCGGCTCCCGTCACTCTTCTCGAGGACGAGGGCCACCGACCGATCGAGCACGCTGCGGTTCCACGAGGGGAGGGCCTGTGCGGCCACGGATCGCACTCGCTGTCGCCCGCGTCGGTCCGCGGCTCGCCGGGTCGCGGGGTCGGCCACCCAGGGCTCGTGGTGTGCGCACCACACGGCGATCGACGGGTGGTGCCCGAGGGCATCGACGGCGGCTCGGGCCATGCGTCGGGCCGGCTCCTTCGCCCCCCGTTGCAGCCCCCACTGCAGCGGGAGGTCCTGCCACACGAGGATGCCGGCGGCGTCGGCGGCGTCGTAGAGCTCCGGTCGGGCGATGTGCCCGTGGACCCGGATCAGGTCGAGTCCGGCGTCGGCCACCCGGGTCACGTCGGCTGTCACCTCGTCGGCGCTGGCCTCGGCCAGCAGGAGCCGGGTCGGGCCCAGCGAGACGCCCTTCAGGAACAGCCGCTCGTCGTTGACCCGGCACACGAAGTCGTCGAGCCGTACCTGTCGAAGGCCGGTTCGCCACGTCCGGTCGTCGCTGACGACGTCGTCGACGAGCGCCTCGAGGGCGACGTCGTAGCGCGGTTGCCCGCCGAGGGACTTCGGCCACCACAGCTCCGGGTCGGGCACACCCACGGTCCATTCCACGCGGTTCTCCCCGGCGGCCAGCGGGTGCTCGCGTTCGACCACCATGCTCGGCTCGGTGATGGGGAGCTCGCTGCCCTCGTGATCGACGGCGAGTCGCACCGATGTGCGCAGCGTGACCGTCCGGGCCTCTTCGGTGTCGAGCACGGCCCGCAGTGCGAGCACGGCGCGTTGCGTCGTCGCCCTGGGGCACCGGAGGCGGCTGTAGCGCAGTCGCACCGGGCCCGTGCGGGTCACGGTCACCGGCCGCCAGATGCCACCGGGGTTGTGGGCGGTGCCGATGAGGGCCGAGCGTCCGAGCGCTCCGGTGAGGTCGCGGCGTGCGCCCGGTCCGACGGGGCTGTTGGAGACCTCCATGGCCAGCAGGTGATCGGGTCTGGCCCGCAGCAGGTCGGTGATCTCGAAGGCGTGGGGGGCGACGTATCCGGAGGTGTCGCCGAGGTAGGTGCCGTCGAGCCACACGTCGCTGGCCGCCACGACGCCCTCGAGGACCAGGAAGGCCCGGCCGTCGGGATCCGCCGGATCGTCGCCCGCCGGGTCGGTGAACCTGGTGCGGTGCAGCACCGGACCGTCGGACCCCGCGAAGGCGGGAGAGGATCGCCAGTGTCCCGGGACGGGCAACGCGTCCCATCCGCTGTCGTCGAGGTCGTCGTCCACGTAGCGCAGGCGCATGCTCTCGTCGGCGGCCGGCGCGGCGCGCCAGGTTCCCGAGAGGTCGAGGTCGGGAGGTCGCGCCACCGGCCGACCGTACCCCGGCTCGACGGGACGCAGCCCCTGACCTCAGCGGTAGCGTGAGCCGGGTTCGACATCCGTGGCCGACCGGCTCCGGAGGGGAGGAAACATCATGTCCGACTCGACCGACCGCCCCACGACCCTCGGTGCGTTGCGGGCTTCGGGCTGGGTCAGCCGCCCGGTCAAGGAGGAGGTGCGCGGCAACGCCATCGTCCGCATCCGCGAGGGGGAGGCGCTCTTCCCGGGAGTGCTCGGCTACGAGGACACGGTCCTTCCCCAGCTCGAGAACGCGCTGCTCGCCGGCCACGACGTGATCTTCCTGGGGGAGCGCGGTCAGGCCAAGACGCGGATGATCCGCTCGCTCACGGGTCTGCTCGACGAGTGGATGCCGATCATCGCCGGGTCCGAGATCAACGACGACCCCTACCATCCCGTGTCGCGTCACGCCCGGGACCTCGTCGAGGCGGAGGGCGACGACGCCCCGATCGACTGGGTCCACCGTGACGAGCGGTTCGGCGAGAAGCTGGCCACGCCCGACACGTCGATCGCCGACCTCATCGGTGAGGTCGACCCGATCAAGGTGGCCGAAGGTCGCTACCTGTCCGACGAGCTCACGTTGCACTACGGGCTCGTGCCGCGCACCAATCGGGGCATCTTCGCCATCAACGAGCTCCCCGACCTGGCCGAGCGCATCCAGGTGGGTCTGCTCAACGTGCTCGAGGAGCGCGACGTGCAGGTGCGGGGCTACAAGGTCCGGCTCCCGCTCGACGTGTTGCTGTTCGCGTCGGCCAACCCCGAGGACTACACGAACCGCGGTCGCATCATCACGCCGCTCAAGGACCGCTTCGGCGCCCAGATCCGTACGCACTACCCCCTCGACGTGGCCACCGAGGTCGAGATCGCACGCCAGGAGGTGCGCCCTCTCGAAGCTCCCGGGGTCCGCGTGGTCGTCCCCGAGTACATGGGCGAGGTCGTGGCCGAGCTCAGCCAACTGGCCCGCCAGAGCCCCCACATCAACCAGCGCTCCGGTGTGTCGGTGCGCCTGACGGTGTCGAACATGGAGACGCTCGTGGCCAACGCGGCGCGGCGGACGCTCGTCCACGGTGAGACCGACGTCGTGCCCCGCGTGTCCGACCTCGAGGCATTGGCGTCGTCGACGGCGGGCAAGCTCGAGATCGAGACCCTCGAGGAGGGTCGTGACGAACAGGTCGTCGAGCACCTCCTGAAGTCCGCGATCCTGTCGGTCTTCCGCGAGCACGTCGCCCTCGAGCAGCTCCGCGAGATCGTCGAGGCCTTCGACGACGACCGCATCGTGCAGGCCGGTGAGGACGTCCTCGCCGCCGACTACGTCGACCTCCTCGGTGAGCTCCCGACTCTGCGCCAGCCCGTGCTGGCGTTGACCGGTGGCGACGAGTCCCCCGCCGTGGTGGCCAGCGCGGTGGAGTTCCTGCTGGAAGGGCTGCACCTCTCGAAGCGCCTCAACAAGGACGCGGTGGGCGCGCGCGCCCGAGTACCGCGCTCGCTGAGGTCGACGGCACCGACCGCAGTCGCGGTCCGGCGCCGGCTCTCACCGTCCCCTCAGGGCCGTGCGGAGCCGACGGGAGGGGCTCCGCGGACTATCGGTCGTTGACGAGCTCGCGCACGCCTGTGCCGCCCGCGATCACCACGCGTTCGACCATCGAGCCCGGGAAGATGCCGTGCTCGACGATGCCGGGGGTCGCCGAGAGCTCGGCGGCGAGCGCGCCCGGATCGGCGATCGTGCCGAAGTGGGCATCCATGACGAGGTTGCCGTTGTCACTCCGGCGGGCCCGTGTGGTCACCTCCGCCGCGCCGAGCGACCGGACCGCTCCGGCGACGACGTCCGGGGCGAAGTCGAGGACCTCGAGCGGGGTGCCGAACGGTCCGAGGGACGGGACGAGCTTCGACTCGTCCACCACGACGACGAATCGGTCGGCCATCGACGCCACGATCTTCTCGCGGGTGTGCGCCGCGCCGCCTCCCTTGGTCAGGTCGAACGTCGGGGCGACCTCGTCGGCGCCGTCGATGGCCAGGTCGAGGTGGCCGATCTCGTCGGGGGTCACCACCCGTAGACCCAGCGAGGTGGCCAGCTCGTGGGTCTGCACGGAGGTCGCGGTGCAGATGATGTCGAGCGCTCGTTCGCCGAGCTCGACGATCGTCCAGTGGACGGTCGACCCGGTACCCAGGCCGACCCTCATGGCGTCGGTGGCGTAGCTCGCGGCGTGGCGCCCTGCCTCCTGCTTCGCTCGGTCCTGGGCTGTCGGTTCGGTCATCGTTCGAGCCTGGCACGGGCGGCGGCCGCGGCGAGCACCTTCGCGCTGGGTCGGGGGTGGCGGGCACGGTCGATGACGCCGTCGGGCACGTCGAGTCCGGTCTCCGGGGTCCACCCGTCGATGCCGCTCTCCCAGAACGCGAGCTCGATGGGGACTCTGTCGTCGACCGCCCGCTCGACCTCGACGGTGACCGCCCCGATCACCTCGGCACGCCAGTCGTCCTCGGCGGCCGTCAGCCCGGTGCCCAGCAGGGCGAGCCGGCGACCGGGGAGCTCCGCGGCGAGGCGACGCGCCGACGACTCCCAGGCCTTCCGGCCACGGCGCTCGGCCGTCGGCCGCCGCCGTCGCATCGGCCGGGTACGGCCCGGTCGAGCCGTCGGCGAACACGGTGACGCCTCCGCGGTAGGTGAAGCCCACCAGGTCGTAGGCGCCGGCCAGCCCGGGGATCTCCACCTCGCCGTGGCCGGGCACCCCGAGGACGCCGTCGCTCAGGGCCTGGATCCCGATGCCCCACCGCAGGCGGTCGAGGCCGGCCGCCCTGGTGCGGGCGGTCTCGCGCTCGTCGGGCTCCCTCGACTGCACCCCGGCGTGGACGGGGGCCACGTCGAGACATGCCGCCACCGGAGCATCACCGCTGCCGAGCAGCTTCCAGGCGTTCAGCCCGGCCAGGTGCAGGCGGCGCAGGGCGTCGGTGAACGCCTTGGGATCCGTGCGGCCCGGTGGTCGGGTGCCCTTCAGGAAGCCCTGGTCGGCCTGGGTGTAGGGGTCGAGAACCGGCACCCAACCGGCCACGAGGTCACCGAAGGCCTCGGCCACCCGGTCGACGTGGCGGGGCCAGGTGAGGCCGAGGCCCTGGTCGTCGCCGAAGCCCCGCTGGTCCTCGCTGAACCATCCCGGCAGGGGGCCTTCGTGGAGGACGGCCCACACGTCGACGCCGGCGACCCTCGCCGCACGGAGGACCTCCGTGACGAGATCGGCGGCGTCGTCGTCCCATCGGTTCTGGGCCGGCTCCAGCCGGGCCCAGTCGATCCCCCAACGCACGCTGGTCAGGCCCTGGTCGGCGAGGAGTCGGAGGTCGGAGGCGAAGTCGACGCCGAAGCCGCTCCCGTCGCTCGATGCGGGGAGGCGCTCGGAGTCCACCCAACGCGCCCAGTCGCTGCGGGGCGCCACGCCCAGCGAGCCGACCGCGGTCATGGCGGCGCCCCACGCGAGCCGAGGGGTGTGCCCGGGCGCGCTCACCCGCCCCCCTGCCCCTGCTGTTGTTCGTGCTGTTGTTCGTGCTCGTTGTTCGTGCCGTTGTTCGTGCCGTTGCCCTCGATCCGACGCACCCATCTTCAGCCCCCTCCTCGAACTGTGAGTGGATCTGCGTGTCCTACTCATCGGATGTACTCACAGTTCGGTGGTCGGAGTGGATCATGGATGTCGGTGGTCGGGTGGCCGGGAAGGTCGTTCGAGCAGTATTCCCGGTACGGTGCGCCCATGGGGAAGGCCAATCGTGTCCGGTACTCGAAATGGGACGGCACCCAGGTCGGTTTCGACCTCGACGCCACCAGCATCTTCGAGGAGATCACCGACGATCTGCTCTACCACGGCGACCTGAACGCAGCACTGCGCCGGGCGATGCAGTCGGGGTTCAAGGACCGCAACGGCGAGCAGATGAAGGGCCTGCGCGAGATGCTCGAGGATCTGCGGCGCAAGCGCCGTGAGACGCTCGAGCAGCACGACCTGGGCGGCGTGTACGACGAGATCGCCCACGACCTGCGCGAGGTCGTCGAGAAGGAACGCGCCGCCATCGACGACATGGCGCGCGAGGCGCGCGAGTCGGGCGACGCACGACGCCAGGAGCTCACCGACCAGGTCGCCGCCGAGCGCCACGCCTCGCTCGACCTGCTCTCACCGGATCTCGCCGGGATGGTCCGCGACCTCCAGAGTCACGACTTCACGTCGTCGGAGGCTCGTGAGCAGTTCGAGGAGCTCGTGGAGAAGCTGCGTGAGCAGCTGATGCAGCAGTACGTCGACCAGATGGCCGGCGCGGTCGAGAACATGTCGCCCGAGGACATGGCCCGCATGAAGGACATGTTCGCGGAGCTGAACCAGATGCTCGAGCAGCGCCAGCGCGGGGAGGAGCCCGACTTCGAAGGGTTCATGGAGCGCTTCGGTGACTTCTTCCCCGAGAACCCCCGTGACCTCGACGAGCTCCTGGAGGTCATGGCCCAGCGCATGGCCGCAGCCCAGGCGATGCTGAACTCGATGACGCCCGAGCAGCGCGCCCAGCTCCAGGCCCTCTCCGATCAGCTCCTCGAGGACATGGATCTCCGCTGGCAGATCGATCAGCTCGGCCAGAACCTGCAGGGGATGTTCCCCGACCTCGGTTGGAACCGTCGCTACGAGTTCTCGGGTGATCAGCCCCTCGACATGTCGGCGGCGTCGGAGATGATGCAGGAGCTGGGCGATCTCGACCAGCTCGAGAACCTCCTGCGGGGGGCGTCCTCGCCCGGCGCGCTCGCCGAGGTCGACCTCGAGCGCGCCCGTGAGCTGCTGGGCGACGACGCCGCTCGCAGTCTCGAGCAGATGGCCGAGCTGGCCAAGCAGCTCGAGGAGGCCGGGCTCATCGAGAACAAGGAGGGCCGTCTGGAGCTGACGCCGCGAGGCATCCGCCGCATCGGCCAGAACGCCCTCGACGACCTCTTCGCCAAGCTGGCCACCGACAAGATCGGCCAGCACCAGATCACCCGCATCGGGATCGGTCACGAGCGCGACTTCTCCACCAAGCCCTACGAGTTCGGCGACGCGTTCAACCTCGACATCAACGCCACCGTCCGCAACGCCATTCGTCGGGGTGGTACGGGCACCCCCGTGCAGCTGACACCCGACGACTTCGAGGTCGAGCGCACCGAGCACATGGTGCGGTCGAGCACCGTGTTGATGCTCGACCTCTCGCTGTCGATGCCGATGCGCGACAACTTCCTGCCCGCCAAGAAGGTGGCGATGGCGCTGCATTCGCTCATCACCGGCTCGTTCCCTCGCGACTACATGGGGATCGTCGGGTTCAGCGAGGTGGCCCGTGAGCTCAAGGCCGAGCAGCTTCCGGAGGTCTCCTGGGACTTCGTGTACGGCACCAACATGCAGCACGCCTTCCAGATAAGCCGTCGCCTGCTGGCCCGACAGACCGGCACCAAGCAGATCATCATGATCACCGACGGTGAGCCGACCGCCCACATCACCGGTTCCGGCGACGTCTACTTCAACTATCCGCCGGTGCAGGAGACGGTCGACGCCACGCTGCGCGAGGTCGTGCGCTGCACCAAGGACAACATCCGCATCAACACCTTCATGCTCGATCCGACGCCCCATCTGCGCGACTTCATCGCCAAGATCTCCGAGCTCAACAAGGGCCGCGCCTTCTTCACCACTCCCGAGACGCTCGGCGACTACGTCCTGGTCGACTTCATCGAGCAGAAGCGCCAGATGTTGCGGGGTCGCCGCGCCGGCTGAGGGTCCGGCGGGGTCCGAGGTCGCCGTCCTGGAGGTCCCGCACTGGGCCCCTCCGCGGGCGCTCTCAGGTGAGCCGCAGAAGTTTTTCTTGCATCTGCGCTGGGATGCGGGCATGATCACACCGTTGTAATTACACCTGTGGTAGTAGAGCGTCGTCGTGAGGCGGGCGTGCGGGCCACGGGGCCGAACTCGGGGGTGTGAAGCCCTGTGTCAGGAGGACGCATGCACGAGCCCATGACGATCGAGGTCACCGAGGAGAAGAGTTGGCAGGATCTCGCCAACTGCCTCGGTGTCGATCCGGATCTCTTCTTCCCCGAGCGTGGGGCGTCCACCCGCGAGGCCAAAGAGGTCTGCCGGGGTTGTGTCGTCCAGAACGACTGCCTCGAGTACGCATTGGCCAACGGCGAGAAGTTCGGTATCTGGGGTGGCATGAGCGAGCGTGAGCGGCGCCGCATCCGTCGCCAGCGCGCCCTCGCCCGCGCCGCAGCCAACGACGCCGCGTCGGCGACTGCCTGACCCCCCGGCACCGCCCGTCTCGCCGCTCAGGCAGGGTCGGCGCCTGCCGCTCTCTGCCGTCGACGCGCCTCGATTGTCACCGCCGGCGAGAGCGCGAGTTGCGTCCAGCGCTCCTGCGGTGTCGCGGTGAGGACCGCGGTCGGCACGAGACCGACGAGCTCCGCGCGCTCGATGCGGGTCTCGCCGGCCACCAGGTCCCACACCTGTGCCGGACCGACACGGGCCGGATCGATCAGGTTCATCGAGACCTGGACGCGGTCGCCCACGGACAGCCCGAGGGCCCGTACGGCCGGGCCGCGCAAGCCGGCGGCGATGTGTTTCGCCGCGGCGAGATCGTCGTCGGCCAGCCAGAGGTTGTAGGCCACCAGCACCGGCCTGGCCCCGACGGCGACGGCCCCTGCCGTCGCGTGGGGGGTGAGGGGTCCGAGGTCGGGCTCGAGTGCGGTGAACGCACCTCTGCGGACCTCGGGAAGAGTGCGTTCGGGCCCGTAGAGGAAGCAGGGAAGGTCCAGCTCGTCGGCCGCCCAGCGGGCGAAGCGGTCCCGGGCCGCCAGGGCATCGGCGGCGGTGGCTTCGTCGAGGGGTACGAACGGCACGACGTCGACGACGCCCAGTCGTGGATGGACGCCATCGTGGGTCCTGAGGTCGAGTTCCTCGACCGCCGCCCTCGCCAGTCGTCGGGGCGCCTCCTCGCCGAGCAGGGTGAACACCGAGCGGTTGTGGTGGGTGCAGCTGTGGCGATCGAGGAACGCCGTTTCGGGGACGGCCCGATCCAGTCGTCCCAGCACGTCGTGGCGGCGGCCCTCGCTGACGTTGACGACGCACTCCAACACGACGCGATCCTTGTCCGTCGCGGGAGCCATGGCCAACGGCGCCGCCCGGACGCGCCACGAGCCGCCCTCTGGGGCGGCTCGTGCGACGGGGGGCCCGGAGTCAGCTGGCTTCGGCGCGAACCTCCACCGACATCCGGCGGGAACGCAGGATGCGGCGCCGCTGGCGTTCGGAGGTGCCACCCCACACGCCGTGATCGATCCGTTGGACCAGTGCGTATTCGAGGCAGAGGTCGGTCACGGGGCACGTGGAGCAGATCTTCTTGGCCACCTCGACGCCCACGCCGTCGCTCGGGAAGAACCGTGTCGGCGGCTCGTGGCGGCAGTTGCCCTGCGCCATCCAGTCGGTGTCCATCTCCATCGTCGCCTCCGGTGGGCCGAGACTCCCCGAGCGATTCGTCCGACCCGGTTGGTCGACGCCACCCTCGCTCGGTGAGGGGTACTGGGGGCAAGGTACGCAACGGGCCCGAAAACAGGCATAAGCACCCAGGTCGACCGACGACGCCGCGCCGGTAGCCTCGGGGGTCGGACGCGAGGAGCAGCGTGGACGAGGACCGTCAACCCGGCGCCGACGGGCCGACCGTCGAGCAACCGACCCCGATCCGTGAGGCCCCCACGCTGATCGAGCTCGATCGGCCCGACCCGGCAGGGACGGCCGCACCGCCCCCGGGCCTGCCGCCCGCCGACCCGGGGCCGTCGTCGGCCTTCCCCCCGCCTCCGATGCCGCCGACGGGAGCGACCGGTGCGGTCGGCCCATGGGTCCCGCCCCTCCCGCCGCCGCTCCCACGAGTGGCGTCGCCGCCCGCCCGTGGGGTGGCGCCGCTGCTGGTGGTCGTGGTGGCGCTCGCCGCTGCGCTGGTCTCGGCCCTTCTCACGGCCGCGCTCTTCCTGGCCCTGGACGAGGACGGCTCGTCCGGTGCGGCGCGTGCGAACGGCACCGCCCTCGACATCGCCTCCCTCCTCGATCGTGCGCAACCCTCCGTGGTGACGCTCCAGACAGGGCAGAGCAGTGGCAGTGCGATCTTCGGGGGCGCCGGCAGCGGGGTGATCATCTCCGAGGATGGTCTGGTGCTGACCAACGCCCATGTGATCGCCGGGTCGACCCGCCTGCAGGTCACGCTCTCGGACGGCCGCGTCTTCGACGCGGAACTGGTCGGGAGCTCGCCCGACGACGACATCGCCCTGATCCGCCTCGAGGGGGCGCAGGGACTGGTGCCGGCCGAGCTGGGCAGCTCCGACGATGCCGAAGTGGGCGACGAGGTCGTGGCCATCGGCAACGCGCTCAACCTCGGTGGGCCTCCGAGTGTGACGAGGGGCATCGTGTCGGCCAAGGACAGGGTCATCGAAGCGCCGACGGTCACCCTCCGGGGCCTGTTGCAGACCGACGCCGCCATCAACCCGGGGAACTCCGGGGGGCCGCTGCTCGACGTCGGCGGGCGGGTGATCGGTGTCAACACGGCGATCATCAGCGACGCGCAGAACATAGGGTTCGCCATCCCCATCGATGCCGTCCGCCCCCTGATCGCAGAGCTCGAGGCCGGGCGGGGGGAGATCACGCCGAACACTGCGTTCCTCGGCGTCGTGACGATCGCCGTCGAGCAGGTCGACGCCCAGGTCCTCGACCAGTACGACGTGGGCGCCGAGGAAGGCGTGTTCGTCTCTGATCTGGTACCGGGTTCGGCCGCCGCCGATGCGGGGCTCGAGCTCGGTGACGTCGTCCTCGCCGTCGACGGCGAGGCGATGCGCACGCCCGGCGACCTTCAGTCGACGGTGCAGGCGGGCGCGCCGGGTGACGGGCTCGCGCTCGACATCGAGCGTGCCGGCGAGCGGCGCACCGTCGCCGTGACGTTGGGGAGCCGTGCGGCGACCGGGGACTGAGGTCGCCCTGTAGGGTGGACCGGTCCTGAGGGCAGGATCCCTCGCCCGTCGCGACCCCGTCGAAAGAGCACCGCCATGGCCATGACCGAGATCCCGGATCCGAACCTTCCGCCCCGGGGGCGGGTGCGGGTCGTCTATCTCGGGCCGGTGGCCCCCCACTGGGAGGTGCTCGGCGAGTCCGAGGTGCGCGGCCTCATCGACGACTTCCGGGCCCGCGTCAACGCCCGGCTCCTTCTCCTCCCTCCCCACGATCCGCAGTTCCGGCGGAACCGTGAGCGGGTCGTGCGCGACGCCGAGCGCGAGCGCCTGACCCTCGAATGGGACCTCGGTCTCCCCGAGGACGCCTGACCGAAGCACCCCGTCGCCGCCGCGAAATCGGCGAGGAGGCCGACGGTAGGCTCGGCCCATGCTCGACGAGAGGGAGTCCGCGGCCGAGTGGTCCGTCGCCTCGTGCCTCGGCGTCTCGCGACCGCTCGACGACGACGCTCTGCCCCCCGTCGACTCACCCGAGCGCTTCCTGAACCGGGAGCTGTCGTGGCTCGACTTCAACGCACGGGTCCTGGCGCTCGCCGAGAACCCCGACGTGCCGCTGCTCGAGCGGGCCAAGTTCCTCGCCATCTTCAGCCAGAACCTCGACGAGTTCTTCCAGGTGCGGGTGGCGGGCCTGAAGGACCAGGTCGCCGCAGGCGTGGTCAAGACCACGGCGGACGGCCGCACACCGGCGGAGCAACTCGACCAGATCCGTGAGCGGGTGCGCGAGCTCCACGCTCAGGCGTATCGCTCGTTCTTCGACCATCTGGTGCCCGAGCTGACGGGCGTCGGACTCGTCTATTCGTCGTATCAGGATCTCGACGACGAGGATCGGGCCTACCTCGACGAGGTCTTCGCCGATCGCATCTTCCCGGTGCTCACGCCGTTGGCCGTTGATCCCGGTCATCCGTTCCCCTACATCTCCGATCTCTCACTCAACCTGGCCGTGGTGGTGCGGGATCCGGTGAGCGGGGAGAAGCGCTTCGCTCGGGTGAAGGTCCCGAACCTGTTGCCCCGTTTCGTGGTGATGCCCGACGGTGAGCGCTTCGTCCCGCTCGAGCAGGTGATCGCCGCGCACTTCACGGTGTTGTTCCCCGGGATGGCGGTCGGCGACCACTACGGCTTCCGGGTCACCCGCAACGCCGACCTGACCCTGGAGGAGGAGGAGGCCGAGGATCTGCTCGAGGCCGTCGAGCTCGAGCTGCGCCGCCGGCGCTTCGGGAGGGCGGTGCGCCTCGAGGTCGAGGCCGACGTGTCGGCGGAGATCCTCGAGCTCCTGCAGCGCGAGCTCGACCTGGGTGATGCCGACGTCTACCTCTGCGAGGGCCCCGTCGATCTCGGTGGGCTCTGGGCCGTACGGGGTCTCGACCGCCCCGACCTCGAGGACCCGCCGTGGAGCCCGATCACCCAGCCCCGTCTGCAACCGGTCGACAACGAGCCCGTCGACATCTTCTCGGTGATGCGTGACGGCGACCTGTTGGTCCACCATCCGTACGAGTCGTTCTCGACGTCGGTGGAGGAGTTCATCCGCCAGGCCTCCGTCGACCCGAAGGTGCTCGCCATCAAGCTCACGCTGTATCGCACCTCGAGCGACACGTCGATCATCACGTCGCTCGTCAGGGCGGCCGAGCGGGGCAAGCAGGTGGCCGCGCTGGTCGAGCTGAAGGCCCGGTTCGACGAGAAGAAGAACATCGGTTGGGCACGTGAGCTCGAGAAGGCGGGCGTCCACGTGGTCTACGGGTTGATGGGACTGAAGATCCACACCAAGACCACCCTCGTGGTGCGCGAGGACGACGACGGGATGCGCCGGTACTGCCACGTCGGGACCGGGAACTACAACCCGAAGACGGCCGGCCTCTACGAGGATCTCGGGTTGCTCACCTGTGATCCCGCGATCGGTTCCGATCTGACCCAGCTGTTCAACCTGCTCACCGGCTTCGCCCGCGAGCCCCGCTTCGCCAAGCTGCTCGTGTCGCCGCGCACGGTGCGCCCCGGCATCACCGATCTGATCCGTCGCGAGGCTTCGCTCGGCCCCGAGGGTCGGATCGTCCTGAAGATGAACAGCCTGGTCGACGCCGACATCATCGACGAGCTCTACGCCGCGTCCCGAGCGGGCACACCGATCGACCTGCTCGTGCGGGGGATCTGCTGCCTGCGCCCGGGCGTGCCCGGCCTGTCCGAGACGATCCGGGTGCGATCCATCGTCGGGCGCTACCTGGAGCATTCGCGCATCTACCACTTCGCCCATGGGGCCCACGACGGGGGGCCGGTGTACTTCATCGGATCCGCGGACCTCATGCCCCGGAACCTCGATCGCCGGGTCGAGGCGCTCGTTCCCATCGAGGCCCCGGACCTGCAGGCCCGTCTGGCCGAGATCATCGACGTGGGCCTCGCCGACGACACGTTGGCCTGGGTGCTCGACGCCGACAGCACATGGCATCACCGGCGAGGGCCCCTCGGCTCGGAGACGCATCGTCGTCTGCAGGAGCTGGCCCTGGCACGGCGCACTGGCGGCTGATCGTGGCGGCGCCGACGGCGGGCAAGCTCGAGCGCGAGGTGAAGTTGGGTGCCTGGCCGGGATTCGTCCTGCCCGACCTCACCGACGTGGCACCCGGCGTGACGGTCACCGACGGCCCAGAGCTCGATCTCGACGCCAGCTACGTCGACACCGACGACCTGCGCCTCGTTCGACGGGGCGTGTCGCTCCGGCGCCGCACCGGCGAGGGAGCGCCACGGTGGACCCTCAAGCTCCCGAGCGGTGGCGGCGGGCTGGCGCTCAGCCGTCGTGAGTTCGACGTCGAGACCGACGCCACCGAGGTTCCCGATCAGCTGTCGGACCTGATCCGCGGCTGGGTTCGTCGGGACCCGCTCGTCGTGGTGGCGACGATCCGGACCCGTCGTCGGTTGCTGTACCTGGTCGGCGAGCAGGGGGAGCTGGCCGAGGTCGCCGACGACGTGGTGAGTGTGGTCGAGGGCGACGAGCAGGTCGCCGCCCGCTTCCGTGAGATCGAGGTGGAGCTGGCCCCGCATGCATCGGGCGACCTCCTGGTGTTGGTGGCCGGTGCCCTCGAGCGCGCCGGAGCCGGGGCACCCGATCCCACGACCAAGGTCGTCAGAGCGCTGGGGCCACGGGCTCTCGCCCCTCCGGACCTCACCGCTCCCGAGGTCGGTCCGGACGCCACGATGGCGCTGCTCGTGCACGCTGGCTTGACCAAGGCCGCCCGCCAAGTGGTCGACCATGACCACGTGATCCGCCTCGACGACGACGTCGAGGGGGTGCACAAGGCCCGGGTGGGGCTGCGCCGGATGCGCTCGAACCTGCAGACCTTCGGCCCCGTGCTCGACAAGGACTGGGCCCGGGCGCTGCGCACCGACCTGCGGTGGCCGGCGGCGCTGCTCGGCGAGGTGCGCGACACCGATGTGCTGCTCGATCGGCTCTGGGCGTCGGTCGGCCGGCTTGAAGGCGTCGATCACGGCGACGGCGCTCTCGTCGTGCAGCACCTCGAGCGGGAGCGGCGCGCCACGCTGGCCGCGGTACTGGACCAGATGCGCACCGATCGGTGGGTCGACCTGCTCGACCGGCTGGCTGAGGCGGGGGAGCACCCCCTGCTCCACCACGCGGCCCGTGCTCGGGCCGCCGACGTCGTTCCCGGGCTCGTACGCCCGAAGTGGGTCACGTTGCGCCGCGCGGTGCGGCGCCTCGGGCCGGAGCCGGCCGACGAGGAGCTGCACGCCGTGCGGATCCTGGTCAAACGTGCTCGCTATGCCGCCGATGTCGCGGTCCCCGTCGTGGGCGAGCCGGCGCAGCGATTGAGCGACGCGCTCACCGGGCTGCAGGACGTGCTCGGTGAGCTGCACGACACGTCCGTCGCCATCGAGTGGTTGCGCAGCCAGGTCCCCGCGCTCCCACACGCCCAGGCGATGGTGGTCGGGCAGCTCGTGGGCGCTGAACGCCAGCGTGCCGCCGAGCTCCGGGCGGCCTGGCCGGCGGCCTGGGACGCGTGCAACCGCAAGTCGATCCTGCGGTGGCTGTGATGACGTCGGCGCCCGACGAAGGCGGTCGGTTCCCGGCGCGTCCCGGCATCGATCCCGAGGTCCGGGCGGCCGGTGGCGTGGTCTGGCGAGTTGCCGAGGGCCAGCCCGAGGTGGTCCTGGTGCACCGCCCGAAGTACGGCGACTGGACCTTCCCGAAGGGCAAGCTCGAACCAGGGGAGACCGACGAGCACGCCGCGCTGCGAGAGGTGCGCGAGGAGACGGGGCTCGAGTGCGTGCTCGGGCGTGAGCTCCCGAGCATCACGTACCGGGACTCCAAGGGCCGCCACAAGCAGGTGCGCTACTGGGAGATGACCGTCGCCGCCGGGGCGTTCGTGGTCAACGACGAGGTGGACCGGATGGAATGGTGCGGTCTCGTCCGCGCACGCGAACGGCTCACCTACGGGCACGACGGCGAGATCCTCGATGCCTTCCGGCGTTTCGCATCCGGGGAGGACGACGACGGCGACGCGACCGGGGAACGGCCGCCCGTCACGTGAGCCCGTGTCACCGGTCGCGCGAGGCGGCGCGACGTGGCGCGACGAGTTGCAGAACTGTTCAGTGGTGGTTCACCTCGCGTTCACTCGGTGAACGTCCCCTCGCCACCCTGGCTTCCTAGCTTCTGCGCCGCGGGAGAGTTCCTCTCGCGTCCGTCCCCCTGTCGAGGAGAGTCAACTCTTGCGTACCACCCCGCGTCGCCACCTCGTGTGGCTCGTCGCCCTGCTCGCTTCCGTCGGCCTCGTCGCCGCTGCCTGCGGGAGCGACAGCGATTCCAGCTCATCCGACACGACTGCGTCCTCGGGTTCCGAGTCGGACGTCGACTTCGGCGCCCTCTCGGGCACGCTGAACGGCTCGGGGGCCACGTTCCCGCGGTCGTTCTACGAAGAGGTCATCGCCGAGTTCGAGGGCGCCTCGCCGTTGGTCGTCAACTACAACGGCGTCGGTTCCGGCCAAGGGAAGAAGGACCTCGCCGCGGGCACGTCCGACTGGGCCGGTAGCGACAGCCTGGTGAAGGACGACGAGCAGGCCAACTTCTCCGGTGACTTCCTCTACTTCCCGACCGTGGCTGCGCCGATCACGGTGTCGTACAACCTCGACGACGTCGATGACCTCCAGCTCTCGCAGGAGACGCTGGCCGGGGTCTTCATGGGTGAGATCACCACCTGGGACGATCCGGCCATCGCCGCCGACAACTCCGGCGTCGATCTTCCGTCCACCGACATCACCGTCGTGGTGCGCTCCGACGGTTCGGGGACCACGTCGAACTTCTCCAAGTTCCTCAAGACGGCCGCACCCTCGGTCTTCACCGTGGAGTCCGGTGACACCGTCGACTGGCCGTCCGCGCAGGCTGCTCAGGGCAACGCCGGCATCGCCCAGTTGGTGAAGGACACGACCGGCGCGATCGGCTACGTCGACTACTCCGACGCCAACGCGATCGGTCTCAGCTTCGCGGCCATCGAGAACGCCGACGGCAACTTCGTCCCCGCCAGCCTGGAGGGCGCCACGGCCGCGCTCGACGGGGTCACGGTCGAGGACGATCTCACCTACGACCCGCTGAACGCTCCGGGGGCGGAGTCGTACCCGATCACCGCACCGACCTACATTCTCGTCTACACGACCTACTCGGATCAGACCACGGTGACGAACATCCAGGGGTGGCTCACCTACGTGCTCACGGAGGGCGAGGCGCTGGCCAACTCGGTCGACTTCGCCAACCTGCCGTCAGGTCTGCAGCAGAAGGCGCTGGACCAGATCGACCAGATCACGGTCGGCTAGTAGCACTTGTCGGCAATGACGCCACTCCCCGAGGATCCACCCCCCGGTTCAGTCGCCGTCCTCGACCCCACTGAGGGGTCGGGGGCGGAGCTGATCGCCGCGGGCCGCGTCAACCGCGGCGATCAGGTCTTCCGGGGCGTGGCGTTGGCCGCCGGCCTGATGGTCCTGGCCATCCTGGCCCTGATCGCGGTGTCGACGACGCGGGAGGCCTGGCCGGCCTTCGAGGAGGAGGGCATCTCGTTCATCACCACGGACGACTGGGTGCCTGCGGAGGGGAAGTTCGGCGCCCTCGCCTTCATCTACGGCACCGTCCTGGTGTCCATCCTGGCCCTGATCATCTCGGTCCCCGTCAGCGTCGGCATCGCGCTCTACACCAACGAAGCGGCGCCCCAGCGCTTCAAGAAGGTCGTCGTCTATGTGATGGACCTCCTGGCCGCGATCCCGTCGGTGGTGTACGGCCTCTGGGGCATCCTGATCCTCGCCCCCAACATCCAGCCGGTGTACGAGGCCGTCGGCGGGGCCTTCGAGGGTTGGCCCATCCTCGGCTCGATCTTCGGACCCACCTCCAGCGGCCGGGCCTTCATGACCGCGGGCATCATCCTCGCCGTCATGATCACCCCGATCATCACGTCGCTCTCCCGCGAGGTGATCGCCACGGTGCCCAGCGCCCAGCGCGAAGCCGCCTACGGCATGGGCGCCACCCGCTGGGAGATGATCCGCTCGGCCGTGTTGCCCTGGAGCCAGGGCGGGATCGTCGGCTCCGTCATGCTCGGCCTCGGACGGGCCATGGGCGAGACCATCGCCGTGGCGCTCGTCATCGGCTCCAACGCCCAGATCACCCTCGACCTCTTCGCCCCCGGCGACGCCATGGCCGCCGTCATCGCCAACCAGTTCGGCGAAGCTGCCGGCGTGCACCGCGCCGCCCTCATCGGCCTCGGCGTCGTGCTCTTCGGGGTCACCATCATCGTCAACGTCACCGCCCGCGGCATCGTCGGTCGGTTCGACAAGAAGCTCTCGGGAGCCTGATCGTGGCCGGCACCGACACTCCCGACCTGCGCAACGAGAGCGATCGCCTCCTGCTCGAGGCGACGACGTCGCGCTCGCGCAAGGTTCGCAACCGGCTGGCCAGCGTCTGGATGGCCGGTTCGCTGGTGGTGGCCATCATCCCGTTGGCCTTCGTCATCTACTACGTGGTGTCCCAGGGCATCGGCATCATCGACTGGGCGTGGTTCACCGACCCGATCCAGGCCCGGAGCCGTGCGCCCGGCGGCGGCATGGCCCCGGCCATCGTCGGTACCCTCTACATCACCGGCCTGGCCACGCTGATGTCGGTGCCGCTCGGGATCCTGGGTGCCATCTACCTCAACGAGTACGGAGGCAGGGGGCGGATGGCCCGCGTCATCCGCTTCATGTCCGACGTCATGACCGGCGTCCCCTCGATCGTGATGGGCCTGTTCGTCTACACCGTCTGGACCCTCAACTTCGGGCTCTCGACCTTCGGCGGCGCCCTCGCGTCTGGCCTGCCTGATGTTGCCCATCGTGATCCGTTCCACCGAGGAGATGCTCAAGCTGGTGCCCGAGGAGCTGCGCCACGGCAGCTACGCGCTCGGCAACCGCAAGTGGCGCACGATCGTGACCGTCGTGCTCCCGGCCGCCTTCGGCGGCATCGTCTCCGGGGCCATGCTCGCCGTGGCCCGGGCCGCCGGGGAGACCGCCCCCCTGCTGTTCACCATCGGTGCGGCACGCGCCGTCAACCTGAGCGCCTTCGACGGTCCCACCACCGCCCTGTCGGTCCAGATCTTCCGCAACGCCCAGTCGCCGTTCCCCGCCTCCATCGACCGGGCGTGGGCCGCGGCGCTCACACTGGTCGTCATCGTGTTCGTCTTCACGATCGCGGCCAGAATCGTGTCGGCCCGAGTGGCTCGCCGCCACGCCGCCTGATCTGCTGTCCCCGTGTCGATCCCCCCGTCCACCGAGTCTCCCGAACCCGACGAGGTCCCGCCCATGCCCTCCGATGCCGCCGCCACCGTCCTGCCGGCGAGCCCGAACACGGTGACCACACCCGTGGCGACGCCGCGCGACGAGCCGACGGGTGATGCCGAGGTCGTCTTCGACGTGAAGGGCCTCAACGTCTACTACGGCGAGTTCCGGGCCGTCCGCGACGTCGACGTGCAGGTCCACCGTCACGAGATCACCGCCTTCATCGGGCCGTCGGGATGCGGCAAGTCCACGGTGCTGCGCTGCTTCAACCGCATGAACGACCTCATCGAGTCGGCCCGGGTCGAGGGTCAGGTCCTGTACCACGGCGTCGACCTCTACGACCCCCGCATCGACCCCGTCGAGGTGCGCAAGCGCATCGGCATGGTCTTCCAGAAGCCCAACCCGTTCCCCAAGTCGATCTACGACAACGTCGCCTTCGGCCCTCGCATCAACGGCGTCAAGAAGGACCTCGACGACGTGGTCGAGAAGGCCCTGCGCGGCGCCGCGCTGTGGGACGAGGTCAAGGACCGGCTGAAGAAGTCGGCCATGGGCCTCTCGGGCGGTCAGCAGCAGCGCCTGTGCATCGCCCGGGCCATCGCCGTGGAGCCCGAGGTGGTGCTGATGGACGAGCCGTGCTCGGCGCTCGACCCCATCGCCACCGCCCGCATCGAGGACCTGATGCAGGAGCTCAAGGCGCAGTACACGATCATCATCGTGACCCACAACATGCAGCAGGCCGCCCGCGTCAGCGACCGCACGGCCTTCTTCACCACCGAGGTGAACCCCGAGAGCGACACCCGCACCGGCGTGCTCGTGGAGTACGACATCACCGACAAGATCTTCTCGACCCCGGCAGACGAGCGGACGGAGAACTATGTCACCGGCCGATTCGGCTGACGGCACCCCGCTCCGGCTCCAGTACGGGGCCGAGCTCGAACAACTCGCGCTGCAGGTTGAGATGATGGGTGTCGTCGTCGACGAGAACCTCGAGCGCATGCGCGAGGTGCTGCGCACCGGCGATGCCGCACGGGCCGAGATGGCGCTGGCCACCGACGACCGGATCGACGCCATGAACGTGTCGCTCACCGAGCGCTGCTACGAGCTGCTGGGCCGCGAGGCCCCGGTGGCCACCGACCTGCGGCTTATCGTGTCGGTGCTGCGGGTCATCGCCGAGCTCGAGCGCATCGGTGACCTGGCCCTGCGGGTGGTCAAGCAGGCGCCCGAGCACGACGTGTTGCTGTCGGTGCCCGAGCCTTCGCCATCCTGCTCATCATGGCCGACGAGGCCATCGACCGGTACCGCGATGCCCTGCAGGCCTGGGCCACGCCTCGACGCGGATCTGGCCGCCGTGGTGGCCGGGGCGCAGTCGCAGAGCTTCGCCGGCGACCGGCTCGCGAGGCGCTGCTGGCCAACCGGGGCCCCGACGCCGTGGCGGCGGCGCTCCATACGATGGTGGCGGCTCAGGCCCTCGACCGCATCAGCGACCACTCCGCCATCCTTGGGGCGCGGGTCCGGTACCTCATCACCGGCGACCCGGCCCATCTCGCCGCCGAGGTCCGCTGACCGTCGCCGGTCGCCGACCTCGCCATCAAGGAGCACCCCGTGCCCGAGCAGCGCAAGCCCTTCCACAGGAGCTCGACGAGATCCAGGACGACATCGTGCGCCTCGCCGCCATGGTCAGCGAGTTCATCCCCCGTGGCACCGAGGCGCTGCTGACCAACGACATGCACGCCGCCCAGCGCCTGATCGAGGACGACGACGAGGTCGACGCCCTCACCCTGCAGATCGAGGAGCAGTGCTACCACGTGCTCGCCCTCCAGCAGCCCATGGCCACCGACCTGCGCAGCATCGTCACCGCCCTCCGGCTGACGTCCGAGATCGAGCGGTCGGGCGACCTCATGGTCAACGTGGCCAAGGCCGCCCGCCGCATCTACGGCGCCGGTCTCGATGCCCGGGTGCGGGGCCTCATCGAGCGGATGGCCGAGGAGGCGGCGCGGCTGTTCAAGCTGGCCATCGACGCCTACGCCGAGCGCAACGCGGCGCTGGCCGCCGCCCTCGACGACATGGACGACACGCTCGACGGGCTGCACGCCGACTTCATCGAGGCCATCTTCGAATCCCACGCCGGCTCCAGCCTCGATCTGCAGCAGGCGGTGCAGCTGGCCCTGATCGGTCGCTACTACGAGCGGATCGGCGACCACGCCGTGAACATCGGGCACCGGGTCCAGTACATGGTCACGGGCTGGCTGCCCGAGCGCAACGGCGCGGCCCGGCTCGAGGCGCGCACCGCACTGCATCTCGATGAGCTCGGCGAGGCCGAGCTCGGACGGTTGCTGGAGCCCGGGGCCGACCGGTGACGGGCGTGGCCGCGGTGACGGCGGTCGATGTGGTCGTCGGGGTGCTGCTCGTCGCCCTCGTCGGCGTAGGTGCCGCGTCGTGGGGCACGCGCCGCCGAGCGCCGCCGCAGTCGGGAGCTCGTCGACGATGCCATCGAACGAGCCGGGATGGCGGGCGACGAGCCCCCCGCCGACCTCGCCACGGGCGTCGCCACGCTGGTTCGGGCCCTCGCCGACAGCGAGTCGGAGGCGGACGCCGAACGATCGATGCGGGCGCTGCTCCAGGACGCCCTCGACGGGCTCCCGCAGGGGGTGTTGATCATCGACGCCACCGGTTCGGTGGTGGAGCGCAACGCCGCCGCGGCGGCCTTCTCCGGCGCCCGTCACGCCGACGCGCTGGTCGAGGCTGCCGTCGCCGAACTGGTGACCGGCGCTCTCGCGGGGCTGCCCGACCGACGCGAGCTCGAGCTGTTCGGTCCGCCCCGCAGGGTGCTCGTCGTCGACGTCGCTCCGATCGCCGCCAGCGCCGGGAACGGGGCCGTCGCGGTGATCGACGACATCACCGAGCACCGTCGCCTCGAGGCGGTCCGCCGTGACTTCGTGGCCAACATCAGCCACGAGCTCAAGACGCCTGTCGGTGCCATCGGCCTGCTCGCCGAGACGCTGCTGGGCGAGGACGACCCCGAGGTCGCGTCCCGCCTCACCGGGCGCATCCAGGCCGAGTCGCTCCGAGTGGGTCGGACCATCGACGACCTCCTCGAGCTGTCGCGCATCGAGACGTCGTCGGTCCATCAGCCCGACGCAGTGGCACTGCTCGGCATCATCGGAGAAGCCGTCAGCCGTATCCAACCCGCGGCCGAGCAGGCGGGCACCATCATCGACAGCGCCGGGGTCGACGACGGGGTGGAGGTCCGCGGGGATGCCCGTCAGCTCACCTCGGCGGTCAGCAACCTGCTCGACAACGCCGTGAAGTACTCCGACGCCGGGTTCCACGGTCGAGGTCCGCGCCGAGCTCGGCGACGACGGCCGGGTCGCCCTCACGGTCGCCGACCACGGCATCGGGCATCCCCGCCCGCGACCTCGAGCGGATCTTCGAGCGCTTCTACCGTGTCGATCAGGGGCGCAGTCGTCAGACCGGTGGAACCGGTCTCGGGCTGGCGATCGTGCGTCACGTCGCGGCCAACCACCACGGAACCGTCGAGGTCGAGTCGCGACTCGGCGAAGGCTCCACCTTCACCCTCCGGGTGCCCGCCACCGCAGTCGCGGGCTCGGCGCCTTCACCCGAACAGGAGCTCGTCCGATGACCAGCACGCCGTCCGTCCTCGTCGTGGAGGACGAGGACTCCTTCGTCGACGCCCTCACCGTGGGTCTGGCCCGAGAGGGGTTCAAGATCAGCATCGCCCGTGACGGCGCCGAGGCCCTCGACCTGTTCGACGACATCCAGCCCGACCTCGTGCTGCTCGACGTCATGTTGCCGAAGGTGTCGGGTCTCGACGTGTGCCGTGAGATCCGCACCCGGTCGTCGGTCCCGATCATCATGGTCACCGCCAAGGGGGCCGAGATCGACACCGTCGTGGGCCTCGAGGTCGGGGCCGACGACTACGTCACCAAGCCCTACCGGCTCCGCGAGCTCGTGGCCCGGATGCGCGCCGCGCTGCGTCGTCATCCGACGGAGTCGGCGCCGGTCCTCGTCGCCGGGGGCGGTGACGACGTGGTGTCGGTGCGAGACGTGAGTCTCGACCACCAGCGCCACGAGGTCCTGATCCGGGGCGAGGAGGTTCGGCTCCCGCTGAAGGAGTTCGAGTTGTTGGCCATCCTCCTCGAGAACGCCGGGCGGGTCCTCACCCGCGATACGCTCATCGATCGGGTCTGGGGCGCGGACTACGTCGGCGACACCAAGACGCTCGACGTGCACGTGAAGCGCCTGCGGGCCAAGGTCGAGCCCGACCCGGCCCATCCCAACCACATCGTCACCATCCGCGGAGCTGGGCTACAAGTACGACGCACCGAGGTCCTGATGGAGCCTCGGGGGGCTCTACGGATCGCGTCCCCCCTGCTCCTACGATGAGCGACGTGACGTCCCGCCTGCCGCCGGCCCAGCAGAGCCCCGGCGCGACCCGCGGCCGGGATCCCCGCAACCCGTGGCTGCCCTCGGCGTTCTCCCGCCTGGCGCGCGCCCATGCGGCGGCGGTGGCGGGCGACGCGCTCTTCGCCATCGGGCTGGCGGGGTCGGTGTTCTTCTCGCTCGACTTCGACTCGGCGCGTTGGCGTGTCGCCCTCTACCTCGTGCTGACCATCGCCCCGTTCGCCGTGGCGGCACCACTGATCGGCCCGGCTCTCGACCGCATCAAGGGGGGTCGTCGTTGGATCATCGTGGGCTCGATGGGCCTACGCGCTCTGCTGTGCGTGTTGGTGGTGATGCACCTCGACAGCCTGCTGTTCTACCCCGAGGCCTTCGGGATGCTCGTGCTGGCCAAGGTGTACACGATCTCGAAGAGCGCCGTCGTCCCCGGCACGGTGCGCAGCGACACCGAGCTGGTCGAGGCCAACTCGAAGCTGACCGTGCTCTCGGCCCTCGCCGTGGTCGTGGCCGTCGTGCCCGGCGGGATCCTGCTCGGACTGGGGGGAGCGCAGTGGTCCCTCGGGCTGGCCGCCATCGTCTTCACGGTGGCGACGGGGTTGGCCCTCAAGTTGCCACCGACGACGGTCGCCGCCGAACCCGAGGGTGAGGCCGAACGCGAGGAGCTGCGCAGCGCCGGCATCTTCCTCGCCGGGACCTCGATGGCCGTCATCCGGGGCGTGGTCGGCTTCTTGTCGTTCATGCTGGCGTTCGCGTTCAAGAACGCCGGTGCTCCCTTGTGGCAGCTCGGCGTCGTGGCCGCCACGGCCCAGCTCGGCTTCTTCGTGGGAGCCGTCGTGGCGCCACGGTTGCGCCAGCTCCTCACCGAGGAGCGCATTCTCGTCGGCGCGCTGGTGGTCACGACGGTGGGAGGGCTGCTCACCGCGTTCATCGGCGGTCTGCTCGGTGCGTCGATCCTCTCGATGGTCGTCGGCGCCACCGGGAGCTCCGCCAAGCAGGCCTTCGACTCGATCGTGCAGCGCGACGCCCCCGACGCCAACCGGGGCCGGTCCTTCGCCCGCTTCGAGACCCGCTTCCAGCTGATCTGGGTGATCGGGGCGCTCATCCCCATCGTGGTCCCGGTCCCTGCGCCGGTGGGGTTCGCCATGATCGGCCTGGCTGCCGGTACGACGGTGGCGTGGTACCTGGTGGGCATGAGGCGGATCCGGCAGGGTCACGTGCCCGTTCGCCGCCGCGGTTGGCGTCGACGGCCGCTCTACGGCCCCGACGCCGTCGAGCCCGATGCGGTGCCGGCCCGCCCCGTTCCGCCCCCGCCCCCGCCGCCGCTCGGGTCACGCAGTCGCGCCAACCCGTCGTCTGTCGCGGTGCCGCCCGGGTCCCGTGACGCCACCGTCGTCGATCGCCCCGTCGTCGCACCTGCGCCGCCCGTGGAGCCGGATCCGACCGTCGTCGACGCAACGACCGTGGCCGACCGCCCCGAGCCGTCGGGTCG
The DNA here is from genome assembly GCA_963767615.1 of uncultured Iamiaceae bacterium. Classification (GTDB taxonomy): domain Bacteria; phylum Actinomycetota; class Acidimicrobiia; order Acidimicrobiales; family Acidimicrobilacustridaceae; genus Rhabdothermincola_A. Next base: position 45,583 of record CAVYED010000002.1, on the reverse strand, counting down.
TCCGGTCCCGACAGCCGGCCCCGATCCTGCCCGGCGGTGGATGCCGGCTCGACCCGACTCCGACGAGACGCCCGGCCAGACTTCGCTCTTCGCGCCGGATGCCTGGGACGAGATCGACGGCGGGGCTGACCCCTCCGGCGAGCGCTGACCTATTCGGGAAGGTCGATGCGGGCCAGCCAGAGCCCGGGGGCGTCGATCTCGGCGGGCGTGGGGAGGTTGCGTTCCGACGCCCAGAGGCGGGCCAGGCCGTCGGCACCGGCCCGCTCGGCCACGCCGGCCACGAACGACGAGCCTCGGTCGTAGGACGTCTGGGTGAGCTCGAGCCCGAAGAGGCGCTCGACGAACCGGTCGGAGGCGTGGGCGTCGACGCGTCGGCGTCGCAGCGCCTCGCCGATCATGTTGCCGTCGCCGATCAGTCCGGGGGCGACCTGGTCCACGACGTGGTCGACGTAGCCCACGATGGCGCAGACGAGCGCCTCGAGGCGGGGGAGCAGCTCGCGTTGCGCCGGGGACTGGATGGCGCCCAGGAGCACCTCCGGATCGCCGAACAGCGACTGCTGGATGTCGCTCATGTTGGTCGGGTCCGAGATGTCCAGGGCTCCGAGTCGGCTCTCGAGGGCGTTGGCGTCGGGTTCGAAGCCGCCCGTGTAGGCCGTGATGAGATCCTCGAGCCGGCCCCGGACGTGAGGGACCCGTACGACGGTGTGGGTGGCGATCTCCTGCAGGCACACCCAGAGGCGCAGGTCGTCGGGAGGCAGCGACCACTCGTTGCCGAACTCGTCGAGGTTGGCGACGACCACCATGAGCTCGTCAGAGGGTGTCCGCGGGATCGGCAGGTCGTACTGCCCGAACGAGCGTCGGGCCAGGTGGCCCACCATCGAACCAGCGGTCATGCCGAGCATCATGGGCCCCACCATCTGCAGCAGCGGCGCCATGAAGCCGAGGGGATCGGACTGATCGGGGGTCGGCGGGGGCTGGTCGGGGTCGTGCAGCGAGCGGGCGAGGGTCTCGAACAGGGGGCGCCAGGCCTCGAGGGTGGCCGACACCCATTGGCTGCGGGTGACCGGTGTGACGGTGAGGCCGAGGCCGCTCGCCGATGCCGGAAGACCGGTCGCCGCGCCCACGTGGAGTTCGGCCACGCGTGCGATCTGCTCGATCTTCATGCGCTCGAGCGGATCGACGTTGGCCTCCTGACCGCCGTCGGTGGCCACGGTGTAGGCCAGCTGGCGTGCGGCGTCCCACCCGACGGGGCCCTGTTGGGAGAACAGCCGCGCCAGGTCGCCGAAGATCGGCATGCCCTCGAAGGGGTTCCCGCCCGGACCGGAGCCGAAGGGGTCGTCGTCGGATCGGTCGGGGGGCTCTGGGCTCACCCCCTCAGGGTAGGCCCCGATCGTGGAGTCCCCGCCTCGCGTGGCGCGGGCCTCGCGCATCGGCGGGCATGATGGGCCGGTGGAGCGCATCGTCGTCGTCACCGGGGCGGCCGGACCTCTGGGTCGACCGGTCGTCGATGCACTGATCGGTCTCCCCACGACCGGGCGTGTCGCTGCGGTGGATCCCGCTCTCGAGCCGTCGGCTCGTCTGGGCCGGGGCGTGTCGGCGGCGGTCCGGGTGGCGCCGTTCTCGTTGGGTGACCCTCGGCTCGCTCCGGCGTTGGCCGGTGCCGACGTGGTGGTCCACCTCGGCCCGTCCTCGGGTCCCGAGCTCGACGGCACTGGCGGCGACGCCGTCGACGTCGACGGGTTCGGCCGACTCCTCACCACTCTCGATGCGGTCGGGCGGGTCCGCCACCTGGTCATGGTGTCCACGGCGTTGGTCTATGGCTCTCGCGAAGACAATCCGGTCCCGCTCACCGAGGATGCCCCCGTGCGCCCCGATCCGGCGGTTCGAGCTGCGGTGGCGAAGGCGCGCCTCGAGGTGATGGCCCGCGTCTGGGCCGACGAGCGCGGGGCTCGCTGCACCGTGCTGCGCCCGAGCGTCGTGGTCGGGCCGGAGAACGGTCGGTGGCTGTCCCGCTCACCGTGGTCGACGGCCGGCATCAGGGTCCGGAGGGCCGAGCCTCCGGTGCAGTTCCTCCACGTGGACGATCTGGCGTCAGCTGTTCGCACGTCGGTCGAGCAGGAGCTCGACGCAGTGCTGAACGTCGCCCCCGACGGTTGGTTGCCCGACGAACAGGTGCGGGCCCTGAAGGGTCCGACGGTTCGGATCCGCCTCCCGAGGCGGTTGGCCTACCGGCTGGCGAGGCTGGGCATGGTCCTCGGGTCGGGTAGGGGCAGCCCGGTCGCGGTGTTGGCTGCGGCGGGTCCGTCGGTGGTGGCGAACGATCGACTGCGCGAGACCGGGTGGGCTCCAGAGCACACCAGCGCCGAAGCCTTCGTGGAGGCCGATCCGGGCGGTCCGTGGACCCGGCTCACCCCACGCGATCGACAGGTCATCGCCCTGGGCGGGGTCGGGGTGGTGTTGGCCGCGCTCGTGGGGACGGTGACGGCCCTCGTCCTGCGCCGGCGTCATCGCTGATCCGGATCGGTCAGGGGCGTTCGGTCAGCGCCACCGACACCGCGAACGTCTCGGTGTCTCGCGCGACGGTGAGGTCCACGATCTCCCCCGGGCGTCGGTCCCGGATGGCGGTCGCGAGGGCCGACATCGACCGCACCGGTACCTCCTCGATGGCGGTGACCACATCACCCTGCTCGAGGCCGGCGACGTCGGCCGGACCGCCGGAGGTGATCCCGGTGAGCCGGGCACCGGGCGACTCGGCGGCTCCGTCCTCGTCGAGGTCCTGTCCGGCGACCCCGAGCCAGGCGTAGTGCGCCTTCCCGGTGGCGACCAGGTCGTCGGCGACCCGGATGGCGCGGGCGATGGGGACGGCGAAGCGGGCGGTGCCGGTGTCGGAGCTCACGAGGGTCGTGGCCGTGGTGGGGGTGTCCGGGGCGATGGACGGGTCGGGAGGCCGTGCGGTGCCCTGCTCCTCGGGCAGGATCAGACCGAGCAGCGTGCCGGACTCCGAGCACAGGAGGGCACCTGACGCGTCGGCCGATGCACCGAGTGCCGTGCGGATGAGGTCGTGGCGGGTGTGGTCCTCGCTGGCGAGCTGCCAACCGGTGCCGGTGATCTCTCCCTCGTCCATCGACGGCATGGCTTCGCTGGTGGCGTGGCCGACGGCCAGGGCCGCGGCACCGGCTCGCAGTGCGCTCTCACCGCCGGGCGTGGCGACGTCGAGATCGGTGGCGTCGACCTTCACCACGGCGATGCCGCTCACGGGATCGGATCCGACGATCGCCGCGGGCAGGGTGCGACCGTCGGCCAGGGTGATGGTCGGGTCCGCCACGTCGGCGACCGCGTCGTCGGTCGTGAGCAGGTAGCCGTCGGCGCGGTACACCACGGCGGTGGCCGAGGTGGGGCTCCCCGCCCGGTCGGCCGAGAGGCGGGCGACGGCGGGCCCGAGCGCAGCCATCGCCGCTTCCCGGGGCGTGGCCTCGGCCGAGTCGAGGGTCGTCGGGTCCTGTTCGAGGACGCGTGTCGTCGCGAACAGCCCGAGCGCGAGCACGAGGACGGCCGCTGCGGCCAGCGTCGCGGTTCGGCTCCCCCGACGCACCGGTGGTTCCGACGCCGAGGGCGCCGACACGGGCGTGGCCGCCAGTTCGGAGGGGTGGCGCCACAACCGGTCCTCGGCCGGCAGGGGAGGTACGAACGCGTCCGCGTCGTCAGACTCGTCCTCGGGCGGCATGGGCGCGGAGCGTACCGGTGACACCCGGATCGTTGGACGCGCCCCACTACGATGCGCTCGTGCCGCTGCCGATCCCCGACGCCGACGACTGGCTGGGTCTGACCCCCGGGTCCCTCGACCTGGGTGAGGCGGCCGACTGGGTCGTACGGCCCGACTGTGGCGCGGTCGTCGTGTTCAGCGGGCTCGTGCGTGACCATGCCGAGGGCACCGTCGACGTCACTCACATCGACTACGAGGCCTGGGCCGAGCAGGTCGAGTCCCGTCTCGCGGCGGTCGCAGCCGAGGCCCGGGTGCGCTGGACCGACCTCGGTCGGATCGTGCTCTGGCACCGCGAGGGTCGGGTCCTGCTCGGCGAGTCGTCCGTGATCGTCGCCGTGTCGGCACCTCACCGGGGCGCGGCGTTCGCCGCGGCCGAGTTCTGCATCGACACGTTGAAGGCCACGGTCCCGATCTGGAAGAAGGAGTACTGGGCGGGCGGCTCGTCGTGGGCCCGAGCGTCTCAGCACATCACCGAGGTACCCGCCGCGTCGTCGCTCGAGGAGATCCGGTGAGCAACGTCGCCTTCCTCCTGATCGTCGTCGTGATCACCGTGCTCGGCTCGTTGGTGCTGTGGATCCGGCACCGGAAGCCCACCACGTTCATGTCGAGCGTCGACGAGTTCCAGGAAGAGATGCGCGCTCTCGGTCGCGACGCCGACGAAGCCGGAGGGTCCGGCCGTCGGGGTGGGCGGTCGCGTCCGGTGGCGCCGCCGCCGAGTCGGATGTCGCCTCCGCCGACGTCTCGGCGTCGGGGTCGTGGTGACGTCGAGGAACAGGGCGGAGGGCGGTAGCTCTGGCCCGCGACCTCGCCATCGACCTCGGTACCGCCAACACCCTCGTGTACGTGCGAGGTGAAGGGATCGTGCTCAACGAGCCCTCGGTGATCGCCCTGAACAGCCGCACCCAGGACGTCTTGGCGATGGGTCACGAGGCCTGGCAGATGATCGGCCGCACGCCCAGCTACATCGTGGCGGTGCGGCCCCTGCGCAAGGGCGCCATCACCGACTTCGAGGTGACCCAGCGGATGATCCGGCTGCTGTTGCAGCGCGTCGGGGTCAATCGCTTCAACCGGCCGCGCGTCGTCATCTGCGTGCCGTCGGCCATCACCGCGGTCGAGCAGCGGGCGGTGACCGAGGCCGCCCGTCGTGCCGGTGCGGCCGAGGCGCATCTGATCGAACAGCCGATGGCGGCGGCGATCGGGGCGGGTCTGCCCATCAACGAACCGCTGGGCAACATGGTGATCGACATCGGGGGCGGCACCTCCGAGGTGGCGCTCATCTCCCTCGGTGGGGTGGTGGCGCTCGAGGCGGTGCGTGTGGGCAGCTTCGACATCGACGCCGCCATCCAGACCTACATCCGACGGGAGTACGGGATCGCCATCGGGGAGCGCACGGCGGAGGAGATCAAGGTCACCATCGGGTCGGCGTGGCCCACCGAGAACGAGTTCGCCGCCGAGGTGCGCGGGCGTGAGTTGATGAGCGGTCTGCCCAAGACGGTGGTTCTCACCGCCGAGGAAGTGCGTGATGCGATCGAGGAGCCGGTGTCGGCGATGGTCGACGCCGTCATCGCCTGCCTGGGGCATGCGCCGCCCGAGCTGGCCCAGGACCTGATCGGACAGGGCATTCATCTGGTGGGTGGCGGTGGGATGTTGCGGGGCCTGGACCTTCGCCTCGCTGCCGAGACGGACATTCCGGTGCACCTCGTCGACCTGCCGTTGGAGTCGGTGGTGCTCGGGGCCGGGCACTGCATCGAGTCCTTCGACCACCTCCGGGTCATGTTCATGGAGTGACATCTCGGTGACGTCGCCGTCACCGAGATGTGTCGTCGGCGGGGAAGTGACTACAGTCACCGCGGACTGCACCGCTCTGGGGGACCGTGCTGATGACCGAGACGACGATTGCGCCGACCGCGACCGATGTCGTGCTCGGCGTGAGCAATCTCGAGGTCGTCTACAACGACGTGGTGCTGGCGGTACGGGGTGTGTCCCTCCGGGTGCCGCGTGGCCAGATCGTCGCCGTGCTCGGTGCGAACGGCGCAGGGAAGACCACGGTGCTGCGGGCCGTGACCGGGTTGCTCGGCGTGCACCAGGCCCGCGTGACCAGGGGGTCGATCGAGTTCGACGGGCGTCGCATCGACCGTGACGACCCGGCGGCGATCGTGCGTTCGGGGATCTCGCAGGTGATGGAGGGCCGTCGGGTGTTCGCGGCGTTGACCGTCGACGAGAACCTGCGGGCGGGGGCCTACACCCGGCGCTCGAAGGCCGAGATCACTGCCAGCTACGACCGGGTGCTCGAGCTGTTCCCGATCCTGGGTGAGCGGCGAAAGTCGATCGCCGGCTACCTCTCCGGTGGCGAACAGCAGATGGTCGCCATGGGCCGGGCGCTCATGGCATCGCCCAGCCTGCTGCTGCTCGACGAACCGTCCCTCGGCCTCGCACCTCTCATCGTCGAACAGATCGGCCAGATCATCCAGGAGGTCAACCGGCAGGGCACCAGCGTCCTCTTGGTCGAGCAGAACGCCGCCATGGCCCTCGGCGTGGCCGATCACGGCTACGTCGTCGAGAACGGTCGCGTCGTGAAGGACGGTCCGGCGGCCGAACTCCGAGACGACAAGGACATCCAGGAGTTCTACCTGGGTGTGGGCGACGCGGGGCGTAGGTCGTTCCGTGAGGTCAAGACCTACCGACGTCGCAAGCGGTGGAGCGCCTGATGACCGCGACGGACGAGCTCGCCGGGGGCGTGGATCCGTCGCAGACCCCTCTGTTGTCGGTGCGCGGGGTGTCGTTGCGCTTCGGCGGCGTGAACGCCCTGACGGGCGTCGATCTCGACGTGTACCCCGGCGAGCTCTTCGCCGTCATCGGTCCGAACGGGGCCGGGAAGACCTCGATCTACAACTGTCTCAACGGCGTGTACCGACCCCAGGAGGGTTCGATTCGTCTGCAGGGCCGTGAGCTCGTGGGCACCGGGCCGCGCCGCATCGCCGAGCTCGGGATCGCTCGCACCTTCCAGAACCTCGGGTTGTTCACCAACCTGAACGTGATCGACAACCTGATGCTCGGCCGTCATCACCTCATGAAGACCGGCTTCTTCTCTGGTGCCGTGTGGTTCGGTCAGAGCGCGGCGCGAGGAGATCGACAACCGGCTGGCGGTGGAGGAGATCATTCAGCTCCTCGAGCTCCAGGCGTACCGGTACCGCCCCGTGGGCCTGCTCCCCTATGGCATCCAGAAGCGGATCGAACTGGGCCGGGCACTGGCCATGGAGCCGGTGTTGCTGTTGCTCGACGAGCCGGTGGCGGGCATGAACCTCGAGGAGACCGAGGACATGGCCCGTTACATCCTCGAGATCCGCGAGGCGCTCGACCTCGCCATGATCTTCGTCGAGCACGACATGCACATGGTGATGGACCTCGCCGATCGCGTGATGGCGCTCGATTTCGGGGTTCCCATCGCCACCGGCACGCCGGCCGAGATCCAGTCCGACCAGCGGGTCATCGATGCGTATCTCGGAGTCGGGTCGTGACTGCCCTCGCTGCCCCTGGCGTCGCCGGTCCGGCTCTCGACGTCGACGTCGACACCACGCTGCCGGCGGTGCTCGTGCGCCGCGCCCGTCAGACCCCCGATTCGCTCGCGCTGCGCAAGAAGGACCTCGGCCGCTGGAAGCCCTACACCTGGTCGGACTACGCGGAGCGCACGGCCCAGCTGGCCTCGGGTCTGGAGAAGCTCGGCGTCGGTCCGGGCGACCGGGTGGCGGTACTCGCGGAGAACCGCCCGGCGTGGGTGTTCTTCGACCTCGCCGTCCAGGCGCTCGGTGCGATCACGGTGGGTATCTACCCGACATCGCCGGCTGCGGAGCTCGAGTACCTCCTCGACCACTGTGGCGCCAAGGTGCTGGTGGCCGAGGACGAGGAGCAGGTCGACAAGTTCCTGGACGTTCGTGATCGGTTGCCGACGGTCGAGAAGGTCGTGGTGCTCGACCCTCGTGGCGTGCGTACGCTGACCACCGACCCGCAGCTCATGGCGTTCGGTGACCTGAGCGAGCTCGGTGGTGACGCGACCCTCGACGACCTCGAACAGCGGGCGGCGGAGGTCGACCCCCGGGCCACGGCGATCATCGCGTACACGTCGGGGACAACCGGTCCGGCGAAGGGTGCGATGCTCTCGCACGCCAATCTGAGAGCGGCGGCGGCTGCGGCGGTGGTCGAGTTCTCCGTCGATGGCCGCAGCGAGGTGTTGTCGTACCTGCCGCTGTGCCACGTGACCGAGCGCCTCATCTCGGTGATGGCGGCGGTCGGGTCGGGCTACGTGGTGAACTTCGGCGAGGGTGGCGACGCCTTCGCCGGTGAGCTGCGCGAGGTGCAGCCCACGTTCTTCCTGGGGGTTCCCCGTGTGTGGGGGAAGATGATGGGGTCGGTCGAGATCCGCATGGCCGATGCCACCTGGTTGAAGAGGGCGGTCTATCGGCGCTTCCGGGAGCGCGGGGCCAGGCTCGGCGCGAAGCGTCGCCGCGACGGTCTGGGACTCGGGGGTCGCATCAGCTACGCCATCGGGTGGGTCGTGCTCTACGGCCCGTTGCGTCAGAAGCTCGGCCTGTCGCGGACCACCGACGCCCTCTCGGCGGCGGCCCCCATCGCTCCTGAGGTCCTCGAGTTCTTCTGGTCGCTCGGGGTTCCGCTCCGAGAGGCTTACGGCCAGACCGAGAACACCGCCCAGTCGACCCTCACCCCGGCGCACGACGTGCGCATCGGCAAGGTCGGTCTGCCCGTGCCCGGCTGCGAGATCCGCATCGCCGACGACGGCGAGATCCTCACCCGCGGCCCCGGGACCTTCCTCGGGTACTACGGCGACCCCGAGGGGACCGCGCGGGCCCTCGATGCCGACGGTTGGCTCGCCAGCGGCGACGTGGGCGAGCTCGACGCCGACGGCTACCTCACGGTCTCGGGTCGCAAGAAGGACGTGATCCTCACCTCCGACGGGACGCACATCAGCCCCTCGGAGATCGAGAACCGGCTGAAGGTCTCGCCCTACGTGCGTGAGGCTCTCGTGATCGGCGATCGCCGTCCGTTCCTCACCGCGTTGGTGGGTATCGAGATGGACTCGGTGGCCAACTGGGCCCGCCAGCGCCAGCTCGTCTTCACCACGTACGAGGACCTGTCGTCCCAGCCCGATGTCGTGGCGCTCGTCCAAGCGTGGGTGGACGAGGTCAACCTCGACCTGGCCCCGGCCGAGGTCGTCAGGGCGTTCCGCCTGCTCCCCAAGGAGCTCGACCAGGAGGACGGGGAGATGACAGCGACGGCGAGGCTGAAGCGCAGTTCGGTGGCCGAGGAGTTCTCGTCGCTGATCGAGTCGATGTACCGGGCGGGATCATGACCGAGTTCCTCCAGTTCGTGCTGTCCGGGGTCGCGGTCGGCTGCAAGTACGCGTTGGTCGCGCTCGGATTCGTGATCATCTTCAAGGCCACCGGCGTCATCAACTTCGCCCAGGGCGGATTCGTGATGCTCGGGGCGTACCTCACCTACAACGCCGGCACCACCTGGGGTCTGCCGTTCTGGTTGGCGGTCGTCGTGGGTGTGATCGGCACTGCCCTCGTCGGGATGCTGCTCGAGCGCCTGGTGCTGCGCCGCATGGTGGGCCGACCGGCCTTCGCGCTGATCATGATCACCGTCGGGTTGTTGTTCGTCATCCAGGAGGTCGTCACCGCGATCTGGGGTTTCGACGCCCTGAACCTCGGGGACCCCTGGGGGGTCGACGTGGTGAACCTGGGTGACCTGGTGCTCTCGGTCGCCGACATCTGGGCCATGATCCTCACCGCTGTCGTCGTCAGCGCGTTCTTCGCCTTCTTCCGGTACTCGGCGCTCGGCCTCGCGATGCGGGCCACGGCCCTCGACCAGGAGGCGGCGCTCGCCCAGGGGATGAGCGCCAAGCGGGTGTGGGCGGCCTCGTGGGGCATCGCCGGGGGCGTGGCCGCCATCGCCGGGGTCACGATCGCCTCGGGGTCGGGCAACCTGACCCCTCAGGTGCAGTTCATCGCTCTCCTGGCCTTCCCGGCCATCATCCTCGGGGGCCTCGACTCGCCCGGCGGGGCCGTCCTGGGCGGCATCATCATCGGGGTCGTGCAGTCGCTCACCGCCGGCTACCAGGACGAGTACTTCTCCTGGGTCGGCACCGGGTTCCAGGCCGTGATGCCCTACGTGGTCATGCTCCTGATCCTCCTCTTCCGTCCCTACGGTCTGTTCGGGACCAAGGAGGTGAAACGGGTCTGATGGCTCTCACCCGTCGCCGCAGCTCCGAGATGGTCGTCGAGTACTCCGACGACGTCGGCCTGTTCCGCCCTCGCTGGATGAAGGTGGGCGCGCTCCTGTTGCTGGTGCTGTACCTGCTCATCCCCAACAGCCTCGACGACTTCTGGGTCGGGGTGTTCAACTACTGCGCCATCTTCGCCATCGGCGGCATCGGCCTGAACCTGCTCACCGGCTACACCGGGCAGGTCTCGTTGGGCCACGCCTTCTTCATCGGTTGCGGCGCCTACGCGGCGGCGTGGTTCGGCGGCGAGCAGGGCTGGCCGATGATCGTCTGGCTCCCGCTGGCCGCGCTGGTCGGCGGTGTGCTCGGAGCGGTGATCGGGCCTGTCGCCCTCCGCCTCCACGGCAACTACCTGGCCATCGTGACCATCGGCTTGCTGTTCCTCGGCGAGCACATCTTCACCGAGTGGGATGCGGTCACCGGCGGCGGGCGCGGGACCCGCGTCGACGCCAGCCTGACCCTCGGCCCGCTCGACTTCACCAACCTGAAGGTCTTCGGCACCACGTTCAGCCGCGAGCAAGGGGTGTTCTTCCTGCTGTGGGGCGTCGTGGCGTTGACGGCGCTGATCGCCAAGAACATCGTGCGCACCCGGCCCGGTCGGGCGATGCAGGCCATCCGTGATCGCGACGTCGCCGCCGAGGTCGTCGGCGTGTCGCTGCTGCGCTACAAGGTGGGCGCCTTCGCGGTCTCGAGCGCGATGGCGGCGGTGGCCGGCGCCTTCTACGGCGCTGCGATCCAGCGGTACGTGTCGCCGGTCGAATTCGGCGGGACGCTGGGCCTGGTGCTGTCCATCACCTTCGTGGCCGTCATCATCGTGGGCGGCATGGGCACGATCTTCGGCTCGATCCTGGGCGCTCTCGTGGTCGGCTCGCTGCCGAAGATCATCCAGAAGTTCTCCGCCGAGATCCCTTTCCTCTCCACCTCACCCACCGACGACGGAATTCTGTCGGTGGCGTCGTTCAACAATATGGTCTTCGGCGCGCTCATCGTGCTGTTCCTGCTCGTGGAGCCCCGGGGTCTCGCCGCCCTCTGGATGCGAGCCAAGGCCTGGATCAAGTTCTGGCCGTTCTCCTATTGACCTCCTGATCTCATCGGTCGCAGTCCGACCGCCGACCCCCGGTTCTCCCAAGAGCCGGGCTGCACTCACCAACAACGAAGGGAAGCAAGATGCGATATCGCCGCACCGTTCGCCTCGCGGCGGTGGCCCTGGCCCTTGGCCTCGTGGCTGCTGGCTGTCGAGGTAGCACCAGTGACGACTCCAGTGGTTCCACGAGCGACTCCGGCACCGCGCAGGAGGTGACCCCGGGCGTCGGCTTCGACGGCACCACGATCACTCTCGGCGTCCTCACGCCACAGACCGGCTCCGCTGCCGTGCTCGGCAACCCGCTGACCAAGGGCAACGAGGTCTTCTGGCAGTCGTACAACGCCGCCGGCGGCGTGGCCGGCAAGTACCCCGTGTCGTTGAGCGCGCTCGACACCAAGTACGAGCCGCAGACCGCCGTGCAGCAGTACCAGGCGGCCAAGACGTCGGTGGCGGCCTTCCAGCAGGTGCTGGGCACGGCCATCGTCGATGCGCTGCTCCCACAGCTCCAGGCCGACAACATCCTGGCCGGACCGGCGTCGCTCGATGCGTTCTGGGTGCGTGAGACCAACCTCATGCCCATCGGTGGGCCGTACCAGGTCCAGGTGATCAACGGGATGGACTACGCGATCCGGAACTTCGACGCCAAGAACAAGAAGGTGTGCGCCCTGACCAAGGACGACCCCTATGGCGAGACGGGCCTCGAGGGGCTGGAGTACTCGGCGCAGGAGGAGGGCTACGAGATCGCGGCGACGGCCACGTTCAAGTCCGGGGAGCAGAACTTCACCGCCCCGATCACCCAGCTGAAGAGCGCCGGTTGCGAGATCACGGTGCTGGTGGCGTTGCCCAACGAGACCAGCCCGATCCTGTCCGAGGCGGTCAAGCAGGAGTTCGCTCCGCAGTGGCTCGGGGTGTCACCCACCTGGGTGAGCGTCTTCGCCCAGTCCGCCCTGGCGCCGTACCTCCAGACCAACTTCACGCTCCTGTTCGAGGGTCCGGCGTGGGGTGACACCGCGAACGTGGGCATGGCCAAGATGCTCGACGACATCGCGACCTACGCGCCCGACCAGCAGCCCGACATCTACTTCCAGTTCGGGTACAACCAGGCCTGGGCCCTGGCCCAGATCCTGGAGCAGGCCGTGACCGACGGCGACCTCTCACCGGCGGGCATCGTGGAAGCAGCCCAGAAGATCCCGGAGCTGAAGTTCGAGGGCCTGAGCGGCGACTACACCTACGGCCCCACCGCCGACCGCAACCCGCCCCGGACGTCGTCGGTGGCCAGCATCGATCCCGCCATCCCCGGCGGCCTGTCGATGCTCGAGGCCGACTTCACCTCCTCGGCGGCTGAATCGTTCACCTTCAGCGAGTAGCACGGAACGACGGCGAGGTGGCCGGCCCGGCGGTGCCGGCCACCTCCCGATCGTCCGGTCGAGTTCCACGCGGCGGGATCAGGCGGTGAGGTCCTCGGCAGCCTGGCGAACCTGCCAGTCGCGGTCGGCGAGGGCACGGGCCAGGGCCTCGTCCACTTCGGGGCCCTCGAAGGGCGCCAGCGCGATCGTGGCCCGGCGGCGCACCGTGGCCTTGTCGTGGCTGGCGGCGAGGACGGCGCTCAGCCCGGCGGGATCACCGATGGCGCCGAGGGCGGCGACGGCGGCCTCGCGGCACAGCGCGTCGTCGTGGCCCGTGGTGAGCGCGGCCAGATGCGCCACCGCGCCCGGCGGTGGCGGGGTGCGTTCTCCGCACACGAACGCGGCGGCCTCGATCACGGTCGGGTCGGCATCGTCGAGGAGGGCCACCACGGCTGCGTCGACGGCGGGGACGCCGGGGTGGGCCATCGCCGCCTCCTCGGCTGCCCGACGGCGAACAGTCGGGTGGGCGTCGGTCAGCCCGCCGAGCAGTTCGCCGACGCGTAGGTCGCCGATGCGCACCAGCGCCCCGAGCGCGGTGGCCCGCACCCCGGGATCGGGGTCGTCCAACAGGGATCGGGCCATGGCCGAGTCGCCGTCGTGACCGGCCAGGGCGGCCCTTCTCCGGCGTTCGAGGTGGTCGGCTAGCGTCCGTCCGGCCGGGGTGGCCCCGGTCGGCTCCGTGCCGCGCTCGGTGTCGGACATCGTCGTAGTGGACCACGAATGACCGAGCTGCGCCCACCCACCAAGCGCCAGTTGCAGGCGGCCGAGACCCGGGAGCGGATGCTCGCCGCGGCGGCCGAGGTGTTCGCCGGCCTCGGGTACCGGGGGGCCACGGTCGGCGCCATCACCGACGCCGCGGGTACCGCCCACGGCACGTTCTACCTGTACTTCCGCAACAAGGACGATGCGTTCACCCAGGTCGTCGAGGCCGTGACGGCCCAGATCCTCACCCGGCCCGAGGTGGGACGGGATGCGTCGAGGCGCGAGCGCATCGAGATCATGGTGCGCAACTACGTCGGCGTGCTCGCAGCCAATCCGGGGCTCTACCGGGCCCTGCTCGAAGGCATGCTCCAGAGCCCGACGATAGAGGCGGTGTGGCTGGCGATGCGCGAGACGTTCGTGAACCGCATCGTCGCCGGTATCGACCGTGTCGTGGAACGGGGGGAGATGAGCGCTCTCCCCGACAGCCAGCAGGCGGCTCGGGCGCTGGTGTCGATGTGCGAATGGCACGCCTTCGTGGCCCTCGGTCTCGGGCATCGTCTCCCGGCGACCGACGAGGTGGATCAGGCCATCGACACGGTGACGGACCTGTGGAGTCGGGCCATCTGGGGTCCCGACTGACGCGTTCCGGACCCGTGGCCGGTGCGCTCACAGGGCGTTGTTGAGGACCACGACACCGAAGATGATGAGCACCGTGACCGTGACGGCGGTGACGATGCCGAGGACCGTGAGCACGGCGATGAGCCCCACGGCCGAACGAGCTCGCCGCGATGGCGTCGGCCTGATCTGATCGATCATCGGCTCGAAGCTGTCGTCCGCGCTCACGTCTGCTCCTCGGGGTCGCTCCGCGGGGTGGTTCGGCCGCTCGTCCGTGGCAGGCTTGGACGTCCTCGCCCCCGTCCGGAGCAGTTCGCCGTCATGGACATCGCAGATCCGAGTGTACGTGCGACCCTCGCGCCGCCCGGGGGCGGACCGGGAGTTCCCGGTGATGACACCGCACCGGGCGAGCCGGTGCGGTCGGTCGAGCCCCGGAGCTGGTGGACCCGTCGGCGGAAGTGGACCGCCGGGTTCCTCGTCGTCGTCGTCACGGCCGTGGCGCTGGTGGCCTTCCTGTGGAAGTTGCCCTACTACACGCTGGCGCCCGGATCGGCCCGGGACACCGAGCAGTTCATCGTGATCGAAGGGGCCACGACCTTCCCCGATCCGACCGGGGTGGTCGACTACCTGACCGTCTCGGTGAAGCAGGCCACACCGGCGGATCTCCTGGTGGCCTGGATCGATCCGGCCATCGACGTCGTCGACGCCGAGCTGGTGCTCGGTTCCCAGACGCCGTCGGAGAATCGCGAGCTGAACCTCCAGCTCATGGCCACCTCGAAGGACGCGGCGACCTACCAGGCCCTGCAGCGCCTGGGCTACGAGATCCCGATCTCGGGCACCGGGGCGGTGATCGCATCGGTGGCCGACGACGTGCCGGCGGCGGCGGTGCTGCAGCGTGGTGACACCGTCGTGAGTGTGGGTCCCGAGCCCGTCGCCGTGAACCAGGACCTGATCCGGCTGGTGTCGGGACTGCCGCCCGGGGCCGTGGTCGAGTTGGGGGTCCAACCGTTCGACGGCGGAGACACCCGCACCGTGTCCGTCGAGCTCGTGGCCCGGCCCGAGGACCCCACTCGCTCGATGATCGGCGTATCGACCTTCACCCGCGACCTCACCTTCGACTTCCCGGTTCAGGTGAGCATCGATTCGGGGCGGGTGGGCGGGCCGTCGGCGGGGTTGGCGTTCACGCTCGGCATCCTCGACGCCCTCACTCCCGAGAGCGTCACCGGTGGCACCCGGGTGGCGACCACGGGGACCATGGAGCTCAACGGCACGGTGGGTCCGGTGGGCGGGGTGCACCAGAAGGTGGTGGCCGCCTCGCGCGAGGGCGTCGATCTCATGCTCGTCCCATCGGCGGAGATCGACGAGGCCCGGCGCTACGCGGGCGATCTCCGAGTCGAACCGGTCGACGATCTCGACGGCGCCCTCGAGGTGCTGTCGTCGCTGGGGGGCGGCGATGCGGTGCTCCCGGCACCGGTGGAGGCCGCGCCGGTCGGCTGACGCCCTCGCCTGCACGGCAGCCGTCCCCGAGCGGTGCCGTCGACCTCGGTACGATCCGGCCGTGGCCAAGGATCCGAGCTCTCCCGTCGACCCCGACGATGTCATCAAGCGGTCGTTCAGCACGGTTCGTCGCGGCGCCGACCCGCTGGAGGTGCAGCGGTACCTGCTCGAGCTGGCCAGCCAGCTCCGCGCCGGACGTGAACGCGAGGCTGAGCTGGCTTCCCAGCTCCGGGAGGCCGAGCAGCGGGCCACACCGATCGATCAACTCGATCCGAGTCGTTTGACGGCGCTGCTGGGCGAGGAGACGGCCCGGGTGCTCGACGCCGCTCGTGCCGCCGCGGCCGAGATCCGGTCCAAGGCCGAGGAGAACGTGGCCCGTATGGTGCGCGAGGCCCGCGACGAGGCCCAGCAGATGCGCAACGACGCCGAGACGGTGTTGTTGCGACGCACCGAGGAGGCCGAGGCCGAGGTCGCCCGCATCAGGGCGTCGGCCGATGGGGTGCGCGAACAGGCCGAGCGCGATGCCGAGGGGATCAGGGCGACGGGGACGGCCGCCCGGGAGCAGGCCGAGGTCGAGGCGCAACGCATCCGTGACGAAGCGGCCTCGACGCTCGGGCAGGCCGAGGTGGATGCGGCCGCGAGGGTCGAGGAGGGTCGGCTCGAGGGTCGTGAGATGGTGGCCGAGGCGCAACGGGTGCGCCAGCGCATGCTCGACGACCTCGCCCGGCGACGGAAGCTCATGCGCCAACAGATCGAGCAGTTGCAGGCCGGCCGTGATCGGTTGGCCGCGGCGTACGAAGTGGTTCGCGAGACGCTCGACCAGGCCACCGAGGAGCTCGAGGTGGCGCTGCCCGAGGCGAAGCTGGCTGCGGAGTCGGCGGCGTTGCGGGCCACCGAGGACGACGATGCCGTGTTCGCAGCCGAGGTCGACGCCGCCGCCGAAGCCGTGGCCCACGACGCCGAGGCCGAGGCCGACGAGCTCGACGGGCCCGCCGAGGGGCTGGCGGAGACGGGGACCGATGATGCACCCGATGGCGCCGGCGCCGGGGAGCTCGCGGAGCCCGCCGACGAGGTCGACGAGGCCGACGAGGCCGAGGGTCATCGGACCGAGGGGAGTGAGGTCGAGGGCACCGAGGTCCAGGGGGACGAAGGCGACGCCGCCGAGCCCACGTCCGCCTCCGGGGCACGACTGCGCCGTGCTCCGGATCCGCCCGACGGGCGGATGTCGAGTTCGGTGAAGGTGGTGAAGTCGCCCAGCGCCGAGCGCACCGCGGCCATCTTCGCCCGCCTCCGGGACGACGAGACCGATGCCACTGATGTCACCGATGCCACCGAGACGACGCCGGCGGTCGATGCCGACGCCGCCGGGCCCGCCGAAGGCGACACCATCGGGCCGGCCGAGGGCGACTCCGGTGGAGCCGACGAGGACTCGGCGCCCGACGCAGTCCTCGCCGACCTCGAGCGAACGCTGGCCCGGCGCTTCAAGCGCGATCTGTCCGACGAGCAGAACGAGTTGCTCGACGCGGTCCGGCGCCAGAAGGGCTCGCCGATGGCGGCCAGCGCTCTCCCGGCCCTGCGCGATCAGGTCGAGCGGTACCGGGCGCTCGCCCTGCCGGTGCTCGCCGATGCCGCCGAGGCCGGCGCCGAGCGAGCCGGCGATGAGACCGGTGGCGTGACGGACACCCCTGTCGGGGACCTCGCCGACGGGCTGGCCGAGGAGCTGGTGCTCCCGCTGCGTGAGCAGCTCGAACGGTGCTTCGACGAGGCCGCCGGGGACCGCGACGACCTCGCCGACCGGATCCGGGCCTGCTACCGCGAGGGCAAGGCCCAGTTCGTCGACCTCCCCGTCGCGGCGGCGGTGCTCGCTGCCGCGTCGCGCGGGGCGGGCACCGGCCGAGCGGGATAGCGCCCGTGCCGGGTCGGCGGGTCTTCTCTTCCCCCGATCTTCCACGGTGCGGAAACACCCGTAGGCTGCGTCACGATGCGCGTCCCTACCGACATGCCGAACCGCCGCCGCCGAACCTCGGGCAAGGGGCGGGTCATCTTCATCGTGATCGTCCTGGTGCTCTTCGTACTGGCGCTGTCGCTCCGAGGGATCGCGGGTTTCTGGACCGATTACCTCTGGTTCGATTCCCTCGACCTGACCTCGGTGTTCACCGGCATCCTCGGCGCCAAGATCGCACTGGCGGTCATCTTCACCGGGGCGTTCTTCGTCCTCTGCTTCGCCAGCCTCACCGTCGCCGACCGCCTGGCTCCGAAGTTCAGGCCGCAGGGTCCCGAGGACGAGATGCTCGACCGGTACCACGCCACGGTGGGTCGCCGCGCCGGCCTCCTGCGAGCCGGCGTCTCGTTGCTGCTCGGCCTCGTGGCCGGTGTGGGCATGTCGAGCGAGTGGACCCAGTGGCTGTTGTTCCGCAACGGCGGCAGCTTCGGCGTGAACGACGCCACGTTCGACACCGACGTCGGCTTCTACGTCTTCAAGCTGCCCTTCTACTCGACGGTCGTGAACTGGTTGTTCGCCTCGGGGATCATCATCCTGATCGTCACCGTGGTGGCCCACTACCTCAACGGGGGGATCCGGCTCCAGGCACCGGTCCAGCGGGTCACCCCGCAGGTCAAGGCGCACATCTCCGTGCTGCTCGGGCTGCTGGCGTTGGTCAGGGCGGTCGACTACTGGCTGCAGCGCTACGAGCTGACCACCTCCACCCGAGGCACGGTCGACGGCGCCACCTACACCGACGTGAACGCGCAGCTCCCGGCGATCTACCTGTTGTTGTTCATCGCGGTGTTGTCGTTCTTCTTGTTCATCTACAACATCTGGCGGCGGGGCTGGGTGCTGCCCGTCGTGGCCGTGGGACTCTGGGCGCTGGTGTCGGTCCTGGCCGGTGTCGCCTATCCGGCGTTCATCCAGCGCTTCACCGTCGAGCCGGCCGAGTCGGGGGTGGAGGCGCCCTACATCGCGAACAACATCGAGGCCACGCGCCAGTCCTTCGGTCTCGACGACGTGACCACGGAACCCTTCGACTACACCCAGGACCAGGCCGCCGGCACCGCTGCGGTGACCGAGAACCCCGGCACGATCCGCAACATCCGGCTGCTCGACCCGCAGATCGTGCTGCCGACCTACCAGCGTGTCCAGAGCCAGGTTGCCTCCTACCAGTTCAACGAGCTCGACGTCGACCGCTACCAGGTGCAGTCCCCTGACGGCACCTTCGCGGAGACGCAGGTGGTGCTCGGCGCACGCGACCTGAGCGTCAACGGCATCCCCCAGCAGTCGTGGGAAGGACGTCACCTGGCCTACACCCACGGTTACGGGGTGGCCTTGGCGCCGGCCAACGCCACCACCCCTGAGGGTCGGCCCAAGTTCCTGATCCAGAACGTGCCGACGGAGTTCACGCCGCCGGATGCGATCGACGTCACCCTCGACCGCCCGCAGATGTACTACGGCGAGGCGCTGCCGGGGTACGCCATCACCAACGGCGCCCGTGAGGAGATCGACTTCTCCGTCGGCGGTCAGACCCAGTCGACGGTCTATGACGGCACCGGCGGTGTGGTCATGGACTCGTGGCTGAAGAAGGCGGCCTTCGCCGCCCGCTTCGCCGACTGGAACCTGCTGATCTCCGACTTCGTGACGCCGGAGTCGCGCATCGTGTTCCAGCGCGACGTCAACGAGCGGGTCCGAGAGATCGCCCCGTTCCTGAGCTTCGACTCCGATCCGTATCCGGTGCTGACCGACGGTCGCATCGTGTACATCTTCGACGCCTACACGACGTCGAGCCGCTACCCCAACGCCCAGCAGGCCGACACCGGGAACATCCCCCAGGTGGGCGGTCTGTCCGGTCAGCGCTTCAACTACGTGCGCAACTCCATCAAGGGTGTCGTCGACACCTACGACGGCACGGTCGACCTCTACGTCATCGACGACAGCGACCCGATCGCCGAGGCGTATCAGCAGGCGTTCCCCGACCTGCTGAAGAACGGCGACGAGTTCCCCGAGGAGCTGCGGGCGCACTGGCGGGTCCCCGAGGACCTGTTCCGGGTGCAGACCAACGCCTGGAGCCGCTACCACATCAACGAGCCGGCGGAGTTCTACGAGCGCAACAACGCGTGGCTGGTGGCCCAGGACCCGGGCTCGGCGCCCACCGGCGTCACCGGCGGCACCACACAGATCGTCCCGGGGCAGGGGGTCGTGCGCACCCGGGAGTCGCGGATCGACCCCTATTACATGTTGTTGAAGCTGCCGGGCGAGGAACGCGAGAAGTTCGTGTCACTGCGGCCCTTCGTGCCCTTCTCCGAGGACGACTCGAGACGGGTGCTGACCGCCTTCATGGTGGCCAGCAGCGATCCGGAGGACTACGGCAAGATCACCGTGTTCCAGATGCCCGACGGCACCAACATCGACGGGCCGTCGATCGCCAATGCCAACATCCTGGCCAACCAGGTGGTGTCGCAGCGGATCTCGCTGTTGAACACCCAGGGTTCGCAGGTGCGCCTCGGCAACATGTTGCTGGTGCCGGTCAACAACTCGATCCTCTACGTCCGCCCCTTCTACGTGGCCTCCGACAACACCGCGCAGGTGCCGGAGCTGCGCGAGGTCATCGTCGTGTTCGGCCAGCAGGTGATCATGCGGCCCACACTGAACGAGGCCCTGAAGGTGCTGTTCCCGGGCGCCGACCCGCAGACCTTCGAGGACCTCCAGAGCGAGGGCACCGTCACCCCCGATCCGGCACCGATCGACCCGCTGAGCCCGCCCACCACCACGCCGCCGTCCACCGGCGACGAGACGGTCGCCGAGCTCCTGGCCCAGGCCGCCGCACTCTTGACGTCGGCCGAGAACGACCTGCGGGCCACCGGTGATCTGGGTGCCTACCAGGACGCGGTGACGCAGGCCGCCGAACTGTTGGCCCGGGCGCAGGAGCTGAGCGGTGTGACGGGGGCCGAGTCGGCTCCGCCCTCCACCGCCCCGCCGGAGACGACCACGACCGTGCCCGAGGCCACGACCACGTCGGCCACGCGTTCGGGGCCGGGGTCGGGAGCGGCGCGCATCCCCGCCGGCTTCCTCGCCTCGGGGTGAACCGTCGATGACGGCCGACCGGGTCGGTGACGTGGTTGTCGGGGGTCGCACGGGGTCGCGGTGGTCGTTGTGGTCACGTGACTCGTTCCTGTGCGTGGGCAGCCGGGGTTCGGTGCTGTCGATCGGTTCCGTCGGCTCGGTGCTCTCGGTCGGGTCCGTGGGGTCGGCGGCCTCCGCGTTCTCCGTCGGATCATTCGCCTCTGTCGGTTCGACCATGTCCTCGGCCAGCGCGTGGTCCCTGATGGCTCACCGGTCGTCGGGAGCGATCATGGGTTCCGGTGCGAAGGGGCGCTCCACGGTCCCGCCGGCGCTCACCGCCGCGGTCGGGGCACTGGCGCTGACGGCGGCGCTCGTCGCGTCGCGTCGGCGGCGCTGACAGGTCAGCCCGGCTGCGACCGGGGCCAGGATCCGGTCATGGCCTCGTTGTAGCGGACCAAAGGGCTTTTGGTGATCGACGACACCTGTTGGAATTGGTCGAGGGATGCCGCCTAGTCCTCGACGAAGGAGTGCTCGCCCGAGCCGGCCAGGACGTGCTTGAGGATCTTTCCGCTGGGGTTGCGGGGGAGGGCCTCGGTGCGGATCTCGATCGACACGGGCACCTTGTAGGGGGCGAGGGTCTGCGCGCAGAACGCTCGGAGGTCCTCCTCGGTGGTGGTCGACCCGGGGGTCACCACGACGATCGCGCCCACCTCCTGGCCGAGCACGTCGTGGTCGATGCCGATGACCGCGGCCTCGAGCACGTCGGGGTGCTCGTCCAGGCGGTTCTCGACCTCGTAGGGGTAGATGTTCTCGCCGCCGCGGATGACGAGGTCCCGTCGCCGGCTCGCCATGTAGAGCAGCCCGCCCTCCATGCGCCCGAAGTCGCCGGTGACGTACCAGCGTCCGGGGAGGATGGCGTCGGCGTCGGCGTCCGGGTTGCGCCAGTAGCCCGTCATGAGCAGTGGGCTGCGCACGCAGATGTTGCCCTCTTCGCCGTCGGGGAGGTCGTCGCCCATGGCGTCGGTGATGCGCACCTCCACGCCGGGCAGGGGCGGGCCGACGCACTCAGGGGATGCGGCCAGCATCCAGTTGGTCGCATAGGAGACCAGTGCACCGGTCTCGGTGGAGCCGTACCCGGTGGACATGGTGCCGGCCAGGTGGGGGAGCCTGTCGTCGAGGCGACGCATGATCTCGGGGGTCGTGGCCGAGCCGCCCATGCCGACCTGCACGATCTGGGCGGGGTCGACCTTGGCCAGGTCGGGATGCTCGAGGAGGCGGATCACGTGGGTGCCCGTGCCGCCCCAGGTGTTGATGCCCTCGCGGCACGGTCAGTTCGATGACGGCCTCGGGCTCGAAGCGTCCGAGGGGCCACACCGTGGTGCTGCCGGTCATGATCCCCGACACGGTGGCGCCGAGGCCCGAGACGTGGAACAACGGGAACACGGCGAGACGCACCGGGGGCGGGCCGTCGGGCATGGGGCGGCCGCTGAGCATCAGGGCGCGGGCGCCGATGAAGGACTGGGTCATGCCGTAGGCGATGACGCTGCGGTGGCTGAGCACCGCCGCCTTGGGGCGCCCGGTGGTGCCGCTGGTGAAGATGAGGATGGCCGGGTCGTCCTCTGCGATCGGCGTGGTGGGCAGGGCGGCCCCGGGGTCGTGGGTGATCATGGCGTCGATCTCGGTGTCGACGTCGACCTGCGTGAGCCCCGGTGTGGCGCCGAGGCGTTCGGCCCGTTTGGTGTCGATGAGGAGCAGCTTGGGTTCGGTGAGCTGAAGGGCGTGGTGCATCTCGGCCTCGGTCCACCAGCCGTTCATGGCCACGGTGACCGCTCCGATCGACAGGCACGCCCAGAACGACAGGATCCACCCGGCGCTGTTGGCTCCACAGATGGCCACCCGGTCGCCGTGACCGATGCCGTGCTCGTCGGCGAGCCAGGCGGCGACGGAGGCCACCTGGTGCTCGAGGTCGGCGAAGGTGACGCGGCGCCCGTCGCTGAACACCATCGAGTCGCGGTCGGTGTGGACGAATGAGGCCACCAGCACGTCGCGCAGCGACCGGGGACGGTTGGCGAACACGCGCATGGTCTCGCCCCGCACGTCCTCCTCGGCCAGCTCGAACGGGGATCCGGGGCCCGTGAGCCGCTCGGTGGCGGCCAGGAACTCGGCCGCCTGGGGCAGGGTGTGGGCAGCTGCGGTGTCGGTCACGGATCCTCCGGGAGGGGCGGCACGAGATCCCTGTCATACACCGGCACGGCGCGACGTGCTGCGGCGATCGCCCTCCTCGGCCCGGCCCCGCTCGTGACCGCTACTCTCCTGTGACGGCTCACGATGCGGCCCGACCGCTTCGACAGGTACGGCTGTGCGCCGCACGCCGCGCCGCGGTTCCCCTCGACGGGTCCTCGGTCCACCGCTGACGATGGGACGAGCCATGGGACCGAACCAGCAGCAGTCCGAGGCATGGAACGGCGCCGAGTCGGTGCACTACGTCGACCACGCCGATCGCTACGACCGCCAGCTCGCGCCGTTCACCGATGCCCTGTTCGATGCGGTGACGCTCGGTTCCGAGGACTCGGTGCTCGACGTCGGCTGCGGGACCGGGGAGGCGACCCTGAGGGCGGCTCGTCACGTTCGCCGTGCGCTGGGTGTCGACATCTCGGCGCCGCTGGTGGATGTGGCGACGCAGCGGGCGGAGGCTGCGTCGCTCACCAACACCGAGTTCCTGGTGGCCGACGCGCAGACGCACGCGTTCGGCGACGGAGCCTTCGACCTCGTGGTGAGCCAGTTCGGCTTGATGTTCTTCGACGACCCGGTGGCGGCGTTCGTCAACCTGCGACGGTCGTTGGCGCCGCAGGGGCGGCTCGCCTTCGTGACGTGGCAGGGGCTCGGCGCGAACGAGTGGGTCATGACACTGGGTCGGGCGGTCGAGCGACAGGTGCCCCTTCCCGAACTCGGCGGGCGTTCCGGTGGACCGGGCATGTTCGCCCTCCGCGATGGCGACGAGATCGTGGCGCTGCTCGGCGAGGCGGGCTTCACCGAGGTCCGGGTCGAGGCGGTGACACCGACTCTGATCATCGGGGGTGGCGGCACGCTCGAGGAGAGCGTCGACTTCCTCCTGGGTATGGGTATCGCCCGCGGCCTGCTGGGCATGGTCGGTCCCGACGGTCGCGACGAGGCCGTCGACGCAGTTCGTGCTGCTCTGAGCGGACGGTACGAGCCCGGTGTCGGTGTGCGTCTCGATGCCGCGGGGTGGCTGGTCACTGCCGAGCGGTAGGCGGGAGGTCGGCCGGGCTGGGCGGGTGTGGTCGTCGCCCCGCTACGGTCGGGGGTTCGTGCCGGCGACCGCCGGCCGGGGGAACACGGGGGTGTGGTGATGGCTCACGTCGTCCGCGACGACATCGATCTGCTCGACGGGAACTGGTACGCGACCCGTCCCTACGAGCAGTGGGCGTGGATGCGGGCCAATGCGCCCGTGTACTACGACGAGCCGAACGACGTGTGGGGCATCACCCGCTACGACGACGTGCTGGCCATCGAGAAGGATCCGGCCACGTTCTCGTCGGCCCGGTCGCCCCGACCGCACGGTGACCCGTTGCCGATGATGATCTCGATGGACAACCCCGAGCACCAGAAGCGGCGATCGTTGGTGAACCGCGGGTTCACGCCGAAGAAGGTTCAGGGCCACGCCGAGTTCATCAGCGGCTTGTGCACCACGATCATCGACCGGGTGAGTGAGCAGGGGGAGTGCGACTTCGTCTGGGACATCGCCGCCCCGCTGCCGCTGCTGTTGATCGCCGACATGCTCGGCTTCCCGGCCGAGCGCTACGACGACCTGCTGCGCTGGTCCGACGATCTCATCAAGGGCACGACGGGTACGCCCACCGTCGAGGTGCAGACCGCGGCGATGGAGGCAGGTCTGGCCTTCCGGGAGTTCCAGTTGGAGGTGATCGCGGACCGGCGTTCGAAGCCTCGCCAGGACGATCTGGTCAGCACGCTGTGCTACTCCGAGATCGACGGGGAGCGCCTCGACGACGAGTCGCTCGTGCAGGAGTCGTTGCTGATCCTCATCGGCGGCGACGAGACCACGCGTCACGTGATCACCGACGGGATGCTGGCGTTGCTGGCCTTCCCGGACGAGCGCGACCGCCTCGTCGCCGATCCGGCCCTGATGGACTCGGGTGTCGAGGAGCTGTTGCGGTACGTGTCGCCCATCAAGAACATGGCGCGCACGGTGACGCGGGACGTGGAGATGCGCGGTGAGCAGATGCACGAGGGCGACCAGCTGATGCTGTTCTACCCGTCGGCCAACCGCGACGAGTCGGTGTTCGCCGACCCCGACCGCCTCGACGTCGGCCGCACCCCCAACAACCATCTCGCGTTCGGGTTCGGGCCCCACTTCTGCATGGGTGCGTCGCTGGCCCGTCTCGAGCTCAAGACCATGTTCGGTGAGCTGTTCCGTCGGCTCCCCGATCTCGAGCTGGCCACCGACGAGCCGCTGGAGTACCGGGCGTCGAACTTCATCACCGGGCCCGAGGGCATGCCGGTGCGCTTCACCCCGTCACCGAAGGTGGGCACCGGCGCCTGACCTTCGGGGCAAGGGTCGGCTCAGAAGAACTGGTCGATGAGGATCGGGTTGCCGTCGGGGTCGACCACGGTGATCGACCCCGGGCCCTCGCTGTCGGGCTCGATGGCCCGATCGACCGCGATCCCGGCCTGCTCCAGCGCCTCGGCGATCTCGCGCACGTCGGTGAACGACCCCAGCCGTTCCATCCTCGGGGTGAGGCCGGGGTTGAACGTGAGCATGTTGCGTTCGAACATCCCGTGGAACAGTCCGAGCGTGGTCTCGCCGTTCTTCAGGATCAGCCAGCCGCTGTCGGCGTCACCGCCGGTCACCTCGAAGCCGAGCTTCTCGTAGAAGGCCACCGACGCGGCGAGGTCGGCGACGGTGAGCGAGAGCGAGAACACGCCGAGCTCGACGGTGCCGGGTAGCGACGGGTCGGCAGGCTCGACGACCGGGAACGCGTCCGGGTCGAATCCGCCGTCTTCGGTCTTCTCGTCGGGCACGTCGTTCACCCCTCGGGTTCCATGATCGAGAACATCGCGCCCTGCGGGTCGACCATCGTGGCCAGCGTGCCGGTTCCGGGCATCACGGTGGCGTCCATCATCACCCGGGCGCCGAGCTCCGTGGCCGCCGCGACGGTGGCGACGGCGTCGGCGACACTGAAGTAGACCCCCCAGAATGGGGGCATCTGCATCGGCGGCGACATGGCGCCGCCGATACCGTCGGGGTTCCCTCCCGCCACCATGAACACGGTGTAGGGACCGACGGGCGTCGGCTCGGTGTGCGCCGTCCAACCGAAGACGTCGGCGTAGAACGGCGCAACGGCGGCGGGATCGGGGGTGAGCAGTTCGTTCCAGCTGAGTGCCCCGGGCTCGTTCACGACCTCGGCGCCGATGTGGGCCCGGGCCTCCCACAGGCAGATCACCGCACCGGCGGGGTCGGCGAGCACCGCCATCCGTCCCGCGTCCATGACGTCCATCGGCGGTTGCAGCACCGTGCCTCCGGCCGGCTCGACCCTGGCCACGGCGGCCTCGATGTCGTCGACGGACACGTAGCTGTTCCACACCGGCGGCATGCCCGAGGCCGCCATCTGCGGCGAGAGCTGCATGATGCCGGCCGCCGACCGGCCGTCGAGGGTGGCCATCGTGTAGTCGACCCCCGGCTGGTCGGTCGGGTCGTCACGGAACTCCCACCCGAACAGCGCGCCGTAGAACGCTTTCGAGGCGGACGGGTCGGGTGTGGCCAGGTCGGTCCAGCTCGGAACTCCGTGCGGGTACGACGTCATCGTGGTCATGCGGGATCCCCCCGTGGTCCCGGCGGGCCGGTTCCTGCTCGCCGTGGCATCGGACCGTAGCCCTCGTGGGCGTGGCTGTCAGCGGGGAGCGTGCGCGGGTTTCGTCCGCCCGGGGCCAGTATCGGGTGGGCTGCGGTGCGGAGCGAGGCGGGTCGCGCGGCCCCGGGGTCGGCCCTCGCCCGACCCCGGCTCCGGGCGGGGTTCGTCGTACATTCGGGTGATGCGACGCCTGGTGCTGATGATGGCGGCGATGCCGGCGGCAGCCCTCGTGCTGGGTGCCTGTGGGACCTCGGACGACTCGACGACGCAGTCGACCGACACGACCGTGTCCGCCGTCGTCACCACGGCCTCGACCGTGCCGGCCCCGAGCACCACCCTGCCCCCGACGCCACCGGCCACGGTGTTCGCGTTCGCCGCACCCGGGTCGGTCGACGGGTGGCGGACCAACAACGACACGGTCATGGGCGGCGTGTCGACGTCACAGGTGGGTTGGACGGACGGGGCGATGCTGTTCACCGGCGACCTTTCGCTCGACAACGACGGCGGCTTCACGTCCGTGGTGAGCCCGGTGTTGAACGGCCCGGTGTGGGCGTCGGCCGACGGCGTGACCCTCGACGTCACGGGTGACGGGCGGACCTACACCTTGCAGGTGCGCACCGTCGACACCGGCAACTGGATCCAGGCGTTCCCGACCACGGCCGGTGTGGCCGAGACGGTCGTGCTGCCGTGGTCGGGCTTCCAGGCGGTCAGCCGCTTCCTCGATCCCGTCCCTGCGCCGGGGCCGTTGGACCCGGCTGCGGTGGAGGGTCTCGCCGTCTACCTCGTCGACGGCCGGGAGGGCCCGTTCCGATTGGCCGTGCGGGCCCTCGGCTGACGGTCGCCGGCACCTCGGCGGGGTCAGCCGACGATGGGGAAGCGGCGCTCGGAGGCGAGACGGTCGAGGGTGGTCTGCATCGTGGCGGTCAGCTCGTCGTAGCAGCGCCGCACGATGGTCTCGTTGTCGGCCGCCTTGGGGCCGAAGGTCGCCGACCAGTCGATCGGCTCGCCCAGTTCGACGGTGATCTTGGCCGGTAGGGGCAGAGTGGGGATGCCGCCGGGCACCACACCCAGCGGGGGTCCCGCGACGAGGGGGAAGACGCCGACACGGAAGAGGCGATCGAGGCGCAACGTCTTGGCGATGCTCTGCCCGCGGGCGAGCACGACGAGCGTCTCGTGGGCCCCGACCGTCACCGACGGCACCACCGGCACCTGCGTGCGCAGCGCCAGGCGCACGACGCCCATGTGCCCGCCGAAGTCGATGCGGTTGCGCTCCGACCAAGGGCGGAACACCTCGTGGTCGCCGCCGGGATAGTCGATGAGGATGTCGCCGCGGCGCAGGATCTCCTCGGCTGCCTCCGGTCCGGCCTCGATGGCCCCGGCGCGGGCCATGGTCGGCCCGACGCCGGGCAGGCCCAGGAGGAACGAGTGGAAGAGCGCGAACACGGGCTCTTCCACGCCCCGCTCGCGCCACCAGGCGGTGAGCAGCACGGGCAGGTCGGGTGGTGCCTGCCCGCCCGAGTGGTTCCCGACGACCAGGAAGGGGCCGCGGTCGGGAAGGTTCTCGAATCCGCGGACCTCGGAGCGGAAGTAGGAGGCGTAGCGCTCGAGGACCGGTCGGACCAGGCGGAGGAACTCGGGGTCACGGGCCGATCCGATGACGGACCTGTCCGGGGGGTCCGGGTTCGGTGCCGCGTCGTCGGCCATGATTGAACGGTAGGGGAATCGGCGCCGTGTGTCAGTCGCCCAGGGTCGGTGAGGGAGGGGACCTTCGCCACTGGCGGTCGAGCCGGGGCCGTGCGACACCAGAGGTGCAGAGGTGGTGACGCCTCGGGAAGGAAGCTGGTCGTGTCCGGTTCAGAGGTGCCGTTCGTGGTGGTGGCGGGCACGTTCGCGCCGCGGCGGGGCGCCGAGCGCTACTACACGCCGCTCACCGAGGGTCGGGCCCACTCGGCGGTGATGGCCCTCAAGCACTTCGGCATGGCCAACACCCGCGACTCGGCGTTGCGGGTGCACGACTACTGCCGGGAGCACTTCGACGAGCCCGTCGAGCTGGTCGGGCACTCCCAGGGTGCGTTGGTGGCGGTGTGGCTGTGGTTGTTCCGCCCCGAGTCGTACCGCCCGCCGGTGATGCTGGCCGGACCGTGGGCGGGGGCGCTGCTGTGCCAGACCTGGTACCCGCTCGGGGCGGCCTTGCGGTCGATGGCCTCGCAGAGCCGGTTCCTGAGCGAGGTCACCGAGGCCTTCGCCGCGTTGCCCGAGCACGAGCGGCGCTGGCTCACGTCGGTCTTCGCCACCGGCGACCGGGTGGTGCAGCTGACCACGGCCATGGTGCCGGGGGCGACCAACTACTGCATCGCTCCGTCGTCCCGGCACGTCGAGCTGTCGCGCGAGTTCCCGGGTGTCGTGATGCTCGACGGCGACCTCGGTCATTCGAGCATGCCCCGCTCGCCCGGTGTCCGTGCCCTGATCGACACCCGCATGGCCGAGGTGCGCGCCGAGCAGAAATCGGCTTGAGCCCGGGGCGATCGGGCCCAGCGGCCTCCGCTCATTGCGCCTTGGGGGGTGCGCCGGGCAGGAAGGGGTTGATGTCGCCGGCCAGCCAGCCGCCGTCGACGACGAACTCGGCGCCGGTGCAGTAACTGGCCTCGTCGGAGGCGAGGAACAGCACCATGGTGGCGATCTCCTCGGGCATGGCCGCGCGCTGCAGCGCCAGTTGGTGGTGGGCGGCGTCGAGCATCTTCTTGGTGATGTCGCCGTTCATGGGGGTGAACACCCCGCCGGGGTGCACGGAGTTGACCCGGATGCCGTGCTGGCCGAGCTCGAGGGCGGCGGTCTTGGTCATGGACCGGATGGCGCCCTTCGAGCTGGAGTAGGCGACCAGCGAGTTCTTCGAGCCGATGCCGTCGATGGAGGAGATGTTGATGATCGACCCGCCGCCGGCGGCGGTCATGGGGGCGATGGCGGCGCGCATCCCGAGGAACGTGCCGACCTGGTTGACCATGATGACCTGGAGGTACTCGTCGAGGGTGGTGTCGGCGATGGTGGTGAAGCGCAGGATGGCGGCGTTGTTGACCAGCACCGTCAGCGGGCCGAAGGCCTCGGCGGCGGCGATGGCCGTCGCCCAGTCGTCCTCTTTCGACACGTCGAGGTGGACGTAGCGGGCGGCGTCGCCGATGTCGGCGGCGACCGCTTCGCCCTCGGCGTCGAGGACGTCGGCCAGCACCACCTTGGCGCCCTCGGCGGCGAAGAGGCGGGCCTCGGCTTCGCCCTGGCCGCGGGCGGCGCCGGTGATGAGGGCGACCTTGCCGTCCAGGCGGCCGTGGGTGCGGGGGGTGTCGGTGCTCATGGTGGTCCTTCGGTGGTGAGGGGTGGGAAACGGGGTCAGGCGTCGAGCTCGGACCAGGCGCGCTCGGGGTAGAGCGACACCGCCGGTTCGTAGAGCCATTCGTTGCGGTAGGCGCGGCGCAGCAGGTAGGTGATGACGGCGGCGTCGGTGTCGTCGTCGAGGTCGCCGGCGGCGATGAGCTCGTCGAGCGCCTTCAGGCCCTCCGCAGCGGTGGCGGGGCGGGTGCCGAGGATCGCGGCCAGCTCGTCGCACTCGATGGCGTCGAGGGCGGCGCCGTAGCGGCGGCGACGGTCCATGATCCGCACGAGGCGGGCGGCGTCGGTGGCCCGCGAGGCGGCGAAGGCGTCGGTCAGCTTGGGGACGACGTCGCGTTCGAGGGAGTAGGCGGCGGCCTTGGCCAGGACGTCCGGGTCGCCCTCGTCGTCGGGCATGGCCGGGCGCGGCACCGTCAGCCCGGCGGCGTCGGCCAGCGACTCGCAGGTGGCTCGGTCGCCCAGGTAGCGGTAGCAGAGGTACCAGGCCAGCGATTCGCGGGGGTGGGCGTGCTCGCTGATGTAGTGGACGGGGATCATGCCGCGCACGTTCTGTTGCACCCGGTAGTACTGGGCGGCGAAGCGGGTGTAGGGGATGCCCGACTCGGCCTGGTAGAGGTGGAACAGCCCGGTGAGCCCGCCCGACGGGTTCCAGAACTCGCGGGCGCAGATGTTGCCGATGTCCTCGAGCGGGTCGCCGTAGTGGGCCCATTCGAGGTCGATGATGGCGCTCACCTCGTTGCCGTCGAACATGAAGTTCACCGGCCCGGTGTCTCCCTGCACGAGGGAGAGGCGGGCCAGCTCGGTGGGGGCGTGGCGGCGCAGCCAGCTCACCCCGTAGGTGATGAGCGGCTCGGTGTAGGTGTCGAGGAAGCCCTTCCACTGCTCGAGGGCCAGGTCGACGTCGTTGAGCGCGGCCTCGGCGGGGGTCGTCGGCAGGTACGGCATGTACTCGGCCAGGCCGAGCTCGTCGAGGTCGAGGGTGTGCATGCGGGCGATGACCCGGATGAAGTCCTCCATGACCGCCCGTTGCTGGACGGGGTCGTCGACTTTGTCGATGTCGGAGCGGCCCCGCACCCGTTCGAACAGGGTGGCGCGCAGCTCGTCGTTGCGGCCGTGGACGACCGGCACGGGGATGTCGGTGTCGGCGAGGGCCTGGATGACCTTGGTCTCGCGCACCAGCGACGTGGAGGAGTTGGCGGGGACGTCGTGGCGGTCGAGGCGCAGGAACCCCTCGAGCACGGTGCCGTCGGGTCGGGTCACGTCGACCACCCAGGCCTCTCGTCGGGCCACGTGGCGTTCGAGTCGGGTGATCTCCCCGCCCCCGGTGGCCGCGATCCACTCGACCATCCCGTCCGGCAGATCGTGTTCCAACGTCATGTCGTTCTCCCCCGGCCGGGATGGTAGCCAGGCGGGGGGCGGTGCCGGTCGGGGTGCCCGGGTGGGTGTGGTGGCGGGGCTCAGGTGGTGGCCACCTCGAGGACGAGCTTGCCGACGACGGTGCCGGCGTCGACGGCGGACACCGCGTCGGGCAGCTCCGCGAAGGGCACGGCGGTGGCGACGCCGGTGAGGTGGCCGTCGGCGACGAGGGCGAGGAGGGCCTCGTGGTCGGCCTCGTTCTCGGCTCGGGTGCCGCCACCGGCGTAGACGCCGACCAGCGCGGCGTTGGCCCGCACCAGCGCGGCGGTGTCGGGGCGGGTCCAGGTGCCGCTGGCGAACCCGACGGCCAGCAGCCGCCCGCCGGGGGCGAGCACGTTCACCGTGGCGTCGGCGGCGGGGCCGCCGACGGGGTCGTAGACGAGGTCGACGCCGCCGGTGGCCTCGCGTACGGCGGTGATCACGTCGTGCTCGGTGCGGTCGATGACCACGTCGGCGCCGAGGCGGGCGCACAGGGCGGCCTTGTCGGGTCCGGCCACCACGGCGATGACGGTGGCGCCGAGGGCCCGGCCGAGCTGCACCGCCGCCGCGCCGGAACCGCCGCCGGCGCCGAGCACGAGCAGGCGCTCACCGGGTTGCAGGGTGCCGCGCCGCACAAGGCCGATCCATGCGGTGGACAAGCCGATGCGGAACGACGCCGCGTCGACGTCGCTCATCGTGTCGGGCACCCGGAAGACGGTGTCGGCGCGGGCGATGGTGGCGTCGGCGAAGCCGCCGCGGCCGTCGTAGAAGTTGGTCACGGCCATGACCCGGGTGCCGGGGGTGAGGTCGACCCCGCCGCCGACGGCGTCGACGACGCCGCACACCTCCTGGCCGGGGACGAACGGCGTCGGCGGGTCGAAGGCGTAGGTGCCCCGGCACAGGAAGGCGTCGGGCATGCCGATGGCCGCGGCCCGCACCCGCAGGCGCACCTCGCCGGGCGCCGGGGTGGGCTCGTCGATGTCGACGAGGCGCAGCACCTCGTTCGGGGGGCCGGTGTGGTGGACCTGCCAGGCGCGGATGGTTCGACGCTACCGGTGGTGTCCTCACGGCTGCCGGGGTGTCGTCGAGGTCGATCCCGGGCGGGTCCGGAGAGCGGCGCCGGCGGATTCGCTACGGTGGGGTCCTTCGACATCGATCACGACGGGTGGGTTCCATGAACGGCATTCTTCGACGGGCAGCGGTGGCGTGCGCAGCAGTGGGCCTGGTGGTCGGGGTGTCGGCGCTGCCGGCCTCGGCCGGGTTTCCCGATCCCGTCGTCGAGGTGACCGGTGTCGCCACCTGTGATCCGGCGACCGGGACCTACCTGATCGACTGGACCGTGAGCAACGACACCCCGGTCCACGGCGCGCCCGACGCGGCGGTTCCGGCCGCGCTCAGCCCCGACCAGATCACGACCACCGCGGCCGTGCAGTCGGGCGCGGCGACGGGTTCGGTGCCCGATCTCGTCGGGGTCACGCTCCTGAGCGGCGACGACGTGTCGGCCATGGCCGGCCCGGTGGCCAACACCACGGGCACGGTGATGCTCACCGTCACGTACTCGGTGGACTTCTTCCAGGAGCCGGGCTTCACCGCCGAAGGAACCGTCGAGCTCGACGGCTCCTGCGTGCCGCCCACCACGCCGACCACGGCCGCTCCCACCACCCTGGCTCCCGCTCCCGCTCCCGCCGCCGCTGCGGTGACCGCGGCGCCCGCGTTCACGGGCTGACCCGGAGCCCGGCGTCGACGGCCGGGCCGAGTCCCATGCCGAGGGCCACGTGACCGAGCCGCTCGACCACGCCGACGTCGTCGTCGTGGGCGCCGGCCTGGGTGGGTTGTGCACGGCCGCGTACCTGGCGGTGGCCGGGAAGCGGGTGATCGTGGTCGACCGCCACTCGGTGGCGGGTGGGAACGGCACCGTGTTCACCCATGAGGGCTACGAGTTCGACGTGGGCCTTCACTACATCGGTGACTGCGGCCCTGACGGCGGCATCCCCCGGGTGCTGGCGCCGTTGGGCATCGAGCTCACCTACCGCGAGATGGACCCCGACGGGTTCGACACCTTCGTGTTCGACGACGGCACCCGCTTCGCCGTGCCGGCCGGCGTCGACGCGTTCCGCGACCGGCTGCACGGGGCCTTCCCCGACGAGGCCGCCGGCATCGACGCCTACCTCGACCTGATCACCGGCATCGACGGCGAGCTGAGCGGCGGCGGCCCGGGCCCGGTGGTGGTCGAGCACCTGTCGACGACCCTTGGCGACGTGTTCGACGAGCTGGGCCTGTCGCCCCGGTTGCGTACGGTGCTGTCGGGCCAGCACGGCACCTACGCGCTGCCGCCGTCGAAGGTGTCGTTGTTGTTGCACGCCGCGCTGGTGATGCACTACCTGAAGGGCGCCTTCTACCCGGAGGGCGGCGGCCAGGTGATCGCCGACCGCCTGGTCGAGGTGATCGAGGCCCATGGCGGCACGATCGTGTTGCAGACCCCGGTGGAGGAGATCTTGGTCGAACCGGGCGCCGACGGGCCGGCGGTGGCGGGGGTGCGCCTGCATGTGCCGTCGTCGAAGCGGGCGGCGGGGGTGCCCGAGGTGATCCGGGCGCCGGCGGTGGTGTCCAACGCCGACCTGCAGGCCACCGTCACCCGTCTGTTGCCGCCGGGGGCGTTGCCGGACGACGTGGTGGCCACGGTCGAGGGCTACGAGATGACGCTGCCGTTGTTCGTCGTCTACTTGATCCTGGATCGTGATCTGGCCGCCGAGATTCCCAACACCAACCTGTGGCTGTTGGGCGACGACGTGGAGGCCGAGTATTCGCAGCTCTTCGCCGGGGAGCTGTCGGAGCGGCCGATGACCTACATCACGTCGGCCAGCCTGAAGGATCCGACGAACACGCGGTTGTGCGGCCCCGGGCAGACCAACGTGCAGGTCATGACGCTGGTGCCCTCGGATCACGCCTGGTGGGGCCTGCACGGCGGCGGCCCGGCGGAGGGGGAGCGCTACCGGTTGAACGAGGCCTACCGGGCCCGCAAGCAACAGGTGCGTGACCTGTTGATCGGTCGGGCCTCGGAGGTGATTGCGGGTCTGGAGGCGTCGATCGTCTACGAGGAGTGCGCCACGCCGATCACCCACGAGCGCTTCGTGCGTTCCACCGGCGGCACGTCCTATGGGATCGCGGCCACTCCGGACCAGTTCGCCCTCGGGCGGCCCGGGTACACGACGGCGTTGCCGGGGCTGTTCCTGGTGGGGGCCAGCACCACCATGGGCCACGGCATCGGCGGGGCGTTGGCCGGCGGTCCCCGG
The DNA here is from genome assembly GCA_963767615.1 of uncultured Iamiaceae bacterium. Classification (GTDB taxonomy): domain Bacteria; phylum Actinomycetota; class Acidimicrobiia; order Acidimicrobiales; family Acidimicrobilacustridaceae; genus Rhabdothermincola_A. The sequence continues at coordinate 11,205 of CAVYED010000002.1, read as the reverse complement.
TGCGCTCGGGCGGTGCTGGGGTCGCTGGGCTGAGCCTGTCGACGCCGGGTCAGTCGACGGGGTGGGCGAGCACGAGCAGGCGGCCCGAGGGGGTGTCGTGCTCGTCGGTCACGTCGTCGACCGAGGTGACGTGCCAGCCGGCCTCGCCGATCCAACGCAGGGCGGTGTCGCGGGGTGGGACGGTGAGCACAGCCTCGCCCAGGTCGGCCATGCGCTGGTCCTGCGCTTTGCGTGCCGCGGCCGCGGCGGCGTCCTCGCCCGGGGCGATGGTCACGATGCTGGCCGCCATCTCGCTGCCCGGGGCGGCCTGCTCGGCGAGGATCGCCGGGAGCTCGCGGAACGTCTCCTCGGGCAGGTAGCGCAGCAGCCCCTCCACGAGGAACAGGGTGGGGGCGTCGGCGCGGTGGCCGGCGCCGGCGAGGGTGTCGTCGAGGCCGGGTTCGGTGAGGTCGGCGGCGACGAAGGTGATGGCGTCGGTGGCGATGCCGAGTCGGTGCAGGCGGGCGAGCTTGTCGGCCTGGGTGGCGGGGTGGTCGACCTCGAAGAAGGTGACGCCGGGGGAGGCGAAGCGCAGGGCCCGCCCGTCGTAGCCGGCGCCGAGGATGACGATCTGGGTGGTGTCGGCGGTGAGGGCGCGCTGCACGGCGGCGTCGAAGAAGGCGGTGCGCCCGGCGATGAAGCGGCCGATGCCGTGGTGGCCGGCCTCGACGCCGTCGCGAGCCGTGCGGGGGTCGTCACGGTCGCCGAGCAGGGACCGGGTGAGGGCGTCGTCGGCGGCGGGGTTGCCGGTGGGGGTGGAGGGCCGTTCGAGGGTGGCGCGGATGAGGGCCACCCCGACGGCGGTGGCGGACGGCTCGTCGGCACGCATCGGTGGAGTCCATCACGTGCGAGTGGTCCGGTGCTCGGGGCGCGAGGGGAGGGGCGGGTTGGCGGTCGTGGGGTGGTGCCGGTACATTCAGCGTCACGCCGCGGGGTGGAGCAGTCTGGTAGCTCGTCGGGCTCATAACCCGAAGGTCGCAGGTTCAAATCCTGCCCCCGCCACCAACGAAGTTGCAGGTCAGGGCCCCGCTCCGGCGGGGTCCTCCCGCGTCCGGGGGTGGGGTCTCACCGGGCGTCAAGCCTCCCCGGCGCCGGATCCGTCGGCCTCGTCGCCGCCGGACCGGAGCTGGCGTCGAGCCCGTCACACGGAGCTTGTCGGGATCGGTGTCCGGTTCTGGCCGGTCCTGGCCGGCCCTGAAGAGATCATGGAACAAGGGCTGGGAAAGAGGATCTCCCCGGTGGCCTCGTCCTCGAGTTCGGAACGGAACTCCCGGGCCTTGTCGAGGACCGCGAGCGCCAGACGCGCAAGCGGACACTGTTCTCGGCGTTCGTCCATGAGGTCTGCCATGGTGTCGACGGCGGTCGAGATCAACCCGACCATGGTGCCCGTCGCCTGCTCGACCACCCCGCGTTGGGCGACGGCCAGCTTCCTTCGGAACCACGGGTCGTGCGAGCCGCCGACGTACGGTCCGCTCGGAGACACCGGCGTGGGCGGCGGCGTCCTTCTGGGTGTGCCCGCGGGCCAGGGCCTCGATGAGGACTTCGTCCTTCACGTCGTCGTTCACGGTCCTGTCCTTGTGGCGGTCACGTGCTGGCTAGGGCCGGCCCAGCTCGATGAGGCGCCGCGGAGCTCGGACGTGCGTGTGCCGAGCGCTCGGACGGGAGCCAGGACCTGGGTGGGGATGAGGGGGTTGTTCTTCGGCATGTGCCGATCATCGCCGCCACGAGCGCCGCGCGGGTGCCAACTCGGTCAAAAAGTTTCCGGGCTAGCTTTCTCGACCGAGGGCGGCGATCTGGGCGGCGGCCTCGGCCTGCATGCCCGGCAGGGCGTGGGCGTACTGCTTCATCGTGAACGCCGGCGACTCGTGACCGAGACGCTCGGCGATCACCTTGATCGGCACCCCGGCGCGCAGGGCGATGGTGGCGTGGGTGTGGCGCAGGTCGTGCAGACGGATCCGGGGCAGGCCGGTGCGGGCGATGGCCCGCTCGAAGGCCTGGCTGAACCCGTCGGGGTGCAGCGGGCTGCCGTCCTCCCGGGCGAACACCAGATCCCGGTTCGGAGTAGTCGCCACCCCATTCGTCCCGGTCGGCCTGCTGGCGGACCCGCTGGGTGCGCAGCTGGTCGACGGTGGCCGGGTCGAGGTCGATCACCCGGGCCTGATGGGTCTTCGGTGTCGACTCGCGCACCTCGTAGGCCACCGAGATGATCGTGTGGCGCACCGTCAGCGACGCCGCCTCGAGGTCCACGTCCGCCCACCGCAGACCCGAGCACCTCACCACGGCGCATCCCCGTCATCGCCGCCACATGCCACGCCCCCTCCAGGCGGGTGCCGGCCACCGACGCCAGGAAGACCCGCAGCTGCTCCGGGGTCCAGAACCGCAGCTCCGTCGGCGCCATCTTCGACGGCTTCGGCGGCCGGGCCCGATCCGCCGGGTTCACGCCGAGCAGACCCTCGTCGACGGCGTCGGCCAACGCCTTGTGCAGGATCGTGTGCAGGTACCGCACCGTCTTCGCACTCAACCCACCCCCGTCGCCGTTGCGGCGACCCGACGCGAGCAGCTCCCCGTAGACCCCGTTGAGCAGCGCCGGGGACAGATCCCGCAGACGCCGGTGACCGAGGCGGGGGAGCAGGTGCAGCTCGCAGTTGCGGGTGTAGGAGTGCAACGTCGACGGCTTCACCTGCGAACCCATCGACGGCAACCACGTGTCACGCACCCAGCACCCGAGCGTCATCGACGACGGCTCCACGTACGTGCCCCGGTGGTACTGGCTGACCAGATCCGCCCGGACCACCTCGGCCGCCTTGCGGGTCGGGTAGCTGCCGTGCCACTTCTGCCGGCGCTTCCCCTCGGGGCTGCGACCGACGTCGATCACCACGTAGTACAGGCTCTTCGGCCGACCGGCCCGATCGACCGACGCCCGCTTGTGGATGTGACCCTGCACCGGTCAGCCCGCGTCGGTGTCGGTGGTCTCGGGCACGCCGAGCCACGCCAACAACGCCGGCACCGGCACCACCACCCGCCGACCCAGCCGACGACTCGGGATCTGCCCCCGGCGGGCCGCCTCGTAGGCGGCGATGCGGCCGAGGCCGAGCAGCGACGCCGTCTCCTCGACGGTGAGGGTCACCCGATCGGCGACCGCTTCGAGGGTGAGTGCGGGAACGGAGCGCGTACTCTCGCTCATGTCGGGACCTCCTAGGGGTTCCGTCCAGGCCCCGGGGTGTTGCCGCACCGCCGGGGCCACTCTGTTCGGCTCTGTCTACAACCGTAGGCTACCTCAGGACGCCGCGCAGCTTGTCAACCGTTGTAGGCTCCCGTCTCTAGTGGGCCAGCTACATCGACGCCGATGACGTCATCGACGCACAGGGGGTGGCAGATCTCCTTGGGCTCGCGCAGCGGAACACAGTCTCGCTGTACCAGCGCCGGTACCCCGAGATGCCCCGGCCGGTGGTCGACCTTGGGCAGGGTCGCTGCAAGCTCGTGGATCAGGTCCGAGGTAGAGGAGTGGGACCGTGAACGACGCAGGATGAGCGGATGAGTGTTGCTGAACTAAGCGACCCGGAAGCGGTGCGCAAAGCAATTGAGGAGTACGACTCAGTTGGCCGTGATGCGTTCCTCAAAAAGTATGGGTTTGGCCGGGCTAGGAGCTACTGGCTGGTTCATGACGACAAGCGCTATGACTCGAAGGCGATAGTCGGGGCCGCGTTCGGCTACCAGTTCCCCGATCGAGGACCATTGTCCTCTGAAGATTTCAGTGGAGGCGAGAGCCGAGTTCAGCCGGTCCTGGAACGCCTCGGTTTCACAGTTGATGCGTCGCCTCCCCTCACCAGCGAGCAGTTGACCGCATGGGTCGGCTCTCTTTCGGTCGCAAGCCTTGCCAACGCAAGAACCGCTCCCCACAAGCCGCTGCTGCTTCTAATTGCTCTCCGCAACTTCGCTACGGGCCAACCTCGGCTGCGCCCTCCCAACGAGTACGCCGCTGAGCTCGGCGACCTCCTCAAGCGTGCGCTACCTGAGGTCAGCTCGCCATCCCCCTGGGAGCCGATCTGGCGGCTTGATTCCCGACTCTGGGAGCTCGGCGTAGGTGACGGCGATCTTCGGGAGCGGGAGGGCGCACCTGATGCTCCACCAGTTCAGGAACTGCAGAGCCCGGGTGTCTTGTGTGGGCTGACCGAGCCGGTTAACGCTCTACTTGTCGCCTCTCCTGGGCTTGTCGAGCAGCTTCAGCGGCAGATTGTCGATCAGTACCTCGAGGGCATCTCGGACGATGTGATCACGGAGGCGAGTGGGGGCGGAACGTCGAGTGGTCTTGTGTGGTGGGTGAATCAGGGCAGGACCTATCTGCAGGAACGGACGGCGGTTACGTTTGGGCGCCAACGGTCACGAAGGCTGGCAGGTCGGTTGCCCACCACACGGCCGTTGGTGAGCTCAAGCCTGGGAACGTTCTCATCCACTACAGCCGTGGGGCGATCCAGGCCCTCGGGTTGGTGCGCGTGTTGCCCACGATTTCCCCTCGGCCTAACGAGCTGCCTGATGAACTCTGGGGCAAGGAGGGGCACCGGGCCGAAGTGCAGTACTTCGAGCTCGTGAAGCCGATTGCCCTCGATGAGCTGGTCGACCGCCCAGTGGCGACGGGCCCGTTCTCAAGGGGCGGCTCCGTAAAGCAGGGGTACCTGTTCCGCGTACCGGCTGATTGGGCTGCAGAGCTGAAGGGCACCTTTGCCGGCCGTTGGCCCAGCGGATCGCCATGGGCATCCGGCCGTCAGTGGCTCTTCCAGGCCAACCCCAAGGTCTGGGACCTCGCGGAGCGCTTGGAGACATGGGAAGTTGGAGAGCTCCAGCCCTGGACTTTGATGCAGTATCAGAACGACGTCCATGCTGGCGACGGCGTTCTTCTCTTCTCGTCCGGTCAGGCGGGTGGGATCCTTGCGATCGGCACGGTGGTCGGTGAGCCAGCTCTCCGACCGCGACCGGAGTGGCGAGATGGGGGCCCCGATGAGCAGTTGAGCATTGATGTTCGGCTCGAACGCAAGCTGCAGCCGCCACTGACCCGAGAGACCATAAAGGGACACCCTGTGCTGTCAGGCCTCGGGGTCCTGAAGTTTGCCAACGCGACCAATTTCAAGGTCACCAAAGAGGAGTGGGACGCCGTGGCCGATCTCATTGCTAGAAGAGATGGCCAGGGGGGTCGCTGTTTGGTCGTCTATGTGGGTCGGTCCTCAGAGGCGAACCTCAGCTTCTCGTTGCCAGAGGGCCGTTGGGGCTGGCGGACGCGTCAGACCGATTACGACCAGATACAGCCTGGTGATCTCCTGCTTCTCGGCGTCGGCTACACAGGCGGAAGCCCGAGAGTTCAGGCGGATGAATTTGCGCGTCATAGGTTCCAGCGGTTGATTGTGGGGCAGGTTACGGCGCCGGTCGTCGAGGAGACCCAGCCGTTCTGGCCTGACGAGTCCGCGGAGGTGTCGTACCCGCACCGACTCGGTTTCGAGGTACTCGAGGAGCGCTCCGTCGCCCCTATCGCTGATCTCGATCGCGAGTTTGGCGGCCCGGTGGGAGATGCGTTTCGCCGCTCGGCGACTGGCGCAGGGAAGGGAGTTGTCGTGGAGACGACGATCGACCGCTCGGTTGAGCCTGTCTCGTTGTACGAGGTGGTCGAGCAGTTCGCCGCAGACTTGCGCACAGCGGGACTCGACTATGGCGGGGAGCGACACGAAGAGCTGGTACGGGCGTTCGTCGTGTCGCTCGCCACCAAGCGATTCGTTATCCTCACGGGACTCTCGGGGTCGGGTAAGACCAAGATTGCGCAGTGCTTCGGTGAGTGGCTCGGACAATACGCCTCACGAATCATTGCTGTGCGGCCCGATTGCACGAACCCTGACCGACTGCTCGGCTACGAGAACGGTCTCTCGCAGCTCCGTGACCACGGATATGCTTGAACGTTCCGGACGCACTTGATTTCATTATCCGCGTGCTCTCCAGGATCCGCACAGGCCTTATGTCCTGATTCTCGATGAGATGAACCTGGCGCACATCGAAAGGTACTTTGCTGATGTCCTGTCGGGCATGGAGTCTGCACACGACGTCATTCCGAACTTGAAATCGAACGATGGCGAATGGCGAATTGCGGACCTTGAGCGTCCTCGGGTGCCTTTCCCTCGGAACTTGTTCGTCGTGGGGACCGTGAACGTCGACGAGACCACCTACATGTTCTCACCGAAGGTCCTCGATAGGGCCAAGGACACTCGAGTTCCGTGTCGCTACCAGCGATCTCGGGACGTCGACCACCCCAGTGACCGAGATGGCTCCTGCGCCGGCGTCGCTCGACGGGGCCGGCTTCCTCGCAGCGGCGGTACAGCCGGTTTCACCAACAGACTCGGGGGCGCAAGTCGCCGAGTGGCTTCGGGCCTTGCACGAGCGCCTCGCCCAGCAGGGGCGTGAGTTCGGCCATCGGACCTATGGCGAGGCGGTGCGCTTTGCCAATCTGCTCGCCGAATCGGGTGACGACGATCCGCTACGCGCGCTGGACCTGCAGGTCCTCCAGAAGGTGCTCCCCAAGTACCACGGATCGGTACGTGAGCTCTCGGAGGCGCTCAACGATCTGGCTTCTTGGTGCTTCGCCGGTCCTGACCACGAGTCCCCCGTAGACTTCGACCCTGTTGCCCCGCCTGGTGGTGACCCAGCCCTGCCCCGGAGTTTCGACAAGATCCATCGGATGGCAAAGAGGCTCAGAGCGAACCACTTCGTGAGCTTCGCTGAATGACCACCGAGGCCACCCTGCCGCTGCGCGATGCCGACGGCCAGCAGATCGGCCAGTTCACGCTCAGCTGCCTACGGGATCGCGAGCGTTGGCGTGAACTGGACGCGTCCGGTTGACTTGCGGGACTCGCTGATCGATGCCTCCCCGGCCGCTCCTGTCCAGCTTCTCGAGGAGGTCAACTACGCCTACGGCGTCACATCAGATGCCGGGCGGAAGGTGGCGCGGCTCGAACCTTCAGATCTCTTCACGTCAGCCAACGATGTGGCGTCGGGCCGACTCGAGGCCAAGCGCGCGACCGGAACACTGACGGTCACGGTTCTCTTCGAGGACGGGGCTTCGGGTACTTGCGATGTTGAGATTCGATCGAGAAAGCTTGACTACCAGAGCGAGTACCGCAGCATGCTTCTTCGCATTGCCCGCGAGGCCGCCGAGTTGGTCCAGGCCGCATTTGCGCCGAGTGCCCTTCCGGCCTTCCGGCCCGACACTCTCCACGATCCCGAACCGTCTACCAGCGATTTGCCTTCATCAAGGCCCTCCTCGAGTCCGACGAGATACGCGATGCCTTCCACTCGCTTCAGCGGCGCCCGCATTTCGAGCACGGCGCCACTCAACAGAACGTCGATCCGGCGAGAGCCAGCCGGGCTGGCGCTCCACCGTCGAGGCAGCTGACGAAGGCAGGCCAGCGCCAAGCGACGGCGCACGCGATTGCCGGACTTACGACAGTTCCCAGGTCGATCACAGAGTTCACTAACGAGACCACGTACGACACGGTCCCGAACCGCTTCGTCAAGTATGTGCTTGGGCGGTGGGAAAGCCTGGCCGTAGACGTCGAACACGCACTTTCAGGTTCCATGCTGTCCGAACGCAGGGGTCGGCGCGAGGCTCAGCTGATCGCCGAACAGCTCAAGCAGGCGCTGTCGACACCGGCGCTTGCCGAGGCCGGCCGGCTCGAGTCCTTCCCTCACTCCAACCAGGTGCTCCAGGGACGTTCGGGCTATCGAGAGATTCTCGAGGCTTTCCTACTCGCCTGGAAGCCGCCGCAACGATTGACTGGGAAGATCGGGCGAGGCTGTTCAAGGCCGGTCAGCGCGATGTCGCCGAACTCTATGAGTATTGGGTGTTCCTCGAACTCATACGGCTGGTCGAATCCCTCCCGGGGTTCACTGTCGACAAGCGGGATCTCATTAAGCAGACGTCGAATGGCTTGTCCCTCGAGCTGAGGCGGACGGGGAGCTCAGTTGTGACTGCCATAGGAGAACGGCGAGGGACCCTGGTGAATGTGCTCAGGTCTGGTTCAACCGGACCTTCTCTGCATCCAAGCGGCCCGATATCGACGCTAGTTGGACGGTTCCGATGCGGCCCGACTGCTCGATCCAGGTCCGGCCGCAGCGCCGACATCTGCACGCTGACACCTGGATTCATTTCGACGCGAAGTACCGGGTTCATGAGATTTCCACCTCATTCGACGAACTGGATACTGAGGCTGAGCTGCCTGTATCGCCTCGGGAGCAGAGTCCGATCTCGAGTGATCTGGCGAAGATGCATGCCTATCGAGATGCCATCCGGCGCACGGCTGGTGCATACGTGCTCTATCCGGGCAGCGATGGCGCGAGTGCGGTGCAACACAGCGAGTATCACGAAGTGCTGCCCGGTCTCGGCCGTTCGGTCTCCGCCGACCCACGGGAAGTGGCGAAGCGTCAGGCAGTGCGAGCGGCACGCTCTCTGCGTTTCTCGAGGACGTCATCGATCACGTGGCCGCTCAGGGCACAGCAGCCGAACGGTCCCGGTACTGGACCGACAAGAGCTACGAGGGCACGCAAGCGATGAGGCTCGACTTCCAGGGGCTCCTCTCGAAGCCTCCGGCCGACACGACGGTGCTCCTCGGGTATATGAAGAGCGCAGAGCACCTCGAGTGGATTAGGGCGGAGGGGCAGTACAACCTGCGCGCTGATGTCGGGCGTTCCGGGGCGGTCGGAGTCGACGTGCCCGAGCTGACACCAGACCTACTCCTCCTCTACCAGGCCGACGGTGATGGTTCGCTGCTCTTGAGCTCTCGGCACCGTCTCGGTCTGGACTGCTGAAGAGCTTGAAGTAACGGGATACCCGGACCCAGGTGGGCGGCGGTACTTCTGCCTTGCGGTCGAGGTGCTGCATACCCTCTCGCCGGCTTCCGGCCAGTTGGCGCGTGACGCTGCACGAGTGCACCGGCGAACCGGCCCTCTGGGCTGCGCCCAGGATCTGCTCGTGGACCGACGTGAAGAATGTGATTGCAGCGTCGGGGTGAAGCCAGCGAGTCCTTAGGCGACCTGCCCGGGGGCTGCGGTTCACTCGCAGGCGATTCCGTCATTGTCACGATCGAGTTTCGAGGCGTATCCGGGCTGGCCGCGGTAGATCGGTGCTGCTCCAGCGGCCCGGGCCTCGGTGCAGTTCGCATAAGACACGGCCGGAGCCGGAGCCGGAGCCGGAGCGGGAGCGGGAGTTGGCGGTGGCGGTGGCGGAGCGGTGGTTGTTGTCGTCGTTGGGGCAGCGGTCGTGGTGGGGGCTGTCGTCGTGGTTGGCGGCCGAGTTGTTGAGGTGGTGGTGGACTCTGCTGTGGCCGGCACAGTAGTTGCTGTCTCAACTATTTCGGGCGGAGTGCCGGAGGTCCCGCAGGCGGTGAGCCAAACAGTTGCCAGCGTGGCCAGTACGGCCACTGTTTCTTGGATTCCTCCGGACTCTCCTCCTGAGGCGCTGGAAGCACCGATACCCAACGGATCGTTCAAAGGGTCATCGGCGAGTCTTGCACGGCGCTTGACTCCTCGGCCTCCGGCGCCACGATGCGCTTGCTGAGGCTTCCGCCAAAGTCGGCGTGACTGACCGATGACCGCCTCGTGCCCCGGGGCTGCATGAGTGGATTTGGCCAATCCCTTGTCACACGAATTGAGACGGACCGACTCGGACGGCCCTGGATTGGGCACCTGACAGTCCATAGTCGATCACCCTCCTGCCCAGCGCATTCGCCCCGACCCCGTCACCGACCCGGACGGGCTCGTCGGGCTGACGAACAGGCGAGTGCCGAGGCTGTTGGTGATGGCCAATTCTCGACATCTAGGTATCATGGGGTCATGACAAAGCAGACGACTGTCCGGTTGCCCGAAGACCTGGCCGACGACGCAGAGGCCGTTGCCCGGGTCAAGGGCACCAGCATGAACCAACTCATCGTCGAGTCGCTGTCGGCGGAGATCGACCGCGTCCGCACTGACAAGGACTTCACCGAGCGGGCGAAGCGTCTCCTCGAGCGCGACAAGGAGCTCCTCGAGCGACTTGCGAAGTGACCCGCTACATCGGTTTGGCCGAGTACTTCTGGCTCGCCGAGCAGGTCACGGGCGTCGAGGCTGCCGTGTTGGCGAAGGCCAGCCGGCCTGATCTGGCCGATAACGCCCTCCAGGGCCCCGCCGCGGGCTTCGGAGACGTGGAGTTTTATCCCGACCTCCACGACAAGGCGGCGGTCCTCTCGCAGCCACCTCGCTTGGAACCATCCGTTGCCCGACGGCAACAAGCGAGCGGCGTGGGCGGCCCTCGTGTTGTTCATCGATCTCAATGACGGCGTGTGGGACCCGGACCCACCTGATGTCGATGAGGCTGAGCAGGCGATGTTGGCCGTCGTGGCCGTTGAGGTCGACGAGCCTTGCCGGCTGGGTGGCTACGCGATCGAGTGCGCTTCTGCAGCCGGTAGCGGCTGAATCGCCGCCAATTCGGGCTCGAACGTCGCGCCGACCTCGTCATCCGCCCGGACAACCTCGTCGGGCTGATCACCGGACCTACGGGGTCCTCCGGCAACACCTCGACCAGCCGCTGCTGCGCGGCCACGGCGGCGTCGATCGCGTCCGACGGAGAGGGGAACACGGCGGCGACACCGTCACCGGTGTGCTTGAACAGGTGACCGCGACGCTGCTCGATCACATCTCGGAGGATCTCGTCGTGGTCCACGAACAACGCCCGCATCGACTCCGGGTCGTCCTGCCAGCGCCGCGTCGATCCCTCGATGTCAGTGAACAAGAACGTGACCGTGCCCGTCCGCGAACTGTCCACCGACAACGCCTCCCGGACCCCAAGAAGCTGCGCTTGTGTCACCCACAGCCGGCGTTCTGGGGCAGTCGGCCGCCGACGGGGTGCGTCTGCCTTGGGGTCAGACCACCGACCCGACCCGCAGAGCAGCCGAGCATCAGGCCAACCGCTCTAGCCTGCCCTCAACGTGTGTTCTCGTGGCCTTTCTATAGGTCGGCTAGACAACTGGAAGCCGCCAAGGGACGGCACCGTTGGTCAGGCAGTCGTCCCCACGTTAGGCCCGAGTCTGGTCAGAAGGGTCTCACCGGGCCGAGGCGGAAATCCACCTTCACAGAAGTCGAGCGTCAAGTGGTTCAAGA
>CAVYED010000001.1:0-28051 GCA_963767615.1 uncultured Iamiaceae bacterium | reverse complement strand
CGCTCGCTCTCCAGGGGCTGACGGCCCACTACCTCGTGACCGAACGGGGCCCCGTCGCGGCGGGCTCCACCGTGCTCGTGCACGCTGCCGCCGGTGGTACCGGACGCCTCGTCGTCCAGTGGGCGGTGCACCTCGGTGCCACCGTGTTCGCCACCGTCTCGACCGATGCCAAGGCCGCCAGCGCCGCAGCGGCGGGCGCCCACCACGTGATCCGCTACGACGAGGTCGACTTCGCCGACGAGGCATTGCGCCTGGCTGCCGGGGCGAGGGGTCGACTACATCGTCGACGGCGTCGCCGGAACCACGTTCCGGCGCGATCTGGCGGCCCTGGCCGATCGTGGCCAGGTGTGCGTGTTCGGCATCGCCGGCGGGCTGCCCGAGCCGTTCTCGCCGATGGAGCTGTTCCCGAGGTCGCTGACCGTCACCGGTGGTTCGTTGACCAACTTCATGCGCGACCGAGCGGAAGTGCTCCGCAAGGCCGACGACCTCTGGGCCGCCCGCCCGACGGGTGGCTGATCCCGGCCATCGACAGCGTGCGTCCGTTGGCCGAGGCCGCCGACGCCCAGGTCGCGCTCGAGTCGCGGGCCAGCACGGGCAAGCTCCTGCTCGCCCTCGCCGGTGACGACTGACCCCGTCGGGTCGAACGCTCAGCGATCCGGTGCGGTCTCCGCGCCGCCCGGCGTCCGCACGGTGGTCTGGCCCGGGGGCCGCTCAGGTGACCAGCTCGATGTCGCCGGGTCGCCAGGTCTGGTCGATCCACGGCTGCTCGGGTCCGTACACGCGCAATGCGATGAACCAGCTCCTGCCCGGGATGGTCTGCAGCCAGTTGTGGTCGTGCCCGGCGGGCGCTCGGGGTGCGAAATAGATGTCGTAGGAGCCGTCGGCGTTCGTCTCGAGGCCGTCGTCCTGGCTGCCGAGCGTCGGGAACTGTTGGTCGGTCTGGAGCTGCGAGCGCGTCTGGGTGTCGTACATCGTGATCGCCCAGAAGTCCTTGACCGGCACATCAGGCGGCAGATGGAGCTTGTAGGTCTTCGATCCGTCCAACACGCGGCCGTTCGAGTCGATTGCCGCGATGGCGTAGTCCGACCCTGCGCCCGGCACCGTGACCGCCATTGCCGGCGACACGCAGATGTAGCCGAAGTGGAAGAAGACGCGTCCCTCGAGATCACGAGCTCCAGTGTCGGTGGTGTACGTCGTGGACTTGTTCGCGTAGCCCATGACCCACGTCTTGTTGTCGTCGTAGATGAACTGTCCCGGGTTGCGTGGCGCGTCGCTGATCGCTCGGGCGGCGGCATTGCCGATCGCTGCGGCGTCGGTCAGGACGTTCTTCATCCGGTCGTCGGGTGTGAAGGGCTTGCCCTTCTCGATCCCGACGGCGGCCATCATGCCTTTCGCCTCCGGGCCGAGGAAGTCGTCGGGCTCTTGTTGGATCAGGGCGTGCAGCTTCTCGAAGAAGCTGACGTCGTTGGGCAGCACGGTGTTCATCTGCTCGCCCGAGACGTTGATGAACTCCATCGCCGGCGGGTTCGACTCAGTCGACAACGGGTACACCTCGAGGTTGTCGCGGATGTTGTCGGAGGCGGCTTTGATGCCGTGGTCGAGGTAGCCGCGCATGAACACCCACACGCCATTGGTCTTCGACGGAACGACGAAGTAGCCGTCGGGCACGTGGCCGTCGTAGCCCGGCGGGAGCACGAGGAACTTGCCGCCTTCGCCCTTGTCGGGTCCGGCGACGCCGAGGTCGGTCATGTAGAGGAAGGCCATGTCGTCGAGGATCCCCAGCATCTTCGGGGGGAGATCGATGACGCACGGACCGTCCTTGGCCAGGTCGAGGAAACCGATGGCGTACATCGTCGACGTGTTCCCGGTGAGGAGCACCGTCGTCGAGTCCATCAGGGTGTCGAAGATGCAGATCTTGTGGCACGCGTCGGCGCCCGCGGCCCATTGCCCGTCTCGCAGTGCGCTCATCGACATCGCCGGGATGCTGTTGAGGAACACCTCCACCGCACGAGACCGATCGAGATAGTCGTACACCGATTCCGTCGTCTCGGCGGTCGGGACGCCATCGAAATAGCTCAGGGTGCCGATCGAACTCTCCACGCGGTCGGCGTGGTGACGCTGTCCGGAACTGGTGTCGTCATCTTGTAGGTCGCCATGCAGGGCAACCTGCCAGACGCAGCCGTCGTCCACAACCTCCATCAGGGAGGCGCGGTGGCGCAGACGCGGGGTAGTCAGTTCGTGCGCGGTCCGCTCAACCGTCCTCGGCGCTGATGCGCCCTTCGTCGATCGCGACCTTCATCGCCGCGAAGTCACGGTCGTTCTGGTCGGCGTAGGCAAAGGCGAACTCGGTCAGTGCCCGATCGAATGTCTCGCTGGTACCGAGATAGGCGCTGATCGCGATCGGGTCGCTGGAGCGGGCGTGTGCATGGGCGAGGGTCCAGCCGCACAGCCGGGAGTAGTCGCGGAGACCTCTCGGGTCCATGCTCTCGACCGAGGCCGAGCCCTTCATGTCGTGGTACTGGCGCCAGTAGTACTCATGTCTGTCGTGGCCCTCGGACCACCCGAGGAAGATGTCCCCTGAGGCCTGCATCAGGCGCTGGCCCTGGACGACGCGTTCGCCGTGGGTGTCGTAGGTGCTCTTCGGGAGATGGGCCTCGAGGACGGCGTCGCTCGCTTCCTTGATCTGCAGGAAGAGCGGGTCCTGGTCGTCGCGCCCCTCGAGCAGCACGAGCGCGCAACGTGTGCCCACGCTGCCGACACCGACGACTTTGAGGGCGATGTCGAGCGGCCGGTAGCGCTCGAGCAGCTCCGCTCGATCGTCGCGGATCGACTAGCGGTATCCGGCCCAGCTGTGCTCGATCTGTTCCTGCAGGTCCGCGGTGTCGGCACCGTTGAGGTCGCGGAAGGGCACGAGCAGTGGGGGGCTGCTGGCGATGCGGACCTTGCCGTCGACCTGCTCGGTGAGCTTCTTCATCGCCTTGAGACTCGTCTTGGAGCGCGCCTTCTCGGCGAACTTGGAGAGCTGCTTCTGGGCGCTCTTCTTCGTGAGGACCTTGTTCAGCTCTTCGACGGCCAGCTGTGCGTACCAGATGTCGAGTGTGGCGGTTCCGGCGAAGTGAGCCATCGCGTTCCGGTACGCCGCGACCGAACCGGTGACGGCGTCGGCGGTCCGCTTCCGGTCGAACTCGTTCGAACGGCCGGCCAGCGCCACGCTGGTGGCGAGGCGTTTCAGATCCCACTCCCAGGGCCCGGGAAGGGTCTCGTCGAAGTCGTTCACGTCGAAGATCAGCGTCCGCTCGGCCGAGGCGAAGGCGCCGAAGTTGGACAGGTGGGCGTCGCCGCACAGCTGCGCGTTGATGCCGGACACGGGGGTCGGGGCGAGGTCGCCGGCCATGATCGCGGCCGCTCCCCGATAGAACGCGAACGGGGACTGCGACATCCGCCCATGTCGTATGGGGACGAGGTGGGCGAGGCGATCGGCGTCCTGGGCGGTGAGGACGCCTACGGGATCGGGGCGGTCCGGAGCCGGTGACCAGTCGGCGTGGCTCGAACGCGGCGTGTGCTTCCGCGCCGCTCTGCCTCGTTCGCGCCGCTCGTCGACGGTGAGGCGTTCCGTGCGGGCTGAGGGTTGATCGAACATCTGGAACTCCGTGGTCACTCGAGGGCGATGGGGTCATCGGGTTGCGTGGCGCTCGAGGGGTCCGACGGATCTCGTCGCAGGGCTCACTGCTCCCCGGCCACTCCTCGATGATCGCGCCCCGGAGCCGGATTCGCCCATTGCCGTCGTCGCATCCATGCTCGGTGGGCGGGGCGGAACGGGCCAGCGCCGAAGTGGTGATCCGATGGTGCAGGCCGGGCCGATCTCGGGCCGTTCCTCCGATGTCCTCGAGGTCGTGGGCGCTCGGGGAGGATCCCGTGCCGCTTCTTCCGGCGGCTTCTCGCTGAGCCCGACCCATCGCGCTCTCGTCTCCATGCGGTCCTGTCGAGACGGCGAGGTCCCGCTCCGTCAGGGCGAATCGGGTAGAAAGGCGGTGCAGATGAGAGCAGCGACATGAGCGGTGACGTGGGCGCGACGCCGGGGGGCAGACCCGGGGAGGGTGGCGCCGCGCCCGACCACGACCCGGCGGCAACTCCTTCGCCTGGCTCGATCTCACACGGGATCGCCGTCTTTGCCGCGCCCTCCGGCGCACCACGGGTGCGTTGGGTCACCGACCTCTTCTCCGCAGGGGTGTCCGCATCACTGGTGGTCCTGCTGATCCTGGTCGCCGGCACCCGAGCCACGGTCGACGACGTCACCCTCGACTTCGTCGTCGAGTTCCCCGGGTGGCTGCTCTGGTTGGCGCAGGCGGCCTACGTGGTCGGTGTCGTGTACGGGCTCGGACTCCTCATCGGGGTCGGGCTGTTGGCCAAGGGTTGGCTGGAAGCCCTGCGCGACATGCTGCTCGCGGCGGCGCTCGCCGTGGTCATCGTCTTCGCGATGAGCAGGATGATCGACGGTCGTTGGCCGGAGTTCGCGATCTTCGACCTGAACGAGACACGCACGACCTTCCCCGCGTTCTTCGTCACGACCGCCACCGCGATCCAGGCGGCAGCCTCCCCCTGGCTGACCGCGCCGATGCGCAAGATCGGGTGGGGGTTCACGCTCGCCGCCATCGGCGGCTCGGTCCTCGGAGCGGTCACCACGGTCAGCGACGCGCTCGGCGCGCTGCTCGTCGGGCTCTTCTCCGCGGCGATCATCAGGTACGCCCTCGGCACGTCGGCGGGTTTGCCCTCGACGAACCGTGTCCGGTCGGGTGTCACCGATCTCGGCATCGATCTCGGGGCGTTGAGCTACCTCGATCAGCAGCCCGGCCGCTCCTCGCTCCTCTCCGGCTCGACGACGGACGGGGCGCCGGTGTTCGTGAGCGTGCTCGGGCGCGATGCCTGGAGCAGCCGCCGCCTCACGCAGCTCTGGAGAGATGCCTGGTACCAGGACGACCGGGCGCAGTACGGCTCGGACCGGCGCCAGGAGGTCGAGCACGAGTCGCTGGTCATGCTCCTGGCGAAGGAACGTCACGTTCCGGTGCCCGAACTGGTCACGGTCGGGACGACCTCGCTCGACGACGCCATCCTCGTCACCGAACTGTTCGACCACACCTTGGCCGACCTGTCGCCGGACGACGTCGAGGATGCCCTCCTCTCCTCGTTGTGGACGGAGCTCGACCAGCTTCACCGCGCCGACATCAGCCACGGATCGATCGACGCCGCCCACGTCTGGTTCGACACGTCCGGCACGATGCAACTGATGGGTTTCGGCGACTCGGTCATCCACCCCACCGACGATCAGCGACGCCAGGACGACGCGTCCATGCTGGTGATGACCACCCTCGGGGTCGGTGCGGACCGCGCCATCGCCGCGGCGCGTCAGGTCAAGGGTGACGAGGCGGTGGTGGCGATGCTCCCGTTCCTGCAGACCGCTGCCCTCAACACGCGGCTGCGCCACAACGTCAAGACCCAGAAGCTGAAGCTCGGTCCGCTACGCAAGCAGGTCGCTGCAGCGATCGACGTCGACGCGCCTCAGCCCCGCCAGTTGACCCGTGTCACCTGGAAGAGCGTTTTGATGCTCGCCTTCGTGGGATTCGCGGCGTACACGATCATCGGCGGGCTCGCCGACGTCGGCTTCGACACGATTCTCAACACCCTGAGCGACGCCCGCTGGGGATTCGTCCTCCTGGGCCTCTTCCTCGCCGCAGCGACCAACTGGACCGACGCCGTGGCCCTGGCCGCGATCTCGCCGAGACCGATCCCGGTCGGCGTGACGACGATCGAACAGTTCGCCATCGGCTTCGTCAACATCGCCGTGCCGTCCGCCGCGGGCCAGGTGGCAACGAATGCCCGCTTCTTCGAGAAGTTCGGGGTCAGCCCGGTCACCTCCACCACGACGGGTGCCATCAGCAGCCTCATCGGGTTCGTTGCTCAGATCATCCTCGTCGTCCTCACGATCGTGGTCGGGGCAGGGAGCATCGATCTCTCGGAGCTGCAGGGTGGGGGTGGGGCGATCCGGTTGGTGGTGATGGCCCTCGCCATCTTCGTCGGCGTCGCGATCGTGGTCGCTCTCGTGCCGGCGTGGAGGAAGTGGGCCATCGGTGTGCTCCGCGGTCCGCTCGACGAGATGAAGAACGCGTTCAAGATCCTGGAAGACCCGAAGAGCGCTGTGGTGGCGCTGGGTGGGGCGCTCGGAACCCAGATCCTGTACGGCGCCGGGTTCGCGATGTGCGTCCTGGCCGTTGGAGGGTCGATCAGCCTCGGCGAGGCGATCTTCATCAATGTCGCCGTGTCGCTCTTCGCGGGCCTGATGCCGGTGCCGGGAGGGATCGGTGTCACCGAGGCGGGAATGACCGCCGGCCTCGCGGCGGTCGGGGTGGACAGCGATGTCGCTCTCTCTGCGGTTCTCGTCTACCGGCTCGTCAGCTACTACCTTCCGCCGCTGTGGGGGTACCTGAGCCTGCGCTGGCTCGAACGTCACGACTACATGTGACGGATCGGCTCAGCTCATCGCGGGCATGTGGTGGCGATGAGCATCGCCTGGCGGTGTACTGCGGTCGCGATGGCTGCACGACGACGGGGGGGGCCACAGTTCGCCGTGGGTCTGTCATCGCGGCCCTCTCGATCGCCGTTCTTGCAGCCGTGTACACTGACGAGGGCGGAACGTCATCGAGCTCGTCGAACGCCGAAGGAGCCCGCAGTACTCGTGGCGCGCTACCCGACCAGCAGGACCACATGGCGCAGGTGCCGGCCTCTACTGACGCAGTGGTCGAGGCTGGGTTCCTTCTGCCGTCCGGCGCCGAACAGAAGGTGGCCGAGGCGCAGGGCACTTGTTGCCCGCCTGAGGCCTGAGGTACTGCGGCTCGGCCGAGGACCTGCTCGCAGTCACGGCGAAATGGCGGCAGAGTGTGGTTGGCCGAACGGCCCGGACCTGGGGAGCGGTGGAGCGACATGAAGCGGATGAGCGGAGTCGATGCGGCGTTCCTCTACGGAGAGACACCGGCATGGCACATGCACGTGTCGGCGGTCATCGTGCTCGATCCGACCGAGATGCCCGATGGCTTCAGCGTCGACGAGTTCACCGAACGGACCGCCCGGCGGCTGCACCGTGCCCCGCAGTTCCGCTGGAAGCTCCTCGAGGTGCCCTTCGGTCTCGACCGGCCGTTCTGGGTCGAGGATCCCGACTTCGACATCAAGTACCACATCCGCCACATCGGTCTGACGCCCCCCGGTGGTCCCGAGCAGCTCGGCGAGCTCATCGGCGACCTCGTCGGCTACAAGATCGACCGCAACATCCCCTTGTGGGAGATGTGGGTGATCGACGGTCTGGCCGACGGCCGCGTCGCCATCCTGGCCAAGGTCCACCACTCCATCGTCGACGGGGTGTCCGGCAGCGAGCTCGCCACGATCCTGTTCGACTTCGAACCCGACGCACCCGATGACGACGTCGTCGTCGACGAGCACCTCGAGCCACGGACCGTCGAGGAGGTGCCGTCGCCGGTCGAGCTCGTCGCCCGCGGGGTGGGACGGTTGATGCTCTCGCCCTACCGCATCGCCCGGTTCGCCGATCAGACGGTCCGTCAGGGTCTCAGCTTCGTCGGCTTCCAGCGCCGTTCCCGCCCGCCGTCGATGCCGTTCCAGGCTCCCCGGACCTCGTTCAACGCCGAGCTCTCCCGCCACCGCCGGTTCGCGTTCACCAGCGTGCCGCTCGACGACGTTCGTGAGATCAAGGATGCCTTCGGGGTGAAGCTGAACGACGTCGTGCTCGCCCTGTGTGCGGGCACCCTCCGGCGCTACCTCGAAAAGGGTGACGAGCTCCCCGACTCCCCGCTCATCGCACAGGTGCCCGTCTCGTTCCGCGTCGAGGGCGAGGAGACCGGCGTCGGCACCAAGGTCGGGGCGATGTTCGCATCGTTGGCCACCGACTACGACGACCCCGTCGAACGGCTCCTGGCCATCCACGAGAGCACCCAGAGCGCCAAGGAGATGCAACAGGCCCTCGCCGCCGACAAGATCATGGGGCTCACCGAGCTCGCGGCGCCCGGGCTGATCAACCTGGCGGCGCGCATGTACACCTTGGCCGGGCTCGACAGCCTGACCCCGCCGATCATGAACCTGATCATCTCGAACGTTCCCGGCCCGTCGTTCCCCCTCTACACCGCCGGAGCCCGCATCGAGGCCGTGTACCCGATGGGCCCGCTGCTCTACGGCACCGGCGTCAACATCACCGTCTTCAGCTACACGGGCACCATCGACTTCGGGTTCATGGTGTGCCGCGAGCTCGTCCGCGACCACTGGTCGCTGGCCGAGGGCATCCCTCTCGCCCTCGACGAGCTGCTCACCGCGGCACGAGCCGGAACCGCCAGCACCTAGAGGATGGACACGTGAGGATCGGCGTCGGGCTCCCCTCGACGGTGCCGGGCGTCGACGGTGCGGCCATCACCTCGTGGAGCCGGGGCGCCGAGGAGCGAGGGTTCTCGTGCCTGGCCACCACCGAGCACGTGGTGTTCCCGGGCATGGACCCTCTCATCCCGCTCGCGGCTGCGGCCGCGGTCACCGATCGCATCGAGCTCCAGACGTCGGTCGTGGTCCTCCCGCTGCGCGATCCGGTCCTGCTGGCCAAGGAGACCGGCGCCATCGACGTGGTGTCGGGTGGCCGACTGACCGTGGGCGTCTCGGTCGGCTGGCGCGACGATGACTTCGCTGCGACCGGGCAGCCGCTCGCCGGCCGGGGGCGCAGGTTCGAGGCCGGGATCGACACGATCCGTGCCCTCTGGTCGGGTCGATCACCGGTCGCCTCGGCGGCCGTCTGCCCACCGTTGGCGCGAGGGACGATTCCGCTGCTGATCGGCGGGACCGCCGAGCGGTCCGCGCCCCGGGTGGCCCGTTCGGCCGAGGGCTGGCACGCCGGCGGCGTGCCGACGAGCGCGGTCCGGGCCGGGGTCCCCGTGGTGCGCCGGGCCTGGGACGCCGCCGGCCGCTCCGGGGCACCGCGGATCCTGGTGGTGCGCTACGCGGCCCTCGGTGACGATCCGCGGGCGTCGGTCGGCACCCAGATCGACGCCTACTACGACGAGGCATCACCGGAACTGCGACAGCTGTTCAAGGACAGCGTCCTCGACTCCCCGGCGGCGCTGCAGCGCGAACTGGACCTTGCCGCCGAGGCCGGCATCGACGACGTGGTGCTGTTGCCGTTCTCCGCGTCCCTCGACGAGCTCGACCGATTCGCCGCCGCCGCTCTCGGTTGAGGCGCCGCTCCGCCTCGGCCGCGACGGGCGCCGACCTCGTCAGAGCGTGAGCAGGCCACCGTCGACGACGAGTGAGGTGCCGGTCACGAACGACGACGCCGGGCTGGCCAGGAACACCAGCGCGGCCGCGGCCTCCTCGACGTCGCCGATGCGACCCATCGGGGTCCGCTGGCGCTGTGCCTCGAGGAAGCCATCGGGCAGCCCGTCGGTCATCTCGGTCGGGAACCAGCCCAGGACCAGGGTGTTCACCCGAATGCCCCGACGGCCCGACCACTGCTGGGCCAGGTCACGGGTCAGCCCCAGCAACGCCGTCTTGCTCGTCGTGTAGGCGGCCTGGGGCAGATCGACCGAGCGGTAGGCCGAGACGCTGCCCGTGGTGACGATGCTGCTGCCCGGGAGCATGACCTGGCCGCAGGCCTGGGCCATCGAGTACGCCCCGAACACGTTCACGTCCATCACCCTGCGGAACGCCTCGGGCGTCTCGCGCAGCGCCGGGACCGCCGTGCCCACACCGGCGTTGTTGACGAGGACGTCCACCCCGCCGAGCTCCTCGACGGTTCGGGCCACCAGCTCACCGCACTGCTCGGGGTCCGTCACGTCGCAGGGCACCGCGATGCTGCGTCGACCCAGGCCCTCGACCATGGCTCTGGTCGCCTCGAGGCGGTCGACGCGCCGTGCCCCGAGAGCAACGTCGGCACCCGCCTCGGCCAGGGCGCGGGCGAAGGCCACTCCCAAGCCGGAGGACGCACCGGTCACCACCGCCACCTTCCCGTCCAGCGCGAACCGGTCGAGCACGGTCACACCGGCACGCCCGCTGCCGGTGGCCTCTTCCGATTCATCATAAGATTCGACGTTATCGACCAGCGGGGGAGAGGGTGGTCGTGTGGCCGGCCCGACCAGCACGTACTGCATCAGCCTCACGCCCTTCACCGAGGCCGGCGACCTCGACGAGCCAGCACTGCGCGCCCACCTCGGTCGGCTCGGCCGCAGCGGCATCGGCGTCTACGTCGCGGGCAGCGGCAGCGGCGAGGGCTACACCCTGAGCCTGCCCGAACGTCGTCGCGTCATGGAGATCGCCGGCGAAGAGCTCTCGGGCGTCGTGCCGGTCCGCGTGATGGGGGTGGAACCGCGCACCGCCGACGAGGCCATCGCCCTCGGCTCCGACACCGCTGCCGTCGGCCTCGATGCCATGCAGCTCTACTCCCTCGACATGGGCCACGGCTACAAGCCCCGACGGGACGAGCTCGAGGCCTACCTGTGCACCGTCCTCGACCGCGTCACCTGCCCGGTGGTCGTGTCGACGCACCAGTCCGTGGGCTACCACTACCCGGTCGACCTGCTCGCCGACGTCGTCGAGCGCTACGACCAGGTCATCGGCCTCAACCTCACCAGCAGTGACATCGGGTACCTGGCGTCGGCGGTCGACGCCATCGGCGGCCGCGTCGACATCCACGTCGGCGGCCCGATGCACGCCCTCACCGCACTCGCCCTCGGCGCCCAGGGCTACCTCAGCTCCGAGGGGAACCTCGCGCCCCGGCTCTGCGTGTCGGTGATCGACGCCCACCGCGCCGGGCGGACCGACGACACGGCCGCCGCCTTCGCCGACCTCATCCGCCTCTTCCGCGCCACCCAGGCGGCAGGGGGCATCGTCGGCACCAAGGCGGCGCTGCGGGCGTTGGGCGCACCCGGGGGTTGGCCCCGCCCGCCTCGCCGTGACCCCGACCCGAGCAGGGTCGACACGTTGGTCGAGGTCCTGACCGCCGGCGGCATCGCCGCCGCCGAGGGGTTGCCCACGCCGTGAGCGTGCTCGGAACCCGGGTCGACCGGCGCGAGGACCCGGCGTTGCTGCGCGGTGGCGGCCGCTTCGTGGCCAACCTCGTCACCGACGATGTCGCCCACGTCGTCTACGTCACCTCCACCCAGGCCCACGGCCACCTCGTCGACATCGACACCAGTGACGCCGACCTCCCCGGGGTGCTCGGCGTCTACACCGCCGCCGACATCGACCTCGACGTCTACCCCCAGCAACTCGCCGGCATGAACGCCGCGATGGCGCGGCCCATCCTGGCCCGTGACCGCGTCCGTTTCGTCGGCGAGCCGATCGTGGCGATCGTGGCCGAGACCCGGGCGCTCGCCGTCGACGCCGCCGCGTCGATCATCGTCGACTACGAGCCGCTGCCCGCCTTCGTCGATCCCGAGGCGTCGCTCGGCGCCGGTTTCGCGCTGTTCCCCGGCATCGACGATCCGCTGGCGTTCCGCACCGACCTCGGTGACGCGCCCGACCTCGCGCAGTACGAGGTCGTCGTCAGCCAGCGCATGGTCAACCAGCGGATGTCCGCGGCGCCCATCGAACCGCGCTCGGGTCTCGCCCGCTGGGAGGACGGGCGGCTGATCCACTACTCGGCCAGCCAGGCCGTTCACGAGAACAAGGCCTTCCTCGCCTCGCTGTACGGTCTCGATCCGTCCATGGTCCGAGTGCGCTCCCTCGACGTGGGGGGGAGCTTCGGTGCCAAGTTCCGGGCGTATCCCGAAGAGGCCCTCCTCGGTTGGTTCTCCCGCGCTCTGGGCCGGCCGGTCACCTGGACCGAAACCCGGACCGAGTCGATGCTCGGGCTCGGCCACGGGCGCGGTCAGGTGCAGCGGGTCACCATCGGCGGCCGTCGCGACGGCACGATCGAGGTGTTCGCCAACCGGGTCATCCAGGACTCGGGGGCCTATCCGCTGATCGGCGCCATCCTCACCCTTCAGACCAGGCACATGCTCACCGGCGTCTACCGCATCCCCCACGCGTCGTTCGTCGGAGAGTCCGTGGTCACCAACACGACGCCCGTCGGTGCCTACCGCGGCGCCGGTCGTCCCGAGGCCACCGCCGCCGTCGAACGCGCCGTCGACCTCTTCGCCGCCGAGTGCGGCCTCGATCCGGTCGACGTTCGGCGCCGCAACCTCATACCTCCCGATGCCTTCCCGTACGCCGCGCCCAGCGGGGCGATCTACGACAGCGGTGACTACGAGGGCGCGCTCGACAAGGCGCTGGCCGCCGCCGGCTACGACGACCTGAGGGCCGAGCAGCAGGCCCGGCGCGCCGCCGGTGGCACCACGATGCTCGGGATCGGTGTGGCCACCTACGTCGAGGTCACGGCAACCACACCGCTGGGCGACCACGGCTCGGTGGAGATCGCCCGGGACGGCACCGTCGTCGTGCGGTCGAGCTCGACGCCCCATGGGCAGGGTCACGAGACCGTGTGGGCGATGATCGCCGCCGACGCGCTCGGCGTGGCCCTCGACGACATCGAGGTCATCGCCGCCGACACCGACCTCGTGCCCAGGGGCGTGGTCACCGGCGGCTCCCGTTCCGCCCAGATCGTCGGGTCGATGGTCCTCGACGCGGCCAATCAGATGGTCGACCTCGCCCGTCCGCTGGCCGCCGATCTTCTCGAGGCGGCCGTCGACGACGTCGTGCTCGACACGGTCAGCGGGGAGTTCCACGTGGTCGGTACCCCGGCCAGGGGCGTGACGTGGGCGCAGGTCGCAGCATCCACGGAGGTGCCCCTCGCCGTCGAGTCCGAGGGGGCGTCCGACGGCCAGACGTTCCCCTTCGGGGCTCATGTCGCCGTCGTCGAGGTCGACACCGAGACCGGGGCCGTCGAGCTCGTGCGGGTGGTCGCCGTCGACGACGCCGGACCGGTGCTCCATCCCGCCATCTTCGAGGGTCAGATCCACGGTGGGCTCGGCGGGGGGATCGCCCAGGCCCTGCTCGAGGAGATCCGCTACGACACCGACGGCAACCCGCTCACGTCGAACTTCGCCGACTACTCGATCATCTCGGCAGCCGAGCTGCCGTCGTTCGAGCTCGTCGAGAGCGTCACGGTGTCGCCGCGCAACCTGCTGGGCGTCAAGGGCATCGGCGAGTCAGGGACGGTGGGCATCACGGCGGCGGTCCAGAACGCCGTGGTCGACGCACTGTCCCCGCTCGGGGTGCGCCACATCGACCTTCCCCTCACCGCGGAGCGGGTGTGGCGCGCCATCGCCGAGGCGGACGCGCACCGGCCCGCCGGTGGGTGAGTGAACCGAGCCGGCTACAGACCGAACCTGTAGATCCGCTGTGCGTTGCCGCAGACGATGGCGCGCTTCTCCTCGACGGGCACGTCGGCGAACGCGGCCTTGATCGACTTCCACGAGTACGGCCAGTCCGACGTGATGTGCGGGTAGTCGTTGGACCACATCATGCGGTCCACGCCGATGCGGTGCCGGTTGGCGATGGCGTAGCTGTCGTTGATGAACGTCGCCGGGAAGTGCTTGGCCATGTACTCGCTGGGCAGCATCGGGAGGCGCTGGTCGCGCAGTGACGAGTCCTTGTGGCGCAGGTAGTTGTCGTCGGCCTGTTCGGCGAAGTAGGGCAGCCAGCCGCAATCGGTCTCGGTCATCGGGATGACCAGCTCCGGGAAGCGGTCGAGCACCCCGCTGAAGATGAACTGCAGCATCCGCCCCGGCGCGTCGTAGAAGTGCACGGTGCCGGGCAGGCCCTGGGCCCGGATGGGCTTGGGCATGGTGGCGTTGAGCCCCACGTGGATGGTCATCGGCAACCCGGACTCCTCGACGAGGCCCCAGACGGCGTCGTCCTCGGGCTCGATGAAGAGCGATCCGTTCGGGTAGCACTTGAGCAGGAGGGCGACGAAGCCGGGCATGTCGAGGATGCGCTGCAGCTCGGCCACGGTCGACTCCACCCCACGGCTGGGGAGCATGGCCACGCCGCCGAGACGGGAGGGGT
Source organism: uncultured Iamiaceae bacterium (assembly GCA_963767615.1). Lineage (GTDB taxonomy): Bacteria > Actinomycetota > Acidimicrobiia > Acidimicrobiales > Acidimicrobilacustridaceae > Rhabdothermincola_A. The sequence goes on along the minus strand of CAVYED010000001.1, from coordinate 14,011 downwards.
CGTGGGCGCAGAACTCCGAGACCCAGTCGTTGTAGGCGCGGACCAGCGCCAGGTGCAGGTCGTCGTCGGGGGCGGCGGTCACCCACTGGTGGATGCCGCTCGGGAAGAGCACCTCCGCGTCGATCCCGTCGGCCTCCATCTCGTCGACGCGGGCCTTGGGCTCGTAGCTGCCCGGGGTGATGTCCTCGAACCGGCACCACTCGCCGTGCTGCTCGGGCGGGCGTCCGGCGCACGAACCCCAGCCGAACGGCCTCGGGGCCGGTGCCGCCTCCATGACCCACGCATCGCCCAGCTCGAGGGACTCGATCCGGGGTGCGGCGTCGACGAACTTCGCCTCGACCCGGCTCGTCCAGAGGTCGCCGGGCTCGTTGAAGTGCCCGTCGGCGGAGATGAGGTCGTACGTGCGATCCGAAGCCATCGGTGCCCCCTGAAGTGGAACGGCGCGTGCTCTGCGGCCTGGCGCCGCTAACCTCAAATTATTAGAAGATTGACGGGGTGTCAACGGTGGCCCGTCGACCACGGCGACCGACGCCGTCGTCCGTGGTAGACGCAGGGGACGCCCGGGGGAGGGGGATGCACGTGGGAGTCGACCATCCGTACCGCCGAGCGGTCATCACCGGCGTCGGTTCCACCGAGCTGTCGAAGGCGTCGGGTCGATCCGTGCTCGCCCTCGCCGCCGAAGCGTGCCGGGCAGCCATCGCCGACGCCGGCCTGGAACCCTCGGACATCGACGGGGTCGTCACCTACCAGTACCTGGCCGACTCGGTGCCGGCTCAGGCGGTGGCCACCGTGCTGGCCATGGGCGAGCTCCGCCACACCCTCGATTCAGGCCTCGCGGGCCAGGCGCCCTGCTACCTCGTGGGCCACGCCGCATCGATGATCGGGTCGGGCGTCGCCCGCAACGTCGTCGTGTACCGCGCCCTCAACGGCCGCAGCGGCCAGCGCGTGGGCAGCGCCCGCGCTCCCGGCGACGCCGCCGACCTGCGCCACGACGTCGGTCTCACCGCCTATCCCCAGGCCATCGCCCTCTGGGCTCGCCGGTTCATGATCGAAACCGGCGCCACCGAGGACGACCTCGCGGCCGTCACCATCGCCCAGCGCCGATGGGCGGCGCACAACGACCGGGCCTTCCGGCGCACACCCCTCACCCTCGACGCGCACCACCAGTCGCCCTACGTCGCCGCGCCGCTCCGGGCCGTCGACTGCACCACCGAGGTCGACGGTGCCTGCGCCGTCGTGCTCACCCCCTCCGAGCGGGCCCACGACGCACCCCATCCCGGCATCGGGATCGAATCGGCCGCCTACGCCCTCGGTCGTGGCGCCGGACTCGACATGGCCGACATGGCCTCGTGGCCCGACCTCAGTCGCAACTACACCTCCCACCTGGCCGATCGGCTGTGGCGCGACGCCGGTCTCGGCCCGGCCGACATGGACCTCGCCGAGCTCTACGACTGCTTCTCCAGCGTCGTGTTGTTCGCCCTCGAAGGCCTCGGCTTCGCCGATCGGGGCGGTTCCGGCGACCTCGTCCGCTCGGGCGTCACCGCGCCGGGCGGGACCCTGCCCGTCAACACCAACGGCGGGCTGCTCAACGAGGGCTACCTGCACGGCATGAACACCCTGGCCGAAGCGGTCCTGCAGCTCCAGGGCCGCGCCGGCTCTCGCCAGGTGCCCGATGCCGAGGTCGGCGTGGTCACCTCCGGGGCATTGCAGGACGGCTCCGCGCTGGTCCTGGCCCGCCGATGAGCGACGCCGACTCCTTCCGCGACGGCCTGGCCGCCGAGACCTTGCTCCTGCGGGTCTGCGGCCTGTGCGGCCGCGCCGCCTACCCGCCGATGCCCGGCTGCCCCAGCTGCGGACACGACGAGGGCGAGACCGTCGTGTCGAAGGGCCACGGCACCCTCTACACCTGGACGGTCTGCCACGTCGCCTTCGACCCGTCGCTCGCCGACGACGTGCCCTACACCGTCGGGTTGGTCGAGGTGAGCGAAGGGGCGAGGGTCCTCGCCCGCATCGGCGGCGATCCCGGCGCCCTCGTCGCCGACATGCCCGTCACCGCCCGCTTCGAGTCCCGTACCGACGGGCCCACCCTGTTGACCTTCGTCGCCCGGGAGGCCGACCAGTGACCTCTGATCCACTCGTCGCGACACGTGACGTCGACGACGGCCGCATCCGGATCCTCACCCTTCAGCGCCCCGAGCAACGCAACCCCATCGACGCCGCCACCCTCGGCACGCTCCACGATCTCCTCGTCGACGCCGACGCCGACGACACGGTGCGAGCGGTGGTGCTCACCGGCGCCGGGGACGCGTTCTCCGCCGGCGGTGACCTGCGGGGATACGTCGCGCTCTACGCCGACGAGCCGGCGTTCCGAGCGTTCCTCGAACGCTTCGCCGTCGTCTGCGACCTGCTGGAGCAGGGAAACTTCACCAGCGCCGCCATGGTGAACGGGGCCTGTGTGGCCGGCGGCCTCGAAGTGGCACTGGCGTGCGACCTCGTCGTGGTGTCCGAGACGGCCAGGATCGGCGACGGCCACCTCAACTTCGGGCAGCTCCCCGGCGCCGGCGGCAGCCAACGGCTGTGCCGCGCCGTCGGCCTCCAGAAGGCCAAGGAACTGCTGCTCACCGGGCGCCTGATCTCGGGAGACCGGGCCGCGGCCATCGGCCTCGCCACCCTCGCCGTCCCCGCCGCCGAGCTCGAGGACCGCACGCTCGACCTCGTCGCGGCGACCGTCGCCCACAGCCCGCTCGCGGTCCGCCGGATGAAGCAGCTGATCCTGCGGTCCCAGGGGCCCGAACGCGCCGCCGCGCTCGACGACGAGATGGACCTCGTCGTCGACTACGCCACGACCTCGCACGACGCCGTCGAAGGGCTGCGCGCGTTCTCCGAACGTCGCACGCCGAACTGGCGGGGCGAATGACCGAGCCGCGGCGGCCGGGGTGGGACGGGACCACCCTGTGGGCCGCGTTCGAACGACACGCCCGGGTCGACCCCGGCGCACTCGCCGTCGTCGACCGCGCCGGCGAACGCACGGCCACCAGAGGCACCCTGCTGGCCGACGCCAACGCCCTCGCCGCACAGCTCGAGGACGACGGCCTCGCCGCCGGTGACGTCGTCTCGGTCCAGCTGCCCAATCGCTACGAGACCGCGGTGGTCGCCCTCGCCGCCCTGCGCCTCGGCCTCGTGATCAACACCCTCCTGCCGAACTACCGGGCCAAGGAACTGCGCCACATCTTCCCTCACGGGCGCACCCCGGCTGGTCGTGACCCCGGCCACCCACAGGGGCCACGACCACGTCGCCATGGTCGACGGCCTCCTCGATGTCCTGCCGTCCGATGTGCGGCGCATCGTGGTCGACGACGGTGACGGCATGATCGGGCACGTTCGACGGGCGGAGTACGCAGGTCGGCACGCCACCGCACCGCTCCCGCCCGCGGCGGGCTGGAGCGAGCTCATCTTCAGCTCGGGCACCGAGGCGACGCCCAAGGGGGTGATGCACAGCGAGCAGACCACCAACGCCGGTGTGCGGGCGGTGCGCGACTTCCTGGCGCTCGGTGACGACACGGTGGTCTGGATGCCGTCGCCCCTCGGGCACTCGACCGGCTTCAACTTCGGCCTGCGCTTCGCGCTCTACCACGGCTTCCCTCTCGTCCTGCAGGACCAGTGGGACGCCACGGTCGCCATCGAACTGACCCGTCGCTTCGGGTGCTCGTACACCCTCGCCGCCACCACGTTCCTCCAGGACCTGGTCGACACGCTCGCCGCCCGGGACGACAGGCTGCCCCGGCTCAGCCACTTCGCCTGCGGCGGCGCGGCCGTGCCCCCGGAGCTCGTGGCCGCCGCCGCCGACCGCGGCGTCGGTGTCCTGCGCCTGTACGGCTCGACGGAGGCGCTCGTCGTCACCTGCACTCGCCCCGACCTCCCCGTCGACGTGCGCCTCCACACCGACGGGGTCGCTCTGCCCGGCGTGTCACTGCGGACACGGGCCGACGACGGCCGGCTCTGCGCCCGCGGCGAACCCGGCGAGATCGAGATCAGGAGCCCGCAGAACGCGCTCGGCTACTTCGCCGACACCGAGCGCACGGCGGCCACGTTCACCGACGGGAACTGGGTGCGCAGCGGCGACCTGGGCGTGCTCGCCGACGACGGGTCGCTCACCATCGTCGGCCGCAAGAAGGAGATCATCATCCGCGGCGGGCTCAACATCGCGCCGCGGGAGATCGAGGAGATGCTGCTCGACCTCGACGAGGTCGATCGTTGCGCCGTGATCGGCCTGCCCGACGCCCGGCTCGGTGAGCGCACCTGTGCGTGCGTCGTCCTGCGTGCATCGGCCACGCTCGCCTTCGACGACATGGTCGAGCGACTCCGGTCGGCCGGGCTCGCCACCTACAAGCTTCCCGAGCAGCTGGAGATCGTCGACCAGCTTCCGGCCACCGCATCGGGCAAGGTCCAGAAGCACCTGCTGCGCGACCTCCTCGCGTGAGGACTCACCGCCGTCCTAGGCATCGCGGCAGGGGTGCCGCCGACACCTTGACCGACCGGCCCAGTAGGCGGTGTCGCTGCGGGTCGGCCTGGTGTCGGCGCGCCGATCGCTCCGCTCCGTCGGCGTCACCGTCGACGATCAGGTCCAGCAGCTCACGGTGCTCGGCGACCGACTGGGTGCGCATCGACCGCTCCGGCAGCGCGCCGAACTGGATGTCCTCGCCGGCGTCGTGCACCTGGCCCGACCACAACGACTCGAGCGCACCGACCAGCACGATGAACGGCTCGTTGCCACACCGCGCCACGAGCTCCTCGTGGAACTGGCGGGCCAGCCGTGCGAACCGCGGCGCATCGTCGACCGCGGCCACCGCAGCGTCGTGCAGCCGTTCCAGGGCCGGCACGACCGCCCGGGCCCTGTCGGGTCTGAGGGCGCAGGCCCGCGCACACAGAGGCTCGATCTGGGAGATGGCGAAGACGACCTCGTCGACGTCGACCTGCCGGGACTCGAGCACCAACCCGAGCATGTAGGCCACTTTCGCCGACTGCGGCACGTGCACGATCGACCCGCCGATCTTGCCGCGCTGCACCGTGATGAGCCCTTCGGTCTCGAGCACGCGCAGGGCTTCGCGGACCGAGGGCAGGCTGACCCGGTACTCGGCGACCAGATCCTCCTGGCGGGGGAGGGTCTCGCCGCTGGCGAACTCCCCGGCCAGGATGCGCGCCCTCAGCCCGTTGGCCACCTCCTCCGCCAGCCGAGGCGGGCGACGTCGGCCGGCTGATGTGGACATCTCCCAAAGCTAGGGAGATCCGACGGTGGTCGCGGTGACCGGCACGACGACGGTGAGGCCGACGATCGGCGCCCGGGCTCAGACGAGCAGGTTGGCGGCGACGGTCGCGGCGAGATCGCCGCACGCATCGAGGTCGTGCGGTGTGGGTGGACCGGTGACCGTGACCGGGGCGTGGACCTCTCGCCAACCCAGCCCGGCGACGATGCGCTGCACTGACCGAACCGCGCCGTCGACGTCGTCGTTGCCGTGGACCCACATCCCCCACGGTCGGCCCGCGGTGGCGTCGAGGCACGGGTAGTAGACGGTGTCGAAGGCGTGCTTCAGCGCACCTGACATGTACCCGAAGTTGGCCGGCGTCCCGAGCAGGTAGCCGTCGGCGTCGAGCACGTCGGGCACGGTCACCGCCAGCGCCGGACGGATCACCACATCGATCGCCTCGAGCCCCTCCGAGGCCAGGCCGTGCCGGACCGCTTCGAGCAGCGCATGGGTCGGCGGCGAGGGAGTGTGGTGGACCACGAGCAGCATCGTCACCGCCCGAGCATCGCAGACCCCGTTCGTGTGTCCGTGCTCGGGTCCCCCACTACGGTCCCCGCATGGCCGGTGGGGAAGTAGAGACGGAGCGCATCGACGCGAGCACCTGGCTGGCGCTCGGCGCCATGGCCCTCGTCGTGTTCGCCATCGCCAACGACTTCACGGCGTTGAACGTCCTGCTCCCCGAGATGGAGACCGAGTTCGACGCGGACCTCTCCACCGTGCAGTGGGTGGTGAACGGCTACGCGCTCGTGTTCGGCGTGCTCATCGTGCCCGGTGGCCGGCTCGCCGACGTCTTCGGGCGGCTGCGGATCCTCTACATCGGGGCCGCCATCTTCGCCGGCTTCTCCCTCCTCGGTGGGCTGTCGCCGAACCTCGGGCTCCTGATCGCGTCCCGGGTGCTGATGGGGGTCGGCGGGGCCCTCATGTGGCCGGCGATACTCGGACTCATCTACGGCCTGTTGCCCAAGAGCAGGGCCGGGCTGGCCGGCGGCCTGCTCATCGGTGTGGCCGGCATCGGCAACGCCTCGGGGCCGATCATCGCCGGAGCGCTGGCCGAAGTGTCCTGGCGCTACGTGCTGCTGCTCAACGTGCCCCTCACCCTTCTCGCGGTCGTCGTCACCTGGCGCGTGGTGCACGTGGCGTCGCCGACCGAACGCGAACCCATCGACTACCTGGGCACGGTGCTGCTGTCGATCAGCCTGGTCTCACTGCTCGGTGCGCTGACCGTCGCCCCCGACGACGGCTTCGGTGATCCGATCGTTCTCGCCGGGTTCGCCGTCAGCGCCCTCGCCATGGGCGGCTTCGTGCTGCGCGAACGCGCGCAGGGCGAAACGGGACTCGTGCCACCGAGTGTCATCGGCACCCGCCCGTTCCTGTGGGCCTGCCTCTCGGTGCTGGCGATGTCGGCGACGTTCTTCGCCACCCTGCTCTACCTGCCGCAGTTCTTCGAGAAGATCCTCTCCGAGGGCACCCTCGGCGCCGGGTTGATGCTGTTGCCGTTCGTGGCCGTCATGGCGACCGCGTCGTTCGCCGAGAGCTGGCTCCTGAACCGCATCGGCATGAAGGCCGTCATCTCGATCGGTGCGGCGTGCATTCTCCTGGGGCCGCTCCTCTTCGTGCTCCTCACCGAATCGACGTCGGGGTACGCCTCGGTCGTCCCCGGCATGGTGGTGCTGGGCGTCGGTGTCGGCCTCTTCTACTCCTCGGTCACGACCGCGGCGCTCGGAGCCCTCGACGACTCGAAGTCCTCGTTGGCCGGGGGTCTGCTCTACATGTGCCAGGTCGCCGGCGGTGCGGTGGGCCTCGGACTCACCACGGCGTTGTTCCTCTTCGCATCGAACAACCGGATCGGGTCCGCCGCCACCGATCTCGGGGTGTCGTTGTCCTCTGGTGAGTTGGCCGACGTGCGTGGTGTGCTGGCCGGCACCGAACCCTCGACGCAGGTCCTCGCGTCCTATCCCGACCAGGCCACGCAGCTGACCGAGATCGTGCGCGACGCCTTCGTCGGAGGGATGCGGGTCGCGTTCGCGTTCGACGCCGCACTGGCGCTCATCGGGCTCTCCATCGCCCTGTTCAAGGTCGGCGGCCCGCTCTCACGGTTCGGCCGGGACGTGGGGGCCGGGGCCGCACCCGAGAGGACGGACGCGTGAATTGAGTCCTCCTGGACCACGCCGGCCCGGGGTGCCGGTCACGAGAGCACGGGAACGTGGGCCCCTGGACACGAGCGTCGGGTCCCGGCAACCAGATCCGGCCAGCGGGTGACGAGCGGCGGCGAGGCCCGCCGAACGCAGAGTCCGAAGGCCGGCTCTCACTCTGAGACCGATAATTCCCACTCAAGGTGGTCATTCCCGGGGCCGAGACCATCGTCATGCAGATCCGGGCCCTCCTCGACCATGACAACGCCACCGCCGCGAAGCCGATCGGCGTCGGTTCCGTGCTCCTGAAGGCGGCCGTGGCCGCCGCACTGGCGGTCGTGATGGCTGCGGCGTCGCTCGCACCCGGCTCCGAGCGGGCGGGACCCGTCCTCGGGGACGGCATCACGCCCGAGCGCGGCGCAGCGGTGGTCGACGAACTGATCTCCGGCGGGATCATCGACCAACCGTCCGAGGTGATCTCCGTCTCGGCCCACGGTGTGGCCCTCAAGGGCGATGCCACGGACGCATGGGTCGGCGACACAGCCCCCGCAGCGATGACGGTCACCTCGTCAGCGGCGAGGACCGACAACAAGGGCGGAGGCGGCACCAAGGGCGGAGGTGGCACCAAGGGCGGAGGTGGCACCAAGGGCGGAGGCGGCGGCAAGGGCGGCAAGTCCGGTGGATCCGGTGGGACCGTCGTGATCGGTGACGGAGGCTCCGGAGGCTCCGCAGACAGCTATTCGCTTCTCTCCGGCGTCGGTCTGCTCACCGACTACCAGGTCACCGGGGCGGCTGGCACGCCTGCCCACCTCGTGGACGGCCTCGTCGCCTCGGCTTCCGATGCAGCCCGCTACACCGGATCGACCATGACGCCCGGGCCGGGTTCGACCGGCTGGGAGCCGCTCAACGGCGAGATCCGGATCTCCGAGTCGAGCACCGCAGTCTGCGGAAGCGATCAGGCGGCCGGGTGCACCACCACCTGGTACGACGGGGCTCGGGTGCTGAAGGCCCAGGTGAGGGTCCGCAACTGGGTCGACCCGACGATCGCCCGATGCATCATCGGACACGAGCTGGGACACGGCCTCGGGCTCGGACACGTGAGCGACAGCAGCCAGCTGATGAACGCGGTCTGGACCTACGGTTCCTCTCCCTGCAGCTTCCAGGCCGGGGACGGCGCCGGCCTGACGATGATGGGCTCGGTCAAGAGCACGCTCTGACCAGCCGGGTGGCGCCGAGATCATCGCGGGAGGACCGGCAACGTCGCCGGTCCTCCCGCGTGGTCCGCGATCGTGGGCGGCGGAAGGCCCCGGACGTCCGTGCCGGGCGCCGACCTCAGTCGAGCGTCGCGGCTGCCGCCACCGGATCGATCTCGATCGTGACGGTGTTGTCCGGGTTGCAGGCGAACGTGCCGGGCTCGCTGGGCTCGACCCGGGTGAACTCGCCGTCCTCGAACTGCACCACGACCCCGCAGTCGGAGATGCCGTCGAGCGGCTTGGGGGCCAACCACCCGTTGGCGTCGAACGTGCCGAACGAGTCCAGGGTCTCGAGCATCTTCGCCCGGGTGATGCCGTTCGGCCCGTCCTGATCGACGATCCGCTCGATGGTCTGCTGGAACAGCACGGCCGCCTGCCAGGCCTGAGCGCCCCAGGCGTCTGGGTCGGGCACGTTGTCGAGGAAGGCCGCCAGCTCCGCGTTCTCGTCTTTCTCCTCGAACGGAAGGAACGGCAGCGAGACGTAGGTCCCGTCGACCGCCTCGCCCTGGGCGCGGAACGTCTCGGTGTAGCAGGCCTGGGTGCACGCCCAGATCTCCACGCCGCTCCCGCCCTGAGCCTGGTACTCGCGGCGCATGTTGATCATGGCCACGTCGTTCGAGCTGTTGAAGACCGCGTTGGCGTCGCTACCGGCGATCACCTGTACCCGAGGGGTGAACGCCGCCTGCTCGTCGCGGCCCGAGACCTTCACGGCCTCGACGACATCGATCCCGGCCCTCCGTTGTCCCTCGATGAGCGGCATGGCCGCCTGCACCGTGGTCGGCAGGTCGCTGGGCACCATGAAGACCTCCCGCATCTCCGGGTCGAGGTCGTCCAGGAACTCCCAGTAGTTCAGGTTCGACTCGATCGGTCGCACCCCCGGCTCGATCGGGCACGCTTCGGACATGGCCTGCACCGTGTACATGGTCGGGGCGCACAGCTCGTTGGAGTCCGCGGTGAACGCGGCCAGGTCGGGCAGTCCGGTGGCGGCGCCGGTCTGGTCGGGGCAGTCGGTCAGCGGGGCGACGTCGGGATTGAACAGGGCGTTGTTGCCCACCATGGCCAGGCTCGTCTCGCAGGCCACGATGAGCCCGTTCTTGGACTCTTCCGGTGTGAGCTTCGAGTCCCAGGCCTCGACGACCAGTTGGCGACAGGCGATGCCGCCGCGCTCGTTGACGTTGCGGGCGAAGGCCTCGACGGCGTCGATGTTGCCCTGGAACAGACCCGGCGCCAGCGGCGACCCCGTGTCGGCCATCACCGTCACGGTGATGGAGTCGGCGCTGACCCCGACCTCGGTGGCCTCCAGTTCCTGGTCGTCGCAGCGTTGGTCAGCGGCCGCGGTGGTCGCCGGGGCATCTGAGGCCTCGTCGCTCGTCCGACTGCACGACACGGCCAGCAGTGTCAGTGCCGCGATGGCCACCAGTACTCGACGTCGCGCCATTGCGTTCCCCCCGGATCAGCGACTGGGAGTCGGACGCTACAGTCCCGGCGCGTACGATCTCGCCCACAGACGTGCGACGAGAGGTCGAAGCATGACCAAGCGGATGCGGGCGGCGGTGTGTCGGACGCTCGGCTCGCCCGAAGTCGTCGCCGTCGAGGAGATCGAGGCTCCGCGCCCCGGCCCCGGCGAGGTCGGCGTCGCGGTGGCGGCTGCGGCGGTCAACTTCCCGGACGTCCTGGTCGTCGCCGGTGACTACCAGGTCGTGGCCGAGCCGCCGTTCGTGCCGGGCAGCGAGTTCGCCGGCACGGTCACCGTCGTGGGCGACGGCGTGACCGGCCTGGAGGTCGGTGACCGGGTCAGCGGTTCGACCTTCGTCGGCGGTTTCGCCGAGGAGCTGGTCGTCGGCGCGACCCAGGTGCAGCGTCTCCCCGAGTCGATCGACATCCGATCGGCGGCCGCGTCCACGGTCGCGCACCAGACCGCGTCAACGCGCTGCGATCGGTCGCTGAGCTCCGACCGGGCGAAGAGCTGATCGTGCTCGGCGCCGGTGGCGGTGTGGGGCTGGCTGCCGTCGAGCTCGGTGTCCTGCTCGGCGCGTCCGTCACCGCCGTCGCGTCGAGCACCGAGAAGCTGGACGTCTGCGCCGCCTACGGGGCCCACCGCACCCTGGACCACACCGCCGGTGATCTGCGCGCCCAGCTCCGTGAAGCCCTGCCGGGGGGTGCCGACGTGGTGCTCGACCCGGTGGAGGGGCGTTGGCCGAGCCCGCCTGAGGGCTCTTCGCTGGGGCGGGCGGTTCGTCACCATCGGATACGCCAGCGGGGAGGTGCCCCGCATCCCGCTCAACCTCGTGCTCCTCAAGGGGATCTCGGTGAAGGGGTTCGAGTTCCGTGGCTTCTCCGAGCACCGGCCCGAGGATCATGCCCGCAACCGCGGCGACCTCCTCGACCTCTTGGCGGTCGGACGTGTGCACCCCCACATCGGTGCCACGTTCGGTCTCTACGAGGTCGTCGAGGCGTTGCGCTACGTGGCCGACGGACGCGCCATCGGCAAGGTGCTGCTCGACGTACGCCCTGACCCGTAGGTCCTTCGCGGACCCGACAGAGAGGACGGCCCGTGTTGCTCGACGGAAAGACCGCCATCGTCACCGGCGCCGCACGCGGCACCGGTGCCGCCATCGCCCGCCGCTTCATCGGCGAAGGCGCGACCGTCGCCCTCGCCGACATCCGCGTCGACAAGGGCATGGCCGTGGCGACGGAGCTCGGCCCGAGGGCCAGCTTCCACGAACTCGACGTCACCGACCCCGGGGGTGGTCGGCCCTGGTCGCCGACGTCGTGTCCGCCCATGGACGTATCGACGTGCTCGTCAACAACGCGGCCATCCTGCACCTCGGTGCCATCGAGCACACCAGCATCGACGACTTCCGTCGTGTCGTCGACGTGAACGCCGCCGGTGCCTTCGCCGGCATCGCCGCCGTCGTCGGACCGATGACCGATCAAGGTGGCGGGTCGATCGTGAACATCGCATCGATCGATGCACTCCAGGCGATGAACGGTCTCAGTGCCTATGCCGCCAGCAAGTGGGCACTGCGCGGTCTCACCAAGGCGGCGGCAGTGGAGCTCGGCCGGTCGGGGATCCGGGTCAACGCGGTGTGCCCCGCGGGAGGGAATCCCGGGATGTACGCCCCGTGGGGTGCCGAGCTGGCCGGGATCGGTCCCTCCATCGCCGGCTACATCGACAAGCGGGCCATCCCCCGGGAGGCCACTCCCGACGAGATCGCTGCCGTCGTGGTCTTCCTCGCATCGGACCTGTCCATCATGGTGACGGGCGTGGACCTGCCGGTCGACGGTGGCCACGTCGCCGGAGACCACGTGGCCGGCTTCGACCGGCTGGGTGCTCCGCCGCCGGCTTGATCAGCCGGCTCGCTCGAGCCCGGCGGCTTCGGTGACCTCGGCGGCGAAGCCGTCGCGGTCTGCGACCGTGACGGTGAGCCCCGGGTGGGCCATGGCGCCGAACGGGTCGAGTCCCGGCACCGGTTCGCGGAAGCACAGGCACACTCCGCCCGCCGTGGTCGATCCGAAGGTGAGGCCCCGGTCGGCGAAGGAGGCGCGAGCACCGATGGCGCGGTGGGCCCGGTACGGCCCCGTCACCTGGACGTCGACGATGTTGTCGAGCGGGGTCTCGCACGACCAGGGTCCGAAGTGGGCGACCAGCCGGTGGCTGTCCAGCGTCACGTGCGCCGTCGACGGGAACACGCCGAGCACCGCCAACACCGGACGGAACCGACCCTCGAACGCGAAGTCGAACATGCGGATGCCTTCGGGGGCCGTCGCTGTCGACCCTGCGCCTTCTCCGGCGGAGAGGGCGCTGAGCAGGTCGGCCAACTCGGCGGCGGTCGCAGTGGTGTAGGGCCCATGGCCCCGCCACCGCACGACGCCGCGGGCGTCGACGACGAAGAGCCAGATGGTGTCGGTATCGGTGATGCCCAGTCCCGAGGTGACCCGGTCGACGTCGGTGTAGACGGTCAGCGTGCGACGCAGGACGACGGGTTCGCGGATCGCGGACGCCATTCCACCGTCGATCACCGATCGTGCCGGGGACCACTGCGTGCCGATGGTCGGCAACTCGTAGAAACGAAGTGCCGGGTCGTCCTCGGCGTGGGCCTCGAGCCAGGGGACCCAGGTGTCGACCAGCTCCTGGTGCTGGCGTCGGAAGGCCACGATCACCACGTTGCGCTCACCTTCGAAACCCGCGGGGAGCACGACGTGGCGTCGCAGCAGATCGTGTGCCTCCAGGTGCGGGAACACGAGCGGTGAGGGGGATGACGGGGTCACGACGTCCGAGGGTAGGCCGGTCGGAGGGGCGACCGGCTCGGAGTCGTCCGGGTACGTCCGGATGGGGGATGAGGTCCGGAGGTGACGGTCGCGCCCGGTCACGCCACGAGAAGTGGGTCTTTCGGCCGTGGCGGTGTCGTCCGGATCCGGTGAGTGTCGTGCTGTCCGATCCGACACCTTCGAGAGGTACCACGATGAGCGATCCTTCGGCCATCACCCCGGTCGGCCGTGTGACGGCGATCTTCTCTGCCGAGCCCAGCCCGACGCTGAGTTGTTCGCACTGCGAGGCCGTCGTCTCCGACGACGACGCCCAGTGCCCCCGTTGTGACTCCCCGATCGACTGGGGTGCATCCATCTCCGCACTGCGCGACTGGCAGAAGGCCGGCGGCGCCGAGTCCTCTCTCTAGTCCGACAGCCCGACGGTTCCGCCGACCGTCCCGGTCAGAGGTCGAGGGTCGTCTGCGCGGGGTCCCAGCCGGAGAAGCGAAGGATCTTGGCCTTGTGGCGGAGCAACTGCTCACGGGGCGCCTCGGCGACCAGTGCCGCCAGCGCCAGCGCCGCGTCGAGGAGTTCCTCGACCTCCACGACCGATGAGGCGAGACCCAGGGCCGCGGCTTCGGCGGCGTCGATGCTGCGACCGGTGAGCGTCAGGTCTCTCGCCGCCGCCCCGCCGACCAGTTCGCGCAGCGGCGTGTAGACCACCTCGCCGAACGTCCGCTCGGGGTGTGAGAACCGAGCCGTCGTCGCCAGGACCCGCAGGTCGCACAACGCGGCCAGGTCGAACCCACCTGCGATGGCCGGTCCGTTCACGGCGGCCACCGTGGGCAGAGGGAATCTGGCCACGGTCCGGTGGTAGCGGTCGCTCGAGCTCCAGAGCCGATCGCCGAACGCAGGGTCCGACGCCGCCCGCTCGAACTCGGCCAGATCGAATCCCGCGGAGAAGGTCGACCCTGCCCCGGTGATCACGACCACGCGGACCGCGTCGTTCACGGCCAGTTCGTCCAGGGCATCGCTGATCTCGTCCCGAAGGGCGACCGAGAGGGCGTTGCGC